>CBDBDE010000002.1:602500-1504710 GCA_965203675.1 Dehalococcoidia bacterium | reverse complement strand
GGTGCTGGCGGGAAGGGAGTGATTGTCCCGCCGTTGGTTTGTCCCTCGGACGGGGCTACAATGGGGCGAGTCAAGACTCCGCCGCCCGGGTGATGTCCGGGCCGCAGGACAGCCCAAACGATAGTTGATGGAGGCCCGCCATGACGACCAGGACCATTCCCTCGGAAGCCCAGGTGCTGGAATGGATGACCTCGCTGAGCAACTGGGGACGCTGGGGCGAGGACGACCAGAAGGGGTGCCTGAACCTGATCACCCCGGCCAAGCGGACGCAGGCGGCGTCCCTGGTGCGGGACGGAGAAACGGTCAGCTGCGCCCGTCCCATAACCACCGAAATGACGCCCGATGTGACCTTCCAGGTCCAGCGCTACATGGTGGACAGCGGAGAGGGGCGGGACACCGATCCGCCGGAGCGCAAGCTGGTGCGCCGGGGAGCGTCCGAGTTCATCGGGATGGTCTTCCACGGCCAGAGCATCACCCACATTGACTCCCTGTCCCATTACTCCTGGCAGGCCAAGCTGTACAACGGCAAGCCCGCCAACCTCATCACCTCCCGGGAGGGCGCGCAGAGCCACTCCATCGAGGTCGCCTCCGACGGCATCGTTTCCCGGGAGTGCTACTCGACATAACCAAGGTGCGGGGGACGAAGTGGCTGGCAACGGATGACCCGGTGATGCCGGAGGACCTAGAGGCCGCCGAGGAGTTGGAGGGAGTAAGGGTCGAGGAGGGCGACATCCTCCTGGTCCGCACCGGCAACTACCGGATGCGGCTGGAGGAAGGCCCACGTCCCAACACCCAGCCCTTCACCGCCTGCCAGGTGGCCTGCACGCCGTGGTTCAAGGAACGGGGCGTCGCCATGCTGGGGACGGACACATCCAATGACGTGCGCCCCAGCCACTACGCCACCGTCACCGCGCCGCTGCACACCGTTTGCCTGGTCACCCTGGGGCTGTGGCTCATCGACAACGCCAACCTGGAAGAGCTGGCCCAGGCTTGCGAGCGGCGGAACCGCTACGAGTTCATGCTGTCCATGGGGCCATTGAAGCTGCGTAACGTCACGGGAAGCCCGGTAAATCCCATCGCCATCTTTTAACCACCGGAGCGGCCTTTCCCTGAAAAGTGAGAGGAGTCCGATTCGGGACTCCCCTCTTGCGTTCGGTGGTCCAGCCGGGATGGCTCAGAAGTTGGGCCGCATGTTGCGGAGGCGGCGGGCCCGCTCCTCGATGGGCGGATGGGTGGAAAACAGGCCGCTGAGTGTCTTGCCCCGCAGTGGGTTGACGATGAACAGGTGGGAGGCGGCTTCCGACACCTCCATGGGCCGCATCTCGGCGCCCATTTCCAGCTTTTCCAGGGCCCGGGCCAGGGCCTCCGGGTTGCCCGAGGTCTTGGCCCCAGTGGCGTCGGCCTGGAACTCCCGGGCCCGGGAGATGGCCAGGCGGATGACCGTCGCCGCCAGCGGCATCACGATGGCCACTATCAGGAGGCCGATGATCCCGCCGCCGCCCCGGTCACGCCCGCCGTGCATTCCGCCGAAAATGGCGGAGAACTGGGCGATCATTGCCAGCATGGATATGGCCCCGGCGATGGTGGCCACCACCGACATTATCAGGGTGTCCCGGTTGCCGACGTGGGCCATTTCGTGGGCCATCACCGCGCCCAGCTCCTCCCGGGTCAGCAGCCGCCGGATTCCCGTGGTGGCGGCCACCGCCGCGTTCTGCGGATTGCGGCCAGTGGCGAAGGCGTTGGGAGAGGCGCTGTCAATCTCGTAGACCCGGGGCATGGGCAGCCCGGCCAGGGAAGCCTGCTCGGCCACCAGCCCCCAAAACTCCGGGTCATCATCCTGGGTGACGGGCTTGGCGTGGGCCATTGAAAGCGCGATCTTGTCGCTGAACCAGTAGGCCCCGACGTTCATAATCAGGGCGAATCCGAGGGCCAGGATTATTCCCAGTTCTCCGCCGAAGATGCCGCCGATCATCAGCAGCAGGCCGGTTAGCACCATCAGCAGGAAGAAAGTCTTGACGGTGTTCATTCGATTGTCGCTCCAATAAGGGAGAGGGTTGTCCGGGTCTTCCGGTCAGGAAGGGTTGGGCGCGGCCAGGACAGCGGCCCAGGGAGCGTCCATCTTCCTCGTCAATTATATCACCGGGGGGTCATCGGCCGGTTGATTCCTCCGTTTCCCTAGTGCGGCTGTCTTCGTTGACACCTCCGGCGGGCGATGATACATTCCCCTTGCCAACGTCCGTGCTGTCACGGACGGCTATTTTTGTCGCCTTTCGGAGGATCAGCCATGCCGGTCAACATCGGCGTTCTGGCCAAGCAGGTCATTGACCCGGAAATGCCCATGGCGGCTTTCCAGATCGACAGCGCGGCCAAGCGGGTGGTGACGCCGCCCAATATTCCGCCGGTGGTCAACGGCTTCGACGAGAACGCGGTGGAAGCCGCCCTCCAGATCAAGGACGCCCAGGAAGCCACGGTGACGGTCATTTCCGCCGGCTCCAGCTTTGCCCTGGACGTGATGAAGAAGCCCCTGTCCATGGGGGCGGATGAGCTGGTCCTGCTACAGGACGACGCCTTCGAGAACACCATCGACAGCTTCTTCACCGCCCAGCTCCTGGCGGCGGCAATCAAGAAGCTGGGTGGCTTCGACCTCATTATCTGCGGACGCCAGGCTTCCGACTGGGACAATGCCCAAGTCCCCCTGGGAGTGGCCGAAATCCTGGGAATGTCCTGTGTTGCCTTGGGACGCAAGGTGACCGTTGACGGCGGCAAGGTCACCGTGGAACGGCTGATTCCCGACGGGTACGAGGTGGTGGAAGCTCCGCTACCCGCCCTGGTAACCGTGAGCAACGAGCTGGGCCAGCCCCGCTATCCGACCCTGCGGGGCATCATGGCCGCCACCCGCAAGCGCCCCACCATCTGGGCTGCCGGGGACCTGGAGGCCGATGCCGGTCAACTGGAACCGCGCATCACTCTCCACGACCTGTTCGTCCCCCAGCGCACCCAGGAATGCGAGATCATTGAGGGCGACGACGAAGCTGACGCGGCCCGGCATCTGGCATTGCGGCTGCGGGAAGACAAGCTCATCTAGGCACGGGGCCACTGAACGTAGTTCTGATTTACGGCTGAACTCCCGTGCGCCGGCGTCTGCATGTCCGGCGCCCAAACCCATCAACGAAGAAGTGAATCACGGAGGGTCCAATGGCTCAGGGAGTCCTGGTTTTGGAAGGACTGACCGGCGGTGAGCTCAGCCTCACCGCCAGGGAGATTCTGGCTGCGGGGCGCGGCGTTGCGGACGCGCTGGGCGAGGAATTGTCCATCGGGTTGCTGGGAAGCTCTCCCGAAGCCGCCGCCCAGGAGGCAATCAGCCACGGCGCCGACAAGGTATACCTGGTGACGAGTCCCGCCCTGGATGCCTACCAGGTTGACCTGTGCCTGTCCGCCATGGAGTCCCTGTGCCGCGAGGCCGATCCCAGCGTCGTTCTCATCGGACGAACCAACGAGGGCCGGGAAATCGCTCCCCGCCTGGCCTTCCGCCTGGGCGTCGGGCTGGCCCAGGACTGCCTGGAGGTGTCGGTGGACACCGCCACGGGCAAGCTGCTGGCCAACCGGCCAGTCTACGGCGGCAACGCCGTCGCCGTGGTGAGCTGCAACTACACGCCCCAGGTCGCCGCCGTCCGCCCCAAGGTCTACGAGCCGATGGAGCCGGACGCCGGACGCTCCGGCGCCACTGTATCCTTCCCCGTGGACCTGGATGCTGGAATGGCCCGGGCCGCCTTGGTGGACACCGTCATGGAAGAGTCGGAAGGCATCAAGCTGGAGGACGCCCGCATCGTCGTATCCGGCGGCCGCGGATTGGGGGGACCCGATCCCTTCAAGGATCTGGAGGAACTGGCTGGTTTGCTGGGGGCGGGCGTCGGCGCATCCCGGGCCGCCGTGGACTCGGGCTGGGTTCCGGCCAGCTACCAGGTTGGCCTCACCGGCAAGACCATCACTCCCGACCTGTACATCACCGTTGCAATATCCGGCGCCAGCCAGCACATGGCCGGCTGCTCCGGCTCCAAGGTCATAGTGGCCATCAACAAGGACGCCGAGGCCAACATCTTCAAGGAAGCCCGCTACGGAGTGGTCGGAGACTGGGAGAAGATACTTCCCGCCTTGACGGAGACGGTGCGGGAGTTGACGCAGGGGTAGGGGAATCTCCTACCCCAGCACCACGTTGTCTATCAGCCGCACGCCGCCGATGCGGACGGCCGTTAGTGCCATTGCCCCGGCAACGGCATTTTCCAATTCTACGAAAGTGCCGGAGTCGACGACGGCCACATAGTCCACGCCTTCAACCGACGGTTCCGCGCGGAGCACAGCCAGCGCCCTTTCCTGCAACTCCGGGACGCTGATTATTCCTGACTTCCAGGCGGATTCGAGGGCGGACAGCGCCCGGTACACCACCGGAGCGGCTTGCCGCTGTTCCGGGGTCAGGTAGGCGTTGCGGCTGCTCATGGCCAGACCGTCGGGTTCCCGGACCGTAGGGCACACGATTATCTCCGGCCCCAGGTCCAGGTCCCGGGTCAATTGCTTGATGACGGCGGCCTGCTGCCCGTCCTTCTGTCCGAAGTAGGCCCGGTCGGGCCGGACTATGCTCAGCAGCTTGCAGACCACCGTCGCCACCCCCCGGAAATGCCCGGGGCGCACCGCTCCCTCCAGTTTCTCCCCGATTTCTCCCACCTCGACCCAAGTGGCGAATCCGGCCGGGTACAGCGATTCCGGCGTCGGGGTGAAGACCAGATCAACCCCTTCCCCGGCGAGCAGTTCCAGGTCCCGGGGCAGGTCCCGGGGATACGCTGCCAGGTCCTCCCCGGGTCCGAATTGGGTGGGGTTGACGAAAATCGTAGTAGCCGCCGCTGTGGCGTTTTCCGACCTGGCCCGCCGCACCAGGGAAAGGTGGCCTTCGTGGAGGGCCCCCATCGTCGGCACCAGCCCCAACGGTCTTCCCGCTTCGCAGCAGGCTACCGCCATCTCCCCGGTGTCGCTGATGACCCGCACCGCGCTAGGTCCCTGACATGACGGGGCTAGAAGAGTTCATCGATTTCCCGCTCCAGGCGTTCCCGGGGGCTTTCCGACACCACACCGGTAGGGGGCGCGTAGCCCCGGCTGAACTGGGTGTAGGAGTCCTGGGAGCCGTACTCCCGGGTATGCACCACCACCGGCATCGGGACGGCGTGGCCGAAGATCAGTGCCTGTTGCTTCGCTTCCAGGCGGGAGAGCACCCCTCGGAGCTGACGCGCTCCGGCGGTGCCTGCCAGGACGGCGTCAGTGTCCCGGTCGTTGTCCAGCAGGCAGGTAAGGCGGGTGCCCAGCTGGCTCATCACCTCCGAATCGATGGCGCTGGGCCGCTGATCAATGACCATTAGCGTGACATTATACTTGCGCAGCTCCCGGGCGATGGTCCCGAAGATGGTCTGGGATGCGACCGACGGATTCAGGAACTTGTGGGCTTCCTCGATAACGATCACGACCGGCTGGGGGTCCTTGACCTTGCCGCCTTCGGCCATCTCCTTCAGCTCGACATAACGGTTGTGGATGCGCCGGGACAAGAGATTACTCAGGAGGATGTAGGCGTTCAGGTCCCGGCCGTGCCTCCCGAATTCCAGGACAACGTGCTTTCCCCTTTCCAGGTGCTCGACTATCCGGGCAGCCGTGTCATAGCGGGTGTTGGCCTGCATGAAATCGAACCGCTTGAACCGGAGCAGGCGGTTGTGCAGCGCGCCCAGCGCCTGGGCGTTGACCCCGACATCGTTGGCCAGGCCGGCGATGTCCTCGGTACCCTCCATGGACAGGAAGCGTTCCAGCCAGTGCTGCTGCCCGAACCTCTGCTGCAGGTTGTAGGCGGCCGAGGCGGCTACCTCGGAGAGGTTGAGGGTCTCCCGGAGCAGTTCGATGTCCTCCGGCTCCACCTCCCCGTAACCAATGCGCACCACCTCGTCCGCCGAGGTTCCCCGCCAGCGGTCCCGCTCCTCGTCCAGGGTGAAGGTGGATACGTTGGCCGGGAAAAGCTGCTTCAGGCCCTTGACCGAAACGTTCCGGTCCGAGTCCTGTCCGCTCCAGCCGTATTCGCTGTGCATGTCGAAGATGAGCGTGGACGCCTGCCCTCCCTGGAGTATGCCTAGGAGCAGCAAGCGGGTCAGGAAGGTCTTGCCCGTGCCGCTCTTGCCGAACACCCCGATGGACCGCTTGACCAGCTCATCCAGGTCCAGGCAGACCCTGGTGTCCATGTCCAGCGGGTTGCCAATCCAGAAGTGCCTCTCGTCCTCCTGGCCGAAAACCAGGTTAACGTCCTGCTGGGATGCGGCGTGGGTTGGGGAGAAGTGGGCCGGGATGGTCTTGGCGGCGACGGGAGGCTCCGCCGGACCGCCCGCGGCAACGGGCATCGTCAGATGGGGCAGGATGTTCACCGTCCCGTAGGCTACGGTCCCGGATATCGCTCGTGCCACCAGCGCATCGTCCGCCCCCGGGGGGCATGTGGGACAGTCGGCTGTCGCTGCTGGCCAGGGATACGTCCGTCACGACGCCGAAGAACCTCTGGCGTTCTCCCTGGATGGTCACGAAGGAGCCAACCTTCACATCCTCCACGGACACATCTCCGGTGGAGTTCCAGCCTGGCCTGCACTCCCTGGCTCAAAGACCCGCCGATGACCTGTCCCAACCTGCGGCCTTCGAGGCCACCTTCCCGGCCCCCTCCCCATGCGCCCCCGCCGTTGGGGAACAGCCCGTGCCCGCCGTCCGTCACTTTCCAACCCCGGAGAGGATGGCGTTGATGCGGGCGACGTCGCCGGTCAGTTGCGCCGCCAGCGCCCGGCCCGCCCGGAGGGCCACAGATGGGCCGTCGGGCCGGCCGTCCACCATTCCCAGCAGGCACGACCTGATTACGTCGTCGGAGGCCGGGCATTCGGGACGCGCCAGGCGGGCCAGGAATCCCGGATCGGCGGCGAACATGGCGTATTCTTCCTCCCCGCAGCCGTAAACGAAAGCGTGGACCCGCGGGCGGCAGGGGCGGCAGCCAGGGGGCGAACCCCGAGGGTCCCGCAGCGCCGATGGTGACCGCGTCAAACCGGGAAGTCAGCAATCGGGACAGCTGGGGGTTTTCCAGCAGGACTTCGTCCTCCGTCTCGTGGTCCCGGCCCCGCGCCAGGACCGGGCGGCTGGGATCCAACGGTTCGGTCCGTACATTGTTGACCACTCCGTAGATTCCCGGATGCCCGGCCCTTATGAAGCTGCCCAGGGGCGGCGAGCCGTACAGCTCGTAGCATTGGACCGTAAAGGAGGTGGAATCAGCGGCGATGACCTCTCCGACCCGCGCCGCCGTTGACTGCCTGCCAGGTTGACGCACCGTCATTTCCGAGTTCGCTCCCTCCCATTCCGCGGCGCACCCGAACCGTCAACCGGACGGGTGTTGACCCGTCCGGTTCTGAGCTCCTGCGTGACTGCAGCGGCCACTCGCGGTCCTTGCTGAAAGGCGGCCGTCCTTTACTCGGAGGACTGCCGCTCCTCGCGGATCCTGCGGACCCGGTCGATCCCGTCGGCAATTCCCTGGCGGACCAGCTCCCGGGCCTCCTCGCCCGGCTTGGGAGCCAGCAGCAGCCCTATTGCCACGCCGACGGCTACGCCGACCACCAGTCCTGCCACAATGCCCTGTCCATCCGAGTTCTTGTACACTTTCTCAAACCTCCAGAATGATTATTGCTGGGAATCCGGGGTAATTGTCGGCCGGAACGCCCGTGGAATTCCTGGGCGGCGCACCGGCCCCTAGTCCGGGAAGAGAAGATAACCCGAGGATAACTACTGGTGCAAATTTTAACATAGGGGAAGCTGCCAGGTGACTTTCTGAATTGCGTTTAGAATGGCTTCTTCCCGATTATCGGACTCCCGCCGTGGTTACCTTGACACTCTTCGGAGGCCACGCTTAGAATTGCCACGCCATCCACCGAACCGGGGGTGAGCGCGAATGTCCACCCACAACGGCATAACCGTGGGCCGCTGGGATCCTCAGATGACCGAGACGGCCAAGTCCACCAGCCCAACTCCACCGCTCTTGTCCCTCACGTTGCAGTCGTGCTATCCCAGGCACCGGCTGCGGTTCTCGTGATTCGCGCGTCAGTCTTCCACCGTCAATCGATCAACCTTCCTTACGGCTGCGCGCGGATGACTGACCATGCCTTCCCGCATCGGCTTCATCGGAATCGGCTTGCTTGGCCGGGGGCTGGCCCTCGCACTCTCGGCCAGGGGGTATACGGTCACCGGGGCATCCAGCCGGTCGCTTTTCGTCCGCCCAGTGGCTCTCGGAACGGGTGGACGGTTGCCGGGCCTACGACAGTCCCCAGGCCCTGGCTGACGAGTCGGACCTGGTGTTTATAACCACTCCAGATTCGGTCATCCCTGAGGTAGCCTCCCGGGTCACGTGGCGGAGCGGCCAGGGTGTCGTCCATTGCAGCGGCGCGTCGTCGACCGGAGCTTTTGCGGCCCGCCGCTCTCCAGGGAGCGGCTGTCGGTTCCATCCATCCTTTTCAGACCTTCGCCGGCCTGACCAGGTCCGAAGATGCCGAGGCCCGCTTGGAAGGGATTGCTTTCGCCGTTGCCGGCGAACTGTGGCTGCCGGCGTACTTGGACCGGATGGTCCGCGCCCTGGGAGGCCATCCCGTCAATATCCCGGACCGGGACCGTCCCCTCTACCATGCTTCGGCCATCCTGGGATGCGGGTATCTCGCCGCCCTGTTGCAGGCAGCGGTTGACTGCTGGACCGCCATCGGATACACGGAGGAAGAAGCCCTGGCGGCCCTGGTGCCTCTTGCCGGGACCACTATCGAGAATATCGGCCGGAACGGGATCGCGCCCAGCGTCACCGGGCCCGCCGTGCGGGGTGACCTGTCCACGATGAACACGCACCTGGCAGCTCTGGGGGATGCGGTCCCCTCCGGGGCCCTGGCTTACGGCGCGCTTACGTCCGCTTCCCTGGCTCTGGCCGAGCGGCGGGGCGTATCCCAGGAAGCTGTCGCCGGAATGCGGGCACTGGCCGACCAATATCTGCGGAGGTGGGATTCATGCCCAGAGTGACGATCCGGGATATTGCCCGGATGAAGTCCCGGGGAGAACGCATCCCCATGGTCACCGTCTACGACTACACCTCCGCCCGGTTGGCCGACGCCGCGGAAATTCCAATAGTGCTGGTGGGCGACAGCCTGGGAATGGTCGTCCTCGGCTACGATTCCACCATCCCGGTGACCATGGACGACATGGTCCATCACACCAAAATGGTCGCCCGGGGCTGCCGGCAGGCGCTGATAGTTGCCGACCTGCCCTTCATGACCTACCAGGTGGATCAGGGGCAGGCTTTGACCAACGCCGCCCGGCTCCTCCAGGAAGGAGGCGCCCAGACGGTGAAGCTGGAGGGGGGCGAGGCCGTGGCGGAGACTGTCCACCGTATCGTCCAGGCCGGAATTCCGGTCATGGGCCACATCGGCCTCACGCCCCAATCGGTCAACGCCTTCGGGGGCTTCCGGGTCCAGGGACGCCTCCGGGCGGAAGCGGTGCAGCTGCTCAAGGATGCCCAGGCTCTCCAGGATGCCGGGGCCTACTCGGTGGTCTTGGAATTGGTGCCGGCTCCCCTGGCCCGCCTGATATCCCAGAGGCTGACCATTCCCACCATCGGCATCGGCGCCGGTCCCGAGTGCGACGGCCAGGTGCAGGTGCTCCATGACATGCTGGGATTGTTCACCGACTTTTTCCCGAAACACGCCAAGCAGTACGCAACCCTGGGAGAAGCGATGAAGCAGGCCTTCATCGACTATGCCAGGGAGGTGCGGGACGGAGACTTTCCCACGGAGCAGCAGAGTTTCACCATGAGCGAAGAGGTCCTGGCGGAGCTGACGGTCCCCCAGTAACCCCTTTTCCCGGAGGACAAGAAAAAGCGCCGCTCAACCAGCGGCGCTTTTTGATGCCCTTGTGGAGACTGGGGCAGTTTCTAGTTGACCCGGTTTTCCTCGATGCGTTCCACGAACAACCGGAGCTCGGCGAGCACATCCTCCACCAGCTTGGGCCGGGTCTGCTCGAAGACGAGCTGCTCACTGTCGGAAACCCCGGTGGGGTCCAGTTGCAGCTGAACGTGGTAGGTGCCTTCCGGGTTGCTCAAGGTCACTTCCTGGTTGACCAGGGCCACCCGCAGCTTGGGGGTGAATATGCTGTGGGTGTAGGGCTGGTCGTAGAATTGGGCCACCTGGATGGTGCCGTGTTCCCGGTTGTAGCGGACCAGCCGCTTGGGGCCAACCGGATAGTGGACGGTGATCTGGGCGTCGTCGAGGGGCTGTCCCTTCAGGTACCCGTCCATTTGGATCGTCCGCACGATGGTGTCCTGATCCTGGTTGTACAGGGCGACGTGCATGGTGGTTTGCCGGTTGGTGGTGTCAATCTGGTTGGTGTACCAGACCTGCTTTCCGAATTCGGGGGGAAGGTTTACCTCCACGAAACCCTCGCCCAGGACCTCGCCAAAGGTCACGATCGGGATGGGAATGCCGTCCTCGCTGACCTGCTGGGCCGGGACTTCCGGTTCGGCAGCGGCGGTGTTGACGCCGGAAGCAGGCTGGGCGGCGCCGGCCTCGGCCTGGTCGGAGCCCGGCAGCAGGAAGGTGTAGGCCAGCCCTCCGACTACCAATATCAGCAATTACCAGTGCCGAGATCATGATAATCTTGCCGGCTCCTCCCCGCTTCTCGGGAGAACGAGAGACTCTCATAAGTTTCCTCCTTGTGGATTCTGAACTCGTGGATTTTTACGATAGAGCCGCCCTGCGCTCTTAGACAAGTTGCCTGCCAAGGGCGCGAAAGCGGCTACCCTTTCAATCGAATAACGCGCAAATGACGCGCTTGAGTGTCCTGGGCGCTTTGCCCTATCACGCTCAGGAATGGGCAGATTAGAGGTTGGGCAGCAGGTCTCCCGCCCGGGTCACCTCCTCCCACAGATTCTCGCGGTTGGCCCGCTTGTCCCTGGTCTCGCCCATCATCTCGGTGGCCCGCTTGTAGAACCATTCCACCTTTTCCATGGCGGCCCCCAGGCCGATGTTGCAGACCATGACGGTAACGCTGATGGTGTCCGACGTGCGGCCCGGATAGGTTCCCTTGCGGCGTCCGGCCCCGGGGATCCGGTCCGCGAAGATGCTGTCCATCATCTCGACGATTTCCTCGGTGGTCTCATGGGGCGGGCCGCTGAACAACCCCAGCACGTTCTGGGCGTCGTACATTATCCGCCCGTCCGAGAGATGCCCGCACTCGACGGAAAGCTCCGCCAGGGCCGAGTGGACCACATTCTGGGCCCGTTCGATCTGGGCCTTGGAAACCGAGAAATGCCGGTACTTGCTGCTTCCGGGACGGAAGCGGCCCAACATAGAGGTGGACGCGTCCTTCTGCGGAGGCACCGAGGATGTGGACACACCGATGGCCGCCGGGCCTTTGAGGATGCGGATCACGTCGTTGGCGTCAAGCACCTCGCCGATGTACCGGCGGTCGGTTTCCTCCCCGACGCACATGATGTCCATGAACGAGTCCGCGATGCGCCGGTTGATCTGGGCATAGTTCACGCCCAGGGGTTCGTTCTTGCGGACGAACTTCTGGTTGTCCACCAGGAACACCGCGTCGGCGTTGGAGTTTTCCATCACCTTCTTGATGCAGGTCGCCGTGTTCACCACGCTGTCCGGTTCGTCGTACTGGCTCTCGAAGGGAAGGACCAGCATGCAATAGACCGGTTTCTTGAACTCCTCCTTGAGCAAATCGGCCACCACTCCCACCGAACCCGATCCTGTGCCGCCGGCGGTGGTGGCGCAGACCAGGATGGCGTCGGCCCGGAACACGTCGCCGTGGTCCCGGATCGTCGACGTTATCTTCCTTGCGTTGCGGCGTGCCTGCTCGGCTCCGTCGGCGTTGACCTTGCCGGCGCCCCTGCCCCGGAACTCGTCGGTGGTCCCCATCAGGATGGTGTGGTCGTCCGTCTGGGGAATGTGGTTGAGACCGTACAGGTCCCCGGCGCCGAGGTTCATGGCGAAAACGCCGGTGTTGATCGGGTCGCTGTCCGATCCGGTGAAAATCCGCACGTGCCGGTTCTTCCAGACCCACTCTCCCATGGCAGCAAACTCGTCGGCGATGTTCGAACCGCCTTGGCCGGCTCCCACGACTACAAACTTCATACCTCACTCCTTGCGCTGCCCGGCCCGCGATGTTTGCCCGTTGGCCCCAACCCCACTTGCCGGCAACAATAAAAATAAGACTGGCAGGGGCGAATACTGCTGGGTACCTGCTGGGGATTGTACATAACCTTCCACCCGGATTTGCTAGAGGATTTTTCCCAAGTTTCACCGCGTTTGCGAACCGCCCGGTATCTTTTCCGTTCCGGTGACCTTTCCAGTGATTGAGTTGGGATGGGCAAGGCCGGCCGCTGTCAGTTCCTTGCCTCGTTTTGCCCTTGTCCCCCGTTATAATGTTCCCGACGTTGTCGGACTTAGCTCCGGCTATTCACCCAGTAACCGACCCCGCTGAACGTATCCCTCACAGAAAGGAGATTCGGCTATGGCATCTGAAAGCGTGGACCTCAACGGATTCATCATTACCCTGTGCGAGGCCCCCTACCGTTGGATCCAGCAGGCTCTGGATGAAGTGGACGACGACAAGCTCTATTTCCGTCCTGAACAGGACTCTAACCACATCGCCTGGCTGGTCTGGCATCTGTCCCGCTGGCGCGACCGCATCAGCGCCGCCGTGTTGGATGAGCCCCAGGTCTGGACCAGCGGCGGTTGGAACGAGTCTTTCGGAATCGAGCCGGACCGCACCGGGCTGGGGGACACTCCGGAACAGGTGGCCCAGTTCCGGCCTGACCGGGAGCTCCTCGCCGGATATGCCAACGCTGTCCACCAGGCCCTGATCGACCGGGTGGGACGGGCCACCCAGGCCCAACTCGAAGCGGAGATAGAGTATTCCCCCGGGAACACGCGCCCGGCTTGGCGGGCCCTCGTCAGTGTGGTGGAGGACACCGCCGAACACACCGGGCAGGTCAACTATCTGCGCGGCATGGCCGCCGGATATGGGTGGCGCTAGGCTCCATGGTTGGCTGACTCTCCGGGAATGGGTGGCCCCTCGCACAGGGGCCCTGATCCTGTACCCTCCGGCGCGGCGGTTCGCCCGGTGCTCTGTTGATGCCTTTCCTTGATACGGAAGTCCTCGATTGGCTCATCCGGTACGGGTATATCCTTATGTTCCTGGTGATGCTGGTCGAGGGCCCGGCCGTCACCGCCAGCGCCGCCCTGGGAGCCGCCCTGGGACACTTCAACGTCTTCACAGTGTTTGTCCTCTCCTTCTTCGCCAACTTCCTCCCCGATGTTCTTTACTACGGTCTGGGAAAGTGGGGAGGCCAATGGGTGCTGGACAGGTTCGGGGCGCGGGTCGGAATCCGGGAGACCCGTAGGGACCGGGCGGCGGAGATTATCGACCGCCACCTCGGCCTGTGGCTCCTCTTCATAAAGACCATTCCCTTCATCAGCCCTCCCGGACTGGCGGTAATGGGAGCGTTGGGCATACCCATCAAGCGGTTCATCTGGTGGGACGCCGCCCTGGTTGGGTTGACCTCCCTGGTGTTCGTACTCTTGGGTTATTTCGCAGGAAAGGGCTATGCCGTGCTCCAGGCCGCCTTCGGTTACGGGCCCTTCCTGCTGGCGGCGATGTTCCTCCTGTTCGTTGCCTGTGCCTACCTCTACGGAAAGGCTGCCCAGCGCTACTCCGGGAAGGTGCGGCGATGGAACGGTGACGAATTGAACGTGGGAGACTAAAATTCAAGTGCAGGGCCCATCCAACCCCAACGCTGTCAATGAACGTGCAGATGATGAAGTTCCCCCCAACAGGATGTGCCAAGGAGGGAAGCAGTTGTGAGAATCCTCGTTGCCAGTGACACCTATCCACCCCAGTTGAACGGCGCTGCCGTCGCCGCCCAGCGTTTCGTGCGGGGGTTGGCCGGGCGGGGCCACCGGGTCGAGGTGGTGGCCCCCAACATGGCCTTCCGGGACGAGGCCAGGTCGGAACCCGAAACTCCCGGCGTAACCGTCCGCCGCATCAAGTCCTTCCCTGCCCGGCCGGTCCATCCCCAGTTCCGGGTCACCTCCTGGGTCGGGATCAATGCCAAGCTGCGCCGGATATTCAATGATTTCCAGCCCGACGTGGTCCATTTGCAGACCCACTTCGTCCTGGGGAAGGCCGCCCTGCAGCGGGCCAGGAAACAGGACATACCCGTGGTGGGGACCAATCATTTCCTCCCCGAGAACCTCGTTGAGTACTTCCCCCGGGCGCTGTTTCCGGTCGTTACCTCCGCCATGTGGGTCCACTGGATGCGGGTGTACAACCGTCTCGATTGCGTGGTGGCACCCTCCCGCAGTTGCCTGGAAGTCCTGGAGCACGTAGGAATGACCGCCCCGGCTCGCGTCATCTCCAACGGAATAGACCTGGACCGCTTCTCTCGGGCGTCCCCTCCCGGCTGGCTGTACGGCAAGTACGGCATCCGCCGCGACGTGCCGGTCCTTCTGACCGTGGGCCGGCTGGAAAAAGACAAGCGCGTGGATATGGTGATACGCGCCGCCGCCCTTGCCGCCCGGAATGGGGTGTTCCAGTTGGTGGTTGTCGGCAAGGGGCGGGACGAGGCCGAGTTCCGCGAGCTGGGCAGGAAGGTGTCGCCCCCGGGCAGCCTGGTCTTCACCGGGTTCGTTCCCGATGAAGACCTTCCTCTCCTGTATAACCTGGCCCACGTTTATGTCGGTGCCGGAGCCGCCGAATTGCAGGGCATTGCCGTCATGGAGGCGATGGCTTCCGGTCTCCCCGTCCTCGCTGCCGATTCCGTCGCTTTGCCCGAGTTGATGGAACACGGCGGCAACGGGTTCCTCTTCCGGCCAACGGACGAAGACCTGTCTGCCTGCATCCTGGAAATTCTCGGCCTGCGGAACCGCTGGGAGGAAATGGGGGACCGCAGCCTGTCCCTCGTCCAGCCCCACCGCATGACCACCGTGCTGGAACAGGTCGAGGGCCTGTACCGGGAACTTCTGGCCTCCCGCGAGGACCGGCTGGCCCGCCAGGCCTGACCGCCCTCATCCTGCCCTTGGCTCCAAGCTGCCCGGCCCAGAGCCCCATCCAGTCCTTTGGAGAATATCGCTTTGACCGAACTTCAGCCGCCCGTTGCCCCCCAGCGCCACCACGAATTCGAGCTGTTCAACGACGCCCGCACGGATCCCTGGTTCTGGCTCCGGTTCATCGAAGACGCCGAGACCATGGCTTACCTGGAAGCCGAGAACGCCTACACCGACGCGATCATGGCTCCCACCGAGGAGCTTCAGGAAAAGTTGTACCGCGAGATGCGGGGCCGCATACGGGAGGACGATTCCACCGTCCCCGAAAAGGACGGCGATTACTTCTACTACATCCGATTCGAGGAGGGCGGCCAGTACCCCATCTATTGCCGACGGTTCCGTGACCCAGAGGGTGATGAGGAAGTCCTCCTCGACGCCAACGAGCTCGCCAAGGACCAGGACTACCTCCGGGTGGGCGTCTTCGATACCAGCCCCGACCACCGCCTGCTGGCCTACTCACTGGATACCGAGGGCTCCGAAGTCTACACCATCCGCATCATGAATCTGGCGGCCCGGGAGCATCTGGATGAACCCATCCCCAACACCTACTATTCCCTGGAGTGGGCCAACGACAGCCGGTCTTTCTTCTACTCAGTTCTCGACGAGCACCACCGGCCGGTCCAGGTGTTCCGCCACCGTCTCGGCGAGAACCCTTCCGATGACCGGCTGGTCTACGAGGAACAGGACGAGCGTTTCTTTGTCGGCGTCGGCAAGTCCCTCAGCCGCCGCTTCATCTACGTCGTCGCCGGCGGCAACAACATGTCTGAGTGGCGATTCATGGACGCCGGCGACTCGGACTCGCCACTGACGTTGATCGAACCCCGCAGCGATGACTTCGAGTATGACGTCGAGGACCACGGCGACCGGTTCCTCATCCGCCACAACGGGTCGGGATCCCGTGATTTCATGGTCTCGGAAGCCCCCATAGCTGCTCCCGGGTGGGACTCGTGGACCCCTGTTGTGGAACACCAGGCGGGCCGTCCCATCCTGGGGATTCACTGCTTCCAGGACTACCTGGCGATGGAATTCCGGGAAGCCGGCCTGCCCCAGGTCTCCGTCACCCGCTTCTCCACTGGCCAGACCCACCGCATCGCCCTGGACGACGCGGTCTATTCCATCGGTGCCCGCAGCGGCCGGGAGTGGGACACCTCCACCCTGCGCTACTCCTACTCCTCCATGACCACGCCCCCCACCGTCTACGACTATGACATGGACACCAGGGAGCGGGAGTTCCGTAAGCAGATAGAAGTCTTGGGCGGATTCGATTCCGCCGATTACTCCACCGAGCGGTTGCTGGCCCCGGCCCGGGACGGCGCCCTCATCCCTATCTCCCTAGTCTACCGGAGGGACACTCCCCTGGACGGCTCGGCTCCCCTGTATCTATATGGGTACGGCTCCTACGGGATCATCCTGGACGCCGAGTTCGGCTCGGCCCGCCTCAGTCTCGTCGACCGGGGGTTCATCTTCGCCATTGCCCACATCCGGGGCGGCATGGAGATGGGCTGGGACTGGTACGAGAATGGAAAGCTCCTTAACAAGCGCAACACCTTCAACGACTTCATCGACTGCGCCGACTATCTCGTATCCCGTGGCTACGCCGCGTCGGGGAACATCGCCGCCGCCGGTGGCAGCGCCGGCGGGATGCTCATGGGAGCCGTGGTTAACCAGCGGCCCGATCTGTTCCGGGCCGTGGCCGCCCATGTGCCCTTCGTGGACGTGCTGAATACCATGCTCGACGACTCGCTGCCCCTCACCACCATGGAATACAATGAGTGGGGCAACCCCAACGACGCCATCTACTACGACTACATCAAGTCCTATTCTCCCTACGACAACGTCACCGCCCAAGACTACCCCAACCTGCTCATCACCGGCGGCATCAACGATCCCCGGGTTACCTACTGGGAACCCGCCAAGTGGGCCGCCCGCCTGCGCGCCGCCAAGACCGACGACAACCTGCTGCTTCTGAAAATCCACATGGATTCGGGACACGCCGGTGCCTCCGGCCGCTTCGACCGCCTAAAGGAGGTCGCCCTGGAATACGCCTTCATCCTCCACTGCTTCGGCATCGAGGACTGATGCGCGACCCTGATGTTTTTACAACCCGATCAGCTCCCGAGCCGTCTCCCCCAGGATCCGCTCCGTGTTGTAGTCGGAAAGGCCCAATTCGGCGATATAGTCCGACCCGTCGGCCTGCCCGGCCAGCGGATAGTCCGTGCCGAAGCAGGCCTTGTCGGGCCCGTGCTTGTTGATGATGGCCGCCACCGTCGGAGCCGCCACCTCCCGAAGGGTCGGCGGCCATGTCGTGTCGATCAGGACGTTCTCCCTGCCGATTAGCTCCCGCTCGGCCTCGTCCAGCATGTAGAACCCGCCCAGGTGGAAGGCGATCACCTTCAGCCTGGGGAACTGGCGCGCCACGTTCATCACCCGCTCCGGCGGGGAAAAGACCGTCTCCCCCTCTCCGGTGTGGGGCAGCCGTCCGGAGTGAATGCCCAGCACCATGTCGTCCCCCATCTCCTCGTACACTTCCAGCATTCGCGGATCCTCGGGATAGAAGCTGTTCATCATGGGATGCAGCTTGATTCCCTTGATCCCGTTCTGCCGCAGCCGCCGCACCTCCCCCGCCTTGTCCTCCAGGTCCGGGTGCATTGCGCCGAAGGGTACCAGCATGTCGTCCTGGATCGAGATCAGCCAGTCGTTGGCCCGTGTCACCTGGTCCGGCCGGTCCACCACGCCCAGCACCACCGACTTGTCCACGCCTGATTCCCGCATGTGTCCTTTCAGGCTATCCACTGTGTTCAGCCCGATGGCGTCGATCCCGAGCTGCTCCACCAGCCGGTCCAGGACTACGTCCGCGATTCGGTCGGGCCAGACGTGGGTGTGAACGTCGATCCGCATGGGAAAACCTCCTGGAAATCATGACGAAGATTAGCCGGAAGCACCGTTCCAAAGCCTTGACAAAGTATGCCACCGGCAGTATGTTCCAAGCATAGGGTTATCGAGGAACCGGTATGGCGACAATCGAGCAAAGGGTCAGTTATATCGAAGGTAGGCTTGATTCCTTCGCTACCAAAGCCGATTTGGCCGAGTTGGAAACTCGGCTGATTAAATGGATGATTGGAACGATGTTCGGAACAGCAACGATTGTGTCGGGCTTGGTTGTCCTGATTGACCGGGTTTTTGGCTGAATCCCATTAGCCGGTTGTCCAGGCCTGGAAACAGCTGGGGCCGGAGACTTGCTCCGGTCTTTTTGTTTGCCGAAGTGTCGAAAGCTGTTTGAGGTGGGTACTGCTATTTTCGTTGCCAAGTTAGTCAACGAGCGATTCAGGTTCAACGCGGGATGCTCAGACAATGGGAAGAACAGAGTTGCCGGGTGTTTGGCCTGTGATTTTTGCAAACCGCTGGTAAATGTAAACGAAAACACTTTGACGTGGAGACGGTTGGTCTGGTATAGCTAAAGGGTAAGCTACACTATGAGAGGAGTGACGTGATTATGGAAGCTTACTGTGTCAAGTGCAAGAGCAAGACGGAGATCCAGAACCCCCAGTCCATCACCATGAAAAACGGCCGGCCCGCGACCCAGGGCACCTGCCCGGTTTGCAACACCAAAGTCTTCCGCATCGGCGCCGCCGCCAGCTAGAGTTGCGACGCCGCCAAAACCTGGGCCACGGGCAGCGGCGGCGCTCCCACAACTGAAACCTCACATCCTCCACTCCTCCCGGTCGTGGTAATCGGCTGAGGTGAATCGCCGACCTCAAGTCGCCCAACGGCCGGGTTTATTTCTGCTTGCCGTTACAGGCCGAGCTTGCCGTGCCGGAAGGGTCCGCGCCGCCCACCTCGCGCCCTGCTGGCCTTCTTCGGGCCGTCGCCACATTCTTGACGCCAGCTTCAATCCCCACATAGACTAGCGCTTGGCTCAGCCGCGGCCCCGTGCCGTCGGTGTCCTTATCCTGTCCCCGGGGATGGAGATGACTGACCGAATTTACAACTTCGCCGCCGGACCCGCCGTCCTGCCCCTTCCCGTCCTGGAGGAAGCCCAGCGGGACCTCCTGTCCCTCCCTGGAGTCGGCATCTCCGTGCTGGAAATGAGCCATCGCTCCCCTGCCATCGAGGACATGATGCGCTCCGCCGAGGCGGACATCCGCACCCTGGCCGGAGTTCCAGAAAACTACCGTATCCTTTTCCTCCAGGGTGGGGCATCCCTCCAGTTTTCCATGGTGCCCATGAACCTGCTGGGACCGGGCCAGTCCGCCGACCACATCGTCACCGGCCATTTCGCCAAGATGGCCCTCCAGGAAGCCCGCACCGTGGGCAGCATCAACCTCGCCGGTTCTACCGAGGACGATGGGTTCAACCGCATCCCCGGCCAGTCGGAGCTTCAGTTGGACCCGGGCGCGGCCTACCTCCATTTCACCACCAACAACACCATCTTCGGCACCGAGTGGCAGGAAGAACCCGACCCCGGCGATGTCCCCCTGGTGGCCGACGCCTCCTCCAACATCTTCAGCAAGCCCATCAACATCAACCGGTACGGCTTGGTCTACGCCGGCGCCCAGAAGAACCTGGGAGCCGCTGGAGTCACCCTCGTCGTCATCCGCGAGGACCTCCTGGAACGTTGCCCCGACACCCTTCCGGCCATGCTCAACTACCAGACCCACGCCAAGGGCAACTCGGCCTACAACACCCCGCCCGTCTTCGCCGTCTACGTCCTTGGTCTCGTCGTCAAGTGGCTCATCGCCCAGGGAGGACTGGAGGCTGCCCAGCGCCGCAACCGGGAGAAAGCTGCCATCCTCTACGATGCCATCGACTCATCCGAGTATTTCCGCGGCCACGCCCTCCCGGCCCACCGCTCCACCATGAACGTCACCTTCCGGCTGCCAGACCAGGACGCCGAGCAGCGGTTCGTCGATGAAGCCGCCGCCCAGGGCCTGGCCGAGCTCAAGGGACACCGGTCCGTGGGCGGCATCCGCGCCTCCATCTACAACGCCTTCCCGCGCGAGGGAGTAGAGATCCTGGCGTCCTTTATGAAGGAGTTTGAGCGGACCAACGGGTAGAGTCTCTGTGATCCTTATTCGCGCCAATGGCGGCCCACAAGATGAACCCACAACTGCTCCCTAACCATCACCCGGCTTTGGCGGGTATAATTATGCTTGTCGCACCAGCCCATCGGCGGTAAACCTATCCCCAGCATGGAGCATCGGAAATGACTACCACCACCGGCGGATCCGTCAACAGCGTGGTCCTGACCAGCGCCACCCAGGCCAATGGAGTGTCGGTGCCCGACTATGACCGGGGCCGTCTGGAAGAGGTCGGCTTCCTCACCGCCATGACCCTGGTGCTCTTGGGGAACTACGCCCAGACTGGCCACTTCGGCGGCCCCCTCGCCTACACCCCCTACACAGTGGCGACCCACCTCGTCGGACCCGACCTTGGCGGCCTGCGGTACGACTATCGCCGGCCCAAGCATCCCTACGCCGACAAATTCATGCTCGCCGGCGGCCACAACGCCCCCGTCACCTACGCCCTCTGGCTCATCATGGGCGAGGCTATGACCCGCCGCCACGCCCTCACCGGCGACGAACGATACTACGTCGACCCCAACGTCGCCCTCCTCTCCATCGACTGCCTCGGGTTCCGCCGCGGCCGGGGCGCCCTGGAAACCCTGCTCAAGGACAACGACCTTGAGGACCATCCCCTGATGGCGCAAGCCGGAATCCGAGGCATCCGCGCCCTGGCCGGCCACTCCGAGACCACAGACGTCACCAACGATGTCAACGGCGGTCCCTCCGGCATCGGCATCGCCACCGCCGCCGGCAAGGCTGCCTTCTGGGACATGGTCGGCGCGCCCGACAGCCTCAAGGTAATGGCCATCGAGGGCGAGTTCGCCATGACCTCCGGCCACTCCCAGGAGATGAAGACTCAGGCCATGGCCCAGCAGGTGGGCAAGCGCCTCCGCATCCTCCTCTCTTACAACAACGCCGGCATCGACGATGAGCTGGTCGGCGGCGTCATCAAGCCCCAGTATCAGGGCTACCGCATCGAGGACCAGTGGGCCTCCTACGGCTGGAACGTCCTCTCGGTAGACAACGGCAACGACTACCACCAGGTCGTCTCCGCTCTCAAGACCATGGAGGACTGGGACCCCTCCGACGACCGGCCCATGATTATGGTGGGCCGCACCGTCAAAGGATGGTGGCCTGGCGCAGTCAATGGCGAGATACCTGGATACGGCGAGCAGATTGTCAGCTACGCCAGCCACCCCTATGGCTTCGCCATGAACAGCGACTACTTCCGCGCCCTGGCCCGCACCTTCGAGGACCGCTTCGGCGTCAAGTTTGTGGGCATCGAGGACGGTCCCGTTTCCAACAACCGCGACCGCCTCATCCAGTTCAAGCAGAACATCGACATCGCCCTCTCCGTCCTGGAGAGCCACGGTCTCGGCGAGTGGATCTCCGACCGCCTCGTTGAGATCGGCGACTCCGTGGACGACAACCTTCCCCTCCGCATCAACCGGGATGTGGACCCCTTCCAGGACCCCCGCCTGGCCGTGTCCAATCTCCCAACCGAAGCTCAGCAGATCGCCGTGACCAATCCCCTGACCGGCGAGGAAAAGCAGGTCGGCATCAAGCTCTTCGAGGAGCCGGGCAACGTGCGCGGCACCCGCCGAGCCATCTCCGAGATCGTCAAGTACATGAACTACGTGACGGACAATCGCTTCGTCATCGTAGCCGCCGACCTGGCCGACTCCATCAACGTCGAAAACGGCTCCATCTGGGGCCACTACGACCCCGTAACCAACCCTCTAGGCGTCCGCCTCAAGGCCGGCATCCAGGAAGCGGGCAACGTCTCCACCGCCGTCGGATTCGTCGGCCAGACCGCCTCCCTCGACCCCAAGAGGCACGTCGGCGTCTGGGCTATCAGCGGCACCTACGGCGCGTTCACTCCGTTGATGTACCTCCCTTCCCGCGTCTGGAGCCAGCAGAACCAGGACAGCCCTTTCCGAGTGGGCGTCCTCAACGTCCTCGCCGGACACTCCGGCCCCGAGACTGCCGCCGACGCCCGCACCCACTTCGGCATCTTCTCCCCCCAGGTCTGGAAGCTCTTCCCCCGGGGCCAGGCCATCACCCTCAGCTTCTGGGACTACAACGACGTCGCCCCCGGTTACTTCGCAGCCGCCGAGGTCGCCGCCCGCGATCCCAAGGTTGGCGTCATCGTTCTGGAAGTGGCCCGCCCCGACTTCCCGGTGGCCGACCGCAGCGCTTTCGCTGACTCGGACCTGAACGCCGCCGCCAAGGGATTCTACGTCATCCGCGACTTCGATCCCGGCCGCCCGAAACAGGGCTATGTCCTCACCCAGGGTTCGTCATCCACGGTCAACTTAGTCTCCACCCTCTCTCGGCTGGAGGAGGCGGGCATCAACGTCAAGGTTATCGCCGCCATCAGCGATGAACTCTTCCAGCTCCAGCCCGAGGAATACCGCCGCTCTGTCCTTCCCGATGGAGCTATCTATGACATGATGATAGTGACCACCGGCACCCGCCGGATGTGGCCGGTCCGCAATCCGGGCCCCCTCACCGACGAGTATTCCCTCGTTTCCGACTGGCACAACGAATGGCTCACCGGCGGCACCGAGTCCGACGTCATCGCCGAGGCCCACTTAGACGCCGAGTCCATTTTTAACGGCATCCGGCGCTTCGCCCTCGACCACGACGACCGCATCGCCCGCCAGCGGGAAATGCTCCAGGGACTGGCCTAGCCCTCCCTGGCTTCTCAGGCCAAACAACAAGGCCGCCGGAACGCCCGGCGGCCTTTTGCATTTGCTCCTGCTCGGGATGGGTCGACTACCGAATCAGCTTGGCCAGGTCGTCCAGGACTGGCAGCACCGTCTCCCGGTTCTCCGGGGGCAGCGTCAACAGCACCCTGGAAACTCCGTCCTGCTCCATCCTTGCGATGGTGTCCGCGTCCGGGCTGACCCCGAAAATGGTGATTGGGACGGAATCAGGATTGCGTCCCGTGTCTTCCAGCCGCGTTCGAAGCATGGCAACCTTCTCACCCAGCGTGGGACCTGAGTTGACCCTTCCGCCAATCGGCATCCAACCGTCAGCGAATTCCACCACCCGGTCGAAGGTGCGCGGCCCGTCGCCCCCCATGAAGATCGGCGGATGGGGCGTCTGCGCCGGTTTCGGGTACGACCAGATCGGGTCGAAGTCCACGAAGTCCCCGTGGAACTCCGGCTCGTCCTCCGTCCAGATGGTCTTCATCGCCAGGATATTCTCCCGCAGGATGCGCCACCGCCGCCGGAAATTTGTCCCATGATTTTCCATCTCTTCAGCGTTCCAGCCGCCCCCGATGCCGAACATGAACCGCCCGTTGGAGATCCGATCCACGCTGGCAACCTCCTTGGCCATCACGATTGGATCACGCTCGATGACCAGGCAGATACCCGTTCCCAGCTTCAGGGTTGTGGTTGCCGCCGCCGCCGCCGTCAGCGCGACGAACGGATCGTAGCAGTGCCAGTACTCCCTCGGCAGGTCCCCTCCGCCGGGCCACGGGCTGCGCCTCGACGCGGGAATGTGAGTATGCTCGGGAAACCAGATGGACTCGAACCCTCGCGCTTCCACTTCCCGGGCCAGCTCGTCGGGTCTAATTGCGTAGTCCGTGGGAAACATGTAGACTCCGTAATCCATGAGGCCTCCTGCCCTGTTTTCCGGCTTGGTGCCCGCCCTGGAAGGACGCGGGAAATGCCCCGCGGATTATATTGACTGCCGCTTTCCGTGTATACCGGGATTCCACCCGGGGACACCCCACTCTGTCCCATTCCGCCGTTCGGATCCCTCTTCAGTTGAGGCCTTGCCGAGAACGCGATGATTCCCGAAACCGACTACTCCGCCCTTGACCGCCCTGAAATATCCAGGAACTCCTTCTACCCCCGGGCGGGATGGACTCCCACCCCTGCCGGTGCGGAGGACTACTTCATACCCATTGAAGAAGGCATTCAACTCTCCAGCCGCTTCTTCACCGCCGGCGCCGGGCAGCCCACCATCCTGTTCTTCTACGGCAGCGGCGAGACTGCCCCGGACTACGACCGGATCGCTCCTTTCTACGTCCAGACCGGACTCAACTTCTTCGTCGCCGACTATCGGGGCTATGGCCGAAGCGGGGGGTCTCCCACCTTCCCCTCTATGATCGCTGACTGCCATCTCGTCCTGGACGCCCTGTCTGAAATGCTGGCCTCGGAGGGGTACAACGGTCCCGTGTTCGTCATGGGACGCTCCATGGGCCGCCACGCCGCCTTCGAGCTGGCAACCCACTGTTCCGGGGAGCTGGGCGGAGTCATCATCGAGAGCGGCCGTCCCACGCTGGGCCAGTTCCTCTACGGCCTGCCCCAGGAGGAAGCCCGTGCGCTGGAGGAGGTGTACCTCAGCAAGGTTGCTTCCATCCGCATCCCCGCGTTGGTGATCCATGGCGAAAGGGACGAGTTGGCCCCCCTTGCCCAAGCCCGGGCCATGTTCGAAAGCCTGGCGTCGGAGCAGAAACGGATGCTCACCATTCCCAACGCCGGGCACAATGACCTGCTCTTCCAGGGGCTGCCCGATTACTTCGGCGCCATCCGCGAGTTCGTGTTCGGAGGGCAGGGCTGAAGCCATGCCCGACAACAACCGCATCCTGCTGGTGGGCCGTCAGCAGGGCCGCATGGAGCAGCTGACCGGCATCCTGGAAATGGCCGGGTTCATCGTCACCGCCACCACCGACGACGGCGTGGCCATCGACCTTGCTGGTTCCTCCACCTACGAAGCCCTTCTCATCGACAACGACGTTGCCCAGCCGGACCGCCGCTACGTCGCCACCCAGTGCCGCAACCGGGACCCCCTGCTGGTCGTCTTGACCATCAACAGCCCTCGCTCCCTGCTGACCCAGCTCCGCCAGGCCGGATTGCGCACCTGACCCTTTCGGGCCGTTAGTCCACCTCTCCGTCGGCCCACGCCTTGATGATGTGGTAGGCGATGGCCACCGGGCCGGGCAGCAGCAGTTCCTCGGTCTTCTCTTCCAGGGCCAGCTTCACCGTTTCCCGGTCAAACCACTGCACGTCCGTCATCTCCTCGTCGTCCATGTGGATGTCCGTCGTCGCGGCGTGGGCGTGGCAGCCCATCATCAGCGAGGACGGGAAGGGCCACGGCTGGGATGAATGGTACCGCACGTCCTTCACCTGGATGCCCGCTTCCTCCATGATCTCCCGCGCCACCGCTTCCTCGATGCTCTCCCCCTGGTCCACGAACCCGGCCAGTGCCGAGTAGCGGTTCAGGCGGGCCAGGCGTCCCCGGGACTGTCCCAGCAGGCACCGCTCTCCGTCGGACACGACGGTGATGACCACCGGGTCCACCCGGGGAAAATGTTCCGCGTTGCACTGGGGACACTCCCGCTTCTGCCCGCCCCGCCGTATCTCCGTCGGATTCCCGCAGACCGAGCAGAAACCGTGCCGGTTGTGCCAGTTGATCTGGCACCGTCCCTGGGCCAGTATCCCGGCCTCCGGGCCGGCCAGCTGCTCCGCCGCCGCCCGG
Organism: Dehalococcoidia bacterium; assembly: GCA_965203675.1. GTDB lineage: Bacteria > Chloroflexota > Dehalococcoidia > Lucifugimonadales > UBA3495 > CATOSK01. The sequence goes on along the minus strand of CBDBDE010000002.1, from coordinate 1,478,960 downwards.
GCTTCCTCGAAGACCAGGTTGGGCATCTCGGCGATGGCGTCCCCGGCCCCAAGACTCTGGGACAGGTCTACCGCAAAGTAGGTAACGCCCTCCTCCATGCCCAGCAGCAAAGGAATGCCGTCAAACCCGCTGGCGTCAAGTTCCTGGCGGTTTATCCACCCCAGCCGGGGCTGGTCATCCCCGGTAACCAGGACGTGGGGCCCGCGCATCGGCAGAAATCGGCTGGATTGGAGAGTTTCCTGCTCGCGGATCCATTCCTCGTCCCTGCGTTCCCGTTCCCCCCGGTCCAGGGGATTCCCGGCGAAAATATGCGGGTCTCTCAACGGAATACTCCTTTGGGATTTAGATTCGCATCATTAAACAGCCAACCGCCCCCGAAGGCAACCCAGCCTGGTCCCGGGGAAGGGGTATAGTCTTGAGATTCGCGGTGGATTAAAATTGCTCCGTCCAACCCTTCGGACCCCAGCTTCCAGACCCCAGCTTCCAGACCCCAGTTTCCGGACTCCTGTTTCACGAAAGCAGCCCCGGCCTAACCTCATCCCCTCGGAGCCGTCATGTCCCTGTCGCCCGATGAAATGCTGGAAATGTACCGCCGGATGGTGACTATCCGCGCTTTCACCCGCCGCGCCGCCCAGGAATCCCTCTCCGGCAACATCCCCAGCCCGGTCCAGGCCACGGGAGGGGAGGAAGCCTCCGCCGTCGGCGTCTGCGCCGCCCTGCGGTCCACGGACCGGATAACCGGCACCCACCGCAGCATCGGACACGCCATTGCCAAGGGGCTGGAACTCGGGCCCCTCATGGCCGAGCTTTACGGCCGGACTAACGGCTGCTGTGGCGGCAAGGGGGGCGCCATGCACATCGCCGACTTTCAGCGGGGTATGTTGGGCGCCAACGGCATCGTTGGTGGTGGTCTGCCCATCGCGGCCGGCGCGGCCCTGGCGGCCCAAATGGAAGGAAGCGGCGGCGTGGCCGTCGCCTTCTTCGGGGATGGCGCATCAAACGAGGGCACCTTCCACAGCACCCTCAACCTGGCCTCCATCTGGAAGCTCCCCCTGGTGTTCGTTTGCGAGAACAACGGTTGGGCCATCGCAGTTCCGGCCTCCTACGCCCTGTCCGTCGAGGACGTTTCCGTCCGGGCCGTATCCTACGACATCCCCGGTTTCACCGTGGACGGTTCCGATGTCCAGGCCGTTTATGAAGCCGCCTCCCATGCCGTCGCCAAGGCCAGGAGTGAGGAGGGCCCCACCCTTATCGAATGCAAGACCAGGCGCCTGCCCCTCACGGGTTCAGAGCCCTCCGAACCGCCCGGCCTGGATGACGGCGGTACTGGATACGCCGACCCTATCCCATCGTTCGCCGCCACGCTGGGACTCGGCCCGGAACAATTGCAGGAAGTTCACCGGGAAGTTGCCCGCGCGTTGGACGATGCGGCCGAGTTTGCCGGCTCCGGACCGGTCCCCGGCCCCGAAGACGCTTTGGCCGGCGTGTTCGCCGGTTAGTCGGCTGCCCGGGATTCACCTGTCCGACGCCTCATGATGAGACAAGGAGCGACCGGATGCGCGAGATAACCTACGTAGAAGCCCTCCTGGAAGCCTTCCGGGAAGAAATGCGCCGCGACGAGAAGGTCTTCCACCTGTGCGGCGGCCTGGGTCCTTTGGAAGACCTCATGCCCGAGTTCGGCGCCCAGCGGGTGCGCGTCTGTCCCATCTCCGAGGATGCCTACGTGGGGGCAGGCATCGGAGCCGCCGGCTGCGGCTTCCGGCCCATCATCAGCCCCGGGCTCATGGCCTTCGCCTTCACCGCCATGGACCAGATCGTCAACCAGATGGCCAAGGTCCACTACATGTTCGGCGGACAAGCCCAGTTTCCCATCGTGCTCCGGGCTTCCACCGGAGGGGGAAGGGCTGCCGCTGCCCAGCACTGCCAGAGCTCCCACCCATTTTTCCTCAACCTGCCAGGCCTCAAGGTCGTCATGCCTTCCACCCCCAGCGACGCCAAGGGACTGATGAAGATCGCCATCCGGGACAACAACCCGGTCGTCTTCTTCGAGCCCCAGGGATATGGCATCGCCGGCCTCACCGGACCCGTCCCCGAGGATGAGTACACCATCCCCATCGGCGCTGCCGACGTTAAGCGTCCAGGCTCCGACGTGACCATCGTCGCCATCGGCCACATGGTCCAGGAGTCCCTGTCCGCGGCCGGCCTGTTGGCGGAACGGCATGGCGTATCGGCGGAAGTCGTTGATCCGCGAACCCTGGTTCCCTTGGACCGCGCAACCATACAGGAATCGGTCATCAAGACCGGCCGGCTCGTCGTTGTCGACGAGGCCAGCTCAACCGGAAGCGCCGCCGCCGAAATCATCGCCGCCGTCACCGAGTCCGCCGCCTTCTCCGCTTTGAAGTCCCCTCCCCGCCGCGTGTGCGCCCCCGATGTCCCTATACCCTACAGCCCCTCCATGGAGCGGCACTGCGTCCCCCGCTCCGCCGACATCGTCTCCGCCGTTCTCGAGGTGGGGCGGTAACCCATTCTCTTCCGCTGTATTGGTCGTTGCTCCCTTCTTGTCGCCGTCCCTGCCCTTTGTTGACAGGAACCGGGCGCCGGGGCAGAATTGTCCCAAGTTCATCTGGCCGCCGGACACCGCTCCTGATTCCTTCACACGGTGTCCCCTGGCATAAGACTCCAAAGGGAGGCAGACGGAAAATGGCATTGCCGGAACGTATGAGGTTCGGAATATTCCTCGGCCCCTTCCACCGCGTTGGCGAAAACCCCACCCTGGCCATCGAGCGCGACCTGGAGCTGGTGGAGTGGCTCGACCATCTTGGATTCGACGAAGCGTGGATTGGTGAGCACCACAGCGCGGGTTGGGAGATTATCTCCTCGCCCGAGGTCTTCATCGGAGCCGCCGCCCAGCGCACCAAGCGCATCAAGCTGGGGACCGGCGTGGTCAGCCTCCCCTACCACCATCCGCTGATGGTCGCCAACCGCATGGTCCAGCTGGACCACATGACTTACGGCCGCGTCCTCTTCGGCGTCGGCCCCGGCGCCCTCCCCGGGGACGCCTACATGATGGGTATCCCCCACGAGCTCCAGCGGGAGCGAATGGATGAGTCGCTGGGCATCATCCTCCGCCTCTTCACCGAGACGGAACCCATCACCTACAAGAGCGACTGGTTCGAGCTCAAGGAGGGCCTGCTCCAGTTGAGGCCCTACCAGCGGCCCTACATGCACACCGCCGTCGCCTCGGTCCAGTCCCCTGCGGGCGTCACCCTGGCCGGAAAGTACGGCTGTTCCGTCCTCACCATTACCGTGCCCCGCGACCCGTCCGCCGGCCCCTCCGACCTCGGCGCGTTGTGGGCCATCGCTGAGGAATCAGCTGCCGAGCACGGGCAGACAATGAACCGGGACGACTGGCGCCTGGTCCTCCCCATGCACCTCGCCGAGTCTCGCAAGGAAGCCCTCGACGACGCCCGCATGGGAGCCGGCCAGTACCTCAGGGAGTACTCCGAGCAGACCAACGGACGCAAGGCTGCCTTCGATGGGCCGCTGGACAAGGTTATCGACCACATGGCCGACAACGGCTCCTGGATCGTTGGCACCCCCGACGACTGCATCGAGGCCATCGAGCGGCTGGACGAGCAGAGCGGCGGGTTCGGCGCCTTCCTCGTCCAGACCATCGACTGGGCGCCCCGGGAGAAGATGCTCAAGAGCTACGAACTGTTCGCCCGCTACGTGATGCCCCACTTCCAGGGTTCGGTACTCAGCACCCAGGCCTCCAACCAGTGGGCGAGGGAGCGCCAGGAAGACCTGGTCAGCGGTCGGGTTCGCGCCATTGACCGTGCCAAGGCCGCCTACGCCTCCCGTGCCGGATAGTCTCGAATAAATTGCAACTGCAAAACCGCCTTCGCAACATCCCGGCTCGGACAGCGGAGGCGGTTTAGCTTGTCCCCCACCTTTGAATAGAAGGTTCTGCTTCGGCAGTCACTCTCGAAAGGAGGGGGTCACCAAGGAGTTTCAATGAGCGTCGCGTCAATAGTGGAAGCCGCCCCCAAGCTCGCCGAGGAATGGGCCTCGCAACGGGATGACCGGCAGAACCGCACCAAGGCTGACCCCGCCGACTACCAGAGCCTGCAGAAGTTGGGTTTCAACCTGATGGCCGTTCCCGTCGAGTTCGGCGGCTATTGGGAAGACCTGGCCCGCTCGGGCCGCCAGCTTTGCACCGTCCTTCGAATGCTCGCCAAGGGGGACCCCTCTATCACCTTGTCCAGTTCCATGCACCAGGGAGTGCTGGCGTCGTGGCGCGTCCCCTCCGTGCCCGACCCCTTCAACGAAGGCTTCCAGCAGCAGCGCAAGGAGGTATTCTCCACCGTCACCGATGGCTGCTGGTGGGGAACCATCGTTTCCGAGCCCGGCAGCGGCGGCGATACCGGCCTGACCCGCGCCGGTTGTGTGCCCGAGGGCGATGGACTGCTCAAGTATCGTCTCTCCGGCCAGAAGCACTTCGGCAGCGGCTCCGGCCTCACGTCGTTCATGACCACCCGGGCCGTACCCCAGGGCGAGACCGCCCCCGACCTCTTCTTCATGGAAGTCCGCGACCACCCCTGGGACGGCAGCACCGGACTGAAGCTTGCTGCCGAGTGGCGAGGCCACGGCATGAAGTCCACCAACAGTCACGCCTTCGAGTTCACCGACTTCCCCGCCACCCGCATCGCCTGGCCCGGCCACCAGGCCGAGTTGATGAACAACAACAGCAGTCTCGGCGGTATCTCCTTCACCTCCGTCATAATGGGAGTCATCGACGCCGCCATGGAGTACTCCCGAGAACGACTCAAGGCGAACCTAGCCCGTGGCTCCCGGCTCCGATCCCTCCAGCAGGTCGACTGGACCATGGCCGAGCAGGAAGCCTGGCTCATCGACCAGGCCTGGGAAGGGGCCATGCGGGTGGTGGACACCGGCACCCAGGACCGCCGGGTCATGCTCATGTGCAAGGAGAACGTGGCCCGCCTCTCCGAGTCCGTCCTTAACCGCCTCTGCCGCATCGCCGGGGGCAACTCCTACACCTGGTACTCTCCCCTGGGCGCCTGGTTCGAGGACGTCCGGGCCCTTGGATACCTCCGTCCCCCCTGGGCGCTGGCCTACGACAACCTCTACAACTGGAGCATGGAAAGCTAGTGCCTGTCGGCCCAGGAAACCTCACTGGGGCTTCTCGTCTAACGAACAGGGGGCCGGAGTAATTTCCGGCCCCTGCCTTTCTTTCCGGTTCTCCAGGTCGGGTATCAGTAGTGGCGAAGCTCCACCACGTTGTCGTCGGGATCATAGACGTACAGAGAAATCCCGTCGCCGTGGGAGCCCCACCGCTTGCCGGGGCCGGCCTGTATGTCGACGCCCATCGCCTCGAAGCTGGCCTTCAATTCCTCCATGTCGGTGGGTTCGATCACCATGCAGAAATGGTCCTGGTTCTTCGCCCCGTCCCTGCCGATGGGTTCCTGGTCGCTGCCGAAGAAGTCGATGATTGTGTCGGCGTTCAGCCGCGCCGACGGAAAACGCACCTCCCCGGCCCGCCACTGCTCGATGCGTTCCGGCTGCATCCCCAGGGTCTCGCAGTAGAACCGCAGCGACGTCTCCACGTCCCTTACCCGCAGGACAATGTGGTCCATCTCCGTGATCTTCACCAGTGGTTGGCTCTGCCGCGCCACCGCGGTATCGGTCTGAGTAGCCATGGCCGCTCCTCCTTCTTGATCGGGTTTGGATTCACCGGATAGGTGGTTCGTGCCCGGCATGTTAGGCAGGCTGCGTGGCCCAGTCCACGCCATTGAGGATGATCCTTTGGAACTCGGGGGTCTCGAAGCTCCGCCCGTCGTGCCCCAGGAGACAGACGAAAACGTTCCCTTCCCCGTACTTCCGGGTCCAGCCAAGGGGATAGGTCCCGCCTGCCATGAACGTCTCCACCCGGTTAGGGCCCCAGGGCCAGGTGCCCTCCTCGGACGTGCCGGTAATGTAAACGTCGTTCCCGTCCCGGATGGCCAGGTTCATGTACAGCTCGTCGTTGGTCGAGAAGTCCGATATGCCGCCGCAGCCGGCGTGGTCGGCGTTGCAGACATTGACCGTGAACTCGCCATAGGGCGGATGATAGCTGGTGCCGGAAATCCAGCCGCCGCCGGTGATGTCGTGGTACTCCGGCCAGTTGTCGGCGACGCAGGTCGAGATGTGGATGCAAACGAATCCCTTTCCCGACCGGATGAACCCGCTGAGCCCGTCCTGCTGCTGCTGAGTCAGACGCCAATCGCCGAAGTCGGGAACGTTCTCTCGGCGGGTGTTGAAGACGACAGCGTCGTATCCGCCCATCGCCCCCCCGTCGGCCAGCACTGCGGCGTCTTCCGTCACGGTCACGTCATGACCGGCTCCCGTGAGGAAGGACTCCAGGATGGGTGTGGACTCCTCGTAGGGATGGCGTCCACCGGAAAGCACTAAAAGCCTCATGTCCAGCCACCTCCAATTCGGTTAATGGATCTTGGGTGTCGGCATTATAGAGCCAACTCCGCCGGGTGTAAAAATCCGGCGGGCGTCGGTAGCGTTGCCATTTAGGTGGTTTAGTTTCTGCCTGTCTCGTCGTTCCTGCAGAGGCAGGAACCCATCAGTTTCCCCCGCAGCAATTCCCACTCATGCCCTCCATCTCTCCGTCCCTCCATTTTGACCGCCCAAAGCAGCCGATGCTAAAATCCCCGGAACCTTGGTCGGTCTGGTGCCGGTGTCTACAAGCCGTCGGGGCGGGCCGAATGGGAGGTGCAAGTCATGTCAGGTCATTCGAAATGGTCCACCATTAAGCGGCAGAAAGGCGCGAACGACGCCAAGCGGGGCGCGCTTTTCACCAAGCTTGCCCGCGACATCGTCCTGGCCGTCCGTGATGGCGGGGGCAGCGACCCGGAAATGAACTTCCGGCTCCGCCTTGCGGTGGACAAGGCCAAGTCCAACAACATGCCGCTGGACAGCATTACCCGTGCCATCCGCCGGGCTTCCGGTCAAGGCGAGGGAGTGGAGGAGTTCTCGGAAGTCACCTATGAGGGATATGGTCCTGGCGGCGGCGCGATTCTGCTCCAGGCATTGACCACCAACCGCAACCGCACCGCCTCCGAGGTCCGGTCAGCCTTCAACCGGGGCGGCGGCAACCTCGGTGAAGCTGGCTGCGTGTCTTGGAACTTCGAGACCAAGGGCGTCATAACCCTGGAAATCGACGACCCGGACCGGGCTGACGAGCTAAGCCTGGTCGCCATTGACGCCGAGTCCGATGACGTCAAGTACGAGGACGGCCTCCTGGAAATCTACACCGCTCCGGAAAACCTCCAGTCGGTTCAAAAGGCCCTGGAGGCGGAATCCGCCGAGTTGGCCTCCTGTGATATTTCCCTCGTTCCCAAAGCCACCATCGCCCTGGACGAGAAGGCTTCCGAGCAGACCCTCCGCCTGCTGGACAGCCTGGAGGAACTGGCGGACATCCAGAAGGCCTACACCAACGCCGACTTCCCGCCGGAGGTGTTGGAACAGTACCAGGCGGCAGCCTAGATGCGCGTCCTTGCCATCGACCCCGGCACCGTTGCCATGGGATACGGGGTGGTCGACTCGGGCCCCCCGGCCGATGCCGACGACTACGGCGTCCTGCGTCTGCCCCGGTCGATGCCCCTGGAAGAGCGCCTGTACCAGTTGCACACCCACATCCTGAACATGATCAACATCTTCCATCCCGACGCCGTCGCCGTGGAAGAGCCCTTCGTGGGCCGGGGGGAACGTCAGTTTATCGGGCCGGCCATCGCCATCGGGCAGGCTCAGGCCTTGGTTTTCATCGGAGCGGCCAGCCAGAACGTGCCGGTGTTCCGTTACAGTCCTGCCCAGATCAAACTGGCTGTGACCGACTATGGCGGGGCAACCAAGGAGCAAATGCAGCAGACCGCCGCCTCCACTCTTGGCCTCCATGAAGTCCCGTCCTCCGACGCCGCCGACGCCCTCTGCGTTGGATTGTGCCACCTCATCAGCCAGCAGGCCGTGACGGCCCTTGATCGGATAATCCCCCCCGGCCAGGAGCGTTGACCTCTTGATAACCGGGGTGAGCGGCGTCCTGCAGGGCGTTGGCCCGGATTGCGTCCATGTTCAGGTGGGCGGAGTGACCCTGCAGGTGTTCGTGCCGTCCTCGGTGCCGCCGTCCCTGGGCGCCCAGGGCAGCCCGGTGCAACTGTTCACCCACCTGCGTATCCGGGAAGACCAGCCCGTCCTCTACGGGTTCGCTACCGAAGCTGACCGCGATGCCTTCCTGCTTCTGATGACCGTTACCGGAATCGGCCCCCGCCACTCCCTGGGACTGCTGGGAACCCTGGGAGTCTCCGGAGTTCAGCAGGCCATCGAGGCCGGCGACGTAGCCGCTCTCAGCGCCGCTCCAGGCATCGGACGCCGCACCGCCGGAAGGCTGGTCCTTGAGCTCAAGGGGATGGTCGTCACCACGGAAACCGGCGCTTCCCCTGTCGCCAACGGTTCCGCCGGCGAGGTGGCCGAAGCCCTCATGGCCCTCGGCTACTCCGCCACCGAGGCCAGAAGGGCCATCAACGGCTTGGAAGCGCCTTCCGACGCCACCGTCGAAGAACGTATCCGGCTCGCCCTGATGCAGTTGGCGGGTGGGTAGGGGAACCGCTATCCTGTCCCTGTTGCACCAACACTGGGAGTTTCGGAATGGCGACGACTGACATCAAGCAGCAAGCGCATATCCTGGTGGATTCCCTGCCGGATGACGCCACCTGGGACGACCTGATGTACGAGGTTTACGTCCGAAAAGCAATTGAGGCTGGAATCACGGACGCTGATGCGGGCCGGTTGGTGGACGCGAAGGAAGTCCGCCGAAGGTTTGGCCTTCCCGAGTGAATGGTAAGATGGATGCTGGCGGCGTAAACCCGCCTGGCTGACATCTTCGACATTGGCAGACATAGTGCAATGACCAACACGCTTGGGAGAATAGCCCATGCCTGACTTCCAACTGGTATCCGATTTCCACATGACCGGCGACCAGCCCCTGGCCGTCCAGAAGCTGGTGGATGGAGTGCGGGAAGGCGTTGCCCACCAGACCCTTATGGGCGTCACCGGCAGCGGCAAGACCTTCACCATGGCCAACATCGTCCAGGAAGTGCAGCGCCCTACCCTGGTGCTGGCCCACAACAAGACCCTGGCCGCCCAGCTCGCTTCCGAGTTCAAGGAGTTCTTCCCCAACAACGCCGTCGAATACTTCGTCTCCTACTACGACTACTACCAGCCGGAAGCCTACGTCCCCCAGTCCGACACCTACGTCGAGAAGGACGCCAGCGTCAACGAGGAGCTTGACAAGCTCCGTCTGGCCGCCACCACGTCCCTGCTGACCCGCCGCGACGTCCTCATCGTGGCCTCCGTTTCCTGCATCTACGGCCTGGGAGACCCGTCGGACTATTTCAACCTGGTTGCCAAGGTGGAAGTCGGCGAGATCCGCGACCGCAGCCGCCTCCTCCGCCAGCTCATCGACATGCAGTACGAGCGCAACGACTACGACCTGGCCCGGGGACGGTTCCGGGTCCGCGGCGACACCCTGGAGATCGTGCCCGCCTACGAGGAGCTGGCCGTCCGCATCCAGTTCTTCGGCGACGAGGTAGAGAAAATCGTCGAGATCGACCCCCTCACCGGCGAGCTGCTGTCCCAGAAGCAGGAGACCGCCATCTACCCCGCCAAGCACTTCGTCACCACCCAGGAACGCCTGGGGTTGGCCGTCAAGGACATCGAGGTTGAACTGGAAGAGCGGCTGCGCGACTTGCGGGCCCAGGACAAGATCCTGGAGGCCGCCCGGCTTGAGTCCCGCACCAACTACGACCTGGAGATGCTGCGGGAAGCCGGGTTCTGCCACGGCGTCGAGAACTATTCCTGCCACCTCGCCCGCCGCCACCAGCACCGGGACGGCAGATTCGCCGTCACATGCGGTTCCACCCCGTGGACCCTGCTCGACTATTTCCCCGAAGACTTCCTCATGTTCATCGACGAGTCCCACATGACCCTGCCCCAGGTCCGCGGAATGTACCACGGCGACGTGTCCCGCAAGAACACTTTGGTGGACTACGGTTTCCGGCTCCCCTCCGCCGTGGACAACCGGCCCCTGAACTTCGGAGAGTTCGAGCAGCGGACCAACCAGGTAGTCTTCGTTTCCGCCACTCCCGGCCCCTACGAGATGGAGCACAGCGCGGCGGTGGTGGAGCAGGTCATCCGTCCCACCGGGCTGCTGGACCCCACCATCGAGGTCAAGCCCACCGCCGGCCAGATCGACGATCTCCTCCAGAACATCAAGCAGCGGGTGGACGTGGGCCAGCGTTGTCTCGTGACCACCCTGACCAAGCGGATGTCCGAGGAGCTGGCGGACTATCTGTCGGAAATGGGTATTCGCAACCACTACCTTCACTCCGACATTGAAACCCTCAACCGGATCGAAATCCTCCGCGATCTGCGCCTCGGCGTCTACGACGTGATAGTTGGAATAAACCTCTTGCGGGAAGGGCTGGACCTCCCCGAGGTGAGCCTCGTGGCCATCCTGGACGCCGACAAGGAGGGTTATCTCCGGTCCACGACTTCCCTGATCCAGACCATCGGCCGCGCGGCGCGCCATTCCGACGGTCACGTCATCATGTACGCCGATCGGATCACGGACTCCATGAAGCTTGCCCTGGACGAGACGTCCCGGCGGCGGGAAATCCAGCACGCCTTCAACCAGCGCAACGGGATCGAGCCCCAGAGCATCCAGAAAGCGGTCCACGACATAACCGATAGCATCAAGATGGTGGCCGAGCAGAAGGCCGGCTACCAGGTTGCCCGCCAGGAGATGTCCCGCGATGACATGTTCCGCGTCGTCAAGGACCTGGACTTCCAGATGAAGGAAGCCGCCCGCAACCTGGAGTTCGAGAAGGCCGCGGCCCTCCGGGACGAAATGTTCGAGCTTCGCCGCTTGCTGGCCGTCGAGGAAAAGACCCTCAGCGTGTAATTTCGCCGCCCTTGTCCGGGAGGGTCAGTAATCCGTCACCGGTACGCTTCCCGGCGGTGGGATACTCGAAGAACCGTGAGAACTCCGCGGGATTCGTCGAAGGTCATTACAACCCGCCAATCTCCGATCCTTAGCCGCCACTGCGATTCCCGCCCTTGTAGCTTCCTTACGTCCCCGCGCCGCGTGGTGGCGAATGCGGACAGTCCACTGAGGATTCGGTGGACTGTCGACCGCTCCAATCTCCGCAAATCTCTGGCTGCTGCGGCTTCCCACTCGATCTCCCAGGTCACAGGCCGAGTTCTCGCATCAATTCCTCGTGGGGAATCGTTGGTTCCCCTCTTGCAATGGACTCCATGGCTTCGTCAATTGCGGCCCGGTCCTCCTCCGACAGGGGTTCGTCGTCCTCTGGTGCGTTGAGGAGCGCCCGCAGCAACGGATCGTGTTCCGCTAGACGTTCCAGCAAGGCTTGGTGGACTGCGGCCCACTCACATTCCGGGAGTCGGTCCACCAGGGCGTGGAGTGTTTTCTGGTCAATTTGTCCATTCATGGCCGTTTCCTGTTCTCGGGGTGTGGTTACGCTGCCGGGCTTTCAATCACCCGGTGCAGCCGTTCCAGCACCGCCGCGTTCTCGTCCAGGCTGAAGTTGTCCACGTAGTATTTGCTCTCCCCGCTGGTCCCGTCCACCGCTCCCCGGTCAACCAGGTGGGTTATCAGCCGCCGGTCCTCCTCAATCGACGGAAGCAGGTTCCTTCCGACCAGCCGGGACAGCGCCGCCACCAGGCCGTATCCGCCCCAGTTGGAGACGCTGGCCAGGATCAGCCGGTCCACCCGAGTCACCGCCGGGTCGGGAGGCAGGGTCGCTACGGTCGGAATAACCTCCGCCAGGTTGCCCATCCCTATCTCGTTCCCGCCGTCCCCGATGCCCACCGATGGGATCCCCGCCTCGAAGAAGTAGTCCAGCCGGGCGGTATGCTCGGTGATGTCCCGGTACCGCATGTTCAGGTAGGTGTCCGAACTGGTCCGTCCGCACCGCTCAATGGAAATCACCAGCCCGGGTCGAATCCGCTCCAGCCACGCCGCCGTCTCGCGCTTGCTGGTCTCCACGTCGGCAATGGGAAACTCGATTACCTCGGCCCGGTTTCCAGCCATTCCCTCATCGACGGAGCGGAATGGCGGTCGGTTACATAAGTCACTTGCCGACCCAGCGTCTTCAGGGCGTTCCCGATGGCGATGGCCCCCGGCGGCCCGTCCGTCTCATGCTTTCCCTGCCGACAGGATGTAGAACCCGGTAGCGATGATGGCCGGCCCCGGGTGGTCGAGGATGTACTGGGCCGCCTGGGCGCAGAAGTCCGTCGGAACATGTCCGCGCAAATGGGAAACTCCCCGCTGGTCCTGGTCCAGGATGATGTCTTCGATGGTCTCGGCCATGGCCGCCTAGAGCACCGCCACGTCGGCGTCCCGCTGGTCGGTGATGAACATGTGACCCGGCGCGTGGGTTATCATCAATGGCGGTTTGGAGTTCAAAGCAACGGCTTGGGGTGTCACGCCGCAGGCCCAGAACACCGGCTCTTCGCCCGGCCGGACTTCCACCCCATCTCCGAAATCAGGACGGTCAATGTCCGATATTCCGATGGCCTCCGGGCTCCCTATGTGCACCGGGGCGCCGTGGGTGGCGGGGAATCTGGATGTCACCTGCACCGCCCGCACGATCTGGTCCAGGGGTATCGGCCTCATGCTGACCACCATCGGGCCGGAAAACACCCCGGCCGGCGTGGTGGGAATGTTGGTGATGTACATGGGCACGTTGCATCCCATCGTCTGGTGCCGCAGCTCAATCCCGGCCTCCGCCATAGCCTGCTCGAATGAGAAGCTGCACCCCAGCAGGAACGACACCAGCTCGTCGGTCCAGTGGTCCGCCAGCGACGGGACTTCCGCCAAGAATTGTCCCTTCTCGTAGATGCGGTACCCGGGAACGTCGGTGCGGATATCCGCTCCGGGAGCGGTCAACTCCGGCTCCACCCTGCCGGCTTCTATGACTTCCAGGAGAGGGCATGGCTTCGGGTTTCGTTGGCAGAACAGCAGGAAATCGAATGCCAGGTCCTTGGGAAGAATCGCCAGGTTGGCCTGCACGTGCCCGGGCGCAACTCCCGAAGTCACCCCCCGCCATGCGCCGGTGCGGATCAGGTGTCGGACCTCGGCGGGTTTTTGGGGAAGCGCGGTCGTGGTCATGGCCTGCCCTCAGTATGCCCTCAATGGATAATCCCGGTCCGGGCCATGATAGGTTGCCGCCCATAGCCCGTCAAATCGTCGCCGTCAAATCACCAATGCCGGCCAGACCCCTCCGGCGCAGGAGGGTTGCACAGTGCCTCAGCCGCTCATTCGCATCCAACAACCCTGGTTCCTGTCCATTCTATTTCCCGTTATTCCGTCCCCTTGTTACCGTCCACCCCGCTCAATCGCCGGTAAATCCCCCCGCCCACCGCTGCCGCTTCGGGTGTAGAATACGTCCGCAGACAACCTCTGCCCTATTCTGGGCGTCGCTTACAGTGCTGGAACATGGTAGCGAAACCATCCAAATACACGCTGTTCTTCTTGGGTGCCGCCGTGGCCCTCGCTCTGGTCGCAGCTTGCGCCATTCCCCGCACCCATGCCCTCAACGTCGAAAACCTGCCCTCCGCCACGGCCTCGGGGATACCCATTCCTCCCGGACAGTATCTATGGGACCCCAGCGAGGACTCCTTCTGGTGCCTGGGGTACATGGCCACCATCGTCGGCGGCCCCGGCGATGACATCCTCGAAGGCACCGACGGCCGAGACGTCATCCACGGCCGTGGCGGCGACGACACCCTCCACGGCATGGGCGGCGATGACCTGGTCTGTGGCGGTTCCGGGGACGACATCATGTTCGGCGGAGAAGGCAAGGACTTCATGCGCGGCCGCTCCGGCGACGACTTCATCCACGGCGGCCCCGGCGCGGACACCGTCCTCGCCGACGACGGCAATGACGAGCTTGTCGGCCACGACGGCCGCGACTTCCTCTCCGGCAGCGATGGGGATGACATAATCATCGGCGGCGATCTCCTCCTTGAAGACCATCAGAGACCCCGCCTGACTGGCCGCGACGTCCTCCTTGGCGGTGTGGGGTCCGACATCATCATCGGCGACGATGGCGACGACGGAATCCTCGGCTTCGGGGCCTCGGACTTCATGGCCGGCCTCGGTGGAAACGACACCATCTATGGCTATTCCGGCAACGACCTCTTGGACGGCGGCGACGGAGTCGACGAGTGCAAGGGCGGCACTGGAGAGGACACCGCCGCGGAGTGCGAAATCGAGGAAGCCGTGGAAAGACGTGACGCCAGCCGCTTCCCCTTCCTCGACTGAATTTCCGATTATATTCCAGGCTCTGGGAGGCTCAGCTATGCAACGAGACCTCATCGGATACGGTCAGCATCCCCCTGTCGTTCATTGGCCCAACGGGGCCCGCATTGCCGTCTCCATTGTCGTCAACTACGAAGAGGGTTCCGAACGATCTCTTCTCGACGGCGACGATTTCCACGAGACAAATAACGAGGTCCCGTCTCCAGTCCCCCCAGGAGACCGCGACCTCTTCAACGAGTCCTTTTTCGAGTACGGCAGCCGCGTCGGAGTTTGGCGTCTCTTGGACCTGTTCGACCGCCACAACGTCAAGTCCACCTTCTACTGCTGCGCCCTCGCCCTCGAACGCAATCCGGAAGTCGCCCGCGCCATCGTCTTCCGCGGGCACGAGGTCTGCGGCCACGGCTACCGCTGGGAGGAATACCACTCTGCCCATGAGGACTACGAGCGGGAGTCCATCCGCAGGACCGTAGAATCACTGGAACGGACCACCGGCGTCCGTCCCTACCGGGTGGTTCACCCGCTACGGCCCCAGCGTCAACACCCGCCGGCTCGTCGCCGAGGAGGGCGGGTTCGTCTACGACAGCATCGCCCTCAACGACGACCTTCCCTACTACGTCGCCGTCAATGACCGTCCCTGGCTCGTCATCCCTTACAGCTTCGAAAACAACGACGCCCGCTTCTGGCGCGGCGGGCTTGTCAGCATCGGAGACTTCTACGAATATCTCAAGGAAAGCTTCGATTGCCTCTATGAAGAGGGCGCTGCCCGCCCCAGGATGATGTCCGTTGGCCTCCACTGCCGCATCACCGGCACCCCGGCCCGTTCCCGGGCCGTCGCCCGCTTCCTCGAATACGCATCCGGCTTCGACGGCGTCTGGTTCGCCCGCCGCGACCAGATCGCCGCCCATTGGCTCCAGAACCACCCGCCCAAATAGGACTGCGCCCTCCGTCAAGGCTCTCCGTCCCGAAATTCCGGGCCCGACCTCATCGTCTCCCGGCCTGTCCGTCGGGAGGTCGCCCTGGAAGCCCATCGCCGCAGCCGTCCCGCCCCCGGCCGGTCCGCTTACTGACACTTGGCCCCTTTCCTAACCCGCCCGGCATCAGTTACCATCGTTGTATGAATCTCCCAGCCTCTTACCCTCCAGGCGTAACCAGTCGGACGGCGGGCTGCGGCCACCCGGGAATACGTCCATGTCCCTTGCAGTCCAGTGCAATTCGGGCCTTCCCAGACCTTCATGGACGGGACGGCTCTCGGCCATCGGCCCAAAATTGCGACACTTTGACACAAAATGACACAATTTGGCACAAAAATGGCACACCAATGCTCCACTGACGAGACCAAATGACCCGCCCTTTTGGGCATTTCACGCTCAAAAAGCGGCATTATGCCCCAAATGGCACAAGTGTCGAATTTTCTGGAACCTTCATACGGAGTCCTCGGAGGTTTGACCCCTTGGGTATAATTCCCGAAAGTTCCACCTGAATTTGGCGGCCCGCCGCCCCCGGAGGCATCCCATGACCCTTACCGCCGTAGAACCCGCCGTCAGGCGCGTCACCTATCTCGACCCCACCGGCCACGTCTACACCGAGGAGCGGCACATGTCCGGCCGCCTCTCAACCGTCCGCGGCTCCGTGGCCGCCCTCCTGGATAACGGCAACGACACCTCCAACTTCTTCTTCCAGGGCCTCGCCCAGGTCCTTCAGGAGGAATACGGCGTCGGCAAGGTCATCCTCGAGACCAAGTTCACCTCCACCAAACCCGCCGACCCGGACACCATCAAGGGTATGTCCGACGCCGCCGATTTCATGGTGGCCGGTGTCTGCCTTTGAGGGTCCTGCACGTCGGGCAGTATGCTCGACGGGATTCGCTTCGAGGAGACCGGCAAGCCTGCCGTCGTTGTCGCCACCGCCGGATTCGTCCGCCTTGCCAACTCCATCAAGGCGTCGCTGAAGCTGGAAGACCTGCCCCTCGTCGTAGTCAGCCATCCTCTCGGCGACCCCGAGACCGCCCAGGCCAAGGCCCGCGAGGCCGCCGCCGAGATCGTTCAGGCCGTCCTGGGATAAACCCGGGGAACCCGGATAGGTTCGTATCACGGAGGAAGCATGGTCACCGGCAACGCCGCTGCACGCCTTACCGGACTCGACTCGGTCCAGGGCGCCATTGACACCATCGAGCAGTATTATGAGAACGGCTGGACCGACGGCTTCCCCATCGTCCCGCCCACCGAGGATGCGGTACAGCGAATGATCGAGGCCAGCGGACGCAGCGCCCTCGATGTCATTGGCGTCGTCCCGCCCCGTTACGGCGTCGCCACCATCGAGGCCGTCGCCGTCAACGCCGTTATGGCCGGCTGCAAGCCCGAGTACATGGGCGTCATAGTCACCGCCGTCGAGGCCCTGTTGGATGAGCGCTTCGACCTCCACGGCCTCCAGGCTACCAGCGACCCCGCCGCCCCCATGGTCATCATCAGCGGCCCCGTCGTCCAGCAAATCGGGGTTAACCACGGCGCCAGCCTCTTCGGACCTGGCTACCGGGCCAACGCCACCATCGGACGCACCCTCCGCCTCATCATGATTAACCTCGGCGGTGCCTACCCCGACTCCGGGGACAAGTCCACCCTCGGCTCCCCCGCCAAGTACTCCTACTGCGTCGGCGTCGACGTGGACACTCCCTGGGCGCCCGTGCACACCGAGTTCGGCTTCGCCCCCGAAGACAGTTGCGTCATGGTCTACGCCGCCGACGCCCCTCGCGGCAACAACCCCGGCGGCTCCGGCAGCATGGAGTTCCCCCTCTGGATCCTCGCCGACTCCATGTCCAACCTCAACCACAATATCATCCACGGGGGCCACGCCGTCGTCGTCATCAGCCCCCTCATCGCCCACACCCTCCACCAGGAGGGTTGGACCAAGGATGAAGTGAAGTTCTATCTCTACGAGCGCGCCCGCGTTCCGGTGGAAAGGGTCCAGCGTTACAAGCAGCTCCGCTACGGGCGCACCCAGGAAGCCGGCAACCCCTACTACTGGCCCAGTTGGCTCAACGTTGATGAACCCGGGATAACCGTCCCCGTCGTCCGCGACCCCCGAAATTTCCTTGTCCTCGTCGCCGGGGACCCGGGACGCTCCCGGTCAGCCTACTGCCCGGCCCGCCCCTACAACCCGCCTGTCATGAAAAGGGTCGAAGTGCCCTGACCTGGCGATGCCGAAACCCTAGCTTCCCGTAACCCCGCCGACCACAATCCCGGAAACATCCACCCCGGCTTCCACCAGCAGGTTGCGGATGTGCAGCTCCGTCTCCCGGTATGCCCCTTCCCCGATGTGGTGGAACCGGATGGTTCCCTGCTGGTCTATCAGGAATTTGTGCGGCCACCAGCGGTTCTGGTACGCTCGCCACGTCTGGAATCCATTGTCCATCGCCACCGCCCAAGTCACGTCCTGGTCCGCCACCGCCTGCCGGACATTCTCTTCTTTGTGCTCAAACTGGAACTCCGGGGCGTGAACTCCCACCACTACCAGCCCCATCTCCCCGTACTTGTCGTGCCAGTCCCGGATGTAGGGCAGCGTCCGCTGGCAGTTGATGCAGGAATACGTCCAGAAGTCGATCAGCACCACATTGCCCCGCAGTTCCTCCATCGTGAGCGGATCGCTGTTGATCCACTGCACGATTCCCCGGAACTCCGGCGCAGTGTAAACGCCCGGAGGCGTCACAATCTCCGGCGTTGGCGGTATTGGCTCCGAAGTTACCGGAGCGGGAAACGGCTCCGGTGTTGCGGTGGGTTCTTCCGGGACGGTGGTGGCGCTCGGCGTCGCTGCCGGAACCGGCCGAGCCATCGCGCTCAATGGAGTGGGTTTGGCCGTCGGTCCGCTATCCGCCGCTGATCCGCCTGTCCCATTCACCGGCGGGACCGTTGCGGGACGCTCGCCCCCTTGTTCGAGCAGGGATCGGGTTGGAAGAGTCCCGGTTGCCGCCGCCTTGCCCTCAGACGTTCCCCGGTCGGGCGCCAGGGACGGGCGGTCTGCGGCAGGAGTGCTCGACGGGCTTCCGCAGGCCAGCCCGGCCGTGCCCCCCGCAATGGCAAAGACCAGCAGCCCCGTAATCGCCAGGGACTGCAGAAGCGCGTTCCCAGTCATATCAGGGAAAGAGATCCGGGGACCGGAACCCGGCCGGACTCCCCTAGTTGTCCGCCGGCACCGCCGCCTCTGCCGTTGCAAACTCCGGCATCACCTCCTTGGCGAACCACTCCAGCTGCTCCAGGATGACGCTCTGGGGAGTGCCCACCGGTTGCCCCACGCTCACCCGGTCCAGCCCGGGATACTGGGCCTCCAGCTCCTTGAGTTTCTCGATGATCACCTCTGGCGGTCCGCACAGGAACCCGCCCCGTTCCGCTGCCCGCTCGATGGTCGGCAACCCGGCGGTCGGCGCCCGCTTCGGGTCTCCCATCGCTTCTATCTGCTCGTCGGAAAGGCTCCGCACCAGCCGCAGCGGGCCGAACATCTTCAGGTTCTCCTCGTAGTACTTCCCGGCTTCCTGGATTGCCTGTTCCTGCGTGTCCGCCAGCATGAAGTGATACCCGATACTGAGGTTCTCCCCCGGAAGGGTATCCCGGCCCGCCCGGTGCTCCGCCTCGTTGTAGGCCATGATAACGTCTTCAATAGCCCCACCTTCCGCCACGCCTCCGCCGATTATCCCCTTGATGCCGTGCTTGGCCATGAAGTCCAGCGCTCTCGGCGTCGCCCCCTGGATCGGCTGCCAGGTCTCCACCGGCAGCGTCAACGGCCGGGGGACCAGCGTAATCTCCTCCAGTTCATAACCCCGGTACGGCACCCGGGGCGGCACCGTGTAATGCTTGCCCTGGTGCGAGAAGGACCTTTCGTTGAACGACTTTAGGATCAGTTCGACCTGTTCCTCGAACAGGTCCCGGTTCGTCGGTTGGTCCAGCAGCGGCGACCCGAAGGTCTCCACCTCGCGAGTGTGGTACCCCCGGCCAACGCCGAATATCACCCTTCCCTTGGTCAGGATGTCCGCCGTCGCGAAGTCCTCCGCCAGCCGCAGCGGGTGCCACATCGGAGCAATGTTGAACCCGCACCCGAAGTTAATCCGCTCCGTCAGGTGCGCCATGTGAATGCTCAGCAGCAGGATATTCGGGATGCACTCGTATCCTTCCGGCTGGAAATGGTGCTCCGCCATCCAGAAGGTGTCGTACCCGTTGCGGTCCATCACCTGCGCGATGGCCACCGTCTTGTCGAAACACGTCGCCAGGTATTCGTCCGAGAATGAACGGTCGTTGACCGGAGTTCCTTCGTAGCCAACGTTCTCCATGTCGACGTGGCCCGCAAACAGGCTGTCAAATTTGGTGATCATAACCGTCCCCCTTTTTGTTGCCTCCGGCTTTGGCTCCCATTCTAGTTTCTCAATACCCTCTGTCAACTTGGCGTATCCCCCGCCCGATGTAGTATTCTTGCAACGCGAGCCCCGACCGGCCCGTGCCCGCATACCCTTGCAGTAAAGGCGGACCTCAAGCGATGGAACGGCCCATATTTCAACCTCTCGGCACTCCTGCATTGGAGTTGGACACCCCCGCTCTCGTCGTCGACCTTGACCTGATGGAGCAGAACATCCAGGTCGTTCACTCCGTCTTCGACGACTCCAGCGCCGTCCTGCGTCCCCACGTTTCCTGCCACGGCTGCCCCAACATCGCCCGCGCCCAGGTCGCGGCCCGCAACGCTCGGGGCATTACCGTCTCCACCGTTGGGGAAGCGGAGGTCTTCTGCCAGGCCGGATTCACCGACGTTTTCGTGGCCAATCAGGTTGTCACCCGTCCCAAGATCCGCCGCCTCTGTGCTCTGGCCCATTCTGCCGCCATTGCCGTCGCCGTCGACAACTCCGACAACCTGGCCCTCCTGTCCTCCCTGGCCGCCGAGGCCGGGGTAACCCTGGGCGTTTGGGTGGAGCTTGACGTGGGACAGGCCCGTTGCGGCGTATCCCCCGGCTCCGATGCCGTCGACCTCGCCCGGGCCGTCGTTGCCGCAGATAACGTCGAATTCCGTGGTTTGACAATCTCCGAGCCCACTAGCCCTCCCTCGGATTCCGACCTCAGCGCTCCTGATATCGGCGACCTAGTCCAACCCGTCCTGGAGACAGCCCGCTGGTTGGAGCAGACCAGCACCCCCGTTCCCGGCATCAGCATCGCCGCCTCCCGCGACTACATCCAGGCCTCTGCCATCGGGGGCATCACCGAAGTCCAGGCCAGTGTCTACCCCCTGGGAGACCATCAGTACTGTCTCCGGCGCCGCGAACTTTCCCGGGCCGCCCGCATCCTGGCTTCCGTCCTGAGCCACCCCGTGCCCCACCGCGCCGTCGTCGACGCCGGGCACAAGGCCACCGGACCCGATTTGGGCGTTGCCTTTGCCGAGGGCATCCCCGGGGCCGTCGCCGCACGCTTCAGCGCCGAGCATGGTATCTTGGACCTCGTAGGCCCGGCCACCGCCCGCCTACATCCCAACGACAAAATCTGGTTGACTCCCTACAACCTCTCCCTCTGCGTCAACCAGTACGACTATTTCCGCGCTGTCCGCAACGGTCGCCTTGAGGGATTCTGGCCCATCGCCTCCCGTGGCAGGTTTGACTAGGCCTGTGCTTCACTCCGTTTTTCCGCCGCAGTTATGACTGTCAGGAGCTGACTCATCATGGACCAAAGCTATCGCCCCGCCGTCGGAACCCCCATGGAAGACTTGGACACCCCCTGCCTCGTCCTTGACCTCGACGCCCTCGACCACAACATGGACGTCATGGCCGATTACTACCGGGACCGCTCCAGCAAGCTGCGTGGCCACAGCAAGAACCACAAGACTCCGGCCATCGCCACCCGTCAGATCCGCCGCGGCGGGACCGTCGGAGGAGTCTGCGCCGCCAAGGTCTCCGAAGCCGAGGTCATGGTCCATAGCGGAATTCCCAGCGTCCTCGTCACCAGCGAGATCGTGGCGCCTTCCAAGATTGAACGTCTCTGCGCCTTGGCCCGGCAGGCCGAGGTCATCGTCGCCTGCGAGTCCGAGGGCAACGCCTCCGATCTCTCCCGCGCCGCCGTCTCCCAGGGAGTTGAGCTGGGAGTCCTCATCGAGCAGGAAACCGGCCTCCTCCGTTGCGGGGTCCAAGAACCCGTCCAGGGAGTGACTCTGGCCCGCCGAATCGGAGAACTCCCCGGCCTGGCCTTCCGCGGCATAATGAGCCACCAGATGATGGCCCAGCCGTCCTCCGACCGGGAAGAACGCGCCATCGAAGGCCGCCGCATCATCCAGGGTGTCATCGACTTCAAGGATGCCCTGGAATCCGCCGGACTTCCCGTCGAGATTGTCTCTACCGGCGAGACCTGGAGCTACGACATCGCCGGAGAAATCCCCGGCGTCACCGAAATCCAGGGCGGCACCTACCTCCTCATGGAGACCGCCTATTCCTACATGGAGGATTTCCACTTCGCCGGCCGCGTCCTCTCGACCATCATCAGCACTCCCCGGGAAGGCGTTGCTGTCGGTGACGCCGGTATCCGAGCCGTCGGAGCCATGAAGGGCGTCCCCGCCGTCGCCGATCGTCCCGGCGTTGTCTGTGAGCGCCTCGACCTCGACCACGCCGTCTTCCGAGTGACGCCGGAGACATCCCTTCGAGTTGGAGACCAGGTGTCCCTCATTCCAGGCCAGCAGGATGCCATGGTGTCCCGCTGGGACCGCTTCATCGGCCTCCGCAACGGCAAGGTAGAAGAGGTCTGGGACATAACCGCCCGCGGCTGCCATAGCTGACCCCTTCCCCGGAGATCGTCGCCCCGGACCGCCGCCTGTACCGGGACCTGGGACCCGTCCCTTCTCAACCCAACATCTGCCCAACGAAAAAGGCTAGCCGCCCGGCGAGCCTTGACCATTTCATCCCGGCCCCTCCCCCGGAGGGGTCACGGCTTCGGCCCTCAATGGTCCCATCTCACCTGCAGAGCCAGCCAGTCCCGCCGAGACAACCCTGGATAAGCCGTCTTGACTTTCCCTCGCTCCACCGGGGAACGTCGGATCGGAAACTTCCTTCGCAGGACTTCACCCAGCTTCATCCCGCCCCTTTCCCTCTGGATACATATCGGCCCACGTTTCCCAAAGCACCGCCTCCATAACCACCAGGGCTGAACATTCCTACGAATCATCCGCCCCTTCGGTTGCCCTACAAAGGCCGGAACCCCCTAGCTCAACCCGATAATCTCTCCCGCCGGTGTCACGTCCATATCCAGCGCTCTCGGCCGTGTCGGCAGCCCCGGCAGCGTCTCGATTGGCCCCGCCAGCGCGTAGAGGAATCCGGCTCCCACCGATGCCCGGATATCCACGATGGGGAAGGTGTACCCCGAAGGCCGTCCCTTCAGCGACGGGTTATGCGAAATCGACAAGTGGGTCTTGGCCATGCAGATCGGCAGTTGTCCCCATCCCTGCGCCTCGAAATTCCGAAGCTGCCGCCGTGCCGCCGGAGTCCAGCTCACCCTCTCCGCGTTGTATACCGTCTTCGCCAGCGCCAGGGCCTTATCCTCCGCCGACGCCTCCATCGGATACGCGTAAGTGACCTCCGGGGCATCGCCCACCGCCTCCATCACGCGTTCTCCCAGTTCTGTCGCTCCGTCGCCCCCTTGGGCGAAACCGTCGCACTCGGCCGCCGAATCCGCCCCTGCCTTCAGCGCAATTTCTTTCACCGCCGCCAATTCTTCGGGACTGTCCGTGTGGAACCTGTTGATCGCCACCACCACCGGCAGGTTGAAGCTCTTGACGATGCTGATGTGGTGCTCCAGGTTGGGGCCTCCCACCGCCACCGCCTCCACATCCGGTTTGTCCAGGTTCCTCCGCAGCGTGCCTCCGTGCCACTTCAGCGCCCGCACGGAAGCCACCAGCACCACCGCGTTCGGGATCAAGCCGCTTTGCCGTGCCTTGATGTGCATGAACTTTTCGAACCCCAGGTCCGACCCGAACCCGGCCTCCGTTACCACGTAGTCTGCGTAACCCAACGCCATCCGGTCCGCGATGATCGAGTTGCACCCGTGGGCTATGTTCCCGAAAGGTCCCGCGTGGATCAGCGACGGCTGCCCCTCCTGCGTCTGCACCATGTTCGGCATGATGGCGTGCCGCAGGAGCGCCATCAGCGATCCCGCGAACCCCAGGCTGCCCACTGTCACGGGCGCACCGGATCGCGTCCACCCCACCACCACCCGCGAAAGCCGTTCCCGCAGGTCCTCCAGGTTGGCGGACAGCGCCAGGATCGCCATGATCTCCGACGCCGCGATGAAATCGAACCGCGTTTCCCGCAGCGGGCTGTTGTTCGTGCCTCCCACGCCCGCCACCAGCGCCCGCAACGCCCGGTCCGAAGCGTCCGTAACCCGCGACCACCGGATGCCCGTCGCGTCCATCTCCCCCTCCGGGCTCCGGAACACGGCGTTGTCGACCAGTGCCGCCAGCAGGTTGTGGGCCGACCCCACCGCGTGGGCGTCGCCCGTGAAGTGAATGTTAATCTCGTCGTCCGGGACCACCGTCGCCCTGCCGCCGCCGGTGCCGCCCCCCTTGATCCCGAAGATCGGCCCCAGCGAAGGTTCCCGCAGCGTCACCACGGCGTTCTTTCCCAGCTTCCCCAACCCCTGCGTCAGCCCCACCGCCGTCGTTGTCTTCCCCTCCCCGGCCGGCGTCGGAGTGATCCCCGTTACCACCACCAACTTCCCTCTCCGTTCCGCCGGCTTTTTCATGGCGTCCAGCGAAATCTTGGCCTTGTAACGCCCGTAGGGAATCAGGTGCTCCTCGTCAACTCCCAGCCGCTCCGCAATCACGTTGATGGGTTCCATAGGACCTCCCAAGGAAGAAAACTGGGCCGCCGCCAGGGGATGCTTTCGAGGAAAAGGTCGGGCGGGACAACTCCTACCCAGAAGCTATCGCCCGCTCCAACCGCTCAATATCATTCTCGTCCAGGTTGAAATACTTCGCGTCCGGGTGGTGGAACACCAGCGCCGACACCGATCCCTCCGGGTCCATCATGAAGCCTTCCGTCAGCTCCACGCCGATGTTCCCGGTCACGTCCAGCAGCCGGAAAAGCTGTTCCTGGTCCTCCAGCCGTGGGCACGCCGGATACCCGAAGGAATACCGCCTGCCCTGATACTGCGTCCTGAACAGGTCCGTGTAGGACAGCCCCGGAGGGTCTCCAATCCCCCACATCTGGCGCATCTGCTGGTGCAGCAATTCCGCGAACCCTTCCGCTCCTTCCAGGCCCAGCACCTGCAGGATATGTGAGTTCAGGAACTCCCCCTCCGCCTTCCACCGCTCGGAAAGGTCCCGCACCCCCGGCCCGATGGTCGTCGTGAACATCCCAACGTAGTCCATCACGCCCGATTCCACCGGCATCGCATAGTCGGAGAGGCACAACCCCTCCCGCTGCGACTGCCGGCCAAAGTAGAACCGCTCCAGGACCGTGTTTCCGTCCGGGGCGTAGACCAGCAGCCACTGCCCGTCCGACTGGCACGGGAAAAACTTGAACACCGCGTTAGCGTTGATGGTTGGATCAGACAGCATCGCATCTTCCACCCTCCGCACCGCGTCCCTCAACTCCACGGCTGACGCATCCCCGGCTTCCAGCGCCTCCGCGAATCTCCCCTTGTACCCCAGATGCCTGACATACAGCATTTGCGGATTGATGTAAGGGAAAATCCGCTCCAGGTCATACTCCGTGATTACATGCAGCCGCAGGTCCGGCGGCGTTGGAATCGCCAAGTCATGCCTGACCTTCGCCGGGGCAACATCTTGCACCGGAGCCGCTGCTGCCTGCCGGTTCTGGTCGGCGCTCAGTAGTTCTTCTGTTTCCGCTTCCACCGACGCCGCCAAGTGCTGCCGTTCATCCGCGTCCTGCAGGGTGTTGGCCAGCGCCAGGCCGGTCATCGCGTCCTGGGAATAGACCACCATCCCGTCGTACTCCGGCCCGATCCTCAGCCTGGTGAAGCGGTTCGACAATGCCGCGCCTCCCACCAGGATGGGCGCATCCACCCCGGCTTGCCGGAAGTCCCGGGCGGTCTCAACCATCATCTGAGCCGACTTCACCAGGAGACCGGACAACCCGATAATGTCCGGCCGGTGCTCCCGGTAGGCGTCGATCAGGTCCTGGGGCGGCACCTTGATCCCCAGGTTCACCACGTGGTATCCATTGTTGGAAAGGATGATCTCCACCAGGTTCTTGCCGATGTCGTGGACGTCTCCCTTCACTGTCGCCAGCACCACCTTGCCCTTGGTGGCCGTGTCGGTTCGGTCCATGTGGGGTTCTAGGTGGGCCACCGCGAACTTCATCGACTCCGCCGACTGCAGCACTTCCGCCACGATTAATTGGTTTGCGTTGAACTGCCGTCCCACTTCATCCATCCCCGCCATCAACGGGCCGTTGATAATCTCCAGGGGAGCCCGGCCCTGCAACGCCTCGTCGAGGTCATCCGCCAGCCCTTCTTTGCTTCCCTCGATAATCGCCAGGGCCAGCCGCTCGTCCAGCGGCAGGCTCAGGCGTTCCTCGGCGGTGGCCTTGGGCGCCTTGTCCCGGAAATACCCGGCGAAGGCCGCCACCGGGTCCTCGCCCCGGTTCCAGATGAGGTCTTCGGAAAGCTTTTTCTCCTCGTCGGGGATGGAAGCGTACCGTTGCATCAGCTCCGAGTTCACTATCGCCATGTCCAGCCCCGCCTGGACGCAGTGGTACAGGAACACCGAGTTGAAGACCTCCCGGCCCGCCGGGGGCAGCCCGAAGGAAACGTTTGAGATCCCTAGGACCGTCTTGGTGTGGGGCAGCGCCTCTTTGATCAGCCGCACCCCTTCAATAGTTTCCGCCGCCGACCCTACGTAGTTCTCGTCGCCGGTGCCCGCCGGAAAGACCAGCGGATCGAAGATGATGTCCTGCTCGGGGACGCCGTATTTCTCGGTGAGCAGCTTGTGCGACCGCAGGGCCACCTCCAGCTTCCGCTCCTTGGTGATGGCCTGGGCCTGCTCCTTGTCGTCGTCAATGCACCCCACCACCAGCGCGGCCCCGTAACGCTGCGCCAGGGGGACCACAGCCTGGAACCGCGCTTCGCCGTCTTCCAAGTTGATGGAGTTGATTATCGACTTCCCCTGCAGCCTCTTCAGCGACTCCTCGATGACCTCCGCGTCCGTGGAGTCGATCATAATCGGCGTCTTGACCTTCTTGGTCACGAAGTCCAGGAATTGGATTACGTCGCTCAACTCGTCCCGGTCCGGGTCCTGCAGACAGACGTCCAGCACATGGGCCCCATTCCTCACCTGCCGCCGCCCGACTTCCGACGCCTCCTCGAAGCCCCCCCGGCCGATCAGTCGCCGGAACTGCCGGCTGCCCAGCACGTTGGTCCGTTCTCCGACGACCACCGGACGGGTGTCCTCGTCGACGACCAGCGCTTCTATCCCGGAAACCCGGGTTTCTTTGGACACCGCCGGTTGTCGCGGCTCCAGGCCGGCCACCGCCTCAGCCAGGCTCGTGATGTGTCCCGGGCCGGTACCGCAGCACCCTCCCACCACGTTCAGCCAGCCCTGCTGGACAAAGCGTCCGATGGTCGCGCTCACCATCTCGGCCGTCTGGTTGTAATTCCCGTTCTCGTCCGGCAGGCCGGCATTGGGAACGCAGGCAATTGGAAAACGCGACATCCCGGCCAGGGTGCGGATGTGGTCCGTCATGAAGTCCGGCCCCGTGGCGCAGTTGAACCCGATCCAGAGCAAATCCCGGTGCGCCAGCGACGTGTAGAAAGCCTCCGCGTCCTGTCCTGCCAGGAGAGTACCCATCGGCTCGATGGTTCCCTGGACGGCCACCGGAATCGACCAGCCCAGCTCGGCGAATGCCCGGTCTGCCCCTTCCAGCCCGGCCTTCACGTTGATCGTGTCCTGGCTGGTTTCAATGAGCAGAAAGTCCGCTCCGCCCTCCATCAGTCCTGCCGCCTGTTCCTGGAACGCCTCCGCCAGTTCGTCGAAGGACACCCCTCCCGTCACCGAAATCGTCTTTGTCGTTGGCCCCATCGACCCTGCCACGAAACGGGGCTGTCCGTCCCCCGCAACCTCCTCCGCTGCCTCCCTGGCTATGGCTGCGGCTTCCCGGTTCAGACGCCGCGCCTCGGAAGCAAGGTCGTACTCCGCCAGGACTACCGATGTCGCCCCGAAGGTGTTGGTCTCGATGATGTCCGCGCCTGCCTCCAGGTATTCCTTGTGAATGTCCTTGATCACATCCGGTCGGGTCACCACCAGGTACTCGTTGCACCCTTCGTACTCGGCGCCGCCGAAGTCGTCTGGTCCCAGCCCCCGTGCTTGTATCTGGGTGCCCATCGCCCCGTCTACCACCAGAATACGTCGGTCGAGAGCTGTTTTCAGCGCACTGATGCGTTCATATTTCATCATAAATCGCAACCTTGAAACAACATTATCACTGCCCCAAGGCTACCCATTCCCAGGGTCTCTGTCAAACCGGACGGGTCATATTAGGCGCGTTTCGGTTGGGACTGGACACACCTGGTTGACCGGATTTCGGCCTTCAGGACGTACCACAAACAGCCCTGTTCTCCAGGGGATCCGATATGGCTTCGCAAACCGCGTTGCCGCCGGAGGACGCGCCCGCGCTTACGGACTGGGACTCGCTGTACGCCGCTCCCGCCAGACTTCGTCAGCTATGCCGGCTTGGCGCAGCGACTGTAACCCGGCAACAGAGGACCAACTGGGAGATGCCCTACATAATCCGGATGGCATTACCTCCGATCCTGTCCGAAGATCTTATCCAAAGAACCCGGCCAGTTCCTCCCGGTTCTTCTCCACCCAGGTCGCGTTCAACCGGATTCTCTCCAACGCTTGCCGTATGCTCCGCTCGGCCGCCGGAGTCGGGTTCTCTTGGAAGAATGCCTCCACCTCA
Organism: Dehalococcoidia bacterium; assembly: GCA_965203675.1. GTDB lineage: Bacteria > Chloroflexota > Dehalococcoidia > Lucifugimonadales > UBA3495 > CATOSK01. The sequence goes on along the minus strand of CBDBDE010000002.1, from coordinate 1,450,635 downwards.
GCGTACCGCCCCATATCGGCGAAACTGTTGCAGATTCCCACCAGTCGCATCAAGCCGAATCCGCCGCCGCCATAACGCCGGTCGAATTCCGGCCAGTTTTCGCGGACAAAGTCCCACGCCGGGCCCCGGCCTCGAATGTTGCCCGAAACTGCCCCAACCACCGTGATGGTGTCCTGAGACCGGACGTCGTCGGTAAGCGACCGCCGCAGCGTTTCCTTAAGCAAGTCCTCCTGGTTGAACCGTGCCAGGCTGATCAGCACCCGGATTTTCTCCTCCTGGAGATCCGCTGCCCCGGCCAGTTCCCAGAGTTGGCCGTAGGTTGTCGAGCCCCCTCCCTGGGCTGCCAGGCTGTACACGACCCCCCTCAAATCGGGATGTACCGATGCCGGGTCCTGCCGGTAAGCGTTGAACTTTCGCGACGCTTCCTCGAGGACCGCGCCGTCCCCGTAATTCCCTGCCTGGCTCAGCACGGTGCTCCGCAGCAGCGAGTCCAGGTGTCCCTCTCCGGTCCGGGCTTCCCACCCGATTCGCGCCGCTGCGGGACCGAACAAGTCCCGGGCGAACTCCTGGAAGGCGGGATAGTACGGTTCGTTGGCCACCAGCGTTTCAATCTCCCTCAGGTTGCTCGCCAGGTCGCTCCACACCGAGGCGTCCGTCTCGTTCCCGTACGCCCTGGCCAGCGAGAGGAACTGGGACACCGGCAGCAACCCGGCCCGAGAGAGCGCATAGGCGTCGTTCTGGATTCCCAGCCGGTCCGTTGCGGGCAGGGTCAGCGACTCAATGGAAGGCACGAGCCTTTCCCAGTCCTCCGCCGAGTAATTCACCCGGAAAAACCCGGTCTGCTGCGGGTTCACCTTGAACCACGGCTTGGCGCCCGGCCCCAAGTTCAACGTTGCGGAGCGTTCGCTCATCACCGCCGATACCTGCGAACCCGCCGCGGGACTGCCCACCGCCACCCGGACCGGCACCTGCCAGGCGGCATCCTCGGGTTCCCCCTCTTCCAGCAGCCGGTCATACACGAACCGCTCCTGGGAAAGGTCCAACTCGGTGTCATCCCCCGATTGCCGCGCCGCCACATCCAGGACCGGGTAACCCATCTGACCCGTCCATGAGTCCATTATCGCCGTCACCGGCTGCTGCGACGCTTCCTCCAGTGCCTCCCAAAGGTGCTGGGTGCGCGCGTTTTCGTATTGGTGCCCCGATAGGTAGCGATACAACCCTTGGCGGAAGACTTCCGGCTTCAGAAACTGCTCCAGCATCCGGATCACCGACGCCCCCTTGCTGTAGCTGATGGCGTCGAACAGTTGGCTGACTTCCGCCGGATTGGTCACCTCCTGCTCGATGGGATGCGAGTTCTTCAGCCCGTCCAGGCTCAGTGCCCGGTTCGTGTCCATGTTGACGAACTGCGTCCACATCTGCCACTCCGGGAACAGCCAGTCCACCGCCTTCGTCCCCATCCAGGACGCGAAGCTCTCGTTCAACCAGAGATCGTCCCACCACTCCATCGTCACCAGGTCCCCGAACCACATGTGCGCCATCTCGTGGGCCACCACCTCGGCCACTCGCTGCCGCGTCCCCGCCGATGAGTTCTGGCTGTCCACCAGCAGCGCCGTTTCCCGGTAGGTCACCGCACCCCAGTTCTCCATCGCGCCCGCTGCAAAGTCGGGAATCGCTATGTGGTCCAGCTTCTCCAGCGGATACGGGATACCAAAGTAGTCGTTGAAGAATGACAGCAGCTTGACGGAAGTATCCAGCGCAAACCTTCCCTGTTCCTCCTTCCCGGCAGTCGTCCACACGCCCACCCGGGTGCCGCTCGCCGCTTCCTTCTCGATGTGGGACAGATGGCCCACCACGAAGGCCAGCAGGTAGGTAGACATAACCGGCGTCTCCGCAAACCGGACCACTTTCAACCCGTCTCCCGCCCCGGTCTCCTCCACCACCGGCGTGTTGGAAAGCGCCGTCATGTTCTCCGGAACAACCAGCGTCACCTCGAAACGGGCCTTGCGCGCCGGCTCGTCCCAGCAGGGAAAAGCCTGCCGGGCGTCCGTCGCCTCGAACTGCGTGGTGGCCAGGTACGCCGTCTCTCCCGCTTGGGTCGTGTACTGGCTTCTATAAAACCCACGCAGCTTGTCGTTGAGGATTCCGGTGAACTTCATGCTCAGTTTCGCAGCGCCCTCTCCGGCCTCTCCGGCCAGCGTCAGCGTCACCGACTCCGTGTCCTTGTCGTAAGCTATACCAGTCACTGGGATGGTTCTTCCGCCCTGCTCCAGCTCCGCCGACTGGATTTCGATGTCCAGTGAGTTCATCACCAGTTCGCTGATTCGCTCATGGATGGAGAGGTCGACAACGGCCTCTCCCTGGAACACGAACTCTTCCAGGTCCGGCTGCAGTCGCAGGGTGTACTTGCTGGGGATTGCGCTGCTTGGCAATACCACCGCTTCACTTGCGGGCATTCCTTAACTCCTGATTTTCAAGTTGTGCGGGACAGCCTTGGAGACCTCTCCGGGGCGGCCCCAACTGGCTGTCAGTTTACCACCAAAGGCCGGGAGCGTGTGCCCTCTCCCAACGGAAAACGGCGGTCCCGGCCCCTCCGGGCGGAGGGGGCCGCCGGTGTTATAATGCTTCCTGCCAACACCAGCGCTCCGGGCGGCAATCGTCCGTCCGTGGCCTATGAATTATGAGGAGATAATTCATGCCCCCACAGACCATGTTCGAGAAAATCTGGGACTCCCACGTCGTCCATCAGGAACCCGGACAACCTGCAATCCTCTACGTCGACCTCCACCTTATCCACGAAGTGACCACTCCCCAGGCCTTCGAGGGACTCCGCCTCGCCGGACGCAAGGTGCGCCGCCCCGACCGGACCGTGGCAACCGTGGACCACAACACCCCCACTTGGGACCTCTCCCTGCCCGTCACCGATGAAATCTCCAAGCGGCAGTTGGACGCCCTCTCCGAAAACTTGGAGGGCACTGGCATCCCCTTCTACGACCGTTACAGCCCCAACCAGGGCATCGTCCATGTCATCGGCCCTGACCTTGGATACACCCAGCCCGGCATGACCGTCGTCTGCGGCGACAGCCACACCTCCACCCACGGCGCCCTCGGCTGTTTCGCCCTCGGAATCGGCACCTCCGAAGTCGAGCACGTCCTGGCCACCCAGACCCTCCGCCAGTTCAAGCCCAACACCATGGAAGTCCGCGTCAACGGCCCTCTGCCCGCCGGAGTTGAGGCCAAGGATGTCATCCTCGGCATCATCGGCCAAATTGGCATCAACGGAGGCATTGGTCACGTCATCGAGTACACCGGCGAGGCCATCCGCTCCCTCTCCATGGATGGGCGCATGACCGTCTGCAACATGAGCATCGAGGGCGGCGCCCGCGCCGGAATGATCGCTCCCGACCAGACCACCTTCGACTACGTCCGCGGTCGCCAGTTCGCCCCCAAGGGCGACGACTTCGAAGCCGCCGTCGAGCGCTGGAAACAACTTCCTACTGATCAGGGAGCGTCCTTCGACAAGCTCGTCGAAATCGAAGCCGCTGCTCTCGAACCCTTCGTGACCTGGGGCACCAACCCCGGGATGGTCACCAAGGTCACTGGCCGCGTCCCCGACCCCGCCGGCTTCGACCAGCCCGCCGAGCGCGAGGCCGCCGAGCGCGCCCTCACCTACATGGGACTCGAACCGGACACCCCCATCCAGGACATCAAGATTGACCGTGTCTTTCTCGGCGCCTGCACCAACAGTCGCATCGAAGACCTCCGCACCGCAGCCAATGTAATCAGGGGAAAGAAGGTCAACCCGGACGTCTACGCCATGGTCGTGCCCGGCTCCGCCCGCGTAAAACTTCAGGCCGAGCAGGAAGGACTCGACCGCATCTTCACCGACGCCGGCTTCGACTGGCGCGTCGCCGGATGCTCCATGTGTCTCGGCATGAACCCCGACATCTTGGAACCCGGCCAGCGTTGCGCCTCCACCTCCAACCGCAACTTCGAGGGACGCCAGGGCAAGGGTGGGCGGACCCATCTCGTTAGCCCCTCCATGGCTGCCGCCGCCGCCATCGCTGGCCACTTCGTCGACATCCGGGAATGGTAGGAATCGTCACGAAAGCATCTTTTTACTTGTATCCAGGCTTATAACAAACCGTAATACGGAAATTCGAGAGGAAATCATGGAACCCTTCGTCAAGCTGACCGGCGTCGCCGCCCCCATCGACCGGGTCAACATCGACACCGACCAGATAATCCCCGCCATCCACCTCAAGCGGATCGAACGCACCGGCTTCGGCCAGTTTCTGTTCTCTAGCTGGCGCTTCAACGAGGACGGCACCCCCAAGCCCGACTTTGTGCTCAACGATCCCGCTTACCAGAACCCCCGGATTCTCGTCGCCGGGCGCAACTTCGGCTGCGGTTCGTCCCGCGAGCACGCCCCGTGGGCCCTGGAAGACTACGGCATCCGATGCGTCATCGCTCCCAGCTTCGCCGACATCTTTTTTAACAATTGCTTCCAGAATGGCCTCCTTCCCGTCGCGCTGCCGGAGGGAAGATGTCCGACGCCTCATGGACAAGCTCCAGGAAAACCCGGGTTTGAACCTCACCGTTGACCTGGAAGCCCAGCGCATCTGGGACGACCAGGAAGAAGACATTGTTCTGTCCTTTGACGTGGACCAGTTCCGCAAGGACTGCTTGCTCAACGGCCTTGACGACATCGGCCTCACCCTCCAGCAGGAGGACCTGATCTCCGCCTTCGAAGGCGGCCATTAGGACTATTCCTGGTTGGTCCTACCTTGCCCATAGCCCCCTCGCATCGAGGGGGCCCTGTTTTTGTGGCGGGCGGTTGCCCTTGTTTCCGTAATCATTCCGTTCAGCCTGCCGCTGCCTTGACCTGCCCCTGCCTTAATTGAATAGCTGATGACATTTGCCCGTTGACACATCGGGCGCCCGTTCCTTATCGTTCCATTGGGAGAATCTCTCCTTCTCGGGAACAACCTCCCCGGCGCCACGGCTCCCGCGGTCCTTTCCCCGCCGGACAAAAGCGGACAAAACAGGGACAAAAGCGGATTTTTGACCGGACAACTCAGGACAGGACTCCTTCCTGTTCACGCTCAAATGTCCTGAAATGTCCGGTTTTGTCCGCAATTCCAGGCTTGCGGACTTTTTCTGGCCTTACTCGTCCGCCCGCCGCCGTCCCGTGACAGCCTCCTTCGTCTGCTGGGCTGCCGGATTTCCTCCAGTGTTATACTCGGCCCAAATTTCCCCGGCCCGTAAATCCCCAACCCCATCAGGAAGGTGACGCCATGAGGACAATCGATGCCATCGCCGAAATCCTGAAGCGAGAGGGTGTGGAATACCTTCCCTGCTTCCCCACCACCCCGGTCATAGAATCCGCCGCCGCTACAGGCATTCGCCCCATCGTCTGCCGCCAGGAACGGGTTGGCGTCGGCATCGCCGACGGATACAGCCGCGTCACCAACGGCCGCAAGCCCGGCGTATTCGCCATGCAGTACGGCCCCGGCGCGGAAAACGCCTACTCCGGCGTCGCCACCGCCTACTCCGACTCGACCCCCATGCTATTGCTCCCCTTGGGACACCCCCGCGCCCGCCAGGGTGTCTTCCCCCTCTTCTCCTCCATGACCAATTACGCCGGCGTCACCAAGTACATCGAGCAGATTAACGCCGCCGACCGCACTACCGAGGTCATGCGCCGCGCCTTCGCCGCCCTCCACCAGGGACGCCCCGGGCCGGTCATGGTCGAGATCCCCGCCGACATTGGATTGGAGGAAGTCAGCGAGGAGTTTTTCTACTGGGGCGGCAAAATTCAGAACACCGCCTCCCAGGGCAATCCTCGGGACATCGAAGCCGCCGCCCAAGCCCTCTGCGCCGCCCAGTACCCGGTCATCCACGCCGGCCAGGGAGTCCTCGCCGCCGAAGCCACCGATGACCTCGTGGAACTGGCCGAACTCCTTTCCGCCCCCGTGATGACCACCCTCTTGGGCAAGAGCGCCTTCCCCGAGGTCCACCCCCTCGCCCTCGGCAGCGGCTCCGGCGTCATGTCCGGCGCCCTATACCATTTCATGCGCCGCGCCGACCTCGTCTTCGGCATCGGAGCCAGCTTCACCAAGCACGGCATGTCCATGAACCTGCCCCCTGGAAAGACCCTCATCCAGGCCACCAACGACCACCGCGACCTCCACAAGGACTACGAGGTCGACCACGCCATCCTCGGAGACGCCAAACTGGTCCTCCGCCAGATGATCGAGGCCTGCCGCGACATCGTTGGCGACGCACGGCAGAACAACCCCGCCGTCGCCGATGAGATCCGCTCCCAGCGCGACGCCTGGCTCGCTCAGTGGAACCACAAAATCACCGACGCCGGACGGCCTATCAATCCCTACCGCGTCATCTGGGACTTCATGCACACCGTCCCCCCCGAAGACGCCATCATCACCCACGACTCCGGCAGCCCCCGCGACCAGATAATGCCCTTCTACCGGACCAACGGCCCCCGCACCTACCTCGGCTGGGGCAAGTCCCACGGCTTGGGCACCGGCCTCGGCCTCGTCATCGGCGCCAAGCTGGCCGCCCCGGACAAGATGTGCGTCAACTTCATGGGCGATGCCGCCTTCGGAATGACCGGCCTCGACTTCGAGACCGCCGTCCGCTCCGGCATCCCCATCACCACCGTCGTCCTGAACAACTCCACCATGGCCGTCGAGACCCACGCAATGGAGACCTCCCACGACCTCTACAACAGCCGCGACCTCGGCGGCAACTACGCCGACATGGGCCGGGCCATGGGCGGCTACGCCGAGCGCATCGAAGACCCCGCCGAAGTCTCGGCCGCCTTCCGCCGCGCCCGGGAGAAAAACGAAAACGGGGAAGCCGTTCTCCTGGAGTTCATCACCTCGGCCGAAATCGAATACTCCCACCGCCGGGCTTTCTAGCGTCGGCTAACCGCTCCGTAGGAGGTGCAGCATGGCCCCACGCTCAAAATACCTGATGATTGCCAGCATGGACGTCGACCCGTCCCGCGAAGACCTGTTCAATGAAGTCTACAACGAGGAGCATTGTCCCCTGCTCTCCCAGGTCCCCGGCGTCATATCCGTCGCCCGCTTCGAGACGGAAAAGCTCACCATGATCATTGGCGGCCAGCCTCAGACCCTCGTCGTCGAGAACCAGCCTAAGCACCACGCCCTGTACGAAATCGAGGACCCATCGGTCCTCACCAGCCCCGAGTGGGGCAACGCCGTCGACCAGGGCCGCTGGCCCGACCACGTCCGGCCCCACACCCTCAACCGACAGCACCGCCTCCTCCGCCTAACCTACCCGGAGGCGTAAATCAGGCCGGGGCGATTCTTGGGAAGGTTGGCCGGGTGGAAACTCAGGAACTCTCGGCCAACTCCTGCTCAATCCGCTCCGCCCACGGCTTCAGCAGCCCGTAAATCGTGTCGTTCACCGGCGTCGGCACTCCAACCTCTCGCCCCATCCGGCAGACCGTACCAGTCAACCCTTCCAGCTCCACCGGGCGGCCTTCCAGGAAATCCTTGGCCAGTGACGCCCGACCCGTGGCCGGAAAGTTGTCTAGGGCCGTCATGGACCACTCCATCGCGTCGTCCTTGATCGGCGCTCCCCGCGCCCTCCCAACCTCGAACCCCTCTGAGATGGCCCGCTCGATAATATCCCGCGTCGCCGGGATTGACCGCATCTCCCCGATAGTGGAGTTGCTCGCCGCGCAGACCCCCGCCGATCCCGCTAAGTAGGCGAACTTCTTCCAAAGCATGTCCACCATGTTTTCGTGAAGCTCCACCCGCCAGTTGGCTTCTTCGAAAATCGCCAGCAGCCGTTCCGCCCGGTCCGTTATCCCCGGGTGCAACTCCCCAAAGTTCGCCCGGCCCGGTCCGCCTTGCGTCACCACGCCCGGGTCGCTGATGCGCCCCTCCAGCATCACCGACCCGATCATCACCCGCTCTTCGCCGAAAGCCTCCACCAGTTGGTCGCCGTTGTCGATCCCGTTCTGCAGGGTCATCACGATGGTTTCCGGCCCCACCATCGGAGTCATCGCCCGGATCGCCTCCTCGTTGTGGTACATCTTCACGGCCAACAGCACCAGGTCTTGAAACCCCGCTGCCGAGGTATCGTCCACCGCGTTCCCGGCGACCGTGAAAGTCCCGTCGTTGGTGCTTTCGACTCGCAGCCCGTTGGCCCGGATCGCCTCCAGGTGTGCCCCCCGCGCGACGAACGTGACGTCGTGCCCGGCCCGCGCCAACAGCCCGCCGAAGTATCCTCCGACTCCTCCGGTCCCCATGACTCCAATTTTCATAACCCAAACTCCTGATGCCGGTTGAGAAAACCCGGACAACCATCGCTGGAGGACTAAGAAGGCGTCCCGTACTGCTCCCGTAGGTCCCGCTTCAACACCTTGCCCATAACGTTCCTCGGCAGCTCGGATACAAACACCACCGACTCGGGCCGCTTGAAGCTAGCCAGCCGCTCATGGCAGTACTCGATTAGCTCTGCGTCCGTCAACTCTCCCCGACCTTCTTCACGCCGGACTACCACTGCCCTGACCGTTTCCCCCCACTCCAGGTCCGGCACCCCGATCACCGCCGCTTCGTCCACCGCCGGGTGGGACATTATCGTTTGCTCCACCTCTTCCGGTGAAATCATCTCCCCGCCCCGCTTAATGAAATCCCGCGCCCGCCCGGAAAGGTATATGTACCCGTCCTCATCCCGGTACCCCAGGTCGCCGGTATACACCCATCCCGACCGGATTGTATCCCCCGTTGCTGACTCCTGCTGCCAGTACCCCTTCATCATCCGTGGGCCCCGGGCCACGATCTCGCCGACCTCGCCGACATTAATCGCTTCCCCTTCTTCGGATACGATCCTGACCTCTACGTCCTCAAGGGGCAGACCAATCGAGGTCAACCGCCTTAGCTTCGTCTCGATTTCTTCTGGACTGCCTTCCAGCACATGGTCTTCCGGCGGCAGCATCGTGATCGTCGACGCCGTCTCCGTCTGTCCGAAGGCGTTGACAAACCGCGCGTTCGGAAATTCCTGGATGGCCTGCCGGATCACCGGCATCGGCATCGGCGCTGCCCCGTAGGTGATCACATCCAGCGACGACAGGTCGAATTCCCCAAACCTTGGATGATCCATCAGCCGCTTCAGCATCGTCGGCACCAGCATCGCTCGGTTCGCCTGGCGTTCCTGCACCAGGGTTAGCCACTCCACCGGTTCGAACTGCCGCATGACCACCAGAGTCCGTCCTCCGTACACCGCCGCCATCGCCGCCTGCAATCCTGCGATGTGATAGAACGGCACCGTCAGCAGGTTCGTCTCCTCCACGTCCGGGTCCGCCGGTTCCACGTTGGACAGCAGGTAACCGGAAAAACTCTCGTGGGTTAGCATTACCCCCTTCGGAACCCCGGTCGTACCGGCGGTGAACATAATCACTGTCGTCTCTTCATCATCCCCCTCCGGGAACAGCGTCTGCTCGGCTTCCCCGGATTGAAGCAATTCCTCGTAGCTCCGCACTCCCTCGGCCTCGCCATCCAGCAGCACAACCGGCGGCGCCGAACCGCCCGTCCGATCCACCAACGGCAGGTAACGTTCCCCGCAGAAAAGCACCCTGGGCTCCGCGATGTCCAGCATCTGCTCCAGCTCTTCTGCCTTGGCCCGGAAATTCAACGGAACGTAGATCGCGTCCAGTTGCGCCGCCGCAAAGTAAATCTCAACGCACTGGTTGCAGTTGACCTGCATCGTCGCCACTCGGTCTCCGCTTCCCACTCCTTCCTCGGCCAGTGCGGACGCCAACCTGTTCACCCGCTCCTGCAACTCGGCAAAGGAAAAATCCCTCCCGTCAAAAGCCACAGCCGCCCGGTCTGGCACGATCGAGCTGGCAATCATCAAGAATTCCGAGGTATTCATCCGGCAAAACTCACAATCTTGGAAAAAGTTCTACGCCCGCCATCACACCGAGGGTATATTCCCATAGAACGAGGCTGCCAACCGGCCCTCAAGGGCCAATCCTTGCTTCAACGGAAGGTCGGCGCCTCGTTTGACCGCCGACCGGACCGCCCCTACCCGCCTTCCGTCGCCTTCTGCCAACCCCGCGGCTGCGGCCATCGCTTCAGGGAGCAACTGGTCGGTACTGGTCACCCGCGTTATCAACTTTAATTGGAGGGCCTCCGCCGCATCAAACCGCCTACCCGTGTATAGAAGGTCCAACGCGGCGCTTGCTCCGCACGCCCTCCCCAGTGTCTGCGTCCCGCCCGCCGCTGGTATCATCCCCAGCCGCACCTCCGGCATCGAAAACACCGTACCCTCCGCCGCCAGACGCAGGTCGCTCAGCAACGCCATCTCCAACCCGGACCCGATGCAGTACCCATGTACCCCAGCCACAACCGGCTTGCTCAGGTCATACCAGCGTCCCCAGACGTCGCGTTCCCAGCGGATTTCTCGTGCCGCCACCGGCGAAGGCGTGGACCCGAACTCCGTCAGATCGGCCCCCGCGCAGAACGCCCTTCCTTCTCCGGTAACCAGCAGCGCCCCCACGTCTGGGTCGTCCTCCACCGCCGCCAAAGCCTCCCAGACATCATCCCGCATCTGAACATTGAAAGCGTTCAACACCTCGGGCCGGTTGAGGGAAAGATGCGCCACCCGGCCCTGCTTGGAGTATTTCAGCGTGGCAAACCCGCCCATGCCGCCCCGTTCATACAACGATTCCTGCGGTTATAGTGCCGCCATTCAGGGGGTTGGGGGATGAATCCCCCCGACGTGCCTCCTCGACCCCGGTCAGTCCAGAGGCATCGCCCGCCGGTACAACTCCTCCAGTTCCACTTCTGTGTACCGCAGTCCTATGTTCTCCAGATTGTGGGCGTCGCTCACCTCAAATGTCATCAGGTCGTAGTCCGCCGCCACCTTGGCCACCTGCGGCTTTCGGATGTGCCAGTTATGGATATAGTTGTCAATCTCGATGCCGTGAACGTTCTCTTCGATGATGATGTTCGGGGTGTAGTAGCCGGGATGGCAGTAAATTCGGAACATTCCCCCTTCGGGAAGGAACAGTTCCGCCACCTGGTACTCGTCAAAGGGACTAAGCACTGGCCGGATTTCTATTTCCCAACCTGGGATGATGATTGTCTCCCCGGGGAAGTGCTTCTCGACCAACTCCCGGAACTCGAACGCCCAGTCCTTGTTGTGGTGGTCGGTGATCGCGATCCCGTCAATCCCCTTGGACTTGATTTGCCCAATCACCTTCTCGGCAATATCTAGTGAAGGCGGCTGGAAGTTGAAAGCCTCCCAGACGTGAGTGTGCAGATCTAGTTTCAGTTTCATTCAAACAACTTCCGGCAACAAAATCATTCTGGGCGTCCGCCCATAGCTTGGACCTCTCGCGTCGTTTTCACCGGCCCCGGTATGCCGGATTCCGTTTCTCCCGGAACGACGCCAACCCCTCCGCCCTGTCTTCCGTGGTCTGCAATAGAACGTTCAGGTCCGCTTCCAATCTCAGGCCCTGTTGCAGGACCAACTCCTGCCCGTCTCTGACTGCTTCCTTCGCAAAACGGGCTGCTACCGGAGCACCTTCCGCGATCTCCTCGGCCACTTTTCTCGTGGCTTCCCCCACATACGCGGCCGCTGCCACCTTGTTCACCAGCCCCATCTGCAACGCCTCGGCGGCCGATACCGTCCGGCCGGTCAGCAGCATGTCCAGCGCCGTTGCCGGACCAACAAGCCGGGGCAGCCGCTGCGTCCCGCCGTCGAATGGGAACCCCGAGGCAGGAGTCCGGTCCGGAAACCCCAGGCGAGCGTTATCCGAGCAGACCCGCAGGTCTGCCGCCAGGGCCAATTCCAGGCCATGGTCCAGGGCGTCCCCGTTTAATCCCGCGATCACCGGCATCGGCAGAGCCGCCAGCGACTCCGCCACTCGCATCCAGGCCAGCCAGGACTCCACGTCCACCGCATCGATGCATCTGGAATCCTCGGGAAACGATGACCTCCCCGCGGAGAACGACGGACCGTTCCCGGTCACCACAACAACCCTGATCCCGTCTTCCTCTCGCACCTTTCGGCAGACATCGCGGAACTCCTCTGCCAGATCGCTGCTGACGCAGTTGCCCGTTGCCGGACTATCCAGCGTGATGGTCGCGATTCTTCCCGAGGTCTCGTATCCTATCAGACTGCGCTTCCCGGCTATGTCCTGCTGCACCAAAAAGTCAACGTCGGGTTGAGGGTCAGTGTCCCTGGGAACCGGCTCCATGTTACGTTGACAACCTGTTCTTGACAAGTATTGGCGCCTTTATTACGATAAATTGTCGTACACTGTGTCTGAATAGCGGCAGGTGTAACCGAAAAAGCAATTCAAGCATTTCTGGAAAGGAGGATCAGGTGGTAACCAAGGTTAATATCCAGCCCCTGGGTGAGCGCATCGTCATCAAGCCCATCGAACAAGAGCAGACGACTAAGGGCGGCATTTACCTGCCCGACACTGCCAAGGAGAAGCCTCAGGAAGGCGAAATCGTCGCCGCCGGACCGGGCCGGATGACTGACGACGGCACCCGCATCGCCATGGAACTGTCCGTCGGCGATAAGGTAATTTATTCCAAGTACGCCGGAACGGAATACAAGGATGGCGACGACGAGTACCTCATCCTGCGCGAAAGCGACGTCCTGGCCAAGATTTCGTAACCGGAACCAGCATCTCAAACATTAGGAGGATAGGGAATGCCCGCCAAGAAACTGGCTTATTCCGAAGAGGCCCGTAAGACCCTTCGAGCCGGTATCGACACCCTGGCCGATTCGGTCAAAGTTACTCTCGGTCCCAAGGGCCGTAATGTGGTCCTGGACAAGAAATTCGGCCCCCCTCTGGTCTGCAGCGACGGTGTCACCATCGCTAAGGAAATCGAACTCCCCGACGCCTTCGAGAACATGGGCGCCCAGCTCTTGAAGGAAGCCGCCACCAAGACCAACGATGCCGCCGGAGACGGCACCACGACTTCCATCGTTCTCGCCCAGGCCATCATCAACGATGGCTTCAAGAACGTCACCGCTGGCAGCAACCCAATGGCCATCAAGCGCGGCATCGAAAAGGCTGTCGAGGCCGTCGTGAGCGAATTGCAGGGGATGTCCCAGACCGTCGAGACCCGTGAGCGCATCGGACAGGTCGCCAGCCTCTCCGCCCACGAGGACGCCATCGGCGAGACCATCGCCGAGGCCATGGAAAAGGTCGGCAAGGACGGCGTCATCACCGTCGAAGAGTCCAAGGGCCTTTCCGACGAGATCGAGTACGTCGAGGGTATGCAGATCGACCGCGGCTACATATCACCTTACTTCATCACCAACTCCGACCGCATGGAAGCCGTCATCGACGACGCGACCCTGGTTATCACCGACAAGAAGGTCTCTGCCGTCGCTGACTTCCTGCCTGCCCTGGAGAAGCTCCTCCAGATTGGCAAGAAGAACGTCGTCGTAATCGGCGAAGACGTCGACGGCGAGGCCCTGGCTACCCTGGTGGTCAACAAGCTCCGCGGCACCCTCAACGTCCTTGCCGTCAAAGCTCCCGGCTTCGGCGACCGCCGCAAGGCCATGCTGGAGGACATCGCAATCCTGACCGGTGGCACCGTCATCAGCGAGGAGACCGGCCGCAAGCTCGACTCCGCCAATGTCGAGGACTTCGGACAAGCCCGCCGGGTCAGCTCCACCAAGGACGAGACCACCATCGTCGAGGGCCACGGCTCCGAAGACGGCATCCAGGCCCGCATTAACCAGATCAAGACCCAGATCGAGGAGACCACCTCCGAGTTCGACCGCGAAAAGCTGCAGGAACGGATGGCCAAGCTGTCGGGCGGCGTTGCGGTCATCAAGGTTGGTGCCGCCACCGAGATCGAGCTCAAGGAGCGCAAGGCCCGCGTCGAGGACGCCCTCTCCGCCACTCGCTCCGCCGTCGAGGAAGGCATCGTTCCCGGAGGCGGAGTCGCCTTGGTTCGCGCCTCCCGCGCCCTGGACGGTCTGGGAGGACTGAGCGGTGACGAGTCCGTTGGCGCCGCCATCATCCGCCGCTCCCTCGAGCAGCCCCTCAAGCTCATCGTCGAGAACGCTGACGCCGAAGGCGCCGTTGTTCTCAACGACGTGAAGCAGCAGGCCGACGACTACGGCTACGACGCCGAGGTCGGCGAGTTCGGCCCCATGCTCGAGCGCGGTATCGTCGACCCGGTGAAGGTCACCCGCTATGCCCTGCAGAACGCTGCCAGCGTCGCGGCCATGGTCCTCACCACCGAGTCCATGATCACCGAGATCCCCGAGCCCACTCCGGCCGCTCCGGCCATGCCTCCGATGGACTACTAGCCCACCGGAAACCGTTCCAACCGGAGCAACCAGCGGCCGCCCCATCCAAGGGCGGCCGCTTTTTCCGCCTCTCGCCCCGCTGGATTCCCCTTGACCACGTCGCCAGCGGGTCGCCATCTTCAACTCCCCCGGCATTGCTGGTAGAATCTCGCCCGAGGAGGGATTCTGCTTTGCCAAGGGAAAAGGTCTTCGCTTCATGCACCGCCGCCGTCGCCGACATCCCCGACGGCGCGACCATACTCGTCGCCGGAGCCGCCGGATACGGCGAACCGTCGGGACTCATCGGAGCCTTGGCCCGGACTTCCACTCGCAACCTGACTTGTATCTATTCGCCCTTGGGATGCCCCCCCTCGGATGACTGTCCCTGCCCCTCCTCCCCCGGAATAGACCCTTTGCTCGCCAACGGCCAGGTCTCCCGACTCGTTTCGGCTTTCCCTTTCGTAGCCGACGCATCCTCAATCACCGAGGATTGTTGGCGCACCGGCGCCTTGGAAATTGAAGTCGTCCCCCAGGGAATCCTCGCCGAACGTCTCCGCGCCGGTGGTGCGGGACTCGGAGGAGTATTTCTGCCACTCGCGGACGGTACCAGGTTTGCTCATGGGAAAGAGACCCGTGTGCTCGACGGGCAGGAAACCGTCTTCGAACCCGCCTTGAAGGCCCATTTCGCCTTCGTCCGCGCCGCAGCCGCCGACACCTTCGGCAACGTTGTCTACCGGGGCATCGGACGGAATCTTGGCCCCACCATGGCGATGGCCTCAACCGTCTGCATCGCCGAAGTAAACCACATCTCCGAACCAGGTTCTCTCGACCCCGAGGTCATCATTTCCGGCGGCATCTTCGTCAACCGCATCGTTCAGGCCGCCGCTGTGTAGCTTCGCCACGGGAAAACAACTTGCCAGACCTGCAGCCCTCTATGCCAGACCAACGACCCAGCCCCGACAACCTCCCTTTCCTCCGAGTCCTCGGAGAATTACCGCCGGGGACCGTGGCCTTCGTTGGCTCCGGCCTTCCGTCGGGAGTGCCCGCCCTGGCCCCGGACGAATCCCACGTCCAATTCCTCACCGAGACAGGCCTGCTCGGAGGAATGTCCGAATCCGATGCCTCCAGTGGGCTCGGATTGGCAAGTTCCAACGGTCTCCCCGTTGGCCTCCGCCCTGGGGGCTCCGTCTCGCCCACAGTCGACGTCGCCGCTATGCTCCGCGGCGGGCACGTTGACGTAGCCATCATCGAACCATCTCAGGTTGATCCGCAGGGAAACTTCACCCACTGGACTACCGATGCTTCGGATGCCCTTCACGCTCCCGGCTTTGCCGTCGACGCTGCTTCCGGTGCTGGCCGCACCATCGCCCTCATGCCCCACACCAACCCCGACGGCTCCCCCCGGATCGTCGGCGAACTGTCCGGCCCCCCGGACGGACTCAACTGCATTGACCTCATCATCACCGAACGCGCCGTTATCCGCGTCTCCCCCTCCGGTCTCATCCTGGAAGAGCTCGCCCCTGAATGGTCTGCCGGTGACGTATTCTCCTCCACCGGCGCCCCGTTGGAGGTCGCCGACACCCTCAGGGAAATGACCCCGCCCATTTCCACTGATCTTCCCGTCAACAAGCTCTGCGAGTCCGGTCTCGCCGCCGTCTCCGACGTTCCCAACGGTGCCGTCGTCATGATCGATGGATTCGCCGGCCCGGGCGGAACGCCCCACTACCTCCTGACCGCCCTCCGCGACCACGGAGCCAGGGAACTCACCATCATCAGCAACACTGCCGGAATCGCCCGCGTCGTCAACTTCGGCACCCCGCCCGGAAAGCAGGCCATCGACCACACCATCCTTATCGACAACCAGCAGGTGCGGAAGGCCATCGCCTCCTACCCCGTCTCCCCCTCCGCCTCCCGTCCCACCGCCTTTGAGATGGCCTACCGCCGTGGCGAGGTCGAACTGGAACTCGTCCCCCAGGGAACTCTCGCGGAACGCCTCCGCGCCGGCGGCGCCGGGGTGGAAGCCTTCTACACGCCCACCGGCGCCGGCACCCTCATCGCCGATGGCAAGGAGACCCGGGTCATTGACGGGAGATCCTACGTTTTGGAACGGGCCCTCCGCGCCGATTTCTGCATTATCCGCGGCCACCGCGCCGATACGCTGGGCAACGTCGTGTACAAGGGCACCTCCCGCAACTTCAACTCGGTGATGGCCCCCGCCGCCAAGGTGACCATCGTTGAAGTCGACGAGGTCGTCGAACCCGGCGTCCTTGGACCAGAGGAGATTATCACCCCGGGCATTTACATAAACCGCATCGTCGTCCGCCCGCCCGATTTCTCCCCCTACGAGTAGGTTGGTTTTTGAACATCCAAACTGGAGGCGCCCCCTGTGTTCGAAGACAAAGAGAGGCTTGACCGCGAAGTAATCGCCATGCGGGTCGCCAGGGAATTGCCCGACGGCGGCTACGTCAACCTCGGCATCGGCATCCCCACCCTGGTCTCCAACTTCGTCTCCGAGGACAGCGTCGTCTTCTACCACAGCGAAAGCGGCGTCCTCAACTGCGGCCCCCTCGCCGACGATGACGAACAGGATATCGACCTCATCAATGCTGGCGGCCAGTTCCTCCAGATGGTCCCCGGAATGGCCTTCTTCAGCTCCGTCGACGGCTTCGCCATGATCCGTGGCGGCCATGTCGACGTCACCGTCTTGGGCGCCCATCAGGTCTCTGCTACCGGCGATCTTGCCAACTGGATGCTCCCCGAGCGCGGCGTCGGCAACATCGGGGGTGCCATGGACCTCGCCGCCGGAGCCAAGACAGTCATCGTGGCCATGGAACACACCGACCGCAACGACAACCCCAAGATAGTCCAGGAATGCACCTTCCCCGTCACCGGCAAGGGGTGCGTTTCCCTCATCGTTACCGACATCGCCGTCATCCGACCGACTTCCGAAGGACTGGTCCTCGAAGAGGTGGCCCCCGGCTGGGAACCCGGCGAAATCCAGCAACTGACCGGTGCCCCCCTGACCATCTCCCCCGCCTTGAAGGAGTACGAACTGTAGCCGCCAGCGTTCCCGTTGAAGCCCCCTATCCCCGCTGTTATAATCCCATCCCCAAAGGGTTATGGCCCGGAAAACCTCCGTCTAGTTACCGTCTGTTCCAGTCTTGCCAGGTGTGAGGGAGGCCATCATGTTGCCGACAGTGACTTTGGAGCCGGTGAAGCGGGAAGATCTCCAGCGCATGGCCGATTGGCTCACCGACCGCGACGTGAACTCCTCGTGGTACGGATTGGACGACAACGGTAAGCCTCTCCATATCGGCTACGACCCCGGTGACCTCCTCCAAGCTCCTGACGAACAACTCGAAGAGACATTCAACAACGACGACCGCAAGTTCTATTCCATCTACTCCCCCGAGTCGGAGCACATCGGGGAGGGTCAGTTGGTTGTCGAATGGTCCCTCGAAGAAGCCCAGCTCTTCATCCTCATCGGCCGCAAGGACTTGTGGCACCACCACTACGGCACCTCGGCCCTCCTTATGCTCCTCGATGAAGCCTTTGATGGGCTGGGTCTTCACCGCGTGTGGATCGACGTTCCCGAGTACAACAACCATGCTCTCCGGATGTTCCGCCACGTTGGGTTCGTCCTCGAAGGCCACTTCCGCCGTAGCCACCGCCGCGATGACGAGTGGTACGACTCCTTCGCCATGGGTCTTCTCTTCGACGAATACACCCGCCGCCGCGAACGATTGTTAAGTAGCCTGTCTGAGTAACCCCGCCCTGGCTCCTTCCAAACGGCCGTCCACCGTCTCGGATTATCGACAGTTCGTGGCTCCTCTTCTGTATTCCTTCGGATTCCTGTATCATTTTCCTATGCCCATCTACCCGTCCGTCGAGTCCGATTTCCAACAAAAGCCCTGTTGAACGGGGCGGGGAGGCGAAATGCCAATAATCACCATCAACGGGACCATTGGCAGCGGGACCTTCGAAGTGGGTCAAATGGTGGCCAATTCCCTCAACCTGAATTACGTCGACCGCATGGTCCTTGCCGAAGCTGCCCGCCGCGTCGGCTCCCCCGTGGGAGTATTGCTCGAGAAAGAGCAGCGGGTCATCCGCTTCCGGGAACGATTGGGGCGTTTCCTCCAGACCATGCTCGAACGGTCTGCCATCTCCGGAGTCAGCGGCGAACCCTACTTCGGGCGGGGCGTCGAGATGCTTCCAGCCGAGACCTACACCGAGCTGGCCGGAGACGCATCATCCTCCGCCCAGCAGGTCAACGACGCCGCCTTCATTGATGCGACCACCTCCGTTATCAAGGAAGTCGCCTCCGCGGGCAACGTCGTCATCATCGGGCGAGGCTCCAACATGATCCTCGCCGACACCCCCGGCGTCATCAACGTTGCCCTCGTCGCTCCGATGGAATACCGGGTCAGCACCATCATGCACCGCGAGCACCTCGACCAAGCCGAAGCCCGGGCCTATCTCGACCAGTTGGAGGAAGCCCGCCTCACCTTCTTCCGCAAGTTTTTCAAGGTCGAAGCTACCGACCCCGACCTGTATCACCTCGTAATCAACACTGGGCTGATCAACCAGGACGCCGTCACCGACACCATCGCCCGCGTAGCCGCCCAGGAGTCCCCCGTCCCCACCGCCTAATGGGACTTATCCTGTTCCCACAGCTTTGCGAACGACACGGGAGGACCTGATTGGCAGAATTCATCCTTTCCGACAGCGGGGTCAAGGTATATAAGTCTCCCCAATTCCATCCCTTGTTGAAACAAACGGATCTGGAACATGAAGACGTCTTGCGCAAATTGAGGAGGGATGTCTATCGCAGGGGCATTGTCAAGGGGATGTCCTATCTCAATAGCGAGAACTCAGAAGATGCCTGCACATGGTTCCACTTCAGTCCTTGGCGCCGCGACAAGAAGAAACGACGAAGGGAATTGCAATCCTTGTTGAAGGAAGCTTTCCCGGGTATCGATAAAAAAGTTCTCAATCGCGCCGGAGACGCCGAAATTTCGTTTTGGCCTAGATTAAGCTCGCCCCCGACAAGGCGCATCAGGGAAGGGACATCAGAACCCGACTTCATGGTCGAGTTGGGGAAGGAGGCTCTGGTCCTCGTTGAAGCAAAGTACAAATCGGGAATTAGTTCCAAAACGGCCTACGACCCGCGCCGGGACCAAATAATCCGGCTGATAGACGTTGGTTCTTGGCACGCTCGAGGCATGGGCAAAGATTGCTTTTTCCTCATCGCCCTCCAGTATGGCAATACCCGAACAAATGTTGAAGATATGGTTAACCGTTACGCCGGAAAACCCGATGCTATCAAAGAAGCGCTTCCGTACCGAACCGACTTGAACAAGAATGACTTCGACCAATTGTCCCGCTCGGTTGCGTTTGTCCGTTGGCCTGACCCATACCCCGCTGGGGGTTAGAATCGTTTGATCCCCCTCTCCGACGGTACCCTATACTTCCGCTCCCGCCCAGCGGTCACCGCGGCCCTGCTAGCCCTCAACGGACTGGTGTTCCTCTACTCCATCGCCGTGGGAGGCCTTTCCTTCCTCTTCGGTGGCAGCAGTCCCGCCATCATCGGCTTCTTCTACACCTGGGGATTCATCCCCGCCGAGTTCCCTAGTCGGCAACCCTTCGAAACTCTTGGCCTAGGATTCCTCGGAGCCCTTGACATAACAACCCCTGTCCCCACCTGGGGGACCATCTTCTCCGCCATGTTCATGCACTCCGGCATTCTTCACTTCGCAGGAAACATGGCCTTCCTCTGGGTTTTCGGCCGCGCCCTTGAGGACCGCCTCGGACACGTGAAATACCTCGGGTTCTACCTCGTCACCGGCGTCCTCGCCACCCTCGCCCACTGGTTCTTCTTCCAGGGCTCCCAAACCCCCCTCATCGGCGCCAGCGGGGCCATCTCCGGTGTCCTCGGAGCCTACCTGTTCCTCTTCCCCTACAACCGCGTCCGCGTTCTCACCATGACCTTCATCATCACCGTCCTCCAGCTCAACGCCGTCTATGTTCTCGGCTTTTACCTCCTCCTCCAGGTAATCCAGCTCCTCTTCTCCCTCGGAATGTCCGACCAGGTCAGCGTCGCCCTCTGGGCCCACATCGGAGGCTTCGTAGCCGGAGCAGCCATCATCGTTCTTTATCGCCTCGCCACCGGACAGCGTCCCTGGCCTTCTCGCCACGCCCCAATCACCCGTCGTCGCGGCCCAACCCAGTACTGGCGCGGCCGCCCCTTGGACTAACGGCTAGTTCTACCCAAGACTTGATAATTGACAAAGGCAACTGTGTTGGATAAGCTAGGGCAACAGTTGCATAGGCAATGAGGTCATGGGAACATTCAGCGTTTCAGTTGGCATCGGAAACCCCGGGGGCGGTGACCTTCATTGGGTAGATACTTTGGTTGACACCGGGGCCATTCACTCGATGATTCCGGAATCATTGTTGGAACAGATTTTGCATGTTCCCCGCATCCACAACCTCGAATTTGAACTGGCTGATGGTACTGTCAAAAACTACGGATACGGGGTTGCCCGTTTTCGAGTGGAAGACAGGGAGATGCCGTGCCCGGTCATCTTCGGCCCCGAGGACCAATACCTCCTGGGAGCAACCACGCTGGAAAGCTTCAACTTGATACCGGATACGAGTCACCTTCACCTTGTACCCGCCCCTCGTATGCGCGCCAGGCCGGTCTGAACCCCTATCCATCCAATGCTGGCAGCAGCCCCAGCATTTCCCGTGCTTCCTCCGGCGTCGCCGGCTCCCTCCCGTTCAGCCGCGCCATCGTCACCGCCCACTCGATGTACTGCGCGTTCGACGTCGGCATCGGATTGTTCGGCAGGAAGGGACTGTCCTCGAACCCAACCCGGATGTGCGCCCCCGTGGCGACCACCACGCTGCAGAGCACGAACGTTTGGCTCCCGCTGCTGTGTGCCAGCCAGGTCGCTTCGGGATAGAGCTCGCGTATGTTGTCTGTGATCATCGTGTAGTTGCGGACGCTTCCCACCATGGACTGCCGCCCATCCCCCCAGTAGGCCGACGGCTCCACCAGGAAATACCGGCTGCTCCGGATCTTACCTTCCCTCATCAGCGTCGTCGCGTTGTTCAGCATCCCCGTGTCATGCACCGCTGGCTCAGGAAACGTCCCCCGCTGGTAGCAGGCGTCCAGCGTCGCGCAGATGTCCTCGTAGCTGTTTGGGGAAATCGTCGTCCGCCGCTCCCCGGTCTCCGGGTCCACCGGCCACCTGATCCCGTACCCCAGGTTCAGCGACACCATCTCCACCGGATTCGGCGTCTCCAGCAGATACCTTGTCACCGCCTCCACCGGAACGTCCTGCCCCCGTGCCGTCGTGTGGTTCAGCACCAGGTCGCACTGCGCCCGGATCAACCCGTCCGCCCGCGCGTACCACTCCGGGTCATAGCTGACCCTGCCGTCGGGATGCCGAGCGTGGAAATGGACGATCGAGGCTCCCGCTTCATAGCACCGCACCGCCTCCTGTGCCACCTCTTCTGGTGTCCACGGCACATTCGGATTCGGGTCTCGTGCCCGCCCGCCGTTAAGACAGCCCTTGATGATTATTTTGTCCATGCCCGCTCCTTTCCGCGGCTTCAATACCTTCCGGCCCCAACCCGCCGCCTTCAATTTCAGGGGGGATATGGTATTATAAGCGCCGAGCCATTAACGCAATTTCCCTTATCATTTTGGTGGAGGAATACATGCTGGACTACAAGCCGAACATAGTCCTGTCCAATGAAGAATACAACGTCGTCGGCACCCGTCCTGTCCGCCCCGACGGTGCTGACAAGGTGACCGGAAAGGCCCGCTACTCGGCCGACATCAACCTGCCGGGAATGCTCTACGGGAAGATTCTCCGCAGCCCCCACGCCCACGCCCGCATCAAGAAGCTGGACACCGGCCGCGCCGAGGCCCATCCCGGCGTTCGCGCTGTAATCACTGGCGCAGACCTCCTCCAGCCCGCCGGACGCGCCTCCGACCTCACCGAAGGCGCTATGGTCAACTACAAATTCCTCAGCAACAACGTCCTGGCCCAGGAAAAGGCCCTCTACAAGGGACACGCCATCGCCGCCGTCGCCGCCGCCAGCGCCCACGTCGCCGAGGAGGCCCTTGCCCTGATTGACGTCGAATACGAGGTCCTCCCTCCAGTCCTTGATGCCCCGGAAGCCATGAAGGAAGATGCCCCGCTGGTTCACGAGCGCCTGGCCGCCATGAACACCGCCAACATCCGCGCCGGCGGCGTCCTCGACGACGACGACACTTCTCGCGGCACCAACATCGCCAACCACTTCGAGTTCCGCCTCGGGGATACCGAAGCCGGATTCAAGGAAGCCGACATTATCGTCGAGAAGGAAACCTCCACCGTCGCCGTCCACCAGGGCTACATCGAGCCCCACAGCGGCACCGCCATGTGGCACGAGGACGGCACCCTCACCGTTTGGTCCTCGAGCCAGGGACACTTCACCGTCCGAGACTACACCGCCCGCCTCATGGGTATCCCCGTCTCCAGCGTCAAGGCCATCCCCATGGAGATCGGTGGCGGCTTCGGAGCCAAGCTCACCATGTACTCCGAGCCCGTCGCCGCCGGACTGGCCCGCAAAGCCGGTGCCCCAGTCAAGGTCACCATGAACCGCACCGAGGTCTTCGAGGCCACCGGCCCTACCTCCGGCACCCAGATCAAGGTCAAGCTCGGCGCCACCAAGGATGGAAGGTTCACCGCCGCTGAGGCCCAGTTAGTCTTCGAAGCTGGCGCCTTCCCCGGATCTCCCGTCCCCGGCGGAGCCCAGTGCATGATGGGTGCCTACGACATCCCCAACGCCTACATTGAGGGCTATGACATCGTCGTCAACCGCCCCAAGACTGCCGCATACCGGGCCCCCGGTTCTCCCGCTGCCGCCTTCTGCATCGAGACCGCCATCGACGAGCTTGCCGAAAGGCTCGGCATGGACCCCATCGACATCCGCCTCCTCAACAGCTCCAAGGAAGGCGTCCGCCGCGCCACCGGCCCTCTCATGCCCAGGGTCGGCTTCATCGAGGTCCTTGAGGCCGCCAAGGCCCACCCCCACTACACCGCTCCCAAGGATGGCAAGTTCCGCGGCCGAGGCGTCGCCAGCGGCTTCTGGGGCAACAACACCGGCCCCTCCTCCGCCGTCGCTACTGTTACTCCTGACGGGATTGTCAACCTCGCTGAGGGTTCCCCCGACATCGGGGGTACCCGCGCCTCGGTGTCCCAGCAGCTTGCCGAGGTTCTCGGGATACCTATTGAGGACGTTCACCCTCAAATCGTGGATACCGATTCCATCGGCTTCACCTCCAACACCGGCGGCAGCGGCGTCACCTTCAAGACCGGCATTGCCGCCTACACCGCCGCTCACGACATCCGCCAGCAGATGATTGAACGCGCCGCCAAGATCTGGGACGTCGACGCAGCCGATGTTACCTATGAAAGCGGCGTCGTCCAGCACGTCTCCGACCCCGAGCTCAAGCTGACCTTCAAGCAGCTTGCTGCTCGCCAGGTCCCCACCGGGGGCCCCATCGTCGGCTCGGCCGGAGTCAACCCGCCCGGTGCCGGTCCCGCCCTCGCTACCCACATCGTCGACGTGGAAGTGGACGTGGATACCGGAAAGGTTGAGGTTGTCCGCTACACCGCTCTCCAGGACGCCGGCAAGGCCATCCACCCCAGCTACGTCGAGGGACAGATTCAGGGCGGCGTCGTGCAGGGCATCGGCTGGGCCCTCAACGAGGAGTACTACGTCAACGACAACGGGCACATGCTCAACTCCAGCTTCCTCGACTACCGCATGCCCGTCAGTCTCGACCTTCCCATGATCGACACCGTGGTCGTCGAAGTCGCCAACCCCAACCACCCCTACGGAGTGCGCGGCGTCGGTGAAGTCTGTATCGTACCCCCCATGGCCGCCATCTCCAACGCCATCTACGACGCCATCGGCGTGCGCCTCAACAGCCTCCCGATGAACCCTGGCGCGGTGTTGGAAGCCCTCTGGGAAAAGGAAAACGCTGGTTAGCCGGGAGCAGCTATGGCTGAGGTCTGGATACCTCCCCAAATGCAGGACGTCACCGGCGGCCAGGAACGGGTCCAGGTCGACGGCAGGACCGTGCGCCAGTTGGTCAACAATCTTGACCAGCAGTTCCCCGGCCTCAAGTCCATGCTCTACGATGAAGAAGAGGACGATATAATGGCTGGACTCGCCGTCATAGTCGATGGCGAAGCCAGCCAGCTCGGCCTCCTCGAGCGCGTCTCCGAAACCAGCGAAGTCCACTTCCTCCCCGCCATCGGCGGCGGCTAGCGATTCCCTTACTGACGTGAAGCAAACGGGGCGCCCACGCAAGCGCCCCGTTCTTCGTAAACCCAAAAAGACCCCTGTTGAAATGTCCACATCCCTATCCCACAAAGCCATCCCCAACACCCCACCCAGCCCCCAAGCCGCCCGCGAACTCCGCCGGAACTCTCCCCTGCGCCAGGCCCGCACCTGCTATACCCACCTCGCCGGCGTTGCCGGAGTAGTCCTCGCCGACGGCCTCCTCTCCCGCGGTTGGATCGAAGAAGCTGGCGTTTCCCGTGGTCGCGTCGACTACCGCCTCACCCCGTCGGGAGAGAAGGCCCTTATCGATCGCGGCGTTGTGGTCCCCGTCCCATCCCGGACCAAACGCTACGCCTACGGATGCGTCGACTGGACTGAACGCCGCTACCACCTCGCTGGAGCCCTTGGCGCCGCTATCCTGGAACGCCTTTTCGCCGACGGAGTCGTTGCCCGCCTCCCCGAATCCGCTGGGACCATCCCTTCGGACCGCAACCGTCTCCGTGTCCTCAAGCTCCACCATCCGCTGGAACCTTGGTTGGACCTGCCCGTCTAGCTTTCTGCGCTCCCGCCGTTTCCGCATCGGTTGAATGAATTTTCCCCCCTCGGTTACAATACCTCCGCGTTGAACAACCTGAACACCAACCAACACTCTGGGGCCATCGTGTCCCAGGAATCCTGGCTGCGCACCCGCCAACTCCAGGATAAACTGCTGCATCTCATCGGCAGCTACGGCTACACCTTCCTCGACCTGCCCATACTGGAGTCCACCGACCTTCTTCTGCGTAAGTCCGGTGGAGACCTCGCCTCCCAGATTTACAGCTTCCTTGATCCCGCCGGCGCTTCCGTCAGCCTCCGCCCCGAGTTTACCTCCTCCCTGATGCAGCATTTCCTGGACCAGCCGGAGCCCCGGGACGTACCAACCCGTTGGCAGTACGCCGGCCCGGTCTTCCGCTTCGGCGGCCCCGGGGCGGACACCGACCCCCAGTTCACCCAAATCGGGGCCGAACTCATTGGCGCTTCCGGCGTGCTCGCCGACGCCGAACTCGTGACCTTGGCCTGCGATTTGCTCAACTCTGTCGGGATTGTTGATTACACCGTCTCTCTCGCCGACCTACAGGTCCTTACCAGTCTGCTGGACGTCGTCCGGATCTCCGACCGCGCCCGTTCCTTCGTCGCCGCCAACATCCCCGCTATGCGTTCCGGCGAGGAATCCGTCGAGTCCTTGCTCGACCGCGCCATGACCCTGCACCTCGTCGGTCAGGGTGCTGCCGACCGCAACCTCGCCCCCGCCATCGCCGGCTTGGATGACGACCAGGCCCGTTCCGTCCTCCACGGCTTCCTGGGCTGGAGCGGTTCTGACCTCCTCCAGTTGGGCCAGCGCGACCCCGATGAAGTCGTGGAGCGGCTCCTCCGCAAGCTCCGCGGCAGCGACGACCCCGCCGAGTTGGAAAAGGCCCTCCATCTCGCCCACGCTCTCGCCAACGTCCGCGGCGAACCTGCTTCCGCCGTGGCCCAGGCCCGCCGGACCCTCTCCGCTGCCGGCGCCGACCCGGCCCCCTTGGACCGGCTGGAAGAGCTTGTCCGCCTTTTGACAAGACAAACTGCCCTTCGGGATTCCATCCAGCTCGACTTCGGACTCATGCGCGGCATCGCCTACTACAACGGCATCGTCTTCGAGGTCAGCCACCCCGCATCATCTGGTTCTCTCGGTGGCGGCGGGCGCTACGACTCCCTCGCCCTAGCCTTCGGCAATCCCGACCCTGTCCCGGCCCTCGGGTTCGCCTGCAACCTCAACGCGCTGCTGGAGCTTGCGGACGGTCTCTCTCTGGGTCTTGACTCCGGCGCCCCCTTCCTGGAATGGCTCGAGTCCGCTCTCATCGTTCCCAGCGGCCCTGGGGCCCGCCTTCCCGCCCTCGTCGCTGCCCAGGAATGGCGCCGGAAAGGGTTCCAGGCCCGCCTGGCGGTCTTGGAGACCCCCACCGAAGGCGGCATGACCGAAGAGACCCGTCAAGGCATTGACTCCGTTGTCACCGTCGACGTCAACGGCACTCAGGCTGTGCAGCCGCCCTCCATCCGTGACTGAACTCCTCCCTGCCGACCTTCCCGCTCCCTTGCCCTCTCGCTGGTGACGGGGTAGGATTAACCAGATCGTTTACGGCCCGTTTTCCTCGCAGAAATGTACGAAAACAACGACAGCCACGACACCCTCCACCTTGTCTTGCCCAGCGACGGCGAGCTCTACGACTCGACCCTCGATTTCCTCAAGGACTGCGGCCTCGGAGTCCGCCGTCCCAGCGCCCGCCGCTATACCGCCTACGTCCCCGCCCTTCCTGGAATCGAGGTCCTTTTCCAGCGCACCGCCGACATAACCCGCAAGGTCGAGGAAGGCAGCGCCGAAATCGGTATCACTGGCCTGGACCGCTTGCTGGAGTACCGCAGCGACGAACACGCCGTAGTCCCCCTCGTCGAGGATCTCGGATACGGCCGCTGTGAGTTCGTCCTCGCCGTCCCCGACGCCTGGCTCGACGTGACCTCCGTTGATGACCTGGCGGACCTGGCCTTGGAATTCCACGAAAAGGGTTCCCGCCTTCGTATTGCCTCCAAGTACCCTCGTCTCCTCCGCCGGTACCTCTTCGACCGCGGCATCAACTACTTCACCATCGTTGCCGCCAGCGGAGCGTTGGAAGCAGCCCCCACCGCCGGATACGCTGACCTCATCGCCGACATCACCGCCACTGGCGCCACCCTTCGCGAAAACCGCCTCAAGACCCTGGAGGGAGGCACCGTCCTCAGTTCCCAGTCTTGCGTCATCGGAAACCCCGCCCAGTTGGCCCTTTCGCCGGCCCGTTCCCGCCTCGCTCGCCACTTGATCGAGTTGATCGAAGCCCACCTTCAGGCCGAACCCTTCTACCGCCTCACCGCCAACGTTGTGGGGCCATCGCCCGAGGCTGTCAGCGCCATCATCCTGGCCCGCCCCGAGGTTTCCGGTTTGCGTGGGCCCACCGTCGCTCGCGTCTACAACATTGAGGAGGAGGACTGGTACAGCGTCAGCCTCCTCGTCCGCAAGGGACAGTTGATGGAAGCCGTCGACCACCTTCGCGACTGCGGCGGCGTGGATATCGCCGCCTCCCCGGTGAGCTACCTCTTCCGTGGCCAGTCCGAAGCGTATCGCAATCTCCTCCACCTCAGCGGTGCGGCAGCCCCGGTGGAACGCTGACATGCCCAACCTCCCCATGCACATCCACATCGCTTGCGAGATCGCCCGCGAGCTCGATTGGGGATTCGTTCACGACCACCTTGGCAGCTGCTTCCTCGGCTCCACCGCCCCTGACGTTCGTGCCATGACCAAGTGGGATCGTGAGCGGACCCATTTTGCCCCCCTGACTATCCGCGAGTCCGGCTCCGGCACTCGCCGCATGTTCGAGCTGAACCCCCAGCTCGCCGAGAATGGCAGCCAGTCTCCCGAGACCCGGTCCTTCCTCGTCGGCTATGTCAGCCACCTCACCGCCGACGAGGTCTGGATTACCTCCATGTTCCATCCCCACTTCGGCGTCGAGAGCCGCGTCACCGATACCCAGCTGGAGGCCCACATCTTGGACCGAGCCCTTCAGCTTGACATGGACCGTGTGGTGCTCCTGGAAAATGGTGGATTGACCGTCCCCGCCGCCGAGCTGCCCGGCTCCGACTCTGCCGTTGACGTCGGTTTCCTTGACCCCGAAGTCCTACAGGAATGGCAGCAATGGGTTGCCCGCTTCCTTACCTGGGACTTTAGCTGGGAGCGCCTCAAGCGTGCCCTCAACCGCATGTACCGTGACAACGACGAAGTACAGGAAGCCGTAGACCACTTCCTCTCCTCTATGCCCGGCAGTCTCGAACGTGCCTACGAGAAAATCCCCGATTGGGACGTGCAAGCCTTCCAGTCGCGCGTTGTCAGCGAGACCATCCAGCAAGCCAAGGAGTACCTGAGTGCAGCTTAACCTGGTTCACGGACTGATCGAGGCCGAGGAAGCCCTCACCCGTGTCGATCCCTTGGACCTCAGCGCATTACCCCCCGCCGTAGTCGCCAAGACCCGCGAGGTGTTCGGCGATGGCGTCACCCCGGAACAGTCCGTTGTCCGCATCATCGAGGACGTCCGCCGTGACGGCGACGCTGCCGTCCGCCACTACGCCCGCATCTTGGATGGTGTCGAACTCACCAACTTCCGCATCGAGCGCGATGAAATCTCCGAAGCCCGCTCCTGCCTTTCCGGCGAACTTATCGGGGCTTTGGAACTCGCCGCCCAGCGTGTCACCGAATTCCATCAGGCTACCCTTCCCCGCCATTGGGTTGACCTGGAACAGGGATTGGGAGAGCTCGTCCGCCCCATCGAACGCGTCGGTCTCTACGCCCCCGGCGGAACCGCTGCTTATCCCTCCACCGTCCTGATGACCGCCATCCCCGCCCGGGTCGCCGGCGTCAGTGAAATCGCTCTCACCACCCCCCGCCGCGAGGGACAACCCCTCAACCCCGCCGTCATGGCCGCCGCCGAAATCGCCGGCGTCGATGCCTTCTACCAGGTCGGAGGCGTGCCCGCCATCGCCGCCTTCGCCTACGGCACCGAGTCCATCCACAGGGTGGACAAGATCTGCGGACCCGGCAACATCTTCGTCGCCTACGCCAAGAAGCTCGTCCAGGGCCGGGTCGACATCGACGGCGTATTCGGCCCCACCGAGACCGTGGTCGTCGCCGACGAGACCGCCCACCCCGCCTTCTGCGCCGCTGATCTCATCGCCCAGGCCGAGCACGATCCTCTCGCCACCGCCATCCTAGTCACCAACTCCCCTGACCTCGTCCGCCGCGTCGAGGAAGAGTTGGACAATCTTCTCGCCAGTTCCTCTCGTAGTCAAATGGCCCGCGAAGCCTTGGAACGCCAGGGGAAGGTCGTCTTGGTCGACACCGTGGACGAAGCCGTTCAGCTTGCCAACGCCATCGCCCCCGAACACCTCTGCCTCATGGTCGACGACCCTTGGGCCTGGGCCGGCAAGGTCAACCACGCCGGCGGCCTCTTCCTCGGCGAGTTCTCCCCCGAGGTCATGGGAGACTACATCGCCGGCCCCAGCCACGTCATGCCCACCGGCGGCACCGCCCGCTTCGGCTCCGCCCTCGGCGTCCACCAGTTCCTCCGCACCATGCCCGTCGTCGGCCTCAGCCGGGAAAGCTTCTCTCAACTTGGCTCCGCCGCCGTTGCCATCGCCCAGGCCGAGGGCCTCTCCGGCCACTCCGGCGCCATCGAGGTCAGACTTGACTACCTGAAGGCTTCCTCATGACTAGCGTTCAAGACCTGATTGTCCCCCACCTCCGCGCTCTCAACACCTACCAGGGCGTCGATCCTATGGAAGTCCTCGCTGAGCAGGCCGGGATCGCCCCCGAGGATGTCATTCGCCTCAACGGCAACGAAAACCCCTACGGACCTTCCCCCAAGGTCACCGAGGCCCTCGGGAAGTTTCAGCACTACAACCACTACCCCGACCCCGGCCAGCGCCGCCTCCGCGAGGCTTTGTCGGAGTACCTGGAAGTGGATCCCGGCCGCATCGTATGCGGCAACGGCAGTGATGAGCTCATCGACATGCTCCTCCGCATGTTCGTTGGCCCCGGAGACAACGTTCTCTTGCCCACCCCCACCTTCGGAATGTACGCCTTCAACACCGAGGTCGTCGGAGGCGATCCCGTCTCCGTTCCCCGGGACGACAACTTCGAAATTGACCTCGAAGCTGTCCGTCTCGCCGTCACCCCCAACACCAAGGCCATCTTCTTGGCCTCTCCCAACAACCCCAGCGGCAACATCGCTACTCAGGCTCAGGTGCGGGGGCTGCTCGAAACCGGAGTCTTGGTCGTCGTCGACGAGGCTTACTACGAGTTTTGCGGTGAATCTATCCTCCCTATGGTGGAGGAATACTCCAACCTCGTCGTCCTCCGCACTTTCAGTAAGTGGGCAGGACTGGCTGGCTTGCGCCTCGGCCTCGGTGTCATGGACCCCGCCGTCAGCCAGACCATGATGAGCATGAAGCCCCCCTACAACGTCACCCTCCCCGCCGAGGTCGCCCTCCTCGCGTCACTGGAAGACCGTCCCACCCTCATGTCCCGCGTCCAAGCCATCGTCCAGGAACGGGACCGGATGATGTCCCTACTCCAGCAGATCCCCGGGGTTCGCCCCTGGCCTTCCCGGGCCAACT
This sequence comes from Dehalococcoidia bacterium, assembly GCA_965203675.1. Taxonomy (GTDB): domain Bacteria; phylum Chloroflexota; class Dehalococcoidia; order Lucifugimonadales; family UBA3495; genus CATOSK01. Next base: position 1,419,753 of record CBDBDE010000002.1, on the reverse strand, counting down.
TCATCCTCTGTGGTCTCCCCGAGGGCCGCGGCAAGGAGATATTCGAGGGACTCTGCCGCCGCGGAATCTTCCTCCGCTACTTCGGCAACGCCCGGCTCCAGGACTACATCCGCATCAGCGTCGGCCTCCCCGGCGAAACCGATGCCGTCATCGCCGCCTTGACCGACCTCGTGGGAGCGTAATCCATGCAGGACGACCCCGCCGCCCTCGCCCTCAACGGGGACCGGCCCCGCCGCGCCGAGCTTCAACGGACCACAGGAGAGACCCAGATATCCCTGTCCCTAGATCTCGACGGTCAGGGCGTCTACCAGGTCGACACCGGCAACGGCTTCCTCGACCACATGGTCAGCCAGATTGCCCGACATGGGCTGTTTGACATAAGCCTTCACGCCCAGGGCGACGTCCACGTCGGCTGGCACCACCTAGTCGAGGACACCGCCATCATGCTCGGCCGCGCCTTCCGCGAAGCCCTCGGCGAGCCCCGGGGCATCCGCCGCATGGGCCACGCCATCGTCCCCTTGGATGAGACTCTTGTCATGGTTGCCCTCGACTTCAGCGGCCGGGGTTATGCCGTCGTAGACACCACCCTCAATGAAACCATGGTCGAGACCTTGTCTGGCGACCTTATCCAGCACTTCCTTGAGGCTTTCGCCATCGAGGCACGCCTCAACCTTCATGCCCGGGTGATGACCGGCACCAGCCCTCACCACAAGGCCGAGGCTCTCTGCAAGGCCCTCGCCCGCGCCCTCCGCGACGCCGTCGAACCCGACCCCCGCGCTCCCGGTATGGTCCCCTCCACCAAGGACACCCTCGACGCCTGAGCCTTCCTGCAACTCAACCCCAACCCGGGGGGTTTGGGGGATGAATCCCCCAACGTAACTCTCCACCCGAGAAAAATCGCCCCCGCGGCGAGACGCGGGAGCGGTCTTGAAAGCCCCTGTAACCGTCGAACCCTACTGCGCGTTCGACAACGGCCGCCCCCGCCGGGCAATGAACTCCGGGAACGCCTCCTCCGCCCGCGCGCCCTTGGATACGTTGGTCGTGTAGTCCTTCTCCGCGGCCCATTGCTCTTCCAGGTCCATCGTCATCTGCTTCAGCAGCAACCGCTTCACCCCGATCACCGAGTCCCGCCGGTTTTTGGCGATGGTGGTGGCGATTTCCATCGTCTTTTCCCTCAACTGCTCGCTCGGGACCAGGTGGTTCAGCAACCCGATACGATACGCCTCCTCCGCTTCCACCACCCGCGCTGTGAACAGCAGTTCCTTGGCCATCGGCCAGCCTACCTGGTTCGGCAGCGTCCAGGTGCTGTTGATCCTCCCGTAAGCCACCGCCAGGAACCGGAAGCTGGAGTTCTCGCAGCCAATGCGGAAGTCCAGCGAAGAGGACAGCACCGCTCCCCCGCCGTAGGCCAGCCCGTTGATCATCCCGATAATCGGCTTGTCGCAGGCCGCCAGTTCGTAGCTCCCTCGCGACCGTCCCTTATTCCGTTCTTCCAGTTCTTCCGGAGTGTACTTGACGTCGTTCTCCCGCTGCTCGTGGATATCCCCGCCCGCTGAGAACGCCCGGCTCCCTGAACCCGTCAGCACTATGCAGCCCACGTCGTCATTCTCGTTCAGCTCCCGGACCGCCTGATGCAGCTCGGTGCTTAGCTGATTGTTCATCGCATTGAGCTTTTCCGGGCGGTTCAGGGTGATGATCCCCACGCCCTCTTCAATCTCCACGGTAATGAACTCTGGATTCATGGTCCTCTCCTCGGCGTCAAAGTAAGGGACTCGGCCCGGTCCCTTCCGGGCCCTCAACGGGTCCAACATAGCTCGGCCCATTGTATGTTGTCCCCCCAACACCGTCAAACCAACTCTCCCCCTCGGGATTGAGGTTCCCTTGCCCATGACATTTCCCTGTTGGCAACTCTGCAAACCCTTCTTTACAATAATAAGAGTATAGCTGGGCTAAGAGCTGTCTCCCGCACTTTGTTTGAATTATCCCGGAATCTCCAACCTGTATCCGCCTTGGCGCGAGCAGGTTCCACCGTCGAACGAAGCCAACACGGCATCCTCCAACTGAATCGGACGAAATGGGACAAAATCGGACAGATCAAGAGCCTCTCCCCCGCGCCTTCGTGTTCCCCTCTCCCTTTGCCATCCTGAGAGGCTTGTCCACCGCCCTCTTCGCTTCCCTCATCGCCCTCGGATGGCTCGGTATCGCTTCCGCCCAGTCCCCATCGGACCATGCCGTTGTTGTTCGCGTCGACGGATTGGTCAATTCCGTCAAGGAACGCCTCATCGACCGCACCTTGGAACGGGCTCACGGGGACAACGCCGCCCTCGTCATAATAGAGTTGGACACTCCCGGCGGCCTCCTCGACTCCACCCGCCACATCGTCGCATCCCTCCTCGAATCCCGGGTCCCCGTCGCCGTCTACGTCTCTCCCCGCGGTGCCCATGCCGGCTCGGCCGGAACATTCATCGCCGCCGCCGCCAACTTCGCTGCCATGGCCCCCGGGACCAACATCGGCGCTGCCACCCCGGTCTCCGGTTCCGGGGAGGAACTGCCCGAAACCCTGGCCGACAAGGTCACCAATGACGCCGCCGCCTTCATCCGCAGCATCGCCGAGGAACGCGGACGCAACGCGGACAAGCTCGAGGAGACCGTTGTGAGAGCCGCATCCTTCACCGCCTCGGAGGCCGTCGAACACAACGTCGTTAACTTCGTCGCCCGCGACCTCGACTCCCTCCTGTCCCAGCTTGACGGGCAGACCGCCGAGACCCCTTACGGCCCCGTCACTCTCCAGACCGCCGATCTGGACATCCAGCGCGTGGACAAGCGCCTGTTGGACCACTTCCTCGAGTTCATTTCCAACCCCAACATTGCCTTTATTCTCCTGACCATCGGATTGGCCGGAATCACCATTGAGCTGTTCAACTTTGGGCTGATCATACCCGGCGTAATTGGAGTCACCTGTCTGCTCCTCGCCTTCCTCGCTTTCGGCAATCTCCCGGTCAACTGGGTCGGAGTGGCATTCATCGTCCTCGCCGTCGTCCTCGTGGTTCTCGAAACCCAGGTCGCCGGGTGGGGCGCCCTCGGCGTGGGCGGCATCGTCAGCCTCGTCATCGGCGGACTGCTCCTCTTCGGCAACTTCGGCAACTTCGGGACCCCTGATGTCACCGCCCCCGATTTATCCGTCAGCCTGTGGGTCCTGGCCGCCGTCGCTGGAGTTGCCCTAGTGTCTTTGGGCGTTCTGGTCTGGCTCATCCGCCTTTCCCGCCACAGCAGCCCGCCCCCGGAATCGGAAACCCTGGTCGGAGAGTCTGGACGTGTGACCTTGGACCTCGACCCCCGCGGAGTTGTTGTCATCGGCGCCGGCTCATGGACAGCAATTAGCGAAGATGGTACGGTAATCGAATCAGGGGCGCGCATCCAGGTCGTTTCAGTGGATGGACTCACCCTTACCGTCGCCCGCATACCCTGAAGCTGGTATCATCCCACCACCTTTCCCCATGAGGAGGCAGCAATGTCCAGCGGATTGATCGTCGTCCAACAGTACGAGCGCATGGTAGTGCAACGCCTTGGGAACTTCGTCGGCCTCTCCAAGCCTGGCCTCCGCTTCCTCATCCCCATCATTTACAACGGCACCAAGGTTGACTTGCGTGAGCGCGTCACCCGCGTTCCCACCCAGAAATACATCACGTCCGACAACGTCGTCGTCGACATGGACTTCGTCATCTATTACCGGGTCATTGAGGAAATGACCGACCGCGCTGTGCTCGAGGTCCAGAACTTCGAGCAGGCCGTCATCAACCTCGCCTTCGCCACCCTCCGCGCCGTTATCGGCGCTATCGACCTCTCCACCGCTCTCTCTGAGCGTGAGCGCATCCGCGATGAAGTCCAGGTCCGCATGGACGAGGTCACCGCCCGCTGGGGCGTCAAGGTTTCCCAGGTGGAAATCAACGAGATCGACCCTCCTGTTGGCGTCAAGGCCGCCATGGAGCGCCAGAAGTCCGCCGACGCTATCAAGACCGCCGAAATCACCGAGTCCGAGGGCCAGCGTCAGGCCGCGATTAACCGGTCTGAGGGAGAGAAGCAGTCCGCCATCCTCGAAGCCGAGGGCAAACGCCAGGCTGAAATACTCGAAGCCGAGGGCGAGCAGCAGGCCACTGTGCTTCGGGCCGAAGGGTTCAGCACCGCCTTGGAACGCATCTACGGCGTTGCCAACACCGTCGATGCCAAGACCATGAGCCTCCAGTACTTTGAGACTCTTAAGTCTCTTGGGGCTAGTCCCTCCACCAAGTTCATCTTCCCCATGGAGTTCACCTCCATGCTCAGCCCCTTCCTCGGCATGGGCGGCAACCAGCAGCAGACCAACGGCGGCAACAACACCAACCAGCCCTGACCCCCGCGGCATTTCCCGGAATCAAGAAGCGCCGGAACATATCCGGCGCCTTCGTTTTTCTCCTCGGCCCAGTCGTGCGTCAGTCGTCTGCCGCGCTCGCCAGCGGCACCAGCCGTGGAATCGCAACCAGCCCTTCCGCATCATTTCCCACCCACTCCGTCTCGTTTCGGTGATGCAGCAACGCCGTGTAGGCGTTGACCAGCGCATCGCAGGCTTGCCAGTCTAGCTTCACGCCCCGGGACTCCAGCCCCCCCACCAACCCCGGTAGTCGGTCCCGCATATATTGCAGGCTCCCAGCCTTCTTCTTGGGTGGCACGTTATCCCCGAAAAGCACCACTTTGGTCGCATGGGGATAGACCTCGATTACCTCGAACCCGGCATTTCGCAACCGGGCCGCAACCTCGATTCCTCGGTAGATTAGTTTGCGGACAATCGACCCCTTCGATGTCGGAAAGCAGCTAATGCCTATCCTGGAAAGTTCGAGCTCTGACTGCCTCCCTTTGTGGTCTCGGTTGACTGCCCGGCACTCGCACGACGACTCCAGGCAGCAATTGCCGGTCGGAAGCCCCAACGGCGTCCCTATGGCGATAATTGACGGACACCACGCCTCCGCCAATTCTGTCAGGTCGTCGTCAGTGTGGGCGGATTCTACGCCGGCCACTTCGGACTGAAGGTTCAGCACAGCAACCGTGCTCGCGAGATTCGATGAAGTTCGTAGATCCACACCCATAACAACCATGTATCGCTCCCTATCTACTAAGAAAGCCAAAAACCAACTGCGTCCCGCGTATACCCGTTACCGGTTGCCCCTCAAGCCTCTCCCAAACTCCGGTCGGTGCCTAAAGTGGCGAACGGTCTTTAGGCCATTCCTTCCCGAACTCGCCAGATCCCAGCAGATTGGTGGCGGCGGAAAACGGGTCCGAGTCTCCCGTTTCCACCCTTGCAACTAATTCCTGTACGCTTCCGTCTAGCCTTGCCAGGTCTCTCACCCGGCGGCTTATCTCCTCCTCCACCGTCTCTAGGAATTCATCCCTTCGTCGCGCCTGTCTCTTCGACGCAAGCCCTCCAGTGTCCGTCAGGAATTCTCGGTGCGCCTTGACCCTGTCCCAGAGTTCGTCCATCCCTTCCCCCGCATCCGCCTGCGTCAAGACCACCGGCGGTTCCCAGTCCAGCGTCCTCGTAGTCATCCGCAGCATGGACGTTATCGCCGCCGCCATTTGGGATGCCCCTTCGCGGTCCGCCTTGTTCACCACGTAGACGTCGGCGATCTCCATGATTCCCGCCTTCAACGTCTGCACCGCGTCTCCCGACTCCGGCATCAGAGTCACCACCACCGTATCCGCCACCCCCATGATCCCCAGTTCTGTCTGGCCTACTCCCACCGTCTCCACTAGGATTACATCCTTTCCAGATGCGTCCAGCAACCGCCCGATGCTCTTCACGATTCTCGGTAGCCCCCCGGTTTGCCCCCTTGTCGCCACGCTCCGGATGAACACGCCGTCATCCAGGAAATGCCGCTGCATTCGGATGCGGTCCCCCAGCAGTGCCCCGCCGCTGAACGGACTCGTCGGGTCAACTGCGATAATCCCTACAGTCAGCCCATCTTCCCTCAGTAGCCGGGTCAGCGCCCCTACGATCGTGCTCTTCCCCGCTCCTGGCGGTCCGGTCACCCCCACCGTGTATGCTCTTCCCGTGTGACCGTCAATGGCTGCCATCAGGTCGGCGGCGTCGGCTGCTCCCCGTTCCACCGCCGAAATTCCCCGGGAAAGCGCCCTGGCATCCCCTCCCAGCAATTCCCGTGCCAGGTCATTTATGCGGTTCAAGGCAGCCCCGGCCGTGCCGCCGGATCGTCCCACACGCTCCCGTGCCCGCCGTCACTCCCGCTCTCATGCCCATTAGTCCCCATCCGGCAACTCTAGCCCCGCTGTATGTATCGTCCGGCCCTCCGCCAACCCGCCTCAATCAGGGGCTTGGGGTTCTTACCCAGCCTAACCCCATCCATGCCGTTGGTCCCGGCAAGCCATAGCGATGTTACATCCGCCTTCCCGGGAATCGGGAAGGCAGTCGAAGCGCCTCTTTGGGACACACATTTGTAGTTGGGAGAATCCCCTCCTCCCGTCAACCTCCCCCCTGTGGAAAAACCCCTAGTGGTGGAAACCTGTGTCGAAGGCCCTGCCTCCGGCCGTAATCAGCAGGTCCGGCCGGTTGCCCCAGCGCCGCAGGAAACGCCCGAAATTCTTCCGGCTCATCTCCTCCCGCTGGTTTTCGTCCAGCTCCTCCCACTGCCGGTGCTCATGGCGCACCAGCGGAAGGGTGCTGTCCGCCACAATCCGGTAACCCTGCTCCTTGAACTGGAAGCTATAGTCAATGTCTAGGTTGCGGTAGAACCGGAACCCCTCGTTCATCAACCCCACCTTCCGCACCGCTCCCCTCTCGAACGCCATGCAGTAGGCTTGGATCGCGTCTGCGTCTCCCCTTTCCACTTCCTCGTGAAAATGCCTCATGTCGTCCGTCGACAGGCCGAACGGCCCGAATATCCCCACCGTTCCGTCGGACAACTGCTCCGTCACCGGCGTAAGCAGGTCCCCCACGATCTCCGTGGAAGCGTCAACGATGATGATGTACCGCCCCAGGCTCTGCTTCAGCCCTATGTTCTTCCCTGCGGCGTCGCCAATAACGTGATCGCAGTGGAACACCCGGACATTGTCGTGCTCCCCCTGAAACTCCTCCAGGAACTCCGCCGTTCCGTCCGTGGACCCATTGTCCACCACGATGATCTCCGCCGACCGGTCCCGCGACCATTCCAGCATGCTGTAAACGCACCGCCGCACATCGTCCACGTAGTTGTACGCGTTAAGAACGAACGAATAGTCATATAACGGCCCCTCATCCAGCAGCGATCCAATTTCCCTGGAAGACGAGACTGATGGCCACCGCTCCAGTTGCTGTTCCAGCGCCGTCTTCGGACGTATCCGCGTCGTCGGCCCGATATCCGCCACCACGTACCCCTGCGACAGCACCTCGGATCGCAGCGTGTCCGCCGTCAGATACTCCGCCTGCTCCCTTAACGTGCTCCGCTGTTGCAGGCTGGTCAACACGGCCTCCGGTACCTCGTAGTCCGCTGGTACCTTGTCCAGGTCCAGCCCGAACAGCCGGTCGAAGTCCCGCATCAGGTCCAGTTTCGCCTGCCCAGGCAGGTCCGACCTGATCATGCTCCACGTCAGCGACACCGCCCCCGGAAGGTTCAGGTCGTCGTTCGCCGTATCCCAGAACCGTCGTCTCCACTCTTCTGTTTCCGGTGGCAGTTGCTCCAGTGCGGGTAGCCCCTTCCACTCCCAGATCCGGTCTCGCCAGCAGGTCAGTGCCCGTTCCGACGCCCGCAGCGAACCGAAGGTGAAATTCATCCTGTGCCTGTACCGCACTGTAAGGCAAAGGTAACGGAACGAAAGCGGGTCAAACCCCCGCTCCACCAGGTCGTCTATCAGGAAAACGTTCCCCGACGACTTGGCCATCTTGGCTCCGTCCGCCAGCAGGTGCTGCCCATGCACCCAGTAGTTGACGTGGACCCCCCCGAACGCGCCCTCGCTCTGCGCGATCTCGTCCTCGTGGTGCGGAAAAATGTTGTCCACCCCGCCCGTGTGGATATCGAACTTTTCCCCCAGGTACTTGCTCGCCATCGCTGAGCACTCAATGTGCCAGCCCGGGAATCCGTCTCCCCAGGGACTCTCCCACTTCACGTCCCGCCCTGGCTCCGCCGCCTTCCAAAGGGTGAAGTCCCTTGGGTCCCGCTTCAATGGATCGGCTTCAACCCTCACCCCTTCCAGCAGGTCCCCTCCGAAGTTCCTCGACAGCTTCCCGTACCCGGAGAAGTTCGGGACGTCGTAGTAGACGTTCCCTCCCGACTCGTAGGCAAACCCAGCCCCCAGCAGCTTCTCGACGATTTCAATCATCTCCGGAATATGCTGCGTCGCCCACGGAAACACCTGCGCCGGCAGGATGTTCACCCTCAGTTCGTCTCGGTAGAACTTGTCCGCATAGTATTCGGCGATCTCGCCGATGGTCTTGCCCTCCGCCAGGGCTGCCAGGATCATCTTGTCCCCGCCCGTCTCCACCAGTTCCTGCCGCATGTGCCCCACGTCGGTAATATTCTTGACGTGATAGACATCCACCCCTTGCGCCAGCAGCGACCGGCGGATCCAGTCCGCCATCATGTAGGTGCGCAGGTTCCCGATGTGCGCGTCCCTGTAAACAGTAGGCCCGCACGTATACATGCGGACCTTGCCTGGCTCTATCGGTTGGATCTCTTCGACCTGCTTGGTCAGGGTGTTATACAGTCGTAACAAGCTGGTTCCCCCAAGGCGGCGGATGTCCCGGCGGATTATCGTGGAGTTTACCACGCCCCCGGACGCTTTGCATCACACCTGCCCGCCGCGCCCGCCCCATCCCATTAGGAACGTGACGGCATGGCCATACTTAACTCAGGGGGTTTGGGGGGATAAATCCCCCAAACGTCACCCAACCGCCTCAACCACCACCGTTTCCCCGGAGGCGGCTGCCCTGAAAACCGTCGCGTCCCCATCCACCCTTCCGATAATCGTCACCGCGCTTGCCGGGCGAATCTCCGTCCCCCGGCTCGCCGGAGTCGGCCCGAAGAAGATGCAGAATGCATTCCCCGGAGGCCAGTAGCCCAGGTCTCCCATCTCCACAACCTCCTTCCCGTCCTCCAGTTCCGACTCCACCGGGATGGGGAAGTAAATCTCGTCGCCCCACGTTCGCGCTGATGCCGAAATCGGCAGTGCCTCCGCCACCATCCTCCCCGTCGCGTTGTCCGCCAGCTTCCCCTCTGCCTGTATGGCACCGACCGTTATGCGTATCCTCTGCCCCAAGAGCCTTCCCTCCAGTCATCTCCTCCGGCCAGATTAGCCGCCCAGCGCTCTATCCCTCCCTGCCGGAGCGAATCTGCCTGGGTCGCACGCCTCTATCGGCAGCTTCGTCTCCCCTTCGGTGATGAGGTCGGCCGTCGCCTTCCCGATCCCCGGCGCCAGCAGTACTCCCTTCTTCCCCGCACCCGTGGCTAGGAAAACGTTGTTCCACCCCGGTGCCTTTCCCACAATTGGCAGCCAGTCCGGCGTCACCGGCCTCAGGCACGCTGTATGCTGGACCAGCCATGCGTTCCCCACATTCGGCGCCAGCTTCGCCGCCTTTTCCAAAATCGTCTGCCGCACCGCATCGCTGGGCTGCCGGTCGAACCCCTTCCACTCCTCTGTTGTCCCGCACCACACCTGCCTGCTCGGCTTCGGCGTCACCGACACGCCTCCCCCGGACAAATCATGCCCCGGCTGCACGCCGGGCATATCCAACCGCAGCGTTTCCCCCTTCAGCGGGTCCACCGGAATCGAAATATCCAGCCAGGTCTCCGCCTCCCGCGCCCAGGGCCCTGTCGCCATCACCAGCGACCCGCAGGTCAGCTTCCCTTCCGCCAGGATTACCCCTGCCACCCCGTCGCCGCCGATTTCCAACCCGTTCACCGCCCCCTTGCGGAAAATTGCCCCCTGCCTCTCTGCAACCCTCTTCAGGGCCTGCGTCAGCTTATAGCTGTCCAGTGCTGCGTTCCCGGTCAGCCGCACCGCCCTTCCGATCTCTGGAGAGAACAGCGGCTCCGCGGCCCGCGCTTCCTCCGCCGTCAGCCACTCCGCTGTGAACTCCCTCGGCCCCGCCTCAAACAGCTCGTGGGATGTCTGCAGCGCCTCCATCTCCCCATCGTCCATCGCCGCGTGGATCAGGGAAACAATCCGGTATTCGTAATCAATCCCCGACGACTCCACCACCGCGCCGCTCATCTCCCGGTGCAGGTCATAGGATGCCATCGCCAGCGGAGCCAATGGCCCCGGAATCTGTGCCCCCTCCAGCGGATTAAGTCCTCCCGAGGAAAACCCTGAGGCCTGCGACCCGATTCCTTCCCTTTCTATAACCGTCGCCTTGATCCCCGACAGCGACAGGAAGTACGCCGTCGCGCACCCGGCGACTCCACCGCCGACGATTACCACGTCATTCCCGGATGTGTTTCCTTCGGCCATAAATCAACGCCTCCCGCAGCCAACCCCGGTTTCGATCAACCAATCCAGGGCCTTGTCATTCCCGGTAGCTGCTTGGTATTCCGTTCACGGCGATCCGTCCGGCGGACCTCCCCATCCATCCCAACCCCACAAATTCAGGGGTTTGGGGGATGAATCCCCAACGTGCCCCGGTACCCTGATGGGTTTTCCTGGACAAATGCGAAAGCCCCTGCTACCCGACCAGCGGTGGTAGCAGACGATTCCAGGTTGAGTATAAAATCATCCCTGACAGCAAGATAGGTTGGCCCCGCTGCCAACTACCTTATCCCCTCGGAGGTCACTCATGCCTATCTACGAGTATTACTGCGTCAGCTGCAACATCGAGTTCGAGGCTCTCCGCCCCGCCTCCCGCTCCCAGGAGCCTGCTGAGTGCAAGATGTGTGGCGCCCAGTCGGAACGGCAGCTCTCCACCTTCTCCTTCAAGTCCAACACCTTCACCGCCCCCAAGCTCAAGCCCGCCACCAAACCCCGCCGTTCCTACACGCCGTCGGAGCCTGCTGAAACGCCCTCCGACTCGTGAGCGGCCAATTATCTGCCAACAGGAGACCCCCACCAGGGATAAACGGGCTGCGCTGCGTCTCCCTGGACCCGCTGACAGAGAACCGGCTACCCGTTCTCTGCCGCCCTCTCTTGATTGCAGGCTATACAGGTGCACTGCCCCCGCAGGAAAGTGTAGGGATAGATACCAGTATAGTGGGCATCGCTCCACAGAAACTGGATAGCATAGTTTCCCACCTGCATCTGATCAATGGCCCGCACATCGGTGGGCACCGTATCCGGGTCCAGCCGCGGGCGTCCCGTCATCTCCTCCACGCAGTTCGCACACCGGCACCGCAGCCGCAACAGCCGGTGCGGATATATCGACCGGTGCCCATCACTCCACAGAATGATGATCTGGTTCCCGGAAACATCCACTTCCGTTGGAACAACTAAATCGTCTTGCACGTCCTAACCCGGTACCGTCGTTTGGATGTCTGTATTGGGGGTTGCAGGGATGATTCCCCCAACGTAGCCCCTAACCCTAGCCTACCTGTGGCGCTTGGACCTCCGCCAAGCGTGCCGGTCTCGGCATCTCATCCGGGTCCGTCGGAATCTCGATGATGCTCGGCCCGTCGCAGTTCAGCGCCTCCGTCAGCGCGTCGCTTATATCCTCCGCCCGGTCCACGTAGAACCCGGTCCCTCCGAATAGCTCCGCGTATTTGTCATAACGCGGATTGACCGTGTCCGCCCCAACATACCGTTCATTGAAAGCGTATCGCTGATAAGCCTTCTCCGACCCCCAGCAACTGTTGTTCATCACCACCGACACCAGATTCAACCCGTACCGCACCGCCGTCTCGAACTCCTGCGCGTTGAACAGGAACCCGCCGTCCCCGTTGAAGTTGATAACCGGCCGGTCCGGCGCGGCGAACTTCGCGCCAATGGACGCGGGAAAGCTGAACCCCAATCCTCCCAGATCCAGAGGGACCAGCAAACTGCGCGGTTGGTAGAAATTCAGCCGGTCCTGCCCGAAGTTCGGCGCCAGCCCCGCGTCCAGTGCGATGATGGCGTTCCGGGGCATCACCTTCCGCAGTTCCGCGTAGACCCGCTGCGGCTTGATCGGAGTCTCCGTCAGCCGTTCCTCAGCCTGCAGCCGGCCCTCCCGCCGTGCAGACCAGTCCTTGATATCCGACACCCACGCCTCGTTGGGACGCGGCTCCGCCTCCCGCACCTTCTCTATCAGGTCCTCCAGCACCGCCTTGGCGTCCCCCTCGATCCCCACCTCCACCGGGTAGTTACGACCGATCTCGTTGGCGTCAATTTCGATCTGAACAATCCTTGCATCCGCCGGAACGAATCGGTTGTCGAAGAATGTCGTAGACTGCCCCAGCCGCGTCCCCGCCGCCAGGATCACGTCCGCGTTTCTGATTGCCTCGATTGCCTCATCCGACCCCAGCCTGCCCAAATGCCCCAGGTGGTAAGGATGGTCGTTTGGCACCGCGTCTGCCCGCCCGTAGGAGGTGACTATCGCCGCCCCCAACAGCTCCGCCAGCCGCGTTACCTCCTCCGAGGCCATGCTCCACTCGATGCCTCCCCCCGCCAGGATCACCGGCCGCTGCGCCGACAGCAGCGTCGAAGCCGACCGGTCGATCAGGTTCCTGTCCCCCCGAGCCCGTGTCTGCCCCGTCCGGTAGGCGTTGGGCGGAAGCAGGTCCACGTCAATCTCCGCCCCCGGCAGCAGGTCTCTCGGAATATCCAGCAGCACCGGCCCCATCTTCCCCGACGTCGCCACCCGGAACGCCTGCCGCAGCGCGTCCGGCAGACGCTCGATCTTGTTTATCGGAAAGCTGGCCTTGGTTATCGGCCGGAACAGGGAGACCTGGTCAAACTCCTGCGTCGAATCCCGGTACTGGTGCTCCCGCGACGCTGAAGGTGCCAGCACCACCACCGGAGAGTGCGACACGTAGGCCGACGCAATCCCGTAGGTCAGGTTCAACACCCCGGGCCCATTCGTCGCCAGGCACACCGAGGGCGCCCCCGAAATCCGGCTGAACCCGTCCGCCATCAGCGCCGCCCCCTGCTCGTGCCGCACTCCCACGAACTCCATGTCGTCCCGGTCGTAAATCGGGTCCAGAATATCCAGGAACGACGACCCCACAATGCCGAAAATCTTCGACACGCCTTCCTGCCGCAACAGTTCAATGACGGCTTCCCCAGCATTCATCCGTTGGGACACGGTTATTACCTCCCGGTCTTTTCCCTTGCCTCTGGAACGAGCCGGTAACCGTCACTCGGACCTTGGCGACATTCGGCAGTGTATCACAACAACCTCTTCCCGGCGCCCGCTTGCATCAGGAATGTACGTTCACAAACTCCCACCCTTGCAAGCAACTGCGCCGTCACTTCCCTTCTCAGCCCACGACACCCCCTCTCTCTTGCGTTACAATTACCCCAGCGACTCTACCTCAGGGACTCACCCGGGCCATGACCACCATCAACGACATATCCGACCTCGTCCGGATCCTCCAGGACCACCCCGAGTGGAAAAATACCATCCGGGGACTCATCATTGGCGAAGAGCTTGCCCAGCTCCCCGAGCGCGTCACCCGGTTGGAGCAAACTCTCGCCGACTTCATCGAAGCCACCAACCGCAACTTCGAAATCGTCCACGCCCGCCTCGACTCCATGGACTCCACCATAAGCTCTATGGGCTCCCGCATGGACTCGATGGACTCTCGCATGGATCGCATGGACGCCCGGTTCGATGCTATGGACGCCCGCCTCGACTCCATGGACTCCCGCATGGACCGGATGGACGAGAGATTCGACGCAATAGACGCCCGGTTCGACCATATCGAAGGACGGCTCGACAACGGGTTCGGGATGAATTATGAGCTCAAGGTCGGCAAGAACATCTTGAGCATTGCCGGTCAACACCTCGGCATCCGGCGGGCTCGCGTCCTCCGCGGCGCCATCAACGGGTTCACCCCTGACATGCAGGAACTCATCGAAGATGCTCTCGATGACCGAGCCATCACTCCCCAACAGGCCGACGAACTCTTGCAAGTGGACCTGATCCTCGCGGGCCGTCACCAGGATACCGGGGCGGAGACCTACATGGCCGCGGAGTTGTCCATAACCATCGGAAGCGACGACATTACTCGCGCCGCTGACCGCGCTGCCCTGCTGCAGTCCGTGGTTCGCCTCCCCGTCCTACCCGTTGTCGTAGGCGCCCGCATCGACGACGCTAGGGCCGATATGGCCTCCGGCTTGGGCGTGTCCGTCGCCATCTCCCCCGAGTAGCCCCGGCCGGGCCTAACTGGGACAGGGGCCCGGTTCCCGCCTCCCCTCTTGACAACTCCGATTGACAACCCACTTCCCCCAACCCTAATGTTTACCCATCATTATCAACCGGAGGGACCCCTAATGCCCATCAACCTCGACAGAATCGGCCACTGCGCCGTCCGCGTCCGAGACATAGAACGCTCCAAGAACTTCTACCTCAATGTCCTCGGCCTCCAGTTCATGGAGCAAGACCCCGACCACGGCGGCTGCTTCATGAGCCTCCCCGGCGATGGTCACACCATTGATATATCACCCGTCCATGACCCCGACACCGCCGCCGGTCCCGTCCAGGCCAACAACGCCGTCGGGGTCGTCCACATAGCCTTCAAGGTCGGCAGCTACCAGGCCCTTAAGGAAGCCTACGACACCCTCATCGAACACGGTGTCGAGGTCAACCGCATGATGGACCACGTCAGCCAGCGCAGCATCTATTTCACCGACCCCGACGGCAACGGCCTCGAAATCTACTACGAGTACCCCACCGCCCGCGAGCTCTTCCTCCAGGGCCGCGGCGACGAGGACCTCACCTTCTCCTTCGACGACCCCCTCCCCCGATGGGCTGGCGTTTCCTCCTAGCTTCACCTGCTGTGCTCCTTGCTCAATAACGGGCGGCGCGCATTGGCCGCCCGTTTCCTTTCTTCAAATCAACTTCACCCGCAACAACTCCCTCCCGTCAAATCGAGTAGCCCGCCGTGACCTTCACCCAATCCATCAAGACCTGCCTCCGCAAGTACGCTGACTTCGGCGGACGCGCCGCCCGCCCGGAATACTGGTGGTGGGTCCTGGCCGTCACTGTCATATCCTTTGCGCTGTCCTTCATCGAGGGTTTCATAGGTTTCCTGGTTTCCCCTGGCGAACCTTCCTTGACATCAACGTTGGGCTTCCTCCAGTTCATATTCGCCCTCGCTACCCTCTTGCCCGGCCTCGCCGTCACCGTCCGCCGTCTCCACGACATCGGGAAGGCCGGCTGGTGGCTCCTCCTCTGGTACGGGATATTCTTCTTCGGCTGGGTCCCCTTTGCGGCCGGACTTGGCATCTTCCTCTTCGCCATCCTGAGCGCCGCCGGAGAATTCGATCTGGGAGGATTTGTCGAGGGCAACTTAGGTGCTGGCGGAGACGTGAGGCTCATCCTGTTCGGACTATTCGCTCTGTTGGCGGGGATTCTGATTGCCATAGCCGTCACCCTCGGCGTCCTCATCTGGTCCATCATCTGGCTCGCCCGCCCCGGTCACCCCGGCCCCAACGCCTACGGCCCCAATCCCCGCGCCCCAGTCCCCGCCGACTGAACGAAACCAACCGCCTCTATCCCCTTACGGGTCCCCATCTCCGCCCTCTCTCCCCTCCTCCACCCCGGGGGTCTGGGGGATGCATCCCCCAGCGTAACCCCGTCCCAACCCCGCATTTTCCCCAGCCTCAGGAAACCCCGCCAAACCGGCGTTCCACCCGTTGACAACCCCCCAAATTTCCCTATAATATCCCCCGTCTCGAATTGGTCTGACCACTTACTCCAGCATACGGGAACCCATTAACGCTGACGATGCCAACCGAACCCCTACAAAGCATCAAGCGCCGCCGTCTCCACGAGGAAATCGTGCAGCAGTTCCACACCCTCATCAGGCAGGGAAGGCTCAAGCACGGCGACCGCCTCCCCTCGGAACGCAGCCTCGCCGAGCAGTTCGGCGTCAGCCGCAGCTCCGTCCGCGAGGCTATCCGCTCCCTTGAGCTCCAGGGACTCGTCCGGAGCAAGCGCGGCTCCGGCACATTCATCGACACTGCCAACGTCGAAGGCAACCTCGATTCCGTCATGGCCTTCATCACCGCCACCCTCTCCACCGGCGGCGCTGACCTCACCGACGTCTTCGAGATGCGCCACGTCCTTGAACCTCCCATCGCCGCCCTTGCCGCCCGTCGCGCCACCCCTGAGGACGTGCAGCGTCTCCGCGGCATCCTCTTCGAGCAGCGCGCCCGCATCGACGCCGGCGGGACCGGGGTCGAGTCCGACACTGCCTTCCATTTCGCCCTCGCCTCGGCTACGCACAACACCGCCCTTATCAAGGTCGTCAGCGCCGTCGAGGACATCCTGCAGCTCTCCCGGGACCGTTCCCTCCAGGAACCGGGGCGCCCCCTGCGCTCCCTCGAGTCCCACTGGGAAATCCTGCAGACCATCGAAGTGGGCGATTCCGCCCGCGCCCTGCAGGCCATGGAGCACCATCTCACCGCCGTCGAACCCGGCGCCCGAGGACACCATCACGGAGGGGATGAGTCCGTCAAGCCTGTAGCCGCCGGTGAGGTCTGGTCCTGAGGACCCCAACCCATCTGCATACCCAATCCATTCGCCCAACATATTCGGAGGAGGAACCATTATGAGCACAGTAGCTGTGGAGGTGGTGTACCGGGGGATATTCCAGAAATCCCTCGCCCGGAACATCGTCCGATCCATAGTCTTCGCCGCCCGCAAGGAAGGCAAGATCGGCACCGCTTTCGGCCGCTACGGCGACTCTCCTGAGCGGAACGGCATCCCTGCCAAGCAGTTCGCCATCGTCGCCGACACTGCCGAGGAACTTGAGGAAAACCTCGCCGTCTACGAGGCCCACGATGTGGACGTGACCATCAACGTGGACGACACCATGTGCAAGGGCGTCGAGTCCTGGGCCTGGTACGGCCTCCAGCCCATCAACGACCTGACCAAGCCCAACGGAACCCTCATCGTCACTTCCCGCCAGTCCGCCGACTCCCTCATCGAGGACATTCACCAGCGGGAGGAGCCCTACAACCTCACCATCGTCCCAGCGGCCCCCAGTTTCTCCGGTCTCTGGGTCTACAAGGACGACCACACCGACGTCCGTCTCCTTGGCGCCCTCTGCAAGGTCTGTCCCGACCTCGTCAGCCTCGAGTCCATGATTGAAGCCATCAAGGATCAGGGCTGGGACGACCTCAAGGTCACCTCCGCCGAGAAAGCCTACGAGCGCGCCGCCCAGCGCCCCGTCGAGCCCGGCGAGGGCAACGACGATACCCCCTACAACTTCACCCTCCCCGGCTGGAAGACCATGGAAGAAGGCTTGGTCATCCGGGGCGTCGAGCAAGGCGGCGGCTTCCGCGGCGGACAGGAGGGTTTCCAGCCCGCCCGCAACGAGGTCTTCAAGAAGTACAGCACCCGCTCCATGCGCCCGGTCGTCAACTTCGACACCTGCATCAAGTGTACCCTCTGCTGGCTCCAGTGCCCCGACACCTGCTTCGACGTGACTCCCGACGGCCTCTTCGACGCCAACATGGAAGCCTGCTGCGGCTGCGGCGTCTGCGAAGCCGTCTGCCCCGTCCCCGAATGCGTTACTATGGTCAACGAGGCCGAGTTCAACGACAACGGCAGCCAGTGGGAAGCGTGGCAGAAAGACAAGGACGGCTACAAGAAGTGGATGACCGAGCTCATCGATAAGCAGAAGCTCACCGAGCGCACCCACGGTTTCCACCACATCGGCCAATACGCGGAAGAAGCCGCCGCCCAGGCCGAAGACTAACAGCATTGCAGATCCCCTCCCCCGTCAAGGGGGAGGGTTGGGGTGGGGGTGACCTCCGTCCCTCCCGCAGGCCCAGACCCACGGCGCGCTGTCGGTGTTGAGACAAGTTGCCTTCCGCCGGTGGCCCCCATTACAGAAAGGAGGACTAATGACACTCGCCCAAGCCGAAATGTACGAAGTTGAAAAAGAGGAACTCATCTCCGGCAGTGAAGCCATCGCCATCGCCTGCGCCCTCGCCGACGTTGACGTCATCACCGCCTACCCCATCCGGCCCTACGACACCGTCATGCAGTATGTGTCCAAGCTCAAGGCCGATGGCGCTTTCGACTGCGACTTCATCGTCGCCGAAAGCGAGCACTCCCAGTTCGAAATCGTGAAACACGCCTCCGCCGTTGGCGCCCGCACCTTCTGTGGCTCCAGCGGCGTCGGCTGGTTCTACGCCTTCGAGGCCATCACTGTCACCGCCGGGCTGCGCCTCCCCGTCGTCGCCATGGTCGGCAACCGCGCCCTCGACGATCCCGGCGCCTTCGGAGTCGAGCACAACGACGCCATGGCCGTCCGCGACCTCGGCTGGATGCTCTACTGGGTAGCCACTGCCCAGGAAGCCCTGGACACCGCCCTCCTCGCCTGGCGTGTGGCCGAAGACCCCCGCGTCTTCCTGCCCTTCGCCGTCAGTTGCGACGGGTCCTTCCTCACCCACTCTCAGGCCATCGTCAATGTGCCCGACTATCAGAAGGTCCAGCAGTTCCTCCCCGAGTACGACCGGGGACGCCTGCTGCTCCACCCCGACAACCCCATCACCGTGGCCCCCCAGGTCAACGAGGACTGGCTCATGGAGATCCGCCGTCAGACCGACGACGCCATGCGCCGCACCCAGGCCGTCATTAAGGAGACCTACGAGGAGTTCAAGCAGGTCTTCGGACGCGGCGATCCCAGCCCATTCATCGAGGAGTACATGACCGAGGACGCCGACATCGTTCTCGTCGGGATGGGCACGCTAGCCATGCCCGTCCGCGTCGCCATCCGACGCCTCCGTGAGCAGGGAGTCAAGGTCGGATTCCTCCGCGTCAAGTTCTTCCGCCCCTTCGCCACAGAGGAAATCCAGGAAGCCCTAAGCCGCTGCAAGGCCGTCGGTGTCATCGACCGCGACTATTCCTACGGCTCCCCCTCCTATGGTGGAGTCCTCTTCAACGAGTTGCGCGCGGCCATGTACAGCGCCTCCAACCACCCGCTCATGCTCAACTTCGTCGCCGGCCTCGGCGGACGCGAAGTCCTCGTCCGCGACGTCAACCAGATTATTGACACCGTACAGAAGGCCATCGATACTGGTAAAATCGAGGAGGAAACTACCTGGGTCGCCGTCCGCGAATAACGATACGGGACTTTAGCTGAGATACTCGAGTGGATTTCCTGCTTCAAGTTCTCTTGTCAAAGGTAGTGGATAAAGCTGTAGCATACCTTCTGAACACTCTTGACAAACGGGTTTGGCCCAAGGCTCGGGAAATGCTGAAGGACGTGCTGAAAAGGAGGACAGCCATGACCCAACGCGGAATCATGGAAATCAAGCTCGATTTACGGGTACGGTTCTTCGAGTTTATTAGCTGTGAAACTGGCGATGTTCTTGGTCACTGCCTTCTCGTCAGTGACGACGGCAAACCCGATGTATACACCGAGTCCAAGTTCGAAATTTTCGGCGGGCGGGCATGGTCCAACTACGACCTCTCCATCAAGGACGACTTCGCCCAGGAATACGTCCGCCGCAACGTCGAGTACGAAATAAAAGAGCTCTTCGT
This sequence comes from Dehalococcoidia bacterium, assembly GCA_965203675.1. Taxonomy (GTDB): domain Bacteria; phylum Chloroflexota; class Dehalococcoidia; order Lucifugimonadales; family UBA3495; genus CATOSK01. The sequence continues at coordinate 1,400,114 of CBDBDE010000002.1, read as the reverse complement.
GGTTCTCCCAGCCAATATCGATCTGTCCGAGTAACCCAACCCCAAAACGGAGGAGCAAACATCATGACTACCGTCCAGGAACTGCCCCAGATTAGGGGCGTCAAGAACATCCCCGTCCAGGAAGGCTACACCTCCGGCCACCGCACTTGCCAGGGCTGCGAGTCTGCCCTCGTCATGCGCCTCATGATCAAGGCCGCTGGCCCCCGCACCATCGTCGTCGGCAGCACCGGCTGCATGTACGTCGCCAACACCACCTACTACAGCACCCCTTGGGTCGTGCCTTGGATGCACACTCAGCTCGGCTCCTCCGGCTCCGCTGCCACCGGCACCGCCGCCGGATTGGCTTCGCAGATGCGCAAAGGCAAGATGAAGGACGAGCCCATCAACGTCATCGCCTTCTGCGGCGACGGTGGCGGCGTCGACATGGGACTCTCCGCCATCTCCGCTGCCCTACAGCACGACGAGTACAACCTGCTCATCCTCTGCTACGACAACGAGTCCTACGCCAACACCGACATCCAGGTCTCCGGCAGCTCCCCTTGGGGCGCCAACTCCACCTTCAGCCCTCCGGGCAAGAAGCACCGGATAATGAACAACCGGTGGAAGAAGAACACCGCCCCGATGCTGGCCACCGGCCACCCGGACTGCCGTTACGTCGCCACCGCCTGCGGGTCCTACGGCCTGGACTTCACCAACAAGATCCGCCGCGCCCTCACCATCGGCGGCCCCACCTTCATCCACAGCATCGACCCCTGCCCCAAGGGCTGGGACTACGACCCCAAGTACTCCCACGAATTGGGAATGCTCGCCGTAGAGACCGGCATCTGGGTCCAGTACGAAATCGTGGATGGCGAGCTCATCCTCAACGGGCCTTCCAAGGCCATCGCCAGTGGCATCCGCCAGCGCAAGCCCGTCGAGGACTATCTCATGCGCCAGGGACGTTTTGCTCACCTCACCGGAGAGGACATCCAGATGTTCCAGGACAAGATAGACCAGAGTTGGGAAGAATGGTGGATCCCCGGCATCGTCCCCTTCTCTCCCGAGTCCTGACGCCACCGGCAGGAATGCTCTAAGTACAGCAACGGGCCGTCCTATCTGGGACGGCCCGTCGTTGTACGATCACGTTCTCACGCATTCCCGCCACCCCTACTCCCGCATTCCCGCCCTCCCCTCTCGTAACCCCGGCTTACAGGGTCTTTTATTCAGGGGGTTTTGGGGGATGAATCCCCCAACGTACCCGTAGCTCCCTCAGAACAAACCCCATCAACCCAGCCTTGTTGCAGGGGATTAAACCCTTGACAACCCCCTCCCCCTTCCTTGACCGCCCGGTTTGCCCCAACCTACAATTCATCTAAACACCGCACAGGGATGGGCGCAGGGATAAATGTTCGACAACCTCACCGACAAGCTCACTGGAATATTCAACCGCCTTTCTAGCAAAGGTCGGCTCACCGAAAAGGACATCGACGAGGCCCTCAGCCAGGTACGCAGGTCCCTCTTGGAATCGGACGTCAACTTCCGAGTTGCCCGCGACTTCGTGGCCAGGGTCAAGGAGCGCTCCCTTGGCGCCGACGTCATGCAGAGCCTCACTCCCGGCCAGCAGGTCGTCAAGATTGTCCACGAGGAACTCACCGAAATCCTCACCGGCGACCAGCATCGACTCACCCCTTCCAGCCAGCTACCGTCCGTTCTCATGCTCGTCGGATTGCAGGGCTCTGGCAAGACCACCACCGCCGCTAAGCTCGCCCTCCAGCTCCGTCGCCAGGGCAACTCCGCCATCCTAATCGCCGCCGACCTCCGCCGCCCAGCCGCCATCTCCCAGCTTCAGACGCTGGGAAAGCAGCTTGACGTCCCGGTCTACTCCGAAGACCCGGGTAAGTCCACCGTCAAGCAGGTCGTTTCCAATGGCGTCGAGGAAGCCCGCCGCCTCGGACTCCATTGGGCCATCGTAGACACCGGGGGACGCCTTCACATCGACGATGACCTCATGGCCGAGCTGGAGGAAGTCAAGAACGCCGCCTCTCCCCACGAGACCCTCCTCGTCGTCGACTCCATGACCGGTCAGGATGCCGTCAACGCCGCCGAGGAGTTCCACAGCCGCGTCACCCTCACCGGCCTCGTCATGACCAAGCTCGACGGCGATGCCCGCGGCGGAGCGGCCCTTTCAGTCACCCGCGTCACCGGAGTACCCATCAAGTTCGTCGGTACCGGGGAGCGCCCCGACGCCCTCGAGGAGTTCCACCCCGACCGGATGGCCTCCCGCATCCTCGCCATGGGCGACGTTCTCACCCTCATCGAACGCGCCCAGCAGACCGTCGACGAGGATCAGGCCAAGGAGATGGAGCGCAAGTTCCGCCAGGCTTCCTTCGATCTCGAGGACTTCCTCAAGCAGATTCAGAGCGTTAAGCAGATGGGTTCATTGAGCCAGATTATGGAGATGATCCCCGGCATGGGTCAGATGGCCAAGAAAATGCCCACCGAGTTCGACGACAACCAGATCAAGCGGGTCGAAGCCATCATCCGCTCCATGACCCCCGGGGAACGCAAGCGGCCGGAAATCATCAACGGCAGCCGTCGCCGCCGCATCGCCCGGGGCAGCGGCACCACCCCTCAGGACATCAACCAGCTCCTCAACCAGTTCCGCCAGACCCAGAAGATGATGCGCCAGTTCAACCGAACCCGTAACCCCCGCACCCTCATGAACCTTTTCCGATAGGAACTTCGTGCCCGGCGTACCTCCGCCTACGCCAACCCCGCCCGCAGCGCCGCGAAGAGATACCCAGTAGCGTAGGCCCGGAAGGGACGCCACCGCTCGGAAAACTCCTCCACTTCCTGATCACCCTGTTTCTCCCCGCCGAAGTACAGGTTGGACACCGCCCGCTGCAGCGCCAGGTCCCCCGAAGGAAAAGCGTCCGGGTGCCCCAGCGCCCGGGTCAGGACCCAATGCGCCGACCACTTCCCCACCCCCCGCAGCTCCGTCAGACGCTCCACCGCCTCATCCTCCGGCAATTCCTTCAACCCTTCCAGCCACCCCGAGGAATCCATCGCCGCTGCTGCAATCCCCTTCACGTACTCCGCCTTCCGTTGGCTCAGCTTCAACCCCCGCAGTTCCTCCACGGGGGCATCATGGATCGCCTCCGGCCGCGGGAATGCGAAATACTCTACTCCGTCAAACGTCTCGGAGTTCCCGTAAGTCTCCACCACCAGCCTACGGACCACTCGGGCCACCGGGGCCGCGATCTGCTGCCCCAGCACTGCCAGCACCAGCGACTCGAACACCGTCAGGGAATGGGTCAGGTGCATCCCGTAGAACCGCCCGATTATATCCCGCATCACCCCATCATCTCTGGTCCCCTCGTAAAACGGTCTCACGTCTTGCCCGGAACCCAGCACCCACTCCAATTGCCCGGCAGCGGCGGCTGCCTCGCCCTCCGTCAACCGGCCACCTCGCAGCTCCACCTCCAGCATCGGCTCATCCACCCTCCCCGTCGGACGGACAACGGCCAACGCCGCCTTGTCCCCCAGGTCCAGCAGTCGCCGGTACCCGTCCTCCGACGGATTCAAGCCCTCCGCCCCATCCCCCCGGAAAAACGGCTGCTCCGGCGCCGTCAATCCCAGGTCATACGGGGCCTTTGGCTCAATGGTGAAAGTGACTCTATCCATTGGCCCGCCCCAAGCGGACAGACCCCAGCGAGATGTACTCCGGGGTCTCCGGCGGCAGCACGCTGTGTATCAGGTGCATCTCGTCCACCATCCACTCCACTCTGGGCAGCGCCGGCCAGTCCCAGACCGCCGTCGCCAGCGCCCGCCCGGCTTGGTGGTTTCTCGCATTCCGCGGACGCCCCAGCGTAATATGCGGCCGGTACGGTTGCTTGTCTGGACAAAACCCGGCCCGAACCAGCTCCCGGTCCAGCGCTCCGTGCAAGTCCCCCAGGGCCTCCACGTCCCCTTCGGCTCCCGCCCAGACAACCCGCGGGTTGCTGGACTGCCCGAACGTCCCCAACCGAGCCAGCCGCAGTTTGAAACCGCCCCGGTTGAACTCCGCCGGCACCCTTGCCATGGCATCCAGGATAGTTGCCGCCTGCGGCCTCGGCAGGTCCCCGAAAAACCTGAGCGTCAGGTGGACCCGCTCCGGCCTCACCCACCTTGCCAGGCTCGGCGCTGCCGCTTCAAATTCGGCCATCGTCTCCCCCAGCGCCCGCTGTGCTTCTTCCGAAGGATAGACCGCCGCAAACAGCCGGATTTTTGGCTCACCCGCCGCCATTGGCCAACTCGTCCCGCAACCGGCCCAGCTGCCGGTACCATTCCGTCAGGACTTCAACCGAATACTGAGCGTTGGCCGGGCTTGGATTCGGCACCACGAACAGCCGCGTTTCACCAATCATCCTCGGTTGCAGCCCCAGTTCCGCCCCCACATTGCAGCCTTCGCCGTATTTCAGGAAAGCTCTGTACCCCGTCAATCCATGAAAGCAGGCGATTCTTGGCTGGTATGCCAGCAGTTTCTTCTTGACCAGCGGGCACCCCTTCCTGAAGTCCTCTGCTTTCAGGTCCGACGCCTGCGCCGACGCCCGCTTCACCAGGTCCGTGAACCCGAATCCGTATTTCGGAAGCATCCTGTCCAGCTCCGGGCTCAGCTCCGCCCCCACGATTCCCGAGGCGTTCAACGCCTTCCAGAACCGGTTGCGCGGGTTGGCGAAATAGTGTCCCGTCCGTACCGACGGCAGCGACGGATTGATCCCCACCAGCACCACGTCCAGCCCGGGAGCCAGGTAGTCGGGCAGGGTCGCAAAATCCTCCACTGTCACCTTACCCATTTTCCAACGCGGCCTCTTGGGTCAGAACACCCGTCCCCAGCAGTCCCGCCGCATTCCCTCCCAGGATCGCTCGCTGGTCGGCCTCTGGCAGCCCGCTTCCCAGGACCTGCCGCAAGAGTCTTCTATGGTTGATTAGCGGGTAGTCTGTCCCGAACAGAATCCTCTCCGCTCCTGTCAGTTGCGCGACCCTCTCGAACACCTCCGGTCCGTACAGGAATGGTGAGGCCGCCGAATCGAAATAGACGTTGGACAGGACTTTCGGGACCTCCGGCATCATGTAGTAGAACGGCAGGCCTCCTCCCCAGTGGGCGCATACGATTACGTTCTCCGGGAATGTTTCAATGAAACGGTACAGTCTGTCCGGCGTTGTGCTCCCCTTCCCGGGATAAACGTGCCCCACCGGCTCCGACGAATGGACCACCACCGGCCACCCCAGTTCCCGCAGTTCCCCCATTACCGGCCTCATGACATCGGCGTCGGTGACATCAAACCCCTGCGTGTCCGGGTGCAGTTCTCCGACCCCCCGCAGTCCCATATCGGCGCACCGGAGAATCTCCGCTGCGGCTTCTTTCCCCCAGGCAGGATTCACCGAGCCGAATCCGGTCAACCTGCCCGGCTCTCTTGCCACGGCTTCAGCCAGGTAGTCGTTGACCTCCCACGCCACCTCCTTCGTCTTCCAGCCCATCCCCATGACCACGGCGTGGGAAACGCCCGCCCCATCCATCGCCTTCAACAGGCCTTCTCCCGTCGCCATCTTCGGGTTGGGTTTGGGAAACAAAGCGGCGAAGGTAGCATCCTTCGCCACAAGTTCGCCGTATCTTTCGCTGAAAGCGTCCGGCAGGATATGGCAGTGGGAATCAACTACGTAGAGTGGAATCGCCTCTCCGGGACTTTCAACCGGACTCCCGACGGGCTCCCAGGATGGCTCTGCTTTACTCACGGACCTGCCCGTTCCCTCGCGCCAGCCACTTGTAGGACGTTAGCTCTCTGAGACCCATCGGCCCCCGGGCGTGGAACTTCTGTGTGCTGATCCCTACCTCCGCCCCGAACCCGAACTGCCCTCCGTCCGTGAATCTCGTGCTCGCGTTTACATAAACCGTGCACGAGTCCACTTCATCCAGGAATCGTTCCGCCGCCGCCGGGTCTTCGGTAACTATCGCGTCCGAATGGCCCGAACCGTATATTTCGATATGTTCCAGCGCATCCTCCAGCGAGTCCACCACCTTCACCGCCGCCGTCAGGGACAGGTACTCCTGCCCCCAGTCTTCCTCCGTCGCCGGGACCACGCTGCCCAACGGCTCCGGCCCCAGTACCGCCAGTGCCCGTTGATCGCATCTCAGCTCCACTCCCGCTTCCGCCAGCCTCACCGCAACCGGCGGCAGGCATCGCGGAGCGGCTTCTGCGTGGACCAGCACCGTGTCCAGCGCGTTGCACACCGTCGGGCGTTGCACCTTGGCGTTGAAGATGATGTCCGATGCCATCCCCTCATCCGCTGATTCATCGACGTAGGTGTGGCAGACCCCCACGCCTCCGGTCACCACTGGCATCGTCGCCTTCTCTGCAACGGAGTTTATCAGCGCCTGGCCCCCTCTCGGAACCAGCAGGCTCACGTAGTCCTTCATTTGAAGCAGTTCGTCCACCAGGGCCCGGTCGGGATCGTCAATGTACTGGACCGACTTTGGGTCCAGCCCCGCCTCTGACAACCCCCGGTGGATTAGCTTGACCAGCTCCACGTTGGACCTCACTGTTTCCTTCCCGCCCCGCAGGATGCAGGCGTTTCCCGATTTCAGGCATAGCGCCGCGATGTCTATGGTAACGTTCGGTCGGCTTTCGTAGATGCTTGCAATGACGCCCAGCGGGACCCGCTTCTTCTCCAGGGACAACCCGTTCGACAGCACCCGAGACTCTATCGTCTCCCCCAGGGGGTCCGCCAATTCCGCAATATTGCGAACGTCCTTCGCCATCGCGCTCAATCGGTCTGGCGTCAGCAGCATTCTGTCCAGGAAAGCGGCGGTTATCCCTTCCGCCTCCGCTTCCCGGTAGTCCTCGCCATTCGCCGCCAGGAGCTCATCCCTGTCCTGTTCCAGCAATTCCGCCAACCGGACCAGCGCCTCGTTGCGCGTGTCTGTTGAAGACCTGCTCAGGCTCCGTGCCGCTGCCTGTGCGGTCTTACCCAAGGCCGTGATAGTTGTGAGTCCCGCCTCGATCGTCATGCGTCCGCGCTTCTCCGGAGTGTCGATGTAATAATAGTCCCGCTGGTTCACAGCAAGACCAGGTTGTTCCGGTGCACCACTTCCTGCCCGTAGTGATATCCCAATACCCCCGGTATATGGTCCGACCGCAGTCCGCTTATCCGCGCTATATCTTCCGACGAATAGTTCGCAATCCCGCAGGCAACCCGCTCCCCCTCCTCCACGGATATATACACGATGTCCCCCCGGTGGAACTCTCCAGCCGCCCGCTTCACCCCTGCCGGAAGCAGGCTGACGCTCCGCTCCGCCAGGGCCTTCGCCGCCCCAGCGTCCACGATAACTTCCCCCCAGCCCGAGTCCAGCACCCTGCTCAACATCCACCTCTTCCGCGCCTCCATCCGCGCCGTCACCGGACGGAACCACGTCCCGATCTCGTCTCCCCTCAACGCCCTGAGAATGGCATCCACCGCCCGCCCATTGCACATCACCATGCCGATGCCACCGGATGTAACCAGCTTCGCCGCCTCAATCTTCGTCGGCATTCCGCCTCGGGCCCAGGGGTTTTTGTGCGTCCCGGCCATTGCCTCCACCGTCGCGTCCACCTGCTCCACTACCGGCAGCAGTTCGGCCTCTGGATGAGTTCGCGGATCAGCGGTAAACAGCCCCTCCGTGTCCGTAAGTATCACTAGCAGGTCGGCGTCGACCAACGCCGCTACCAGCGCCGACAGCCGGTCGTTATCACCGAAAACTTCGCCGATTTCGTCCACCGCCACCACATCGTTTTCGTTGATAACCGGCACCACTCCCAGTTCCAGCAGTGCCATCAGCGTGTTCCTCACGTTCAGGTACGACAAACGATTGGAAAGGTCATTGATGGTGAGGAGGGTCTGTGCGGTGCGTATACCGTGTTCCCCGAACAAGTCCTGGTAGGCGTTCATCAGTGGCCCCTGCCCTGCCGCCGCCAGCACCTGGCGGGTCACGATGTCTCGACCGCCTTCCCCTGCCCTCTGACGCAGCACCTCCCGTCCGGCTGCGATCGCTCCCGACGTCACCAGCAGGACTTCCACGCCCGGCTCCTGTCTGACAACAGCCATCTGCCGCACCAGCTCGGCCATCGCCTTCCTGTCCAGCCGCTGTTCTGGGGTCTGGTCCGTCAGCACCCCGGTACCGACTTTCACCACCACCCGGTGGATCTGCCGGAATTCACGGATTGCGGATTGTTGGCTGGACGAACTGGCGGACAACGCCATTGCTGTCAACGCTTTCCGTATGGTGGGAGACTCTTCGAACGCCTCGTGGACACCTGCCTATGCGCTCGAAAATTATAACATGCCGGCTCCCGATTCCCCTTGGGCGCCGCGCTTCTATCCTCAGGATACTGGCAAACTCGGTTACCGCCGGATTGTGCAAATGCCCATTGCGGCATACAATCCCCTTGGGACTGACCCTCTGCGGCCAGCCCCGTTTGTGCGTCTTGGTAATGCTCCCCGAACTCCCAGCCGTGACGCCAACAACTTGGAAACAACAACGCGGAAAGGACTAATGCCCCGCCCATGCCGCTCAACGGACTGATAACCGCTGTTGCCGACCGGCCCCAAATCTCCCGGGCCCTTGCTGACCTTTCGTCCCCCCAGAGGAACGCCGAACTGACCCTCCGCCGCGGGTCCCGCCCAGCAGTTCTCGCCGCTCTTTGGCAGCGTTGGGGTCGTGCCGTGTTCGTCCTGACCCCCCGGCCCGAGGACGCCCGCCAGCTCCACGAACAGCTTCTGACCTACCTCGGCGACGATGCTCCCGTCTACCTGCTCCCCGAATCTGAAGTCCTTCCCTTCGAGCGTCTCGCCGTTGACGCCCACACCGGAAACCAGCGGTTGGTCTCCCTCGCCGCTCTTGCCGACGCCGCTTCCGGCCAACCTCAACCCCTGGTCGTCGCCTCCCTCTCCGCTGCGTCTCGCCGGACCCTCCCCACGTCCGTGTTGACCCCGCCGGAATCCCCCGGGCCCGCCCTACTTCAGTCCGGGCAGCGCATTCCCAACGTGGAGGCCATGCTTTCCCGTTGGGTCGACCTCGGATACCGGCATGAGCCCGTCGTCCAGTCTCCCGGGCGTTTCACCCAGAGGGGCGGCATCATCGACCTATTCCCCCCGGACCGCGAGTTGCCCGTCCGCATCGAACTCTGGGATGACGAGATCGACACCATCCGGTCCTTCGACCCCTACACCCAGCGTTCCGTCGAGCCTCTGGAGTCCGTCCGCCTGATGCCCGCTCGGGAACATCTGCCCAGCTTGGTGGAACGGGCCGAGGTCGATGCGGCGATTGAATCCCTCGATTGGCAACGGTGCGTCCCCGAGGTCCGGGAACGATTTCGCCAGGACTTCGTCGACCTTTTCGGAGACCCTGATCTGGAAACCCTCTACTTCTACAGCGGCCTCCTTAACCGCACCCACATCATCGACTACCTCCCCGGGGATGCCCTCTTCGTCGTGGACCGCATCGGTCAGATCCGGACCGAAGGGGAAGAGCAGGAGGAAAAGCACTTCCGAATGCGCTCCAGCCGTGAACAACGCGGCGAACTCCCCGGGAACTTCCCTTCTCCTTACTCCGCCTGGAGCGACTTCGCCTCCCGCCTTGACCAATGGAAAGGGAGCCGGCTCGACCTCGCCGGATGGCTCACCGGCGAAGGCGACCCCACCTTCTCCGCCGCTCCCCCCTACTACGGCCAGTTGGATGAATTCACCTCCAGCCTCAGGTCAACGCAACAGGCAACCGTTATCGTTAGTCATCACTCCCGGGGACGGATTTCCGAAATCCTCGAACAAGCCGACCTGACCCCCGCGCCATCCGACGTCCTAGAAGCCGGGTCGCCCCCTCAGCCCGGCCGCATCTACCTCGTGAACGGCGCCCTCGCCGAAGGATGGGAACTGCCGGGAACCGGGGGCAAGCCCGGCATCACCTTGTATTCCGACGCCGAGCTTTTCGGGACGTCCAAGGAGCGCCGCCGGCGCCCGCCCCGTCATCTTCACGATGTCAGCAACGACGTCAACCTCGCCGATCTCGAACCGGGCAGCTTCGTCGTACACATCGACCACGGCGTCGCTCGATTCACCGGCACCACCAGGATGGGCGACGAGAGCGACGACCGGGAGTACCTCGTCCTCGAATACGCCGAAAACGACCGGCTCTACGTCCCCACCGACCACCTCGACCGCGTCGGGGCCTACGTCGGCCCCACCGGCCAGCCGCCCACCCTTACCCGCCTTGGCACCGCCGAATGGTCCCGCGTCAAGGAGCGGGTCAAGGGCGCCGCCCGGGAGATCGCCCAGGAGCTCATCCAGCTTTACGCAGCCCGGCAACTCTCCCAGGGGCACGAGTACGGCGAGGACACCGTCTGGCAGCGGGAGCTGGAACAGTCCTTCCCTTACCAGGAAACCCCGGATCAGGTCCAGGCTATCGACGAAGTCAAGAACGACATGGAAGAACCCAAACCCATGGACCGCCTTGTTTGCGGCGACGTCGGCTACGGTAAGACCGAGGTCGCCCTTCGCGCTGCCTTCAAGGCCGTCGCCGACGGGATGCAGGTCGGCGTCCTCGTTCCCACCACCGTCCTGGCCCAGCAGCACTACGCAACCTTTTCCGAGCGGCTCAGTCCCTTCCCCATATCCATCGAGGTCCTCAGCCGCTTCCGCACCACCCGCGAGCAGCAGGAAGTCGTCTCCGGCCTACAGCAGGGCTCCGTAGACGTTGTCATCGGCACCCACCGCCTCCTCCAGAAAGACGTCAGCTTCAAGAACCTCGGCCTCGTCGTCGTCGACGAGGAGCAGCGATTCGGAGTCACCCACAAGGAGACCCTCAAGCGGATGCGCCGAGAGGTCGACGTTCTCACCCTCACCGCTACTCCCATTCCCCGCACCCTTCACATGGCTCTCTCCGGCCTTCGGGACATGAGCGTCATCCACACCCCTCCCGAAGCCCGTCTCCCGGTCAAGACCTTCGTCGCCGAGTACGACGACGATGTCATCCGTGAAGCCATCCTCCGGGAGATGGAGCGCGGCGGACAGGTCTTCTTCCTCCACAACCGCGTCCGCACCATCGACCAGACCGCCGCCGATCTTGCCGAACTCGTTCCCCAGGCCCGCGTCATCGTCGGCCACGGCCAGATGCCGGAGGCTGAATTGGAAGACGTCATGGACGCCTTCGGCAGCCGCGAAGCTGACGTCCTCGTTTGCACTACCATCATCGAGTCCGGCCTGGACATGCCCAACGTCAACACCATCATCATCGACCGCGCCGACCGTTTCGGTCTGTCCCAGCTCTACCAGCTCCGCGGCAGGGTCGGCCGAGGCGAGCATCGCGCCTACGCCTACCTCCTCGTCCCCCGCGGTCAGCGCATCACCGAAACCGCCGAAAAGCGCATCGAGGCCATCCTCGAAGCCTCCGAACTCGGCTCCGGCTTTCGCGTTGCCATGCGGGATATGGAAATCCGCGGCGCCGGCAACCTCCTCGGCGCTGCCCAGAGCGGACAGATTCACTCCGTCGGCCTCTCCCTCTATGGCCAGCTCCTCCAGGAAGCCGTCAGGGAGCTATCTGCTGAACAGGACTCTCTCCCGCTCCCCGGACCCGACGAGCCCGTTGAGCTGCCCCGTATCGAGCTCCCCATGCCATCGAACATCCCCGAGTCCTACGTCGAGCACCTTCCCACCCGCCTGGCCCTCTACCAGCGCTTGGCCCAGGTCACCGGCCGCGCCCAGGTCAAGGAAATCGAGGAAGAACTTCGCGACCGCTTCGGCCCGCTCCCGGAAGCAGTTGAACGGCTCCTTCAACTCGTGGACTTGAAGGCCCTCGCTGCCACCGTTGATGTCGAGTCCATCGCCCAGTCTGCGGAAGGGATAACGGTGCACTTCCGCAACCCCGTAGGCAGCGCCCGGGTCGCCCTTCAGCGTGCCCTCGGTCCCTCCGTCAATGTCGGCAATCTCCGCTTGACCATCTCTCAGCGGGAACTGGGCGACGACTGGTTGTCCCGGCTCACCCGTATATTGGAAAGACTCCGGGTCTTCCGCTCCCGGTTGCAGATCGCCGCCGTCTGATCCCTGCTCATCGTCGCCGCTTAACTGTTACAATGCCCCCAACCTGCCCGCGTTGGCCCTCATCTGGGAGAAAGGAAACCCATTATGGACAAGCCCAAGGTCTACTTCGCCCCCGGTTGATTCACCTGCGGACGAACGAAAGATTTCCTTTCGTCCAATGGCATAGATTTCATTGACGGCGACGTCGAACACGACAAGGCGTCCATGGACGAGTTGCTGGCCCGCAACATCAAGTCCGTGCCCGTAACCATCATGGGTGATCAGGTCGTTATCGGCTTCAATCCAAAGGAATTGGCCCGCATGTTCAGCCTCAACGCCGAGGTGGCCGTAGCCGATCTGCCCACCATGGTCGCCAAGTACGAGACCGTCCTCACCGCGGCCTGCCGCGCCTTCCGCCAGTTGTCCGCCGAGCACTGGGACTGGGAGTCCCCGGAGCGCCAGCGTACCCTCGGACAGTTCTGCTTCCACCTTTCCGACCGGCCCGACCGTGCCCTCAACGCCTACCTCACCGGCCTCTACGCCAACGAGGATAGAGGGCGCGATGTCGCCGACGTTCTCGGGGACGTGGGCTTCGAGGAGGTGGCGCTGAATATCGAAGATGTTCTCCGCCGCGTCAATCAGGCCCTGACCGGTGACGCCATCATCGACCTCGACAAGGTTCTCGACACCTACATGGGCCAAAAGACTGCCGGAGAAATGATGGACCTGGCTCTCGGCCATTCCGTCCACCACCTCAAGCAGCTTTACGAGTACCTGTCCATCATCGGCATCGACCCCATTGATCCCCTCGGTGCGGAAGACTTCGAGGGCATCTCCGTCCCCACCGAGCTCTTCTGAATCCAGGCCGCACCCCCAACAACCGGAAGCCCCGCTGTGAAGATGGCGGGGCTTCCGGTTTCCCACAGGTTTCCTGGATGGGATTAGCTTTACTTCCCCCTGTAAACCACCGTATCCGGCTTGAACGCCGCCCACGCGAACCAGAAATGGTTGGCATGGACCACCGGAGTCAGCATCTTCCCCTCCAGCTCTCCTTCCACCGCTCTCCCGGCAAAATCCCAAGCGCTACCCGTCTCCTCATCCATGAACCGCCCATCTTCACGGGAAAACGTCAACGTCCTCCCGTCGACCTTCGCCAGGAAAACTCCCGTGGACCCAACCTCCTTCGAACGTTCAATCAGCGAATGGTCCAGCGCGGACCGTGTCCCCGGCTGGAAGAACACCACCAGTTCCTCTCCCCCAACCTTGCAGTTGACCGCGCCTTCTTCCGTCAGCACGGTGAACGGGAACGCTACGTCCATCCCTCCCGCGCTCACCGCAGCCACTCGTTCCTTCGGCAGCAGCCTCCCATCCGGCTCCCCGAAGAACAGGAACGGAGGCTCGTCCGCCCGGTCATACCCCACGTATGGATTCCGCCCGTAGTCCCTGGAATACCCCGTATCCCTCGACAGCACCATCCCGTCAGGATGGAACCCCTTGAAGTCCGCCCACGAAACAATCGTCGAGGGTAGGAAGGTCAGCAGAGACCCCGTCAGTTTCCCTACGATGGCTTCTCCGGTGAACTGCTGCCACCAGGATTCTGTCTGCCGGTCCCACATCACCAGGTCGCTGTTCCGCAGGTTTCCCGACGTCCCGAAGTCGTATACCACGCCGTCCAGCCGCCGGTCGAATGTAATGGCCGAGTTGCACAGCGGGCAGAAGGTCACCGAAACAAGTGTGCCCCCAACCTCATCGTTTACGATTTCGTGCCACGTCATTATCTGAAGGGGAAACGCCCGTGCATCCCCGCCAATTTCCAGCAGGATTACCGGCTCTAGGTCCTCCATCCACTCATCCGCTTCCTCCACTGGTACGTATTTCGGGTCATCCAGCGGCGGTATCCCGTCCCGAGAAACGCCTCCAGAGGTTATCTCTTCCAACGGCACGCTGCTCTTGGAAAAGTCGGTCTCCCATCCCTGCCGCCGGAAGCGCTCTGCCAATGGGTCCTCCTGGCTTTCCCGGTCCAACACCGCTGCTGGTGCTCCCCCTGGCCTCGCCGCCGTCCCGCAGGCCGGAAGTTCACCTACCGACGCGGACGGAATCGGGGACGCGGACTCAGTGGTTGGTTTCGTCGTGGCCGGCACAACCTGGGAAACCGGGTCGGTTGAAGCCCCGGCCCCCACGCCCGGATCAGTCGCCGGTTTAACGACGGATTGCCCCGCTGTTGCGGGCGGTTCCGTCGGATTCGGGGTCTCCTCAGTAGCCGCCGGCCCGCACCCCACGAACACAAACAGGACCACCCAGGAACCTGTGAGCACCAGCCAGTTGGTCTTCCTGATTAAATTAGGGATCAGCAAAATTCGTCTCCACTATTGCCCCGCCTTCATGGACTCCTGCTGCGGGTTACTCTTGGGACGAGGGTTGGATTGGCCTGTCGTCGCGGGTGGCCCCTTGGACCGATGGTTCCGGCCTCGCCTATCGAATTACGATCTGCGTCAACGTCCGGATGATGTCATAACCACTCAGCCCGGAATTCTCTCCCGGCCGGACTCCCGTCTGTTCCGGGTAACCCACACCCCCGGCAGTTTGAGTTATAATGGGCAGAAGTCGCGGCCCGGTGGCCTGCGGCGGTTCACGGTCGGGGTGTAGCGCAGTGGCTAGCGCGCTTCGTTCGGGACGAAGAGGTCGGAAGTTCGAATCTTCTCACCCCGACCAGCCGGAAAACCCATCACTACCATCGTAACCCCAGGCCCCTTGGGATACGTTTCCTGCACTTCTGTCACTCCCCATCTCCAACGTCCTCTAACTCCACCAACCGCATCCCCCGGTCCACCAGGTCCCCCTCTTCCACCGCTACCCCTTTGACTACGGCATCCCCCGGGGCGGCGATGATTAGTTCCATCTTCATCGACTCCAGGATAACCAGCGGTTCCCCCGCTCCAACCCTCTGCCCGTTCGCCGTCAGCACCTGCATTACCCGTCCCGGCATCGGTGCGGACACATCCCCCGGGAGAGCCACGGCCCTGCGGCTGCCTACAGCTTCCTCATGCGCCGCTTCGAACACGAAAACCCGGCCGTCCAGCCAGACCTGGACCTGTCCGCCGTCTCCATGAACTGCGTAGGAATGGATCGCGCCGTCCGGGCCGGTGCACCATCCCCGGTTGGGATTACCCTGCTTCCTGTGAATCTCCACCGTGGTGCCGTCAACGGTGACCCGGGACGTCTCGCCCTTGTCTTTGACTTCGCACTCCCTTACCGGCCCCTTGGCCGGATACGTTGCCTGTAACCGCATCATGGTCACGGCAGCGTCCGGCTCCCTACCGCCCGCCACGGCGAATTCTCCCCTCGTTCCTCCGGCCCCCGGCCTTCTCTGCCCGGAGTCTCTCCCTGGACACTTCTCTGCGACAACCCCTGCGCCGCCACGGCGGCCGCAACCCGATCGGCATCCTGTCCAATCTCCGGGGAAAACAGCCCTCCCTCCCGTTCTAGGAATCCCGTGTCGTACTCCCCCTCCCGGAATCTGGAATTCCGCACCACGTCCCGCAGGAAAGGAATGTTGGTCACTGTCCCCAGCACTACGAACTCCGACAGTGCCCGCTCCATCCGACCCAGGGCTGAATCTCGGTTCGGCCCCCACGCCGTCAACTTGGCCAGCAATGCGTCATAATGCGGCGGCACCTCATCCCCTTCCGCCACCCCGCTGTCCAGCCGGATGCCCGGGCCGCTCGGAGGCTCCCACACCGCCACCTTCCCCCCCGTCGGCAGGAAATCGTTATACGGGTCCTCGGCGTAGACTCGGCACTCAATGGCGTGTCCTCTGGGGATAACATCCCCCTGCCCGAAGCCCAATTCTCCCCCGGCCGCTATGCGGACCTGCCATGCCACCAGGTCCATCCCCAGCGTCTCCTCCGTAATCGGATGCTCCACCTGCAGGCGGGTGTTCATCTCGAGGAAAAAGAACTGCCCCTCCCTTGGATCGAACAGAAACTCCACCGTCCCGGCGTTTACATAACCTGCCTGTTTCGCCATCGCCACCGCCGCCTTTCCCATCTGTTCCCTCAAGCTCGGTGTCAGCGCTGGCGACGGCGTCTCCTCGATTAGCTTCTGCCGCCGCCTTTGGATGCTGCACTCCCTTTCCATCAGGTGGAACGTGTTGCCCTGCCCGTCCGCCAGCACCTGCACCTCGATATGTCTCGCCCCGGGCACGAGCCGCTCCAGGAAGACCCGCCCGTCCCCGAACGCCGCTTCCGCTTCTCTTGCCGCCACCTCCGCCAGGAGGCCAAGCTCGGACTCGTCGTTTACCAGCCGAATTCCCCGCCCGCCGCCGCCCGCCGCCGCTTTGATGAGCAATGGGAACCCCACGGTATCCGCGTAACGTTTGAGGTCTTCTTGGCTGTCCGTCACCGGGCCGCTTGGGACCACCGGCACACCCGCCCGCTCCGCCATTTCCTTCGCCCTTGCCTTGTCCCCCAATGCGGACATATTCGCCGCCGTGGGCCCGATGAACACGATTCCCGCCCCAACGCAGGCTTGCACAAAACCCGGGTTCTCCGAAAGGAATCCGTATCCCGGGTGGATGGCCTCCGCTTCGCACTCCTTGGCGATGCCGATGATCTTCCCAGCGTTCAGGTAGGTTTCTTCAGGGGTATTCCCACCCAGGGGAAACGCCTCGTCGGCAAGACTCACGTGGGGCGCATTCCGGTCTGCCCCCGAATAGACAGCAACTGTCGCAATCCCCAATTCCCGGAGAGTACGCTGAATGCGCACCGCAATCTCCCCCCTGTTCGCCACCAGCACTCTTTGAAACATGCCAAATGTCAGGAAACCGCTCTAAGTGCCCCGGCCGCCCGCATTACATGCGGAAAACGCCCCGCGCCGGTTCAGGAAACGGGCCGTTCAGCGCCGCCCGAATCGCTAGGCCAAGTACGTCCCGCGAGTCCGCCGGATCAATTACACCATCATCCCAAAGCCGTGCTGTGCTGTAATATGGATTCCCTTCCTCCTCGTACTTGGTCAGTATCGGTCTCTCCAGTGCCTCCCTGTCCGACTCCGAAAACTCCCTTCCTTCCCGCTCCAGTTGCCGCTCCCTGATGGTCGACATCACGGTGGCCGCTTGCTGTCCACCCATCACCGAAATTCTCGCGTTGGGCCACATCCACAGGAACCTGGGCTGGAACGCCCGGCCGCACATCCCGTAGTTCCCTGCCCCGAACGACCCTCCAACGACCATCGTAAACTTCGGCACCGCCGCGTTCGAGACCGCCATCACCATCTTGGCCCCGTCCTTTGCGATACCCGCCGCCTCGTATTGCCGTCCCACCATGAATCCCGTCACGTTCTGGAGAAACACCAGGGGGACTCCCCTCTGGGAACAAAGCTCCACGAAGTGCGTCCCCTTCAACGCGCTCTCGGAAAACAGCACCCCGTTGTTTGCCACGATCCCGACCGGGTAACCCCAGATCCGCGCGAACCCGCAAACCAGCGTTTCCCCGTAATTCGCCTTGAACTCGTGGAAGAAGCTCCCGTCCACTATCCGCGCAATTACTTCCCTGCAGTCATACGCCCGTCGCCGGTCCGCCGGAACGATCCCGTATATCTCCTCCGCGTCGTAGACCGGGGGAGCCACCGCCTCCTGCCTCAAGGGCGTGGGATTCCGCAAGGGGAGGTTCTCGATTACGTTCCGGGTAATGGCCAACGCCTCGCCGTCGTCTGCCGCGTAATGGTCCGCTACCCCCGACAACCGTGTGTGGACCTCTGCGCCCCCCAGCGTTTCCGCGTCCACTTCCTCTCCCGTGGCCGCCCGGACCAGCGGCGGTCCGCCCAGGAAAATCGTTCCCTGTTCCTTGACGATTACCACCTCGTCGCTCATCGCCGGAATGTAAGCTCCGCCCGCCGTGCATGACCCCATCACCACCGCCACCTGCGGGATCCCCAGTGCCGACATCTGCGCTTGGTTGTAGAAAATCCGCCCAAAGTGGTCCTTGTCCGGGAAAACCTCGGCCTGTAGCGGCAAGAACGCCCCTCCCGAGTCCACCAGGTAAATGCACGGAAGCCGGTTTTCCAGGGCAATCTCCTGTGCTCTCAGGTGCTTCTTCACCGTGATCGGATAGTATGTGCCCCCCTTTACCGTGGCGTCGTTCGCCGCCACCATCACTTCCCGCCCGTGGACCACTCCAACCCCGGTGACAATCCCCCCGCAGTTAACCTCGTCGTCATACATCCCCCACCCGGCCAGCGGACTCAGTTCCAGGAAGGGTGTATTCGCGTCCGTCAGGCGGTCTATCCGCTCCCGTGCCGTCAGCTTTCCCCGGTTCCGGTGCAACTCTACCGACCCTTCGCTTCCTCCCGCTCGGACCAGTCCCAGCCGTCCCTTTAGCTCGGCCACTAGCTGCGACATCTGCCGCTCGTTCTCGGCAAACTCTGAGCTGTTCCGCACGACCCGTGATTCCAGTCTGTTCATCCCAAAACCCGGCCAATTATAAACCGGCTACCCCCGTCTCCGTTCCCGCTCGTTGAACCCCCCGGCCCGCTCGGCTATCCTGTCTCGCGACCCTATGTACTGACAGGAACTGATGCCCATGCCCGCCTCCACCGTCCTCGGACTCGTCGGAAACACCCCGCTGGTCGAGCTCCCTCACTTGTCCCCCAAACCCGGCGTTCGCATCTTCGCCAAGCTGGAGGGACAGAATCCCAGCGGCAGCATCAAGGACCGCATCGCTCTCGCCATGATCGAGAAAGCCGAAACCGAAGGTCGGCTCCGTCCCGGCGGCGCCATCGTAGAGGCCAGCAGCGGCAACACCGCTATCGCCTTGGCTCTTGTCGGCAAGCAGAAGGGATACGCCGTGCGCGTCGTCATCCCGGGCGAGGTCGCTCCCAGCATCGGCGATCTCCTCCACCTCTACGGCGCGGAAATAACCTGGTGCGAGCCCAGCGCCGGAATGAAGGGCGCCATCGACCTCGCTCTGGAAATGTCCCGGTCCGAGGGGTTCCACTACGCCGGGCAGTTCGACAACCGCATCAACCTCCGCACCCACTACCACCACACCGGCGCCGAGATTGCGGCTGCCCTGCCGTCTGTTGACGTTTTCGTAGCGGGTATCGGGACCGGCGGCACCATCACCGGCGTCGGCCGACGCTTTCGCGAAATCAACCCGCAGGTCAAGATTGTCGGCGTCGAACCTCGCATGGGAGAGTCCCTTCAGGGGTTGCGCAGCTTGTCCGAGGGATATGTACCGCCTCTGCTTGACCTCGGCCTCCTCGACCGCCGGTTCCTCGTTGACAATGCCACCGCCATCGACATGTCCCGCCGCATCGTGGAACACGAGGGAATCCTCGCCGGAATCTCCGCTGGTGCCGCCCTCCATGCCGCTTACCGGGTGGCCGAGGACATGGATCGAGGCAACATCGTGGTCATGTTCTCCGACGGCGGTTGGAAGTATCTTCCGGCACGCCCCTGGGATGCCGCTCGCGCCGGCTCCGAAGCCCTGGACGATACCCACTGGTGGTGATTCAAGCGTTGACCCGTCCCGCCGGTCGCTTTCCCCGGTGTGGTTTCCCGACCCTACCGCGCAGCCGCCGTCCCGACCACCGCCTCTACTTCCTCCGGCTTCGACGGAATGGCCGCTGAAAGCACCCGGTGCCCGTCCTCCGTCACCAGGACATTGTCCTCTATCCGAATACCGATCCCCCTCAGTTCCTCCGGGGACTCCGTCGCCAGCGGACCGAAATACAACCCCGGCTCCACCGTGAACACCATCCCCGGTTCCAGCTCAGTCGATTTCTCCCCGTCCCGGTACTGCCCGGCATCATGCACGTCCAGCCCCAGCCAGTGGGAAGTCCCGTGCATGTAGTACGGAAGAAATGCCCTGTTTTCGATAATCCCGTCTATCTCCCCGGATAGGGCCCCCAAGTCTTTCAACCCCTGGATCAACGTCCTCAGCGCGGCGATGTGAACATCGTCGAACAGCGCACCCGGCCGCACCGCCTCGAAGCTATGCCGCTGCGCTTCCAGGCAAATGTCGTACACCGCCCGTTGCTCCGGCGAGAAACTACCATTGACCGGCCAGGTACGTGTGATATCGGCCGTGTAATAGTCCACCTCAGCCCCTGCGTCGATCAGCAGCAGGTCCCCGTCCCGCATCCTGTCCCGGTTGGTAATGTAGTGGAGCGTACAGGCGTTCATTCCCGACGCCACTATTGATGGATACCCGTTCCGCGGGGACCCGAGTCTTCGGAACATCGCCTCCATTTCCGCCTGTACCTGGTACTCGTGGTCTCCCGGCCGGGTGGATCGCATCGCCGCGTCAAACCCCTCTGCCGTCAGATCGATTGCCTGTTGCAACGCCGCCACTTCTTCTGGAGACTTGATCTGGCGCATCCGGTCGATCACCGGCTTCGGATCCTGGATTCCCGCCAACGCCCTTCCGCCCCGCTGCGCCCCTGCCCGCCTCCGTCGGACCAGGTCCCCGATGACCTCGTCCATGTCGTCGTCGCTGCCCAGCCCGTAGTAAATGGTGTTGGACTCCTCCAGCAGCTTGGGCAACTCTTCCTTCAAATCTTCAATCGGGAAAGCCAGGTCCGCTCCGTGCTTCTCCACCGCGCCTTCAACCCCGGCCCGGTACCCGACCCATATCTGGAACCGTTCCTCGTAGGGACGGACGAACAGCGCGTATGGCTCCTTGTGCCCCGGCCGCAGCACCGCCACAGCATCCGGCTCGTCAAACCCTGTGAAGTACCAGAAAGACGACTGCTGTCGGAACTTGTAGTCCACGTCATTGTTCCGCGCCTTGTCCCGTCCCGCCGTCAGGACAATCGCCCCGTCGGGAAGCGAGTCCATCAGACGCTTTCGCCGTTGGGCAAACTGTTGGTTGGTGATGAGGTCGGCGGTTGTCGCCATGGCTCCTCCGTCGTCGTTGTATCGCCGATTTATGTGGGATGCTCTACGCGCCGACTCCCAACTGCTCCTTGATGTCCGACAGCACCTTGTCCCGCGTCCGCGTCTGCCACCGGGTCCGCCGCCCGATCGGTTCGTTCTCAATCTCCGGAAACACCTTCATCGTGACGAACACCGGCCCTGGCTTCTCCATTATCTCCTCGATGTTGTTGGTGAAGTCCTCCAGGTTGTCGAAGGCATACGTGTGCGGATACCCCGCCCCTTCCGCGATCACGTCGTACCTCACGTTCTCCGCGTTGGGTACCGGCTGCCCGCCCGTCGTGGCGTAGCACTCGTTGTCTAGGACGAAGTGGTACAGGTTCTCCGGCGCCTTTTCGGCAATGGTCACCAGCGCCCCCAGGTTCATCAGGATGTCCCCCTCGGAGTCGAACAGGATGATCTTCTCCTCCGGCTGCGCCAGCGCCATCCCCAGCGCGAAGGATGCGTGTCCTCCCATGGCCGGGTCTCCCAGCGGCACGTCCCTCGCCTCAACGGTGCTGATCCCCGTCCAGTGCTTCCCGCCCCTGCCCGGGATCACCACCGCGTTCCCCCGGAACGGCTGGAAAATTCGGAACATATCGGCCATGTGGAACATGCTTCCCTCCCTGGTCTCGGGCGTGCGTCTGGCGCCGCCCTTTCTGTCACTTGTATTGGTTTGCTTCCGGTAGCCCTGCTATCGGTTGAACCCGTGGTATTCGTCCCCCACCAGGATTGCCACCGGCCGCTGTGTCCGTTCCGCCTCTTCAAACGCGATGGAGATCCGCTCCGAATCTCCGTCGTTCTCCACCAGGTAATACTGGATACCGAAGGCGTTCAGGAACCGCTCCGTGTACGTCGCCGCCGTGTCCGAGTTGACCCCATGCCGCGTATAGCCCCGGTAACCCACCATCATCACAACCGGAATGTTCAACCCCAGCGCCCAGCCTCGCAGCGAGTCCCCGGACTCCATCATCCCCGTGTTCTGTATCAGGATCACCGGCTTCTTCCCGCCAATGGACAGGCCCGCCGCCGTGGAAAACGCCTGTCCTTCCCGGCTCACCGCGATCAGGTCCAGCGTCGGCTCCTCCTTCATCAGCATGTAGAGCCAGTTGGTCTCGCTGTCCGGCAGCCAGACCACATGGGTCACTCCCGCTTGCTTCATCTGGTCTAGCACCGTCTGTGGGTTGAGCTGGGCCTGCTGCGTCATGCTGGATTCCTCCCGTGGTCAATAGCGCTTGTTCCCGTTGACCGGGCTTAGTGACTATCTCAAAGCCGATTCCCTCCCTCCCGTCATTCCCGCGCAGAGCCTGCCCCCGCGTAGGCGGGGGCGGGAATCCAGACCCTCGTCTCGTCCCTATTTGCGGGTTTTGGGTTTCAGAATGTACGTTTTGAGATAGCGTCTTAGCCTGTCCGCCGTTTGGCCTGATTATATCCCTGCCCCTTCTCTCCCGTCATCCCCGCCCGGAAGCCTCCCGCAGGGCTGCAATTTAGGTGATTCCGTTCCCGGCCCGGCCCCTCTCTCCCGTCTTTCCCGCGCAGAGTCTGCCCCCGCGTAGGCTCAGGCGGGAATTCACACCCCCGTAGCCGTTCAGCTGGACCACCTAAACCGTAACCCTGCCCAACTCTCGCCGTCGGTTGGCATCCCTCGGCATGGTGGATATAATCGCCGGGTTATTGTTTGCGTGTTCCAGCGTGTTTCATAGGTTGGTCCGTGGTCAATATCTGCCTCCTAGCCAAGGCTCCTCAACAGGTTCAGGCTCTTGCCAGCGTCGCCGGAAGGGCCGGACTTTCTTATAGTATCTGCGAGGACCCGGACTATTTCGCGGGCCCCGACGAGGACCCGTCCGCCGAAGCGGCCCTTTTGGATCTGGCTTCCCTCGGAGCCTCCCAGACCAGGTCTCTGGTCACCCGCTGTCGGGAATCCAAGCTTCCGGCGGTGGTCGTGGTCCCCCGGGATGAAGCCGCCGAATACGACCCGTCCCTGAACCCCGACGAGTTCATCCTTGCTCCGGTGCATCACGACGAGTTGCTCGCCCGGGTCATGCAGGCCATCTTTCGCGCCAGGGGTCCATCCGGCGGGCAGGTCCTCAGGGTTGATAACCTGGTAATCGACCTTGAGAAGTACGACGTGACCCTTGGGAATCGTCCCGTCTCCCTGACCTACAAGGAATTCCAGCTTCTGGTCCTCCTGGCTTCCAACCCTGGACGGGTCTACACACGCGAGGCGCTTCTCAGCCAGGTATGGGGCTACGATTACCTGGGCGGCACCCGCACCGTCGACGTCCATGTCCGGCGGTTGCGCTCCAAGATTGAAGACCCCGACCACGCTTTCGTGGAAACCATCTGGAACGTGGGTTATCGCTTCAAGTCCGACTCAAACGACTGAAACCGCCATCGGCACGTATCGGACCGTTGCTGGGATTCAATGCAAGTGTGCAGTGAGCCCGGCTTCCTAGAGGGTGTCGTCAAAAGAGTTTGCTCCAGATCATCACTGCCCGGAGGTGGCAGGCCGCCAAGTATGACGCCGTCCTCTTGGCATAGCGGGTTGCTACTCCACGCCATTGCTTGAAATCCAGAAACCCGTTCTCCACCAGGTGCCGCAGCCTGTACAGCGCCCGGTCGTAGTCCCGCTGTTCCCTCCGATTGCTTTTGGGCGGTATCACCGGGTCCATGCCCAATTCCCGGACGGTGTCTATGATTCCGTTGGTGTCGTAAGCTTTGTCCGCCAGCAGGTACTCCGCCTCTATGCCCTCGATCAGGGGCAAGGCCTGCGAACAGTCAGCAGTCGTGCCCTCGGTCACCGCCAGCCTTACCGGCATTCCGTGGGAGTCCACCGCCAAGTGCAGCTTGCTGTTCAGCCCCCTTTTGTGCGAGCAATGGACTGGTTTCCGCCACGGGCGCCGGTACTGTGAGGGTGGGCCTTGATATAGCTGGCGTCGATCATCAGCCACTCGAAATCCGGGTCATCCATCACTGCATCCAACAGCCCAGCCCAGACGCCACGGTCCCGCCAGCGGCAGAAACGGCGGTGGGTGTTCTTCCAGTCCCCGTAGTCCGGAGGCAAATCCCGCCAGGGGGAGCCGGTACGCAGAATCCAGCAGACGGCATCAATGAACCGCCGGTTGTCTTGGGCTGGCCGGCCTCTCTTGCCTTCTCCCCCGGGGAGATGCGGCCTGAGCCGTTCCCAAACGGTGTCGGTCATGTCGTGGCGCCGATGCGCTGCTGTCATGCTCCCCACCTGCCACACTCTCACTTCCCCAGTAATCTACCACCCTTCTGTTGTTTTGACGACACCCCCTAGCTAACTTCCCCGCTGGCATGTTCAAGGAAGCGGGCGACCTGGCGGGACAATGCCCTGTGTTCCTCCGCCTCTAAATCTGGGTCCAACTCCATCAGTCCCGACGCTTCCCTCCGCGCGGTTTCCAGCAAGTCCCGGTCGGACAGGGAAGCCATCCGCAGGTCGGGCAGTCCGCTTTGCCGGGTGCCGAAGAAGTCCCCCGGCCCCCGTAGCCTTAGGTCCTCCTCGGCTAGCTGGAACCCGTCGTCTATGTGTTCCAGCGCTGACAGCCGTTCCCTGGCCACTGCCGAGGGATCATCCGACATCAACATGCAGTAGCTCTGGTGTTCACCCCGGCCGACCCTGCCCCGGAACTGGTGCAGCTGGGACAGCCCGAACCGGTCCGCTCCTTCCACCATCATCACCGTGGCGTTGGGCACGTCTATACCCACCTCCACCACTGCGGTGGACACCAGGATGTCCAGCTCTCCATCCCGGAATTGGCGCATCACCCTGTCCTTTTCGCGGGAAGCCATGCGTCCGTGCAGTAGGCCCACCTTCAGGTCGGGGAAGACTTCCTCCGACAGCCGTTGGTGGTCGTCAACCGCGGCCTTGGAGTCGACGGATTCGGACTCTTCGATTAAAGGATAGATTATGAACGCCTGCCTCCCCTCGCTCACCTGCCTGCGGACAAACCCGTAGGCCGCGTCCCTCCGGTCTGGCCCCAGCCAGCGGGTGCGGATTGTCTGGCGCCCCGGCGGAAGCTCGTCGATTACCGAAATGTCCAGGTCGCCGTAGAGGGTCAGCGACAGTGTCCTGGGGATGGGCGTGGCCGACATGACCAGGCTGTGGGGATTCTCCACGCCTTTCTGTCTCAGTGCCGACCGTTGCAGAACGCCGAACCGGTGCTGCTCATCCATCACTGCTAATGCTAGGTTGGGGATCTCTACCCCCGACTGGATAAGGGCGTGGGTGCCCACCAGCAGGTCTAGCTGGCCTTCCCCGGCCAGCCCGGTCAGTTCCCGCCGTGCCCGTAGGCCGGTGCTGCCCGTCAGCAGCCCGACGGAGACCGGCCTCCCCAGCGATTCCATGTAGGCCGTGACCCGGTGTTCCTCCTGCACCGGGCGGGCCAGTCCGCTCAGCAGGTTCCCAATGGTTCGGAAGTGTTGCTCCGCCAGCACCTCGGTGGGGACCATGATGGCCCCCTGGTATCCCGACGCGGCCGTGGCCATCAGTGCCGTCAGCACCACTACCGTCTTGCCGCTGCCCACCTCCCCTTGGAGCAGCCGGTTCATGGGAGGGCTGCCCTGCTGCAGGTCCCCCAGGATTTCATCAACACAGCGGCGTTGGGCGCCCGTCAGGGGAAAGGGAAGCGACTCGATGAATTTCCCGATTACCTGCGGGGCAGCCTTGATCCTGACTCCCTCCAGCCCCTGGCTCCACTGGCGGCGCCTGGACAGCACCGCCAGCTGCAGGGTGAAAAGTTCCTCGAAAGCCAGCCGCCGCCTTGCCTTGGTCGCCGCCTCCCCGTCTTCCGGGAAATGCGCCTGCCTGATCGCCTGCTGCAACGGCAGCACACCGGCGCGGGATCGTACTTCCGGGGGCAGGGTCTCCTCCACGCCTCCCAGCCATTGACTGAGGGCCTGCCACACCAGGCGCCGCAGGTTCCTGCCGGTTAACCCTGCCGTCAGCGGATAGACCGGCGCCAGCCGGGCTGTGTGGATCGGCGTCTGCCCCTCCGGCAGCGGTTCATAATCTGGCGACTCGAACACCAGCCTCCCCTGGTTCCGGGAGGCCCTGCCGCTGATTGCGACCCTGGAGTTGGTCTTCAGGGAACGGGCGATATAGCGTTGACCGAACCATATAACCCGCACGTTGCCCGTTTCGTCGCTCAGCACGGCCTCCGTGGCCTTCAGCCGGCCGTTGCGGCCCAGCGAGACTTCCCGCGTCTCCCAGACGTGCCCTATTACCGTGCAGTCCGCGTCCGGCTCTACCTCGGCGATCTTCACCACCCTTGTATAGTCCGAGTGCCTCCGCGGAAACAGGTAGAGCAGGTCCCGGATGGACCGCACTCCCAGCCGGCCCAGCCTCTCGGACAGCTTGGCGTCCACGCCCCGCAACCGATCCACCGCTACATCCACCGTCAACCCCGCCGGTGGCCGCGAATATGTGGAGTCTGGAACCCCGCTTCCCCCTGTCTTGGCAACTGTCTCAGAACCAGTAGGCGCAACTGGGGATCCCCGCGTCTCCCTCCCGTCCTTCCCGCCTCTGCCTCTCCCGTCGCTGCCGCTGCCTCCCCCGTCATTCCCGCGCAGGCGGGAATCCAGACCCCCGCCATCCCCATTTCGCGGGTTTCGGGTTTCGGAATCTACGCTTTGGGATAAGTCCCCGGTGGGAGATCTGGGAGCGGCCGCCGGTGGTTCAACCTGAGACCCCGGCTTGGCCGGAGGCCCCTGTGCGGCGGGCGGCTCATTCCCGGAGGTGTCATCGTGCCCGGGATATGCGGCAGCCGCGTCGGGAAACAGAACAGCCCGCAGTCCCTCCGCCCATTCTTCCCGCTGCTCCGGGGTCATCTCCCCGTACTCCCCGGGTCGGACCGCCCTCTCCGACCCGGCGGCGGCCAGCGTGCTGTTCAGGGGTTCCAGCCAGCGCTCTATGAAGCGGTCAACGCCGCCGGAGACCGCCCGGTTGTTGAACCCCCGGGACTGCTCCAGGTCGAGAATCCCGCCCAGGGCTACCAGCCACGCTGGCGTTTCGGTCTGGCGCTGGTCCATAAGTCAGCCGTTCCCACGAACCTTTTCGCCGGGATGATTATATTACAGGGGTCTGGTCTCAGATACGCCGGCCTGACATAAAGACCATGTATCGCCAGCATTCGTGCTCCCTGCACTCCTGGCGGGAGTATCGGCCCGTCCTTGACGCTCCTCCGGGCCCATCCTAGAATGAACCCAGCCCCGGCCCGACCCGGACGGCCCATTCCCGCCCCTTCTTCACCCTGGCCCTGAGGCAGCTTATCAGTCATGGTTTCCCAGCCCGACGGCCCGCCCGTCGAAATCCCCGGCTCCGAGAAGCGGCGCAACGGCTCCGGTCGGATAATCTCCGGGGGCTCCCAGCCGGGCGACGTCAACCTCGACATTTCCCTCCGTCCCCGCCAGTTGGACGACTTTGTCGGCCAGGACCAGGTCAAAGACAACCTGCGCATCGGCATCCAGGCAGCGAAGCTCCGGGGCGAAGCCCTCGACCACGTTATCGTCTACGGACCTCCCGGGCTGGGCAAGACCACCCTCGCCCACATCATCGCCAACGAGCTCGGCGTGAACATCAAGGTTACCTCCGGCCCCGCCATCGAACGGGCCGGAGACATGGCGGCCATTCTCACCGGCCTCCAGCCCGGTGACCTTCTCTTCATCGACGAGATTCATCGCCTCAACCGCGCCGTCGAGGAGGTCCTCTACTCCGCTATGGAGGACTTTTTCCTCTCTTGGATGGTGGGCAAGGGGCTCGCCGCTCGCAGCATCAACCTGCGCATCAGTCCCTTCACCCTTGTCGGAGCCACCACCCGTTTCTCCCTCATCAGCGCCCCCATGCGCGACCGCTTCGGCTCCGTCTTCCGCCTCGACTACTACAACCAGCCGGAGATGGAGGTCGTCACCCGCCGGTCCGCCGCCATCCTGGAATTCGACGTCGAGGAAGAAGGCGTCTCGGAAATCGCCTCCCGGGCTCGCGGCACGCCCCGCATCGCCAACCGCCTCCTGAAACGCTCCCGGGACTATGCTCTCGTCGAGGCCGACAACCGTCTCACCGGCAAGGTGGCCCGCGCCGCCCTGGACCTGCTGCGGGTGGACCGCCTCGGGCTGGATGAGTCGGACCATCGTCTCCTCTCCAGCATCATCGACAAGTTCGACGGCGGGCCCGTTGGATTGGATACCCTTTCGTCCTCCCTCAGCGAGGACTCCGACACGGTCATGGAAGTTTGGGAGCCCTACCTCCTCCAACTCGGCTTTCTCCAGAGGACCGGGCGCGGCCGCGTCGCCACCCGCCTCGCCTACGAATACATGGGACGCACCCTTCCCGTTCTGGAAGCTCCCCCGGACCAGGGCCGCTTCGCCGGATTGTAGTCCAACGGCCTTATTCGCTCCGGCCCTTCTAAGCCCTGGCCTTTACGCTGTTCCCCCTAAAGGTTAGTATGGCAGGGCATGCTTGGAGAAACCCCCAGGGCTATCGCATGAAGTCTGATTCGGTCCTTTCACGCTCTTCCCGTCATTCCCGCGTAGGCGGGAATCCAGGCTCCCGTCGTATGTTCCCGCAATGTCGTGTTGGCGATTCACTGGAAGCCTGAACAAACTGGCACTCATGCGATAGCCTTGGAGAAACGCCTGCCTGGTATCCACACACCCCCGGAAATTCCCATAACCAAGGAGACACCATGATCTACGAGCTTCGCATCTACGAGACCATCCCTGGAAAGCTTCCCGCCCTCAACGACCGCTTCGCCAACCACACCGTCGGCTTCTTCCAGCGCCACGGCATCCACGTCGTCGGGTTCTGGACCGAGGACATCGGCACCAGCAACCAGTTGGTCTACATGCTCGGCTTCGACAGCCTGGCCGACCGGGAACAGAAGTGGGCCGCTTTCCAGGCCGACCCCGACTGGCACCGCGCCCGCGCCGAGTCCGAGGTGGATGGCCCCCTCAACGCCCGCGTGCGGAACGTCATCCTGCGCCCGACCAACTACTCCCCCATGCAGTAGCGCCCTTCCGTCCCATCAGCGCCAGCGGACGCCCTGCGGCTGGATCGTCTCCAACCCGCTCCGTGATTGAACGCAGCGGGCAAGGGGAATAGAATAGCCCCACTTCAGGAGGCTAATCGCCTCCTTCAAAGCTGTTTGCCCTGACCGGGAATCGCGCTAGGAAATGTTCAGTTGAACACCAGGTTCGCCATATCGCACTCTCCCGCGTCTTCCCTTCTACTGGAAGACCGGGGCATCGCGGTCGTGCTGGACCGCGCTGCCTGCGGCTCCCGGCTGTCGTCGGATGACGCCCTTGCCCTCGCCGGCGCTGGCCCGTCGGCTGCTGCCGAAATGACCGCCGTCGCTTCCGGCCTGCGCGACCGTGGCCGTGGCAAGGTGGTAAGCTTTTCCCCCAAGGTGTTCATTCCTCTCACCCGCCTCTGCCGCGACTTCTGCGGCTACTGCACCTTCCGCCAGGACCCCGGTTCCGCCGCCGAACTCTACATGACCCCCGACGAGGTCCTTGGAGTTGCCCGTGCTGGCGAGAAACTCGGCTGCACCGAGGCGTTGTTCACCTTGGGAGAGCGTCCCGAGCAGCGCTACCCGGAAGCGTCGGAATGGCTGCGGAAACGGGGCTACAACACCACCCTGGATTATCTGGCGGATATGTGCCGCTTGGTCCTCGAAGAGACCTCGCTGATGCCCCATGCCAACCCCGGCACCATGAGCCGCCGCGAAATGGCCTGCCTGCAGCCCTTCAACCCGTCCATGGGCCTGATGCTGGAAAGCGTCAGCCCCCGCTTGTACCAGCCGGGTGGCCCCCACGAGTTCGCCCCCAGCAAGCGCCCCCGTGTCCGGCTCCGCACCACCGAGATCGCCGGCGAGTTGGGGATACCCTTTACCAGTGGGATACTCATCGGGATCGGCGAGACCCGACGGGAGCGCATCGAAGCCCTTCTCGCTATCCGGGAACTCCACGAGGCCCACGGCCATATCCAGGAAGTCATAGTGCAGAATTTCCGCGCCAAGCCCGGTACGCCCATGGATGGGGAACCCGATGCCGAGTCCCTTGAACTGCTTTGGACCGTCGCGACGACCCGCCTGGTCCTCGGACCTCATGCCAACGTCCAGGTGCCGCCCAACCTCAGCGCATCCGATTATGACCTTTACCTTGACGCCGGGATCAACGACTGGGGTGGCGTTTCCCCGCTGACCATCGACTACGTCAATCCCGAGGCTCCTTGGCCCCTGCTGGCCGAGTTGCGCGGCCGTACCCTGTCCCGCGGCTTCGAGCTGCGGCCCCGCCTGCCGGTCTATCCCGAGTATTTCCTCGGCACCGGCGAGTACCTTTCCGAGTCCTTGCGCTCCCGTGCGCTGGATCTCACCGACGAATCGGGCTACGTAAAAGGGGGAATTGAACGCTATGCCGGATCAAACTGACGGAACCCCGGATATCCGGTCTCTCGAGTCCCTCATCGGGACCCTTCAGCCCGCCGTCGCTGGTGTTCTGGATCGGGCCCTCGCCGGCGAGGACATCACCGTCGACGAAGCGGTGGCCCTCTTTGACGCCACCGGCCCTGAGTTCAACGCTCTTGGAATGGTCGCCGACGAGCTCCGCCGCCGGACCGTGGGGGATATCGTTACCTACGTTGTCAACCGGAACATCAACTTCACCAACGTCTGTATCAAGCGGTGCGGTTTCTGTGCCTTCAGCCGCGACTACCGCGAGGAGGAAGGGTATTTTCTGCCCGTCAGCGAAATTATCCGCCGCGCCGGCGAGGCCCGCGACTACGGCGCCACCGAGGTCTGCATCCAGGCCGGTCTCCCTCCCCAGATGGAAGGCGACCTCTACATCCAGCTTTGCCGCGCTATCAAGGAAGACCTGCCCGACCTGCACATCCACGGGTTCTCCCCCGAGGAGGTCCTCTACGGGTCCATCCGCTCCCAGTGCACCATCCGCGAATACCTGGAAGGACTGAAGGATGCCGGCGTCGGCAGCCTACCCGGCACATCCGCCGAAGTGCTGGACCAGGAACTGCGTGACCTCATCTCCCCCGGCCGCATCTCCGTCCAGCAGTGGGTGGAAGTGATTACCACCGCCCACGACCTCGGCATCCCCACCACCTCAACCGTCATGTTCGGCCACGTCGAGACCAACCGGCAGATTGCCCGCCACATCGCCTTGCTGCGCGACATTCAGAAGGACACTGGCGGGTTCACCGAGTTCGTCCCCCTCAGCTTCGTCAACTCTGAAGCCCCTATGTTCCTCAAGGGCCTTGTCGAAAACGTCCGCTCCGGCCCCACCGGTATGGACGTGATCAAGGTCCACGCCGTCGCCCGGATCATGCTCAACAACTGGATCCCCAACATCCAGGCTTCCTGGGTCAAGGAGGGCAGCCGGATGTCCCAGCTCCTCCTGACCACCGGCGTCAACGACCTGGGCGGCACCCTCATCAACGAGAGCATCTCCACCGCCGCCGGTGCCCAGCACGGCCAGCTCATGCGCCCCTCCGAGTTCCGCCAGATGATCCGCCAGGCCGGACGCGTACCCGCCGAGCGTTACACTACCTACGATCTCAATCGGATCTTCAACGATACCGACGAAGAACTCGACCCTCTGGACCTCGTCGGCGACAACGTCGAGGAGATCTTCGGCTCCTACAACCGCCTCGTCAAGATGGAAGGCTACCGTTTCGAGCACCCCCGCCGGGCCTCCAATGCCGGAGCCTCCAACGCCGGCGCCCAGGCCCGTCCCTGACCGTCCGGGCGCCTCCGTGACATCTAGGAAAGTGCTGGCCTTGGCCGGCGGCGTGGGCGGAGCCAAGCTGGCCCTCGGATTGTCCCATCTCCTCTCTCCCGACGAGCTGTCCATCGTGGTCAACACCGGCGACGATGAGACCTTTCACGGCCTCCACGTCTCCCCCGACCTCGATACCATGACCTACACCCTCGCCGGACTGGTCAACCCGGAAACCGGCTGGGGCCTGTCCGGCGACACCTTCCACGCCCTGGAGATGCTCCGCGGCTTCGGCGTGGAGACCTGGTTCAACCTTGGCGACCGCGACCTGGCGACCCACATCCGCCGCACCCAGCTCCTCTCCCAGGGATGGTCCTTGTCCCATGTCACCCGCGAGTTGTGCGCCCGCCTCGGCGTGGAGACTCCCGTAATCCCCATGAGCGACCAGCCCGTTCGCACCGTCCTCCACACCCTGGACGGCGACCTGCCCATGCAGGACTACTTTGTCCGGCGTCGGGCCGCACCGGCCGTAACCGACATAAGCTACGTCGGGTCGGATGCTGCCCTCCCCTCCCCCGGCTTCCGGGCCGCCCTGGACGAAGCTGGCCTGGTCGTCTTCTGTCCCTCCAACCCCTGCCTCAGCCTATTCCCTATTCTGTCCCTCCCCGGCGTCCGGGAATCCTTGGAATCTGCCGGACAACGGGCCTTGCGCGTCGCCGTCAGCCCCATCGTCGGGGGCGACGCGGTCCGGGGGCCCGCCGGCAAGATTATGGCCGAGCTCGGTCACGAGGTCTCGTGCGTCGGTGTGGCCCGGGCCTACCGCGGGATTGTGGACGTCCTGTTTATTGATGAGCAGGACGCTGAGTTGTCCCCCCGGATTCGCGATTTGGGACTCGAACCCGTCGTGGCCCCTATCATCATGCACGACGAAACGGATAAAATACGGCTGGCCCGGCGCATCCTCGACCGGCGCATCCTCAATCCGAACGGCGGCTAGACCATGACCGACGCACCATCCACCATCCCAATAATTCCCATGAAGCCCCTTTCCGAGGGCAAGTCCCGCTTGGCTACCGAGATGACCCGGGAGCAGCGGGCCGAGTTGGTGGTCGGAATGCTCCGGCGTGTTATCGGGGCCATCCGCAGCGCCGACATCGGGCTTTTCTGGGTCGTCGGCGGCGATGACCGGGTCATGCACCTCACCCGCAACTCCGACGGCGTCTGGTTTGAGGAATTGGGCCGTGACCTCAACGACACCGTCACCCGGGGCTTCGAGCGGGCCTTCAACGACGGACACTCCGCCCTTTATCTCCCCGGGGACCTCCCCTTTATCAAGCCCAGCGATGTCATCGGCCTGCTTCGTTCCTCCGAGCGGGGCAACAACATAACCTTGGCCCCCGCCCGGCGTGACGGCGGCACCAACGGAATCGTGGTTCCCCACGGCATCCCCTTCATGCCCCAGCTGGGCCAGCGCAGTTTCGCTCGCCATCTCGCCCAGGCCGCCTCCGCGGGGATCTCCGTCGCCATCAGTTACAGCCAGGGACTCGGGTTCGACCTCGACACCATCGACGACCTGGAGTCCTATGAGCACATGGAGCCCGGGCTGCTCCGCCGTCTCGTCCCCCAGTGGGACAGCCTCACCCACCGCTAAGAGCGCGTGTGAGAAATGCCCCATGGCCTTTCCCGTCACTGCTTCACAGAGCCTACCCCCGCGTACCATTTTCCCCGTCGTCCCTACGGAGGCAGGGACCCATCAGCCTTCCCAGGAACCATTACGGATTACACAAGACCGACTCTCCCTCGTCGTCCCTGCGGAGGCAGGGACCCATCAGGCTTCCCAGGAACCACTGCGGATTACGCAAGACCAACTCTCCCTCGTCGTCCCTGCGGAGGCAGGGACCCATCAGCCTCCCCGGGAACCACTGCGGATTACGCAGGACCAACTCACCCTCGTCGTCCCTGCGGAGGCAGGGACCCATCAGCTTTCCCGGGAACCACTGCGGATTACGCAAGACCGGCCATTTCCACTCCGTTCCCATTTCCCGGGTTTTGACCTCGGAAATGTACGTTTTCAGGTAATTTATAAGACCCACCTGGATTCCACCTTTTCGCTGCACCCAACCGTGACCGACTATGCCTGAAACTCCACCCAAAATCGGAATACTCCTGCCCACCCGGGGCCTGTTGCTCCGGGACGAAGCCCCTACCGACGCTGAGCTGGTCCTCCGCATGGCCCGGGCTGTCGAGGATGCCGGGCTGGATTCCGTGTGGGTCGGCGACAGCCTCACCGCCAAGCCCCGACTGGAGCCCCTGGCAACCCTGGCCGCCATCGCCGCCCGCACTGGCCGCGTCCGTCTCGGGACCGCCGTGCTGCTCATGGCCCTGCGCCATCCCCTTCTCCTGGCCCAGACCCTCGGCACCGTGGACCTCATTTCCGGCGGCCGCGTCGTCATCGCCGCCGGGGCTGGTGGCGCCTTCAACGACGAACAGCAGCAGGAGTGGCGGAGCGTTGGAGTAGACTCCTCCCGCCGGGCTGGCCGACTCGTGGAAATGGCCCGCATCGTCAAGGGTTTGACTTCCGGCGAGACTGTTTCCTTTGCTGGCCGCCACTTCGACCTGGAACCCACCGCCATGCTGCCCCGCTCGCCCCGTCCCGGCGGAGTCCCTTTGCTGCTGGCCTGCCACGGGCGGTCGCAGGTTCGTGAGCGTCAAATCCGGCGGGCCGCCCGCTGGGGAGACGGTGTCATGTCCATCTCCGACACACCGGATGAATACGCCGCCATGGTGGCCGACTTCCGGGCCCTTGCCGCCGAAATAGGCCGCGACGCCGCATCCCTCGAAGCCGCCATGTATCTGACCGTGAACCTCGACCCGGACCATGCCCGGGCGGAAGCCGAGGCCGAAGAATGGCTCCTCGGCTACTACGGCGCCAACATCTGGGGCACCCGCTGGGGCCCCTTCGGCGGAGTCGAGCGCGTCCGGGACCGCATCGTCGAATACGCCGAGGCTGGAGCCCAGACCATCATCGTCCGTTTCGCCTCATTCCAGCCCGAGCGCCAGCTCGACAGCTTCTTGGAGCACTTAGCTCCTGCCTTCCAGTAAACCCCCGTTCGCTTTTCTTCTAACGGGGTTCGGTACCTGTTGACGCACGGAAAGACCAACCCCTGCGGCTGAAACTCCCCATTCCCACGGCTTCTCGTCCGGCCATTCAACACCCGGCCGGGCCAAACCTTGCTACAATTCCCTGAACTCCAGGGCGGAGGATGTTCAACGGAGGATGTTCACTTGTATCCAATAGACCTTTCCGGCAAGAACGGCGTCATTCTCGGGGTCGCCAACGACCGCAGCATCGCCTGGGCCATCGCCCAGGTCTTGGCCGAAGCCGGCGCCCGCATTGCCTTCACCTACCAGAACGACCGCCTGAAGGATCGCGTCGAGCGGTTGGCCGACACCCTCGACGGCTCCATCTCCCTCCCCTGCGATGCCTCCGACGACCAGCAGATTATCGACCTGTTCCAGCAGGTGGGCGACGCCTTCGGAGACCTCTCCTTCCTGGTTCACAGCATCGCCTTCGCCAACCGGGAAGACTTGGCCGGCAGGTTTTCCGACACCGGCCGCGACGGGTTCCGCCTGGCCCTGGAAATCAGCGCCTTCTCCCTCATCCCCCTCGTCCGGCACGCTGGACCTCTCATGGTCAACGGCGGCAGCGTCATCGCCATGACCTTTCAGGCATCGCAAAAGGTCTATCCGGGATACAACGTAATGGGCACCGCCAAGGCTGCCCTGGAGCACGAGGTGAGGCAGTTGGCCGCCGAGTGGGGACCGGACAACGTCCGCGTCAACGCCATATCCGCCGGTCCTTTGGATACCCTGGCCGCCCGGGGAATCCACGGCTTCCTCGACATGAAGCGCATCCATGCCGAGAAGGCCCCCCTCCAGCGGAACATCACCGCCGATGAGGTGGCCAGGACCGCCCTCTATCTCTGCAGCGACCTATCTAGCGGGGTCACCGGCTCCGTCATCCCCGTGGACGCCGGCTACCACATAATGGCCGTGTAGCCCCGCAGTCCAGCAACTATTTCAAAAGTCCCTTCCCCACAGAACTTTTGCTTGGGAGGAGCCATAGCCTCAGAAAGAGTTCCTTCCCCCTTGATGGGGGAAGGTTAGGATGGGGGTGATTGGTTAGTCTTGAGGTAGTTCCTAAGCCTGCGGGTCCTCCGCCAGGCTGTTCAGCAGTTCCTCGTCTTCCGAGGCCTTGGCATCCAGACCCAGTTGCAGGTACGCTGCCCGGCGTCCCTCCAGCGCCGCCCGGTACTGGCCGTCCAGGGCAATCGCCTTCGTGAACTGGTCCACCGCTTCCTGGAACCTGCCCTCGCCGCTGTACTCCGCTCCCCGGCCGGTGAACAACGCCGGAGTCAACGGCTGCCGGAAAGTCGGCATCGCGTCAAACCCCGCCCGGCCCAGCACCTCCGCATCCTCAGCTGCCGGAACGTCGGGAGCATACCGCTCCGTATCCCCGGCCTCCTCATCCCCGACCGCGTCCGCGGCCGCCGGTTCTCTCTCCGTGCTGGGTTCCCCGTCCGCAGGACCAACCGCCGCAGGCTCCTCGCGGGCGTCCGCCTTCGGAGCCTCCGGTTCAGTCACCGGCTCGGCATCCGGTGGAGCCCAGGTCTCCCTGTCCGCTTCGACCGGTCCCTCTCCGGCGGTAATCGTCGGGGAGACTTCCGGCGGGGGCGCCTCCGCCGCTGCGGTTGCCTCTCGCGGCGGACTCTCCACCGCCGCGCTCCGCATAGTCTCCCCGCCCGCTTGTGGGTCTTCGACGTAGGGACGCCGCAGCTCCCAGCCGCAGTTGACGCAGTACGAGTGTCCTGCCGCATGGTAAGCATGGCACTTGGGACAGGTGACGGTTTCCGGTGTTGGTTCCGGTGCCGCCGTTGGGACGGGTTTCAAGAAGAGCAGGGCAACCATCGGAGCCATGCCGATAATGGACGGAACGTTCGGCACCATCGTCTCAGCAACTACGATCAGCACCAGGGCAATCCCGCCCCAGACCAGGGGATTGCGCCGCTTCACCCGGGCCAGGCGCACAGTCCACAGCACCACCAGCCCCAGCGACACGTAAACCAGAACGGTTAGCAATGGGGATTCGGCCAACATGACTGCCTTTCGCCAACCTCCCGCTCAAATAGCTCTGACACTGCTTTGACTATACACGCAAACGTTACTCGCCGACAACTTGCTTTGGGCAGTCGCCAGGGCAGTCGCATGAAGTCTGACTCGGTCCTTTCGCCGCTCTTCCCTTCATTCCCGCTGAGCGGGAATCCAGACCCCCGTTGCCGTCGAGCTGCCCAACCAGGAACGGAACCCTGCCTTCAGGTTGCGGGGCAATCGCATCTGAAAGCTGCCACCATGCAGATGCCGCAGCTCGATACCTATATATGCTAATATTGGCTATTTCCTTGTGTAAGTTATTCGCTGTCCATCCCTCCCGTTGCCCAGTAGGCGGCTGTGTCGCGAACATCTTCGGGTCTTCGAGAACCCAAATGCGATTGTCCGCCTTCAGGTTGCCCGGCTTTTGAGCAAACGGCGTGTCCAATATATACTAAGTTGTAGCAACACTCCCCGATTGAAAATCAGGATTCAAGACCACTCGAAATATCGAAAAGCCCCAGGAGGCTCCCTATGGCAACCAAAATGACTCTGTCCGTCCTCAAGGCCGACGTGGGCTCAATCGGAGGTCACACTAAACCCTCCCAGCGCATGATGGACGCCACCCGCGCGGCTGCGGCCGGCGCGGTCGGAAACGGCCTGTTGATCGACACCTTTGTTGCCCACACCGGCGACGACATCGCCATCATCGCGTCCCACACCCGTGGTGCCAACGATACCGATGTCCATCAGTTCGCCTGGAACACCTTCCTGGAAGCAACGGACATCGCCCGGGAGTACGGTCTCTATGGCGCTGGCCAGGACCTCTTGGCCGACGCTCCATCGGGCAATATAAGAGGCGCTGGCCCGGCGGTGGCGGAGATCGAATTTGACCACGACCCGGTTAAGACCAACCCCGTCCGCCCTGCCGAGTCCTTCATGGTGCTGGCCGCTGACAAGTGCGGGCCGGGTGCCTACAACCTCCCCATGTTCCTTGGCTTCGCCGACCCCATGTATTGCGCCGGACTGATGCTCCCCCGTATCGGCGAAGGCTTCACCTTCAACATCATCGACATGGACAACACCGAGGGGGACAGCATCATCTCCCTCAACGCCCCCGAGGACTACTACAAGATAACGGTGCTGCTGCGGGACAACGAACGCTTCGGGATCGATTCCATCGTCTCTCGCCACACCGGACAGGTGGCCGCTGCTGTGTCCGCCACCCGCCTCCACAACATCGCCGGTTCCTACACCGGCAAGGACGACCCGGTGGCCATCGTTCGGAACCAGGGCATATTTCCCGCCCCCGAGGAACTGATATCCCCTTACGCCAAGGCCCACTACATCGGGGGCGACGCCCGCGGCTCCCACACCATGCCCCTCATGCCGGTCCCCATCAACACTCCCGTCGTCGGAATGTACTGCCTGCCCCTGGTATCCTGCGTTGGATTCTCCCTCAGCGCCGAGGGCAAATTCTCCGACTCCCACGCCGACTTCTTCGACAACTCGGCCTGGGACCACGTCCGTCTCCACGCCCAGCAGAAAGGCATCGAGATGCGCTCCCAGGGATGGTCCGGCCCGGCCATGTTGCCCTATGGGGAGCTGGAGTATTCCGGTTTCCGCCAGAGCATCGGCGACCTTGTTGAACGGTTCGCCTTCCGCAACGGCCACCAACCGGTCGTCCCCGAACCCCAGAAAGCCGGCGCCGGCGACGGCAACTCCGACTAGCCGGAGCCGGCGGGTTGCGGAGGCAGGGACCCATCAGCCTTCCCTTAGGCCCCGGCCACGGGGGCAAACCCCCTCCCCCGTCGTCCCTGCTGAAACGGCACGCTGCCCGGCACGACGGCATCTAACGACATACCCAAAAACACCACGCTGGGATGGAGGGCTGGGATCAAGGGTTGTTTACCGATGGGTCAAATCATGCCTAGACGTTTGGCATCATCTTCGGTCCAGCGAGCGCTATCGATTATGTTCTTCAAAGTGCCGCGGGGTATTGTGTCATTGGGCCTATGATAGTGAATGAAAACTTTCCTGCCATCAGGATGAATGTAGCCCCTGCTGGAACTTCTGCTCTTTGACGATTGAGAGAAACCATCGCGCTCCAGTGCTCTAACTATCTCCCTGACGGGAACATTCCGAAGTTTGGATACTGGAACAAGAGCAACGTTCATGCGTGGACTGGGATGCTTATGCTCTCACTATAGACAGAAACCCCACTCGCGTAGCCCGCTGCGTCTACAGCCTTCTGCTCGAAGGAATTTCCATGCTCGACACTGTCGGGGCAGACGGGTTCGCCAGCCTCCTCCATTACCTCCAAAAACACCACGGCCATTTCAGTCAGTGCTTCCAGAGCTTCTTGCTTGGTGTCTCCCCAAGCTCCACAAGCCGGGTAGGAAGCAAGCCAGGCACTCCAACGCCCGTCTTCTTCCAACTCTAATGTGACCTTGAGATTGTAAGTATCCACTGTATCTCCTGATTTCAAGGATTCCAGTGACCGGAATACCTGAGCATACCAAGAACTTGTTGCGAACTCTGATAAAACCACGCTATCCAACCAATCGCGCTTTGTCAATGCGTTGTTTGGGCGCTCATTTCGACTCTCCGTAGAGCAAGAGAAATCTTCTAGCCGCTCAAAAACCATTGCCCCGGGTTCAACCCCGGGGCAATCTCATCGCCTGAGTGTCGCCAGGGAGTCCCGGGAAGCGCCGTCTAAAGGACCCCGTGCCGCTCGAAGATGCGGGCCAGCTCGGCCACGCCGTCGTAGTTGGTCTGGGGCGAAGGATGCCCGAAGCACAGCCGCGCGCAGTTGGCCCCTCGACCCTCCGGCGAGAACATGCTCCCGTTGTAATAGCCCACCCCCTCCTCGAAGGACTGTTCCTGGAGCGATGCCAGGTCGGTGCCTTCCGGCATTTCCAGCCATACGTACAGCCCGCCTTCTGGTTTCACCCACTTGGCCGCATCTCCGAAGTTTTCCCCCAGTGACGCCAGCATGGCATCCCGCTTGGCCCGCAGCGCATCGTTCTGCTCGTTTATGTGGTCGTACATATTGTTCCGCAGGTATTCCTCCACCGCCAGCGCCGCGAACTGGTTCACCCCGCCGCCGCCCTTGAAGCTCATCGCCCGCTGCCGCACCTCCGGCGGGGCCACCATGTACCCTAGCCGCATCCCCGGGGCTACGATCTTGGAGAAGGAACCGACGTAGAGCACCTGCCCGTTGTCGTCCATCGAGTGGAAGGACGTAACATCCTCGCCCTCGAACCGCAGGTCCACGTAGCAATCGTCTTCCAGGATGGGCACTCCCCGTTCCCGGCAAATGTCCAGCACCCGCCGCCGCCGTTCTAGGCTCATCGTCCAGCCCATCGGGTTCTGGAAGGCTGGGATGGTGTAAAGGTACTTCACCCGCTTTCCTTCCCCTTCTCCCGCCCGTATGATTTCTTCCAGTGACTCCGGGATGATCCCCTCGTCATCGCAGCGCACCCCTCTGACGTCGCCTCCGAACAGCCGCATCTGCCGCAGGGTGCCCAGGTAGACGAACTCCTCGGTCAGCACCACGTCCCCCGGGTCCGTCAATGCCTGGATGATCATGGAAATGCCTTCGCCGGAACCCGACGTGAGCACTATGTCGTCAACGTTGACCGTCATGTTCCGGTCCCGCTGCAGCTTCTCAGCCACCAGTTGCCGCAGGGATGGCAGGCCGGCGGGAACCGGATAGTACGCCAGGTCCCTCCCCTCCCGGTCCAGGGCCGTCTTCAGCGCGTCCACCAGTCCGTCCAGTGGCAGCGTCTCCGGGTCGGGGTACGCCACGGCGAAGTCATACTTCGCGTTCCGGTTGCCCCCTCGGTTGCTCACCGGCGCATGGGATGAGAAGAAACTCTCGTAGTTGAACCCGCTGGGACTGGTCATTGTTCACTTCCTCCTGCGTGGTCAGTAGGGTCAGGCTGTGGTCAATGGGAGACTCAGATGCTTGCTCCGTGCCTCCTTGGCATCGGGAGCGCCCTGGGTCAAAATGGCTTCGTTACTCGGCCAGCCGCAGGGCCAGGTCCCGCAGTTGCGTGGCGTCTACCGCCGCAGGGGCCCCGAACAGCAGGTCCGACCCGCTCTGGGTCTTGGGAAAGGCGATCACGTCCCTGATCGACTCGGCCCCCGTCAGGATCGCGACGAATCGGTCAATCCCCGGCGCGATCCCTCCGTGCGGCGGCGCTCCGTACTCGAAGGCCTCCAGGATATGCCCGAACCGCTCCTCCACGTCCTCTGGCT
This sequence comes from Dehalococcoidia bacterium, assembly GCA_965203675.1. Classification (GTDB taxonomy): domain Bacteria; phylum Chloroflexota; class Dehalococcoidia; order Lucifugimonadales; family UBA3495; genus CATOSK01. Next base: position 1,358,986 of record CBDBDE010000002.1, on the reverse strand, counting down.
TGTGCCCCAGCGCCCGGAACACCTTTTCCTGCAGCTCCCGCCTGTGGATTCGGATGCTGCCGCTGGCCAGCTCCGACCCGTTGCATACCAGGTCATACGCCTGGGATTCAATCCCTCCCAGGTCCTCCGAGTCCAGCCGGCTCTCCTTCCCCGGCGCCGGCGCGGTGAACGGGTGGTGCGACGAGTCCCAGCGGTTGGCATCGTCGTCCCATTCAAACAGCGGGAACCCGGTAACAAACGCAAAAGCCAGCTCGTCCGGGTCTGCCAGTTCTAGGGACTCCCCCAGGTGATTTCGCATCGAATCCAGCCACTGGTTCACTTGCCTGGCTTGCCCCGCCATCAGCAGGATCAAGTCCCCCCGGTTCGCCCCCATTCTTTGCGCCACTCGCTGTGTCCACTCCACCGGCATCCGCAACCCCGGCGACAGCAGCGCGGATTCGTCGTCCAGGCTCTCCAGCGTCCCCTCGCCTCTCAGGCGGATATGGCTCATCCCTGCTGCCCCGAATCCCTTGGCCGTCTCCTCCAGCCGCCGCATGTCCGAACCCGTCTGTTCCGCCAGCCCCGGGACCACCATCCCCTTGATGATGCCCCCCTGCGCTGCGGTGTTCAGGAAAACCCGGAACTCCGTTTCCTGCGCCAGATCTGTAATATCCGTCATTTTCAGCCCGAACCGCAGGTCCGGCTTGTCGCTCCCGTAGCAGCTCATGGCCTCGTCGTAGGTCAACCTTTGGAAGGGCGTCTGCAGCCTCTTGTTCGGCGCGACCGCCTGCACCATCCCCGTGTAGAGTTCTTCAGTGAGGGAAAGGATGTCCTCCTGCTCGACGAAGCTCATCTCCAGGTCCAGCTGGGTGAACTCCGGCTGCCGGTCCGCCCGCAGGTCCTCATCCCGGAAGCAGCGGGCAATCTGGAAATACTTCTCCACCCCGGCCACCATCAGCAGCTGCTTCAACTGTTGCGGCGATTGCGGAAGCGCGTAGAAACTTCCCTTCTGCAAACGGCTTGGTACCAGGAAGTCCCGTGCCCCCTCCGGTGTGCTCTTGATCAGGATCGGGGTCTCCACCTCCAGGAATCCCCGGTCGCTGAGGAAATCCCGGATGTACTTCACCACCCGGTGCCTCAGCAGCAGGTTCTCCTGCATCACTGGCCGCCGCAGGTCTAGGTATCGGTACTTCAACCGCAGCCCCTCGTCGGCGGACACGTCGTCGGTGATGTAGAAAGGAGGCGTCAGGGATGAGTTCAAGACCTCTACGTCCTCCACCATCACCTCCACTGTGCCGGTGGGCATGGACGGGTTCTCCGACCCCTCCGGGCGTTTCAGGACGGCCCCGCGGACCTTTATAACCCACTCCGACCGCAGTTGGTCGGCAACTTCATAGGCGCCCGGGGACACTTCCGGGTTGAACACCGCCTGCGCTATCCCGGACCGGTCCCGCAGGTCCACGAAAATGACGCCGCCGTGGTCCCGGCGGCGGGCCACCCACCCGTACAGTGTGACCTGGGATTCGATATTTTCTTCGCGAAGCTCGCCGCAGTTTGTGCGTATCAGGATTTAACGCTCCATCAGGGTGTGAGTCAGTAGGATCGGAGTCAGCTCCCTGTTTTAAGGCCGGGAGCCCGCCTGGTTCATCGGCCGCTCAGATGCCGCCGAACTGTTGAAAAATATCCGCGAAGGGACTTTCCTGTGGTGACAGGGCCTCCGCCACCAGCGGTGCCAGCTCTGCCGGTTCGTCCACCGGCGGCCAGCAGACCGTATCCAGGCAAACGTGGGCCTGCGCCCGGGAGCCATTCCCCCGTCTCACGAACTTCACCACCGGATTGGGATGGGTCAACCCCTTGGTGGCCTGCATCATGGCCCTGGTTCTTTCAGACCCGGGGCGCCCTTCTATCGTGATCTCTACTGGCTTGCTCAGGAAACGTTCGACGGCCAGCGCGTAACCCGCCGCATGTTCCCCATAGGCCCGGTTTACCTCCGCAAAGGCGCTGAGTGTCCGTCGCGCCGCCTCCAGGAAATCCGGGTCGCCGGTGGACTGATGCAGCTTCATCAGGCCCTGCACCGCCGCCACGTTTTCCGGCAGTGGTTTTTCCCGCAAGGCTAGGTACCCTAAGGGTTCTTCGGTCTGTTCTATGTCGTAGAACCCGCCATGCGCGTGGTCATAGAAAGCGTCCAACACCTTCGTTGCCGCTTTCCCCGCTCGTTCCAGGTACGCCTCGCTTGTCCCGCCGGAGAGATTGGCAGCGTCCACCAGTCCATTCAGCAAATGCGCCCAGTCCGCCAGCAGTTGCCCATCTGACGACGGCTCTGCCCCCGCCGCCGAAAAAACGTGGGGAAGATTCCCGGTCGCGGCCATGTCCCACAGCCTGGCCAGTATCCGTTCCCCGGTTTCCAGGAGTTCCTCTCGCCCCAACCCCCACGCCGCCTCCATCAGCAGCGATGCCGCCTGCCCGCTTAGGCTGGTGTAGCACCACGGATCGGTTGGCGGCGGCGGTTCGCTGGCCCGCGCTTCCGGTGGAAGGTCGTAATACTCCGAGTGCGCCCCTTGGCTTCCCCTGAATCCCTTCGCTGCCGGGTCGTACAGCTGGCCCAGCAGGTAGTCAAGCGTGTCGTTGGCGGCTTTTCCATACTTGGAACTGTCCAGCAGAAGGTAGGCATCTAGGAATACCCTGGCCAACCCGATGTTGTCTTCCAGCATCTTCTCGTGCTGTCCCTGGCTCCAGTCGCCGTCATTGCAGTACCGGAAGAATCCCCCCTCCCCTCGGTCTGCCAACTCTCCGTCAAGCATCGCGTCCAGGGTTTTGACCAGCGCGGCGCGGTAAAAGTCCTCCCGCGTCGTCCGGTACAGGTGCAGCAGCAATTCCAGGACTGGCACGCTCGGAAACTTGGGTGCCTCTCCGAACCCGCCGTTGCGTGCGTCGTACGTTCCCATCACCCGGCGGGCCATGCGGTCCACCATTTCCGGCCCCAGCTCCGCGCCCGACGATACCTTCAAGACCTCATTCCGCCGTTGTCTCAGCAGGATGTTGGCCTGGTCGTAAAGCCCCGGCTTACCGGAATCGTAGGCCCGCCGGACTTCGTCCAGCATCGCCAGCAGTTGGTTCGGCGGAAGGTAGGTGGCCCCGGCCACGTATCCACCATGCCCCGTCAGGAACACCGTGGAAGGCCATCCCCCGACGTTGTATCGGGAGTTGATGTCCGGCCGGTGGTCGTTATCCGCCTTCACCGCCACGAAATGCTCGCTGATGAAAGCGGCCACGTTCGGATCAGTGTATGTGTCTTCGTCCATGACGTGACACCAGTAACACCACACCGCGCCGATGGAAAGCAGAATAGGCTTTCCCTCCGCCTGGGCCAGCGCGAAGGCATCCGCGCCCCACGGCAGCCACTCGATGCGGCTGCCGGGAGAAGGGGAAACGCCGCCCCATTCCGCGCTTTGGGTCATCGGAACACCAACTTTGGCAACTCTCGGAAAAACTCGCTGGAATCTGGTTATCAATCGGAACCCGGTTTGCCGGATTACGTTAGCATAGGGTAGGCCGATTTTCAACGAACTAAGGATGTGCAAACCCCGCCCTGCCATCACAGAACCGCCCGCTTCCCCCAACCGTAAACCAGGGCTGAGGGGCATCTTACGTTGCTTGCCTGCCCATGCGGTGCCGGTCACAATTTCCTCAAGATTGTCCTCCTCGGCTTTGGTATGATTATTATTGCGTCCGAAAGGACATCCTTGCTGACATTACGGCTGACATTGCGGATGGCTGAGGGCTTCACCTCCCGGGTCGTCCTGAATCGTAAGACTATCACCTCCCATCGTTATTGCTGCTACGAGGGTTGAGCCATGTTCAATCTTTCCGGCTTCATTCCTGGCTCCACTGCCCGGTCCCTGCCCCGATCCCTTCGGCGTTCCCGTTGGTTGGGAATGACTGTCTTGGTGCCCGCGTTCGCCCTGTTGTTTTTCACCGCCGGCTGCGCGTCCATCCCCTTCGGCAACCTCTTGGATCTGGACCGTAGTTCCCGACAGGACGCCTCGCCCCAGACTACCGAGGTTCTTGCTCAGGCCCAAGTCCCCGCTGCCCCTGCTCCAGAATCTCCCCGCACAAGCCCGCCGGCCCTTCAGTCGGAACCTCAACCCGAGGCTCCGGCTGCCGCTGCGGTTGAATCTCAGCTTCCTGCTGGACCGTCGGCCCCCGCCCCAGCAGCCGTTCCCCAAGACCTCCCCATGTCGCCCCTCGACTTGACGCCCGACGCGATTCTCGCCGCCACCGAGCAAGTCCTGGTTGACATATATGAACGTGTCAGGCCGTCGGTCGTCCAGATCAGGGCCATCCGCCGCGTGGATTTGCCGGGAGGCCCTTCTGGACGTGCTCCCCTGCCCTTCGATACCCGCCGCAGCGCCGGGTCCGGTTTCGTGTGGGACACCGAGGGCCATATCGTTACCAATCACCACGTGGTCGAAGGCGCCGACATTGTATTGGTTACCTTCTCCGATGGGATGGAGCTGGAAGCCACCGTGATGGGTACCGATCCTGACTCCGATCTGGCCGTCCTCAAGGTGGATGCCGCGGAGGAGGCTTACGAATTGACTCCCGTCACCTTGGGCGACAGTTCCGCGGTGAAGGTTGGGCACCTTTCCAGCGCCATCGGCAACCCCTTCGGCCAGGAATTCACCATAACCAGCGGGATCGTCAGCGCCGTTGGGCGCACCATCAGGAGCGGCAATAGTCCCTTCTCCATCCCCCGGGTCATCCAGACCGACGCGCCCATGAACCCCGGAAATTCTGGTGGGCCGCTGCTGGACCGGAGGGGGTGGGTTATCGGGGTGAACACCCAGATCGCCAGCAACACCGGTGCCAGCGCCGGCATTGGCTTCGCCGTCCCCATCAACACCGCCAAGCGGGTCATACCCGAGCTCATCGAGACCGGAAAGTACGAGTACGCCTGGCTGGGCATTTCCGGCGCTTCCCTCACCGCCGAATACGCCGAGCTCAACGGCCTGCCCCGGGACACCCGGGGGGCTCTGGTCATCGAGGTTGCCGCCGATAGTCCGGCCAGCAGTGCCGGGCTCAAAGGAAGCGATCAGGTTGCGACCCGCCAGGGTGTCGAGGTTCCTGTGGGAGGAGACGTCATCATCGCCGTTGACGGCGCCGATATCGCCGACATGGACGAACTCATCGCTTTCCTAATCGAGGAAACTCGTCCCGGCGATACCGTCCGCATCGACGTAGTCCGGCAGGGCGGGGAGAGCGCCACCTTGGAGGCAACCCTCGCCAGCCGCCCCAGCTTCTGATGTGTCCCAGCAGGGAACCTTCCAGGACTTGCTCACGAAAGACTTGCTGACGTTCGAAGTTTCTCTTCTCGTCGAATAGGTCGAGGACTCGATCAATGAGGATTTCCTCCTGGTAGTCGAACATCTTTGAAATGACGGTCAGTCGAGGTTAGACTGATTGCACAGCAATATTCGGGCATCGCTGCTCTCCCGTCAGGCTGTCAATTACTCATCCATCAATACAACGATGTTGGTTTACCAGCCCGGGACTACCAGGGAGAGGCCACACCCCAATTCGCGCCCCGCCCGCCGCCGGTAACCACCGCCACTCCTTGCGGCGGCAGGTGTTTGGCCAGGACAGGAGGGCCGTACATGAGCACCCTGAAGGACAAATGCGCCATCGTTGGCGTGGGAGAGACGGTCTACAACCGGGACTCCGGCAGGACCGAGTTGAACATGGCCGTGGAGGCGGCCAACCGCGCCATCGCCGACGCGGGTCTTGTTCCCCAGGATATTGACGGCATCGTGAAGTTTACCGCCGACTCCACGGCCCAGGGGGAATTGGCCTCCTGCCTGGGTATTCCCTACCTGCGGTACTATGGCGAATTGGGGCCGCTGGGCGGGGCAGCCTGCGGCCTGGTCATACAGTCCGCGATGGCCGTTGCCCAGGGCTTGGTCAACAACGTGCTGGTGTATCGTTCGGTCAACGGTCGCTCCGGGCAACGCTACGGCTCCGGCACCGTCACCACCCGCCGGGGCCTGGGCAGCTCCGCATTCACCGAGCCTTACGGCCTGTTGGTGCCGGGGCAATCCAGCGCACTGCGGGCGCGTCGCCATATGCACGAGTTCGGCACCAGGATGGAGCATTTTGGCGCGGTGGCGGTGGCCTTCCGAAATAACGCCTGTCTCAACCCCAAGGCCATCATGCATGGGCGGCCCATCACCATGGAGGACTACTTGACATCCAGAATGTTCTTCGACCCCCTGCACCTACTGGACTGCGCGCTGGAGGCCGACGGGGCCAACGCTTTCGTCATCACCTCGGCGGAAAGGGCGGCCAACCTGAAACAGCCGCCGGTGTACATAACCAGCGCCGCCCAAACGCTGCTGGCCGGTATGGGCGGGCACGGGCGTTCCTGGGACGAAAGCGGCGGAGCCCTGCTGGCCCCCGAGTTGTTCGGTGAGGCCGGGGTCACCCCCCAGGACATTGACGTGGTCGGCTTCTACGACCACTTCAGCCCGGTGATTATCACCAAGCTGGAGGACTACGGTTTCTGCCAGCGCGGCGAGGGCGGGCCCTTCGTCGAGGGGGGCAGGATTGAAGTGGGCGGAGAACTGCCGGTCAACACTTCCGGCGGGCATCTGTCCGAGGCCTACCTTCAGGGCATGAACCAGATCATCGAAGTGGTGCGTCAGTTGCGGGGACAGGCGCCGGCCCAGGTGGAGGGCGCGGAGTTGGGCCTGGTTGACAGTGGCGACGGCTCGGGCGCCCTGATACTTCGGGCGCCCTGATACTTAGGAGGTGAGTCAGCTGTGACTACCGCTAATTTCCCCCTGCCCGTGCCCAACCTGGACAACCAGGAATTCTGGGACCAGTGCCGGCAGCACCGGCTGGTGCTGCGGCGTTGCCTGGACTGCCGTTCCTTCCACCATCCGCCAAGACCCAACTGCCCGGAGTGCGCCTCGTCCAACCTGGAGTGGGTGGAGTCGCCTGGGAAGGGCAGGGTCTACACCTACGTCATAACCCGCCACCCGGTGAACCCGGCCTTCCGGGAGCGTCTCCCCTGGGGCGTGGTGGAAGTTGAGCTGGAGGAGGGGGTCCACCTCATCAGTAATCTGGTGGACTGTGACGCGGACGACATCGAGATAGGAATGGCAGTGGAGGTAGTCTTTGAGGCGGTCAACGACGAGATAACCCTGCCCAAGTTCAGGAGAGTCGGACAGTAGCCATATCCCCTTAGGGTTGCCCTGGCTTTCTCCCCGTTACGGTGTCAGTTCGGCGGAAATCAGGCGGCGGTTCTTGGCGTCGGCAGCTGGTGGTCCGAAATCTTTGAAATCATGAGTTGAAGTGAAGAGTTGCTGGCTTCATCCTGGTTCTCCAGCGAAGTCGGTCTGAAGCAAGGCCTGAAGACGGATTCCCGTCATTCCACCGCCGAACCCCCTCCATCACCCCCGCCTCGCTGACTGGCCCCGGACTTTATCCTCCTGGGCCAGGTCCTGTTTCCTTGGCCGTCGTCCCCCCGGTCTTCTACCCGGCGTTTGACTGGCAAGGGGCTTCGGATTAGACTCGCCGTCAGGCCCCCTCGCTATCCCGGATCCTTGTAATCCGGCTTCCTTGCCGGGTGCCCGATCCCGCCGTGAAGGAGCGACCTATGGCAACCCTCGTTACCGGCGGCACAGGCTTCGTCGGAGCCAACATCGTCAAGGAACTGGCCGCTCGCGGTCACCACGTCGTCAGCTTTGACATAATGCCCGACGACGCCCTCGTCCACGCCTTCATGGGCGATCTTAGCTCTCGGGTAACCTTTGTTACCGGGGACATCCTGAACGTCGAAGCCTTGGAAACCCTCGGAAGGGATCACTCCTTCGAAAAGATCGTCCACGCCGCCGTTTTCACGGTCAACCGCACTAGCCTGGAGACTGCCCGGAGCAAGGACATCCTGGACATAAACCTGTCCGGTACCGGCAACCTCTTGGAGTTCGCCAGGGTGGGCGGAGTGCAGCGCTTCGTCTACGTCAGCTCCGGGGCTGCCTACGGCCTCACCCGTGACCCCGACCAGACCTACAACGAGGACGACCCTGCCCGCCCCGACAACCTCTATGGCATCACCAAGTACGCCAGCGAGTGCCTGGCCCGCCGCTACGGGGAGCTCCACGGGTTCTCCACCGTCAGCCTCCGCGTCAGCACTCCCTACGGCCCCATGGAGCGCGTCACGGGCCACCGGGACAACATGTCCACCCCCTACCAGTGGACCGGCCAAATGCTTCGAGGCGAACCCATAACCACCGACCATACCGATTACGGCCGTGACTATACCTATTCCTTGGACACCGCCTCCGGCGTCGCTGCCGTCACCGACGCTCCCGAGCTTCCCCACGACCTTTACAACGTCACCAACGGTGTGCCTGTTACCGGCGGTCAGATCCAGCGCACCCTCGCCGGGCTTTTCCCTGAAGCTCGTCTTGTGGAACCGGAGCGGGTCTCCGAGCCGCCCTCTTCCCTGGGGCCGACCCGCGGCCCCCTCTCCGGCTACCGCCTCTGGCATGACCTCGGTTGGACCGCCGGTTATGACTTGGCCGCCGGCCTCTCGGACTACGTCGAATGGCGCCAGGAGAACGAATTCCTGGACTGAACCCGCCCGGAAACTGTGGGGAGGCGGTCCTCCCCCTGGCCTACCACCTTCTGCAAGGAGTCAACACCGATGGCCCTCCCGCCTGACCGGATCGATTACCTCCCCATCATTGACCGCCCCGTGATCAAGTGGCCCAACGATGCCGTGTAGCTCTTTGGATCTCTCCCAACGTGGAGCATTACGAGTACACGCCGGTCAACGAGGGTGTGCGCGACCCCTGGCCCCGCACCCCCTACCCCGACGTCCAGCAATACTCCTACCGGGACTACGGCAACCGCGTCGGTTTCTGGAGGATGCTGGAACCATTGGACAAGCACGGCATCCGCTGTTGCATATCCCTCAACATGGCCGTTCTTGAGCACTTCCCCGAGATTGCCGAAGCCATGATCGAGCGGGACTACGACTTCATGAGCCACGGCATCTACAACACCCGCTACCTCTACACCTGTACCGAGGACGAGGAGCGGGCGTTCTACCGGGACTGCATCGACACTCTGAAACGTCACACCGGCAAGGACCTCAAGGGGATGCTTGGCCCGGCCATCTCCGGCACCGTCAGCACCCCCGACCTCATGGCCGAGGCTGGCCTCATCTACCACACCGACTGGTTCCACGATGACCAGCCCACCCCCATCAAGGTCAACTCCGGCAAGCTCGTCTCCGTCCCCTATTCCATCGAGCTCAACGATTCCTCGGTGCTGCGGGATAACCACTATGGGGCCGACTACTTCGCTGACATCTGCAAAGCCCAGTTCGACCAGCTCTATCAGGAGGGCGCCGAAAGCGGCCGGGTCATGTGCATCGCCCTGCACCCCTTCCTCATCGGACAGCCCCACCGGATCAAGTACCTCGACGACATCTTGGGGTACATCATGGCCCACGAAGGCGTCTGGCAGACCACTGCCGATGAGATCGCCGAATACTACATCGCCAACCACTACGACCAGGCGGTGGCCCACGCCCAGCGTTTCAACGGCCCCCGGGCCTGATAGCTCTCAGCCCTGCCCAACCCACAAGGAGCGTTCCTGACATGCCCGCCAATCGCACCCTCGGAACGGATCATCCCCACCACGAATGGTCCCCCATCTCCACCCGCCCCGCCCTCCGCTGGCCCGGCGATTCCCCCGTAGCACTCTGCGTCATCCTTGTCCTTGAGCACATGGAATGGCAGCCTCCCGCCGGCAGTTTCCAGGTCGCCCGTCTGGCCGGGGGCTCTTCCCCCCGCGAGTTCCCCGACTACGCCCGCCTCTCCCATCGCGAATATGGACACCGTGTGGGTATCTTCCGCCTCCTTGATGTCCTCGAAAATGTCGGCGTTCCTGCCACCATCGCCATGGACGCCCTCACCGCCGAAAACTACCCGTTTCTCGTTCGACACTGCCTAGACCGTGGCTGTGAAATCATCTCCCACGGCATCTCCGTGTCCCGGATGATAACCAGCGGGATGTCCGAGGATGAGGAGCGCGCCTACATCGGCGCTTCCGTAGAAGCCATCACCAATGCCACCGGCATCGCGCCCCGTGGCTGGCTTGGCCCCGAGTACGGCGAGTCGGAGCGCACCCCCCGGCTCCTCGCCGAAGCCGGTTTGAACTACGTCTGCGACTGGGCCAACGATGAGCAGCCCTATCGGATGACCGCCGGGGACAACCCATTTTTCGCCCTGCCAGTCCTATACGAACTGGACGACGTCGCCGCCCTCGCCCAGCGCAGGGTCACCCTTGAGACCTACCAGCGGATGCTGACCGAGAGCTTCGACACCCTCCACTCCGACGGCGTCTCCAATGCCCGGTTGATGACCCTCAACCTGCACCCCTGGCTCATCGGCCAGCCCTTCCGCATCGGTCTCCTTGACCGGGCTCTGGCCTATATGAAGGGCAACGGCGGATTCTGGCCTGCCACCGGATCCGGGATCATCGACTGGTTCCAGTCCCAGCCTGTGGGTCGGACGGATTGACGGATTGACGGATTGAGGGTATGCGGATAGACGGGTAGGAAGGAGGTCAGGCGTGGCGTCTTCACTTATTCGCGGCAAGTACCTGATGACTCCCACCGCCGGCGGGGACACCGCCGTTCTGAACGGGGCGGCGGTCTACCAGGAAGACGGAGTCATCCGCGCCGTCGGCTCCTACGAGGCGTTGCGTTCCCAGCATCAACCGGATGAACACCTGGGAGGGACCAACTACGCCATCATTCCCGGTCTGGTCAACTCCCATCATCACGGCCGCGGCGTTTCCACCCTGCAGATGGGTACCTGTGACGACTGCCTGGAGATGTGGATCATCGCCGGATGGGGCCGCCGCCCCTACGACCACTACCTGATGACCCTTTACACCGCTCTCAACATGATGGAGTCCGGCACCACTGCCGTCATGTACAACCACCCTCAGACCGCCGCTGCCACCCTGACGGACGACGTTGACGCCGTCCTTCGCGGGTTCCTGGATGCCGGTATGCGGGTGGCCTTCTCCAGCTACCTGCGCAACCAGAACCGTCTCGTTTACGGGGATGACGAGGCCTTCCTGTCCGGACTCCCTTCCGAGTTTGCCGGTGGTTTGCGGAATTTCCTGGCGGTTTCCGACATGAGCGATGACGACTACTTCGACTTCTTCGAGGAGACGCACCGGCGGTACAACGCGCATCCCTCGGGGAAGGTGCGGGTGCTTGTCAGCCCCGCCAACGTGCAGTGGGCCTCCGACGATTTCCTGCAGCGGACCAGGGAATACGCCCTGCGCCACCGGACTGGCATCCACATGCACCTCGTGGAAAGCATCTACCAGAAAGACTATGGCCTCCGCACCTGGGGCCGCACTCCGGTGGAGCACCTGCAGGACCTGGAGTTTCTTGGGCCGGAACTGTCCTGCGCTCACGCCGTCTGGCTGACGGAGGGAGATATCGAAATCCTCGCTGCGTCCGGGGCGACGGTATGCCACAATGCCAGTTCCAACCTGCGCCTCAAGAACGGAATCGCGCCGGTCAACCCCATGCTGGCCGGTGGCGTCAACGTCGCCATGGGCACCGACAGCACCGCCATCAACGACGACGACGACCTGCTCCAGGAAATGCGGCTGGTCAGCAAGCTCCATCGGCAGCCCGGGATTGGCTCACCGGCCATCACCTCTGAGCAGGTGCTGGCCATGGCCACCGCCAACGCTGCGGCTCCCACGGGATTCGGCGACGAGATCGGTGTCCTGGAACCGGGGCGCCGGGCCGACATGGTCCTGGTCCGTCTCGACGACCTGGAGGATCCTTACCTCGACCCGGAGACGCCGCCATTGGAAACCATCCTTGGCCGGGCCGGGAAACGCGACGTCGCCGCCGTTATCATTGACGGCGAACTGCTCGTGCGGGAAGGTGCCCATCAGAAAATTGACAAGGCCAGCGTCATGAGCGAACTGCGGCTCCAGTTGTCCCGCCCCCTGGAGCCGGAAACCGCCGCCACCCGGCAGATGGCCCGCCAGCTCACGCCCTACATCGAGGAATTCTACCGGGGCCTGTATCCAGCTACCGGAATGCCCCCTGTCGCGGTCCCTCACTACTCCTACAATAGCCGGACCTGATTGCGCCCCGGCAATCCGGGAGGGAACAATGGTCCTCGAAATCGGGTCCGCCCTTGGCGCCATGACTGGCGTGCGCTATATCGAAAGCCTGAAGGATGGCCGCGAGGTATGGCTGGACGGGGAAAAAGTCCCCGACGTCACCACGCATCCTGCCCTGACCGGAATGGTCCACGAGCTGGCCCGTATATACGACCTTCAGCATTCGGGCCGCTTCCGGGACGAAATGACCTTCGTTTCCCCGGAGACGGGCAACCGCTGCAGCCTTTCCTGGCTGCTGCCCCGCTCTGCCGGGGACTTGAAACGTCAGAGGCGCAACAGCGAAATCTGGAACGAGGAATCGTGGGGACAATTGGGCCGCAGCCCCGATATCCTCGCTCCCCACATCATCGGTCTCTACGCAATCCGGGATGCGCTGGCCGAGGTCAGGAATCCCCACTGCGACTTCGGCGAGAACATCACCAACTACCACCGCTACTGCATGGAAAACGACCTGTTCCTGACCCATGCGCTGGGTGATCCTCAGGTGGACCGCAGCCAGCAGCCCCAGAACGAGAACCCCGGGGAAGGCGAAGCCGAAGTCGCCCTTCACGTTGTCGAGGAAACCGCCCAGGGAGTCATCGTCCACGGCGCCAAGCAACTGGCCACCGCCGCGCCCATCAGCAACGAGACCTATGTTTCCCTGTCCGCCACCTTCATGCGCCGTTCCGACCCCCGCTTCATCCTTGCCTTTTCCATCCCCACCGCCACCCCGGGGCTGAAAGTGCTATGCCGGGAGCCCGTGTCTCAGTGGTACGGCAGCTACGGCCATCCCCTGGGTGCCCTCTACGACGAGCAGGATGCGATGCTGTTCTTCGACCATGTGTTGGTGCCGTGGGACCGCATTTTCATGCTCTACGACTCCGGCCCCCTGCTGCAACGTCTTGGAGCGGAGGCCAATTTCCGCGGCTGGGGCAACCTCTGCCGCATCCACCACCGGATGAAGCTGATGACCGCCGTCGCCACCCTCATCGCGGAGGCCATCGGCGTCATCGAGTACCGGGAGGTCGCCGCCAAGCTGGGAGAAATGGCTACCTATACCGAGATGTGGCGCCATGCCATGGATGGCGTTGAGCACGGAGCCTACCTGGCGGACAACGGCCTCATGTCCTTGGGCTCCATGTCCGGGATGAACATCTACTTCACCCAGGTTTCGGCCCGGATGGTTGAGTTGCTGCGGGAAATATCAGGCTCGGGAATGGTGATGCAGCCCAGCGAGGCTGACCTGTCCAACCCCGAGTTCCGCCCCTACCTCGACCGTTACATGCCCGGCAAGGGGGTTGGAGTGGAGTACAAGTCCCGCCTCTTTCGTCTCGCCCACGATCTCGCCGCGTCATCCTTCGGAATGCGGCAGGAGATCTACGAGTACTGGCATGGCGGCGACCCCAACCGCAACCGGATAAACCTGCTTCGGACCTTCGATCAACAGGACATAACCGCCCGGATCAAGGACCTGGTCTCTCGCCCGTTGCGCTCCTGAACCGCCGCCGCTTCAGGATACCCAGACGGAGCGGCCTACCCCCACGTGGCGAACCCCATCGCGCAGCCTGTCCCCGCCGGGGAGCGGTAGCAGGGCACATAGTCCACCACGTTCATCTCAAGGTGTTCTGTCGCTCCCGTGACCACCATCCAGTTGCGGATTTCCGAGCTGCCGGAATTGATCTTCGCCCGGGGCAGCGCCATCAGCTGCTCCACGCTCTTGGCCTTCATGGCTGCCAGCGCCTGTTGATCAAGCTCCTCGTCCACCACAAAGTGGCTCAGTCCCCCCGACGCCAGGATTCCCACCCGGATGTCCTGCGGCCAGGACTCGATTGCGGACCGCAGCGCCCGTCCCAGGTTGTAGCACCGTTTGGGAGTGGGTTGATTGGGAGGATAGTAGGTGTTCAACATCACCGGCACGGCGGTTATGGTCCCCTCCGTCATTAGCCGGTTGTATACATAAGCGAAGGCGTGGCCGATGCCGCCCTTGGTACGCCCGCCCTTGCTGGGGTCGAGGAAGCTGGAACGGCCCACGTCGAACTCCTCGTCCATCAGGGACTCGATCATGTGCCTCCCCAGTGCCGCGTCCGTGGGTACGTGCTGGTCCTCGGTGTTGTACCCGATCAGCAGCCGGTTTCCCGTCGACGGGCCGGCTTCGTGGCCGGACACCTTCACCTTGTCCCCCCAGTAGACGCAGAACGCCGGCATGTTGTCATCCAGCAGGTACTCTTGCTGGTCGTCCCCGACCATCACCAGCACGTCCAGCCTGGCGTCATACATCTTCTCGGACAGTTGGGCGATGGCTGTCTGGTTCTGCTGGTGCCGTTGCTCAAATTTCTCCGGGGTTATTTCTTTGGCGATGCGGCCCGTATCCGCCCGCGCCAGCAGGTCCTCATAGTTGGACGTAATGCCGTCCGTCCCGATCAGTTCGGGATTCCCCTTGTCCCTCTCGCCCCGTCCCGCCCAGCCGTCGGCCGAAGTGCTCAGTTGCGGGCTGTGGGATGAAGCCAGACCCAAAACCAACTCTGCCATGAAGCCCTCCTTTTATCCTGTCCTGCAAGTGTTGAACCGGACCCCAGCATCCGGCGCGCCCCAGACGTGGGCCGGGCCAGGCCCGTCAATTTTGGATGGGATGTTAGCACTCTGCCGCTGCCCGTACAACGCCGACGAAACGGCTCGATGACGAAGGGGGATGGAGCGAGACTTTGGTTGGCGCGCCCTCACCGCGACGTTCCTCTACCGCAGCCGCTCCGGGACTGTCCGCCTGGGCGTTTGTCTCTTCCCTCCACGAACTCAACGCACCCCGGACGGCGTGGAAACAAAGGGCGGGACAGCTCGATACAAACAAGAAGCCCAGCCAAGTGCGGCTGGGCTCTCTAGACTTGCTGGTTTGCCTATCCTAATCAGGCTGAAGTTCCCCGGCTGGGATCTGGTAGAGCAACACCCTCTTTGCGTCAACTTCTGCTTGGGCAGAATCAAGCACGTGAACGCCGACGACAGCAGGATACGCCGGGAGTCCGGTGTATTCGTGTAGGTAGCCAGCATTCCTGATCGCCCGCTGGACGTCATTGTCATCAACAGTGAACGAGGCTTCCATGGCGACGTATGCCGGCTTCCCTTGGTCGTCTCGTACAGATATAACCATGTCGGCGTTGCTGAAGCTTTCCGCGTTACCCTGCGTATCGCCTTGTCCCGTGGTGAACTTCGACATCGCTATGATGGCCTGTTGCGGCAACTCGGAAATAAACTCAAAGGCGAACCTGTCAGCAATGCGGGGAAGGTTTTGTGCCATGACGTTCCGTGCATGACCTCCCCTCACTAAGGCAAGATCGTTCCTGATCCCGTCGATCTTGGTCTCGAGCTCGGTCGTGCGGTCACGATCCTCGCCCACAAGGCGGACTAAATCGCCCAGCACCTTTAAAGTCTCGCGCTGTATTTCCGTAATAGTCATGGGTTCCGAGGGATCATTCGGTTCTGGTGTCGTCATAGGAAGAATTATAAACCATTCCGGTATAACAATCAGCCCCAGAATGCGGCCTCGGAATGCCCAAGGCGAGGTGAGACTGGCTTCGAAGTGTGGCAACAGCCTTGCTTGTAAGCCTGGGAAGAAGTGATAACCAAAGGGGAAATCCAAGGGTTGTGAGCGTGAAAGAGGGGTTGTTGGCGCGCCCGGCAGGATTCGAACCCGCAACCCCTGGGTCCGAAGCCCAGTGCTCTATCCGTTGAGCTACAGGCGCAGCGAGGAGCGAAAAGGAGAATTGGGGCGAGCGACGGGATTCGAACCCGTGATCTCCTGTGCCACAGACAGGCGCCTTAGGCCTCTTGGCTACGCTCGCCGTGCTGAACGAAGCAGGACTCCTCGGAATCCGTAACAGCGGCAACATCGTAACAAAAACAACCAGTAGTGACAACAAGACTGCTAGTACCCTGCTCATTGGGAAGTTGAAATAGCGTATCGCTAGTCTCTACAATGAAGCGGCCGGGCTTTATGTTCACTGTTCGTTTGCGTTGCTTGCTTTCTGGCGTCCGATATTTACCGGTAAGGTGGGAACTGATGGGTTGGAAATTTCTGCCAGCAATCGCTGTCCTTTTCGCGGCTCTCTTTATCATAGCCTGTGGCACCCCCACGGACGAACCGGAAGTTCAAGCCTTGGAAGCCGGCGATACCACCGGGGGCAAGCTGGTCCGTCTCTGGGCCGACCCGCCCACCCTTGATCCCCACCTGGCCACTGACAACATCTCCGGCGGCCTCGTCAACGAGATCTTCGGCGGCCTCGTTACCCTGAACCTGGACCTCAACGTCGTCCCCGACCTGGCGGAGTCCATCCAGACCAGCGACGACGGCCTGGTCTACACCTTCAACCTTCGCGACAACGCCGTTTTCCACAACGGCAAGAAGGTAACTGCCCAGGACGTGAAGTGGTCCCTGGAACGGGCGACCGACCCCCTCACCGAATCCCCCGTCGCCGACACCTACCTCTCCGACATAATCGGTGTCCCGGAGAAGCTGTCCGGCGACGCCCCCGAAATCTCCGGAGTCCGCGTAATTGACGACCGGACCGTCGAAATCACCATCGACGCCCCCAAGTCCTACTTCCTCGCCAAGATGACCTACCCCACCGGCTTCATCCTGGACCGGGAGAATGTCGAAGGCGCGGAAGACTGGCTGCGGGAGCCCAATGGGACCGGCCCCTTCAAGCTGGCCCAGTACGACATCGGCGAGGTTATCATCTTCCAGCGTCACAACGCCTACCACCTCGGGCCGGCTCGTGTCCACGAGATCGAGTTCATCCTCAGCGGCGGGACCGCCATGCTGATGTACGAGAACGACGAGATTCACCTCACCGGCGTCGGTCTGTCCGACTTGGATCGGCTCCTCGACCCTGCGGAACCGTTGAACGCCGAGCTCCACCGGCTTCCCGCCAGCTTCAGCGTGGGTTACATCGGCATGAACGTCAACGAACCTCCTTTTGACGACCCCAAGTTCCGCCAGGCCTTGAACTACGCCATCGACAAACCTTTGATCGCGGACAAAGCGCTGTCCAACCTCTCCGCGCCGGCCAATGGAGTCATCCCGCCCGGGTTCCCGTCCTACAACCCTGACCTTCGTGGATACAGCTACAACCCGGAAAAAGCTAGGCAGTTGCTGGCCGAGTCTAAATACGGCGACAGCATAGAGGACCTGCCCCGCATAACCCTGAGCATTTCCGGCAGTCTGGGAGCGGATGTCCCGCTGGACCTGGAAGCCATTCTCAAGTCCTGGGAGGAAATCCTCGGAGTCACGGTCGAAATCCAGCAGACCGAGTGGGCTACCTTCCTGCAGGACCTGCATGACAAGCGGTTCCAGATGTTCAGCCTGGGCTGGGTTGCTGACTATCCCGACCCGGAAAACTTCCTGGACATCCTCTTCCACTCGGAAAGCGACAACAACCATGGCAGCTACTTCAACCCCGAGGTGGACCGGCTTCTCGAAGAGGCCCGCGAGATACGCGACCAGGAAACCCGCTTCCGGCAGTACAACCAGATCGAGCAGATGATCATCGACGACGCTCCTTGGATACCCCTCTGGAACCGGGGCGAGCGGTACGCCCTCATCAAGCCCCAGGTGCGGGACTACCACCTGACCCCGATGACCATTCCCAAGTACCGCCACGTTTACTTGGAGGAACAATAGCGGCGCGGGGTTGACCGGGGATGTGGGTTTACATAGTCCGCCGGCTGCTTTGGACGCCCGTCCTGCTCTTGATGGTGTCCTTCATTACCTTCGCCCTGGGACAGTTCGGCCCGGGCGACCCGATACAGATCCTGCAGGGACAATACTCCGACCCGGAGACCGTGGAGCGGATCCGCAAGCAGCGCGGCTTGGATGACCCCATCTTCATCCAGTACGCCCGCTACATGGGCAACGCCCTGCGCGGCGACTTCGGCGAGAGCTTCCAGTTCCGCGGCCGCAGCGTTACCGAGCTCCTGATCAAGCGCATCCCCGTCTCGGCCCAGCTGAACCTGGCCGCCCTGATTATCTCCTTGGGATTGGGGATACCCATCGGGCTGTTCTCCGCTCTCCGGCAGGGCACCCCGTGGGATACCGGAGCGGTGGCCATGACCCTCTTCTTCCAGTCCATGCCCGTGTTCCTCACTGCCCCGGTGATGCTGATTGTCTTTGCGCTTTGGCTGGACATTCTGCCGTCTCGCGGCTGGGGCGGGTTCTTCGACACCCGCATAATCATGCCCGCCCTGGTGCTGGGCATCCCCGGGGTGGCTATCATCACCCGCCTGACCCGCGCCAGCACCCTGGACGTGGTCCACCAGGACTATATCAGGACTGCCCGGGCCAAGGGACTGCCCGAAATGGTTGTAAAGACCCGCCACATCCTCCGCAACGCCCTGATTCCCGTTGTAACAACCCTGGGGTTCGCCCTGGCCGGCCTCGCGGGGGGATCGTTCATCGTGGAGATTTTCTTCGGTATCCCTGGAGTGGGTCTTTTCACCATCAATGCCCTGTTCGCCCGCGACTACCCGGTGATAATGGCCGTCGTTCTCATTGGCACCACGTTGTTCGTGCTTGCCAATCTGATCGTCGACCTCCTTTATCCGGTAATGGACCCGAGGATACGGTTGGGAGGTGGCTACGTTGCAGGCTGAACCCGCCGCCGCTGGCCTTCGCCCTCCGCGCACCGAAGGACGCAGCTTCATCGCCCTGTCCCTGCGACGCCTGGTCAGGAAGAAGCTGGCCATGGTGTTTTTCGGGATCATCGTGGTGATGTACGGCTCGGGAATTCTCGCCCCCCTGGTAACCCCTTACGGCTACAACGACCAGAACCTGGAGATTGCCAAGGAACCTCCCTCCCTCAAGCACCCCTTCGGCACCGACCGCCTCGGCCGCGACCAGTTGACCCGGGTCATCTACGGCCTCCGCACCACGGTAATCATCACCATCACCGCCCTCGTTGGAGGTAGCCTCGTCCTCGGGATTGTCCTGGGCTTGTTGAGCGGTTACATCGGCCGCTGGGTGGACGGCCTGATTATGCGGATTGGAGAGGTCACGTCGGCTTTCCCCGAGATATTGCTGCTGCTTATCATCGTGGCAACCATGCGTCCCCGCATCATTTCATGGGTCCACGCCTTCGAGGACAACACCGGCATAGACTGGATCGCCCGGCTGGGCATCGTCGACTTCGCCATAGTGTCCTTTGCCTTGGCGGTGTTCTCCTGGTTCGGGATGGCCCGCCTGGTAAGGGGACAGGTCCTTCAGGTGCGTGAAAACCAGTACGCCGAGGCCGCCCGGGCCACCGGGGCTTCTACCGCCCGCATCCTGCGTGTCCACGTCTTCCCCAACGTGGTCAGCCCCGTGATAGTTTCAATCTCCGCCGGGCTGGCCGCTTTTGCCGGAGCCGAGTTGTTTCTGAGCTTTATCGGGATTGGCGTTCAACCCCCGACTCCCAGCCTGGGCCGGATGATCTTCGAGAACAGCAACATTTCCGTGCTCCGCAGCGACCCTCACCTGCTCCTTTGCCCGGTCATCACCATCTCAGTGCTGCTCTTCTCCTTCAACCTGCTGGGGGACGCCGTCAACGACGCCTTCAACCCCCGCACCCGTTGACGCCGTTGCTCCGTTGACCCCGTTGAAACGATAGGTGGGCCCTCCCCGGCGCGGATTACTCCCCGCCTTTCCTACGGTTCACCCAAAGCAGCCCCAACCCTCCTGCAAACAGCAGCGGCAGCGCTGGATCCGCCGTCCCCGGACGGTTGGAGGTGCCGCAGCCGGGCGTTGACTGCTCCACTTCGCTTGCTCCCCGCGCTCCACTTGGCGTCGGCGTAGCCTGCTGCACCACACCGCTGGGAGCCTGCACCGGCTTGATCGGACGGGCCGTCGGGGGTGCCAGCCGCTGCCGGGTTTCCCGCGTCGGCGGAGGCGGAGAAGCCTCCAGCCCCACCGATTTGCGCCACTCCGTGTCCAGGTCGTAGAAGGTGAACCCGTAGGTCTGCTGGAGCGCTTCATCGATATCTAGCGTTTCGGCGAAGGTAGCCATCAGCACGGCCATCTTGTCCTCGCCGTAGGTGTTCAGGAGATACTCGACCACCGACTTCCCCTGCCCGTAGGCCACTATCACCTCGCCGGGAGTGCCGCTGAAGGTGTTCTGAAACCATAGCGGCCTCACTTCGTCGTCCTGGATTGCTCGTGCCAGGGCGGAATCGTAGTCCGGCGAAGGATGCAGGTTTCCGTATTCTGCCAGTCCTTCGTTCAACCACCGGGGAACCCGGCTCGAGCTCGCTCCCGTGGCGTCGGCCACCAGCAGGTGGGTGAACTCGTGGGATGTCGTGCCCAGGTAGTCCGTCCCGCTTGCCAGCACCAGCAGGGAACGGACTTCGGAAAACGCTGTCCCTTGCGTGATCAACCCCGCCCTGGTCGCCTGGGACGTGAAAGGGAGCGAGTGCACCATGTCCCGGTAGTCCGAGTACGCGACAATGTGCAGGGGATGTTCCAGTTCCACCCCCAGGGTGGGGCCCATGTGTTCCAGCGTTTCCGTCGCCGTCTCCAGGATGCGCTCTGCCCGGTCCTCGATGATTTCGTCGTTGTAGTAGACCGTGATGGACCCGTCCGACTTGGTCTTCCAGTCGAAATTGTGGTCCAGGTAGACGTAGACCTGGTCGTCAGTGCGAAGGGAGCGCCCGGCCGTGTCCCGTATCTCAAAGGAATACTCCACCCGGGTGCCGGGCGGAATGTGCTCCCCCCTGCTCCCGCTGTGCAGGATCGCCTCCCCGCGAATGGACGTTCCCGGCTCGAACTCCATGGCCCGGTAGGCGCTTTGATTTGTCTGCCCCAGCAGCTTGAAGTGGACCCGGATATCGTCGATCTTATCTGGCCCCATCGCTGCGAGGTGGAACCTGACCCCATCGGGGAATATGCTCTCCACCCTCTCCTCCGTCACCGTAATCTCCGGCGGGTTTTGCTGGTTGGGAGCGGCGGCCAGGGAGGTAGCTGTGGCCACAATGAGCGGGATGAACAGCAGCAGTAATTTCACTTGACCTCGATTCCGTGCCTTGAAGCAGGGTGGGGATTCTCCCGGCAACCGTGGCCTTGGCCGGACATTTCGCAGATTGAAAACCTGGCTGGATGCGTCGCCGAGCCCTTTCCAGCCCGGCTCAACCATGATACATGGCCCCGCTTGCTACCAACAATCCGCCGCCCGCCCGTTGTTCCCTCCTTCCCCGCCCCCACCGTCGGAACACAGGTTGCCTTGACGCCACCCTGGGCAAAACCTACAATTTCCCAGCCGGGATACCCCTCTCTGTGCGGAGAGCAGACCCCGTGATAACCCAGCGAAATGGTGGCGGTTGAAGCGTATGGCGATAAAAGTAGCCAAGATACCCTACATCCACGACGAACCCTTCTACTTCGATATGCCCCGGCGCGGGGTGGAACTGCATGAAATGCTCCCCAGCGCCGTGGCGCCCGCCGCCGAGGAAGGGACCATCGACGCCGGCCCGGTTCCCATCGTTGATGCCTTCCGGCTTGAGGACAGGTTCCAGCCCATCGCCGGATTCTGCACTGCTACCAACGACGCCTCCGGTAGCGTTTTCCTTTATTCAACCAAGCCTATTGAAGAGTTGGACGGAGCGCGCATCGGCATCATCGACGACGCCAGCACCTCCCCCAAGCTGCTGGAAGTCCTGCTGAAGCTCAAGTACGGGATAGCACCGGGCGAATTCGTGGGACTGCAGCCCCAGGAATATGACGCCTTCCTCCTCATCGGCAACCGCGCCCTTCGCCAGCGCCGTGGCGCCCGGGGATTCCCCCACCGCTACGACCTCGGCCGCGAATGGAACGAATGGACCGGGCTTCCTTTCGTGTTTTCCCGCTGGATTGCCCGCAACGACATGGACCTCAAGGAACTTGCCCTTCTGGAAGACACCCTCTACGTCGGGTTGGAAGACGGGGTGGATACCCTCTACCACCTCAACGAGCCCCGCGATGACCTTCTTATGCTGCCCCGGGATGTAGTTATCCACCTGCAGGGCATCCGCTACTTCATCGGCCTGTCCGAGCAGAAGGGGATCACCCGCTTCCGCGAGTGCCTGGGACAAATCGCTGGATAACTCCCCTCTCCCCGTGTCCTGGGGCACCCCCGACCGGACATAACCGCTACCCTCGGCAGTTTGACCCATGGCCCGAGTAACCGAGCTCTGCCACGAGGCCGCCGGACAGCCCTGCATAATCTGCGACTTCTCCCCGCCCCGTTCCGGCCAGCCCGTCACGGAGTCGGCAGCTTCCCTCAACGTTGACCTGGTTTCCGTCGCATACAACCCGGGCCGCTCTGTGCGGACCGACTCGGCGATGCTGGCCTCCCACATCAGGAAAACCACCGGACGGGATGTAGTCTTCACCCTCGCGACCCGGGACATGAATGTCCTCGCCCTCCAGTCCCATCTCCTCGGCGCCCAGCTCCTCGGGCTTGAAAACGTCATCGTCGTCCAGGGAGACCCCTTCCCGGACCGGGGCTTGCGCCTCGTCCAGTCTGCGGCCGGCTATCCGGCAACCGGCCTGATTGGGGGAATTGCCGGGATGAACCAGGGCGTTGACTTCAGGGACACCCGGCTGGAAGCTCCCACCAATTTCTGCATCGGTGCTGCCGTGGATCTGGGCAAAGGCGTCGACCGGGAAGCCCGCCTCGCCAACCGCAAGGTGCAGGCTGGGACAGAATTCCTGATTACCCAGCCCATCTTCAGCGTGGAACAGGCCTCTGAGTTCGAGAACGCCTACTCCGGGATCGCCGGCCGCCCCCTTTCCGTGCCCGTCTTCTACGGTCTCCAGGTCATGGAGCCTGACGGCCTCAGCTTCGCCTACGTCCCCGCGGAAATTCGGGACAAGCTGGATTCGGGATGCCCCGGACCGGAACTTGCGGCCGAGCTGTACCGCCGGTTCCAGGCTTCAGGCCGCCACAACCTCTACCTGGTCCCACCCATCCGGAGAGGCGGTTCCCGTGGCTATGCTGCTACCCGGGACTTCCTGGCCGCCATCGGCCGATAGCGGAGAATTCACGGGCCCAGGGAGCCCCAAAAGCCGAGGCCCCCGGAATCACCTCCGGGGGCCCTTTAATTCGCGCGAAACCTGGGGATTACGGTGCCCACGCCCGGGGAGCTATCCCGTCTATGTCGGAAACAGCGTCTATCACCGCCGGTTTCCCCGAAGCCAGGGCCTGTTCCAGCGCGCCCTGCATCTCGTTGGGGTTTTCCACCCGGATACCAAAGCACCCCATGGACTCCGCGACCCGGGCGAAATCCACGTCGGACAGCATCCAAAGCTCGTCGGATCCGGGAGTCTGACCGCCGTAGGTGACCTCGTTGCCCCGCTTCTCTTGGTTCAGCGAGCGGTTGTTGTTGACCACCGTCACCGTGTTGATGCCGTAACGCAGCGCCGTTTCCAGCTCTGTCAGGTGGTACCAGAACCCGCCGTCGCCGGTGAAACACACCACCGGACGCTCCGGCGCGGCGCATTTCGCTCCCAGGGCCGCCGGGAATCCCCATCCCAGGGAACCGGCGCACCGCATGTAGCTCTGGGATGGCTGGTTCAGGTCCAGCATCGTCCCGGTCCAGATTCCGGCGTGCCCGGTATCGGACACCAGGATGGAATCCGACGGCAGGAAGTCGGAGACCTCCTTGCAGAGTCTCTCCGGCCGCATGGGGGCGCCGTCGGAGTTGACGTGGACGGAGACCTCTTGCTGCCAGTCGCCCAGCAGTTCCTGGGCCCTTCCCACCCACTCGGACCGTGGCCCCAGTGGTTCCATCACATCCATCAGCTTCCGCAGGGATGCCTGGACGTCCCCTTGTAACGCCGCCTGTGCCGGGTAGCTGCGCCCCAGTTCCGAGGCGTCGATGTTTATCTCCACCGTGGGAGTCCCGGGCGCGGGGACCTGCCACTCGTTGGTGACTTGGCTCCCCGTGCCGCTGCCCAGGTAAATGGCCAGGTCCGCCTCGGCCACCAGCCGGTTGGCACACCACCGGGAATATGCTCCGACCACTCCGATGGCCAGCGGATGGTTCTCCGGGATTGATCCCTTGGCATTCAGCGAAGTCACCACCGGAATGTTCAGCATCTCGGCGAACTGCACCAGTTCCTGCTCCGCTCCCGACGCGACCACTCCCCCGCCGGCCACGATGACTGGCCGCCTGGCCTGGGAGATAACCTGCGCCGCCTGCCGTACCAGCTCCGTGGCAGGCTCAGGTCGGAAGGGAGGCAGCATGGTGAATGGCTCATCCACCAGCACTTCCAGGTCCGCTTCCCCCTCGCCGATCACCGTTCCGGTCGTGCCCTCGAAGTCGAGGTGGACCGGACCGGGAATTCCCGAGGTCGCCTCCCGGAATCCCTGCCGGAGGAACTGGGGCAACTGTTCTGCGCTGTTCACCAGCACGTTGTACTTGGTCACCGCGTTGAACGGCTCCGTGTGATCGATTTCCTGGTAGGAGTGACGGTACTGGTCCGGCTGCGGACGCCGCCCCGTAATCGCCATCACCGGCGAGTTGGCCAGGAAGGGGTCTTGGAGCCCCGCCGCCAGGTTGGCTGCCCCCACTGACTGGGCCATGCAGATACCCACTTTGCGGGATGCCCTGGCGTACCCGTCGGCCATGTAGGCTGCCGCCTTTTCCCCGTGGGTCATTATCCGGCGTATCCCCAGGTTCTCCATCTCCAGCAGGGCGCGCTGGATTATCACCGGCATGAAAAACACATGGGTGACCCCGTATCCCTGGAACGTCTCGGCGATGAACCGGCCCCCCGTCATCCTTGGCATTACCTACCTCCCCAATGTGGGCGCCGCCCTGTAAGGAAACCACGGCGGCGCCTTTCCCTGTCGTTGCAACTTGCTGCCCGTCTCTTGGAGCGACATAACCTGGGGGATAACCTTTGAAACCGGATGTCCCCCGGTCATGTGACTCTGCTGTTAGCCCCGGGAGTCAAAGACCTCTTTTGCTACCCGCACCGCGTTGGCCGCCGTGGGCCAGCCGCCGTAGAAAGCCATGTGGGTGATGACCTCGCCGATCTCTTCCTTGGTTACGCCGTTGTCCAGGGCTCGCCCGATGTGCCCCCGCAGCTGCTCGGTGCGGTAAAGGGCCACCAAAGACGCCACCGTAATCAGGCTGCGGTCCCTCTTGGAAAGGCCGGGGCGCTCCCAAACGTCGCCGAACAGCACGTTGGCGCTCAATTCCGCCATCTTCGGGGCAACTTCCAGCCGGGGGTCCCCGCTTTGTGTGGTCATAAAGCAAACTCCTTCCGCGTGTATATTGGGCTGATAGCGCGGCACCGGGAGTATATTACTTGCCCGGCAATTGCGGTAGTGTAGCCCCGGAGCCCCGCCGCGGGGGTGTGGACGCGAACCCCGGCTAGGGGGCTGCCTCGATTGGCCCCCACGTCCGCCCGAACTCCGCCCTTTCCACCAGGTTTCCGGTGAAAGTGCTGGCGTCCTGCCGCGCCAGCCAGACCGCGGCGGGAATCACCTCCTCCGGCTGCACCATCGGAATGTGGGCAGTTCCGGGCCAGTCCCCGTTGCGGTTCATCCAGGTGTCTATCCGCCCCGGGCTGAAGACGTTCACCGCAATGTTATGCGGCCGGACCTCCTCGGCCAGGTTGAGAAACATCCGGTCTAGGGCGGCCTTGCTCATCGAATACCCCACCCGGCCCGGCCGGTATCCGCGGGCCGCCCCCGACGTCACCGCGAAAATAGACCCTCCCGACCCCTGCGCCATCATCACGGGAAGGACGAACTTGCAGAGCACCAGGGGTGCCCGCACGTTGGTCGCCAGGCAGCGGTCCAGCAGGTTCAGGTCCAGTTCCGGCACCGGGGCCTCGCAGTCGACCCCGGCGTTGGAAACCAGGATGTCGATCCGCCCGTAGCGGTCCACCGCCTCCCGGACCAGGTTCTGGATGTCCCGGTCCTCCGTCAGGTCGCACCTGATGCTGTAGGCATCGCCCCCGTCCTGCCGGATGGCCGCCACGGTGTCATGAATCGTCCCGGAGGCGTACCTCTGGAACCGGGGGTCAACGGCGGCCTCACTTTCCGTGCGGGACGCGACGACCACTCGGCACCCTTCCTTGGCCAGTCCCCTGCTGATGGCGCGCCCTATCCCCCGGCTGCCGCCGGTAACGATGGCAACCTTGCCGGTCAGGGCTGCGGAGCTGCTGGTGGTCAAACCCGTCTGCTCTGGAGGAAAACGGCCCGTCTAGGAGACCGGCCTGAAATACGGGAGGGAGATGTTCTCGTCAAGCTCTTCGAAGACCACCTCCACTTCCATCCCGCACTTGACAACCGATGGGTCGGCCTCCACTTCCACCAGGTTGGTCGCCATCCGCCCGCCGCTGGCGAACTCCACCACTGCCACCACGTAAGGGGCCTTGTCCCGGAACGCTGGAATCGGCGCCCGGTGGACAATCGCGAAGGTATGGACGGTGGCCTTCCCGTCGGTCTTGACCCAGTCGGTGTCCCGCGAGAAGCAGAGCGGGCAGATGTCCCGGGGATAGAAATAGGTGCTGTCGCAGGACCGGCAGTGGCGCAGCCACAGCTCGCCCTCCTTGCACTTTTCCCAGTAAAAGTCCGACTCGGGCTGCGGCACCGGCGGAGTGATTCTCGGAGCGGGTTGGGTCATGTCTATCTCCCTGGGAGTTGGTTGAAGCAGGCTGCCTGCAATCTCCAGTGAGAATAAGGACTGGCGCCCGGAGCGTCAAGCCGTCGTATTTCACCCTCAGGCCGGTGTCCGTTACATCTGGTAAGCTTGGCTTGGCAAAGGCATCTGGACCCTTGGGAGGATGATATGCGCATCGCGGTGATGGGTGCGGGCAGCATCGGCGGATATTTCGGCGGTATGCTCTCTCTGGGGGGTAACGACGTCACCCTCATCGCCCGCGGCGCTCACCTCGACGCCATCAGGACCAATGGCTTGAGAATAATCACCGATGACCGGGAACTCACCGTATCCTGCGCCGCCACCGATGACCCGGCGGAAGCCGGACCAATGGACCTGGTCCTCCTGACCGTCAAGACCTACCACAACGCCCAGGCGGTCGAGTCCATGGCTCCCGATGGTGTCCGGCAGCACCACGGTCCTGTGCCTGCAGAACGGCATTGACAGCTACCGGCCCGCCGCCGCCGCCTTTCGGGGACGACCGGGTCATGCCCGGCGCTGCCTATATCGAGGTCGGCCTGCTCGGACCGGGCACCGTCCGGCAGACCGGATCTGTCGTCCGCGTCGAATTCGGAGAGATCCAGGGCGGCGATTCGGAACGGGGACGCCGTATCCGGGAAACCCTGGAATCTTCGGGTATCCCGGCCCGGTTCAACGAGGACATCCACCGGACCCTCTGGACCAAGTTCCTGTTCATCGCCACCATGGCCGGCACTACGACCCTGGCCCGCGAGGAGTTGGCCGGGTTGATGCCCCGCCCGGAGTGGAAACGCGTCGTCGTCGGCTGTCTCCAGGAAATCGAGGCCGTGGGCCGCGCTTCCGGCATCGCCCTTGAACCGGATGTGTCCGGCGAAATCCTCCGTTACATGGAGGAGAACCTGGCGCAGATGCACGCTTCCATGCACTCCGACATCCTGGCCGGGCGGCCCCTGGAACTGGAGGCCCTCAATGGCGCCGTCGTGCGGGCCGGGCTGGCGGCCGGGGTTCCCACTCCCATCAACGACCTCATCTACGCCATGCTGAAACCCTGGGCCGGGCCGGTGGCCCCCCGGAACAGGGCCATTCGATTATTCCCTCCCCCTTGACGGGGGAGGGTTAGGGTGGGGGTGAAATCCCCGATGGAAGCAACGCGCTCAAGTGTGCGGTAAGGCCCTCTGAACGGTCGGAATCAAGCGCTCCCAATAATCGAAAGGCCCTACCACCCGGAATAATCAGGCCCGCAACGGCATGGCTTTTTGCCCCCAACGTCCCCTTGGAGTAGACTTGCCCAGGACTACCACGGCACTGGACCATACCTGACAAGGAGTTGAAAATGCCCACCGAACAGGAGAAACAGGCAGAACTGGAACGGGTCGTCGAACTGCGCGGGTTCCGCTATGGACTCCACGATTTCTACGCCGAGTACGACCTGGAAGCCCTCAAAGCGGTCAACCAGCACGTCGCCGACAGCTACATCAACACCACTACGCTGGACCGCAAGACCAAGGAACTGGCCCTGGTCGTGGCCTGCGTCGCCCAGCAGGACCTCGTCTCCCACATCCAGATTCACATGCACGCCGCCAACAAGGCCGGCGCCAGCCCCGAGGAAATCATGGCTGTCCTAGACCTCATCGGGGGCTGGATCGGGAATGTGGCCAAGATTAACGGTCTGGAGGCGTGGCGGGCCA
This sequence comes from Dehalococcoidia bacterium, assembly GCA_965203675.1. GTDB lineage: Bacteria > Chloroflexota > Dehalococcoidia > Lucifugimonadales > UBA3495 > CATOSK01. Next base: position 1,330,460 of record CBDBDE010000002.1, on the reverse strand, counting down.
CCTTCCGCCCGGACATCCCCACCATCGACCGCGTCGTCGAGCTGCGTTAGCCGCCGGGCTGGTCATCCGCCCAAAACACACTGAAGGGGATTCACAAGGAAGGGGATTCATAAGATGTCAACCGATTTGGAACGCGAACTTGAACGGACCACCGCTCTGCGGGGATTCCGCTTTGGCCTCCACGATTTCGTGGGCCACCTGGGCGGCGCCGAGGCCTTGGCCCGCCACAACGACAACACCGAGGCCAACTACCTGAAAGAGGGCCTCATCGACCGCAAGACCAAGGAACTGCTCATCGTCGTCGCCTGCGTCGCCCGGCAGGACCTGGTTTCCCACGTCCAGCTCCACATGCACGCCGCCCACAACGCCGGCGCATCCCCCGAGGAAATAATGGCAGTGCTGGACTTGGTGGGCGGCTGGATCGGCAGTGTTGCCAAGCTCAAGGGACTGGAGGCCTGGCGGGCCACCTTCCGCCCCGACATCCCCACCATAGACCGCGTGGTGGAGCTCCGCTGACCTCAACCGGGCCTTAGAGGGTGTGTGACATATAGCAGGCTGCCATCCCGTCATTCCCGCGCAGGCGGGAATCCAGACCCCCGTCTCGGCCCCATTTCGCGCGGTTCCAGTCTCGGACAGTACCTTCTCACACACCCTCTTAACCCGGACTTGAGTGAAGGCGATCCGGGTTGCCGGACGGTCCACCCTGCCTCGGGTCGCCTCCTGTTCCGCTTTCATTCCTGCGGATTCACCCCGGCCAGCAGCGTCTCCGGGATCCACTCGCCCAGCAGGGCCTCCAACTCCTCGCCGCACTCCTGGAGGCGGTGCTCCGCGCCGTCGTAAAGCACCAGCCGCTTCGGCTCGTTGGCCCAGTCGTAGATCTGCAGTCCGCAGCTGAAGGGCAGGCGGGTGTCGTTCTTTCCATGCACCACCAGCAGCGGCTTCGGCGACAGCAGCCCGGCCATGTTGGCCCCGTAGGTCTGGGATGCCAGGGCGGCCACCCCGCAGACGTGTCGGCTGGCTGCCCCCGCCGCCACCACCACCGCTCCCCCAAAGGAATGTCCCACCAGCGCCACCGGCGCGTACCCGGTCTTTTGCAGGAACATCACCCCGGCCAGCAGGTCCAGCACGCATTCCGGGAAGACATTGGGTTGCCGGTAGTTCAGCCGCAGGGAGCTGATTCCCTTGTCCATCAACGACTCCCCCAGCCGGGCGTACACTCCGCCGGCCGGCCCGCCAAACCCTCCCCCGGCTCCGCATACGTATATCGCCGCCAGCTGCGCGTCCGTGGCCGGGTGGAAAATGGATGGGACATCCCCCCGGCTGGTCCTGAACAACAGCCCCTGCCCGGTCTCCCCCTCGTGGGGTGGCCCGGTCAGCACCTCGTGGATCTGCATCTGCGGGCCGCGCATCGAATCGCTTCGGGAAGGCTGTTCAGTCATGGGACTCTCCCCCTGCTGCCGTATGGCCCGATTATATCCCCTGAAATTCCCCGACGCAGGACAACTCCGCCGCCACCGCCCAGGGAAGATGGAAAATGAAGGCCGCTCTGTCATCAGATAAACGGCGTATTGCCTCAAAATAAAGTGTTACCGAAGGGTGGTACGCTGCCTCAAAATTAGCGTTACTTTCAGAGTGGTCTACGGTTAAGCATCCGCCAGCAGCCACAGGCGATCCAGCTCCTTGTTGATGTCCTTCAACAGCTTGACCGGGTTGGTTCTCTGGTACTGCTGATCCAGCCGCGTTTGCTGGTGCTGGGAAAGGACTCCCAGTTCCAACAGGCGGCGGTAGGGAGTCCTGGGAGCATCATACACCTTGCGGACCCGGGCCCCCTGACGTTGCTTTTCCTGCAGCTGCATCACCGGCTGGAAGAAGTTCACATAGCGCTCTACCAGGGGATAGAGGCGGTTGAGCTGAAGGAGGGCTGCCTGGGAATGGTAGCGGTCATAGCCGATGAGACGGCGGACCACCGACCAGTTCTTCTGCTCGATGTGGGCATTGTCGTTCTTCCGGTAGGGTCTGGCCCGGGTGAAGGTGATGGACTTCCGCTGGCAGTAGGCAAAGAGGTGGTGGTTGATGAATTCGCTGCCGTTGTCCGAGTCCAGGCCCAACAGGGGGAAGGGCAGGTTCTGGCCGATGTGGTGGACGGCGCCGCCCACCCGCTGCTGGCCCTTGCCCAGGACGCCCCGGCAGGCCACCCAGCCGGTGGCGATGTCCACGGCGCTGAGGGTGTTGAGGTACTGGCCTTCGGTGCTTTCTCCGCAGTGGGCCACCAGGTCTATTTCCAGGAAGCCGGGCCGGTGTTCGTTCCATTCAGCGAAGGTGCGAATGGGGATGGATGCCTTGAGCAGGGAGCCGGGCCTGGTGGTGGAGAAGGGTCTCCGCAGTTCCGGTTGGCGGTGAGGCCGGAGCAGCCGGTCGATGGTGGCGGCGCTCATGGCGTATACCTGGTCCTTGAGTTCCGGTTCCAGGCTGAGTTCCCCGTGGCGTTCCAGGACCTCCACCAGTTCTGGGAGGAAGGGTTGCAGCCGCTTGGCACAGACCCGGTCGCTGGCTTCCCACAGGGTCTTCAGGGCCGTGGCGGCTTCCAGGCCATAGCGCTTGGGTCGCCCCACTTTACCACCGGCCGTGGGCCGCGGTGGCGTCCGCAAGGCCCGGATCAAGGCTTTGCGATGCAGACCGGTGACCTGAACCGCTTCATCCAGAATCCGGCTCTTTTCCTTGCGGTCGCCGAGATTGTATCGGTTCCGAATAGCCTCCAAATACTCTTTCATCCCGCCTCGCGTCATGTCACCCCCGGTAACATCAATTACGAGGCAACGATACCCTCCCCGGTAACATTAGTTATGAGTCAATTCAAACGGTTTACACCGCTTGACTTGTCTGGTAACATTTACCTACCAGTCCGTTCAAGTGGGCCGTGGGCTGGTTCCTTCAGGTGGCGCATTCGTCTAGCGGCCCAGGACACCGCCCTCTCAAGGCGGAGATCGGGGGTTCGAATCCCCCATGCGCTACCAACCCCCTCCCCGCATTCCCGTCCCATGCAGCGTTGCCCGGCTCTTCACGCGTCCCCTGTCGGTGGGATTCACGCCGACCCGGAATGCTGGTCAGGGCTTGCGTTATAATGGCTCCAATGGTATTCTCCCCAGCTTGCACCTGCGCCACCGTTTCCCTCCCAACCTGCACAAACCGAGGTACACCCCATGATTGACCAGGACCGGTTGGTCGGGTCCTTTTGCGACCTGGTACGAATCGACAGCCCATCCGAGGAAGAGGAGGAAGTTGCCCAGCACCTCATCCCCCGGCTGGAAAAGCTCGGCCTGGCCGTCGAGCGTGACTCCTTCGGCAACGTCATCGCCAGCGAGAATGGCGACAACCCCCTCCTCCTCTCCGCCCACCTGGACACCGTCGAGCCGGGCCGGGGAATCAAGCCCCAGATCAACGGCGACCGGATAACCTCCGACGGCACCACCATCCTCGGCGGCGACTGCAAGGCTGGTGTGGCTGCCATCATGGAAGCCCTGGAGTCCATATTTGAGGACAACCTCCCCCACCGTCCCGTGCAGGTGGTGTTCACCCGCGGCGAGGAAATCGGCTTGGTCGGGGCCAATCACCTTGGACTGGTCCATGCTGCACGGCACCGAGGCCGTCGTGTTCGACGGCAACGGCCCCGTCAACACCATCACTGGCTCCAGCCCAACCTACATGCGATTCGACATAACCGTCCACGGCCGGGCCGCCCACGCCGGAGTCGAGCCCGAAAAGGGACTTTCCGCCATCCGCATCGCCACCGACATCATCAACCGCCTGCCCCAGGGCCGCTTGGATGAAGAGACAACCTTCAACGTCGGCTTGATATCCGGCGGCACCGTCCGCAACGCCGTCCCTGCCCTGACCACCTTTGGCGGAGAGTTCCGCAGCCGCAACGCCGAGACCTTCGACCTCCTCAGGATGCAGCTTCTCTCAACCATCGAGGAAGCCCGGGACCTTTACCGGGAAGCCAAAATCGAGGAAGACCTCGAGGTCATGTTCCACATGTACACCCTTGACCCGGAGGAGTCCATCGTGAAGCTCACTACCCGGGTTATGGGCGACATGGGAATGACCCCCAACATACAACCCTCCGGCGGCGGCACCGACGGCAACGTGTTCCGCCTCAACGGCATCTCCAACGTGGTCGTGGGAATGTCCACCAACGAGATGCACACTGTGGACGAATACGTCGTCATCCCGGACCTGGTGGACACCGCCCGCTTCTGCCGGCAGGTCGTCACCTTCGGACACTAGCCCGCCCCGGACCCTTAAGTAACTATCTAAAACCGATCTCCTTGCCCTCCCGTCATTCCCGCGCAGGCGGGAATCCAGACCCCCGTCGTTCCCATTCCGAGGGGTTCGGAAAGTACATTTTGGGATAGTTTCTAAGCGGGCGCCCCGTCCCCGGTCCGCTTCAGCCGGATGCCGCCTCCCCTGTCTCCATCACGTCCGCCCATCGCTCCCCGAACTCCCGGCGCTGCCAGTTACGCACCTCGGCAGCGCCGTCTTCGTCTGTCTCCCTGCGCCAGTGTTCCGGGTCCAGGGCCATCCGTTCCAGGCTTACCGCCGGCCACACCAGGGACGGGTCCAGGGAAAGTTCCCCGCCGATCTCCGTGCGCCGCTGCTTCAAAGCCTGCAACAGGCCGCGGCTGTCCGGCGTCCACGGGTTCACCCGGCGGGGCCGTTCCGGTCTCGCGAAAGGCCCGCTTTCCAGTCCCCGTTGTGCCGCCCGTACCAGGGCCGAACTTCCTCCCCCGGAAAGGTGGCGGCGCAGCCCGGGGGCCGTGTCTTCCAGCGTGGCGGCTAGGGCGTCGCCTCCTCTTCCGTGCCATGCCGCCGCCCGCGCCGCTTCCAGCATGTCCCCGTTGGATGCCACCTTGAACGGCGGGCGGTCCTGCCTCTCCGCCTGCTCCTCCCGCCAGCCGTGCAGCTCCTTGAGAACGGCCAGCTCCCGCTCATCCAGCCGGTCGGCCCCCTTGATTCTCAGGAAGGCGAGTCCTTCCGGCGCTGGCGGGGAATACCTGGCCTGGCTCAATCGCTCGCACTCCTCCTCGACCCAGTCCAGCCGCTCCAGCTCCTGAAGGCGCTCCCGGAGCGTTTGCGCCAGCCTCACCAGGTGCTGAACGTCGTTGGAAGCGTACTCCAGAGCGGATGCGGAAAGCGGGCGCCGCGCCCAGTCCGACCGCTGCAGTTCCCGGCTCTTCCGGATCGCGACCCCCAGGTAGTCCTCCAGCACCGAACCCAGGTTGGGAGTGTTCGACCCCAGGAACCGGGCGGCAATCTGCGTGTCGAAAAGTTGCTGGAATCCGAACCCGTAGTCCCGGTCCAGCGAGCGCACGTCGTAGTCGCAGCCGTGTCCGTCCTTGATGATTCGGCCGTCCGCCAGGATCGTCCCCAGTGCGCTCAGGTCCTCCACCGCCAACGGGTCCAGCACAAAACACTCCTGGCTGGTTGCCAGTTGGATCAGGCAGACCCTCTCCCGGTAGGCGTGCAGGCTGTTGGACTCCAGGTCCACCGCCAGTTCGGATACATCCGAAAGCTGTGCCGCGATCTCATCCCAGGCCGCTTGCCGGTCAATCAACATTACTGTGTTCAAGGCCCTCCATCGGACGCCGGTCCAGCCGGAAATCGCGGGTTGTCTGGGGGAGTATAACAACATCGTACCGGACAGGCCGCCGATCCTTCCGCCTCTATCCTTCCTTCACCCTCCCAACCGCCGGGTGATATACTTGCGCCGCCCTCCGGGCTTACAACTATCGAAAGGACAAATTGCCAGCATGAACGGTGCAGAACTGAAGCAGGTGTTGCAATCGGGCGGCCGGGTCTTTGGGACCATGATCAGCGTTGCCCGCAATCCCAAGTGGATCCCTGTCATGGACGGCGTCGGGCTGGACTACGTGGTCATTGACACCGAGCACAACTCCCGCAGCCGCGGCGAGTTGGGCGATTTCCTGGCCATGTTCAACACCACCGGCGTTGTGCCCATCGTCCGCATCCCCATTCCCGACTCCCACTACGTGACCATGGCCCTCGACGCCGGCGCCCAGGGAGTGCTGGCCCCCTACTGCGAGACCGTCGAGCAGGTCAAGAGCGTGGTCGAAGCCGCCAAGTTCCGGCCCCTGAAGGGTGAGGCCGCCCGGCGCGTCATCGACGGCGGCAGCATCGCCAGCGAGGAAACCAGGCGCTACCTCGAAGATCGCAACCGGAACAACGTCGCCATCATCGGCGTGGAAAGCCTGATTGCCGTCGAGAGACTGGAGCAGTTTCTCGCCGTGCCCGGGATCGACGGCATATTCGTCGGGCCCAACGACATGAGCATCCAGCTCGGCGTTCCCGACATGTACGACGAGGAGGCCTACAAGACCACCGTCAAGAAGGTAATTGACGTTTCCGAATCCCACGGCGTGCCGGTCCTCGTCCATCACCAGACCCCGGAACTCTCCAGGTACTGGATCAGCCAGGGTGCCCGGTTCATCCTTCACGGCACCGACCGCCGCGCCCTCGTGGAAGGCTTCAAGGCCGATTTCGGCCAGCTCCGCGAACACGCCGCGAACGCTTAGAGGGTGTGTGGGAAATACCCGGTGAACGCCCGCTCATCCGTGCCCACTCTTCCGTCATTCCCGCGTAGGCGGGAATCCAGACCCCCGTCTCGTTCCCATTTCGCACGGTTCCAACTTAGGACAACCATTCTCACACAGCCTCTTAGGAACGAGTCTATCAAGTCCCTTCCCCCTTGACGGGGGAAGGTTAGGATGGGGGTGACAGGCGAGTGCAGTGTCGCTGAGGCGGGCAACCTCAGAAATTCAAGGTTGGTTTCTCTCAACCCTCGTAGGACCACTTTCCCCTTCCGGCAAGCGTCTTCCAACGCCCTGCCGCCCCGTCTAATCGCCGCGCCGCTCCCACCGTTCCCGCAGCTGTTCCACGTAGACCCGGTCATAGTCCCCGTGGTGCCCGTTCTGCGGATGGGCCGTCAACTCCTCCGCCCACAGGTAGTCCACGTCCCGCCACTGGATTGGAAACGGCGACTGGTCGAAAAACTGGGTCACCGCCGTCCGGGAGTCCTGGGCGTCCACATAACCCATCATCTGGAAGTTGTCGTAGAAGTTCCCGTGGTCCGATACGAACCGGCCCTTCATTGCTGCCAGGATGATGTAGGTGGGCATAGGTGTTGGACTCCGGGTCCGGTCTCGTGGGCCGCGGGCCGCGCTACTTCGTCAGGATATGCACCGTCGTCACGTCGCCGGCCCCCGAGCATTGGGCCAACCCCACCCGCGCGTCGGAGACCTGCCTCGGCCCCGCCTCTCCCCGTAGCTGGGTGACCGTCTCATGGACCATGCGGATGCCGGTGGCCCCGAAGGGATGTCCCATCGCCAGCAGTCCCCCGTCCGTGTTGGTGGGAATCCGGCCCGACAGCGAAGTCTCCCCGTCCAGCGTCGCCCGCCATCCCTCGCCCCAAGGGACCAAGTGCAGGGCTTCCAGTTGCTGCAGCTCCCCTATCGTCGCCGCATCGTGGACCTGCACCAGGTCCACGTCCTGCGGCCCCAGCCCGCTCATTTCGTAGGCTTGGAGTGCCGCCGGCTCGGTCCGGTACGGGCTGAAGGCTGAATGGTCGCTCCCCCGCCCGTTGTAGGTCCCCGAGGTCAGACTCGCGGCCGCCACCCGGATTGCCCTGCTTTCATCCAGTCCATAGGCTGCCAGCTCTTCCCGAGCGCACAGCACCGCCGCCGCCGCCCCCTCGCTGGTGGGACAGCACTGGTACAGGGTCAACGGATCGGCAATCAGCCGCGATTCCAGGACTTCGTCCACCGTGTAGGTCTGCTTCCGGTGGGCGTAGGGATTCATCGAGGCGTTCTGACGTGCCTTCACCGAGACCTCCGCGAAAGCGTTGGCCGGAGCCCCGGTCTCCTCCATGTACCGCCGCATCCGTAGGGCGTAGCCCGCCATCATGTGGTCCGCCCCGATGTACCGGTCCGGGCTATCCTCCGACGTGACCGTCACCGGCCCGCCGGGGACCTTCTCCGCTCCGAAGGCCAGCGCCATGTCGAATATCCCCGAGGTTATCCCCCAGTAGGCCTGCCAGAAGGCCGTCGACCCGCTGGAGCAGGCGTTCTCCACGTTGATGATAGGAACACCGGTCAGCCCCAGCTTGGCCAGCGCCGTCTCCCCCACCGACATCCCCTGGTAGTAGACGTGCCCGAAGTACGCCACCGGAATGTCCTTCCATGCGACCCCTGCATCCTTCAGGGCCTCTACCACCGAGACCACCGCCATCGACGCCAGGTCCTCGCTGGGAAACCTTCCAAAGGGATGCAGCCCCACGCCCACCACCATGACTTCCCTACCGGGACGAAACTGGCTCATCAGGAAACCTCTCTGCTCCGGTTTACCCCGTCATTCCCGCGCAGGCGGGAATCCAGACCCCCGTTGTCTTCCCTCGACGGACTCCGCTCGACAGCCGCTGGTATTGAGACAGTCTACGTTGTGTTGGCGGTGGAGTCGAAAAAGAGAATCCAGACCCCGGTTGCCGCCGGTCTGCCCACCTAAATTGGAATGCCGCCGCTTTCCGAAGACTGGCTGACGCCGACAGGCCTCCACTTGTACGCCGCCATGCCCTCCCCCTTCGGGTGCTCCGGGACGATCGCTACCGCCAACTCCATGCTGGTTCCCACCTTCAGGGATGACAAGTCCGCATCCACCACTTCGGCCAGTACATGAGGGCCCTCAACCAGCTCTACCTCCCCCAGCACGTAGGGGACCGGACCCGTCCACCCCGACGGTGGCACCCGCACCACCGTGTAGCTGAACAACGTCCCTTCCGTCCCGAACTCCACCGGGGACAGCTTGTCCGAGGTGCATGACTGGCAAAACGTCGCCGGCCCGAACACCCGCACCCCGCAGTCCAGGCACTGAAACCCCACCAGCGCCCCCGACAGTCCATCGTCGGACAGCCTCAACCGTTGCGGATCAATGGAAGTGAGCATGACCAACGCCGCCTTCCCGTCATTCCCGCGGAGGCGGGAATGCAGGCCCCCGGGACGTTCTTGGATATGGCTACGAGTATTGCACCCCGGCCGTCAAAGTGCCCCGCAGTGTAAGTTTGCAGCATTGGCTTGTCAACGAAACCAGCCTTCCCCTCCCGCCCCCGCCATTGACCCGGCCAACCCCCCATGTTAGCTTGAAACCCGGCAGTCCAAAGTGGCGGCTGCGGAACCCTTTCGTACCGCATCTGGCCGGAATCGGGCGGTGGAGTTATGAGCGGAATAGTGGGAATGCAACCCCCTCCCGGACGCCATTCTTGGGAGTGGTCCCTGGGCGAGTTCATGGCCTTGGCCGTCCAGCGTGACCCCGAAAAGACCTTCGTCGAAATCGCCGGGCACAACATCACCTACCGCCAGTTCCAGGAGCGGGCCCTCCGCACCGCCGGAATGTTCCGGGACCTCGGCATAGACACTGGCGACCGGGTCTGCCTCTTCCTGCCCAACTGCCCCGAGTTCCTCTACTGCTGGTTCGGACTGTCCGCCATCGGAGCCATCGCCGTCCCCGTCAACACCGCCTACAAGCGCGACGAGACCGCCTACATTCTCAACAACTCCGAAGCCGCCGGACTCGTCTCCCACCCCTCCCTCGTCGACGTGGCCGAAGCCGCCTCCCAGCTTGCCCCCAGCGTCCGCGCCAGGCTCCTCGTTGACGATGCCTCTGACGGCGTGATCCCCCCCGGCCCCGCCGGATGGGACGCCTTTTCGGAGAAGCTGGCCGCCGCGGAACCTGCCCTGGACTTGCCCCGGGTATCCCCTGTCGACATCTCCATGCTCGTCTACACCTCCGGCACCACCGGCAACCCCAAGGGTGTCCAGGTCACCCACCAGATGTACGTCTCCGCCGGACAGGGGTTCGCCCACTGGACCCAGGCCACCGACGATGACCGTTTCTTCACCTGCCTGCCCTACTTCCACGCCAACGCCCAGTATTACTCCACCATGGGGACCCTGGCCGCCGGTGCGACCCTAGTCGTTGCGGACCGGTTCAGCGCCTCCCGTTTCTGGGACCAGGTCCGTGCCGCCGATGCCACCGTCGTCAACTTCATCGGAATGATGATGCCCGTCCTCGCCAAGAACCCCGAGTCCGAATCGGACCGGGACAATCGTGTCCGCCTCTTCTACGGCTCCCCGGCCCTCGCCCCCGAGTTCCTCGGCGAATTTCAGGACCGTTTCGGCACGGACATCATCGTCGGCTTCGGGATGACCGAGACCTGTTACGGCACCATCGAAAGAATCGGAGACCACCGCCGCGCCAATTCCTCCGGCCTGCCCCGTCAGCATCCCGATCCTTCCTTCGTCAACGAAATCAGGATCTCCGACGACGCCGGAAACCCGGCCGGCCCCAACACCATCGGTGAAATCACCATCAGGAACCCCGCCACCATGCTGGGCTACTGGCGCAACCAGGAGCAGACCGGCGAGGCTCTGCGCGATGGTTGGCTCTACACCGGCGACCTCGGCTGGTTGGACGACGACGGCTTCCTCTACTTCGTGGACCGCAAGAAGGACGTCATCCGCCGACGCGGCGAGAACATATCCTCCCAGCAGGTGGAGGATGCCATCAAGGACCATCCCGACGTGCTGGACTGCGCGGTCATTGCCGTCCCTTCCGAGCTTGGAGAGGATGAAGTGAAGGCCTACGTCCTTCCCCGCGCCGGTACCTCGGTCCGCCCGGAGGAAGTCGTCCTCTGGTGCGCGGACCGGCTGGCCTACTTCAAGGTGCCCCGCTACGTCGAGATGCGGGAAGAATTCCCCCGCACCCCTAGCCTCCGCGTCCGCAAGGACGTCCTCCGCCAGGAGCGCGAAGACCTAATCCAGGGCTGCTTCGACCGGGAAGCGGCCGGCATCAATATCCGGCGCTAGGGAGTGTCTCAAACACATTTTTCCATAACTTCCTCGTAGAAACGGCCTGCACCCGCCTCTCCCGTCATTCCCGCGCAGGCGGGAATCCAGACCCCGGTAAAATCTCCCTCCTGGAACTCCCAGCCGGGCCAGTGTAGTTATCTAAGGATTTCAGGGTGGCAGCCATTGTCCCACTTTGAGTTATAATCTATGGCAAGAGACGGGAGGCGGTTATGCAAAAGGTAGAAGCAATCATCAGGCCCGACAGGCTCAACCACGTTAAGGATGCACTGGCCGACGCCGGGTTGGTCGGAATCAACGTCACCCAGGTCACCGGACGCGGTGCCCAGCGCGGCATCGAGATCGGCGGGCCCCGCGGCGTCGGTTCCTACGTCGTGGACATGCTCCCCAAGGTCAAGCTGGAAATGGTCGTTGCGGACTCCGACGTCGAACGCTCCATCGAAATCATCATCGAGTCCGCCCGCACCGGCAACATCGGCGACGGCAAGATATTCATAACCCAGGTGACGGACGCCGTCCGCATCCGCACCGGCGAGCGGGGCGACATCGCCCTCTAACCCCCCGCACCTGGAAAAACCTTCGTAAGGCAGGGCGCGATGGCAGAGCGGAAATACTGGCTCTTCAAGTCCGAACCCGGCAACTACTCCTTCGACGACCTCTGCGGCGAGGAAGACCAGGTCGCTGAGTGGGATGGCGTCCGCAACTACCAGGCCCGCAACTTCATGCGCGATGATATGAAGGTCGGAGACGCTGTCCTCTTCTACCACAGCAACGCCAAGCCGACGGCCGTGGTGGGAATCGCCTACATCTGCAAGGAGGCCTACCCCGACCCCACCGCCTGGGACCCCTCGGCCAAGTATTACGACGCCAAGAGCAACCCGGACAACCCCACCTGGCTCATGGTGGACATCAAGGCCGGAGAGCGTCTGGCCCGTCCCGTGACCCTCCAGGAGATAAAGCAGAACCCCAAGCTCGACGGGATGCTCCTCGTCCGCCGCGGGATGCGCCTTTCCGTCCAGCCCGTCGCCAGGGAAGACTTCGACGAAATAGTGCGCCTGGGCAACGACCTCTAGCCCCAACCCCTCGCCTCAACCCGAAACGGCCCGCTAAGGCAGCGGGCCGTCATTTTTGCCGGCCGATTGGGGATTCTCCTTTCCCCGCGTCAAACGTTATACGTCATGAACTCCAGCAGGTTCTCATCCGGGTCCCGCAGGTAAAGGCTCAGGGATGGAGTCGTTCCCCGTCCTCGCCCCCCCGCCCGCTGCACCGGCCCTCGGATTACTTCCACCCCGGCTTCCGCCAGCATCGCCTGGCACTCTTCCACCGTCCCGTCCCACACGAAGCAGATGTCCGTGCAGCCCGGAACCGCCGTCGGTCCCCGCAGCGAGGCCGTGTGCCCCTCCGGGTGAACGTTGATCTTCGAGTCCCCCACCTGTATCGAGAAAGTCGGCACCTGTCCCGACCGCCACTCTTCCTCGTTGTTGATTGGGAAACCCAGCTTCTTGTAGAACGCGATCAGCCGCTCCGCGTTGGCGGTGGGCATCGCTATGTGGTCTATTCCTGCGGTGGGCATGGCGTACCTCCTTTCCCCGGTCCTCTCTCCGATTAGTCTGCGGCGGCCCCGGCCGGCGCGGCCCGGCGGGAAAGAAACTCTAGGATGACCTTCCGCATCAAGGCTGGTTCATTCCCCATCAGCCCATGCTCCGCGCCCGGGACCATGAACCACTCCGACCCTGCGATGCCCCGGTGCAGCTGCCGCCCGCACTCCACCGGAATCCTGGAGTCCTCGTCGCCATGCACCACCAGCGTCGGCATCTTCAGCTCGGAAAGGCGGGACTCCAGGCTATCCTTGATGTCCAGGTAGCTCTGCATCGTCTGTGCTATCCCGTCGTACCTTTCCAGGTTCAGCTTGTATAACCTCTGGAACCGGTCCGGCTCCGCCTCCCTTATCCCCGGCCACCGCGCTTCCAGCGCGCCCGCGATTGACGCTTCCCTGCCCCTTGCCGCATCGTCCGACCGCATCTGGTCCAGTTCCCGCTGGCGCACCGCCCGCTCCGACTCCTGCACGTAGGACATCGTGTTGATCAGGATCAGCGTGTCGGTCATCTCCGGGTGTTCCAAGGCGAAACGCAGCGCGATGGGCCCCCCTGCCGACGAACCCAGGATGTGGGCGCGCGTAACTCCCAGGTGCTCCAGCAGGCCCCACAGGTCCCGCGCGCAATTTTCGATGGAGTAACCGCCATCGGGATTTCCCGACTTCCCTGCCGACCGCCGGTCGTAGACGATCAGCCGGTAGTCCGGCGACAAGGCCGCGGCGTGGTGCTCGACAAAGCCCGCGCACCCCTCGCCCCCGCCCAGTCCCCCGTGGATCATCACAAAAGGTTGACCGCTCCCGTGGCTCTCGTAATACATCTGGTAGCCGTTGATTTCAGTTTCGGGCATAAGTGCCTCCCATTAACAAACCCGGTAGTGAGAGTGAGAAGGGCTGTCGTTCGGATTGCTGTGATTGCGATTGACGGTATCTTAGCCCCAACCAATATCTCCAGCAAGCCACCAAGACCTTCTATCTCGGCTTGCCAACCCAATGCTTCTCTCCCCCCGTCGTCCCTGCGGAGGCCGGGACCCATCAGCCTTCCCTTAGCCCCGTCCACCGGAGCAAACCCCCTCCCCCGTCGTCCCTGCGGAGGCCGGGACCCATCAGCCCTCCCTTACCCCGTCCACCGGAGCAAACCCCCTCCCCCCGTCGTCCCTGCGTAGGCAGGGCCCCATCAGCCTTCCCTTAGCCCCGTCCACCGGAGCAACCCCCCACTCCGTCGTCCCTGCGGAGGCAGGGCCCCATCAGCCTTCCCTTAGCCCCGTCCACCGGAGCAACCCCCCTCCCCCGTCGTCCCTGCGGAGGCCGGGACCCATCAGCCTTCCCAGCAACCACCCTGGACAACACAAGACCAGCTATGTCCACCACTCCCCTTTCCCGTTATACTCTCCCGCCACCCCAGCGTAGGAACCCATCAGCTATCCACCCAACCCTGTCCCCTACACCCAACACCTCTCCCGTCATTCCCGCGCAGGCGGGAATCCAGACCCCGGTAAGACCTTCCGGCAAGTGATGCCTCCAAGCGCAACCTTGCAATCCTACGGGCTATCACCCCGCATACCTTTCCAACGCCGCCCGGTGCCGCTCCAGTTCCGGCACCGCCGGATGCTCAGCCCGGCGCCTCACCAACCCCTCCACAAACCGTGCCATCGCCCCCGCGTTTTCTAGGTGGTAGTCTTGCCACCAATTATTCGTGACGTAGAACTCTTCCCCGTACACTTTCGACCAATACCTTGGGCGACCGCCTTCCATCCTCCCCTCTTCCACCCGTCGTAAGAGCGCCATCCCGCTAAGTTGCAACCCCAACCCGTCCTTGCACAAGTCCCCATTCATCATCTGCCGCAGGTCGGTCTCCCCCAGCAGCCCCGGATATTCGTCTAGCAAGGTGCTCATCAAAGCTTGGACAACGCGTTGAAGTTCCCCTCGCGCTTGCTGCGGCCGCCTTTGTTTCGCTAGGCCGGCACGGCCTTCCCTTCCGCCACTCATTAATCCTTCCTGCTTCCCTACTGCGTTCTCAGGCGGGTCCATCCTCTTGCTGGAATGGCCAGCTTGGGACGCCTTGCCCAACTCCAACAACTTCGCCGCCCGCACAAACAGCTCCGCCGTATCCGAAACCTGCTCCGCCTTCTCCAGCGTAGGAACCAGCAGCTTTCGATTGAACTCTTCGTTGGTCAGCAAATGCCACTCCACCGCCGGATACTCCGTCGCCAGCATCTCAAACATCTCTTCCAAAGGTGCCTGCACCCCTTTGTTCACCTTCGGAGACGCAAAATAAATATGCCGCTCCACCTCCGCCGGATGGTAAGCTTCCAGGATAAGCATCGTCCGCAGCAGCTTCTTCAGCACCCGCTTGTCGGGCCCTCCCAGGTAGTTCAACCCGTTCTCGTGAAAAGCAACATCCATCGCGTGGACGCTCCCATCCTGCCCGAGACCTACCGCATCAATCTCCCCCTGCTTCAGGAATTGGCCGCTGTCCTTTGTGCCCTTGAACACGCTCCCGTCCGGGTCGAACCTCTCCCGCATCCCGCGGAAACGTTCCTCCAATTCGACCTCGCCCAGCAGCTTCCCCCAATGCTCCGAAACCTTCCAGTTGGCCTGTACCACCCAGCACTGCTGCACGTGCCGCAGGAAGGAACAGCACAGCGATTCCCCCATCTCGATTTTCATCCCGTTGTACCTCTTCTATGGATTCTTCGGATTATACCGGCCATCCCAACCCCCTACGCCTTTGCCGGACTGTACAACCCACCCCCAAAATTACTGACACTTCCCCCCTTGCCAACCCCGCTGCCGCGTGTCTAGCATTTCCCAATGGTCACGCTGTGCCGCGCCAAGGATCGTTCCTCATCCGCCGGGACCCTTGCGTCTCGAACGTAACCCGACCCCGGGCCTCCGCCAACCCGCCGGAAAATGACCCTCAGCCCGTCAGAAGCGTGCGACAAAAATGCTACAAAATGACACAATGGTGACACACTTTGACACAACATCTGTCTGAGACCAGTCGGAAAAACGCCAATAATGAGCCACTAAGCCATCCTCCGGAGGCCTCACCCAAGCGTAAACGGCCCTATTCTGATCCAAATGATACAAAACCCGATTTTTCCACCCTGTCCCAGCGTCAACGAAAATACTTGAACGTTATAGCCGACGCTCGCACTGTCACCGAGGCCGCTGCCCTGTCCCGGCTTAGCCGCAGCACTATTCACCGCTGGCTTCGCGACGAGACTTTCCGGGAAGCTCTGGCCTACACCCGCGCCAGCAACGACTTCCTTTTCCGTTTGCGAATCCAAAACAAGACCAACAATTGTCTCGATATGCTGCATGAGGCTGCCCAGTTGGATCCTGATTCAGAGGTTCGCATCCGCGCTGCCCGTGCCTTGTTGGCTTTCGTTGTCCAGACCGGCCAATGGAAGAGGATTGAAGACAGCCTCCAACCCCTGGACGACGAGCTATTTGCACTGCCCGGCTCATGGTCGGAACCGGCCCTTCCCCAACCCCTCCCCTTGCCTTCCCCCCGCCGCCGGGAGTAGATTAACCCCGGCCATCCGGCCCCGGATGCACTCCATCCGCCCCCAAACTCACCGCCAGGAGGACCCCATGAGCGACGCCCCCGTTAGCCTCCGTGACTACGAAGCCCGTGCCAAGCTGACCCTTCCCCACAACCACTGGGAGTTCATCGAAGCCGGCGCCATGACCGAGTCCACCACCCGCCGTAACACCTCCGCCTTCGAGGACCTCAAGCTCCGGCCCCGCTTCCTCCGCGACGTCGAGAACCGCAAGCTCTCCACCACCGTCCTCGGCTCCGAAATCAGCCTCCCCGTCATGGTCTGCCCCGCCGGCGGACACAAGCTCGCCCACCCCGAGGGAGAGCTGGCCACTGCCCGTGGCGCCGGAATGTCCGACACCCTGATGATGCTCAGTACCTCCTCCCACTACCCCATGGAGCAGGTCGCCGAGGCCGGCACCGGCCCCAAGTGGTTCCAGCTCTACCACCGCGGCTACGAGGTCACCGAGATGCTCGTCCACCGCGCCGAGGAAGCTGGCTTCAAGGCCATCGTCCTCACCGTCGACACTCCCGTTCCCAGCCCCAAGGAGCGCGACGTACACAACCACTACGAAAACCCCTTCCCCCTCGGCAACTTCATCGCCTCCGCCGAGCAGACGGCCGCCATGAGCGGCACCGACGAGGCCCCTAACTGGCGTCCCGCCCAAGTCCCCGCCCTCAAGTGGGATGAGCTGGAATGGCTCCGCGGCCTCACCTCCCTCCCCCTCGTCCTCAAGGGAGTCCGCACCGCCGAGGACGCCCACATCGCCGTCGAGAACGGCGTCAACGGCATCCTCGTCTCCACCCACGGCGGCCGCCAGATTGACCAGACCCTCGGCGCCGTCGAAATGCTCCCCGAGATTGTCGAAGCCTCCCGGGGACAGGCCGAGGTCTACCTCGACTCCGGCGTCCGTCGCGGCGCCGACGTCCTCAAGGCCCTCGCCCTCGGCGCCCGCGCCGTCGCCGTCGGACGCCCCCTCTACTGGGGACTCGCCGTCGCCGGAGCCGACGGTGTCCACGGGATGCTCGAAGTCCTCCGCCGCGAGCTCGACCACGACATGGGCGCCTGCGGCCAGACCGACGTCGAAGAACTCGAACCCGGCATTGTCCATGTCCCCCAGGGCTGGGGCACCTTCGGCGCCACCAACATCCCCTGAGACCCGTTGGCTGTGTCTGTCTGAATAGCCAATGTTCCCGCTCTGTCCATATCGGCAGGGCGGGAACTCTTGGGACTCATAGGTCCGCGCTTGGGCCGGTTGACTTCCGCCTCCACGCTTCTCACAATCTATACACGGATCCCATTCCTACCGAGGCTGGTTCCTTATGGCCAACCATAGAGCCGTCCGCTGGATGCTCTCCTTCTGGCACCCTGACGGTTCCAGAAACGACGAATCCGACTTTCCCGAGGTGGACTTCTGGCATCCCGACCGGGAAAGCTCCCGTGCCGCCGCCGCCCGCGTCCTGGTCGAACTGCGCGAGAAACGGGGAGACCAGCGCGAGTGGGTTGCCGCCGGCCACCCCGACCCCTTTGAAGTTCGCGTAGGACGCCATGTCGGCGGCCAATGGACCCTCCGCTACAAGGACCTCCTGCCTCCTGACGCCTCTTCCGAACAATCCGCCGCCCACAGGCTCAGAACCATGCAGTCCGCCGCCGGCGCTTGGAAGGACAACCCCGCCGCCGAAGAACTTAAGCGCCAGATTTACGAGTCCCGCCGCTCCGGTTCAAGAATTGCCCCTAGTCCGTGAGCTATGCTCCATCTCCTCGCTATGAATAACTGCCGTTTCCGCACTCAGAAATTATCTGAAACCGTTCGCCCTCCTTCCGTCATTCCCGCGCAGGCGGGAATCCAGACCCCCGTCGTCTCCACTTCGTACTCTCGGCCTCGGTGATGTACCTTTTGCGATAGTTACTGAGACTGACTGCGGCTCCTCATCTCATCGGACTGAAAACTCCCCTAATCCCCCGTCGCCCCCACAACCTCCCCGGCCCGCATCGCCGCAAAGAACTCCCCCACCAGCCGGTTGAACTCCCCCGGCTGCTCGTAGTGCGTCGAATGCGCCGCCCCCGGAACAACCTCCAGCCGCGAGTTCGGAATCAACCGCTGCGCCGCCTCCATCACATGCACCGGAAAGATCAGGTCCTCCTCCCCCACCACCAGCAGCGTCGGCACCGTAAACCCCGCCAGGTCCGCCGCCTGCGGCCCCTCCGGGTTCCTGAACAAAGGCGACACCACGCTTATCGGCATCGGCGGATTCAACGCTCCGATCTGCCGGAACAGCACCACCCGGTTCGGATGCTCCCGGACGAACCCCTCGGACAGCGCCCGCCCCAGCGGGTGTTCCGGCGGATGCACGTCCTTCAGCAGGTCCACCACGGTAGGGTCGCCAATCCCGCCCGTCGTGTCCCCCAAGACCAGCCCCGACACCCGCTCCGGATGCCGCAGCGCGAACCCCAGGTTCGTAATGCCGCCCATGGACTGCGACACCAGGAACGCTTTCTCGATGCCCAGGTAGTCCAGCAGCCCCTCCAGATCGTCCACGAACCCCGCCGGCCCGGGCCCTCCCGGAACATCTGTCGTCAGACCCCACCCCCGGTGGTCAAACACCACGCACCGGTACTCATCCTGGAACGCCGCCACCTGTTGGAACCAGCTGAAATGGTTTCCGCCTCGGCCGTGCGCGAACACCATCGCCGGCCCTTCCCCAAACTCCTCGTAATAAATCTCAATCCCGTTAACCGCCGCTCTGGCCATGTCCCTCCTCCTATCTCAACTCTCCAGGTCACCCCTGCTCACGCCGTACCCCACAGCCATCTCCAGCCCCAAGGGGTTTGGGGGATGAATCCCCCAACGTACCCCGGTCCCCTAAACCGGCCACCCCTCCTGCCGGTACGCCATATCCCAGAACATATGCTCATAACGGCTGCTCACCAGGAACGCCTCTCGCATCGCCGCCCGTTCCGCTGCGCTGCAATCCAGCGCCATCCGATCCACGAAACTCCGCCACGCCTCCACGCTGTTTTCCAGCAGCCCCGCCACGTAGGCCCCCGTCCACTTGGAATACAGCGGATGCTCCGACGCCCCCACCTCGTCCTTCAGCAGATGGTACGTCCACGGACACGGCAGCAGTGCCGCCGCCGTCGGCCCCAGCCCATGCAGCGACGCCGTCACCAGCATGTGATTCACATAAGCCGTATTCGTCGGAGACCGGCCGATGGCCTCGATGTCCTCCATCGTCACCCCCGCTTCCTCCATCAATGAGTGATGCAGCGGCCGCTCCACCGGCGTCAACACCCGGTGGGAAAGCTCCTCCACCAGCCCCGAGTTCGGCGCCTTCGCCAAGGCCATCGCCACCGCCCGCGCGAACCCTTCCAGGTACTGGTAGTCCTGCGTCAGGTAATACCGGAACTTCTCCACCGGAAGCGTCCCATCCTTGATCTCGCGCAAAAACGGATGCGAGAAAATCCGTTCCCAGATCGGCTCTGCCTCTGCCCTCAACTCCTCGCTAAAACTTGCCATACTCCCTCAACGTGGTCCTATTTGGTGCTCTCCCCACCACAATTTCCCGTCATTCCCGCGCAGGCGGGAATCCAGACCCCGGTAATGCCATCCCTGAATAAACGTCATCCCAGACTATACCGTTCCCTACCAACCAGCCAAACTCAGGGGGTTTGGGGGATTCATCCCCAACGTAACTCCCCGTTCCTTCCCCCGGTCGGAAACCCATCTCGCGCGACCCCGCACCCCTACTCCCCCCGCGCCCCCCTCCACGGACTCGGAACGGTAACCACCGCCCGCCCCGCGCAAGTCTGCACCCCATCCTGGTTCTCCAGCCACACCCGCAGCTTTACCACCGCCCTCCCGTCTTGGGTATCCATATCTTCCACGACCCCGTGCGCCGTCACGCTCTCACCCCCATACACCGGCTTCAGGAACGTCACCGAAAGGTCTCCCCCCTGCCGAAAGTCCGCCCCGAACCGCCGCGCCAGCAGTTCGTGCAGGAAGGCAAACGACATCTGCCCCGACGCCACCGGCCGTGTCAGCCCCATCTCCCGCGCCCGCGCGTCATCCGTGTGGATGTTCACCGGCGGCGGCCCCTTCCCGTCCTGCCCGGCCGCATCCTGCCCCACGTACTCGAACCGGTCTATCGCCTCCTGCGTGATGACCTTGGCAACCCCAACCAGCTCATCCCCGGGATTGATGTCGGCCGTTCTGATGCTGCTCATTACCCTGCCTCCAGCCCGCCTATCAGGAAGGTATGCTCGCTTCGGACGATCTCCCGCCCGTCCTCGTCAATCGCCAGCGTCTCCACCACCAGCCACCACCGCCCCCGCCGCTCGTACTTCTCCCGTACCCAGCCGGACACCTGCACCCGCTTCCCCACAATCGGCGGATGGAAATACTGGTCCCGGTGCTTGGCACTTATGATGGGTACCGGCCCATGCTTCCGCCGCAGCACCTCGATGTACTCCTTCACCGCGATATGCGGAAACCCCGCCTCGGGATACCCAACCGCCTCCTGGAACTCCCTCAGCAGCCCTTCGGTAACCACGTACTCCAAGTGCCCCAGCTGCTCATCCACCACCAGCCCGTCATAAACCGCATTCCCGCTGCCCGTCACCGCTCCCACCTCCCTATTCAGATGAACACTCCCCGGCCCAAACTCAGGGGGGTTGGGGGATGCATCCCCCAACGTAGTCCCTAACCATCCCCAACCAGCCGCAAATACTCCCCCCAGTCCTCATCCGCCCCCTCCGCGTCCCCCAACTCCCTCTTCGCCAAA
Source organism: Dehalococcoidia bacterium (assembly GCA_965203675.1). Taxonomy (GTDB): domain Bacteria; phylum Chloroflexota; class Dehalococcoidia; order Lucifugimonadales; family UBA3495; genus CATOSK01. Next base: position 1,309,609 of record CBDBDE010000002.1, on the reverse strand, counting down.
CTCCGCCCTCGGAACGCATCCGCCAGGTCTCCCTTCAGGACAATCGCCGCGTCGAATGACGCCACCGCCTCTTCCAACCGGCCCATGTTCGCCAAGGCATTCCCCTTCCCCAGGTGCGCCGAAGGCAGACCCGGATCAAGCGTCAACGCCCGCTCGAACTCTCCCAGCGCCGCATCGAACTCCCCCAGGTCGGCCCGCGCAATCCCCCGGTTGGAATACAACCCCCCGGACTCAAACCCTGCCCGCGCCGCCGCGTCGAAGTCTTCCAGCGCCCCCGCCGGATCACCCCCGTTCCGTCGCGCAATTCCCCGGTTGTACAGCGCGTTGGCAAAGGTCGGCACCAGCCGGATTGCCTCGTCGTACTCCGCGATAGCCCTCGGATACTCCCCCATGTCGCTGTACAGGTTCCCCAACGCGTACCTGTAATCTGGATCACTCGGCCGCAGCTCGATCGCCTTCGTGTAGTACTCCAGCGTCCGCTCCCGGTCCCCCATATCCCGGAAGGCGATCCCTAGGTTGTAGTAGGCGTTGGACATCTGCGGATTCCACTTCAGCGCCTCCTGGAAGTCCTCTATCGCCTCGTTGTAGTGCTTCAGCGATGCGTGGGCCACCCCCCGAGCGTAGTAAAAGTCCCCGTCCTCCGGTTCTAGGTCTATCGCCTCGTTGTAGTCCAGGATCGCCCGCTCATACTCCCCCAGTTCCCGAAACGCCACCCCGCGGGCGTAGTACGCTGCCGGATAGTCCGGCTCCACCCGCAGCGCCTCGGAATAGTCCTCTATTGCCTGCTGGATTGCCCCCATCCGCCGCCGCGCCAGCCCCCGGTAGTAATAGGCCGGAGCCAGTGACGGCTCCATCTCCAACGCTTGGTTGAAATCGGACACCGCTTCCGCCAGCATCCCCCGCTGGTAGAAGAACCTCCCCCGCTCCAGGTAATCGTATTCCGATGGTGCCTCAGCCATACCCTCCGCTCCCGGAAACCTCCTTATACTCTCCCCGAAAAATAGAACATCCCCCCAACACCGTCAACCGACGCCCACCCGTCATTACCCCGCCCATCCCGTCATTCCCGCACAGAGCCTGCCCCTGGCGACTGAGGAGGGACGACGAAAGAGGGAAAGGGGCGGGAATCCAGACCCCGGTAACCCCCGGAACACGGTGCAACCGCCCAAATTCAGGGGGGGTTGGGTGACTCGTCCCCCAACGTAACCCCGTCACCCGAACTCCACTTCGTACATCAAATACCCCGAGTCCCCCATCCCCAGCCGCTCATACACCCGCTGCGCCCCAACATTCTCCTTCGCCACGTACAGCCGGATACCCTTCACGTCCCCCGCCGCCAGCGCCATCTCCCGCACCCGCTCGTACAGCCTGGAATACACTCCAACCCGCCGGAACTCCGGCTTCACATAAACGGACTGTATCCACCAGAAATACCCGTTCCGCCAGTCGCTCCACTCTGTCGTAATCATCAGCTGACCTGCAATGGTCCCCCCAACCTCTGCCACCAGGTAGAACCCCAACTCCCGCCGCCGGACAATCGCCGCCACCCCTTCTAGGACAACAGCCGGCTCTAGCTCCTTCCCCTCCGTCTCCACCGCCATGGCCGAGTTGAATGCCGCAATGGCGGCGACATCCCCCTCAACCGCTTCCCGCACTGTTATATTTGTCCCTTGATTGACCATGCTCGGAACTTCTCCTTCCGCCCAACCTAACCCCCGCCGCCAACCCTGTCAAACTTGGCAAAATACCCAACGGAGCAACCCGCCATGCCCGCCACCCTCAAGCTCGAAAACATCCGCTACCTCGTCACCCTCGACCCAGGCCGCCGCATCCTCACCGACGCCGCCGTCCTAATCGACGGCAGCCGGATAACCCGTGTCGGAAAGACCACCGACCTCTTGGACACCCCTGCCGGCCGCACCATCGACGCCCGCCACTTCGTCGCCACCCCCGGGTTCGTCAACGGCCACATGCACATCAGCTACGCCCACGCTGTCCGCGGCCTCTTCCCTGACGACCTCGGCCCCGCCTACCTCCCCAACGTCTTCATCCTCCAGGCCGCCATGACCCCCGACGAGGAATACCGCACCTCCCTTCTGGCCATCACCGAGCTTCTCAAGTACGGCACCACCACCTTCCTCGACCCCGGCTCCACCAAGCACCTCGACGCCTGCCTCCCCGCCTATCAGCAGAGCGGATGCCGCATTATCGTCGGCTCCCACGCCTGCGACCTCCCCAACCCCCTCAACCTCCCCGTCCTGGACACCGCCCAGGCGCTCCGCGACATGGAGACAACCATCTCCGACTATCACGACACCCTCGACGGCCGCGTCCGCGCCTGGACCATGCCCTTCGCGCCCCCCTACTGCACCCCCGACCTGCTCACCGGAGCCAAGGGACTCGCCGACGACCACGCCACCGGAATGACCACCCACTTCAACTTCACCCCCCGCGCCGCTGCCGAATGGATGCAGCAGCACGGTAAGCTCCCCTCCCGCTACCTGGCAGACCTCGGCGTCCTCGGCCCTAACGTCCTCCTCGCCCACGTCCTCGGATTGGACCCCGCCGAAGTGGACACCCTCGCCGCTACCGGCGCCAATGTCGTCGTTTGTCCCACCGCCGCCCTCAAGGGCGCTGCCGGAATGACCCGCACCGGACTCCTCCCCGAGCTTCTCGGCGCTGGAGTCACCGTCGGACTCGGCACCGACGCCGGCAACAACTCCAACCTTCTCGAGACCCTCCGCTCCATGTACCTCGTCGCCGTCCTCTACAAGGACGCCCGCCAGGACTGGCAGATGGTCCCCGCCGAGACCGCCTTGGAACTCGCCACCATCGGCGGCGCCCATGCTCTGGGACTCGGCGATGAAATCGGATCGATTGAAGTCGGAAAGAAGGCCGACCTCGTCCTCTTCGACACCCAGCGCCCCGAATGGAGCGCCCTCCACAATCCCGTCAACTCCCTCGTCTACAACGCCGACGGCCGCAGCGTCCACACCGTCATCGTCGACGGAAACATCGTCGTCCAAAACCACACCCCCCTCTTCGTCGACGAAAAGGAACTAATCCCCCAGGTCCAGGCCGACGGCCAAAACCTCCTCCACCGCACCAACCTCCACTACCCCCCACGCTGGCCCATCCTCTAACCCCGCCTCAGCCGAAGAATCGTATCCCAAGCCCACAGTTGGTTGATACATTTACTGACACTTGCCGATTGTCAGCCGGAAGCCCTAAGCGTTATCATCCGCGTACCCTAGGCAAAACGCGATCATTAAACAATGCCGTCGTGCGAGAGGTTCTATTGCAACCGGCCCTTATCGGAGAAATTGACCAAACCACGGATGGTTTTCAAGACCCGGCTTTCGTCCTCAACCGCATTGTTCCCGTTCACCGTTGGGTTCCTTGGATAGCCGGTTACTCTCAAGCATTCGCCTCCGGTGCGATAGGTAAATTTACGCGAGGCCCCGGACACGTCGTTTTGGATCCTTTCGCCGGGGTGGGGACAACTCTGATTGAGGCCGACCGGGTGGGACACCGGGCCGTGGGTTTCGAAATCAATCCTTATGCCGCATTTGTGGCTACGGTGAAATTGAATGCTCACCGCCTGAATACCGACCTGTTGAGAGACGCCATCTGTCGGTTGCGGCGGTTCGGGGAACGCAACGAGACCACCGGAATACCGCCCGAATTCAAGCCGCCGGCAGGCTTCAAATCCAGGTCTCCCTTCTTCAGCCCCAGGGTTTTGCAGAAAGTTCTTCTGGTATTGGATTTCATCGAGCTTGAACGGCGTGCCCATGAGGATATTGCCAATGTCATCCGCCTTGCCTTTGGAGCGACGATGGTTGGCTACTCCAACTACTCTTACGAACCTAGTTTGTCGAGGAAAGTAAGTGCGGGCAAGCGCGAAGTTACGGATTTTCCGGTGTTTGAGGGATTATGCGCTAAGTTGCAGGAAATCGCCGAAGATGCGGATTGGTACCGTGAAGACCGCGCTGGTGGGGCACGACAGGACGGGGTTGTATACAGGGCGTCGTTCTTGGAAGACTATCGGGCAGTGGAACAGCAAAGCGTGGACCTGATTGTTACATCGCCCCCTTACATGAACAACTACCACTACAACCGGAACACGCGCCCCCATCTGTACTGGTTGGGCTTCTGCGATTCACCGAAAGATTTGAAACTGCTTGAGCACCAGAATTTTGGCACGTATTGGCAGACCGCCCGCGAGTTGGAAAACGTCGAGTTCGACCCTTTGATCCAAAACCGGGACATCTTGGATACGGTCGCAACAATCAGGGAACAAAACCCTGGCAAGGGAATCTACGGCGGCAACGGTTGGGCCAACTACGCAACCGCCTACTTGAATGATTGTGTCCGTTTCTTGCAAGGCGTCCGCTGGGTCTTGCGCAATAACGGGACCGCGCTCATCGTCCTGGGAAACAGCATACTGCAAGGTATTCCAGTTCCTACGGACAGGTTTATGGCAGCGATAGCCTTGGAATGTGGGCTGGAGGTTCGCGAGATATCCACTCCCCGGGAAACTCGGGTTGGGAACAGTATCGTGGATTCCGGTGCAAGGACGAGGCAATCCCGTGATAGCGTCCAGCTTTATGAATCGGTAATCGAGCTCCGCCAACCCGGATAACATGCCAGAACTCTACGACCCGTTTACCTACGAGACCCTGATGGCCGGGATCGTCATTAGGTTCGAACAACAGCCCCTGATGTCCTTAGCCGAAGAAATCAGCATCCAGGGTCCGGGAATCTATTGCCTCTTCTACAACGGGGCCCACGAAGCGTACAAGTCGATCTCTCAAACATCCCGGCCGATATACGCTGGTAAAGCTATCCCTCCGGGTTCAAGGCGAGGCGATGAAGGAGATGTCAGGGCCCGAGTCTTGCAGCGAAGAATCAGGGAGCACCAGGTGTCGATAAGGGAAGCTGAAAATTTGGAAGTGGAGGACTTCGCATTCAGGTCACTCGCAGTAGTTCCCGCATGGATTAACCTTTCCGAAAGGGCTGTTATTCAACATTACAGAACCGTTTGGAACGCGTGCCTCGACGGCTTCGGAGATCACAATCCCGGCAGTGGCAGACTATCAGGGGAGCGGAGTTGGTGGGATACTCTGCATCCCGGTCGGACTTGGGCGGACAGTCTACAGGACAACAAGACCGCCGATGAAGCTCGCGCTAGAGTGTCGGAGTTTCTTTCTGTGCAAGCACCCGGGAACGGCTGAATGCTATTCGGTCCTCCCCCTAAACCCCCACCGTCACCGACCGCGTCGTCCCCCCGAACGTCGGCACCCACGACGAATGCTTCCCCGGACCGCCCAGCACGATGATCGCCAGGTCCTCCCGCGACCCCACCATCGGAACCGGCCCCTCCGGGATGCGCCCGAACCGCTCCAGCATCGTCTCCTCCGTGTACCGCTCCAGCGGCACCCGCGCCTTCTCGTGCAGCCAGTCCCGCACATCGTCCTTGCTCAGCCCGTCCCGCGCAATCGTCGCCGCATGCTCCGGCCCCAGCGCCAGCAGCGTCTCCCCGCCTGTGTAAGCGTTGTTCGCTCCCGTCACCGCCATCGCCCCCGCCACGATGGTCAAGATATCCTCCGCCGAGCTCCCCGTGTGGTCGTTGATGTTGTGCGGTGGCTCCCCCGCCACCACCGTCACCGTGCTCTCCTCTGGAGAAAACCCCCGCTCCACGTGGAGCGGCTCCCACGGGTTCCCTTCCTCGTTCTCCGCCACGCAGTAGCTGTACTTCGACGGCGCCCCCTGCGTGGACATGTCCCCAGAACCCGGATACGCTCCCCCCACGTTCAGCAATATCAGCCGGATCGCCCTCCCGATCACCGCGTTGGACCGCCACCCCGGCCCGTAGGCCCCCGACCCGCTGTTCATCCCCAGCTTCTCCCGTATCGGCCCGTTCACGATGACCAGCGGCGCGCACGGATGCGTCGTAGCCTGGATTGCGTACAGGTTGAACGCCGGGTTTGTCATCGCCCGCACCGCCGCCGCCACCACCGGAAAATGCTCCGGCCGGCACCCCGCCATCACTGCATTGATGGCAATCTTCTCCGGCGTCGCCTCCCCCCAGTTCGGAGGCACCTCCATCTTTCCTTCGGAGCCCTCCAGCCTTCCGGTCCCCCCGGCCATCATCGCCTCCACCCGCCCCGGCGTCGGAGGCACCACCGGCAGCCCGTCCCCCCAGCCCTTTGACAGGAACAGATCCTGCACCGCCTCGTGCTCGTCGGCAACCTCAACTCGTGGCGAAACAAACTCAACCAACGTCTCCTCCTCTCCTATCCCGACCCCGGCGCCTGACCCTGCGGCCAACCCGAACTCAGGGGGTTTGGGGGATGAATCCCCCAACGTAACCCCTCCCGTTGTTCCTGCGGAGGCAAGAACCCATCGGCCGTCCCCTCAGCCTTGTTAGCCGGAACAAACCTCTCCCCCGACGCGTTAACCCACCGTCAGCCCCGAAACCACCACATCCAGCAGCCCGTCCGCCTTGGAGACCACCGCATCCCCCTTGATCCCCCCAATCGGATGCTGCGTGATCGCCATGGGCAGCTCCGGCAGCCCCAGCGCCCGCTTCTCCGTATCCCCCAGCCGCACGAACAAGTGGCTCCCAACCGTCACCGTCGGGACTCCCCGCCGCTCCAGTTGCACCGCATCGTGGATACTCCACGATGTGCAGGACCCTCAATCTGCCAGCCCCACCACGGCTATATCAACCGAGGCCGCCAGATCGTCTATTACCGCTTCCGTCGCTGGTGCTGATGACGTCGGCTTCCGCCTGTACTGTGCACCGCTGATTTCGTACTTGTCCCTCAGCAGATCCTCCAGCCTCCCGAACAGCACATCCCCGTTCGGCTTGCTGTTCCACAGGAAACCCACCGTCTTCCCCCGCAGGTCTTCCGGCCTCAACGCCAGCTCCCGCTCCAGCTTTCGCGGCGGAGCCGTCGGGTCCAGCACAAATATCTTATTCTCGGCTTCTCTGTTCGCCATCCTTCAACCCCCTCGTGGTCTCCCTATTCTCAACCTGTCCTGGCATGAAACCCGAACTGAGGCGAAGCCTATTTCCTCCCCCCAACCCTGTCAACCGGGACCGGCAGGGCTTTAGCATGAAGTCTGAATCGCCCCTTTCACCTCCCCTCCCGTCATTCCCGCGCAGGCGGGAATCCAGACCCCCGTTGTAGTTCCCCCAGTACCGTGTTGACCGTTTACCGGCAGCTTGACCAAACTGGCACTCATGGAATCGCCCTGCTGAAACCGCCCCCATCGGTTTGACAGTACATTCCCCTGATTCTAAACTAGCGGGTGGACATCGGACGCGAGTTTTTCCGGTGCCCGGGGAGGGCTGGCCTTTTCGACCGGCTCCATTTTTCTGCGTAATCAATTATTAACGGGGAGGAGAACCGAAATGGTTACCGTTGAACCAACCCGGGACGTCGTTTCCGGGTTATACCAGACCCTTGACCGGCACCTTGGCATTGTCCGACAAAGCGTCAACCGCCCCCTTACCCTGACCGAAAAGATCATTCTTTCCCACCTTGACGACCCTGAGCAGACCGACGTGGTCCGCGGAGAGTCCTACGTTAACCTCCGCCCCGACCGGGTCATTCTCCAGGACGTGCTGGGACAGAGCGCCGTGCTGCAGTTCATGCAGACCATGCGCCCCGCCACCGCCGTCCCCACCAGCATCCACTGTGACCACCTCATCCAGGCCCGCGTCGAAGGCTCTTCCGACCTTCGCGAGTCGCTTCTGGAAAACGACGAGGTCTACAACTTCCTCCGCTCCGCCGCCGCCAAGTACGGGATGGGTTTCTGGGGGCCTGGCGCCGGAATCATCCACCAGGTCGCCTTCGAAAACTACGCCTACCCCGGACAGATGATGCTCGGCACCGACTCTCACACCCCCATGGGCGGCGGCCTGTCCTCCATTTCCGTCGGCGTGGGCGGAGCCGACGCCGTCGAAGTCATGGCCGGCCTGCCCTGGGAAGTCCTCTACCCCCGCATCGTCGGGGTCCGTCTCACCGGCCAGATGAGCGGCTGGACCGCTCCCAAGGATGTCATACTCTACCTGGCCGGCGAACTCACCGTCTCCGGTGGTACCAACGCCGTCATCGAGTACTTCGGTCCCGGCTGCTCTTCCATCAGCGCCACCGGCAAGGCCACCATCACCAACATGGGTGCCGAGTTGGGGGCCACCACCTCTGTCTTCCCTTATGACGACCGCATGTCCCGCTACCTCCAGGCCACCAACCGTGGCGAGTTGGCCGAACTCGCCGACCAGTACCGGCACCTGTTCGCCGCTGACCCGGAGGTTGAGGCCAACCCTGACCAGTACTACGACCGCATCGTGGAGATTAACCTCTCCGAGTTGGAGCCCCACCTCGTCGGCCCTCACTCCCCAGACCGCGCCCGCCCCATCTCCCAGATGGCTGCCGAGTTGGAGCAGGACAGCGGGTTGGTGGACGCCATCGCTTCCGCTCTCATCGGCAGCTGCACCAACTCCTCCTACGAGGACATGAGCCGCTCTGCCGACGTTGCCGAGCAGGCCAAGGCTCACGGCATCAAGGCCGCCGTCCCCTTCATGGTCACCCCCGGTTCGGAGCAGGTCCGCGCCACCATCGAGCGCGACGGCCAGATGCAGTCTCTCCAGGACATCGACGCCACCGTTCTCGCCAACGCCTGCGGCCCCTGCATCGGCCAGTGGCGCCGCCAGGGTGAGAATGTCGGACGGGCCAACACCATCGTCACTTCCTACAACCGCAACTTCCCCGCCCGTAACGACGGCGAGGCGTCCACGATGAACCTCATCGGCAGCCCTGAGATTGTCACCGCCCTTGCGTTGGCCGGCCGCTTGTCCTTCAACCCGCTGACCGATACCCTCACCGCCGCCGACGGCTCCGAATTCATGCTCGAGCCTCCCAAGGAGGCCCCCGAGGTTCCCTCCCAGAACTTCGCCGCCGGCACCTCCTCCTACGAGGCTCCCCCCGACGATGGCAGCGACATCGAGCTGACCGTGGATCCCAACAGTGAGCGCATCGAGCTTCTACAGCCCTGGCAGCCCTGGGACGGAGAAGACCTCCACGATATGCCCGTTCTCCTCAAGGCCCAGGGAAAGACCACCACCGACAGCATCTCTCCCGCCGGCGTCTGGCTGCGCTACCGTGGTCACCTCAGCAAGTTCAGCGACAACATGTTTATGGGTGCGATTAACGCCTATAACGGTGAGGCCGGCAAGGGCCGTAACGTCATCACCGGCGAGGAAGGTCTCTGGTTCGCCCAGATTGCCCGCGACTACCAGGAACGCGGCATCAAGTGGGTCGTCATCGGCGACTCCAACTACGGCGAGGGCAGCAGCCGCGAGCACGCCGCCATGTCTCCTCGCCTCCTCGGTGGCGGAGCCGTAATCGTCCGGTCCTTCGCTCGCATCCACGAGAGCAACCTGAAGAAGCAGGGCCTCTTGGCCCTCACCTTCCCCGACCCGGCTGACTACGACCGGATCCGCGAGGACGACCGCATCAGCTTGGTGGGATTGAACGAGATCACCCCCGGCAAGCCCGTCCACTGCATCGTCAAGCACTCCGACGGCACCGAGGAGACCCTCGAGCTCAACCACTCCTATGGCGACAGCCAGTTCGAGTGGTACCGCGTCGGGTCCGCCCTCAACCTCTTCCACCAGTAAGCCGCAGAGTTGGAAGAAACAACCGGCACGGAAAAGGCGGGCCACCGGCTCGCCTTTCCCTTTGCCCTGTTCCCTCGAAGACGTCATCGTCAGTCGGGGCGCACCGGCTCCCAACCTCGACCAGGCGGGAGGAAATCATGAGGATCACCACCGTCGAAGCCCATTGCCTCAGCATCCCAATCAAGATCCCCATCAGCGGTGCGGACAGCAGCCTCGGCATCATGGTAATCCAGGTCCACACCGACGAGGGCATCACCGGCATCGGAATCGGCCGCGACTATGAGCAGAAGGCCACCCGGGAGCTCATCGTCGGCGAGCTCGGCCCCTTCATCACCGGACGCGACCCCCTCGACATCGAGCGCATCTGGCTGGATGCGTCCTGGGAAATCAGCGCCTCCTACAAGGCCGCTGCCGGAGTCATCGCCCGCGCCATCAGCGGCGTGGACCTCGCCCTTTGGGACATCAAGGGCAAGTACCTCAACCAGCCCGTCCACCGTCTCCTGGGCGGGGCTTCCGAGTCCATCCCCTGCTACATCACCTTCGGCCTCGCCGTCCTCACCGACGACGAACTGGTCCAACTTGCCCGTCAGGTCGTCTCCGAAGGACACGACCGGATGAAGTACCAGGCCGTCGCCGCCGACCGTGGCCAGGACATTTCCGTCGACGCCCGCCGCCTCGAAGCCCTCCGCGACGCCGTCGGCGATGACGTGATGATCCTCGTGGACGGCAACGCCAAGTACGACTTCTACCACGCCAAACAGCTCCTCAAGCGCCTGGAACCCTTGAACATTGGCTGCTTCGACCACCCCGTCTCCATGCGTGACCCCCGCCTCATGGCCGAACTCCGCCGCACCACCACCATCCCCCTCGCCGCCCGCGCCTACAGCGGCAACCTCTGGGACAACCGGGACCTCATCGCCGGCGGAGCGGTGGACATAATGCACACTAACGTCCTCGACAGCGGCGGCTATACCGGCGGATTGAAGGTCGCCCACATGGCCGAGATGTACCACCTCCCCATGGCCACCGGAGGGGCTTTCCACCTCCACAACTCCCACATCATCGGCGGCGTCCCCAACGGATTGATGACCGAGTACCACCTCGGTTCTTCCCAGACCACCGATGCCGTGTTCGTCAATCCGCCCAAACCCGTCCGTGGCCGGCTCCAACTCCTGCCCGGCCCTGGCCTCGGACTGGAGCTGAATCCCGACGCCCTGGAACAATACGCCATCCATTAACCCCGCGAGGTAACCCTTGGACCGCATCGTCAACTACCTGAGCTCCTACACCAGCGCCCTGGCCTACGAGGACCTGCCCGAGGATGTCATCCACCAGTCCAAGCGCCTCTGGCTGGACACCCTGGGTTGCGCCTTGGGCGCCTACTCCAGCGGCCCTAGCAAGATCGCCCGGGACGCCGCCCGCCGGGTTTCCAGCACCCGTCCCGCCACGATCCTCTGGAGCGGCGACCCAACCTCTCCCGACCTCGCCGCCTTTGCCAACGGCATCATGATCCGCTACCTAGACTTCAACGACTTCTACCAGGGACCGGAAGCCAAGGAAAGCGGCCACCCCACCGACGGTTTCGCCGCCGTCCTCTCAGCGGCGGAGATTAGTAGGCGGGACGGCCGGGCCGCCATTCTCGGCGCAGTGCTCGCTTGGGAGGTCTACGCCCGCTTCGCCGACGCGGCCGCCCTCCGCGACTTGGGTTTCGACCAGGCCATCAACATCGGAATCGCCGCTTCCTGCGGCGCCTCCAAAATGATGAATCTGACCCCCGGGCAAACGGCCCACGCCATCGCCCTGACCGCCGCCTCCAACGTGGTCCTCGGCGAAATCCGCTTCGGCAACGTCTCCATGTGGAAGGGCTGCGCCGCCGCCACCGCCTGCCGCAACGCCGTCTTCTCCGCCGAGTTGGCCGCTGATGGGATGAGTGGGCCTTTGGACATTTTCGAGGGCAGCCGGGGGATGCTCAAGGCCGTCACCGGGCCCTTTGAGCTGCCCGAGTTTGGCGGAAACGGCAACCCCTTCCGCATCATGCAGTCCAGTTTCAAGCACTATCCCGCCGGTTCCGTTGCGCAAACCGCCCTGGAGTGCGCCCTGAAAATCCGGCCCAGGCTGGACAGTATCGAGGACATTGCCGAGGTCAACATCCAGACATTCGCCTTCGGAGCCAACGTCATGGCCGACGGGCCGGACAAGTGGGACCCGGAAAACCGGGAGACCGCCGACCATTCCATGCCCTACGTCATGGCCGTCGCCCTCATGTACGGCGAGGTGGACGGCCGCTACTTCTCCGACCGCTACATCCAGGACCCCCAGCTGCGGGCCCTGGTCCACAAGATTCGCGTCGAGGCTTCCGACGAATGCACCCGGGTCTTCCCCGAACAGCGGCTCAGCATCGTCGAGATCGTCACCAGGGATGGCACCCGCCGCTCCGAACGCCTTGGCTACCACCGGGGCCACCCGGAAAACCCCATCAGCGACCTCGAAGTCGAGGACAAGTTCCGCTCCATGGCCGATGGTCTCCTCACCGAACCGCAAACCGAAGAAATAATCCAGCGGGTCTGGCATCTCGACGAAGAAAAGTCCCTCGACCCCCTGCTACAGCTTATGAGGATCTAGCCCTGAATGGACACCATATCAAACAGCCACATCCGCAACCTCGCCATCATCGCCCACGTCGACCACGGCAAGACCACCCTCGTTGACGCCCTCCTCAAGCAGGGACACGCCTTCCAGGAGCGACAGCAGGTCGGCGAGCTCATCATGGACTCCAACCCCCTTGAACGGGAGCGGGGAATAACCATCCTCGCGAAGAACACCGCCGTCACCTGGCGCGGCGTGAAGGTCAACATAATCGACACACCCGGCCACGCCGACTTCTCCGGCGAGGTCGAGCGGATTATGAACATGGTAGACGGCTGCCTCCTCCTCGTGGACGCCGTCGAGGGGCCCATGCCCCAGACCCGCTACGTCCTCCAGCAGGCCCTCGAACAGAAGGTCCGTCCCCTGGTGGTAATCAACAAGATCGACCGCCCCCAGGCCCGGGCGGACCAGGTTGCCGAGCTGGTCCAGGACCTCTTCCTGGAGCTGGCCACCGACGCCGACCAGTTGGACTTCCCCGTCCTATACGCCTCGGCCCGCCAGGGATTCGCCGTTGCCGACCCGTCCCAGTCGGGCCGGAACATGGAACCGTTGTTCCAGGCTATTCTCGACACCGTTCCGCCCCCGTCCGGCGATCCTTCCGCCCCGTTGCAAATGCTGGTTGCCGCCCTCGACTACGACAATTACCTGGGCCCAATTGGCATCGGCCGGGTTTCCCGCGGGACCCTCAGGTCACGCACTCCGGTCGCCCGAATCCAGCGGGACGGGGACACCCGGACCCATAACCTGGACCGGGTCTTCGTTTTCCACGGCTTGGAACGGCACCAGGTGGACGAGGCCGCTGCCGGCAGCATCGTGGCAATAACCGGCGCCGGCAACCTCAGCATCGGCGATACCATCGCCGACCCCGAATTCCCCGAAGCCATGCCCTCCATCGCCATCGAAGAGCCAACCGTCAAGATGACCTTCGGAGTCAATTCGTCCCCTATGATGGGCCGGGAAGGTGAATACTGCACCTCCCGAAACCTCCACGAAAGGCTGCTGCGGGAGCTCCGCACCAACGTCAGCCTTCGCGTGGAACCAACTTCGGCCCCGGACGAGTTCCTCGTTTCTGGTAGAGGCGAGTTGCACCTGTCCATCCTCGTGGAAACCATGCGCCGGGAAGGGTACGAGTTCCAGGTTTCCAAGCCCGAGCCCGTGACCCGCGTAATCGGGGGCCAGGTGCAGGAACCCGTCGAGCAGCTCATCATAGACACCCGGGAGGAGTTCATCGGCCCCCTTACCGAGGACCTGGCCGGCCGTCTCGGACAGCTAACCAACGTCCACCACGACGGGGCGGGCAATGTCCGCCTGGAATACCGCATCCCCACCCGGGGATTGATCGGCTTCCGGTCTTTCTTCCTCAAGACCACCCGCGGCAACGGCGTCAACCACAGCCGCTTCGTCGGGTACCAGCCCCTCAGCGGCGAGGTCAAGCCCGCGCCGGGAGGAGTGTTGGTAGCCTCCCAGGGGGGCAGCGCCGTCACCTACGGCTTGCTCAACGCCCAGGGGCGGGGTTCCACCTTCGTCGAGCCCGGCACCCCGGTCTACGAGGGCATGATTGTCGGAATGCACCCCAAGCATGGCGACATCCCCATCAACGTCTGCCGCGAAAAGAAGCTCACCAACATGCGCTCCTCCACTGCTGATATCGCCCAGCGCCTCAGCCCGCCGGTCCGACTCAGCCTGGAAGAAGCCCTGGACTTTATTTCCAACGATGAGCTCCTGGAAATCACCCCCCAAACCTACCGGATGCGCAAGCGGGAACTAACCCACGAGGGCCGCCTCAAGCTCCGCCGCTGATCCGCGGCCCCCGGCCGTTCCCCGTCGCCGGGCCTTTCACCGACAGACGCCCATAGCCAAAGGGCATACCCTTCCGGTACGATGGAATCAGCCAATCGCCCGTTCAGTCAGCTTTGCACCAAAAGCACCCAATCTGTCTGACACTCATTAAAGAGGTGTAGGCTACCTACAATGAATCGGAGTGCTCGCCGTGCAAGGGCTGAGATAGGGATGGCTTATCTGGCCGAGGTTATAGCCGACGTGTTGCAGGAAGCTCACGACAGGGGGGATGGGCCACTATTAGTGGAAGCCATTAGAGAGTTGGCGCCATTCCCTTACAGCCCCAGAATCAATCAAGTAGTCCGAGGGATCCTGAACCGGATGAAACAAGACGGACTTGTCGATGTGACTGAGGATGTAGAAGGGCACCAAATATGGTCGATCCTGAATGTGTAAGGACCTACAAAATGGACGAAACTGAACTCGCGCAAATACTGCGGCGTATGTATCGGAACGCGCCGAGGGGAGAACAAAAAACAGCCATCCACCTATTTGGCATAAAATACGCAGCGGAACTGTCGTTGCGCGACGTCAGCTCAACCAGAGTTGCCGCGCTTTCGGGCATAGGCGATTCTTACAATACCGAAATCAACAATGGCATTAGACTAGCTAAATACGTCGAGCTCAACGAGCGGGTATCCGCGCACGGATTGCGGTTTTCCTGACTTTCGCATCAAACCGCATTTTAGTGCAAATCCCGTTCAGCCCATGTTCTGCCGCTTCGCCATGGCCGATGTGGCGGAATGTAGCAAAGTCTAGCAGAGAAAATTCCTCCGCGACCCCAATAGCCGGCAAAGGCACCGCCCTTCCCGTCGTCTATCCCTCAACCCTCCCCGGTTTGCTATACTTGGGCCAACCCCATTCCGCCCCTGAAAATCGGTCCCGGCAAACCCGGGGACCACGGATAGAGGAGTTGGCCCATGACCGCCACCGACTTCGCCACCATCGGAAAACCCGTTACCAGGCAGGAAGGCCCCGACAAGGTCTCCGGCGCCTTCACCTACTCCGCCGACGTTAACCTCCCCGGGATGCTCTGGGGCAAGGTCCTCCGCAGCCCCTATCCCCACGCCCGCATCCTCTCCATCGACACCTCCCGGGCCGGGGCCATGCCCGGCGTCCACGCCGTCATAACGGGCAAGGACACCGGCGGTATGCGGGTGGGCCGGTCCGTCCGAGACGTCCCCCTGCTCGCCGAAGACGTGGTCCGTTTCGTCGGGGAGAAGGTGGCCGCGGTGGCCGCTGACGACCCGGACACCGCCGAGGAAGCCCTGCTCCTCATCGACGTTGAATACGACCCTCTGCCCGCCGTCTTCGACCCCGTCGAGGCCATGGAACCCTCCTCCCACAAGGTCCACGAAGGCAATCCCGTCTTCGAGTCCTCCTCCGGCCCCGTGCAGTTGGACGGCAACATCGGCAACCACTCCGTCTGGTCCGGCGGCGACACGGAGGAAGGTTTCCGCCAGTCGGCCCGCATCTTCGAGCACACCTTCAGCACCACCTGGGTCCACCAGGCCTACATGGAACCCTACGCCTGCATCGTTGACATCGACGAAACCGACCGGATGCAGGTATGGGCCAACAACAAGGTGCCCTACACCCTCCGCGCCCAGCTCGCCGACTCCCTCGGAATGCCCGAAGAGCGCATCCGGGTCAACCCCTGCGGGATCGGCGGCGACTTCGGGGGAAAGTCCCCCGCCATGAACGTTCCCCTGGCCTACATGCTGGCCCGCAAGGCAGGCAGGCCGGTCAAGATGATAATGAGCTACATCGAGGAACTGATGGCCGGCAACCCCCGCCATCCCTCCGTCATCACCATCAAGACCGGCGTCGACGAGGACGGGAGGTTCCTGGCCCGGGAGAGCCGGGTCGTCTACAACGGCGGGGCCTACTGCGGGTTCCGCGGCCGTCCCGGCCTGGCCGGCAGCCGCGACGCCGCCGGCGGGCAGTACCACATCCCCAACTTCCGCATCGACAGCTACATGGTCTACACCAACAACGTCCCCTGCGGCTCCTACCGCGCCCCCGGGCAGCCCCAGGTCGCCTTTGCCGTCGAGTCCCACACCGACATGATCGCCCATGAGCTGGGAATGGACCCCTACCAGCTCCGCCTCCTCAACGTCGTCCGCGACGGCCAGATGTGCGCCACCGGAGCCCTCTACAACAACATTCGCGGCGAGGAAACCCTCAAGGCCGCCGCCGAAGCCGCCGGGTGGGACTCCCCCAAGTCCGGCCCCCACGTCGGCCGGGGCATGTCCCTGGGACAGCGCCCCCAGGGACAGAGCGTTTACACCGTGAGCGTCACCATGGACCAGTACGGAAAGGTCACTTTCCACACCCTCGTCCCCGAGACCGGCACCGGCTCCCACACCGTCGGGCGCCAGGTAATCGCCGAGGACTTGGGTATCCCGGTTGGCGACGTGACCGCCGTCCAGTTGGATACCGACGGCGGTCCCACCGACAGCGGCGCCGGCAGCGGCAGCAGCGTCGGCGGAACCAACGCGGCCCTCGCCGCCGCCCAGGGTGTGCGCCGCGAGCTGACCCTCATGGGCGCCGAGTTCTACGGCTGGCCCGAGGAGCGGGTGGTATTCCGCAACGGCCGGGTGTACGTGGACGGGGATACCGAAGGCGGGGTGGCCATCGGCGAATTGGCGGGCCGGGTGGTGGCCGCGAAGGGAGAACCGGTAACCTTTTCCATAACCACCCCCGCGGAGGAACCCGACGTAACCTGCTTCTGCGCCCAGGTGGCCGAAGTGGAGGTGGACCCGGAGACGGGAGAAATCAAGCTCAACAAGTTCGTCACCGCCCACGACGTTGGCACCATCCACAACCCCATCACCCACCAGGGCCAGATTGACGGCGCAGTTGTCCAGGGGTTCGGATACGCCTTGATGGAAGTCCTTCTCGCCGATGAGGGACAGATCTCGACCCTCAGCATGGGGGACGTGAAGATACCCACCATTCAGGACATCCCAGAACTGGTGACCGTCCACGTCGAAGCCCCCGGCGGAAACGGGCCCTTCGGCGCCAAGACCATCGGCGAGCAGCCCCTGCCTCCCGTCGCTCCCGCCATCGCCAACGCCGTATTCGACGCTGTTGGAATCCGGCTACAGGACCTGCCCCTCACCCCGGAGAGTATCCTCACCGCCCTGCAGGAAAAGCGATAGAGGAAGGGTGAGCTAGGGACGGTGATACCCTTCCGGGAATACGGGGCCAGGCCCGGCAGCAACCGGCCCGGTAACAGATGCCACTGACAGGTTACCTGGTCCCCTTCCCGGACCCGGGAGCCTTCGACCTGATGAGCCGCTGGCTCGAGCAGGATGTGGAGGCCACCGGGCCGGGAACAATATCCATCCGGGTCACCATGCCCCGAATCATCCGGCGCCCGGCTGCAACCGGCAGAGTATCCACCGACGTATCCAATGCCGGGTTTGCCCGGAAGAAATTGGAATTGTTCCGTAACTGCGGGGGGGCATGGATACCGCTGTCCGAATCGGTGACCCCAAGCCCGGAAGCCGCCGAGGAGATAACCTGGCCCGTAACCGGCCCCGGTCTTTACCGGGCCAGGCTGACCAACATGGGAGGAATGGAGGGCCAGTTCTCCTTGGACTGCCGTTTCCGGCCGGCCTGACTCCCCGGGGACCCGCTCTCTTCCATCCGGTCGTCGCCGCAGCCGGAAGTTTCCTTGCAGCCTGACCGGGACCCCTGGTTTCAACCAGTCCGTTGTACGTAACTCATCCGACGATAAAGCTACATCAACCCGGAATGCTTGACAGTATACTCGGCTCTTCATAAACTCAAACTTACCAAAGTAGCCGGCAGCGACAGACGGGAAGTTGAGGCGGGCCGCGGAGAAAGTGATGGCTGACGGCAATGCACCCCCGCCCAGGGATTCCCTTTGGCAGGGACTGCGCCGCCATCTGCGCGGCACCCTGGTAGCCGGCCTCCTTGTCCTGGTGCCCTTTGCCATCACCTACATCGTGCTGGCTTGGGTGTTCAATGCCATCGACCACATCCTTGAGCCCGCCTTCACCGCCGGACTGGGCTGGTACGTTCCAGGGTTCGGGTTCGCCGCCCTCATCTTCCTCGTCTACCTGCTGGGGCTCATCTGGAACAAGCGCATCGGCCGCCGCATCATCCAGACCGGCCAGCACTATCTTCTGAATTTCCCGGTGGTCGGCGCCATCTACGGCCCGGCCCGGCAGCTTATCGAGTCCTTCGGGGGCAACCGCACCGCTGGCTTCAAGCGGGTGGTCCTCGTCGAGTATCCCCGGGACGGTGCGTGGATGGTGGGGTTCCTGACCGGAATCTCCAACGTTACCCCCGGAGACCTGATGGGAGTGGTCTACCTCCCCACCGCTCCGACCCCCAACTCCGGCTGGGTAGCCATTATCCCCGTCCGGAACATCTACGATACCGACATGAACGTCCAGCAGGCCATGACAATGGTGCTGTCCGGCGGCATCTCCTCCCCTCCGCAGATCGACCTTAAACTGATCGACCCCCACGAGATGCTTGCCCACATCGAGCAGTCCCTCGACCCAGACCACAACATGGTGGCCGGAGCCTTCCGCCTCCCCTTCCTGAACCGGGGCAACGGCAACAGCGGCAGGAACCCGCGTTAAGCTGCCGGTAAACGGCCTGCCCGTCAGGACCCGGGCTGGGTCACCCTGATGGTAATGATGTCGGTGCCGTGGTACTGCTGGTGCCTGACCGACGACGCGTAGTTGCGGAGCAGGCGCAGGGAAAGTTCGTTTTCCACCATTCCTTCCACTTCATGCTGCTGGAGCTGGCTGACCTGGTCCTCAATGTTCGTCCCGCTTCCGCCGCCGATGAACTCCAGGTCGGCCGACTGTCCTTCGCCGGACGCCAGCACGATTAGCTGCCGCTCCTCCGCATCCCCGTCTTCCCCTTCCAGTTCCAGGTCCAGCGGGGCCAGGGTCAACAGGGTTTCCTCCGCCGCGGCCCTCAGCCGTTCCTTCATCGGCTCTCCCCAACCCCTCCGGTCGGCGAACCTGATAATGAACCCGTCCAACTCGGGCAGCGAGCCGGCGTCCAGGCGGGAGTGGAAGCGCATCCTCCTTGAATTGGTTAGCTCCAGGTACAGGATCATCAGGACGGCCGCCAGCCCGCCGGTGGTCACCCCGCTCTTCAGCAGGGCGCCCAGGACCGGCCCCAGGTCCGGCAGGTTGAACAGCCCGAACTGGAACGACGCTCCGACCCAGAAGCAGACCCCTCCCATGACGATCTTTTGACGGTTCGGCTCGTGCTGTACCAGGGTCCGGGCTCCATCCACGAAAAGCGTTCCGGTCACGAGCACCAGGTATCCTGTCATCACCGGGCCCGGAATGGTGCTCAGCAGCCCGGAGACCTTGGGCATGAAGGCGGCCAGAATAAAGACGCATCCAATGAAGTAGCCAACCCTGCGGGAAGCCACCCCGGTGATCTGGGTGAAGGCGACGATGCCGGGATGGATGATGTTGGGGACAGCTCCGGCTAGTCCCGCGAAGACGTTGCAGACCCCGGTGCCGGCCATGGTCCCCTGGATCTGGCGGAAGTCCACCGCCCGTTCTTCCCGCCGCGAGGCTCGCTGCAGCCCGATGGCCTCTCCATTCGCCTGGATGGATATGATCACCCCGAGAAACAGGAACGATGGCAGCAGGGTCCAGAAAGGCACTCCGAAATCGAATCCCATGCCAGGCGCTTCTGAGGGCACACCGATCCAGGAAGCCCGGATCACATTCTCCAGGTCGTAGATGCCCAGGGCGGCCGCCACGATGCAGCCTCCAACTATCCCGGCCACCGGCGCCCAGAGACGCAGCACTGCCGACCCCCGCAGGGCCAAGGCAGCTACAATCGCCAGCGTGGCCAGCGCGGTCAGGAGGGACGGGACCGCCCGGTCCGGGTCCGCCGTGGCCCGGTCCAGCAACCCGAACACCACGGACGCCAGGGTTATCGACAGGATCATCATCACGATCCCGCCCACCGTCGGGGTGACAATCCGTCTCAGGATGAACAGCCACCTGGAGATGACCAGCTGCGCCGCCGCCGTGACCAGCACCAGCGTCGTCAATGTGGCTGGCCCTCCGTCTGCCACCGCAGTGATGCAGAATGGGATGGAGAACGCGGCGGTGAACATGGGGGCCACTGTCCCGGCCCCCACCGGCCCCAATCGCCTTACCTGCAGGATGGTCGACACTCCAACCACCAGCAGGGATGCAAAGACCATCCAGGTCAGATATGAATGTCCCAGGCCCGATTCCTGGGCAACCACCACCGGCGTCACCAGTAGCGTAGCCGCCGCCAGCGCGGTGAATTGCAGGCCGAATCCCGCCGTTTGCGGCCAGGGAGGATTCTCGTGGGGTTCGTATCGGGGATTTTGGGAAGGTGCCGCCGCCAAAGTGGTCTCCCTGGTAGCCGGTCAGAGATGGGCAGTCGGAGATCCGTGACTATGTGTCCGCTACCATACCACAACGGGAAAACCCGCCGGGCTAATCCCGCGGCAATTTTCCCGTGAAGGAAGGGAAACGCGCACTGGTCGAAGGGAAGACTGGAGTCGCCGGGGAGAAGTGGGCCTGGGTCTACCGTGTTGCGAACTTTCCGGCGCGAGCTTTCCGGCGGGAGGTTTCACTGTGAATGGTTACCGTCAAGTCCAGGCGGTAGGCGAAGTGCGGTTGCCCGCCGTGCGGGTCAGGAGAGCGGCTTGTTGGCTAAGGCTTCTCCATAAGCAAAGGCGAAAAGGGCCGCGGGATGTTCTTTCCACCGGTCATAGGCGACTCTCAAATCCTCGACCAGATTTTCTGACGACGCCCCGTATTTTATGGCCGCTTCCGTGACTTCGTGCGACAGGAGCCACTGACTGATTAAGCGGTGTATGGAAGCGATTTGCTCGGGAGAACTGTAAACACTAAAAGAGGCGCTCATACGGATGTCGGTAAACCCCGCCTCCAGTATGTGGTTCTTCATATCCTTACCCATCTGGGGATGCCCGTCATCTGCCCGCACCAGATCTTCGAACATGTCCCACGACCTTCTCATGATGCCGAAGTTGGGATGCGTGAAGGCCGACTCGCAGATCATTTCACGGCAAGCTATGAGGCCGCCGTGCTTCAGGACGCGTTTGACCTCGGACAGCACCCCCGCGGTGTCGGGGACGTGCATTAGTACGCTGCGGCAGTGAGCGACATCAAAGAAGTTGTCCTCGAACTCGAGATCGGTTACGTCGCCGACGTGAAATATGGCGTTATCCTGACCCAGCGACGCTGCCACAGACCTGGCTCGTTCAATCTGGGACTCGTCCATGTCCACGCCGTGCATCTCCCCGGGCGCTACGGCTCCGGCTAAGCCCACCGATATCGTGCCCGGTCCACAGCCAAAGTCCAGCAGGCGAAGACCGGGCCTGAGATGCGGGAGCAAATGCGCGGCGCTGTTTTCCGCCGTAGCTCGCAGCTGAGTCTCCAGAATCACTGCGCTGTAGCCCATCGTGTAGTCGGGCGTCGCCGATGTCCGCTGAACCATGGTGGCGTTTATTTTGACCTCCTCTTCAATAAAAGCCGCAGGGTCCGTCGTCGCTGCGCCGTTTCGGTTACTATACCACACTTGTATAACCCCGCTGTAATCTCACGCCTATTTTGGCGTGATTTCTTATAACTTTTTGCAGAACCCGGCATAATCGCCCCGGATAACCTGCGTACCCCGCCCAAGGCAGTCGCGCCCGAAAACGCTGCCCCTTGGCACACATTCCCATATCTTGCCTTCCAATCCTCACAGACCCCATCTCCGGCTTCGAGATAGTTCCGGAGCAACACCCTGGGCTATCGCATGGGGAAGCTGGCGAACTGGAGGAGCATGGTTGTCAGGAAGCTGTCGTCCCAGCCGGCCCGTTTCAGCTTTCCCCCTTCCCCCTGGACTTGGGAAGAGCCTGCCCCCGCGGAGAGCCTGCCCCTGGCGACTGAGGAGGGACGACGAAGGAGGGAAAGGGGCGGGGGTTAGGATGGGGGTGAGAAGTCAATTCTCACACGCCCTCTAAGATGTTGGACCGCTAGTTCCGTTCGATGACGCCGCAGGCGATGCGCCCTCCGGCGCCCCCGATGGGCTGGGTGTTGTGGTCATCCCGGTTCTCGTGGACCACGATGGCGGACCCGTCGTCGTCCATCAGCAGCTCTGGACTAACCAGGGTCGTGAAAAGTTCGGCCTGCACGGTACCATCATCGGTGGCGTAGATATTGGGCAGGTCGCCGTTGTCCGGGCCGTCCGGGTTGAGCAGCCCGTGCTGGCGGCTGTCCACGTTGATGTGTCCGCCCGACGCCTTGAAATCGGGCATGCACGTCCCCACCGAGTGGATATGGATGCCGTGCGGGCCGGGTTCGATGCCTTCCACCATGACGGTCACCAGGAATCCCCCTGACCCTTGCTGCATGACCACAGTGCCAATGGAGTCCCCTTCAACGTTCCGCACTTCGGCAATATAACGCGCATCGCCCCAGGTCCTGCTGTGGTTGCTGCCGTCGTTGCCGCACGCTGCGGACACGAGTGCCAGCGCAATTGCCACTGTCAAAGCGAAGCCCAGGTTCCCCATCTTCCTCTGCATTACGATTTCACCTCCGTCCCACGCCGGCGTGTTTCAGCTTTCCCCGCATGGCGCCCGCTACCATACCACAACGGGAAAACCCGCCGGGTCAATTCCCCGCCAATTTTCCGGTGCAGGAAGGGAAACGCGCACTGGTCGAAAGGATTACTAGGGTCGACAGAAAGAAGTTTGCCCAATAAACCGGATTGCGAACCTTTCGGTTGGAGGCATTGTCATAATGGGGAAGCGGACTCCGGATAGGCCCAATTAAGCCTCCATTCCAGCACCGACTGAAAATAGAGAACTGACGAATGGATTGTGATCTGCCCATCTAGGTCAGTCCGACGGCAATGAGGTCAGCCCCAGTGTCCGTGAACCCCAACATTCGACGGTGCGGTCGGTCCCCAGCCCACAGGTGTGACGGTACCCGGCGCTGACCAATATGAACTCGCCGGCTGGCGGCGTGGACTGCCCATTTTCATTATAGCCCCAGCATTTGACGGAGCCGCCAGGCCTCACTCCGCAGGTGTGATATGCTCCGGCACTGATGGCGGTGAACTTCCCAGATGGGGAATGGGTCTGGCCATATTCATCAATGCCTTTATCAATGCCCCAGCATTCAACGGAGCCATCACGCCTCAACCCGCAGGTGTGGAGGCTGCCTGTACTGATGGCGGTGAACTGCCCGGGCGGCGGATTGATCTCGCCATATTCATGAATTCCCCAGCATTCAACGGAGCCATCACCTTTCAATCCGCAGGTGTGGAGGCCGCCTGCGCTGACCGAAGTGAAGGAACCACCGGGTGGAGTGGCCTGACCAAATTCATCATCCCCCCAACATTCCACGGGGCCGCCAACACTCACCCCGCACGTGTGACGGTACCCGGCGCTGACCAATATGAACTCGTCGGCCGGCGGTGAGGACTGCCCATATTCATCATTACCCCAGCATTCCACGGAGCCACCAACCCTCACCCCGCAGGTGTGGAGGATTCCTGCGCTAACTGAAAGGAACTGGCCGGCAGGCGGCGTGGCTAGGCCATATTCGGCAGCACCTCCACAAGCGACGGCGCCGTCCGTTTTCACCCCACAGGTGTGAGACGCCCCCGCGCTGACTGAAGTGAACTTCTTTGGCGAATCGTCATCATCGCCCCCAAACAAAACCTCCCCGGTAATGAGCCAATAGGCAGCGGCACCGAGAAGCACGACAGCGATCACAATGAACAACAATGCCGCCTCGCCGCATCCTGGACCTGTGTTGTCAATCAAGTAGTCAAACAATTTGTGGATCAAGAGGCCACCTGTACATGATGCAGGGGTTCGTTGCCCCGATTGCGCGGGATTGCCCTGGCTACCTCGGCTACGCCGAGCATCTGACTCTTCACGGCCAGAAGCTACTTACTCTAGGGTAACAATGTCCGAAAACGAGGAGCAACCAGCCATGTTGCATGCCCTGACCTGCCAACTGGTAGTGGAGTATTCGCCCCATGCGCCCCGGTTGACCGGCGTATGTGCGGAAACGTAGTCGTTCCAGGCGTCCTCATAGCCGTTGTCGCGGTACAACCCAAAGCCTCTCACCTCTTGTCCAAGACGGAACTCGGAAGATGGGCCTGAGCCTATCCACACCTCATACGAGGTCGCTCCATCTACCTCATGCCAAGTAACCGCTGCGTCATCTGGATTGTTGCTAAGTGTGATTTTCTTTCCCTTAAGTTCTGTGGGAGTGGCTGGAGTTGTGCCATCAGGGGTCATGAGGCGTTGGGCAGGGCTGGCGGTATCGTTCGGGGAAATCCAAGGGCAACTCACTCCGGAATACTCCCCGCGGGGGTTGCAGT
Source organism: Dehalococcoidia bacterium (assembly GCA_965203675.1). GTDB lineage: Bacteria > Chloroflexota > Dehalococcoidia > Lucifugimonadales > UBA3495 > CATOSK01. The sequence continues at coordinate 1,285,032 of CBDBDE010000002.1, read as the reverse complement.
CACTGTGCGCCATGTCATTGGAGCAGGCGGAGCCATCGCAGGCGACCACGTACAAGTTGTGGTCGAAGGCGGCAGCGTTGGTGGAGGGGGTTCCTTCTTGATCTCGACCATAGGTATAGCAAGGGTTCTCCGGGGTACAGTCACGGTATAAAGACTCGCTGATGACTGCGGCAGCGGTGGTGGAACGGCTTTCGCCAAGCAATGTGCAGGGGTACTCTTCCGAGCAATCGCCATAATAGATCTTATAGTATTCCGCCCCAGGCGAGGGGTCCCAGTGGAGCACTACGAACTCGCCCACATCGTGCCAATAACGCTGATTGGCAGGCGTGTCAGGTGCGGTTGGGGCCCCGCAGGCGGTCACGGCTAGCGGAAGCAGGACCACCAAGAGCAGAGAAGCGGGGGGCCGCTGGAATACGGACAGGAACACGATGCGGCCCTTGTTGATTTCATCAATCATTAGCGCGCACCTCGGGTTCTCCGAGTAGCATATAGCTCCGTGAGGGTTATGAATTCAGTACGGCATGGCCGAAAACAGTGGTGGGCCTAAGCGTACCGTATTGCGAACTTTCCGCTGGGAGGTTCAGATGTGAGAAGGCCGGTTTGGTGGGAATGAGCGTGCTGAACTGTGAACTTTTCAGTGGGGTGGCTCTATTAAGGATCGGTGCTGTCTAATATCAAGTTCGAGGCGGTGATAGGCCGAACGAAGGATTCCCCTCTCCGTGGACCCTAGCGGCGAACGAGGCCCCGCAACCACATGATCAGGCCAATTACGGCGACAACCGGACCTAGCAAAGCTGCGCAACCTCCGATAACCACTACCGATCCCTCTATCACCCCCCACTCTTCATAACAAGGACTACCAAAACTAAACCCTCGGCATGGTATTTGTTCGGGGTGGAACATAGTATTGCCAGTTACAAAAATTGCAACACCGCCTAGAAATACTCCAATGCCGATTAGCAGAATCTTTGGTCCCATGACCTTTCCTAATTGGTAGCTGTCACTTTAATCAAGAGAGACAGCAATTCACTCATACACCTGCCTAGGCCGATTCTATCATCATCGCCCATCATTACCCTATCTCTGGAAAAAGTGGTGGGCAGTGGAGGACTCGAACCTCCGGCCTCCTGCGTGTAAAGCAGGCGCTCTAACCATCTGAGCTAACCGCCCAATACGAAGCCCTGTTCCTGGTCGGCACAGGGAGGACAAGGGAACTGAGTTGCGCCCCCGGACACCGCTGCAATTATCCTTGCCCCAATCGGGGCAGTCAACGGGCGCCCAGTGCAATCGCCGGCCCCGGCCAATCCCCCTGCCTCGCCCGCCGGGAAGGCTGTGATATTATTGGGCTGCTCCAACGCCGCGAACCGGGTTGCCTGTGTTCTCTCCTGCTTTGCCGCGGGGCCCATATTATTCTGGAATCGGAGGTTCAGATATGCCCTTTGGAGGTAACGACTGGCTTGCCTTGACCCAAGAGGACGCCCTGGAACCCGGCCTCCCCATCTGCGACCCGCACCACCATTTCTGGGACTTGCGGCCGCAGCGCCTGCCCTACCAGCGATACCTTCTTCACGAACTGCTGGACGACATAGGTTCCGGGCACAACGTCACGTCAACCGTGTTCGTCGAGGCCCGCTCCATGTACCGGGCCGAAGGACCGGAAGAAATGCAGCCGGTCGGAGAGGTGGAGTTCGTGCAGGGATTGGCCGCTGCCGGCGCCAGCGGAGTCTACGGGTCCGCCCGGCCCGCCGCATCCATTGTCGGCCACGCCAATCTGAACCTCGGGTCCGGTGTCCGGCCCGTGCTGGAGGCCCTGCAGGCGGCCAGTCCCAACCGATTCCGGGGAATCCGTCACTCGGTGACTTGGGACCCCCATCCCGAAGTCGAAAACACGGCGGCCCACAACATGCCCGGGCAACTCGCTTCGGCCAACTTCAGGGAAGGGGCCCAAGTCCTTTCCGGAATGGGGCTTTCCCTGGAAGCATGGATGTATTTCCCCCAACTGCCGGAGCTGGCGGACTTCGCCAGGGCGGTCCCGGACTTGACCATCATCCTCAACCATATCGGTGGACTGCTCCGCGTCGGCCCCTATGGGAACCGGGACGACGAAGTCCTGGCCACCTGGCGCAGCGGTATCGCAGCCGCGGCGGAGTGCCCCAATGTCAACATGAAGCTGGGCGGAATCGGCATGCCGCGCACCGGGTTCGACTGGCACGAGCGGGACATCCCCATTGGGTCGGAGGAACTGGCCGGTTCCATGGCTCCCTTCGTGGACTACTGCATCGAGCAGTTTGGCCCGGAGCGGTGCATGTTCGAGAGCAACTTCCCCGTGGACAAGGTCTCTTACTCGTACAACGTGATGTACAACGCCTTTAAGCGGTTGTCCCAGGGATATTCCCAGTCCGAGCGGGCGGCCATGTTCCACGACACCGCCGTCCGGGTCTACCGGGTCAACGAGGAATAAGAAACCTATCTCAAAACTCCCTTCCCCCTTGACGGGGGAAGGCTAGGATGGGGGTGACGCTCTCGCTGTTTGAAGCTATCCCCCTCTCCCAACCAGGGGCCAGGGAACTTTGCAATCGTACTGTTATCGGGGTTGTCCCCATGGAAAACACCAACTCGTTGGTGCTGATCCATGGTGCACATAGCCCGCTTTGAAAACTTTTGATCTGCGAAAGGATTACCCCCTCCCATCCCTCCGTTGGCAGGGTTGCGCCGTTTGTGGGGTCTCCCTATAATTGGGCGCGTTCAATCCCCGTCGGGCGGTTAGCTCAGCGGTTAGAGCGCCTCGTTCACACCGAGGAGGTCGGAGGTTCAAATCCTCCATCGCCCACCATCGATGCCCCAGCGGCACCGGATTTAACAAGTTCAATTAGCCGAGGTGGCGAAACGGCAGACGCGCTGCGTTCAGGGCGCAGTGTCCTTATGGACGTGTGGGTTCAAATCCCTCCCTCGGCACCACATTCCGCCCCCCCTGCCCCAAACGAATTTCCCAGGCCCAACCGGTTATCACGCCGGCGAGAAACCCCGGCCGGTAGCCGATTCAACGATCATGGCCAGCGCCTCATAGCTGGTGATTGACCCCATGAACCTCTGGGTGTTCGGGTCTACCACGGGAAGCGCGGTCAAGCCCGAGTCGATCATCCGTTGCAGCACATCTTCGACCAGGTCTTCCGGGGAAGCCTCCGGGGTCACATGGCGGAGGATTTCGCCAATGCGGGTGCTGCTCCACTGACTCCTCGGGAGATACCGGAGCATTCCCAACGACACGATCCCCTGTAACTTTGTCCCTTCCACGACCACATAGTCGTGCTGCTCCGACGAGATCCAGGTCTCCACGAACAATCGGACCGTGATGGATGGCTCCGGGTGCTGCCTGGACCCGTCCAGAATGTCCTTGACCTTGACCCCTTCCAGGACAAACCGGTCCAGCGCCAGCGGCAGCCGCTCCCGGTCCGCCGCCTCCTCTACGGGCTTGACCCTCCTGATCGCCCATGTGATGCCGAAGGGTGTCAGCAGAATGTAGCCGAACATGGCCAGGACCAGCAGCGAAAAAACGCCCGTCCCGATGGCTCCGGTTCCAAGCAGGACCAGCAGCAGGGCGATTTCCGCCACTCCCTTGGCCATCAACCCGGCTGCAATAGCAAGGGGCTCCTCCATCCGGGTCACGAACGCCCCCAGGAACGCCCCAACGAATTTGCCCGCCAGCGGCACCAGCGTCAGCCCAAGAATGGTGCCAATCGGCAGGTCCAGAAAGTCCAGGCTCAGGTTCAGCCCCGCCGAGGCGAAGAAAAGAGGTACGAACAACCCTTCGGCGGTGCTCTTCATCCCTGGCATCAGATCGTGGCGTACCTGGTAGGGCAAACTGGACAAGGCTGCTCCAAAAAGCAGGGCTCCAATCGATCCATGCAGCCCAACCGTCTCCGCCCCCACTACCACCAGGAACAAGGTGCCCAGCGACATTCCGTATGACAATTGCGGGACGTGGATGAATCTATGCAGCTGGACCAGCACCCACGGCATAATCTTGTTGCAAATGAACCAGGTGATTATGGTGAAGCCAATGATCTGGCCAATGATGACGACGACATCAAGCCAATCGAACTCGTGAGCGCCACCAAAGAGGTGGTCGCTGATTCCGAACCCGACCACGAATAAAGCAAGCACTTCGGCGATGACCACGGCGGTAAAGATCTGTATCCCTACCGGCTCCCGGAGGCGCCCCTCATCCATCAGGACCTTGGCTACCACACCCAGGCTGGAAAGGGAGAGCACGCCGGCCAGGGCCAGGGCCTCGGTAAAGCCGAGGCCCAGTTGCAGGTCGAAGATTACATCGGAAGTAACTGCCAGCGCTGCCAGCATAGAAACCGTCAGCGACAACACCGCCGCCACAACCAGCTTTCCCCGAATCGCACGCAGGAATCCGCCGATGTCCAGCTCGTCCAATCCAATCAGGAAGAAAAAAACGAATATCCCCAGACTGAGCAGCAATTGTGTGCTGTTGCTGGTTTCAACTACGCCGCTCACCGGGCCGAGGATCACTCCAGCAGTGGCGTAAGCGATGATCGCGTTCAGGCCGAAACGCTTGAATACCCCTTCAAGCAACTTGGCAAAGGCCAGCAGCAGCCCGATGGCTAACAGGTCGTGGTATATGTCCACAGGTGACCCCTTTTTCCCGCTGTCAAAAACCGGTCGCGGTATCTCCGTCGCGGTATCTCCCCGGCTCTGCAAGGAAGTGCCGCGACACCGGCGTTCTCACAACTCCGGCATTCTACCCCAAATGGCGGGAGAGGGTTCCTCCGAGTTGAGAGTAGCTTACTATCTGTTTCCAGGTAAGTGGTCATGGTGAACAGCCGGAATGACCGCCGCTTGGTGCGAAGCAACTCGTCGCAGCGGGGATTGCTACCGTCCGACCGTTCAATGGCAACCCAGTCCAGCTTGTCAATCAGAATCAACGTTGTTATCCTTTATTCAGAGTCCGCCTCTGCCGCCCCACGTTGCCGGACCGGCGGATGTGACCGGTGTGGTTTTCCTTGTCCCGATCGGGACGGCAGCCTCGACTGCAGCCACGCCACAGTTGTCAGACACGCGCTTGTAGCTCAGCGGATAGAGCGCTGCCCTGCGGAGGCAGAGGTCGTGAGTTCGAATCTCGCCAAGCGCGCCAGATGGGTCAATTTTACGCATAAAATGGCCTTTTCCCGCCTTCGTTACCACTTTTGACGGCCCTATTTTTGGCCGCTTTGGGCAACGTTCGATTCTCCCCAAGCGCGCCATTCCTTCCCTGCTCCCTGGTTGGGCGATGCAACCGTCGGCACATCGCTTGCCCTGCCTTGGCCGCTGAGAACGTCAACCTTCCTTGACGGTTTTCGTCCCGCCCCAATATAATTGGCAGTGCTGGAGTTTGTCTTTGTCATGCCAAAACGCACCTACCAACCCAAGAAACGTCGGCGGGCCCGCGTTCACGGATTTCGCGCCCGCTCCCGGACATCCGATGGCCGTGAGGTGCTGCGTCGGCGCCGCTTCAAAGGCCGCCATCGGTTGACCGTCTAGCTTTCCTAGTTATTCGCGATGCAGCAAAGGTTCCGCCTCACCGGAGACCGCCGGTTTTCGCAAATCCACCAGGAGGGCCGCAGCGTGGCCAACAGAATCCTGGTGTTGCGAGTTCTCGCCAACGGTCTTCCGCACAACCGCTACGGATTCATGGTGAGCAAACGCCTCGGCAACGCCGTCGTCCGCAACCGGATCCGACGCAGATTGAAGGACATTGTGCGCCAGGCTCCGACTGTCGCCGGGTGGGACGCCGTTTTCATAGCCCGCCGGGGTGCCGAGCAAAGCGGCTATTCCCAGCTTGAACGGGCTGCCGCGAATTTGTTGCGGCGCACTAGGTTGACCGCCGGCCCGGGCGGCGGCCCAGTGCAGAGAGAGACCCACTCCAAATGACCCGGTTCGCAATCCTGACCATTGGGTTTTACCAGAAGGCCATTTCGCCCTATCTGCCATCGTCTTGCCGTTATACTCCTACTTGTTCCGACTACAGCCGGCAGGCTCTGGGGCAGCACGGGTTCGTCAAGGGGGGGTGGCTCACCGTAAAACGCCTGGCCCGATGCACCCCCTGGGGAAGCCAGGGATACGATCCCGTACCTTAAACATAAGACGGCAGTTTTGTCCCTTTTTGTCCTGAACTCTACCAGCGCCAGCCCCGACAAGATACAACAAACCGAAACCTCAGCCTCTTCTTCCGGACGACTTCCTGTCCTGGCAGGGAGGCTGGCCCGGCTGTGGCTCGCCTTCATTGGGATCGCGGCGCTAACCGGATGCACGCCGGACCTGGGCTCCTCCACCAGGGGTTGGTCTCCCGCTGTCGCCAGCCAGGGGATGGTCTACGTAGCGACCCAACAGGGCCAGATCAAGGCCCTGGCCGACGGGGGCTTCGGCGACGTCCGGGTCCAATGGACTTCGACCGGGGGAGAGGAACAGGTCATCGGCGTCTACAATCCCCCCGCGGTTGGGCGGGAGTTCGTTTACATAAGCGGGATCGACGGCTCCCTGTACGCCCTGGACAAAGACTCCGGCTCCCTTAGTGAAGGGGGATGGGTGAAAGCCCTCGGCGATGGCCCGGAGCCGATTCCGTTGGTCGCCGGCCCCGCCCTGGATGAAAACCGCGGGCTGGTGGTCGTTGGTTCAGAGGACGGTAACCTGTACGGCCTGAATTCCCGCACCGGCGAGGAGCGTTGGCGCTTCACCGCTGAAGACAAGATTTGGTCGACTCCGGTCATCGCCAATGGGAGGGTCTTCTTCGGCTCCCACGATCACAACGTCTACGCCGTCGACGCTGAAACCGGCGCCGAGCGATGGCGCTTCACCACCGGCGGCACCGTCCTGGCCCAACCGCTGGTGTCCCGTGGAATGGTGTTGATTGGCTCTTTCGACCGGAAGCTGTACGCCCTGGACGCGGACGACGGCTTCGTTCAATGGACATTCGAAGGGTCGCGCAACTGGTACTGGGCTGGGGCTGTCGCCAGCCATAGCTCGATATTCGCCGCGTCTATGGATGGGAAGGTCTACGGTCTGGACCGGGCCGGCAACCTTATGTGGGAGCACGATACAGGCGCGCCCATCGTTTCCACCCCCACCCTGCTCCCCAGCGGGTTGGTAGTGGCTTCCCGCAAGGGAAAAATAAGCCTCCTCAACACCAACCCCGGCGAACTAGGGACTGCCCGGGAAATCTCCACCCTTTCGGTTGATCCTGCGGAGATAAAAGCGCCCATTTTCGCCCTTCCGGTGGACGAGGACGCCCTTAGTCAGACGGGCATCCAGGCTGGCGCCGACGACCAGAGGGAGTCCATCTACGTCGGCGCCCAGGACGGCACCGTCCGGCGGATCCAGGTAAAGACGGCCCAGGTGTTGGTCTGGTGTTACGACACCGAGGAGGACAGGCCTTGCAGTTAGCCCACCGCTCCTTCCGGAAGATGGAGATTCCTTGGAAATAATCTTTACCCTTTGGACGGAGATTATCATCCGGCCCATGCTCAACACCCTGTTGGTGTTGTACGTGATCTTTTTCAACAGCATGGGCATCGCCATCATCATGTTCACCGTCCTGGTGCGGCTGTTGACCATGCCGCTGACTCTCAAGCAGATTCGCCAGATGCGGGCCATGAGCGAACTGCAGCCGCGCATGAAGGAGGTCCAGGACCGCTACGGCGGCGACCGGGCAAGGGTTTCCCAGGAGACCATGAAGATGTACCGGGAGGCGGGCGTCAACCCCATTGGCTGCCTTGGCCCTCTGGTCATCCAGATGCCCATCCTCATCGGGCTGTTCCGCGTTCTGATTCAGACCCTGTTCGTCAATCCCGACGATCTGGTTGGGCTGGCCGACAAGCTGTACCCGTGGATAACATTCGTTTCCATCTACGAAGCGGCCCCGCTGAACAATCGGTTCCTCGGCATGAACCTCGCCGAGCCGGACCCAACGAATTTCGTCCTTCCCGTGCTGGTCGCCGTCTCCACCTGGATCCAGCAGAAGATGACCATGACCCCCTCCCTGGACCCGCGGCAGCAGTCCAGTCAAAACATGATGCAGTGGATGATTCCCCTGTTCCTGGGCGTGTTCTCCCTGGGCTGGCCCAGCGGATTGCCCCTCTACTGGATAGTCTCCAACATCATCGGAATTTCCATCCAGTATTTCATTACCGGTTGGGGACCCCTGTTCCCGCTGTTTCCCAAGGCTGCACCCGCTCCGGCCCCTGCGCCTAGGGGCGGTGGTAGCGCCGATACGACTTCCGACGAGGTAATTGATGATGGAATCAGTCGTACGAACCGCACGAACCGTAGAAGAAGCCGAAGAACTGGCTCTGAAAGAACTCGGCGTCGACCGCAGCGAGGTCGAGGTAGAAATACTAAGTAGGGGAAAGTCCGGTTTCCTCGGTCTGGGTGCCGAAATGGCCCGGGTTAGAGTAGCCCGGATTTCAGAAACTGGCGCTTCGGAAACCGGCGCCTCGGTCACTGCCGCCAACGTCGCCATTGCAACCGTCAACCGCATCCTGGACCACGCCGGCGTCAGCGTCGTCAGCACCCTCCGGTCAGCCCACGACCCGGACGTGGGAGGGCCCATCATTGACTTGTCCGGCGAAGATTCGGGCCTCCTTATCGGGCGGCGTGGTCAGACCCTCCAGTCCCTCCAGTTCCTGGTCAACATGATTACCCGCAAGCAGCTGGGTGACGACGTCCGGGTGGCATTGGACGTTGAACACTACCGCCAGCGCCGGGAAGCCTCCCTGAGAGATATGGCCGGCAAGGTCGCCGCCCGGGTAGCGCAGACTGGCCACAGCATCACCCTCGAGCCCATGTCCGCCGCCGACCGCCGGGTCGTTCACCTCAGCCTGGCCAACCACAATGCGGTAAGCACTGAGAGCGTGGGATTCGGGGACGAACGGAAAGTCAGCATTATTCCCAAGCGCTAGCCCGGCGGATAACCTTCCCGCTCTTCGGGGTATGGAACCCGGCAATTCCGTAGCGGACCACGCCAACCGCATGGTCAGGTCGCCGTTGACCACTCCAATGGTTGGCCTTAGAATAGGCCCGTGAATTGCGGGCGTGGATTGTCCAAACCCGGGATCCCCTTCGACCACCCCAGGGAAGAATGTGGTGTGGTGGGTGTTTACACACCCGGGGATGACGCCAGCCAGTTCGCCTTCTTTGGGCTATTTGCTCTTCAGCACCGCGGCCAGGAAAGCGCTGGCATCGCGGCTTCCGACCACCGCCGGATTCGGTTCCACGCTGATATGGGCTTGGTCACCCAAGCCTTCCGCCGGGAAGATGTCGCCCCTCTCGTTGGCGAGTTGGCCATCGGGCACACTCGCTACTCCACCACCGGCAGCAGTCGCCTTGCCAACGCCCAACCCATCATTGTCGACGGCCAGCACGGAAGGCTCGCGCTTGCCCACAACGGCAACATTATCAACACCGCCGAGGTCAAGCGTCATATCGAGGAGCGGTGGGACTGCTCCTTCTCGACTACCACCGATTCCGAGCTGATAGCCCACCTCCTGGCCAATGCACCCGGGCAAACCTGGGAGGACCGGGCCTTCTACTGCATGGGCGTCCTCAAAGGGGCCTTTTCCTTCACCGCCCTCACCATCGATACGATAATTGCCGTGCGCGACCCCTTGGGCATTCGCCCCCTCTGCGTTGGAAATCTCCACGGCGGCTGGGTGGTTGCCTCCGAGACTTGCGCCACTGAACACTTGGGAGCGGACCGGGTCCGCGAGATCAAACCCGGAGAGGCTGTAGTCATAGACCGGCGCGGGATGCGCTCCCGGCGTTGGGCGGGGGCAACTGGGGATCGCGCTCTGTGCGTGTTCGAGTTGATCTACTTCGCCCGCCCGGACAGCGTGATGGACGACAACCTGGTTTACTCCATCAGGCAGGACATGGGTGCCCAGTTGGCCCGGGAACACCCGGTGGAAGCCGACCTGGTCATCGGAGTCCCTGACTCATCCACCGCCGCCGCCGTCGGGTACGCCCATCAGTCTGGTATCCCTTACAGCGACGGATTGATCAAGAACCGCTACGTCGGCCGGACCTTCATAGAACCGGAGCAGCACCTGCGTGAATTGGGAGTGCGACAAAAATTCAACCCTCTGTCCCAGGTAATTCGCGGGAAGAAATTGGTTGTCGTCGACGACAGCATTGTCCGCGGCACTACGACACCGCACGTCGTTGGACTACTCCGCAAAGCCGGCGCCGCCGAAATCCACATGCGGGTCTGCGCTCCACCCATCAAGCACCCGTGCTACATGGGAGTGGACATGGCCACCCGGGACGAATTGATCGCTGCCAATAAGACCATACCCCAAATCAGGGAAACGACCGGTGCCGATTCCCTGGGCTATCTCAGCGTCACAGGACTGTTGCAGGTCGTCGGCGGCAATCACGGTGGGTTTTGTTCCGCCTGCTTTACCGGCAAATACCCCGTGCCGGTCCAGCTGGAGCTGGGCAAGTTTTCCTTGGAAAGGGCGTGACCGACCGGCCCATTCCGGTTGTCATCCCGGCCCTCTTCCGATAATCTTGTAGAGTTCACCTGCCCCATCCCTCGCCCTCAGGAGCTTCCCTTGTCCGGCAACACCTACCTGGCTTCCGGCGTTCACCTCGATGAAATGGAGGGGTTCAAGGAGCGGGTCAAGGCCTTTTCCGCCATGACCCACGGGCCTGAGGTCATGGACTCCGCTGGCGGTTTCGCGGGACTGTTCCGCCTTTCCGGGTACCGGGATCCGGTGCTCGTTGCCAGTGCCGACGGCGTCGGCACCAAGCTCAAGATTGCGGCCCTGCTGGGGCATTTCGAGTCGGTGGGCCAGGACCTTGTGTCCCTCAACGTAAATGACATTCTCACCAAGGGCGCCAGGCCCCTCTTCTTCCTCGACTACGTTTCCTTCAGCGACTTGGATGAGCAGCGCATGGAAACTCTCATGCGGGGCATCGTCTGGGGGTGCAAGGAAGTGGGATGCGCGTTGATAGGCGGGGAGACCGCCCAGATGCCCGGCCTCTATTCCGGCGGTGACTTTGACCTCGCCGGATTCGTCGTCGGCGTCGCCGAGAACCAGTCCCTGCTTCGCCCAGACTCCATCCGCGAGGGCGATTGCATCTTGGGGTTCCCTTCCAGCGGAGTCCACACCAACGGATTTTCTCTGGTGCGCCGGGTCTTCAACATCGACGACAACCCGTCGGTACTGTTCGATGAGATTCCCGGCTTGCAGCGGCAGCTCGGCGAGGAACTCCTCATCCGCCATCGCTGCTACCACCCCTTGCTGGAACCCGTTCTCCCATTGCTCAAGGGACTGGCCCACGTTACCGGCGGCGGGCTTCCGGGAAAGGTTCCGTCCATCCTGCCGGACAACCTGGCCGCGGAATTCAACCTCGGTTCATGGAGTGTCCCGCCCATCTTTACGGCCATCCATGCCCGGGGCCAGGTTTCCGACTCCGAGATGTTCCGGGTCTTCAACATGGGTCTTGGAATGGTCGCCGTGTGCGATCAGGAAACGGTGGCGACCATTCTGGACACGGTCCCGGACACCCAGGTAGTCGGCTCCATAATAAGGCGCACCGCCGGCCCCCAGGTCAATTTCGTCTAGTCCAGGGCTCTTTTGCTTCTGGGATCCCTCCAAACCAACCGATTGGGGCATCACATTGCAAGCGTTAATCAGCGTATACGACAAGACCGGAGTGGTCGAATTCGGCCGCCAGCTGACCCAGGCCGGTTACGAACTCGTCAGCACCGGCGGCACCTTCAACATCCTCGCCAACGATGGCGGGTTGCCCGTGCGGCAGGTATCCGACGTCACCGGCTCCCCGGAAATCCTGGACGGGCGGGTCAAGACGCTGCATCCGGTCATCTACGGGGGTATCCTGGCCCGTCGCGACCTCCCGGACCACTTGGCCCAGCTTGAGGAACACAACATCGCTTCTGTGGACCTCGTCGCCTGCAATCTGTACCCCTTCGTCGATACCATCAGCCGGGCCGGTGTCACCCTGGAAGAAGCCTTGGAAAACATCGACATCGGCGGTCCCACCATGCTGCGGGCCGCCGCCAAGAATTTCGCTTCCGTGGCAGTGTTGGTGGACCCCATGGACTACGGCTGGGTCGCCGAAAAACTCGGATCGGGAGACCTTACCCTGGAAGACCGCCGCGGCTTGGCCACCAAGGCCTTCCAGCACGTCGCGGTCTACGACGCAGCCGTTTCCGCCTACCTCTCCGCAACTTCCCAGGCCGGGGACCTCCCGGAAAACTACCCGGTCGGTCTCTCTAAGCTCTCCGGCCTGCGCTACGGCGAAAATCCCCACCAGCCCGGCGCCCTCTACACCGTCTCCGGGATGGCCTCCTGCGGCATCGCCACCGCCACCCAGCTTCACGGAAGGGAGCTGTCCTTCAATAATCTGATGGACGCCGACGCCGCCTGGCGCACTGTCAGCGATTTCGCTGGCCCTTCCGCCGTCGTCATCAAGCACGCCAACCCCTGCGGACTCGCCACCGACCAGGACCTGAAAGAAGCGTATCTCAAAGCCTATGAAGGAGACACGGTTTCCGCCTTCGGAGGAATCGTCGGGTTCAATCGCACCGTAACCCCCGCAGCGGCCGAAGCGATGGGACCGGTATTCTACGAGGTCGTCGTGGCGCCCGGCTATGAACCCGAAGCGCTGGAGATCCTGCAGCGGAAGCGCAACCTCCGGGTCCTTTCCGTGGGACAGGCCGGCTCCTCCGGCGATCCTCGGCCTTATGACGTGCGTCCCCTCACCGGCGGTATGCTCGTTCAAGCCCACGACACCCTCGACGAAGACCCATCGGAATGGAAGACCGTCACCCAGCGGGGTCCGACCCCGGCCGAGTTGCAAGACCTGGCCTTCGCTTGGACCGCTGCCAAGCATGTCAAGTCCAACGCCATAGTTCTCGCAAAGGACAAGACCCTGGTCGGAATGGGCGCTGGCCAGCCCAACCGCGTCGTGAGCGTCCACCTGGCCCAGCGGGCTGCTGGGGATCGGTCCAGGGGAAGCGTGCTGGCCTCTGACGCCTTCTTCCCCTTCCCTGACAACATTGAACTGGCTGCCGAGGCAGGCGTCACCGCCATAGTCCAGCCCGGCGGGTCCATTCGGGACGATGAGGTCATCGCCGCCGCCGACCAGCACAACCTTGCAATGGTGTTCACAGGAGTCAGGCACTTCCGGCACTGAGGCCAGGATAGCAGCGCTTTGTCGCCAAACCCTGACAACCCGCCGCGTTGGCCCCCCGGCCGGTGCTTTCCCGCGTCTTGAACCGCATGACCCAGGCCGTTGACATAACCATTCCCGTCTACAATGAAGAGCAGGACCTTCCCGTCTGTATCTCCCGGCTGACCGCTTTTCTCCACGCCAACTTGGAACGCCCCTGGCGGGTGACCATTGCCGACAACGCATCCTCTGACGGTACCAGGGAAGTCGCAGAGCGGCTGTGCGAAGAGCATTCTGCCGTCTCCTACCTGTACCTCCCCCAGAAAGGCCGTGGCCGCGCCTTACGGACTGCGTGGCTCTCCAGCGACGCCGGCATTGTAAGTTACATGGATGTGGACCTTTCCACCGACCTGGTCCACTTCCCCGAGCTGCTGGATGCACTGGACTCGGGTTATGACGTTGCGGTTGGCAGCCGCCTCAGTCGCCAGTCCCGCGTCACCCGGGGCCTCAAGCGGGAGTTCATATCACGCTCCTACAACCTGTTGATTAGGGGAATGTTCTTCACTCCCTTTCCGGATGCCCAGTGCGGGTTCAAGGCGCTCACCCGTCAGGCGGCCCATGCCATTGTCCCGCTGGTGGAAAACAACAACTGGTTCTTCGATACCGAACTCCTGATAATCGCCGCCAGGAACCGATATCGCATCAAGTCTGTCCCGGTCAAGTGGGACGACGACCCGGGCAGTACTGTCCGCATCATCGGGACGGCTGCCGAGGACCTGAAGGGACTTTGCCGCCTCCGCTTCGGGGGAGTGCCGAAAACCCATCGGATGGGATAGCCCGGCGCCACGGCAATCAACCCATCCTGAGCGCCGGCAAGGCTTCTCCCCGCCTTGCCTAGCTTTCCAGCCTCCAAGTATTTTTTCCAACCGGCAGGAGCAGATTCATTCATGGAGCTTGGCCTTCAAGGAAAAAACGTAATCGTAACCGGCGGGGGATCCAACATTGGTCGGGCTATCGTCCACGCCTTTTCCGATGAGGGCTCCAACTTGGTCATCGCCGAGTTGGCGCCTGAACAGGGAGAACGGGTCGCGGACGAAGTCCGGGCCAGGCATCCTGATGCGCGGGTCCACGTCATCCCGACCGACGTCACCAGCCTGGAACAGGCGGAGGCGATGGCCGGTCAGGCAATAGAGGTCCTGGGCGGAGTGGACGTCTTGGTCAACAACGTCGGCTGGACCATAGACCGCCTCTTCCTCGAGAAACCCAGGGAAGAGCACGAGAAGGAAGTGCAGGTCAACTTGTGGGGAGCGGTCAACTGCCTCCACGCTGTCCTGCCCCACATGGTTGAACGCGGCGGCGGTTCCGTGGTCAGCATCAGTTCTGACGCGGGCAGGATGGGCGAGTTCAGGGAAGCGGTCTACTCCGCCTGCAAGGCCGGCGTAATCGCCCTCAGCAAATCGGTGGCCCGGGAAAACGGCCGGTACGGGATACGGTTCAACGTCGTTTGTCCCGGCCTTGTCGTTCCTCCCCGGTACGAGAGCATTAGCCCCGAGAGCATGTGGAACCAGATGAGGGAAATCTTCACCGATGACGTCATCGAGCGCGTGGAGCGAAGCTATCCACTCATGCGCATGGGCACCGCCACAGAGATCGCCAACGCTGTCGTATTCCTCGCCTCTGATGCTGCCAGCTTTATAACCGGCCAGACCCTCAGCGTCAGCGGCGGATACACCATGATGTAACTCCCCGCAGTCCTCGCTTGACAAAAAACCGGGACGGGGGTGCCCCCGTCCCGGTCTCTCCTTGGCAAACGGAGGAAGGACTTACTTCTTGTTGGACTCCACCAGTTCCCAGGACCGCGCCTCGATCTTGGGCATCAACTCCTGCAACAGGCCCTCGTCCACCCCGTTGGCGATGGATGGGTATCCCGCCCGGTCTATCATGGACTTGATGTTGCCGGTCTTGAACTGGTCCAGGGTCCAAGCCAGCGTGTCGCCGGACGTGGTCGTGTCCCAGTAAATCCGGACGTCTTGGTTGCGGGGCCCGTAGTGGTAGTGGGGGCCGACCTCGAAGCAGTCGAAGGCCAGCAGTTCGACTTCCTGGTCTGCCACGTCGGACAGAACGTGGATCGCCAGACCCCGGTCGTTGGCCAGTTCCCGGAACTCCAGTCCGAACCGGATGTTTCCGCAATGGATCATGTCGCCGTCCAGCAACCGCTCCAGCTTGTGATGGACCGTGCGGCGTTCGTTCCGGGCCAGGTTGCGGGCTGTCTCTTCGACCTCGCTCATAACCTCGCTGGAAATGGGCGACGCCTCGACCTGCCCCGACAGGTCTTCGTACCCCGCCCGGCTCACCATCGCCGGCAGGTTCTCCCTGATGTTCCGAAGCGTCCAGCCCACCGGGTTTCGGACCGTGGTCTTGTCCATGTGCAGCCGGATGTTGTGGTTCTCGGGGCCGTAATGGTAATGGGGGTCCTGGTCAAAGCAGTCGAAGCGCAGGATCTCGGTATCCTTCCCGTCCACGTCACCGTAGACCTGGATCATCAAGCCCTGGTCGGGCATGAGTTCCTTGCGATAGCTCATGGCTATGCTGACTGCGCCGGCATCGATAACAGTTTCGCCTTTTTCCACGATTGACCTCCTCCTGAAGTATTGTACGAGGGTTTTAAGCGGATCATGGCCGGGGTTAACGGCCAATTGGCGCAATTATAGCACTCAGCCCAACGTTGGCAAATTTGCCGGCGGAAGCCCGGGAAAGTAGAACACCCCGACTGCACCCGTCGAGCGGCGGCATTTCAATTCAGGGGGCCTCTGAATATGTCTCTTCCCCCTTTTGATGGGAAAAGAGGCTGACCCCAAAAGGGGCGAGAGTAATAGGAAGGGGCGAGAGTTAGGGTGGGCGTAAGAACTCAGAGCTTACATACCCGCTAAGTTGTGAATTATTCGCCGGTCAACTAAATTGTACGGCACTCCAGGACATCCGCAGCGCATTTCGCCTTGAAACTTTCCTTCCGCAATCATGGATTCACCCTAACCCTGGTTTGCTGGCTCGTTGTCGGGTCCGCCGCGGCCTGCGCATCCCCCGTTTCCGCTCCCGGATTAACCCCGATACCTACGCCATCTGTCCTCAACGTCCCCGCAGTGCCTCCAACTGCGCGGGTTATTCCTTCTCCCTCCCCCGACTCAGTCCAACCGGGATCATCTGGAGTGTTCGCCGGATTGTTGGCGCGGCCGGATATCTCACCGCCGTCTCAGATGACTCCCCCAGTACCGGAATTCTCGCCGCTGTCGACGGTGCCTCCCACGGCAGAGGCGATTCCGGTCCTTTCGCCAACCGCGTCACCGCAACCCACCGTAGCTCTCTCGCCATCTGCAGTTCCCACCGCCGGACTGGACCCGACTACAACACCCCATCCCGATAGCGCTTCCGGCTTGGAAGCCGTAAACGAGCCCGCTTCCCCAACCTCGGTGCCAATCCCGACACCTGCGCCGGCTCCCGTCTCTCCTCCTTCTCCGGTGCCCACGCCCTCACCAACCGCGACACCTACCCCCTTCCCGTCCCCTACACCAACCCCAACTCCAACGACGACCCCGCAACCTACTGCCACCCCATTGCCGCCTGCAACTGCCACGCCCCGTCCGAATCCGGCTCCAACTCCAACCCCCGTGCCCGTTCCTTCTCCAGCGGGCTCTTGCCGCCCGGATCAGGTGGACATAAACCGGGCGGATGTCCCGGAACTGGACAGGATTCGCCACATTGGACCGGCCCGGGCCGCCCAGCTGATAACCCTCCGGCCATTTTCGTCCGTCGACGACATGGTGCGGATCAAGGGAATCGGCCCCGCCCGCCTCCGTGACATCAAGGACCAGGGACTCGCCTGTGTCTCCAATTGACTCCCCACCGGGCAGCCGGTAAGCTGGCCCGGATTCGCCACTGACCCCGGATTTACAACTGACCAAGGAGCGATTTGTGGAAATAGCGCTGAGCATCCCTCGGCTCCCTGATGGCGACGCCATCCGCCGGTTCTGTCAGCGGGCCGAGCAATTGGGCTTCCAGGCCGTCCTCGCGGGAGACCACATCGTGCTGCCCACCGGCGGCACCGACCAGTACCCATACACCGCCGACGGGTCATTTTCCCGCCCGGCCGACGAGCCCTTCCTGGAAACCATGACCATGCTTGGATACATGGCCGCCTGCACCGATACCATCAAGCTGGGCTCCACCGTCATCATCCTCCCCTACCGCAACCCGGTGGTGCAGGCCAAGATGTTCGCCTCCTTGGACGTCCTTACCAACGGACGCATGATCTGTGGGGTCGGGGTTGGCTGGCTGGAAAAGGAATTCGATACCCTCGGAGTTCCCTACGCCGAGCGTGGGCCCATGAGCGACGAGTTTCTCCAGATATTCAAGACCCTGTGGACCGACCCCGACCCAAACTTCCAGGGCCGTTTCTACCGGATAGATGGCATCCAGTTCTATCCAAAGCCCGTCCAGCAGCCCAGCATACCGATATGGATCGGCGGCCACACCCGCCGCGCCCTGCGCCGCACCGCCCGCTTCGGGGACTGCTGGCACACTACCCGCCAGACCCCGGACTTCGTCGCCGGGAACCTTCCCTACTTACGACGGCAGACCGAGGAAGCGGGGCGTGACCCGGACAGCATCTCCATCTCGCTCAAGCGCTCCCTTCACTTCACCGACTTAGGAGGAACCGAGGGAGCGTCCGTTCGTACCGGGGGCCTCGTAATCAGCACCACCCAGGAGGTCATCGACGACGTCTACTACTGCCGTGAGCTCGGCATTGACCAGCTGACCTACGACTTCCGCGTGGACGGCACCGAAGCCACTCTGGAAGTCATGGAACACCTCGCCGACCGGGTCCTTCCCGTCGCCCAACGCCTCGGCTGACTGCTCGCCAGGAAGGCCGTCCGAAAAAGACCGCGGGGGAGCCTCCAAGCTCCCCCGTCCGATCACTCGCCAATCCTCTCGCGTCTACAACCCGTTTTCCTTGAACTCCCTGGCGTGTTCCACCAGGCTCAATGCAGTGTGCTTCATATTCTCCAGCTGCGCGTCGCTGACCTGCCGTTTCACCTCCCCCGGTATCCCGGTGACGAAGGATCGTTCAGGAACATCCGTGCCCGACAGGACAACCGAATTGGCCGCGATCAAGCAATGCTTCCCCAGCCTCGAGCGGTGCAGGAAGGTGCAGTTATTCCCTAGGAGGCAGCCCTCTCCGATGAAATCCCCGTGGACCACAACGGCGTGTCCGATGGTCACGTAGTCCTCCACCACCAACCCGCTTCCGTGGATGACTGCGCCTTCCTGGGCGTTGACATAATTTCCGATGACTATGCCTTTCTCTCCGTCTCCCCGGATGGTCACCCCTGGCCAGATGCTGGAATACTCGCCTATCTCCACGTCCCCCACTACGTAGGCAAACTCGCTGACCCACGCCGTTTCCGCTATCTTCGGTGTCTTGTTGCCCAGGCTCCTGATCAATTCTTCCTCCAGATATTGGGATCCAAGATTTCGCGGCGCAGTATTGCTCTGCGCCGCTACCCGTAACTCCGCACTGCCCGCCGCGCCGCCATGTCCAGTTCCCGGTCAATGATGGCCCGCCGCTTGTCGTACTGGCGCTTGCCTCTGGCCAGGCCCAGCTCCACCTTGGCCACGTGGTTTCGGATGTAGATCCGCAGGGCCACGATGGTCAGACCCTTCTGCGCCACCGCCGCGCTCAACTCCGCGATCTGCTCCCGGTGCAGCAGCAGCTTGCGCGGCCGCCGCGGATCGTGGTTGTTGACGCTCGCCGGATCGTAGGCCGCGATGTGCGCGTTGACCAGCCACATCTCCCCCCCTTCCGAACGGGCATACGCGTCCCGCAGGTCCACCTTGCCGCCCCGGATCGACTTGATTTCCGTCCCGGTCAGGACCATACCTGCTTCGTACTTGTCCAAGACCTCGTAGTCGTGACGCGCCCGCCGATTGACGGCAATCGTGCCGTCTCCGCCCGTGGCCGCCTTCGCGGTTTTCCTCTTCGTCCTAGCCAATCCGTACCGCCTGCTCCGTCAGCACCTCAATCGCCCGTTGCAATTGAACGTCTCCTTCCGCCTCGAGAGGGGGTTCGACGATGATATTCGGCGTGATCCCCTGTCCTTCAATCATCGTCCCCTTCGGGGTGTACCACCGCGCGATGCTGAAATATATACCCGATCCGTCGCTCAGCGGGCGGAGCGTGTTGACGCTCCCCTTGCCGAAGGAGGTCGTGCCCACCACCGTGGCCCTCTCATGGTCGATCATCGCGCCGGAAAACACCTCGCTGGCGCTGGCGCTGAACCCGTTTATCAACACCACCAGCGGGACCGCTTCGCCAATCCCGCCCGACTCAACGTTCCAGTCTCTGCGCTGTCCTTGGGAGTCAATCTGGTATACAACTATCCCTTCCTCCAGGAACTGGCTAGAAACGTCTACGACCGCTTTCAACAGTCCTCCGGGATTGTTCCGCAGGTCCACGATCAGGCCGGCTCCCCCAGCTTCCTCAAACTGCTCCAGCGCTTGCTTTACCTCGTCATTGGTCGTGTCCGAGAAGTTGGAAATGATCAGGTGTCCCAGCCCGTTGTCCAGCATCTCGAAACTGACGCTGGTCAATGGGATAACGCCCCGCTCAACCACAATGGTGACCGCCTCCGTTTCATTCATGTGGAGCACCAGCAGTTCCACCCTCGTCCCCTTCTCCCCCCGGATCTTCGCCACGGCTTCCAGCAGCGTGATGTGGTGGGTGCTTTCTCCGTCAATCCCCAGGATGACATCCCCTGGAAGTATCCCCGCTTTTTGCGCCGGAGCCCCCGGCATGGGGGCGATGATGGTCAACTGCCCGTCCCGGATTGCCACCTGCGCTCCAATTCCCTCGAAGTACCCCTTGTAGTCCTGGGTCTCTATCCCGAACTGCTCCGAGTCAAGGAACGATGCGTAGGGGTCTTCCAGGGCCTCCAGCATACCCCTGATCGCTCCTTCGCTGAGCTTCTCTGGATCGAGCAGCTCACGGTCGACGTGCTCTGCTTCCAGGTAGTCCCACACCTCCACCACCCGGCCGAATTCGCTGGGCAGGCCATCCATGACTTGAGGAGCGGGCGGCGTATCGGCTTGGGTAACTCCGTTCCAGTCCCACGACAGCCAGAATCGCGCCGTCAGCACGGCCGCCGCAGACCCCACCAGGATTACCAACGCTATCAGGACCCCATGGGATTTGCTCAACCTCGAACTCCGCCGACGCCCCTTGCCAAGCGTAGCTGGCCGGAATTTCTCCAATGCCTGAATGGCAAGAAGGATACCCATAAGGGTATCCACCGCCGGAAACCGGCTCTTCAATTGTACCACAGCACCCGTCCGGGTCACCCGCCGCCTGCCCCCGGTTTCATGCGTCACCTCTTCGTTTGACACCCCTTTACCCTTTGGATAGCATGGCCTGAACCCCCAGGCCGGAGTTTGCCTGTGCCCGGAATAACCGCCTACGGCGCCTACGTTCCACGCTACCGGCTGGGGCCCGCCACGTCGGGTTGGAATGCCCCCGGGGAGCGGGCCGTTGCCAACTTCGACGAAGACAGCGTCACCATGGCGGTGGCGGCCGGAGTCGATTGCCTCCGCGTCATCGACCGGAACTCGGTGGATGCTCTGGTCTTCGCCAGCACCACTCCCCCCTACGCCGAAAAGCAGTGCGCGGCCATCGTAGCCACCGCCCTCGACCTTCGTCCCGACATCTTCACCGCCGACGTAACCAATGTCCTGCGGGCTGGCACTGCCGCCCTGAAGACCGCCCTCGATTCCGTTATCGCCGGTTCCTCCGGTCGCGTCCTCGTCGTCGCCTCTGACCATCGCCAGGGCCCGCCCCGCGGCGAAACCGAGCGCAACTCCGGTGACGGCGCCGCGGCGTTCCTCGTGGACTCGGAAGCCGTCCTCGCGGAGTGGGAGTGTTCCTACTCCCTTACCGAAAATATGCTCGACGCCTGGCGTTCCTCAGACGACCCCTTCGTCCGCACCTGGGAGGACCGTTTTGCCACCGAGGAAGGCCTGGAGCGCATCATTGGGCAGGCGGTGGCCGGGTTCAACCGCCGCCATCAAATGACCGTCACCGACATCGACAAGCTGGTCCTGTATGCGCCCGATGCCCGCCGCCACTCCGCCCTCGCCCGCGCTCTCGGGTTCCGCCCCGACCAGGTCCAAGAACCCTTGTTTGGACGCCTCGGCAACACCGGCGCAGCCTTCCCTCTCATGCTCCTGGCCGGTTCGTTGGAGCAGGCCGCCGCCGGACAGCGGCACCTCGTCGTTTCCTACGGCGACGGGAGTGACGTCATGTCTTTCAGGACCACCGGGGCCCGCTGCCAGACCTGCGGGGTGTCCGGCTTCCTCGATTCCGGCCGCGTCCTGGATAGCTATGAGACCTATGCCCGCTGGCGGGATGTTTGGGAGATGGATGACGCCTCCCGTCGTCCCCAGCCCAACCCCCCTTCCGTAGCCGCCATGTGGCGGGAGACGGACAAGAATCTTCGCCTCAACGGGGCCAGGTGCTGTGACTGCGGCTACGTCCAGTACCCCGCTCAAAGAGTCTGCGTCAACTGCCGGCAGCGGGACAACTCCCAGCCCGTGCGGCTCAGCGACTGCCCGGGAACGGTGTTCACTTACTCCATGGACTACATCGCGGGCGCTGTGGACACCCCTCTGGTTGTTTCCGTGGTTGACTTCGACGGCGGGGGCCGTCTCCTGTGCATGATGACCGACCGGGAGTTGGACGAGGTCGCCGTCGGAATGCCGGTGGAGATGAGCTTCCGGAAGCTGCGCGTCATCAACGGTGTTCACAACTACTATTGGAAAGCCATCCCCAGGCGGGTCTGATCCAACACGGGCAACACCTTCGGAGGTTTCAGATGAACGGCATTCGCGATCGTGTGGCAATCGTCGGAATGGGCTGTACCAAGTTCGGTGAGCGGTGGGATGCCGGCGCCTCCGACCTCATGGTCGAGGCCGCCTATGAAGCCTTCGAGGACGCGGGAATTGATCCTGCCGACGTTCAGGCCGCCTGGCTCGGCACCGTCAGTTCCTTCCGCACCGGGCAGCCCCTGGCCGAGGCCCTCAAGCTGGACTACATCCCCATCACCCGAGTCGAGAACGCTTGCGCAACCGCCACCGATGCCCTTCGCAACGCCTGTTACGCAGTGGCCGCCGGCGTCTACGACATAGTCCTGGCGATGGGTGTGGAGAAACTGAAGGACTCCGGATTTTCCGGCCTTGCCATACCCGAAGCGCCCGGAGCCGACGTTGCTCCTCCCACTCCGCCGCCGGCCCAGTTCGCCATGGCGGCCACCAGGTACTTCCACCAGTACGGAATCCCCTACGAGGACGGCAAGCGCACCCTCGCCCAAATAGCCGCCAAGAACCACCACAATGGCTCATTGAACCCCAAGGCCCACTTCCAGCGCGAGGTCTCTGAGGAACAGGTTGTGAACGCTCCCATGATCGCCTGGCCCCTCGGACTCTTCGACTGCTGCGGGGTTAGCGACGGTGCCGCCGCTGCCATTATCACCACGCCCGAAATCGCAGCGGGCTTGAGGAAAGACTACATCCTGGTAAAGGCCCTTGGCCTCGCGGTGGGTGCTTTCGGCGTCCTCCGCAGCGATTGGGACTTCACCCACTTCCCGGAGACAGCCCGCGCCGGCCAGGCCGCCTACCAGGAAGCCGGCATAACCAGCCCCCGGGAAGAAATCGACCTGGCCATGGTCCATGACTGTTTCACCATCACCGAGCTCATCATCTATGAGGACCTGGGTTTCAGCGGCCGTGGCGCCGGAAGCCGGGACGTGGAAGCCGGTGCCTTTACCCTGGAAGGCGGCCTTCCGGTGAACACCGACGGAGGGCTAAAGTGCTTCGGCCACCCGGTGGGAGCCAGCGGCATCAGAATGGTCTACGAGGTCTACAAGCAGCTCCAGGGCAAGGCCGGCCCCCGGCAGTTGCGGAAGGCCGACCTCGGCCTCACTCACAACCTCGGCGGCCGGCCCGGCTCCTTCACCTGCTCTGTGGCCGTCTTCGGCCGCCCCGACTGACTTACACAATTGTGGAGAGCTAAAAAGGAGCGCTCGTCACCCCGCCCTGCATCCTTTTACGGCGCCTCTGAACAAGTCCTTTCCTCCTTGAGGCGGGAAGAACTTGTTCCGACTTACGCGAGGGCGGGAATCCCGATCCACAAATGGGGTTGAACTGCACCACCTCGAAACGAGACCCTGCCCAAATTCGCTTTCCGGTTGACCGCCCACCTTCCGGTAGTATAATGCGTTAACACTGCCAACCCAGCGCGTTCGGATTGATTCCTGTCGATTCCTGCGCCTCTGAACGTTCTCCCCCATCTGCGGCTATGGATTCCTGCTCCCGCCAGGTCGGGTGAGACGAAATTAGGAGTAGCCCTATGGCTGCAGCGCAAGCGCCTCAACGAGGTTATTTCTCAGCCAAGGCCCACCGTTTCCTCGCCGCCCTCGTATTCCGCGACTACCGTTTCCTCGCCTTCGCCACTCTCTGCAGCGGCAGCGGCGCGTGGGCTCTCATCGTAGCCCGCGGCGCGTGGGTCTTCGGAATACCCGAGCTTGAGGGCACCCGGGGGCTATGGGTCGGCCTCGTCACCTTTGCGGCCATGTCGCCCCGCTTCTTCGCAACCCCCTTCATCGGTTACCTGGCGGACCGCGTTACCCGCAAGTCCCTCCTTCAGTGGATATACATCCTCCAGATTGCCCAGGCCTCCGTCATGGCTGTCTTGGTGATGATGGGGATTGGCAACCCGCTCTACGTCGTCGGCCTTGCTGTGATCAACGGCACCCTCCGGGCTACCCAGCAGACGGCCGCCCAATCCCTGGCCCCCAACCTGGTGGACCGGGAACGTCTCCCCAACGCCGTGGCCCTTAACGAAGCCATGCAGCAGGGTTCAAGACTGTTTGGCCCGCTGATCCTGTTCTTCGTTTCCTATCTCGCCGGGGTTGGCGGCCTCGGACAGGGTGACAACCTTCTGGACGCCGAGGCGGTCGCAGCGGGACTGGGGACTTCGGCCGTTGTATTCTGGGCCTGCGCCACCTTCTACCTCCTGGCGTTGATTTCCGCCCTGAACATCCGCACCGTGTCCAGCGGGGTTATTGACCGCCGCCGCAGCTTCTGGGCCAACACAACCGCCGGCTTCGCTTACGCCTACAGCACGCCCCTGGTGTTTGGCATCATCCTGATGGCCGTCGCCCACTGCGTTCTGGTCATGTCCTTCGAGTCCATGCTCCCCCCCCTGGCCCAGGAAAAGCTCACCCCGGCGGGCGAAAGATTCAACCAGGACCACGTGTTTCTCCTGATGTCCGCCTTGGGGCTGGGCGCGTTGTTCTCTTCCATATTCGTGGGGGGTATAATCAGCCATCTGACTCGTGGCCGCATTTTCCTCCTGCTCGGTTTCACCAGCAGCTTGACCCCCATCGGCCTGGGGTTATCGGTCTCAACCGGCATATCCCTGACCGCTGCGGTCCTCATGGGCTTGGGAACCGCCGGTTTCATGACCATCACCCACACCATCATCCAGTCCGTAGTCCCCGACGAGATTCGCGGCAGGGTCGCCTCGGTCTACTCCATGCACGTCGGCGGCAGCATGGCTTTCGCCAATTTGCTCTACGGGCGGTTGGCTGACATCTGGCCCGTCGGACTGGTTATGGCATTCGTCGGTGCCCTGTTCACCGCCGTGGTTCTGTTCACCATCCTCATGCCCTTTTGGAGAGGCATCTACTTCCGGGGCGAGGCCCGCCCGGTGGCTGCTCCGGCCGCCGCTGGCGCAGGAGGCGACTGAGCCCGGCGGTCAATGTGGTCGAATCGGCACTAATCGGGGCCGCCGCGGTGAATGCGGTGGCCCCGGTCAAATTCGCCTGGTTTCCTCATAGACACAAAACTGGGGAATCAGTCGCTGAAACTCCTTGAAATTACATAATCCCGATTGATATAAAGCAGAGGCAACCCCGGGTGGATGTGTTTGGGCTGGGCGGTTGTTCCTCATGCTTCTTCCTGCCTCCCCCTTTTTTTCTCATCCCCCGGCGCGCCGCAATCCTTTGGCAAGCCGGCTTTCCGAATGTGGAAGCGGGCGGGATTCAATAGATGTCGGATAACGATCTGGTCCGGGTCATCGGCCGGGGGTCCAACGTCAGCGTCAACATCGACGACGATGCCCCCATTGGCGAAGCCCTTGACGCCCTCCGTTCCCACGTCGCCGGGAACCGTTTCCTGTATTCCAACGGCACCGTGGCAGTCAGCGTCGGTCGGAGGATGCTCCGCCGCAACGAACTCGTCACAATCAAGGAACTTCTGGACTCCGAGACCGGAGTGACTGTCTCCCGGTTCCTGGGAGAGTTGTCCACCGAGGAAGCCGCCGCCGGAGACCCGGTGCTAAATTCCGGTGACCCCTCACCGGAACTTCTTCATCCGACCAGGCCGGAACCCTCCGGCATCTCGCACAACGACCCGAAGCTCCTCGCATCGAAGATCGTATCGGCAGTGAGAAGAGGAGCCTCCCGTCCGGCCGCGGCCTCCGCCTCCGATGGCGGTGAAGCGGCAGCATCCGGTCGCTTGGAACGGTCCCGCAACACCGCAGGACCCACCCGCGCCAGCCATGCGCCGTGGTCGGCTGGCAAGGCGGCGCCCCGGCCCGGTGCTCCCGAACAATCGGACCGGGGCAAGGAAGCATTGCTCCTCAAGACAACTTGCCGCTCCGGTGAAGTCATCTCCTACCCAGGCGACATCGTGGTCCTTGCCGATGTTAACCCGGGGGCACAGTTGATCGCTGACGGCGATATTTTCGTATACGGCACCCTTCGCGGGGTTGCCCACGCCGGCGCTTCCGGGGACACGAAGGCGGTAATCATAGCCACGGTTATGCAGGCTCCGCGCCTTCAGATCGGTCCCCACGTCGGCATCGCCCCCGAAGGAAAGAAGCGCTCCGGGGCCGATTCAAACGGACCCAAGATAGCCTACGTCCGCCGGCAGTCGGTTTTCGTCCAGAACTACGCCGGCAGGTTCGCAACCTACATGGGAGGAACACTGTATGAAGGGTAAGACCATCGTTATTACCTCCGGAAAGGGTGGTGTAGGCAAGACAACCACCACTGCCAACATCGGCGCGGGGTTGGCCATGCGTGGTCACCGCGTTGCCGTGATCGATACCGACATTGGACTCCGCAACCTCGACGTCGTGATGGGGTTGGAGAACCGTATCGTATACGACCTCGTGGACATAATCGAAGGCAACTGCAAATTGCACCAGGGATTGATCCGGGACAAGAACGACTCGAACCTTTACCTGATTCCGGCTGCCCAGACAAGGGACAAGAACTGCATCGACCGGGAGCAGCTCAAGACGTTGTGCGGCCGGTTGGAAAGCGAGTTCGATTACGTTCTGATCGATTGTCCGGCCGGCATCGAGCAGGGGTTCAAGAACGCCATCGGCGCCGCCCACGAGGCCATAATCGTCACGACCCCGGAAGTTTCCGCCATTCGCGACGCTGACCGGGTGATTGGCCTGCTGGAAGCTGAGGGCTTGCATAATCCGAAGCTCATCATCAATCGGGTCAGGCCCGGCATGGTCAAGAGAGGGGACATGATGGGCAAGGACGACATTGTGGAACTGTTGGCCATCGATGTAATCGGCATGGTTCCCGCCGACGACCGGCTAATAATCGCCACCAACCAGGGAGTTCCTGTCATCCACGACAAGCGGTCCACTTCCGGCGCAGCATTTTCCCGCATCGCGGCTCGCATCGACGGCGACGATGTCCCTCTGATGGAATTGCGTCCCAAGTCCGGGATCATGGACAAGGTCCGGGTCATCATGGGCATCAATCGGGGAGCGTACTCACATGCGTGATCTGATACGGTGGGTCGTCACCAGAAAAAGCGAAACGAAGAATGCTGCCCGGGACCGGCTTCACCTAGCCTTGATGCGGGACCGGATGGACCTCGCCCCGGAAATGATGGAAGCCCTTAAACGGGACCTTAGAGACGCGATGTCCCAGTACCTGGTGGTCAACGATGAGTTCCAGGAATTCGCCATCCGCAGGCTGGACGAGTCGGTGTTCCTGGTTTCCAACATTCGGATCAAGGATATGCGGCGGGCCCCAGCTCAGTAGCTGCTTCGCCGCAAAAGCAGGACGGTACTTCAGCGGCCGGATCATAAATCCCGGCCGCTGTTTCGTCCCCGGAGCCCGAATCCCGGCGCTGCCGTGCTATCATGGGCGCCACATCCCAGCGAGGAGACCTGCAAGGATATGGTCCGAACCGACAGCGAGCTGGAACGCTACCTGCAACTGACTCCAAACTCCCGCGTCCTGTGGGAGGATGCCAGGGAGTACCTCCCCGGGGGAGACAGCCGCAACTCGATCTTCTGGAGCCCCTACCCCATCTTCATAGAGTCCGCTTCCGGCTGTCACATCGTCGACGCCGACGGAATCGACCGGCTCGACTTCATAAGCACCATGACCACCATGATCCTCGGCCATGGCCCCGAACCGGTGCTGCGGGCCGTTGCCGAGCAGACGTCGAAGGGTTTGGCCTACAACGCTCCCAGCAGGACCCAGATACGGTTGGCCAAGCTGCTTTGCCAGCGTGTCCCCTCGTTTGAGCAGGTAAGGTTCACCAATTCCGG
The DNA here is from genome assembly GCA_965203675.1 of Dehalococcoidia bacterium. Lineage (GTDB taxonomy): Bacteria > Chloroflexota > Dehalococcoidia > Lucifugimonadales > UBA3495 > CATOSK01. The sequence goes on along the minus strand of CBDBDE010000002.1, from coordinate 1,257,143 downwards.
GACCGAAGCCACCCTCAACACCCTCCGGGCCGCGCGGGCCTTCACCGGCCGCCAGCGGTTCGCCAAAGCCGAGGGAGGGTACCACGGGACTCACGACTCCGTCAGCGTCAGCGTGCGGGTTGACCCACGGATAGCCGGTGAGGCGGACAATCCCCGTCCCGTTCCGGCCAGCGCGGGACTGCCCGACAACGTCGAGCGCGACGTAGTCATCATCCCCTTCAACGAAACGGAAACGGCACGACGGATCCTGGAGGAAAACCGGGAGGACCTGGCAGCCGTAATCGTCGAGCCGGTGCTGGGCTCCGTGGGGATGGTCCCGGCAGAGCCGGAGTTCCTGGACATGCTCCGCGACTTCACTCAGGACAACGGAAGCCTGCTCATCTTCGACGAGGTCATCAGCTTCCGGGTGGCTCCGGGAGGCGCCCAGGAAACCTACGGGGTAACCCCCGACCTGACTTCCCTGGGCAAAATCGTTGGTGGAGGATTTCCTGTCGGCGCCTTCGGCGGGCGGAAGGAGATCATGGACCTGTACGATCCCACCAGGGGGCCCAGGGTCTCCCATGCCGGCACGTTCAACGCCAACCCGGTCACGATGGTTGCCGGAGCGACGACTATGGAGTTGCTAACGCCCTCCGTTTACCGGAAGCTGGCCGAGTTGACCGAGCTACTCAGGCAGGGCGTCCGGTCAGTCTGCGCCGAGATGGAAACTCCGGTGCAGGTGACCGGCCTCGGCTCGCTCTTTGGAATTCACTTTACGTCTGCGGAAGTCCGCACCTATCGGGACATCGCCGCCGAAGATGCGGACCTAAGGCACCGGATCTTCCTGGGCCTCCTGAACGAGGGAATACTTGTAGCCTCCAACCTGGTCGGGTCCTTGTCCACCCAGATTGCCGAGGAAGACATCGCCGATTTCTGCGCAGCCTTCCGCCAGGTCCTGGAGCGCAACCGTTAGGAGTCCAACAAAAAACCGCAGCCCGTACATCGGGGCTGCGGTTCGTGGGGCCTGGCCAGGGACGCGGTTAGTCAACCGGGGGGCGCTTCTCCCACTTTTCCGGCGGCGGATAGACCGGGGTGGCTATCCGGCGGACGTTCTCGGTGGCGAACCAGTCCGCGCACTCCTCACGCCACTTGAGGTAGTGGGGAGCGTTGCGGTGGGCATCCACCGCCGCCTCGTCCTGGTAAACCTCAAACAGGTGCAGCCGGTTCTCGTCCTCGTTGTCCTGGAGGACGTCGAACCGCAGGCACCCCGGCTCGTCGTTGTTGGAACCGCGGGCGTCCCCCAGCATGGACTCCATGAACTGGTCCTTGAATCCAGGTTTGATGTTAATGGTCACTACAAGGGCTATCACCTTTCCTCCTCTTTGCCCTTCGGGGAAGCGTGGGCCGGAGATTGGACCCGAAGGCACATGGCAATTATATCGGCGGCGGGTGTGCACGGACAAGGTTGGGGCTTGGTAACGAGCCGTCGGGCTTTCTCCCGGTACTCGTGATGACATCACGGTGCGGGCATTGTAGAATTGCCGTACCAAGCGCAGCGGGAGGCTCCCATGGCCGACATTCCCATCGTCTATACCCTCACCGTTTGACCGGCCAGCGACCGGTTGCGCGACGCGTGGCGCCGCCAGAAGATCCAGTACGAGGAACGGCGGGTGGACCAGTCCCAGGAGACCCTTGACGAGGCCCTGGACTACGGGGATACCGTGCCCATCATTGTTTATCCTGACGGCACGGTGGAGATCGGGTTCGAGGGGCACACGGGTTGAGAAATCGGTTGACGGGCCGTTGGCCCGTTCCCGTGGATACAGTTCGGCCGGATCAGATTCGGCAAGCCAACCTTATTGCAACCATATAGCTCTGGAGGTTTGTTATGGCCCGTGAGACCAGCGTGGTAACTCCCCAAAGGTTCAGCGAAGGGTTCACGTATCCGGACTACATGGCCCAGATCAACGTGAACAAGGCTCGGATGGACGGCTACTACGATGCGTTCCAGGTTTCCGATGAAGAGACCCAGGCCCTCCAGGCCCTGAACCAGCGTCCCGACGGCCCAGCCAGGATGCTGGTGCTATGCGAGGACTGGTGCGGCGACGTGGTGCGGGGACTGCCCATCTTGGCCCGGGTCGCCGAAGCGGGCGGTTTCGAGATGAGCGTGTTCCCCCGGGACCAGCACCACGACATAATGAACGAGTTCCTCAAAAATGGGGAGTGGATGTCCATCCCGACGGCGGTCTTCTATACCAGGGATCACCAGTACATCTGCCATTGGATCGAGCGCCCCGAAGTCGCGGAGCGGGAAATGGTCGAAATCGAGGAAGCCATCCGCGCGGAGAATCCCGACATCACCGACCAAGAGTTCGGACGGGAGCGGCGGGCCCGCACCGCCGCCAAGGCCGAGGACTGGCAGAGGGCCAGCGTCACCGAGATTATCGGGCTGCTGCAATCCAGCGTCGGCTAGGGAGTCCTTGCCGGCCCCTGAAACGGGATGCCAGGGCAAGGCATCCACCGGAAAACCCGAGACACGGCACATTGAGAGAGACCACCAGGCGGTCAGTCCGCCTCGGTGGTCTCTTTCGGTTCGCGGCCTGTTTTAGTGGCCGAGCAACTCCCGCCCTTACCCGACGGCCAGACCGCGTACTTCCTTGGCCTCGATGGGCAAGGGGTAAGCGTTCCAGGTCGCGCCCTCATCGGATGACCCAAAAGCCTCGCCGTCCCGGGCCACGCAGAAGACGTTGGCCGGAGCCCGGGTATCGGCCCGGACCGCCATCATCGTGCTGTTGGCGGTGATACCGGACCCGACGGGCTCGAAGGTGCGGAACAGGTCCCGGCTCCGGTAGAGGGCTCCCTGGCTGCTGCGGGCGGCCGCCCCGATGGATACGTACATCAGGTTGGGGTCGTAGGGAGCGGCCCACAGGTCCCTGGTGTAGGTAATCTCCGAGAAGTTGCCGAAGTCGATGGGTATCCACTCCCCGCTGCCGGCCCGGTCCGGCCCGATGAAGGGCCCCTGCCTGGTGGTGATGAACACGGTGTGAGGCGACGCGGCGGTGCACTGGACCCCGTGCAGGTCAAGGGTATCCTCGCTGGGGGCCAGGTTACCCGTCACCTCATCCCAGGTGTCGCCGCCGTCGGCGCTACGGATGACGCCGGCCACCTCCAGGGCGGCATAGATTTCGTCGGGAAAGTTGGGGTCGGCGGCCAGGCCGATCACCCGGGTGGGAAAGGCCATCTGGCACTCGTTGGACCCCATGACCGCGGGCAGCCTCTGCCAGGAATCGCCACCGTTGACGCTACGGTGGATCTCCCCGGGAGCAGTGCCCAGGTACATCACGTTGGGGTCGCCGGGGCGGAACATGAAGGACCAAACCCCGGGCCCGTCGGTAGGGTAGTCGAGACGCTCCCAGTGGTCACCGGCGTCGGCGCTGCGGTAGGGCCCCCGGTTGGTGCCCGCGAACACCACCTCCGGCTTGTCGGGATGCAGGGCGATTCCCTGCACCTGGACCCGCTCGGGCAGACCGTTGGTGAGGACCTCCCATTGGTCGGCTCCCGGTGAGAGGCGGTACAGACCGTGACTTTCCGCGCCAACGTAGACGCGTGTGTTACCGGCCAAAGGCATAAGGGTCACCTCCTTGGTAGGTGGACATAAGGATGGGGGACTGGGTCATTCCAACAGACCGGCCAAGGGTTGTCAAACCAGCGGGCAGAGCCGAGAAGCCGAACATCCCGGAGGCCTGGAGAGCCGAAAAAAGGACTCCTGTGCCATTTTGTAGCAAATCGGTGTTTTCCGTGCTCAATTGCCTTCAATTCCGGTGCCAGCCTGTGCCTTCGCTGTCCTGCAAATGTCGCATTTTGTGCCATTTTGTCGCACGATTGTGTCATTTTGTGTGTCTGGTTTGCCCCTTGCCCCCAAGTCGCCAGCCGTTGGGGAAACCTGTGCTGAACGCGGCAGCCTGTCAGGCTCCCTCAACTAATTGTAAGGAGCGGCCCTCTGGTCTGGAAAGGGGCAAATGTCAGCAAAACGGAACCGCCCGGGGGTATCCGGTAGGCCAGACCACCGGGCTAATCCGGTATTTCTTCGATTTCGAACCGGTACTCTTCGATGACCGGGTTGGCGAGAAGCTGATCGCACATGGCAGCGACACTGGCTTCCGCGGCAGCGGAGTCGGGGGCGTACAGGCGCACTTCCAGGTACTTGCCCAGGCGCACGCTGTCCACGGAGTCGTAACCCAGGTTCTTGAGGGTGCCCATGACCGTCAGGCCCGGCGGATCGTTGACCCCGGGCTTGAGGGTGACCACAACCCTGGCTAGAAACAACTGCTCGAACTCACAACGGGACGGTTAGGGCATCACGCCGCTGTTCAGGCACGGAATGTTCCCCTCGGGCCCGAGGCGTCCTGCGTAGGTCTCGAAGAATTCCCGGATGCGGTCCTCGTCGATCCCGGTCATCTGGTCGGAAACACCCCAGGCGGTCAGGGCCACATCCCCTTCCGGGATTTGCCGGTAAGCCCGGGCTACGCCGTGAATGTTGGACAACCCGATGTCGTCGAAGACATCGCGGAGCTCGTCAATCCGGGACGGGTCGGTGAAGTTGTAGCTGACCACGATGTTGCCGTGTTCCAGGTTGTGCACCACCCGCTCGTCGGGCAGTTCCTCCTCAAAGAAGCCACACTCCGACCAGCGGGCCCAGTGGTCGCCGGAGGTGCCGGGCACGGTGTTGTACTCGACGGTTTGGGACTCGGGGAGATGGTTCTTGGTGAGCATCTCGCTGTGCTGGACGCCCACCCCTTCGACGTAGCCTTCGGCCGATCCCTGGGTGTTGCCGCCGCCGATTCCGGCCAGGCCGCCAACGGCGAATCCGGCGATTACCAGGATTGCGATAACCGCCGATGCGATGATGTACAGCCAACTGTTGCGGCGGGGACGTGGCCTGGTGGTCGCTCCCGGCGCTCCGGCTCCCCGGTTGGAAACCACGGGCCGGCCGCGGCGTCTCCGTCTGCGTGACTCTGGCAAGTTCTCTCCTCCGAATAAATCCCCGGGCGCGCCAGGTCAGGCCGGGAGATGCTCCCCGGTGAGGAGGTGATAGGCCTCGATGTAACGCTCCGTGGTCCTGGCCACGATGTCATCGGGGAGTTCCGGCGCCGGGGGTTCCTGGTTCCAGCCCTGTTCGGTCAGGTAATCGCGGACGTACTGCTTGTCGAAGTTGGGCTGGGACTTGCCCGGCTCGTAGCCGGATGCGTCCCAAAACCGGCTGGAGTCGGGGGTCAGCAGCTCGTCGATGAGGATGAGTTCCCCGTCCAGCAGACCGAACTCCATCTTGGTGTCCGCGAGAATGATGCCCCGCTCCTTGGCGTACTGGTCGGCGAAGGAGTAGACGGCGATGCTGACCTCTTCCAGCTTGCGGGCCATTTCCGCGCCCACCATGTCCACCACCTGCTGGGGGGTCATATTCTCGTCGTGGCCTTCCTCGGCCTTGGTGGTGGGGGTGAACAGCGGCTCCGGGAAGGGCGTGCCCTCCAGCATATCCGTCGGCATGGGCAGGCCCCAGACGGTCCCCTGGCGGCGATACTCTCCCCAGGCCGAGCCGGTGATGTAGCCCCGGACGATGCATTCCATGTCAATCCGTTCGGCCCTTTTGACGACCATCGCCTGCTGGGCCAGGTCGGACGGAAGGCTGGCGATGGACTCGCTGCTTCCGTACCTGGATGCCACCTCCGGCGCGTCGGCCAGGCAGATCAGGTGGTTGGGAACGATGTGGGCGGTCTTGTCGAACCAGAACCCGGAAATGCGGTTCAGGACCTTCCCCTTGCTGGGAATCCCGCTGGGCAGGACCACGTCAAAGGCGGAAATGCGGTCGGTGGCAATCATTAACAGCGTGTCGTCATCCACCGAGTAGGTATCGCGGACCTTGCCGCGGTGCAGGAAATTGGGCAACTGAGTTTCTATATACATAACGTTCCCACTAAGTATACGTAAGAGTTTGGATTTTGGCTCAGGGGGTTTTCCGCGATTACACGGCAACTTTGGCCGGCAGCAGGCCGATCCGCTGGAAGGTATCGTCCACGTAGCGGGTGTAGTAGGAATAATCGAAGATCTCTTCCATCTCGCCGGTGGACAGGTGGGCCAGCGCCTCGCCGTCGGCCTTCAGCAGATCGCGGAAGTCGCCGTTTTCATCCCACGCCCGCATCGCGTTGCGCTGGACGATTTTATAGGCCTCCTCGCGGGCCACGCCCCGGTCCACCAGGGCCAGGAGGGTCTGCTGGCTGAAAATCAACCCTCGGCTGCTTTCCACGTTGGCCCACATCCGGTCGGGGAACACCCGCAGGTCCCTGACGATGCGGGCGAAGATGCTGAGGATGTAGTCCAGGGCCAGGCAGGAGTCGGGCAGGATGATGCGCTCGGACGAGGAATGGCTGATGTCCCTCTCCCCCCAGAGGGCCACGTTTTCCAGCGCGGTGACGCTATGGCCCCGGATCAGCCGCGCCAGCCCGCAAATCCGTTCGGCCAGTTCCGGGTTCCGCTTGTGGGGCATCGAGGATGAACCGGTCTGGCCCGACCCGAAGGGCTCTTCCAGTTCGTGGACCTCGGTTCGCTGCATCCCGCGGATCTCGGTGGCGAACTTTTCCAGGGAGGCGGCGATGAGGGCCAGGGTGGTCACGAAGTGGGCGTAACGGTCCCGCTGGATGACCTGGTTGGAAACCGGGGCGACTTCCAGTCCAAGCTGGCGGCACACCCGTTCTTCCACGGAAGGCGGAATCGTCGCGTGGGTGCCCACCGCACCGGAGATCTTGCCGTACCGTACCGACTCCACGGCACTGGCCAGCCGGTCCCGCTGGCGGCGCATTTCGTCCCACCAGAGCGCCAGCTTGAGGCCGAAGGTCATGGGCTCGGCGTGGACGCCGTGGGTCCGGCCCATCATGATGGTGTCCTTGTGGGCAACGGCCTGCCCTGCCAGGGCCTCAATGGCGGCGTCCACTTCCTGCATCAGCAGCTGCCCGGCCTCCACCAGCTGGAGGGCCTGGGCGGTGTCCAGCATGTCCGACGAGGTCATGCCCAGATGGAGCCAGCGCCCTTCCGGCCCGATGCCCTCGGTGATGGAGGTGAGGAAGGCGGTGACGTCGTGGCGGGTGGTCTCGAAAATCTCCATCATGCGCTGATGGTTGTACTCGGCCTTTTCCAGCCGGGCCATATCCTCCCGGGGAATGACTCCTTCATCGGCCCAGGCATGGGCGACGGCCAACTCGACGTCCAGCCATTTGCGGTACTTGTTCTCGTCGGACCAGACCTGCTTCATCGCGGGCCTGGAATACCGGTCAATCAATTGAAAGCCTCCTGGGGATAGTGTCCTCTGGAAAGCGCGGGCGGGAGTCCCAGCACCCGGACGGCCATCCTTCTGACATTTCTTCCGGGGGAGCTGTTCATCTCTCCCGGGCTGCCGCCAGCGACCACGTCAATGCTACCACCCAGCCGATGAATGTCCAGCCGGTCAGCACGTTGACCACCACAATCCAGATCGCATGGCGTTTCCTGAAGGCCACGGCAATGATGGTGGGCAGAAAATACAGGGCGAGCCCAATTAGCAGGGGCAGGATTCCCCACAGTCCGAAGGTGACCGGGCCCAGCGAGAACTCCATCAGCGATGCTCAGAGTTGTCCATCATCAGGGAGCCAGTTCCTTCACAGCGGTCAGGACATCCCCGAAGTCACGGAAAGGCCGGAATGGAATGTTCCGGTTGGCGCACTCCTCAGCCAGGACCGAGTGGGCAAACACGAAGTCGGCCCGTTCCGCCGGCTCCAGGTCGGAACGCCCGTCTCCGGCGTAGATGACAGACCTGCCCCCCGCCCGGTAGCGGTCCACGATGAGGCCCTTGGAATTGCCCCGGTGTTCTTCCCCCGGGTAGGCGAAGGGATAGGAATACTGGATGCCTCCCGGGCCGAAAGAGGTGGTCACCGAAAAGACCGGAACTCCTTCCACTCCCTCCGAGCGGAGCACCGCTTCGATATAGAAGTCGAGCCCGTGGCTGACGACGGCAACAGGTATGTCCCGTGACCGGCAGTAGGACAGCATCTCGGCGAAATGGGGCCGGAGGTTGGCGTTCTGCTTGACATAAGCCGCCATGGTCTGCTCGCCGGCGGTCACGCCCCGGAAGGCGATTTCCTGGTAGTCCTTCAGGGACAGCTCCCCGGCGCGGAAACGTGCCCGGACTTCTTCCCAGGAGGGGTCTCCGAACCGGCGGAGCAGCAACTCGGCCACGTTCTGCTCGGCGGCGGTGTCGTCGAAGTCGGTTAGGACCGCCAGGGGTTGTCCCGGCCTGGGGCCGGAGGCGGGCGCGGTCACGCTAACGTTCCCGGAGCCCCCGCCGGTAGGCCTCGTAGGCCTCGCGAATTTCCTCGTGCCTCAAGCCGAGGATCTCGGCGGCGAAGAATGCCGCGTTGCGGGCCCCCCATTCCCCCACGGCCATGCAGGCCACTGGGATTCCGGGCGGCATCTGGGCCGTGGCAAGGAGGGAATCCCAGCCGTTGAGCTGGCTGGACGCCAGCGGGATTCCGATGACCGGGATGGTGGTCCAGGACGCCAGGACGCCTCCCAGGGCCGCCGACCCGCCGGCCGCCGAGATCAGGACCTCGATGCCCCGGTCCCGGGCCGTGGTCGCGTATTCCTGCACCCGCTCCGGAGTGCGGTGGGCCGACATGACCCGGACTTCGTAATCAACCTTGAGCTGTTCCAGCACTTCGACGGTCCCTTTGACCGCCGGTTCGTCGCTGGCGCTCCCCATGACAACACCAACTAGCGGCACAACAAAATCTCCTTTTACAGGGCTATACCTGAAGTTCGTCCCGGAAAGCCTCGATCAGGGCCTGTTCCAGGGCCTCGCGTTCGACCCGCGTGTCTATCCCATTGACCTGGAGATAGACCCCGTCTTCTCCGATTCCCAGGTCCACGGCGATTTCCCGTTCCCCGTCTTCATCCCAGGTGAGCTCGGCGCTGATGTAGTCGGCTTCCTCTTCGTCGTCCTCGTCGTCGCCGGCCAGCATCGGAAGGGGTGAAGGGGATGTTTCCTGGGACGGTTCCCAGGAGGAGTAGGAGTCCAGCGTTCCCGAGTCCTGGAGCAGCACCCGGTTCATGTCGGCCACCAGGGATGCGATGCCCAGGGACTCGGCGATCTGGGATAACTCTTCCCGCTGCACCCGGCGCTGCTGTTCAGCCTCTGATGCCTGCTCCTTGCGCTGCCTTCGGGTATCATCCAGCTCGATTTTCAAGGCCTGAAGCGTATCCAGCCACGCCATGGGAATCGTCCTCCAGGTTCCGGGTCGCCTTCCGACGGATTCGAGTCGCTGATTTCAGTCGCTGATGGGCCTTTTTTGCTGGGCAATCCACGCCGCGAACCGGTCGGCTTCGGCCAGGTCGGGCAGGCCGAAGCGGGCAGCCAGCCGCTGCAGGGCGTCCAGCAGATCGATGTAACGGACTCCCCACTGCCCCCGGTTCAGAGTCCCGGGGTGCAGGCCCAGTCGCCGCAAAGCCCGTTCAGCCCCGGCGTTCCATACCCCGAACAATCGGGGTTCGCGCAGGCACAGCACAAAGGAAGCGAACTCCTTCCCCGCCCCTTTGAGCTTGTACGCGCCTTCGTCCGCGACGCATTCCTGGAACCGTCCTTCCAGTTTGATAGTATCATAAAGGAGAAAATCGAGGGAATCCCTAATTTCTTCGACGGGATTGGCCCCAAACTCCGCCCGCTTGGCGCCCCCGCAAGCGCGGTACAGGGCGCCCGCCTGCTCCATGGTCAGGGAGGCCAGTCCGTCCTCCGAAAGCAGGGCCGCCAGCCGGTAGGAGTCCTTCCAGCGTCGCACCGCCGACGGAGGCAATTCCCCAGACCGCTGGGCCGCGAGGAATCCCTCCCTGAGGGAAGCCGGGTCGGCAATGCGGGACTGAGATGCCATTATCCGGCCAGCTCCGCGGCAGGCGCCGCTCCGATGTCGGTCCGCCAGAAAGCTCCTTGAAAGCCGATGGTGTGGACCCGCTGGTAGGCGCGTTCCCGGGCGATCTCCGCCGTGTCCCCGGCTCCAACCACGGTGAGCACCCTTCCTCCACTGGTCACAACCGGAGCGTTTGCTCCATCCCCGGCCCGCCGGGTGCCGGCGTGGAAGACCTGGGTGTGGGGCAACTCGGCTTCCAGCCCGCTGATCTCGAATCCGGTCTCATAATGGTCCGGGTACCCGCCGGATGCCATGACCACTCCCACCCGGGCTTCCTGCGACCATTCCACCGCCAGGCCGGACAGCCTCCCCTCGGCGCAGGCAATCATCACCTCGATGGGGTCGCTGACCAGCAGCGGCAGGATGACCTGGGCCTCCGGGTCCCCGAACCGGCAATTGAATTCCAGCACCCTGGGGCCGGATTCGGTGACCATCAGCCCGGCGTACAGGACGCCCCGGAAGGGAGTGCCCCGCTCCGCCAGGGCGTCCACCGTGGGCCGCATAACCAGTTCCATCGCCATTGCCGAGTCCGCTGCCGACCATCCCGGCGGCGGAGTTACGCTGCCCATCCCTCCGGTGTTGGGGCCCCGGTCGCCGTCCCCGGCCCGCTTGTAATCGCCGGCGGCTACCGGGTTGGAAAGGTGATCGCCGTCGCAGAAGGCGAACAGGCTGACCTCGAAACCGGAGAGGCATTCCTCGATGACCACAGTCCTTCCCGCCGCACCAAAAACGCCCTTCTCCATCGAATCCTTGACCACCAGGCAGGCGTCTTCGACGGTGGAGCAGACCACCGCTCCCTTTCCCGCCGCCAGCCCGTCCGCCTTGACCACCACCGGCGCCCCAACGGACTGCACGTAGTCCACCGCCGGACCGGACTCGTGGAAGACCCGGTACTCCGGGGAAGGCACCCCAGTGGAAGACATAATCTGCCGGGCGAAGCTCTTGCTGGACTCCAGGCGGGCTGCGGCCTGGGAAGGCCCGAACACGGCTATCCCCTCTTCCCCCAAGCGGTCTGCCAGGCCCAGGGCCAGCGGCACCTCCGGCCCCACGACAACAAGGTCGATATCGTGGGATTGAGCCGCTCCGACGACCCCTTCAACGTCCTCAGGAGAAACGGGGAGATTCTCGGCGAGCTGAGCCGTTCCGGCGTTGCCGCCGGCCACCCAGAGATCGGTAAGGTTGGGACTCTGCGTCAGACGCCAGGCCAGCGCGTGTTCCCTGCCGCCGGACCCGACCAGAAGGACTCTCACGGGAAAATCCGAACCTCACGCCCTGGGGCAGCCGGGCAGGCGGTCATTCCGATTCGCTGGCCGATTTGCTGGGTCACTCCCATTCAATCGTCCCCGGAGGTTTGCTGGTGATGTCGTAAACCACCCGGTTGACGCCCTCCACCTCGTTGACGATGCGGGTGGAGGTCCGCCCCAGCACATCGTAAGGCAACCGGACCCAGTCCGCGGTCATGGCGTCGTCGCTGGAAACGGCCCGGATGGCGCAGACGTATCCGTAGGTGCGAAAGTCCCCCATGACGCCGACGGTCCGGTTGTCGCTGAGGACCGCGAAGCTCTGCCAGATTTCCTCGTACAACCCGGCATCCCATATTTCGTCCTGGACTATCTTGTCGCAGCCCCGCAGGATGTCCAGCTTTTCCGGCGTGACCTCGCCAATGATGCGGATAGCCAGCCCGGGCCCGGGGAAGGGCTGCCGGTAGACAATCTCTCGGGGAAGCCCCAGTTCCAGCCCGACGGCGCGGACCTCGTCCTTGAACATATACCGCAGCGGTTCCACCAGTTCCAGTTCCATGTTCTCCGGCAGACCGCCCACGTTGTGGTGGGTCTTGATCCGGGCGGAGGCCTGGTTTTCGGGCGTCTCGCTTTCGATGACATCCGGGTAGAGGGTGCCCTGGGCCAGGAAGCCGGTGTCGTGCAGTTCCGAGGCGACTCCCTCGAACACCCGGATGAACTCTTCGCCGATATTCCGCCTCTTCTGTTCCGGGTCGGTCACTCCATGGAGACGGTCTAGGAAACGGCCGGTGGCGTCCACGTACATCAGGTCCAGGCCCATGTTGCGCTGGAACACCTCTTGGACGCTCTCCGCCTCCCCCGCCCGCAGCAGGCCGTTGTTGACGAAGATGCACTTGAGTTGAGGTCCGACGGCCCGGTGCAGCAGCGCGGCGGTCACCGCCGAGTCGACCCCGCCGGACAGGGCGCAGATGACCCGTTCGCCGCCCACCTGCTCCCGGATGCGCCGGATAGACTCGGTGGCCACGTTTCCCGGGGTCCACTCCGCTTCGCAACCGCAGACCTTGTGAACGAAGTTACCCAGGATCTTCATCCCAAGGGGCGTGTGGGCAACTTCCGGGTGGAACTGGAGGCCGAATCTGCTCTCGCCGTCCCCTATGGCCGCGGTGGCCGAATTGCCGGTGTGCGCCAGGCTGGAAAAACCCCTGGGAAGGGCTTCCACCCGGTCGCCGTGGCTCATCCACACTTCCAGGGACTCGGGCAACCCGTCAAAGAGGGGCCCTCCCGCTCCGTTCCGTTGGAGTTCGGCGTGGCCGTACTCCCGCACGGTTCCGGGTTCTACACGGCCGCCCAGTTCCTGGACCAGCGCCTGCATCCCGTAGCAGATGCCCAGCACAGGAAGGCCCGAATCCAGGGCCCAGGGCGGGATAGACGGGGCTCCGTCGTCATAAACGCTGGCCGGCCCGCCGGAGAGAATGACGCCGCGCGGGGCGATCCGCTCCACCACCCGCTCCCACCCGGCGGAAGCAGGCACGATTTCGGAATAGACGTTCAGTTCCCGAACGCGGCGGGCGATCAGGTGGGTGTATTGGGACCCGAAGTCAACGACCACGATTCCCGGGTTGCCCCCGTGGGAACCTGCATTTCCGGCGGCCTGCATCTCGTCCCCTGCCCCAAAATTCCAGCCGGTATTATCGTGCAAATCAACAGAAAATTCCACAGCCTGAAACGGTGCTGGCGGGCGGTCCGGCCAGGGCGGGGAGAGTCCGGAATAGCCGTCCCGGCCGGTGTCTTTCGGAATGGAATCTCGACCCGTTTTTTCCAACGTGCTAAACTCAACTTGGGATGACAGAAGCCGCCGAAATAAGCGTCAGGTCAACCTCGGAGGCCCTGGATGCTGCCTGCCGGGCAATCCGGGCCGGAGGGGTGGTCGCGCTGCCCACCGACACCCTGTTCGGCCTGGCCGCCAACGTGTTCGACGAAGACGCTCTGCGGCGGGTCTTTGAAATCAAGGGCCGCCCTGCCTCCCAGCCCATACCCGTCCTGGTCAACGGGCTGGACATGGCTGCCCGGGTGGCGGAGCAGCTGCCGGACTGGGCGGAGCGTTTGGCGGAAAGGTTCTGGCCCGGACCCCTGACCCTCATCCTGCCCGCCAGCGGGGCCCTTTCCCCGGTAATCACGGCGGGAGGCGACACCGTGGCGGTGCGCAGCCCGGACCACTGGGTGCCCCTGGAGCTGATGAAGCGTTTGGGCGTTCCCATCACCGGCACCAGTGCCAACCCCAGCGGCGGGCCGGACCCGAAGACCCCGGAAGAGGTGAAGGCCCAGTTGGGATGCTTGGTGGACGCGGTGGTTGAACTGGGTCCCGCTCCCCGGGGAACGGCCTCCACCATAGTGGCCGTTGACGGAGGCGGGCTCCGGCTGGTCCGCCAGGGAGTCCTCCCCTTTGAAGAAGTCGTGGCGGCCGCCGAGGGGTAGTCCGCCGCCGAAGCGGGGCAGCCGAGGTTTGACGTTATTCCTGCAATAACCGCATACGAGACTTACCGGGAAGCCCTCAACGGGGAGCTGACGGCCACCTTCTCGGGCCGCCAGGGGTTCCTCTACGACCTGTTGCGCTACCACCTGGGCTGGACCGACGAGCACGGGCAGCCCTCCGGCGGAATCCCTCCCATTCACCTCCCGGGCGTGCTGGCGTTGGCGGCCTGCCGGGCCGTGGCCGGAGAGTTCACTCCCGCCCTCCCCGTGGCGGCCGGCGTCGAGCTGGTGCATAACTTCACGCTGGTCCACGGCGAGGTACAGGCGGGAAGGCTCGACTCCCAGGACAGACCCAGCATCTGGTGGGTCTGGGGGCCGGCCCAGGCGATCAACGCCGGCGACGGCCTGCATGCTCTGGGGCGGGTGGCAGTCATGAAGCTGGTCGACCGGGGAGTCGAGGCTGCCGCCGCCCTCAAAGCCGTCCGCCAATTGGACCGGGCCTGCCTCACCCTCTGCGAGGGCCAGTTCCTGGACCTGACCTTCCGTGACCAGTTGATGGTTACCACCGGCGATTACATCGCCATGGTTGCCAAGAAGACCGGCGCGCTGGCGTCCTGCGCGGCCCAGCTTGGGGCCCTGGCCGGCGGAGCCGACGAGGACGAGGTCGGCCGCTTCGGACGCGCGGGCGAGTGCATCGGCATCGCCTGGCAGATTGTCCAGGATATCGAAGACTCATGGGGGCGCGGCGGTGATGGAATGACCCCCAGCAATATCGTCAACAAGAAGAAAAGCCTTCCCCTGATCCACGCCATGGACACGGCCAGCCCCGGTGAAAAGCGCCAGCTCGGCAGCATCTACACAAAACGGGTGTTGGAACCCGAAGACGTGGCCCAGGTCACGGCCATCCTGGATTCGGCGGGTTCCCGGGACTTCGCCACGGCCACAGCCGCCCGACTCATTGACGAGGCGGTGGGCGAGTTGGATGCCCTCCGGTTTCCAGGGGCGGGAGACGCCTTCCGGCAAGTTGGCCGCGACGTGCTGCAGGGGGAGCTTTAGGCGGACTACAAAGCTTCCGCTCAGGTGCAAGCCGTTCGGGCAGATTGACATAAGATTCCGGCCCAGCGGTGGTCAACGCGGGAACATCACCAACCCACCAGGAGTAACTATCAAGGAATGAGCAAGCGAAGTCTGGACAGCCTGGACGTGGCCGGCAAGAGGGTTCTCGTGCGGGTCGACTTCAACATCCCCATCGAGCAGGGGGTCGAGGCCATCGCTTCCTATGACCAGCGGCTCCGGGCAACGCTGCCGACCATCCGCTACCTCCTGGAAAGGGACTGCCGGGTTATCCTATGCTCCCACCTGGGCCGCCCCGGTGGAAAGGTCGACGAAGCTGTCCGCCTGGGCCCGGTGGGCGACCGCCTGGCGGTTCTACTGGCCCACCCGGTGGAAAACCTCCCCGACTGCATCGGCCCCGAAGTGGAAACCCGCATTGCAAACATGCGCCCCCGGGAAGTCGTGCTGCTGGAAAACCTCAGGTTCCACGGCGGAGAGGAGCAGAACGACCCGGCGTTCTGCCAGGGCCTCGCCAACCTGGCGGACTGTTTCGTGATGGACGCCTTCGCCGTGGCCCACCGGGCCCACGCCTCGACGGTGGGAATCACCGACCTCCTTCCGTCGGCGATGGGACTGCTGGTGCAGCGGGAGGTGGAGTCCATGGGACAGGCCCTGGAATCCCCCCGCCCGCCATTGGCCGCCCTGATGGGCGGGGCCAAGGTCAGCGACAAGATACTGGTCCTCGAGAACCTGCTGGACAAGCTGGACCAGCTTTACATAGGCGGCGGGATGGCGGTCACCTTCCTCCACGCCCAGGGCCATTCCACGGGCGCTTCCTCCATTGAAGAAGACCGGCTGGACTTTGCCCGGGACGTGCTTCGGCGCGGAGAGGAGGGCGGCACCAGGGTCTTCCTTCCCTCGGACCTGGTGGTGGCCAGCGAATTCGCCCCGGACCCGTCCCAGTATCGGAATGTAGCCGCCGACGCGGTTCCCGACGGCTGGTACATAATGGACGTGGGCGCAGGTTCAGCGCGGGCGTATTCCGACGGTCTCCGTTCCTGCGGCACTATACTATGGAATGGCCCCATGGGCGTCTTTGAGATGCCGCGGTTCAGCGAGGGCACCCGGATAGTGGCCAACGCCATCGCGGGACTCCCCAACGTCACTACCGTTGTGGGAGGTGGGTCCACGGCCGAAGCCGTCGAGGAACTGGGTCTTATGGACCAAATGACCCACGTCTCCACCGGCGGCGGCGCATCGCTGGAATTCCTGGAAGGGAAGGAACTCCCGGGGATTGCCGCGCTGCCCGACGATTGAAAACTTACCCGCCGGACTGCGGCAATTCTTCCCACCGTTACCGACAAAACGCTACCAAACAGGCGGAACGACATGATCGACCTCGAACAAGTCCACGATTGCTACATATCCACCGAGTCCAAGATAGTCCTGCTGGTGGTGGACGGTCTGGGGGGCCTTCCCCACCCGGACACTCGCCTCTCCGAGCTTGAAACGGCCAACACCCCCAACCTGGACGCCATGGCCCGGGAAAGCGCCTGCGGGTTGACCACTCCCGTGCTGCCCGGAGTGGCCCCGGGGAGCGGCCCCGGGCACCTCTCCCTGTTCGGGTACGACCCGCTGAAGTACATCATCGGGCGCGGCGCGCTGGAGGCCCTGGGCATTGACGTCGAGCTCAGGCCGGGGGATGTCGCGGCCAGGGGGAACTTCTGCACCGTCGACCCGGAGGGCAAGCTCTCCGACCGCCGGGCCGGACGAATCCCGACCCATCTCAGCGCTCCGCTGTGCGAAAGGCTGGACGGTATCGATCTGGACGGGGTGCAGGTGGACGTATTCCCGGTCCAGGACTACCGCTTCGTGCTGCGTCTCAGGGGTGAAGGTCTGTCGGAAATGATTTCCGAGACCGACCCCCAGATTAACGGCGTTCCCGCCCTGGAGGTGAGACCCCTGGAGCCATCCGCCCAGAAAACGGCGGACCTGGTGAACCAGTTCGTTGCCAGGGCGGCGCAGCTCCTTTCCGAGGAAGAGCGGGGGAACATGGTCCTTCTTAGAGGGTGGGCCCAGATGCCGTCTCTCCCGCCCATGGGCGACGTTTACCGCCTCAATCCGGCGGGAATTGCCGCCTACCCCATGTACCGGGGGCTGGCGACGGTGGCGAATATGACGATCATACCCACCGGTCACACCTTCGGTGACGAGGTGGAAACCCTGAAGGAGAGCTACGATTCCCACGACTTCTTCTTCATTCACTACAAGCCCGCCGACGCCGCTGGCGAGGACGGCGATTTCGGCGCCAAGGTCAAGACCCTGGAAGACCTGGACCCCCACATCCCCGCGATCCGCGCCCTGAACCCGGATGTGTTCATGGTGGCCGGAGACCATGCCACTCCGGCGATTATGGCGGCCCACAGCTGGCATCCCGTCCCCTTCATGCTCCACTCCCAGTTGACCCGGGGAGAGGGTGTCCCCGGGTTTGACGAGCGGAACTGCGCCACCGGGTCCATCGGGCGAATACCCGCAACCAATATCATGCTCCTGGCCATGGCCCACGCCGGCAAGCTGACCAAGTACGGCCCCTAGCGAGGCCATCGGCTAATGCCCCAGCATTGCCCCGAGGAAGACATTCCATGCCCAGGACGCTGATCGCCGGCAACTGGAAGATGAACACCACTCCGGCGGAAGCGGTTGCCCTGGCCGGAGAGATTCGGTCGGCCATCGGGGAGGCGAACACCGGAGACATCGACGTGGCGGTTTTTCCCCCGTCCGTGTCCCTGGCGGGAGTCGCGGACACGCTGGAGGGTTCCCGGGCCCGGGTCGGAGCGCAAAACATCCACCACGAAGACTCCGGCGCGTTCACTGGCGAGATTTCCCCCACGATGCTGGCTGGCATCTGCGACTACGTCCTCGCCGGCCACTCCGAGCGGCGCCAGCTCTTCGGGGAAGACGATAAGGCGGTCAACTTGAAGGTGCTGGCGGCCCTTCGGCACGGCCTGCGTCCGGTGCTTTGCGTGGGAGAAACGTTGGCCCAGCGGGAGGCCGGCGACGCTGCCCAGGTGGTCGCATCCCAGGTCCGCGGCGGCCTGTCCGGCGTGGATGACATAAGGCCCGTCGTTGTGGCTTACGAGCCGGTCTGGGCCATCGGCACCGGCCAGGCCGCAACCCCGGAAGCAGCCTCGGACATAATGCAGGGAGCCATCCAGGCGACCCTCACGGAAATGTTCGGCCCCAACGCGGAAGACGTTCCCCTGCTCTACGGGGGTAGCGTCAACCCGGCCAACGCCCCCGGTTTCTTGTCCCAGCCCGCCATTCACGGGGCGCTGGTAGGCGGGGCCAGCCTGGAAGCGGGCCAGTTCGCCGACATCGTCAAAGCGGCCTTAGCCGCCAAGGGCACGCCCTGACGGAGCGGACCAAGCGACAGCCTCCTCTCCTGGCCGTGGTCGGTCCCACGGCGTCGGGTAAGACCGCCCTCTCGGTTGCTCTGGCGGAGCGGTTCGGCGGGGAAATAATCAACGCCGACAGCCGCCAGGTCTACCGCCACATGGATATCGGCACTGCCAAGCCGTCCCCGGAAGAACAGCGCCTCGCCCCCCATCACCTCCTCGACCTCGCCACTCCCGACGAAGACTTCAGCCTGGGGACTTTTCTTACCTCGGCCCGGGACATCTTCGAGGACATCATCCGGCGCGGGCGCCTCCCCTTTGTCGTCGGAGGCAGCGGCCAATACGTCTGGGCCCTGCTGGAAGGTTGGGACGTGCCGGCCATTCCGCCGGACCCGGGCTTTCGCCAGGAACTCGATGCAATCGCCGAACTGGAGGGCCCGGACACCCTGCACAGCCGCTTGGCCGAGATTGACCCACAGCGTGCTGCATCCATCGACCCCCGCAATGTCCGCCGGGTCATCCGAGCGCTGGAGGTCCACCACCACGCCAGAGTCGGACCCTCAGGATTCCGGCCTAAGCTGCCCAACCCGCCGCCATCCCTGGTAATCGGACTGACCGCCAACCGAGAGCGGCTCTACCAGCGGATTGACCGGCGGTTGGATGCAATGATGGACGCCGGGTTCCTTGGGGAAGTGGAGGGCCTCCTCGATATGGGATACTCAATGTCCCACGCCGCCCTCAACTGCCCGGGATACGGGGAGCTGGCCGAGCACCTGGCGGGGCAGTGTTCCCTGGATGACGCAACAACGCGCACCAGGTTCCGCACCCACCGGATGGCCCGCCGCCAGTACACCTGGTTCAAGCCGTCCGACCAGCGGATTCACTGGCTGGAGACCGAGGCCGCCAACGCCCTGGGCCAGGCCGCCGGGCTGGTCCAGTCCTTCCTGAAGGAACACCCCCCTGTGGTACAATGAGCCACCGGCCGGGATACCGGTCACACCTCGGGAACGGGTTCCCTGGAGCGGGTTCCCCGGAGCGGCTTCCAATGAAGTTCACCAAGATGCAGGGCGCGGGCAACGACTACATCTACGTTGACGCCCGTCACCAGGACGCCGACTGGCCCAACCTGGCCGTCCAGATGAGCGACCGCCATTTCGGGGTCGGCAGCGACGGCCTCATCCTGGTCCAGGACTCGGACGTGGCCGACCTGAAGATGCGGATGTTCAACGCCGACGGGTCGGAAGGCGAGATGTGCGGCAATGGTATCCGCTGCTTTGCCAAGTATGCCCTGGAACACGGCGTCATCGAAGGTTCCCCGGAAATGGTCTCGGTGGATACCCTCGCCGGCATCCGCCAGGTAACGCCGGTGCTGGAGCGGGGAAAGGTAACCCGCGCCCGGGTGTCCATGGGAGCGCCCCATTTCCACCCCGACGAGATCCCGGTGGTTGTGGACCCGGACCTGTGCCGCGAGGGCTGGCCCTATCTGCAATACCCGGTGACGGTCGGAGACGTTTCCCTCGCCATGGCCTTCGTTTCGATGGGTAACCCCCATGCCGTCGCTTTCATCCAGCAGCCGGTGGCCGACTTCCCGCTGCACACCATCGGCCCGATGGTGGAGCACCACCCCATGTTCCCGCGCCGGGTCAACTTCGAGATTGTCAACCTCAACGGGGATAACGCCCTCACCGCGCGGGTCTGGGAGCGGGGGTCCGCGGAGACCATGGCCTGCGGAACCGGCGCCTGCGCCATTGCCGTGGCTTCCCGCCTGCTGGGTCACACCGGCGACTCCGTTGACATAACCCTCCCCGGCGGAACGTTGAACATCCAGTGGGACGGCCGCGGGGAAGTTTACCTGGAAGGCCCCGCTGAGGAAGTCTTCAGCGGCGAATGGTAAACGCTATGAGCACCGCGACCCAAAAGCTGACCTACGATGAGTGGTTGAATCTCCCCGAAACCAAACAACGTTACGAAATCGTTGACGGGACGATGTATATGCCGCCTGGCCCCAGCCTGACCCACCAGTGGATTTTACAGCGGTTTTTCCGCGCACTGGCGGAATTTGTCGAGGATAACGGCACCGGCGTCGTACTTCCTGCTCCTCTGGATGTGATGATAAGCCGCCATCCGTTGCGTGTTCGCCAACCGGATGTCCTGTATCTGAACTCCCAGCGCACCGGAATCAGAGAGCGGTCCGACGTTGTTGGAATGAACTTTTTGGAGGCGCCTCCCGACCTGACCATGGAAGTGTTGTCGCCCAGCAACACCCGGCGAGAAGTGCAAGGCAAGCTGGAAGACTACCGGCGGATCGGTGTATACGAGTGCTGGCTGGTTAGCCCGGAAGCCGAAACCGTGGAAATTATCAGCTTGACCGGCCAGGAACCCGAGTCGGTGGCAATCTTTGGCGTGGATGCCACTTTGCGCTCGGAGTTATTGCCGGGCATTGCCCTGGACCTGCGGGAGGCATTCCGGTAGGCTAATCCAGCCCCTTGGCCTGGGGAGCCGGAGGAGTCCGGGCGGACATCGCTGCCCTGAGCTTGTCCAGACGTATATTTCCAGAGGTATATTTTGGGATGGTTTTAAGGTATTGTCTGAATAACAGCCTGATTACAGGCAGCATTTGCACAACAATCGCATCTTTCAAGTAGAGTGACCAGGATGGAATTTTCCAGCCGCCTCGGCAAGCTCAAACCCTACCCCTTCGTGGAGATCTCCCGGATCATCGCGGAAAAGCGGGCCGCCGGAGCCGACGTCGTCACCTTCGGCATCGGCGACCCGGACATACCGACGCCCCAGCCCATCATCAACCGCCTGCTCCAGGCGTCCCAGGACCCGCCCAACCACCGGTATCCCGAGACCGACGGCCTGCCGGAAATGCGCCGCGCCATGGCCCACTGGTACGAGAACCGCTTCGGCGTGACCCTCAACCCGGATACCGAGATCCTGCCCCTCATTGGCGCAAAGGAGGGCATCGGCCACGTCGCCTTCTGCTTCCTCGACCCCGGCGACATCGCCCTGATTCCCGACCCGGCCTATCCGGTCTACGAGGTGGGGACCATGTTCGCCGGAGCGGAGAGCCACGTGATGCCCCTGCGCGAGTCCAACGGGTGGCTTCCCGAGCTGGACGCCATTCCCTCCGAGGTCGCCCGCGCCGCCAAGGTCATGTGGCTGAACTACCCCAACAACCCCACCAGCGCGGTGGCGTCCCAGGAGGACTTCGCCTCGGCAATCGCCTACTGCCGCGAGCACGACATCGCGCTGCTCCACGACGCGGCCTATTCGGAGGTAGGGTACGACGGGTACCGGGCCAGCAGCTTCCTCGAAGTGGACGGGGCACGGGAAATAGGGCTGGAGTTCCACTCCCTGTCCAAGAGCTACAACATGACCGGCTGGCGCATCGGCATGGCCGTGGGCAACGCCGACATGATCAAGGCCCTGTTCCAGATCAAGGCCAACCTGGACTCCGGCATACCCCAGGCCATCCAGGAGATGGCGATGGAGGCGTTGACCGGCCCCCAGGACTGCGTCCAGGACAACATAACCATCTACCAGCGGCGCCGCGACCGGGTTATCCAGGCCCTGCGGCGCATGGGCTTGCAGGTCGAGGTGCCCCGTTCCAGCCTGTACATCTGGCCCCGGGTGCCGGAGGGATTCACCTCTGCTGAGTTCGCCGCCCGGCTCCTGGAGGACATCGACATAGTCGTCACACCCGGCTCCAGCTACGGACAGTACGGCGAGGGATACATCCGCCTGTCCCTGACCACCCCCGATGAACAGGTCGAGAAGGGATGCCAGCGCCTCGAGTCTTGGTCCATTCCTTCGCCCCAGGGAGGGTAAGTCATTCCCAGGAAGCCCGTTTCCACCGGCCCCGAACCCGAGAAGGCCCTCCTGGTCGCCGTTGAGGTGAAGGGCCGCGCCCAGCCGTGGACCCTGGATGACACCCTCGGCGAGCTGGCCTACCTGACCCAGGCCGCCGACGCCGAAGTGGTGGGGCAGGTCACCCAGCGTTCCGACCGGCTGACCCCCACCTACGTGGGCAAAGGGAAGCTGGAAGAGATAAACGAGATGGTCAGGGAGCTGGGCGCCGAGGTGGTCATATTCGACGACGAGCTCACCCCCACCCAGCAGCGGAACGTGGAAGCCGCCCTGGCCGTCAAGGTCATTGACCGCACCGCCCTTATCCTGGACGTGTTCGGCCGCCACGCCCGCACCCACGAAGGGAAGCTCCAGGTCGAACTGGCCCAGCACCAGTACCTCCTGCCCCGGCTGGTGGGCCAGTGGTCCCACCTGGAACGCTTGGGCGGCGGCATCGGGACCCGCGGCCCAGGCGAGACCCAGCTGGAGACCGACCGGCGCATCATCCGGCGGCATATCCAGAAGATTGAGCAGGACCTGGACAAGGTCAAGCAGCGGCGAGCCCGCCACCTGGGACGCCGCAAGCAGGCCGGCATCCCCATGGCGACCCTGGTGGGATACACCAACGCGGGCAAGAGCACCCTGTTCAACGCTCTCAGCGACGCCGGCGTCACCGCCGAGGACCAGCTCTTCTCCACCCTGGACCCGGTGACCCGACGCATCCGCCTCCCGTCCGGCGGAGAGCTGCTGCTCAGCGACACCGTGGGATTCATTCAGAAGCTGTCCCCCACCGTGGTCGCCGCCTTCCGGGCGACCCTGGAGGAACTGTCCGAGTCGGACATCCTCATCCACGTGGTGGACATAACCCATCCCAAGGCCCCGGAACAGGCGCAGGTGGTCGAGGACACGCTCTCCGAGCTGGGCCTGGACGGCAAGCCCCGCCTGATGGTGATGAACAAGATGGACCTGCTGGAAGCCTCGCCCGAAGGGGCAGTTTCCAGCGTACTCCCCGAGGACTCCCCTTATCCAAACGTTCTCGTTTCCGCTGCCAAGGGCTGGAACCTGGAAACGCTGCTGGATGAGCTGGAGTCCTGCCTGGTTGACATAGACGGGCCGTTGACCGTCGTGACCTCGGCGTAGGGATCCGACCCGCCCGGTTGCCGACAGTCCGGTTCCCAGCGGTTTGGACGCCATACTTCCCGCCGGAGCGTTCCCGGATAATGTCTCAGCCCAGGGCCGAAATCAGCGATTTTCCCGTTTCAAGGATGCCTGACACTGGCGGTTCCGAAAAAACGGCGTTTTGGGCCATTCTGGGCCGAAAAATTCTCTGACAGGTTGGTTCGCACAAGGTACGTTATGTTGTTTCCCGCCCTATAGGGGCTTAACATAACGGATTTTCCCGTATTTTGGCCGGATTTCCTGGCCGGCCGGTCGGAGCGGCGAAAATTGATTTTCCGGGCGGACTCTGGGAAAAGCGAGTCCGTAACATTTCTCCAAGGAGGTCTGGACCATGCGGGTTGAAGGAAAGGTTGCGCTAATAAGCGGCGGCTCCCGGGGAATCGGCGCCGCCACCGCCGAGCTCCTGGCTGCCGAAGGAGCGGCCGTCGTCATCGGCGACGTTCTCCGGGATGAAGGCTTGCAGACCCAGTCCCGCATCAACGAGTCCGGCGGCCGCTGCACCTCCCTGGACCTGGACGTGACCGACGAAAGCAACTGGGAGCAGGTCGTGGCCGCCGCGGTCTCGGAGTACGGGAAGCTGGACGTCCTGGTTAACAACGCCGGCATCAGCGGCCGCACCCGCGTCGAGGAGACCGACACGGAGCTCTGGGACCGGGTCATGGACATCAACGCCAAGGGCGTCTTCCTGGGCACCAAGGTTGCCATTCCCGCCATGCGGAGCGTGGGCGGCGGCTCCATCATCAACATTTCGTCCATCTACGGGATCGTCGGCAGCGAGACCTCCACCGCATACCACAGCTCCAAGGGAGCGGTGCGCCTTCTTACCAAGGCCACCGCCGTCCAGTACGCCCAAGAAGGAATCCGGTGCAACTCGGTCCACCCCGGGTTCGTCGACAGCCCCATGACGGAGCGGTTCCACGCTCAACCCGAAGTGCGGGCCGACCGGGTGGGCCGGACTCCCCTGGGCCGGCTGGGCGTTCCCCAGGACATCGCCTGGGGAATCCTATTCCTGGCCTCCGATGAGTCCTCCTTCATGACCGGCAGCGAGCTGGTGATCGACGGAGGCTGGACGGCCCAGTGACCGTCGGCTCCTGTGAGCCGCCGCCGTGCAAAAGCGTACTGCCCGCGCCTCCCTGCAACGCGCCGCCTGCCCCCTTCCGAAAGGGCGCCGTGCTATAATTGTCCCCGCAAGCCGAAGTGGCGGAATGGTAGACGCGCCGGTCTCAAAAACCGGTGGGGGTAACCCCGTGTCGGTTCGAATCCGACCTTCGGCACCATCGTTCCGGCCCACCTTTATGTAAACGAAAACCCGCGGGAGCATCCCTCCCGCGGGTTCTTTTTTCCTTGACCGTCCGGCTGGCGGCTACCGGAATTCCGGCGGCGTTGGGAAGGACGACAACAGCGGCGAGACCGTGTCGATCATCGCGTCCGATATGCTCTCCACCGTGGGGCAGCCGCACATTCCCATGGTGGCGTCCAGCTCGTCCCGCAGCAGTTCGATGACGGCCTTGACGCCGTTCTCGCCGTCCACCGCCAGCCCCCAGAACAGCGGCCTTCCCATCAGCACCGCGTTGGCTCCCAGCGCGACAGCCTTGAATATGTCCGTGCCCCGCCGGATGCCTCCATCCAAGTAGACTTCGGAGTTGCCGTTGACCGCCCGCACCACCTCGGGCAGCACCTCGATGGTGGCCGGAGTCGTGTCCAGGTAGCGCCCGCCGTGGTTGGAAACGATGACCCCCTTCGCCCCGTTCTCGGCGGACAGCCTGCCGTCTTCGCCGGCCATGATTCCCTTGACCACCACCGGAAGCCGGATGCTGGAGGCGAACCACTCCAGGTCCGACCACACCGAGCCCTGGTCCCGGATGTCGCTGGGGCCGGCGGGAGCGTCGGCGGCGAACTTCCAGGTGTGCTCCCCGAGCTCTATCTGGGCGTAGTTGGGGGACTCGCCGCCCACGTAGTCGTTGCGGATGTTCCGCTCCCGCTTCGGCTTGATCTTGGCGTCCAGGGTCATGCAGATGGCCGAGTAGCCCGCCTCCTCGGCGCGGGCCGCCATCTCCAGGGTCAGTCCCCGGTCCTTGAAGAAGTACTGCTGGAACCACAGGGGGCCGGTCGCCACCTCCGCCACGTCTTCCAGCGTGCGGGAGGCGTGGGAGCTGAGCACCATCAGCGTGCCGGCGGCGCCGGCGGCCCTGGCCGTGGCCAGCTCTGCGTCGGGATGGGCCGAGCTGTGGTTCCCAGCCGGGTCCATCATCAGGGGCAGAGAGATCTGCTGCCCCAGGACGGTGGCGCTCAGGTCCCGGTCCGCCACGTCCACCATCATGCGGGGCCGCAGCATGATGGAGTCGAGCACCGCCCGGGTGCGCCGGATGGTTATCTCGTCGGTCGCGCCCCCGGCGATGAAGTCGTAGTGCCCCTTCTCGATGCGCTCCCTGGCCAGTTCCTCGTACTCGAAAATATTCACCGGCTCGGTTGCCATGTTATGTCACCTCTTCCTCTGGGTTGGGGAAGGTTAGAAGTAGTTTTGGGACAGGTTCTTATTCCTGGAAGGGCTGTCCGAACCGGTCCCGGTGGGCAATCTCGGTCATGGGCTTCCGGGGAATACCGCGCCCCCGGGCTCCTGGCACCCGGTACCCGTAGGGCATGAGAGTAATCAGCTCCATATCTTCCGGAATGCTCAGCAGTTCCTTCACGGCCTTCTGCTGTTCCGCCTGCCTGACGCCGACGAAACAGGTGCCGAGGCCCTCGGACCAGCCGACCAGCTCCATCTGCTGGAGCGCCCGTCCGGCGTCCAGTTGCGGACGCACAGAGTCGGCGGCGATGACGATGGCCATGATTAACGGAGCGTTGGCCATAAAGGGCCCCTGGGTGGCGATCTCTCCCAGCTTTCTGATGGTCTCCGGGTCCTGGATGGCGATGAAATGCCACGGCTGGGAGTTGCTGGAACTGGGCGACCACCGCCCCGCTTGGAGCAGCTTCAGCACCACTTCTTCAGGAATCGGGTCCGGCTTGTACTCCCGGACCGTCCGCCGGCGGCGGACGCAATCAAAGACCTCCATGCTTCACCTCGAAACGGACCCCTCCGTTGCCCCTGAAACTCGGGTTCGCAACGGCAAAGGGCAAGTGGGCCAATTTTGCCACACCGCTATCGGGAATGCACCCGCCTGCCGCCGGAGTTTATGTTGACACTCCTCTCGCCCGAATATCATAATCACCGTCAATTCAGGAGCAAATTACGCTCCGGTTCGACGTTGCAATCCCCACATTGCCGTAATCCCTATATTGGAGGAAAAAGCGCATGGCCTCTGCAGAACTGGCCCTGATGGCCCACCTCATGCGCCGCGCCGGCTTCGGCGCCTCCCGCGATGAGCTGGAAGCCCGCGTGGAACGCGGCTACGAAGCCACGGTCGAGGAACTGCTGGCCCCCGAGTCCCAGCAGCCCGCGGACCGCCTCGAGTTCCTGCGCTACCATCCCGGATTCTGGAAGCCCGTCACCTCCCCGGGGATGGGCGCGGCCACCTGGCTATATGACCTCATCAACTCCCAGCGCGTGCTCCAGGAGAAGATGGCCCTGTTCTGGCACCAGGTCTTCGCCACCGGCCAGTCCAAGGTGGACCACTGGCACGAAATCCAGAACCAAATCGACCTGTTCAAGGAGCTGGGGATGGGGGACTATCGCCAGCTTCTCATTGAGTTGGCCAAGAATCCCGCCATGATCTACTGGCTGGACAACTGCGACAACCACGTCTACGCCGTCAACGAAAACTGGGGCCGCGAGTTGCTGGAACTCTTCAGCATGGGCGTCGGCAACTACACCGAGGACGACGTCCGGGAGTGCTCCCGCGCCTTCACCGGCTGGACCATGTCGCCGAACATCCCCCGCAACACCTACGGCCGCTACGACTGGCAGTTCGAGTACCGGGAAGAGGACCACGACGACGAGGAAAAGACCTTCCTCGGGCACACCGGAAACTTCGATGGCGAGGACATCATTGACATCGTCTGCGCCCATCCCGCCACCGCCCGCTTCATCGCCCGCCACCTCTACAACTTCTTCGTGGCGGATGAAGCGCAGGTCCCCGCTTGGCAGGTGACCCCGCCGCGCGATCCGGAAGCCATCGAGACTCTGGCCCAGACCTTCATCGATTCCAACTACGACATCCGCTCCGTCCTGCGGGTCCTTTTCCTGTCTGACTTCTTCAAGGAAGCGCGTTTCTCCCGGATCAAGAGCCCCGCCGAAATGGTCATCGGCACCCTGCGCCTCGTCGGAGGGTTCGAGTTCCCCGCTCCGGGCATCGGCAACCTGTCCAAGCAGCCCGGCTACATGGGGCAGGAGCTCCTCAACCCGCCCAGCGTGGAAGGGTGGCACACCGGCTCGGAGTGGATCAACAGCGGCACCCTGATGAAGCGCATCAACTTCGCCGCCGACATGATGGGGGATCCATCCCGCCCCGGCGTGCAGGCCATCATCAATCGCGTCCGCCGCGAGGGCGAGATCGGCCCGGAGCGCATGGTGGACGCCTGCCTGGACCTCCTTGGCCCCATGGAAGTCACGGAGACCACCCGCCGCCAGCTGGTGGGACACGCCGCCGAGACGGGCGTGCTGTCCTGGGCTGCCGAATCTGACGAGTCCGCCAACCGGGTCGCCGAGATGCTTCAGCTAATCGTCGCCACCCGCGAGTTCCAGTACGCCTGACCAAACGCTGAGCCGCGTCTGTTTTATGTAATCCTGGCCCCACTCGCGTCCCGAACAAAGGAGAGAACCGATGACCAGCAACAGGAAAGACCCGGTCCTGGTGGTGCTCCAGCTATCCGGCGGCAACGACTACCTCAACACCGTCATCCCTTACGACGACCCCATCTACCGGGACAGCCGCCCCGTGGTCGCCATTCCCGAGAGCGACATCCTCCCCCTGACTGATGAGATCGGCCTCCATCCCACTATGGGCCCCATCCAGGACCTGTACCGGCAGGGCAACGTGGCCATCGTCCACGGCGTAGGCTACCCCAACTCCGTCCGCTCCCACTTCCGCTCCATGGACATCTGGCACACCTGCGAGCCGGAGAAGATGGGCACCGAGGGCTGGCTGGGTCTGGCCACCCGCGACCTGGATCCCCACAAGGAAAACGTCGTCACCACCGTCAGCTTCGGCCCGTCCATGTTCCGCGCCGTCGCCGTCCCCGGCGTTCCCGTCGCCTGCGTGGACAACCTGGAGAGCTACGGCCTGCTCACCGGCATCGCCGCCCAGCAGCAGCGGGAGAAGATTCTCAACCGCGTCACCCAGATGTACACGCCGGCCATCGGCTCCGATTTCGTCATGGACTACCTGGGCGACACCGGGCTGGAAGCCATGGCCGGAGCCGACATCCTCAAGGTGGCGCCCGAGAAATACTCCTCCACCGTCGAGTACGCCGACACTACCATCGCCGCCAAGCTCAAGGGCATCGCCCAGATTCACCTGGCCGACGTCGGGACGCGCATCTTCTACTGCGACCACGGCAGCTTCGACTCCCACGCCAACCAGCTCGGGATGCACGCCCAGCTCTGGACCGACGTCTCCAACGCCATCGGCGACTTCTTCGCCGACCTGCGGGAGCACGACGCCGCCGACAACGTGGTGATGGTCCTCTTTTCCGAGTTCGGACGCCGCGTTCGGGACAACGGTTCCGGCACCGACCACGGCGCGGCCGGTCCGGCCTTCGCGATAGGCGACCCGGTCATCGGGGGCGAGTACAGCGAATATCCCTCCCGCAAGCCCGAGGACCTCACCCAGGGCGACCTGATGCCCAACCTGGACTTCCGCGGCTTCTACTCCACCGTCCTTGAGGACTGGCTGGGCCTGGACGCCGTCCCTATCGTCCACGGCAACTTCGAGAAGCCCCGCTTCCTCGGTGCGTAGCTCTTCTATGGCCCCTTTCAGGACACGGACCAGGCACAACATGACCGGGGAATCAGGAGCAATATGGTTACGCAGCTAGTTGCCGGAAGGGTCTTCGACTACGCCCGCACCGTGGGGCGCGGGGGCATCTCCGGCGCCGGTTTCAACTCGCCGGCCGATGTGGCCTTGGGTGACGGCGATTATGTCTACGTCCTCAACCGGGGCTGGGAGTTCGTCACCAACGTGCCCTGGAACCGCACCGCCCGCGGGACCCGCATCAGCATCGTCTCCATCGGGGACGAAGATGGGGATGAAGAGTTCATCTCCGAGTTCAGCAAGTACGGCGACGGTGAAGGCGAGTTCATCTGGCCCGCCGGTATCGCCCTGGACAGCCGGAGCAACGTCTACGTCACCGACGAGTGGCTCAACCGGGTCTCCGTTTTCGACCGGGACGGGAACTATCTGACCGCCTGGGGTTCCTCCGGGGATGCTCCCGGAGAGTTCAGCGGTCCTTCCGGCATCGCCGTCGACGGGGACGACAACGTCTACGTGGTGGACAGCCGCAACCACCGGATACAGCGGTTTTCTACCTCCGGCGAGTTCCAGGCCGCCTGGGGAAGTTGCGGAGCCGGACTGGGGGAGTTTGACAGCCCGTGGGGAATCACCCTGGATAGTGAGGGTTCCGTCTACGTCGCCGACCACAAGAACGACCGGGTGCAGAAACTGTCTCCCGACGGAGAGCCCGTCGCATCCTTCGGTTCTTCCGGCAGCGGGCGGGGCCGGCTGTCCCGTCCCTCCGGGGTGGCGGTGGACCCGGACGGCGACGTCTACGTGGCGGACTGGGCCAACAACCGGGTCCAGGTCTACGGCGGCGACGGCAAGTTCGTGACCACCTTCCGCGGCGACGCCCAGGAACTGAGCAAGTGGGCGAAAATGGTGGTGGACGTCAGCTCCGAGACCATCAAGCGCCGCCGCGAGGTCCGCAGCCTGGAGCCGGAATGGAGGCTGGCCCTCCCCCGTTCCGTCGCTTTCGACCCGCGCCGCAACCGCCTCCTAATCGCCGACACCCAGCGCAACCGCCTCCAGGTTTACGCCAAGCTCAAGGACTACTCCGAACCCCAGCGCAACATCTAGCCAACGCGGAGCGGCCCCCAGCGGGCCGCTTCTCTTCTCCCGCCATGAACCCCGACCAGCAAGCCCACTACCTCGCCTTGGCCGCCGCCAACCCTGATTGGCTCTGCTCCGACGTCCCCGTGGAAATCCTGGAGGAGTGTTCCTTCGCCGGAGACGAACCAACGGGCTTCCTCAACGCCTTCTTCGCCGCCGGCCACGGCCAATGGCTGCACCGCAACCACGGCATACCCCCTTCGGCCGTCGAGCCGGAACGGATGCAACGTGCCGCCCTTGTCCTCTGGATCCGGGCCTGCGAGCTTTACACCAGCCACGTCTACCAGCGGCCCGACCCCAACTGGGAGCAACCCTTCTTCTCCGACGAGGGACTCTACTAGCTCTCCAACAGTACATTCTTGCACTGCGCCGCCCCCTGTCACCTTCCCCGCCGGTTTTAATGACGCCCGGCCCCTTTCCAACTCTCCGTTATGTGTACTACCATATATCCACGTCCCTTCCCTTGCCTGCCGGTTCAACCCTGGTGGTTGACCGCTTGATGGACTCGTGTGTCCCGACCCCCATCAACCTCTGGAATGGGACAGTTTGGGACAAAATGGGACAGAAAATTTTCTTCCCGCCCTGGACCAACGGCTGCGACTTGCTCAGTTGCCCCGTCTCCCTCCAGTGTTGCCCCACCGGATGCGTCCTTTCCGCTTTTCTGCTAGAGTCCCTTGGGCGGGAACTCCAACGTGTCCCGCAGCCATCCAAATTCCGGGAGGAAACACCTGATGCCATCCTTCACTGACACCCTTACCGTCAACGGCGAGAGCATGGAGATGTACGCCAGCATCCCCAGCGGGCCCGGGCCTCATCCCGCCGTGGTCATCGCCTTCCACGTCGGCGGCGTTGACGAGTTCGACAAGGTCATGGCCGACCGCCTCGCCGAGGAAGGCTATGTCGCCGTGGTCCCTGACCTCTTCCACCGCTTCACCGACGAGCAGCTTAACGGCCCCCGCCTGGAGCGCCTGACCTACCTCAGCGACCCCGACATCATCGCCGACATGAACGCCGCCGTGGACTTCCTCAAGGGACAGTCCGCCGTGGACAACGAGCGGATTGGCGTCACCGGCTTCTGCATGGGCGGCCGGGTTACCTGGCTCATGGCGGCCGTCAACCCCATCTTCAAGTGCGCCGTCCCCTTCTACGGCGGCAGCATTATGTCGCCCTGGGGCGCAGCCGAAAAGTCGCCCTTCGATCTGACCGACGGCATCAACTGCCCCATGCTCTTCCACTTCGGCGCCACCGACGGCAACCCCTCTCCTGAGGACGAGGTCAAGCTGGACGCCGAGTTGACCCGCCTCGGCAAGGAGCACACCTTCCATTCCTACGAAGGCGCCGGACATGCCTTCATGGACTGGACCAACCCAGACCGCTACCACCAGGCCGCCGCCGAGGCCGCCTGGCCCCGCACCCTGGAGTTCTTCGCGGCTCACCTAAAGTAATCAAGGCCGGAGCAGTCCCCCGGATGAAGATGGGCCGTCGGATCAACCGGCGGCCCGCTTCAATCCTTACTCCCCGCTCTTATCCGTGAGAAAGGCAGGCCCCCATGACCGGACGAATCAGGATGGCCCGGGAACTCGACCGGGTCCCGTCCATGACGGTGCCCCTGGACTCCCAGCAGGAACTCCGGTTTCAGCGCTTGATGGAACGGATCATCCTCGTCGACCTGCACCAGCACCCCATGATTCTGCCAGAGCGCATGGAGGAACTGACGGACTACCTTCGCACCGACGACTACCTCTGGGGGTACGACGCCGTCAAGGCCGGAGGATGGACCGCCGTCGCCACCGCCAACTTCTTCCGTGGCCTGGTCGGAACTCCGGACCTGTCCATGGTCGAGTTCGATGACGTGGCCCAGGAAGTGGCGTTGATGCTATCCGACCTCAACCGGCGAGAGGACATCGCATACATTTCCGGTCCGGGCGACATTCTGTCGGCCAAGGATCACGGCGTTGCCGGATTCTTTCCCACCCTGGAACACCTGGCCATCGGCAACGATCTGAACCGCCTGGACGTCCTTTACGGAATGGGGATTCGCCTGGCCGGCCTCACCTACAACCGCAAGAACTACATCGGCGACGGCCAGTTTGAACGGAACGACGGCGGGTTGAGCAATTTCGGCATCGCCGTCGTCGAGCGCATGAACGACCTCGGCATGGCTATCGACGTCTCCCACGCCTCCTTCAACACCGCCATGGACGCCATCCGCTTCTCCCGCGCTCCCATCGCCTTCAGCCACAACGCCGCCTATTCCCTGCGTGCCGTCCCCCGCTGCCGCAACGACGAGGAACTGCTTGCCTGCGCCGAAAAGGGAGGGATCATCGCCATAACCGCCGTTCCCAACTCCCTCAGCGACGACCCCAAGCAGGACATTGAATGCGTCCTTGACCACTACGACTACATGGTCAACCTGGTAGGGGTGGACTGCGTGGGAATCGGCACCGACACCAACGTCGGCAACCACGTGGACTTCCACCGGGTCGTCCTGGGACGCAGCCCGGAACAGCTGCCCGCTCCCTACCTGGACGGGCTGGAATCACCCCAGGATGGGAAGAACATCGTCCGGGGGCTTATCCGTCGCGGCTATTCCGATGAGGCCATCGAAAAGATTGCCGGCGGCAACGCTCTGGCGTTCCTGCGCCGGGTCATGGGCTGACTGGAGCGAAGGCGGGAGTGCAGGGGAGTCCTAAACGTTTATCTCGATGCCCCGGGCTTCGGCTTCGGAGACGCAGTCGGGGCAGAGAATTTCTCGAGAGAGGCTGGTTGCCGTCCAGATGTTCGCGCTCTCGAATCCGCACAGGAATTGGGGGATCATTTCCTCGAATGACGACGCGAACAAGGCCTCGACGTAGTGGACGCTCCCGGTGCGTTCCGGGTTGGCCCACCACCACGGGATGAAGGTCCGCTGCATCTCCGCGGCCACCGCCGAACTCATCCATCCTTTTTCCGGCATTTCCACCACCCACCCGCGCTCATTGGGGTCGGGATTGCGGTAGGCCGTCAACTCCCCATTGTGGATGCACTGCCGGATTTCCGACGTGGCGAGATGCAATCGCCGGGAGGCTTCCTGGATCGAAACCAGTTCCATATTGGCGCCTTCCTCTTGGCTTGACGTGCGGTACGAGATATTGCGGCCTGGCTTGACCTTGATGATACCACCCCAGGGCAACTGCACCGCTTCAGCCGCGCCGGTCGGCCAGCAGCAGCAGCTCCAGCAACACCTGCGCTCCGTTGGCGCATGACTCCGGCGTGGAATATTCCCCTGGCGAATGGCTCACGCCGTCCACGCTGGGAACGAAAATCATCGCCGCGTCGGTAATGCCGGCCATGGACTGGGCGTCGTGGCCCGCCCCGCTGGGAACCCGCCGGTGGGACAGCCCTGCCCGCTCCGCCGCTGCCGCCACCAACTCCTGCATGTCTTCGCCGATGGGAGCGGACTGCGTGGCCTCGAACCGGGTTATGTCAATGCTCACGCCGTCCCGCGCGGCGATTCCGGCCGCTGCGGACCGTATCTCCGCGTCGGCCGCCGCCAGGGACGCCATGTCCAGGTCCCGGAACTCGAACCCCACTTTAACCTGTCCCGGGATGACGTTGACCGCCCCGGGATAAGCCTGGATGGTCCCCGCCGTACCCACCCGGCAGACCTCCAGCTCCGACGCCATCCGCTGCACCTCCAGCACCAGGCGGGACGCGCTGACCAAGGCGTCGTGCCGGCCCGACATCGGAGTTGTGCCGGCATGGTTGGGCGTCCCGACAATGTCGGCCTCGTAAACCCAGCGTCCGGTGATTCCGATAACAACTCCTATGGGGACGCCGGACTGGTGCAGGGTCGGGCCCTGCTCGATATGCAGCTCCAGGTAGGCCGCCAGCTCCCCCGGCTGCCGCGCCGCCCGCTGCACCCGGTCCATGTTCCCCTGGATATCGGCCAGGCGGGAGCTCATCAACACCCCTTCGTCGTCCACTGCCGTCAGGTCGCCGGGTTCCAGCGTTCCCGCCATGGCCCGGCTCCCGAACAGCCAGCGGTGGAACCGGGTGCCCTCCTCGTTGGTGAACACCAGCACTTCCACCGGATGCCGGAGGGACGCACCGGCGTCGGACAGGGCCTGCACCACCTCGATGCCGCCCATCACGCCCAGGGCGCCGTCGTACTTTCCCCCGTTGGGGACGGTGTCAATGTGCGATCCCATGGCGATGGCCGGCAGGTTCGGGTCGGAACCTTCCCGGCGGGCGATGATGTTCCCGCCCGGGTCGATACGGACTTCCATCCCGGCCCGCCGCATCAGGGACATGGTGTAGTCCCGTCCCGCCACGTCCGCCGGCGTGAAGGCCAGCCGCTGCATTCCGTCCGGGGAGTCTCCGAAACGGCCCAGCTCCTCCAGGGTTTGGTTCAGGCGTCGCGAGCTTATAGTGGCTTCAGCCATTGGCCCTTCTTTCCTCCCGGGTAGGGTTGGTGTTGCTGGATTGGGTCAAGTGTCGCTCCCCATGTAGTAGTCGTACTTCTGGAGGGCCCGCTCCACCACCTCGTCCGTGTCTTCCGCAAGCGTGTAACCCGCTTCGACCAGGTCCTTAACAGCGTCCCTGACCTTTTGTTCGTAGTCGTCCCGGCCAGCGTAGCGCTCCTCAATGGAAGGCCTTGGGTCGCCGGAGGTCTCCCGCTCCTCCCGGGTCGCTGGGAAAGGAATCGTTGACCCGGCCAGGCCGCCCGTGATCCCGATGAACAGGTCCGTATTCCCGATGTCCGGGTGGCGCAGGTTCCAGCCGGTGTAGGTCGCGACGGGCACTTCCACGTCGGGAAGCCTGATGCCCCGTACCTCGTTGCAGTCGTCGTCCAGGTCGGACACCAGGGCCGGATACGGCTCTCCCACGTCGGCCGGCAAGGTCGTCACCCTGCCCGAGTGGACTTCTGGTCCGTAATCCAGGCGGAGGGCTTTCGGAGTCCTTTCCGGGACCGACAGTCCCGGAATGGTCCGCAGCCTGTCCAGCAACGATTCGGACTCGACCGCTGTGCCCTCATCCAGGCTGGGGTGGCAGCTCGCCGGGGGAGATTCCCCGGTACCCACCCAACGGTCCAGGTTGACCAGGGCAGCCCGAAGCAGGGGCGCGTAGTCCACGCTGTTGAACAACTGCTGCCCCTTCGGGCCTTCTCCGACCCGCACTTCCAGCGGCGGGAACTCTCCGGAGCCGTGCTGCGTCCCGGCGAAATGGTAGCGCCGGACATGCTCGGATTCCGCCGCGTCAGTCATGGTTTCCAGGTTGGTGTGGATCAGCGCGGCGTCGCCCCGCCAGTACTCGGCCGAGGTGTTCGTGAACATTATCCTGGGAACCTTCCCCCGGGCTTCCAGCGCATCGAGCATCGAACCGGTTTCACCCGTCACCGGGTCCCTCTGGGGCGTGTCGGTGAAGGGGAAGAACTCGGGAGTCAGGTAGCAGACGTCCATTGAAGGTTGGCCGAACCGCAGGTTGAACTCCCCCCGCATGGCGCCGCCGACGTGGGGAATGAAGCCGTCCAGCGCGATGCGCTCCTCCTCGTCCTCGTTGAGTCCCAGGTGGATCATCTGGCGCAGGAACCGCCCGCTCTGGGACCTGCCGAACCCGTAGGCGTAGTCAATCTGGCCGGCACAGGGATTGGCGCGGGGATCGGTTTCGTACTTGAGGAAAGAGTTTATGTCCCGTACCGAGGCAAAACCGAGGCCGACAATCCGGCTGACCGTGGTGTCGTATACCAATTCGTAGATGCGTCCGGGCTCAAACCCGGCCGGAAAGTAGATGTGGCTGGGCTGTGGCTCCTCGTTCTCGTCCTCCACGCGCACGAAGGACCATTGGTCGCGTTCGATGACCTGCCGGGTATCGTTAGGATGGTCCCTCACGGCAAGCGTCGCGGAAGGATCGTCAATATCGGCAGCTGGATTTCCCATGTGCCCCCGGTGGGAGAGATGCAGGACCGTCGTCGGTTCGTCGCACTGGAAGAACCCCATGATGCGCCCGCTGAGCGGCCCGTCGGGCCCCGCCGCCTCCGGGGCCTGGAGTCCAATGAGTCCGGGAGTCGGGGGAACGTCGGCCTGCCAGCCGCACCAGACGACGGTGTATCCATGACGCATCAGGAACCCGTTTCCGGGCAGCAGCGGCGCGGTAGGCTCTCCGGTTGGCACGTTGTTGAGGCTGAGGGCGGTCTTGCGTCCCCGGTTGACCACGTCGAAGAGGATCCGCCGATTGCCCCGCTGGGAGTCAGCCGGCTGCAGCACGGCGAAGTCAGCCCAGAATCGGACCGACCCGTCGGGATGCCGCGGGGCCAGGTCAAGGTCCGTTATGGCGGTGTTCCGGGGATGGGACGGATCCACGCCAAAGCCGGCTGTCCCCGTCAGCAGCCGGTATTCCCCCACGTCCCCGAAGGACTGTCCCTGGGCGAACGCTGATTCTTCCGTAATGTCCAACTGCAGCACCGGCGCCATGAGGCCCTCCTAAGGAAGATTTCGTCAGCAGGTCAATCGGATCGAGGGGAGCCGGCGCTACAGCCGGATGTAGCCCACGTCGTCCTCGATGCTTATCTCGGTGCTGAAGGGCTTGGATACATCCTGCAGCCACCGCAGCGTTTGCTGGGCGATGGGCCCCTCCGCCAGCACGGGCCGTCCCCGTTGTCCTATGGGCCGCCCGAATCCCATGTCAATGGGGTGGAGCACCACTTCCCGGAGAGTGCCCCCGGCGTAGTTGCAGGTGGCGACCACGCTCTGCCAGAAGACCGGGTCGGCGGCAAACGCGCGATTGCCTCCTCCCGACCTGGTGTCCAGGTAGTCTCCGGGGGTCTGGTCATACCCCAGCTTGAACCGCCGGTAGGCCTCGTCGGGCAGCCACAGGACGCTCTCGTTCTGGAATATGAAGTTCCCCAGGCTGTAGAAGATGGGCCGGTTCTTGTATATCTCTATGCCCCGGAGGAAGTGGGGCCCGTGTCCGGCGAAAAGGGCGCACCCCTGGTCGATGGTCCAGTGGGCAAACTCGACCAGGAACTCGGGCGGGTCAAGGCGGCAGGGGCCGTGAAACTCTCCCGCCGCGCCGCTCTCGTGACAATGCACTCCGTAGACCACCCAATCGGACTGCTTCTGCGCCCCCCGGATCCACTTCCCAATGCCGTCCATGTCCTCGCGATTCACCGAGGTCTTGACCGAGAATTCCTCGCTCAAGGTAAACTTGTTCTCCAGGAATTCCAGCTCCGAGTCATTGTGCTCTTCTTCGATTCCCCGGAAGCCGAAGGAATGGAGCGCATCATCGTGGGCCTCGTACCCCAACTCCTGCCTGGCCTTCCGCAGGGCCTCGAAGACGTCCCTTTCCACGTGGTGGTTTATGTCATGCCGGAGGGCGTTGACCCCGGGCTTCCCGCGGAAGTCCGGCCTCCCCGGACCGGCGCGGGACGTTTCGCTGAACGTGCTGGTGGCGGACATGATTGCCACCCGGCCCCGGGGGGAGTCCACGTAGGCCGGAGAACGCGCTTCGTCAACATTCCGTCCGCCTCCGGCATTGGGCAGGTCCACCTCCCTGCAATGGTCGAGGGTGGTCAGGAACCCGCCTTCGGAGAAGTCGAAGGAGTGGTTGTTGGCCGTAGTCACGGCGTCTATGCCCATCCATTTCAACTCTTCAAGGTTCTTCGGGTCGGAACGGGTGTACGTCGCTCCGCTCCACTGCCAGGTGTTTTCGTAGTCGTGGAACAGCATCTCCAGGTTGGCCATGCTGATGTCGGAACCCTTGAGGATGTCGACCAGCTTGAGGAACCCGGGCTCCTGGAAAGCCCGCATCCTCCGGGTGATCATTGCGTCTCCCGCAACGGTTATTGACAGGTCTCGGCGTTCTGCGTCGTAGAGCATCGCGACTCCTTGGAGCGCCCGGCGGCGGGATTGCCCCAGTGTAGTTTGCCCCGCATACCCAGTCAACGGCGCGAACTCCGCCGGTGTTACACTGGCATCGAGACCCGAGGCCGGCGGCCTGATTCTCCGGCCGGCGCAGGGAGGAGGAGAGCATGCAAGCCGGAAAATTCCCGCCGGACCTGCTTCGGACGCTGCTCGACCGTCACGCCGGCGGAGACCCGCAGCTGTTGGTAGGACCGGCCGTGGGTGAAGATGCCGCTGTTCTGGATCCCGGTGGGGAACTGATCGTCGCAGCCAGCGATCCCATCACCTTCGCGACAAGTTCAGCGGGCTGGTACGCGGTCCAGGTCAACGCCAACGACATAGCCTGCAGCGGAGGCGTTCCCCGCTGGTTCTTTCCCACCGTTCTCGTCCCCGTGGGATTTGACGAGCAAAGTGTGGCAGAGTTGTTCGACCAGATGGGCGAGGCATGTCGGGAGTTGAACGTGGTCATCTCCGGCGGGCACAGCGAGGTCACCCTGGGGATTGACCGGCCGATCATTGCCGGAACCATGCTCGGCGTGGTGGAACGCGGGTCAATGGTAAAGACCGGGGGAGCGCAGGAAGGCGACAGCATAGTGCTGACCAAGGGCATCGCCATCGAAGGAACAGCCCTGCTGGCGCGGGAATGTCCCGAATCCCTGGCTGAGGCGGGGGTCTCCCAGGAGACGATCAGCCGGGCGGCCGGTTTGCTCAACTCACCGGGGATCAGCGTGGTGCCGCACGCCGGAATCGCCCGTTCCGCAACTCAACCAAATTCGATGCACGATCCCACTGAAGGGGGACTGGCCACGGCCCTTCGTGAGCTGGCCGCGGCTTCCGGTCTTGGCCTGGCCGTCGAAGAGGGGAGTATCCCGGTACTGCCGGAAACCCAGGAGATTTGCCGGGCGCTCGGGTTGGACCCCCTGGGTCTGCTGGCTTCCGGCGCCCTGCTGTTGACGCTGCCCGCAGCGAATGTCCCTGTCCTGCTGCGGGCCCTGGCGCAGAAGGGCATCACAGGTTGGGAAATCGGGCAGATGCTGGCCCCCGAGGAGGGCCTGCTGAAGATCGGCTACGACGGGGAGATGCCCCTGCCGGAATTTTCCCGCGACGAGCTGGCCCGGTACTTCTCGAAGCTGGAGAATGCCGCTGGTTGACCCATTATGTTAACGATTGGAAGTTAGGAGTTAGCCGGCGCCCCGGCCGAGGCTGCGGCAAGCTGTTCCAGCGTCACGTTCCCCCCGGATACCACTATCGCCACCTTCTTGCCTTTCAAGCGGTCTTTTTCCTTTAACGCCCCCGCCGTTGCCGTGGCTCCCGCCCCTTCCGCCATTGTGTGGGCCTTTTCGATCAGCAGGGCCATGGCCTCCCTGATCTGTTGGTCGCTGACCAGGACGAAGTCATCCAGCCGGTGACGGATTATGACCTGCGGCAGTTCGTATCCGACGCCGGTGGCAATGCCTTCAGCGAAGGTGTTCATAGGGGCCTGGACCAATTGCCCCTGCTTCCACGACAGGTACCCGGCTGGCGCAGCCTCCGATTGGACGGCGAACACCTGAATGTTCGGATCCACCGCCTTCGCGACGATACAGGCGCCGGCAACCCCGCTCCCGCCGCCGAGCGGTGCCCAGATGGCGTCCACGTCGGGAAGGTCCTCGATTATTTCAAGGGTGGCGGTCGCCACTCCTGAGATAAGGAGGGGCTCGTCCGAGGGATGGACGAACCGGTAGCCTTCCTCGTTGGCCAGGCGTTCAGCGTAGGCCCGGGCCTCGTCGTACATCCTGCCGTGGTAGACCAGTTCCGCCCCCAATCCCTGGATCGCGGCTGCTTTCAATGGGTTGGCGCCTTCCGGGAGCGCAATCAACGCCCTGGCGCCGAAATGCCGACACGCGCTAGCGATGGACTGCCCGTGGTTTCCCGTCGAAGCGGTTATCACTCCCCGGTCCCGTTCCTCCGGCGTGAGATGGGCCAGCAAGTTGATTCCCCCGCGCTGCTTGAAAGCCCCCAGGGGCAGATATTCCTCATGCTTCAGGTAGATATCGGCTTCGATTAGCTGGCTCAGCCCCTCCGAGTAGGTCAAAGGCGTCCTGGGCAAATGGCGGGCTATCAAGCGCTTCGCGGCGTAGACGTCGCGCAACGTGGGGATTTCCATTGTTTCACCTCTGCAAGAACTGGCCGGACGGGACGGGAAACCCAGGAATCGGGCTTCAAATGGTCCTGGAGCCACATTTTAACCGGAAGCGCCCTTTGCCGCCTCTTCCCCGCCGGTCGATTGAGTTGCGGGTCACGGGTTTGTTCCGCCTGCCCACCGTTACACTCCCAGGATAGGTACACTCTAGTTACACAAATATCAGAAAAGCAGCAATGCTACATTTTACGCAGATGGGATTGCATTACACTCCCGTTGCCCACTACATTATCCGAAAGCCGTTAGTACATTCATTTCGCGGAGGGGGAATGCAAGGCGTTGTTGCATTACCGTGTACTAATAGCATCGCCGTGTAGCGCTCTCAAGACAATGCAAGATATGGGGAACTACACTTACTGTTCCGGCGGCCTGTGTAGCAATGGAGTATTACACGCGGAGCAAAAGGCTGCCAATCGGCCCGATCCCCCCATCTCAGCCCGTTCCGGCGGGTGCCATGCCATCCTCGAGCCTGGGTTTCAGCCACCCGGTTAGCCACCGGCAACCGCGCAGAAACCCCTGGATAGGGAGCCTGGGAAGACTTCGAGGAAACCAGTCTTGGGGACCTGTTTCCCCTCTCGGGAGCCAGATGAGGCCGCACAGAAGCTCCTGCCGCCTCCGCTTTATGTTCTGGCACTTTCTTAAAATAGTATAAAAGAAAATATGGCGAAGTATTGACAAAAGCGGAAGTTGGTGGTACCATCCCCTGCACTACGGTATTTCCGGTTTGTACACCGATAAGTGGACTACTCTTATTCGTTTACACACATAGGAGGAACGGACGTGGCCCGCAAGACGAAGCTAATGCAGCGTGTAGAAGATGAGCACCAGCGTCCTCTGGAAAAACTTTTACCCGAAATGGTCAACGACATCGGTCTCTCCGCTACCGCTGATACACTGGGTGTAAGTAAAGCTACACTGGGGTACTGGCTTTTGAAGTTGGGGATAAGTGTAAGAAGGGTGGCGCTGGCGCCGGGCGAGACCCTGGAGGTCAAGAGGGTCAGCTAGTGCCCGTCGGCCCGGGAGTCTACCCACCGGGGGCTGCGGAAGCCCCCAACTCCTCCAGGCTTGAGTGACGGCAGGTTGTCTCTAGCCTGGGATCCAGAAACGGGGAAAATTGGGCTGGCAGGGTCTCAAGTACCCTTCCACGCAAAAAGAGGCGGTTTTGCCGCCTCTTTCTTTTGCCCGCGTGGAGGGCTACCAAGAGCCGATTTATCTCAGGTAAGCGGGTTCAACCCTGGAAGATGTCTTCTGGAAGAAACGCAGACACCGTGACGTTGGGAAGGTCCACTGCGTTGCTTATCTTCAAGTCCACCGCTACGCTGCAAATTATGTAGGCCTGCTCCCGGGACCAGCCCCTTTCCTGGAGCAGGTCTATCATGTTGAGCAACGCATTGCGGGCCGCCAGCGTCAGGTCCTCTCCCTCCTGGGTGCCGTCAGCCGTGATCGGCATTCCCATGGTGGCGATGAAGTTCCGAGGGGCAGCCCATTCCGGGGGCAGGAAATAGCCGGGATGGGAGTAGCGGGGAAAGGTGATGCCCCGGGCCTCGGCGACTCCCTTATGGATCTGAAACTTCACGACCGCCGTGGCCCCCATTTCGATGGCGGTGATGCAGCACTCTGAGTCACCCTGCGCGAAGTGCCCATCGCCCGCCGAGTACAAGGCCCCTGGAACGTTGACGGGAATAAACAGCTTCGACCCCGTCGTCAGTTGCTTTGCATCCACGTTCCCGCAGTTTTCCCGTGGCGGAAGAGTCCGCAGCCCTTCGTCGGCGATGGTCCCTCCTGATGGAACAGCGTCCTCCGGGTCGGGAGG
This sequence comes from Dehalococcoidia bacterium, assembly GCA_965203675.1. Taxonomy (GTDB): domain Bacteria; phylum Chloroflexota; class Dehalococcoidia; order Lucifugimonadales; family UBA3495; genus CATOSK01. The sequence continues at coordinate 1,215,071 of CBDBDE010000002.1, read as the reverse complement.
GGCCGCGATGCCGCCCCGCCGGACCAGGTCCGCCTCGCGGTCTGCCCACTGGGCCAACTGCTCGTGGGATGGGGCGATGCCGGCGGTGCCCATGAAGGAGCCGTTGGGAATGCGGACACCGGGCAGCTGGGGCGAGTTTGCCCAGTCGCCATCTATCTCCCAATGGACGAGGTAAGGTTCCTGGAAAAAATCGCGCAAAAACCCGGAGCCGGGCCGGTTCCGCGTCCAACCGTGGGGTTGGGGGGTTATGTCAACGTATTCGATCTCCAGGAGGTCCCCGGGTTCGGCCCCGTTAACGTAAACCGGGCCTGTCAGCGGGTGAGCGACCTTGGCATCCAATCCAACCAGATCGTCAACGGTCATTCCAGGCTGAATCTGGCAATCGGAAGCGTCCCTAGTCTCCAGGAGCGTTTCCTCGCCCGGTTCCACTTCCAAGACCGGCGGGATATCCGGGTGCCAGCGATTATGGCCCTTCCCGGGTTCTTCTTTAAGACGCTTGCTTCGGTCGATGGTGATGCTCTTCATAGCGAAACGGCATGTCCTTTATGTATTGCCAAAGACGTTGCAATGTCGGCCGTCCCAAAGGCCAAAAAACGGCGGGGACTAACGCTGGCAGGGTGGTGAAAATACCCCATCGCCTTCCGTTCGTCCCCGCGCACTGTCCCGTCACCCTCCCGACGGACTTCGCGCGACGGCCACTGCCGTTGACACCAGCCTCCTCCCGCGCAGGCAGGGTGGCCTTTACGGCAGCGGCGGAGTCGCGAAGGAGAATCCAGCAGGCTATAACAGCTTTTGCGGTTGCCGCGGGGTTGCCACAGCCCCCGGCTACTCCGGGGTTACCAGGGACTCGGCCTCCTGTCCCGACAGCACGCGGAGGATATTGCCGTAGGCAAAGTGCGCTGCCCGCAGGGCGGTCTCCTGGCTCTGACCGGCCATGTGCGGGGTGATGATAACGTTGTCCAGTTCGAACAGAGGATTGTCGGCGGGCGTGGGCTCCACCTCCAGAACGTCCACTGCAGCGCCGGCGATCTTCCCCTCGGTCAGGGCTGCATACAGGGCCGCCTCGTCCACCACCGGCCCGCGGCAGAGGTTAATCAGGAAGGCCGTCTCCTTCATCATGTCGAATTCCCGGTCCGACATCATGCCCCGGGTTCGCCGGGTGAGGGGAACATGGAGGCTGACGATGTCTGAGGTCGCCAGCAATTCGTCAAAGGGCACAGGCGACGCCTTTACCTCGCGCTGAACATCCTCCGGAATATCCTCCACGTCGTAAAAGATGGTCCGCGTATCGAACCCGGTCAGCCGCTTGGCCACCTGCCTGCCTATGCGTCCCAAACCCATTATGCCCACCGTCTTGTCGGTAACTTCCGACAGGTCAGTCTGGTAGAGGTCGCTTCGCCACTCCCGCCGCCGGGTGGTGCTGTCCCACTGGGCCATCAGGTTCCGGTTGATACCGATCATCAGGGCAATGGTCTGCTCCGACACTGAAATGGCGTTGGCGCCGCCGTTGTTGGCCACGGGTATGCCCATTTCAAGAATGGCCTCCAGGTCCAGCCGGTCGTAGCCCGCACTCAGGGTCTGGATCAGCTTTACCCGGGAGCACTCTTGCAGCACGTTGGTGCTGACGTCGCTGGTGATGAGGGCGTCGGCGTCGCGGCAAAGGTCGATCTTTTCCGACTCGGACAGGGCCGGGTCCACCACCGTCACCTCGATTTCGTCCGGCGCCTGCTCAAGCATGGTGGAAGGGCGTCCGCCAACGCCGCTGAAATAGGCTACTTTCCAGGTGGCCATCTGATCGCCTCCTTCATGTGCGGCGCGGAATCCCGGGCCTTTGGCTCGTGCTATACCTTGCGGCTCCTGCTGCAAGGATACCGCAGCAAGAGTCAGGCAATGCGGCAAGGGTATAACAACAGCGGTATCGCGGCAAGGGTTCGGGCAGCCTCGCTAGGCCGGTGCCCCCCGCCGCCAATCCCGCCCCCTGCGCCAGGTTTGAGGTTCGCCCTGCTTGGGAATTGCCGTGTCCTTGGACAGACCACAAGGACACGTTACAAACACGCCCTCCAGGCTCCGGGGACGCTGATTTCGAAAAGCCCCGGCTCCGAGGTTGCCATCCTTGCCCGTGGACCGGGGCAGCTTGGAGGCCTAGTCCACCGACCAGTCGTCCGGCAGTTCGGGCGTCCGCATGGGCTTGATCATGACCTCCACCAGGGCAGCCTGTCCCTCTTCGGTTGTCCGAATGGCCCTTTGGAACGCCGGCAGGATTTCCGTTGGCTCCTCCACCCGCTCCGAGTACGCTCCCAGGCCCCGGGCAACCTCGCTGAAGTTGCCGCCCAGTTGGGCAACGGTTGGAGGCGTGCCGCCCGGCCGGTCCATTCCCATCATGCCGCCGCCGATGCCCCCGTTGTTTATCACCACGGTCAGGGTGGGAAGGTTCATGCGGACGGCGGTCTCGATTTCCATGCCGGTCATGCCAAAAGAAGCGTCGCCCAACAGGTGGACAACCAAACGGTCGGGGTGGGCCAGCTTGGCCCCAATGGCGGCTCCCAGGGACCATCCCATTGGCGCCATCCCGCCCATGGCCACGAAGCTATGGGGAATGGTGGAGACCCAGAAGGGGGTTATGTAACCCCGGCTACCCCCAGCGTCGTGAAGCGCGATAGTTCGTGTCGGGTCCACGGCCCGCATCAAATCATGGACGACCCGGTAGCCGTTGGTGGGCTTGGACTCGTCGGTGAAGATGGGCATCCACTCCCCCAGCCACTTGGCCTTGGCTCGGGCGATTTCGCCGACAACTTCTTCCTTGATGCCCCCGCTTTGGGAGCCCAGCCTTTCCCGCACCGCGTCAATCAGGGCTCGAAGCGCCAGCTTGGCATCCGCGAGAATCGGCACATCGGCCTGGTATTGCTTGTTCAGGTCCTTCTCATCCGCGTTGATATGGATGAGCTTGACGCCTTCGGGTATCGGGCGTCCGTCGGTCCCGTTGGGCAGCCGGAAGGAGTTCCCCACGGCCAGGACCGCGTCGGTCTGGCGGTTCATGTGCAGCGCCGGGCCGGAAGCATACTTGCTGCGGGGGTAGACCCCTCCACCCAACGACAGGGGATGATCCTCGGGAAACACGCTCTTGCCCAGCAGGGTGGTGGCCACGGGCATGGAAAGCAGCTCGGCCAGCTCGCGGACCTCCTCGGCAGCCCCCCCGCCGAGGGCTCCCCCACCGGCATTTAATATAGGAAGCTTGGCGTTCACGAGAATATCGGCGGCCCTTTCAATGTCCCGGGCGTCGGGGGCTGCCTTGCGGCCTTCGCCGACCGCTTCGTATTGCAAAACGGCGTCGTCGGCCTCCGCATTCAGGACATCCTGCGGCATCTCCAAGACGACTGGCCCGGGCGAGCCGGAGCGCAGTGCGGTAAAAGCTCGCCGCATGATTCCCGGAATTTCGTCGGGCCGAGTGAACGTCCCCTTCCATTTAACCAGGGAGTCAAAGATGCTGGAGGACACCTCCTGCTGGTACTCCTTGCCCAGGTTCCGAAGCGGATGTTGGCCCATGAGCAGGAGCACCGGCACGTTGTCGGCGAAACAGCTCGCGATTCCGGTGAGAGTGTTCGTCGCCCCCGGGCCGGTGCCGGTCATGGCCACCGCGACCTGTCCCGTTGCCCTGGAATAGCCATCCGCAACTTCCACGCCCAGCCGTTCATGCCGCGTGGCGAAAGCGGTGATGGTGGGCGATTCCCGCAGCGCCGGCCATAATGGCGCCAGGCCGCCGCCGGAGAATCCGGTTATGTAACGTACCCCTTCTTTTTCCAACGCATGGACAACCGCATCTCCGCCGCGCATAACGCCTCCTTCGATCTGGCAATGGATCGGGAACCGGCATTTGCTTCCCCCTCTGGCTGCGTTGTCAGGCCAGCGCAAGTCCGCTGAACACAGGCGGGGGAATTGGGGCGATTCTAAGGGAGATGAGGTTGAGGGTCAACGCCGGACCGGACCTTCCCAGCACCACCGTGTGGAGTCTGGCTCGTCCTTTAACCTATCCTGTTTATAATGGGTAATAATTATCCTTCCCGGCAAAGGGCAGCCCAGCGTGCCGGCAGGTATCAGAAAGTTGTCGCCCATAATCCGGTAGTGTATACTCCCGCCAATTTCCCGGTCAGGACAATTTTTCGGTTCGCAGCCTGAATCCGGTGTCAGGATTTCTACAACCCCGCGGCATAGTAAGTTCAGATACCCACCAGTTCAGATACTCACCGGGCATTTCCCCGGATGGTGCCTCATTATTGAATGTGCCCCAAGAGGGGCAACGCCCAGCAGTAATTTATCCCGCTGGGCCAGAAGTATAGGCAAACCGGGATGCGCCCTTTATACTGTCGCTCGAAAACCGCCCAGCACGCCACGGCTGACTTCAAACCATAACCAATTAGCGAGGGAATCTCCGTGCGCAATTACATGATCCGTCGGGTGGGGCACTCGATTTTCATTATTCTGGGGTTGATGGCTTTGCTGTTTTTCGCCATCAACATTCTCGGAGACCCGGTACAGTTGCTGGTCGACGAAGACGCCTCCCAGGAGGCTATCGACGCCCTGCGGGCCAAGTTCGGCCTGGACCGTCCTCTTTATATAAGGTTCGCTGACTTTTACTGGGACCTGGCCCGCGGCGACTTCGGCAAGTCCATCCGCCACCGCATCGACGCCAGGGAAATGATTTGGGACCGGCTGCCGAACACGGCAGTCCTGGCGGTGGTGGCCTGGGCCTTGGGCTCCATAGGCATTCCGTTAGGAATGCTGGCCGCAAGACGGCCCAGAGGGCTCATGGACCGGATAGTAAACGTCCTGTCCTTCGCCATAATCTCCGTGCCCGAGTTCTGGCTCGCCTTGATGCTTATTCTGGTGGTATCGGTCCAACTTGACCTGTTGCCAACCTCGGGATTCGCCGGTTTGGGACCCGGCGGATGGAAGTTCATGATTCTTCCCGCCATTGCGCTGTGTCCCCGGGTTTTGGGAAGAAACGCCCAGATTACCCGGGCGACCATGATCGAGGAGATCAACAAGCAATACGTGGCCACTGCCCGCGCCAAGGGTCTGGCGGAGAACACCGTCCTTTACGCACACGTCCTCAAGAACGCGGCCATATCCATCGTTACCCTGATGGGCGACGAGCTGGCCGGATTTATGAACGGTTCCACTGTGGTCGAGATCATTTTCGGATGGCCTGGAATTGGAAAGCTGCTGATTGACGCCATCAACGCCCGCGACCTGCCGGTAGTAACCGCGGCAGTGTTCGTAATCGCGCTGATGGTAATGGTCATCAACCTCACGGTTGACCTGATTTATACCTGGCTCGACCCGCGGATCTCCTACAGTTAACCGAGTCGCAGCTATTCCTAATCCTGCCGGCGTTCACCCTCGACCAACATTCAGAATCAGGCAAGCGGGTTTATAAGGACTCCCCAACATGATTCAAGAAGAAACAACCACCCTGGAGCAAAGCCCGAACAAGATCGTGGCGATCTGGCGCCACGCACTGGTGCAGGCCTTCTTCAGCGACACCATAACGCTCCTGTCGGCTGCTTTCCTATTGGTAATAATCCTCGCCGCTGTCTTCGCGCCGGTAGTCGCGCCTTATGATCCCCAGGACCAGCAGCTGCGGCTTCGGCACTATGGGCCGCTTACCTCGGGGACCGCGGTCGACCGCACCGTGAGCCCTCCCACCGAAAGCACCCGCTTCTTCCTGCTGGGCACCGACCACCTTGGCCGCGACTACCTCAGCAGGTTGATCTACGGAGGTAGGATCTCCATCCTCGTGGGAGTGCTGGGCGTTCTGATTTCCAGCGTCATTGGAGTGTTCCTGGGGTTGGTGGCCGGTTACTACCGGGGGCTGCTGGACGACGTGATAATGCGGGCGGTGGACGTTTTCATGTCCGTGCCGACGCTGCTGCTGGCACTGATGGTGCTGTTCATATTAGGACCCAGCTTCACCAACATCATCATCGTGTTCGCAGTGGCCCGGTGGATGCTCTACTGCCGCGTAACCCGGGGAGTCGTCCTCTCCTTGCGGGAGCAGTCCTTCATCGACGCGGCCCGGGCCATCGGTTGCAGCGACGGCCGAATCGTGGGCCGGCACATCCTGCCCAACCTGATTACCCCCTTGCTGACGCTGGCTGCGTTGGACGTTCCCAGGAACATCTTGACCGAGTCCACCCTGAGCTTCCTGGGATTCGGCATTCAGCCCCCCGAATCGTCTTGGGGCCTTATGTTGTCCCAGGGACGGCAGTACATCGTCACCGCCTGGTGGGTGGTGGTGGTGCCAGGAATGGCTATCTTCCTCACAGCCCTGTCCTTCAACCTGTTTGGAGTCTGGATGCGGGCGGTCAGCGATCCGCTTCAGCGGTGGCGGTGGTTGAGGGCAACCAAGGAAGCCAAGGAAGCGGGAGTCCGGATGTAACCGGCCTTCCCCGCCCAGAACACCCGCGAAACTTCGCCCCGCGCCGGACGCGGGGCGAACCTTTTTCCAGGCGGAGCCGGATGGCGGTTGTAGCCTTGGCCCGCTCACGGGCCCCCATTCCCCAACTTGACCCGCAAAATGCCCAAGGTTATCATCCGTGCGGGATTTGCCAGCCGCGGCGGCCCATTCTCCATGTCTCAGTGCCCTACGTTAAGGAGGGTTCATGCCCAAGGCCAATGAGCTCATAGTCCAGTCGCTTGAGGAAGCAGGCGTTGAGTACGTGTTCGGGATTCCAGGGGGCGGGACCGGACAGATTTTCAACCTCCTGCACGGGAGGGAAGACCGGATCAAGGCCATTCTGTGCCGCCACGAGCAGACGGCGGCAATCATGGCCGACGCCTATGCCCGGGCCAGCGGAAAGCCTGCGGTGGTGATGGGCCAGGGACTGTTCATTGGCTCCAATGCCGCCTTCGGGATCATGGAGTCCATGTTGAGCAGCTCTCCTATGCTGGTGCTCACCGACACTTCCGACGGCGGTTCGGCGCAGCATCCGGCCAACCAGTCGGGAGCCGGAGAGTACGGCAGCATCGACCTGCAGAACATCTTCAAGTCGATGACGAAGTACACCACCCTGGCCACCAGCCCCAAGGAGGCTGTGGTGGGGACTCAGTTGGCTTTGAAACACGCTACCAGCGGGCGGCCTGGCCCGGCCGCCGTCGTCATGCGGAGCGCCTCCATCGGAGGGGAAGTCGACCTGGAGGCTCCCCCCTTCATCCATCCCACCGGCGGCTACCTGAATACGGCCAAACCGCAAAGTTCTCCCCAGGACATCCAGCGGGCCGTGGACATCCTGGCCTCATCCCGAAGGCCGGTCCTGGTGGCTGGCAATGGGGTCCATGTCTCCGAAGCCCACGAGCAGCTCCAGCGTTTGGCCGAAATGTGGAACGCGCCCGTAGCCACCAGCTACAAAGGAAAGAGCGCAATCTCCGAGACCCACCCCTTGTCCCTGGGAATGGTCGGGGTTTACGGACAGGCGGCGGCCAACCAGGTGGTCGGTGAAGCAGATACCGTGGTTATCGTCGGGGCCAAGCTCAGCCCGCAGGATACGGTCAGGGAAAGCCCCAACGTATTCAACCCACGGCAGCAGCACATTATCCAGATTGACATCGACGACCGGAACGCGGGATGGACCTTCCCCATCGAGTTGGGTTTGACCGGCGACGCCGGCGCCATCATGGACCAACTGCTGGACGCCTCGGAGACCGTTGCGGCGAATACGGCAGCTCAAAGGGAGGAATGGGCCGGAAGCCTCTCTCGAAAGAAGGCCGACCGGGGCTTCTACAGCGACCCCGCCCTGGGAGTCGAGTCGTCTCCGGTTACGCCCCAGCGTTTGGTTGCCAGGCTCCAGGACACCCTTCCGGCGGATACGGTCTTTTCGCTGGACGCGGGCAACAACCGCACCTGGATGGCCCACTTCTACCAGGCCCAGCAGGCCAAGACCTTCTTCGCGCCCGGTGGCACGGCGGGAATGGGTTGGGGACTTCCGGCGGCCGTTGCCCTCAAGCTGGTGTACCCCGACCGGACCGTGTGCTGCGTCACCGGAGACGGCGGCTACATGATGACGGTTAACGCCCTGTCGACGGCGGTCCAGTACGAGCTGCCGATTCTGTGCGTGGTTTTCAATGACAGCGCCCTGGGAATGGTCCTGGACCACCAGGAGCCCGGCCGGGAGATTGCCTCCGAATTCGTCCAGACGGACAACGGGGCCGTGGCCCGGGGAATGGGAGCTTTCGGCATCCAGGTGAACGACTCCAGGGACCTTCCCGACGCCATCCGTGAGGCGCAGGCATCCGGGCTGCCCGCAGTGGTGGACGTTATCGTCGACCGGGAGCCGAGTCCCGACGATTGGCGGGCCGATCTGCGCACGGCGGGAGAGACTTAGGCCTCATTCTGAACAATATAACCAGGCAATGGGAGAGAGATTCGATGGCCACCTGGAGTGACAGTCAACTCGCCTCGATCCACAAGATGTTGAACCCTGAGTCGGTGGCCATCGTGGGCGCGACGCCCAGGATGCAGTACGGCGGACGGTTCCTCAACGCGATGCTCCAGTCGTGCCAGGACCGGGTGAGAATCTATCCGGTCAACCCCAACTACGACGAGATCATGGGAGTCAAGGCCTACCCCAGCGTCAGCGAGCTGCCCGAAGGCCCGGACCTGGTGGGGATAGTCGTCCCCTATAACCGGGTGCTGGACGTCCTGAAGGAGAGCCACGCGAAAGGGGCAGGGTCCGCCGTCATCATATCGGCGGGGTTTTCAGAGCGTGGCGAGGATGACCGGAGCGACCTGCAGGGCGAGTTGAGCCGCTTTGCCCGGGAGTCAGGGCTGCGGTGCAGCGGCCCCAACTGCCTGGGGCTGGCCAACGTGCGGGACAACATCTGGGCCAGCTCCTCCTCCCGCGGTTCGGATGGACTCACCGGCCCGGTGGGCCTCATCTGCCAGAGCGGGGCATCCGCCTTCGGCCCCTTCCTGACCCGGGCGGTGGAGGAAGGCATTGGACTGAGCCACATCATCTCCACCGGCAACGAGGCGGACCTGGACTTCTGCGACTTCGCCCGTTACCTGCTGGACGACGACGGGGTCAAGGTAATCGCGGGTTTCGTGGAGGGATTCAAGGACGCCCGCAAGTTCACCGAGGTCGCCAGGCTGGCGGCGGAACGGGGGAAACCGATTGTCCTGATCAAGATCGGCAGGTCCGACCTGGGAGCGCGGGCGGCGCGGTCACACACGGCGGCGCTGACCGGATCGGATGCGGTATACGACGAGATTTTCGCCCAATACGGCGTGACCCGGGTCCAGGACTACGACGAGCTGCTGGAGGTCTCTCACCTACTGGCCAACCTTCCCAGGCCCAGCCAGAAGGGAGTGGCGGTGGTCTCCCACTCCGGCGGCATCAGCTCGCTTACGGCGGACATGTGCGGACAGGCGGGACTGGACCTGCCGCTGCTGACGGACCGGGCCCGGGACGGAATCAACGGGGTGCTGAAGGGGTTCGGCTGGGCTGCGAATCCCTCCGACGTGACCGGGTTTGCCAACAGCGAGTCCTTCCCCGAGATCATGGACTTCCTGATTTCCGAGCCGACGGTGGGCAACCTGGTGGTGGCCAGCGCGGGAGCGGACGCCCAGGCGGAGCAGGTCATTGCCCAGCGGGACGCCAGCGATAAGGGCGTGGCCTTTCTCTGGACGGGTACCCGGGGAGCCACCGCGGGGCTGCCCAAACTGAAGGAAGCCGGGATACCCATCTTCTACGTGCCGGACAAGCTGGCGATGGGTCTCAAGTCCCTGCTCGACTACCACGAGTGGCTGGAGGGACGGAACGCCAATGGATTCGGCGACGCCCCGGCGATGAACGGGGACCAGAACGCGGCCGTGGCAAGGGTCACCGGCCTGGATCGGCCTTCGTTAACGGAGTATGAAGGGAAGCAGCTGATTGCCGAGTGGGGAATCCCGGTTACCAAAGAGGAAGTTGCCGGATCAGCGGCTGAGGCGGCCGACGCGGCCCAGCGCATTGGGTATCCCGTGGCGCTGAAAGTCAACTCCCCCGACATCCTGCACAAGACCGAGGCGGGAGGTATCCGGCTCGGTCTGAAAAACATGGCGGAGGTCACCGAGGCCTTCAACGACATTATGGAAGGGGCGCGCCGGTACGATCCCCAGGCCAGGGTTGAAGGCGTGCTGGTCCAGGAGATGGTCAGCGGGGGTGTGGAAGTCATCGCCGGAATCAACTACGACGCCCAGCTCGGGCCGGTGGTCCTCTTCGGGACCGGTGGAGTGATGGTGGAAGTTTACAACGACGTGGCGGTGCGGCACTGCCCCATCACCAAGACGGAAGCCCTGGAGATGGTCCACCAGGTCAAGGGAGCCAGGCTGCTGCAGGGCTTCCGGGGCGCCCCGGAAGCGGACATTGACGCGCTGGCGGACACCCTGGTGCGGGTCTCCCGGATGGCGGTCAACCTGGAAGGCAAGCTGTCGGAGCTGGACATCAACCCCCTGATGGTGATGCCCAAGGGTCAGGGAGTGAAGGTGGCCGACGCTCTGGCTGTCCTCCAATAGGGAACGCTTCCCAAGGCCAACCGGACCAGGGGGAGCGGCGTCAACCGGCGTGCCCAGGGCAATCGCATAAAGTCCAACTGGTACCTTTAACTCGTTCCCCCGTCATTCCCGCGCAGGCGGGAATCCAGACCCCCGCCGTGCTCTCCCCGCAGTATCGTGTTGACCGTTCATTGTCAGTTTAACCAAACTGGCAACGCTTTACCCGGCGTATGTAACCTGTCGACATTCAGGCCTTGGCTGTCAGAGGCTCCAGCACGCCCAGGAGTTCTGCCATGCTGGCCAAGTCCTCCCCGATGGTCACCGGGTCTAGGTCGCCGGTCAGCTCGTAGAAGTTCACGTGCAGGATCTCCGCCCGCCCGTGCAGGAAAGGAAGGCGGTCGTTGCCGCTCAGTCGGCGGGCCTGGTTCATCACCCGGTGGAAGTGGCTGTGCCGTTCGTACTCCCGGCCCTGGACTAGAGCCACGGCCTTGGCCATGTGGGCGGCCGCTCCCCAGCCCTTCTCGGATGCCTGGTGCAGGTCTCCGCCGGCCAGGTACTGACCCGCCTTTTCGAGGAACTCGTGCGCTTGGGCTGTGTGCCTGGCCGCTTCGTTGCTGTGTCCGTTGACCATATCCTTCTATTGGACGCTCCTGACCTTACTGTCAACCGGCGCCCCTAGTCTCTTTCCTGCAGGACCTCGCCGGAAAGGGCGGTGACCCGGTCGACGTGGACCAGGACGGCGGCTCCGGTGCGTTCCGGGTCCCGGTCAAGCTCTCCCTGAACAGTGCGGGACATGACATCCTCGCGGACCGGGCCGCTCTCCACCACTTCGGCTGTCCCGTGGAACCGCCAGTTTATGCGGCGTTCCGCGTTCCGGTAGAACACGACCACCTGCGGATTGTCGGTCACGTTTTCCATGGCCGAGCGGCGGGCGCGTTCCCAGTAGGCAAGGGTGGTGGGATCATATACCAGGACGCTGCCCTTCATGCTAATCTGGGGCCTCCCGTCGCCCGAGGCGGTGCCCACGATGCAGCAGCAGCCGTCGGCAAGGGCGTTGTCCAACAGTTCCCGCATTTCTCCGCTTATGTCAATCAATGTTCCCCCAAAGATAGAGATAATCGCACCAAGCCTGACTCGGTCCTTTCACCACTCCTCCCGTCATTCCCGCGCAGAGCCTTACCCGCGTAGGCGGGGGCGGGAATCCACAGCCCCATCAAACCTCCCCTCAAAGGCGGTAACCGGGGCAAACCCTCTCTCCCGTCATTCCCGCGCAGGCGGGAATCCAGATCCCCGTAGCTCGTTCCCCACGATGTTGTGTTGGCTGTTCGATGGAACTTTGAACAACCTGGCATTCATACGATAGCCCCGTCCAGACCTCTACCACCGGCCAACTTTCTGCACCGCTAGACCGAGAAGCGAGTCGAGGAGCGGCCACACACAGCCGCCGGCAACGGTGGCCGGACTGAATATAGTATAATGCGCTGGATTTCCCGCAAGCCCTCCAACGCCTTCAACCGGCCGAAACCCGAGTCCCGGAGGCGTCGGCACCGGGCGTAACGGTTACGAATACCGGCCGATTCTAGACCACCGGTTTCCGGTTGGCAACGACAGCGGCGCCAGTACCGGGGCCAGTCCAGCGTACACTAGGAGCAGGCAGTGTCCCAAGCGATTGAGATTCACGACCTCCCCCAATCCGGCCAGTTGCAGGTTGTCTACCGAAAGCCGGATGCCACCCTCGAAGCCCCTCCTTCGCAATTCTCCAACCCGCTGGAACCATCCGACCATCGGGAGCTTGACTGGTATTTCCGCGAGTACGCGGACCAGCCCTTCGGCCCCAGCCAGGCCCGTTCGGAGGCGGTGGAGACCGGGCTGAGAAACCTCGGTCGGGTGCTGTTCGAATCCACGTTCAACGCCAACCCGGAAGCGGCCGGCATCTACGCCCAGGCTTCGGGGGACGGCCTAGGGGAAACCCGCCTGGAAATCGTCTCGTCCCGGCGGGAGTTCCTTACCCTGCCCTGGGAACTGCTGAACGAGACGGAGGCGGGCTATCCGGCCACCCAGATGGCCAGCGTCATACGCCGCAATCCAACCGGAGCCGCCAGTGAATTTGACCCGGACCTGCCAACGGACCAGCTCAACGTCCTGCTCATCGCCCCGCGTCCGTCCCTGGAAAACAGCACTTTCCGGGGCGGGTTGGCTTCCGAGACCGCCGTTGCCCTGGAGGGCCTGGAGGTGCAGGCCGAGCTGGAATACGTCAGCCCACCCGGTTTCCAGGGGCTGACCGATGCCCTGGAAAACAAACCCCGGCATTACCACGTAGTCCAACTCGACGGAATCACGGCAGGAAACGAGCCCGGGGCATTAGTCCTGGAAACCGGCGCGGGCCCGGAGACGGTGCAGACAGCCCAGTTGGGCAAAACGCTGGAATCGGCCCAGGTGCCGGTGGCGTTCCTCACCGGGGCCGGAGGCGCCCACCAGGAATCCTGGGGCACGCTGGCGGGAGCGGCCTCGGACCTGTCGGAACACGGAGTGCCGGTGGTGGTGTGCCTTCCCTATCAACTGGCGGACTCGGCCAGCCGGGAAATGTTTGTCCGCCAGTTCTACCAGTCCCTGGCGGGCGGGATGGATGTAGCGGCCAGCGCGGCCACGGCGCGCAACGCCCTGATGGAATCGCCGGTGCGGGTCATTCTGTCCGGCAAGCAGGTAATGTGGGACTGGGTTGCGCCGGTCACCTTCCAGTCCCGGGAGTATTCCCCCAGGGCTATCGAAGGGGAAGCGCCCGATCCGTTGGCGCCGCCGATGCTCCAGCCCCAGCAGCAGGACGTGAACGTAGAGATGCAGTTGCCCGCCGCCGGAGCCTTCGGCATGGTGGGCCGGCAGGGAGAGCTGCACCGGCTGGAGCGGATGTTCACCGAGTCGCCCACGGTGGCGCTGACCGGTCCCACCGGAGGAGGCAAGACGGAGCTGTGCCTGGGCCTGGCCCGCTGGTTCCAGAGGATTGGCAGGAAACAGCGGCCTGGCGGGGTGTTCTACACGACCTTCGAGGCGTCCCACCCGTCGGGGCTGGAGCGGATCGTCCACGAAATCGGGACCAGTGTGGCGGGTCTGGAGTTTCCCGATTTGAGCCTGGACCAGCAGCGGCAGTGGGTGGTGGAGTACCTGCAGCAGCATCCTTCCCTGCTCATCTGGGACAACGTGGAGAACGCGGCGGGTTTTCCGTCGGGGTCGCCCGGGCTGCTGGAGCCGGAGGAACTGAGCGGGCTCAACGAATTCATCGCCGGCGTAACCGGTGATGGACAGAGCTGGGTCCTGCTGGCTACCCGGCGGGATGGGGAGGGCTGGCTGTCCGTCCCCCATCAAACGATGACCCTGCCCGGCCTGCAGGGCGGTGACCGCCGGGAGCTGGCCGCCGCGATACTTTCCCAGGCCGGCGTTGAGCCGGGGCGGTTGTCCCCGGAGGTGGTGGATGTCATCGACTTCGTCGAAGGCAACCCGCTGGCAATGAAAATCGCGCTGCCCCGGTTGAAGGACGTTCCGGCTACCGCTCTGCTGGCCGAGCTCCAGCGGACGCTGGAGAGCCTTCCCGAATCGGCCCTGGAGGAAGGCAGGCTGCCGTCGCTCACGGCGGCGATGGAATTTTCCTGGGGAAAGATGTCCCGCCGCAGCCGCACCCACCTCCCCTTCCTTGCCCTGTTCCAGCGCCGGGTGATGATGGACATTGTGAACCACATGACCGGCGAAGCCGGGTACAAGGGAGCCATGGGCGAGGAACTGGGTTGGGGGGCGACGCGGACGCTGCTGCGGACCGGGCTGGCCGATGGCTTCCTGGAAGGGGTTTCTCCCAGCGTGTACCAGATTCATCCCGCGCTGCCCTGGTTCTACGGGCGGAAGCTGGGACAGCAGGTGGCAACGGCCCGGCTGGGCGACCTGGAACAGGAGTACGTGCGGGTTTACGCGGACACGGCAGACTACTTCATGGAGTCCCTCTACGAAAACCAGGATGCGGGCGTCACGGCAATCCTCGCCGAGGAGGGCAACCTGACCCAGGCTCTCGGCCTGGCCCTCGAGGCCCGTCATTGGGACAACGCCCAGCTGCTGGTCCAGCCCCTGGCCCAGGTCTACCGGATGCAGAAGCGGTTCGCGGAGCTGCGGCGGTTGCGGCGGCAGCTGCTGGAAGTCGTCGGCGTGACGGCGGAGGACGCAGCATCCAACGGTGCGGAGGAGTTCTGGACCTACCTGCTGGGCACGGAAGCCAGCGAGTCGGTGGACGTGGGAGACCTGGAGTACGCCGAGGACCTTAACCGCCAGCTATACGAGTATCTCTCCAACCTGGAAGGAAGCGCCCAGGATCCCAGGGTGGCGGCAGTATCCCACCAATTCGGCCAGATTGCCCTCCGCAGGTTCCGGCTGGACGAGGCGGCCGGATGGTTCGAACAGTCCCTGGGAATTATCGAAAACGGGGAGGACCAGGCCTCCGTGGCCGACGATTACTTCGCCTTGGGACAGGTCAAGCAGCACCAGCGCTACTACACCGAGGCCAAGGAGCTGTATCAGAAGGCCCTGGATATCCACCAGCGGCTTCCCGACGAGGAGGAGATGGTCAAGGACTACCGGGCCCTGGGGGCCGTGTCCCATCTCAGGTTCGAGTACCAGGAGGCGGACAGCTGGTACCAGCGGGCCCGGGCCATCGTCGAGGAACAGCGCGACGAGGAAACGGCGGTCCTGATTTTCCACGAGCTGGGAACGGTGTGCCACTCCCAGTACCTGTTCGACGAGGCCATCGACTACTACGAACAGGCGTTGAACCTGGCGGACCGCCTGGGTATGGAGGCCCAGATGGCGGTGGAGTTCCACCACCTCGGCCTGCTCCAGCAGAACCGGGGCATCATCTACGACGAGGCCGAGGAGTGGTACGTCGCGGCGATGAACCAGTGGGAAATGGTGGGCAACCGGCGGGCGGTGGGAGACGAGTGCCGTCAGCTTGGAGTGCTGTTCCACGAACAGAAGCGGTACGAGGACGCCGCCAGGTGGTACCACCAGGCCCGGGAGATTTTCGAGGAGCTGGGTGACCTGCTTCGCGCGGCCCGCACCTACGGCCAGCTGGGAATGGTCGCCGAGGAACAGGAGGATATTCCGGGGGCCCTGGAATGGGTCGCCAAGACCTACCAGTTGGCCATGGACTACAACCTTCCCATGGTGGTCCAGGTCAAGGCGCACTTGGCCCGGCTGCGGGACAAGATGGGGCTGGATGGGTTCGAGGAGTGGTGGCAGGACTTCACCGGCGAGGCCGCTCCAACGGACCTGGACGTGGATACCAGCACGGTTTTCTAGCCCGGTAGCCAGGACATCCCCATTCCAGGGTAGCGAGCTGCCCTCTTAAGGGTGGCCCCATCGGAGGTTAGTCATGGGAGTATCCAGGATAGAAGTCCACAGCCGCCAGCCCTACTGGGGCGGGAAGTCCTTCGGCGACGCCGGTACCTACGAGCTCATCGAGGGTACGGCGTTCTTCTCCGTGGACCGAGACCATCCCGACAACAGCCTGATTGCCGACATCGAACTGGCGCCGAGAAATGATGCGGGGATGGTCTGTTTTTCAGCGCCCTTCCGTATTTTGCGTCCTGCGGAAACAGGCCGGGGATGCCGCACGGTCTTCCTGGATGTGGTGAACCGGGGACGAGGGCGGGCGTTCAAGCTGATTAACGACGCGCCGGATGACGGAGCCCCGACGGAACCCCCGGACCCGGGGAACGGGTTCCTGATGCGGCGGGGCTACACCGTTGCCTGGTGCGGTTGGCAGCACGACGTCCCGGACGTGCCCGGTCTGTTGGGGATAGACGTTCCGCAGGCCGTGCGCGAGGACGGACCGGTCTCCGGCAGGATGGCCGTGACCTTCCAGCCCTCCGTTGCATCCGACGTCCAGATGCTGTCCGAGCGGGGGCACCGGCCCTATCCAACCAACCACCTGGAGGACTGGGAGGCCACCCTAACCGTCCGGGATTCCGAGGAAGGGGAACCACGCCCGCTGCCTCGCGACCAGTGGCATTTTGCCCGGGTCGAAGCTGGGCGGCGGGTCCCGGACCCGGCCCACATTCACCTGGAGTCCGGTTTCCAACCCGGCCGTATCTACGATGTAACCTTCTCCACCAGCCACACCCCCATCGCGGGCTTGGGACTGCTGGCCACCCGGGACTTTATTTCCTTCTTGAGGTACGGGTCCACGGAGGCGGGCAACCCTTGCGCGGGCGAGGTGGACCTCGCCCTGGGATTCGGCCAGTCCCAGAGCGGGCGGTTGCTGCGGCACCTGCTGTACCTGGGGCTCAACCTGGACGAGGGAGGCAGGAAGGTATTCGACGGGGTCATCGCCCATGTGGCGGGCGCCCGGCGTGGCGAGTTCAACCAGCGGTTTGCCCAGCCTTCCACGGCCCACCGCCGCAGCATGAGCAACCTGTTTCCCTTCACCGACACCCCCGAAACCGATGCGGAACTGGGCGCCACCGAGGGGCTCCTGGACCGCCAGCGGGCCAGGGGCGGCGTGCCCAGGGTTTTCCTGATGAACTCCGCCTCCGAGTACTGGTGGGCGCACCTGTCCCTGATCCACACGGATGTCACCGCCGCCAGGGACATCGAACCATCGGATGACATCCGCATCTACTACTATGCGGGAACCCAACACGCATCTGGGAGCTTCCCGCTGGCCGGCGGCGAAGGCCCCGGGGAGACCCGGGGACAGCAGCCCTTCAACTGGGTGGATTACCGCCCCGTCCTGAGGGCGTCCGTGGCTAACCTCGACGCCTGGGTCCGCTCCGGAGTCGCTCCGCCTCCCAGTTGCCACCCCCGGCTGTCCGACGGAACGCTGGTCGCCCCGGAAGCGGTGGCCCCTGCCTTCCGCGCCATCCCGGGAGTCAACTTCCCGGTCCATTTGAAGCGCTTCTCGCGGCTCCATTTCGACCCCGCAGCAGGCTCGCCGGAAAACCTGCCGGCCGGCATCGGCAGCCCCTACCCTATCCTGGCTCCGGCGGTGGACGCCGACGGAAACGAGCTGGCCGGAATTAGGCTGCCGGACATTTCAGTGCCCCTCGCCACCAACGCCGGCTGGAACCTCCGGCACCCGGAGGTCGGAGCGGAGGGACAGGTCATCGGAACAACCGGCGCGACCATCCCCTTTGCCGTGACCAGGGAAGAGCGGGAAACCAGGCAGGACCCCCGTCCATCCATTGAAGAACGCTACGATTCCAGGGACGCCTACCTGGCGCAGGTCAAGGAGGCCGCCTCCGGCCTGGCGGTCCAGGGCTTCCTGCTCTCGGATGACCTGGCAACGGTCACGAAACACGCCCAAGAGCGATTTGACTACCTGTCCGCCGGAGCCAGGCAGCCCCAACCGGCAGACGACTAAGAAACTAGCTCAAAAGTCCCTTCCCCCTCGACGGGGGAAGGTTAGGATGGGGGTGAAATGCCGTCACATTATCGAGATGTAACACACGCACACTACGTTGGCTAATGGTTTTGAGATAGTTTCTAAAAGCCTGATCATTATTTGAACAAAGCCCGGCAACCAGCCGCCGCAAGGAGAGCGCGATGAACATAGGAACCTCGGTACCCTTGCCTGCTTACACCATAGACCCGGCATTCATGGCCCAAAAGGCCGAGGAACTGGGGTTCGATTCGATCTGGTACGCCGAACATCCCATCCTGCCGGTCAACAGCGACAGTCCCTTCCCCAGCGGCGGCCCCATCCCCGAGACCTACGCCCACTTCTCCGACCCGTATATTTCCCTGGCCCGGGCTTCCTCGGTGACCACCACCATCAAGCTGGCCACCGGAATCACCCTGGTGCCGGAGCGCAACCCCTTGGTGCTGGCCAAGGCCATCGCCACCCTGGACCGTTACAGCGGAGGCCGGTTCATGTTCGGGATCGGCGCGGGATGGAACCGGGAAGAAACCGAAATCATGGGCGGGGACTTCGACCACCGCTGGACCCAAACGAGAGAGGCGGTGGCGGTGCTGAAGGAGCTGTGGACCAAGGAGGAAGCCGAGTTTCACGGCCGCTACTACGACTTCCCGCCGGTCAAGTGCAACCCCAAGCCGGTGCAGGACCCCCATCCGCCGGTCATTCTGGGCGGAATGGCGCGTAACGTTCTGCGGCGGGTCGCAACTTGGGGGGATGGCTGGATGCCCAACCGCATCAGCCCCGCGGACCTGGAACGGAGCCGGGCTACCCTCGACAACCTGGCGGCGGAGCTGGGCCGGGACCCGGCCTCACTGACGATAACCGTCTACGGACAGGACCCCAACCTCGAAGCCCTGCGCTCCCTTTTCGACGCCGGGGCCGACCGGGTGGTGGTCCGCCCCGATTTCGTCGAAACCGAAGCCGAGATGGGAGAGCAGTTGGAGCGGATCGCGGAAGCGGTCATCCGCTAATCCCCGTATCCCTCGCCATCGCGCCTGTCGAGCCTGAGCAACCTGGAGGACCCGGAAAAATGGACCAAACATCACAGCTGCTGAGTTCCTACGCCTGCCGGCTTTCCTACGAGGACCTGAGCCCGGCGACGGTGCATCAGATTAAGAGAACGGTGGTGGACACCTTCGGGTGCGCCATCGGGGGATACCTTTCCGAGCCGGCCAAGATTGCCCGGCGGTTGGCGGCCGGGGTCAACAGCGCTGCCCCTTCCCGAATCATCGGCACCGGGGACTACAGCTCCATGGACCTGGCCGGGTTCGCCAACGGCGTGATGGTGCGCTACCTCGACTGCAACGACTCCTACTTTTCCCCGGGGGGAGGGCATCCCAGCGACATGATTCCGGCGGCCCTGGCGGTGGGGGATACGTTGAACGCCGACGGGCCGTCCTTGATCACGGCCATCGCCCTTGCCTACGAGGTATTCTGCCGGATCTCGGACGAGGTGCCCGAATCGGGATGGGACCAGGGCATCTTCAGCGTCATCGGCGCCGCCTGTGCCGCCGGGAAGCTGATGGACCTGGACGAGGAACAGATGGCCCATGCCATTTCCCTGGCGGCGGTCCCTAACATCCCGCTGAGGGTGACCCGCATGGGTGAGCTTTCCATGTGGAAGGGATGCGCCGCCGCCAGCGCGACGCGGGCCGGCATCTTCGCCGCCCAGTTGGCCGCCGAGGGGATGAACGGCCCCTTCGAGCCCTTCGAGGGGAGAAAAGGCCTGTGGGAATCGGCCCTGGGACGGGAAATTCAATTGGACAAGATGGGGGGAGGCGACGAACCCTTCCTGATTACCCAGAACACCTTCAAGTTCTACCCGTCGCAGATTCACACCCAGAACCCCATCGGGCTGGCCATTGAGCTGCATTCCCAGGTCGACGTTGCCGACATCGAGTCCATCCATATCAGGAGCTACCGGAGCGCGGTCAGCAGCGCGTCCACCGAGCCCGAGAAGTGGGATCCCAAGACCCGGGAAACCGCCGACCACAGCATCCCCTTCCTGGTGGCCGTCGGGCTGCGGGACGGCGCGGTTACCCCGGCCACCTTCGCCGCGGACCGTATCGCCGACCCGTCCCTCCGCCCCATACTGGCCAAAATGACCATCGAAGAGGACCCGGCCTTCACCGAAAAATACCCGTTGGAATACAACTGCCACATCGAGGTCAAGACCAAATCCGGGGCGGGTTATGTTGCCTCCGGGCCCTATCCCAAGGGACACCGGGACAACCCGTTGAGCGACGCCGAGGTCAGCGAAAAATTCCGGCGTCTGGCTACTCCCATGCTTTCCGGCGAGCAATGCGACGAGGCCCTGGGACTGTTGTGGAGCCTGGAGCAGCAGCCGGACATGGACGACGTATTTGATGCGCTGGTAGTATAGGCGGGGTTTTCGCCGGAAGGCCCAGACCCGGAGGTTTCCCAGTGAGGTTTCACCCGCGGGTTTGTGCCTGCGGGCTAGTGGAGGTGATGTGGCGGCGGAGACGCGGGGAATCCGGTACGGCGGCCGGCACGTATTAAGGGAGACAGGAACCGCTGTCTTCCGGCGCCTGGAGACGGGCGGTGGCTAGTTACAATGAGTTGGAAGACCTCCAGCTCATCCAAATGACCGCCGGTGGCGACGGTCAGGCTCTCGAAGAGCTGTATTCCCGCTACTCGACAGCGGTCTACTCGCTGGCCCGGTATATGCTGCGTAACGAAGCCTCGGCGGAAGACGCCACCCAGGACATTTTCCTTAATGTATGGACCAAGTCGTCGAGCTATAAACCGGAGCGGGGAGCGCCCCGGTCCTGGTTGATGAGCGTGGCCCACAACAAGATTATCGACATCATCCGCTCCCAGCGCCGCCACCAGAACCTGGGAGACCAGGGGGATTACGAAACGCTGGACCTTCTTCCATCCCGGTCCAGGCCCACGGACGAAGAGGCTGAACTGAACATCGAACGGGAGCGCATAGTCAAGGCGCTGGATGGCCTGCCCGAGGGGCAAAGGTCGGCGCTGATCCTGGCCTATTTCGAAGGGTACTCGCAATCGGAAATCGCAGCCAAGCTGGGACTTCCCCTGGGAACGGTGAAAACGAGGATGCGGCTGGGAATGCAGAAGTTACGGTTGGAACTGGAGGCCGATGTCGCCTAACCTGACGGACCATCCCGACGATCTCTTCGAAGCCTACGCGCTGGAAGCGCTGGATGCTTACGAAGCGAATCTGGTCGACCAGCACTTGGAGACCTGCTCCCGGTGCCAGGTCCTGGTCGGCCGGGCGTTGGAATCGGTAACTCGCCTCGCCATGGCCGTGGAGCAGGCCCCGGCTCCCCCGGGGATCCTCAACCGGGTCATGGCGGAGATTAACCCTCCGGCGCCGGAAGCCACTCCGGCCGTGAACAACGGGGCTCGCCGGTGGGCAATGCCCCGGTTCATGCTGCCTCCCTGGTTTACTCTCCGGGGACTGGCTCTCCCCGCGGCGGCGGTGTTGGTGCTGGCCCTTTTCGGGCTGTCGGTGGCTCTGAACCTGAGGCTGGCCGAGCAGGTTGATGACATGGCCCACCGGAACTCAACCGTGACGGCGCAGATGGCCAATGCGTTGAAGGAGACGGAAAGGCTGCAGCGGGAAACCTCCGTCCTCGCCGCCCAGATGGAAAGTTCCGGGATAGTGTCGCTGGGGAGAATCTCCGATTGGACCGCCACCCTGATCGGCAGCTACCTCGATTCCTTCCCGGAAACCCAACCCGTGATGTTGGAGCCGTCGGAAGACCATTCCGGCCACGAAGGGTTCCTGCTGGTTGAAGACGAGGGCAGGAAGGCGACGATGATGATTTCCAGCCAGAATCCTGCGGCGGGCAACACGCCCTACCTCGTCTGGCTGGTCCGTGGGACGGACTGGACCCCGGCGGGGGAGGTAATGGTGAACGAGTCCGGGCAGGGAACGCTGGACATCGAATCCGGCCAGTCCCTGTTCGAGTTCGACTCGGTGAACGTTACCATGGAAGGGGAGGAACCGGTCCATGACCAGGTCGTGTTGACCAGCCGGATTCCCCACCAAGCCAACCCCAAGTAGGAGACCCCAGCTTCAAGGATGACTGCGGAGCCGCGGAAACCCAAGCCGGCGCCCGGGCCGTCTCCTCCCAAGTCCGTTTGCGAGATTTGCGGCGGGCCGACGCTGGAACTTCATTGCAAGATCCAGTGCCGCAACTGCGGCTACACCCGCGACTGCTCCGACCCCTAGTCTTCGGCTAGTCACTTGCCCCGCTTCAGGTTTCCAGGGGACGCCGGCCAGGCCGGGATACCGAAAGACCGGCCCGGGACGCCGCCCGGTCCCGTCACTCCACGCGCGGGAACGGCCACCACTCCGGATAGTCCCGGAGACGCAGGTGCCGGAAAAGCTCGGGATGGGTATCCACCGCCAGCTTCATCGCCTGGGAGACCGGTTCCCGGATGGCGTCGTGGGCCAGTTCCGACGTGCGGAGCTTGAAGAGGTGGTAGCACTCCCTCAGGTTGACGTGGGCCACGGCGCGGCGGTAGTGGGCATGGGTAACCAGGTACTGGGCCGCGGTTGGGGATACTTCCTGCACCTGCCGGAAAGCCTGCTCCGCCCGCCCCAGCGCGGACTTAAACACGGAAGCCATTCCCGCATCGCGGATCAGGGAGGGCAATCGGTATCCCAGGTCCACCGTGCCGGGCTGGGGGAGACAGGTCAGCATCCGGTGGCGCCTGAACTCCCGGAATGCGCCGTAATCCAGGGTGAACTCGAAGGTGTAGTGTACGGTCTCGAATTCGCGCCCGGGAAGATCGTGGGGCCCGATCCCAGCCACGCAGCGGTGGATTATGTCATGTCTCTGGCACTCCGGCATGGCCCGGACCGCCTGGAGCACGTCATCGTAGCCCCTCCCTGAATAGCGGTAAAGAAGGGCGGCGGCAACCTTCTCCACCGCATCGGTATCCCACCCGACCAGCCTGGCCGAGATAACGGAAGCCGCCGCGCCGCCTCCCGGGATAGCTCCCCCTCCCCGGGTCCCGGCCTCGGAAGCCAACTGCTTTTGCTCCGCTGAGACGGAGGTGAGATAGGCGTTCTCGTCGGCGTACTTGATCAGCGTGGGGGTGATAGTGCGGGCCTCCTCCCGGATTTCCAGGCCCAGGTCCCGCTCTTCGGCCAGTTCGGCGGACAGGAGCTTGCTGACCGCGTGTTCTAGGGTGCGGGCGTTGGCGGTTACTCCCACGTTCGTCAGGGTGGCGGCGGGCAGCACTTCCCGGCACTGGTCGGTGGCGACGCGGCGCAGCCGCAGGCGGTAGGCGGATTCGCGCTCCCCTTCCACCCGAGGATGCTCCCTGGCCAGGTGCGCCATGCAACCGTCGAGCAGTTGGGAATATGCCTCGAACAGGTGTCGGCAGGTGCCGTGGTACTCCTCCAGCAGCTGCGGGAAGGGCTCCAGTTCCCTAGGTGTGTGGTAGCTGCCGGGCGGCAGGACCTGGTACCGGGATGATTTCTCGGTGTAGGAGGCCAGGCGGTTGTCCTCCAGCGCGTCGCAGGCTAGGCGGGAGACGTTCTCCACGGCCAGGTGGACGACCGCGTGCTCCGCGACGGAGGCGTGGCCGTATCCTAGGACCCATCGCTCGTGGAAATCGGCGGCGCGTTCCCGGCTGACCTGCTCGGCAATCTCGTCGAAGGGTTCGGGCCGGCGTGAGGTCATGGCGAAGACCACCGCGATCTGCTCCTCCGTCAGATCGTGGGCATCCAGCGGATAGACCCGGCGGCTGGGGGCGTGTTCAGTGCTCACTCATACAA
Organism: Dehalococcoidia bacterium; assembly: GCA_965203675.1. Lineage (GTDB taxonomy): Bacteria > Chloroflexota > Dehalococcoidia > Lucifugimonadales > UBA3495 > CATOSK01. The sequence continues at coordinate 1,191,317 of CBDBDE010000002.1, read as the reverse complement.
TTGTCCATGCCCGCCGGAAAAAATCCTAGAGCCTGCCAAAACCGCCTTCAGGAGGTTTGGACGGCCCAGGCACCGGAGGCTAGGGCTTCCGGCACACCAGCATGGCCCAGCGGTGTCTGAACATTAGCTCCCCGTCTTCCAGGTAGGGATACATCCCGGTTTCGGGGCCGCCCGATAGCTCGGATTGCAAATCCTTCAGGATCAGGGCCCGGGATTCGTCGGTGGTCTGGGTCATGTCCATCCAGCTCTCAACGCTGCGTTGGGCCTCGAATGCGGATGTGCGGGCGACTTCCAGGCCGCACTCCTCTGCCATCGCTCGGAGGCGGCTGACGGGCAGGGCGTTGGTGTGGGAGGGGTCCCGGAGGCGTTCCAGGTGGTTGTGGGTCTCGGCGGTGGACGGGTCTTCGGATGTGGTGAGGTCAATGATTGCGACGTGCCCGCCGGAACGACAGGCGCGGACCATTTCCCGCAGGCACATGCCGGGGTCTTCCACCTGGTGCATCGCCAGGCGGCACGCCACCAGCGAGAAGCTCTCGTCTTCGTAGGGCAGGCTGCGGGCATCGCCGAGGTCGAAGGTGACGTTGGTCAACCCCTCTTCAGCGGCCAGTTGGCTGCCCCGTGCGACCATCTCCGCGGTCACGTCGACGGCGACGGACTGGGCAACCATCGGGGCCATTCCCCGGGCTAGGACCCCGGTGCCAGCGGCCACGTCCAGGACCCGCATATCCGGGCGCAACTCCAGGTTCTCCAGGCTCCACGCCAGGGCATGTTCGTTGCCGCCGGACACCACATAGGCATCCCAGTTGGCGGCCTGCTGGGAAAACTGCTCCTGGATCAGCTCGTCGTGGGTCCTTTCCTGGGACATTCCCTTCCTTTACCTCCCTGGCTTTCCGGCGGGCCGATGGGTACCCGGCTCCCGGCTAGACCAGCGCCCCGAACCCATTGGGAATCTCCACCTCTATCAATTGCACCCGGTCGGCGCCCACCGCCTGCTCCAGGGCCTTTGACAGACCGTCTACCGTGGAGACTCGGGTGCCGGGGATGCCGTAGGAGTCGAAGAGCTTGATGAAGTCCGGGTTTACCAGGTCTGTGCCCATTAGGCGGTCGCTGAAGCGGGCGCTTTGGTATCCCTTGAGGACTCCCCAAGCGTTGTCGTTGAAAATGACTATTACCGGGTTGATGCCGTACTGGACGGCGGTCCCCAATTCCTGGGCGTTGTACTGGAACCCGCCGTCGCCCGTGATGCACACCACCGGGCACTCGGGTTTGCCAACCTTGGCGCCCAGTGCGGAGGGGAATCCAAACCCCAAGCCGGCCCAACCCCAGGGATACATGAACTGGCGGGGCTGGTCGATGGTCAGGCAGCGGGCCGCGCGGCTGGCCGGGACGGTTGCGTCCAAAGTGAAAATGGTGTCGTCGGGTGTGGCCGCGCGGATGGCCTCAAAGGCCCGCAGTTCATTCCCCCACGTATCCTGGAGGGCCTGGTATTGCTGCTGTTTCAGAGCGGAAACTTCCTGCCGGTACTCCGCCGAGCTTTCCACGTCCCGGCCCCCGATACCCTGCAGCAGTTGGGCGACGACGGCCCGGGAATTGGCCGTGATGGCAACCGCCGCCGGATAGTTCTTGCCGATGTATTCCTCGTCCAGCAGGACGTGGACCAGCTTTTCCGGCAGCTTCAGGTCCACGCCGACAGTGGAGCGGTAGGCTAGGGCCGAACCGAGGACCAGCGCGGCGTCACACGAACCCAGCCAGTCCTGGGCCGGATTCTCCCCCCAGATGCGTCGGCCCAGCGCGGGCCCCAGGGACAGAGGATGGCTTTCCGGGAAGGCCCCCTTGGCCCCGTCCGTGGTGACCACCGCCGCTCCCAGCTTTTCGGCCAGTTCGATGACTTCCGCCGCCCCGCCCTGGGACTGAACTTCCTCGCCCACGACGATGACCGGGCGTTTCGCGTCGAGCATGACCTGGAGCGCCTGTTCCACCATCCCGGGATCACCCTGAGGGATGTCCGGCTCCCGGGGGCGCAGGATCTCCACCTCGGCCCTCTCTCCCAGCATGTCGGTGGGCACTTCCAGCTCGATGGGCCGGGGACGGCGCTCCTGGAAGCGGCGGAAGGCTTCCACGAAATGGTCCGGGATGGCCTCAACCTCGCCGATCATCGCATTCCAGTCGGTGACGGCGCGGAACATGCCCAGCTGGTCCTTAGTCTCGTGGGTAGCCAGCTTGTTGCTGCCCACGAACTCCCGCTCAACGTTGGTGGTTACCTGTAGGATCGACGAGCTGGAGAAGTAGGCCTCCCCCATGGCGCCCATGGAATCGGCCGCCCCGGGGCCGGTGCTGGTCAGCAGCACTCCCGGCTTTCCCGTGGCCCGGGAATAGCCGTCCGCCATGTACCCGCAGCCCAGTTCCAGCCGCCCGCCGATGAACCGGAGCGAGTCCTGGTTGTCGAACAGGGCATCAAAGAGGTCCAGGGTATGAACGGAAATAATCCCGAATATGGTGTCAACATCCTGGGCCTTCAACGATTCGGCAATAGTCTGTCCACCGGTCATCAGCGGCATGGGTTCTCTCCTAGCGTGTTAAGTAACAATCTCTAAATCAGTAAGAATGACGGCTCATTGGCTTCGCCGCACTTCGCTTATTCCCGCGATGAGCCCCGTCTACCCTCTCTCCCGTCACCCCCGCGCAGAGCCTGCCCCTGGCGACTGAGGAGGGACGACGAAGGAGGGAAAGGGGAGGGGGCCCAGACCCCGGTAAACCCTCCCCACAGAACGACAACCAAAGCAAACCCCTCTTCCCGTCATTCCCGATAAGGCCGGGGGATAGGGTGGGCCTGAAAACCCAATCCTCCCCCACCCTCTAAATCAACAGCGTCACCGGATTCTCCAGCACCCGCTTCACTTCCATCAGGAATTGGGCGGCCTCCGCGCCGTCCGCGACCCGGTGGTCGGTGGACAGCGTTGCCTTCATCATCTGGCCAACGGCCAGTTGTCCGTCCCGGACCACAGGCTGCTCCTTCACCGAACCCACCGCAAGAACGGCGGCGTGGGGCGGGTAGATGATGGCCGCAAAGCTCTCCACGTCGAACATCCCCAGGTTGCTGACGCTGAACGTCGTGCTGCTGTATTCGTCATTGCGGAGGTGGCCGCTGTAGGCCCGCTGGATGAGGTCCTTGCTGGCCGCCGCCAGCTCCACCAGGCTCTTCTCCTGGCAGTTGGCGATGCCCGGGACCATCAGTCCCGCTTCCAAGGCAATGGCAATGCCGATGTTGACCTGGGGGTGAAATTCCAGGGCCCCGTCGGAGAAGGAAGCGTTGAACTTGGGATGCCGCCCCAGGGCCAGGGCGCACGCCCTGACAATCAGGTCGTTGACCGTGACCCGGGAGTCCGAATCAACCGCGTCGTTGATTTCCTGCCGCAGGGCCATGGCCCTTCCCATGTCAATCTCGGCGGTGACATAGAAGTGGGGCGCTTCCCGTTTCGAGTCCGAGGTCACCCGGGCGATGGCCTGGCGCATCCGGGAAAGGTCTACCCGCTCTGCGGCCTCGGCCGGAACAGCCGCCGCATCGCCGTCTGGACTTGGAGGCGCTTCCGATATGGGGGCCTGTGCGGGCGCTGGAGGGCGGTACTCCAGCACGTCCTTCTCGACGATGCGCCCACCCGGACCGGTCCCGCTTATTGCTGTTAGGTCGATGCCCCGTTCCCGGGCCAAACGGCGGGCGATGGGCGATGCCCGAACCCCGCCGGGGGGTTCCGCCGGAAGGGCAGGAGGCTGGTATTCCAGGACGTCCTTTTCCACGATCCGCCCGCCGGGACCGGTGCCCGTCACATCTCCCAAGTCTATGCCCCGTTCCCTGGCCAGGCGGCGGGCAATGGGTGACGCCCGCAGGCGGCCCTCGTCGGCTGTCTCGCTGTCGGCTGTCCCTGAGTCGGAAGGGGAAGCAACCGCCTGGGAGGACCGATTAGACTGAGCTCCCGAATCGTCCGGGACTGCATCCGGCGGCGCGGCCGGCAGGTCATCCTCCGGCAGGGCCTCGCCGGGAGCCGTGATAATGGCGATGAGTTCGCCCACCGGGACGACCATCCCCTCGGCGGCGACTATCCTGCCGACAACCCCGCCGGTATAGGCTTCGAACTCGACGGTCGCCTTGTCCGTCTCGATGTCCGCCAGGACTTCGCCGCGGGCGACGGTCTCGCCTTCCCTCTTGTGCCAGCGGACCACGGTGCCTTCCCGCATGTCGTAGCCCATCTGGGGCATCACTATGCTTGTCGCCAAGACGGCCTCCCTGCAGAAAATTTCGGCGTCACAGTCCGCTCTTCCCGTCATTCCCGCGCAGGCGGGAATCCAGACCCCCGTCGTATGTTCCCTAAATGTCGTGTTGGCCGTTCACTGGAAATTTGAACAAACTGGCACTCACGCGATAGCCCGTGCCCGCTGGAGTCTATCCATGAATGGCCCTTCCCTCTGCGCCCAACGCCGCTTCCTTGACCATTTCCGATATGGACGGGTGGGCATGGACCGCCCAGCCCAGCTCCAGCGAAGTGCCTTCCAGGAGACGGGTCAGGGACAGCTCGCCCAGCAGCTCGGTCACTTCCGGCCCAATGAGATGAGCGCCCAGCAGCTCGCCGTAGCGGGCATCCATCACCAGCTTGACCATGCCCTCCGTCTCCCCCATGGCCATGGCCTTGCCGTTGGCCAGGACGTTCATCTTTCCGACCTTCACCTCGTGGCCCTGCGCCACGGCCTGTTCTTCCGTCAGGCCGAAGCTGGCCACCTGGGGCTGGCAGTACGTCGCCTTGGGCATGTAGGTGTAGTCCAGGGGCTGGGTCTCCTCGCCGGCGATGGCTTCGGCGGCGGTGACTGCCTGTGCCGAGGCGGCATGGGCCAGGGCCAGCTTTCCGGTGACGTCCCCTATCGCGAACACCCCGGGAACGTTGGTGGCCATCCGGTCGTCAATACTTATGTATCCCCGCTCGGTGGCGACGCCGATGCGCTCCAGCCCCAACCCCTCCGTGTTGGGCTGGATGCCCACCGCCACCAGCACCTTCCCGGCCTCTATCGTGTGCTCAACCCCGTTCTGGTCCACGGTGACGGAGACCCCGTTGGCGGTGGGAACAACGCCGGAAACCCCGGCGCCGGTCATGACGTTGATGCCGTGACGGGAAAGGGACCGCTCCAGCTGGCGGCTGATTTCCTCATCCTCGTTGGGAACAAGGCGGGGCAGGAGCTCGACCACCGTCACGTCCACGCCATACATCTTGTAAACGTAGGCGAACTCGACGCCGATGGCTCCGCCTCCCACGATAACGATGGATCCGGGAAGGTCCCGGAGCACGATGCTCTCCCGGCTGGTTATGACCCGCTCTCCATCCACGGGCAGGGACGGGATGCTGCGGGGGCGGGCCCCGGTGGCAATGATGATGTTCTTCGCGTTGAGCCGGTCGCCCTGGGGAGATACCTCAACAACTCCGGGCGAGACAATGGAGCCCTCTCCGCTGATGTGGTCAATGTTGTTCTTGCGAAGCAGATACGCCACGCCCCGGACGTTGCGGTCAACCACCTTCCTGCTCCGGTCGATGGCGGAGGAAAAGTCGGCGTGGAAATTGTCGAACCTCAACCCGAACTCGTCCGCCCGTCGCACGTAGGAAACTATCTCGGCGTTCTTCAGCAGCGCCTTGCTGGGGATGCAGCCCCAGTTGAGGCAAACCCCTCCCAGGGCGTCCCGTTCGACGATGGCAGCCTTCATCCCCAATTGGGCGCAGCGAATGGCGGACACATACCCGCCTGGGCCCGCGCCAATTACCACAACGTCGTAGTCGTTAGCCATTTGTACCAGCGGTTTTAGAGATATGAGGTCGGAGATAATTCCAGCCGGTTTGGTGTCTGCAAAGACCGCTGCTGCGGTGAAGGCTGGGCCAGCCAATTATACCGGCCACCCTACCGGCGGGCAACGAAGATCCTGAGCGTCTAGGGGGCATCAATGAAGTCTAACTGCACCTTTTTCCCCTTTTCCCGTCATTCCCGCGCAGGCGGGAATCCAGACCCCCGTTGTCTCTTCCCTGCAATGTCGTGTTGGTCGTTCACCGGCAGTTTGACCAAACTGCCACTCGTTCGACAGCCCAGCGGGAACTTCACCTTCAGGCCCAACCCCGGTTTGTCCCCAATCGGGCGTTCTGGTATCATTCACCCCTACCAACCGGAACCACGAGGTTGTGATGAGACTAGGACCCTTGGGCCTGACGGAACTGTTGATCATCTTGGCCGTCCTGTTGCTTATCTTCGGCGCCACCCGCCTGCCCGAAATCGGCTCATCGCTGGGCAAGGGCATCAGGATGTTCAAGACCTCGGTGACCGGCGAAGACGAATCGGCCAAGCCGCCCGAAAAGCAGGAAACGGCCAAGGCAAGGAGCAACACCGACGACCCGTCCTAGCAACAGCTGCATCTCCCGGACAAAACGAAAGGACCGGCGCTGGGGCCGGTCCTTTTCATTTCCTGCCGCCCCGCTCCGCAGAATCCCCGGCTGGCAACCCCCTCCTCACTCAACGTCCGAAACCGGCGAGGCGGACCCCGAGAGCCGGTCTCTGCGTTTTCCCGCTATCTTGGCCAGCACCACGCCCAGCTCATACAGGACCAGCAGCGGCACCGCCACCAGTATCTGGTTCACCGGGTCCACCGTGGGCGTTATCACGGCGGCAAGGACGAAAGCGATTATCAGCCAGTAGCGTCGGAAACGGGAGAAAGCTCTGGCTGGAACGATCCCCAGTCGGGCCAGCAGGACCATGATTAGGGGAGTCTCAAAGACCAGCCCCATCCAGACCAAGAGCCGGATCATCACGTCCACCAGGCTGCTGATCCGCACCATGGGCTGGACAACGCCGTCCCCGAAGGACAGCAGAAACGGGAGCGCCTGGGGCGTCAGGACGAAGTATCCGAAGGCCAGCCCCGCCGCAAAGGCCACCACCGCCGCGGGCATGAAGATTAACAGGTAGCGCTTTTCCCGGTCCGTCAGTCCGGGGGCGGCGAACCGGACGGCCTGGTACAGGATGACTGGGAAGGCCAGCACTGCGCCGCCGACCATGGATATCTTGAAGCTGGTCGTCAGCGATTCGGTCACCTGGGTCGCGATGAGCGTGACGCCCTGCCCGTCGTTGAGTTCCTGGGCCGGACGCTTCAGGAGCAGCACCACATCCTCCCAGAAGGCGAAGACAACCACGGTGCCGACGAGCAGGGCGATAACCGAAATCAGGAGCCGCCGCCGCAGCTCCTGGAGGTGTTCCCGGAGGGAGAGTTCCCGGTCGTTCACCGGCTGTCGGGTCCGGCAGGGTCTTCCCTGGGCCCCGGTCCCGTCGGATTGGGGGGCCCGGGCCGTCGGTCGTCCCCCGGCCTGCGATCATCCCCCGGTCGGCGGTCGTCCAAAGAAGCCGCGTCGGTTATGTCGCCAACGGTCCGGCGGATTTCCCGCCATACCTTCCCGGTGGTGCGGGCCATTTCCATCGTCCTGGCCGGGCCCAGCACCAGGAACCCCACTACCATTATCAGGGCGATTTCGGGAAGGCCCACCCCGAACAGGTTCACCGGCGGTTCCCTCCCTGGAAAGGGCAGTCGGCCCGGCAGAGCGGTTGGGACGGCGCGCACCAGTCCGGCGGGCGCGGGCAGCCCAGCTTGTCCAGCATTTCCAGGAGGCGGCACAGCGGCAGGCCGACCACGTTGGTGTAGCACCCGTCCACCAGTTCCCCCGGCTTCAGTTCCTCGTCCTGGATGGCGTAGGCGCCGGCCTTGTCCATCGGCGTCCCGGAAGCTATGGATGCCTCGATTTCCTCGGCAGCCAGCTCCCGTAGGGCAATGTCCCCCGTCATGCAGTCCGTCAGGATGCGCCGCGTCGGAACGTCAATGACCGTGACGCCCGTGGTGACGTGGTGGCGGGTGCCGCTCAGTTCGGTGAGCATCCTGCGGGCGTCGTCCTCGTCAACCGGCTTGCCGATTATCCGGCCCTCATGGACAACGGTGCTGTCTGCGGCGATGACCACCGGGCTCTCGCCCCGGCCAATGAGGTCGGCGGCGACGGTGGCCGCCTTCTTCCGGGACAGCCGCTGTACCATTTCCTGCGCCGTCTCGTCGGCCAGTACCGTTTCGTCGGCGCCCGACGGGATGATCCTGTACTGCAGCCCCAGGTCCCACAGCAGCTCCCGCCGCCGGGGCGAGCCGGAAGCCAGCACGAAGTCCGGCGGCGACTGCGCCCTTTCCAGGACGGCAACGCACTCGACGTGGTGCGTCTGGGGAAACATGTCCAGGGGCTGGATGCGCTGGATTTGGTACGGGGGATTCGGCCCCACGCACAGCAGCTTCAGGTCCCGCGCCAGCGTCTCCGGGTCGCAGGAAACGTAGACCACCCGCCGGGGAGCCAGCCGGATGACACCCCGCAGCGCTCCCGTCTGGCACCCAGCCCGGGGCGGGTCCAGAATGACCGCGTCAGGCGCGGGATCAATGCTGCCGAGTACGTCTTCCGTCTTGCCCAGGACGAAATCAACGTTGTCCAGGCCGTCGGCGTTGGTCCTCGCATCTTCGACGGCTGCAGCTGATTCTTCCACGGCAATCACCCGGAGCACGTGGGGCGCTAGGAGCACCGCAAAGGCCCCCACGCCGGTGTAGGCGTCCAGGACGGTTTCATCCCCCGTCAGCTCCAGGGCTTCCCGCACTATCTCAACCAGGTTTTCCGACTGCAGGGTGTTGACTTGGAAGAACGACGGGGAGGCTACCCGGAACTCCCGCCCTCCCACCGATTCCCGGTAGTGGGTCTGGCCGGTGGGGATGGGAATGTCTTCGGAGGACAAGCTGGGCTGGACCAGGAAGTCTCCGGTCTGCTCCCCGGCTCGGACGGACAACTGGGTAGTCTCCCCGCACCTGTCCTGGAGCTGAGCGATTATGCTGTTGACCCCCGGGTGCATCAGGCCGCACCCCTCGATGCGGACAAAACTCCTGACCTCCCGGTGCACGAACCCCAGAGCGCCCTCCGGCCCGACGGTCATGCGGGCATGGTTGCGGTACCCGAACTGGCGCGGGGAAGGCAGGACCGGGCGGACTTCCACGTCCTCGAACCCGCCCACCCGACGCAGGGCGCTTGCGACCTTGGCCTGTTTCGCCTCCAGCTGGGCGGGGTAGCTGATGTGCTGCCACTGGCATCCGGTACAGTACCCGTAGTAGTCGCAGGGCGGTTCAATCCGGTCTTCGGAAGGAGTCAGCACCTCGACGACCTGGGCCGATGCGTAACCCCGCCGGACTCGCAGCACTTCCGCCTCCACCTTCTCCCCGGGAATCCCCCCCAGGACGAAGACTTCCCGCCCGTCGTGGTAGCCCACCGCCTCGCCCAGCCTCCCCCACGACTCCAGGGAGAGGGTCAGGCGCTGCCCGCGCTCCAGTCGTTCCGCAGTTGTCTTGCTTCGGTCGACGGCCATATTCAGGAAACTCCGCAGGATACTATAATCCAAGAGGCCGTAACATTAAATGGTTGATGCGTGGATGAGCGGCAGCGCAGCGTTGCCGCCTCAGTCGTGTTGACCCTGCCCATTGACCGGGTATAAACTTCGAGCACTGAAGAGTCCGCCGGCGGTGCCCGAACAACTGCGAATGCAGCGGCGCCGAGAGGTGGACTTAATAATGAAAACAAGATTTGGAGGCCTGATGCCTGAACCTATCGAAGTCAACGAGAGCAGTTGGGACGACGAAGTTATAAACTCCGATCTGCCGGTCCTGGTGGATTTCTGGGCCGAATGGTGCGGCCCTTGCAAGATGATCGCCCCCGCCGTCCACGACCTCGCCCTGGAGTACGACGGCAAGCTGAACGTGGCCAAGGTGGACGTGGACAACAACCCGAGCATCGCCATGAAGTACGGTATCCGCAGCATCCCCGCCCTGATTTTCTTCAAGGACGGAAAGCCCGTCGACCAGCACGTCGGAGCGGCCCCCAAAGGCAGGCTCAAGCAGAAGATCGACTCAGTCCTGGGCAGCTAACACCTCCTGCTCCCGAGGTTTTCGGGGGAGTGGATGGGGCCCGGTGGCTCTTGCGGTCTTCAAAACCGTTATGCCTCGTGAAGAGCGGGGTAGGTGGGTTCGACTCCCTCGCACTCCCGCCAACCGGCAACTGGATCGAAACCCCTGCCGCAACAGGGGTTTCGTGTTTTCCCGCAAGGATAGCGTCGGACGAAAGTCCAGGGACTTCAGGCTGTCCCGCATGCTCTTCCCTGCTGGATTATCGAAAACGTCACGCCGTCACCGTCGTCGAAACAAAAGGAGTTCAAGCAAATGATACCCCGCTACCGTGGCAGACTTGGCGAGTATATGTGGCAGAAGGAGATGGAGCGGCTCAACCGCTACAAGGACCGCCCCTGGGAGTTACAGGCCCGCGCCCAATCGGGAGGGGAGCTAATAGTCCTGATGATTGTAATCGGCGTTGCCTTCGGCGGACTTATGCTCCTGTCCCTCTTTGACTAGCACCCGAAGAACAACCCCCTCCCCCGTCGTCCCTGCGGAGGCAGGGACCCATCAGCCTTCCCCGCAACCCCGTTTCCTACACCCAATATCTCTCCCGTCATTCCCGCGCAGGCGGGAATCCAGACCCCGGTAACCCCCCCAGGCGCGCCCACCGGAGCAAATCCTCTCCCCCGTCGTCCCTGCGGAGGCAGGGACCCATCAGCCTTCCCCGCAACCCCGTTTCCTACACCCAATATCTCTCCCCTCATTCCCGCGTAGGCGGGAATCCAGACCCCGGTAACCCCCCCAGGCGCGCCCACCGGAGCAAATCCTCTCCCCCGTCGTCCCTGCGGAGGCAGGGACCCATTAACCCTCCCTCAGGAATGGCCACCGGAGCGAACCCCCTCCCCCGTCGTCCCCGCGGAGGCAGGGACCTATCAGCTATCCCAGAAACTAACGCTGGCTAGGCAGGACCAGTCAATCCGCCACCCGTTACCCCCACACAAAACCAGCCCCCGCGAAGGCGGGGGCCGGATACACGGGGACACGATAACTCTCACATCCCTCAGAACTGCGACCGGCGTGCCTCTAGGTTGGCGTGAACGTCGATCAGTACCGTCCGGCCGTCCGCGTTGAGCCGCTTGGCCTGTTCCAGGGCCGAGGCCACCTCGCCCGGTTCGCTGACCGTGATGCCGACTGCACCCATGCCTTCGGCAATCTTGGCGTAATCGCCGCCCATTTGCGTCGCCCCGAACAGCTCGTTGGCAGTGGGGTATCCGCCCGGGTAGGTCGCCATGCCGCCGTTGTTCAGCACGATGGTGGTGATGGGAGCGCCGGCCCTGACCGCCGTCTCGATATCCAGTCCTGACATCCCGAAGGCTCCATCCCCCATGAAGTTGAGGCAGAACTTGTCCGGGCGGGCCAGCTTGGCCCCGATCATCAGTGGGATACCGTATCCCAGGTGCGTGGTCTTGCCCCATCCAATGTAGCTGTGGGGGACGCTGGCGGTGTAGAAGGGCATGATGGTGTCCCTTGGAGCGCCGGCGTCGTGGGTGACTATGCTGTTGTCCTTGTCCAGGACCCGCTCCAGCTCGCCAATCACCCGGTAGTGGCTGATGGGCTTTTCGTCCGTCTCGAGGATGTCCGCCCACTCGCCCATCCAGGCGTCCCGCATGGTCGCGATTTCCGACTGCACTCCGGTGGTCCCCTTGCGTCCGTTGGCGCCCGCCTGGGCCTTGACCTCGTCGATCATGGCTTTCAGGGTCAGCTTGGCGTCTCCGGGAAGCCCCACATCGACCGGGAAGTCCTTGTTGATGTCCTCGATGCTCTCCACGTTGTGGATGATGACCTTGCCGCCCGGGATGGGCTGCCCGTAGCTGGTGCGGGTCATGCTGGAGCCGACGGCGAAGAGAACATCCGACTCCTGGAGCCAGGTGCGGGCCGGCAGCGAGGTGGAAGCGCTCCCCGAGCCCAGGGCGAGAGGATGGCTTTCGTTGAAGGACGATTTGCCCGGCATGGTGCAGTAGACCGGTATCTCGGCCAGTTCCGCGAACTCCGTCAGTTCCTTGGAAGCTCCGGCGAAGAGGACGCCCATCCCAGACCAGATAACCGGCTTGCGGGCATTCAGCAGCAGCTCCACCGCCTGCTTCACGTCGGCAGGGTCGGGGGCCTGGCGGGCCCGCTTGGGCGCTTGATAGTTCAGGTCGGCTTCGGCAACTTCCTGGGTGCCGACGTCGGCGGGGATCTCCACAATTACCGGCCCTGGCCGGCCGTTCCGTAGAGCGTGGAAAGCGCGGCGCATGACCGCGGAAACCTGGCTGGGCTGGGTGATAACCTCCCCCTGCTTGGAAACGCTGGCGTAGGTCCGCACCGGCGAGAAGTTGGGCTTCACCGAATACTGGCTCAGCGCCGGCCCCCCGGGAAGGTACAGGATTGGCACATTGTCGCTGTACGCCTGGGCCAAACCCCCCATGGAATTCTCTGACCCCGGGCCGCCCTGGGTGATGGTGACGCCGAACTTCTCCCGCTGGTTCAGGCGGCTGTACCCGTCAGCGGCCATCAGGGCGCCCCGCTCCTGGCGGAACATGATTGTGCGGATACCTTCCTTGGCGGCGTGTTCAATCAGCTGGTTGGAGGGGAAACAGGACACCCACTCCACCCCTTCAATCTTCAAAATTCGGGCTACGGCTTCCATCACGTTCATAAGCGACCTACCTGCAATTCCTTACTGGACAACGGAGAAGCATTTCACGCGCTCCGTCCACGAAAATCCGGCGGCACCCCTCAGGATGGCGCCCAATCGGATACTAACGCCCGCCCCCGCAAAAGGCAAGGGAACCCCCGCCCCGGCGAATCCCTCCGGTTGCCTCCCCTCCGGTTGCCTCCCTCCGGTCTCTCTGATACGCTACGCCGAGCCATCCCCCTCTGAAAAATTGTTCTGAAAGATTGTCGTTTGTCTTCTCCCTCGGGCGTCAGCGCCTCCCTTTTCGTCACCTGCATCATCGACCAGTTGTACCCCGAGGTAGGGGTCAGCACGGTGCGGCTCTTGCGGAGTCTTGGGGTCGAGGTGGACTTTCCCCGGGACCAGACCTGCTGCGGCCAGCCCCTCTTCAACTCCGGCTTTGCCTCCGACGCCCGGAAGCTGGCCTTGCGGGTAATGGACCAGTTCGCGGACAGCCGATACGTGGTGGTGCCGTCGGGGTCCTGCGCCGCCATGCTGCGGGTCTTCTATCCCGAGTTGCTTGATGATGACCCGGAACAGCACCGGCGGGCGCTGGAACTGGCCTCCAGAGTCTACGAGCTATCCGAGTTTGTGACCGGCGTACTGGGCGTCACCGGCGTCGGAGCGGCAGCCTCCGGCTCCGCCACCTACCATCCCAGTTGCCACCTGTCCCGCGAGCTTGGCGCGGGAGACGCCGCCGAGCGGTTGCTCGCTGGGGTCGAGGGATTGAATCTCGTCCCCCTGCCCGGCCGGGAGTCCTGCTGCGGTTTCGGTGGCACCTTCTCGGTCAAGTACCCCCACATCTCCGAGGGGATGCTAGAAGACAAGATTGGCAACATAGCATCCACCGGCGCGGACACCCTGGTCGCCTGTGACATGAGCTGCCTTATGCACATCGGCGGCGGCCTGTCCCGCCGGGGCCATCGCGTCGCGGTGAAGCACCTCGCCCAGATTCTTGACCCGGGAGCCTCCTGATGCCCGTGGTCCAGACCCGGGATTTCATCCCCGCCTCTTCCATATCCATCCGCGACCCCCAGCTCCGGCGGGCGTTGCAGAGGGTTGGCACCGGCTTCGACGGGGCCCGGCGGGAAGCCATCGAGGAAGTCTCCCCCGAGACGTGGGAGTCGTGGCGCGAAGAGGCCCGCGCCGTCAAGGCCCACACCCTCGACCACCTGGACTATTACCTGGAAATGCTGTCCCGCAACGTGGAACGCAACGGCGGGCAGGTCCACTTCGCCGTCGACGCCGCCGAGGCCAACGCCCTAGTCTCCGGCATCGTCCAGGCCCGTGGCGTCCAGGTGGTGACCAAGGGCAAGTCAATGGTGTCCGAGGAACTGGACCTCAACCACGTCCTGGAAGCGGCCGGAGTCGAGGTCTACGAGACCGACCTGGGCGAATACATCATCCAATTAGCGGGAGAAACGCCTTCCCACCTCGTCGCGCCGGCCCTCCACAAGACCAAGGAGCAGGTGGCCCAGCTCTTCGCCGACAAGCTGGGCGTTCCCTACAACGACGACATCGAGGAAATGGCCCGGGTGGCCCGGGTCGCCCTGCGGGATAAATTCCTGGCGGCGGACATGGGGATCAGCGGCGCCAACTTCCTCATCGCCGACACCGGTAGCCTCGTCATCATCACCAACGAGGGAAACGGGCGCCTCTGCACCTCGGCGCCCCGCATCCATGTCGGCATCGCCGGGATGGAGAAGGTTATCCCCTCGCTGGAAAACCTGGCCTTGTTCCTCCGATTGCTGCCCCGGTCCGCAACGGGCCAGCGGATTACCAGCTACATGAGCATGGTCAGCGGCCCGCGCCGCGAGGCCGACGAGGATGGCCCGGAGGAGTTTCACCTCGTCATCGTGGACAACGGCCGGTCCCGCCTGCTGGCCGACCCCAAGCTGCGGGAAGCCCTTTACTGCATCCGTTGCGGGGCCTGCCTCAATATCTGCCCCGTTTACCAGAAGGTCGGAGGACACGCCTACGGCTGGGTCTACCCCGGCCCCATCGGGTCAATAGTGACGCCCGAGCTGGTGGGTCTGAAGGAAGCCAAGGACCTCCCCTTCGCTTCCAGTCTTTGCGGTGCCTGCCGCGAGGCATGTCCGGTTAAAATCAACATCCCCCGGATGCTGCTGCACCTGCGCGGCCAATTGAAGGAGAGTCCGGCCCCGGAGGTCCGCTCGGTAACCCGCCGGGAACGCCTTCTCGCCCGGGGATTCGCCGCGGTTATGTCCCGCCCCGCCCTTCTGGCGCTGGGCAGGAAAGCCGCCCGGCTGTTGCAGGTGCCCTTCGCCAGGGGCGGCCGGATAGCCCGCGCTCCCTTCCCGCCCTTCTCCCGCTGGAGCCGGTCCCGCGACCTGCCCGCCATTCCGCCCCGCAGCTTTCGCGACGTATGGGACCAGGAACTTTCCAACCCCGGACTGGATAGTCCCCGGCGGAACGGCCGTTAGCGTGGCGCACTTTCCCGGAACGTCCCAATCGGATTTCATCGCCTCCGTCCGGCGGGCGCTGGGCCGGCCGGGGCTTGAGTCGGTTGAGCCAGTTTCCCCCCGCGCCGGGGATGGCCTGGAGGAACTGGAAGCCCGCTCGGTTGACCTCAATCATAGATTGAAGGAGTCCCGCGGCAAACTGGTTTCCCGGCTGGCGGAGACCGCCGCCTTGCGCGGCTGGAACGTCCACCGGGCAAGCAGCGGCGAGGCCGCCGTGGGCGTCGTGGTGGACCTAGCCGAGTCTGTCGGAGCCAAACAGATCGCCCGCTCCGGCCAGGATGTTTTCTCCGAGGTCCCGGTCGACGAGGCTTTGGGCAACGCCGGCCTGGGGGTAGCCACGGCCGTCATGGGAGAGAGCCGTGACCGGGAGGAAGTGCGGCAGGGCATTATACGCGCGGACGTGGGCGTCACCGGCGTTGACTACGCCGTGGCCGAAACAGGATCGGTGGTGGTGGTGCCCCAGGCCGGGTTGAGCCGGCTGGTTTCGCTGGTGCCGCCGGTGCACGTTGCCTTGGTCCGTCCTGGCGACGTGGTCGAATCCCTGGATGACCTTTTCCTGCTGCGGCGTCTGGAATACTTCCAGAAAGGCGGCGATATGGGCAGCTATCTCAACTTCATCACCGGCCCCAGCCGCACCGCCGATATTGAGCAGACCATTGTAATCGGCGTTCACGGGCCCAAGGAAGTCCACATGGTACTGCTGGACGAGTAATCGCATGAAGTCTGACTCAATACTTTCACCTCTCTTCCCGTCATTCCCGCGCCCCCTCCCGTCATTCCCGCGAAGGCGGGAATCCAGACCCCCGTCGTCTGTTCCCCACAGAACCGTGTTGACCGTTAACTGCCAGTTCAGCCAAACTGCCACTCGAGCCATTGCCCAGGTGTCCCTGAACGAGGAGTAGAAAATGCCGGTGCGGATCGGGTTCACCGAGTTCCGAAAACGGATGCTGGAGCAGGAGCTTCAGAACATCGAGCAGTTGCTGCCCACCCTGGGCGTGGAAAAAGTCATTCTCACCGGGGACATGGTCACCGGGGAATACACCCCGGAAAGCAAGATACAGTTGATCGCCGTCCACGACACCGACCGTCCCTTCGGGCGGCGCGAGGACTTCTTCTTCTACCACCTGGGCAGCATGGTCCACGTCGAGACCCTGGTGTACACCCCGGACGAGTTCGAACGGTTGCAGGACGAGTTGCCGGCCCTCAACGCAGCGTGCCGGAAAGGACGCGTGTTATTCAATGCCTGATCACGAAACCGAGGGCGCCCGCTGGCTGCGTCAAGCCATCCAGGACCTCGACGACGCCGATTTCAACCGGGAGGGCAGCCGGTTCAACCTGGCCTGTTTCCTGGGGCACCAGGCGGCGGAGAAAGCGGTCAAAGCCTACCTCTACCACCGGGGAGCCGAAGACGTGTGGGGACATTCCCTGAACGACCTGTGCGAAGACGCCAAGATATTCGAGATGTTCTTCGACACGGTCAAAAGCGAGGCCCGCCAGCTGGACAAGTATTACGAAATAACCCGCTATCCCGGCTTCCTCCCCGGCGGAATCCCCTCCGAGGCCTTCGACCGGGACGACGCCGACCGCTCCATCGAACTATCCCAGATAGTCGTCGACTTCGTCCGCGAGCGCGTAACCTAGCCAACCCCCTCCCCGTCGCCCCTTCTCCCTCCGTCGTCCCTGCTTCCCCCCGTCGCCCCGCGGAGGCAGGGACCCATCAAACCTACCCTCAGCCACCCCAACCGGAGCAAACCCCCTCCCCGTCGTCCCTGCGGAGGCAGGGACCCATCAAACCTACCCTCAGCCACCCCAACCGGAGCCAACCCCTCCCCCCCGTCGTCCCTGCGGAGGCAGGGACCCAGACCCCGGCAAATCCTTCCCCCCAACCCTGTCTCCCACACCCAACACTTCTCCCGTCATTCCCGCGCAGGCGGGAATCCAGACCCCGGTAAATCCTTCCCCACAATCCCGTTCCCTACACCCAATATCTCTCCCGTCACCCCCGCGCAGGCGAGGGCCCAGACCCCGGTAAACCCTCCCTTCAACAACGTCCCCTCCGCCTACCCTCTTTCCCGTCATTCCCGCGCAGGCGGGAATCCAGACCCCCGTTAACCCTCCCCTCAGCAAACGTCAGGAAACAGGTCATCCCACCCCGGATTCGACAATTCGATTACCCGAATCTTCCAACCCCGGTGCCACTTCTTCAACGCCTTCTCCCGGCCAATCGCCTGCTCCATCGTCTCATGGAACTCGTACCACACCAGGTTGTCCACCCTGAACCGTCCGGTAAATCCGGGGGTAAACCCGCTCCGGTGCTGCCAGACCCTTTCCGCTAGGTTCGACGTCACCCCTACATAAAGGGTTCCGTTTCGGCCGCTGGCCAGCATGTAGACGGCGGGATTCTTGCGCATCAGGGTCCTTTTGTCCAACCGGGTAACCACAAGTCCAACCGGGTAACCACAATCGGAGTAGCCAGGATGATGGTAGCGGCGTGAGTCAGTTGTCACAACCAGCAAATGTCATCGAAAACCCGCATACTCTTTTTCTCGCCAGCCCACTGCGTAGAGCGTTCCGCCGCTAGGACCCCGTTAGCTATCCCCCAACCATCTCTCCCACACCCGCCACCTCTCCCGTCATTCCCGCGCTGGCGGGAATCCAGACCCCCGTTAACCCTCCCCGCAGGAATGGCAACCGGAGCAAAGCCAACCACCCCACCCCTCTACCCGGAAAACAACTCCGCCAGCCTCTCCTGACGGTAGGCGAAAATCCTCCGCAAATCCGGTGCCACCACCAAGTTCCTCACAATGGCTCCCCCGATCACCGAATACTCAACGTGGTCGCGGGCAATGGTTCCGCCTCCCGATTCCTCAAACGTGTGCAAGTGGCGCCACAAACGGTAGGGCCCACGCCGCTGCTCATCCACAAACAACTCCGGCGGCTCCCACCTCGTAATCTCGCTCCGCCACCTCAGGGGAATCCCCCGCAGCTTCAGCCGGTAATCAATTACCGTCCCCAACTTCATGGTGATGGGTGGCGGAGTCACAACCCGAAACTCCAGCAAAGGCGGCGTGATATTTTCCAGGTTGAAGGCGTCGGCGAAAAAATCGAAGACCTCTTCCCTCGGACGCGGCAGCCACTGCTCAGTCTCCAGCGTCCATATCTTCATCATCGCAACAACGATTGCCCCTGGCAGGTGGGCAAGGTGAACGAGCCAAGGTCATCGGATAAAGTCCGCTCGAATCCTTCACAAATCCCCCTTCAGCCTCCCCTCAAAGCCGGCAACCGCAGCAAACCCTCTCCCCGTCGTCCCTGCGGAGGCAGGGACCCATCAACCCTACCCTCAGCCACCCCAACCGGAGCCAACCCTCTCCCAGTCGTCCCTGCGGAGGCAGGGACCCATCAGCCTTCCCGGGAACCACCCCGGACAACGCAAGACCAGCCATCCCCACAACCCGGTCTCCCACACCCTCCGACCCAACAAGCTCCGCCCAAATCTACGACCGGGTCACCCCCGGGTCCCCTGCATCAGCCGGATGGTCCGCTCCGCCGCCCCCTGGAGAAGCTCCCCGGTCCGCGCCAGGCTGCGGTCAAAGCTCATCGGACGGTCGGCGATGCAAACAATCCCCGCTACCCCGTGGTCGTACAGGGCCTCGTGGCCGGGTCCCAGGCTTCCTGCCAGGATCACGGTGGGAACGCCCCTGGCGCGGGCGCGTTGAGCAACCCCCACCGGCGCCTTGTTGTAGATGGTGGACTCATCGGCCCGCCCTTCGCCGGTAATCACGAGATCGGCTCCCTCCAGGTGCCGGTCGAACTCCAGCACTTCGCATACCATCTCGATTCCCGAACGCAGGTCGGCGCCCGCAAAGGCCATCAGCCCCGCGCCCAGCCCGCCTGCCGCCCCCGCGCCCGGAGTGTCCAGAACGTCGATTCCAACGTCGCGTTTCACGACGCTGGCGAAGTTGCCCAAAGCCTCGTCCAACTCGGCAACTACCTTGGCTGAAGCGCCCTTCTGCGGCCCGTATATGGCTGACGCTCCCTCCGGTCCGCACAGGGGATTGGTGACATCGGTGGCGCCGATGATGGCCGCCCCTTCCAGCCCCTGGTGCAGGCCGGTAACGTCGATGCGGTCCAGGCGGGATAGGGCTGCGCCTCCCGGCGGAAGCTGCTGCCCCCTCCGGTCCAGGAACTTCGCTCCGAGAGCGGATGCCATGCCCGCCCCGCCGTCGTTGGTTGCGCTGCCCCCCAGGCCGACGATAATGCGGGCAAACCCCTTGTCCAACGCCTCTCGGATGATTTCCCCGGTGCCGCGGGTGGTGGCCGTCCGGGGGTTGCGGCGCTTGGGCGGCACCAGGGCCAACCCGGACGGGCGGGCCATTTCCACGACGGCGGTTTGCCCGTCCCCCATCACTCCCCAGAGGGCCTCCACCGCCTGGCCCAGCGGACCGGTAACGATGCTCCGGAATATCTGCCCGCCCGTCGCGTTTACCAGGGCTTCCAGCGTGCCGTCGCCGCCGTCCGCCACCGGGACCAGGACGGTCTCCGCCGTTGGGTCCGCCTCCAGAACGCCCCGCTGGATGGCTTCCGCCGCCTCCAGCGCATAGAGACTGCCTTTGAAACTTTGGGGTGCGATAACAACTTTCATGACTGGTGACACCCATTATACAACGCACCCCGCCGACTCCCTCGGCTATCGCATTCGAGGCTGTCGCAATTGAAGGATACCACCATGCAGATACCGCAGCTTGATACCTATATATCCAGTCGTCAACTATTGCCGTGAATAAGCTATTGGCAGTCCGTCTCTCCCTTTGTCCGGTGGGAGACTCCCCCGCCGACGCCCTGCCGGGATGTTTTTTGCCACACCCTCTGATAAAATTCGGCGCAACCTCGTCAGCCCTTCAAGAGAGACCCTCAAGGGAGCGTCAGTGCCGTCCAAGGAAGAACTGAAACAGCAAGCTTTCCAGGAAATCGACCGTCGCTCGGCGGAGATAATCGGTATCTCCAAGACCATCCTCGCCAACCCGGAGCCCGGTTTCCGCGAAGTCAAGACCGCCAAACTCGTCGCGGACAAATTCGCCGAGCTGGGCATTCCCTTCCGGTCCGGGCTGGCCATCACCGGAGTCCGCGGCGAACTGACCGGCGGCAGCCCCGGCCCCACCATGGCCATCCTCGGCGAGCTCGACTCCCTCATAGTCGAAGAACACCCCCATGCAGATGCCGCAACCGGCGCAGCCCACGCCTGCGGCCACCACTGCCAGATTGGAATGTTGGTCGGCGCGGCTCTCGCGTTGATGCAGCCCTCTGTGCTCACGGAACTGAGCGGGCGGATCGCGCTGGTCGCCGTGCCGGCGGAAGAGTACATCGAGATAGAATACCGGGACAGCCTGCGCCGGGAAGGCAAGCTGGAATTCCTCGGTGGTAAACCTGAAATGATACGGCTGGGGGAGTTTGACGATGTGGACCTGTCGATGATGGTCCACACCACTAGCAACGAGAGCGAGGGGCAGCTCTGCATCAGCGGGACCAACAACGGAACCCTGGCCAAGCAGATACACTTCGTCGGAAAGGGTTCCCACGCCGGCGGCGCACCCCACCTCGGAATCAACGCCCTCAACGCGGCGACCCTCGCCCTGAGCGCCATCCACTACAACCGCGAGACCTTCCGGGATGACGACACCGTCCGGGTTCATCCCATCATTACCCGCGGCGGCGAAGCGGTTAGCGCCGTCCCCGCCGACGTCAGGATGGAAACCTTCGTGCGCGGCAAGACCGTGGACGCCATCATGGACGCTAACACCAAGGTTGACCGGGCTCTGCGAGCCGGAGCGATGGCCGTTGGGGCCAGGGTAAACATTCAGACCCACCCCGGCTACCTGCCGCTGGCTCAGAATGAGACCATGAACGAAGTGTTCCGGTTCAACGCCAACTCCCTCGTTGGACCGGAAAACGTGGGGCGGGTCACCCACCGCACGGGTTCCACCGACATGGGCGACATCAGCCAGATTATGCCCGCGATTCACCCTTACGTCGGAGGCGCCACCGGACTGGGACACGGCGCCAACTACGTCGTCCGGGACTACAATCTGGCCGTTCTCACCGCGGCCAAGTCCATCGCCGCCACCGTCGTTGACCTGCTGGCCGACGGCGCCGAAGCCGGCGGAAAGATCGTTGCCGGCCATCGTCCCGCAATGTCACGCAGGGAATACCTCCAATTCATGCGGGGCCTGGAGAAGGAAGAGACCTTTGACGCAGACTAACACGTTAACCAGGCAGGAACTCAAGCAGCGGGCCTGCGCGGCCATCGAGCGGCGGAAAGCCGAGCTGATAGGCGTTTCCCGGGAAATCCTCGCCAACCCGGAACCCGGGTTTCGCGAGGTCAAGACTGCTGCTCTGGTCGGCCGGAAATTCCGGGAGATGGGCGTCGTCCACCGAGACGGCTTGGCATTGACCGGCCTCAAGGGGACGGTCCCGGGAGGCTCGGGCGCCGGCCCCCGGCTGGCGATTATTGGAGAGCTCGACTCGTTGGTGGTCAACGAGCACCCCCACGCCGACCCGGAAACCAACGCCGCCCACGCTTGCGGACACCATTGCCAGATCGGGATGATGCTTGGCGCACTGACCGGCCTGATGGAACCGGAAGTCCTGGGACAGCTTTCCGGCGAGATTGTCCCCTTCGCCGTTCCCGCCGAGGAGTTCATACAGGTGGGGCACCGCCTCGAACTCCGCTCGCAGGGGAAGATCGAGTTCATGGGCGGAAAGCAGGAGTTGATCCGCCTCGGGGAGTTTGACGACGTCGACATGGCGATGATGTGCCACACCGCCAGCGACATGGGCGACCGCAAGTTCGCCATCGGGGGCACCAGCAACGGTCACGTCGTCAAGTACGTCAGGTTCATTGGCCGGGGCTCTCACGCCGGCAGCGCGCCCCACCTGGGAGTCAACGCCCTCAACGCCGCCTCCTTTGCCCTCCAGGCCATCAACTCCAACCGGGAAGTATTCAAGGATGAGGACACCGTCCGCATCCACGGGATAATGACCCGCGGTGGGGAGGCGGTCAACGCCGTTCCATCGGATATACGGTTGGAGTGGCGGGTCAGGTCTGGGAATCCCAAGGCGGTGGTAGCCAACAGCGCCATAGTCGACCGGTGCTTCAAGGCAGGGGCTCTCGCGGTCGGGGCCAGCGCGAACATCACCACTATTCCGGGATATCTGCCCATGCGGCACGACGTGAGCCTCCTGGACCTGTTTGAGCAGAACTCGGGGAGCCTCATCGGGCCGTCCAGCGTTTTGGTGATGCCGGCCCGCCGCAACCGGGGCGGTTCCACGGATATGGGGGACCTCAGCCAACTGATGCCGGCTTGCCATCCGTACACATCGGGAGCGGAGGGACCCGGGCACAGCAAGGACTACGTAATCACCGATTACGAGTCAGCGGTGATCAACCCGGCTAAGATCATGGCTATGGTGGCCATTGACCTTCTTTCGGACGGCGCGGCAAAGGCCAACGAAGTCATTTCTCACCACCGGCCGGCGATGAAGAAACAGGCGTACCTGAAGTTCCAACGGGAACGGGCGACCACCGTGGACTTTGACGGAGCCGCATAAGAAGCTCCCGGCGAAGACCTTCCTTCGATAAAAACCGGGTTATCCTGGCCCATGTCAATTCACCGGATCAAGCCGCCCACACCGGGAACTGCATCACCACTCCGCCCGCTAAGGGGACTGTCAGGTTGTCGTCCAAGGGCAGACGCGCGGATTCCACGATCCCGGCCGTTACCGCTCCCGCCACCCATCGCCAGTGCCACTCGATTACTCCCGTTCCTGCCAGGACCGCGGCTGCTGCCAGGGAAACAACGATGAACGCAGCGGGCCCCAGAATTGATTTTCCCATGTAGCGCGGTATCGGCCCCCGGAAGCCAACCAATGCCGCTGCGGGGTCGCCCAGGGCAAGGAAAAACAGGGCCGTCACGGCCACCGGGCGGTCGAAGACGGCAAAAGCCAGAAATCCTGCGGCCAGCATGAAGGTGGCTCCAGTGAGCTTGGACCCTTCCTCCAGCTTGAGCAGCGGCGCCAGCCAGCGCAGGAAGGTTCGGTTCAACGACGGCACCCGGAACCGCACCAGGTCCAGTGACAAGCTCAAGAAGGTTAGGACCGCCAGGCCTGCCACCATCACAGCAAGAGGCAGGAATATTCCAGCGGCAGCCAGTGCCGACCCCGCAGAGGCATGGAAGACCCTGCGCCAGACGGGAGGGGCCCCGGAAGCGCCTGATTGGACCACAGGGGGATCTTCAGCCGGAGTCACGATGAACTTCGGTGGCTAGAAGTCGATGGAAAGGGAGTCTCCCGCCCTCCACCGGAACTCTTTGAACTTCGTGTCCTTGGGAGCTTCAAAGACCAGCACACCATCTATTCCCATGTCCTGGGCAAGGTTGAACGCCTGGAGTGACCCGTCGTCCAGGGTCGCGTTCCACAGGAACACGATGTGCCGCTCGGCCCCGGGGTTCTCCGGGACCGACGCTTCCTCAACGCGGCCGTTGATGTCGATGGGAAAGTACTTGCCCCGGAAAAAATCCCTTAATTCAGCAGCTTTGGAGTCTATGTTGACGATGGCGCTGGTGGCGGTGTGGTTCTCGACCTTGACCCTCAGGAGGACCAGCTCATTCTCCTGTTCCAGGGGGCCCAGGCGCCAGTGTTTCCCGGAATCGTCTCTAGGCCACTTGTACCGGATCTCGTCGGCCCGCTCCAGGGATACCACGCTGACGTCCAGAGTCTTCCCTCGGTAATACTTTCCGAATGACGGCGAAGTTTCAGAGCACGCCGCAAGGAGAGGCAAGCCCAGAGCCGCTACGATGATCAATCCGAACACAAACCTCTTGCACAACAACCCCTGAAACCCCCTAAGCTAACGTAAGAAATACTCCAGTGACTGCGGCCTGGTAGCCGGTTTCCTGCGGGGTTAACCCGTCTGGGAAAGGGTGGGCATCGCCCGTAGCTGATGAAGAAGGCCGGACAAGACGTTCAGGACGTAGTCGACTTCCTCTTGGGTATTGTTTTTCCCCAATGTCATCCGCAGGCTCCCCCGGGCTGTCTCGGCGGTCTGGCCCAGGGCCAGCAGCACATGGGAGGGCTCCAGCGAACCGGAACTGCACGCGCTGCCTGACGAAGCGGCGATCCCTGCCAGATCCAGGCCCAGCAGGAGCGACTCTCCCTCCACGCCTGCGAAGGAAAAGTTGACGTTGTTGGGCAGGCGATTGGACGGATGGCCGTTGAGGATGGCCCCGTCAATTTCCTCCCCGATCCTGTCTATAATCCGGTCCCGAAGGGCGGCGCAGTGAGAGCCCGTCTCGAGGCGAGCGGCGTTGGCGGTTTCGAGGGCGACCGACAGTCCCACGATGGCGGCGATATTCTCGGTGCCGGACCGGCGTTCCCGTTCCTGGCCGCCCCCCAGTAGAAGGGGGAGATATGGGGTGCCCCGCCGTATGAACAAGACCCCCGAGCCCTTGGGGCCGTAGAACTTGTGCCCGGATAAACTGAGCATATCGACGTTCAGTGTGCGAACGTTCATATCGAGGAACCCCGCCGCCTGCACCGCATCCGTGTGCATGACGATGGTGCGTCCCAGCTCGCCGGCCCGCCGCCGGACCATTGCTCCGATATCCGGTATCGGGTTGATGGTGCCAATCTCGTTATTGGCGTACATCACCGACACCACGGTCGTTCGGTCTGTTATCGCGTTGGACACTGCTTCCGGGCTGACCGCGCCGTAGTCGTCCACCGGCAGGTAGGTAACTTCGAACCCCATGCTTTCCAGGTACTGGCACGTATGCAGGACCGCATGGTGTTCAACGCTTGTGGTGATGATGTGGTTCCCGGTGCCCTGCAGCGCGACGGCGGCGCCGTGGATGGCGGCGTTATCGGCTTCGGTCCCTCCGCTGGTGAACACGACTTCGTTGTTGCGGCAGTTGAGTACGGCTGCGACTCTTTCCCGGGCAGTATCCAGGGCGTGACGGGCTTCCTGTCCTACGTTATGTATGCTGGACGGATTGCCGTAGAAGTGGGTAAAGAAGGGCAGCATCGCCTCCAGAACCTCGGGATCTGTGGCGGTGGTGCCGGCGTGGTCGAGATAGATTGTTGCTGGCAGCTCCATGGGACAGCTCCGTTCGCTCCAATAATTTTAGCATAGGAGCGGGTCAGGAACGCCGGACCGGGGAACCCCAGTTGCCGGATTCCTCAGTCGGCGCCTCCGCCGGGCGCAGGTTCTTAGCGCATCTAAAATGCCCACGGGAGCACCTGATCTTTGGTGCTGATCTATGGTGCTTATAACTCCCATCGGCAACCTTTGAGTTTGGACAGGGCTTAGCTTGTCCGTCCCTCCTCGACTAGCCGGGCCGTGCCTTTTGCCAGCAGCTCAGGGCTATCAATTTGTACGTCAGCTTGGCGGCTATGTACGCGCAGGAAGCCGGACCCTCGTTGGGGGCCAGCTCGCTTATATCAAAGCCAACAATCCTGCGGGCTTCGGCAACAGCTTGTAGGAGGGACATCACGTCGGCCCATGTCATGCCTCCCGGCTCGGGGGTTCCAACGGCGGGCATGATAGACGGGTCGAAGGCATCCAGGTCCACGCTCACATAGACATCGGGTCCCAGCCGGTTGACCACCTCCCGAATATACCCGCTGTCATGCTGCGGCCACGGAAAAAACGGGATGGAATGTTCCTGAAGGCACTCCCGTTCTTCCAAGCACATGCTTCTCAGTCCCACCATCACCAGGGAGCATGAATCCTGGAGACGGCGGGCGGAGGAAGCATGACCCCATTGGGTGCCTTGGTATTCGTCCCGAAGGTCGGGGTGAGCATCCAGGTACAGCACAGACAACCCAGGGATGGAATCCGCATGAGCCTGAGCGGAACCAATGGTCACGGAGTGGTCCCCGCCGAGGACTCCGGTTACCTTTCCAGCAGCGGCAAATTCACGTACTGCTTGTCTAACCCGCTGCGCCATAACAGCTGGGTTACCGACGTGAGGCTCGAGAAAGGAAGTGGTGTGGATACCCAACTCAGCCACATCCAAATCCAGCTCCCAATCATAGTCCTCCAGGGCTGCCGAGGCCTGGATGATACCCTGCGGACCGTAACGCGCTCCGGTGCGAAACGAAGTGGTGCTATCAATGGGAACAGGAACAACAACAGCCCGCGCCGTGTCCAGCCGACTTTGTTCCTCCGGCAGAGCAAGAAAGTTGGAGGGAACCCACAGCGGTGGGTTCCCCTGGCCGGCCGCCAGAGTATCAGCCACCCTGCAGCGCGGAATGGCCGGTTTCGAGAAGGGATCTCTGATTCTGGGTCTCCATCAATCCCTGGCGGGAATCAAGCCACTCTAGCCCGCGGTCCAGGACCCACGTTTTGACTTCGGCCAGGTCAAACAAACGTCTGGCGTCTTCCAATGCCGCCCGATCATCGAAGGATTTACAGGAGAATATGTCAATATTGACGTATTGGCGCCTGGGGAAAGTATGGATGCTGATGTGGCTTTCGGCGATTATTACGAAACCGGAAACTCCGGCATCCTCTTCGTAGGGGCCATTGTATTCCAGCACGTTGGGTTCGGTTATGCGGGTCATACCGAGAGAGTTCGGGTATTCGAAGAGGAAGTCTCTAACCATTTCGCGGTCCCACATTTTTTCCACGCTACCACCAAATCCGTCGATGATCAGATGCATTCTACCTCCTGCAATAAAATCCGGGAGACGCGTTGCACAGGTTACCCCAAGCGAGTCGGATTCCAGATGAATCAGCTGGTTCCTGCCAACCCGGGAGGCTGGGCCTGAGCCGGGAACCAACTTGGCAAAATCAGGCGTATAGAATATCATCACTGTCGGCTCAAAACAAACGTGCTTTGAGAGCGATGATCCAGTTCCGGAGCGGTGTCCGGAGTGATGGAAGGCAAGTGCGGGTTTCCCGCCACAAGTCCCCTTGGAAGGAACAATGGGACATGGGGTACCCTAGCCCGAACTTCCGCACTGATCCGTCTGGCAAGGTGCTAAATGGCAGAGACTGTAACTCATCCCGAACGGGACCTGATGATCCAGGCTTCCGGCCTGACCCACTACTACGGGCCATATCCCGCTATCGAAGATGTGAATTTCGGAGTCCGCAAGGGTGAGATTCTCGGCTTTCTGGGACCCAACGGCGCGGGCAAAACGACCACAATGCGTATCCTCACCGGGTATATGCCGCCCACACAGGGACAGGTGACGCTTGGCGGGTTCGACGTGGTGGAGCAATCCCTGGAAGTTCGCCGTCGAATCGGGTATCTACCGGAGACCGTTCCGCTTTATACCGAGATGCCCGTAACCGGCTATCTCAAGTACATGGGCACCCTGCGGGGAATGCCAGCCCGGCGCATCAAGCAGCGCGTGCCTGAAGTTATCGAGCTGTGCCGCCTGGAGGACTACTTCAAGACCACCATCGGGAAGCTGTCAAAGGGGTACCGGCAACGGGTGGGGATCGCGCAAGCAATCCTTCATGAACCGGACGTCCTGGTGATGGACGAACCTACGATAGGCATTGATCCAATCCAGGTGGTGGAAACGCGGCGGTTGATCCAGGACCTGGGAAAACAGCAAACGGTGGTGTTGAGCAGCCACATCCTCCCCGAAGTCAGCATGATCTGCGAACGGGTGCTAATTATTCACCATGGGCACATCGTTGCGGAGGACACTCCCGAGAACCTGGCTCAGCGCCTGCAGGGAGTCGACCAGCTCCAGGTGGAGACAGGCGGCCCCCCCGAAGAGGTGCTCCCAGTGCTGCGGTCGATCCCGGGGGTATCACAGGTCACGCACCGGCGCCAGCAAGACCGGGAGATCTACCAGGTGCGTGTTCAGGAAGGCGCCGACCTGAGGGAGGAAATCTCCCGGGTAGTGGTAAGCAATGGCTGGAGCCTCCTTAGCATGCAGATGATGGGAATGAGCCTGGAGGACATCTTCCTGAGACTTACCACCGAAGAGGAGACGTAGCCATGCGAACTGTCCAGGCAGTAGCCTGGAAGGAGATTCAGGTCTACTTCAGCAATCCCATGGCGTACATAGTGGGCCTGATTTACCTGGCGGTTACCGGATTCTTCTTCGTCCTCGACCTGGGCAACCCCTTCCCGGAGGCTTCCCTCACCGACTTCTTTCAAGGCGCTACCATCATGATGGTGTTGCTCGCGCCTGCATTGACCATGAGGCTGCTGTCCGAAGAGCAGAAACTGGGGACCATTGAACTCCTTCTGACGTCACCGGTGAGGGACTGGGAAGTGGTCATCGGAAAGTATTCCGCCAGCCTGGTCTTTCTGATTTCGCTACTGGCGATGACCCTGTACTACCCGCTCCTGCTGTTCCTGTTCGCCAACCCCGACCCGGGGCCGATCTATTCCGGTTACCTCGGGCTGATCCTGTATGGGGCCGCGGCGCTTTCCATAGGTATCCTGACGTCCACGCTGACCAGCAACCAGATCGTTGCGTTCATCGTGTCGGCCGGAATCCTCTTGCTGCTGTTCTTTGGGGCTAATGGGGCCGACGTAGTGGAAGGAATCTGGTCCACTCTGATCACAGAAGTCAGCATGAGCAGCCACTTCGCCGACTTCGACCGCGGGGTGGTGGACACCAAGCACATAGTGTATTTCCTGAGCGCGACGGCCTTCTTCCTGTTCCTGTCGATCCGTGCCCTGGAATCCCGAAGGTGGAGGTAACATGAGCGATCGACCCGCCGACCCCTCCGCCGACTGGCGCCGGCAACGAAGACGCCGGGATTCCCCGGGTGAAGTTTCCTCCGATGAGTTAGACTCCTCAGAAGTCGAGGCCGACGGAGAACCCGAGGGTTCCCGAACACTATTCAGTTTCCTGGAACCCGGGCTCGATTTAATCGGGTCATTCGGCGCACCCATCGTCATCGCCGGTATTTTCGCTCTCATCGTGGGAATTGTCCTAGCGGCCTTCGTCCCCGCGCTGCGGCTGTACGGGTTCATCGTTACTGGCGTCGGCGTCGTGCTTCTCGCGATCATGGCACTGATATACCTGAGTTCCGTGCTGGCCGCCTTCATAAGCCGCACCGGCCGGTATGGGGTCAACTCGCTTATCATGCTGGCCGCTTTCCTGGGAATCGTAGTAGTGTTGAACTTCATCACATTCAGCAACAACGCTCGCATCGACACGACAGCGAACCAGCAATTCAGCCTGGCCAACAGCACCAGGAACCTGCTACGGGATCTCGAAGAGCCGGTTAGGGCGGTAGCCTTCTTCCGTGAGGACATCCCATACCTCAACGAGGAGCAACTGATCCGGCGGGTCAAGGTAGAGGATACTCTTTCAGAATTCTCAAACCGTTCATCCATGTTCACCTACGAGCTGGTTGACCCGGACATTTCGCCGGAAATCGCCCGCAACCTGGGAGTCACAGTCCTGGAGTCCATAGCCATCCAAGGGGAGGAGTCCAAGGTAGTCGACATTGTCCAACCGACGGATCAGTTCTACACCGAACTGGAGCAGGACCTCTACACCAGCATCCTGGTGGCCACGGGACAGGAACAAAGGAAGGTCTACTTCCTGTCCGGGCACGGGGAGAAAAACCTGAACGGGAGCGGAGGAGACGGATTCGCGTCCATCAGGCGGGGCCTGGAGCGGGACAACTACCGCCCCGCGACCCTTCGCTGGAATGCAGCCGACGAAGACGTATCCGTGCCGGACGACGCCGCCCTCCTGGTTATTGCAGGTCCCAGCGGGGAGTTGCCTGAAGCCCATGTGAAGGCACTGGACAACTACCTGCTGGGCCGCAACGCCGATGGCACGAACCGCCGTGAAGGGGGCCGGATAGTCTTCCTGGCAGAACCCGACACTCCCGAGTCTTTCAAGACCTTTCTGTTCGCATGGGGCATTGTTGTAGACGAGGGGTATATCCTGGACCGGGAACGGTCTGTTCCCGGAAACCCCCAGACCCTCAGGGTCGGCGCCTACAATCCAGGAGCCCCCCCGGAGATCGTATTCCCCAGGGGCACTTCCCTAAACGTTTCCTTCATGCCCGGCGCTACCCCAGTGCGAGCGATTGACGATGGCAGTGGAGCGCGAATCCCCATCCCCCTGGCCATCACTTCAGCCGACAGCTTCCTGATAGACGACGTCGAAAGGACGGAACCGGTCACCGATGGGGATGAGCCGGACCCGACCGGGGTATTCAGTCCAGCCGTTTACGTCCAAGGAGTAGGGCCAATCAACAGCCCCGCGCCTACCTCTCAACCTGCGGATTACGAGGTATCAGGGATTGTCGTGTTCGGGGACTCGGACTTCATCACCAACAGCTTCGTTGACCGGGGAAGCAACGCTGCGCTGTTCCTCAACACGGCCAACTACCTCATGGGGGATTTTTCCCTGGTTTCAATACGGGACCGGCAGTATATTTTCCGAGAGTTCAACCTGGACAAGAACCAGTTCAACTTTGTGCGGTTTTCGTCCTGGTTTTTCCTGCCCGGCCTGATGGGCTTGCTGGCGGCTCTGGTGTGGTGGCTTCGTCGGTAAATCATGAACATCCGCCTGACCATTCTGCTGGTGTTCATGCTAATCCTGTTCGGTGGCGCTTTCCTCTGGTTCCAGTTCAATACCGAGAAGGACAGGGTGCCCAATCAACCATGGCTCTACCGTCTGGACGACGGCTCTATCGTTCACATTGAGGTTTCCCACGCTGGAAAGACAGTCAATTATGATAAGAAGCCAGGCGGCACGACCTGGTACATCCAGGACCCCGACGGAGAAACGGCGGTCTTCCAGGAGAAATGGAGCGGCACCCCGTTGCTGTTGAGCGGACCCCGGGTGAACCGGCTGCTCCGGGACACCATTGACGATCCGGCCAAGTACGGCCTGGACCCTCCTTTGAGCGCAATCAAAGTTACCGAACGGAGCGGGCTAGTCTACGAGTTCCACATGGGGAACACGACTCCTGATGGCGAGAACCAATACACGCGATTGGTGGGGAACCCCAAGCTTTTCACTGTTCCCCAGATCTGGGCCGAGGTAATCAACCGGCTTGCCCTTGAACCACCCTATCCTCCTGAAGAAGGGGAGGAGGAGACGGACGCGGGATAGGCAGCCCCCTCAGATCACTTCCTCAGATTGCTCGAGCCGGGCCATAGCACGGTTTTCTGGCAGACTCGGGACGCCGTTCGACAGGTCCCAGAAAGCCACCACGTTTCTAATGGGAGATTATTGTGAAGGCAGAGATTTTCTCCATCGGCACGGAGTTACTGATGGGCGAGTTGACGGATACGAACGGCTCCTGGATTGCAGCTCAACTCCCTCCCCTAGGCATACAACTCCAATGGATTACGATTGTGGGGGACAACCTGGACATGATCTCCGAGGCTTTCGCCCGGGGGATGTCCCGGTCGGACGTTATGTTTACCACGGGAGGACTCGGTCCGACCCAAGACGATCTGACACGGGAGGCGGTGGCCAAGGCCTTTGGGGAGGCCCCGGTGGTTCAGCCGGAGGTAGTGGAGCGGCTGGAACGGTATTTCGAGGGGCGGGGCATGGCCATGCCCGCCCACAACATCAAGCAGGCCCACCTTATACCCTCCGCCGAGTTCATCCCCAACCCCAATGGAACGGCCCCCGGATGGTGGGCGGAAAAGGATGGGAAGATCATTGTGTCCATGCCGGGGCCTCCGGGGGAAATGCATCCCATGTGGGAAAACCAGATCGCGCCCCGGCTGCGGGAATTAGTTGATGACGAGGTAACCATCACCCGCAACGTCAAGACATTGGGGATGTCCGAAGCTGCCATTGACGAGGTAATGGACGAATACTTCGGCCAGGAAAATCCCTACCTCGGAATCTACTCCAAGGCCGATGGAATCCACCTGAGGATCATTGCCCGGGCCGCCAGCGAAGGGGAAGCCAGGTCAATGATCCAGCCGGTCGAAGCCGCCATCGAGGAACGACTGGGAGAGTACATCTGGGGCTATGATGACGAGACTCCCGAGCAGTCGGTGGGACAGGCGCTTTCAGGGAAGGGGTTGACCCTGGCCACAATGGAAACCTGCACCGGCGGATTCCTGGCAAACAGCATCACCGAGGTGCCCCAGGCTTCCCAATACTTTCGAGGGGGCGTGGTGGCCTTCAGCCCACGGCAAGCAATGGAAAACGGAGTCCCGGCCCAGGTTGTGGAGCAATACGGCCTGGCAAGTGAGAAGGCAGCGGCGGCGATGGCATCCGCGGCCCGGGAAAGGTTGGAAGCCGACTACGGCATCGGCATCGCCGGGGTATCCAGCCCAGAGGGAGAAAACGGACACCCGGCAGGACAGATTTTCATCGCAATCGCGGGCCCCGACGGCGTCAAGGAACTGGCGATGCGGGTACCTCCTCGGCGCATCACTATCAAGCGACGCGGCTCCAACACCGCCCTAACGGAACTCCGCAAGCTGATCACGAGTGGAGAGGAGCCCTCAAGAGCCTAACACCGATCTTCATCGTATCCGCAGGGCTGCAAAAAGGAAAGGCGGACGCTGTGTCCGCCTTTCCTTTTTCCCGGAGTTGGACGGGACCTTACAAAGTCAGCTTCCGGTATAGCATGGGGAGACGCTCGGGCAGGGCCCATATATCGCCCAAGACCTCATAACCCATATCTCCACACATCTGCTTGAGGTAATCGTGGCCGGCTTTGTCCACGGTCAGGCAGAAGGGCGTGATTTCCTTGCGCTTGGCTTCCAATAGGGCCATGTGAGTGTCGTGGACGGCGTATTCTTTTTCCACACCCTCCCGGCTGTATCCCCGGTCCTGGGGCCGCCCGTCGCTGATCAGGAACATTATCTTGGTTGTCGCGTCCTGGTTTTCCAGCTTGGTGATGGCGTGTCGGATGGCTGAACCCATCCGGGTGGCATGTAGGGGAGTAATCTTGTCGATCCGCCGCTTGATCTTCTCGTTGAACTGTTCGTTGATGTCCTTGATGACGTAGAATTCCACGTTCTCGCGGCCGTAGCCGGAGAAGCCGTAGATGCCGTAGGTATCACCGATGGATTCCAGGGCCTGAATCAGGAGCGCGGTGCTCTCCTTCTCCAAGTCAATGATGCGCTTGTAGTGCCGGCGCACCAGCCCTTCCCGGCGCCGGCGAAGCCAGACCATGTACTCCACCGGATCGTCGGGAGCGTCCCGGTCATCTACGGTGTGCCGTCCTTCGTCGATGGCTTCGGCGGTGGAGGCGCTCATGTCCAGCAGGAATACCACCGCCACATCGCGGAGAATCTTGTTGCGGCGCCAGTAAATCTTCTCGTCGGGTGGGACGTTCATCCGCAGGTCGCACCAAGCTTCCAGCGCGGCGTTCAAGTCGATGTCCTCGCCGTCGATCAAGCGGTAAGTCTTGCGGAAGGTCTCCGGCATTATCAACTCAAACTGCCGCTTGACATGGTTCAGCAACGAGTTGTAGCTGCGCAGAGAGTCGTTGTAGAAGGTAGTGTCTCCCTCGTCAAGGGTCTTCTCCTTGACGATACACCAACGGGGCTTGTAGTCACCGGCGCGGAAGTCCCACTCGTCGTAAACATAGGTCTTCGGTTCCCTGGCTTCGAGTTCCCCGCCCTGCTCGTCGTCGTTCAAAAGGGGGCCGTAACCCTGACCCGGATTAGAGTCAGGGGGAGGCATCCCGGCCTCCTTCATGATGTTCTGGGCAAAGGTAGTGGTGCTGTTGTTGATGTCGCCCTGCTCGGCGTCCAGCTCCAACTCCGCGCTGTCCTGGAGCAATTGCTCCAACTCTTCCTGGGACAGGGGCTCTCCCTCCGCGTTCTGCCCCTGTTCGCTCTGGAGTTTGGTAAGAAGTTGGACCATTTCCGGCTTGAAGTCACCACGGTAATCCACCGGCTCCGGGGACTGGTACGGGTCTCCCTCGCCGCTTTCTCCGTCAGATTCCTGCTGACCCGACCGCAGCTTATCCAGGAGGGATTCGTACTCCTCCTCAGAGAATTCGCCGGGGTCGTCCAGGTCCTGAGGCTCGAACTGGTCTTCCGGCTCCTGCTGATTGGCCAGCTTCGAAATGATCTCGTAGGCCCGCAGGGTCGCTTCGGTGGTGTCTTCGACCGAGGCTTCCGCCACCCGCAATGTATGCAGGATACGGGCCAGCATTTCGGCTTCCTCCTGGAGCTGGACCGGCACGGGAAGGTCAGTGAACTGTTCCAGGGACATGTGGATCAGCAGTTCTACCATTGCCTCTTGCATGGGAAGCTCACGGATGTCAGGACGCCCGGACCTGGCTTCAATCTGGACACGCTCCGACGCCCGCCTTATTCCGGGATATTCAACCTTGATACGGAAGTCCAGCCGGCAGTCTTCCAGAACGGTGAACAGGTCGAAAGCCAGTTTTTTGTCATCGAACAGGTTGAGGAAGCGCCCAATATCGGTGTAGGCATGGGTCGAGGTATCGAATTCGGGTGAATCGGCCAATTCCTGCATCAAGGCGGCCATTTGTTCCGCCCGCCTACGTTCCAACTCCGGCCTGCGCTGTTCCTCGAACTGGCCGGCGGGCTTGTCGAACTTGAACTCGAAGCTGCCGAATTCCAGATGCCCGACCTGGTGAGTGGCGACGACCTTGAACCAAGAGAAGTTCTCGTCCTTATTTGGATAGTGGTCCACAACCGGAGGCAGAAAGACCTTAGTTCCATCGGTGGAAGCCGTGTCTTCGTCCACCCAGCCGATGTTCTTGTTCACCAGTTCCTGGGTGTTCATCACCTCCATCGTGGAGCCAGCCAGGGCGCTGCAATAAAGCTTGACTACACCCTTAACGCGGTCCAGTTCCAGGCTGGAAGACAGAGTTTCCAGCAAACCTTCAGAGGTGTTGGATTCGACTTTGAAGAAGGCTATCCCGCTCTCCGGGTTTTCCTTGACGAGGTCAACACCGTGTTGGAACCAGACATCCAATTGGTTCATCGTGATGCGGTTCAGAACGCCGTTCAGACTCCGCAGGAACGGTGGAACCGCGTCCGGGGATATGGCCAGCAATCCCTCGGAAAGGTCGAGAATGTGAGCCTGGGAGCCCTGAGGAACGGAAGCAAGAGCCTGGGTCCCGTCAGCTAGAAAGCGGGATGTTTCCCGCAAGCCAACCTTGGCCATTCGCTCGCCCAGCTTTAAAAAGCGACCGGTCTGGCCATCATCCACCTGCTGGAGAGCGCGGGGGACCACTTCAAGGCAACTCTTGACTTCCCGCCAACTCCCCTCCGACAGAGCGCGGCACATGGACAGGAACGCCTCCCGTTCCCGGCCCATTCCCGGCAGCACATCGCGCCCCAGGGAAAGGCACTCCATGGCGACATCGTAAGACTTGTAGGACAGGGCCTCGATCAGGGAAGCGAAAACTTCCACGTCCCAGAAGGGCAAACTCCGGATGAGGTCGGGGCTCACTTCGAAGAACTTGGATGCCAGGGTACTGGATTTCCAGGTCCCCTTGTACAAACTGCGGCCCAACCCGGCCCAGCGGGGTATGTATTGCGGCCGGAGATTCCCTACGATGGACGGACTGGCCCGAAAGAAGGAAACTGCAAGGGAAGGAGAATCCTGGGCGAGGTAGGTGCCACAGCGGGCCCATTGCATGAAAGATGGGAATGCCAGCGCCCGGGCCACGCTGGGGCTTACCCGGTAGTATTCAACCGCCGATTCCCAAGACCTTACGGTGTGGGCGCCGATGGTTGATCCTTCCTTAGCCCACAGGGTCAGTTCCTCGTCGTTGAAGGACTCCCCCATGTCGGCCGATACCTCGCGGTATGCCTCCGTGACAGCTGGAGGGAGTTTGCCCAGTTCCGACTCTATTTCAAAAAGAGGATCGTTGCTCAAAACAGGTTCCCTCCTTAAGTGAGTCCTTCCCCTACAGTTTCCAGAAACTGATCGAGGATTCTGGCGGTCGCCCCAAAAACGAGGTGTTCTTCGTGGGTGTAGGAAACCACCGTTTCGAGTTGCCCGCCAGCCAGTCTCGTTTCGTAACGGTGGTTGGCGGGATTAAGCAATGCGGACACCGGCACTTCGAGGACGTCAGCGATTTCTATTGGGCTTGGGTTGAAGCCATAAGGGTATGGGATAGTTCCGACGAATACGGCGACCGAGAAATCAGTCCGGGTCACGATATCGTCCAGTCTCCCCAATAACGTAATGTCGCCACGGGCGATCCCCATTTCTTCCTCAGTTTCACGGAGGGCGGTATCCACGAAGTCGGCGTCCCCAGGGTCTCTGGCCCCTCCCGGGAAGGAAATCTCTCCCTTGTGGTGCTCGACTTCTTGGGACCGCTTGTTCAGAAGGACACAGAACTCTCCATCCTTCGGATATAGCAGGATCATCACCGCGGCTGGCATCAGGGAAGGATCGGAAACGATGCGGTTAACCCGTCCCTCCAAGGTTTGCGCTACGGTGTCCAGCGCAGAAAGGGCCATCGAAACCCCTATTCGAAGATGGACGAAACGACCTCTTCGATGCTGCGTTGCAGCTCGAGTTCGTCAGTCAACGTCCAGACGATGGCTACCTGACATGCGCGGCGGGCCGGAATACCTTCGGTCATCAAGCGTCCAGCGTAGATAAGCAGTCGTGTGCTCGCCCCTTCCGCCAACCCATGCTCCCGGAGGTTCCTCACTTTTTCCCCAAGCTTGGCCAAGGAGGCAGCCTGCTCCTCTGAACACCCGCTTTCCCGCTGAACGATTTCGGCTTCCACATCGGCCGGAGGATAGTCGAACTCGACTGAAATGAACCGCTGGCGGGTGCTGTGTTTCAAATCCTTCAACGCGCTCTGGTAGTGCGGATTGTAGGAAATGCAAAGCAGGAACCGGTCATCGGCTTCAATGATGGAGCCGGTCTTCTCCACGGGAAGGATACGACGGTGGTCGGTCAGGGGGTGAATCAACACCGTGGTGTCCTTGCGGGCCTCAACCACTTCGTCAAGGTACAGGATCGCCCCTGCCTTCACCGCGCGGGTCATGGGGCCATCGATCCAACGAGTTCCCTCTGAGTCCAAGAGGTACCGTCCGACGAGGTCGCTGGCGGTCAAGTCCTCGTGGCAGGCGATGGTAACGAGGGGCACCCGAACCTCGCCCTCACTCATGGGTTGGACATTTTCTTCAGGCTTAATGACGGTCAACGGCCGGCCAAGCTTCCACGCCATGTATTCTACGAACCTGGTCTTACCGCAGCCGGTAGGACCCTTGAGGAGAACCGGAATGTGCTGCTGATAAGCAGCCTCAAACAGGTCCATTTCGTCGCCGACCGGGCGGTAATAAGGTTCGCTGCGGACCAGGAACTCTTCGATTGCGTATTCTTTGAAATGAGGCTCAGCCGTATCAACCATTATTCATTCCCAACTTTTTCTTCGACTCTGGTATGCCAAAGGCTCCGGACCACCGCTTCGAGGTGGTCGATATCCCCTGAATTATCAACTATTGCCTGGGACCTTCTGGCCCTCTCACTAGCGGGCATCTGGGAGTTGATCCGATTGCGGGCTTCCTGCTCGGCCATCCCGTTCCGGGACATCAGCCGGGCAACGACAGTGTCTTCCGGCGCCGTGGTTGACCAAACTTCGTCGACAAGAACATCCCAACCGGCCTCAAAGAGAACGGCTGCTTCTACCACGACCACACGCTTTCCGTTAGAGCGGAAATATCCAATTTTATCGGACACCATGCGGGCCATCTGTGGGTGCATAATCCCGTTGAGCCGTTCCAACTGTGCCGGGTCAGAGAAAACGATGGAACCCAACTTCCGGCGGTCAATCTCCTGGTTGTCTCCAAGGATGTCGGGGCCAAACGCGGCGACTACTTCCGACCAGGTTGCGGAATGGGGAGTATACGCCTCATGACCCACCTGGTCGGCGTCTATAATTACCGCCCCAAGTTCTTCCAGGATGCAGGCCACCTCGCTTTTTCCAGTGCCGATTCCACCAGTCAAGCCGATAACAATCATGCGATCCCCAAGGAGAAAACAACCCGCCCATTCTAACAACGGCCCTTGAGGCGGTCAACCAAACCGAACCGCAGGCAGCATCCTCACCAATCCCAGACATTTTGCGGGCAAAGCAGCACTGGCATTATCTGGAGTGTAATGGCGGCCGTTGTTACAGGACAGTGATCTTACCGTAGCGGGAGGTGAAGGCGTTTTGCAGAGACGCGAACAACTTTTGGTAGTCGTCAGTGTGCAACGGGCTGGTGGTCATTATCAAAGCGTCTTCCCGATTGTTCGTATAATAGCCCTTCCGCACGCCCGCAGTTTTGAACCCGTATTTTTCGTACAACCGCTGGGCTATGAAGTTGGATACCCGTACTTCGAGAGTCACAACGGAGGATCCATTTTCGACCGCGGCGCGGATCGAACCGATCAGGAGCAACTCTCCAAGGCCGTTCCCGCGTAGGTCGTGCCGGACAGCAATCTCGGTAATGTGGGCTTCGTTGCCCTGGAACCACATGCCCACGTAGCCGACGATGTCTTCCCCGGGGGCAGGGGATTCATCCCGCCTGACCACTCCCTGAACGGTCCTGACTACCCTGCCCCAGAGAGACGATTGGGACGGGCTATCCGGCGGCACTTCCGGTTCTTCGGGAGGTGCAGGGGAGTTGTCCGGCCAGTGGGCAACCAGGTAACGAACGTAACGGTTGTTCAGGTCCCGCTTGAAGGAAGTGCCGAGGGACAGCGGCGCGAAAGCTTCCCTTTCGATTTCTACGACCTGGGAGACATCTTCGGCACGCATACGCCTCAGGGCAATGTCCATAGTGCTATCAGTAAATTCACTGAAGGCCGAGGTCCCTTCATTGAACGACGGGAAGAATCGGGAACGACCAAAAGGATGGGGCTGAATGGAAGCCCAATTGTAGCATAGTGCCGTGGTGCCGATCCGGACCACCTGAGGAGCGGCAAGGGCTAAAGCAGCGTTGGCTGGAAATCGGGCGACGTTGCGCTGTCCAGATTCGGAAGGGATATTTCTCCGAACACGCCGTCGTAGCCTGGTTTGACCCGGATTTCACCGGCCCTTGAACGCAGCACCGCCTCCGCAATAGCGCTTCCAGCGGTCATCTGAAGGTCCTGAAAGGAGCCGCTGATGAGGATGTCCAGCTCGCCGCCCAATTCCTGGACTGTTCGCATATAGGCGGTCTGCACCGCTCTAGTTCCAACGCCACGCCCCAATACCTGCGCTATCAGTTCCTGCAGCGGCACCAAACGGATGAAGGGGGGCCTGCCCTCAGGGGAACGGATGAACCCGTCCTCTCCGAAGCGAACCTCCGCATTCCCGTGCGACAAAGCAGTGACCCGGTGAAGAACACCGAGGGTTAAAGGGCGGGAGCATAC
This sequence comes from Dehalococcoidia bacterium, assembly GCA_965203675.1. Lineage (GTDB taxonomy): Bacteria > Chloroflexota > Dehalococcoidia > Lucifugimonadales > UBA3495 > CATOSK01. The sequence goes on along the minus strand of CBDBDE010000002.1, from coordinate 1,151,830 downwards.
CGGACAGGTCTCGAAGTCAGGATCGCTAAAATTCGGGGCACGGCTTACGCCGCACTTCCGATGGCCGTCGTAGTGGTACTTGCCCTCCTCAGGATAGAACTCAACGGTGAACGCCACGTCGTTGCGGGCAATGGCATCGGCCAACCCATAAAAGGTGAGAGGGCCGTTGAACGCGGTCGCCTCCCTAGCCAGCTTGGGAAGGGAGTGGGCGTCGGAGAAGGAAAGAATCGCCATGTCAGAAAGCTCCTCGACTCCCCAGTTCATGGCTGGATCGCTGGACAGGCCGGTCTCAATGGCCCGGATGGCAGGAATCATATCGAGGAAGCACTCGGAAAGGCTGTCGAAGCCTGATTTGGATCCGAACACCCCGTACCACGGGGTCCAAGCATGAGCAGGGATGACCAGGCACTCAGAGTCAACATCCAGGACTAACTCCGTCAGGTCACGGGCAGATATTCCGAGTGTGGGCCGCCCATCAAGGTCAAGTTTCCCGTAAACCGCCAGTGCTCTGGTCAACTCCGCTGCGGTCTCGAGGCTGGGGGCCAACAGGAGGATGTGGATGCGTCGGTGACGCCCTGCCTGGCCATAAACACAACTGACCTCGGTCCCGAGAACGAACTTCACGCCGCCAAACTGGTACAGACCCTCGGCTCCAGCCGCCGGCTTCAGCTTTTCTTGCAGTTCCCCAAACCAGACAGGATGAGTGAAGTCACCAGTGGTCAGCAGATCCAGCCCTTTGAGCCTGGCCCAAGCGGCCAAGTTCTCAAGGGTCAATGACTTGCTGGTCGCGTAAGCGTGGGGGGAATGAAGATGGAGGTCGGCAAAGTAGGGCATCTTGGCCATCCTAGCACAAAAGGATGGACGGTCGTCTTCGTTCAGGTGAATGACATCAGAAGTTCGGCGAGTTCCCTGGGCCGGTGATGCACCACCTGATGGCAGGCATCCATTTCGAGGATATCGGAAAGGCCAATGCGACCGGCCATACGCCGTTGGTTGACGGGAGTGACAACCCTGCTCCCGGATAGTACCACGTAGGAAACCGGACAAGTCAATGATGGCACTTCGGGCATTTTCGCCTGAAGCACCTGAGCCGGCAAAGGGCCCATGAAGCCGATCATTTCTACCACTGCCATGGGGTCCATTCCGTTGCACAAATGGCGAGCGACTGCCCCACTGGGCAGCCTGAGCTCCCGGCCGATAAGGGAATTCCAGTATTTCAAGAACGAGAACGTCCAGCGCAAGGGCTTCACGATTTCTGAGATCATAGCGCTACCGTGGGCGGGAACTATTCCGCCAAGCAACACTACTCTTTTCGGAGGGGTAGGAAGCTGTCCCGCAGCATGAAGCACCAACCCACCTCCGACTCCGTGCCCCACGAGGACAACATCATCCAGGGACTGACGCTCCATGGTCCGAACAATTGCCTGAACACATTCGTCCAGCACAACCGAGGAAGTATCCCCGTCACTGTCCGCACCATGCCCGGGCAAGTCCATAGGGTAGACCTTTCCCACCGGCGTATGAGCGTACAATCGGGGCGGGTGAGTCTGCGGAGCGGTCATGTATCCCCAGACCTTGCCCCAGGCCCACGCTCCCTGACCGGCCCCGTGCACCAACAGGAAATCAGTCACTTGAGGGCCTTCACGAGCCTTTCCGCGAGAGGTCCAAGGCTATTCCCGGTCCGCGTTTCCAGTAAAACGGGGGCAGCGACGGCGGTCCCATACCTTCAATTCCGCAGCCGTATTCAGGTTCACACGGCCACGGCAAGGCACAACCCCCGAAGCAAAGGTTCATCTTCTTCTGGAAGCACGGTCCTGGGATCAAGGAGCACCTTTTCCGTTTCAACCCTGGCGATGATGGGAGGATAGCATTGGCGAAGCCGACGCATCAACAAATCTGCCCCGGCGCCGTCAAGCGCTACCGCCCAGCTGGGCAGGGTCTCACCGGGCAGGCTGCCCCCGCCTATCGCCGACCGGGTGGGCACGATTTCAGCCGGAGCTTCCAGACGGGATACCCATTGTTCAGCCCGCGCCCTAATGGATTGTTCGGAGGCGGAAATCATCCGCCAGATGGGTATCTCCTTTTCGGCCTCCCGCTTGAGGTAATGGGTCAGTGTGGTGGTCAGACTGGCGAGGCTCATCTTGTCGATGCGGAACGCGCGGGCCAACGGATGACGCTCCAGTTGTTGTACGAGGTCCCGCTTGCCCACCACGACGCCGGCCTGCGGGCCACCCAGGAGCTTATCCCCCGAGAAGAAGGTCAAGCCGACTCCCGCGGCCACGCTTTCCTGGGGAGTCGGCTCATGGGCCAAGCCGTATTTTTCGCAGTCCAGAAGGCAACCGCTGCCAACGTCGTTGAAGACCGGAACCCCCCGTTCCCTTCCCACCTCGACCAGTTCCTCCGAAGACACCGCGGCGGTGAAGCCTTCCACGCGGAAGTTGCTGGCGTGGGCCTTGACCATAGCCCCGGTATTTTCGGTAATGGCCTCGGAGTAGTCACGGACGTAGGTGCGGTTGGTTGTCCCCACATCCACCAGGATGGCGCCGCTTTGCCGGAGAACGTCGGGGATGCGGAAACCGCCGCCGATTTCGATGGCTTCCGCCCGGGAAACGATGACCTCTTTTCCGGCAGCTAACGCAGACAATCCCAAAAGAACCGCGGACGCGTTGTTGTTGACCACCAAGGCTGCCTCTGCTCCGGTCAGTTCGCGGAGGAGGGCTTGAAGGTGGGCCTGGCGGGACCCCCGGCGTCCAGTGTTTATGTCCAGTTCAAGGTCCGAATAACCCAGGGCCGCCTGGGTTGCGGCCTGGGTTGCAGCGCCGCTCAAGGGGGCCCTACCCAGGTTGGTGTGGATTACTACTCCGGTAGCGTTGATCACCCGCCGAGGCGCGGGGGTGATCATTTCCTCGACTGACCGGGATACCGACTGAGCGACGGATTGGGTATCCGGGGCGTCTGCGCCGGCACGGACCGCCACCCTGACTTCGTCCAGTCGCTGTCTCACCAATCCGACAACCCAGTCGCGACGGTAGACAGCCAGCAATTCGGCTATGTCCGGGTGGGCCAAGACCGCATCAACACTGGGCATGTTGCGGAGTTGCATACCTTTTCTCGAAGACAAACAAGAGGTTGATTTACGCAGCGATTGTACCATGATCCGGAATTCTGACCGACCGGCGACAGGGCCCGGCATGGACTATCCCACAAGGAAGCGTGGGGTTAGATACAGGGAAACTCGGAAAAATAAGAAGTGAGACATTTTCCGGGTTTCGTGCTTGGGAACGGCATCTTGACCCTGTTTTGGGGACACTTGGACGGCCATTTCGGGCCAGATTGAGGCGTACATTGAGGCATGATGGGACGAGGTGAGACATTTTGAGACATTTTTGGGACATTTCGGTTCGGAAGGGGCAGTTGAAGAGGCGGAAGGCAGGGAATAAGACGCGCCTGGACTGGAAACGGACGGGAGCTCAGAAAGGAACGACACACATGTATGTTAAAGGGTAGGGAGCGGGTCTGGGAAGAGGCCGGGCGTCAGCAATAATAGGGCTTGCATCAGGAAAAAATGTGCGGGTATAGCGCAAGGTGGAATTCCCGGCGGGTTGGGATTAAAATTGAAGGCGAAAAGAAGAATTGAACCTTGGAAAGGGGTCTGGCCATGATAATGCCGGGCGTTTCCCTGAAGGCGAAAATCGTCGGCTTTGCCGTTCTTGCTCTCCTGACCTTTGCTTTTGTTGGAGCAGTTCTGGAGCAGGTGAAAGACATCCAGGCCGCGACCGAAGCCCAGAGCCAGCCGTTGTTGTTGAGGGACCAGTTCGCCGCGGCGTCCGGAGATTTGTCGCGAGAGGTTGGCGGTGACAGCGCGGCCATGGCAAGCCTGAAATATGTTTGACCGTTCCACTAGCTTGCCGTGGAGCAAGCACCGCTTCCACCAGAACTTCGCCGGCGCTTCGGAGCCGGCGTAATTTTGCCCCAATTCAATCACAGTACGTGGTCTAAGTTATGGTTTCGACGCAACCCGGACTCCCTCCCGAGCTTGAAGGCCTGAAAAACGTCATCCGCAAGATCGTGCGGGAGGAGTGCCTTCCGCTGGAAACGGAATTCCTCACTCATCCTCCCAAAGATGGCGAACAAAACGAAGGGGCTCCCCGGGGGATTCTGGAGGCAGTCCCCGGGATACTGGGCACCCTTCCACCGGAACAATGGGCGAGACTGCACCAAGTCTCCAAGGACACCGGCATTTACACCTCCTTTGTGCCCGAGGAATATGGCGGGGGCGGAATGGGCGCCCTAGGCCACGTTGTTCTCGAAGAGGAGATACAGAAGAGCATCCTGCACCTCCCCACATCGCCGGTGCCCATGTTCATGATCGGGGCCTGCACTCCAGAACAGGAGGAGAAGTATCTCTATCCTGCCATCAGCGGAGAACTGTTCTATGCATTTGGCCAGACGGAGCCCCAAGCCGGGTCCGACCCTGGGGGGATGATGCAGACCCGCGCGGTGAAGGACGGCGACGACTGGGTGATCAACGGTACCAAGATGTTCATTTCCGGGGCCGCCAGCGCCGACTACCTGCTGGTCCAGGCCGTGACTGATGCGGAGAAGAGACAGCGCGGCGGCATCACCATGTTTATCATTGACAACCCGACGCCTGGGATGACGTTTGAGCCGATTTACGTGTGGACCATGCCGACCAAGGCGCAGCAGAACATGGTCCACCTGGACAACGTGCGGGTCCCGCAGACGCAGGTGCTCGGGGAGGTGGGCTACGGGTTTACGCTGGGACAGCAATGGCTGGTCCACCACGACCGTCTGCTGCGGGGCTCGATGGCACTCGGCATCCTCAGCCGGGCCCTGGACATGGCCATCGACTGGGCCAAGCAAAGAGTCACCTACGGAAGGCCAATCGCCGACCGACAGGCGATACAGTGGATGCTGACGGACGTTTATACTGACATTATGGCGCTGCGGGCGCTGACGCGGGAGACGGCGGAGAAGGCGGACGCGGGGGAAGATGTGAGGGTGGAGGCCAGCATGGTCAAGTATTGCGCGGGAGAATGGGGCTGGCGAAGCATCGACAAGATCATGCAGGTGTTCGGGGGGATCGGGGAAACTGTGGACCTGCCGATTCCGCACTGGTACCACATGCTGCGCCACGCCCGAATCGGCGGGGGAACGTCCGAGATTCACAAGTTCGTGATGGCTCGGGCCCTGCTGGACGGGCGCGTGAATTACCACGGGTGAGGGGCAACACCCCAGCTTCATATCGGACCAGGCTATTCCATCCGCCCCGGCTCTTTCCCGGGCCGTGGGCGGTTTAAGTCCGTTTCCCCACGGAATTTCGTATGCAGTGATGCAACCCGGATGCGACCGGGCGCCCAATGCGCTTAACGAGGAGTTTTCTGATGAAATATGGCAAATACGCGATTCCGGCACTGCTGGCCCTGGGCCTGATGGCGCTACTGGTCTCAGGGTTCCAGTCCAACCCCCCGGCCACAGCCGCCTCCGTTGCAGCCACCGGAGCGGCGGTTTCCGAAACAGTGGTGGAGGAAACCGCCGCCGCTTCGCAAGCAGACGCTTCCCAAGTTGACGCCATTGCTCCGGCTCCGGCGGCGGCAATGCCCGATGGAGCAACCACCGGCTCGGGGCCAGCAGCGGCAGAGACGGCTCCCTCTGCCCCAGCGCCCGGAGCCATAGATCAGGCAGACAGCTTCGAGGACACTTTGGCGCGGAGGACAATTTCGGTGACAGGCCAGGGAAAGGCTTCGGCGTCTCCCGACGTGGCGATCCTGGAACTGGGCGTTGAGACCATCGGCGAGACGGTGGGGGAGGCGCGGGGGCAGTCTGCGGCAGCAACAATCAGGTTGATTGAGGCCCTTACCGAAGCGGGGGTGGCGGAGGATGACATCGGGACTAGGTCGATCAGGATCAACCCACGGATGAACTACGAGACCCAGACGGTGACGGGGTACGAGGTGAGCAACCGCCTGGTGGTGAAGATCCGCGACCTGGACCTGGTGGGGGCGGCAATCGACGGGGCGGCGGCAGCGGCGGGAGACTCGACCCGGCTGAGAGGCATTGATTTTTCGGTGGAGGACACCAGCGGTCTGGAAGAGGAGGCCCGAGCGGCGGCGGTGGAGAACGCAACGGACAAGGCTGGGCAACTGGCTGAGGGGATGGGCGTGACGCTGGGCAGGGTAGTCTCGGTGAACGAGTCGGACTTCGGCGGGATACCCTATCCCAGGGCGGCGGCTGAGTTCGGACTGGCCGTGGCCGCACAGGCTGACGCCGGAACACCGGTATTGGCCGGGGACGTGGAGATTATGGTGACAATCCGAGCGGAGTTTGAGATAGAGGATGGGGAAGCCCAATAGCCGAGTATCCTGGAGCTATCGCCGCTGGATTGCTGGAAACCCAAATGCGGGCAGGAGGCCGCGGGGAGAACCGGGTAAACCGAGGGATAAGCGGGGTTATTGTCAGCATTTAGCAACATTTGATATGTGACAGGATGGGGTGCGAGTTGCGGCATCAACATGGTGGTGTTTTCGGGTCGGAGGGGTTGGTGGTTTGCGCGGTAGGGGATCCTGTTTCAGGGTAGTGCAGGTCAACGGTGGCGGGGTTGAAGGGACAGGTGTTGGGTGTAGGAGACAGGGTTGGGGGGAAGGATTTACCGGGGTCTGGGCCCCCGCCTACGCGGGGGTGACGGGAAGAAGGGTTTGCTTCGGTTCTCGTTCCTGGTGGAAAGTTGGCGGGGGTGACGGGAGGAAGAGCTTGCTTCGGTTGTCGTTCCTGATGGAAGGTTGACGAGGGCCCATGTTCTTGCGAGGGAGGATACGCGCGGATAAAATTCCGGGCAATTCGAGGGGAAGTCAACGCCTCCCGGGGCGGACAGGAGGGTGAGCGTCAACTATGGTCCTGAGCGACCGGTCTATCCGGGAGGAACTGGCCCGGGAACGGATTGTCATTGACCCGCTGGACGAGGACGATATCCAGCCGGCCAGCGTAGACCTGCACCTGGACCGGGAGGTAATGGTCTTCACCAACTCCCGGCGTCCCTATATCGACGTCAAGGACAGCCTGGAATCCCTGACGGAAAGGGTGAAGGTGGGTGCGGAGGAACCGTTCATCCTGCATCCCGGCGAATTCGTGTTGGGGAGCACGATGGAGAACATCGAGCTTCCCGACGACCTGGTGGCGAGGCTGGAAGGGAAAAGCTCGCTGGGTCGGATCGGGCTGGTCATCCACTCGACGGCGGGGTTTGTCGATCCGGGGTGGAAGGGGCACCTGACGCTGGAACTTAGCAACCTGTCCAGGCTGCCCATCACGCTGTACTACCGGATGAAAATAGGGCAGATTTCCTTCCTTCGCCTGACCACGCCGGCGGACCGGCTGTACGGGTCGGAGTCGTTGAACAGCAAGTACCAGGGGCAGACGGGTCCCACCGCCAGCCGGATACACCTGGACTTCCAGCACCCAGACTTGCAGCATCCAGGTTCCCAGGAGCCGTGATGGGAAGGTCCAACGGACAGAGCACGGGCAATCCGCCGGGGCAGAGTCCAATGGAGAGGGCGATTGCCCTGGCGAGGGAAGCCCGGGGACGCACCAGCCCCAATCCGCCGGTGGGCGCGGTAGTAGTGCGGGACGGTGAGATTGTGGGTGAGGGGCACACCCAACCAGCAGGATTGAGTCACGCCGAGATAGTGGCCCTGCAGGAGGCGGGAGAGCGGTCCAGAGGGGCAACGCTCTACACCACGCTGGAACCCTGCTGCCATTTCGGGCGGACGCCGCCGTGCACGCGGGCGATCATAGCCTCCGGGGTCCGGGAGGTCCGGGTTGCGGTGGTCGATCCCAACCCCAAGGTCTGCGGACAAGGGATGGCGGAACTGGAGCAGGCCGGGATTGGCGTGACCAAGGAGGAATCGGAGGCGGCGCGGGAGCTGTACCGGGGATTTGCCAAGCACGTCCTGACGGGCCTGCCCTACGTGGTGGCCAAGTTCGCCATGAGCCTGGACGGGAAGATCGCCACCCGCACCGGGGACTCGAAGTGGGTCACGGGCAGGGAAGCGCGGGGGATGGTGCAGGAGCTGCGGCGAGTGTCGGACGCGGTAATGGTGGGGAGCAATACGGCGCTGGCCGACGACCCGCAACTGACGGCCCGGGACCGGGACGGGCAACCGCTGGAAGTGCAGCCGATGCGGGTTGTGCTGGACACGCGGTGCCGGATGAGGCCGGAGTCCCAGATGCTACGGGAGCCGGGCCGGACCCTGGTGTTCGTCGGGGAGGAAGTGCCGATTGATGCCACCAAGAAGCTGTCGGAGGCGGGGGCGGAGGTTATCCCGGCAGGGCTGGGGGATGACTGGCGGGTGGATGTCGGGCTGGCGCTGTCGGAACTGGGACGCCGGGGGGTGGTAAACCTGCTGGTAGAAGGGGGCGGCACCGTCCTGGGGTCGCTGTTCGACGCCGGGCTGGTTGACGAGGTGCGGGCCTTCGTGGCCCCGGTAATCATCGGGGGCGGCGAGGCAGCTTCGCCGGTGGAAGGCTGGGGAGCGGAGAGCATGGCGCGGGCCTGGCGGCTGGAAGGGACGGTCATGGAGCAGGTGGGCGGCGACTGGCTAATCAGCGGATACCCGCAACGGGAGGGCTGAAATGTTCACCGGAATAGTGGAAGAAGTGGGCATAGTGGGGGGCCTGGAGGGTCACCGCCTGAGCATCACCGGGCCGAAGGTGGTGGAGGACGCCAAGCTGGGGGACAGCATAGCCGTGAACGGCGCCTGCCTTACGGTGGTGACACTGGAAGAGGGGGGATTTTCGGTGGACCTGGCGCCGGAGACGATGCGGAGGACGTCGCTGGGGGATGTGACGTCCGGGGACCCGGTGAACCTGGAGCGGCCGCTGGCGGTGTCGGACCGGCTGGGGGGGCATATCGTCCAAGGGCATGTGGACGGGAGCGGAGGGGTAGCGTCCATCGAACCGGACGGAGACTGTCACATTTTCCGGGTCGAGGCGCCGGGGCAACTGATGCCGTACATCGTGGAAAAGGGGTTCGTGGCAGTGGACGGGATCAGCCTGACGGTGGTGGAGAAGGGCGCTACGTGGTTCACCATCTCTGTGATACCATACACAATGGAGCATACCAACCTGAAGGGGAAGTCGGAGGGCAGCCGGGTCAACCTGGAAGTTGACATCGTTGCGAAGTACGTGGAAAGCTTGTTGACCCGGGAGTGAGGGGTGAGTGCCACCCCCATCCTAACCCCCGCCTACGCGGGGGCAGGCTCTTCCCCCGTTAAGGGGGAAGGAACTGGGGACTTTTCCTTGGCAAGAAGTCCAGCGGAGAAATGGTTGAAGGAAAGGGTGTCTTATGCCTTTGTGCAGCCTGGAAGAAGCCATAGCGGACTTGCAGGCCGGCAAGTTCATCATCCTGGTAGACGATGAACGAAGGGAAAATGAAGGCGACCTGGTTATGCCTGCGGAAAAGGTGACGCCGCAAGCGGTCAACTTTATGGTAACCCACGCGCGGGGACTGCTGTGCATGCCGATGCTGGAAGAGCGGTTGGCCGAGCTGGACATCCCCCTGACGGAAAGCTCCCACGCCATTCATGAAAAGCCGACGGCGTTCACGATGTCGGTGGACTATAAGCCCGGCACGACCACCGGAATTTCGGCCCGGGACCGGGCGGCCACGGTCCGGGCTTTAATCGACCCCAACTCTTCTCCGGAAGACTTCTCCCGACCCGGGCACCTGTTCCCACTCCGTTACCATCCCGGGGGTGTGCTGGTCCGAGAGGGACACACGGAGGCGATCATCGACCTGTGCGACATCGGCGGGATGTATCCGGCCGGGGTGGTGTGCGAGATCATGAAGGACGACGGGGAGATGGCCCGGATGCCGGACCTGGAGGCGATGGCGGCGGAGCACAACCTGAAAATCCTGAGCATCGCGCAGATAATCGCCCACCGGCGGCGGAACGACAATCCCATTGAGAGGGTGGCGGAAGCCAGGCTCCCGTCGAGGTACGGGGAGTTCAAGATCATCGCCTACCGAAGCCCGTTCGACCCCGGAGAACACATTGCGCTGACCATCGGGGAGTGGGAAAAAGACGAACCGGTCCTGACCCGGGTCCACAGCGAATGCCTGACGGGGGACGTCTTCGGCAGCCTCCGGTGCGACTGCGGGGAGCAGATCGAGCTGGCCCTGCGGATGCTGGCCAAGGAGGGAACCGGGGCTTTGCTGTACATGCGGCAGGAAGGACGGGGGATCGGCCTGCACAACAAGATCAAGGCATACTCGCTGCAGGAAGGCGGTCTGGATACCGTCGAGGCCAACAAGGCGCTGGGGTTTGAGTCGGACCAGAGGCATTACGGCATGGGAGCGGCGATCCTGCGGGACCTGGGGATTTCCCGGATCAAGCTGCTGACGAACAATCCGAAGAAAGTGGTGGGAATGACCGGGCTGGGGCTAGAGATAGTGGACCGGGTGGCGGTGGAAGTCCCGCCCAACGACGAGAACCTAGCCTATCTGCGGACCAAGCGGGACAGGATGGGGCATATCCTGGGTTCCTGTTCATAGCCGGGCGTTTCCGGGTACCGGGTAACCGATTGAGGGCAGGCACACCGCCTGCCCTCTTTATCTTCTATACCAAAACCCTAAACCAAGCGCCCGCCCGACATTGTAAACGGGCGGGGGCCCAATCCCTGGTGACAATTCCCGCTACAGCAGGGCATCCATCTTCTCGACGAAGCGCTCCACTACGTCGATTCGGTCGGCAATGCCCTGGGCATCAAGCGTGTGCTCGTAGAAGTTGATGTGCAGCCTTCCGGCGACATCGAACATCGCCGACAATTCCGGGTCGCCGGTCTCCCGGGCCAATACATCCACGATGTTGGACAGGAGGGCGTGTCCCGTGTGCCGGTCCCCCCGCTTCTCCGCCAGGGCTTTGACCACCACGGCCGCCGCGCCCCATCCCTTCTCGGATGCTTGTTCGAGATCGCCAGAGGCCAGTTCTTCCCGGGCTTTGACCAGGAAATTGCGGCTGCGCTCCCGATATATCCGTTCTGGTGTAGCCATGGTTGTTATGTCTCCGCCGCCTGTCCCGGTAGGGGTGGCGGGATAAGTGGTTAGGTAAGTGAATCCCAAGTCTACTCCATGTCGCCGACCTTGGACATGAGGTAGGCGCTGATGAATCCCTGGAGGTCGCCGTCGAGAACGGCGTCGGGATTGGTGCTCTGGTAGTTGGTGCGGTGGTCCTTGACGGACTTGTAGGGGTGGAGCACGTAGCTGCGGATCTGGTGTCCCCACTCGGGAGCCACCCGCTCTCCGCGAAGGCGGGCGAGCTCCTCGGTCCGCTCCCGGTTCTGACGGTCGAGGAGGCGGGCGCGGAGGATGCGCATGGCGTATTCCCGGTTCTGGTGCTGGGAGCGTTCGGTCTGACAGGTGACGACAACACCGGTGGGCAGGTGGGTGAGCCGGACGGCGGAGGCGACCTTCTGGACGTTCTGTCCTCCCGGGCCGCTGGAACGGAAGAAGTCCATCTTCAGGTCCTCGGGGCGGATTTCGACCTCGGCCTCTTCCTCGACGGCGGCGGGCAGGACCTCGACCTCGGCGAAGGAGGTGTGGCGGAGGTGGTTGGGGTCGTAGGGGGAGAGACGGACGAGGCGGTGGACGCCGTGCTCGGCGTTGAGATATCCGCAGGCGTAGGGGCCGCCGATTTCCAGGGTAGCACCGCGCAGGCCGGCCTCGTCGCCGTAGGACAAGTCCATCAGCTGGAGGGAACGCTTTTCCTCCTCGGCCCAGCGGGTGTACATGCCCAGGAGCATCTGGGTCCAGTCGTGGGAGTCGGTGCCGCCGGCGCCGGAACGGATGGACACGATGGCGGGCCGGTCGTCGTAGTCGCCGGAGAGGGTGAGGTTGATTTCCTCCCGCTCCAGGGACCGGGTCAGGCCGGCTGCTTCGGCTTCCAACTGTTCCTGGATGGAGTCGTCACCTTCCTCGAGGGCGAGCTCGGTCAATTCGAGGGCGGAGGCGGCGTCGGAGCGGAGGGTGCGCCAGAGGGTGACCTGGTCCTTGAGGCGGCCCAACTGCTGCATCTGGACCTGGGCGACGCGGTGGTCATCCCAGAACCCGGGAGCGGCGGCGGCAGCCTCCATTTTGGTTATAGCCTGTTCCTTGGCGGGGAGGTCAAAGACGCTCCACGACGGAATCGACCCGCTGGACCAAGGCTTCCAAATCCTGCTTTAACTGCTCCATTGTGCTTTCCTATCCTGTTTCCGGGGTGGGTTCATCCGAACCGTGCCTTCCATTATTGCATATTGGGTGGAGGCTGCGGGGTTTGCCGGGGCCGGGCGGGCTAACTTAAGATGGATTGAGGGGAAACAACTTTTCGTCAGACAGGGAGTATGGAACTGGGCACTGAACTGGTCATTTATGGCCTGCTGATCGCCGGGGCGTATTTCGTGGGGGCGATTCCGACGGGTTACCTGGCGGTGCGGTGGCTGGCGCAGAGGGACATCCGCGAGGTGGGGAGCCGGAACGTGGGCACGCTGAACACCTGGTACCAGACCGGGTTGGCCGGGGCCGTTCCGGTGCTGGCGGTGGACGCGGCGAAGGGGGCTATTACAGTCCTGGTTCCGGGGTGGCTGGGCGCGCCGGAGTGGGTCATCTACTGCACGGCGACGGTTGGGATAGTGGGGCATAACTGGCCGGTGTACCTGAAGTTCCGGGGCGGGAAGGGGGTTGCGCCGCTGCTGGGGATTGCGCTGGCCCTGTTCTTCGTGTCCACGCTGGTGGCGATGGTTCCGGGGGTGCTGGCGATTATCCTGAGCCGCAACGTGATCATCGGGATCGCGGTGGGGATGGTGGTGCTGAACGTCATCAATCCCATCCGGGGGGCGGACCGGGAGCTGACGATCCTGGTAGCGGCATTGACGGCGCTGGTGGTGGGCTCCTACTGCTGCAGCATCCGGCGGCAGATATGGGAGGCGGTCAAGAGCGGGCGGCTGCTGGAAGTGTTCTACGGGCCGCGCCTGATGCCCTGACGGAGGCGAGGGGACGTTGGGTTATAATCGAAGCTCCGTTATTCGGCACACATCGGAGCCTGGTTCTGCTTAGAACACCACTATTAAATCGACACAACTTTATCCACAGGACAAACCACAATGCTAGACCACGGCACACTTGATTCGGGGCACGTAAACGAATTGGAAGGCCTGCGCCACCGGATGCGCCACTCCGCAGCCCACGTCATGGCGGACGCGGTGCTGCGTCTGTTTCCAGAGGCGAAGATGGGGATTGGGCCGCCGACGCAGGACGGGTTCTACTACGACTTCGACGTGGCCCGGCCATTCACCCCGGAAGACGTGGCGGAGATTGAGAAGATCGTCAAGGAGACGGTGGCCGAGGGTTTCCCGTTCATCCGGGAGGATCTGAGCCGGGATGAGGCCAAGGCGCTGTTCGCGGACCAGCCTTACAAGCTAGAGATAATCGACGCGATCCCCGACGCGGGGACGTTGAGCATCTACCGGCACGGCGAGTTCGTCGATCTGTGCCAGGGGCCGCATGTGGAGGACACGGCGAGCATTCCGGCGGTGAAGCTGCTGAACGTGGCCGGGGCGTACTGGCGGGGGGACGAACACCGCCCGATGCTCCAGCGGATCTACGGGACGGCCTTCGAGAGCCAACAACTGCTGGACGAGCACCTGGAGCGGCTGGAACAGGCGGAGCTGAGGGACCACCGAACCCTGGGGAGGCAGCTGGGCCTGTTCAGCGTCCACGAGGAGATCGGGCCGGGGCTGATTGTGTGGCACCCGAAGGGGGGAGTGCTGCGCTCCCTGGTGGAGGACTACTGGCGGGATATTCACTACCGGCACGGGTACAACATCGTCTATTCGCCGCACATCGGGCGGTCCAACCTGTGGCGGACCAGCGGCCACCTGGACTTCTACCAGGAAAATATGTACGCACCGATGGAGCTGGACGAGCAAGAATACTTTCTGAAGCCGATGAACTGCCCGTTTCACATCATGATCTACCGGTCTTCCCTGCACAGCTACCGGGAGCTTCCCTTACGGATCGGCGAGCTGGGGACGGTCTACCGATACGAGAGAAGCGGGGTGCTGCACGGGCTGATGAGGGTGCGGGGGTTCACGCAGGACGACGCGCACATCTTCTGCATGCCGGAGCAGGTGGAATCGGAGGTCGGGGGCGTCCTGGACCTGACCTTCGAGATTCTGCGGGCTTTCGGTTTCGACCAGTACCAGATTTCCCTGTCCACCCGGCCGGAGAAGTACGTGGGAGACCTGGAGATGTGGGACCACGCCACCGCATCCCTGAGGAACGCGCTGGAGCAGCGGGGGTTGCCCCACGACATTGACGACGGCGGGGGGGCGTTCTACGGGCCCAAGATAGACATCAAAATCAAGGACGCGCTGGGGCGGGACTGGCAGTGCACGACGGTGCAGTTCGACTTCAACCTGCCGGAGAGGTTCGACCTGACCTTCCAGGACTCGGAGGGCAACCGCTCCCGGCCCTACATGGTCCACCGGGCCATCCTGGGGTCGCTGGAGCGGTTCTTCGGGGTGCTTATAGAGCACTACGCGGGAGCATTCCCGCTGTGGCTGGCGCCGGTGCAGGCGATGGTCATTCCCATCGCAGACCGGCACCTGGAATACGCGCGAGAGGTGCGGGAGAAGCTGTCCGAGGCCGGGTTCCGGGCGGAGGTGGATGAGCGGGGGGAGCGGATGAACGCGAAGATCCGGGCAGCCCAGCTACAGAAGATTCCGTATATGCTGGTGGTGGGGGACCGGGAGCAGGAGCAGGGGGCGGTGGCGGTGCGGCACCGGGAGGAGGGGGACCTGGGGGCGATTCCGGTGGAGGGGCTTTTGGGGCGGTTGGGGGAGGAGGTGAAGGGCGTAGATGGAACGTTCTAAACCCGGGATGAATGAGGTTAACATGGAAGTAGACGTCATCGAGTTCTTGGAAGGTTTCACCTTGGATGAGTTGTTGGATCGCGGGATATTGATTACTCATGGTGTCGCCGATCATTACTTGAGGGCACCAAGCGTAGACCCGCTGTTAGAGTTGATGAAGGAACGTGGTGTTTCGAAGTTGATTGCTCCGACGAGAAGGTGGTTTTTGACATCTGAAGGCGATTTCAGAAACCCCTTAAGTGGAGAAATCAAAGAGGGCCAAGTGAACGACCTTCAGAACCGCGGGAACGTTTTTAACCAGCAGAATACGTTCATAAATCCATATTCTCCCCGCTTCAAGGGAAATGCCGAAGAAGAACCGGGACAAACCGAAGGCAACGGCTTCGGCTTGGAACGGGATCTGCAAACGGCTTTAAGGGACAACATAGAGCAATTAGAGCCTGGACTTATCATTGTTGATGGCGGCACCGAAAAGTCCGTAGCGACAGGCCGAATTGACATTACAGCCAAGGATTCGCAGGGTAACTTCGTGGTCATTGAGTTGAAAGCAGGCGTGGCCCAGGATCCCGCTTTGACTCAATTACTTGGCTACATGGGCAGTATGGAGCCGGTCGAGAATGGGCAAATTCGCGGGATATTGGTCGCACAAGACTTCACAGATCGTTTGGTTTACGCGGCCAAGATGGTTCCCCATGTAAATCTCAAAGCGTATTCGTTCAGATTCGCGTTTGAAGACCGCTGACGAACTCGGACACAATCCCAGCCAAAAAATTCGCGGGTTAGGGCAGGTCCCCGTTTTTCAGGAGACCCCCCTAACCCGCTTGTTAGCTGAAGCTAGGGAAACATTATTTCAAGGCCGACAGAGGGCCGTCAAGCCTATGGACCGGTCCGTCGATCCTATGTTTCGGGGGGTGCGAATACGGGGGTCTGGATTCCCGCCTGCGCGGGAATGACGGGAGATAGGGTTTGCTTCGGTTGCTGTCCCCCCAAGGAGGGGTTGAGGGGGCTGGATTCCTTTTTTTGCGACTCCACGCCGGCCCAGGGTAACCCATGCCTGCGCGGGAATGACGGGAGAGCGCGGCCAGTTCCTCTTGCTAGCCTTGACCTAATACCCAGACGGCGGCCGGCGCCTGGGTTCCGAGTTGGCGAGCGATGAATCCTTTCATTACGTTGATGGCGCGGGCGGATTCGGGGAAGGGCTGGTTGCCGAAGCCGTGGGGCATTCCGGGGAACAACTCCAACTCGACGCTGCCGCCAGCCTGCCGGTAGGTTTCTTCGAACTTGTGGGGGATGGACAGGGGGACGTTGCCGTCGTTGGTGCCCTGGATGATTACGGTCGGGGGCAGCTCAACGATTTCCTGCCGCTCGAGGATTTCCTGGGGGTTGCCCTCGTGCATGACGGCTTCGTTGAGGAAGTAGGCCTCGGTGGAGACCACCAGCCGGTCATCGGCGACGTTGCGGGCGTAGAGGTAGCGGGCGTAGGGGTCGAGGACAGGCCAGCAGCAGAGGAGATACCGGACGGAGGCGTCCACGGCGTCACCACCGGGGAAGTCCAGGGCGTTGTAGCGGGGATCTCCCGGGCGCAGGCCGCTCATCATCACGGTGTGGCCGCCGCTGGAGCAGCCCATCGCGCCCACGGAGTCCGGGTCGGTGTTCAGGTCCCGAGCATTGGCCTTCATCCAGCGGATGCCGAAGTTGGTGTCCATTATCTGCGCCGGATAGGGGTGCTGGGGGGCGAGGCGGTACTCAAGGGCCACGGCGACCATTCCGCTGGAGGCCAGGGACATGAGCATGGAATGGTCGTTGGAACGCTCGCCGCGGCACCAGGCCCCGCCGTGGATATTGAGCAGCCCGGGGAAGGGGCCGTCACCCTGGGGTTGGTAGATGGTTGCTTCCAACACGCCGGTTGAGTGTTCCAAGAGGACCGGGTCGGAGATGGAGACTTCGTACCGGGCGGAAGGGTTGTATCTGGTGCTGGTCATGGCTTCTCCTTCTGAGGCCAAGGGGCGTCCCGCGGGGACGCCCTCGATGTTCGTTTGGGCAACTCTACGGGCTGCCCGGAGTCGGTGTCAAACCGGGCGGCGTGGACTTAGAAACTATCTCAAAACGTACATTCCTAGACCCGAAACCCGCGAAATCGGAACGACGGGGGTCTGGATTCCCGCCTGCGCGGGAATGACGGGATGGGAGGGAATCGGTTTTGAGATAGTCATTTAGACCGGCCCGGCTTCTGGGGTTATCCATCGGAAAGCTGGGTGAAGACCTTCCGCCACTCGTCGTCGGTGCCGGAGCCGAAGGCGGCGCGGTAGACCTGGACTCCCCGGTTGTCGATGGCGATTTTGTAGGACTGCTGGGTTACTCCAAGATCCCGGGTGTTGGGTGAGACCGCTACCGGCCAGGGGTAACCGTTGTTCTGGGCGTACCGGTCGAGAACCTCCAGGCTCTCACTGAATCCGACGGCATAAAACTTCACATCTCCAGAGAACTCGGGGTAAACCGCCTTCATGCGTTGCAACTCAACGCGGCAGGTCGGTCAAAAGGTCGCGGTGAAGAAGAGGAACACCGGCTGGTCCATGGCCTGCAAGTCGGCGGAGGTGACCGTGGAGCCATCAACCAGTTCCAGGGCAAAGTCGGGCACGCGGTCCCCTTCCTTAGTGCCCACCGGGATGTCCGGCTCGGGTTCCACGACCGTAATAGCGGTGGGCGGCGGAAGTTCGGTGGGCTGCTCTGCCGTATCCGTCACCGCCGGCGTCCCGCCAGCGGCGGGAGCGGTCGTGGGCTGGGTAAGCGAGCCTTCCACGACGACTGCTGCTGTATCAGCTCCGGCGGGAGCGGCAGCGGCCGCTGCCGCTCCCGCTGCGATGGGTTCCGGGGCAGGAGGCTGGCCCGGCGCGGCGGTTGCTTTCGTCGCGGAAGTTGGCTCCGGGGCAGAAGTTGGCTCCTCGCCTTGCGCCCGGGTTACCGCAACTGCGGGACCGGACCCGGCGGTTGGCGAGGACGGGGCGGTTTCGACGGCGGCGGGAGCGGGTTCAGGGGGCTGTTCCGGCTGGGCTGCCGGGGCCTCAGCGCCGCAGGCTGCCCCCAGCAGGAAGACCGCCCCCACGGCCAGCGCCGCCAGCGGTCTGAGATAAGTCCGAGTGTCCATCGATTCCTCCTTGACCGGCGTTGGCGCCAAACCCGGCGCTACCTTGCCGACCATTCTGTTATCCTGTGCGGGACCGGGTGTGCCGATCATCCCACCAATTACCAGCTATCTCAAAAGAATGCTATCACCCCCATCCTAACCTTCCCCCATCAAGGGGGAAGGGACTAGGGCAGGGGCCTTCCCCGAGCAAAAAGTAATACGGTGAATGCTGTCGGAAGGTTTTAAGATAGCTTCTTGATTGTAACAAACCGATCGTAACTAACCGCCTGGCCCCACAGCCGCGATTACAGGAGGCGACCATGCGTAACCGGCTCATCAACGAGACCAGCCCGTACCTGCTCCAACACGCGAACAATCCGGTGGAGTGGTATCCCTGGGGCCCGGAGGCCCTGGAGCGGGCCCGGAGGGAGGAGAAACCCATCCTGCTGAGCATCGGGTACTCGGCCTGCCACTGGTGCCACGTGATGGAGCGGGAGTCGTTCGAGAACGAGGCGATTGCGGCGCTGATGAACGAGAACTTCATCAACATCAAGGTGGACCGGGAGGAACGGCCGGACCTGGACGCTGTCTACATGGAGGCGGTGCAGATGCTGACGGGCAGCGGGGGATGGCCGATGACGGTGTTCCTGACGCCCGATGGGAAGCCGTTCTACGGGGGCACCTACTTTCCTCCGGCCGACCGGATGGGGATGCCGGGGTTTCCCAGGCTGCTGATGGGGGTGGCGGCGTCATACCGGAACAACAAGGGAGAGGTAGAACGGGTGACCGGGCAGCTGACCCAGCAGATGGGGCGGTCCGGGCACATTGAGCCGGGGCTGGCACCGCTGACGGTGGAAATGCTGCACCAGGCATACTCCTTCCTGGCGTCCAACTTTGATTACCAGAACGGAGGGTTCGGCAACGCTCCGAAGTTCCCCCAGCCGATGACACCGGAGTTCCTGCTGCGGTACCACGCCCACGGCTACAATCCCCGGGCACTGGAAATGGTGGAGATGACGCTGGAGAAGATGGCCTACGGGGGGATGTACGACCAGGTGGGCGGGGGATTTCACCGCTATTCCACGGATGCCTTCTGGCTGGTGCCGCACTTCGAGAAGATGCTGTACGACAACGCGCTGCTGGCCCGCCTGTACCTGCACGCATGGCAGGTCACCGGGCGGGGCCTGTACCGGCGCATCTGCACCGAGACGCTGGACTACGTGCTGAGGGAAATGACCGATCCCCAAGGGGGGTTCTACTCGGCGCAGGACGCGGACAGCGAGGGAGAGGAGGGCAAGTTCTTCATCTGGACTCCGGAGGAAATCGCGGCAGTCCTGGGCACGGAGGACGCGGAGATTTTCGGGGACTACTACGGCGTGACAGCTAGGGGGAATTTCGAGGGCTCCAACATTCTCAACGTGAAGACGCCGCCTTCCCGCTTCGCGGAGGCACAGGGGATGCCCCGGGAGCAGGTCCAGTCCGTCATAGACCGGGGCAAGGAAAAGCTGCTGGAGGTACGGGAGAGGCGCATACATCCGCTGAAGGACGACAAGGTGCTGGCGTCGTGGAACGGGATGATGCTGCGAAGCTTTGCCGAGGCCGGGGCGACGCTGGGGCGGCAGGACTACCTGGCTGCCGCGCGGGCCAACGCCGCCTTCCTCCTGGACGAGATGATGCCCGCCGGACGACTCCTTCGCACATGGCGGGAGGGAGAGGCCAAGCTGCTGGGGTATCTGGAGGACTACGCCGCCGTTGCCGACGGCCTGCTGGCGCTGTACGAGACGGGATTCGAGGCGCGATGGCTGGGGGCATCTATCAACCTGGCGGATGCCATGAACGATCTGTTCTGGGATGATGGCGTGGGCGGGTTCTACGACACGGGGCACGACGCCGAGGAGCTGGTAATCCGTCCCCGGGACATTTTCGACAACGCCCAGCCGTGCGGGAGCTCCCTGGCCGCGGACCTGCTGCTCAAGCTGTCGGTCATCACCGGGAGGGACGAATACTCCGCCAATGCCGCCGGGCCGATGCGGTCCATCAACCGCCTGATGTCCCAGGCACCCGGTGGGACCGGGCACTGGCTGGCGGCGCTGGACTTCTACGTATCCATCACACAGGAGATCGCGGTTGTCGGGCCACGGGAGGAGGAAGGGACCCGCGCTCTGCTGGACGAGGTGTTTTCCCGTTACCTGCCGAACAAGGTACTGGTGGGCGCCAGCGGCGGAGGGGAAGGCGACGATCCGGTCGCCGCGCTCAGCCTTCCGCTGCTTGAAGACCGGGGGATGGTGGACGGGAAACCCACGGCGTACGTATGCCAGAACTACGCCTGCCAGTTGCCGGTTACGGACGCCGAGTCGCTGGCCAGCCAACTGACGGGAGGGTGAGGTCCCTTCCTAAGCCGGTTTACAGTTGACCCTTCAGGTTGGAGTTTTCATGGGCTCCGCATGCGCCGGGGGCGGTCGCGGCAGTAGCCGTCGTTTTCCGGCAAAGGTATAATGTTGGCAATTTTGCGGGCGTTGGCGAGCAGTGGCAGTCCCTAAACGGAAGAGGGTTTAGCCTCGGGTCCCCAGGACATCGGCACAGGCCGTTGAGACTTGGGAATGCCGCGAAGCAGCGATCCCGTCCGGGGGTGTGGTTGAAGCGCGGGGAACCTGAACATTTACTGCCGGTTGGCACCGGCAAGTGAAACTTAGCCGCTGAGGAGAGGACAATGGCAGAAGACGCCAAGATAATCTACACGGAAACCGACGAGGCTCCCTACCTAGCCACGCACTCGCTGTTGCCGATTTTGCAGGCTTTCACCAAGGGCTCGGGAATCGAACTGGAGACCTGGGACATATCGCTGTCGGGCCGCATCATCGCCAATTTTCCGGACAAGCTGACGGACGAGCAGAAGATGCCCGATTATCTGCAGATGTGCGGGGAGCTGTGCCTGGAGCCAGATGCGAACCTGGTCAAGCTGCCAAACATCAGCGCGTCCATTCCCCAACTGAAATCGGCAATCGCCGAACTGCAGGCCAAGGGGTACGATGTTCCCGACTACCCGGACCAACCCGCCAACGATGAGGAACGGCAAGTACAGGTGCGGTACTCGCGGGTGCTGGGCAGCGCGGTCAATCCGGTGATCCGGGAGGGGAACTCGGACCGCCGATCCTCGAACGCGGTCAAGGAACACGGCAAGCGGTATCCGCACCGGATGATGCAGGACTGGCCGGATGTGTCGAAGACCAGGGTGGGATACATGGGAGGCGGCGACTTCTACGGCAGCGAGCAGGCCGTGACCACCACGGAGGCGGGGTCGGCGACCATCGAGTTCGTGGGCACGGACGGGTCGGTAACAGAGTTGAAGTCCGGGATTCCGGTGCAGGCAGGGGAAATTCTCGACTGCGCCGCTATGAGCGTTCAGGCCCTGCGCCAGTTCTATTCCGACGAGATAGCGAAGGCCAAGGCCGACGATCTGCTAATCGGCCTCCACGTGAAGACCACCATGATGCGGGTGTCGGACCCGATCATCTTCGGGCACTGCGTGTCGGTCTTCTTCCAGGACGTGTTCGACAAGCACGCGGCAGCACTGGCCGAGGTAGCGGTGGACCCGGACAACGGGGTCGCCGAACTCCTGACGAAGATCCAGGGCCTGCCCGAGGCCAAGAGGGCGGAAATCGAGGCGGACATCCAGGCGGTCTACGAGAAGCGCCCGGGGCTGTCGATGGTGGACTCGTACCGGGGGGTCACCAACCTTCACGTTTCCAGCGATACCATCATTGACGCCTCCATGCCGGTCATCATTCGCGACGGGGGACGGTCCTGGGGGCCGGACAACGAACTGCACGACACCATCGCGCTGATACCGGACCGCTCCTACGCGACGCTCTACCAGGCGACCATTGAGGACTGCCAGGAGAAGGGAGCTCTGGACCCGGCGACTCTCGGCAGCGTGGCCAACGTGGGATTGATGGCCCAAGCCGCGGAGGAATACGGGTCTCACGACAAGACCTTCGAAGCCCCGGGGAAGGGGACGATCCGGGTGGTTGACGCCTCGGGAACCGCGTTGATGGAGCAGAGCGTCGAGGAAGGCGACATTTTCCGAATGTGCCAGACCAAGGACGCTCCGATCCAGGACTGGGTCAAGCTGGCGGTCACCCGGGCCCGGCTCACCGGGCAGGCGGCGATATTCTGGCTGGACCCGAACAGGGCCCACGATGCGGAGTTAATCAAGAAGGTGGACCAATACCTGCCCGACCACGACACGTCGGGACTGGATATCAGCACGATGGCCAGCCCGGACGCCATCAAGGCCACGCTGGTCCGAAGCCGGGCAGGAGAGGACTCCATTGCAGTGACGGGCAACGTGCTGAGGGACTACCTGACCGACCTGTTCCCCATCCTCGAGTTGGGGACCAGCGCGAAGATGCTTTCCGTAGTCCCATTGCTGAACGGGGGCGGACTGTTTGAAACGGGAGCCGGAGGATCAGCTCCCAGGCACGTCCAGCAGTTCCTGGAAGAGAACCACCTGCGGTGGGACTCGCTGGGCGAATTCTGTGCCCTGGTCGCCTCCTTCGAGCATTGCGCCCAGGTGTTCAAGAACGACCGGGCCCAGATACTGGCGGATACGCTGGACGAGGCGATTGGCGAGCACCTGGAGAACAACCGGGCGCCCTCGCGCCGGGTTAACGAGCTGGACACCCGAGGGAGCCACTTCTACCTGGCCCTCTACTGGGCCCAGGCACTTGCCAAGCAGACCAGGGACAGTGAGCTGCAGGCTATCTTCAAAGAGGTGGCCCAGCAGATGACGGACAGCGAGGAGAAAATCGCCCAGGAAATGATCGACGCCCAGGGACAAGCGATGGATATCGGAGGGTATTACCGCCCCGATTTCGGGATGACCGCCAAGGCCATGCGGCCCAGCGCGACGCTGAACGCCATCGTGGATGGGATCTAGCGACTATCCGGCCGGCCGAGGCGGGGTTCTCGGCCGGCCACCGGCTTACGAGGGATTGGGGGGGCGGAAAGCCCCCTTCCCTTGAGCGGGACAACCGCTGAGGAACCGGATGAGAAAGCCGGTCCGCACGCCCGGTCCGCTTGGACCGGGCTAGTCCAGAACCAAGACAAGGAAAGAGGAGCACTAACCAGATGCGCAGCAAGGTAACCGTAGTCGGCGCGGGCAACGTCGGCGCCACCACCGCTCAACGGATTCACCAGTTGGGGTACGCCGACGTCGTCCTCGTGGACGTGGTTGAGGACCTGCCCCAGGGCAAAGCCCTCGATATGCTGGAGTCCGGCCCGGTAATCAGCTCGGACGCCAGCATAATCGGAAGCAACGGGTACGAGGAGTCCGCCGGGTCTGACGTGGTGGTCATCACAGCGGGAATCGCCCGGAGGCCCGGGATGAGCCGGGATGACCTCCTGCTAACCAACATGAAGATCACCTCGGCTGTTACTGAGGAGGTGGTGAAGCACTCCCCGGACACGATTATCATCGCAGTCACCAATCCGCTGGACGCCATGGTCCAGAACGTTTTCGAGACCAGCGGCTTCCCCCGCAACCGGGTGTTCGGGATGGCCGGGGTGCTGGACACAGCCCGCTTCCGGACCTTCATCGCCCAGGAGCTGGACGTTTCGGTGGACGATGTCCAGGCCTACGTACTGGGAGGCCACGGGGACGACATGGTGCCCCTGGTGCGCTACACCACTGTCGGCGGTATTCCCATCAGCGAAATGCTGGACGACGACGACATCCAGAGGCTGGTGGAGCGGGCACGGCAGGGCGGCGGGGAAATCGTGGCTCTCTTGAAGCAGGGGAGCGCCTACTATGCTCCGTCGGCGTCCATAACCCAGATGGTCGAGGCGGTGCTGCTGGACCGCAAGCGGATCCTGCCCGCCTGTGCCTACCTGGAAGGGGAGTACGGCATCAACGGGCTGTGCGTCGGCGTTCCGGTCAAGCTGGGAGCGAGCGGCATGGAGAAGGTAATCGAAATTACCTTGACGGAAGACGAGCAGGCCGCCCTAGACCGCTCCGCGGCCAGTGTCCAGGAGTTGGTGGAGGTAATGCGGAACGCGAAGGCGGAGGGGTAACGCCAGTCTCGTTGGACCGAAGACAGCCACAAATAAACCAAAGATGGCCCAGATGACTGCCACGGTGTCATCTGGGCCATCTTAGCCAGAAGAGCGATTATCCGTAATTGCCGTTAGCAAGTCCCAGGGCATCAATCTTCAGTGCTCCAATTTATCAAGAAAACCTGGCTACCATTCTTGGCATTGTTCGGGATTGGCCTTGCAATTACCATTCCCCTTTTCCTCAGGATACACACCGACGATTCATCCTCCGACCAGAAAATCATCCTTGTAATCGGCTTCGCAGTTTTAGTCGCTGGCGGAGCTTCTGTTCTCATAATCCTAGGGTTCTATGGGTTCACCGAAGTTGTCCCACGGTTGATCAAGCAGGTAATCGCCCGCATAGCAATTGAAGCTGTTACTAGGGCAATTGCTAGTCAAGCCTCGATAATCGAATGCACAGGTATAACGCTCGTTGGCGATGACATCGGGGTGGGGCTAGGATTGGGTTCGTCCGACGGAGTTCTGCAAGGACATCGGTTCGTGGTTATAAACACTGCAGACCGCGAAGAGTGGGGAGTCTTGGAGGCGAGTGAAGTTAGCGAGAGTTATTGTCTATGCACCGTATCTGATAGGATCAACCCAGAATTTTGGGCGGAGTTGGAGCGAAGAGTTCAGAGAGACCCTTCTCCCCCGCAAGGGGTTACAATTAGGCGAGAGGTTCCCGAAGAACACTTGCTCGCTTGGTTAGTCCTACTTCTAAAGGCTTGGAGAGGCTGATTATGGCCATTGAAGGAAAAGTAGCCAAGATCCTGAACAGCAGGGAGTTAATCATTAATAAGGGAGCCAATAACGGAGTAACAACCGGGATGAAGTTCGATATCCTTGAACCGAAATTCGACGTTTTCGATCCCGATACCCAAGAGGATTTAGGCCACGTTCAACGTTCGAAGATCACAGTGGAAGTCATACAAGCTGAACCTAGATTTTCGATTGCCAGGACATTCGAAACTTACCGCGAACGGACCGCACAGTCAACGCTTTCATCATTGGTTTCGCCCGCGTTCGTAACTAAAGTCAAGAAAATTCGGGAAAACCGGAGCTGGAGCTTTGAATTTAGTGAGGATTCGGTAGCAGTGGCAGTGGGTGACCAAGTAGTCCAAAAATTGGAAAGAGTAACCCAACAGAGTTGATACGAGGCGCATTGATGGCAGACTTCCATTCCCGTGAACAACTTCTCCTAAACAAGGCGGCCCAATACTTTCCCGGCGGGACCGGGGGGAACACCAGCTTTCCCGAGGAGCTGCGGTTTCTGGCGAAAGAGGGCCGCGGTTCCCGCATCTGGGATGTCAGCGGCAACGAATACGTCGACTGGCTGATGGGGTCCGGCCCGATGATCCTGGGCCACGCCCACCCGGCGGTGGTGGAGGCCGTGGTGGAGGCCGTCGGGAAGGGCAGCACCTTTTTCACCACCAATGAGAAGGCTGTCCTGCTGGCCGAGGAGTTATGCCGGGCCGTTCCCTGCGCCGAGCGGGTGCGGTTCACTACCAGCGGCACCGATGCCTGCTTCCAGGCCATGCGGATCTGCCGTTCCTTCACGGGAAGAGAGAAGGTGCTCAAGTTTGAAGGGGGTTTCCACGGGACCAGCGACTACGCTCTGATGAGCGTGACCCCGCCGGCGTCGGCGGAGTATCCTTCGGCCTTCATCAACACGGCCGGCATCCCCAAGGCGCTCCAGGACCTGATGCTGATCGCTCCCTTCAACGACCTGGAGACGACCACCACCATCATCGAGGCCCACCGGGATGAACTGGCGGTGGTAATCGTGGAGCCCCTACAACGGGTCATCGCCCCCGAACCCGGCTTCCTTTCCGGCTTGCGGGAGGTTACCCAGCGTTGTGGCATTCCGCTGGTGTTCGACGAGGTGGTCACGTCCTTCCGGCTGGCCTACGGCGGAGCGCAGGAGCGTTACGAGGTTGTGCCGGACCTTTGCGCCGTGGGCAAGATCATGGGCGGGGGATACCCGCTGGCCGCGGTGCTGGGACGGTCGGACATCATGTCGGTGTACGATTCGGGGGAGGCCGACGCGGACCATTACGTCAACCAGATTGGCACGCTCAACGGCAATCCAGTGGCCTGCGCCGCCGGGCTGGCCACCCTGGCGGAAATGAGGAAGGACGGCGTATACGAAAGGCTGCGCGAGACCGGCCGGCAGGTCCGGGAGGCCCTGGTGGAAGTCTGCACCGAGAACGGCATCCCGGTGCAAAGCTGCGGGGACGACACGATATTCGACGTTTTTTTCAGCGAGCAGCCGGTCCGCAACTACCGGGATACCCTAGCCGCCGACGGCGGGATGGCGGCCAGATTCAACCAGGGAATGCTCCGGCAGGGTATTCTGAAGAGCTGGCCAAACAAGTTCTATCCTTCGCTGGCCCACACTTCGGAGGACGTGGAGAAGACGGTGGAGGCGTTCCGGAAGGTGGTGCCGACGCTTCGGGGTTAAGAAACCGCTCCTTCGCCGCCTGACTCGCCCTCTTCCCCCGCCACGCTGGAGAAGTTCGTAATCGGGACGTAGCCTTCCGGGAACTCCGCAACTATCGTCAGCTTCCCTCCCATAGCTTCGACGTAGGAGCGCAAGCTAGAGACGTACATGTCCGCGCGGCGTTCCATCTTGGCGATGGCCGGTTGATTCACAGACAACTTCTGCGCCAGTTCATTCTGGGTCAACTGCCGTGCCCACCGCAACTCGTGGAGAGGCATTTCAGCCAGGAGCCGCGCTTTTTCCAACTCAATGCGGCGGGTCCGCTCCGGGGAAAAATCCCTGGTCAGTTCGCGAAACGGGCGTCGTCCACTCATTAGATTAGTCCTTCCCTACGCAGTTCCTGGAGATGGTCATCATAGAGCCGGTCCGCGACCGGGACATATTCGACATAGAAGCGGGGATTACCAGTCTTGTCAGCCCCGATGAGCAGGATGGATGTTCGCCTGGGATCGAAAGCGCACAGGATACGCAACGGTCTTCCAGCGTGCTGCACCCGAAGCTCCCGCATTTGGCCATGACGCGAACCCCTGACATCGAAAGAGTGCGGAAAAGGCAGGTTGGGCCCAAGCTCTTCCAGCAACCCGACTTTCGCGGTCACGGCGTCCTGTTGGCCTTCGGAAAGTTCATGCCACCACCGACCGAACTGGTCCGTGAACTCCACCTCCCAGGCCACGATTAAATATATTCCTTATACGGAATAATGTCAATCCGCCCCTTGGAACACTAACCAAACGGCCCTCTCCGGTTGCAGAGAGAGCCGTTTGGAATTCAGGTTCGGACAAATACTAGCGGGCGGCGCCCAGCTTTACCTGCAGGGGGGTGGTGCTGATGATGTGCTTCTTGAGGCCGAGATCCTCTCCGGGGATACCCATAGCCAAGCCGATTAGCTGGGGGAGGTGGAGGATGGGCAGGTCGATGCTGCGCTGGGCCTGCCTGGCGGCCTTGGGCTGGAAGCCGTCGAGGTTGAGGTGGCACAGGGGGCAGGGAGTGACCATGGCGTCCGCGCCCAAGTCCTTTGCTTCGGAGGTGTGCTTGCCCACCATGGCCATGGAGTTCCGCTCGTTGATGGTCAGGATGGGGAACCCGCAGCAGCGGGTCTTGCCCTCGAAGTCCACGGCAGTGGCGCCCAGGGTCTGGATCAGGGTTTCCAGGGAAGTCTGGCGTTCGGGGTGCTCCTCGATGCCCAGCGCTTCGGTGGGGCGGACGATGTAGCAACCATAGAAGGGAGCGATCCGCAGCCCGTCGAGAGAACGGGTCAGGTGCCCGGTAAGCTGGTCCAGGCCGTAGTCCTCGATGAGGATCCAGAGCAGGTGCTTAATCTGGGCGGTGCCCTTATATTCCAAGCCCTCCTCGGCGAGGTGGGTGTTAATCTGGGCCAGGTACTCCTGATCGTCCTGCATTCGCTTGTTGGCTTGGCTGATAACCCCCTGGCAGGTACTGCAGATGGTCATTATGGTCAGGCCGTCGCGCTCGGCCTTGGCCAAGTTGCGGGCGTTGAGAACGTCTCCGAAGAGCTGGTTCTTTTCCTGCATCACTCCCGCACCGCAGCAGGTCCAGGAGCGGATTTCCTGCAGCTCGATACCCAGCCGCTGGCAGATGGTGGTCGCCGCGGGGTAGAGCTCGGGCGCTCCGCCCTGGGAGACGCACCCGGGATAGAAAGCGTACTTCAATTTGGCCTCCGGTTGTTGGTTGGGTCGTTCCTTTATTTGGGTATCCGCGGGCTTGGGTATTCGCGGGGGTCAGGACTGGTCCAGTTCCTCGAACAGGCGGCGGACGGTGTCCGCATCGGCCACGACGTGATGCCGGAAGGGCACCTTGCCGTGGGTGAGGGCCCGCAGGCCCACCGGCAGGTAGCTGAGCATGGCCGGGATGTTGGTGACGCCTCCGACGGACTGGATGGGCAACTTCAACTCGTCCAGGCGGCCGTTCTTTCCGACGGACTCGGTGAATGAGTTGGCGTGGCGGGCGCCGTTGCTGTTGGAGAAGCCGGCCTCCATAGCCTGGTCGCGCAAGGCCATGATGCGATCCATGGGAGCAACGCCCTTGGGACAGGCCTGGACGCACTCGCTGCAACGGGTGCAGTCCCACATCCCGGAAACCTCGCCGAGGGCGGAGAGGCGTTCCCGGGACACGCCGTTCGCATCGCCGTCACGAGGGTCGGCGGTGAAGCGGTAAGCCTTGGCAAGGGCTGCCGGGCCGAGGAAGGTGGGATCGACTTCCAACACGGTGCAGTCGGAGACGCAGGCGCCGCACATGATACAGGCGGTGACACCGGAGAGGTGGAGCATGGACTCGTTGGAGGCGATGTACTCGGCCTCGGGCTCCGGCCCCTGGGGCTGGAGGAAGGGTTCGACCTGCTCGATTTTCCGCCAGAACAGGTCAAAGTCCACCACGAGGTCCTTGAGCTGGCCCATGACTCCGGCGGGCTCAACGACGATCACGCCGTTTTCGTCCATAGAATCGGATGCCTTGGTCTTGCAGGCCAAGCCCGCGTGTCCGTTAATCCGCATGGCGCAGGAGCCGCAGATGGCACTGCGGCAGGAGCAACGGAGGCTGAGGGTGCCGTCAATCTCCTCGCGGATGATTATCAGCGCGTCCAGCACGGTGGCGTTTTCGTCGACAGAAAGGGGGTATTCCTGCCATTCGACAATGGGCCGGTCCGCGTCCGGGTCGAATCGCTTAATCTTGACTGTCACGTCCATCGTTCAGTATTTCCTCTCTTCGGGGGTCCACTTGGTGATGGTCACGGGGAGGTCGGACAACTCGGGCCCCAATTCTCCCCTGGTGACCACGATGTGCTTCAACCAGTTATCGTCGTCCCGGGCCGGGTAGTCGGTGCGGAACTGGGCACCGCGGCTCTCGCGGCGCTCCAAGGCGCTCACGGCGATGGCTTCGGCGCAGTCCAGCATGAACCCCAGTTCCAGGGCGAAAACCAGGTCGGTGTTGAAGACGCGGCCCTTGTTGTGGACCGGAACGGTTCCGTAGCGCTCCTTGAGGTCCTGGAGCTCCTGGATAGTTTCCTCGATGCCCTCCTTGGTGCGGAAGACGGCCACGTTACGGTTCATGGAGTCGCCCATTTCCAGACGAATCTTGCCCCAGCGGTCGCCGTTGTCGGGCCGGTCAAGCATGTCCTGGAGACGGCGCTGCTCCCGGGAAACCACCTCGTCCTCATCGAAGTCGATAAAGGACACGACCTTCGCCGATGCGGCGGCATGGTCGCCGGACCGCTCTCCGAACACGATGGTATCCAGAAGGGAGTTGGCACCGAGGCGGTTCCCGCCGTGGACGCTGACGTTGGCGCACTCACCGGCGGCGTAGACTCCCGGGACGTTGGTCTGGCCGTCGATGTCGGTCTTGATTCCGCCCATTATGTAATGCATCCCCGGGCGGATGGGTACCGGCTCCCGGATCATGTCGCGGCCGGTGAGGTCGATGCCCAGCTCCCGGATCTGGCTGAGCTTTTCCATTATCAATTGCTCGCCGAGATGGGTGCAGTCGAGGAGCACGCACCCGTCGATCCCGTTGCCGGCGTTGATCTCGGTCTGCTCGGCCCGGGAAACCACGTCCCGGGAAGCCAGCTCCATCATGTTGGGAGCATATTTCTCCATGAACCGCTCCCCGTTCTTGTCCCGCAAGTAAGCGCCTTCGCCCCGGGCGGCCTCGGACAACAAGACGCCGTTGCCGGCGATGGTGGTGGGATGGTATTGGACCATCTCCATGTCCATGAGGCGGGCCCCGGCGTTGTAGGCGAGGGACATTCCGTCGCCGGTGACGATGAGGGCGTTGGTGCTAGGCTCGAACAGCCGCCCGCAACCGCCGGTGCAAAAGATAACCGACTTGGCGCGAATGGCGTGGAGTTGTCCGGTGCGGAGCTCCAGAGCGGTCACCCCGGCAACCTGTCCGTCCTCCATGATGAGGGACGTAACGAACCATTCCTCGTAGCGGCGCACTCCCGACTTGATGAGCTGCTCGAACATGACGTGGAGGAGGGCCTGGCCGGTGAAGTCACCCACGAAGAAGGTGCGGGCGCGGCGCTGGCCTCCGAAAGCGCGGGTGCCCAACCGGCCCTCGTCGTCCCGGTTGAAGGTGACGCCCATGTGCTCCATGTCGATGAGGGACTGACCGGCCGACCGGCACATCACCTCGACGGCGTCCTGGTCGCCCAGGAAGTCGCTGCCCTTGATGGTGTCGTAGGCATGGTCTTCCCAGTCATCCCCCCGGTCGGTCAGGGCGGCGTTGATCCCGCCCTGGGCCGCGTTGGAGTGACTCCTGACCGGATGGACCTTGCTGATAATCGCAGCATCGGCTCCACCGGCCCGGGCTGCGATAGCCGCCCTCATTCCGGCCAGACCAGCCCCGACCACCAGTACATCGTGCTCCAGCATTTCTTCCTCGTTCTACCTATACTCTTCCGGCGCCCGCCACCGGGTGGCTCCGGGGTATTGCTTGCGATTTTCCCGGAGAACCGGCGGACCGGGGCTAATTGTCCCCCAAAACCCGCATTGCCAGCAACAGACCGGCGATGCTCTTGGCGTCGCTGATGGTCCCGTCGGCGATGAATTCCAGGGCCTGGTTGAAAGATACCCGCTCGACAACGATGTTCTCGTCGTCATCCCCGGGGAGCTTCGAAGGCGTCAGGCCCGTCGCCAGGTAGGCGTGCATGAACTCATCGCACCAGCCGGGTGCCAACCAGAATCCCGCAAGGCGTCGAATGCCGCCGGCCCGGTGACCGATCTCCTCCTGAAGCTCTCGCTGAACGGTCTCGCCGGAGATTTCGCCCGGCTCCACGCCGCCCGCCGGGAGTTCCAGAAGCGGCCCGCCGGTGGGGGTACGGAACTGGCGAACCATGACGACGTTGCCGTCGTCGTCGATGGGGACCACGCAGATGGAATCGCTGTGCTCGGCCACTTCGCGGGCCGCAATCCGGCCCGAGGGGAGCTGAACGGTATCCACCCGCAGGTTGAGGATACGGCCCCGGTACATGACCTCGCTGGACAGCGTGGTCTCGGTCAAAGAACCGGCATTATCAGACACGGTCCAACCCTCCCTGGCCCCTAATGCTGAATCCCAGGCGGCGGGTGATGGTGGCGTAGAAATGGTTTTTCGGATTGGCCCGCAGGAAGCGAGCGCGGAGGGGGCTCTGCTCAATCTCGACCCAATCGCCGGGCATAACCTCCAGGTCCACATACCCATCGACACTCATCACCGCGGGCTGCAGCCCCTCGAGGTGCAAGCCAACCCGGGCAGCCGGCGCCAGCACCAGGGCGGCGGAAAGGCCAACGTGGGCCGCGATGGGTTTCAATACCAGCGACTCGGACAATGGGTCCATGATCGGGCCACCCACCGCCAGGCTGTATCCGGTGCTCCCGGTGGCCGTTGAAAGGATAATGCCGTCGGCCCGCAGAGAGGCTACATCGGCGCCGTCCACCGAGGTGCGGATGGTGACCACGCGGGAAATGGAACCGCGGCCCAACACGACGTCGTTCAACGCCGGGAACGGTCCCAGCACCTCACGAGACCCGTTGGACCCGCGGAAAAGCCGGGCCTGCACCATGTTGTGCTCGTCGACGCGGCAGCCGCCGTCTAGGTACATGGGAAGCCGCTCCAGCGCGTCGTGGACCTGCAACTCCGTCATGAAGCCGAGCCGGCCCATGTTGATCCCGACGATGGGGATACCCGTCGGAGCCGTAACCTTCACCGCCCGGAGGATCGTTCCATCCCCGCCGGCGGTAATCACCAAGTCGGTTTCCGGCACGCGTTCCCGAAGCAGATCCAAGTTCTCCGCCGGGGACATCCAGCTGTTCTTTTCCAGGGACAGCTCGTTGATGATGGCACTCCCGAGGTCCAAGGCCTCGGGAATCCCGGCGTTATATATCAAGCCTACAGTCTTCATTACGGACTTAAAGGCCCGGCGAAATGCTGGTAACGGGAGATGGCAACAGGCACCCGCGACGCTCCTCCGCCGGGGACAAGCAGGGGGAGTCTAGCACTTTCCCTTTGCGTATTCAAACCAGGCAAGGCTGGATAAATGTGGATTTGATACAACCAAAGGGGGCAAACCAACTCCGGAGGGGATTATTGCTACCGCAATCCGATTCCCGGGATTGACGATACCGCGCTTTCCGCCGCGGCCAGCACCGGGTTGGGAAGGACGCCCAGCCAGACCACCACGGCGGCGGCGACCAAGAGGGCAAAGCGTCCGGCCAGGGCGGAGGGGATCCGCTCCGGGGACTCTGCTTCACCAGTGAACATGACCCGTATCACCCGGACGTAGTAGTAGGCCGAGACGACGCTGTTGATCACCCCCAGGACCGCCAGCCAGGTCAATCCAGAGTTCACCGCAGCCGTAAAGACGTAGATTTTAGCGACGAATATGCCGGTCGGCGGGACTCCAATGAGGGCCACGAGGGCCAGCGTCAGGGCCACCGCGAGCAGCGGGGCCCGCCGCACCATGCCGGAATAGTCATCAATCCGGTCGCTCTGAACCCGGTTGCTGATGAGGATGATGGCGATAAAGGCGGTGAGGTTGGTCGCGGCGTAGGCCGCCAGGTAGAACAGGACGCTGTTGGGGCCGGTCGTCTCCCCACCCTGGGCGAGAGCCGCCACTCCGATGAGGATGTATCCCGCATGGGCGATGGTGCTGTACCCCAGCAGGCGTTTGATGTTGGATTGGGCGATGGCGGCCAGGTTTCCCACGGTCATGGACGCTGCGGCAAGGATGGCCAGCAAGATACCCCAGTCGAGGTCCATTTCCCCGAATCCGGTGTAGAAAAACCGCAGGACCAGCCCAAAGGCCGCCGCCTTGCTGGCGACGGAAAGGAACGCTACGACGGGCGTCGGGGCTCCTTCGTAGACATCGGGCACCCACATCTGGAAAGGCACGGCGGAGAGCTTGAATCCGAACCCAACCACCAGCAGGACCATGCCCAGGAGGGGGGCGTAACTGCCAGCGGGAAGGCCTCCGCCGTTGGCTTGTCCTGAAATCTGTCCCGCACTTTCGGATATGCCAGCGGCGATTCCCGGGAGGGTGGTGCTTCCAGTGTAGCCGAAGATCAGGGCCATGCCATAGAGCATGATGGCCGAACTGATGGCGCCGATGATGAGGAACTTCATTCCGGCTTCGGCGGAGCGAGAGCTCATCAGCAATGCGCCCAAGGCGGCGAGAGGAAGGGTAGTCAGTTCCAGAGCGACGTAGATGGTTATCAACTCGGTGGCAGCCACCATCAGCATCATTCCGGCGGCGGACAGCAGGATCAGGCCAAAGAATTCGCCGTGGTTCCGGTCGATAAACTGGAGATAGTCCGTGGAACCCAAGATGACGACGGCGGCGCAGGCCAGGACGACCAGGCTGAAGAAGGAGGAAAAGCGGTCCACCGACAGGGTGGAGTCCAGGATGCTGCCATCAGCGACAAGGTTGGCTACGGCAGACCGGTCCAGATCGACCAACTGCACCACCACAAGGAAGGCAGGGACGGCCAGTCCGGCGAAGGCCAAGGCCTGCACCGGCGTCCGGCGGGGAACGACCAAGTCGAACAGAATGACGAGGATGCCCAGGGCAGCCAGGGCCAGCATCGGCGAGAGGAGGTAGAGGTCGTGGACAGTCATGACCAGCCGCCGCTAGGGGACCGCCAGATGCACCGAGGCGGTCTGGCGCAAGGACTGTATCGCATTGGCCGTGGACTCCAGCTCCATCTCAAACATATTTACCAGGAACCCGGGGAAGACTCCCACAACCACGATGGCGATGACGAGAAGGGCCAGGGGAACCGTCTCCAGCCAAGTGGCGTCGGGAAGGCGGTCAAACTGCTCTCTCCGAGGGCCGAACAGGGTCCGCTGCACCATCCACAGAATGTAACCCGCGGCCAGGATAATACCCAGCACGGCGAGGGCGGTCATCCAGGGGAAGGCGGCAAAGGCGCCGAAGAACACCAGGATTTCCGACACGAAGCCGCTCAACCCGGGTAGGCCCAGGGAGGCGAACCCGGCGATGAGGAAGGCGATGGTGACCCGGGGCATACGGTTGGCGAGGCCCCCGAGGTCGGGAATGTATCGGGTGTGGGTGCGCTCGTAAACCAAGCCCACGCAAACAAAGAGCAGCCCAGTGATGGTGCCGTGGGTGAAGAGCTGCATCGCCGCTCCATTCAACCCGGCCGGGCTCAACTCGCCGGAAGTTATGCCCACCGAGGCGACGCCGCAGAGCACCAGCCCCATGTGGCTGACGCTGGAATATGCAATCAACCGCTTCAGGTCGGTCTGGCGGAGAGTGACCACCGCGCCATAGAGAACGCTGATCACCCCCAGCAGCATCAGAAACCAGGCGAACTCGGCCGTGTGCTCGGGAAACAGCCCGGCGTTGATGCGGAGAAGGCCGTAACCGCCCATTTTCAGCATCACTCCGGCCAGCATGACGCTGGCGGCAGTGGGAGCATCGGTGTGGGCATCGGGAAGCCAGGTGTGGACCGGCCAGACCGGCAGCTTGATGGCGAAAGCTATGAAGAACAGCCAGAAGACGGCCGCCATAGGGACCGCCAGCGATCCGGCGGCCTGGAGGGAACCCGGGGGAGTTGCCAGCCACAGATGAGCGGGTTCGAAGTTGATGAACACCGCGACTATCGCCACCAGCATGGCCGCACTGCCCAGGATGGTAAATATCAGAAACTTCATCGCCGAGTATTCCCGGCGTCCCGTCCCCCAAGTGGAGATCAGCATGTACATGGGGACGAGTTCCAGCTCCCAGAAAAGGAAGAACAGCAACAGGTCGTTGGCGGCGAACACCCCCATCACGGCGGTTTGAAGGACCAGCAGCCAAACGAAATACTCCTTGACCCGGACGTTGACGCTCCACGAAACCAGGACGGCGCAGAGGCCCAGCATCCCGGTGAGGAGAATCAGGGGGGCGCTCAACCCGTCGGCATGGAGGAAATAACTGGCGGCGAACTTGTCGGTGACGATCCAGTCCACCCGGTCCGTGAGCAATGAACGGGTGGTCTCACCGCCGGGGAGGTTGACAGCGAAGACGTATCCGGCCAGCAGGAGATCTCCCAGAGCCACCACCGCGGCGAACCGGCGGACGGCGGAGTCCTCGCGCAAGAGGAACAAAATCGCCAGCGCTCCGAGGGCGGGCAGGAAGACGGTGGCGGTCATCAGACCGCTGAACTGGACAATCACGGCGAACCCGGTCCCGGCCGGCCGAAAACGAAGTATCCGACGACGATGACAATGACGCCCATCAGGAGGAAGGCGCCGTAGAACTGGACCTGCCCGGTCTGGAATTGGGCGGTCATCCGGCCCACGGAACGGGTGGCGCTGCCAGCCAAATCAACCAGACCATCCACGATATTCCGGTCGATCCAGTCCGTCGCTGCGACAAACCACCCGTAAAAGACTCTTCGGACCAGCAGGGCTTCATACAGGGCGTCCATGTAGTATTTCTGGGAGACCAAGTTGTGGAGGACCCCTCCACGCTCCATGGGCTCCCTGAGATCGCCTTCAATCGACCGGGTGACTCTTATGTAAAGGAGGGATGCCACCGCGATACCGGCCAACGCCACCGCCGTGGAAATCGCCGCTGTTCGGATGTCGAAATCGTGCAACTCGGGGTGACCGAAAACGAGAGCTTCCGCCATGTACTCCGTGATCCAATGCTTGGGAATCATCAGGAAGCTTTCAACCCACTGGGGATTGACTAGGTAACCGACGACCACCGCGGCAAACCCGAGTATCGCCAACGGCACCACCATGACGGCCGGGGACTCGGCGAGATGCACATGCTCCGACACCCCGGACGGAGGCGGTTGGCCGGTTTGCCTGGCGTCCAGCAACTCCTGGACGCCGCCGCCGCGGAACCGGCCGTGGAAGGTGAGGTAAATCATACGGAAGGTATACAGTCCGGTGAGGAAGACGCCGGCCAACAGCAGGGCGTAGACGACCATCCCCAGCCCGGGGTCAATGACATTCCCCGCCAGTGACGCTCCGGCGATGATCTCGTCCTTGCTCCAGAAACCTGCAAAGGGGACCACTCCCACGAGGCTCAGCGCGCCGACCAGCGTGGCTGCGTAGGTCCAGGGCATCTGGCGGGCCAGGCCGCCCATGTAACGCATGTTGAAAGTGCCAGCGGCGTGGTTGACGCTGCCGGCTCCCAGGAACAAGAGGGCCTTGAAGAAGGCGTGGGTGAAGAGGTGGAACAGGGCGGCGGGGAACGCGCCCACCCCCAGGGCCGCCATCATGTAGCCCAATTGGCTGACAGTGGAGTAGGCCATAACCCGCTTGATGTCGTTCATCACCAGCCCCATGGTTGCGGCCATGAAGGCGGTGAACGCCCCCACAAGAGCAACCACGGTCATGACCTCCCGCGACGCTTCGAACAAGGGGTAAAACCGGGCGACGAGGAAAACGCCGGCGGCAACCATCGTTGCGGCGTGAATAAGCGCGCTGACGGGCGTTGGGCCCTCCATCGCGTCCGGTAGCCAGGTATGGAAGGGGAACTGGCCTGACTTGCCGGCGGCTCCGGCGAAGATGCCCAGGGCCACCAGGGGCAGGGAATAGACCCCGAAGCCAACCCCACTCACCGCGGCGGCTTCGAGGATGTGGGGGATATGCAGCGAGTTCATCCCGGCGGCGGCGAATTCGTCCCCCTGGACGAACAGGTAGATGATCGCTATCAGAAACCCAACGTCGCCGATGCGGGTGATGATGAACGCCTTCTTGGCGGCGGCGGCGGCCGCCGGACGATGGTGCCAGAATCCGATGAGCAGATAGGAAGAGATGCCAACCAGCTCCCAGAAGAAGTAGAGCTGGACGATGTTGCTGGCCAGGGTTAGTCCCAGCATCGAGGCGGTGAACAGGGCCATATAGGCGAAATATCGGGAAAAGCCGGGGTCGCCTTTCATGTACCCCAGCGAATAGACCTGGACCAGGAGGCTGATTCCGGTCACGACGACCAGCATCACCGCGGTAACCGGGTCCAGAAGCAGGCCGAAGGAGATGCTGGAGTTCCCCAGGTCCAGCCACAGGTGCGGTTCGTACTCCAGATGCACGCCGTGGGCGTTCTGCCACAGCAACCAGACCGAGATCAGAAACGAGACCAGCAGGCTGCCGGACAGGAGAAGTCCGCTGAAAAGAGAGAAACGGTCGAGGAAGGGCCTTATGACCAGCGAGATGATGGCGAATGAGGCCAGTGGAAGGAGGAAGATGAGCCAGACGACCCACTCGGCGATCATCTACAGCTTCCTCAATATCTCTTCGGCCACGTGTTCCCGTCCTTTGGGCACGTAGACGCGGAAAGGCACGAGTTCCGCCCAGTCCCGGATGTCCCCTTCGGGAAGAATGCGCGCCGGCAAGCCTTCCCCTTCCAGGACGTCTTTCCACATTTCGGCCATCATC
The DNA here is from genome assembly GCA_965203675.1 of Dehalococcoidia bacterium. Lineage (GTDB taxonomy): Bacteria > Chloroflexota > Dehalococcoidia > Lucifugimonadales > UBA3495 > CATOSK01. The sequence continues at coordinate 1,113,809 of CBDBDE010000002.1, read as the reverse complement.
AGGTTGGGAACCCGCTTAAATTCGACCCACATATTCTAAAGTCCGACCCGCAGCCCGAACCGGTCGTCCACGGAAGTGGCAGCCCCCAGCAGGGCAGAGCCATGGTTTCTGCCCGGCTTCGACACCTGAATGCAGCCCTTCCCGGGCATGTTAGTGTCTCAACCTGGCGGCGTCGGTCAGGCTGACCGACTGGCTGCTGCGGTACATGGCGAACACTATCCCGAGCCCGAGGGCGATCTCGGCGGCGGCCACGGATATTACAAAGACGGCGAACACCTGGCCGGTCAGAACGCTGGCGATGGTGTCCTGGAGGGCCTGGGGCGCAAGGTAACGCCCCATCGCGACAAAGGTAAGATTGACCCCGTTGAACATCAGCTCGATGGACATCAGGACGGCAATGACGTTGCTCCGGGCCAGCGCACCGTAAAGCCCGATGCAAAAGAGCACCGCGGCGACAATGAGCATTGATTCCAGGGACACGGCTAGGCTCCCTGGCGCCCGCGCGCCAACGCAAGCGCCCCGATGAGAGCGGCTAGGAGCAACACCGAAACCGCTTCAAAAGCCAAAACGAAGTCTCCAACCAGCAGGTCGGCCAGCCCGGCTCCCTGGGCATCGAGGGCTTCTTCCTGTGAAGCGAAACCAGCCCCTTCCAGGTCCGCCTGGGAAACTACGCTGACCGACTGAGTCTGCACCAAGTCCGTCTTTTCCCGGGCGTTCTCCGGGATGAACTGCCAGTCCGTGGCCAGGATGGTGACCACCATAGCGGCAAGCAACAAAGTAGGGAGAACGACGGCGGGAATCTGGAGACGGTTGGGCAGGTTGCCGCGGCGGACGTCGCGGGTCAACATCACGGCGAAAACGAACAGGATGGAGATGGCGCCGACGTAGATCAGGACCTGCACTGTGGCCAGGAACTCGGCGCTCATCAAAACGAAAAACCCGGCCACCGTCACGAACACCAACGCAAGCAAAAGCGCCGCCCGGAACAAATCCCGGACCAGAACCACCCCGACGGCTCCGGCGACCGCCACCACGGACAGCACCCAGAAAACTACGTCCTGGAAAAGCACTTAGCTCACGTCCCCCGGGCCGGGGTCTGAAGCGGAAGGAAGATTTTCGAGCCGCTGGCCGGTTTTCTCCCGGAGGTGCCAGCGCCACCCCTCCCGGCCAACCTCCTTCCAGTTCAAGGGGCGCCCTCCCCTGGGGTTATATCCCGATGCTTCCAACTGGGGGCGGAAGTAGGTGCTGGGATGCTTGTCGGAATCCCTCAATTGTTCTACGTGGATCACCATGTCCTTGCGGCTGTACTTGCCCTGCTCAAAACCGCTGCCCATGTAGAGACAATCGTAGGGACAAGCCTCCACGCAAAGCCCGCAAAACATGCAACGCTGAATCTCGATGTCGAACACTTCCAGCCGGTACTTGTCTCCCTGCTTGGGAGCGGTCCCGCTGGGTTCTGTGACGATCTTGATTATTCCGAGCGGACAATACTTGGCGCATGATGCACAGCCGGTGCAGCGCTCCTCGTACCAGACGAACTCCTCTCCGCGAAACCGGGGATGCTGCTCCAGCCGCTGCTCCGGATAGGCAACCGTGAAGGGTCTTTTCGTCAAGTTGCGGAGGGTCACCAACAACCCCCGAGCCATTCCCATGCCGTACACTTAACTCACCTCCCGACCGGCTTGAGCCGCGCCCGGAACAGCCGACTGAACCGTACCCTCCGGTCGGCGTCCCCGGCGAGACCTAACCCGCACAATGTCCCCGAAAACGAAGATGCAGACAGCCGCGAGAACGAGGTTGATCCCGGCCATCAGCCAGAGATCGCCGCTGGATAGGGCTCCGTCGGGGCCGCGCAGGAAATATACCTCGATTGCGGTGGCAGCCAGGTTAATCAGGCTCAGCGGAAGCAGGAACTTCCAGGAAAACGCCATTATCTGGTCGACCCTCAGCCGGGGGTAGGTGGCCCTGATCCAAATGAAAACAAAGATGATGAGAAGGGTCTTGAGCAGGAACCAGAGCCAACCCAGATAGCTGGGGAAGGGGCCGTACCAGCCGCCCAGGAAGAGGGTGCAGATGGTGGCGGACACCACGATCATTGCTCCGGTTTCCGCGGCGAAAATCAAGGCGAACTTAATCCCGCTGTACTCGGTATGGTAGCCGGCGATAATCTCGGACTCGGCTTCCGCCACGTCAAAGGGCGTCCGGTTCAATTCCGCCGACATTCCCGCCAGGAAAACAAACAGCGCCAAGGGCTGCACCAGGAGGAAGGGCACCGTTTGTGCGCCAACGATGTCTCCCAACGACATGGAACCGGCCACGATTACCACGCCGAGGAGCGACAACACCACCGGGATCTCATAACTGATGAGCACAGCCACCGACCGGGCGGCGCCGAACAAGGCGTAGCGGTTGTTGGAGGACCAGCCGGCCATGAGAACGGCCAGGGTGCTCAGGGAACTGACGGCGAGAATGAACAGCACACCGACGTTCAGGTCGGCGAGAGCGGTGTTCCTGTTGAAGGGGATCACGGCTGTCATCAACAGCAGGGGAGCCATCATTACCAACGGCACCAGGTTGAACACCAGCCGGTCGGCTCCCGCCGGAACCAGGTCTTCCTTGGTGAGCAACTTGGCAAGGTCGGCGATGGGCTGGAGGATGCCGAAAGGACCCCACCGATTGGGACCCACCCGGTTCTGCAGCCGTCCCAACACCCGGCGTTCCAGCCAGGTAACGACAGCCGCTCCCAGCAACACGCCGTTGACGAGGATGAGCATCATCACGAGGCCTGCGGCCACGTAGGCCAGCCAGCAGGGCAAGAAGATGCCGGCCACGTCATAGACCGCCCGGTACAGGGCGTTCTCAAACAGGATGTTGTCGCTGGACAGACGACAACTCACCGGTCAACCTCACCCATGTTGATGTCTACGCTGCCCAGCGAGACGATCATGTCGGCCAGTTTCCATCCCACCAAAAGGTGTTCGGTCACGGTCAGGTTAATCAGGGAAGGGGAGCGAATCTTGCAGCGATAAGGAGAAATGCCCCCGTCACTGACGAGGTAGAACCCCAATTCACCCTTCGAGGCTTCCACCCGGCCGTAAGCCTCGGCGCCCGGTTCGGGGCGCACCACCAAGGGAAGGCCGGACAAACGCACGGGGCCGGGCTCGATCCGCTCGACGCATTGGTCAATTATGCGAAGACTCTGATGTATCTCCTGCATCCTGACCCAAAAGCGGTCGTAGTTGTCGGACTGAGTGCCTACCGGGACATCAAACTCCACCTGATCGTAGGCGTCATAGGGGTCCATCTTGCGCCAGTCCCACGGAACGCCCGCCGCGCGCAGGACCGGGCCGGAGACCGAGGAGTTGATCGCTAATCCAGCGGGCAGCGGGCTAACTCCCCGGGTACGGGCCATCAGGATTTCATTCTCCAGCAGCAGTTGTTCCAGCTCTTCAAACTCCCCGCGGAAGTCATCAAGGAACCGGGCCAGCGCAGGCCAGAAATCCGGGGGAGCGTCGGAGAACACTCCGCTGGGACGCATGTAGCTAACCGTTATACGTGCTCCGCATAGCATTTCGAAGAGGTCAAGGATGCGCTCGCGGCTGCGGAAGGTATACATCAAGGGGGTGCCGAAGGCGCCTAACTCCTGGATGAAGAACCCCACCGCCACAAGATGGCTGGCGATACGCTGCAGTTCGGCAACCAGGGTCCTGAGGAATTTGGCCCTGGGCGGAGGTTCCACACCGAGCAGCTTTTCCACCGCCAAGCAGTAAGCCTGGTTGTTGATCATGGAAGAGGTGTAGTCCAGCCGGTCGGTGAGGGTGACGACCTGGACGTAGTTGCGCTCCTCGGCGAGCTTTTCCGTTCCCCGGTGCAGGTAACCGAGGACGGGCTCCACTTCGAGAATCTCTTCCCCGTCGAAGGTGATGCGCAACCGGAACACCCCGTGAGTGCTGGGGTGTTGAGGCCCGACGTTGACCGTCATGGGTTCGGTTCGGATGGTCATGGGGTTGTCGGCCCGGAGGTTGTTGGGGGAAGAAGGTTCATCAGGATAATCGGAAGTCGAAACGCCCGGCTTTCAGAGGCAAGCTAAAGGTAGTCCTTACGCAGAGGATGGCCTTCGAAGCCCTCCCACAACAGAATGCGCTTCATGTTGGGATGGCCGTCAAACCTGATTCCCATCAAGTCCCAGATTTCCCTTTCCTGGAAATCGGCCCCGCGCCAGATGTTGTAGACCGAGGGAAGCGTCAAATCGTCCCGACCGTAAAGTTTGGTCCTGACAACGCCGGTGTGCTCCAAGGACAAGGACGTCAGATGGTATACGACCTGGAAGTGATCGACGAAATCGACGGCGCTGATGGAGTTGAGGAACTGAAAATCCAGGTCAGGGTCGTCCCGAAGGAACCTGGCCACGTCGCTAATCCTTTGCGGGGGCACCCACACGGCTCCGACGTCCGAGGCTTCCACCGGAGCTGGGGATAGTTCGGACAGGCGCTGGTGGAGATGTTCGCCGGAAAGGGCAGCAATAGTCATCAGGAACCACTGTTCCCGGTCCGACGGGCCAGGTTTTGCTGCTTCTTGATTTTCTCGTGGAGCTCCATGATCCCGTAAAGCAGGGCATCAGGCCGGGGTGGGCATCCGGGGACATATACGTCGACGGGGATGATATGGTCCACCCCGGGAACGACGCTGTACGAACCGAAGTAAGGCCCGCCGCTGGTGGCGCAGACTCCCATTGATATTACCCACTTGGGATCGGCCATCTGGTCGTATATGCGCTTGATGGGGACGGCCATCTTCCAGGTAACGGTGCCGGCTACGATCATCAGGTCGGCCTGGCGCGGGGAGGCACGAAAGGCTTCCATCCCGAACCTGGCGATGTCGAAGCGTCCCATGGCCGTGGCCATCATCTCAAAGGCGCAGCAGGCGAGACCGAAGGCCACTGGCCACAGGGCCGATTTCCTGCCCCAGTTGACCAAGGCGTCGATGGAAGTAACCACGAGGTTGCCCTTGAGATCGTCGGGGACCTCGATGAATGGCACTTCCAGGGGAGCCGTAGAAGCGGCGATAAGGTCCGAGACGGATTGGCCTTCGGCGCGGTCGATGTCCCAGGTGCGGGACTGCAAGGGCTCCGAATTGTAGGTCAAGTCAACCATTAAGACAGGCGTTGGCGAGCCTAGCTCCGCCACTCCAGGTCTTTCTTCCGCCAAGCGTATGCCCAGCCAGCAAGCAGAATCAGCACGAATACGGCCATCTCAATCAAGGCGAACAACTCGAGCTTGAGGAATTTGGTTGCCCAAGGGTAGAGGAAGACTACCTCCACATCGAAGATTACGAACAGGATGGCGAACATGTAATAGCGGAAGTTGAACTGGTTCCAGGGCCCTCCGAGAGCCTCCACGCCGCATTCGTAGGTTTCGGACTTTACCGTGGTAGGGTTGCTGGGACGGAGCCCCACCCTGGAGGCCAACAGAGATAAGAGGAGCATACCTGCCGGTACCAGAATGGCCAACACGCCAAAAATGGCGATAAGACCGTACTGGCGCAGGTAATCTTCGATCATGGACGGTACACCGATGGCCTTCGGGAATGCGCCGGAATTATATCACAGCGCCAACCGGACTCAACAGAATAAGACCTCGATGAGGGCTGAACGTTCCTCGACAGGGGCGGGTTGAACGACTGCGGTGAGTGTGGCCTTCTCGTCCCAAGGGTAGGGAGAAGGGCTCCGCCGCCGAAAAGCACTTTCAAGGCCGGGGCGGAGCGAAACAAAGGCTTCTAACCAAAGTCTCTTAACAAGCCCTCCTAACAAACCCTCCTAGCGGAGGGCTGCAAGGAACTCGCCGCCGCTTTGCCGGATGAAGTCCTGGACTCCGGCGGACAGCAGCTGGACACCTTGAGAGGCAAAGTGCTTGTAACGATCCAGGTTGGTAACGGTCATTCCAGCTCCGGCCACGCCAACCACCTTACCGGCAGCCTTGGCCGCGGCAATTACGCGGTCTATGGCGGCGTCGACTTCGGCGGGACCGGGCATCCCCATAGCCTGGGTGAGGTCACTGCTGCCAACCAAGATGGCGTCAACCCCGGGGACGGAGGCGATGTCGCGGGCGTTGTCCACCGCCTCGGGAGTTTCAATCATAGTGATGATGAGGGTTTCCCGGTTGGCGGCTTCGTAGTATTGGGCCGGGGAAAGGCCGCTGCCCAGGCGGTTGGTGCGGCCGCCGGTGGCACTGCTGCGGTCGCCCATGGGATGGTAATGAGAGGCGCGGGCGACGGCCTCGGCCTCCTCCTTTGTGGAAATGTGGGGAACGATTAGCCCCTGGGCGCCACGATCCAGGAACCGGAGAAGGGTCGATGGGTCGGCATTGGGAACCCGCACGATGGGAGTGAGATCGTACAGTTCCGCAGCCCGGATGACGTTTTCGGACTCGGAGTCATTGGACGAACCATGCTCGCAGTCAATCCAAATCCAGTCGAACCCCATCACGCCGTAAAGCTCGGCGATGATGGGGGCGTAGAAGTTCAGGTTGGCTCCCAGGGCCACTTCGCCAGCCAGGAGTTTTGCCTTGGTTCGGTTGGTGCGGACCATAATTGTTCCTCCATGATGCGCGGACGCCTATACATTGGAAATGAGGGCGGCCTGCGCCGGGTCCGAATCTACCAGAGCCAAACCCGGCGGGCGCGCTGGACTCCGCCAATACTATGCAAAAGGACCAGTTGACAAAATAGGGAGCCGGCGAGACCTATAAGCCGGGTTCTGTAACCCCCGCCCCCTCGCGGAGCCGGGGTGGTGACCATCTATCTAGCCCTCCGCCATCCTTCAGGGCGGCGGAAACCACCAAAGGGGTACGATGTTGCCATCGGGGTCGAGCAGCCAACCCGGGGGCGGGCCGGACACCCATAGCCCCTCTATTCGGCCTTGCTCCAGGTGGGGTTTGGCCGCCGCGGCGTCGCCGCCAACGGCCGGACGCTCTTACCGTCCGATTTCACCCTTACCGCCAGTCCCCGCCGTTGCTCGAGTAAGCCCCTGTCCCATCCTCAGTTCGAACTGGAGGCGGTATGTTTCTGTGCCACTTTCCGTCTTCCGACCGCGTCGGAAGCCTGGGAGTTACCCAGCACCCTGTCCGGTGGAGCCCGGACTTTCCTCCCTCTCGCGAGACCGGTATCCCGGCCCCACGGGACGGCGGCCACCTGATCCCGCCGACTCCCCGCCAGCGACTTTAGCACAGGGGGAAGAACGGGTCAAAGAAATTTGAGAAAAGTAAAAATTTCAGTCCCGTATTTATCAGCCACGGGGACACGAGAACTGAAAGGGGATCGGAATAGTGGTTGAGAGAGTGCCGCTTTTAGGGCTCTATCCTGGAAAGAGCATCCTTCCGCAACTGCTACAGGTGACCGTGTAGCGGCCGGAACGGACCCGCTGCAAATGCTGGGTGGGGAGGGACATCCGGCAACCCTGGCACAAACCGCGCTCCACTTTGGCGACGGCGGTGCCTCCCTTGCTGCGGCGCAGGGTGTCGTACCTCATGACCTCGGCTTGATCAAGAGTCTGGACCAGCTCGGTGCGCTGGGCCGCCAAGCCGGTTTCCTCCTCAGTTAAGACAGCTACTTCTTCCAGGAGTTCAGCCTGACGCAGTTCCCAGGAATCCCTAGCCTCGGTCAATTCTTCCTGCAACGCGGTAATCCGACGGCGGGTATCGTCCGCCCTAACGGAGAGTTCGAGAAGCTGCAAGTCCTTCTGGTCAACCTGGGCCCTCACGTTGTTGACTTCCAGCTGCAGGACCTCCAAGTCCCTGGGATTGGCGGTATCGCCAAACAACTGGGTTTCCAGGTGGCTGACGCGCTCCCGGAGGGTTTCCGCTTCCAACTGGTGGTTTCGATGGGCGGCCTGCACCTCCTCCAGATTGGCCTGCTCTTCCTCGATGCCTTGCTCGATCTTGCCAAGGGTCAACCTGGTTTCCAACTCTTCTTCGGCCCGGGCTTTCCGGCTCCGCACACTGTCCAGAGCCAAGTCCAATTCCTGAAGGGAAAACAGCTGCCGCATCAACGTCATAGCAATTGATTACCTAAGTTTTCGTTGTGTCGGGCTCGTCGATTTTCGATTCTAGGCAGGCAATGAATTCTTGTCAACGCGGGCCGGGCTGTGCAGCCCGCCCAAGTCAGCTTACCAAACCGGCAGAAGTTCTGTATATTCGGCTGCAAGCACGCTGATTCCCGAGGATCGACCCCGGATCCAGGAGACGACAAGGAACACCGATGCGCATTGTTCATACATCCGATCTTCATCTGGGCGTGGAAAACTACGGCACCATAGACCCGGCCACGGGACTATCCACACGACTGTTGGATTTCCTGGGGGCCCTGGATGAAGTAGTGAGCTACGCTCTTCATAACCAAGCGGATCTCGTGCTGTTCGCAGGAGACATTTACAAGGGCAGAGACCCCTCGCAGACACACCAGCGGGAGTTCGCCCGCAGGCTCAGAACCCTCTCCGAGGCGGGAATACCCACGTTCCTGCTAGTTGGCAATCACGACCTTCCCAACGCGGCCAGCAGGGCGACCGCGGTCGAGATATTTCCGGTCCTTGATGTTCCGAACGTGTACGTAGGGGACAGGCTGGAGACGACTACCGTAGCCACCCGCAGCGGGCCGCTCCAGATAGTGGCCGTGCCCTGGCCACGGCGGGGCGCGATCCTGAGCAGGGAGGACACCCGGGGCCTATCCATAGACGAAGTCCGAGAGATGATGGAGGACAGGTTGACCCGGGCCATCTATGACCGGGTGGACGACCTTGACCCGATGGTGCCGGCAATCCTCACGGCCCATGCCACCATGAATGGGGCCGTTGTTGGTACGGAGCGGTCCATGATGCTTGGCCAAGACCACACGTTGCTGGTCAGCACCGTTCACCGACCCCAACTGGAATACGTGGCGCTGGGGCATATCCACAAGTACCAGGTATTGAGACGGGACCCACCCATGGTGGTCTACTCGGGGAGCCTGCAACGAGTCGATTTCAGCGAAGAAGGCGACCAAAAAGGGTTCTGTGTGATTGACCTGGACCCGGATCTCCCCCAAGGAGAGAGGGTGGTTGACTTCCAGTTCCACGATGTCCAGGCGCGGAAATTCGCAACGGTCGATGTGAAGATTGAGCCAGGAGACCCGGACCCAACGGGAACCACTCTCCGAAAGATTGAGTCCACGAGCACGGAAGATGCGGTTGTGCGGGTACGAATTTCGCTGCCGCCGGAAGCTGCGCCGCTGCTAAGGGAACATGAACTGCGCCAATCCCTCGCAGGATCCCACTTCATAGCGGCCATCAACCGGGAAGTGACGGGGGAGAGAAGGACGAGGCTGGCCGGAAACGAGGCTGAAGGTCTTCAGCCGATGCAGGCCTTGAAGCTGTTCCTGGAAAACAGGAATGTTGGTGAGGAGCGGGAGAGGGAGCTGCTGGAGTACGCCCAGGGGTTGGTGGAGGAGGAGTAGGACGCCGGTAGGAAGAGACCGCTGGGGGTTATGACGGGGTCGCGTCGAGGCCGTGCATGCGGAGGGTCTCGGTGCCGTGGAGATAGACGTTCACGATGTCCTGCTTGGACTTTTCGGTGTTGTACAGGACCATGATCCGGACACAGCGGGAGAGACTGCCCGGGACGGGGATTTCGGTAGCGCACATGAGGGCGGTGCTGTTCCAGCCCAGCTGGCGGGCCGCAGCGGCAGGGAATGCCGCGTTCAGGTCCGGGGTAACAGTGAAGTAGACCGCCGCGACGTTGTCCTCCTCCAAACTGTTGGCTTCGATGACATCCGTCAGCAATTCGCGGGTAGCGGCATAGATGGCGACGTCGGTGTTCTCGTCAACCCTGGTCGCTCCCCTGATTCCGACACAAGCTGCCATCGTTGTTCGGCGCCTCCCAATAGAACTGGCGTTATCCGGCCCGGCCGCCGGCGTACACCCAGCCAGCCATCATCCCCGGCCAGCCAACTCCCGGCACAACTTGACGGCCCGGGATACCAAGTGTTCCCGGGGCGATTCTAGCATCACCCGAACAAGGGCGCTACCGACCACCGCGGCGTCAGCATGGCGGCAGACGGCTTCGACATGCTCACGGCGGGAGATGCCAAACCCCACAGCCAGAGGAACCTGAGAGTAGGAACGAACCCGGTCGAGCAGATCGAAACTCCGGTCGGATACCTGGTCGCGTTCGCCGGTAACCCCGGTCAAACTCACGCAATAGATGAACCCAGTGGCACTCCGGGCGGAGTCCTCGACGCTGGCTTCGGTGCTGGTAGGGGCAAGGAGAGGGACGAGGTGGATGCCTTCGGGCCGGCACACCTCTTCCAACGGACGGATCTCGCTAATGGGGATGTCCACTCCAATCAAACCGTCCACGCCGGCCGCGGAGGCGTCAGAAGCGAAACGCCCAATTCCATAGCTCAGGATGAGGTTGTAGTAGGTCATTAGGACCAGGGGAGTGTCAGGCACCTGGTCCCGCAAATCGGACACCAACTCCAAGCAATCGGGAGGGGTTACGCCCCGTTCCAACGCCAGGAAGGTAGACTCCTGGATTACGGGGCCGTCGGCCAGCGGGTCGCTGAAGGGAATGCTCAGCTCAATGGCATCGGCACCGGCCTCGACAAGGGCAGGGACCAACTCGCGGGTCGCATCCCAGTCCGGGTAGCCGGGGGTAATGAACAGAATCAGCCCGGGCCGGTCTTCATCCCGGATTCTCTGAAAGGTCTCCCTGATGCGGTCTCGCTTCATCAATTGACCTGCTTTCCAAAATCAATCGGGCGAGTTACCAAGTCTGAACGCCCGCCTTCCCGGCCCGGCGCGTTCCCATGATGTATATGGCACCGGGGATGGTAGCGAAAATGTAAACGACGGCGTTGAGGTTGTCTACTATAACCAAACCGTGGCGGACAGGGCGATGCCGTTCTGGGCAGCGTGGGCCGCCACCGCGGGCCAGAGGGAGCGGGTCTGCCGGTAGAGCCATGCCAGCAAGAGGCCGGTAACAAATATGGGGAGCAACACGCCAGGATCGGCATGGAAGAGGCTGAACACGGCCGCGCTGGCGATGGAAGCCCAAACAAACCCGAACCGTTCCGCCAACCCGCCGAAGACGAATCCACGGAAGAACACTTCCTCGGTGAGGGGGGTCCAGCAGGCCAAGGCGGCGATGGTCAGGAGCGCGGCCGGGCCAGGGAGGACCAACTCGAGAGGTATGTCCGGCGGTACCAGTACGGCAATGTCCAGGGTGGTGACTATCCAGGAGTAGGCCGCAGTGAACCCCAAGCTACCGCCCAATGCCAAACCGCCACAGAAGAAAGCCCGGACCGGCGAGGCCACAGAGCCGGAGAGTCCCAAAGGACGAAGGGCAAACCCTTGCCCCGCCCCGGCAATGAACCCGGAGGTTCCCAGCATGACCAACCCGAGGGCGAGGCTGCCCAAGACCGCCCCCCACGCCAGATTGTCTTCGCCCAGAACGAGAACAATAGCCGCCGCAATAGACAGGCCGGCAACCAACACGATGAACAATCCGATCCCCAACCACATCAAGCCCCAAGATGCACCGCTCCCGGGGGCGGGCGGACTGCCCGGGAAGACGGACTGCGGGGAGCCGCACATTGGGCAGTAACTTGCCCCGGAAGGGACGGATGTCCTGCAGTATGAGCAAATCACGGCATCATCTTCTCCGGTGAGGCGGGCATGGACCGACGCGGAGCGGCGGAGTCTTCCGAGTATATCAATTGGCGCGGAGGCATAGCCTGATGAGGGAGGGGCGGTTGCGATGATTTGAAGGGTCGGCAATAATTGAAGGAGAGGGTGACGGCCCTGCAAGGGGCACCCTTCCGGCAAAGGGTAATGCACGGCGTTGATGCGGAGGAACGATGGCCGAACCGAACCAGATATCCTGGGAGACGTTCCTGTACCTGGCGGGAGAGGCAGGGCTGAATACCGAGGACCCCCACATGGAAGAGCTGTTCCCTTATGTTGAGAATGCCCTGCGGGGAATGGCCGCGCTCCGGGAGATGGACACCAGCAACGCTGAGCCGGACATGGCGTTCATTGCCAACCGGGAGGGGTGAGGGATATGGACAGCCTCGAACTTTGCTACGCCAGCGCCGGACAACTGGCCCCCCTGATTCAGAACCGGGAAATTTCCCCGGTGGAAGTGATTGACGCCCACTTGGAACGCATCGGCGCCACCGAAGGCGTCCTCAACTCGTTCATCACTCTGCTGGCGGAGGAGGCCAGGGCGTCGGCGAGAAGGGCAGAGGCCGAGATCATCAGGGGCAACTACCGGGGGCCGTTGCACGGCATCCCGGTTGGGTTGAAGGACCTGTACAACACGGCCGGGGTCAGGACGACTTCCGGTTCCCGAATTTTCGACAACTACCTGCCGGAGCGGGACTGCACCGTGGCAGCCAGGTTTCACCTGGCGGGAGCGATCCTGCTGGGCAAGCTGAACATGCATCCGTTCGCCTACGGACCCACCGGAGAAAACGCGGACTACGGGCACATGCACAATCCCTGGAACCCGGAGCTAATCACCGGGGGGTCAAGCGGCGGCTCGGGATCAGCGCCCGCAGCGGGACAATGCACCATAGCGATGGGAAGCGATACGGGAGGGTCGGTCAGGATTCCGGCGGCCCTGTGCGGAATCGTCGGCCTCAAGCCCACCTACGGGCTGGTCAGCCGCTCCGGGTTGACACCGCTGTCGTGGAGCATGGACCATCCCGGTCCGATGGTAAGGACTGTGGAAGACGCCGCCCTGGTGATGAACGCGGTGGCGGGGCATGACCCAGGGGACCCGGGATCGGCCAGGGTTGAGGTCCCCGACTACGCGGTGGCCCTGACTGGGGACATCGAAGGCCTGCGGATTGGCGTTCCCAGGGAGTATTTCACCGCGCCCCTGGACCCCGGGGTGGGTCAAACGGTCCGGGAGGCGGTCGGGCTGCTGGAAGAGTTGGGGGCGAGGGTCTCGGAAGTTGATTTTCCCATGTTCGAGTATGCCCAGGCGGTTTCGGGGACGGTGTTGATGTCAGAGGCGTCAGCCTACCACCGGGACCTGCTGAAACGCGACGCGGACAAAATCTACCCGCCGGTGCGGCTGCGGCTGGAGGCGGGGCTGTTCGTCTCAGCGGCGGACTATCTCAAGGCGCAGCAGGGAAGGTCGGAGTTCAACAAGGCGGTCCGACGGCTGTTCGAGACGGTGGACCTTCTGGCGGGCCCCACGGAGCCGGTGACGGCACCGCGAATCCTGGCCCAGGAGGTCCAAGCGGGCGAGGTGTCCATCGGCACAACGGCGGCGTTGACCCAGTACACCCGCCCGTACAACATCACGGGGTCGCCGGCAATCTCAGTGCCATGCGGATTTTCTCAGGACGGGCTGCCCATCGGGCTGCAACTGGCGGGACGGGCGTTTGACGAGGCGACGGTGTTGAGAGCCGCACACGCCTACGAGCAGGCGACGGATTGGCACCGGAGAAGGCCGGCGATTTAGGGCAGCGCTTATCAGGGGGAACCGAGGAAGCTGCGGGGACGGGCAAGTTGGGTGAATTAACCACCGTAACGTTCGATTTGTGGCAGACGCTTTTGCTGGACACGCCGGAGCGCGGGCGCACGAGGAGCGAAATGCGCCTGACGGGGACGGATGCCGCCCTCCGCCGGGTTGGTGAATCTTACGGCATGGACCGGATTCGACAGGCATACCAGGACTGCATCCTCTATTGCAGGCAAGTCAGGGAACAGCACCTGGACCTGAGCTTCCAGGAGCAGGTGTCGAAGTTCATCCATGGCATCGACGAGGGACTGCCGGACCGGCTGGACGAGGATGTTATCCGGGAGATACAGCATGTCTATTCCGACGCCTTCCTGGACCTGCCGCCCCAGCCGCACCCAGCCGCCCAAGGCGTTCTCGCCGGCCTGAAGGAACGGGGATTTCGGATGGGGTTGATCTCCAACACGGCGATGACGCCGGGGGTCACGTTCCGGGAGTTCCTGCGGCAACACGGAATGATCGAATTCTTTGACGTCCTGACCTTTTCGGACGAACTGCAGCAGTGCAAGCCGGGGGCTATCCCCTTCACCTCGACCCTGGACCTACTGGATGCAGCGCCCGGGGAGTCGGCGCATATCGGGGACCAATTCGTCCATGACATCTTCGGCGCCAAGAAGGTAGGGATGCGGGCAGTGTGGATCGAGGGATTCTCGGAAAGGCCCGACGAGGTCCCCCCGGAATGCGACCCCGATGCCGCCGTGTCCAACCTGTCGGAGGTGCCAGCCATTATCCTGAACCTGGCCCGGAGTGGGAAAGCCGCTACCTGACGATAGGCGGCAGTGAGGCTGTCGGGGGGGAGGGGTGAACCGGGAGGGCTTGTCCCCAAGGCGGCATGGTATGGCTCCGGTGTGCCGGGGGCCGGGTCGCAGAATTTGCTTGACAACCCCATGGGCGGCGGATAATCTGAATTTGATACGAAGGGATTGAACGCGTCCTGATACGGGCGTTCAAATGACGTTTACCGGTGGGGTTGCGGCCCGGAAGCACGGGGTGACCGACCACTGGACCGATACGGGCGCCGGGTCCGAGTGAGGACGGGAATGGCTGACTTGAATCAGCTGTGCGAAGAGATACTGGCGCGCCGGTCTTTGATTGTCGCCAGCAACCGGGGCCCGGTGGAATTCCATGTTTCCCCGGGGGGCCGTCCCGAACCTCGCCGCGGCAGCGGAAACATCGTCACCGCCCTGAATGTGCTCGCACAAACCGCTCCGTTCACCTGGATCTCCAGCGCCATGGGGGAGGGAGACCGGGCAGTCTCCAATAACGGAACTGGGCCAAAGGTCAAGTCGCCGCTGCCCAACCACAAGATTGACCTGCGCTACGTGGTGACGCCCCGGCGAGTGTACCACAAGTACTACAACGTGGTGTGCAACCCGCTGCTGTGGTTCCTGCAGCACTATATGTGGAACCCTCCTTACAACCCGACGGTGGACGCAAGCGTCCACAATGCCTGGGAGACGGGGTACATTGCGGTAAACCAGGCGTTCGCCAAGCAGGTGATCGAGGAAGCCAGGGAGAGCGGCCAACCGGCGGTGGTGGTCGTCCAGGACTATCACATGTACCTGCTGCCGGAGATGGTCCGAAAGGAACTTCCCGACGCCCTGATCCACCACTACGTACACATTCCCTGGCCGACCCCCCGGTACTGGCAGATGGTGCCGAGGTTCATGGTGCGAAGCGTCTGCGCGGCGCTTTGCCACGCGGATATGGTGGGTTTTCAGACCCCCCAGGACCGGCAGAGTTTCCTTGATTCGGTTGAGGAGTTCCTTCCGGCGGCGGAGGTCGACCGGTCGAGGAACGAGGTGATGTTGGAAGAC
Source organism: Dehalococcoidia bacterium (assembly GCA_965203675.1). Classification (GTDB taxonomy): domain Bacteria; phylum Chloroflexota; class Dehalococcoidia; order Lucifugimonadales; family UBA3495; genus CATOSK01. The sequence continues at coordinate 1,098,436 of CBDBDE010000002.1, read as the reverse complement.
CAGCGCACCCGGGTGGGGGTATATCCCACGTCGATAAACGTGGAGGAGGTGCGGCGGATCGCCAACTCTCCCAGAGCCACGGAATACGAAGGGCGGCTGCGACCCTACCTAAACGAGGCAACGATTGTCCGCATTGACCGGGCTGAGCCAAACAAGAACGTAATCAGGGGGTTCCGGGCCTACGACCTGCTTCTTTCCCGCCACCCGGAGCTGCATGGGAAGGTGACTTTCTGGGCTTTCCTGGTGCCGTCCCGAACCCACATCCGGCAGTACCAGAGGTACATGGAGGAGATCGAAGGCCTGATCAACCAGGTCAATCACAATCACGGAACGCAGGAATGGCAGCCGATCCGGCCTTTCATGGAGAACAACTACACCCAGGCCATTGCGGGGATGAAGCTGTACGATGTGCTGCTCGTGAATCCGATCATCGACGGAATGAACCTGGTGGCCAAGGAAGGGCCGGTGGTAAACACCAGGGACGGGGTGGTCGTCCTTTCCGAGACGAGCGGGGCCTACAACGAGATGGCCGGGGAGGCGCTGGCGGTGGCGCCAACGGACGTGGAAGGTACGACGGACGCCCTCTACAAGGCGATTACCATGTCTTCCGAGGAGAGGCGGGTCCGGGCGGCGGCGCTGTCCAAGAAGGTGCAGGAAGGGGACATTCGGCATTGGCTGACGCGGCAATTGGAAGACATTGGAAGCCTGCTCTAGCGGTTGAAAGCGGCAGCAAGGTGAGATCCCCGGGCGATGCCGACGCCCTGCAGGAGAACAGTGGCCGCCATTGGAAAGCAAATGCGGAAACCGGAGGGGGCAATCACTTCCGGGGCATTTGCCATTAACAGGTCGGTATTTGGCTGTAGGTTGGGATGAAAAGGAGGGCGGCTTCCCATGGATGATATGTTCAAGGGGTACCTTCCCGAGGGGGAGAATCCTGATATACAGATATACATCTTCCCTCATCTGAGGGAATTCCTGGTCATTGATTTGAGGATGGGAACTCCCGAGGTGACCCTGCTGGAAAGCGGGGAGGTGTTCGGAGAGCCCTTCTACGAAACGCTGGAGCAGGAGTTTTCGTTCACGGCCCGCCAGGAGAACCAGTTTCCCTTCGCGCACCTGATGAACCTGCCCCTGCGGCTGGAGGAGACGATCCGGGCAGTGGCCATGAACTGCATCCTGGACCGGCTGGGCATCGACTATGAGGATGAAGAGGAGGTTCCGTCGATTGTGGTGTTCGTCATCAGCGGGGGCGCTCTGGCCATGCACTCCGAGAAGCTGATTGATTCCGTCCAGGAATTGCTGGGCACCTTTCCCGACCAGCCGCGGATGGAGGAATGGAAGGATATCCTGCTACGGCTGGTGCGGCAGGAAAACCAGGCGCTGCAGGAAGTCAACCAGATGGAACTATCCGAAGCGCTGGCCAGCGAATCCCCGGACTATTTCAGCTTGTGGGAGAACCGGAACTGATCCGGTGTCCCGTCCACGCGACGGGATTCATCACGGGCCACTCCGAAAGCAACACCGGCCAATTCTTGCCAGGACGTCAAAGAAGTTAAGGACATGCCAACGGAACGCACCGGGCTCGCCTTCAGCAGCCGCCAGGACTCAACCGACGAGGAATTGATTTCGGTCGCGCAAAGGGCGGAGGCCCTGGGTTACGACACTTTTTTCACGGGAGAATCCTGGGGGAGGGACGCCTTCACCATCCTTACGATGCTGGCCTGCCATACGGAACGGCTCCGCCTGGGAACAGGGATAGTCACCGTGTTCAGCCGGACGCCGGCGATGATTGCGCAGAGCATCGCGTCCCTGGACCAGATCTCCAAAGGGCGGGCAACCCTGGGACTGGGCACCAGCGGGCGAATTGTCATCGAGGACTGGCACGGCGTGGGATTCAAGCGCCCCCTGCAACGGACCCGTGAGTATATCGAGATCATCCAGCAGGCCCTGGCCGGTTCCCGAGTCAACCACCAGGGCAAAATCTTCCAACTGGCCCGCTTCCGCATGGCGACCTCCCCGGTACAGGAGAATGTCCCGATTTTCCTGGCAAGCCTGGGGCCGCGGAACCTGGAATTGACCGGGCAACTGGCCGACGGCTGGCTGCCGGTATGGACGCACCGGGGCCATCTGTCGGAAATGAAAGGCGCGGTCGGCGAAGCGGCGGAAGGGTCCGGGCGGTCGATCAACCAGATCACCGTTGCGCCGCAAATCCTCTGCTACGCCACCGACGACCCGGAGGAACTGGCAAGGGCCGAAGCCAATGTTCGCGGTCACATGGCCTATTACGTCGGAGGAATGGGGACGTATTACTTCAACCTGTTCTGCCGCTACGGGTACGAATCCGAGGCCGAGGCCATCAGGGCGGCTTGGGCAGAGGGTGACAGGGCCAAGGCCGCCTCCCTGGTTACCGAGGACATGCTGGACAACATCGCCGTTCTGGGGGACGCTTCCGCCTGCCGACGAAAGCTGCAGGGGTTCCGGGACGCCGGCGCGGACATACCGGTGGTGGCGTTCCCGCACGGCTCGTCCGAGAGCGCCATCATGCGGACGCTGGAGGCACTGGCGCCGGGTTCCGGCGGGGCTTAGCGGGAACAAGCCTGTTGAAAATTGGCGTCATATCCGACACCCATTCCGCCGGCAGCGGCCGGGACCTGCCCGAGCCGGTGCTGAGAGGTCTTGGAGACGCTGACCTGATCCTGCATTGCGGCGACCTGGAATGCCTGGGGGTACTGGACTACCTGGAAACCGTCGCTCCCGTGCTGGCGGTCCGGGGATACGAAGACCCCACGGAACCGGGGGACCGGCTGGCCTTTACAACCCGGGTGGTAACCGTGGCAGGGGTCAAGATCGGGATGGTGCATGATATCCAATGGCCTTCGACCGGGATTGCAACGAGCGGCGATGGCACGATGCTGGCTTTCCCCGAAGGGGATATCGCCGCCCGGCTGGAGAGGAGGTTCGGGGAGCGGGTGGATGTCCTGTTGTTCGGGGACACCCACGAGGAGCTTATCTGCCACTATGGCGGGGTCCTGTTCCTGAACCCGGGGAGTCCCACCTATCCGGGCCGGCGCCATTCGCCAGGGTCCCTGGGGACGTTGGGGATGCTGGAGATTGACAAGGGGGCGGTGTACCCGCAGATCGTACAACTGGCCTGAAGAGGAAACCTTCGTTCCTCAACCTCACCGGCAACCGGCCCAAAGAGAGACGGCCCGCAGTTCAGCGGGCCGTCGTGGTTCTAGCTTCGGTGGGTTGCTAGCCGAGCAGGAGGTCGATCAACGGGGTTACTGCGACGAAGGCGGGGGCGAAAACCAGGGATACGATGGCCATGAGCTTGAGCAGGATGTTCAAGGAAGGCCCGGAGGTGTCCTTGAAGGGGTCGCCGACGACGTCTCCCTCGACGGCGGCCTTGTGGGCGTCCGAACCCTTGCCTCCGAAGTTGCCCAGCTCGACGTATTTCTTGGCGTTGTCCCAGGCCCCGCCGGCGCTGGCCATCATGATGGCCAGCATGAAACCGGAAGCGACCGATCCGATGAGCATTCCCGCCAGGGCAGCCTCCCCGAGGATGAATCCGGTGGCGATGGGGGCGAGAACCGCCATGATGCCGGGGACAATCATCTCGCGCAAAGCGCTGCGGGTGCTGATGTCAACGCACCGGGCGGAATCGGGCTTGGCGGTCCCTTCCATCAGACCAGGGATTTCGCGGAACTGGCGGCGGACTTCATCCACTATTCCCTGGGCGGCCCGGCCCACCGCCTGCATGGTGAGAGCCGAGAAAATGAAGGGTAGCATAGCCCCGATGACGAGGCCCACCAGGATTTGCGGGCGTAGAACGTTGATGCCCTCGCCTCCGGCGGCCAGCCTGCCGTCAGCATCCAGGGTAATCAGGTCAGCGTTGACGGAGTAGGCGGCCAGCAATGCGAGGGCGGTCAATGCGGCGGAGCCGATGGCGAAACCCTTGCCGGTGGCAGCCGTCGTGTTACCCAGGGCGTCGAGGGCGTCGGTCCTTTCCCGAACCTGGGGTTCCAGATTGGCCTGTTCCGCGATGCCGCCGGCATTGTCAGCCACCGGACCGTAGGCATCGGTGGCCAGGGTGATTCCGAGGGTGGAAAGGAGGCCGACGCCGGCCAGGGCCACCCCGTAGAACCCGGCAAACCAGTAGGCCAGGAGTATGGCGACGGACACGCAAACGACTGGGATGAGGGTGCTCATCATTCCGGTGGCTATTCCGCTGATGATGACGGTGGCCGCGCCGGTCTGGGATGACTGGGAAACCTTCTTCGTCGGATTGTAGCTGTACGATGTGTAGTATTCGGTGGCTAGGCCAATGATGGTTCCGGCCAGCAGACCGGCCACGACGCATCCGAACCACCACCAATTGTTGGTCAGGGTGATGGTCAGGATGGCGGCAAACACTATGAGCAGGGCCCCCGCCGCGAATATACCGTAGCGCAGGGACCACAACAGCCGCTCGAAATCGGCTTGCTCGCCGCTCCGCACGATGAAGGTTCCCAGGATGGCGGCCAGGATGCCCACTCCGGCCAGCAGCATGGGGAAGACTGCGGCGTCGCCAAATACCTGGAAGGCGGTTGCGCTGGCCGCCGCAAGGGCAACGGTGGAGATTATGCTGCCCACGTAGGACTCGAAGAGGTCGGCACCCATGCCGGCCACGTCCCCGACGTTGTCGCCCACGTTGTCGGCGATTACCCCGGGGTTGCGGGGGTCATCCTCAGGGATTCCGGCTTCGACCTTGCCTACCAGGTCGGACCCAACGTCGGCGGCCTTGGTGAAGATGCCTCCCCCGACGCGGGCAAAGAGGGCAATGGAGCTGGCCCCGAATCCGAAGCCCGCGACCACGCTGATGTCCTGGAAGATGAGGTAGAGGATGGTGACTCCCAGCAGACCGATGCCGACGACGGTGACGCCCATCACGGTGCCGCTGGAGAAGGCAACGCGCAGGGCAGGGTTCAGGCCGGTCATGGCGGCGGCGGCGGTACGGACGTTGGCACGCACCGCGATGTTCATTCCGATGAAACCCGCGCTGGCGGAACAGATGGTGCCGACGACGTAGGAAATGGCGGTCGCCGGGACCGCCAGGCCGTGGCCGAAAACGGTGTAGTCCAGGATGGCCAGGACCACGGCAACAACGACGGCGAAGGGCAGCAGCGAGGTGTACTCCCGGCGCAGGAACGCTCCCGCGCCCTGCTTGATGGCGTCGCCGATGGAGGTCATGGTCTCGTTACCCGGGTCGGCCTTCAAGACCCGCATAGCCGTAACGGCGGCGAAGGCCAAGGCCAGCCCACCGCCGACCAAGGCTACGATAATGGAAATCATGGATACCTCTCAGGGTTAAGAAAAGGCCCGGTTCAGGGGCCGGTTTTGGAGCGTGGGCAACGTATCATAAAGAATTTTCGGGTGTCAAGCTGAAAATCTCCTTTCCAAATAAGCAAGGAAGGTGACGAAAAACGGACATTTCCCCGATGAAAAAGGGACCACAGTCCCTGCCCAGCGGCTGCGGCACTCCGGGTATCCGGCGGCGCCAAACTTGGCACACATTACTCTCGACCGTTTCCCCGGATGTGATAGAGTCTCTCCCGAGACCGGTCGTTCCTGACGCCGAAGGAGGCAACCGATATGGACGCGAGCAAATTGTTCGACCTGGAAGGCAGGGTGGCCATCGTAACGGGAGGAAACGGGGGCCTGGGGCTGGCAATGGCGACCGGGCTGGCTGCGGCGGGCGCCGACATTGTGGTGGCAGCCCGCAACCCGGACAAGACGGCATCGGCGCTGGCCCAAATCGAAGCGGAGGGTTCCCGGGCCATGGGGATTCCGGTGGACGTGACTCGCGAATCCGAGATAGAAGCGATGGTGACGCAGACCCTGGAAACCTTCGGGCACATAGACATCCTGGTAAACAACGCCGGGGTCACGATGCGGAAGGAGCCGCAGGACCTGTCCGCCGACGAGTGGGACCACGTGCTGGACGTTAATCTGCGGGCAGCGTTCCTGGCCGCCAGGGCGGTGTATCCCGCAATGAAAGAACGGGGAGGCGGAAAGCTGATCAACATCGGGTCGATGTTTTCCATCTTCGGCGGCGGGGGAAGCGGCGCGCCCTATTCCTCCAGCAAGGGGGGTGTGGTGCAGCTGTCCAAGAGCCTGGCGGTAGCCTGGGCCAAGGACAACATCCAATCGAACGCCATCCTGCCGGGGTGGTTCATGACGGAGCTCACCGAGGCGGTGCCGGCAACGCAGCCGGAGCGTTACGACCTGATTTGCCGACGCATTCCCACCGGCCGCTGGGGCGACCCGGAGGAGTTGCAGGGAACCGCCGTCTTTCTGGCGAGCTCCGCCTCGGATTACGTCACCGGGGCGGTGATCACGGTGGACGGCGGTTACTCGGTTATGTAACGCGGGGACGGACCCCCGCAGGGTTTAGCCCAGCTGCTCCAGAGCCTGCCGGGAGAGCATCATCTTTACGGGGCTGATGGGGCGGAAGGTCCGCGAAACGCGGATATCCCCGGCCAGGCTGCACAGGGTGTAGGCGTCGTAGGGGGCCATGCCCTTTTCCTCGACGAGAAAGTCGACCATGTCCCGGACAGCCTGCTTCATGGCCGGCCCCAACTCTTCACCGTGGGACAGCACGACGTAGTGGTCGGGGGTGATGGCCCGGGGCCCGGAGATGTTCATCCCCTTTTCCACCGTGACGCGGATGTGGGTATCCGAGGAACACTCGGCTCCGGTGCCGGCAACAGCGCCATCGCCGACGACCGCGTGGCAGTCTCCCATGGCAAGCATCCCACCGGGAACGAAGACGGGAAGGAACAGGGTGCTGCCTTCGACCAGCTCCTTCATGTCGATATCGCCGCCGTAGGGGCCGCTGTCGCTGGCGGTGCTTTGGCGGTAGGTGGGAGTGGTAGCCACCAATCCCATGGACGGGCACAGAGTGAGCTTGAGGCCGCTGGGCAGGACGAGGTTACCGTCTTCGAGGCGCATGACGGTCGGGTAAGCCTCTGTGAATTCTTCCTCCAGGAATCCCCGGCCGGGCATAATCATGTGGGCCGGGTCCTCCTTGGGTACGATGCTGAGGAACTCGACGCGCAGCGCATCACCGGGTTCAGCGCCGTTGACGTGGATGGGACCGATGGCCGGGCCTTTCAAGGACTTTTCCTCGAGGACCTGGGGGTCGCGGACGCCCTCGAAGGCGTCCCAGGTCTCAACCATGAGTTCTTCGCCGGAGTCGATGGTGACGGCGGGGGGTGTGCCCGGCTCCAGAAAGTAGATTATGTTGTCGCGGGTCAACTTCTGCATGGAGCATTCTCCTTGATCGGCGGAGGTTGGGTAACGGAGTTTATTTTCCGTTCCGCGTGGTGATGAGCCTCTCAGTCCGCGGAAACCTGGGCGGCCATGGGCAGGTTCACCTGCCGGGTGCGGACGCCCGAATCCGGGTCCAGGTCGGCGACGGTGACGTTGACGGAATCGTTGCTCTGCAAAGCTCCCAGTGGGGACCCGGAGTAAACGGCGGTTGTCCCACCCTGGGAAACGTCCACATGCCGCTCCCAGTGGCCGAGGGCCAGGTAATGGCAGGGGGCCGCGGCGACTTCCGACGGCATGATGGGCGCGGACCGGCGGTCGGTGTCGTAGTCGAAATGGTAGTGACCGTGGGCCAAGGCAACCAGCCACCTATCCGGGGCGGCGGCGGGCATCCCCAGCAGCGGCCGGAACTCAGGGGTGTGGGAAAGCATTGCCCTTCCCCAGACGTCCAGGGTCAAGCCCGGGAAGGTAAGCCGTTCGCCGTCTTCCTTCGAGAGGATGTGCAGGTTGGGGGGGCTGTGGGAAAAGGGTTCTCTCAAATAGAGGGAGTACTCTCCGTACAGGTCGTGGTTTCCGGGAAGGACGATGGCGGGGACGCCGGCTTTCGCTATCTGTTCCAGGAAGTACACCAGGGTTGCATCGGACACCCGAGCGTGGTCGAAGACGTCGCCGACGAGGAGCAGGGCATCCCCTCCCAGAGAAGGAACGCTGTCAACGACGGCCGCCAGAGCGCGTTCCGCCAAGTCGGCGCTCCATTCGTCCCCAAGGTGGGTGTCGGAGGTATGAATCAGGCGGATGGATTTCCGGTTGGTCAAGACAATCTCCCTGGGCAGCCGGACTTGGACAGGGTACAAGGGGACTCGATCCTCCAGAACTGGGAAGACGAAACGGTCATTGAGACGCGGGGACGCCGTTTAGAGGGCCGATGACGGCGGCTTTCTCGAGGCTGGCGATTTCGGCGGAGGCGTAACCCAATTCCTCCAACACTTCCCGGTTGTGCTGTCCGAGGAGGGGCGGGTGGTGGCGCACCGACGGAGGCGTTTCAGTCAGCTTCAGCGGGGAACCAGGCACCCGCAGCCCGGGGACGTTGGGATGGGTTATGTCGGCAATCATACCCCTGGCCAGCACCTGCGGGTCCGCGACGACATCGGAAACCCGGTTGATGGGGCCGCATGGCACGCCAGCCTCGGTAATCACTTCGACCCAGTGGGCGACGGTGTCCGCCTGGAAAATTTCGCTGAGGACATGGACGCATTCCGAGCGGTGGGCGACGCGGTCGTCGTTGGTGAGGAAGCGGGGGTCTTCCAGGAGGTCCGGGCGGCCAATGCCGTTGCAGAACCGGGTCCACAGACCCTGGTTGGCGACTCCCACAATGAAGAAGCCGTCGGAGGCGGGAAAGCTCTGGTAAGGGACCAGGCTGGGGTGTCCGGAACCCATCCGCTGGGGTTCGTTTCCGGTGGCCAGATACGCGGCCGCATGGTAGCTCAGCGCGGCCACCTGGCCGTCCAGAAGGGCGGCTTCAATCCATTGACCCTGGCCCGTCTGCTGCCGGTGGTACAGGGCCGTCATTATTGAGCCGAAGGCCATCATGCCGGTGAAGAGGTCGACCAGGGAGAAACCCACCCGCATGGGCATCCCGTCCGGGTCGCCGGTGAGGTTCATCAGCCCGCTGTACGCCTGAATCAGCAGGTCATATCCGGGTTTCTGGGCCATGGGCCCGGTCCGGCCGTAGCCGGATATGGAGCAGTAGATGATGTCCGGCTTGATCTTGCTGATGGCCTCGTAGCCCAGTCCCATCCGGTCCAATGCCCCGGCGCGGAAGCTCTCGGTCATGACGTCGGCCCGGGCGGCGAGGGCATGGATAATCTCCACGCCCTCTTTCTCCTTGAGGTTGACCGAAACGCTGCGCTTGTTGCGGTTGAAGGAGACGAACTGAGTGCTTTCCCCGTTCCAGAAAGGCGTCCAACCCCTGGTTTCGTCACCGCGTTCGGGTTCCTCGATCTTGACAACATCGGCGCCCATGTCCCCTAACATCATGGTGCAGAAGGGACCCGCCAGAGTACGGGTGAGGTCGACTACCCTTATGTTCTCCAACGCCGAAGTCATTTTCTACTCTCGGAAACGGTGGTGGGGCACGAAATTCATGCCTTCCCGGGTAGGAAGGCATCGAGGGGATTATAGCACGGCAGGTGGGAATGGATTCGGGGAGGCCGGGAATTGTTGACCGGCGTAACCGCCGGTGCTAGGTTGGCCTGGAGTGAAATCCGCAGAACCTGATGGAGACAGGAATGATGCAACGGGAGGGTCGGGGCATCCTGGTGCTCGGGGGAATCAACATGGACCTGGTGACGGTTTCCGGCCGCTTTCCCAGCCCTGGAGAAACGGTGGTGGGCGACCGCTTCCTGACCTACCCCGGCGGGAAAGGGGCCAACCAGGCGGTGGCAGCCGCCCGGATGGGCGGGCAGGTGTTCATGGTGGGCAGGGTGGGAACCGACGCCTTCGGAGGGCAGCTGCTGGAAGCGCTGGAGAACAGCGGAGTGGACGTTTCCGGGGTGGGCCGGTCCGACACCAGCTCGGGGATTGCTGTGATAAACGTAGACTCCTCGGGCCAGAACCAGATCGTCCAGGTGCTGGGCGCCAACGACACCTGCGGGGAGGAGGAATACCAGCAGGTTGAGCGGCTGCTTCCCTACTGCTCCACGGTGTTGCTGCAACTGGAAGTGTCCATGGACCTGTCGATGCGAGTAGCCGAAACCGCCGCTGACCAGGGCAAGACGGTAATCCTGGACCCGGGCCCAGTACGGCAGGTGCCGGACGGCCTCCTTTCGCGCTGCACCATCGCGACACCAAACGAAACAGAGGCAGAGGCGTTGGCCGGGTTTCCCGTCAACGACCGACGATCAGCCACCGACGCCGCGGCGGTCCTGCTGGACCAGGGAGTACGCTGCGCCATCATCACCCTCGGGGAACAAGGAGCATACGCCGCCACCGCGGCAGGTTCCAACTTCCAGCCGGCCTTTCCCGTTTCCGCCGTGGACTCGGTTGGAGCCGGGGACGCCTTCAACGGAGGACTGGCGGTGGCGTTGACCGAAGGCCGGGAGCTGCGGGATGCCGTGAGAGTGGCCTCGGCGGTAGGCGGGTTGTCCGTCACGAGGACCGGCGCCCAGGAAGCTATGCCCACCCGGGAAGAAGTGGATGATTTCCTGAAAAGGCACGAATGCTGAAAGTGCGATAACCAAGGCGACGGGTTAAGACGGGTTAAAAGGAAGGGCCCGGTTCTCCGGCGGAACCACGAGTTTCGCGGAAACGGCCAACGGTTTCCCGAGCGGCCCTTTGTGGACGGAGCTCGCCGAACCGGCGGGACAACAAAATAACCCCAACGGTCCCGAAGACATCGAAGACCAGGGCTGCGGTCAGCCAGACGTAGTAAACGCTGCTGGCCCCTCCAGGCCCACCACCCCAGAGCGCTCCGGTCACCAAGAACCCGACGCCAATGGCTATCAGCATGGCCACGCTCCGGCAGGCCCAAACCCAGGTCCGCCGGGATGGAAAGGTGGCGAAGAAGGCCACATGGGAGACGGTAACCCCGACGACGGCTGCCGTGGTGGCCAGCCTCCAAGCGACACCTCCCGGCCCGGAGTAGCCCCAAATCAGGGCCAAAGCCAGCAACGACGCGGCACATGAGACGGCAAATCCGACCGGAAAGAGGCGTGGAAGCCAGCCCTGAGAAAAACGGACAGTGGCGAGGAGGCCGGCCGAACCGAAGAGAGCCCCCACGACGGCAGCCCACATGATTCTCTGCTGGAACTCGCCTAAGCCTCCGAAGACCAGACCCCCGACGCCGGTCCCAACCAGGGCAGCCGTGGAAACCAGGACTATCCCCAGCAGAGCTGTCCGAAAATTGCCGCCTCCCGCATTGTGCGCAAACATCGGTATCAAGGTACCCCATTCCTCCGCAGCGTCCCAAGAACAGGCCCGACCGGAAAACGGGGATTTTGGCAAACTCATGGGTGCGTGTTAAGCTCAACGCCCATGCAGCCAGGAGACCGATATTGCCCGAATTGCGCCGGGACCCTGCAGGTGCGGGAGTCCGGCGGGACCGATCGCCCCGTGTGTCCTGAATGCGGCAGAGTTGTCTACTTCGACCCCAAGATTGCCGCGACGGCGGTGGTGGAGCGGGAGGGCCGGGTGCTCCTGATCAAGCGGGGAAACCAGCCCGGCTACGGCCGGTGGAGCATGCCTGGGGGATACGTCGACCGGGGGGAGGTGGTGGAGGAAGCCGCCGCCCGGGAAGTCTGGGAGGAAACCGGTCTGCGGGTGGAAATCAACGGGCTGGTCGGCCTTTTTTCCGAGCGGGGGCATCCCGTCGTCGTGGTAGCTTTCGCCGCCCGGGAAGCCGGCGGCGAACTGTCCGTCGGAGAAGAAGCGCTGGACATCGGGTTCTTTTCCCTGGAAGCCTTGCCGGACCTCGCTTTTCCCCGCGACCGGCTCATCCTGGAGCGTTGGGCGGAAGGCAACCACCCGGGTTGAGCCGATGACTCTCGATAGCACGTAGTAAGGGCCAGTGACGATGGCCAACGCATGGCTCCAGAATCTTTCCCGGTCCGCCCTCGACCTGGTCTTTCCGATGGAATGCGCGGGTTGCGGAGAGGAAGGTGACGTCCTATGCCCGGAGTGCGTTTCCAGCCTGGCGAGACTCCAGCCCCCGTTCTGCCCGTTGTGCGCCGATCCCGGGTTCAACAGGCCGTGTCCCCGGTGCGCTGCCATCGGGCCGGTTATCGACGGGGTCAGGGCGCCCTTTCTGCTGGAAGAACCGCTGCGGAAGCTGGTCCACCGGTTCAAGTACCAGCACATGCGGGCCGCGGCGCCCGCGCTGGGAGAACTGCTGGCCGACTTCACAGCCAGGTGGCCGGATAACCAACTGGTGCTGGCACCAGTGCCGCTGCATCCCAGGCGGATGCGGGAACGGGGTTATAACCAGGCGGCCCTGCTGGCGCGGGAGTTGTCCAACCGGACCGGACTGCCGGTGAGCGAAGGGTTGTTGCAGAGGCTGGAAGACTCCCGTCCCCAGGTTGAGTCGGCGAACAGCGAAGAACGGGCCCGAAACGTGGCGGGGGCATTTGAAGCCACGGCGGATACGAAGGGTTTGAGGGTGCTGCTGCTGGACGATGTTATCACCACGGGCAGCACCGCGTTCGCCTGCGCCGCCGCTCTCAAGGACGCCGGAGCCGAGAAGGTATGGGGACTGGCCCTGGCCAAGGAACCGCTCCGGTCCCGTGGTGGAAGCGGGGGCGGTTAGGGCCTCACCCAGGTCTCCGACCAGGCGAGGCAGGCGGAACTGCTCTGCTTGTCGCCCCGGGCTTCGGGGAGGGGTCTTCCCGCCGCAACCACGCCGTTGAAGGAAATCTGGGCCTGGCGGGCCGGGATGAAGCAGCTGTACACGCCGTGGGGTCGGCCGGGGACGCTGCCGGCCTCGACGCGGAGCATGAAGGGCTCGCCGAAGTCGTGCCAGGTCAGAAGGATGGTGTCCTCTTCCGACTCCACCTTTTCCGTCCAGAACGAGCGTCCGTCCCCGGATTTGGAGAACTCGGCGTCGACGACGGGAAGGGACTGGTCCGCGAACTCGGGGAAGAGGAGGGACTCGATCTCATCCTGGAGCCAGCGGGCCAGGGCGATGTTGTCGGAGTAGACCAGCACCTGGTCTTCCAGCATGTCGCTCTTCATGTAGAGGACGTGGCCGGGACCAGCGGGAGAGTAGAGCACCCGCCAGTGGCTGACCCGGGTGAGCATTGGCCCGCCCTCCTCGGCGTGCAGCCGGATGAAGGAGTTCTCTCCGGTGAGGCGGACCTGGTTGGGGTCGGTGGGGTTGGTGGTCATTGGCGTGATCCTTTCAGGTTGAGGATAGATCTCTTGCCACTCTTGGATTTCTGAAAGCCAGGCGCATGCTTTCCTCAGCGGTTCCTAGACCCGTACACGAACACTCCAGCCAGCCCCACGAGGTCCACTCCAACAATGATGGTCCCAGCCAATTCGCTGCCATTGAAAATGAGAGCCGAGCCCGCGCCCAGTGCCGCAATGGCGACAAGACCCCCGACCATCAATCCCGTGAAGCTCCTCTTGAATTCGCTCCGTTCGATAGCGCGCCGGTGTGACGCTTCCTGCTCCGCCATGGTAAGAATTCTTTCGGCCGCACCCTGCAAAACGCTATCATAGTTTCGGAAGTCATCAGGGGAAGGGAGTGGCCCGGCCCAAGCTTGGGCAGCTATGTGGACCGGCGGATACTGCGGCGAAACTTCATCAGCCTGCCGACGGGCAGGCTGATCCTCAAGATCGGACTGAGGGCGGGAAGATTCAGATTCCATCGTCTATCGGGAAGGCTTCTTTTCGATGCCTTCCTCGATTTCAAACCGACCCATTGCCTTGCGGATGTCATTGCCGACGGCGATCCAGTCTGAGCGGAGAGCAGCAGCATCCGCTTCGAATCCTGAACCCTTGTAGCGACGCCGACTCATTGACCCCGTGAAGTCGAAGATATGGGCCATTCCATTAATGACGTCAGCGATTGCAGACTTGGTCCCAGTTTTCCTTGACATCTTGATGCGTACCTGCGGGATTGAGTGGGCTGGTTGTTACAAATTGCTTCGGTATTTGAGTTCTGCCCAAGCGAATTATACACGACGCGATTCGAGAGCAGAACGCCAAAGGCCGCCGGTCATCAGAAACCGGCGGCCCGTATTGTGTGTGCCCGGGGTTGGCGGGTTAGTCTTTGGCGGGGAACCAGTCCTGCTTCCAGGGGAAGTCGCCGTTGGCGTCGTCGAAGGCCGGCTGTCCGGCTTCCACCCGGTCGCGGTAGGGGCTGGTGATGGGCTCGCGGTAGGGATAAATGCCGCCCTCGTAGGCCCCGGGGCCGGTCTTGAAATGACGGGCCTGTTCCAACGTCTCCACGAAGGGCATGTTCATGTCGTAGAGCTTGTCGGGAGTCTTGGGCCGCGGGCCGGCCTTGGACACATGGCCGTAGAGTTCCCGTCCGAGGATGCGCTCGGCCATCCAGACGCAGTCGATGAGCTTGTCGATATCGACGCCGGTGGGGATGCCCATGTCCTCCATCATGTGGAGAAGGTCCTCGGTGGGGGCCATTCCGGTGGCGCGGCCGTTGCCGCAGTAAGGGCAGCCGCCGTATCCGCCGATGGTGCCGTCCAGTTCGAGGGTGTCCTCGGGGCCGAGGGTCCGGAGGGCGGCGTAGGCGGAGGGGAGGGCCATGTTGCGGCCGTTGTGGAGGTGCAGGCGGAAGTGGTTGATTTCCGGCCAGCGCTCCTTGACCCGGTACAAGCTCTCTTCAACCTTGTCGGGGCGGCAGTGGCTCATGGGGTCTCCCATGGAGCAACTGACGACGTTGATGCCGACCTCGTCCCACATCCCGTGCTGCTTCTCGAACAGGGTCATGAGGCTGTCGACGGGGAACTCGCCGAGGAAGTTGGAGCCCCAACTGGCGTTGCAGCCGATGCCAGCTTCCCTGATGTTGAGTTCCTGAGCCTGGGCCACGATCTGGGGCCAGCGCTCCATTTCCTGCATCTGGGTGCGGTTGGTGTTGCGGCGGGTGAAGACGTCGCACATGTGGCAGTTGAGGCGGGGGAAACCGTCCCGCTCTATGGTCAGAGGGGGAGAGTAGTCGCGGGCGCGCTCGACGCCGCGGGCATTGAGAGCCAACGCGGTGTAGGTGACGCCGGGCTTGGGGGTGAACCGGCTGACAATCTCGTCGATGCGCTCCATCTGGGGGGTCCACTTGGGGCTGACGAAGGAGCCAACAACGATCTGCTGCAGGCCGGTTTCGGAAAGGGCGTCGAGTAGCTCGATCTTGTCGTCGACGGCGATGTTGGAGTCCTCGATCTGCATGCCTTCACGCATGCCTTCTTCCTTGTAGTGGACCGTAGGCCAGCGGTTCATAAGCTTCTCCTTGGGGGTGTGTTTCTTGCGGTTACACAGGGGTTGGGAATGATGGCGACACCCACCGTGCGGCCGCTTTTCCCGCGGCCGCTTGCCGGGATTTTATGAGTGTGCCCAAAGAGTTGTCAAGGAAAGAGGGCCGGGACAGCGTCCCGTTTAAGGGGGCCGGAAAGGTGTTCGTGCCGAGGGGCTGAAAAACCGGACGAAAGCGGACATTTCGGGACATTTGAGCGTGGAGTGGATCCGACCAAGGCCCTTTATTGTCCGAGCTTGTCCGGGAAATGCCACGGCTGCGTCCGGTTTTGTCCGCCCTGCTCCACGAGGAGGGCATAAATTGGGGGTGAGAAAATTATTCTGCTTCATCTTGCATCATTTTGCCCCATTGCTGCACTGAAGGGACGGCGCAACGGATGCTTCAAGGGAATGCTCTCGAACACTATGTTTATGTTAGTGGAGGGGCTGGTGACTTGGAAAGGAGCAACTGTCACAGGGGGCGGGAGGACAGGGCCCGGAACAGGTTATTCCCAGCGGAAGAGCCAGACGGCCAGGGCGAAGCTGACGACGAGCCAGGCGGCGAGTCCGGCAAGGTTGTACCACTGGGACCAGAGGGCGGCGCCATCGACGGAGATGCTGCGCATGGCATCGGCGAGGTAGGTCAAGGGGAGGTAGTCGGTGACGGACTGGAGGAATTCGGGCATGACCTCGCGGGGGAAGAAGATTCCAGAGAGAAACATCATAGGGAGGGAGACAACGTTGGCCAAGGGGGCGGCGACTTCCTCGGTGCGAGCCCAACCGGATACGGCGAATCCGAGGGTGATGAACACTGCTCCACCGAGGAGGGTGACGGCGAGGAGGGACAGGATGCTTCCAACGACCTGGACGTCGAAAAGGAGTATGGCCACCCCGATAAGTACCAGGGTCTGCATGATGGAGACGACGAGGCGGGTGGCAGAGTAGGAGACAAGGAAGGATACAGGGCTGACGGGGGTGGCGAACATGCGTCGGAGGATTCCCTGGCGCTTGAGTTGGACGAAGGCGAAGGCGACGCTGAACAGTCCCATCTGCATGATAGCGAGGGCGATGATCCCAGGGGTCAGGAAGTCGATGTAGCGGAGGCGGCGGCTGTCCACGGGCTCGGCGTGGAAGACGAAAAGCCGGGAGGCGTCGCCGAACTGGAAGGTCATTTCGTCGAGGATGCGGGTCAACACGGCCTGTCCAACGTCGGATTCCCGGGGGCGGCCCTGGTTGTATAGGACTTTCAGGGGCACGGGGTCGCCCTCAACGGTGAAGTCGGCGGGGATAATCAAAACGAGGTCGCGTTTGCCAGCGCCGACCGCCTGAATCTCGGAATCCTCGCTGTCCCCGGGAGTGATAGTGAATCCCTCGGAGGCTTCGAGAAGGGCGACGAGGGCGCGGGACTCGCGGTTGGCGGCATGGTCGACTACGCCGAGGTCGATCCGGCCGAAGGAACCGAAGTTAAACAGCCCGAAGATGACCATCAAGAGGAGGGGGAGGAAGAGGTTCCAGAAGAGGGCCTGACGGTCGCGGAACCACATCTTCATGGAGGCCACGGTGAGGACGAGGGTGGGATGGGAGAGCAAGATCAGCCGTCCCGCAACTAGCGGCCGGTGAGGTCGAGGAATACGTCTTCGAGGTTGGCCTGGCGTTCCACGTGAGGCTTGGTGAAGCCACGGTCCAAGAGATCATCGACGAGGGAGCCGGGGTTGTCGAGGGCGACGATTTGCCCGTGGTCCATGATGGCGACGCGGTCGCAGAGTTCCTCGGCTTCTTCCATGTAGTGAGTGGTCAACAAGATGGTCTTGCCCAGATACTGGAATTTCTGGACAAGTTCCCACATGTGGTGGCGGGACTGGGGATCGAGCCCGGTGGTGGGTTCGTCGAGGAAGAGGATGGGCGGGTCGTTGACGAGGGCGGCAGCGATCGAGAAACGCTGTTTTTGTCCTCCAGACAGGTCCTTGTAGCGGGCCCTGGCGCGCTCTTCCATCTCCACCTGGGCCAAGATGTCCGCCGGCTGAACGCGGCGATGGAAGAAGGATGCAAAGACGGAGAGAATTTCGGCGAGGGAAAGCTTGTCGAAAAAAGCGGAGGACTGGAGCTGGATTCCGATGACGGATTTGACGCCGCGGGGGTCGTCGACAACGTTGACGCCGTTGACTAAAGCGGTCCCGCTGTCGGGCCGGCGCATTCCTTCCAGGATTTCGATGGTGGTGGTCTTTCCAGCGCCGTTGGGGCCAAGAATGCCAAAGACTTCCCCGAGGAGGACATGGAAAGAGACTCCGTCCACGGCCGGGTGGGAGCCGTAGGTCTTGCGGAGGTTGGCGGCTTCGATGATTGGAGTTGCGGCGGTTTCCATCGTTAGTCTGGATGGTTCGGGCTCAGATATTGCGGCCGGGTTTGCCTAACAGGCCACCGCAATCGGGCGTTTCGATGTTTCTAATTGGATTTTATCACCTTGGCCCTGTAACAGCCCGTGGTGGGGCAAGACGCGGCGGTGACGGCGCGCGTGCTGTAAAGGGTCGGTTCACGCTACCGTTCGGGTGGTAGAATTCCAGATGCCGCAGACAGCACCCGCCGCGTTCTGGAGACCTGACGATGATCCCCGTGAAGCTATCCGTAAAGAATTTCCTGTCCTACCGGGAGGGAGCTCCGACACTGGACCTGACAGGCGTTCACGTGGCCTGCCTGTGCGGGAACAACGGGCATGGGAAGTCGGCACTGCTGGATGCCATTACCTGGTGCCTGTGGGGGAAGGCACGGGGGAGGACACAGGACGAACTGATCAACTACGGGTCCGCCGAAGCCAGGGTGGAGCTGGAGTTCCTTTCCCGGGGCGACCTGTTCCGGGTGATCAGAAGCCATTCACGGGCCAGGGGCCGGAACCGGCCGGGGGCGACGGACCTGCAATTGCAGGCACTGAATGGAGGTGACGCCCAGTCCGTCGGCGGGAACGCCGTCAGAGAGACGCAAGCCAAAATCGAGCAACTGACGGGGATGGACTATGAGACGTTCATAAACTCAGCGTTCCTGATGCAGGGGCGGGCGGACGAGTTCACGAGCAAGACGCCGGCGGAGAGGAAAGCAGTCCTGGCGTCGCTGTTGGACCTGCAAGCCTACGATACCTACCAGGAACGAGCCCGGAGAAGGCTGGAAGGGGCGCGAGTGGGGGCAGCGCAAAGCGCCGCCCTGGTGGAACAGGGCCGATCCCAGATTGAGCAGATAGGGGACCCTGCATCGGAACTGGAGTTGGCGGCAAGGCAGTTGGAAAACGTGGAAGCCAGACTGAGCGCCGCTAGGAAAGCCGAGGAGGAAGCGAAGAACGCCCTTGATGCGGGCCTGAGGCGGCAAGCGGAACTCGACGATCTCCGCAGGAACCTGAGCGGAGCGAGCCTGGAAATTGGCCAGTTGGAAGCCCAGGTTTCCGCCATGGAACGACGATTGAGGGAATCGGAGGTGATCGCTGAGAAAGCCGACGAAATCAACGAAGGGCTGAAGCGTTTTCGGGAAGCGCAGGAACGATTCCGGGCACTGGAAGAGCATAGGGACACCTACGAGGCGTTGAACGGGACGAAGGAGAAACTAACGCAAGAGATTGCGCTGAAGCGAGTCCAAGCGGAGGCGCAGTTGGAACAGCTAGCGCGGCGAATCGACGAGGAACTCATCCCGAAGGCGTCGGGGGAACCCGAGCTGGCAGCAGTGGCAGAAGAGTGGCGGGGGGAGCTGGCGTCGCTGGCCAAGGAGTACCAAGGGATGGCGGGAGAGAGGGAGCGGCAACGGACGCTGGCGACGCGAATCGGGGAAACCAGGGGGCTGGTGGAACGCTATGAAAAAGAGGGGAAGGAGATCCGCGGCAAGCTGGACCTGCTGGGGCAGACTGCGGAGGAAGGGGCAGTGTGTCCATTGTGCGGGACGCCCCTGGGGACGGACGGGTGCGGAAGATTGGCAAGCCAGTACGAATCCCAAGTTGAAGAGCTGAGGCAAATGTTCCGGACTACCCGAACCACGCTAAGGGAGCTGGAAACGGAACAGGAGGAAGTGGAAAAGGCGCTGCCAGTCCGGGAGATGGCCCTGGAGAAGAGGCGGCGGGATGCCCAACTGGGACTGCAGGACCTGGAGCGGCAACTGGCTGAATCCCAGGCGGCCCAGGAGGAAGTGGGGAGGCTGCAACCACACTTGGCGCGGGGCAGGGCGGAGTTGGAGTCGGGAGAGTTCGCGGCTGAGGAGATGGGGGAACTGGACAGGGTGGAAGAGCAACTTAGGGGAGTGCCGTACCGGGAATCCGACTGGCGGGACAGTTACCAGGAAATCCAGGAGTTGCAGGGGTTCGAAGCACGGGCGCAGGAACTGGCGCAGGCGCTGGACCGACTTCCCGAGGAACAGGAGGCGTTGAAACGGACACGGGAACTGCTGGGCCGGCGGAAGGATGAACTGGCAGAGCTGGAGGGCCGGGTGAATACCATTGAGGCATCCCTGGAGGGATTTCCGGGGTTGGAACGCCGCCTGGAGGAAGCGCAGAAGGAAGTGGCAGGCCGGGACGGGGAACGGGCATCATACCTGGCCCGCAAGGGCTACCTGGAAGGACAGGTGCGGAGGCTGGCTGAGGTTCAGAGGGATGTGGAGCAGCACTCGGGGCGGTTGAAGGAGCATGAGAAGGAGCAGAGCATCTTCCAAGAGCTGGTCACGGCGTTCGGGAGGCAAGGCGTGCAGGCGATGCTGATAGAAACGGTGGTGCCCAGACTTGAAGAGGAGGCCAACCTGCTCCTGGGGCGCATGACGGACAACCAGATGCACGTGAAGCTGGAGACACAGAGGGAACGGCGCAGCGGACGGGGGGAAGCGATAGAGACGCTGGAGATAAACGTCAGTGATGAGCTGGGGCCCCGCAGCTACGAGATGTACAGCGGCGGTGAGGCGTTCCGGGTGAACCTGGCACTGCGGATTGCGCTATCCAAGGTGCTGGCGCAACGGATGGGAGCACCGCTGCCGACGCTGTTCATCGACGAGGGTTTCGGGACGCAGGACGGGTCGGGGCGAGAGCGCATCCTGGACGTTATCAGCGCGATACAGGGCGAGTTTGACAAAATCATCGTCATCACGCACCTGGATGATCTGAAGGATATGTTTCCGGTGCGAATCGAAGTCCAGAAGGACGACCAGGGCTCGACGTTTTGGCTGAGCTAGGGCGGGATGGCCCGGCTGGTTTGGGAGCGGGGGACGGGGAACGGTGGGGGATGGAATCCCCCAACCCCCTGAAATTATGGTTCCGGTCTGGCGGTTCGGGCTGTGCCGGGAACTGACGAGACATGCCGCAAGAAGACGACCCACTGGATGGAGGAGTGTTTTATGTTGAGTGACAAGGTCAGGGAGTTTCTCGAGCAGACGCACCGAGGGGTGCTGACGACGTTCCGGCGGAACGGGGCGGCGCAAATGAGCATCATCAGCTGCGGGCCGTACCGGGAGGGAGTGGCGTTTACGACCACGGCGGACCGGGCCAAGCTGGTAAACCTGCACCGGGACCCGCGCTGTTCACTGCTGGTATCCAATGAGAATTGGTGGGGATTCGTGGTGCTGGAGGGGTCGGCGGAGATCGTTTCCCAGGACAACGCATCCGCTGGGGAGTACCGGGACGTGCTGAGAGACGTTTACCGGACGGCGTCGGGGGAGGAGCATCCGAATTGGGACGAATATGACGCGGCGATGGTGGAGGACAGGCGGTCGGCGGTGATTGTGGTTCCGAGGCGGGTCTACGGGACGGCGGTGTGAAACCGACGGGGACCGGGCACGTCGGGGGATTCACCCCCCGAACCCCCTGGATTCGGGGAGGTCTTGCCCGGGAACTACGAGGCCCGGCAGAAACGCCGGGCCTGTATTGACAGAAGCGGGTTGTCCCAGAACAAGCTATGCGGTGAGCCCTTCGGATTCCTTGAGGGCCTGCACGTCCATGGGGATTTCCGGGGCGGGCTGGCCCTGGAGGGCGGCGAGGACGCGCTCGGCGGAGAGGGGCATTTCGTTGATGCGGACTCCGACGGCGTCGTAGATGGCGTTGGCGATGGCGGCGGGAGCACCGAATCCGGGGGGTTCGGCGACGGCGCGGGCTCCGAAGGGGCCGTCGTCGGCCGGGACACGGACGAGGATGTTCTCGATGTCGGGCAGGTCAACGGCCAAGGGCATCAGGTAGGTGGCAAAGGAGGGATTACGGACGGCGCCGGTCTCGGAGTCGAAGAGCATATCCTCGGTGAGGGCGCGGCCGATTCCCTGAACCGCGCCGCCGTCGAGCTGTCCTTCCACCGCCATGGGGTTGATGGCGGTGCCAACGTCCTGGGCCTGGACGTAGCGGGTGACGCGGACCTGGCCGGTGTCCTCATCCACGAGGACCTCGGCCCCGTGGGCGCTGTAAACCGGCGTAAAGGGCATGGTGGACAGGGAAGCGGTGCCGATGATGGGGCCGCCACGGGAGTTGAGGCTCATGGCGGCCAACTGGCTGACGGTGAGCTTCTGGGGCGGGTTGTCCTGGACAAAGACCGCTCCATCCTCGCAGGCGAGGGCGTCGACGGGGACGCCGAAGCGGTCAGCGGCGATGGCGAGGAGCTTGTCCCGGGCATCCTCGGCGGCGCGCTGGACGGCGGTGCCCTGGCTGTAAACGATCCGGCTGCCGCCGCTGGGGCCGGTGAAGGGGGCGAGGTCGGTGTCGCGCTTGGCGACAATCACGCGCTCCATGGGCAGGCCGAGGGTCTCGGCGGCGATGGCGGCCAGGGAGGTGTCACTGCCGGAGATGTCCACGGAGCCGGTGAGTAGGCTGACGGTGCCGTCCTCGTTGACGCTGATGGAGGCGGTGGAGGGGCCGCTGCCGCTGCGCCACTCGCAGAGGGCGACGCCGACGCCGCGGCGCTGGCCGAGCTTCTTCGGCAGGTCAAGGCGCTCCTTAAGGGCGTCTAGGCATTCCTGGAGGCCGTTGCGGGGCATGGCGGAGCCGTTGACGGCGGTGTCGCCTTCGCGGAGGCAGTTAATCCGCCGGAACTCGACCGGGTCGATGCCGAGCTTATGGGCGATGTTGTCGGTGTGGGACTCGACAGCGAAGGTCATGTCGGCGACGCCGGATGCGCGGTAGGAACCGACGTAGACCTTGTTGGTGTAGACACCGTAGGAGCGGAGACGGAAGTTGGGGACGTTGTAGGCGCCCAATCCGTGGCCGACGCCGGAGTTAGGGCCAGCGCCAAGGTAAGCGCCGACGTCGAAGACGCTGAAGGCTTCGCGGGCGATTATCTTTCCGTCGTTGTTGACTCCGGAGCGGACGTAGTTGGCGACGGGAAGGCGGGGGCCGTTGAGGGTGAAGACCTCCTCGCGGGTGTTGACAAGCTTGACCGGGCGGCCGGTTTTCATGGATAGAAGGGCTGGGAAGGCCTCGAAGGCCAACCGGAGCTTGGCGCCGAAGCCACCGCCAAGTTCCATGGGGATGACCCGGATGTTGGAGAGGGGCATATCCAGCACGGAAGCCAACTGGGCGCGGACCTGGTAGGGGCCCTGGGTGGAGGCCCAGACAGTGAGGCGGCCGTTGGCTTCGACGCTGGCGACGCAGGCCATGGGTTCGAGGAAGCCCTGATTGATGCCCTGGCTGCGGAAGGTGTCCTCAATGACGAGGTCGGCTTGCTGGAAGGCGGCGTCCACGTCGCCACGGTCGGCGTCCAGGAGCGTGCAGACGTTTTCTCCGCCGAGGGCGAACCCGAATCCCTCGAAATCGGGGAGATCGGGATGTACGGTGGAGGAACCTTCGCGGAGAGCATCGAGGACATCGACCACAACGGGCAAGTCCTCGTATTCGACCTGGATGAGGTCGACGGCTTCCTGGGCGGTCATCTCGTCCACGGCAGCGACGGCGGCGATGGGTTCGCCGACGTAGTAGACCTCGTCGCGGGCCATGACATAGCGGTCCTTGAGGGCACCGGAGCCGAAGTGGATGTCGGGGAAGTCAGAACCTGTGATGACGGCGTAGACTCCCGGCAGCTCGCGGGCCCGGGAAACGTCGATGCTGACGATGCGGGCGTGGGACCGGGTGCTGGTGGCGAGCTTGCTCCAGGCCATTTCGGGGAGGTAGACGTCGGCGGCGTAGGTGGCGCGGCCAGTCACCTTGTCGAGGCCATCGACTCGGGGGTGATTCTGTTCGAGGACTTTGAACTCAACCATCGCGGTCTCCTTAAGCGAGTAGGGTTGGGTATGGCACCGGGTTACGGGTCAGCGGGAGCGGGCGGTCTCGGCGGCGGCGAGAATGGCCTGAACCACCTTGGAGTATCCGGTGCAGCGGCAGAGGTTGCCTCCGATGGCGATGCGGACATCTTCATCGGTGGGGTCGGGATTGCGGTCGAGGAGGGCCGCTCCTGACATGATGAGGCCGGGGATGCAGAAGCCGCACTGGAGGCCGCCGTAGTCGACGAAGGCCTGCTGGACGGGGTGGAGGGCATCCACCGAGCCTAGTCCCTCGATGGTGGTGACGTCGGAGTCGTGGGCGTTGTGGGCGAGCACCATGCAGGAGGTCACGGGCTTGCCGTTCAGGAAGACGGTGCAGGCCCCGCAGTCGCCTTCGTCGCATCCCTTTTTGACGCCGGTGAGGTGGAGCTCATCGCGGAGGGTGTCGAGAAGGGAATAGTAAGTCTCGACGAAGATCTGGCGGAGTTCTCCGTTGACGGTCAACTGAAGAGGTTTCTTCATTCCGGTCTCCTTATGTCACGCAGGGGCGGGAAGGATAGAAGCGGGTCAGAACGCGGTCTGAATGGCGAGACGGCGCTGGGCGGCGAAGGACGTATCCGCGCCGCCGGCGATGGCTGCCGCGTGCTGGAGCGTGCGGCGGGCAAGGACGGCGACGATGGACCTGCGGTAGTTTCCGGTGGCGCGAACATCGTCGATGGGGGTGGCGACGCGCTGGGCTTCCTCGGCGGCGGCGTTGATGATTTCGGAGGTGAGCACTTGCCCTTGGAGCATGGCTTCGGCGGAGCGGACCCGGATTACGGTGGGGGCGACCGCGCCAAGGGCGATCCTGGCATCAACGCAGGGGCCGCCGGGAGATTCCAGGGATACCCAAGAAGCGACTCCGACGGCGGAGATGTCCATGGCGCCGCGGGGGCTGTGCTTGATGTAGAGGGAGCCGCTGTTGGGCTGCGGCGCGGGCAAGTGGAACTCGGTGAGGATCTCAGCGGGTTGCAGGTTGGTGTGGCCGGGGCCGGCGAACAGTTCATCCAGGGGAAGCCACCGCTCTCCGGCCAGGCCGTTGATGCGGCATTGGGTATCCAAAGCCAGAAGGGCGGGAAGGGTGTCCCCGGCAGGGGAAGCGTTGCAGACGTTGCCGCCGACGGTGGCGAGGTTGCGGACCTGGACTCCGGCGAAGGAGGTGGCGCCGGTGGCGAGGGCGGGGTAGTGCTCACGGACGGCAGGGTGGTCCTCCAAGTCCTGGATGGTGACGAGGGCACCGATCCGCAGTCCGTCGGTGGAATCGAAGCGAATCATGTTCAGGCCGGGGATGTGCAAGAGATTGACGACGAACTCGGGGGTCCAGAAGCCGGTGCGCCAGCGGACGAGGAAGTCGGTGCAGCCGGCGACGATGCGGGCGCGGCCGCCGTGTTCCTGGAGCATGGAATGGGCTTCTTCGATTGTCTGGGGTTCGAGGTAGTCGAAACGGGGCATATTGCCTCTGCCTTCCTTCCCGTGTGGCGGGAAGTGGGGGTGGGTGGCTTGGGGTGGCGCAATTATAGGGTGGGGCGGAAAAGAGGGTCAACGGGGAGGCGTAGGGACGGGGTTCCGCTGGGGGACTCGTCCCCCCAGACCTCCTTGTATAGAGAATGCCGGGCATATGGCAAGGCTCCGACCAATAGCCCCCGGCCGCGTTTGGCCGGGGGCTTGAAGGCTCCGCTTGGTTGCACCGGACGGAGGGTTATCGGCCGTTGGCGCCGGGTTGGATGAGGACGCGGACGAGGCCGCCTTCCTCACGGCGCTGGGTGATGAGCTTGTGGCCGGCCTGCTCGGCCCAGTAAAGGACATCGTAGATGTTCAGGGCGTCGTGGAGGATGGCTTCGACGAAGGAGTCGCCGTCGTTGTCGATCTGGCGGCTGAGGGCGGCGATGACGCCGGCGCAGTTCTTGCCCCGCCCATCGACGACGGCCCATCCGCCGGCGTGGGAGCCGTTGGGAGCGGCGGCGATTCCGTTGCTGTGACCGTTGCCGTTGGCGCGGGGGTCGATGATGCCGGTCTTGCGGAGGTCGAGTTCGTGCTTGAAGTGAGCGACGGCTTCGGCCGCGACGGCGGCTTCCCGCTCGCCGCTGCGGCAGACCGCGCCACGGACGCCGACGATGTCGGGGTTAATCCGGGCGAGCTCGTCAAGGTCGGTGAGGCGGAGGTGACCGGAAAGGGCGGTGCTGAGACCGTACTGCTTGGCCTCCATGACCATCTCGCGAAGCTCGGGCTCGGGGATGAAGTCGAAGAGGTTGCGTCCGTCCTTGGTCAGGGTGTCGATTAGGAAGCCGTCGCACTCGCTTTCGCGGGCGAGCTTGACCATCTGGCGGGGTTCGAGACCGCCGAAGAGGTGGTTGTCGGCGAAGAGGGAGCCGATGAGCTTCGTGTCAAATCCCTTGAGGGCGCGGCGGGACTCGCGAAGGACCTCCAGGGCGGAGCCGTAGTCGGTCTCGCAGAACCCGACCTTGACGGAGGTGGCGTCGAGCATTCCGGCGGCGCGGACAGCCATGGCGACGGTGCCGGCCTGGTTGGGGACGACGCCGAGGGTGACGCTGACGTGCTTTTCCTCGGGGATGCGCTCGCGGACGGCTTCAACGAGGTCGGGGTGACCGGAGCCGACAAGGGCTTCCTGGAGGTTCTTGACGTCGATGATGTCGGCGCCGCCGCGGTCGGCTTCCAGGGCTTCCTCCATGTTCTGGACGCTGACCAGGAGCATCATTCCGGAGAAGTCGACTTCGCGCTGGCTCTTTTCGTTGAGCCAGGCGGCGTGGGAGCGGGCGCGAGCGGGAACCCTGGCGGGTTCGGGATGAGGAATGAGCGGGGTCAACTCGCGCTTGAGCTCGGCCTTCTCGTCGGCGGTCAGGTCGATGAGGGGATAGCGGACGCCGCCGCCGGCCATTCCCATCAGCTCGCCCCAGTGCTTGCACATGGTGGTTGGGATGACGCCGTTGTACTTCTTGACGGTTCCGCCCCACCACTTGTCGGAAAGGGCCTTGAGGTCCTTGAGGTGGGTGTTGTAGAAGTCCAGGTCCAGGTCTCCGCTGGTGGCGCGGTCGATAAACTGGACGTAGTAGTTGGCCTCGGGGGTGTCGAAGCGCCAGTCGGAGGTGTTGGCGAACATGACCTGCTGGTGGAAGCCGAGCTCCTGGGCCTTGGGGAAGATCCACTCGTCGGGGGTGCTGATGATGGCCCTCTTGCCGACGAGGAGATGGGTCTCGATGGAGGTCTGCTGGTTGAAGCTGGCTTCCTTGACGCCGACGACGTTGGGAATCTGGCAGAGGCGGTTGAGTCCCTGGGGGCTCATGATGAAGCCGAACTGGGGGGAGTTGTAGAACATGATGGCCAGGTTGGTGTTGTCGGCCAGGAGTTTCACGTACTCGAAGACCTGGTCCTCGGTCTTGGCGACCATGTAGGGCGGGGCGACCATGAGGAGGTCGATTCCGACCTGCTCGGCGTGTTCGGCTAGGGCCAGCATTTCCCGGGTGGAGGTGTGGGTGACGTGGGCGCCGGAGAGCCACCTCCCGATGGACTCATCGGCGACGGTGGACATGACGTGCTTGCGCTCGTCAAAAGTGAGGCTCCAGAACTCGCCCATGGCCCAGGTGCAGCCAGCGCCTCGGGTGCCGAGGGACTGGATGTGGCGGATGTTCCGGCGCATTCCGTCTTCGTCAAAGGACTTGTCGGGCGTGAAAGGGGTGACGAGGGTACTCCACTGCCCGCGCAGGTTTTCCCAAGCCCAATCCTGCGCTTCATGTTTCTGGTAGCCCGCCATGATTTTCACCTTCTTGCAAGAGTAGATGAGGGTAGCGTGGATAAGAGGGACGGCGAGACACCGTCCGACGGGACCGGAAAACGCGAGGCTTCCGGGCGGTCGCAGGCACAAGAAAGGCCGCTCAGTCGTCACCAACGGCGCGGAGGCGGCCAAATCCAGCCTTATCCAGTGTACGCAGTGGGGGCGGCAACGTCAATAAACGGGTCAACAAACAGGGTTGGCCCAGCAGAAGACCGGGGAGCCGAATACGTTGGAGGATTCATCCCCCAAACCCCCTGAATTTATGGGACGGGTTGACAGATGGGGCAATAGTAGGTGGTTCGGGCACGGACTTTGATCTGCTGCATTACGCCCTTCCCACAGCGGACGCAGGGAGCGTCCGGCGTGCGGGGTATGAGCCAAGGGGAGAGGCCGAAGGGAGGGTCGGGCCAGTGGTCACGGCGGCTTTGATCGTACTGGGAGAGAGAGTGTTCCAAAGCCTGGACGATGGAATCGCGGAGGCGGGATATTTCATCCGGGGAAAGGCCGGAGGCGGGGCGTTCCGGGTGAACGCCGGCGCGGTAGAGGGCGTCGTCGGCGTAGAGGTTGCCGAGTCCGGCGATGATGTGCTGCTCCAGGAGAAGGGCCTTGATGGGGGCAGTGCGGTTGGAGAGGATCAGGGCCAGGGAAGCATCGTTGAAGTCTTCGGAAAGGGGTTCCGGTCCCATTTTTCCGGTAGCCTGGGTTGGGTCGTCGACGAGCCAGAGGTGTCCGAACTTGCGGGGGTCGATGAAGCGGAGCTGAGTGCCGTCGGTAAAGTCGACGGTGTGGCGGACCATGGAAGGCGGAGGCTGGTTCCTGGGGTGGATGCGGAGGCCGCCGGTCATGCCGAGGTGGAGGACCCAGGTCTGGCCGGTGTCCAAAGGGGCGAGAAGGTACTTGCCGCGGCGGTTGACTGCCTGGACCGTTCCGCCGGGGAGGTCGAGAACGAAGTCCTCCAAAGAGGGGCACCTGACGCTGTTGGCCCAGCCGATGGTGGCGAGGGCGATGGTTTTTCCCGGTAGGCCGATTTCGACCAGGTATCGGCGGGTGTTTTCGACCTCGGGGAGTTCGGGCATGGGCAGCTAAACACGGCGAACCGCGAGGGTTACTTCCATCCCCTCGATTTTCTGGGTCTCAGAGTGAGCGTCGCCGGGAGGTACGGCATGGGAGAGTTCGTCGCTGAGGGTCTCTCCGCCGATGTATCCCGCGTGTTCCCGCATGACGGCGTCCAGCTCGTCCGGCCCTTCGTAGTAGGTGACGATGCGGTCGGTGATGTCGAACCCGGCGCTCTTGCGGAGGTTCTGGATGCGGTGGGCAACTTCCCTCGCAAGCCCTTCCTGGGCAAGCTCGGGGGTGACGGTGGCGTCGAGGGCAACCATGTACCCCGCTTCCAGGTTGACGGAGTAGCCGGCGATAGACAGGATGGCGTCGTTGTTTTCTCCGGCGGCGGCGCGGGCCTCGTCGAAGAGGTCCGGCCGGTGGGAGACGCCTTGCAGGGACTTCACATTTAGTTCCTCCAGCACTTGGGACTCGACCCATTCGAGGTATTGCTCTTCCTCCTCAAGGCGGGTCCTGACGACGATGGCGGGCAGGGGCTGGCGGACCTTCAGGCCGGCGCGGGAGCGGGCGGCGCGGCCCATGCTGGAGACGCGCATGGCGAGGCGGGTGGCGTCCATCAACCGGCTGTCCACCAGGGAACCGTCGGCGACGGGGAAGGCGGCAAGGTGGACGCTGGCCGGGGCGTCCGGGTCGTTGGTGCGGACGAGGTTCTGGTAGATCTCGTCGGCCATAAAGGGGGCAAGGGGGGCCATGAGCTTGGCGACGGTGACGAGGCACTGGTAGAGGGTGGCGTGGGCGGAGAGCTTGTCCCCGTCGTTTTCGCTGCGCCAGAAGCGACGGCGGCTGCGGCGGACGTACCAGTTGGAGAGGCCGTCGATGAATTCCTGGATGCGGCGTCCGGCGTCGGTGGGGCTGTAGTTCTCCAGGTGGTCGTCGACCTGGGTGATCAGTAGGTTAAGCTCGGAAAGAATCCAGCGGTCCAGCTCATTCTCGGGCTTCCAATCCGTTGGGACCTGGCCGGGGGTGAAGCCGTCTATGTTGGCGTAGTTGGTGAAGAAGGAGTAGACGTTCCACAGGGTGAGGAGGACGCGGCGAAGGGTCTCGTTGACGAGACGGTCGGAGAAGCGGCGGGGTTCGCCGGGGTGGGAGGCGGTGAAGAGATACCAGCGGAGGGCGTCGGCGCCGGTGGCGT
The DNA here is from genome assembly GCA_965203675.1 of Dehalococcoidia bacterium. Classification (GTDB taxonomy): domain Bacteria; phylum Chloroflexota; class Dehalococcoidia; order Lucifugimonadales; family UBA3495; genus CATOSK01. The sequence goes on along the minus strand of CBDBDE010000002.1, from coordinate 1,068,905 downwards.
CGAGGACGGTGTTGGGATCGACGACGTTTCCGATGCGCTTGCTCATCTTGCGGCCGCGGTCGTCGAGGATGAGGCCGAGGCAGATGACGTTGTCGTAGGCGGGCTGGTCTTTCAGCAGGGTGCCGAGGGCGTGGAGGGAGTAGAACCAGCCGCGGGTCTGGTCGACGGCCTCGCAGATGTAGTCGGCGGGGAAGCGGCCGTCGTCGCCCATGGACGGGTTGTCGAAGGGGTAATGCCACTGAGCGTAGGGCATGGCGCCGGAGTCGAACCAGGCATCCATGACCTCGGGGATGCGGCGCATGATGCCGGAGCATCCTGCGGCGGGGCAGTCGAGGGTTATGTCATCCACAAAGGGACGGTGGAGGTCCAGGCCGGTCACGGATGGCCGGCAGGCGACGGAGGCGTGTTTTTCCAGCTCGGCGACGCTGCCGATGCAGACCTGGCGGCGGCAGACCGGGCATTCCCAGATGGGGATGGGGGTGCCCCAGTAACGCTCGCGGGAGATGGCCCAGTCTATGTTGTTGCGGAGCCATTCACCGAAGCGGCCGTCCTTGATGTATCCGGGATACCAGTTGATGCGGTCGTTGCCGCTGACTAGGCTGTCCTTGACGGCGGTAGTGCGGATGTACCAAGAGGACTTGGCATAGTAGAGAAGGGGAGTGTCGCAGCGCCAGCAGAAGGGGTAGGTGTGGCGATAGGTTCCCTTATGGTGAAGGAGACCCCGCTCCTCAAGGTCAGCCATGATGAGAGGATCGGCGTCCTTGACGAACTTGTCGGCGAAGGGGTAGCTGCCGGTTACGATTCCGCGGAGGTCGACTTCCTGAACGAAGGAGAGCAGGCGGTTGCGGCCGAGGTTGAGGTCTTCGTCACCAAAGGCCGGGGCGATGTGGACGATGCCCGTGCCATCCTCCATAGAGACGAAATCGGCGTCGACGACGCGGGGCTGGAAAGTATCGGAGGCATCCAGCACGGTGACGGCGCCGCCGTCCTCTCCCACCTGTTCAACGAAATGCCGGACATCGGCTCCGTACTGGAAGGGGTCGTAAAGGGGTACGTAGGTCAGGCCGACGAGTTCGCGGCCGGGGACGGTGGCGACGGCCGTGTACTCTCCCTGGACGGCCTTTTCGACCAGGGCGGAGGCGACAACGAGACGTTCCGGCCCGTTGGGGCCTTCCGTCTCGACGACGGAGTAGTCGGCGGAAGCGTCGACGGCGAGAGCGGTGTTGCCGGGGAGAGTCCAAGGAGTGGTGGTCCAAGCGAGCAGGCAGGTAGGGATTTCAGGGGTGGAGCCATCGATCCAATTGTTGACCCGGAACTTGGGGAAGACGGAGGGGTCCGGGGTGTCGTCCTTGTAGCCGAGGGCGACCTCGTGGGAGCTGAGACTGGTCTCGCAGCGGGGACAGTGGGGAGTGCCGCGGAGGCCCTGATAGACAAGGCCCTTGTCCCAAAGCTGCTTGATAATCCACCAGCCGCTCTCGATGTAGTCGTTTTCCAGGGTGACGTAGGGGTCGTCCATGTCCACCCAAAAGCCGATGCGGTCGGTGAGGACCTCCCAATCCTTGACGTAGCGGAAGACGCTGTCACGGCACTGGGCATTGAACTTCTCGATGCCGTATTCCTCGATCTCGCGCTTGGAGGTGAGGCCAAGCTCCTTTTCGATTTCCAACTCGACGGGAAGGCCGTGGGTGTCCCAGCCGCCTTTCCTGATGCAGCGGTAGCCTTTCATGGTGCGGTGGCGGCAGATGACGTCCTTAAAGACCCGGGCGAGGACGTGATGGATGCCGGGGCTGCCGTTGGCGGTGGGGGGGCCTTCAAAAAGCATGAAGAGAGGGCCATCGGCTCGCTCGGACTCGGAGCGGCGGAAGATGTCCTCCTGCTTCCAAAGATCGAGGATGCGTGTGTCCATTTCGGGGAAGCTGACCCGGCTGGAGACGGGCTTGAACATGGTGGAGACAACCTCTGGGCAAGGAAAGTAATTTAGGCAAGGGCATTATACATTAAAGACCTGGAGAAGAGACCGGGAGACGCCTTTCGAAAACAGCGTTCCAAGTGGACGCCGTTTTGGCTCCATAGTGTTGACAATTGATGGGGCACCGGGTGGGTTTTATAATGCACCAATGCAAGGGACAGCGAGGGATTGAAAGGATGGCGATGGAAGAGCGTCTGACACAAGTAGAACAGGGTATCCGCAATCACGATGCTTCAATTGGGCTGCTGATTGATATTGCGGATAGGCAGCAGGTGCTTTTGGAGAGAATCGACCGTCGCTTGGAACAAGTTGAACAAGATACCGCCATGACCCGCCGGTTGTGGGTTCGGCTTGCCCAGCGGTATGGGTGGTTGGAGGATGAGGACTGGCCTCCACAATAACGTCATTCCGCAATGTTGTTCCGCTGTCTCGGCTCTATCACCAGAGGCCGGGGAGAAATCCCCGGCTTTTCCTTTCTACTCCAAACCGCGGCGCATTCCGATGGGCGGGGGCGTGATATAATCGGCTCCCCGGCAGGAAGCGCCATCGGACCTGCCGGGACTCACAAGGTGCCACCGGGCAGCAACTCGCCTTGAGACTCGCCTGTGCGAGTTGCTGCAGCGGTTGACATCGCTGTTGATTGTTTGTAACATTCCGGTTTATGCGCAACCGATTGCTCGGGAAGATGTGAACAAGTTATGCCGACTGTAAACCAACTGGTCCGCAAAGGGCGGAGTCCTTCGAAGAAGGGCACGAAAGCGCCGGCGCTGCACTGGGTCCAGAACTCACTGAAGAACCGGACGAAATGGGGCCCGGGATGCCCGCAACGTCGGGGAGTCTGCATCCAAGTGCGGACCATGACGCCCAAGAAGCCGAACTCGGCGCTGCGGAAGATATGCCGAGTCCGGTTGACGAACGGGGTGGAAGTGACCGCTTATATCGGCGGGGAAGGCCACAACCTGCAGGAGCACTCGGTGGTGCTGGTGCGGGGGGGCCGCGTGAAGGACCTGCCGGGAGTCCGATACCACGTTGTCCGAAGCGCACTGGACACGGAAGGCGTGCAGGGCCGGAGGCGAGGCCGCAGCAAGTACGGAGCCAGGCGGTAAACGACCGAGAAGGCTCGCTATAGCTGGCCGGTGGTTTAGGGGAGAACCCCGAACACCTGGCCAGATTATTTTCTAAGGGAAGGGTCCCATGTCCAGAAGAAGAAGAGCGGAACCGCGAGTAATTCCACCCGATCCCAGGTACAACAACCTGGTCCTGGCCCGGTTCATCAACAGGCTCATGCTCAAGGGCAAGAAGTCCACCGCACAGCGGCTGGTCTATAACGCGCTGGACATTATCCGAGAAGAGTCCCGGCGGGATCCCATGGAGATCTTTGAGCAGGCCATACGCAATGCCACCCCTATTGTGGAAGTAAAGCCCCGCCGGATAGGCGGGGCAACTTATCAGGTGCCGCAGGAGCTGCGGACCAACCGGAGCGAGGCACTCGCGATGCGGTGGATTATCCGGGGCGCCAGGGGGCGCAAGGGAACCCCGATGCGCCGGAGCCTGGCGACGGAGTTCATGGACGCATCTAGGGGAGAGGGTTCGGCGGTACGGCGCCGGGAAGAACTGCACCGGATGGCGGAGGCCAACCGGGCGTTCGTGCATTACCGACGGTAAGGCCGCTGTCGAACAACCTGTCAACTGAAAACCAAGGGTCCCACGCTCGCACACCGAGGAAATCGGGTGCCACCAACGGAGCTATTCAGAACAACCCCATGGAAACCATCGTACCAACCAGCAAAATTCGAAACATCGGGTTCATAGCCCACATCGACGCCGGCAAGACAACGGTCACCGAGCGGGTCCTGTACCTGACAGGCAGGATCCGGAAAGTCGGCGGCGTGGACGAGGGGACCACGGCGATGGACTGGATGCCCCAGGAAAGGGAACGTGGGATCACCATTACGGCGGCGGCAACGACGACGTACTGGAACGACCACCGGGTCAACATCATAGACACGCCGGGCCACGTGGACTTCACGGCCGAGGTGGAGCGGAGCCTGCGGGTGCTGGACGGCGGAATCGTGGTCCTGGACGCGGTGGCGGGGGTACAGCCGCAATCGGAGACGGTGTGGCGGCAGGCGGATACCTACAAGGTGCCTAGGATTGCCTTCGTCAACAAAATGGACCGGGTGGGCGCCAGCTACGAGCGGACGATAGATTCCATGAGGCGTCGGCTGCAGGCGAATCCAGTTGCCATACAACTGCCCATGGGAGAGGAAGACCAGTTCCACGGGGTGATAGACCTGATCGGAGGGCGTTCGTTCCAGTACGGGAAGGACGGGCTAGGCGATCAAGGGCTGGACCTGTCGGAGATCGGGCCGGTGCCGGATGACTACCGGCAACAGTACGAGCAATACCGCCAGTCGATGATCGAAAAAATCGTCGAGACGGACGAGGGGCTGCTAATCCGTTACCTGGAAGGCGAGGAGATTGGCGAAGAGGACCTGAAGCAAGCTCTAAGGCACGCAACGGTGGAACAGAACCTGGTTCCGGTGCTGTGCGGAACGGCGCTCCGTGGGATGGGAATTCAACCGCTGCTCGACGGGATAGTGTCATACCTGCCTTCTCCAGAGGATGTGCCTCCGGTGGAAGCGGTGGATGCCAAGACCGAGGAACCGGTGGAAAGATTCCCTGACGCTAGGGAGCCGTTTTCGGCGCTGGCCTTCAAAGTCGTCACCGACCCATACGTGGGGCGGCTGGTATTCCTGAGGGTTTATTCCGGCGAGGTCAAGGCCGGCGCGTCGGTCCTGAACGTGACCAAGTCGAAGCGGGAACGGATGGGCCGGCTGCTGAGGATGCACGCGAACCACCGGGAGGAACTGGAGGAAGTCACGGCGGGGCAAATCTGCGCGGCGGTGGGGTTGAAGGACACGTTCACCGGCGACACGATCTGCACTGACTTCAAGCCCGTGATCCTGGAGCCGCCGACGTTCCCGGAGCCGGTGGTATCGATTGCGATAGAGCCCGACACGCGAGCGGACCAAGACAAGCTGTCGGATGCCCTGCACAAACTCTCCGACGAAGACCCGACGTTCCAGGTGATTTTCAACGAAGAGACCGGACAGACGGTCATTTCGGGGATGGGTGAACTCCACCTTGAAGTCCTGGTGGACAGGATGCGCCGGGAGTTCAAGGTGGAGGCCAGGGTCGGGGCGCCGAGGGTTTCATACCGGGAAACGTTTACGCAGGCCATCCGAACGGAAGGGCGGTTCGTGCGGCAGACCGGCGGGCACGGTCAGTTCGGGCACGTTTGGCTGGAAGTGGAGCCGCTGGAGCGCGGCGAAGGGATCGTGTTCGAGAACGGGATAACTGGCGGCGTGATTCCCCGGGAATACATCCCGGCGGTGGAAGCCGGAGTACGGCAGGCTCTGCAGAACGGGCCGCTGGGCGGGTATCCGCTGGTTGACGTCAAGGTACGGCTGGTTGACGGAAGTTACCACACGGTGGACTCTTCGGAGATGGCGTTCCGAAGCGCGGGGATGCTGGGGATCAGGCAAGGCGCCAACCGGGCGAAGCCAGTGCTCCTGGAGCCGATGGTCGAAATGGAAATCGTCACCCCGGGGGAGTTCCTAGGGGAGATAATCGGGGACCTGGGGACACGACGGGCGCAAATCCGCAACATCGAAGGCGAAAACGATATCCAGGCGGTAAAGGCGATGATTCCCCTGGGGGAGACATTCGCCTACACCACCGCGCTGCGATCCCTGAGCAGCGGGCGGGCATCGTACAGCATGGAGTTCAAGCACTACGAACCGGTGCCGGAACACGTGGCGCAGCAACTGGTCAGAAGGGTATAGGAGCGCCCGCGCGGAGCGGCAATCGGAAGAAACTGGAAGAATGGTTACCAGACAAAAAGTACGAATTATCCTCAAGGCGTTCGATCACAAGATGCTGGACACCTCCACGGAGCAGATAGTGGAGACGGCGGAAAGGACAGGCGCCCGCATCGCGGGACCGGTGCCGCTTCCGACGCATATCCGGCGTTTCTGCGTAATCCGGGGGCCGCACGTGGACAAGGACTCGCGGGAACATTTCGAGATACGGACGCACAAGCGGCTGGTGGACATCCTGGAGCCGACCTCCAAGACTATTGACTCCTTGACCCGGTTGAACCTGCCGGCGGGGGTTGATATTTCCATCAAGCTCTAGTGGCAGGCAAGCTTTAGTGCCAAGCTCTAACGGAAACTGAACCGCCAACCGGGGGGTTGGCCACGGCGGGCCGCATCTTCGAGGCGCGGGCCGCGGATCTGAACCAAGGACAGGTGTTAACCATGCTCCGGTCATTCCTGGGCAAAAAAGTCGGCATGACGCACATATTCGATCCGTCGGGCAACGTGGTGCCCGTGACGGTGATTCAAGCCGGGCCTTGCTATGTGACCCAGCTCAAGACCCGGGAAACGGACGGATACGAGGCGGTCCAAGTAGGGTTTGAAGAAGCAAAGAAGCTCAACAAGCCCCGGGCCGGGCACCTTAAGAACGTAAAGAACCTGCGTTACCTGCGGGAAGTGAAGTCCGACAACATGGGCGCGCTTGCCGTGGGCCAGGAGATCAAGGCGGACATCTTCGAACCGGGAGAGCTGGTGGACGTCATCGGCCGATCGAAGGGCCGCGGGTTTGCCGGCACTATGAAGCGGCATGGCTTCGGCGGCGGCCCAAGGACCCACGGTCAGTCCGACCGGGCCAGAGCACCCGGCTCCATCGGTGGAGGAACGACCCCCGGCAAGGTGTTCAAAGGGTTGAAGATGTCGGGGCACATGGGGAATGTCCGAATCACGGTGAAGAAGCTTCAGGTTGTGCAAGTTGACCCGGAGCGGAACCTGCTAATGGTGAAGGGCGGAGTCCCCGGCGCCCCGAACGGTCTATTGACCATCAGGAAAACGGGCCGGTCGGTGGCCGCCGCGAGTTAGGAGACTTCAAGCCAGTTATGGATATTCCGGTCAAGAACCAAGACGGGGAAACGATAGACACCATCGCGCTGAACGATGAGGTCTTCGACGTTCCCATGAACCAGACCCTGGTGCACCAGGCGGTGGTGATATACCAGGGGAACAAGCGGCAGGGAACCCACGACACCAAGACCAGAAGCCAGGTGTCCGGCGGCGGGCGGAAACCGTGGATTCAGAAGCACACGGGGCGGGCGCGCCAGGGCAGCACCCGGTCTCCCCAATGGCGCCACGGCGGGGTTGTCTTCGGGCCGCATCCCAGGGACTACCGCAAGGCCCTGCCGAAACGGATGCGCCGGCAAGCGGTGAAGTGCGTGCTGTCGGAGAAGGCGCGCCGGGGGAACCTGGTGTGCATCGACAGCATGGACCGGCAGGACGGCAAGACCAAGTCGATGGTAAGCCTGCTGGCCAGCCTGGGGATCACGGGCTCGGCGCTAGTGGTGACGGACGGTCCAGACAGCGCGGTAACCCGGGGGGCCCACAATATCAAGGGCATTTGGACGCTGCCGCTGAACCAGCTGAACGCGAACGATCTGCTGAAGCGGGAAACCCTGATAATGACGGTGGCGGCGGCCCAGAAAGCCGAGACCTTCTGGACGGCGGAGATAACCCGAGGGGGCCGTCGAGTGGGTGCAACACCGGAGGGCGCCGCTTCCGAAGACGGCGGCGAAGGTGAGGCCGAGTAATGAATATCTACCAGGTCTTGCTCAAGCCAACCATCACAGAGAAGAGCACTCTCCTGCAGGAATCGGGGAGGTACACCTTCCAGATTGACCCGCGGGCCAACAAGATCCAGGTCAAGGAAGCGGTGGAGAAGAACTTCAACGTGACCGTGACGGATGTGAACATTACGAAGCAGCACGGGAAGCGAAAGCGGTACGGCCCGCGCATAAAGAAAATGCCCGACATCAAGAAGGCGGTGGTCACGCTGAAACCCGGTGACCGCATCACCCTGGTCGAGGGGCTGTAGGGCAGGGCCCGGACCCGAAGGGAATAGTTATGCCTCTGAAGAACCTAAGGCCGATTACCCCGGGCACGCGCAACGCGGTACGGCCGTCCTTTGAAGAGATTACGCGGCGGAAGCCGGAAAAGTCCCTTTTGACCCCGTTGGCCAAGCACGGCGGGCGGAACAACAGGGGCCGGATTACGACCCAAAGCCGGGGCGGCGGTCCGAGGCGGATGTACCGGCAGATCGACTTCAAGCGGCGGAAGGAAGGCGTTCCGGGCCGGGTGGTGTCGATAGAGTACGATCCCAACCGGACGACGCGGATTGCGCTGATCTACTACGCGGACGGAGAGAAGAGCTACATCCTGGCCCCGGTGGGGTTGCAGGTCGACGACTGGATCCAGGCGGGTCCGGGGTCGGAGATCAAGCCGGGGAACTCGCTCCGGCTGCGGAACATTCCCACCGGCACGGTGGTGCATAACGTGGAGCTGACGCCGGACCGAGGCGGGCAGATGGTGCGGAGTGCGGGAGCCTCGGCGCAGGTCCTTTCCCGGGAGGGCGAGTACGTTTTGCTGAGACTGCCTTCCGGCGAGATGCGGCGGGTGCTGCTGAACTGCCGGGCGAGCATCGGCCAACTGTCCAATCCCGACCACAAGAACGAGAGCCTGGGCAAAGCGGGGAAAAGCCGCCACCTGGGGCGCAGGCCGCATGTCCGCGGCGTAGCCAAAAACCCGGTGGACCATCCGCACGGCGGCGGGGAAGGCCGGTCTCCCATAGGGATGCCCGGGCCCAAGTCGCCAACGGGAAAGCCAACGCTGGGTCACAAGACAAGGAACAAGAAGAAGGCCTCCGGCAGGTTTGTCGTGAGAGGCAGAAGACGGTAGGGAACATGTCCAGATCGGTGAAAAAAGGGCCTTACGTCGAGGCCAAGCTGATGAAGAAGGTGCTGGCAGTCCAGCAATCGGGGGCCCAGACCGTTATCCGCACATGGTCGCGGGCGTCGATGATCATGCCCGAGATGGTGGGGCTGACGCTGGGAGTCCACGATGGCCGGCGGCACGTTCCCGTGTTCATCACGGAAAACATGGTGGGGCACCGGCTGGGAGAGTTCTCTCCCACGCGAACCTACCGGGGGCACGTGGCGCGATCCGAGCGCCGGAGCGGGGTGAGGTAGGGCCATGCCGGAGGTACAAGCGGTCGCGAAGCAGGTAGGAGCGTCCCCGAAGCGGTTGAAGCCTATCCTGGACCTGGTGCGCGGACAGGACGTCAACAGCGCGGTAGACACGCTGACGCTCCTGACATCGCCGTGGGCGAAGGTGGTTTCCAAGGTGGTGCAATCCGCGGCGGCCAACGCCGAGAACAACATGTTCATGAACCGGGACAATCTGCGGATAGTGAGAATTACCGCGGACCAGGCAACGCCGCTGAAGCGGTTCCGGCCCCGGGCCCGGGGTCGAATTGGGCGAATCACGAAGAGGTCCAGCCACATCACGGTGGTCGTGGACGAGGTGGCAGAGGAGTTTTAGCGCATGGGACACAAGACCCATCCCTACGGATTCCGCCTGGGCATCATCAAGGACTGGAAGACCCACTGGTACGCGAACAACGCGGCGGGTTACCGGAGCCTGGTGGGTGAGGACCTGAAACTGCGGGACTGCATTCACGCAGAGTATCGAGGCTTTTCCGACGCGGGCATCGCGCGGGTGGAGATTGACCGGGGAGCGCAGGACAGTGTCATCAACATTCATTCGGCCCGCCCGGGAATACTGATAGGCCGGGACGGCGAGCGGGTGAAGAACCTGCGATCGAAGCTGGAGCGTATCACGACCCGCCGGGTGCAGTTGAACATCATCGAGATCGAGCATCCGGAGCTGGACCCGTACCTGGTGGGCCGGAACATCGCCGACCAGCTGCAACGCAGGGTGGCCTACCGCCGCGCGATGCGGCAGGCGGCGCAACGGGCGATGCAGGCGGGGGCCGAGGGCATCAAGATCATCACCAAGGGCCGGATATCGGGAGCGGAGATCGCCCGAACCGAGAAGCTGATGTTGGGGCAGGTACCGCTCCATACGCTGCGGGCCGATATTGACTACGCGCTGGCGGAAGCTCACACGGGAATGGGCCGCATCGGCATCAAGGTGTGGATCTACAAGGGCGAAATCCTGCCGCCGCCGCCAGAAGCTGCGGAGGAGCTGGAGACCATCGAAGTCAGGGTCGAGCCGGGGACGGAAGAAATGGAGACCGGCACCATTGCGGATGACATCGTGCCGGACGACGGAATCTAGGGGAAGCATCCATGCTACAACCAAGAAGAACCAAGTACCGCAAGGCGTTCCGGGGCCGACGCAAGGGCAACGCGGAGACCGGAAGCAGCGTTGAATTCGGCGAGTTCGGGTTGAAGGCGATGGCGTGCGAGTGGATCACCGCCCGTCAAATCGAGTCCGCCCGTATCGCCATTACGCGCCATCTGCAACGGGGCGGACAGGTGTGGATCCGTGTGTTCCCCGACAAGCCGGTGTCCAAGAAGCCGGCAGAAGTGCGGATGGGCGGAGGCAAAGCGGCCAACGACCACTGGGTGGCCGTGGTCAAGCCGGGGCGGATTCTATTCGAGGTTGGCGGGGTCCCGGCCGACCAGGCCGTGGAAGCCCTGCGGCTGGCATCCCACAAGCTGCCGATTCCCACCAAGACAGTCCACCGGGACCGGGTGGCGGCGATGGCCGGCGGCGGGGTCGGGTAGGCGATAGCTATGCAGATTCACGAGATAAGAGACCTGACGAACCAGCAACTGGAAGAAGAGCTGGAGGGTTCCTACAAGGAGCTGATGAACCTCCGGTTTCGGGCGGCTACAAACCAGCTGACGGACACCAATGAGCCGAGAAAGGTCCGCAAGACCATTGCGCGGCTCAAGACGGTGATCCGGGAGCGACAGGGAACGGAGAGCTAACCATGGCCAAGGAGATGCGGAAGGTCCGTATCGGTTCGGTGGTCGGAACGAAGATGGACAAGACGGCGGTGGTGCAGATGGTCTGGAAGCAGCGCCATCCGATCTACCGGAAACAAATGCGGAGGGTTGCCCGCTACTACGTTCACGATCCCGAGGGACAGTGCAGATTGGGAGACACGGTGCGGATTGAGGAAACGCGTCCGATATCGAAGACGAAGCACTGGCGGCTGCTGGAGATTATCCAGCGGCGTCAGGTGGCAGAAGTCCGCCCCATCGAGCTGGAGACCGACGTGACGCCGGTGATGACGGGCGAGGCCCTGGCCGAGACTCCCGCAGACGCGGTGGATGACGATGGGGCCGAAGAGGAACCTGAGGATACCGAATAATGATTCAAACCTATACCAGATTGAACGTCGCGGACAACAGCGGCGCAAAGCGCATCCGGCTGATCAACATACCGGGAGCGAGTCAGCGCAAGTATGCCAAGGTTGGGGATGTGATCGTCTGCAACGTGCGGGAAGCGGTGCCCAACTCTGCGGTGAGGAAGGGGACTATCGTCAAGGCGGTGGTGGTCCGGCAGGCCCAGCCGTTGCTTCGGCCGGACGGGACATACATCCGCTTCGACGATAATGCGGCGGTGATCATCCAGGAAAACCTGATGCCCAGGGGCACCAGAATCTTCGGGCCGGTGGCCCGGGAGCTAAGGGACAAGGGGTTCATGCGGATTGTGTCGCTGGCGCCGGAGGTCCTGTAGTGAATATTCGGAGCGGCGATACGGTCTTGGTGATATCCGGCAAGGAAAAGGGGAAGTCCGGCCGGGTGGAACGACAGAACCTTGAGGAGAACCGGGTGGTTATCGAAGGGGTCAACATGGTGACCCGCCACATGAAGGCTCGTCCCGGGGTACGGCAATCGGGGATTATCCAGCAGGAAGCTCCGATCCATATTTCCAACGTTATGCTGATTTGCAACAAGTGCAACCGTCCGACGCGGCCCACCATAATGCGGCTGGAGACGGGCAGGCGAGTGCGGGCATGCCCCAAGTGCAAGGAAGTTATCGATGACATCAGCCAGTAATCAAGGCGGAGGGTCCAGGCAGAGGCGGGGCCGTGGGGGCGGTGCAGCGGAAGGAGAAGCCGCAACCGAGGCCACCAACGGGAAGCCCCATCCCAGGCTGCTGGACACCTACCGCAACGAAATTGTCCCGACGATGATGACTGAGTTCGGGTTTCCCAACGTGATGCGGGTACCCAGGGTTCAGAAGATTGTCCTGAACATCGGGCTGGGAGAAGCCCTGACCAACGGGCGGGCAATGGAAGCGGCGACGAACGACCTGGCGATTGTGAGCGGACAGAAACCGGTCATCACGCGGGCTCGCAAGTCCATCGCCAACTTCAAGCTCCGGCAAGGCAACCCCATTGGAACATCGGTCACCCTGCGGGGGCACCGGATGTACCACTTCCTGGACCGCCTGGTGAACACGGCGCTGCCCCGCATCCGGGACTTTCGAGGGATTCCACGGCGCGGGTTTGACGGGCGGGGCAACTTCTCGATAGGGCTGCGGGAGCAGATAATATTCCCGGAGATCGACTACAACCAGATAGACCGGATCCGGGGTCTCCAGGTAACGATTGCGACAACTGCCGAAAACGATGCCGAGGCCACGAGGCTTCTGGAACTTTTCGGAATGCCGTTTATCCGGCAGAGCTGAGGAGGAACCGTTGGCCAAGAAGTCGATGATCCAGCGCTGGCTGAAAGAGCCGAAGTACAAGACGCGGGCCTACAACCGGTGCAACCGGTGCGGGCGTCCCAGGGCGTACAACCGATACACTGGACTGTGCCGGATTTGCTTCCGTGAGCTGGCGCTGACCGGGGAGCTGCCCGGGGTGCGGAAAGCAAGTTGGTAGGGGCCTCACCCAGGCAGGAACCATTCAGGCGGGAACCATTCAGGCAGGAACGTTGAGGAGCGAGTAACGGATGCCAGTAACCGACCCAGTTGCCGATATGCTGACCAGAATCAGGAATGGGCTCCAGGCCCGTCATGATTCGGTCTTGGTGCCCCATTCCAAGCTCAAGCTGGCGATTGCCCAGATTCTGAAGGACCAGGGGTATATCAGGGACTTTGATATACCAAGGGGGCAGACCTTCCCCAATCTGCGGCTGCATCTCTCATATCGAACCGGCCGGGAACCGGTTATAACCGGTCTCAAGCGGGTGAGCAAGCCAGGGTTGAGAGTGTACGTGGGGAGGGGGGAGATTCCCCGGGTCTACGGCGGGATAGGCACCGCCATAATTTCGACCTCTCAAGGAGTGATGACCGGCCGACAGGCATGGCGGTCCGGTATCGGAGGGGAGCTGCTCTGTTATGTCTGGTAGTCCATTTGTCCGGGAACAGTTGGAGGAACGAACACTTTCCAGGGTGGGGCGGAAGCCCATCCCCCTTCCGGCGGGGGTACAGGTTGAGATTTTCGAGAACGGAGTGACGGTGACGGGGCCGATGGGAACCCTGACCCAGACGTATCATCCCGAGGTGGATGTCAGCCTAGAGGACGGGGAAGTCATAGTCCAGCGCCGTTCCCCGCGCAAATTCCACCATTCCCTGCACGGGTTGACCCGGAGCCTGATTGCGAACGCCGTGATCGGCGTCACCGAGGGTTATACCAAGACGCTGGAATTGATGGGCGTCGGGTACCGGGTCCAGCAGACGGGCGATGGGATCACGTTGAGCGTCGGATACAGTCACACAGTGGAGATACAGCCGATTGACGGGGTGACGCTGACGGTGGAAGGGAACAACCGGGTCCACGTGCGGGGCCTGGACAAACAGAAGGTCGGGGCACTAGCCGCCCAGATACGCAAAGTGAGGCCTCCCAACGCTTACAAAGAGAAGGGTATCCGGTACCAGGGAGAGGTTCTGCACTTCAAGCCGGGCAAGGCAGCGGCCCGGAAGGCTTAGAGTCCAATTTAGAAGTCAAGCCCCGGGGACATCTCCGGGAAGTTAACGAGGTCACGATTCGGAAATGCCCAAGGACAAGGATTCACGAAAGCTCCGGGTGGTCAGGCACCGCCGGGTTCGCAAGAAGGTCAAGGGGACGCCGGAACAGCCCAGGCTGTGCGTTTTCCGGAGTCTGAAAGCGATATACGCCCAGGTCATCGACGACTCGGAAGGGAAGACGCTGGTGGCGGCCTCCAGTGCCGAGACGTCGGCGGAGGGCCCCAAGACGTCAGCGTCCGCGGCGGTCGGCAAGCTGCTGGCGGAGCGGGCGGCGGCCCAGGGAATCACGCGGGTGGTGTTCGACCGGGGCGGCTACAAGTATCACGGCCGAGTAAAGGCGTTGGCTGACGGAGCAAGAGAAGGGGGACTTCAGTTCTAATGGTTTCTGCACCTCCCAGACCCAGAGGCAACCGATACCAGGACGAGGACCCTTCGGGTTTTTCCGAGAGGGTGGTCTACACCCGCCGCATAGCCAAGGTGGTGAAGGGAGGGCGCCGCCTCCGCTTCAACGCGCTGGTGGTAGTTGGCGACGGAGAAGGGAATGTGGGCGCCGGAATGGGCAAGGCCCTGGTGATACCGGACGCGGTCCGCAAGGGGAACGCGATAGCGCGGCGGGGCATGGTGAAGATACCGCTGAAAGGCAGCACCATCCCGCACGAGATCACGGTGAAAGTGGGAGCTTCGATTGTCGTAATCAAACCGGCCAGGGTCGGGACGGGGATAATCGCGGCAGGCGCGATGAGGGCCATCCTGGAGTTGGGCGGGGTTCGCGACGTGGTGGGGAAATCCCTGGGGTCCAGGAATCCGATCAATATCGTGGCGGCTACGCTGGAAGCGCTCCGCCTGCTGCGGGACCCGGCGGAGGAACTGGCCCGGCGATTGGGGACACCGAATCCGCAATAGGCCGACTGGATGCCGGGACTGGTCCTGGTTTTTGTAGGTGCATGAATGGCCCAACTGAAGATTACCTGGAAGAAGAGCTATATCGGGAAGCCACGCAATCAACGCCGCGTTATCGAGGCGCTGGGGTTGAAGCGGCTAAACCACACGGTGGTCCACGGAGACACTCCGACAATACGCGGGATGGTCAACAAGGTGAGCCACCTGCTGGCGGTGGAGGAAGTGGCGGAGGATTAGTACTCCGCGTGATTCCACCCCTCCGAAGATTCAGATTCGCCCGACAACCGGTCAACGCAACACCAACCCAGAGTCTTGTTTACCCGGCCAATGGTTGGAGAATTTCGGATGCCAGCCACGAGGCACCCGGGAAACTAGAAGAAGAGACGACTAATGAGAGAACATTTGCTAACCCCTCCCAAGGGAGCCAGAAAAGGGCGAAAGCGGGTCGGGCGCGGCGACGCGGCCGGGCAGGGCAGCTATGCGGGACGGGGCCTGAAAGGGCAGAAATCCCGTTCCGGGCATGGCATCGTTCGCGGATTCGAAGGCGGACAGATGCGCATGATCAAGGGTCTGCCGATGAAGCGGGGGTTCACCAACCCGTTCAAGACTGAGTACGCCCTGGTCCAACTGGACACGCTGGAATCCTTCGACGCCGGGGACCGGATCACTCCGGAAGTCCTGCGAGAACGAGGGTTGCTCCGCGAAAAAGGGATGCCGGTCAAGGTGCTGGCCAATGGAGAACTGACCAAGGCGGTGACGGTGGCCGCGCACAAGTTTTCACTGGCTGCCCGGGCCAAGATTGAAGCCGCAGGCGGCTCGGTCGAGGAACTGTAGGGCAGATGATCGCTACCGAAACCCAGGGAGGGCGTTTTCCGCGGCTGATTCAAGCCGCGATTGATGCGTTCAGCCTGCCGGACCTGCGGGCGAAGATACTGTTCACCCTGGGGATGCTGGTGCTGTACCGGGCGGTGGCCCATATTCCCATCCCGGGAATCGACCAGTTCCAGTTGGACAACCTGTTCCGCAACAACCAGCTGCTGGGTTTCTTGGACCTGTTCAGCGGGGGCGCGCTGAGCCGCATGAGCATCGTCGCGCTGGGCGTCTTCCCTTACATCACTTCCTCCATCGTTATACAGCTGTTGACGCCGGTGATTCCGACGTTGCAGCAAATGTCGCGGGAAGGGGACTCCGGGAGGGTGAAGATCAACCGGATCGTTCACTGGCTGACGGTCCCAATCGCGATATCGCAAGCCTTTGCCCAGCTGGTCCTGCTGCAGCAGAGCGCGGTGCTGACCAATGTGGGGTTCACGGGAGACGCCCTGCTGCCGACGTTGGCGGCCATCCTGTCCATGACGGCGGGAACGATGTTCTTGGTGTGGCTGGGAGAACTGATCACTGAGAAGGGCATCGGCAACGGAATCTCGCTGATAATCTTCGCGGGCATCGTGGTGGGATTTCCGTCGCTGGTGACGCAGGGGTTCATCGACCGGGACAACCTGCTGGGGATCGGATTCTTCGTGATAATCGGGGTGCTGATCATCGCGTTGATAGTGCTGTTCAACGAGGCGGCACGCCGGATTCCGGTGCAGTACGGGAGGAGCGTATTCAGAAGCGGGCGAATGTACCGGCAGAGCGGTTCGACGTACATTCCGCTGCGGATCAACTCGGCGGGGATGATTCCCCTAATTTTCGCTTTCTCCATCGTGATCCTGCCGGGAACCATTGCGACCTACTTCGCGACCAGCGGGGGCTGGGTCGGGAACGTCGCTGCCTACGTTTCAGACCTGTTCACGCCGACGGCCCCTCTGTATTGGGTCCTGGTGTTTATCCTGGTAGTGATATTCACCTTCTTCTACACGCTGGTGGTCTTCAACCAACAGAACATAGCGGAAAACCTGCAACGCAACGGCGGTTTCGTACTGGGCATCAGACCGGGACAACCGACGCAGGACTACCTGAACCGGGTGATCGTCCGCATCACCATGGGCGGGGCCTTGTTCCTGGGATTTGTGGCAATCGTCCCGTATATCGCATCGTTGATTACGGGTGTGCAGGCGGTATCCCTGAGCAGCACCAGCCTGTTGATAATGGTCGGAGTAGGACTGGATACGCTGCGGCAGCTGGAAGCCCAGTTGTTGATGCGGAACTACGAGGGGTTCCTGAGATAGAGCGGTCCGGGGAACGGATGCAGCGGCTATCCGGCGTGGATTATGGCTGAATCTAACTCGTCATTGAGACTAGTCCTGTTCGGGCCCCCGGGGGCCGGGAAGGGGACCCAGGGGCAATTGTTGAAGGACCAGTTGAGCATTCCGCAGATTACGTCGGGAGACTTGTTCCGCTTCCACCTGCGGAATGAAACCGAACTGGGGAAACGGGCCGGCGAGTTTATGCGGCAAGGACTGCTGGTGCCCGACGAGGTGACGATAGACATAGTGATGGACAAAGTGCTGGAGCTGGAGTCGGAAGAGGGGTTCATGCTGGACGGGTTTCCGAGGACCCTGAATCAGGCCGGAGCGCTGGATGCCGCGTTGTCGGAACGTTCGCGGGGGCTGGACAGCGTGGTGTTCATCAACGTTCCCGACGAAGAGCTGATCCGGCGCTTGTCGGGCAGATACACTTGCCGGGAGTGTCAGGCCCCCCACGCGGCATCGGAGGACGGAAAAGCGCCCGAAAAGTGTTCCATTTGCGGGGGAGAGCTTTACCAGCGGGAGGACGACAGGGCCGAAGCGATCGCGAAACGGTTGGAAGTCTACAAGGAAGAAACCCTTCCCTTGCTGGGCTTTTACAAACAACGGGGGATCCTGGCGGACATACCCGGGCTGGGGAGCGTTGAGGAAGTAAACGACCGGGTGATGGAAACGCTGGGAGCGGGCCGGGATTAACGCGCTGTTCACAATCGAGCTGAATAGGAGTACAATTTTCTGATGAATCGCCGCAGAAAAAACCAGACGGCCTCCAACTCGCCATCCACTTACAAGGGGGGGATTACCATCAAGTCGCCGGAAGAATTGGAGGCGATGGCCAAGGCGGGGGCCATCGTTGGTTCGGCGCTAACCCTTTTGAAACGGTCGGTGGAGCCAGGGATCACTACCCGAGAACTGGACAATATCGCGTACAAAGAAATCCTGAGGTGCGGAGCCAAGCCGGCCTTCAAGGGCTATCAGGGTTTTCCCGCGACGATCTGCGCCTCGGTGAACGAAGAGATTGTTCACGGGATTCCGGGGAAGAGGGTGTTGCAAGAAGGCGACATCATCAAGATGGACTGCGGCGCCACGATTGACGGGTTCATAGGAGATGCGGCGGTTTCGGTGGCCGTGGGGGAGATTTCGCAAGAGGCCATCGATCTGATGGACGCGACGCGGACGAGCCTTGAGCTGGGCATACAAGCGGCGTGGCCAGGGAACCGTATCGGCGACATAGGGGCGGCGGTGCAGACCTACGGCGAGGGGAAGGGATACGGGGTTGTGCGGGAATTCGTGGGACATGGGATAGGCCGATTCCTCCATGAGGACCCCCAGGTCCCGAATTACGGCGAACCCGGGAAGGGACAGCTCCTCAGGGCCGGGATGTGCATAGCAATTGAGCCGATGCTGAACATAGGCGATTGGCACACCCGCATCCTGGACGATCAATGGACGGTGGTTACCGAAGACGGCAGCCTGTCCTCGCACTTTGAACACACGATAGCCATCACTGAAGATGGGCCGAAGATTCTGACGGGCCATTCCTAAGATAGATTCAGACGCAACCCGAACCGGTTCCGACCACGATAGTGGGAAGGAGTAACGAACAGCAATATGGCGAAAAAAGAGGCCATTGAAGTAGAGGCGAAAGTAACGGAGGCCCTGCCGAACGGGATGTTCCGGGTGGAGCTTCCGAATGACCACCAGGTGCTGGCCCATGTTTCCGGCAAGATCAGGATGCACTTCATCCGCGTCCTGCCCGGCGACCGGGTGCTGGTGGAGCTTTCACCTTACGATCTGACCCGGGGGCGCATTACCTACCGGTTCAAGTAGCCGTGGGGAATGTGTTCAAGGAGCCTTGTTGTGAAAGTCAGCGCATCGGTAAAACCCAGGTGCAACAACTGCCGGGTAATCAAGCGGAAGGGCGTGGTGAGGATCATTTGCTCGAACGCCCGCCACGCGCAGCGGCAGGGATAAAACCAATAGCAGGAGTCTGGCAATGGTAAGAATTGCTGGGGTAGACGTTCCGGACCGGAAGCGGGCGCATGTTGCGCTCCGCAGCATTTATGGGATTGGGCCGACAATGGCGGCGGAGATCCTGGAGAAGGCGGACCTGGACCCGTCGTTCCCGCCGAGGATGAACGAACTGAGCGAGGGCCAGGTCGACCGGCTTCGCGAGATTATCGACCGGGAGTACCTCACCGAGGGAGACCTCCGGCGGGAGGTCAACCAGAATATCCGGCGGTTGATCGAGATCGGATCATACCGGGGTCTGAGGCACCGGCGGGGCCTTCCGGTAAACGGGCAGCGGACGCGAACCAATGCCAGGTCGCGAAAGGGGCCGCGCCGGACCGTGGCTGGGCGGGGCCGCCGCACTGGAGGCAAGAAGTAAACCATGCCAAGACCCAGAGCACGGCGGAGAGAGCGCAGGAACGTTCCGCAGGGGCGGGCCTACATCTACTCGACATTCAACAATACCCTGGTCAGCATCACCGATCCCGACGGCAACGTCTTGGCCTCGGCCAGCGCCGGCACCTCGGGATTCCGGGGTTCGAGGAAAGGGACGGCCTTCGCGGCCCAGCGAGCGGCGGAACAGGCTGCCCGGCAGGGAATCGATATGGGGATGCGCCAGATCGACGTATACATCAAGGGGCCCGGATCAGGGCGGGAAGCGGCGATACGGTCGCTGCAGGGAGCAGGCCTGGTGGTAACCAGCATCAGGGACGTGACCCCGATTCCGCACAACGGGTGCCGGCCACCAAAACGACGACGAGTTTAAGGACCAACTGTTTATGGGCAGATACACCGGACCCTCCTGCCGGTTGTGCCGGCGGGCAGGGGAAAAGCTGTTCCTCAAGGGAGACCGCTGCTTCACTCCACGCTGCGCGGTGGAACGCCGCCACGCGCCCCCTGGGGACATATCCAACCGGCGGCGGCGCTCGTCGGACTACGGAATTCATCTTCGGGAGAAACAGAAAGCCCGGCATATGTTCGGGGTGATGGAAAGCCAGTTCCGGGCGTACATGGACGATGCTTTCAACACCCCAGGTATCTCGGGATTGAACCTGCTCCGTACGCTGGAGCGCCGGTTTGACAACGTCATATTCCTGTTGGGGTTCGCCGACTCCCGCAAGCAGGCCAGGCAACTGGTGACGCACGGGCATTTCCGAATCAACGGGCGGAAGACCGATATTCCTTCCTATCTCGTGCGCGCAGGGGATGCAATCTCGTGGAAGGAGTCGGACAAGCAGACGGAGTTTTACCGGGAAAGAACCGACGGGATACCGAAGCGTCCGATTCCGTCATGGCTCTCGCTGAACCAGGAGGATATGAGCGGACAAGTGGTGACCATGCCCCCGGACGAGGAACTGCAACAGTCAATCAACTCCCGACTTATCGTTGAGTTCTATTCGAGGTAACTGGGTTAATGTTAGAAAATGTCATAGTCGCACCGGTACAACCGGACGGCTCGCTGGAAGACTTTCCGGCCGAGATTCACCTTTCCGAGTCTGATGAGACTTACGGCAAGATAGTGATCGAGCCCCTGAAGGAAGGGCATGGCATAACTATCGGGAACCCGATGCGCCGGATCCTGTTGAGCTCAATCAAGGGGAGCGCGATTACGCAGGTCAAGATCCGTGACGTGGTGCATGAATATTCGGCCATCCCCGGGGTTAAGGAAGAGGTCATGGACCTTCTTCTGAATATCAAGCGGATCCGGATCAACTCCCCGTCGATGCGCGACGGGAAGATGAGGCTGGAAGTGATGGGGCAGGGCCCGGTGTGCGCTGGGGATATTTCGACTTCCGAGGACTTCCACATCGTCAATCCGGAGTTGCACCTGGCAACGCTGGATTCGGATGATGCGTCGCTATCCATCGAGTTTGACGTGGGATCCGGGTTCGGATACCGGGCGGTGGAGGAGCATGATCCATTCACGGCCCGCCCGGTAGGAGTCATGCCCCTCGACGCGGTGTTCAGCCCGGTGCGGAAGGTTAACTACAGCATCGAGCGCACCAGGCGGGGTGAGAAAACCAACCTGGAACGGCTGGTGCTCGACGTTTGGACGGACGGGACCATTTCTCCCCTGGAAGCGGTGCGACAAGCGGCGGACGAGTTGTCCAAATACTTCCAGTTGTTCATATCCCTGAACCGGGAGGGAGGCGCCTGGGAGATGGGGCCGACGATCCAGGTTTCGCCCGAGATATACCAGATGCCGATAGAGCGCCTGGACCTCTCCCCGAGAACCTTGAACTGCCTCAAGCGCGCCCACATAACCAGGGTAGGCGAGGTCCTGGAGAAAAGCGGGGATGAACTGCTGAAGATCCGTAACTTCGGCGAAAAATCCCTGGAGGAGCTGCAGGAAAAACTGTCGGAACGCGGGATCAGCGGATATCCGAGAAGCTTCGGTCCTGGATCGGATAGTGGAGAAGCGCAGGCGCCCACGGCAACGGTGGTCGGCTTGGCTGACCTGGCGGAAGCCTGGAATCAAACCGCCCGGTTCGATGAAGACGCGGAAGAGGCAGAAGAGGAAGAACTGGACAACGACGACGAGGAGGACACGGAGTAAGAATGGCTTCCCACCGCGTTTCCGGGCGCAATCTAAGCAGAAAGAAGGACCAACGCCGGGCCCTGTTGCGGGGCCTGACCTCGGAATTGGTCCAGCACGAGCGAATCACGACCACCCTGGCCAAGGCCAAGGAGACCAGGATCGTGGCCGAAAAACTGATAACCCACGGCAAGAAGGGAACGCTGCACCACCGGAGGCTGGCACTGAGCCAGGTGCCCAACAAGAAAGTGGTGAAGAAGGTGTTCGACGACCTGTCCCTGCGGTACGCGGACCGGCCGGGTGGATACACCCGCATCACGAAGCTGGGGCCGCGCCAGGGGGACGGGGCACAGATGGCGGTCATCGAACTGGTGGAGTAGCACCGCGAGCGCCATCTTTCCGAGAACTCCACCAGGCCGGATGTGTCGTACGCACATGACATGCGACCATGGACCCGGGTTGCGATGGTGGTCGAATACGATGGCACCAGATACGCCGGATTCCAGCTGCAAAGCGACCAACCTACGATACAAGGAGAGATCGAAACAGCAATAAATCGGTTCACCGGGGAACGCACCAGGATACGGGGGGCCAGCAGGACCGACTCCGGAGCTCATGCCTTGGGCCAAGTCGTGGACTTTCTCAGCCAGGCCCCTTACACAATGGACCGGTTCCCCCACGCGCTGAACCACTACCTTCCCCAGGATATCAAGGTGCAGCAGGCGCACCAGGTGGAGCTGGGCTTCAACTCCCGCAGAGATGCGGAGAGTCGAACGTACCGGTACCGAATCATGAACCGGCCCTGGCCTTCGCCCATCCACAGGTTTGACCACCATTGGGAGCGGGATCCCCTGGACGTTGACCGGATGAACGAGGCGGCGCAGGCACTGGTCGGAGTGCATGATTTCCGGCCGCTGTCCACGGGGTTTCCCCAGGACCGCAGCGCCGTGAGAGAGGTTTTCCGGTGGGGCGTAACGGCAGAAGAGGACGCGGTGGTGGTTGAGTGTGAGGCGACCGGGTTTCTGCGTCACATGATCCGGCGGGCCAACGCCATCCTGGTTGAGGTGGGGAAAGGCCGGTGGCCTGAAACGACGGCAGAGGAAGTTTTGGACGGCTCGGCCAGGGTCCCACGGCAGCCGCTGTCTCTCCCGGCAAGGGGCCTTTGCCTGATGAATGTCAAATATCCAAACAACTGGAACAAGGGCAAGAACAATAATGAAACGGACTAGCACTTATTTTCCCAAGCCCGGAGCGGTGGCCGACAATTGGCGGGTGGTTGACGCCTCCGGTCAGAACCTCGGCCGATTGGCCCGGGACATCGCCGTTGCGTTGCAGGGGAAGGACAAGCCGACCTTCACCCGGCATGTAATCACCGGAGACCATGTGGTGGTGGTGAACGCGGAAAAGGTGAACGTGACGGGCCGGAAGCTGCTGCAGAAGATGTATTACCGGCACAGCGGATACGTCGGCAATCTGAAGACATTCATGCTGCGGGACATGCTGGAACAAAGGCCGGAAAGGGTGATCCAACTGGCGGTGAAGGGGATGCTCCCGCGCAACAAGATGGGCCGCCAGATGCTGCGGCGTTTGAAGGTGTACGCCGGGGCGGACCATCCCCATGAGGCCCAAGTATCCTCACAGACGGAACAAAACGGAGGGTAGGTAAGCAACTTGGTTCAAGCGGAAGTTTCCCAGCACTACCACTACGGAACCGGAAAGCGCAAGACGGCTATCGCCAGGGTGCGGCTGTACCCTGATGACCCGGGACCGGTCATCATAAACGGGAAGCCGATGGACGAGTATTTCAACTGGGAACCCTGGCAGGTGACGATCAACGAGCCTTTCCGGGTCACCGACACGGGGAACCGCTTCCGGGTGGTGGCCAAGGTTACCGGGGGAGGCGTCAACGCGCAAGCGCAGGCGATACGCCACGGAATCGCGAGAGCTTTGATAGTCTTTGATCCGTCTTTGAAAGCAACCCTCCGGCGTCACGGGCTGATCACGCGGGACTCCCGCATCAAGGAAAGCAAGAAATACGGTCTGAAGCGGGCGAGGCGGGCTCCCCAGTACACGAAACGGTAGTGGGACGGGCCGGCGCCGAGCCGGAGCGATTACCGAGAGTTATCGGGTGGGGGTCAACCCCACCCGTTTTCGTTGCGGGCTTTCGGAATCCGGCCGGGGCGAAGGAGCGGATGCTAGAACCCGAAGTTGGCGCGCAAGCCGCCGAGGGTGAGCCAATAGAAGATTATGTATATCCCCGCGATGATCATGAGGGCGGCGCCGATGGGCTGGACGTAGGGCAAGGCCTTCCGCAATCCTTTGACAACGGCGCCCTTGAAGAAGGCCATTCCCAGGGTGAGGGCCATGATTACGGTGCCCATGCCCAGGGCGTAGAGGAGGAATTGGCCGGCAGATTCAGCGAAGCTCACTCCGGCGGTATTGACACCAAGAACGGCCAGGAATATGGGAAGGGTGCATCCCAGAGAGGCGATTCCGTAGCTGAGACCGAAGAGAAAGTAGCCCTTGACCCCGATATCGTTGCCCTCGCCGATGTGAGACGCAGCCTGGGCTGCGAGGCCGGAATACAGTTTGCCGCCGGTTACTATCCAGGCTCCGGCGGATATTAGCAGGATGCCAACGGCCAACCCGGTCCAGGGCAGGGCGTCGACCAGGACGGAGGCGCCGAGTCCAATGGCCGTGCCGGCGATGCCGAAGAGGACGATAAAACCGGCCGTGACGGCGGCGCCAATCAGGATGGCACGGCCCAGGAGCAAGAGAAAGTTGGGCGTGTTGTCGTCGGCAGAATCGCCGCGCAGGTAGAGGCCGAGATAGGCCGGTAGCATGGCGAATCCGCAAGGGTTGACCGCCGAGGCAAGTCCGGCGGCAAAGGCGAAAAGGAAGGAGGCGTTGACCAGCCCGCCCAGGGCGGAACCGGACCTTCCAGAGAGCAGCTCGACGAACCCGTTGACGGCGTCTATGTCGTTTTCCCGGCCGATGACCAGGGTGGCGATTACCGCCAGCGCGACGCCGCCGACCGCGATAGCGGCGGGCAACAGCATCCGGTACCAGAAGCCCGGGTCACGGAGACTGGTGGAGAGTGTCCTGTCCGCGGCCATGGTGTTCCCTCCCAGGTTCAGAAAGTTTCACCGGGAACTACGTTGGGGGTATCCCTGCGGGTTTCCGAAACCTCCACCCGCCCAGGGGGACGAAGCTCGGGGTAACAATGAGGACAGCCCAGAGCGATGCGGCCGTGGTCATACCCCGAGGTATTCCTGGGCGGCGTCCAATAGTTCGGTCACCAATCCGGGGCTTTCCGCCTCGCAGTAGATACGCAGCAATGGCTCCGTGCCCGAGAACCGGGACGCCAGCCATGCTCGGTCAAACCTGAGGCGGCGTCCGTCTATCTCGTCGGAGCTCCGTATGGGCAGCCCAGCCAATTCGGTCAGGTCCCCCGCTGCGAGACGCTGTTCTATGGTTTCCCGCTGGGCGGCGTCGAAGGTAACGTCGCGGCGGTGGTAGTGGTGGACTCCGACCCGGTCGAAAAGCCCCCGCACCAGTTGGGAGGGCGTCTTTCCCGTTTTTGCCATGTATTCCAGGAGGAACAGCCCGCTGAGAATGCCATCCCTTTCCGGGATGTGGCCCCGGAAGGCGAACCCTCCACTCTCCTCGCCCCCAATCAGACCATCAACTTCGGAGAAGCGGGGGCCGATGTACTTGAAGCCGACCTTCATCTCGTGGACACCGACGCCGTACTGCTCGCCCAGCTTGTTGAGCATCATGGAAGCGGTAACGCCCTTTACCAGGTCGCCGGTCAGCTTCTTCTCCTCTAGCAGGTAGAGGGCCAACAGGGAAAATACTTCGAGGGTGCTGACGAATTTCCCGGTCTCGTCGATAAGACCAACCCGGTCGGCATCGCCATCCAGGGCGATCCCGGCGGAAGCGCCGGTGGCAGGGACCAGTTGCGAAAGCTCCGTGAGGTTGTGGGCTATGGGTTCGGGCTGCTCCATTCCGGGGAAGGCGGGGTTGCGCCAGCCGTGGATTTCATCCAACGATGTGGTCCCGCCATCCAGTAGGCGGCTGAAGTAGCCCGCCCCGGCGCCATACATGGGATCGACGCAAACCTTCAACCCGGCGTTGCGGATGGCGGGGAGGTCCACCAGGGCGGCCATGCGGTCCAGGTAAGCCGGCGCGGGGTGGATGTCGACGATGAGTCCGTCATGGCGGGCACGGGAAAGTTCCGTCCTTTTGGGCGGTTGCGCGGCGTCGATGTGCTCTTCAAGAACGTCTGTGATTTCCTGGGTAGCGCTGCCCGCGTACTCCGGCTTGAACTTGAAGCCATTCCAGATGCCTGGGTTGTGGCTGGCCGTGATTATGGCGGCTCCCGCCGCCTTCTGCTCAAGGACCTGGAAGCTGATGACCGGCGTAGGCGCGGCGGTGTTGGCGAGAAAGACCTTGACTCCATTTGCGGCGCAGACGGAAGCGACGGTCTCGGCAAACTCGCCGGAGAGGAAGCGCGTATCGTGGCCGACTACCAGGCCCTTCTCGGCAACAGATTGGCCCCGGAGATAGTCGACCAATCCCTGGGTACAACGGGCCACGTTTTCGAAGGTGAAGTCCTCGGCGATGATGGCGCGCCAGCCGTCGGTGCCGAACTTGATGACATTCCGATTGGTCATCGCTCCTCCAAAGAAGATGTCCCCCGCCCATTCTAAAGCCCGGCGCGGGCGATAGACCAGAGGCGGGGGACACCGGTGTTCCCTTCCGGGAAATGGCAGATAGGAGCCGGTACCCCGGCTCCCACAGAAACGAGCTAGAGGCCGGCCTCCTTGCGGAGGATGTCGGCCTTGTCGGTGCGCTCCCAGGGGAGGTCCAGGTCGGTGCGCCCGAAGTGGCCGTAGGCCGCGGTGCTGCGGTAGATGGGGCGCCGGAGGTCAAGGTCCTCGATGATGGCGCCCGGCCGCAGGTCGAAATGTTCCTTTACGAGGCCGTCGAACTTGTCGGTAGGAATATGGTTGGTGTCGAAGGTCTCAACGGAGACGGAGATGGGCTCGGCCACGCCGATGGCGTAGGAGACGATTACCTCGGCCCGGTCGGCCAACCCGGCAGCGACCAGGTTCTTGGCAACGTAACGGGCGGCGTAGGCCCCGGAACGGTCGACTTTCGTGGGGTCTTTTCCAGAGAAGGCTCCGCCGCCGTGGCGGGCGATGCCCCCGTAGGTGTCAACCAGGATTTTGCGGCCGGTCAAGCCGGTGTCTCCCAGGGGGCCTCCGACGACGAACCATCCGCTGGGGTTGACGTAGTACTTGGTGTCCTCGTCAAGCATGTCAGCCGGAACGACCGGGGTTATCACGTTATCCATGATGTCGCCGCGCAGCTGCTCTGTGAAGGCCGCCCGGTCGGAAGTGTCGTCGTGCTGGGTGCTGATGACGACGGCATCCACCCGGTGGGGCTTGCCGTATCGGTACTCGACGGTAACCTGGGACTTTCCATCCGGCCCGAGGTAGGGGAGGGTGCCGTTCTTGCGGACCTTGGCGAGGCGCTCAACCAGGCGGTGGGAAAGGTCGACGGTCAGCGGCATGAGGCCCTCGGTCTCGTTGCAGGCAAAGCCAACCATCATGCCCTGGTCGCCGGCGCCGGTCGCGCGGCGGGCGTCGGCAGCGTCGGCGGTGTTCCGGGCTTCAAGGGCGGTGCTGACGCCGGCGTTGATGTCCGGCGACTGCTGGCTGGCGTTCCGGATGATGCCGCAGGAATGGCCGTCGATCCCGTACTTGATGTCGGTGTAGCCAATTTCCAGCAGGGTCTTGCGGGCGATGGCGTCGAAATCCAGCTCCGCCTTGGTGGTGATCTCTCCGGTGACCATCACCAGGTTCTTGCCGGCGACGGTCTCGCAGGCGACCCGGCTCATGGGGTCCACGGTGAAGGCGGCGTCCAGGACGGCGTCGGAAATCTGGTCACAGACTTTGTCGGGGTGCCCTTCGGTAACGGACTCGGAAGTAAGCAGGTACTTGGGGGACTCGGTAAAAAGCAAAGGCATGTTATTTCTCCTGCCGGGACGGGCCTAGGTGCCCTGGTCCCAGCTATCCTGGTAGTGTTGTTGCTCGGCGGAAAGACTGTCGATGTTGATGCCCATGGACTGGAGCTTGAGACGGCCGACCTCTTGGTCGGTTTCCCGGGGAACGACATGGACGCCCTTCTCGAGACTGTCCTGGTTCTTGACCAGGTATTCGGCGCTCAGCGCCTGGTTGGCGAAGCTCATGTCCATTACCGCGGAGGGGTGTCCCTCGGCGGCGGCTAGGTTGATCAGCCGTCCCTCTCCCAGGAGGTAGATGCGGCGGCCGTCCTTGAGGGTGTACTCCTCCACGAAGTCGCGGACCTCCCGGTGGCCGACGGACATTTCTTCAAGGGAGGGGATGTCGATCTCAACGTTGAAATGGCCGCTGTTGGACAGAATTGCGCCGTCCTTCATGGAAGCGATGTGGTCGCCGCTGATGGTGTGGTAACCCCCGGTGACGGTGATGAAGACCTCCCCTTCCGCGGCGGCATCGGCGCTGGGCATGACGGTGAAACCGTCCATGACGGCTTCGAGAGCGCGGATGGGATTGACCTCGGTGACGATGACGTGGGCGCCCATCCCGCGGGCCCGGCTGGCGACGCCGCGGCCGCACCAGCCGTAGCCGCCGACCACAACCTTCCGGCCGGCCCAGAGGATGTTGGTGGCCCGGGTGATGCCGTCCAGTGTGCTCTGGCCGGTACCGTACCGGTTGTCGAAGAAGTGCTTGGTTTCCGCCTCGTTCACGGCGATGATGGGGTAAGCCAACTTGCCGTCGTTGGCCATGGCGGTAAGACGGATGACCCCGGTGGTGGTCTCCTCGGTACCGCCCAGGACATTGGACAGGAGGTCGGCCCGCTGGGTGTGGAGACTGCTAACGAGGTCCGCTCCGTCGTCCATGGTGTAGTTGGGCGCGTGGTCCAAAGCGGCATTGATGTGCCGGTAGTACGTGTCGTTGTCCTCGCCCTTAATCGAATAGGTAGGTATCCCGTACTCGCTGACCAGCGCGGCAGCGACATCGTCCTGAGTGCTAAGCGGATTGCTGGCGCAGAGGACCAGATCAGCTCCGCCGGCTTTGAGGGTGATGGCCAGGTTGGCGGTCTCGGTTGTGACGTGAAGACACAAAGAGTATTTGTACCCGGCCAGGGGTCTTTCTTGTTCAAACCGTTCGCGGACCAAACGCAGGACGCCCATTTCCCGCTCGGCCCATTGAATGCGGTTGACTCCTTCTCGCGCCAGAGACATATCCTTTACGTCGCCGGCGGTGTTATTCGTGGTCAATACTACTCTCCTTTTCCTAATTGGCTGACAAGGTCATCAGGGTAAATCGAGCTACGGGTCGGCGCCGTAGGAAGTGGGATGGTTGCCCGCGATCCAGTGGGGCGTGCCATCGTCGATATTGAACAAGGTCTCAGGGTCGAATCCCATGGAGGCGGCGACTTCGCAGGCCAATCCGCTGCGGACGCCGGCGGCGCAGATAAACAGGAGCCGCTTGTCCTGGGGGACTTCGTCGATGCGGTCCACCAGGTCGTCGATGGGGATGTGGATGGCCCCGGTCACATGGCCGGTGACCCACTCGTCATCGCGGCGGACATCAACGACGGCGGTCCCGTCGGGATCGCTGTCGACAATTTGCCGGGCCTCGTTGGAATCTACCCGGTAGTAGGGCTCACCAGGTTGCTGCCTGGGCATGTGTAACCTCCCGAACGTTTATGGATCAAGGTAACGCCCGATAATGGGCGCGAGCCTGTGCCTGGTTGCTTCGGAGATACCCTGTGGGTGGGTGATGATGGTGTCCTTGAGCGCGTTGGCGCAGGGACAGGGCCGTTCCGAGCGGAACCGCCCCACAACCTTCCGGATCATCTCCTTGGAGTTGGCAGTGTTCTTCATCAAGTTCTGAACGACCATCTCCACCGTCACGTCGTCTTCGTGCTCGTACCAGCAGTCATAGTCGGTTATCCAGGCCATGGTGGAGTAGCAGATTTCGGCTTCGCGGGCGAGTTTGGCCTCGGGCAAGGCAGTCATGCCGATGATATCGGCACCCCAGGAGCGGTACATTTCGGACTCGGCGCGGGTCGAAAAGGCCGGGCCCTCCATGACGACCATGGTGCCGCCGAAATGGACGGTAATCCCCATTTCCCCGGCAGCCTGCTGTATGACCAGGGAGGAATCGGCACAGAAAGGTTCGGCGAACCCGACATGGGCGACGACTCCCTCGTCGAAGAAAGTGTTGGCCCTCTGGCGCGTGCGGTCAATCAGCTGGTCCGGGATAACCAGGTCAAGAGGAGCGTAGCGCTCCTGAAGGCTGCCCACGGCGCTGACGGAGATGATGCGCTCGACGCCCAGCATCTTGAGAGCATAGATGTTGGCGCGGGCGGGGATTCCGGTGGGGTTGACCCGGTGCCCCCGGCCGTGGCGGGGCAGGAACGCGACGGATTGCCCTTCCAGCTCTCCCAGGACGATGGCGTCGCTGGGGTCTCCGAAAGGCGTGTCAACCTCGAGCGTCGTGGCGGCTTCAAGGCCCTCGATCTCGTAGAGGCCGCTGCCGCCGATGATTGCTATGCTTGCTTCTCTTCTCCGCATGAATCTATCTTCCAGGTGGATGCTGTCGTTGGGCTGGGGAAGCACTCCTACCTGAACCCCGGGATATCCTCGGCCCGGTAGAAGGTGGAACGGAAGACCCGGTTGGTCACCACGCCCTCCACATCCGGGTAAAAGTAGGGGTTGATGTACTCCCAGACCACCTCCCCTTCCGGCGTTACCTGGAAGATTCGTCCGAACATTCCCTCGGTCACCAGGGTGTTGCCGTTGGGCAGGCGCCGGGCGCCGGATATGTAAGGGCTGAAGAAGTTGTACGGGGGACTATCCTGGTATTGCCAGACGATTTCATTGGTGCTGGGGTCCACTTCGATTACCCGGGAAGCGGGCAAGGCGACCTCCTTGCGATGGGACCCGTTGTCGAAGATGAGAATGTTGCCATTGTCCAGGAGGCTGGGATCGTGCTGCTGGGCCAGAACATCGTAGCCGAGTTTCCACACTATCTCTCCGGTCGACTTGTAAATGATGCCAACGGTGGAAATGTGGCGGAAGCTGAACATGACCCGGTCTCCGGGCAAGGGGACAACGGTGTTGGCGTGGCTCCACTCATCACGCAGATCATTGAAGGTGATGACATCGGCGGTGAAGTCCAAATGTTCCGCCGCATGCCATTCCCATACCCGGTTTCCGGCGGCGTCCACTTCGACAATAACGTCGGACCACATGCCATAGTGACGCTCGGAACCGGGGACGCCTCCCTGGATTTTGGCCACAACGTCGTCTGGGAGGAGCTCAACGGTGAGATACATGGCGCCCCCGTTCCCGGTGCGGCGGGCGTCATGGTGGTGGTCCTTGTCGTGGTGCTCCCAAAGCACGTTGCCATCCCAGTCGGCTTCGAGCATGACGCCGCCCTTGAACCGCTTCCACGATGAAAAGCGCTCCCAGGTATCGTCGCGTACCTTGCCTCCATAGAAGAGGTTGCCGTTGGGGAGCAGGTACCCGTAGAGGCCCGGCGGATAGGGAAGTTTCCAGGTGTGAGCTTCGATTCCGTTTCCGTCCACGAGATACACCTCGCCGTCGCCGCTCATGGGGGCGTACAAGAGGTATCCGGGACAGGCTTTGTCAGGGTCAAGCGCCGTTAAGCCGGTGCGGGACATTCTCCGTCTGGTCTGTTGATCAATGGCAGTGATGGCTGGTTACTCCTGGTGTCAGGGATTGCGGGGCATACGTGGGCCTGGTCCGGGTCAGCCGGCGGCCAGTTTCAGGCTCTCCAGGTAAGGCGGGCGGCAAACCCCGTTTTCGGTCACGATAGCTTCGATGTACCGGTGGGGGGTTACGTCGAAGGCGGGGTTGAGGGCTTCAACTCCATCGGGAGCGGTCGGCTCACCCTGGAAGTGAGTGACCTCATGGGGGGAACGCTGCTCGATTTCGATTCCCGCTCCATCGGGCAGGCTGGGGTCTATGGTGCTCACCGGGGCGGCTACGTAGAAGGGTATGCCGTTTTCCCGGGCCAGCACAGCCAGGGAATAGGTGCCGATCTTGTTGGCGGTGTCCCCGTTGGCGGCGATGCGGTCAGCGCCGGTAATGACGCATCCGATGCGTCCTTGCTGCATCAACATTCCGGCGGCGGAATCGACGATGAGCCGGGAGGGGATGCCCAGGCGGTGGAACTCCCACGCTGTGAGGCGGGCTCCCTGAAGGAAAGGCCGGGTCTCAGTGTTGAACACATCGAACCGCTTGCCCGACTCCCAAGCGGCCCGGATAACTCCGACGGCGGTCCCGTAGGCGGCGGTAGCCAATGCTCCTGCGTTGCAATGGGTCAGGACCGCCCCGCCTTCGGGAATCAATTCCTGGCCGGCATTACCCATGCGGCGGTTGACGGCCTCGTCCTCCTCTTGGATGCGGGAGGCTTCCGCCAACAAGGCCTGGGCAAGACGGGACGGGTCCGGTTCAGCTTCCGCAACAGCCAACATGCGCCGCACCGCCCACTGAAGGTTGACGGCAGTGGGACGAGCCGATTCAATCTCAGCGGCAGCTATCCGCAACCGGGCCATGAAGTCCGCGTGGGAATCGGCCTGGATGTCGCGGGCGGCCATGGCTACGCCGTAAGCCGCCGTGATGCCGATAGCCGGGGCACCACGCACCTGCATGTCCCGGATGGCCGAGATTGCACCGTGATAGCCGGTGACTTCTATTACGGTTTCGCTCTTGGGGAGTTGGGTCTGGTCGAGCAGCTTGAGGCTGCCGTTCTCCCAGAGGATTGGTCGGATTTCGGTCAATGTGGATTACTCCGAAAGGGGTCTCAAAGACTGTGTGGAAAGCGGAGTTAACGCATCCCACAAAAAAAGCTTCTCAGGGAGAGAAGCTCAACTGGTTCTCAATCTCCCTCATCTTTCGCTTCCGCTGGAGAAGCGTCGGATTTGGCACCGTGTCCTGCCGCCGTCTAGGCGACAGACAGGCCGGTTGCCTGGCTTCATCGGGCCGTTCCCTCCGCCGTTCTGGATAAGGGATCCAGAAGATTATTCGTTTGTAAATGCTTATCCAATACTACTAAGGAGCAATTTTCGTGTCAAGGAACAAGCGCTTTTGCAGGGCTGTCGCATGAAGTCTGACTGGGTCCTTTACCGCTCTTCCCGTCATTCCCGCGCAGGCGGGAATCCAGACCCCCGTCTCGTCCCCATTTCGCACGGTTCCAACTTAGGACACCCATTCTCACACACCCTCTAAATGTCGTGTTGGCCATTCACTGGAAATTGGAACAAACTGGCACTGCCCTGCGCTTTTGGGCGATTTTGGAGACACCCGGGAGAAGCGGTGACGCTTCGGAAAACCAGGCCCGCCGGGAACGCGGAACCCACCCAAGGGTGCGGAAAAAGTAACCCGGCACCGTCCCGGCCAAGTTTGACAGTGTTTTGGGCCGAAACCATAATGGCGCAACAACCCGGCGAGGGCCGCATCATTGACAAGCAGATTGAGTACGCAATGGGCGGAGAGTAGCGACCGATGAACCCGGTTTGGCGGGCGGCTGGGGCGCCTCCGATGGGTCTGTTTACCGACCTTTACGAGTTGACGATGGCCCAGGCTTATTTCGAGCACGGAATGAGCGGGACAGCGACTTTTGGGCTGTTCGTCCGCCGGCTTCCCCCCAACCGGGGGTTCCTGGTAGCCGCTGGCCTGGAAGATGTGCTGGACTACCTGGAAGGACTGCGGCTTGATGACGGCGACCTGGCCTTCCTGGAATCCACCGGCATATTCTCGGATGATTTCCTCCACTCCCTGGAAGGATTCCGGTTCACCGGCTCGGTCCGGGCCATGCCAGAGGGGACGGTGTTCTTCGAGGAGGAGCCAGTCCTGGAGATTACGGCTCCCATCGCTGAAGCCCAGATTGCCGAAACCTTCGCCATCAACCAGGTCAACTTGCAGTCCCTGCTAACCACCAAGGCGGCCCGGTGCGTAGCGGCGGCCGGGGGCCGGGCGGTCTCGGACTTTGGAGCGAGACGGACCCACGGAACGGATGCCGCGATGAAGCTGGCCCGGTGTGGGTACATCGGAGGTTTTGCCGGGACGAGCAATCTGCTGGCCTCCCGGCGCTACGGTATCCCTCCGGTGGGCACGATGGCCCATTCCTTCGTTTCGAGCTTCCAGCGGGAAAAAGACGCCTTTTCGGCCTACGCCCGGTCCTTTCCTGATCGGGCGGTCCTGCTGCTGGACACCTACGACACGGTCGACGGGGCCCGCAAGGCGGTCCGGGTCGGGAAGGAACTGGAAGCCGACGGTCACCAACTGGCCGGGGTCCGGCTGGATTCGGGGGATCTGGGCGAACTGAGCGGGCAGGTCCGGCGCATTTTCGACGAGGCGGGTCTGGACTACGTAAAAATCGTCGCCAGCGGCGGCCTGGACGAATACAGTATCCTCGAACTGGCGCGAACCGGCGCGCCAATCGACATATTCGGTGTGGGCACCCGGGTGGGTGTGTCAGAGGATGCTGCGTGGTCGGACATGGCATACAAGCTGGTGGTCTACGACAAGCGTCCGGCGATGAAATTAAGCGAGGGGAAGGTCTCACCCCCGGGGTCTAAGCAGGTCTTCCGATCCGTTGGCCCGGACGGGATATTCGCCGGGGATGTCGTGGGCGCCGAGGGTGAAGCACCTGAACAACGGTTCCAATTAATGAGTCCAGTCATGAGCGGCGGCCGGCGATTGAAAGCTCATCCGTCCCTGGATGAAATTCGGGAGACTTTGTCGGCGCAACTGCAGAGGCTGGGTGAAGGATGCAAGGATATCAGCTCGCCGGAACGGTATCCGGTAGCGTTCAGCCCAAAGCTGACAGAACTCACTGCCGAAGTCCGGGCGCACATCCTGGAGTCAAACCACCCCGAAAGCCTGGGCAGAAGGACCTGAACATGAAGATAGCTGTCTGCGTGAAATACGTTCCGGTAGTCGCCCGCATGGGGTTCGACTACGAGAACAAGACGATTATCCGGGAAGGAGTTCCTTCCGAGGTTAACCCGTTCGACTTGCTGGGGCTGACCCGCGCGGTGGAGCTGAAGTCCGGCCCATCGGACGAAGTGGTTGCGTTGTCCATGGGGCCTCCCCAGGCAAGGGAAGGGTTGACCCAGTGCATGGCGTTCGGTGCAGACCGGGCTGTCCTTCTCACGGACCGGGCGCTGGCCGGTTCGGACACGCTGGCCACCGCGCGGGCGTTGTCCCTGGCCTTGGCGAAGGAGCAGCCGGACCTGATCATCTGCGGCAGAAACAGCGCCGACGCGGAGACGGGCCAGGTGGGTCCGGAGCTGGCGGAGCTGATGGGACTGCCTCATGTGAGCCAGGTACGGAAGCTCGACTACACCCCGGGGGGAGACTCGGTCACGGTGGAGCGGGCGACGGATGAAGGGCATCAAGTCATCGAGTGCCCGCTGCCCGCGGTGGTTTGCGTCACCGAAGGGGTGGCGGAGGAACGGTTTCCCGGCCGGGAAGACCTGGCAGCGGCGCAGGAAAGACCGGTCGAAGAAATGAGTTGTTCGGACCTTGCCGGCGACCTGTCCCTGTTTGGCAGTGCTGGATCGCCGACGTGGGTGGAGGACATCAGGCTGGTGGAGCCAAGTCGGTTGGGGGAGGTAATCAATGGGGAGGAACCAACTGCCGCCGCCCGCCAGGTAGCGGAACTGCTGAAGGAAAGATTGGCGGCTATATCCGCGGAGACAGGGGCCGGACCGGGAGAAGGGATAGGCGCCCGGTATCCAGACAACCGGGAACGAAGCATCTGGGTGGTAGCGGAGACTGCCGGCGGAGAAATAAGGCATGTAACCCTGGAGATGCTGGGGAAGGCGCGCCAGCTATCGGAGATCACCCGGAGCGAGGTGGTCGCCGTCCTGATCGGGCGTTCAGACACAGTCGCCGCATCCGCTCTGGCGGAGTATGGAGCGGACAGGATCCTGGTTTTGGACAACTCCGCGCTGGGGCCGGTCTGCAGCCGGGCGGTCAGCGAATGCCTGGCCGATGCGATCGACAACGCCCGGCCTTACGGCGTTCTCTTTGCATCAACCCCGGACGGAAGGGACCTGGCATCGAGAATCGCGGCCCAGTTGCAGTTGGGCCTGACCGGAGATGCAATTGATCTGGAAATCAACAGCGGCGGGCAGCTGGTCCAGCTAAAACCGGCACTGGGGGGAAACGTCGTAGCGCCGATTTTGTCGAAGACCCTGCCCAACTTGGTGACGTTGCGGCCGGGCTTGCTGTCCCCGGCCCAACCCAACGAGTCAGTCGAGCCGAAGGTGGAAGAGATTCCGCCCAGCCCATTCAAAGGTGCTGATCTAAAGGTCCTCGAAGAACACGCCTCTGAAGACCTGGGAGCCATTGCCCTGACGCAAGCCCTGATCGTTCTCGGGGTGGGCATGGGGATTGGCGGTGCGGAGAGTTTGCCGGAAGTTCAAGCGCTGGCCGGTTCAATAGGCGCCACGGTGGCAACGACGCGGAACGTAGTTCATTCGGGTTGGCTTCCTCACCAGGTGCAGGTGGGGATAAGCGGACGCACGATCGCTCCGAAGGTTTATATCGCCGTTGGAATTCGGGGAGCCTTTAACCACACTGTCGGGATTCAAAAGGCGGGAGTGATCCTGACAATCAACCGGAATCACCGCGCTCCGATGTTCAAAGCCGCCGACTACGGAATAGTGGGAGACTGGAGGGAGTTCCTGCCGCCTCTCATCGAGGAGTTGAAGCCGGTACTGGCAGACATGGTTTAGCGCCAATCTTCCCGGCATCCCAAGCGGGACCAAAGCCCTCGCGGGCCACATCGAAGAATGCACGAGCGGGTCTGGGCTGAGCTGGCCCCCCGAAACGGAACGCTGACTTGCGGGTGACACTGAACCCGGCAGGTACTATAATTGCCGTGATTTTGAGCAGCGGTCAAGGCCAGCGCCGTCCCTATCAAACCGCTCCACCTTGAGAGGCCGTCCATGGACTTTGCATTTACGCCGGAACAGGAAGCCCTGCGCAATGAAGTGCGGGAATTTATCGCCGAGCACGTCACGGATGAAATCCTGGCCGAAATCGAGGAGTCCGGGATCCGAAACCGGGGGCCCAAGACCCGGGAGATGTATCGGCAAATCGGGGAGAAGGGCTGGATCGGCATAAGCTGGCCCAAAGAATACGGGGGCCAAAGCGGCAGCCGGATCGACCAGTACATCGTGGAGGAGGAGTTCGCCCGCGTTGGGATAACGGTCGGCGGAGCCGGAAGCGGGGCTCCGGCCATCCTAGTGGCGGGGACGGAGGAGCAGAAGCAGTATTTTCTCCCGGGCTTAATCAGGGGAGAAATTGCGTTCGCACTGGGGTTTACCGAACCACAAGCCGGGGCGGACTTGGCCGGCCTGCAGTGTCGCGCGGTCCGCGATGGTGACGAGTTCGTCATCAACGGCCAGAAGATGTTCACAACGGCCGCCCACTACGGCACCCACATCTACCTGATGGCACGCACTGACCCGGACGCGCCCCGCCACCGGGGCATCTCGATTTTCCTGGTGCCAATGGAAACACCGGGTATCACGGTGCGTCCCCTTTGGACCATCCAGAACGATCCGGTGGCGCCGCCGCGGACCACCTACGGAGACCGGCGTACCAACGAGGTGTTTTTCGAGGACGTCAGAGTTCCGGCATCGTGCATGTTGGGCGAGGAAAACATGGGCTGGTACGTGGGGGCGATGGGCCTGAACCTGGACCGCGTAGGAGCGAGCCGCTATCTGATTTCGGTGCAGCGGGACGAGGACATTGTCAATTGGGTCAAGGAGAACGACCTGAACGGTGTTGGCCCGGCCCAGGACCCGGCAGTACGGGACCGGCTGGCGGAGCTTTGGGTCGAAGCCCAGGTGTGCCGGTTAATGACCATGCGCAGCATGTCACTGGTGGAGCGGGGCGGAAACTTCACTTACGAAGGGTCCGCAGAGAAGGTGTGGGCGCCTGAGCATGGAGTACGCACTACGGAGACAATCGCACAGATCCTCGGCCCATACGCGCAGCTGCTGCACGGTTCGGAAGATGCGGTGGAGGAAGGCATATTTGCCCACAACCTGCTGGGCGCGTTCCAGTCGGGAATCAATCACGGCAGCACCCAGGTAATGCGGGACCAGGTAGCCCGCCGAGGTCTGGGGATGCCACGGGGTTAACCGAGATATCTCCCGGAATACTCAAAAAGGTCTGAGGTCGGATGGACGTTTTACCCAGCGAAGAAGAACTGATGATGAAGAACCTGGCCAGGGAATTCCTGGAGGCGGAATGCTCCCCCATACTGGCCAGGGAGATGGAGAAAGACGAAGCGGGGTATTCACCGGAGCTGTGGAACAAGATGGCCGAACTCGGGTGGTTGGGCACGTCGGTTCCTGAAGCTTACGGGGGACAGGGCCTCCCTCTGACATATCTGGGGCTGATTCTCGAGGAGGTGGGGCGCTCCATTGCCCCGGTGCCGTTCCATTCGACGGTGGTCCCGGCTCTGGCCATCGCGGAGCACGGCTCCGTCGCCCAGAAGCAGGAGGTGTTGCCGCGGGTCAGCCAGGGCAACATCATCATGACGTGGGCTTTTCAGGAACCCGACCCGCGCTTAACCCCGGAAGCAGTCCAGACCCAAGCGGTGGCCGAGGGTGATGAATTTGTCATCACCGGCACCAAGATGTTCGTGGACAACTTCAATGTGGCGGAGAAATGCTTGGTGGCTTGCCGGACGTCTCCCGCATCCGGGACGAACCACGGGCTTTCGATGTTCCTGCTGGATACCAACGCCGCGGGGATTTCCCAAACGGCGCTGACCACCCTGGCCAAGGACAAGCAGAGCAAGGTGGACTTCAACGGAGTCCGGGTCCCGAAGTCCGCCCTTATAGGAGAACTGGACGAGGGCTGGCCGATTGCTTCTCGAATGCTGGACCAGGCCACCGTCCTTCTATGCACCCAGATGGTGGGGGCAGCGCGAAAAGACATCGAGATGGGAATCGAATACACCAAAAACCGGGTAGCGTTTGGCCGTCCCATTGGTGCCTTCCAGTCGGTGCAGCACATGTGCGCTGACATGACGATCTGGGTGGATGGAGCGCAACTCCTGACCTACGAGGCCCTGTGGAAGATGGACAATGGCCTTCCCTCAAGCGTCGAAGTTTCGCAAGCCAAAGCGTTCTGCAACGACAAGTGCCAGGCCGCCGTTCGCAGCAGCCAAGTGCTGCACGGCGGGATGGGATTCATGATGGAGTTCGACCTGCACCTTTGGTACAGGCGGGTCTGCGCGTGGAGCATGAGACTGGGGACTAGTTTCGAGCACAGGAACAGGGTTGCAAGCGCCCTCCTGGACCAGCCTGGGCGGGTGCGCCTGGGAATGGACCTCGCAGCAGTTTAGGTTAAATTCAAACGGGTGCCGCGACATACTCAGGTCCCGTTACGCCAATCCAGGAGTATAGTAAATGCCGAAGGACCCCGTTTGCGGCAAGGAAATTGACGAGTCCGGCGCCCGGGCGACAACCGGCCAGACGGCGTTCGGAGCTTCGGAAGTGGATCCCAACATGGGGACCCGAAGCTTCTTCAACGGGCAGTGGTACTATTTCTGCAGCCTGGACTGCCGAACGAAATTCCTCGCCAGCCCATCCAGCTACACCAACTAACTGCGGTTGGTAGGCGGGACCGGGGACAGGGCCTGGTTCAGAGCACCAACCTGACCTGGTTTTCACAAAGCAATCTTCCATTTCTTGGGGACAACAGGGAGGTAGGCAATGCACGTAGGGCTGGTTATGGAGTGCGACTACCGGCAGGACCGCACCCAGGAGGAAGCCTTCGCGGAGGCTTTCGACATAGCGGAGACGGCCGAAGAATACGGCGTGGACGGAGTCTGGCTGGCGGAACGTCACTTCGCGACTCACCGGCGGCCTGGTGATCCAATGGGCGCGGGCATCCCATCGGTTGTTTCCGTTCCGCTGGTGTGGGGAGCCGCAATAGCGGCCCGGACCAAGAACCTGAGAATCGGCACCGGCGTCAGTGTCCTCCCTCTCTGCCATCCAATACGCCTAGCTGAAGAGGCGGCAACGGTAGACCAGATCAGCCAGGGGCGGCTGGACTTCGGCGTGGGACGGAGTGGGTTCCCCAGGTCCTATATCGGGTACGGGATACCCTACGCTGAAAGCAGGGAACGGTTCCAGGAAAACCTAGAGATTATCTGCAAGGCGTGGAACGACGACCGCCTGACCTACGAAGGCAAGTATTATTCCTTCGACAACTTGTCGGTGATGCCCCGGCCTTACCAGAAGCCGCACCCGCCGATCCGCATCGCTGCAACCACCATGGACACTTTCCCGATTGTGGGACAGATGGGGTTTCCCGTCGTTTCCGGTCTGAGAGGTTTCACCATCCCCGAGGTTGCGAGCAACTTGGAAGCCTATAGAACCGCCTGGCAAGAGGCAGGGCACGAGGGGGATGGGGATGTCTACCTGCGTGTCCCGATATACGTCGGCGATGACTACGAACGGGGAATAGGGGAGCCCGAGGAAAGCACGATGCGGTCCTACCGGCGGCTGGCGGAAACGTTCCGACAGTCGGCATCCGCGGCAGGAACCACCATTTCGGAGGAACGGCAGGAACGGTACGAGCGCCTTTCGGAGGTCACTTACGAAGACTTGTTGAAAGACAGGTTGGCCTACGGAGACCCGGAAGCAGTGACCAACAAACTGCTGAATCTGAAGAACGAGCTGGGGTTGTCGGGCGTCATCATGGAACCCAACGTCGGGGGTCAACTGACGGCACAACAGGTGCTTAACTCGATCCGGCTCTACGGCCAAGAGGTTGGTCCGAAGCTCCGCGACTGAGCGGGAGGCCGAATTCGACGGGTTTTTCGACCCCCGGCTGATTGGGCCGGGGGTTTTGTTTGGATCTACTTATTGTCGCTGTCGGTGGAAATCTTGGTCGCTTAGTGAGGCAGGAATCTATGGCGTGGATTTACCTTGTAGTCGCGGGGGCGCTGGAAGTCGGATGGGCGGTGAGCTTGAATTACACTGACGGATTCTCCCGAATTCTTCCAACAGTCTTGACGGGAGTGTTCCTGTTGGGGAGCATGTTTTTCATGGGCCTGGCGGTGAGGGACCTTCCGTTGGGAACGGCCTACGCGATCTGAGTGGGGATCGGGGCGGTGGGGACGGCCACGCTGGGAATGGTCCTTTTCGGCGAATCCAGGGACTTCTGGCGGTTATGTTTCCTGGGACTGATTATAGTGGCGCTGGTGGGACTGAAGCTGACGACGAAGTGATCGAAGGCTTCTCTCGGCTGGGATTCAGCGGCGCAGGAAGTCCTGGACAGAAGCGACGGGTTCTCCGTTCTTGAAGGCAATGGGGCGGGTGACGCTGAGGTTGTAGGCGGAAGACAGGACGGCGTTCATGTGTCGGCCGTAGCCGCCGGCGACAACGATTAGAAGATTGGCTGGCCGGGGAACGATGGGCATCATGGCGTTGTCGTCGTCCATGTCCACGAAGTCGGGGGGAATGACGGTACCCCAGCCACCGCGGTTACGGAGGGAACCAACCGGGTTCTGGGCGCGCTGGTAAATGTACTCCCGTACCCGCCCCTTGTCCCAGCCGTGCTGCTCCAACCAGTTCGCGGCCTCGGAGGTCACCACCAGCATCTGCTCGCCCTCGACGCCGCTGCGGTAGACGCCGTTGGCGCCGAGGTGGCGCATGGCCGAGGCAGCGCTCTCAAGATAGACGTCGGGAGTCTGGCTGACGAGGTCGTTGACGTTGTGGGGAGCCTCGGCACAGAAGACGGTAACGGAACTGGCCCCGTCGAGCATTCCGCGCTCGGTGTGGAGGGAGTCCCAGGGACTGTTTTCCTCGTCCTCTCCGATGCAGTAGGAGTATTTGCCGGGGTGACCATGGGTGGCCATGTCGGTGACGCCGGGAAGGCCGCCACCGATGTTGCCGCAGATGAGGCGGATAGCCCTTCCGATGGTGGCGTTGGCGCGCCAGCCCTGCCCGAAGACGTTCTGACGGCAGTTGACCTCGAGTTCGTTGCGGATGGGGCCGTTGATGATTACGAGATGGCCACCGGGGTGAGTGGTGGTCTGGCGTCCGTAGAGGTTGTAGGGCGGGTCAGCGATGGCCTCGACGCAGGTTATGACAACGGGCAGGTATTCGGGGCGGCAGCCGGCCATGACGGCGTTGACGGCGATCTTCTCGACGGTTGCCTCTCCCCCGCGGGGTTCCAGAGCAGCGATGACCTCGCGGCGGTCCCGGTCGGTGTAGCGCAGGGCAGATTCAACCAGCTCAGAAGTCGGGGGAATGATGGGCAGACCATCGGTCCAGCCAGCGTCGTAGTAATGGTCGAAAATGGCGGAAGCGTCAGGCTCGACGTCAAAGGTCTGGGCAGCGGGGCCGAGGTCAGGCACGAGGTTGTTCCGTTTACTCCCGGACAAGGGCCCGGACGACATCCCGATATTGGCTGGAGATGTCTTCGCGGACGAGGTCCTCGGGCTTGGCCGCCACGGGATGCTGGATGATTGCCATGGGGAGGTCGGGCATCTTTTGAAGGCGGGTGAGCCGTCGGCCGTAGTCGGCAAAGGAGTGGGTTACGACGGTGAGGGACGGGATGCCGTGCCGCTCGAGAGCCATGCAGTCGTGGACACTCCACGACGTGCAGGAGCCTCAATCGCCCACGGCGGCGATTACGGCATCGACCTCATTAGTAAGCTTCTGCTCCAACTGGGGACCCATCCCACTGACGCTCTGCTTGCGGTAGTAGCGGAACTCGGCCTCGGGGAACTGGGAACGGAGCTGGTCTTCGACCTGACGGAGGATGACCTCGGCGCGGTCCTTGGTGTTGTCGATCAAGCCAACGACGCGGCCATCGAGAGTGGTGGGCCGGGGAGCCAGGTTGTCCTGGCCGACGCGCTCATCGGCGGTGGGGTCATAGAGGGTTATGCGGCCAGCGGTCGTCATAGATGCCTCCCAATTCCTTCCGGGCTCAAGGCAGCCAAATCATTGAGGCAAGGATACCACATGGGCTGGGGGGATTGCCTTAGACTGCGACAAAAGCGGACATTTCGGGACATTTAAGCGTAGGAGCAGCCGGATTTTGGCCTGTTTTGGCCGGTTGGAGTCCGGATTTGTCGGTGGAATGTCCTGTTTTATCCGGTGTTTGTCCGGTTTTGTCACGGCCGAATCCGGGATAAGAGAAATTATCTGTCGCATTCAGTTGCATTCTGTCGCATTGGGGCGGATGGGCCGGGGCCAAGATTCCAGCGAGAATAATCATCACTTCCATGTTATCCGAGGGGAGTGGGGGTTGGAAAGGGGCAGTTGTCATCGCGGGTATTGCGGGGAGAGTTGATGAGTCCCTGCCCACGCAGGGACGACGGAATTTTCGTGGTACGTTGCCGGGCGATGGACGCAAAGTTGCCCCGAGGGATTTACCGGGGTCTGGGTTCCTGCATGAGCGGGGATGACGGGTTGAAGAGTCATGGGTTCCTGCCTCCGCAGGAACGACGGGAGCGGCAGGTATAATGGCGGATGGCGGTGGGTCTTGGCAAGGTTCGACCATCCTGGGAG
The DNA here is from genome assembly GCA_965203675.1 of Dehalococcoidia bacterium. Classification (GTDB taxonomy): domain Bacteria; phylum Chloroflexota; class Dehalococcoidia; order Lucifugimonadales; family UBA3495; genus CATOSK01. Next base: position 1,025,780 of record CBDBDE010000002.1, on the reverse strand, counting down.
AGGCTCCGCGGTTGAACAACAGCATGAGTTGTCCGAGAAGGCGGGAGAGCAGGGTTAATTGGCAGCGGTGGAAGCGAAAAGGATAGGAGACCTTCCCCGGGAGCAGCGAGGGGTCATAAGGGCCTGGTGCATGTACGACTGGGCCAACTCGGCGTTCGCCACATCGGGCGTGGCGGCGATATTTCCCGTCTACTTTGTCTTCCTATTCAAGGAGGCGCTGGGGGAGAGCGGGACGTTCCTGGGGATAACCTTCACCAGCAGTTCCACCTGGAGCGTGGGGGTGGCGATTTCCACGGCGATTGTGGCGTTGTCCAGCCCGGTCCTGGGGGTGATTTCGGACCGGATCCCCATAAAGAAGGTATTGCTCAGAACATATATCATCGCCGGGTCGCTGTTTACCGCGTTGGCGTTCTTCTCGGCTTACACATCCCAGCCCTGGGCATGGATGCTGGGGATGTTCGCGCTGGCGAACATCGGTTTCGCCGGGTCGCTGGTATTCTACAACTCGTTCCTGCCCCATATCGGGCCGAGAAACTTGCTGGACGACATCAGCAGCCGGGGGTTCGCGTTCGGGTATGCGGGCGGGGGTTTGCTGCTGCTCATCCACCTGGGGCTGATCCTGGCGACGCAAGGCTCGGATTCGGCTGACCTGGTGACAAGGGGAGCGATAGCGTCGATCGGGGTCTGGTGGTTCGGATGGAGCCTGTGGACGCTGAGAGTACTTCCGGAGCCTCCGACGCTGAGATCCGCCGGAGGGCCAACGCCAGTGACGGCAGTGGCGATGGGGTTCAGGGAACTGGGTCATACGTTCAGGGAACTGTCGCGGTTCCGGGTAGCGTTGAGATACCTGTTGGCATACGTGCTGTTCAATGACGGGATACAGACGGTCCTGGCCATTGCAGGGGCTTTCGCAGCGGACACGCTGGGGATACCGCTGGCGTTCAACATGGCGACCATCGTAATCATCCAACTGGTAGCAGTTCCGGGGGCGACGGGGTTCGGATGGCTGGCGGACAGGATCACGACCAAGCGGGCGCTGGTCGTCGCGTTGGTTGGATGGATAGTGGTGGTGCTGTTCGGGATAGGGGTCGCGCCGCTGGCACCGGGGCTGCACGATGACTTCGATTTCCAACTCAATTACCGAGAAGGCACCCGGGACTACGTGGTGGCAACCGCACCGGACCCGGGGGCAGGCGGGGCCTCCCTGGTGTCCGAAGGGGAAGGATGGATGCCGGCGGAGGGGACTGTGTTGAAGGCGGACTCCGCCGACAGGCTCCTGAACGTGGTCGGCGGAGATGAAGAGACCGCCTGGACGCTTTCGATCCGTGGCGGGGAACTGGACGGTCAATCGGCAGTGGGGCGGGCGCATCCCTCGGCGCTGGGGACGGGGCCGCTGGACTGGTGGCCGTCGCTGGTGCGGAGGCATCTATGGGCCCCGCTGGGGCTGGATGCGGGCTACCAGTGGTTGCTGCTGGGGGTCTCGGTGGGAGTGGTAATCGGAGGGAGCCAGGCACTGGCGCGAAGCCTGTTCGCCCAGATAACGCCCCAGTCGCGGAGCGGGGAGTTCTTCTCCTTCTTCGGGTTCATGAGCCGGGCGTCGTCGGTGTTCGGGCCGATGATTTACGTGGTCGCCACGGCATTGTTCGACACGCGGGTGGCGGTGACGTCGATCCTGTTAATCATAGTCGCCGGGACGGCAGCGCTGCGGTGGGTAGACGTGGAGGAGGGGATGCGGGCAGCGGATTCGGAGAACCGGCGGGCCCAGGAAGGGTAACCCAGACCGCTTCTGCACCCCCCCGTGACAACCGCCCGGCTGGTCAGTCCTGGCCGTACCAATCGGGGTGGACGGCCTGGAGGCCAAGCTGGGGCCAGGCGCAGGGGGCGCTGCACTTCTCCAGGCGTTCTTCCAAAGGTAGAGCGTCGTCCCAGTGGTAGGCGATGATGCGGCGTCCGTTCCAACCGGCGGCGTCATCGGAAGCGACCCACACGACCGGGGACTGCATGACCTCGGGCTGGATGAGGGTGCGGGGGCTGGTACCGCCGGGCGGTATCACCATGTTGGTGGCGGTGGCCCCGCCGGGGGTGACGACGTTAGCGGTGACTCCGGTCCCTTCGAGGTCCTGGGACATGATGGCGACGAGAGCTTCGTGCCCGGCCTTGGAGGGGCCGTAGGGGGCACCGCCCTTGCGCCACATGGTGTCCATGCTGGTGGTGACGCTGATGATGCGCCCGTTGCCCTGCTGGACCATAAATGGGGCCACGGCGTGGGACATGATGAAGGGGCCACTGAGGTTGACGGCGATGACGCGGAGCCAGCCAGCGGGGTCGATGTCCCAGAAATCGGTGCGGCGGCCGGATACGTCGGGGGAGGTGAATCCGCCGGAGCGGAGGTTGATTCCGGCGTTGTTCACAAGGATATGGACGCCTCCCATCCCCTCTAGGGTGCGCTGGACGGCCTGGTCGACGGATTCGGGCTCGGTGACGTCGGCGATGATGGGCAGGACGGAATCGTCACCGCCAATCTCGCGCATGTCGTTGGCGGTCTGGTCGAGCCAGTCGTCGTTTATGTCAAGCATGGCGACGCGGGCACCGGCGCGGACTAGCCCGGTGGTGATGGAGCGGCCCATGCCGATGGGGCTGGCGGCCCCGGTGACGATGGCGACTTTTCCTTCTAGGGGACGGGACGAGGTGGTCATTGTTACGCTCCGAGGCCGGCCCCGGAAGGGACCGAAGGTTGGTGGCTGGATTATAAAGTGAGCGGCCGGGAGAGACAACGGTGCGGCAGCATGGTGCGGCATCTTCATGGAGGTGTTTCCATCTGCATGTTGGTTGGGAGAGAGGTTGTTTTGGGGGAAGGCACGGGGGGTCTGGGTCCCGCCTCCGCAGGGACGACGAGTGGGGGCGAGATGACGCTCCTGCAGGGGATGATTGACCGTGGGGGAAGCTGATGGGTCCCTGCCTCCGCAGGGACGACGAGTTAGGGCGGGGGTGACGCTCCTGCAGAGGGATAAATGGCCTTGGGGAAAGCTGATGGGTCCCTGCCTCCGCAGGGACGACGAGGGTTGGCGCAGGGACGACGGTGAGGATGTTGAAGGAGGATGGGGGCGACCTTATACTCTGTCCGGGTGACGGGGTTGGGGCGACAAGGGGGCAGGGGGCGGGATAGGCGATCCGAGAATGATGGAGGCGGGATGCGGTTTGGTCACTTTTTCTATCCGATGAAGTTCGATGACTCGCGGGACGAGGCGGAGATCCAGGGGTGCCTGGCGGAGGCGGAGCTGGTGGAGGAGCTGGGGTTCGACGCCATCTGGATAGCGGAGCATTACTTCACCGGGGAGTGCGTGTACGGGGACCCGCTGGTGTTCGCGAGCGCGGTGGCGATAAAGACGCAGCGGGTAGACATCGGGTTCGGCATCCTGGAGCTGCCGTTGCACAATCCGGTGCGGGTGGCGATCCAGACGGCCTTGCTGGACAACCTGTGCCAAGGGAGGCTGATCGTGGGGACGGCGAAGGGGTCGAACTACAACGCCTATGAATACATCGGTTTCGGGTCGAATCCCGACCTGGGGGCGGAGCAACTGGAGGAGGCGGAGGAACTGCTGGTGAAGGCGTGGACGACGGACAACGTGGAGTTCGAGGGGAAGCACTACCGGGCGGCTTTCCCTTCGGTCCGACCGCGGCCGTACCAGAAGCCGCATCCAAGGCTAGCGCGGGCCTGCCTGGACGAGGGGTCGATACGGGCGATGGGGAGAATCGGGCGTCCGGTGCTGCTGCGGGGACGGTCGACGAACGCGACGGGGGAGGCGATCCGGGTATACCGGGAGGCGATGGAGGAAGCGGGATTCGGGGAGGAGGCTATCGAGGACAACCTGGACCAGATTTGGGTGTGGCGGGAGATGCACGTGGCGGATACGGACGAGGAGGCGCTGGAGGAGTTTCTGGGGGCGCAACTGGCGGCGTACACGAACATGGAGCACTACCGGACACGCTGGAATCCGCCGGAGTACTCGATGGACCGGCAGGCGCCTCCGATGGGGCCGGAGGGGTATGCTCCGAAGCCGGACCCGAGCGCGGCGGAGAGCCTGGTGGGGAGTCCGAAGCGGGTGATGGAGCAACTGGAGCAGATGCGGGAGGTTGGCATCCGCAATTTGATGCTGACGAACCGGGGGTTGATGTCTCCTGAGAAGACGGAGAGGTCGCTGCGGCTGCTGAGCAGTGAGGTTATGGGGAGGTTTCGGTGAGGGACGGGTTGCGAGGGGGGCGTTTCGGAAGGAACGGGTCTACCAGGGTCTGGGTTCCTGCCTCCGCAGGAACGACGGGAGGGTGTGGTTTGCGACCTCGGTGTGGGCAGGGGCAGGACTGGCCCATAGTACCAACGGCGGGGAATGGGTTTGCTCCGTTTGGCTCGGTTGAGGGGAAAACTGATGGGTTCCTGCCTACGCAGGAACGACGGGAGGGGGAGGCGGGAATGGGGAAAGGTAGGGTGTTCAGTAGGGCACGGTTTACCGGGGTCTGGGTCCCTGCCTCCGCAGGGACGACGGAGGGGTGGGAAAGCGTAGGATAAGGACTATCCCCCGAGTTTGGGGATAGGTGGTCGGGACAGAAAGGAGGGAGATTATGGTTACCAGGAGTCCGGTTATTGATGTGCAGGTGCATTGCTACCAGCGGAATACGGCAGAGACGCCGTGGGCGGGGTTTATCCAGGGGCCGGAGGAGGTGACAGGCGACGATATGGTGACGGCGATGGACGGGTTGGAGATTGACGGGGCGCTGCTGGTGTCTCCGTTCGCCATCTACCGGTACGATCCGAGTTATGCGCTGTCGGTCTACGAGCAGCATCCGACACGGTTCGGGCTAATCCGCCCGTTTGATCCGACGTCGGAGAGCATCGAGGCGGAGATGGAGGAGTGGACGGGAAGGCCGGGCGTGGTGGGGGCGCGGATCATGCTGACGGCCTACGATTTCTGGGCGGACCACCCGGGGTTGAACCGGATAATGGCGGCGGCAGGGCGGGCCGAGGTTCCGGTGAACGTGATGTGCTCAACGCGGCTGCCGGTGCTGGGGGAACTGGCGAAGCAGAATCCGAATACGCGGGTGGTGATCGACCACCTGGGGATTGTGCAGCCACCGGAGCCGCCCGCACCGCCAGATGCGTGGGCGGACCTGCCGCTGGTGCTGTCGCTGGCGGAGCTGGACAACGTGGCAATCAAGATTTCAGGGGCGGGTACGCTGGCCCATGAGCCGTTCCCGTATGCGGATATCTGGGAGCCGCTGCGGATGATTTTCGATGCTTTCGGGTTCGAGCGGTGCATGTGGGGGACGGACTGGACGCGGGCGGTGAACCTGCTGACCTACGAGCAGGGGGTGGAGGCATTCCGGGTGACGGACCAGCTTTCCGATTCGGAGCGGGCGGCGCTGATGGGCGGGACGCTGCGGGAGATTTACGGGTGGGAGCCGGGGGCGTAACCGGGGTACGTTGGGGGATAGGAGCGCCTCTGGTCGTGCGGCGAGTCGGAATTCGCCAACCCGAAGGTCATAAGACGTGCGGGTGGATGGAACCTTTAACCTTGACAGGAAAGGAATATCGGACCCTATAGATGTTACCAAAAAGCATGGAACTTAGGTTTCCCAGCGGAAAGCAATTGTTGCTGGGCACGGAACAAGCAACGACCTACGTTTTGGTCGGGATAATTGCCACTCATGCGGGGTTAAGTGATAGAGTATACAAGGCGGGGAAAGACGCTAGGAAAGCAGAGAAACCGCCCGTCAATGGCCCTGTCGGCCAGACCCCCTACCTCGCCGTGCACGACCACTTGAGTCGGTCAGACAAAGACCGTCTCACGAAACTCCATGAGATTCGTACCTCCATAGTTCACGGGGACGTGTCCATCAAAACGGACGGTTCCATAACTGTTACGTGGCATAACAAGCGAAAGAAATGCTGGGAACGGAAAACGTACACCCAAAATGAGCTAGCGTGCTTTGCCGAACAATTCTTCGACCTTTCGCCCGTCCACGCAATGCCGAGATCATCCGATGTTTTAGGCAAATGCCGGTGCGGAGCGATGTTCACGGCACAGGAGACCGAGTACGCCAAACGGCACCGAGACGATTGCCCATTTAACAACGGGCAGGGCAGGGACTACACCGAAGGGACAAGCTAAATAGTAACCCTGCGGGTGGCAATATCGTGCAGCGTCAAGATATTGCCGCCAACGTCTGGTTAATTTCCATGAGGTCGGAGCGGACGGCGCTGATGGGCGGGACGTTGCGGGAGATCTACGGGTGGGAGCCGGGGGCGTAACCGGGGATACGTTGGGGGATGCATCCCCCAAACTCCCTGAAAAAGAGGGGTGAGCGTTGCGGACCGGGGACAATAAGCCATAGAGGAGGGGGCGATGAAGACGATTGAAGTGGACTACTCGAAGCGATGCGGGGAGGAGCCGGGGAAGGGGCACAACCGGTGGCACCCGGATATTCCTCCGGCGGTGACGGCCGATCCGGGGGAGGTGGTGGTGATGCAGACGCGCAACGCGTTCGATATGCAGATCACGCCGTCTTCGCAGGCGGCGGACCTGTTGAACGCGGACCTGAACCTGGTGCATCCGCTTACCGGGCCGGTGTACGTGAACGGGGCGGAGCCGGGGGACTTGCTGGAAGTCGATATCCAGAATGTTGAACCGGCGGATTGGGGGTTTACTACAATACTGCCGGGGTTCGGGTTCCTGCGGGACGTGTACACGGAGCCGTACATTGTCCACTGGGGGATGCAGGACGGGTACGCGCAATCGGAGCAGCTTCCCGGGGTACGGGTGCCGGAGGCGTCCTTCATGGGGACCATCGGGGTGGCACCGTCGCGGGCGCTGCGGCAAGAGATCCTGCTGCGGGAGGATGAACTGCTGAGGCGGGGCGGAATGGTGGTGGGGCCGACTCCGGCGGGCGCGGTGCCCGAGGATGAGCCGTTCGCCACAGAGGGACTGCGGACGATCCCTCCGCGGGAAAACGGAGGGAACGTGGACATCAAGCAACTGACCGGGGGAACGAGGCTGTTCCTGCCGGTGTTTGTCCCGGGGGCGCTATTCTCGGCGGGGGACGCGCATTACGCGCAGGGGGACTCGGAGTGCTGCGGCACGGCGATAGAAATGGACTGCACCCTGCATGTGTCCTTCCAGGTGAGGAAGGGAGAGGCGGAGAGCCGGGGGATCAATTTTCCGTACTTCGAGCGGGACGACTACTTCACCGCTCCTGAAATGGCGGCGCCTCGGCGGTTCCTGGCGGCGACAGGGATGTGCATCGCGGACGGAGCCAATGAGTCAGAGCACGCTACACTGGCATCGCGGCAGGCGCTGCTGAACATGATCCACCTACTGATGGAGCGTGGCTGGACACGGGAGCAGGCGTACTGCATCTGCAGCGTGGCGGTGGACCTGAAGGTAAGCGAGGTAGTGGACGTGCCGAACTTCGTGGTTTCGGCGTTCCTGCCGCTGGATATTTTCGTGGACTAGCCGGGGAACGAGCAGTCCAGGGGGCTTAATCCGGTATACTCGGTGTAGACAGGCTGGGCATCCCCGAGAGGGGAAATTTCATAAAGGAAGGCGGTGGAAGTCATGGCAAAGGACATCAGCATCTGCGTAGGGGCCACGGGCTTTGGAGGCGGGGTATGGCACAGCCCGGACTCAGGGGATAGCTGGACCCGTATCAGGCAGCCGTTCCCACTGGGTAGCCAGGTGAGGAGCCTGGTGGTGTATCCAGACAATCCGAGCCGGATACTGGCGGGGGCGGACAACGGGGTGTACCGGAGCGAGGACAAGGGTGCGACGTGGGAGAAGCTGTGGTCGCCGATGGAGGGGATGCCAATCTGGTCGATGGCGATTGATCCGGTGGACACGGAGACGATTTTCGTGGGGATCAAGCCGGCGGCGCTGTTCCGGTCGAAGGACGGAGGACAGAGCTGGACGAAGCTGGGGGTGGAGATGGCGCAGGACTGTCCTATAGGGCCGCCGATGGTGACGATGTTGCTGGTTGACCCGAAGGACCACAACACGGTGTGGGCCGGAGTGGAGGTGGACGGGATTTACCGGAGCCTGGACGGCGGGGACTCGTGGACGCACGTGGAGGGAGGGGTGAATCCCGACATTCACGGGATGGCGATCAGCCCGGGCGATTCGGGGCGGGTGGTGGCGAGCACTCCGAGGGAGATTTACTCAACGACGGACATGGGGGAAAGCTGGGAGTCGGTGGTGACGACGGACCGGTTCCCGCTGCCGTACAGCCGGGGGATCGCGTTCAAGCCGGGGGACCCGGAAGTGATTTACTCGGCGATCGGGGATACGGCCATCGGGAGCACCGGGGCGCTGCAACGGTCGCAGGACGGGGGCGGTACGTGGGAGACGCGGCCGCTGCCGGTGGAGCCGAACTCGAACCTGTGGGCGTTCGCGACGCATCCGGCGGACCCGGAGGTGGTGCTGGCGTCGACCCTGATGGGGGAGGTGTATTCCAGCGACGACGCGGGGGAGTCGTGGAGGAAGCTGAAGCGGGAGTTCACGGAGGTAGGGGCGATGGTCTGGGTGCCGAATTAGGTCACCTATCTAGGGAATATCCGGGTTAAACGCGACGGCTCTGATACGGGATGGGGCCTGGGGCGGTAGAAAGACAAGCCCGGCGCCGCTTTGGCGCCGGGCTTGTTTTGGGTTCCGGCCGGTAGACGGGGTCTACAGGTTGAACTGGGGGTCCTGGTAGGAGTGGTCCTTGATGTAGACCTGCAAGCGTCCGCGCTGGGTGTCGCAGATGACGAGGCGATTGTTCTCCACGTCGAAGGCGCAGCCGGTGGGAAGGCGGAACTTCCGCTGCTGCTCGACCTGGTCCTGGACCTGGTTCCGGCGCTTGACCATGTCGGGGTTGGAGTTCAGGCCGATCTCGCCCCACTTGGAGACTTCCACGGCATCGCCGTACAGGTAGGTGATGGGCTTGGAGTCTTCGTCGTAGATGACGACGCGCTCGTTGAGCCAGTCCACGACGTAGACATCGCCGTCGCCGTCAACACAGACGCCGGTGGGGTGGTTCAGGGAGCCGGCGCCCTTGCCGCCGTGCCCGAAGGTCATGAGGAAGGTGCCGTCGGGAGCGAACTTCTGGACGCGGTCATTGCCCCAGTCGGCGACGTAGATGTTGCCTGAGCCGTCCAGGCAGATGCCATAGGGCTTGTTGAACTGGCCATCGGCCTCTCCGCTCTCGCCGAACCCGCCAAGAAGCTGTCCGTCCTTGGTGAACTTCTTGACGCGGTCGTTGTTGGAGTCAACGATCCAGAGGTTCTCGTCGGCATCAAGGGCGATGCCAGCGGGGCCGTCCAACTGGCCGTCACCGCTGCCCTTCTCTCCCCAGACGCCGAGGAGGTTGCCCTCGCTGTCGAAGGCGCTGATCTGGCTCTTCCACTCGTCGGAGGTGTAGACGTTTTCCTGGCTGTCAATCACGACGCCGGTGAGCCAGGTGAAGTGGTGGGATCCGCCGCCGCCATAAGCAGGGCCGGTGCGGCCGAACTCGGTGATAAATTCCTGTTCGACGTAGTTTACCTTGCTAATCCGGCTGCTGGGGTTCTGCTCACCGGAACGGTTGGCAACGTAGGCGATGCCGCTGGGGGCGAGGGCCACGCCAACCGGGTTGCTGAAACCCATGCCGGCCTGGGCGTTGCGGCCGATGTTGTGGCTATACAACCACGCCCGGCCGGCCGCTATAGTATTGAGCGCCATATTTGGGCCTCCATTTTCAAGGTGCGGGGCGTGCGATAGCCCCTCAGGGTTAAGGAAGGGCCGGGCCGCTCCTCAGCGAAGGAACTCACCCGGCCCCAACTGTGCCTAGTCTGGTCTACGGCAGAACCTCCGCAAGCGCCAAGCTCACGGTGGACTTACTTCTTCAGCCAGTCCAGCTTCTCGAAGTTGCCGTTGACGATGGGGTTGGCGTCCAAGCCGAACCAGTCTTCCACGATGGTGGAGTAGGCGCCGCGGAAGTCGTAGTTGGGGACGAGGTCGCCCTGTTCCAGGTCCTCGGCCTTGGCCGAAGGATACTCGCCGTACATTCCGCCCTTGACCATGTCGCCGATGACGAAGCCAGCGCCGGCGGCGCCGTGGTCGGTGCCGGAGCCGTTGTCATGGACGCGGCGGCCGAACTCGGAGAACAGGTACATGATGACGTTCTCGCCGGTGTCGTGAGCCTTCAGATCCTCGAAGAAGGCCGCGATTCCCTCGGAGACGTCCTTCCACAGGACGGGGTGTCCGCCCATCTCGCCGGCGTGGGTGTCGAAGCTGGCGTGCTGGGTGTAGAAGATGCGGGTGCCGAGGTCGGCGAAGTAGACCTGGGCGATGTCCTTGAGGTGCATGGCGATGGGCGAGTTGGGATACTCGACCGGGGAGCTGTACATCTCGGGCGCAACCTTGACGATGTCAGCGCCGACCATGGCGTCGGTACCCGTGGAGCGCAAGTAGTCGGTGACGAAGCTGCCGCCGACGGTGGGAGAGTACATGCGGGAGAAGAGGTCGAGAGCCTTGGCCCGCTGGTTCTGGTCGCTGATGCTGGTCAGCAGACCGTAGGTGCTCAGGTCGGCGATGGCGGCGACAGGGACGCCGGGGACGGCGAGAGCACGGGGGAGGCCGTGACCGAAGTTAATGGCGGTCAGGACGTTGTCCTTGTTGGGGTCGAGTTCGCGGGCGACGCGGCCGGCCCAGCCTTCCGTCCCGACCTTGTCCGGCTCGCAGGTGTGCCAGATGTCCATGGAGCGGAAGTGGGAGCGCGGGGAGTCCTTGTAGCCCATGCCGTGGATGACGGCGACCTTGCCCTGGTCATAGAGCTCCTTGATGGGGCCCATGGTGGGCATGAAGCCGAGGTCGTCATTGATCTTGATGATGTCGTCCCGCTCGTACTTCACGTTGGGGCGGTTGTCATAGTACAGAGGGTCGTTGTAGGGAATGACCGTGTTGTAGTAGTCGTTCCCGCCGGTGAGCTGCAATACGACTATGACCGGGTCTTTCTTGGTGGAAGTCATGCGATCTGCTCCTTTCGTTGCATTTGAGGCCGGAGGCGCCGGGGCCTGGGACAGTGTCGCCAAGCCGGCGGCGCTTCGTGGGCTTCCGCCCTAGTTGTAGCCGGGTTTAGCCGAACTGGTACTCGGTGGTGGCGCCGATGAGGGCCATGGTCTCGCCGATGCGCTGGCCGGCGGCTGCCTCGTCGTTCCAGTCAAGGTTCCCGCCGCTCTGGGCGTTCTCGACCAACTGGTCCCGGGTCTCGCCACTGAGGTTAACGAAGCCCATGTGCTCGGCGGCGGCATCGATGAGCTGGGCGGGGGTTGAAACACCCTCAGCCTTCATGTGCTCGATGATGCTCTTGACGCCGGGGAGGTCAGTGTCGGAGACCCGGTCGGCGACGAAGTTGACGCGGGCCAGCAGGGAGCCGCTGTTAATCCACTCGGTGCCGGTCTGCCATCCTTCGACGCTGGGGGGATCCAGGATGGACTGGCCCATGTAGGTGGGCTCTTTGCCGATCTGGAGGACGCCGGGGTCGGGGTTCTGGAACAGGCCGACCATGCGGAGGGTTCCAGCGACGACTTCGGCGGGACTCTTAATCTTGGAGAAGCGGGCGTTCTTGAAGAACTCCGAGTTGAACATGAAGCTAAGGAGGGGCTTCATCTCGTAGTTGTTCTCTTCGAAAACCTGGCACATCATGTCCAGAGCTTCCTCGTCACGGGCCGGCTCGATGGTCCAGGCGGGAACCTGAACTTCGTCGGCGACGAAGAAGTTGTAGAGGTGGCGGCAGATGAACCGGGCGGTGGCCGGCTGGTTGACGACAATGTCAATAATGTCCTCACCGTTGAAGTTGCCTACCTCACCGAGGAAGGTCTTCTCGCCTTCGTCGTGGTCCTCTTCCTTGTACTCGAACTTCCAGGGGTAGCGGCCGTAGGGCTGGCGGGGGAGCTTCGGGCTGATGGTCCAGCCGGTGAAGGCCCGGGAACACTCGCGAACGTCCACCTCGGTGTAGTTGCTGACGCCCATGGAGAAGAGCTCGAGGAGCTCGCGTCCCCAGTTCTCGTTGACGGCGTCACGGTGGTTTTCGTTATTGTCCAGCCAGAAGATCATGGCGGGGTTCTTGGACAGCTCGACGAGCAGGTCCTTGTAGTTGCCGAGACCGTGCGCGCGGAACATGTCGATCTGCTCCAGCAACTGGTCACAGTTGTCCACCTTGGAGTTGCCGGTGGCGAAAACGTGGTGCCAGAAAAGCGCGATCTTCTCCTCAAGCGGGCGGTCGGTGCTGACCATCTGGTACATCCAGTTGGCCTGACCGGAGAAGGGAGTACCGCCGGGGAGCAAGAAGCTGGGGTGATACCGCAGCATGAGCGCCATCTTGCCGCCCTCCACCTCTTCGGGCGGATTGATCAGTTCCTCGACAGTGGCCTCGTACCCTTGAGCAACCCTTCGCTCCAATTCCTCACGAGACGCCCCGAAACCGACGCGACGCATCAGGTGGGCCATCAGAGCCAGGTCATCCTTGTGCGACATCCGTTGCCTCCTTCTATTTATTTGCAATACCATTGGTGAGGGATTTTCGTCCCTCTGAGCCTAGATATACAGTGGAAATGATATGCCCGGCTAAAAGGGTTGTCAACAGTGCGAGCGTGATTTCGCCATGTTGGGTAGCTGCTAATAACCATTATAAGGTAGAAACGCAGCCGTCTTCCGGGAGTTGGCCGGGCGAGTCCCGGCATGGTGGAGTGGAAACACAGCAGATGACTACCGCGAAGCGTTCACGCCCTTCTGTGGCATGGTATCCTGAGCCGGGCAAGCACGGGGGCGAGGCGGGGTCCAAGATGACAATCCGGGATTGGTCAGTCCGGCGGAGGAACACGATGAAAGCATCCTATTTGGGGGCCATGGGGTATTCGGACCGGCGGTTTTTCCCGGCGACGTGGCCGGTGCCGCCGGCCTACCATGACCCGGAGACGTCGGTGCGGAGCTACGAGGAGGGGATGGACGAGTGCGAGTTCGCCCAGGAGATGGGGTTCGACTGGATCAGCTTCTCCGAGCATCACTACTCGGGGAGGATAGCGACGGGGAACCCGGCAGTGATGGCGGCGGCGGTGGCGGAGCGGTGCAAGAAGGTGAAAATCGCGATGCTGGGGCAGCTGCTTCCCTTGAACAATCCGGTCCGGTGCGCCGAGGAACTGGCGATGCTGGACAACATGACCAACGGGCGGGTCATCGGCGGTTTCCTGCGGGGCACACCGAATGAGGACCAGACCTACGGAGTGAACCCGTCGGAGGGAAGGGGGCGGCTGTTCGAGGGGATGGACCTGATCCTGAAAGCCCTGACCGAGCCGCAGCCGTTTTCGTGGGAAGGGCGCTATCACCAATACCGGACAGTGGCGGTGTGGCCCCGGCCGGTGCAGCAGCCATTGCCCCCGGTGGTCGTGGCCACCCGGAGCGACGACGCGGTGAAGTACGCCGCGGACCACCGGCTGGGGCTGGGGGTGTCCTTTATCCCGGTGGACCAGATGGGTCCGATAACCGACAGGTATTTCCAGTGGTGCGCCGACGCGGGATGGGAGCCGGAGCCGGACCAGGTGGTGTACCGGGGGAGCATCTACGTAGCGGAGACCGACCAAGAGGCCGAGGACTGGGTGGAGCGGCAGAAGATTGGAACCCCGGTGCCTGGCGGGATTGTGATGCGTCCCCTGGTAACGAGCGCGGTGACAGCATCCAGGAGCGGGCAGGAGTTCGACCTGCGGAGCATCCTGGCGGGAAGCCCCCAAGGGGATGTGGTGGGGGTAGCCAGGGGGCTGAATTTCGTGGGCAATCCGGATACTGTGGTCAAGCAAATCAGGGAGTTTCATGACCGGTGCGGCGTAGGCGTGGTGGACCTGTTCATGCAGCAGGCCACGCTGAGTCACCGGGAAGTCATGCACGAGATAGACCTGTTCGGGCGGGAGGTCCTGCCTCAACTGAGGGAGTTCTAGTTTCCTTAAGACAACGCCTCAAGACAACGCCTCGGACAATGTCTCCCGACCGAGCTTCCCGGCGTAGACTCCAGCATAACCCAGGGACGAGCGATGAATCTTCAACAGGGGCAAATCGAAGTGCAGGGGGTCGCCCTCCGATGTTGGGAGGGAGGACATGGGGAGTCTGTGATTGTACTGGATGGTCCTTCGTGGGACGTTGGGACGCTGGCGGAGGCCTTGGCCGACGCTTATCGGGTGGTGCGGATTGACCTGTCCGGGTTGGGGCAACTGCCGGGAGATTCGCGGCCCGGGGCACCGGAGCAGGTGGGCCGAATGCTGGGGGAGGCCATTCGCGGGACGGGGGCGGAGAGGTACACGCTGATCGCGGCATCCTCCGCGTCCACTGTTGCGCTGTGGCATTTGCTGTCGGAACCTGACGGTGTGGAGGCGCTGGTGCTGCTGTCTCCGGTGGCGATCAAGCCCGTGGCTGACGCCAGCGGGGCTGCTCCGGAGGACCTGGTGGCGCATCCCGAAAGGGGAGGTCCGATTCCTTCCGCCGTATCGGAGGAGTGGCGGCGGTTGGCGCAGTCCATTTCCGCAGGGGTCCATGAGGCGGAGTTGGAGGGGAGGCTAGGAGAGATTGGGTGCGCCACGCTGGCGGTGTTCGGGCTGGAAGACCGGCTGGTTTCTCCACAGGCAGCGCGGGTGTACCGGGGGAGGATTCCCAACTGCAATATCTCCCTGGTGTACGACGCGGGACATGCGCTGCTGTGCGACCGGCCCGAGGCGGTGACCAGTGCGGTGGCGGATTTCGTGGAGAGGCGGGAGACGTTCATCGTGGGTCGGGAGTCGGGGGTGATCAACCCGTAGGGGTGGGCGGCGCTTTCTTCACTTGTTTGTTGGTCCGTTTCTGGGTTCAAAGAATAATATGGGGTTCAGCCGATGCGGGAAATAGGAGCAGCCGAAGCCAAGGTCCGGCTACCTGAGTTGCTGAGAGACGTCGAGCAAGGCGAGACAATCTCAATCACACGCCACGGCAAACCCGTTGCGCATCTTATACCGGCGCCAGAGGGAGATAGGGCGAGACGGGCGGAGGCGGTGGAGCGTTTCCTGCGACAAAGGGCCACTTGGAAGGGAACAGGAATGTCGGTGGAAGAGATACTGGCCGCGCGGCATGAAGGACACAAGAGGTGACGCTTCTGGTTGTGGACGCATCGGTCGCCGCCGACTGGCTTTTGGAGGATGAGTTCGACTCTACGGCCGCCGTCGCGTTGGAAAGGACAGAACAGAACGGAGGGATCGTCCCGCCCCTCTGGCACTACGAGATACGCAACATCCCACTGGTGGCGGAACGGCGTGGGCGCCTGCATGATCGGGACATACAGACCGCTTGGACTCCCTAGCGGAATTACCGATTGATACCGACCAAGAAACACGCTTGGAGGAAACCCTAGCGTTGGCCAGAAAGCACCGTCTGTCCTTTTACGATGCGTTGTACCTGGAACTGGCCGTTCGCCTAGATTTACAACTAGCCACCCTGGATCAGGCGCTTTTCCGGGCAGCCCTCGCGGAGGGCTTAGAGGTGATTAGGCCAACGCATTAGAAGGTGGGAGCATCGGATTGCAACTAGGGGACCACCGGGCGTTGACATCCGATGGCCCTCTCAATGCGATCAGCTTCCCAGAGATCCTGGGAAAGAGTTTGGAATTCTTAACTGCCTAGTCGCCGGCGACGGGGATGGGTTCCTCAAGCTGGCGGGGGAAGTTGCCCTCGAAGAGGCCCTTGCCCTCGCGGCGGTCCCACTGGGCGCTGGGGAGCTCGTAGTAGACCTCGATCTCGTTGTCGTCGGGATCCAGCAGGTAGACGCCCAGGGACAGACCGTGGTCGCCGATGCGCTGGATGCGTACGTTGTTCTCCTTGAGGCGAAGGTAAAGCTCATGGAGGTCCTCGAAGCTTTCCATCTGCCAGGCCATGTGGGCCTGTCCGATCCGGGAGTGGTCGGGGCCTTCGGCGTCCATGCCGATGGCGCGGATGGCGAGCTCGTGGGACTTCTCGGTATCGGCGGACATGAAGACGGTGCCGCTGGGGGTACGCTCCATGATGGTCAGGCCCATGACCCGGGTGTAGAAGTCGAGGGAGCGTTCCATGTCGCGGACCCGCATAACCAGATGTCCCAGCCTCATTGGTGTGTAGCCCATGGTCGTTCCTCCTTTGAGTTGTGTCCCTTGATTATATCTGCTCCAACGGCGTCATTCGTCAAGGTCGAGGAACTCGCGGACTTTCTGCTTGAAGGGTTCCTTGTCGTAGTTGGTGTAGAGGGCGAGGGCGTTGCGGACCGGGTTGCCTCCAAACATGCGCTCGTAGAGGACCTGGCGCCCGCTGAAGGAACTGCATGACGCATCCCAGGCGAGGTGGAAGAGCCTGGCCCGGTCGCGGGCATTGGTGGTATCGGTGGCGAGGTACTGGTCCACTTCGGAGGCGATGTCAGCGTCGAAGTCGGCCTCGGCAGGGAGCGCCATAAGACTGCTGGTGCCGAGAAGCTGAATGATTTCCACCATGCGGGGGTAGATGGAACGTCCGAAAAGGGTGCGTCCGGCGCGGATGGGAGGCAGGGCGGGGCTCATCACGCCGTAGCGGTTGGGCGCGGCGTCGGCCTCAGCAGCGCGGAGGCAGGCGCGCAGGGTGTCCCGCTGAATGATAAGCTCGGCCACCTGCTCCTGGACGTGGGGGATGGTGCCGGAGCCGAGGGTGTCCACGATGAGGTCAGCCAGTCCGAGCATGAATTCGGCCTTGACCAGGCAGCGGGTAAGGACCTGGTGGCCGGTGTGGGCATCGGAGTTGGTGCCCTGGGCGTAGCCGTTGCAGAGCTCTACGTTGCCCAAGAGGAAGACCCGTTCCCAGGGAACGAAGACATTGTCGAAGAAGACCACCGAGTCCATCTCCTCGAAGCGGGAACCGAGGGGGTGGTTGAAGGGGGAGCGGCCAAGGTCGAAGCTCTCGCGGCAGAGGAATTTCACTCCCGGCGTGTCGCAGGGGATGGAGAAGGAGAAGGACTGCTTGTTGTCGGTGTCGGCGAGGCGGTGGGACGCGACGGGATAGATGGCTATCTCGTCGGAGATGGGGCCGAGGGTGGCGAGGACCCGGCTGCCGCGGACAACGATCCCGGAGTCAGTCTCCTTGACGACGGTGAGGGCGACCTCGTCGGTGAGTGTGTCGGCGGGGTTGGATGTGCGGCGGCGCTGGAGGTTCACGAGGGCGTGGGTCAAGGCCACGTCGTTCTCCCTGAGGAACTCGTGGTAATTGACGACGTTCTTCTCGAACTCGGGGCGATCCTGGGCGAAGTAGCCGGAGGCGCCAGCCCAGGAGGAGAAGATGACGTTGAGGAAGTCGGGGGAGCGTCCCATCATCCCGCAGCTGGCCCAGGCCCACCTGGTCATCATGTTTCGGCGGCGTTCCAGGTCCTCCATGGTGCGGGGGATGAGGTAGGAGAGGCCGACAGCGTCGCCGGTGGAGGGGGAGGAGAAGGTCATCTCCTCTCGCATCACCGGGTCATGCTGCATGTCGTAGAGGGCGGCGACGGACATGACGCCGTTGCGCAGGCCGGGGTGGGTAGTGACGTCTTGCACCCGTTCTCCGTCGATCCACACTTCGCGGGGGTGTTCCTGGAGGCCCTTGATGTACTCGGCTCCGGTTCTGGCCGACATGGATGCTCACCTCCGACTGGAGAATGGAGAAGCGGGGTAGGAACAGCCTTCGCCAAGTTTTCCGAAGGCCGACGGTGCGACCAAGTATATTACAAGGCGTGCGGGGGAGATACCTGTAACGAAGCTCCCGGTGCAGGAGTCCGTTGACACCTTACAGGCCCTCCCATACCATCCGTTAAACGTAGATTGGAAGCACGTCGCGGAGGTTTTTGTGAAGGCCTCGTATTTCGCCTGCATGGGATACTCCAACCGCCACGAGTTCCCTCCCAACTGGCCGGTTCCGGCCGCGCACCAGGACCCGGAGACCACCATGCGCAGCTATAACGAAGGTATGGCGGAGTGCGAACTGGCCGAAGAGGTGGGATTCGACTGGATCAGCCTGTCGGAGCACCACTACTCGGGAAACCGGATGACGCCGAATCCGGCCGTGATGGCGGGGGCGGTGAGCCAACGGTGCACGAGGGCCAAGATTGCGCTGCTGGGGCAGCTGCTCCCGATTATCAATCCGGTGCGGGCGGCTGAGGAAATAGGGATGCTGGACAACCTGACGGGTGGGCGGCTAGTGGTGGCGTTCATGCGGGGGGTTATCAGCGAGGACCAGGTGTACGACCTGAATCCGTCGGAGGGCAGGGAACGTCTGACGGAGGGAATGGACCTGGTCATACGGGCGCTGACGGAGCCGCAGCCTTTTTCCTGGGAAGGACGACATTACCGCTACCGGACGGTCTCGGTGTGGCCCAAGCCGGTGCAGCAGCCGATGCCGCCGGTGGTCGTGGCGACGAGGAGCGAGGATGCTGTCCGGTACGCGGCCGAGCGCCGCCTGGGCATCGGGGTTTCCTACGACTCGGTGGAAGACACGGCGAGGGTGACGGGCAAGTACGTTGAATTGTGCCGGGAAGCAGGGTGGGAGCCGTCGTCAGAGCAGATTGTCTACCGGGGAGGGATCTGCCTGGGTGAGACGGACGAGGAAGCTCGGTCACTACTGGAAAGCCTGGAGGCCAGGGGAGTCCAACGGGGACTGGCGGTGGGGGCCAACCTGACCCGGGCGGTGCTGGCGGCACGGGCGGGCGAGGCCTTCGACGGCGGCCGGGTGTTTGGCGGCGACCCCACCGTTCGGGGCGGGCGAGGACTGCGGGGGATGGTGGGATTCGTGGGAGGTCCGGAGGCGGTGGCGAATCAACTGAAGGCGTTTCACGACCGGTGCGGGGTGGGCATGGTTGACCTGGGTTTCCAGCAACCGGGGATTCCCCACGAACGGGTAATGAAGGAGATCGAGCTGTTCGGGAGAGAGGTGCTGCCGAGGATGCGGGAGTGGTGATTTAGGTGCCGCGCGGTGAACATTATTCTTGCTTCGAAGTGAATTGACGAACCTTGTCTAACGTGGTCAGTTTGCTTTGCAAACCTCGCATCAAAACGAACGGCTGTAGAAGTGGGTTGGAGAATCTATATCTATACTGGTGTGGCTTCCCGAATCTTTGAAGAACCCCGCCCCGGTTGCCTTCACTCAAGCCGTGTAAATGACGCCCGAAACTCGGAATTTGCATTTCGCGGGCCATGATATCGGAATAGGGGATCCTGATGTCTGCGGCCCGAAAACACCCGACAGCATCGGTGGGAGCCAGCGCACATGCAAGTAGAACCTGAAAATAGAAATTTTCTCGACGCGGGCTGGCGACCGCTAGATCGAACTCTCTCAATATCGTCTGGTGGGATTCGTTAACTAGATTTGTTATAGCGTCGTCGACATCCCATTCTTCTATGCGCAATCTTTCGTCGTCTATCGCGGACCTGCCTGATGCGATTCCTAAAGCATGTACATAGTGAGGAAGCCCCAGAGAAACTGTACAAATCCGAGACACTGCTTCCTCAGATACTTCCATGCCAGCCGAGGTTACTCCCGTTTCAACGATGCTACTCAGCTCGTTAAAGGGCATACGGGACAAGGGAATTTGGACCAAGCAACGGTCGACCGACTCATGCTCTGTGATCAAGTCATCGACGTCGTCGGCGACACCCACGAGAACCAACGTCGTATCTAAGTTGAAGTCGGACAGCGCTTTAATCGTGTCCGCGAACATAGTATCTACGTCCGGGTCACCAATGCGGTCGAATTCATCGACGATTAATATAAGCTTCCTGGTTCGGACTTCACGGAGAGTGTCAAACACGATTGGCGGCGTGTACTGGACGAACTCGTCGCCTTCCACTAATCCGACATCGCGAAGAAGGTATTGCCAAATTTGATGATAGGAAGTTTCCCTTGAACAGTTAAACCTCGAAGTTGCAATCGTCGCCGATGTGAAAGGACGTAAGAAGTCAGTCAAGACGTTTGCAAGGGAAGTTTTACCGACGCCTCGTTCTCCGTAGATGATTGCGTGTTGGCCCTCCTGGTTGACGGTATCAACCAACCGTCTTATCGTAGCTCGCCGGCCGTGAAACATGTCCATGCGACTGATAGCGGTCGCAGGGCTGAACGCCCTTGTAAGATCGGCCTCAATGTCTGCCCATTTGAATAATTCGTCTACCATGCCAATTATCTTATAGTATTAAGCTCTAAAATGCAAGTATGATGTCTAAAAAGGTTAGTCCTCAAACGCACTAACCCAATTCACTTGGCGGAGATCACGATCAAACAAGATCCCCTTCCCTTGGACGAGGGACCGGCCACGCCAACTGGATGCTTTTGAGGGCGAGGCGACGGACTGGTTTTTCACTGGGGGACTGGAGAAAACAATCATCCACGGAAAGGTGCACTCCATGTACCAGGATAAGCTGGAGGATGTCAATCCCGGGATTGTGGATTTCCTGACCCGGCAGCATGGCGGGTGTCAGTCCTTCAGCAGCGCAAGTTTTTCCCTGAACAGGGTGATGGAGCGTTCCTCGGGGACGCCGGTGAAGAAGCGGAGGCCCTGGACGTATTCCAGGACTTCGCGGGGAAGCATGAAGAGGTCATCCCGGGGGCCGGTGGCCTTGTAGAGGTTGTTGATCCAGTCTTCCTGCCCGACGAAGAGGGCGTCCTCAAGGACGACCCGGTCCTGCCGCTCCATGTCCCTGGACATCATCCAGCGGGAGAAGACGAAGGGGAGGCCGGTCCACGAGTTCCACTCCTCACCAAGGTCGTAGCGGTGGGGGTAGCCGCGATTGCCGCGGCGGCGGCGCAAGGCGGGATTGCCGGTCAGAAGGACGGCTTCGTGTTCGTCCTGCTCGCCGACGAAGGCTTCAGGGCGGACACCGTGCTTCTGCTCCAGCAGGACGCGCAGAAGGGCGACGGAGGCGGAGTCGACGCTGCCCACGGCAATACGCAGGTTCCCTGACGATTCGATGGGTTCCCTAGAGTAGAGGAGGCTAAAGGCCGAGGTGGTCACCGAAGCCACGCAGAAGCCCTGGATAGGGGCAGCGCGGCCCTCCATGTGGGGAATGTCCACCAGGGGGACCGGGCCGGCGTCGATTTCTCCGGCTTGCAAGGCAGCAGCAACGGCGTTGGGCTCAAGCCGGACGAACTCGATGCCGCGGCGTTCCATGTCATAGTAGAACGCTTCGCATTCCAGGTTGGGTATCTGGGCTACCCTGGCGGGCATGTTTAAGGCGGCTCCTTGAAGTGACGCTCCGGTTAGGGTTCGACAGCGGGGCGGGCTGAAGGGGGAGGCTCGTCGAAGGGCTGGTTGTTGGCGAGGGCTGCGTCGCGGCGCTTTAGCCAGGCTTCCCATTGGGCGTCCCGTTCGCGGCGTTCCTCGGCCCGACCCTCTTCCCGGCCTTCCTCCCGGCCTTCCTCCCGAGCTTCCTTGTAGCGTCTTGTCCTATATCTTTCGGCGAATACCATTATTGCCTCCCGGTAGGCCAGGATTGCCACCGTCACCCCTATGGCCGGCCCTACCCACCAGATGACGGCGACGACAGTTTCCAGTGTGGAGTCGCGATCCTGGTATGCGGCCTCGTACCATACGGCAAAGGGCATGAGGGCCGTAAAGAGCAGGACGGAGGCGATGATGTAAAATGTCTCGTGGTCTCTGAACAAAGCACTGGCAGTATAGGGAGTTCCGGCAACATTATACAGCAGTGCCGGGCAGCAGGAAGATGGGCCGTTTGGCGAGCGCAGGAAAGGCCCCCGTATATTCCCGGGGGCCTTTCCTAGGGGTCTGACTGGGCGTTGGCGATTACAGCCGGGGGCCCATGAAGGTGGCGGGCTGCTTGCGGTAGACCTGGATGCGGTTGCGGGGACCCTCGCAGACGTAGACGGTGTTGGTATCGTCCACGACCACGCCGCTGGGAGCCCAGAAGTCCTTCTCCCGTTCGAGACCCTGGGCACGCTCGCGCTCGCCCCACATTTCGGGGTTGGCGTCGAGTTTGTCCTTCCCCCACTTGGAGACGCCGGCGTCGCCGGTCTTGGCGGCGGCGAAGTTGCCATCGGGGTCGAAGACCACCAGGCGGTTGTTGAGCCAGTCGGCGACGTAGATGATGCCGTCCTGGTCCACGGCCACGTCGGTGGGACGGTTAAGCTGCCCGTCTCCGTCTCCGGAGGAGCCGAACTTCATCAGGAAGCGGCCGTCGGAGTCGAACTTCTGGATGCGGTCGTTACGCCAGTCGGCGACGAAGATGTTGCCCTGGTTGTCGATGTCAATGCCCCAAGGCATGTTCAACTCGCCGTCGCCGTCGCCAAAGCTGCCGAACTGGGACAGGTACAGGCCGTCACGGGTGAATTTCTGCACCCGGTGGTTGTGGCTGTCCACGACATAGGCGTTGTCGTCCGCGTCGAAAGCGATGCCGGAGGGGTGGCTGAGCTCGCCATCGCCACTGCCTGTCCTCTCCTCCCACTTGCCGAGGTACTCGCCGTCGCGGGAGAAGATGGAGATGCGGTTGAGCCACTCGTCGGCGATGAAGACGTCGCCGTTGCCGGCGATGGCCACGCAGGTGGGCCAGACGAGGGAGCCGTCTTCGAAGTTGTACTCGTGGGGTCCCTGCTGAGGGACGCCGCGGGCGAAGGCGTTGACGTATTCCTCATCGGTGGTGCACACGGTGACGCGGGTGCCCTCGGGGCGGTACTCGGAGGAGCGGCAGACGACGTAGATCAGGTCGTCGTCGGCCCGGGCCAGGTGAATCGGGTAGGTAAAGCCCGGCCCGAACTGCTCACCGCGGCCGATGGTGTGGCTGTACTGGAGCTGTACGTGGGATATTCGTGCTGGAGTGGTGACCATACATTCACCTCATTATTGGTCGATTGGTCGGGGCGGCGCCGCTCGTGCGGGTTGCCTCGCGATGGCCGCCCTCGTTCGTCCAGATATTGCCTAGATGAAATCCATCTGCTCGAAGGAGCCGTTGACGATGGGCTGGGCATCCAGACCCATCCACTTCTCCAAGAGCGCAGAGTAGAGGCCGCGGAAGTCGTTGTTGAAGTGGAGGTCGCCCTCCAACAGCTTGTTCTCCTCCAGGGAGGGGTACTCGCCGTAGAGACCACCCTTGACCGCGTCGCCGACGACGAAGGCGATGCCGCCGGAGCCGTGGTCGGTGCCGGAGCCGTTGTCATGGACGCGGCGGCCGAACTCGGTGAAGACCAGCAGGACGACGTTGTCGGAAGCATTGTGTTCCTTGAGGTCGTCGTAGAAGTCAGCGATGGCGTTGGAGGTCTCATTCCACAGCCGGGTGTGGTTCATCAGCTCGCCAGCGTGGGTGTCGAAGCTGTTGTAAGGGGCGGTGGTGTACAGGACCCGAGTGCCGAAGTTGGCCAGATGCACCTGGGCGATGTTCTTCATGTACTGGCCCACCACATCGCCGCCGTACTCCACACTGGAGGAGTACATGGCGGGGGCGGTGCTGAGGATGTCAGCTCCTTCGAGAGCGTCCAAGCCGGTCTGGGCGAAGTAGTCCAGCACGGGGCCCTGGCCGATCATGGGGGAGTAGACGCGGGAGAAGACGTCGAGGGCCTTGGCCCGCTGCTCTTCGACCTCGATTCCGGTCAGCACGCCGTAGGTCTCCAGGTTGCCAACGGAGGCAACGGGGACACCGGGGGCGACCAGGGAGCGGGGAAGGCCGCGTCCAAAGTTGACGGCGGTGAGCACGTTTTCCTTGTTGGGGTCGATGTCCTTGACAGCGCGGCCCAGCCAACCTTCATCGCCGACCTTTTCCGGCTCGCAGGTGTGCCAGATGTCCATGGAGCGGAAGTGGGAACGGCTGGGAGTGGGGTAGCCCACGCCCTGGATGATAGCGACCTTGCCGTCATCGTACAGCCGCTTCACCGGGGCCATGGCGGGGTTGAAGCCGATGTTGTCGTTGATGGGCAGAACCTGGTCGATGGGGATCCTGACGTTGGGCCGGTTGTCCAGGTAAAGGGGGTCGCCGTAGGGAACGATGGTATTCAGGGCATCGTTGCCCCCGGACAACTGGAGGACCACCAGCACCGGGTCTTTCTTGGTGGAAGTCATTTCTTTCCTCCTTGTAAGGTCAGGGTTGCCGCCTCCGCGAACCAGTTAAACGGGTCCGCAGGGGCGGCTTGGTCTAAGTCTAGGCGAAGAGGTATTCGGTGGTGGCAACGATGGACTGGAGCATCTGGCCGACCCTCTGACCGAAGTCATCGGAACCGGTGCGGAGCTCGCCTTCGCTCTGGGCCAACTGGACCAGCTCGTTGCGGGTCACTTCGGCCAGTTGGTAGGCTCCCAGCTGTTCCAGGCAGCCATCCACCAACTGCTCTGGCGAGATGACATCACCCTGGGCGGCCAGGCGGGTGATGATGGACTGGACGCCTGGCAGGCTGGTGTTGCCCACGGCGTCGGCGGTGAAGTTGATGCGCTCGACCAGGGTGCCGCTGTCGATCCACTCGCGGCCGGTGTGCCAGCCTTCAACCGTCGGGGGGTTGAGGAGGTCCTGGCCCATGTAGCGGATGTTGAGAGCCATGGCGTTCATGCCGGGCTTGGGCGTGTCGAAATCGCCGACGAGCCGCATGGTGCCGACCACGGTCTCGGTGGGGCTCTTCACCTTGGTAAAGCGGGCATTCTTGAAGAATTCGGAGGTGAACAGCACCCGCAGCATGGAGCGGATGTCGTAGTTGGTGCGGAAGTACTCGTCCTCAAGCATCTTGATGGCTTCGGGGTCCCGGGGCGGCGTGTTCTGCCAGGCCGGCACCTGGGGCTCATCGGCCACGAAGAAGTTGTAGAGGTGGCGGGCGACGAACCGGGCCGTGCCGGGCTGCCGGGCAATGATACGCACCACGTCCTCGCCGTTGAAGTTACCGCTCTCGCCCAGGAAGGTCTTTTCGCCGTAGTCGTGGTCCGAGGGGTCGTAGATGAAGGCGGCTTCGTACTTGCCGTAGGGGTAGCGGGGAACGGAGTTAGTCACGGTCCAGCCGGTGAAGGCGCGGGCGCACTCCTTGACGTCGTCCTCGGAGTAGTTGGCCTGTCCGTCCATGCCGACGCCCATTGAGAAGAGCTCGAGAAGCTCGCGGCCCCAGTTCTCGTTGATGGCGTCCTTGTGGCTCATGCAGTTGTCCAGGTAGAACACCATGGCGGGGTCGGTGGAGAGGCCCATGAGCAGTTCCTCGAAGTTGCCCATGCCCATCGTGCGGAACATGTCGAACTCGATCTGCTGCTGCCTGGGATACTCGCACTTGGCGTGGCCGGTGCAGAAGATCTGGTGCCAGAAGAGGGCGATCTTCTCCTCCAGCGGGCGCTTGGTGTTGATCATGCGGAAGGTCCACTCCTCCTGCTGACCTTCCAGACCGGCCTGGGAAACCCACTGGGGCTGGTAGCGCATGAGGATGTCGCGCTCAATGTCGGGCTGGCTCTCGGGATTGAGCAGTTCCTCGACGGTGGCCTCGTAGCCCCTGGCGGCACGGGCCTCAAGTTCCTCATACGTCGCGCCAAACCCGGCACGGCGCATCAGGTGGGCCATTAATGCGATGTCCTTGTCTGCCATTCCTTTCCTCCTTAAAGTTCGGGTTCCTGAGTGTTCGGGTTCCTGGGGTTGCTGGCAACTCCCTTGCCGTTACGGTTTCCTACCACGCCTCCTTTATGTTGAGGTGATAGCCGCCCTGGATTCGGGGATTCCGAGCCGATAACAGGGCGTTCGCCTCCACATATAAAGGCGACGGCACCATGATATTCCCGGCGATAATTGGCGTCAAGATTGCGCCAAGTTTCACTTGGGGGGATTTTGGGGACGGTCCGGGGAGTGGCTATTGGCTGTCCCCCGGTTTGTTAACGGAGGACTCACCGGGTTTGCGCGGCCAAAGCGGCCCGCATAAGATAGATGAAGGCAGGATCACCATTCTGGTCAAGGAAGTTGCGGCGATGCAAGGCACCCCGGGCAACTGGTCGGGAAGAGACGATAACATCGGTTTTAGCTTGATGTCGTTCCAGATGTCTCCCGAGTTTCGAGAGGCTGTGGTGAAACGGGCATTGACGTGGCGGGACCGGGTTTCAACTGAGGCTCGGGACGCCTTGAGGCGAGCCGTCAACGAGTACATCACCGTCCCCGGGTTCAGGCCGGGGACGTCCGCGTCGGCTCCCCCATACACGCTGAACACGATGGTCACCCGCGACGTGCAGGCAAACGACCGTTTGGCCGGAGCGGTGTTGAGGGTGTGGTACGAATCCCACGATGAGTTGCGGGAAATCGCCGCTTCGCACCTGGAAAGCTGGAGAGTGCCCGTCATGGAGCCCGATTTTTCCGGGGGCGAGATAGGTGTTGGCCTGAACGGCCATCCGTTGACAGAAGCGTCGGCAGCGTTCGCAGCAGACCACCCGGAGACGGACGAAGATGCGGCGATCCTGGTGATGGAGTTGATGACGGGAACGTTCCTGCTGGATGCCGGCGAAGAAGAGCCGGGAGGCGGGCAATTGGCTTCAGTGCTGGAGGATGCGCTGGAAGCGCTGAGGCGGCTGCCGGCTGAGGCGGAAGCGTGGGAAGAGATAATCCCGGGCTTCTCCGAGGGTGTCGCCGGGATCATCGAGGGCAAGAAGTCGGAGCGGAAGCTGGCTGTCTCCGTGGACAACCTCTTCGCGGAGATCTGCGAGGAGTACGGGGGACTGACGGAGTTCTTCCAGTGGAACACGGACCGGTGGTTCGTCGCCAACCTGCTGGCGGGAGTTGACCTGGGGGATGCACATGGCCTGGCAGTGAAGCTCAAGGAAATGCTGTCTGAATACGGACCCATCCACGAGCGGGCGTCGGTGGCTTCGGAGGAGATGGAGAGGGCGGAGAAGCGGATGGACCTGATGCCGGCCATCCTGGAGGTTGGAGAGTCCCTGGACGGGATGATCGTGGCGGACGACAACTACGGCGAAGGACCGGTCCGGCACAAGGCGGCGGCGGGGGATGGGGCCATTCTCATCCAGGAAGGGGCCGGAGAACACAATGGTTCCCCCAACGATGCCCCCAACCAGAACCTCTCCGCAACGAATACGGGAGCGGCGCGGGAAGAGGCGTTCCACGAAGTGCCCCCGTGCCAGATTGAGGACTACCTGCTGATGCGGCTGGAGATACAGGAACTGGACAAGGAAAACGACGACCTGGAGCGGCAGGTCGAGACGTTGAAGGAGCAGCTGTATGAGACCCGCAGCGTGGGAGAGGGTCTGCGGCTGGCATTGGCCTACAAGGAGGACGGGTCTGTCGAGGAGGTGGAGTTCCCCATTCTGGAGGATGTGAAGGCGGCGGTGGAGCTGGCGACGGAGAGGTTCCGAGAACGCCTGCTCTTCCATTGCAATTCCGAGTCCACCATCGAGGACAATCCCTTCAAGTGGCCGGAACAGGTCTGGAAGGCCCTGGAATGGCTGGCGACGGGCTACTACGACTCGCGCATCGGCCTGGCGACGAATCCCGACCTGGACGTATCGTGCCGGGAGGCCAGCGGGATGTGGTACAAGACGAGCCAGCATGACAACACGATGGCCCTGTACCGCAACGCCTACACGACGCGGGTGAATGGGCGCATCATCTGGCTGGGGGAGCACATCGGCAAGGGCACCGGGTTCGATCCGCGGCGGACGATACGAATCGGGTTCGACTGGGACCGTACTCTGCAGAAGGTCATCATCGGGTACGTCGGGCGGCACCAGACGACATCGGCGTCGTGAAGGCCCGGGGAGGGCTCAGCGGCGGGGGGCGGCGAGGTTGCCGACGGCTTTCACGCGGACGCGGGTGACGTTGCTGGGGAGGTAGGTGAGGGGAACTTCCTCGACATCCACCACTTCAACGGTTGAGGGATCGGCTCCGGCAGCGGCAGCCCGGTCAACGGCGGCGGCGGAGCAGTCGGCGATGGCTTCAGCCCGATTGCCAGCTTCCAGCGAGTAGACCCGCTCCACCTGCCCGCCAACCTGGGCGATGGCGGCGCCGATGGCGTTGGCGACTCCGGCGTTATCGGGGCGGAGCACCCGGGAAGCTCCGGCGAAGGTGTCTCCCAACAGGATGCTGCCGCCGCCAACCAACACGACGTGGACGGCGTCCTGGCTGAGCTTGACGCTGTCGATGGCGGTCTCCACGCTTTCCTGGATTTCGGCCATGCTCCGAGCCACCAAGGAAGGGGAGAGTCCCGCGACGAGGCGGGGGTCGCCCAGTTCGGCGCGTCCGGCGGCGACAGCCAGGTCGGTGGCGGTGAGGGTCCGTCCGCCGAATACGAGGGATTCATCGGTCAGGCGATAGGCGACGCTCTCAGGGCCGATGCGCCAAGGGTCGGATTGGACGACGGTACCGCCGCCGAGGGCGATGGAGACCATGTCGGGAATACGGAAGTTGGTGCGGACTCCGGCGAGGCTGACGGCGACGGCGGACTCGCGGGGGAAGCCCTTGACCAGGGCTCCGACATCGGTGGAGGTGCCGCCCACGTCGACGACGATGCCGTCGGTGATGCCGGACAGGTAGGCTGCGCCGCGCATGGAGTTGGTGGGGCCGGAGGAGATGGTGAGGACGGGGAAGCGGGCGGCGAACACCGCGTCCATGAGGGTGCCATCGTTCTGGCTCATGAACAGGGGAGCGTTGATTCCCAATTCGGTGAGGGCTGCTTCGATGCCTTGAACTGTCCGAAGGGCCACGTCTCCGAGACAGGCGTTGAGGACGGCGGCGTTTTCACGTTCCAGCAGCCCCATCCGGCCGTTTTCGTGGGAAAGGCAGACCCGGAGGCCGGGGGCTACCTCCTTGACGATGGCGGCGGCCTCGGTCTCGTGGGACGGGTCTACGGGGGAGAAGACGCCGGATACGGCGACGGCGCTGATTCCCTCCTTCTTTATGTCAAGGGCGGCCTGGCGGAGAGCGTCGCGGTCGAGAGGGGAGATCTCGCGTCCGTCGAACTCATGGCCTCCGGCGACCATGCGGGTGACGCCGCCGATGGCGTCCCGGAGCCCGGCGGGCCAATCTACGAGGGGCGGGAGAAGCTGGGTGGCAGGAAGGGAAAGGCGGATGACGGCGGTGGGGGAGAGGTGACGGCGCTCAAGGAGGGCGTTGGTAAAGTGGGTGGTACCGACCATGACGGCGTCGACGCTTCCGTGAGCGGGCTGCTGGCGGAGAAGCTCGGTAACGGCGTCGACTATGCCGGACGTGACATCGGCGGTGGTTGGGAGCTTGGCCGCCCCGACGAGGCTTGAGCCGTCCATGAGGACGGCGTCGCTGTTGGTGCCGCCTACGTCTACGCCGATGAACATGGGAAGAGGGCTATACCTGCAAGGGGCGGTAGTCGGTGTCGTAGCCGAAGTGGCGGGGACCGGAGGCGGCCAATCCCTCGGGGGTGGTCCAGAGAGCGGGAGCGGGGAAGCCGAGAATGGTAACGCGGAGGCCGTAGCGAATCAGCTCGGTGGTGACGGGCTCGCCGGTGTCGGAGGCGACGGCGCAGATGAGGTCGGGGACGGTGCAGACTATCTCCTCGTCGAGGCGGGCGATGAGGTTCTCGTTCTGGAAGTCGATGCCCATGCGGCTGCCGCTGAAGGCGTCGAGGCCGTCGATGGCAACTGTGCCGCGGGCGAATCCGGCGGTGGTGCGGCGGTCGAGGTCAACGACCTTGCCGGTGAAGAGGACGCGGCCGGGGCAGGTACTTAGGATCGCCTCCAGGGGGTCGGCCCCGGTGTCGCGGGCCTGTATGACGGCATCGCCCAAGTTGCGGGCGAGGGAGAGGGTGTGAGGGACGGCGGTGCGTCGGACCTGCTCGGCGGTCATGGGGGCGACGGCGTAGCAGGCGACACATCCCATCTGGATGGTGGCGGCGCGGGCGAGACGCTCGGCCCACTCTGGGGTGACGGTCTCGCGGACGATGATGGAGTTGCCCTTCTCATCGGCGATGGCCATGGGGCAGCAGGGGACGCCGTAGACGAAGAAGGTCTTCATCTGGAACTCGGGGAAGGCGCGTCCCATGCCGTCGGCGTCGACGACGGGGAGTCCGGCGATGGCCGCCGGGATAAGGGGTTCGACGGAGTTGCTGCCGCCGATCTCGTTGGAGATGAGGGCGGTGGCCTTTTCGCCGGTGTAGTCCTCGATGGCGCGGAGGGCGTACCAGGACTGGAGGTCGCGGACCTTCTCTATGCCGACGGTAGGGGCGCCGATGCCGCCGACGCAGATGACGCGGGCGTCGTCGGGGAGTTCATCGGGAGAGAGGACGGTGACGGGGCCGTGTTTTTCGATGGCCTGGCGCGCGCGGAGCTGCCCGATGTAGGGGTTGCCGCCACCGCCGGTGCCGAGGATTCCGGCTCCGGTGGCGATGGACTCAAGGACACCTGTTGTAGCTTGCCACAAACCTGTTGGTTCCATTCCTGCCGGGAAAGGGGTGGGCCGGGACACGCGGCAGTTTATGTAAGGAAGGATGGGGTGTCAACGGGCGTGGGGGGCAGCGGGGAGAAAAATATCTGTCCTATTTTGTCCCATTTTGTCCCATTTGCCCCAGTGGAGGAGTGGGATTAAGGATTTCGGGGCTGTTGATTGAGAAGCCTGTCTTATCGTAGGAAGGCGGCAGCAGGCCTGGCAAGGGGCAACTGACAGGAATTATGGGGGAATTTCGGGGCCGAAAGTATCGGTGTTGGTTGCCAAGGTTTGGTGTTGGGGTTTGGGACCGGATTGCGGCACCAGCATGGTTGTACCTGCATAACAATGTTGGTGCATCTCCAAGGGGGACACGAGGTTTTGGGGAAGGGTCTACCGGGGTCTGGGCCCCCGCCTTCGCGGGGGTGACGGGAGAGGGGGTTTGCTCCGGCGGCCGGGTTCCGAGGGAGCCTGATGGGTCCCTGCCTCCGCAGGGACGACGGAGTTAGGGCAAGTGATGGGAAGTCGCATAGCCGGTTAAAGGGGAGCGTGGACGGAGCGGTGTTATAGTCGGGTAAGTCCGGTGGAACTTTGAGGGAACCAGGGGGCGGGGCTATGGCTGGGGAAATTGGGTGTCCCAACTGCGGGCAGTTGAACGAGGCTGGCGGCCGCTTCTGCACCGCCTGCGGGTCGGAGCTGCCCCGCCCTTCCGGGGGAGAGCCGGACGCCGGTTTGAACCCGGCATCCAACCCCGCATCCGAAGAACAGATGGGGGAGTTCAGGCAGGAGCTGGCGTCGGTGCGGGAGGAAATGGCGGAGGCGGGGCGGCTGATGGGGAGGCTGCAACAGCGGTTGTCCAGGCTGGAGCAGACGACGGCCGGGTCGGCGGAACAACCGGGGACCGTTCCGGGGCCGCAAGCGCAAGCATCCACTCCCAAACCGGCAATCCCGGAACCCGCAATCCATCGGCCGCCGGCACCGGAGCCGGCTCCCATTCCGGTTTCGGAGGGAGCGAGGGAGGAAGCGGCCGGACCCGCCGAGACGCGGCAGATACCGCCCGCGCCGGCTGCGACGGCGGCACCCCACGGGCCGGGGCCCGGCATTCACGACCCGGCCATTGACTGGGAGCAGGTGCTGGGGCGGAACTGGCTGGCAATCATCGGGGGGATCGCCCTGGTGGTGGGAGTCGGCTTCTTCCTGAAGCTGGCCTTCGACAACAACTGGATCGGCGATACAGGCAGGGTGCTGCTGGGAGTCGGGCTGGGCGTGGTCCTGCTGGGCCTGGGAGAGTTCGCGCAACGGAGGGTCCCGCTATGGGCGCAGCCGGTGACGGCCAGCGGAGCGATTGTCCTCTACCTGTCCCTGTATGCGGCCTACGGGTTGTACGGGCTGATTCCGGCGGAAGGGGCTTTTCTCGGGGTGGCGGCGGTGGTCGGGGCGGCTGGCCTGCTGTCCCTGCGCTACGGGTCCATAGTAATCGCGGTGCTGGGAATCATCGGAGCGTTCCTGTCGCCGGTGCTGCTGGGACGGGACCTGCCGGACATCCGGCTGGTGCTGGTCTACATCCTTCTGGTGGACCTGGGAATCCTGGGAGTGGCGACCTTCCGCAACTGGCAGTGGTTCACGCTGTTGGGGTGGGCGGGCTCCTACGGGCTGTTCGGGTACTGGATGCTGGAGTTCCCGGATTTCGGGCCGGTGATGGTAGAGATAGCCCTGACCGGGGTGTTCCTGGTGTTCGCCGGGGCAACGACGCTGTTCCATCTGCTGTGGCGGCGACTGCCCGGGCCGCTGGACCTGGGGCTGCTGGGGGTGAATGCAGGAGCGTACTTCGGGCTGTCCATGTACGTGCTTGCGGAGTACCCGGACTGGCAGGGATTCGTGGCGTTCGGGCTGGCGGCGCTCTACGGGTTCATAACTTTGGCCGCGACCAAGCGGCTGGGCGGAACCTCGGAGCTGGTGGTGACGGCCGCAGTGGCGGCGATGGTCTTTCTCGCGGTGGCGATTCCGCTGCAGTTCACCGGGGTGTGGATCACAGTGTCATGGGCGGCGCAAGGTGCGGCGCTGGTGTGGGGCGGGTTCCGGCTGGAGCGGTGGTACACCCGGGTCTTCGGACTGGGGGCGCTGGCGCTGTCGGCGGCGCACCTGCTGCTGACGCAGGTGGAGATAGACCTGGAGGGGTTCGTTCCGGTTGTCAACGAGCGGGTCGCGATTTTCCTGGTGGTGATCGCGGGCGCCTGCGCAGCCGGCGTCCTGTACCGGCATTTCCGGGACTCGCAGCGGGAGTGGGAGAAGGGGACGGCAGAAGGGCTGTTCATCGCGGCCAACGGATTGACACTGCTGATGCTGGGGTTGGAGATAGTCCAGTACATCGGGACGCTGGAGCGTCCGATCCTGGGGGTAGACAGCGGACCGGGCAAGCTGGCGGAATCGCTGCTGGGCGCCCAGTTGCTGGCTGCCACGGCGATGGTTACCGTCTACGGCTTTGTCCTGACGGGCGTGGGGCTGGTATTCCGGCTCCGGTTGGCGCGCTGGGGAGGCGTGACGCTGATGGCGGCGGCGGGGTTGAAGCTGATGCTGGTGGATACCTTCGCGGTGAGTCTCGGCCCGTGGGTGTTTACTCCCGCACTGAACACTCCTTTCCTGGTGTACGTGCTATTTGCGTTGGCACTAACCGGCGTGGCGCTTTGGTGGCGACGGGGGGACTACGCTGGTCAATGGGACTGGGTTGCTCCCCGCGGCCTGGCGGTGGCAGTTAACGTGGTGGGCGTGTGGGCGTTTAGCGCGGAGATCGTGAAGTATTTCGGGGCGATGGAATTGCGGACCGGAGATGATTACATCAGCGCAATGAACCTTTCCCTGACGGTGTTCTGGGCGGTGTACGCGATTGGTGTGATTGGGGCCGGGATTATCCTGCGCTCGGCGGTGGTGCGGCTGGCGGGAATGGCGCTGCTGGCGGTTCCGGTGGCCAAGCTGTTCGTCTTTGATGTTTTCCTGCTGGAGCGGGGATACCGGGTGGCGGCGTTCGTGACTCTGGGGGTGCTGCTGCTGGGGACGGGGCTGGTGTACCAGCGGTACAACGCGGCGATCCGGGGGTTCCTGTTCGGGACGGGAGGGGAGGTACGGGGGCTGTTTCCGGTGGGGAGGGGGAGGAGTTCCTGACAGGCGGCGGGGGTCTTGCACAGTCCATTAGAATTGCTGGGATGACGGGGCACGTTGGGGGATGAATCCCCCAAACCCCCTGAATGTGATGGGGCAACGGAAAGGCCCCGGGCGTCGAACCCGGGGCCTTTTGCTGGTCTCCGACCTGGGGGTGGGTTACTTGAAGTGGGGGATGACGTCCTCGCTGAGGCACTTGAGGGTGTCCATTACCACTTCACGGGGTACGGAGGAGGTCCAGTTACACTCGAACATGATCTCGTCGGTGGTGAAGGCCTCCTTGAACATGTGGATCTTCTCGACCACTTCCGCCGGGGTGCCGAAGAGGTTGACTTCCTCGGTGGCATCGGGGCCAGCGCTGCCGGCGTCGGTGGAGCCGATGGCGACGCGGCCGGCGTAGTAGATGCGGGCGAGGTCCATGAGGTTCTCGACGCGGCGGTCGGCCTTTTCCTGGGTGTCAGCGACGAGGGTGGGCACCCGGACGACGGTGGTCGGGTCGCCTTCATGTCCAGCCTTCTTCCAAGCGTTGCGATAGGCCTCGACGTCTTGGCGAAGGATGGCGGAACCCCGCAGGTTGTGGGGGGAGCTGCCGGCGCCGATGGCGATGCGGTAGCCGTGCTCACCCATGGGTACGAAGCTCTCCTGGCTGTCCACCGGGAGCAGCATCGGGAGAGGCTTCTGCACAGGCTTGGGAATGCCCATGTAGCCCTCATAGAAGGCCGGGTAGTTGAAATACTTGCCCTCGAAGCCGGAGAACTTTTCTTCGTCCCAGAGCTGCTTGAGGAGCTCGAGGTACTCGAAGAAGTACTCGCGGCGCTCGTCGGAGCCGCGGGTGCGGGCCCCGGCGCCATAGATGAAGCGTCCCTCGCTGACCTGGTCGACGATGGCAACCTGCTCGGCGACCTGGAAGGGGTCCTCGGGGGCCAGGTTGTCGAAGGCGTAGCGCTCGTGGGGCAGCGCCCGGGGGGACGGGGTCTCGCCGGGGAGCCGCAGGGTGGGCCGGTGGATGGAGGTGCCGATCCTGATATTCTCGGTGCGCTCGGCGATGATGCCGGAGAGCATGATGGACTGGGGGTCCATGCTGCCCTGGGTGGAGAAGTGGCCGCCGCCGAACCAGACGTAGTCCCAACCATTGCTCTCGATATGGTCGATTTCCTTGAAGTTCTGCTTGTAGGCCGCGGCCTCAAGAAGCTTCCCGCCCTGGTATTCGGGGTCCCAGGGAACCTTGCCGCCCTCGTAGACGGCGTTCCAGGTGGTGAACAATCCGAAATCCATGTTTGCCCCTCCTTGTTTATTGATTATTCTTTCAGGTCAGAGCCTTTGATTGCCCCAATGCTAGCACCGGGGAGGGGACGGGTCAACGGCCGGGGTCCGTTGTCGGCGCGGGGAGCGCCGGACGTTGTTGTTCGAGGGGTGATGGTGGTATAATAGGTTTGGCGCATTGTACCCATTGGATAAGCGGATTTAATCTTCACTGGATGCAATTGAATCCGGGAGTTGACCAGCACGCTGACGGTAACGGTTTTCCAGATTAGTCCGGTGTTGCACCGGAACGGACCGGGGGAGGCATAGCCATCCCATGACCGTTGTCGACGACATCAAGAGCCGCCTGGATATCCTGGACGTGGTTTCCAGCAAGGTGGCGCTACAGCGCTCCGGGCAGTCGTACAAGGCCAACTGTCCCTTCCACCAGGAACGCACCCCGTCGTTTTACGTGTTTCCCGACCGGCAGACGTGGCGGTGCTTCGGCGCCTGCGCGGCCGGAGGGGATGTCTTCACCTTCGTGATGAAGGCGGAGAACCTGGAGTTCGGGGAGGCGCTGCGTCAACTGGCGCAGCAGACCGGGGTGACGCTGCCCAGCGCTGAAAGGCGCAGCGAGGTGCAGGGCGCCTTCGACCTGAACGAGGCGGCGAAGACTTTTTTCCAACAGCGGCTGGCTTCGTCCCAGGGGGCGGAAGCGCGGGCGTACCTGGAAGGCCGGGGGCTGAACCGGGAGACGATTGCCCATTTCGAGCTGGGCCTGAGCCCGAATGACGGGGAGTCGCTCAGGATTCACCTGGAGGGGCGGGGCTATTCCCCGGAGCAACTGGCGGAGGCCGGGCTGGTTTCCAGCGGGAACAACGGCAGCTACCGGGACATGTTCCGGCGGCGGCTGATGATTCCGATAAGGAACGGGCAGGGCGAGTTGGCCGGGTTCGGGGGCCGGGCGCTGGACGACTCGAATCCGAAGTACCTGAACTCGCCGCGGACGGCGATATTCGACAAGGGGCGCATACTCTACGCTCTGAATGTAGCCCGGGAGCCGGCCCGCCAGAACGGGATGGTGGTGGTCGAGGGATACATGGACGCGATCATGGCCCACCAGCACGGGTACCGGAACGTGGTGGCCTCGATGGGCACGGCGTTGACGGAGACGCAGGTGGCAGAAGCGCGGCGGGTGACCGGGAACATCACCATGGCGCTGGATGCGGACGCCGCAGGACAGCAGGCGACGCTGCGGAGCCTGGAGTCGTCGTGGAAGGTGTTCCAGGTGCAGCCGGTGGGCCGGGTAGGGAATATCAGCGTGAACCAGCGGCGGGACGGGGGCGAACTGAAGGTGGTGTCGCTGCCGGAGGGGATGGACCCGGACGAAGTTATCCGCCGAGCGCCGGAGGAGTGGCCGCGGTTTATTGAGAATGCGAGGCCGCTGTTCGATTTCCTGCTGCCGGCACTGTCGGCGCAGGTGGACATCGGGACGGCGCAGGGGAAGTCGTGGGTGCTTGAACAAGTGGAGAGCCTGATTTTCGAGGTCCCACGGGGCGCACAACAGGACCATTACATCCAGCAAGTAGCCGGACATCTGGGCGTCCAAGAATCGACGATCAGGGCAGCTCTACAACAGCCCAACCGGCCACGGCGGAGTGGTGCTGCGCGACCCCAAGGAGAGGTACGCACGCGAACGACTGGAGTGGCTGGAAACGACCAGGGGTCAGCCGAAGTTAATTCGGCGTTTACGCAGTTGGAGCACGACCCGTTGGAGGAGTATTGCCTGGCGGGGGTGCTGCAGCGGCCGGACCTGTACGAACCGGCGCCCCGCCTGGAGACGGAGTATTTCTCCAGGCCGGAGAACCGGGAGATCATGGACCTCATCCGGTACGTGGAGCAGGACGGGTTCGACGAGGCGGCGGTGGCGTGGCTGGAGCAGACGGCGGGAGAGGAACTGAAGGAGCACCTGGACTACCTGCTGGCAAAGCCGCTCCATCCGGGAGACTCGGGCGAGAGGGCGGCGGCGTTGGCGCAGGCGATAAACCGCCTGGAGGAACGCTTCCTGCGGAACCTGAAATCGGAAGAGGCGATGCGGCTGGCGGATGCGGAACGGGGGGGCCCGGAGGAAGATACGAAGAACGTTCCCACGGAAAACGGGGCTGACCCCCTGGATGACAGAGTGGACGAGGAACTGGCCGCGGTTATCCGGGGGACCAACACGAGAATCAAGGAAAACGAAGCGGCGCGAAGCCAATGGCGCTCGCGGCTAGCGGACAGGGTTAACACGGGAGGTTAATTTAGTATGGTCAGACGCAACAACCGGGAGTTCAATCCTGAGGACTTCCTAGAGAACAACCACAACAACGACGACGAACAAGGCCCGCCCAACATCCTGGGGATCATCGGGCAGGTGAAGGGGGATGAAGAAGAGGAAGAGGGAATGGGCGGCGGCGGGATCGTCGTGATCCCCGGCACGGCTCCCAGCGAGCCCGCCGAAGAGCCGTGGGGACAATCGAGCACGGAATCGGACGAGGACACGCCGGCCAACAAGGACAAGGAAGAAGGCCCAACCGACGCGGACGTTGAGAACGAGGAGTCGGAGTGGGAAGCCGAAGCGGAGACCATGGAGGTGCTGGACGACCCGGTGCGGATGTATCTCCGTGAGATCGGCCGGGTGCGGCTGCTGACCTCGAAGGACGAGCGGGAACTGGCCCGCAAGCTGGAGGGTGAGAAGCACCTGAAGAACCTGGAGAAGGAACTGGAGGAGCTGGAAGGCCGTCCTCCCCGCCACTGGGAGTCCACGCGGCGCCTGCTGCGGCGGGTCTCCGACGCGGAGCCGCTGGTGGTCTCGCTGTGCAATTATCTCAACCTGCCGCGGGAGCTGACCCTGAAGGAAGTAGTGGTCAACGAGGAACTGCGGGACGCAATTGACGCCGAGGTCAACACCGAGATGATTGCGTTCATTTCCGACGCGCTGAACAAGGAGGAGACGGAAATCTACGCGGACATTGTCCAACTGTCGCTGAGCAGCTGGATTATTCCCAACGAGGCGGTGTTCGATTTGGGCCGCTGCTCACTGCCCGAATTGGCGTCCCGGCTGGACCAGCAGGAGACCTACGACCTGCTGGAGCGGCGGGAGCGGCTGTTCGGGGCGTCATTCCAGAAGG
Organism: Dehalococcoidia bacterium; assembly: GCA_965203675.1. Classification (GTDB taxonomy): domain Bacteria; phylum Chloroflexota; class Dehalococcoidia; order Lucifugimonadales; family UBA3495; genus CATOSK01. Next base: position 987,828 of record CBDBDE010000002.1, on the reverse strand, counting down.
TGATCGCAGAGGGTGACCGGGCCCAGTCCCACCTGACGGAGGCGAACCTGCGCCTGGTGGTCAGCGTGGCCAAGAAGTATATCGGGCGGGGCATGGCGCTCCTGGACATGATCCAGGAAGGGAACATCGGCCTGATCCGGGCGGTGGAGAAGTTCGACTACCGGAAGGGATACAAGTTCAGCACCTACGCGACATGGTGGATCCGCCAGGCGATAACCCGGGCGATTGCGGACCAGGCGCGGACCATCCGCATTCCGGTACACATGGTCGAGACCATCAACAAGCTGATGCGCCAGCACCGGCGGCTGCTGCAGGAGTACGGGCGGGAGCCCACTCCCGAGGAGATCGGACTGGCGATGGACATCGGGCCGGAGAAGGTGGAGGAGATCCTGAAGATTTCCCAGGAACCGGTGTCGCTGGAAACACCCATCGGAGAGGAAGAGGACTCGCACCTGGGGGACTTCATCGAGGACCGGAACGCTCCGGCGCCGGCGGACGCGGCTTCTTTCCAGCTCTTGAAGGAGCAGGTCTCGGAGGTGCTGGACACGCTGACGGACCGGGAAGGACGGGTCCTGAAGCTGCGGTTCGGCCTGGAGGACGGCCGGAGCCGCACCCTGGAGGAGGTGGGGCGAGAGTTCGGAGTTACGCGGGAGCGGATCCGTCAGATCGAGGCGAAGGCGCTGAGGAAGCTGAGGCATCCGACGCGGTCGCGGAAACTGCGGGACTTCCTGGAGTAGGGGCGCGGCGGAGCTTGGCCTGTCCGCTGCGCCAGCTGGCGCCATACCGGGAGATGCCGCAGCCATGTCATACCGGCAAGGCAGGAAAATGCCAAATAGGCGTGATGAAATCGCCTTTAATTCGGTGAAACGGCGGTGTTAAACTCGGCGTCAACGAAAGGGAGTGGTGGTCAAGTGGAAGAGTGGACATTACCGAAGTGCCAACAGTGTGACGTAGGTCAGCTAGTGCCGTTGTCCGACTACGGCGGACAGGGAGCGGCGGTCCATTACAAGGCGTGGGTATGCATCAACCCGGACTGCGGGTTCAACATAAAGATCCGCAATGGGGACATCTATCTGAATGAACCCATCACGCCCGGCAGCATGAACGCTCCCCGAGTCCGCTAGACGTTAACAGCCGCCTCTCCGGCGGCTTTCGTCGTTGCCCGTTGCCGCAGGTTGATGGGTGCTGGGAGACGTGCGCGGCCAGCAAAAACGGGCGATCCCACAGGCTTGTCCACGGTAGTTACCCAAGCATGGCCGAACATGGGCCCCGGTTCAACCCGGGCCAAGGAAAGGCGCAGCCCAGGTTGGATCAGGGCGAAGCTACCGGGTCTTCGGAGGCGGGTTCGATCCTCAGCTTGCGAAGGCGCCGTCCGAGCATAGAGACGACCTCGATGCGCAGGCCGTCGACCCGGAGGGAGTCGCCAACCTGGGGGATGCGCCCAAGGGAGCGATAAACGTAGCCCCCGACGGTGTCAACCTCAGGGGTTTCTATCTCCGTCCCAAAGAGTTCGCCCACCTCGTCGGTGCTGACACCGGCGTCCACGAGGGCTGACCCGTCGGGGTTGCGGATGACCTCGGGGTCCTCGACGTGGGAGAACTCATCCTCGATTTCTCCGACAATCTCCTCCAACAGGTCTTCCATGGTGACGAGGCCCTCGGTGCCGCCGTATTCGTCAACGACGATGGCCATCTGAAGGGCCTTCTCCTGCAGCTCCTCGAGAAGGTCGTCGAGGTGCTTGGATTCGGGGATAAAGAAGGCGGGGCGGAGAGTCTGGGCGAGCTCGGCTTCGGGTTCACCCTTGCCCAGAACGGCGAGGAGGTCCCGGGAGTGAGCGATGCCAACGATGTTGTCCAGATTGTCACGGTAGACGGGGAGCCGGCTGTGACCCTTGACGGCCATCACTTCAGCGACTTCAAGCAAGGTGGTATTGGCCTCAACGGCGACGATGTCGAGGCGGGGAACCATGACCTCCCGGGCGGTGGAACCGTCTAGGCGGAGGATGGACTGGAGCATCTCCCGGTCCCGCTCGTCGATGCTGCCGACCTGGGCGGCGACCAGCACCCGCTCCTGGAGCTCGGCGTGAGCCTCCTCCCGGGCACCCTCGGGGGAGCCGCTGCCGTTGGAGCCAACAGGAATGACGGCGGAACGGCGAGTGGTCATGGCTGAGACAAGGCGGTGAACGGGACGGGATAATCCGACGGCACGTTCCGGCTTGCGAAGAGCCAGGGCGTAGGCCACGCGGTTGACGGCGGTGAGGGCCACCAGCAGCCCGAGGGCCAGCATGGTGAGATACCACCAGTCCATGACCGGGGCGAAAGAGGCGGCCAGGAAGAGGCCGGAAAGGGAGACGGCGATGGTGCAGGCGTACTTGAAGGAGGAGACGGTGAATCCGACCCCGCGTGGCGGGCGGGGGCTGGCTGACCCGGCGCCGACGGCATGTTCAGCCAGACTCAGGTACGAGAAAAGCAGGAAGAATACCGAGAAGACTAATGCTGACGGTAATAAGCTACTATCAGTATCCAAATTGTCTACCCTCGCCGCCTGGTGCGGGCAATTAGGAAGATGATGCCCTCAGGAGGGGTGGGGGTTGATCACTCGCCGGATTTTCTGGCCAACATTCTAGCAGGGACGCCGACGGCGAGTCTACCCTGGGGGACGTCTTTGGTTACGACCGCCCCGGCGCCGGTGGCGGCGTTGGGGCCGACGGTGACCGGAGCGACCAGCATGGTGTCGCAACCGATGAAGGCTCCATCGCCGATGACGGTGGGGAGCTTGTCCCGTCCGTCGTAGTTGCAAGTAATGGTCCCGGCGCCGATGTTTACGTTGGCGCCGATGGTGGCGTCGCCGAGGTAACTGAAATGACCGGAAACGGCTCCGGCGGCCATCCGGCTGTTCTTGACCTCGACAAAGTTGCCGACGTGGACGTTGGATTCAAGATGGGCCCCGGGGCGGAGATGGCTGAAGGGGCCAACATCGGAGCCGCTTTCCACGACGGCCTCCTCGAGCATGGAGGCGGTGATACGGCAACCGTCTCCGATGCGTGAGTCCAGGATGACAGAGTTGGGCCCGATGGTGCAGTCCTCGCCGACGGTGGTGGTCCCCCGGAGCATGGTGTTTGGGAGGATAACGGTGTCCTGCCCGATGGTAACGCCGGAGTCTATGTGTACGGAGCCGGGGTCGAGGATGGTGACTCCTTCCAGCATACATTTTTCGAGGATGCGCTCCCGCTGGACGCTTTCCACGATGGCAAGCTGGACGCGGTTGTTGACGCCGAATGCCTCGGCGGGGTCGAAGGCGGGCACTCCCCGGACCTGCTGTTTCCCGCCGGCGGCGGCCAAGGCGGTGAGGTAACGCTCCCCGGATGGGCCGACGGGGATGTCCGGGAGGTTGCGGGCGAGCCAGGGGAGTTGGAAGCAGTAGACGCCGGCGTTTACCTCGGCGGGCACATCGCACGGACCGTCGTAGTCGCGGGCTTCGACGATACCAGTGACGCAGCCTTCTTCGTCCCGCAGGACTCGGCCCATGTCTTCCGTGAATAAGCCCTCGGCGGTGAGGAAGGTCATGGCATTCTCCCGGTCCAGGTGGCATTGGACGAGATTCTGGACGGACTGGGAGGTAACGAGGGGAGCGTCGGCGTTCAGCAGCAGGATGTGGGAGCAGTCTCCATCCAGCAGGGGGAGGGCGCAGGAAAGGGCGTGGGCAGTGCCGAGGGGTTGGGGCTGCTCGGCGTATTCGACGCTGTCTCCCAACAGGCCCTCGATAGCAGGACGGTTGGCAGGCGAGACGACGACGACGGTCCTTCCCACGCCGAAGCCCTGAAGCAGGTCGACTGGGTGACGGATGAGTTCCTTGCCGCAGACCCGGTGGAGGGGCTTGGGGAGGCGGGACTTCATGCGGGAACCTTCCCCGGCCGCGAGGATGATTCCGACCCAATTTTCCACGGCGTTGCCTCCAAGTGTGAGCCGGAAGCGGGAACGATGCCTCATCCGGCCTGATTGGTGGGGATTATAGCAGGGGCATAGGGGGGCGCCTGATCCGCGTTGACAAGGGTTTGGGGGCCAGTCAGAATCCGGTTAATCTTGACCACCGGGCGCGGGGAGAAGAACGCAGCCCGGGGAAAGGCTGGGACTATGCCTGATTTGACGGATTCGGATATTCTCGCGCTGGCGAGGGCAGCTCGGATTGACATTCCCGCCGAGCTGGTGGCGGAGGTGGGCTACAGCCTGAACGGGCTGCTGGATGCACTGGAATCGGCGGCGGGAGCGGCGGAAGGGGTGAACTCGGTGGAGCCGCTTCCTGTCGTTATTCCCCAGGAACAGTCGTCGGGAGGGCAGTAATGGACAAGTCGCAGATTCCGTTTCTTTCGGCAACCGAGCTCTCCGGGTTGATCCAGTCCCGGGAAGTCTCGCCGGTGGAGGCAACGGAGGCATACCTGGAGCGCATCGAGGCGGTGGATGGGCAGTTGAACTCGTACATCACCGTCTGCGGAGACGAGGCGCTGGCCCAAGCGCGGCAGGCGGAGGAGGACATCGCCGCCGGACGGCACGTAGGGCCAATGCACGGTATCCCGGTGGCGGTGAAGGACCAGTTCAACACGCAAGGTATCCTGACCACCAACGGGTCGACGATCCACGGCAGCTTCGTCCCGGACGAGGACGCGACGGTCATCGCCAACCTGAAGCAGGCGGGGGCGGTGCTGCTGGGCAAGCTGAACATGAGCGAGTACGCCAGCGGCGACGCCTTCCACCATCCCTACGGGCGGCCTCGGAATCCCTGGGACCTGTCTCGGAACCCGGGGACGTCCAGCAGCGGCAGCGGGGCGGCTACGGCAGCTTTCCTTTGCTCGACATCGCTGGGAGAGGACACAGGAGGGTCGATCAGGGGCCCGGCCTCCTTCTGCGGGCTGGTAGGAATCCGTCCCAGCTGGGGGCGGGTGAGCCGGTACGGGGTGTTCGGGGCGTCGTGGTCCATGGACACGGTGGGGCCCATCTCGCGGACGACGCAAGACTGCGCGATGACGCTGGCGGCGATTGCGGGGCATGATCCGATGGACCCGTACACCTGGGACGTTCCAGTGCCGGACTACGTTGGGGCGCTGACCGGAGACATCAGCGGGCTGCGGGTGGGCGTGGTGCAGGAGCGGGTCGAGGCCGACGTGGTGGAGCCGGATGTGCGGGAGGCGGTGGTGAACGCCATCGCGGTGCTGGGCGAGCTGGGGGCAACCCTGGTGGACGTGGAGATTCCGCTAATGCTCCACTCAGCGGCGATTTCATCCTGCATCATCAGCGCGGACGCCGCATCGCTGAACCGGCGGGACCTGGAGGAGAACCTGGAGCAGTTCGACCACAACAACCAGGTGCGGCTGCTGATGGGGGCGGTCCTGCCTGCGCAGGCCCACCAGACGGCGCTGAAGCTGCGGGAGGTGCTGCGGCGGCAGATTCTGGAGGCGCTGGAAGGGGTGGACGTGCTGGTGATGCCCACGTCATCCATCCCGGCGCCGCTGATACCGGAGAGCGCGGGGATTGGCAGCAAGCAGGAGGTGATTGACGGGTACAAGGGGCGGCGAAGCTACACATCGCCGTTCAACCTGGCGAACACTCCGGCCCTGTCCATCAACTGCGGGTTCACGTCTGAGGGACTGCCGGTGGGGTTGCAGATTGCGGGGCGTCCGTTTGACGAGACACGGCTTTTCCAAGCGGCCTACGCCTACGAGCAGGCGACGGAGTGGGGCGAGAGGAGGCCGGGGGTTTAGGGGGATCAAGAAATCCCATCCACTTTGACGGAGCAGAGTCGGGGTGGGAGTGGACCCGAGCATGGACATCCTGATCTCGCGACATACGTTGGAAGTAGCTCAAATGCGAGGCGCCAGCACGGAAGAGATTGAGGAAGTAATCCTTACCGGCTTTCCTGTTCCGGCCAAGTACGAGCGGATTGGCAAAGGCAAAGTCTTCCCGTTCCAAGGGGAATGGTACGGGCGGCACTACCAACAGAACAGGGTTGAGGTATTTTACGTGGTGGAAGAGAATGCCATCATTACTGTAACCGTATTGGTAATGTACGGAGCGTGGGAGTGAAGTATGCGGATTATCTATGAGCCCAAGACGGACCTGCTCTACTTCCGCCTGGACGACCGAACCAATGAGGTCAACAACCGCCGGGTCAGTGAAGACGTGGTGTTGGACCTGGGTGCGGACGACCGGATCGTGGGCATTGAAATTCTTGACGCCTCAAGACGGCTGGACCTGGACAAGCTGCTGCCCGTGGAATATGTGGAGGAAGCCGAGTACAGGGAGGTCCACGGCAAAGCCAATGCCTGAACCGCTGGAACGAATGTAGTTTTAGCGGTTTTCAAGCGGCACAAGTCTATGATCGGGCGACGGAGTGGGGGGCGCGGCGGCCGGGGGGTTTAGAGAGCGTAGGAACGGCGGTCAACGGGTATAAGGGGAAAGGGAGGTGTGATGCCTTCCAGGAAATACACGATAGATGAAATAGGGGACCGGGCCGAGAAGATCTACCAGGAGCGGATAAAACCGCTGGTGGAACCACTGGAAAACGGGAAGTTCATCGTCATAGACATTGAGAGCGGGGACTACGAGATTGCCGAGGATATGTTCGCCGCAGAGGACTCCCTGAGGGCCCGGCGGCCCAACGCCGTCGGGTTCGGGGGAAAGGTAGGCTGCGACGCTCCCTATCATATCGGGTGGGGCGGGCCGCGAATCGATGATCAGGGGTAGAGTAGATGCCCGCCGGGAAGCCCGGGTTACTCTCGAACTAAGGGATAGCGATGGCCAGTTTCAGTCCATCGCGGGAGTCGTAGACACCGGGTTTAATGGACACCTGACCTTGCCATTGGAGGTGATTAGGCGGTTGGAGTTGGAACCCTTGGTTCCAACCAACGTCACGCTCGCCACCGGTGTGCGCAGCAGGCTGAATACCTGGAGCGGACAAGTGCGATGGCACGATGGACCAGGCCCCATTCGGATTCTGGAGTCGGAAGGAATTCCCCTGCTGGGCATGGAGTTGCTTCAAGACAGCCAGCTCGTAGTCCAAGTCCAAGTCGGCGGCGATGTGCTGATAGAGGAGCTGGATAGAATTGAGCCGTAAGGTAATACAGGGAGGAGCGGGGTTATGCCGGAACCTTTTGAGCTGACCGTTGGAGAGGCCGCGAGGGCGATTCGGGACGGAGAGTTGACTCCGGTGGCGCTGGTGGAGTCCCTGCTGGCGCGGGTTGACGCGCTGGAGCCTTCGCTGCTGGCGTGGGTGTACCTGGACCGGGAGTCGTTGCTGGCGGAGGCGGAGGCCAAGACGGCCGAGGTCCGGTCGGGAGGGCCGCTGGGGCCGCTGCACGGGGTTCCCATCGGGCTGAAGGACATTTACTACACGGCGGGGATTCCGACGACGGCCTGCTCCAAGGTGTACGCGGACTTCGTGCCGGAGTTCGACGGCACCTCGGTCCGCCTGCTGAAGGAGGCAGGGGCCATCATGATGGGGAAGACGGTGACGACGGAGTTCGCCTGCATGGACCCGTCACCGACGTTCAATCCGTGGGACGCGGCTTGCACTCCCGGGGGATCGAGCAGCGGGTCGGCGGTCTCGGTGGCGGCGCGGATGTGCCCGGCCGCGCTGGGGTCGCAGACGGTGGGGTCGGTGCTGCGGCCGGCGTCCTACAACGGCGTGGTGGGGTTCAAGCCCAGCTTCGGCAGGATCAGCCGGCACGGGGTGGTGCCGGTGAGCTGGACGCTGGACACGGTGGGGTGGATGTGCCGGTCGGTGGAGGACGTGGCCCTGATGCTGCAGGCGATGGCGGGATACGATCCGGCGGACATGGTGTCCCGGTCCGAGCCGGCGACGAACTACGTGGGAGCGTTGAACGCGAACGCTCCTCCGCGAATCGGCGTTTTGCGGGACTTCTTCTACGACAACGCCGACACTGAGACGACGTCCCACACCGACGAGGTGTTGCGGCGGCTGGCAGAAGCGGGGGCAGAGGTGGAGGAAGTTCCGATGCCGGAGAGCATCAACACTGCCATCGAGGACCAGCAGATCATCATGGCGGTGGAGGCGGGGGCCTTCCACCAACCGATGCACGAGCGGCAGGCTGAGGACTACCAGCCGAGGCTGCGGGGGCTGATAGAGCGGGGACTGAGCACGCCCTCGGCTGAGTATTCGCGGGCGATGGAGCGGCGGCAGCGGTTCGTGACGGACATGCGGCGGCTGGCCAACCGGCCCGGGGTGCTTTTGACGCCCACCACTCCCCAGCCAGCCCAGCCGGACCGAACGAATACCGGCAATACAATGTTCCAAGGGCCGTGGACGTCATGCGGGCTGCCGACCATCACGCTGCCCTCGGGGCTGGCGGAGTCGGGGCTGCCGCTGGGAGTGCAGCTGGCCGGTCCCTACCTGGGGGAGGGGGATCTGTTGGCGGCGGCGGCGTGGTGCGAGCGGGTGTTGGATGTGCATCTGAGCCCGCCGTTGTAGGCACTCGTCCCGGATCCAGCAGTCGGGGAACGCCTACCCACAGCGAAGGGGAGGCCAGCGTTCATTCGCCGGGGGCGGGGCCGAGGACGCGGTAGGAGCGGTCTGGGGTTCGCTCGGCCACGGGCAGGACTTCCACGACGACGCGGGACAGTCCAACCACTTCGCCGTTGGAGTCGAAGCTGTAGTTGTCGCCGATGGCGCCGCTCCAGGTGATTTCGTACATGCAGTCGCGGAAGCCGTCGGCGTCCTGGTCGTCGTTGGTCCGGCGGAGGCATTCGGCGGCGATATAAACGTCGTCGTAGGCCGAGCCAAGATGCCAAGGCAGTGTGACGTAGTTGTAGCGTTCCCGGAAGTTTTCCAGCACTTGCTGGGCCTTTTCGTTGTCCGGGTCGAGATCGGCGACGATGGCCTTGACGCCGGTGGCGGATTCGCCGGCGATGTCCAATGAGGTGGTGCCCATGGTTACGGTCTCGGCGTAGATAGGGCCGCCGTACCCGATTTCGCGGGCCTGCTTGATGACGGTCCCGGCGGAGAACTCGGACTGGGGGACCAGGTGCAGGGCGCCGGGGTTGGCGGCGAAGAGCTTTTCCAGCTGGCTGCGGAAGTCGGTTATGTCGGCCCCGTAGTGCTCGGCGGCCACGACGGTCCCGCCGCGCTTTTCAAACTGGGCGACGGTGGTGCGGCGGACGCCTTCGGCGTAGTCGGTGGACTCGGTGATGGTGGCCAGGGTGCGGATGCCATCAGCCCAGAGGGTGTTTCCGGTGTTTATTCCCACATGGATGTCGCTGATCTGGGTGCGGAAGATGTAGTCGCCGGCGTTGGCGATGTCCGGGTTGCTGGCCAGGCCGGAGAAGAGGATAGTCCCGTCGGCCTCGGCCAGGGGAGCCGCGCCGAGCATGGCCCCGCTGCAGGAGGTACCCAGGATAATCTTGATTCCCTCGACATCGGTGAGCTTGTTGTAGGCGGTGATGGCCTCCTTGGCAGCGCACTGGGAGTCTTCGACGACGAGTTCAAGCATCCGCCCGTTGATGCCGCCTGCGGCGTTGATTTCATCGGCGGCCATCTGCTTGGCCTGGTTGGCGACAGTGCCGTAGGTCTCGCCGGCGCCGGTCAGGGACTCCATGACGCCGATGCGGAAGGGGGCCGATTCTTGTCCGCCCGAGGTGCAGGCCAGGGCGGCGAGCGCGATCATCAAGACCGGGGCAAACAGGAGAGCGGGAAAGGGGAAATGCTGCTTCAAACCGGAAGAACCTCGCAGGGGAAGGGTGCGCCAAGAATCCGTCGCTAGACGGCTGCCCGTATTATCGCTGTGAAGATGACAGGTTGGGAAGACCAAGACGGTCCGGGGGATGGTTTTGTCCGCGGGAATGGCGTGATTTTTCTGTGAGAATTGCTCGTTCCGGTTGACGACTCCAGCGGCCAAACGCTAATCTATTCAACCTGCAAAACGGGCACCGGGGACAGCAAGAGACGGACAGAATGGCAGGCGGACGCGGCGGATTTCAGCCGGTCCGGGAGCGGTTCCATGAGACGGAAAAGACTGGCGGCCGCGGTGACAGCACTGGCGGCGCTCCTGGTGTTGGGCAGCGCGGCGACGGTGTTGTTTGCGGCCAGGTCCCAGGAGCAACCGGCGGCCAGGGCTGAAATCACCGCCCAGGAGAACCCGCCCGCGGTGAAGGACACCGGGCTTACGGTGAAAGGTTCCGGCATCGGCGCCGACGTTGCAGAGGAGGCCGAAATCAAGATGGGAGTGGAAGTGGGGCACGGCTTCGATCCCAAGCCGACCCCGAAACCCACCCCGGTGATCACCCCGGCGGCCGGGAAATCCGTGTTGCAGCAACCGGAAATAACCCAAAAGTCGGCATCCAAATCCACGGCGGAGGGCCAGCCGGCCGGGACCGGCGCGAAGACGTCCACCCAGGGGCAGGTCTACACCTGGTATGACGGGGACCAAGCCATGAAGGCAGTGGTGCAGAACGATCTCGGAGCGCAGAGCACGTCGTCCAACGCCGAGAGCGACGACGTGGTGGCAGTGAAGGGGCAGGAGAGTATCGTCAGGAAGGAGCCAGGCCAGGATTCCAACTTGCAACCGGTGTTCAAGGAGGAATCGGGGGGCGGACTGATGACCCTGCCCGGGGGAGTGCTGGTCGCCCTGGATCCCGACTGGGACGAAGCCCGGGTCCAGCAGTTCTTCTCCGACAACGGCATAGCGGAGGACCGTCTGACAGAGCTGGGGTTCCTGGACAACGGGTTCCTGGTGTCCACCGAGCCGGGCTTTTCCTCGCTGAACCTGGCCAACGACCTGGCGCACCAGGACGGGGTTGTGTCCTCGTCGCCCAACTGGTCGCGGGAGCGGGAAGCCCGGTGACGGGCCGTTCCGTTCCTTCCCCCAGCCCGGATCTTTCGTCAGACCCGGCGCACTTCCCCGGTTGCTCCCCAATCAGGCGCAGTTTCTCCGAGGGGCCGGATTGTTCCTGATGTCCACCCGGCGGCCCGCCAAACCCTCCGCGGGGAGGGTAATGTTGCTGGCAGCGGCGCTGCTGGTAGGGCTCCAGTTGCTGTGGGTAGGGACGGAGGCGGGGGCGCAGCAGCAATCATGCGATGACCACTGCGGCGCGCTGGACGACACGGCGACGGACCTTTCCATCGGCACAGCCTTGAATGGGAACCTGGAGGCGGCGGGCGACATTGACGTCTTCCAGTTTACCGTTCCAGCCGGGGACACGAAGGACCTCTGGTTCTACACCACCGGGGATACGGATACGGTCGGGATTTTGCTGGACGGCGCCGGCTCCCTTTCCGACGATTCCACGTGGCTCGCTTTCAGTAACGACAGCTCCCTGGCGGCGGACTCCAATTTTGGATTTGGGGCGAATGTGGGGCCGGGGACGTATTACGTAGCCGTTGCCGGGGCCGACCCTGACACCACAACCGGAATGTACTCCCTCCAGTCCCAGGACCTCTCGTCCCCCACGGCATTGACCCTGGGCACAGACCAAAGCGGGAACCTCGATCCCGGGGGCGGAGTGGCGGTCTTCGAGTTTGAAATCGCGGCCGCCGATGGGGTCTCCGACGTTTGGCTCTACACGGAGGGAAGCACGGATACTGTGGGGATCCTGTCTGACGGCACCGGGGTCCTGGCGGGCACCTCGACGGTGCTGGAGCTGGCCAACGACAGCGCCCTGGCCGATGAGGACAATTTCTACCTGGGAGCCATTCTGGACCCGGGCACCTACTACGTGACCGTTGCCGGCGCGGACGGAGACGCCGGTATGTACACCCTCAAGTCCGGGAAGGGGACGGACCAAGCCGACGAGTTCTCAGCCAGCCTCACCCCGCTTCCCCCGGGAACCCCGGTGGAAGGGATTGTGGGGCCCGGTGGCGACGCGGACGTTTTCAAGCTGGACCTATCCGAGGATTCGGACGTGGTGCTGTACACCGAGGGCGACGTGGACACTGTCGGGACGCTGCTGGATGCGGATGGGGACGACGTTGCCGGCAACAACGACAGCTCCTATGCGGCGGGAGAGCTCAACTTCCTGCTGGCCAGGACGCTGGAGGCGGGGGTCTACTACATTGAGGTCACGGGGTATGGCGCCGGGCCGTATAGACTGCATTACCGGGAGATTGGAGACCAATCCAACACCAGGAACGGCGCGGAGAGCGTGACCCTGGATTCCTCGGATTTAACGATGGGATTCATCGGCGGGAGGGAGGATGCGGACTACTTTTCGTTCACGCCGAGCAGCCCCGGCGTTTTCAGGGTTTACACGGTTGGGGCGGCCGACACGGTCGGGGACTTGCAGGACAGCGAGGGAACATCCCTGGGGGAGAACGACCAAGTTCGGCTGTCTCCCGGGCACGGCGGATTCCTGATTGAAAGGAGCCTTTCCCCCGGGACCCATTACATCTCCGTAACGGGCTGGGAGGACACGACGGGGCCGTACCGGCTGGTGGTGGAGGAGGTGACTGATGCCGGGGAAAACACCGCGAATGCGGCGGAATTGACGCCGGGCGCGGCCGAAATCGGGGCAATCGGTACCGGCGGCGACGTGGACTTGTTCAAGTTGGAGTTGGACGAGGACACCGAGGTCGTGTTGTACAGCAACGGGCCCACGGATACCAAGGCGGAACTGCTGGACAGCAACGGGGACAGCCTTACCCCGAAAGTCGAAGACGACGACGGCGGGGAGGCGCTCAACTTCCTGATCCTCGCTACCCTGGACGCGGGGACTCATTACATCCGGGTGGAGGGGTTCAACGATTCGATTACCGGGTCCTATGCGCTGTTTGCAGAGCCGGTGGTCCCGGTGGCGGCCTTTCCGGGTCTCGACGAGGAGATCGCGCTGGGCAGAATCCAGACGGGACACGACCAGGGTCTTCACAAGTTCACGCTGGCTGCCCGAGCCCCGGTCTGGATTTACACCACGGGACTGGTGGATACCTACGGGACGCTGTACGACAGCAGCTTCAACGAGATCGCCTCCAACGACGACCTAGGACTGGCCCTCCTGGAACGACAGTTCAGCATCCGGGAGACGCTGGGCGCCGGGACCTACTACGTCAGGGTGAGCAGCTACGGGATGAACATGGGGGGATATGCGCTGCGCGTCCATTTGGTAGACGAGCCGGGCAGCACCCGGGAGAGCGCGAACAACCTGGGGCTGTGGGCCCCCGAGCCGGGGACTATTGATTCCGGGAGCGATACGGACTATTTCCGGTTCCGGTTCGACGAGAATACTCATAACTACGGGTCGGAAACCTACTTCCTGCTACACGTAATCAGCGCCGGGGATGTATCCGTCCAAGGGGAAATACAGGGCAGCGACGGAAGCAGGATCGAAGTCAACTGGTTCCGGTATCCCGGCGGGTTCATCTTGGCTGAGAACTTCGGGTCTGGTACGTATTATGTGAAGGTGACGGCGCCCTCGGGGCCGACCCCGTACACAGTCATCATTCTCCCCGATTCCCGGTATGCGAACCTGGCCTCGGACTGTGCGGAAGAAACGGACAAGCTGAGGCACCCGCAGACCAACGCCCGCCTGTTCGGCGATCCCTACTATGCCTGCCAGTGGCACCTGAAGAACCGGGAGCCGCTGCAGCTTGGCCAGGACGTCAACATCGAAGCAGCCTGGGCGACGACGGTAGATGGGAAGCCGGTAAAAGGCGAGGGCGTCAACGTGGTGGTGGTGGACGACGGGATGGACTGGCGGCACGAGGACCTGAGGCCCAACGTGGAAGCCAGCCGGAACCATGACTACGGCGGCGGGAACGACATCTACCATCCCTATAGGCATCACGGTACCCAGGTGTCGGGAGTGCTGGCGGCGCGGGACAACAGCATAGGGGTGCGGGGGGTGGCGCCGCGAGCCACGATTCACGGGCACAACTTCCTGGCAGCGCAATCGTTTTTCGCTGAGGCCGATTCGATGGTCCGGAATGGGGAGGTAACCGCGGTCTCCAACAACAGCTGGGGGCCGGGAGACGTGCTGGGATTCGCCGAGTCATTCTGGGAATTGGCGGTGGAGAAGGGAATCAGGGATGGCTACGGCGGGAAGGGGACCTTCTACGTTTTCGCGGCGGGGAACGGCGCCGAGGAAGGGGACGACGCCAACCTGGACGAGTTCGCCAACTTCTACGCGGTCACGTCCGTCTGCGGGGTGAACGACCGGGGCACCAGAAGCAATTTTTCGGTGAAAGGTTCTTCCCTTTGGGTCTGCGCCGCAGCGGGAGATCATCGGGGCGGGTACCGGGGGCTGGTGACCACCGACAACTCCCACCGATACCGGAACCGGACGTACGGAACGTCCTTTTCCGCGCCCATCGTGTCCGGGGTGGCGGCGCTGCTGCGGCAGGTCGAGCCCGACCTGACCTGGCGGGACCTCAAGCTGATTCTGGCGGCGTCGGCGCAGAAGAACGATCCCGGCAACGAGGGTTGGGACGATGGAGCGTTGAAGTACGGTTCCGCGACGGAACGCTATCACTTCAACCACGAGTACGGGTTCGGCATGGCGGACGCCAAGGCCGCGGTGGACCTGGCGCAGAACTGGGACCTCTTGCCGCCGTTCCAGGAAAAACAGGCCGACGGAACGCTTATCCCCGGCCCCAAGCAGATTCCGGACGCCTCCACAACGGCCAGGGAATATACCGCGACCGTAACGGACTCGGGCATGAGCTTCATCGAGTTTGTGGAGGTCAAGGCGCGCTTCCAGCACACGTCGTTCCGGGACCTGGATATAGAGCTGATGTCGCCCACCGGGGAGGTTTCCAAGCTGGTCACCCACAGCGAGTTGCAGGAGCTGGTGTCCCTGGTAGGGGAGATCCGGCTGGGGTCGTCGAAGCACCTGGGTGAGCACCCGGACGGGACGTGGACGCTGAGGGTTACGGACCAACTGAGCAACGGCAAGTCGGGTACGCTGGAGTCGTGGGAAATCACGTTCTACGGGCACAGCGCGACGCCGGGCGCGCCCAGGGCGGTGTCGGTGACCCCGGGGCCGGAGAGGCTGACGGTGACCTGGGAAGAGCCGGAGGTGACGCGGGGGGCAATCACCGGCTACGACATCCGCCACGCGCCGACGGACGGAGGGGATGCGGCTATAGCCGAGAACCTGCAGTTCGGCAGCGGCGACCCGTTGTCCTACCTAATCACCGGGTTGGACCCCCGCACGGAATACAGTGTCCAGGTTCTGGCAAGAAACTCGGCGGGAGAGGGGCCGTGGTCGCCAGCCGTGACAGCGACTACGGAAAGTTCCGGGGGCACCGATTGCTCCGCAGGGACAGTCCTGCAAGGCATGTCGGCTTCACGGGAGTTGACCAACGATTGCAGCAAGCTGCTGTCCGTCAGGGCGACTCTCGAGGGACAGGGATCGCTGAACTGGTCGACGGGGTTGGCCTTCGCCAACTGGGACGGAGTTGCCTACGGGACGCCAGCCGGGGCGGCTTCGTTGCGGGTAACCGGGTTGGACCTGAGCGGGGAGGGGCTAACCGGCAGCATTCCGGCAGAGATGGGAGGCCTGACCGGGCTGGAAACGCTGGACCTGTCGGATAACGGCCTGACTGGCAGCATACCGTCCGAACTCGGGAACCTGGAGGCGCTGCAAACGCTGGACCTGTCGGACAACGGCCTTTCCGGCAGTATCCCCGCCGCGTTAGGGGAGCAGGACGCGAGCACGCCTCCACAAACAAAGCTGGGCCGCCTGACGACGCTGCGGCTGAAAGGGAACGAGCTGTCGGGGGAGATTCCGGCCGCACTGGGGAACCTTGCCAGGCTGGAGGAGCTGGACCTGTCGAACAACAGCCTGACCGGCGCGATTCCGGCGGAATTGAGGGGGTTGACCAGCCTCGATGTTCTGGTCCTGGGCGGCAACCAGCTTTCCGGCGAGATACCGTCCGGTGTAATTACCATGTCCGGTTTGGAGCGGGTGGACCTGAGCGACAACCGGCTGACGACCGGGACGCGCGGGTTGCCGGCGCCGGCTACGACGACGCCCAGCCTGGTTTCCCTCAACTTGTCGAACAATAGCCTGTCCGGCGGGATACCGGCGGGCCTCTCCAACTGGCCGGGCCTGCAGGAGTTGCGCCTGTCCGACAACAGTTTTTCGGGGGACCTGCCAGCGGGGTTAAGCTGGGGCAGTTTCTCCCAAATGTCGCTGCTCGACCTGGGCGACAACGATCTGACCGGGGCGATTCCCCCGGGCGTGCGGGCTTTGGGAACTCTCCAGAAGCTCTACCTGGACGGGAACCGGTTTGAGGGGGATATAACCGGTTGGGGAGACGGGCTCGCCGGCCTGGAAGAGTTGTTCCTGGCCCAGGACGGGAAGACGTTGACCGGATGCATACCGGGCGGACTGCGCAGGGTGGCCAAGAACGATCTGCCGGATCTGGATCTGCCCTACTGCGATCTGTTCCTGACCGGGCTTACGGTTGAAGGAGCTACCCTCGACCCGGCGTTTGATCCGGCGGAACGCGAGAGGACCAACTACGAGGCGTTGGCCGGGCTGGCGCGGGTGACAGTTGCTCCAACGGGGGAGCCCGGCGTTTCCTTCACCTACCGGGACGAGTCGGATGAAGAAATCCCAGACGTTGACCCCAATCGACCGGAGCACCAGGTGGACCTGGGTGCAGGCGCAACTGTGGTGAAGGTTGTGGCGGGTTCCGCAGACGGAAAAGCGGAGCGGGCCTACCAGATTGCTTTCCGTCGGGCGGGTAAGCCGGGGACTCCAACAATCGACCCGGCCAGCGGCGTGACGGCCGGGGAAGGCCGGTTGACCGTTGCCTGGACCGCACCTTCCTACGACGGCGGATGGGATATTGTTTCCTACGATTTGCGCTACATAGAGCGGGACGCCCGGGACAGGGTGAGGTCTGACTGGCGGGTGTTGGCAAGAGTTTGGGATACCTCCTCGGGAGGGCCGCTGGAGGCGACCATCGAGAGGCTCGTTGGCGGCGTGGAGTACAGCCTGCAGGTCCGGGCGTTCAACGGGTCCCAGTACAGCGGCTGGTCCAGCATCGTTCGGGGGACTCCTGGGGCGGCAGCGTGCGGCTCCGGTGCGATAACGGATCCGGCAAACAATCGGGAGCTGGCAGCCGACTGCGGGGTACTGCTGGCAATGAGAGACGCGCTGGCCGGGACCAACGGGTCCGCACCCAACTGGTCGGAGAACATCCCAATCGGCAACTGGGACGGCATTGAAACCGCCCAGGACGGCACCACCCAGCGCGTGACCAGGCTGGAACTGCCAGCCGCGGGACTGGATGGACGGATTCCTCCGACCATCGGCAGGCTGACCGGGCTGGCGGCGCTGGACCTTTCGGACAATAGCCTGTCCGGTCCCTTACCAAGGCAGTTGGGTGACCTGGCCGGCCTTACGGTGTTGAACCTGGGTGATGACCCTGAGACGAAGGGCAGCCGCAACCGACTCACCGGAGCCATCCCGCCATCGCTGGGGAGACTCTCCCGGCTGGTTACGCTGGACCTTTCGGGGAACAGACTGACCGGAAGGATACCCTCCTATCTGGCCAATCCCCCCTCCCTCGCGACGGTGGACCTTTCGGGGAACGACCTGGAGGGCAGGATTCCGTCTTCGTTCAGCAGACGGGATTTCGCCTCTCTGGACCTGTCGGGCAACGAGCTGTCCGGGAGTATTCCTGCGCTCAGGGTGCTGGGGAGTCTGGACCTCTCCGATAACCAATTGACCGGCGGAATACCGGCTCTGGGTGGTTCGATTGGCCCAACGACATTGCTGGACCTGTCGAACAACGAGCTCACCGGGTCACTACCGGACACCTGGGGAGCCGTTTCAGGGACTCCGCCAACCAGGAAACTTGGTACCCTCCGGGTATTGCGACTCGAGGGGAACCAGTTGAGCGGGGATATCCCGGCCAACCTGAACGGGATGACGGCATTGACGGAGCTGGACCTGGGCGGGAATGGCTTGTCCGGGAACATTCCGTCGATGGCAGGGCTGATCGCCCTGGAGAAGCTGCACCTGAACGACAACGGCCTGGCCGGGCCATTCCCGACGTGGCTGCCCGGCTTGGCCTCCCTGGCCGAGGTGGACCTGAGCGGCAACAGCCTGACCGGGGAAATTCCGTCGGAGCTGGGAAACCTGGCGGGTCTGAAAGTTCTGGCTTTGTCCGACAATCAACTGTCGGGACAGATTTCCGGCAAGCTTGCGTTGAAGACCTTGGAAGAGCTGCTTCTCGGGGCCAACGGTCTCACCGGGGAAATTCCGCCGGAAGTCGCCGGGTTGACGAATCTGACGCATCTTGACCTTTCGGACAACCGCCTGTCCGGGGAGGTGCCGACGGCCTGGAGGAGCACGACCGCCCTGGAGGAGTTGCTGTTACACGGCAATAGGCTGACGGGAGAGATACCGCCAGGTCTGACGGGCCTGGCCGGCCTGAAGGTGTTGAACCTGGGAGACAACCGGTTGGACGGGGGCATTCCGACGGGATGGAGCAGCTCGTCCTCCCTGGAAATCGTGGACCTGCACGACAACGGTTTGACCGGTCCGATTCCGGCGGGCCTGAGCAACCTCGCCGAGTTGGAAGAGTTGAGGCTGTCTGAAAACCAGCTGAGCGGGCCGATTCCCGCCGGACTGGGCAGCTTGAGGAACCTGGAACAACTCTGGCTGGGAGATAACAGTCTGACCGGGGACATTCCAACGGAACTGGGCAGCCTCGAGAATCTGGAAATTTTGGACCTGCACCACAACGCATTGACCGGTCCCATTCCTTCCAGCTTTGGCAACCTGACAAGCCTCCAGATTCTTTTCCTGCCCTTCAACGACTTGGCCGGGGAGCCGCCGGACCTGGGCGCGTTGAGCGATCTCAGGTGGCTGTATCTGTTCTTCAACAGGTTTACCGGGGGTATACCGGAATGGATTGAAGACCTAGAAAAACTGGACCGCCTATCCCTGAGTGACAACGATTTTGAGGGGACTATCCCGGCATGGTTGGCTGACCTACCTTTAAGTCTGCTCTACCTGTACGGGAACAACCTGTCCGGCTGCATTCCCGGGGAGCTGGAACCTCTTTCCCGGGAAATCGTGAACGACCTGAGCGTGCTGGGTTTGCCCTTCTGCCCGGATACTCCGTCGAGGCCTTCGGTGAGCAGCATCGCCAGCGGTGAACTGACGGTGCTGCTGGATGTTCCCAGCGACCCGGACGGAATAATCGACCATTTTGAAGTCCGCTACATCCGGCGCGATGCTCCCGGCAAGGCCAATGACGCCAACTGGACTGTGGAGCGGGTGAGCCCAGCCACTGCCAACTATGCCGGACCCACGATTCACACCATCACCGGGCTTACGGATGGTGTGCGGTACGACATCCAGGCCAGGTGGGTGGCCGGAAACGGCCAGGTGAGTCCATGGTCGCCAACGCAGGTTGCAACGCCGGGAACCGCGCCGCCAGTCACGCAGCCTGAACCGCCACCGGAGCCGCCACCTCCATCGACCAGGCCGCGCCGCGGTGGAGGTGGCGGCGGGGGCGGCTCCCCCGCTCCCGCGGTACTGCCGCCGGCCGAGGTGTCGGCGCAGACCCTAGAGTTCACCGCCTTCGTGGGCGGGGAGGACCTGCCGCCCCAGCTGCTGCATCTATGGAGCCCGTCGGGAACGCCGATGACCTTCAACGTCTCCAGCAACGTGCCGTGGCTAACGGTGCAGCCCGCATCCGGTTCCTCCTCCGGCCCGCTGGAAAGGATGGAGGTGGCGGTATCCGTGGATGCTTCCCAGCTTCGGCCGGGGCGCCACCCGGCGTTGATACGAATCAGCGGGACCGGGTTCCGGGATTCGCCCATCGAAGTGGAGGTGCAGGTAACGGTGACGTCCGCGGAATTCGCCGGGACCCTGGCTCCCCAATACGACGCGGACAACAACCTGTCAATCGAACTGGACGAAGCCCGCCGGGCCGTCACCCATTACTTCGAGGGACGCATCGGGCTGGAGGACGTCCTGAAGGTGGTCAAGCTCTATTTTGCGGGTTAACGGCCCAGGGACCAGGGAGAGTCGAAGGGATATGACGGCCTGGCCAGCTGCGTTAGTCGGGCTGGCGGCGGTTGTGGGGATGGCGTCATTCGTTATTATCGCATCCTTCCTGCCCGTGGCCGCAGCCGCTCAGTCCCACAGCGCACAACGGTCTTTTTCATCTGAATGGGTGGAGCCGGGAGGCCAAGTGCGGGTGACGGTGACCGCCGCAGGCTACGGGGCCTTCGGGCAAATGGTGGAGACGCTGCCGCCGGGGTTCCAGTACGCCGGATCGGAACTGCCGGCGGCGGCGGTGACGGTGGCGGGACAGACCATCAGCTTCGTCCTGCTGGGCGAGGACCAAGTCACGTACACGGTGACAGCTGCCCGGGAGGAAGGCCGCCATGAATTCGCCGGGGTGCTGAAGGACGTCAACAAGGCGGAACGGGTGACGGGGGGCTCCAATTCCGTCCGGGTCGGACCGCCGCCAACACCAACACCTGCCGCGACATCAACGCCTACCCCAACCCCCACGCCAACTCCGACGTCCGCGCCAACCCCCACGCCATCACCGACGGCCACTCCAACACCGACGCCTACCCCGGCACCGACACCCACACCAACGTCCACATCCACGCCCACACCGACGCTGGTTCCGCCGGACACCCCACAGCCGACGGCTACACCGCAGCCGACCCCAACCCTGCCTCCGGTGGCGCCAGCCGCTCCTGCGGAGGGCGACGGAGAGGGGTCCAACCTGATATGGTTCATACTGGTGGGATTCGCAGCCCTGGCCGCCGTTGCGGCGATAGCGTTTGCAGCGTTCCGGTTGAGCAGGCGGAATTAAACGGATTCTCCTGTGCTGTGAATATCCGGGCGGGTTCGGGGCATAAACAGATACGAGCATCAGGGCGGGGATGATGGCAAAGATTCTGGATGGGGCCTCCCTGGCGCGGGAAATCCGAGGGGAAGTCGCTCACGGCGTAACGGATTTGGAGGCCCGGACGGGAACAACTCCCGGGTTGGCCGCGGTGCTGGTGGGAGAGGACCCGGCATCGGCGGTCTACGTTCGCAACAAGGGGCAGGCCTGCGGGGAGGTAGGGATGTTCAGCAAGACGTTCCACCTTCCGGGGACGACGACGCAGGATGAGTTGCTGGCACTCATCGACCGGCTCAACGCAGATGACAGGTTCCACGGGATACTGGTGCAGCTGCCGCTGCCCGCCCAGATCAATGAAGATGCGGTGATCGAGGCTGTAGCGCCGACCAAGGACGTAGACGGGATTCACCCGTTCAACCTGGGCAAGCTGCTGCAGGGGTCCCCCGTTTTCGTTCCCGGGACGCCGGCCGGGATCCAGCAGATCCTGGTCAGGAACGGGTATGATCCTGCCGGGCGGCACGTTGTGGTGTGCGGAAGGAGCAACATAGTGGGCAAGCCCCTGGCCGCCCTGCTGATGCAGCGGACGGACGGGGCCAACGCCACGGTCACCGTGTGCCACACCCGGACGAAGGACCTGGCTGAGATCACCCGTCAGGCCGATATCCTGGTGGCGGCAATCGGCAGTCCCCGGGCGGTCACCGCCAATATGGTCCGGGACGGCGCGGTGGTGATAGACGTGGGGATCAACCGGATTGATGATGCTTCCCGGCGCAGGGGCTACCGGCTGGTGGGAGACGTGGACTTCGATGGCCTGGAAGACAAGGTGGAGGCGATCACTCCGGTCCCCGGCGGGGTCGGCCCGATGACCATCGCCATGCTGTTGGTCAACACCCTGAAGGCGGCGGAGCTGACTTCATCCGCCCGGCCCTGATCCGACATCCTGAGGAGGATCCAAATGACCGATCCTGAACAGTCCAGCGCCGGCCGCATCGTGTGGCACGACCTGACCGTTCCCAATGCTGGGGAGATCCGTGACTTCTACGCGGGGGTGGCGGGCTGGGAATCCACGGAATACGACATGGGTGAATACGCCGACTTCAGCATGAACCAGCCGTCGGGCGGAGAGACGGTGGCGGGAATCTGCCACGCCCGGGGCCCCAACGCCAATCTTCCGGCCCAGTGGCTGATTTACATCAGGGTAGCAGACGTGGATGCCAGCGCAGAGCGGTGCCGGGATCTGGGAGGGACGGTCCTGGACGGTCCCAGGGAGGCAGGGGAGGAACGTTTCTGCGTCATCCGCGATCCTGCGGGAGCGGTCGCGGCGCTGATTGGCCGGTGAAGTCCGGAAGGGACCCGGGGCAGAAGCCAAGCGGTTCCAATTGTATTCCTGAAGCGGCGCCCATTCTGAATGCGAACCAGCGACTTTGACTACCATCTGCCGCAGGAGCTGATTGCCCAGACTCCTGCGGAGCCGCGGGACGCTTCGCGGCTGCTGGCTATGGACCGCAGGACGGGCGTGACGGAGCATCGCCTGTTCACGGATATCGGAGAGTACCTGCGGCCAGGAGACCTCTTGGTGCTGAACCGAAGCCGGGTTATTCCGGCCCGGCTGCGCGGCACAAGGGCCAATTCCGGGGGCATGGTGGAACTGCTCCTGCTGCGCCAGAGGTCGCCGGGATTGTGGGAAGCCTTAGGCAGGCCGGGGCGGAGGCTGCGTCCCGGGGACCGGGTGGTGGTGGAAGGTCCCGCTCCTGAAGCGCGGTCTTCATCCAAAACGCCGCCTACGGGCAGCATCGAAGCCGAGATATTGGAATCGGACGAACAGGGCGTGAAGCTGGTCAGGTTTTCTCCCGGGGATGTTCCGCTGGACTCTTGGGGGGAGACGCCGCTGCCGCCATACATCCACGAGCCCCCGTCGAACCCGGAACGGTACCAGACGGTGTATTCCTCAGAGCCGGGGAGCGTGGCGGCGCCGACGGCGGGGCTGCATTTTACCGGCGAACTGCTGGAACAACTCCGGCAGGCAGGGGTGGAACAGGCGTTTGTCACCCTGCACATCGGGCTGGACACCTTTCGCCCGGTGCAAGGGGAAGACCCGACGGAGCATCACATCCACACCGAATACTACGAAGTTTCCCAGGAAACCGCCGAACAGATTTCCCTGGCCCGACGGGAAGGCCGGCGGGTTGTGGCGGTAGGGACCACGTCGGTGAGGACCCTGGAGCAGCTGGGGCGGAACTGGGAGAGGTCGGGAGTTGGGAGGGGCGATCCGGCCCCAGGGGTGACGGGACAGGCGGACATTTTCATTCTTCCGGGGCACCGCTTCCGGCTGGTGGACGCGATGATCACAAACTTTCATCTACCGCGATCCACGCTGCTGATGCTGGTTTCGGCCTTCGCGGGACGGAACCACATCCTGGCAGCCTACGAAGAGGCGATAGCCCGGGGATACCGGTTCTACAGCTTCGGCGACGCCATGTTCCTGCACTGAAGTCCCGGCCCATGGGACCTGGTCGGGACTGCGCCTGGCCGGGATAAGTCAGGCCGGGGCGGGAAACTCGAGAAGCTGGACAATGTTTCCGTCGGGGTCTTTGAAGGTGGCGACCCAGCCGCCCCATCCTTCTTTTTCCGGCGGGCGGATGAACTCCACGCCCAGGTGGGTCAACCGGCGGTGCAGGTCATGGATGTCATCCACCCCGAGGTGAGGCATGATGCGGAAGGGGTCCTGGGCTGCTCCGTGAATGCGGTCGTGGAGGCCGAGATTGAATCGGACACCGCCCAGCTCCAGGGCGATGTAATCGCCGTGGTTGGAATGCAGGGGGATGCCCAGGGTCTCGTGGTAAAAGCGGAACAACCGGTCCAGGTTGTCGGTCCAGAGGGTTATCCCAACTACTCCGGTAATCATCTGCGGGTCTCAAATAAGCGGAAGGAGCGTCCCGACCTCTGCAACGGTGGGTCTACGACTCGGCGACGGCGGCGTCCCGGGCGGCGATGCACCGGCGGCACCATCCGTGGAAGTCGACCCGCTGCCAGGCCACCCTGAAGTTGGACTGCCCGGCCACTTCGTCCCTCAGCCGGACCACGGCTCCGGTGCCGGCTGTGGCGTCGACCACATTGCCGCACTGGATGCAGACCAGGTTGACGTGGGGCTCGAGATTGGACTCATAGCGGGAAAACTGGGCGAAGGGAAGTTCCTGGATAAGATGACTTTTTTCCAGGACGGACAGGGTGGAATAGATGGTCGCCAGGGTCATAGAGGGAAAGTGGTCGCGGACCCGTTCGTAGATCTGTTGTACCGATGGGTGATCGGCGGAGTTGAGCACGGCTTCCGCGATGGCGAGCCGCTGCGGCGTAACCCGCACATCCGACTCCCTTAATCTTTCTGCGATTTCCTGAGGGGTCATTGGCCCTCCAACGCTCCGGGGCGCGCCGCCGATGGCGCTCATCCAAGCACCCGGTTCGAGCCGACGGGGCTTGGGCACTGTGCCTCCCTCGTTGTCTCTCCTCGGTCGCCAAGGGCAGAGTCCTCCCTCCGATCAAGGTGTAGGAGGGTTGTGCCTGCGGCGAACGGATAGAAATCCCCGGGAGACGCCCGGCGGCAGAGCTCACTATACCCGGAGCAGTGTTGCGGAGGCAAGCCTGAGACCGTGGCGAACGGGTTGAGAGGATGGGCGGAGGATTCGCCTTGCAATGGGGGAATAACCGGGATATGCTGAATTCCTGGTGCGGAGAGGTGGCAGAGCGGACGAATGCGCCGGCCTCGAAATCCGGTATACCTTATGGGTATCGCGGGTTCGAATCCCGCCCTCTCCGCCAGGACTATGCTCGGACTACCCTGAATAATCTCCAAAGACTCCCAATCCCATGTTCACTCGAGTCTCAATTAACGAATTTACCGTCTTGTAACGTCCAACAGTATCCGGCACAATCCGTTTGTTTTAGGTATAACAGAAGGTATACCCTGCCGGAGGTGCCGGATGCCTCGAAGAGTCCCTAACCAATCCCTCTCCGCCGCCTTCGTCCGGACCATCGTCAAGCCCGGCATGTACGCCGACGGCAATGGCCTGAACCTCAAGGTTGCGCCATCTGGGTCCCGTTGGTGGGTGCAACGGGGTCACCATTGGCGGGAAGCGCCACAACATCGGCCTGGGCGGCTACCCTACGGTCTCCCTGGCCGAGGCCCGGGAACTGGCCGCCGAGAACCAGCGGCTCATCCGCCAGGGGAGAAACCCCTTGGCCGAGAAACGGCAGGTTGTCGAAGAACTCAAGAGGCCCGCCATCCCGACTTTCGCCCAGGCTGCAGAGCAGGTCATCGAGATGCGGAGCCCCACCTGGAGCAATGGCAAGCGCGCTTCCCAGTGAACCAACACGCTAACCACATATGCATTTCCTGTAATCGGCCGGAAACCAGTGGATGAGGTCACCACCGGGGATGTGTTGGCCGTCCTCACCTCCATCTGGACCACCAAGCCGGAAACGGCCAGCCGGGTGCGTCAACGCCTGGAAACGATCTTCGACTGGGTGATCGTCCAGGGGTGGAGGATGGACAACCCAGCCGGGAAGGGCATCCTGAGAGTCCTGCCCAGGGTTTCCAAGCTGAAGGGCCACCACACGTCCCTGCCTTACACCGAGGTCCCCGAGGCTGTGCAGCGGATCCGGGAGTCCACCGCCGACCCGGTCACCAGGTTGTCCTTCGAGTTCCTCGTGCTGACCGCAGCCCGCTCCAGCGAGGTCCGGCTGGCCGAATGGCCGGATGTTAATCTGGAGACTGCCACCTGGACGGTGCCGCCGGAACGGATGAAAGCCCGGAGGGAGCACCGGGTCCCTCTTTCCACTCGGTGCCTGGAAATCCTGTCCGCAGCCAGAGAGCAGGACGGCCAGGGCAACGGGCTGATATTCCCGTCGGAAAAAGAGGGACGTCCGTTGTCGGACATGGTGTACACGGCGATGCTGAGGAGGTTGGAGATTCCCGCCGTGGCCCACGGGTTCCGGAGCAGTTTCAAGAAGTGGTGCATGGAGACCAGGGGGCTGACGCCACGTGGCTGCCCAGCGAAGCCGCATTGGCCCACAACCTGGGGAATGCCACCCACGAAGCCTAGATCCAGCACACGGACCTCCTTGAGGTTAGAAGGCCGTTGATGGAGGAGTGGGCCGAGTTTTGCACGGGTACGGCTTAGGCAGGAAGGTTCGATCACCACAATTTTTTCTCAAGATTAAGGGCCTTGTTCGAGTCCGTTCCGGCCCACCAAGCTGGATAAAATCAAGAACTCTCACGTTGAGGTTCCGTCTGGAACTGTAATCAAGGTCCTAAACTTGCCTGGAGCGACCAAGGTCTGACGCAATTGGATCAGGCAGGCCCCTCCAGTCGCGGGCCGGGTAAATCGGAGGCCCCGCAGTTGTGGCAGGGCCTGCGACTCTCCCCACGGATGCTCGGCACATGGCCGTAGTGCAGCAGTCGGTCCGTGATGGCCGCAACGATAACGGTGTTGCCGAGGAGTTTGTCGCGTACAGCGTCGATTGGCTGAGGCGGTTGCTTCTCCGGGGCCGGCTCCGGAGCAGTGTCTGGCTGCTGCCAAAACCAGGCCCCGACCCAAGCCCAACTGGGCGGTCCTCCACCCGACCATTCCTGACAACTCGCTGCATACCCCTGTCAGCCGGGTGCGCCGAGGTTTCAGCAGAACGGCAGACCGCCCAAGTCATCTAGCCCATCCAACTGGCCTTGCAGACTGCTTGGCACACACCCGCTCAACTGGTTCTCGTAGTGGTCCAGTCCAATCAACTTGACGAGGTTGCCCAACTCCGGCGGTATCTCGCCCCTCAACTGGTTCGTGCCGAGGGCCAGCCATTCCAAGTTGGTGAGGTTGCCCAACTCCGGCGGTATCTCCCCGCTCAACTGGTTGTGGTTGAGGCTAAGTATGATTACGCTGTCGGTGCTGTCATCGAAGACGCCGTGCCATTCGTCCAACGGCGCGTCGCTTAGCCAGTTTGTGTTATCCCTCCAATTTGGGCCGTCCGTGGTATGGTAGAGGGCGGCCAGCGCTTCCCGGTCCGCTTGCGACGGCGTCTGGGGCTTGGGCGCCGGTTCGTTTCCTGTGCAGGAAAGCGCCGTCAAAGCCAATACCACCAGGGGAAGAAGTAAAACTACCCGCATTTGCGCCCCCCGAGTGCCGTACAATGTAACATTCTCCCACTGTGTCGCTGCTCAGCCGTTTGTCGTTGTGCTCCCGGGATTCTCCGTCCGTGGCGTTGAACAGGGCGATGAGAGCCTCCCGTCCGTTGCCCGTGCGGTCCACCAAACTGGATGAAATCAAGAGCTTTCCACATCAGATTCGCATTGAACCTGTGATTGGGTTCACGTTTCAACCCTCCCGAAACTGCCTCAAGAGGGATTGCCTGGTATCCAATCGCGGACAGCAGCACCCATACGCGCTGGTCAGCAAGCGGTTGGTGTCGGAGAACCGGGACGCTTGCGCCGCTCCCGTCCTCTAAGGATACTCTGAACAAGGCCCTTTATGGGCTGAATGGTGTCTGAAACATTGGTGAGTGGGCGAATGGGTCAGTCTCGGACTTGCCGACTGGCATTCAGACCGGGCGTTTGCCCCCTTAGCAGGGCCATCGGGGGCTAGACGCAGGCCTGAGGGACGGTTGGGAATGCCGCTGGGCGCACTACGCCCCCAGTTGTCCCTCCCCAGTTAGCAGGTTGCCCAGCCCAAACAGCAGCGCCAGCCGTTGCGTGTTCTTCATCAACCCCCGGTAGCGGACTTTCCCGTAGCCGAACAGACGCTTCACCCGCAGGAAGGGATGCTCCACCTTGGCCCTCACGGACGCCTTCGCCTGCTCCGCCAGCGCCTCCGCACTCCCAGGTTCCAGCTTTCGCCGCTGGCCGGGACGCATGGCCACCTGCCACTCCACCTCCAACCCTTGAGTCTCCTCACGCTTGTGAACCCCCTGATACCCAGCATCGCCCCACACCACCGTCTCCCCGCCGTGCAGCAGGTTGTGGGCCTCCGTAATGTCGTGGGCGTTGGCCGCCGTCGTCGTCATGCTGTGCACCATCCCCGTCGCCGAGTCCACCCCGATGTGCGCCTTCATCCCGAAGTGCCACTGGTTCCCCTTTTTGGTCTGGTGCATCTCCGGGTCCCGCTCCCCAGTCCGGTTCTTGGTGGACGACGGCGCCGCGATGATGGTGGCGTCCACAATGGTCCCCTCCCGCAGCTTCAGCCCCTGGGACTCCAGATGGGCGTTGATTTCCTCCAAAAGGCCCGGTCCCAGGTTCTGCCCTTCCAGCAGATGGCGGAAGTTGAGGATGGTGGTCTCGTCGGGCAGGGGGCCGGAGAGCTTCAGCCCCACGAACCGCCGCACCGGGTCCGACTCGTAGAGCAGAGCCTGCCCTCGCGAAGGCGGGGGTCCTCCATGCCCGGGTCGCTGAGGTTGTAGAAAAGCTGCACGCAGTGGGTTCGGAGCATCACTGAAAGCGGATAGGGGTGACGGCCCCGGCCAGCCTTGGGGTAGAAGGGACGGATGCGCTCCTCCAGGCTCTGCCAGGGAATCAGGCCCTCCATGCGCTCCAGGAACAGTTCCCGGCGAGTCTTGCGCTTCTTGCCCTGGTATTCCAGGTCGGCAAAGGTGGGCTGGTCCATCATCCATTCACCCCATTCGTCGCTGGTCTCCCAGTAGTGGATTTTACCCGTTGCTGCTAGACTTGTTCAGACTATCCCTAATAATACTGGGTACTCCAGCCAAGGAAACAGCAGTATGAGTTTTGCGGAATCGATTACGACGTGCCTCCGGAAATACATAGACTTCAGCGGTCGGGCCTCGAGATCGGAGTACTGGTGGTTCACCCTGTTAACCCCATTCGTGCTGATTGCGTCGTACATTTATTTTCGGGTCACAGGCGGAGACACCCGCATCGTACTCCCTATCACTCTATTTTTGGTGTTCATGATCTTGCCTTCCATGTCGGTGCAGGTCCGGCGGTTGCATGATATGCACCGCTCAGCATGGTGGATATCGTTATATCTCTTAAATCCCGTCGGCGGGCTGGTGCTCTTGATTTGGTCTATCTTTCCCGGAGATCCTGAGCCCAACCGGTATGGTGCCGATCCTCGCTATTGATACTCAGCCGGAATGTCGGAAATGGCTCCGGCTGCGGGCGATTCAAAGCGCTGAGTTTTCGGTAACATTCTTTGGTGAGGCAGCTGGATACGGTTGCAATAGCTGACGCGGGACATGTCCATTATCGCAACGGCGGTGCATATATCTGACCCCCTTGGGGTAGTCCTTGCAAGGTGCCGAATCCCAGAGGGCGTTGCTCGAGTTCTCACGGACGAGGCCCACGCCCAGGACGCCGAGGTGGCGGTCGTAAATCCCTCCGTAGTTTCCGACGGCCCGTATCACGTCCCGGGCCATCTCATGGCCCAGCCCCAGCGACTCTTGGAAGAATGGGCCTTCAAACCCCAGAAGCCGGTCTATGTCGCTGTCGCTGGTCGGCATATCGGGCACCCGATCCGAGGCGATCCCGTAGGTCTCAGCGTGAATGAGTATTGCCATCACAGCGTTCACGATACTGAACCATTGATCATCGCCGTGGGTGTCAACGGCGGGGAGATAGTGGGCCAGAGGCTCCTCGGAGATGGTGCCGGGCAGAATGAGGCGGTCACCGGGGTTAGGGAGGCCGGCGCGGAGGGACGCCAGATGCGACCGGTCACTGGTGACGGCGTTACACTGGCCGTCCTCGTGGGCCGTGACCGCCGCGTCAGTGTCCTCGAAGGTAAGTGCGTTCACCTTGAGATTCACTCTTGCACCATAATCCCGCTCTATCCCTGACGGGTCGGACCAACGGAACCCGCCAAGGCAGGCTGGTAAAAGCTGTGGCCCTGCTACGATGGTATGAGTGTCACGTCTGTGTTTGACCTGCCGTCGCAGATTGGCCGAAGAAAGGTGGGGAGATCAGGGCATGTGCAGAATCCGAGCTGCGAAGCTGCGATGAGTCTAATGGCTTCGTCCCATTGGACGATTACCGCCAGAGGCAACCGAATGCGGTCAAGACTCCGCAGTCCGAGAACCTGGGAACCCTGCCTCGCCTTCCCCAGTCTTGACGTTGGAAAGCTGGTGCAGAAGAATACAGAGCCGTGAGCCATCAAACTATATACCGGCGCCCAACTGTAATTCTGGGTGTCGCACTTGCCCTGGTCATGGCGGTGGCAGGGATCTTTGCGCCGGTCCTGGCGCCCCATGATCCTCAAGCCGTAAATCTTTCCGAAAGACTCTGCCCCCGCTTTCGTGTGAGCATGACGGCCGGAGCCACGTCCTGGGAACGGACAGAGTTGGCCGAGACGTGCTGAGCCGTATTGTCACAAGTTTTGGAACCTATCTGTACGTCGGTCTCTTGGGGACCTCTCTGGGCATCCTGGCCGCACTGCTATTGATCATTGTCCGCAGCATTAGAAGCGCTGTTCCTACTCCTCACATGCCGGGCCCGCTGTTCGGTGTCCCGTTCTACGGCTTGGCCATCCTCACATACCTCACCGGTGTTTTTCTGTCAATTGCAGTGGCGAGTCTCGTAGGGGCGTCGCATATGGTCGCAATCATGTGCGCGGGAGCGTTTTCGTCCCTCCTGCCGATGACCTTGTTTACGAGTCCGTCCGGGGGGGATGGCTCATCCCCAAATCCAGGTCGGCTTGCTTTCCGCCGCGCAATTGCGCTATCTCCGGTAGGTTTCAGCTTGGCCTTGCTGATGGGCCTCTTCATTGAATCTTCTTTGTCGTTTCTCGGAGTCGGTGTGCCGCCTAACATTCCGTCTTTGGGCGGCATGGCTGGCTGGTTGCCGATAGGGCATCCATGGTGGACACTGGTGTTCCCCTTGGGGATTGTGTGGGTGGCCGTGGGGGCTCTCTTAGCCATCGTCATTCCAATAAGCATAGGTCTTAACCCGCCAGCCGGAGCAGCCCTGTATTCACTGCCTGGCACACCGGCTAGGTTCTGGAGAAGATTGACGGCTTACTTGATTGACCTTCTCATTCTGATAGTCCTCTATGTCATCTATGCAATCATCGGCCCCCCATCCGGGTTTGCAGGAAACATTGTTGCAATCGCGTTCAGCGTGGGCTTTGTTTGGGTTTTGGTGATGTCACCCGGCAAATGTGTCCTTGGCTTGCACGTCTTGAGACCGGACGGTTCCAGGGCTGGGCTGGGCCGGAAGTTTTGCCGCTTCCTGGTTTCGGGATTTACTTCCTACATCGACTTCTTGATGATTGCTTTCCGGAAAGACCGGCGCGGGCTCCACGACCTGATTTGCGACACGGTCGTGATCCGTCCGTAGGGGTCTGGAGTGATCCATCCTCCTTGCCGCCCATCGCATGTGCAAAGTATTTCCTATGGGATATCCTCCTCTCCCCCACACGTCATTCCGGCGCAGCTTGTGACGAAACATGGTCTGGCGGCTGCGGTGAACGGGCATTGAGGAAAAAGAACGCCCCCAGCAGATTCAGCCCGGCCAGAACCAGGAAGGGGATGGCGTAGCCGCCCAGCGCGTCCAACATTAAGCCGACAGAATGGGCGGCAATCAGCAGCAGCAGACCCGCAGGAACCGCGGAGACCCCCAGAATCTTGCCGAGGGATGCCGTCCCGAAGTAGTCGGGGAGTATCGCAATGGCCAATACGCCGCGCCCGCCGAATCCGGCGCCGAAGAGGACAGCGAAGGCGAAGAACATGGAAAGGCTGTTGGCCATGACCAGCGCCAGCACACTGGTTGCCGAAAGCAGGGAGAAGAAGCTGAGCAGCAACCGCTTGGGCATCCGGTCTCCCAAGTATCCGCCCAGCAGCATGAAAATCACGCTTGCGCCGGTGTAGGCCGTAACCACCCATCCCGTGTAATGGAGTGAGAAGCCCCTGTCCGACATCAGCAGCCCCAGGTAGGGCATAACCGCCGGGACCGCCGCAGAGGTGAAGGCGTCTCCGAAGGCAATCAGCCAGAAGGCCGGAGTGCGAAGAGTCCGGACAATAGACAAGCTGACCTGCTGCGCCGCTGGAGGGATGCCGTAGGGCAGCAGGCCCCTATCCTCCGGCTGGTTTCGCAATCTGAGCAATACCGGGACGGTGACAAGCAGAATGAGTCCAGCCAGCATGAGAGCGGTCAGCCGCCAGCCCGGATGTCCGTAGCCCGGGTCCACGCTCCAGGCGATGAAGGGAACTAAAACGAACCCGCCGAGGGAAGGGGCCATCAGTAAAATTGCGATGGCGGTGGTCCGGCGGCGGACGAACCAGCGGCTGACCATAACCACCAGCGGAATAGCGCCGCACAGCGACTGCCCTGACGCCATTATTATGAAGGCGGCGTAGAAGCTCCAGAGGTTTTGTATCAGGTTGAAGAACACGAATCCGGCCGCCAGGATACAGAGCCCGGTCAACACCATCCGGCGTGTGCCGTAGCGGTCAGTAAGATAGCCCACCACAGGGGCCGCCAGCCCGACTACCCGGGTGAGCGTGAGGGCCAGCCCGAGTTGGACGAAACTCCAGCCGAAATGCAGCCCCAGCGCCATGCCCCAGACGGTCATAGCGTGAAACAGGGGCACGGCGCCCGCAATCATGACCACGGCGGCCAGGAGAACCAGCCACCAGCCGTAGAAAACGGGGCGGCTCCAAGACGATTGCGGGAGGCCGAGAGTCGTCAGTATCAAATCATGGATATGGCGCAGCTCATGGCGCAGCCCGCTCCTGACATTAGGATGCCTCCCCGAAGTCGTGACCTTGCCCCATTTTCTGTACCAGTCATAGTGCTAGTTTTGCGGGTCAAGGGTGGTACAACCATAGGGGGCAGGTCACCTGAACTTCACCAGCAGCAACTGGAACAGCCCCCAGACGGTAACGGTGACCGGTGTGGACGACGAGGTGGGCAACCCCACGGACCGGCGCACCATGACCATCAGCCACTCGGCCTCTGGCGGCGGCTACGACGTCGTGGCGATGAATTCGGTCACGGTGCCGGTCAGCGACGACGGCGGCGATGAGGGCATCGTGTTGTCAACGACCAGCATATGGGTCTACGAGAAGATCGACAAGGCGGCCTTTCGGGTGACCCTGGACGCGCAGTCCTCGGGGATGGTGACTGTCCTGGTGTAGAGCTCGGCCACCAGCGCCGTCACGCTGGAGATATCCGCGCTGAATTTCACGCCCGACAACTGGGATCAGCGCCAGTTGTTGTGGGTCTTCCCGTTCAATGATGTTACTATTATGCACGATGAACTGCTGTCTCGCCCGTGAGAGAACGCAAGACTAACTTAGTAGACGAAGCAATATTGAGCATCGGAATAAAATGCCCCAGTTGTGGCGCACTCTTTCGAGAGGATAAGGAAACATGGACGGAGAATTGTTCCGACACCTCCGCAAATGAGGAAGAGGGACAGCCCTATTTTGTGTGTGCCGTCGTCTTATGTCTGGGATGTTCGAAGCCGGTGGTGTGCATGGCAACCCTACAACCCTGGGACGATGTGCTCGTAGACTTTCGCGTGATTTATCCAAACCCATCTGCACCCGTTGTTGATGAGAACGTTCCCGAGGGAATGAGGGTAGACTATACCGAAGCCTGTCAAGTGTTACCGCACAGTGCCAAGGCTTCGGCGGCTTTGTCCAGACGCATTCTACAGTCGATATTAGAGGATCAAGGGTACGAAGAAAAAAGTTTATACGAACAAGTCAAAAGGGTGTTATCGGAAGGTGACGCTGACAGAATGCTGCCGGCAGGGCTCCGCGACGTAGTTGATGCCATTAGGAGGTTTGGAAATTTTTCGGCGCACCCTGTCACCAGCACAACGAGTTCACAGATTATCGAAGTGGAACCAGAGGAAGCAGCATGGTGCCTGGGAATCATAGAGGCCCTGTTCGAACATTACTACGTCAGACCCGCCAAGAATGCCTCAATGCTAAATCGCCTCCACGAGAAGCTGGGATCTCAGCTTTAACAGTAATATCAATCTGTCAGGATTAATCCCCAGGCCGGACCCCGCAAGTCCCTATGGATGAGGAATCAATATGCGGGTTGGGAATCTGTTGGAGGGAGATCAAAAATCCACTAACTGCTGGACATTAAGAACACAGGTCTGAGGTGGCGGAGGCTTGGCGAACTTGATTCGCCAGATTGCCTTTCGATTAATGATTTCGGGAGCAGCCTGTTCGCTAACCTGATAACCTTCTTCCTCATAGTGGGAGTACACCTGTGAATGGCCCTGTCATGCTGGATCACCGTCTCCTGGTCCTTCAGTGCCTCCAGAACCACCTTGGCCTGGACCCCGGGTAGGGTAGGCCGCCGGCGAGTTACCCCGCATTGGCGGAGCACTTTTCCGTCGGCCCCCCTCCGAACCGGACGTGCGGCTTTCACCGCATCCGGCTCTCCAGTGTCTAAGTTGGTAGTGTCGAATGAGAGCCTGTGCTATCCTGTCCGTGCTAAGGGAACAGGCTGATGCTTGTTGTTCGGCTAGCTCCAGTAGGAAGTAGCCATGAAGTCTGTCTTTAGTTTTGAGGGGACAGTCAGACGTACCCATTTTTGGCTGGGAACGCTAGCTATGCCCGTTGGATTCATCCTCCTTTCTTTACTTATTAATCCGCTCACACCTCTAGGGAACGCAATGATTGTTCTTGTGTCCATTGTTGTCCTAGTGCTCCTGGCGGGGTGTGTGTGGATATTTCTTGCGCTTCTTGCCAAGCGGTTGCGGGATGCGGGTCTTAGCCCGTGGCTTTGTCTTCTGTTTTTCGTGCCGCTGGCGGACCTAGTGGTATTCTTAATAGCCGGATTTAAGCCAACGGCGGTCGAGAGGACTAGTGCCCCAACGCGGTAGGATAGAACCGTGTTGGGGTCATGGTGCGACACTACCTACTTGTGCTTGCGCGGATTACTGTGCCCGGCGTGGATGTCCATGTGACACGTCCGGCAGACAGCGAGGGTCTTGCGTTTTCGCGCCGCCATGATTTGTACCCATTTGGGCTTCGCCCGTTGACCTTTCACGTTCAGGTCGCGAAGGGCGCGGACGTGGTGAATTTCTACCTTCACCGTTGAGTCGCACATCTCGCATTTGTCCGCTAGGAGCCGTTTGATAAGCTCGTTGCGGCCAGCCCTGTACCGCTGAGGCTGTTGGTCTACTAGAACTGCCTGCCGTTGCCGTTTTAGGGGGATGCCACCGAAATATGCCACACGAGGTGGCTTGCCGTTGTCCTGCTGCTTGACGACCTTTAGGCAGACGCGCGGCCCGTGCTCGGTTTCCACGATGCTCTTGTACTGGCGTCGCATCTGTCGGGCGGTGGACTTGTGCTTTGCCGCAAGGGTCCGTGTCAGCGACATCTCCATGACCCCTCGCAATCTTCCCAAGTGAGAGACGTTGTAGGCCAGAAGGTAGTAGTTGACGACGCCCCGGAACTCCGACTGGAACTGTTCCACGATGGAGTAATCCTCGTCGCGAATCAGGTGAGTGCGGTGTGCCGGTTTGCCTTTGCGCATGTAGGCTTGGCAGTGTTGTTCGATGACTTCGGCGGGAACCCGCAATCCGATTTGGCCGTTGACCCTGCGCCGACCCCGGTGGTCGAACTGGTCGTTGGCCTGTTGGTTCACGAGTTCGTAGCCGAGGAACCGCGCCGCCTGGCTGGTGGCGTGGGTTATGAGAGTTTTCTCCCTGGATAGCTCCAGCTTGAGCGTGTCGCGCAGGAACGTCTCCAAGGACTCTTTCACCTGTTGGGCTTCGGCCTTTGGCCCGATGTAGCCCAGCACGAAGTCGTCTGCGTAACGGACGTAGCGTAACCGGCGATAGCCGGGGTCGTAGGGGTCGCCTGACGGCAGTTGTTGCATCTGCTTGCGCAGTTGCAGAGCCAGCACGTGGCGGCCCTTTGACTTTTGGTGTTGCGCTCGGCTGCGTAGCCGTGTGTACGCAGGGTTGAGTCTCCGGGCTGTGCCTCGGGTGTGTACTGGTATCAGCACGTTCTCGACAAACTTGTCCAACCGGTCAAGGTATACGTTGGCGAGGATGGGACTGACGATGCCGCCTTGCGGTGTTCCGCTCAGCGTGCGGCCATACTTCCAATCCTCGACGTAGCCCGCCTTCAGCAGGTGCTTGAGCAGGCTCAGGAAACGGTTGTCGTGGAGCTTCTCGCCGAGCGCCGACAGCAGGACATCGTGGTCGATGTTGTCAAAGCACCCTTTGATGTCTCCCTCGACGAACCAGCGGACACCGGACCAGTAGTTCACCACGTTGCTCAAGGCGGTGTGGCATCCTCGGCGGGGCTGAAAGCCGTGGGAGCGGTCGGAGAACTGCGGCTCGTAGTAGGCTTCCAGAATCATCCGGATGACCTCTTGCAGCAGCTTGTCCGGCCCCGTGGGTATGCCCAGGGGACGGGTCTTGCCGTTAGTCTTGGGGATGTTGACCCGTCGCACCGGCGTCCATCTGAACCTTTCGTAACGCAGAGCGTCAATCAGGTGGTCGATTTTCGCCAGGGACATTCCGTCCACGGTGTCTGCGGTGGTTCCCCTGGTCATCGCTCCCTGGTTTGAGTAGAGACGGCCATAGGCCCGCAGGTACAGGTTCCGGTTGTAAAGCAGCCGATAGATGTTCTCCAGCGGCGATCCTCGTTCTCCGCGTTCGCGTATGACGTTCAATACAGTTTCGGCGTCTTGCATTCTGCATACCTCCCTGTTGTATTCCGTCGAAACCACCTGTCCTCCTTCGCCATGTGGACGGCTTTCCCGCCCTCGGACTACTACGAGGACTCCGTGACCATAGGGGTCTCCCCCCGTAGGCCATCCCGCGTTCCATCAACATAGGACGTTCTAGCGCGACTGTAGGTGCCCCGTTCATCCCCTTGAATGACCGCATTGGCCATCGTCCGCTCATCGGAGGTGTGCCGGTCCCGGTTACAGACCGGTGCAATGAGCGGCGCCGGGCTACAAGCGTTCTACCGGCGGGCGGCAACAAACACCAACTGGGGACTGGGATTCAGGCAATCAAGCTTTCACCATATCGCGCGGGTCTTGCGGAACCGGCCCTACAACGCTTTCAGACCGTAGCCGCTTTACCGACATGCTACTTTCCCCCTGGGTTTTCGCTTTGGGGTGGGTCGGTTGACCCAAGAACCATCTCCGAGTTCTTCCTAGCTGAGCTAGGTATCCTATGCCGCGTGACGCGGCGCGCGGCTCATGTGCCGCTTGCCTCGCGACGCCATCGACAGGTAGCTGCGGGACACGCCCACCAGGTCGGCCAGCGCTCCCATGCTCAGGCCCACCTCCCTGGCCCGCTCCCGGATGCAGCTGCTTTCACCCTGGACCAGGCCGCCCTGGCGGTAGACCACGCCCTGGCCCGGCACCTCGCCCAGGACCGCCATGGCCCGTTCCCGCAGCATGGAGGACCAGGGCCTGCTGCCGGCGGACACCTGGGACAGGTATCCATAATTGACGCCCATCCTGTCGGCCAGTTGCTTGAGGGTGAGGCCCTTGCGCCGGGCGGCGGCGCGAAGCTCGCTCTCCGGCTTGCCCCTGCCCTGTTCCTTTGCACCGTTTGGGTTTAGCCCAGCCTGTCCGGTCTCCGGTACGCGGGTTTCGCTGCCGTCGAATCCGTTAGTGGGATGGGTGATGACCTTTGCAGTGTCTATGCTGGTAGTCGCCTTCATGTCGCTTCCTCCAAAAGGCAGAAAGCGAGGCGGCCCGAATGGACCGACCCCGCTCTCCGGTTCAAGATGCAGGTCTCTGGTTGTGGTCCATTCAGCCGCTGGGGTGTCCGCCGGTGGCGAAACACGAAGAGCGGGGCCGCCTCCCCCGCAGTTGAGAGAGACGGCCCCGCTCGTTGGCGCCTATTCGATTGTCAGGTCAGGGGCAGCCGATTGAGCCGCCCCGGTTGCCGCTGCGCCGCGCATTGGGCAGCGGCCCCTGGCTTACCTCCGGTTCACCGCTTGCTCCAACCGGCCCGTGATGACCGGGTACTCATGATGTTCGCTGTTGCTGTGAATCACCTCCTCTATGCTATTGTGGTCATGTTCGTGGTTATCGCCGCTGTCGCTGACGAGCTGCCCGCTGCTGACCGGGTTGCTGACGGCGGCAACGGCGCCGGTGATTGCCACGGCAGGCTGTGCCTTCCCCCGATTCCCTCCACGCTCCGCGCCACTCCGGAGACGACGGCATTACCCGCGCCGTTGGCCCCGAGCCTGTCGCCTATGTTGTCACGGAGGTCCAGGTTGCTGCGCTGAAGCCGGTAACCCCTGTTGCCGTCCCGCGCCGGACGGACCAAGCCCTGAGCCAGGCAACGCATTGGAGAACCCCGGTCGTGGGACTGAAGCAGGGCGCATGTCGACCACGGTCAGGTTGAACGGTGCAAGCCAGCCCCGGGCGCGAGACGCACTGCGCCCAGGGCCGGGCAACGCAACGAGAAAAGCAGGGGGGAGTTGGCGAAAGACGCAGGTCGCCCATGGTGTCGTTCCCGGGGCTACCGCTGCGTGAGGGAGATGGGGAGTAATGGAGGGTAACACGGCCCGGTCAGCGGCCAGGATTTCGGCTACGAGCCCGGCGGCAACCGCGTTGCAGCGTCCAGCATGCCGTCTCTACCGACGGATTGCCGGAGCAAGTTGAAGCCACGGCGCCGCTGCTGATGTTCAACAGCCTTGACGCAGCCGTAGGAGAGCAGCCAGAGCTACTTACCCGCTCCAGCCGCAATGTCAAGGAACGCGAAGCAGCTTTCAACCGCTCCGCTGATAAACCCGATGGGTGAGGGAATCGGGGATGCCGTGCTGTTTCTGTCTGCCGCCTCCGTTGTGAGGGCGATGCGCCGTTGGATAAGAGTTCCGCGCCGTGGAATGGGGTACCGGGTGAAGCGCACCGTGCGCTCCAGGGTTGTGGTTCCGGCTGGGGCGCCGCGAGCAAGTCGCGCCAACGCCTCAGTCTGGGTGAGAACGAAGCGCCGCTAAACGCTCCGTCCTTGACGCCCGGCAGAGGAGGCGATCAACCTCCACCACCTGGCGGACGCCCGATGCAAGGAGTAGTCATCTCCAGGCATCGAACGGGTGCCCAGCGACCGGAGGGATCAGCTCCGAACCGCTGAACGGTGTCCGGCGAGAGAAGGACTTAAACACTCCAACCGCCGGACTGGACCGGGAACGAGGGACTTAAACACCCCGTCAATCCGGCCCACGCTGCTTGCGGAGAGCTACGTCAAATCCGCAGCGGCAGCATTCCCTCTTGGGCCGACCCTTCCAGAGAGCGAATCATCCGTCAGGTCGTACCCGGGCTCGGGGGAGACGCCCCCAGGTTTCTAAGGCGGGAAACACTGGAAAATCCCGAAAACCATTTTATTTTCTCGTACTCCAGGCCCGTTGCATAGCCCCTCCGAGCCCCCCTCGGAAAATTGTTCAGTATTTTTCGCATGTAGTTCACAAAAATTAACTGAGCCGCTATCCCCCGCCCTTTCCCGCCACTCCGACACATCCCCAGGTTCAACGCCCGCCACAGCCGGTGCAGCATCGCCCGCCTGGTCAGCTTGCCCTTGGTATCGTCCAGCGCCGCCCGCATCCGCCGGATGAGCCTTTCGCTTTCCTGGCTGGCTGCCAGAGTCCGTTGGCCCACGTCCAGGCGCGCCGTTGGCCTGGTTGCCGCATTGTCGCCCACCAGGTCGTCCAGCAGCGTCTTGAGTCTCAGGTCGTGCAGGTCCCCGGCGCTCTCGCTCCGGTTGCGGCCCGCTCGTTCCTTGGCCATGCTCCCGCACCCGCGTACAAGAATGTTCGTTTCAGCTACGGCTTTTGCACACAGACGTTGGAACGGGGACTTACGAAAAGTGTTAACCGGAAAACTCCGGTAGAGGGCCGGTTTCCCCTGATTTCATCTACGAAACTACCAGAATTGCATCTCTGCAACCGGCGTCCATTCCCTGTACACCCCGGCGACATCCCGCAGGAGGTCCCCGGCATTAGGCCGTGCGCGCCCCCGCACTGATGCGGGTCCCTGCGGGAGGTTATGCGGTGGGTCCGGTTGCTTCACACTGTCCGGTGGCGGCGCTGGCGAAGGCGTCGACGAAACAGACCAAGGGAAGGTGAACCACTTGAACCGGAAACTGAACCCCCATCCCAAGGCGGCGGCCCACCGGCAGCAGCTTCCACCTGGTCGCCGTCATTCCGCACCCGCGTACAAAATGTCCGTTTCAGCTTGGGCCTTTGCACGCCGGACCCGGTTTCCCGCTGTACAAAATGCACGTTTCAGCTACGGCTCTTGGACACCCACACCGGAACGGGGGGTTGCGCCCAAGTGTTCACAGCCCGGCGGCCATTTCCGCCGGATTTACGCCTGTTTCAGCTTGGGACGGACCCATTTGTCCCCGCCACGACAAGACCAGAATCCCTGTACACCCCCAATGATGCCAAAGTGGGGCCGGGAACAAAGAGGCCCTGCGAGACCCCGCACCGGTGCGGCCCCCTGCGGGAGGTCTTTTCCGGCGCGTTTCTGGTTCACACTACACCGGCGGTGCTGGCGAACGCGCCGACCGCCGAGACCATGGAGAGGCGAACGAGTTGACCCGGACACTCAACTTCTATACCGATCCGGCGTCCCATCGGCAGCAGCTCGCGCCCCGTTGCCGTCATCCCGCCGCCGGGTACAAAAATGTCCGTTTCAGCTTGGAGCTTTGCACGCCGTCCCCGTTTTCCCACCGTACAAAAATGCACGTTTCAGCTAGGCGACTTGCACACCCACACCGGAACCCGCCCGCAAGTCAAAGTGTTCACTGTTCCCCTACCGTAGGTGGGTGATTTCCGCCGATTCAAAGCCATTTCAGCTTTGGAGCAGCCTTGAAACGGAGGGGGTACAAAAATGTACGCAAGCCCCAATCCCTGTACACCCCAACGACATCACGGGGGATGCCGTCGGCGCAGGGACCTGAAAGACCCTTCACCAGGGAAGGCCCCTACGAGACCGGTCCTGAAAGACCCTTCACGGATGAACTCCCCTATAGGAGGTTACGCCGGGGGTCTGGATTGTTCACACTCTCAGACGGCGTTGGCGAAGGGGCCGGCCGCCAAAATCACGGAGAGAGGTAAACGACTTGACCCGGACACTCTAGACCCGGCCCGGAGGCTCCGCGCCAGTCCCCTGTGCCGGCGTCAACGCCCACCGGCAAAAATGCCACTCTTGAACGGGGGACATGCCACTCCGGCGCCCAGGGGCCAGCGGCAAAAATGCCACTCCCAGCTACGGACTATGCCACTCCGGTCTGGAAAATACCCGCAAGTCCAGGTGTTCACTGCTAGGGTCCTGTAGAGGGGGATTTCGCGCCATTTCAGCTACGAAACAGCCACGAAATACCCGACCGGCATAAATGTCGCTGGCGTCAAATCCCTGTACACCCCAAAGACATCGCGAAAGGGGTCTCCAACACAGGGGCCCGTAGGCCCCCTCATATGAACCCCCTCACAGGCGGTTATGCCGGGGATTCCGGTGGCTCACACTCTCTGGTGGAAATCGCCGTCCGACGATTCCCAACCTGATTCGAAGAGGTACGAGACGATGAACCGCAACGCCGATCTCAGTTATGACGGGCGCTGGGACCGGACCAACATCAGCGTTCGCCAGTTGCACGGCCTGAACAGCCAGCGGCGGAAGTCTCAAGGCCCGGAGGCTGCGCCAATTGCCCACGGCCGCGCACCGGACCCGGACCGGTCCCAACCGGGGCGTCACGCACTGGCACATCGCGAGCCATTTTCGGGCAGTTTTCCCACCCGGCGACTGGTTCACGCCCCGTCACGCACCCCCACGTCAATTGCGTTTCCGGCTGTCAGACCGGAACCCGCCCTTAACTCCAACTGTTCACTGGTTACGTCCGGTAGAGGGGCGATTTCCCCCTGTTCCAGCTTTGACAGCACACCCCTGACGGCTCAGCAACAAAACTCAATCTCCTGTACACCCCCGCGACAGCGGGAAAGGGGACGGATGCCGAGGGACCCGTAGGGGTTATCAAGGTTGATAACGCCCACAGGTAGTTTTCCGTAGCCGTCCCGTTGGCCACACTCTGTTGGGGTGTCGCTGGAGACGCCGATGACCCAAACCGATCCGAGGTGAACGAAATGATCCTGAAACTCGAACCCAGGCACGACACGGAGACCCCATCACACAAGCACAACGAGAGGATATGCAAAACGACACCAGAAGAAACAGGCCGGAGCGTCCCTCCGGGAGCGACCGGAGACCCGGGAGGGCCAGCAGGAAGACCCCCAGGGGAACATCCCCGCAGCACACCGACGCCCAGCGGGAGACGATGCAGACGGGGCTGCGCATCCTGGCCAGGATCATCGCCCGCGCCCACCTTGAGCGGCAGGCGGAGCCGCCACCGGAGCCGGATGCTGGGGGGTGAGCACCTGGCGGAACCGGCGCCCGCGCCATACCACAAAACTGCCCGAAATGTAATGCCTCACAAGGCATTATGAGTAAGCACTTCCTCGTGGACAATGGAGTGTTGGGGCACAGCCACAGGAGGAACGCGAATGACTATTACCAGCACGCCAATTCCGATGGAAGAAGAGCCGGCCAGCGACAACCTGGAGGACACCATCTGCGACTACGTGCGCACCTACGTCCTGTGGCACGGACAGGCCAAGGCTGTGGAGAAGTTCGGCGTGTCCCGCTATACCCTGTGGCGGTTCCTGGAACGGGGGCGCCTGGGGAAATCCCTGCCCGCGGCGGTGATCGAGGCCGTCGGCGATGACCCCGACGTCATCGACGCGGCAACCTGGGCCATGACCGCCGTCCGCCAGATCCGGCGCCGGGCCGCCGCCAGGAAACAACCCCTGGCCGCGACCCTGGAGGACGCCCTGCGGCTGCTGTGCGCCGCGCCCCTGGCCACGGTGGAGGAACTCTCGGCCTTCGGCAGAATTCCCGCCACCACCCTGCGCCGCAGGCTGACCAAGCTGGCCGCCAGCGGCCTGGTGGATTCCGTTGCCCACCACCTGGGCAGCCTGGGGCCGAATCCCAGGAGCCGCCACTTCCCCACGGTGAAAGGCATCGAGGCTGGCGCTAGGGTCGAGCACGGCGTAGAACGCTTCCTCAGCGAGTACCCGGTGTCCCGGGAGTGGCTTCGCATCCTCACCGAGCGCCTGGACGCCGTGGCCGTGCTCTACCACGTGGCCGCCATGATCGCCCTCGCCGACCCTGAGCGCCAGCCCATGCGGGTGGACCACCACCGCCAGGGTCCTTACGACCTGCTGATCACCCCCGTATCAACTACGGGGCAGGCTCTGTCCGGGGGCCGCTCCCTGGGCA
This sequence comes from Dehalococcoidia bacterium, assembly GCA_965203675.1. Taxonomy (GTDB): domain Bacteria; phylum Chloroflexota; class Dehalococcoidia; order Lucifugimonadales; family UBA3495; genus CATOSK01. Next base: position 944,732 of record CBDBDE010000002.1, on the reverse strand, counting down.
TCGTGCGCCAGGGGCCAATGCTCTCCTCGGCCAACCTACGCTATCGCCTGAGAACCCTGGAACAGTTACGCACCCGCCAGCGTCCCACGGCGACGCTGGTATTGACCCACTCCGACCAGGCCACCCGCCGGGCCTTCCGCACCCTGGAGAACCCCTTGGAGCACCGCAGCACCTTCGTCGCAACGGAAGGGGAACTGCTGGCGGGCAACGCAGAGGCCCCGGTCTGGCAGCAGTGCGGTTCTGACAACAGACCTTTCCTGCCCGAGGCCATCAACCCCGACGTGTCCCTGGACGACATCATGGGCTGGCTGGGACGCAGCGTGAAGCACGCCGACGGCGACGGGCCCAGGCCCGACCCGGAGGAACTGTATCCCAGCCGCCTGCGGGCGCTGGTGCCAAGTCCTACGGAGCAAGTGAAAATCTCCCTGGCCGTCAGGCTCACCCGAGCCGAGAAGCAGGCCCTGGACCTGCTGGCCGCCTGGCCCCTGTGCGACACCGACCAACTGGCCGGGCTGATGGGGGGAGTAACCCGCCGCCGCGCCAACCAGGTGCTGCGGTCCCTAACCCAGCAAGGTCTCATCCGCGCCGAGGGTGAATCCCACCTGCTCACCGACGAGGGGCTGACGTACCTGGCCCGACGCGACCGGGCCTCCGTTGGGCAGGTCCTGGACCGCTGGACCGCCGAACCCAGTATCAGCAATCGCCACGTCTACGCCGGAACCGCCCTGCGCAGCGCAGCCTCCCAGCCCGACCACCACGCCGCCCTGATCACCCTGGCCGCCACTCTCACCGCCGAAGGCGCCAAGTCCCGGGAATACGGCGTCCTGGACCTGCTGCCCACCTCCCGCTCCGCCGTGGGGTACTGGTACGACGACACCAGCTACGTGGTCCACCCGGACATCTCCTTCACCCTGGACCTGCCCGAGGGATACCGCCACTGCTTCATGGAATACGAGCGCCGGGCCACCACGCCAAGACGGGTGCGGGCCAGGCTGGAGAACTACCGCCGTTACTTCCAGAGCGGTTACGCCCGCCGGGACCACGGTGGAGAACTGCCCCTGGTGCTGTTCGTCTTCGAGACTCCTGCCGACGAGGACGCCTTCATGGACGCCGCCAGCTACGTCGATCACGCCCCCTTCGCCAGCTCCAACCTGGAGACCGTCGCCCAGCGGGGCCTCCTGGCTGACACGTGGCTGCCACCCGCCCCGGAGCCGTGGGAAAGGCTGCCATTGACGCGACTGGTCAAGGTGCCACTTTTCCGGTAAAGCGGCTCCCGGGGTTTCCTGTAGGGAGACCACAAACAAACGTGAATTACAGGGGTTTTTCCCCGTCTTAACCCTGTCTGACCCCAAAAGCCCTCCGGCTTGCATTTTGTTGCAGAAATCGGGACTTTCACAGCGGAGACGCCGACCCCGCCCAAGACTGCGAAAAAGCCGCCGACACGTATGACACATGAGGATTGACCCGTAAATGAAACATGATGACACACGGCGAGGTGATGGTATGAGACTCCTGACCAAGAGGGAAGCCTGCCGCGAGCTGAGGCTGTCCCTGTCCACGCTGAACCGGCGGATCGCCGCCGGGGAGGTGCCGGTAAAGAAAGAACCACGAGGCCGGCGGCACCGGGTGTATGTGATGCTGGACGACGACCCGCCGATGTATGGTGAGGCCACTGATTCGGAGCTGGCCGTGGCCCAGGAGCGGATTCGCAGCCTGCAAGAGCAGCTTGAACGGGAGCGGCAGCGCAACGCCGAGTTGGTCGATGAATTGAAGTCTGCACAGGAAAGGCGAGGTCCCTGGTGGCGGTTCTGGCAGCGGTGAAACAGCCGGTTTCCGGGCAGCAACCGTTGACAGGAAAACGGAAAGGGAGCAGTATCTTGGTAAGACTGGATAACAAGGATGCAGCCATGCCGAGAACCACGAAAACCATCACCTTCTCATTGCCGCCGGAGATGGCGGAGCGGCTGGACCAGGCCATGCAGGGACAGGGCCGGTCCCGCAGCGAGTTCCTGCGGGACGCCGTGGTGCGCTACATCGAGGAGTGCGAGTGGCGGCAACTGCTACGGTACGGCGAGGAGCGGGCCAGGGAGCGGGGCATCGGCCCCGAGGACGTGGCCGGGCTGGTGGAGGAGTACCGGAACGGGGCGGGTCAACCCCAGCCGTGAGGGTGGTCCTGGACACCAACGTGATCGTCTCCGGCCTGAACTTCCCCGGCAACGAGCGGATGGTGCTGGAACTGGCCCTGCGGGGAAGGTTCGAGTTGTTCCTGTCCTGGTTCATCCTGGGCGAGGTATCCGGGGTAGTGACGCGGATATTCGGCTGGGACCAGGAACGGGCGGTACGGGCGGTAGGCGCCCTTCAGAACGCCGCCACCATCGTCGAACCGCCGCGCCTGGAGGAAGTGGTCGAAGGAGGCCACGCCGACAACCGCGTATTGGAGTGCGCCGTGGCCGCCAACGCCGACTACCTGGTGACCGGCGACCGCAGGCATCTGCTGCCCCTGGGAGAACACCGGGGCGCCAGCATCGTAAACGCCCCCAGGTTCCTGTCGGCGCTGCACAATATCCGGTAGGCGGCGGGCAGACCGGGATCTGCCAACCGCCGCACGGTTTCGTTCGGTTCTAGCGTGCAGCAATTCTACGATTCGTTTCATCTGCTGGCGGCCATTGACGGTGGCAGCAACACGCGAGAGCCACAGATCAACAGAGGTCAGGGAAGTGCGAAATGCAGGACACTGAACGGCTTAGAGGGGATTCTGTGACTGGCGGAACCGGCCGGCGCCACCGGGTTGGCTTGGTGATTTCCCTACGGGGCGTTGCGGTCCTGCTTTTGGCGGTACTGGTGGTGGTTTTGGCTGCCTGCGGGCGCGAGGTTTCGCCTGATAGCAGGGGGGAAGACGGCAAGTTCAGGGCGGAGGCTACGGAGGAGGCGGGAAGCGCCACGCCCCTGCTTGTGGGTGACAGTGAGCCAGGGAAAATAAAATTCCTCTCCGTCAGCGTCGGGTCCCGCCATACCTGCGCGGTGAGGGCGGACAGTTCTGTGCTCTGCTGGGGCTATGACGATACAGGCCAGGCCTCTCCTCCGGTGGGAGAGTTCGCCTCCGTCAGCGCCGGAAGCAACCACTCCTGCGGAGTAAAGACGGACAACGCCGTGGTCTGCTGGGGTCTTGATCATGACGGTCAGGCCACGCCGCCAGCCGGGAAGTTCGCCTCCGTCAGCGCCGGGCGCGCCCTCACCTGCGGGGTGAGGACGGACGGTTCTGTCGCCTGCTGGGGCGATGATGAGGAGGGACAGACTACACCGCCCGACGGGGATTTCGCTTCCGTGAGCGCCGGCTGGTACCACGCCTGCGGGGTGAAACCGGACGGCTACGTGGAATGCTGGGGCGATGACGAGGAAGGCCAGGCCACTCCCCCGGACGGGGAGTTCGCCTCCGTCAGCGCCCATTCCACCCATACCTGCGGGGTGAAGGTGAACGGCTCCGTAACCTGCTGGGGTTATGATGGATTCTCCCAGCCTGCCGGGGAATTCGCCTCAATCAGCTTTGGGCAATTCCACACCTGCGGGGTGAAGGTCGACGGCACCGTCGCCTGTTGGGACTATATTCGCGGTGGCCAGGCCACACCGCCGCGTGGGAAGTTTGCCTCCGTCAGCGTCCGATGGAACCACGCCTGCGGAGTGAGGATAGACGGCTCCCTCGCCTGCTGGGGTGAAAAGCCCGAAGAGTTCAATCCGGTTGTGCCGCCGGACGGGGAGTTCGCCTCCGTCAGCGCCGGGACAGACCACACCTGCGGGGTAAGGACAGACGGCTCCGTCGCCTGTTGGGGCACTGATGATGGACAGGCCACGCCCCCAGGTGGTGAGTTCGCATCCGTTAGCTCAGGGTTCTTCCACACCTGCGGGGTGAGGACGGACCGCTCCGTTGCCTGCTGGGGAGATGAATTCGAGGATGTTGGACAGACCACGCCGCCGCAGGGTGGTGAGTTCGCATCCGTCAGCTCAGGGGCGTTCCACACCTGCGGGGTGAGGATGGACGGCTCCATCGTCTGCTGGGGTCTTGGCGATGATGGACAGGCTACGCCGCCGGAGGGGAGGTTTGCTTCCGTCAGCGCCGGATGGGACCACACCTGCGGGGTGATGTTGAACGGCTCCCTCGCCTGCTGGGGCGATGACCATCTATCGGACGCGCCGCAGGCCGGGAAGTTCGCATCTGTCAGCGCCGGTCGGGTCCACACCTGCGGCGTGAAAGTGGACGGCTCCGTAATCTGCTGGGGCGTTGGTGGCGATGGCCGGACTATGCCGCCGGGTGGAGAGTTCACTTCCGTCAGCACCGGGGGTTACCACGCCTGCGGAGTGAAGGCGGACGGCTCTGTCGCCTGTTGGGGCTATAATGCCGATGGCCAAGCCACGCCGCCGGAGGGGAAGTTTACCTCCGTCAGCGCCGGATGGGACCACACCTGCGGGGTGAAACGGGACGGCTCTGTGGAATGCTGGGGGCCGCCGATTGTATTGCCGCCGTGGTTCGGCAAATAGCTGCTGGCCAGGGGCGATACATTGAATCGGGGTTTGCCGGGTTGGGGACGGGATTCTTCCAATTCGGCGATTTCGGATTATGAGTCTGCGATAGAGGCAGGCAAGCTGATTGAGAGTCCAGGTAGCGCTTTCCAGGTGAACGTGCGGCTGTAGATTTAGATAGCGGCAGGCGTGACACTTGTTCCTTGACAATCGTCTGTGGGATGTTCGACAATAGATAGTAAGACTGAGTAAGTAATTGCAACGCAAAAGGGAGGACAGATGAGAAAGCAGTTCCAACCCCTGACCCCGGCGGCCCTCTACGCCCGGGTCTCCAGCGACCGCCAGGACGTGGACCTGTCCGTGGCTGCCCAGATGCGGGCCTTGCGGGACTACGCCAAGGCCAACGGCTACTCCGTGGCCCGCGAGTACGTGGACGAGGCCGAGAGCGGCAGGATCGCCGACCGGCCCCAATTCCGCAAGATGATCGACGAAGGCAGCAAGGCCACGGCGCCCTTTGAAGTGATTCTGGTTTGGAAGTTTTCGAGATTCACCCGCAAGCGGGAACACGCCGTGGCCTTCAAGTCCATGCTCCGGCGCAAGGGCATCCGCGTGGTCTCCATCACCGAGCACGCCGACGACTCCCCCACCGGCAAGCTGATGGAGGCCATCATCGAGTCCGTGGACGAGTTCTATAGCGAAAATCTTGCCACAGAGGTCGTGCGGGGGATGCGGGAGGCCGCCTCCCGTGGCTTCTTCCTGGGTTCCAAGGCCCCCTTCGGCTACACCCGCATCAAGGTCAGCGACGGGATGAAGGACCGGCCCACCCTGGAGGTTGACCCGGTGGCAGCGCCGATAGTGAAAGAGATATTCGCGAGTTCCCGCCGGGGCAACGGGCTGATGGAAATCTGCAAGGAGCTGAACGGCCGGGGCATCACCCACAAGGGACGGCGCTGGCAGAAGAACGTGGTCCACTACCTGCTGACCAACGAGGCGTACACGGGAACAGCGGTGTGGGGAGTCAAAAGCAAGGACGAGAAAGCGGGTGAGCCGGTGAGGGTCGAGAACGCGTGGCCCGCCCTGGTGTCCCGAGAGACCTTCGACGCCGTGCAGCAGGGACTCCACGAGAGGGCACCGGCCAGGCAGCGGCCCGGTCGCGTCGGCAGCCAGTACCTGCTGAGCGGGCTGCTCCGCTGCGGAGTCTGCGGCAAGCCCTACTCGGCCCAGGGAGCCAAGAGCGGCCAGTTCGCCTACTATGTCTGCTCCAGCCTGTTCCGCGAGGGAGCGGGTGCTTGCACCAACGGGCGATACCTGAACGCCGCCAAGGTGGAGGACCTGGTAATCGAGAAGGTCAGGGAGCGGATTCTCACCGAGGAGACCATCACCGAGTTGGTGACCCTGGTGGCCGAGGAGATCGACAACATCGCCGGAGAGATGAACGGCAGGCTGACCGCCATCAGCGCCGAGCTATCCGACGTGGACAGCCGGTTGGAGAACCTCTACCAGGCCCTGGAGACCAAGCAGTTGCCCCTGGAAGTCCTGTCGCCCCGTATCCTGGCCCTGAAGAGCCGCCAGGACCAGCTCACGGCGGCGCGGGAGGAGGCCGAGGGCCAGCTTGAGCAGCGGCGGGCGGAGTTGCCCACGTCGAAGGAGATCAAGGGGTACGTCGCCGACTTCCGCGCCCTCTTCCAGGACGGCACCTTCCCCGAGCGGAAGGCGCTGATACGCAACTTCGTGCAGGGCATTGAAATCGTGGACGACCAAGCCGAACTGACGTACACTATCCCCATGCCCCAGGACGGGATTACGTCGGAATCGGCCCCGGTTCTTGATTTCGTCCAGTCCGGCCCACCAGACTTGACGGTAGACAGTACCGGGGAGGCCAAGGCGACCTCCTCGGCATCCCTTCCCTCTATCGGGCTATCCTCGGGCATGGGGATTGTGTAGCGTAGCAGCGCCCCGCCGGGCTGCACCACGATCTCCTTTACGAAGGACTCGATGAAGGACCTCCGCTCGGTCAGTTCGCTTTCGTTCAGGAACTGGCTCAGGTCCTGGGCGTAGGCCGTGATGGTCTCCACGTCGTCCAGCACCACCCGCCGTTGGGACAGCATCGCCTTGGCCTCCGCAGCCGTGGTTTCCAGCCTCCCCTGCCGCTCCCGGTGGTCCTTGATGCGGGGCTTGAAATCCTCGATGTCCAGGTCGGTGGTCTCCGCCAGATTGTAGAGGCGGTCCAGCCTGCGCCGCACGTCTTCCAGTTCCGCCTGGGCGGTCTCCAGCCGTTGCCGTTGCTCCCGGGCGATGCCGTCCATCTCCTCATCCACCAGCCTGACCAGATCCCTGATGTTGGACTCGGTGAGCACGTTCTCCCGAATCTTCCCCACCACCATCTCCTCGAACCTGCGGGCGTTCAGCCTGGGACAGTCGCAGGCCCCGCTGCCCCGCTTCATCAGGGACTGGCAGACGTAGTAGGCGAACTTCCCTCCCTTGGAGTCCTGGCCGGACATGGCCCTACGGCAGGCACGGCACTTGACCAGCCCGCTGAGCAGGTAGGAGCTTCCCACGCGCCGGGGATGGGTCCTCTTCGGAGCGCGGGAGCGCAGCTGCCGGTTGACCTTGCGGAACTGGGTCTTCATTACGATGGCGGGAAAAGCCCTCTCCATCCTGACCGGCTCGCCCTTGTCCTTCGCGCCTTCGCCCCATAGCAAAGTGCCGGTGTAAGCCTCGTTGCGGAGGATGATGTGGACGCCGTTCTTGGCCCACAACCTGCCGGTGGGATTGGCGATGCCCTCGCCGTTGAGGGTCCGGGTGATGTCCAGGATTCCCTTGCCGGATTCGGCCATATCGAAAATGCGTTTCACCACCGGAGAGGTTGTCGGGTCTGGTTCCAGGGTGGGCCGCTTCTTGGCCCCATCCTGGACGTAGACCTTCCGGTAGCCGTAGGGCACCCGGCTGGCGACCCAGAAGCCGCGAGAGGCTGCCTCCCGCATTCCCCGCAAGACCTCCGTGGCAAGATTTTCGCTATAGAACTCGTCCACGGACTCGATGATGGCCTCCATCAGCTTGCCGGTGGGGGAATCGTCGGCGTGCTCCGTGATGGAGACGACGCGGATGCCCTTCCTGCGGAGCATGGACTTGAAGGCGACGGCGTGCTCCCGTTTGCGGGTGAAGCGAGAGAATTTCCACACCAATATTTCCTTGAAAGGCGCCTCCGGTTTGGCGGCCTCATCCAGCATCTTCTTGAACTGGGGCCTGTCGGCGATGCGCCCACTCTCGGCCTCGTCCACGTACTCGCGGGCCACGGAGTAGCCGTTCTTCTCGGCGTACTCCCGGAGCGCCCTGAGCTGGGCGGCCACCGAGAGGTCCACGTCCTGGCGGTCGCTGGACACCCGGGCGTAAAGGGCCGCCGGGGTCAACTCGGTATTCTTACTCATTTCTCTGTCCTCCCTGATCATCTTCCCGTTCAGCCCGTCGGGAGCGCAGCCGCTCCAGGCGTTGCTCACGGCGCAACTCTCGGTCCTCCATGTAGAGGCGGAGGGCTTCCCGAACCAGCTCGCTCATGTCTCTGCCCTCTGCGTCCTTCACCCGCTGCACCTCTTGGTACATCTCCGGGGGCAGGGAGAAAGTGATCGTCCTGGAAATCCGTCGTGGGGGCATGGTTTGTCTCTGCGCTTAGGCTTGTATTGTGTTGTCTTACTATTATTGTCTTCCATCCCCCGGCCGCTGTCAACGACGCCCGGCCCGTCTGGGCGGCATTCCAGCCCTGTATCTCGGGCCACCCAATGAGAGAATATGGTCCTGGCGGCGTCAGGTTTCCTGGTGCCGTCTCAGGCAGTCTACGATGATGCGGTTCATTTCGGGAAACTGCTCGGAAGCGAATCTGTCGATCCAGTCCTCGATCTTGCCCCGGGCGGTGCCGTCGTCCCAGCCGGGACCGTAGTCGGCCTGTTCGAGGATGCACTCCGGTTCCTGGTGCAGGATCATCCAACCGTCGGTGAGGGAGTTATGATAAGGCTTGAAGACGGTGGGACTTTGCCTGACAGCATCGAAGAGAGCGGCCCGGATCTCGGCGTTGCCGGGGTCAGCGGTAGAGAGTCCCAGATCGAGGTAGGGCGTCTCATAGTTGTTAAACCGGAGTTGGAAGAGGAGAAGCGCGTTGGATTGGGGGAGCCAGCCGGTGCCGGTCCTGCTGCAGGGAAATTCGTCCCAGTCGGCGGCGCGAAAACGGACGAACTTGTCGGATTCGCGGTCCAGTTTCCAGAAGGGGTGCTTGGCGACGGCCTCCCTGAGCATGGGTCTGGCCTCCGCCACCCAGTCCGGTTTGTTCGCATGGATGAGGTCGATTGCCTCCCAGTGTTCGAGGTAAATGCGGCGGGCCTGTTGATCGAGGCTGGTATCGGGCATGACGTTTCTCCTGAGGGTGGCGGCGTAGATTTGAAGCAGGGCGTTCGCATTGGGATCCGCAATGCCCGTTTCCAGGGCTTGCCGGATGGCGTTGTGGATGACGGAGTAGCTGGCCGGTTGCCAGTACTTCCGATCCCGCTCCAGGTAAGGCGAGATGCCGGCGGGGGACAGAAAGATGTGGTGCCTGGCGAAATTCGGATACTCATCGGCCAGGGCGCGGCGGTAGCGGGTGAGTTGGTTGCTGTGCTCCTGGGAGAAGGTCTTGTTCTCGATGGCGATGAGGTTCTGGTGGTCCTGATCCAAGACGAGGATGTCCAGGTAGCCCCACTGTCCGTCGACGACGTTCTCCCACTCCTGGCGGATCTGTGCGGTGCTCCAATCTGCGTCGAGCAGCCGTGGTGGAGCCATGGTGGCGTCGAGCAGGGCGGCGATGAAGTGTCCGGCTTGCTGGTGCTGGGCCGATGGGTCCAGAAGCCAGCTGATGACACTGGAGTGGAATTCCTCGGCTACCCACCTGCGTGGTGCGATGAGGTCGATGGCGTCCAGCTGGCCGCGTTCCTCGGCGATGGTGTGGCCGAGGTTAGTGAGGGCATCCAGGAGGTCTGCTGAATGGAGGGCCAGGCGAGAGACCTCGCGCTCGTCGGCCAGGAACTCTTCCAGCCGGGTTATTGCAGGCAGAGCCCGGTCCAGCGGTTGGCTGTCAGGGTCGGCTTGGGCATCTTGGACGGTCATGTCAGCCCTCCGGGTTTTCGTTCTCCTTGTTGCATCCTGGGAAAGGGTCCAGACGAAGCCGATGGAACCGCCTGATGCTGACTCATTCCGTGGGACTCCATGGCGGTTAAATTCATCTGTCTCCCACGTTGGCGGTCTCCGGAGGGCGCCCACGTGATGCTGGAGGCGAAATTAGCCCTCCGGCTCGATCACTTGACCGGCTTCAAACTGATGATCGGGGTCTCGAAGTTACCGCCTTCCCAAGTTCAGTTGCTCATAGAACAGCAGTTGCCCTGCGTAACCTGCGTGGGGACCGAAATATCCCCGTGCCCATTCCAGTAACCGCACGTTCTTCGCCCCCGGTGTGTACTTCATCCCGTAATGCTCCCACAGGCCAGCGGAGATGTGCCTATCAACTGGAAACGCCTCGGCTTTATCAAGGGAGAAGAGACAGACGCAGTCAGCGATCTTGAGGCCGATGTCTTTGTATTTCATCAGCCGCTCCTTCGCCTGCATATAGGGCAGAAGGCGAAGAACGTCCAGGTCCAGGTCGCCTTCCATCACGTCCTTCGCGACTGTCCAGATCAGGCTGCCGCGGTTCAGCCCGAGTCCCAGACCGTTCAGTTGATTCTCACCGGCGTCCAGCAGGCGACCAGGGGAAGGGAAGGAATTTAACTCGATGCTGTCCAACGTCAGCGGGTAACCGTACTTGTCGGCCAACAGGTCGACGATTCCGGCGATGCGGTCGATGTTGTTGTTCTGAGAACAGATGTAGGAGACCAGGCATTCCCAGGGGTCCTGTCGCAATAGCCGCATGCCCCCGTACATGCCCACCAACCGGGCCATCGTGCCGTCCACCCGGCGCAGCGCCTCATGGACTGGCCGCAGGTCACGGTTCAAGCCGAAATAAGATTCAACCTGGGGTTTGATGGATTCCTCGCTTACCCTGCTGCGAAACTCAATCCCTTCCCCGTACTGGCGGACCTTAACCAAGTGGCCGTCAACCATGCCGTAGTACCAGCCCTCCCGCTCAATCCAGCGAAATGCTTGGGACCTGAGCCACAGGAGTTCCAGTTTGAATGGATGTTTGACGGGAAGGTACATGTGCTCCGTTCGGCTGTGGGGCATGGTGATAAGCCCCTCAGTCAGGTTCATGCCCGATTCTATCCTCGAAATGCCTCCGAGGAATGACACCATATTTGGTCAAGCGGAGTTCCACAAATTCAAGGACGCACTCACGGCAGCCCGGTCCGTTCCGTTCTGGAAAAGAATAAATCGCAGGGGCGCAGTCCACTTCCCATATCCTCATGACTTCGGTGCTATCCAGGTCGGCGAATATCCTGCGGCCCTCAGCCTGGAAAAGGAAAAGGGTGGGTCGCTTCGGCTGCTGCCTGAACCCCAACGCGGCCAGTTTCCGGGCGTTCGCCATAATCCGGTTCCTGGTCCAAGTCTTGAGAGGGGACCCGTAGCGGTCGTGTGTGACCTCGGTTAGGTTGGGCACGTTCCCAGGTCGTGGAGCTATCCCAACCACTATCTCCCTTGCCTTGTTTTTGCGTTGGTCGTGTTCCGATTCTCTGAGCCGTTGCCTCTCCTGCTCCTTGACTTGTCGCTCCCGTTGTCTGGCTTCACTTTTCTGACAATCCCTGCATAACGGGGGCACATTCAGACCCTCGTATCCTGTGGCCTCTTCAACGAGCGTGGCAACATTGTCCCAAGTGGGACGGACCTTGAGTATAGGAAAGTCGGTGTCCTCGTACTTCTGACGGGTGTCTGATTCCAGGTCGTGAGTTACTACGACCTCGATAATCACTCTCGGGGTAATTCCATCGCCCTTCGTAACGACCAGATCGGAGCGGGTTCCCGGCACTACTGACCTTTCGCTGGCGATGGCCGCTCCGGGATCGGCGATGTTGGCGCCAACCGGACAGCGGCAGGATGAACAAGGATAACTGAGGTTGTATTCCAGCCCTTTTTCAACGGCACGGAGAAACCCCTTGCAAATATAGGCTTTGGCCGTTTCGTGCAGAGCATTGTTACTGTCACACTGTTTATGTGGTGGTTTGTGGGCAAAGTGGGGGCGCCTTACTGGGCCGCGTTTCGCCACCATTTCCTGATGGCAACCAAAGCAGTAGTGGGCAACTCCTCTGCTGGCCTTGGCTATGTCCACTGCCTCGTATGGCAAAGTGTATGCCGACGGGTACAGGATCTCCTTGACCATTTACATACTCTATGACCGGACGGGAACCTCCGTTCCAAGGACTTGGTTACCGCCGATTTCATCCTGAGAGACTTCGCCCAAAGGATTCTGGACGCAGGGACAACCAGGGTCAATAGCCGATTCCGGCCTTCCACCAGGCTCAAGGGTCGGCTCCTGGGGGCACTCCCAGGCCGTAAGTGGTGGTTTACTGGAACGCCCATGTCGGCTCCAACACTTCCGGGCTGCGCCACGCCTTGCCCAACGGCCCTTCTTCTTCCAGCAGCCCGGTGTGGGAAATCCAGAGGGGCACATCCACTCTGGCCCGCTCCATCTCCCGGCGGGCCACGCCCAGGAAGTTGCCCTCGGCGAGAAAGTCGTCGAAGACCACGAGCACCAGGGGCCGGTGGCCGTGGTCGTCCAGGGGCCGGCTGGAAGAGTAGTAGCGCAGGTAGGGGGCCAGGCGGGCGGCCATGGTGGAGGGATGCACGGCGCGGCGCTCCCACTCCAGGAAGAAGGGGAGAGTCTCGCCGTTCATCCGCACCACGCCGAAGGCGTCGGGATGAACGGAGCGGAGGTTGCCCCGGTGCCGGAAATAGCGGGTGGAGTGATGGGGCGGCGACACCTGGACCACCCGGCAGCGGGGGATCTCCCCGGCCTGCCGGAGCAGGGCGCCCAGGAAGCGGTGCACCCCCTGGGTATGGCCGATGGTCCGGGCCAGGGGGCGGCTGCGGGCGCCGGAGACCTCCCGCCAGTGGGCGGCGGGCTCACCGTCCGGGTCCTGGATGCTCCACCGGCGCAGGGCGGTGGACACCGAGGCCCGGTCCCGGCGGGCCAGCAGGGTCAGGCCGCGCCGTCCCAGGGCCAGGCGACGTTTCCCGCCCAGGGAGGGCCTGGCGACCAGGCCCAGGGATTCCAGCTTTGCGGCCCGGCGCCAGACGCGGGAGTCGGACAGTTCGAGGAAGCCGCACAGGTCATCCACCGTGGCCCAGGGCCAGTCGGCCAGGCAGTCCAGCATCCGCTTGTCGGCGGGCTTGAGCAGGACGGGCAGCAGGTGGTTGGGAACGTTTTCGCCAAGTCCACCGGCGCCAACGCTCTCGGGCCGGGAGGCCCTGGCCAGGGGCGGCTCCGCAGGCAGGCCGCCGCCCGGTCTCAGGTTCCCCAGGGCCTCTTCCAGTGACAGCAGGGCGGATACCGCCGGTACGCGCCAGACGGCGTCGCCAGCCACCGAACGGGCCACGTCCCGCTCCAGGGCCAGGTGGACCGGCCCGGGATAGCGGGCCAGCAGGCGGCGGGCCTGGCGCAGGCGAATTTCATCGGGGAAGAGGGCCAGCAGTCCCCGGGGCAGGTCCCGTCCGGCGCCCACCAGCCAGTTCACCCGCTCGGCGAAGGCGGTGCGGTCGGTGGTGGCCCCCTGGCGGAGGACCCCGGCGGTCCTGCCGCCGGACAGGCCGATGGCGGCGTCCAGGGGATGGGCCCGGTACCAGCGGAACCGGAAGGAGTCTTCCGTTGAGGCCGCCGCCGCGGCCAGCCGGTGGATCACCGCCCCGGCGTCCAGGCGGGCCAGCAGGAGCCGCTGCCAGTGGGCCGAGACCGGCCGGGTACGAAGCAGACGTTCCACGCTCTGCTCTTCCGCCGCCGCCAGGCGTTCCAGTCCCAGCGGGGTGAGCTGCCAGCGCCGGGTGGCGGCGGTCAGCGGCGAGGAGTGGCGCAGGCACTGCACCAGGCCGTCAACACGCAGGCGCAGCAGCATCCGGCAGGCGGTGGCCTCGGGCAGTCCGGACACGGCGGCCAGCTCCAGTGAGTCCAGGAAGGGCATGGCCGCCAGGGTCCGCAGGGCCTGATCGTCCCGCTCCCCGGCCCTCACGCGGCCTCGGCCTCCGGCTCCTGGCCGGGACCGCCCTCTCCCCTTCGCCGGTTCCGCGAGCGATTGTCTTTGCCCCTGCCCTTATTGGCATTGGGCTTCCCGCCGGTTCCGGGCCCTCCCGGTTGAGACGGCCTGTTGCCCGAGGTCGTCCCGCCGTCCTCCTCATCGTCCTCCCGTTCCAGCCATTCCCGGTAGTCCTTCACCCGCAGGTCCGCCTCGGCCTCCAGCCGGGCCAGGGCCTCCGCCGGCGTGGTGTAGCCGTCGGCGGCGGCCCTGATTCGTTCCGCCACCCGCGGGTCTCCCGGCTCCGGCGGGCGCAACTCCATGTAGTAGGTGGGTTCCCGGATTCCGCCCACCGTGGCCCGCACGTAGCAGTGGTGGGACGGCAGCGACGCCAGGTCCTCCTCCCCCACCCGCTCCCGGTCCAGTTCCCCCACCAGTTCCCGGGCGTTGACGGCCGACACCTGGAAGGCCACCAGGCAGCCCACGTTGGCCAGCAGGGTATCCCGCATGGTGGGGGAGATGTCGTCCAGCTTGGCCAGGCTCTGGGTGGCCAGGATGAAGGACGCGCCGAACTTCCCGAGCTCCGACAGCATGCCCTCGTAATCGACGCCGGGCAGGGCCTGCATCTCGTCCACCACCACCAGGGCTCCCCGGCGGTCCTCCGGCGCCACCGCGCCCTGGCTCCGGATGGCCGAGTCCACCAGACCCAGGAGGGAGGCTCCCACCAGGGCCGAGACCTCCGGCCCCGCCGCGCCCTGGGCGGTGGACACCAGCAGCACCCCGCCCTCGGCGATGACCTTCCCCAGGTCCAGGGTGGAGCGGCGCTGGCCCAGGATGGCCCGGGCCTTCTTCGACGAGGCGTAGTAGGCCAGGCGGGTCTGCACCGGGGCGATGGAGTCCGCCTGCAGGGTGCGGGTCCAGGTGGAGTAGGTGTGGGCCCACCACTCGACGATGAAGGAGTCCCTCACCCTCCGCAGGACCGTCCGGCGGAACTTCCGGTCCGACATCAGCCGGGACCCGTCCAGGATGGTCAGCTGCTCCTCCTCGCCGGTGTCCGGGTGGGAGTTGTACTCGTGGAGGGTCTTGACCACGTGCTCCAGGATGGACTGCATCCGGGGTCCCCACTGCTCCCACACTCCCCGGGCCGCCCGCACCACCGAGTCGGCGGCCCGGTCCCGGTCCGGGAACACCTTCACGTCCAGCAGGTTGATCCCCGGGGCGCGCTTCTCCTCGGCCAGGTCGATCAGGTAGACTTGGTCGACGATCTCCTCGGGGACCTGCTTCAGCAGGTGGTCCACCAGGTCGGCGTGGGGGTCGATGACGATGATGGCGTCGGGGTTGCGGCCCGCCGCCTTCTCCGCCATCTGGTGCGCGACGATGTGGCTCATCAGGGTGGACTTGCCCATGCGGGTGCGGGCCAGGTAGAGATGGTGGCAGCCCATGACCTGGGAGCTGAAGCGCACCGGGCGGGGCCGCCCACCCACCGTGTTGCCCACGTGGGCGCCCCCGGCGCCGGCCTGGGCCGAGGGGTAGAGCACCCGGGGGCCGGAGCGGTGCACCGAGGCCAGGGGGTTGCCGGCGCCCAGGGGGTGCCACAGAGCCGCCAGTTCCCTCACCCCCAGGACGTTGCGTCCCCGGAACATCCCCACCGCCGGGGCCGCCGGTTCGGTGCCGGGAATCACGGGCCGGACCTTCCCCGCCTTGAACCTGGCCCCGGCCGGGTTGTGGTAGCCCTGGTAGCCCTGGGCGGCGTGGCGCAGCAGGTCCCTGGCACGGCTCTCGCCGCCGTGTTCGGGTAGGACGGCGATCAGCTCCAGCCGGGCCTGGAAGGCCAGTCGGGAGAGCTTGTCCCTGATCTGGAGGGGGTCGTGAAGCCGGTTGCCGGAAAGGGCCTTCCTGATGCGCCACCAGGCCCAGCCGGCCACAACCAGCGCCGCCGCCACGCCCAGTCCCAGCAGCACCGCCTTCCACTCCTCGCCCCGCTGTACCCACAGGTAGCCCTGGAGCAGGGGCACCGCCAGCAGGGCCATGACGATGAACAACACCCCCTTCCTGGTCTCAGCCTGGTAATCGCTGGTCTGGGCCGACGGGGCGCTTTCGGCCTGCTCCTTACGGTGCAGCTTGTCCTGGTGGGGGCGGGACCAGTCCGGCCCCAGGGAGGCCAGGTTTATGCGGGACACCACCCTTTCCCCGGGCTCCAGGCCGGAGAGGGAGCCGATGACGGAGATCAGTGGGTCCGAGCCCGGCTCCCGCAGGTCGTCGTCCCCGAAGGTCCAAAGGGGCAGGTACTCCGGCCCCAGGATTTCCAGGGTGGAGGACCAGGCCCGCTCCCCCTCGGCCAGCCGCAGGGGATCGTCCTCCGGGGAGACCTCGCTGACTTGGGCGTGGCGGTGGTGGGCCCCCAGCTGCTGCTTCACCAGGGAACCCTCCCGGCAGCGGGTGAGCAGCGAGACGCCAGCCGCGTCACCGGCGATCTCCAGGGAGAAGGGTTCGGGGGCGCCGATGGACTTGAGGAAGTTCTCCACCCCGGACAGGGTACGTTCTTCGGTGCGGGGCGCGGTGACGGAGAGCACCTTGACCTCCGGCGGGGGCTTGCCCTTGAATGCTCTGCTCAGGAGTTCGGTAAGCATGGATGAAGTCCTCCTTCTGTCTTTTTTCAGCGGGTCGCCACGCCGGGCCAGGTTGCCCCGGCGTGGCGGATGATGGACTTTTGCAGCAGTTGGGAACATCCGTTCTAGACATTATGGCGGCGGGCAGTCCCACGCGCAAGGCCCACCGGGTCATTGATTCCGCTTCCAAATGCCTGCCGTCGGTGCAGGCTCGGGGCTCCTCGTGGATGGTCCGGCGGGTTTGGCAGGAGCGGAGCGGCGGCATGGGTTTCGCCATGCCGCAGGCCCTGGTGGGCCAGACTGCAATCCTCTACGGCGGTTTCCCGCAGTGGGCGCCCTGAAAGGAGAAACGGAAGGGATTGCAGAGCGCAATCCAGGGGAGTTTCCTTCGGGGATAGGGGTATGTTCACCGCCGGCGGAGGGATTTCCGGCCGGGGAATTTACTGCGGGTCTATAATCACTTCATTGCAGGGATTGCAGCGCGGCGATTGCAGCGCAGAACGGGGGTGATGCCCGTGAGCGGCCGGGATGAGACGGCTTTCGACGTGGATCATGACCCCGGCGTGGAGCCTGATGTCCCCCTATCGGACGAGGCCCTATTGGACCTGCTGGACGCCCTGGTGGAGGAACGTGGCCGGGTGCCCGCCGCCCGGGCCCTGGGGGTGAATTACCGTACCCTGGTCAACTGCTGCAACTCCCGGCGGGTGTCCCGCCGGATGCGGCAGGCGCTGGGGGAGTTCCGGGACGCGCAGGATGCCGGCGATGTCGGGTCCGGCATTGTCGCCGGGGACGTCCGGGGCGAGGACGCGGAGGAAACCCGGGAAGACCGGTCGGCGGAGCTGGAGGAGGAGAACCGGGAGTTGCGGGATACGGTCCAAGCGCAGGCAGAGGAACTGGCGGCGCTGCGGCGGAAGGTCGCAGAGCTGGAAGAGGAGGGGCAGGAGCTGGCTGAGGCCGCTGCGGTTGATGGCGTCCAGGGTCAGCCGGGGGATTGGCGGCCGCCCCGGCGCCGACCGGGAATGCCTGACGCTGGGGTCGTCACGTTGGAGGAACAGCCGGACGAGGAGCACGCCCTTGGGCCGGCGGCGCCGCTGGTGGCCGAGTGGCGGATGATCAGGGCAGGGGTGGGAGACAGGTCGGCTGGCAGCCGGGTTGACCGGGCCTTGGCGGCGGTGCGGCGGTGGGAACTGGAGGCGGAGATGCTGCGGAGTTTCTTCTTAACCCTGCCGCCAGAGACGGCGCCGTTGGATGAGTCGAGACGGAAAGACCATGTGCGTTGGAGGGAGGAGGCGCTGGCTGAGGCACGGCGGGAGTTGGGGAGAGCCAAACGGGCGCGGTTGCTTAAGAAGGTGCTCACACTGGGGCTGTGGCGAGGGTAGATGTCCAGCAAAATTGCTGAAGTATCGTCGCTTACCAAGTTCCAACAAGTATCCTAGTCGTGGATCAGGTGTTGAATCGAGTGGATTATCCCATACCGACAATTGTTTCCTGCAATGCTCTACAAAGGGAGGGTCTTTCCCGATTCCCTGAGCTGTCGCCTACGTTGTTCCACGTCCGGCAACACAGAAGACAGCAGCCGCCAGAAATCATCGGAGTGGTTATTGACGCTTAGGTGAACCAGTTCGTGCACGATGACGTATTCGACCAGGGACGGCTTCAGCATCATTACGCGCCAATTGAAGCGCAATGTGCCGTCGGGGGCGCAGCTTCCCCAGCGTTGACGCTGGTCCCCGAATCAGTACCTGGGGTTCGCCGCCGTTGCCCAGGCGGGACCACCAGTGTTGAACGCGGGACCGCAGGCGATCAGCGGCTTGGGCCTTGTACCACTCCACCACCGCACGCCGGATGCGCTGATAACGGTCTTCTCCTTCCAAGCCTTCGGATACCAAGATGCGGAAACGCCAATGGTCGAAACGGATTTCCGGTGTGGGCACATCCGCCACTTCGACAATTAACCGCACATTGCGTCCCAGGTAGGGAAGCGTCTCTCGCTGACGAAACGCTTCGGAGCAGCTTCAACGCTGCTTCCTGGGAGTTTCGGAGAATCCAAGGTGCTCGCTTGCGAACAATGGCCTGCAATTCGCTATCCGTGATGGTCTTCGGCGCCGACACCTGTACGCCGGCTCCGTCAACGGTAATCTGGACAGTCTTCTTCCGGCGCGCGCTCCGGCGTACTTCGTACTCGATGTCAGTGCCGCCAATACGGACCAGCCCCCGGCTAACCACTGTTCCCTCCCCGGCGCGCCAGTTCCACGATGCGGTTGGCCAGTTCGTCCAACTGTTCCTCAGCGTAATCCCCAGTTGGGCGCAGTTCCCGCTTGATGTCCCGGCGCATCTCCCGCTGCACGTCCAGATTCGTCTGCCAGTCGATCACGTCCTGGTGATGAGCGATGACGTTTTCAACCTTCTCAGAAATCCTCTTCGTCCCTTCGTCGATCTCGGTCCGGTATCCGCCTTGCCCCTCTTCCACAGTCGACTTTGACGATTGCCCTGCGGGAAAGTCCTCCAGCAACTGGTAGATGGCGTAAGAAACCGTGGTCATGCCGTGCTGGGTAGCAACGTCTGCCATCCTTTGAACATCGTGCCGCAGGGCTGCCATCCGGCGGCAGGCTTCGGCGGTTTCGATAAGCCGGTTGCGCAGGTCCTCTATTATGCGGGCCAGCCGCTCTGACAGCCGTTCGTAGAAGACCGGATTCTCGGATATCCGCTCGTGGATTTGAGCGCGAATGGCGTGCTCCATCACCGAGGCCCGGGCCTCATCGTGGGGCAGGGCAGCAATCTTCTGCTCGAAGTCCTGGTCCAGGATGGACAGCGGCTTCATCATCTCCCGGACTTGCGCGCTGATGCGCTCGTCAACCAGCCTCTTGACCTTGGCCCCAATCTCGGTCCAGTCCACGTCGGCGTCTTCCCGGAGGAACTGGCCCGGGTGTAGCCCGAATCTCGGTGAGGCGAGCCAGCCGTTCGGTGTAAGCCAGGGCGCGGGGGTCGGGAAGGTAGCGGTCCATGAGACGAGACAACCGGCGGTAGTCGGCGTTGAACCGCTCGAACAGGTCGGCCTTGTAGTTTCCTTCGGTAGTAACATCAGGGGCGAAGACAGCAACGCAGTCCCAGGTATCATTCAAGTCGCGGCCCTTGAAGTGGGACTCCGCCTGCACGGCGGCGGATTCCATCAGGGGCGCCGGGTCCTCCTCCAGTTCCCGCATACTGTCCTGGACGTCGGGCCAGTCGAAGTCGGAGAGGGCCTCCTCCAGGTTCCTGGACACGCCGTGGTAGTCCACCACCAAGCCGTAGGTCTTCTCGGTTTCCACGCCGTCCCTCCGGTGGGAGAACCTGCGGTTGACCCTGGCGATGGCCTGGAGGAGGCCGTGGTCCCGCAGCGACCGGTCAAGGTAGAGCACCTGCTCCACCGGAGCGTCGAATCCGGTCAGGAGCATATCCACCACAACTAGCACCTCCGGTTCTCCATCGGGGTCAACGAAAGCGTTGGTCACCGTCTCCTGGTCAAGTTGGCGCGCCACGTTAAACTCGGCCCCGTCGTTGGGACTGGTGGTTATGATGGGGTAGGCGTTCAGCCCGAAATCGTTCAACTTGCCGGCGTAGCGCATCGCAGCGGCCCGGCTGGGCGCCACCACCTGGGCCTTGAACCCATTGGGACGCACTCTTTCCCTGAAGTGCTCGGCGATGTCCAGGGCGATCATCTCGATGCGCCGCTCCGCCTCGGCCACGGTTTCCTTGTTGGCGTATCGGCGGCGTATCCGCTCCCTAACGTCGTCCGGTTGATCTCCGAACATGGCGTCGAACAGCCGGTCCAGGGTCTCCGGGCCTTCAATGGCCAGCTCGGGCAAACGTGCTTCGTAAAGTATGCGCACCGTCGCGCCGTCTGCCACCGACTCGGGGATGGTGTAGGCGTCGATCAGATGCCCAAACCGCCGGGTGGTGCTGCGGCCGTACCCTTTCTCTATCGGTGTCCCGGTGAAACCGATGAGGGTGGCGTTTGGGCAGGGCCTTGGACATGAGGGCGCCCAGGTCGCCATACTGGGAGCGGTGGGCCTCGTCCACCATCACCAACACATCGTCCGAGGGATTCAGCAGGTCCAGAGGCCCGGCCGGGGTGGTCAGAGCCTCCTCGAACTTCTGGATGGTGGTCATTACCGTGCGGCTGCCGCCCTGCCTCAGAACGGTCTGGAGGTCCAGGGGGTCGCGCTGGCCGGGCCTCTCCCTGCGGCGGCGGGCCCGGCGCTCCTCCGGCTCTGGCCGCGAGCGGTCCATCCGTTCCGGTCCGGGAAAGCCGCAGCGCTGGAAGGTTTCGGAAATCTGCCGGTCAAGCTGGGTGCGGTCGGTGACCACCACGATGGTCGTGTTGGATAGGCGCGGCTCCCGGCGCACCTTGGTGGCCAGCCACAGCATTGTCAGCGATTTTCCCGACCCCTGGGTGTGCCAGATTACGCCACCCCTGTCGATGGGCTTCGCACCGGTAAGGATGCGGGCCAGGGCGGCTTTGACCGCCCGGTACTGCTGGTAGCGGGGCAGCTTCTTAACCAGACGCCCCCGCTCCGGCTCGTACACCACGTAATCCCGCAGGATGTCCAGCAGGGTCGCCGGGGACAACAGGCCCACTATGAGCTGGGCCTGTCCTTGGGGTTCTACCCCGAACTGCTGCCGCACGTCATCCTCGGAATGGTTGCCCAACCATTTCCACTCGAAGTAGGCGTTCTCCGGCGCGCCCAGGGTGGAGTAAACCGCCGCGGCTCCGCAGTGGGCCACGCACAGCAGGTTGTAGTGGAACAGTTCCGGTGCGCCCCGGCCCTGCCACTCAGGGCCGGCCTCCTGGTAGCGGCGCAGTTGGCGCACCGCCTGGGATTTCCACACGTCCAGGAGGGACGGAGATTTGGCCTCCATTACCACCAGGGGGATACCGTTGACGAAGAGAACCAGGTCGGGGATAACCAGCCTCTCATCGTCCTCCGGCCCATCCCGCTCGTTGCCCCGGCGCACCCGAAACTGGGTGGTGACTAGGAACTCGTTGAGGCCGGTGTCGGGGTGCTCAAAGTCGAAGAAGCGGACGGTGCGGGTGTCTCTTCCCCGGGGCCCATCCACGGTCAGGGGCATGCCGTAGGTCAGGTACTCGTGGACCGCCTGGTTGCGGGCCATGCCGGTGGCGTTGACGTTCTCCAACTCGAAGATGACCCGGTCGGCCTGGTTCTCGGTGAGCCACTCGTTGAGACGCAGCAGGGCGGCCCGCAGCCGCCCCCTCAGCAACATCTCCCGCTCGCCGCCCCGTTCCGCCGCCAGCGCCTCCCGCGCCACATACGCCCACCCCAGCCGCTCCAGCAGCAAGCGCGCTGGCTCCTCGGCTTGGCTGTACTCGTTGAGTGCGGAAGGGGTGGTCATGACGCTGGCCTTTGCCCTGACCTATGCCAAGGCGGAATTGTTGAGCCTTCGCATGAGATGATTTACAAGAATCAAGATTTCCAGAGCCTCTTCGGGGGAGTCTTCAAGGTCGTGTTCATGCGATCTCGGATTTCTTATACCTGTCATCGTACCCGCCAGGAGAAACATATAGCCTTGTTGCTCATTCCTCTCGGACGGAGTTGTGAGTTGATTGAGCAAAAGCGTTGGATTCTTGGGGCTGAACACCGCCATCATTAGGTCTGCGCCATCCTTGTCGTAGCGTGCTGATTTTTCCCTAACTATGTTGTGCAGGTAGGTGCAAGCACGCTGGACAGCAAGGTCGTAGTAGCCGTCGGCAAAGAGACTCCTGCAGAATCTTCTTAGACCCTCTTCTCTCACCAGAGCGTCAAACTGGGTAAGCCAGTATGTATTCTCTGCAACGAGGGAATGTTCTTCAGACTCAGTTAATATCGAATTAGTTCGAGTCTCAGGCTTCTCTACACCAGTAGCTAGTCTTGGGGCGGAGATAAGTGTCGGAATTGTTCTTGGATGACGAGAAACGGTAAACCCTTTAGACCAAGGTGTTATCAGTGGGTGGTTAAAGGACCTCATGGTCTCGGCCAACTGCTGTGAGACCCCTAACGGACGGTTAATGGCCTTCATGGTCTCGGCCAACTGCTGTGAGGCCCCTAACGGGCGGTTGATGGCCTTCATGGTCTCGGCCAACTGCTGCGAGGCCCCTAACGGGCGGTTGATGGCCTTTATGGTCTCGGCCAACTGCTGTGAGGCCCCTAACGGGCGGTTGATGGCCTTCATGGTCTCGGCCAACTGCTGTGAGGCCGCCAGTGAGCGCTCAATCGTCCTGATAGTCTCTGCGGAGCGGGCTATCCCCTTTATTGTATTAGCTGGATTGGCCCGAGATACGGGGGACTTGGCCATAGGAACAACTTCACATTCGGGGAAAGTAGATTCGACACTGCCCTCGCCGGATTCACTCACGCAGTTCTGTTCATTCATTTTTCCCTCCAATCCGCACCCGCCCGGTCAGCAGCGCGTCGGCGGTGGACTCCTTCAGCAATCGTAGCCCCGCTAGTTCCTCCCGCGCAACATCCAATGCTGCATCCACCCCGTCCAGCGCGGTGGCGATGGCCTGCTGCTGGACGGAAGGGATCCCCGGCACTCGCAATTGGGTGATCTGTTCATAACTCAGATTCGGAAAAGTTGAGCCCGTAACTACCGAAAGAAGCTCTGGCATCCTAAAATCGAGCAGGGCGCGCAGGTATCTCCGAAAGGACGATCCAGACTTATGCCTGATGGCTGCGACACCCCTTCCTATTGCGTAGTCGCGATCCGCCCAATTCATTCGGCCTGCCGTCGCGCCCCTAACGCAGAACAAAACGTCTCCCTCTTGTGAGATTTTTCTGGCGTCAGTCGTCCATTGGGCTGGCTCAGGGTGGTTAGGCCCGTATTCCGTTGGCCCGTTGAGTAGCGGGATCCCTTCTCCGTCCCGGTTGCAATTTAATCCTGGGGGTGATTGCCCCATTATTACTTCCGCCACCTCCCCCAGCCGCACCATCTCCCAGTCCGCCGGTATCGTGCCCAACCCCAGCACGTCCTTCCATTCCGTGTGCCAGCCGGGGACGCCACGGGTCAGCAGGTCGTGGAGCAGGGAGTTACGCAGTTGCTCGGTGGCGGCGATGACGGCCTCGGTCCCCTCGATGGCGTCGTCGATGCTGTCCAGCACGGCGGCGATGGCCCGCTGCTCCGGCAGGGGCGGGAGGAGGATGGAGAGAATGGCAATATCATCGGGATAGACGTGGGGTTGAGCCGACCCACGACGCCGGTAATAGATATGTTTCTGCGCATTCTTCAGGAAATGGAAAACGAAATTGATGACTGGTCCGCCCTTTTCACCTTGAACTGTACTGCAATCAGTAGCGAAAATCGGCTGCTTATGGAACGCCACAAAACCGGCGTGAGCCCCAGAAGCACTGACGGTTACCGTATCGGCTGGGCGGTTAGAAAGGGCGTGAAAATACGCTGGGGAGGTGCCGCCGGCTATTACTGGTACATCACCAGGTATCAGGTCTTTGCTGGTGAAGCTCTGCCCTTTTCTTATATCGGCTACATCCCCCAGCCGCACCCTCTGCCAGCCGTCAGGAACGGTTCCATGTCCGGCGGCGCGCTGCATCAGACCTCTTCGGGGACAGCGGGCCTTATCTCGTAAATGTTAACCGGGAGGCCCGCCTTCTTGGCATCCAGCCAGCGCTTGAAACCACTCGGACTCTCCCCCGACGGTACGCCGGCCAGCAACATTTCCACGCTGATGTCCTCGTCCAAGTCGGGCCAGTGAATTCCCTCGCCAGTCCCGATTAGCTCCCAGTTGTCCCTTTCTTCAGGTGTGGCATGAGTCAGCCGGGGATACCACGACAACGGCACGGATATGGTGCGGCCGTCATTCAGTTCGGCGGTCAAGGCGTCTTCGGTAACCTTTACGTCATCCGCGTATGAAACATTTACCTTAAGGGTCGAAACGTGCATTCCACTCTCCGCCCAATCTCCTTCCTATGAACCGCTCGTTGCCGCTTGTGGCAGGGCAATCTCAATCTCGACCATCTCAACGGTTGTGGGCAGGTCCGCATCCGATTCGCCAAATTCGACGGGACTGTCGATGACGTAATCTTCAAAGATCCTGCTGTGGTAAGCCATGGCTTCCCTGACCGACATTCGCGGCTCGGGAATCGTCTCGCCATTCCCTGCCATTCCTTCGATGTGGAAGGCGATGGCTTCACGGATGTTGGCATGTATCTCTTTCCAGGTTGTCCCCGTGCTTACGCAGCCTGGTACATCAGGCGCATACGCCCCGTAGTTATTGGGCAATTGCTCAAACACTACGGCATACTTGAGCTTCATTGTGTCCCTCCCCTGATGCCGGCTTGTTTCAAAATATTGTGCCACAGACCTCGCGACAAGTCGCTGCCGGGATGTCCCGGAATCGTAACAGTCCCCCGCTTATCGGGATGGTGGTACTGGCGGTGGCTTCCCCGGGTACGGGCCAACCGCCAGCCGTCTTGCTCAACGAGCCTGATTGCATCTCTAACCTTTGGCATACCCCATCTCGGCCAGCAGTTGGTCCATGCGGGCTACCGCCTCATCCCGCTGCCGTTCCGCTTCCCGCAATTGGGCCAGGGCTTCCTCCACCGGCATCACCTCCACCGGCTCGGTGGTGTCCACGTAGCGACTGATGTTCAGGTTGAAGTCGTTGCTTTCAATCTCCTCCAGGTCGGCGACATGGGCCAAGCGGTCCACGTCCTCGAAGGCCCGGTACGCTTCGACTATCCTCCTGATGTGCTCCGGGTCGATGTAGTTCTGCGCCTTGCCGGGACGGAAATAGCCTTCCTGGGCGGCATCCACGAACAGCACCTTGCCCCGCCTTTCCAGAGGCTTGTCCCGGTTCAGGACACAGATAGCCACCGGAATGCTGGCGCCGAAAAAGAGATTGGGAGCCAGGCCAATGACTGCTTCGAACAGGTCGGCCTCCACGATTCCCCTGCGTATCCTCCCCTCGGCGCCGCCCCGGAACAGGATGCCGTGGGGCATCACCACGCCCACCATGCCCTGGGCGTTGGTGACTCCCAGCATGTGCAGCAGGAAGGCAAAGTCGCCCCGGGTCTTGGGCGGCACCGTCCCGTAGCGGTCGAAGCGGTGGTGGGGATCGTTGGGTGCGAAGTCGTGTCCCCAGTTCTTCAGGCTGAAAGGCGGATTAGCGATCACCCTATCGTAGGCCAGCAGCCGCCCGGAGGGATCCATCAATCCCGGCTCGGCTATCACATCTCCGGCTTCCATCCGGGCGGAGCGCAGGTCATGGAGCAGCAGGTTCAGCTTGCCGATGGCCAGTGTTCCCAGATTGCGCTCCTGGCCGTGCAGCACCAGGTTGCGGATGTCGCCCCCCTGTTCACGCACGTACTGGGCTGTGTAAATCAGCATTCCGGCGGAACCGGCGGCAGGGTCGCAGATGCGCATCCCTTCCTGAGGTTCCAGCAGCTCAACGATAAGTCTGACGACCTCCCGGGGGGTGTAAAACTCGCCTCCCTTCTTGCCAGCGTCGTCGGCGAACTGGTAGATGAGGTACTCGTAGGCGTCGCCCAGGACGTTACCAGTGCCGCCCTCGTCTCGGAGGTTTGCGTCCCGCAGATCCAAGTCGCTGAAGTGGTTGACCAGGCTGCGGATGATGCGTTCCCGGTTGGCCGGACTGCCCAGCTTGGTCTCGTCGTTCCAGTTGGTGCCAACCAACACTCCGTCCAGCCGGGGGGTGTTGGCGTCTTCGATGGCGTGGCTGGCAATGTTCAGGGTTTCGCCCAGGTTCATGGAAGCGGCGGAAATTGCCTCCCACCGGGCCGACTCCGGAATGAAGAACTCATGCTCGTCCCGGTCTAAGATGGCCGTCTCCCTGGGTACCCCGGAGGCCACCGCGTTCTGTATTTCCTCCTCGAACCGATCGGAAAGCCGCTTCAGGAAAAGAATGGAGAAGATGTAATTCTTGTAGTCCGCGGAATCAATCTGCCCCCGTAGAATATCGGCAGCCTGCCACAGCTTGGATTCCAGTTCTGGTTTGGTTAGTGGCATCACTCTCACCTATATCCGTAGGTCTGTTTCTTGGGCTATAAGCTGCCGAATAACTGAGTCACGAACCGTCTCTCGGCGTATCACGGCAGCTTTGACTGCGGATGCGTAGGCTTCCTCAGAAGCTTCCACCAACCGGACTACCCGGTCAAGTTGGCGCGGAGACGGCACCGGAACCTCCACCTCGGCAACGGCACTGGCCGACAGCGTCGTGATAGTTCTGTTTACTGTCAGCCGCTTGACCAACTGGCTGCGGCCATAGGCAGATGTTAGGAAGTACCAAAGATGGTGCCCCATGCCAGATTCTGGCTCTCTTGCTCGAACCACTAGCAGCGTAACCCCCGCCACCGTCCGAGAGACTTCTGGCGGCACTAGGGCCGCTTGGACGGACCCGGTACGTGCGGTGATGAGTACGTCGAATGGCCGAAGCAGGTAACGCTCGGTTCGGATGCTTTGTGCCAATTCTATTTCGCGGAGTCCCTCTAGGTTCAGCCAGCCGTCATTCTGAATGTCCCCACTTTCGGCTAGGCGTAACGACCATTGACCACGCCTTAATCCGGCCCCACGTCCAGACCTGGCCAAACCCTGGTAGACCTCAGCGATACCTGCTAGTCGCACAGCAGTGGTATAATGCCATTATGAACCAAAATAATCAACACGGATTATTGGTATAATTCCACCCAAGGGTTTATGGGAGGCATGGGATGCCGAACTTCCGGCAACAATTCGAGCAGGCACTTACCAACATAGAAGTTAACGGTCAGAAACGAGACCGGGCCATTGCTGCCCACACCGAGATCAGGGAGCTGCTGCAACAGGATGAACAATTGAAGGCTTGGGGAGTAGAGCCGATCCTGATTGGTTCGTATGGTCGGAGAGCCGGCATATATCCTGGGAAGGATGTGGACATCTTTCTCCGGTTCACCAACCTTGATACCCGGGCAGAACCAAAGGCGGTATTTGATGCCGTCTGGCGGGTGATAGTTAAGAAATATGGACAGTATGGGCAGGGGAGTGGACGCGCCCAACAACAAGCCAGGAGTGTTAAGGTGCGCTTTCCTGACCGTCACGGCACCTCGGGTGCACATGGCGATTTTTCTATTGACGCCGTACCGGCGGTACGTGACGGTGACCTGTGGGCAATTCCCACAAAGGACCAGAATCGTTGGGCAGGAGGCGAGGGCCGTTGGGTTACCACTGGCGCTGTCTTGTTCGGAGATCTTTCTGAGGAACTGAATCAGTCTCCAACTACGCCAATGGTCGGAAACCGGCACGCCTACAAACCCATGGTCAAGCTGATACGTCAGATTCGAGAGGTTCACCTTGGTGACGGGCGTCCTGGCGGCCTCTACTTGGAGTTTTTGACTTTCGAAGCATGGCGCTCCGGGGCAGTTTCTGGAGATGAATGGGATACTCTCTTGGCACAGACCCTCCAGTACATCGCGAACCACCTTGCTCGGGCAGCGGTGGATCCTATAGCGGACCCAGTGCTGGGCACACCCGTTAATCCTCCATTGTCGGAGAACGAGGTCAAGCAGGCTGCAGCAGTCTTCAGCAAACTTGCATCCGCGGCGAATCGCACAGTTGGTCTCGAAACTGCTGAGGCCGCCAATGAGTGGCGCAGGATGCTCGGCGGAAATGAGCGCGCAAACAACGTCTTCCCAACCCCGCCAAACATCGGTGGACAGGGAGTTGCCACTGCATCGACAATCGGAGCGGGCGCAGCAACCCGCCGGAACGATGCACCTAGGATTGGGTGATGGCAATGGAACTCGATTCCTTTGATATAGCATCGCTCGAAGGGTTCCGAACCGACCTTGTTGGCTCGGGGTTCGAGCCGATTCCAGGGACCGAACGGCGTCTTTGGAGGGGCCCCGTCCATCCTGCCTTTTCCGATCTAACCCAAGCAAAGACCATGGATATTGTCTTTGACAAAGGATGGCCCTACCAGCCTCCCCGTGTCTATGTTCAAGGTCTAACAACCAACCACTCAACCTTGGATGACTTCGTTTGTCTTTGGCGCGAAGGTGACGCCAGCCTGCAATGGGAAACCCTCGACGGGCTGTTTAGCCGGATCGAGTACTGGTGTAAGCGGGCTAAGAACGGATGGGAAGATGACGACCTCCCTTTTGATGCCTACCTGAATTTCAAGGACAAGTGGCCAGTGATGGCCACTTTCCAGTTTGAATCACTACGGACCGGACTGGGTAGCTGGGGTGATTTGGTTGGCACATTCACAGCGAATCCGGATGTGCTGAGTCTCCGGGCAGGGAAGACCTCGTCGCCTGGTGATCTCTCCGGCCTCTGGTTCCGAGTAGGTCAATTGCGAGCACCACCGCCCCGCAACTTCTCGGAGTTGGCACAGCACCTCAACAGGGCCCAGCGGAAGGGTTTACAGCGGGCTCTGTCGCGGCGGCGCTCTCCCGCCGAGCTTCGGCCAAGCGGCGGCGCGGACTTCATACTATTTGCCTGGGAATGGAGAGGGCGCCCTAACATTCTTGTCATGGGTCTTACGGTAATAGAGGACAACGTGGAGGCAGGAGCATTAATGGCCGAGCCCAATGACCATCAGACGCTCAAACTCAGGGCAGGGCCCGACGCAGAAATCCTCAAGGACCGTAGAGTTGTCGTATTCGGGGTTGGCGCGTTGGGTGGGCATGTAGCAGTTGCGCTTGCAGAAAGCGGCATCGAGTCGGTTCGGATAGTAGACAGAGATTTCCTCTCGCCTGGCAACGTGGTGCGGCACGTATCCGGCCATGTTCATGTGGGCAAGTTGAAGGTGGTCTCCGTGAATGCCGTCATCGAGGACCATGCTCCTTGGACAAAGGTTGACGCTATAGCTCCTCAGGTCAACCCTGCCGGGAAGGATGAAATCGCGCAACTCATTGGGGACGTCGATTTGGTAGTTGACGCCACAGGGAACGATGCATTCGTGTACCCGGTGGCTCTGGTTGCCCAAGAACTGGGAAAGCCCTTCGTCTCTGGTGCCCTGTTACGGGGAGGTTTCATAGGACGAGTTCAGCGGAGGGCACTGGACACTGACGCCCCAATAAGCAACCGGCCCAAATCCACCGGCTATCCGACCATTCCGCCTGGCGATACCGAACTCGAGACTGTAGAGCCTGATCTCGGCTGTTCTGCACCGGTTAATAATGCAGCGCCCGCGTCCGTACTCGCCTGTGCATCACTGGTTACACAGATGACCATTGACGTCCTCACGGGGCGTTTTGAGTTTGATGACGAGGTGATTGACGTCTACAGAACGCTGCCGGATGCACCCTTCAACCGCGTCGGACGATATCAACGACCGGCTCCAGGAGTAGCGTAGTGGGTCGGACCGACGCCGATTGGGGGCCGAAGTCTGATTTCTGAGAGAATGCGAAACGCCATCACGAGGAGTTCATCGTGACGTTACCTACCGGCAAATCCTTTGTCAGCTACAGAAGGACTCACCTTGACGAAGTTAAGGAGTTGGTAGCAAGCCAAAAGGAGCGGGGGATCCCTACCTGGCAGGACATCGAAGACCTGCGAACAGAGCCTACCGAAACGGAGCTACGCAACGTTCTGGGAAGCAATGACATAGCCAACGTGCTGTTGTGGATAACGCCGGATGTTGGCCACTCGTCCATGATTACCCGGGTAGAAGTGCCATGCGCGGTGGAGCGCCACTGTAGAGACGATGGATTCTTCATATTGCCGGTAGCCGCCGGAGGGCTTGGCTACGAACAAGTTCGTCCGTTGTTGGGAAGTCATACCGGCATAACTGACCTGAGCAATTGGAACATAATAAAGGTTGACTCCGCCCCAGCCAATTCAGAAGACATCAGAAGAATTTCCAACGTGTTGCTGAGTCAGAGGTTGTCTGCTATTCATAATGACCTGCCCGAAGGTGAACCATTGCGCCTGGTCATCAATACGAGGGCTACCACAGGGCACCAACCTGAGATTGCTATCGATATTGATTGGACGCACCGGTTCGCCGGTGCTCAGAGGCGGTCAGCAAGCCCGGAAGATTGGCAGTCCAGGCTGTTGCCTGCATTAGAGGACATAGCCGAGGCTACTCAGAGGAACGCGACAAACAGAAGGGTCATAGCCAGTGGTTTAGCTTCACTTCCCTCGGCTACTGCTTTGGGATACCACTTCATGGCGACCAGAGGAATCGATATTGCCTGGGAGCAACTTTTCACTGACCAGTCGAGACAGATTTGGGAATTGGCAGCCAAGCGCAAAAGTTCCGGTTACGAAGTTCTCACGACTCCGGGACAGACGGATGCCGAAGACTTGGCAGTAATGGTATCAGTCAATGCAGACGTTGAGGACGCGGTTGCTGCCTTCAGTAAGACCTCCGTCCCCTTTCGCGCCTACGTCCATGTTAAATCAGCAGAGCAGCTGCTATTGTTGAAGTCTCCCGGAGAGGCGCTCGATGTGGCCCAACTCACCATCGAAGGCGCACGAGCGGCGCGGCGCAAGTTCGGCATCCGGGGCCAGGTGCATCTGTTCATGGCGGTCCCAGCGGGACTCGCTATGATGATAGGACAGTTGTTGAACACCCTCGGACCTGTGCACACTTACGAGCACATTCAAGTTGACGCCTTGGGAATGTATCAACCGGCGGCGCTTCTGGGTGCGGTTGAGAAGTCTTGAGTTCGGGGGCATGTCTGGAGGCGGTGGCTTGAGCCGTTAAAGGTGCGGCTCTTGGTGTTGCGGAAGGTCACAGGAATCGGGTATCTAACCTTCCATCTGCGATATGTTCAAATTGCTAGGGCAACTGGGTTGAAAATCACACACCGTGAAGACGCTGTTTCGTGAATCGATTGCAATTCTGAAAGAGGTTACATCAGAAGTTCGATGGCCTTTCGGTTCCAAGGCTCGTAAGCTGAAGAGCCGACTCAAAGCGCAGTCAACAGAGGATTACTGGCGCAATCGAGAAAGGGCCGCCGCTGGCAGACTGCGGGTCATCGCGCATAGATATCGTATTGGATCTCTGGTGGACCTCTTCCGACGAGACGTAGGAATTGTCAGAAGGGCTTTCATTCTGCTTATTCGCGCCTTCTCAGCGGGAGCAATCCTCCTGGCCACGCTTCTGCTAGCAGAGTTCCTTCTAGTACGCTACGGTTGGCCCAACCTCATTCCTTCAGGAAACTCAATTCCACCTCTAGGCGCATTTCCAACACTTGCAGTCCAGGTTTCTGCAAGCCTCTTAGGGTTTTACCTTGCTAGCGTAAGCATCGTCTTGGGACAGTCGTACAGCAATGTTTCGGCTGATGTAAGAGATTTAGTTCTCGGGAACCGTCGGGTAAGGCTGTACCTCAAATCAGTTGGGATTGCCATTGGAGCCGGCCTAACCCTGATTCTGCTGCAAAGCGTGGGAGTGTCGTATGGGTACGTCACCGTGGCCGGTTACGGTCTTTTGGTCCTATTCAGTGGCTGGGCGTTCGTTCAACTCGCCTTTGGCGCTTTCAATCTATTCAACCCGATTGCACTTGGTCAGGAGCCACTGCTAGCCCTGTACAGAGCAATTGACCGACTCGGTTCGGGGGGGCTAAGCAAAAACGAAGCAGTGTTGAGAGTTGCTTCTCGGGAAGCCAATAGAGCTTTACTTGTTTTGGCAGAACTCATCGACCTGACAAACGCCCGTGCCTCTGTTGACCGAGGGCAACTAGCCGGCATGGTCGATCAATTACTTGCACTCGTTCAATTCTATGCTCAGAGGAAGCACCTGCTGGCTCCAACTAGCGATTGGTTCATCCGAGAACCAGTCTACCCTAAGTGGATAGAGGCCAGCCATTCCGAAACTTCTATAGCTCTCAAGACTTCTACGCCGCTTCAGCCCCGCTTGGAACCCTCAGCCGACTGGCTCGAACGGCGCTCGGCGGAACTTGCTTCTGCAGCCCTTGAGGCTTGCGTCGTCGCCAACGATCGAGACTCAGTCTTACGTATCACGTCCCAAGTTGCGGCGACAGCTCACAGCTTGGCGAAGAGCTACCGCATTGATGACGCCATTACATTGTCAGCTATTGTCAGGGACCGCTGTTGGAGCATTGAAGTAGAGAACCCAGCAGCGGTTGCAGCGGCAGCGGCCCCACCACTGATTCTGGCAAATCTGCTTTTGGGATGGCGAGAGGCTATTAACCACTGGCCAGGTGAAATTCTGACAGTCGTCAGCGAGACCAAGTGGGACCGCAGGAGCACGAAAACGGTTCAAATCCGTGGATCCGACCGAGTATGGAACGGCGCCCAAAAGTTGCTTCGAGAGATTAGAGCGGAGCAAGATATTGATGGTCGCCGCGTGACCCCTAACTGGTACCTACAGTTTGCCCTGGCAAATGTTTGCGTCTTCTCTCTTCGGGAGTTTGCAAAGGAATTTCCCAAACTCTTGGATGACTTCCTTATGCCAACCTCTGAAGGGTCGTCGTCAGAAGTTATCGCAATGACGGGGTCACAAGCCCTCCAAGCTCTTGCGAAAGCCCAACTCTTCGCTGACACACTACCGCAAGCAGCGGAAAACTTTGAGGCCCTGCGTATGGGAAATGCCCCACAAGAGACCGAGGAATTCGAAGGCATAAGCGATCTCGTCAGGAAAAATAGAAGCGAGGTCCTTCAACGAATCGCCGAAGCTCTTGTACATCTCCGGCCGAACCAAGCTAAATCCGAACCTGACCTATTCGGCGAAGCTTTATTCACTCTCATTCATCATACGGAGGAAGCCATTGCGAGCGGGGATGTGACCTTGGTGAAGGATGTCTTTCCGAAGGTACTGTTTGCCAGCCTCTCCTTACAGGACCACGTGCTGTCAAACTACCAACCTCCTACATACGAAGTGAATTCCACGATCATGGATCCAACCGTTGACATACTTGAGCTTTCCGGCTTGGCAATGATTTACGCGGCCATTCGGGGCGACCAGTCTGACGCTCGCATCCGCCGGGCTTGGATAAACCAAATCAAGTGTTTCCCTCAACCAGATCAGATCGCTAGGCTGATTTTAGATAGGCTAGAGATGAAAGATGGTCATGCCTCGTTGGGAATCTCGCAGAGGGATATCGCAAGGAGCGAATGGGAAATTCGTCTAACGAACAAGATCGTTGAGGCTGGATATGCGGTTCCCGAATACAACCCCTTCGTTCGAAACCGGCCTGCTTGGGATGCGCCACCACTCATCAAGATGCTTGGTGTGACTGAACACATGCGGACGATTTTCCTAAAACCGCGTTCGATTTTCGCCGCCGAAATAGTCGGACCGATAACCGGAGAAACGGGGGATACCCTGAGAGGACGTCGGAGCCTGCGGCGCTACTATGAGGCAAAGGAATTCCAAGGCGCTCGGGAATACTCGGAGAGAGACGAACCCGGGGATATTGTTTCCGAGAACGCGGAGGACCACCTTACATGACTGGTCGGACATCTCGTTGGTCTACTCATGAAGCTGAAGGCTGGCTGCACTCAACGCAAACTTCCCTCCTCCTTCAGGACTTCAATCTCCATGTTGTCCCACATCGGGACGATGGAGACGCCTACGAGTTGGCGATCCAAGGAGAATCAAGCAGTCAGGTGAAAAGGGCTCTCTCGCTGTGGAATCAAGGACGCGGGGCGGACAGCTTCGTAAGTGCGGTGGCATCAACCCTACTAACCGACCGGGGGGCTTGGCTGGAGGTGATAGTCAAACCAGATGACCGAGATGGATTGCCCTTCAGACCGCTGCTCGTCCAAGGTGTGAGAAGATCTCCGACTGGCACCCTGTTCCAAGAAGTACCCGTATTTGAGCCGTCAGAGTACCCGACCCAAGAGGAATCTGAACTCCAATTCCAGAAAATTGAACTGGATGAGGAGCGGATGATTCATGTGACCCTTCCTCACAAATATCCAAAGGAACTGCTTTGGAAAATAGCCACAGACTTGGTCGAGGTCGCCGCAAACGATAACCTGATGCCTTCTTGGGTCATGGAGCAGATGACCGGGCAGCGCAATAATGCGCCTGCCTTTGATTCGGGAGAAGCCGAACGGACTTATCGGCTTCGTATTTTGCAGGCCACACTCCCAATAGGGTGGACGGCCAGGGAAATCTACTACGGGGCGAACCGACACCTTGGCGAATATTATTACTACTGGCGAGAGCTTCAATTCCTCCACTTCAGGTCGTCAATGAGAGAGAGCGCTGAAAAGGCACTACAGCAGGTATTGACTGTCGCGGGGGAGCGTTGCGGCTTTGAAGCTCACGTAACTGCCCGCGGCCTGTATACTCCAGTCGAAGTCGGGGAGATTATCAAGAAATACGAAGCAGGGGATTTACCATTTTCCGCAGCGACCGACATTATTTTCGAAAGCGCCAATAAAACGGATCATAGTGAGAGGCTTCTGTTCTAGCGAGAGTACCGAAGACCTAGTCTGCCAATCTACTGCGAAGGTGTGGTAGCAATACTGGCTCCGAGTGCAATCCTGGAGAGGTTCTCATCCAAAGTTCGACTGGCTATTTTCTCATCAGACTGGCCCAAGTCACACATTCGTATGAGAATACCAAGCAACAGATGACTCCCTACAGGGCCAAGGCTAGCTCAAAGATGGTACTGCCTATCGTCAAGTCAGGCCCACCAAACTGGATAAAATCAAGAACCTTTCGGATCAGGTTCTTGGTCGCGGTGTAATCGTTCGTCTTTTTGACTTCACCCGAACCAAGAAGCTGCCGAGCCCCTGCCGACAAGGCGGGGGCTTTTCCTTTGGGTCCGTCTCCCAGTTGCAGAGGGGACGCCGGTTTTCAATTCTAAAGAGCGCATATTCAGCCCCGGATTGCTGGCTGTCCCTCTCCCTCGCGGCCACCCTATAGCCCACGCGTGGCTCGGTGATGATGTACTTGGGGTCGGCGGCATCGTCGCCCAGCTTGCGGCGCAGCCTCATCACCATGTCCCTCAGCGGCCAATCGTCGCCCACCCGGTTCGTAGCTGTTCAGGCGTAACTTCATGGTAACTCATACAAAAGAATGGAAATGCCCGACTGGTATTGGAAGGTAGTAAGGCAGTTTGTTTCGGACCGCTTTGGTTTCAGCCTGTGTCGCAGCAGTTGTCTGAACTATCTGCACCGCTTGGGGTTCGCCTTCAAGCTGCCCAAGAAGCGGTTGGTCAAGGCCAATGAGTCCTAGCGCGAGGCCTTCGTGGCGGAGTATGCCGCCATTTGGGACGATTCGGGCCGCACTGGTGCGAGGGTGTTTTTTGCCGACGAGGGCCACTTCCGTGCCGAGGCGGTCCTGCGGGGCAAGTGGGTGCTGAGAGGGGAATCGGCACTGGTGGACTCGACCAGTCCAAAATATGGTGAGAAGGCCAGCTACTACTCGGCGGTGTTCTTGGAGACCGGTGAGGTTGAGTGGGTGGAACTGGAGGACAACAGCAACTCCGGGACCTCGGTTGCCTTCTTGTAGCAGTTGCGGGAGAGGCACGGCGGACGTTTGAACATGGTCTGGGATAATGCGCCGGCCCATCGTGGCGAGGCGCTGCGGGAGTACCTGCGGACGGCTGACCTGAACCTGCGGCTGGTAAACCTGCCGGCCTACAGCCCGGACTTCAACGCTAACGAGCCCATCTGGGGCTGGGCCAGAGAGGAAGCCACCGGCAACCTGTACCTGGGACCGGGGCGGCGGTTCAGGAGAGGATTGAGAATTTCCTGGTGGGTCTGGCTAACCGGAAAGAAGAGGTCAGGCGTCGCTGCCGGACGACTTTGCAATCAAGGGCTGAGGGGCTCCCGCAAGATTTCCAGCCCAATTCCAGCCTTCCGGCAAATGCACATCCCACCATGGTTTTAGTTTCTTGGATCCACCTCAGGCTAAAATCGGAGGAGTGGGGATTGAAATCGTTCGGAGGGCGAGTAATGTGGGTGTTGGGCGTGGTGGTCAATGGATAGGAGGACTGATGGCTAACGAAGTGGATGACATGAGGGTTGCGAGGATTGTGTCCTGTATTGTCATGGTTGCAGTGGCGGGTCTATCTTTGGCGATGATTACGGTTATGGTTGTGGTGGATTCTCGGGGGTGGTTGAGTACCCTTGGGGTGATAGTCGTTCTAGCAATCGCTTCGAATCAGGCGATTTATGGTCTCAGTGATATTAAGGAGAAGGAGTGGCCGGATTGGGATGGGCTTGGGAAAGGTTTGACGCAGTGTGCTGCTCCTTTCGCTGCTGTGGCGGTTGTTCTGATTGTTGCCGGAGGTTTGTCTGGGTGGCAAGTTATAGGTTTTGCGCCGTTTGTGGGTTTGGTTTGGTGGGGTCGGAGGAGTTTCGGGTCGGTGATTGGACGAGATTAAGCACGAATCCACCGAAGGGCAGGCGTTAGTGGCCCTGAAAGAGAGATGAGGGGGACCGGAGGGACAATGAGTGGGGCCATTTGCCGACAGATTGGGGCGATGGTGGTCCGCAGGGGGCGCGGGCCGACGGCGGTATCGATACTGGTGGAACGGGGCGCCAGGGTGGACGTTGTTGACTAAGGGGGTGGGACGCTCCTGCACCGCGCAGCTTCCTTACGGCATGTGAAGCCCGAACTAGTGGAATTCCTGATTGAACAGGGAATCCCGGTAGACGCGGAAGACGCCTACGGGGAGACGGCCCTTGATTTGACCTCCAGCCGAACGTCGGACCGCGTGATTCGGCTGCTGGGGGGAACCGTGGACGAGCCGAAATCCGACAAGTCCTCAAAATGAACCGCGCTACCACCGCGGGGGAAAATTTGGAGCCGCCGGCCTGGATAAAATGAAGATCCCTTCGAACCGTGTTTTTTCTGAAGATTTGAACAACAGTTCCCCGGTTGAGTGCGCTCGAAGGCCCCTGCAAAAAGGGTAGGGGCCTTGGCATTTTTCAGCCATTGCAGGGTTTGAGGCACCGAAGAACTGGGTCAAAACGGGATGAGGGTGAAGAGAAGGGAGATCCCATTAGCTTTAGAACGGGGAGCAAGGAGTTGTTGGTAGACAGGGATGGGAAAGAAGGGGCCCTGGCAACGATAAAGGATTCATGGACGGTCCGGGGGAGCAGATTCAATTGGGGGTGGCGATGAACACAAACGCCGCAATGGCGGCTGTGCTGAGGGTTCCATATGCTTGTGGCAGATGGGGCGTGAGATAAGCATACCCCCGTTGAATCACATGGTTTTATGGACGCACAATTCTGTCCACCGCCTTTATTCCATCCACTAACCCGCTCTGCGGAAGCCCGTCCATCAACGACTTCTGCACAACCCAAGCCACAAAGGGAAAGACGGATTGTTGTGCGGTCCATCCTAGTTCGGCACCGATGCTCGCTATCTTATGGCTGTTGCCGAAGTTGGGTATGTCATTGCATAAATGGTTGAAAATGATGTTAGAAAGCCTGGACACTATCGCTCTAGGCTCGTCAGCCATCGCGTCCTGCCACCCACTGGCGAAAAGCGAAGCGGCTACAGAGGGAGGGTTTTCCCTCAGTAAATGAGTAGCGAGCAAATCGTCGGCTTCTGCATAATGGTCTCCCCTGGCGTTCATCCCCTCGGTCAACCTCCTGACCAGTTCCCCTCGCTCTTGTTCGTTGAACGTAGGCCAATGTTGCTGGACGAATGGGGTTATACCAAGATCAACCCCCCAGTCGATGATGGAGTCTCGGTGGGGCTCATCCAGAAATTGGAAAGCCCACCGGTCCGTTAAATGACCGTAGAAGAAGAACCATTCGCAACGAATGCGCCAACCGGTAAGTCCACTGGGGGCTTCGGCCCAATCTCGGATTTCACCCAAGAACGCTTCACACGAACGATCGGTTCCCCGTGCAATGGCCTCTGAGGTGGACCCGGAATTTCGGACAGGTGGCTAAGTGAGAGTCCCGCTCCTAAACTGAGGGCAGCGGTTGCTGTCGGAAGGAGCAGGAAATGTCACAAGGACGCAGGAAACACAGCCCAGCTTTCAAGGCCAAGGTGGCGTTGGAGGCGCTGAAGGGCCAGGAGACGGTGGCCCAGCTGGCCGCCAGGTATGAGGTCCACCCCGGACAGATTCAGGCCTGGAAGAAGGCTCTTGCGGAGGGCGCCTCCGGGGTCTTCAGCAACGGCAATGACCAGCAGTCGAAGAAGGACGCCACCCTGGTCGCGCGCCTGTACCAGGAGATCGGCCGGCTGAAGGTGGAGCGGGATTTCTTGGCGGAGAGGTCCGGTCCATGAGTCCGGCCCGGCGGCGGCAGATGGTGGACCGGGAGCATCCCTCCCTGTCCCTGGTGCGCCAGTGCGCTTTGTTAGGCGTCAGCCGTTCCAGCATCTACTACCGTCCCCGGGCTGCATCGCCAGAGGACCTGTCCCTGATGGGAGAGATCGACCGGCAGTACCTGGAGACGCCCTTCTTTGGGTCCAGGCGGATGAAGGCCTGGCTGGAGCGGCAGGGGATGCCGGTGAGCCGGAAGCGGGTGCAGCGGCTGATGCGGGCCATGGGGCTGCGGGCCATCTACCGCCGTCCCAGCACCAGCCGGCCAGCGCCGGAGCAACGAGTCTATCCCTACCTGCTGAGAAATGTCAGGGTCACCCGGCCCAACCAGGTGTGGGCCGCGGACATCACCTACCTGCCCATGGCCCGGGGCTTCCTGTACCTGGTGGCGGTGATGGACTGGCACAGCCGGTACGTCGTGTCCTGGCGGCTGTCCAACACCCTGGAGGCCGGCTTCTGCGCCGCGGCGCTGGAGGAGGCTCTGACCAAGGGCCAGCCCGAGGTGTTCAATACCGACCAGGGGAGCCAGTTCACCAGCCTGGAGTTCACCCAAGTGCTGCAGGACCGGGGCGTGAGGATCAGCATGGACGGCAAGGGGCGGTACCAAGACAACATCTTCGTGGAGCGGCTGTGGCGGACGGTGAAGTACGAAGAGGTGTACCTGAAAGCCTACGCCAGCGTCCTGGAGGCCCAGCGGGGGCTGGAAGACTATTTCAGGTTCTACAATGGGCTCAGGCCCCATCAGGCCCTGGGCTACCGGACTCCCGCCGAGGTGTTCCATGGGGAGCAGGAAGCCGTAGAAGGGGACTCTAGTGCAAGGAGGTATTCACCGGAAAAGGGGATCCAAGCATTGGCAGGAGCGTTGGGATTCTCACTTAATTCAGCCCTGATCCTGTCCAAATAATGGGCTCCACCTCACTCATACACGGCAGCGATCGCCCTCGGCGGACCCGAATCATCGTTACGGAACATGCCCGACAGTCCCATTATGCCTCCTCTGCACTGCCAGAAAGAATATGTTAGTACTGTGATTGACGAACGGCAAGAATTGGGATTGCGACACCCTTCCGGTGGCAGAATTTGGGCTGACGTCTTGCCCGCCGCCAGAGCGAGGATTAGCGGGGCCCACGTTTGGCCCCCTCCCCTCCACCATGTCCGGGATTCTCACCGATGTTTGTCTTTACATTGACAAAGGGGATTGCCCCAAGCCGTTCGTCCCAAATACTGAAGGTAAGGTCTGCACCAGAATCGAATTTCGCGCATGCGCGAAATTGCTCCGGTTTTGTGGACTGGCGGGGCATCTCACCGTGCTGCTCATCGTTTGAGCGTGGCTTGGTTTCCCATCACTCTGCTGGGGTTGGCCTGCCCCCAAAACTCGTCCGGGATTGATTTTAGTATCCTAGGCCATTGGGCTTGTGTCGATGTCCAAGGAAGCATGATCTGGACATGATGCAGAGGACCTGAAGCCGGTGCTGGATATGGGGGAGTCGGTGAGGGCTCCGATTTAGACGACGGCGTTGAGCAATCAGTGGCTGACGGCAGTCCGGAGCTGGTGAGTGGGGGACAGGGACTTTGCGGCGCTTTAGGAGATTTTGGCGGGGTTGTCGGGGGGAAGGATATGTTAGACCATTTCGTTAGATGTTGTTAACCCCCCCTGTTTGGTTAGAAGTAGCGGACCGTCGGGAAGATTACCGCAAGCAACCTCCCTAGGGGAAGTATAGCTTGTCATAAATAGTTTCTATAAGACTCTCATATTCGCTGTAGGAATGTTCGCAAATCCAGCCTCTCATGTAAAAAGAGGACTTGTAAGACGTTATATATAGATCGTGGTTCACCTGTATACAGTTATTATCGGATATTTGAGCCCGATACATTATGGTGGCGATACCTGTTCCGTCGGCATGTTCGGTGACTTCACGCTCAACGACCTGAAACAATTCTCGATAATATGCCCGAGCTTTCTCTATCGATCCATTTACCCATTCAGAAAATGAACTGGCTTGCGATTTGTACGCCTTGATGTAGACCCCGGCGAAACTGTCGGGGGATATGATGGAAACGGCGCTCTTGTCACTATCCTCAATTTCCCATCCCTCTGGAGCGCTGATGCCATAGCCGTAACCCCAATTGAAGTATACAATCCATCGGACCTGTGCCGGAGTAGGGCTGGGAGTTGGTGTTGGGAAGCCGACTCGAGATCCCTGCTTCAACTCGTCCAAGACGCCCCGAATGCTTTGCCTGGATATTGCGAAACCCACGCCATCGATGGATACTCCATAGTCTTCCCGGATGATGAAGGTATTTATCCCAATGGCCTCGCCATTGGACAATAGCAGGGGCCCGCCGCTGTTGCCGGGATTGATGGGAGCGTCGGTCTGGACTACCCAGGACTGGTAGCTTTCGTCATACCGGAAGGCGGAGACTATGCCACGGGTGACAGTAGCCGAACCCTCGATTCCGAGTGGATAACCAATGGCTACTACCTCCGCCCCGGGCTTAATAACTTGAGAACCCTGCAATGAAAGCGGGTTAAAGGAACCGCAGCAGATTTCCAACACGGCCAAGTCACGATAGGCGTCGTACCCCAATACGGTTCCTTGGTACGTGCTGGCGTCGTTGACCAGAACTTCCGCCCGGCCAGCTCCTTGAATGACGTGGTAGTTGGTAAGGACATAGGCGCCGCCGCGATGGGTAGTCTCGAACACGAAACCGGTTCCGCTGCCTGAGTTTGTCCTGACCCTCACTACCCCGGTCTTGGCTTGTTGCACCATAGTAGCCAAGTCGGGTGTCGCAGTCGGCAGTGCAGTGGCGGTGGGTGAAGGTGTGACAGGAGATTCCGGGGTGGGTGAAGGCATGGGAGTGTTGGTAGGTCTCGGGACAGGCGTTTCAGTGGGCGCGGGTATTGGAATAACGGTTGGTTGTGTAGGAGGGGCCGGAGTGTCCGTGGGTGCGGCGGCGGCGGTAGCTTCAACACGGGCAACTAC
Organism: Dehalococcoidia bacterium; assembly: GCA_965203675.1. Taxonomy (GTDB): domain Bacteria; phylum Chloroflexota; class Dehalococcoidia; order Lucifugimonadales; family UBA3495; genus CATOSK01. The sequence continues at coordinate 903,249 of CBDBDE010000002.1, read as the reverse complement.
GGTGGCCTCAACATCAGGGGTAGCAGGTAGAACTACAACCACGGGTTCCCGACACGCCAAGGTCAACGCAGCGGTGAGAGTTAGGATCCCAGCTAGGATGAAGCGAGTCATCGCCGAAGTGGGGATTCCCTGCATATCTGCAGTTCTCATCGTTTAGCTATTCGGGGGAGTTTACCATTGGTCTGGCCCCCAATACGGAGCCGGCCTGAATGTGAGTGCTGAACCATCTGTGTCTGGGCGAGACATACGCCACCCTAGGTAACACCATGCGGGACGCCCTGCGCTCAGAAGGCGAGTTTCCGTCGCAAATATCCTTCTGACTGCTAGCCGAAACCTATGCCAATCGCCCAACACAGACCTGCCCGTTCAAGCCTCCTGACTTTGCAGTCGACCAGATTGGAACCGGTCTCCTCTGGTAAGCATTTCCAGGAAATCTCTGTCGGTGACTATCTGCAACCGTCTCGCATCGGGGTACATCCACAACCTCGGATGGTTTACGATGACAACACCCTCTATAACGTAATCTTCTTCGGCCGCGATGCCAAACTCGGACTTCAGGGCCTCTGCCTTGGCTCTAAACCAATCAACCTGCAGATTCACCTTGTCCACAGCATTGCCCAATTCATGCTTTTGCTCTGCCATCTTGCGCGGAACCATGCCGGGATCCGCGACATCTTTAACCTCTGCCAGCACGAAGCGGTGAAGTTGGTGGTCAACAACGAATACATCAACAGGGCCGAACCCAGCGCCTTTGGGGATGTGTGCGGTTCCCGCTCGATCCTTTTCCTTAAGGGCCAAAAACCCCACCTCTCGGCAATGGGCAACTATTTCATCCCGGAACGCGTTACCCAGGTTGGTCTGAATCGTACCGATGGCCCTGTTAAGGGGGCCGCCGGTGGACGTTCTGGGTATTCGTAGGCGGCCTGCCGGAAAGTCCCGAAGAAACATGCGGGTAGATGCCTCCAAGGTTTCTATCCCATACAGGCAAATTGGCGGGGATTCTAGGCCCTTAAGGACAACGACGGGCCGTCGGACGAGATGGGAGTCTCGCCCTGCATATTCCGCAGGTCGGAGTTTATCCAAGCCAATAGAGGAAACTGCCTGTTTCGAAAGAGCATAATCGGCCAACAGCAACTCGAATCTCAGAGGGTCGATCCCAAGACTCTCCGATAGCAACGCACCAAGGTTGTCCTTGCCAACCACCTTAAGGTATTCGCCGTTCTGTGCAAGAGACCCTATTAGTCCGCATGAGTAATTCAGCCAATGGGCCATATTGTAGCCAAGCTCTTCCTCCATTGGGCCATTCAGAACTCTCCAGACCGGCTCAGAATTAACGGCTTCATCAACTGTCAATTCTGTGCTCAGAGCTTTGGACACTCTGTCAATCCACTCTCTATCGGCCTGGACTCCATATTTTCCCGTGGCCATCTCATATGACCGAGGTATTACCTTCGCGACTTCTGACACATTCGCTTCCACTGTAAAGTCCGGACGTACAGTAACCGCGAAAGGTACAACTTTATGGTGAACGTATTCCCAGGCCTGGTCCCACTCCAGAATCACACTCGCCATTACAATGAGACGGTCCAGTTTCTCTGCGTCTACTCTGGCGTTGGAATGGTGGCAACACTTGACGCATATTTCGATGAGCCATCTGATTGCCTGGGTATAAGGTGACACCATTTGCCATTTCCGTCGTCGGTTCACAGTGGCTTCCGTACTTCCAGCTAGCAAGATGTCAGGGACGGAATTGTGTCTGAATCTGCTAATATTGCCCAGGTACTGTTCATTTCTGTCGTAGAGGCTCACGCAGAGGTCAATTATATCGAGCCCTGAAAGTTCCTCCATTAGAGCAGCGATCAAGCCCTCATAGATTGCCTCAATCTTTGGATACGCACCGTCGTCTATGGTGGAATACGATCCGGGCAATAACTCAGCCTGCCGAACTAGGGATCGCAGCAGAGCCACAACTTCTTGTACGGAGGAATCAGAGGGAAGCCGAATCGGTGGCAAGTTATCGAAACTTGGCGGCATCGGGATAGAAGTCATGTGAGGTTCAGTATAGAGACTCGGGATTATTGAGGATGGATCAAATAAGTGTGGGCGATGTTGAATAGTCTCGCTGGCAAACCTGATTTGAGTCGAGGGTGAAATTAGAAAGACCCTAGTCTTTCATTTCGCGAGCAGTGAAGGCGACTCCTATAAGAGTGGGGGCTCCAGCGAGGTCAGTGGCATGGCGGCGGAGAGCGGCGGCCACGTGGGCGTTGACCTATCGGGTGGACCCGGTCAGGCATCTAAGCAAGCTAGACCCGCAGTCAACCCTATCAACCAATCTCCTCTTTCCGCCAAAAGATACTCTTCTACTTCGCAACAGGTCCAATCCGTGTCCTCGCAACCTCCCGCTGTAAAAGAGCAGGGGATACCAATCAACCGTTGACCGATTGCCCAGCATCCCATGAGCCAAGGTTAAGCCATTCTGGATTTGTTCGATTGCCACGGAAGCGTCCAAGTTTCTACCGCCCTTGAGTTCGGCAGCGCAAAGGAAATCTCGGTTCGAGTTGTCCACCCGACCGAAAATCAGGCGGTCACATAGGCGACCGGGTCTCTGGTGCTTGGAGCAATTCTGATGCTTAGTGCCGTGAATAGTGGTCAGCGATCCCGGTTTGAACCCGTTTACGTCGATTCTGCATCCTTCGTCCTCATAGGAATCGGTCAAGCAGCAATCACGATATTGGTTATAGACCACCTCAGCAAACCGGGGGAATGTCATAAGACTCGATCCCGTTGTAGCGCTATTGACTCGTTGTAGATGGCCTCAATTACAGCGGCGAATTCGTCCTCGTCGATTCCGGTGTCCGGGTCGATGTCCAGGGGTTGGATTACGTTGCCGCCTTTTTCCTGGTCGTATTTGAACAAGCAGGCGTTGACTTGTTCGGGTTTCAGGAAGTCGGAGGATTCGAAGCCGTGTGCTTCAATCAGGTTCCGGCTGGCATTGCTCAAGGCCAGAGCGTTGTTTATCTGGCCCACAAACATGTCGCTATGGGTCGTTATGATCACCCTCACGCCGGAGTTGACCAGCCGTACGATCCCCCGGGCCATCAATCGCTGGGCCGCCGGGTGCAGGTGAGACTCCGGTTCCTCAAGAATCAGCAGGTTGCCCGGTCTCACCAGGTACTTCAAGAACAGGATGAGCGGGGCTAATTCGGAAACCATGGAAGAGGTTTCGTCCAGGAAAAACTCGCCCGATTCCGTTTGGGTCTCGCTGGGAAGATAGAATATTTCGGAGGTTGGGAACGCCTCGGGCTGGAAGAGGTCAATCTTGCCGCCCAAGACAGCATCTTCAATGAAGGAAATGGCGTCGTCCATTGCGGGATCGGTCGTGCGGCGCATGGGCGGGCCCAGGCTTACGAGATTGCCCACGAACTCCGTTGTGACTCTCGGCAGGGAGAAGACGTTGGACTCCGTTCGCCCAGATCGAAGGACAAGATCGGCGGCCAAGATGTTAAACCCCTGAACGATGCCAGAGCGCGCCGCTGGAAGATAATAGCTTTGCTCGGGCACTCTATCCAACACCGTAGCCGCCAGCGAGTCCAGCCATGAGGACACGACCTCGTAGAAGATATCGATGGGTTCCCAGTTTGGTTCGGGTTTGTATTCCAAAAGTGCAAGTGGAGAAGGTTCTATTCCGGCGTTCGAAATATCTAAGTCGATATCCGCGCCCTCCTCGTCCACTAGCTGAATATCCATATCCAACAGCGGCTCGTCCCGATGTAGGGTAAGCCGGAAATCTGTGGGTTGGGCACCCCTCCTGACAAAGGCGGCTGGTCTCCTATATGCCTGGCGCAAATGGCTAATGGAGTCACTGCGAACCCTACCCATCTGTTGAACGGTCATCTCCTTCAATCCCGCCCGTATGTCTTTGGGAAGGGCGGAAACCGTTAGTTGCTGAGGGTCTGCCCCCTCTCTCTTCAGTTGTCTCGCCCATTCCCAGACGGCATTGCCAAAGCTTGAGTCTTCGCTCGGCACATTCCAATGGTTTCCAATCACCTTGTTTGTATACATCGCACCGCCAACAAATATGCGCCTGGGCGGGACGAGGTTGTCTCCTTTGAGGGCCTTCATCACCACATGTATGGCCGTGGCCATGTATGACTTGCCGGTGTTGCTGGGCCCAACGAATATCGTGAGCGGCTTCAAGTCTACCGTTCCCTCGGCGATGGGCCCTAAATTCTTGACCGATACTGTTAGCATGATTCGCCTAACCAGGGTGGGTTACCTGGACTATGGCATCAATCCTCCCCGCAGGACATCGGCCATGCGCCCGAGCTCGGAACGGCAGTCCGAGAGGGTTTTATTGCTGCCAGGTTCAGTCCCCGGGTTGGCGTTGGTCCGTCTCCGCCCTGCAGTCGTCATCCCGCTTTGCTACCCGGTTGACCCTCGGAACCTGGCCATCTCCTGCTTGGGATTTTTGCTTACCCGGAAATAACCACGTTGCACCAAGATCCAGGGAACACCGCCGTACTCGACAGAAATTACAGCGTCATTGACGACTTTGTCATGACTTGGCAGGAAGAAGAAACCAATTGCTGTCTCGAATCCACATCCGCACCAGCACTCGCCCGTCGGCAGCAGGCGTTTGTCTGAATCCATGTCAGGTTCCCATTTTCTCACATTCTTGACCCTTGTCCAGGAACATGCACCTTAACGCACGTGGTGGATAATAGGGTAGAGCATTGGGGATGAGGAGGACGGTTGTATGGGATGAGAGTGTTGGTGATAGGGTACCGGGACTGTTGGAGGCACTGAGGGAGCTTGAGGATCCCAGGAAACCGAAGGGGATGCGGCATCCCTTGCCGGCAGTGGTGGCCCTGTCGGTATGTGCCAGGCTCGGCGGCGCCGCAACTGCTGGCGGCGCTGCGAAACCTGGTGACCGGTATGCTGCGGCTTTGCGGAGTGAAAAACAAATCGGCAGCCCTGCGCCACTCCGCTTGGAAACCTTGGGAAACCCTCACTCCCATCGGCCTGCTCGCCAAAAATAAAAAACCCTGGCGCATCATTCGTCCATCACCGTTATTTGCCGGGGCATGTTGATCACGACCTGCGGGACCCCCCGATATTCAGCAATGGCTCCGGTGGCACAAACAAATCTGTTTCTGTACAGCTCCTCGGGGGGACTCGAAAACCTGAACCTATTCTGTCCCCAAATAACAACCGTGAATATCTGGTTGGGATAGGGCTGGTCGAGGTTGAGGAATGTTGGTTGTCCCCGGCTGGTGCTGGCCCAATTGGAACTTGCGACTTGCCCGCAAACCGTCTTCCAACTGCCGACGTGCTGGGCGGCCTCGTTGGCCGATATGGAATTCGCCGGGAAGTTGGATTCTTGTCCACTACAGGCGACCAGCAGCAAGCAAAGGAAGAGGGCCGCAGGCATAGCGGAATTGGTCATGATTCCCCCAACGTCCCTATTTTGCCGTCCGCGTCATTTTCCAAATGTCCTGACCAACCCCCAACCAACATGATGCCCCCGCACACGAATAACCCCGTGGTGACGTAGTAAGTTCCTCCGGGGGCGGCCACGAGATAATATTCCAACGTAATCGCGCCCCCCCATACCCGCGAGCAGCACGCCTCAACTGATCTGGCCTATGCCGGAGTCTCGTTCTCCCCGCTGTGACGACCGAGCCTCGATGACGCCTTGCACCAGGACGATAGCTTGCCACCGGGTCGCCCCCATCGCCATCAATTCCAGTGGATGTTCTTCGCGGCTTGTGTGAAGCGACTCCGGGATATTGGCTCGCTGTCAATATTGCTGAAAATTGACACACGCCGGGATCGGTTTCGCTGCTGGTCCTGATCCCGGTGATTGGCTGGACATTCCCGATCTGGTGGGAAATAGAGGGAACAAAAGGTGAAGACGGGGACACGGAGGAAGAGCCCGAAGACGGACGGCGTTGTGGCGGTGAACCCCACCGCCCAATGGTGGCGGCATTCCCGAAGGTTGGGAATCCAGGAAGGGGTTTCGTTCCCGTCCTACCGGTCACGGTGCTCTTGAATGTCCCGCAACCACAGCGGCCGCCGGTCGCACTGCGACACGATGCCCTTGAGAGGTTCTACGACAGGGCAATTCAGGTGTTCCATCGGAGGCCCAACGCCTAATCCGCCGGTTCGGGGTACGCCCCCAACCGCGTACCATTCCAAAGCCGTAATGCGCTCGTCGATTCGTTCCCGCCAAGTCGGCAAGGGTTCCATAGTGATCTGTGGCCCATACCACGGGCCGCCCCTTAGATACATTGCTCGCCGTGCGAGCGAATTGACATTCCACAGGTTGGCATTTCCTTCGGCCGTCAACATTCGCCGGTGCCAATCGGCCTCGGACTCCGGCGTTTCCATTAGCTGGAACGTCTCCCCCTCTAATGCCGCCACTCGGGACTCCAAGTCCTCAAGGTCTGGTGCCGCATCCAGGTGTTGATGGATCGCCAGTCGGTCCGTCAATCGCTCAAGTTGGCGTTCCAAGTCCCGGATCCGGCCTTCCAACTCATCCACGCGGGAATCGGGCGCCGGCACGGATTGATTCGGTTGGCCGGGATTTGGCGGCTCGGTACTGCCGGTCCGCAACACTTCGGAAGTAGGCCGGACGCCAACCTCGCCCGGGGATGGACTGGCGGCGAGATTACAGCCCACTAGGAGGATCACCGAAGCGACGAGTATCAACTTTCCCAATGGTGGCCTCCCTTTCTTTACTGGTCGTCTTCCCGCCACATCAGAACGGCCGCGACGACCGCCGACCCGGTGGCCAGGACGAAATGGAGCGATTCCCATAGCCTGACCCCACTGGAACCCCCCCGTAGCAGTTGGTTAGAAACATACCATAACAGCAGCGCAGGAGTTGGGAAGAACGTGGCCGTAGATTTCGATCATTGGGTTCCCGCGCAGACGGGGATGGCAGGTTCATTGGCGCCACAAGCCCAGCGTTACTACCCGCCGCAGCAACTGCGCCCGCTTTTCCCTGCTTAACTCCCGCCGCGCCTCCGCCAGGGCTCCCTCCCGCCACCGGATATGATCCCACATCCTCGATTCATCCAGCGGCGCCGTCTCGGGCGGCAGGGTCAACTGCAAGTCCCGCAGCATCTCCTCTTCCAGCTCCCACCGGCGCACCTCGCCCAAGGCCCGGTCAACCCGGCTGCCAGCCGACCCATCTCTCATCCCGGCCCTGATCATCCGCCACTCGGCCACCAACGGCGCCGCCGGGCCGAAGGCGTGCTCCTCATCGGGCTGCTCCTCCAACGTCACCACCCCGGAGTCGGGCATACCGGGCCTGCGCCGGGGCGGCCGCCAGCCCGGCCCCAAGTCGTCCACCTGAACATCTCCGGTCGCCTCCCCGACCTCACCCGCGCCAGTGTCGCCAGAGTCACCTTGGATAGCCTCCGGCGCGGCAGCCCACCGGGTCAACTCCTCCAAGCGATGGGCCTGCTCCGCCACGGCCCACAAGCTGGCCCGGATAATCTACTCCATGCTGCGCTACGGCCAGCAGTACGTGGACACTGGAGCCGAATACTACGAAGTCAGTACCGGTATAGGGCACTGCGCGCCGCCAAACAGCGAGCCGCGCAACTGGGCTACCAGTTGGTGCCAATGCCAAGCTCCTCGCCTTCGGCTGTACCCTACCCATCAGAGGTCGTGCCAACGTGAGACAGTTTTGGTTAGTGGGGAGACTTGATCAATTGCAGCACACCTTTGTTGCCGCTGCGGTTATACTGGAACCCCAAGGCGTAGCGCATTCGGTCTTTCTTGGATGGCTTAAAGACGCCATAATGGACACCACGTCGCATCTCAATCGCCTTGTACGTTTCCTCTTCGGGGGAAGGTTCCGGGATTGGCTCCTCTATTCCTAGTTCAGCAAATTTACGGTCCAGCACTTTATGGGTGTCACGATCGCTTACCAGATAGTCCGCTACCTCGTCCAGCGCTGCCGATGTGAAGGCTTGTTTGGCCATGTTCCTATAAGCCCCTTCCTTTCCCCGGTTGCTGTGAGATGCCCTGTTATTCGTTGTAATGCGGTGGCACGGTCCAGCCGACTGGGCGACTATCGAGGCATAGTTGCAAGTACATGCATCAGGTGAACAGAGGTAGATACCAGCTCCGCTATAAGCGAGGCATCTCTTGCTGTGGCACTACGGTCGTGGAGAACAGCGCTCGTAGCCGTGACAACCCCACGTACTGCTCTCCGAAGGGCCTCGTTCCCTCCGCCAGCAAGTGTCTTCCCGATGTAGGCATCGAGTAGCCGGCCCGCGTCGGTCTTGCTCGGGGCCTTACCGTCTTCGCTGGCGGCTTCGGCCGGGTCAATGACGGCCTGAGCGAGCGAGATCATCACCTCCCGGCCAAGGTGACCAACCGCCTGGTATCCTTCCTCTGACCCGGCCCGAGCAAGTTGATCACGCATCTCCGTGACCTGTCGGTCCACCTTTTCCCACAACGTGGGCTCAGGACTTATGCGTAGGAAGCTGACAGGCCTGGCGCTGTATACCGGTTTGCCGGATATGCGGTCAGTCTCGACGAGGTGAAAGCCATCTCTCTCAATCGAACGGTTAATGGCGTCCACCAGATCAAGCGCCTCTGTTTCGTCGGGGACGACCAGTGGGTGTACCACGGCTTCGAGGAACTTCAGGAATTCTTCGTCGGGTCCGCCAGATAATTTCAGACGTTCCAAAAGGAGGTGCGAGATGTCCCAGTCACCGAAGCCCATGTGCGTCGCAATATCTGCAGAGGCGGTCCTGAAGCGTCGATCTTCGGAAGGCATTTCTCCAAGAGGCCAGACGCGCTTCAGAAAATCCATGTATTCGAGTCGTCCGTGGTAGGGCGCATCGCGCAGGACGAGCATGTCGACAATGTCCCTCCTCGTACCTTCCCGGATTGCGTTTCGGTGCAGTTCCAACTACAAACCTCGTTCCACAATGTATTCCAGCCGTGTTGAATTCCGAACGTCGTGTCTCGCGGCGGTGCGGTGAGTAGACCGACAGTCCTGACGCTCTGCACTGTTGTCAAATGGAGTGAAACTGACCGAGTCCAACTGTCCCATCACGTCTATGCCACAAATACGGGACTCCCCCTGACATTCCCGAGAAATGGGAGGAGTTAAGGCTTGCCCCTTATGTCGCCTCGAATGAGTATGGGGAAGTCACAGAGGACCCTGGATTCGAAGTGCGGGATGGACTTGTACTGGTGAATGGGCGTGATCCTTACGGAGTCGCTGGCCTCGGCTGCCCTGCTTCGCATCTACAAGAGGCACAGAGGCCAATCCCAACGCTCCGTGGTATGATAATGTTGTACTGCAACAATGTTACTAGATTAGGGCCATGCTTGAAAACTACGTCGACGTTATCCAGGCCTCCAAGATTCTTGATGTTCACCCCGAAACGGTGAAGCGCCTGATTCGAGAGGGCAAGCTCTCCGCCACCAAATTCGGGAACAAGTGGATCATGGAGATCGATCGGCTCCGCGTATTTGCCAACACCTATGATGGAAGGCGAGGTAGGACGGGGAGACTCTTGTGAGAGTTCCACCAAACTGGAAAAAATCAAGAGCTTTTCACATCAGATTCGCAGTGGCAGTGTAATCAGCCCTTTCCCCACCCCTTTGACTGAGTGGCGGAATCCCTGCTTTACCCGCGGGGGTTCGGCATTTGGGAAGCTCGGTACTCACGCAGCCCGTTAGAATTTACCTCTGCTTCGAAGCGACGCGCCCGGAGGCGGGGGGAGCGTCTTCGCAGTCGGGACCGTTACGGTCGTCAATGCCTTGCAGCCACACTTGGAACGCGGCGTCCGTGGGGGCGCAGAGGCTGGCGTTGTTGCCGAATCTAAACTCTGTAAGTGCCGTCATGCTTGTGAGACTCTGCGGGAGTGGGTCTGTCAACTGATTGCTGCCGAGGTCCAGCCGCTCCAGGTTGGCCAGGTTGCCCAGTTGTGTCGGTATCTCCCCGGTCAACTGGTTGTAACTGAGGTTCAGCCATCGCAGGCTGTCGAGGCTGCCGAGTTCGGAGGGTATCTGCCCGGTCATCCGGTTGCTGTGGAGCCGCAGCACACCCAGATTGGCGAGGCTGCCCAACTCCGGCGGTATCTCCCCGATCAGCTTGTTGTTGCTGAGGTTCAGCGATTCCAGATTGGCGAGGCTGCCGAGTTCGGAGGGTATCTGCCCGGTCAACCGGTTGCCGTTGAGGTTCAATCCGTCCAGGTCAAGGCTGCCAAGCTCGGAAGGTATTTGGCCGCGCAACTGGTTGTTACTGAGGGTCAGCCATCGCAGGTTGTCGAGGCCGCCGAGCTCCTGGGGTATCTGCCCGGTCAGCCGGTTGCCGTGGAGATCCAGCGTTTGCAGGTTGTCGAGGCTGCCGAGTTCGGAAGGTATCTCCCCGGTCAGCTGGTTGTTGCTGAGGTTCAGCGATTCTAGATTGGCGAGGCTGCCCAGCTCGGAAGGTATCTGCCCGCTCAACTGGTTGCCGTCGAGCCACAGTTGGTCGCCACCGAGACTCAGCGTTCGCAAGTTGTTGAGGCTTCCGAGTTCGGAGGGTATCTGCCCGCTCAACTGGTTGCCGCCAAGGGTCAGCCCTTCCAGACTGTTGAGGTTTCCAAGTTCGGAAGGTATCTGCCCGCTCAACTGGTTGCCACCAAGGCTCAGCCATTGCAGGTTGGCGAGGCTGCCCAGCTCGGAAGGTATCTCCCCGCTCAACTGGTTGCCGCCAAGCCACAGTTGCACCGCGTTGTCGAGGTTGCCGAGCTCGGAAGGCAGTCCTCCACCTAACTGGTTGCCGTTGAGTTCCAGCACTCTCAGATTGGCGAGGTTGCCCAACTCCAGCGTTATCCCCCCGGTCAACTGGTTGTTACTGAGGTCCAGCCATTCCAGGTTGGCGAGGCTGCCCAACTCAGTAGGAATCTTCCCTGTCAATTGGTTCTGGCTGAGGGATAGTCCTGTCAGGTTGGAGAGGCTGTCCAGTTCCCGCGGAATAGTGCCTGTCAACTGGTTGTGGTTGAGCCTCACAGACGTCAGGTTGGCGAGGTTGCCCAACTCCGGCGGTATCGGCCCGCTTAACTGGTTGTAGTTGAGCGACAGCGACGTCAGGTTGGACAGGTTGCCCAATTCAGAAGGGATAGAGCCGCTCAATTCGATGGCGGCGAGGTACAAGCCTTGCAGGTTGGACAGGCGGCCGAGTTCTGGAGGTATCGGGCCGCTGAGTCGGTTGGGGGAAGAAGACGTGGGTCGGCAACCCTGTGCGTCACATGCGAAGCTGGAGTTGGATAGGTCCAGGCTTTGCAGGTTGGACAGGTTGCCCAATTCTGAAGGGATCGGCCCGCTGAGCTGGTTCTCGGGGAGAGATAGGCTCGTAACCCGCCCGTTGGAGTCCGTCGTCACGCCGTGCCATTCGCCGATGGGCCTGTCGTCGAGCCAGTTGGCGCTGTTCGCCCAGTTGTCTCCGCTGGTGGCGCGGTAGAAGATTTCCAGGATGTCGCGGTCGGTGGTTGCCGGCGGGGGAACAAACAGGTAGAGGTTTATGAGCTGGATCACCTCGGCCCTGGTGATGGCATTTCCTTCCCCGAAGAGATAGTCGTTGATGGCTGCTATGACCTCGCTCCTGTCGATCGCCCCGTTGCCGTTGGCGTCGTACCGGGCAACAAGCGGGTCCTCCACCACTCCCACCGTCACCATGGCAGCACCGCCGACCGCTTGTTCCGTCCGGTCAGAGACCTTCAGGATACCGGAGAAAGCATGGCTGCCCTCCACCCTGGACGCGGTAACGGTGTACGTCAAGGAGGTCTCCCCCTGCAGGGTGAACCTCACCTGCTGGCTGTTCTCCTGGAGAAGGTGGGTGACCTGACCGGAGGGGTGAGTGCTGGATACGTAGGCGAACCCAGCGGGCAGCGTCTCCGTTACTGCGCCGAACGCCCCATAGTTGGCGGCGCTGATCGTCACCGTCAGCGTCCCGCCCGGCGCCACTGTAGTTGGAGAGAAGGAGCGGGTGGCGCTGGGGCTACCCTGGGCGGTCGCGGAAGGCGCCTGAGCCAGCATCGTACCCAGACCCACTATCCCCGCAACCAGAAGTACTGCCAACATCCGTCCCAACAAGGCTTTCGTCTCCTTCGTTGCGTCTGAATGCCCGGTTCGCTGCTGCGTCGTCATCGTCCTCTGCCGCAGCGAAACGAACTCCCTTCCTGCACTTCCCCCCGAGAGCTGAGATTGGGAGGTAACGGCTGGATATGGCGGGCATAAGCCTGGCCTGGCGGTGCGTCCTGCTGCGGTTGCCGGACATGGCTGTTGATTGCTACTCGTCGTGCAGGTGTACCGCGCGGGCGGCGGCTAGGGGCTTTGTCGCCGGAGCCGCTCCTCCAGCTCCCGGACCCGAGCTTCGGCGGCGTTAGCGCGGGATTGTTGTTCCTCGTAGGTAAGGATGCGCCTCCCTGTGGCCGGATCGTGGAACACCAGCTCCCCATCCCGCCACCGGAGATACCGGTTCAGCACCGCGCTGTACCCCTGCAAGCTGCCCCGGGCAGTTCCTTAACGTCTATGGGAACGTACTCCCCGTGCATCAGCCGTTCCCCGGCCAGCCTGGACCCATGATGCTGCCCCGTTTCGTCGAATCGACAGTATTTCCCGACGCCCAACGCCGCGTAGTCATCCCGCTTCTCCCCCACATCAATCTCAGCCGTGCTCTCCGACGCGACTTCCAGGACGAAGTCCGGCGGCTTCCCCTGTTCCGAGACGATGTACCCGTTGTTCTCTCTATGCAACGCTGGGTCCACGTCGAAGGCAACCAGCAGGTCGGGATAGCGCGCCAAGTCCCGGAAGGTGCCGGGTTCAGCGATGATCCAGCGGTCGGCCTCCACCAGGGTGGTTTCGGGGTGGCCCAAGTGGACGGCCAAGTGGTGGGAGTTGCCGTGCCTGAACAGCTGGTCGTACTGGGTCATTTTCTCGTCCGGTTCCCGTTCAGGCGGGTCCGGCAGCCGAAAGCGGCCCGGGACCTGGGATGTCATGGCGCTGGCTTTGGGCGTGGTCATGTCGCATCTGGCAGTCTGGAGCGGCGACACCCCTCTAATTGGCAAGCTGCCAAGCTGGCCCCGCCGCGCTTCCGTTCCCCTAAATGGCGTTTTTCTGACGCTGATATTCTACACCGCCGGGCGAGTTTGGGGCAGCGGGGTTGAACACTTTATCGGCCACTCCAAGCGGTGTTCCGGTGCCCCGCGCCCAACGACTCCGTCTCTGCCGGGTGCCACGGGCACTCTCATTGTGGTGCGGGATCTTTGCCGCTGACCTGCCCAGCGACGCGCCCGTTGCCCCCGTATCCGGTAATGGAAGGTTAGTGCAACTGTCGCTCTTCTTCCATTGCCCGTTCCGGCCTTGCCAACATCACGGCGTAGCCCCGCTCGTCCACCAGGTGGGTCACCGACACCTGCCCCCGGCTGTCGTACCCCGCGCGGTAGGCGTACTCAACCTCGGCGCCCTCGGGCACCCGGCCGCCGGTCCGAATCGTGCCGTTGCCCGGCCCGCCGGCGCCCTGCACCACCACGCCGTTGCGCCGGCCCTTCTTCCATGCCATCACCTTGACCTCGGCGGGAACCACCAGCTCCGCCGCCGTGGGCCGGAACAGGACCTCGTGGAGGCGCCTCAGCACGTCTCCCGAGGGGGTGCGCTGGCCGTTCATGATCAGGGAGAGGTGGCCGGTGCTGATGCCCGCCAGCCGGGCCACCTGGTTCTGCGAGTAACCATGAGCATCCATCCGGTCCCACAGAGCCCTGGGGTCAACGGTGGGGCATTGCGCCGCTTCCACCGTGGCCGGGGCCTCCAGCACCGCCTCCACCCTGGCCTGGACCCCTGGGCTGAAGTTCCGCCTGCCTCGCGAGGCCATCGACATGTAGCTGCGCGACACGTCCACCAGGTCCGCCAGCGCCCCCATGCTCAGGCCCACCTCCCTGGCCCGCTCCCGGATGCACGTGCTCTCTCCCTGGACCAGGCCGCCTTGGCGGTAGACCACGCCCTGCCCGGGGACCTCGCCCAGGACCGCCATGGCCCTCTCCCGCAGCATGGAGGACCAGGGCCTGCTGCCGCTGCTGACCGAGGACAGGTATCCATAATTGACGCCCATCCTGTCGGCCAGTTGCTTGAGGGTGAGGCCCTTGCGCCGGGCGGCGGCGCGGAGTTCGCTCTCTGGCTTGCTCCTGCCCTGTCCGCTGTCCGCCCCGCTGTGGCGTTGCTGCGAATCCTGCGCCGCAATGTTCTCGGGGATGTCGTTGCCGTTGACCGTTGCCTTGGTGTCGATGCTGGTATTCGCCTTCATGTCGCTTCCTCCGAAACGCAGAAAGCGGGGGCCGGTTCCCTATCGAAAGGGACCGACCCCCGCTTTGCCGTGAGCTGTGTATTTTTCGGTTGTCAGTGGCGGCTCAACCGGCCGCCATTTGGTTGCCATCGCCTTCCTCGCCGGAGAGACGGGCCTGGGTTTATCGCCGGTTCACCCCCTCCTCCAGCCTTCCGCCGGCAGAGGGAGAAACCGGGTCGGTGTTCGTGTCGTTCACCTCCTGATCATCGCTGTCGTCGCTGTCCTGATCGTCGATTTGCCGCCCGTTGCTGTTGTTGCCGTGGCCCGGGTAGCCGCCGCTGGCGCCGGGAACCCCCGTTGTCGCCCGTACCGGACGCACCACTCCCTGGGCCGGGCAACGCCACGGAGAACGCCGGTTGTGGGCTGTCGCAGGGCGCAGTCCGCCCAGGGTAAGGCTGAGCGGCGCAATCCAACGCCCGGCGCGAGACGCACTGCGCCCAGGGCGGGGCAGCGCAACAGGGAAAGCCGGATGGGGAGTTGGCGCAGGGTGCAGTCCGCCCAGGGTGTCATTTGGGATCTGCCGCTACGTGGGGGAAATGGGAGGAACGCAGCCGGGCCGGCGGCTGCGTGGCAAGCCGCCCGGCCAGAGGGGAATGGGCTGCAATGTCGAGCGTCCGGCCCGCCGCCGTTGCCGACGGAATGCCGGAGCATGTGGAACCTGCGGCGCCGCTGCCGTTACCTGGCAGCCTTGCCGCAGCCGTGGGGGGCAGCCAGGGCCATGTTGCCGGCTCCGGCCGCTGGGTGAAGGTTGCGAAGCAGGTTGGACCGCTCCGCCAGGTGGACTCGATGGGTGAGGAAATCCGGGCTGCCGGGCTGTTTCTCTAGTCTGCCTCCTGACAATCGTGCTGCGCCTGGGATTGGGGTTCCGTGCCGTGGGTTGGGATGCCGTTAGTTCCGGTTGCCACCTCCTGACGATTGGGATGCGCCGTTGAATAGGGGTTCCGCGCCGTGGGTTGGGTTCCTGGTGAAGCGCACCGGCGCTTCGATGGGCTGGGCAACCGGCTGGAGCGAAAGCGTCAACGACACCAGCGCCGCAGCGATGTCCCTCGGGGACGCCATCGGGAGAGCAGGGCTCAATCCCTCCGGTCAATCCAACGCGGGCGGCCGTTTGGAGAGCAGCGCTCGATCCTATGCGGCCGGTCCCGGGTCCAGGGATGGGACCCTCCAGGTTTCTAGGGCGGGAAACGCTGGAAAAAGCCTGACAACGCAATCCAGTATCCGGCCTTGATTAACCCGCTGGCAATGCTTTCACCCCCCCACCGCCCCAAGTGTTGCCTTTTGTTGACCCAAACTCTAAGCGCCGGCCCTGCGGCGCCTTTCGCAGCCGCCCACGCCCACGCCATTGCTGCCGCCGCTGCCTACCGCCACCGGCCCAGGGTCAACACCCGCCGCGCCCCGTGCAGCAGTTCCAGCCTGGCCCGACGCCGCCGGACCCGCGCCAGTTCCCGCTCCCGCCAGGACCACTGCTCCCGCCGGTCCAGGCCTGTCATGGGCGCCGTCTCCGGCGGCAGGGTCAGCCCGTGGTCGTACAGCATGGCGATCTCCAGCTCCAGGATCCGCTCCCGCCGCGCCGTCCAGGCCAGCCCCCTGCCCTGGGGCGGCTGCCTCGACCACAGCTCCCGCCACTCCTCCACCAGGGGCCACGCCGCGCCGTAGACCTGCTCATCATCATCGGCAGGCTCCCGGGCAACGACGTCGGCGTGGCGCCGCTGGGACCCGGCCCGCGAGGTCTGGTGAACGCCGCCGGGGGCATTGCCTGCGCCCTGCGCCGGTGACGGCATACCCAGCCGCCGCTCCAGCCGCTGAAGCTCCTGGGCGAACTCCCGCCGCAGCGCGTCCAACGCCGAGTTGTTCCCCTGGGCGCCGTCGCTGACGCCGTCGTTCACCGCAGCCAGCACTGCCGCCAATTGCCGCTCCAGCTCACCGACCCGCTGCTCCAACGCCTCGACCCTTTTCCCCTCCTCCTCCATCGCCGCCACCGCCCGCTCCAACAGCATCCGCTCCAGGGCGTCGGCCAGCCGGGGGGTCATTTGCCCATGCCCCTGGCTGCGCCACAGGGTCTTGCGGTCAACTCCCAGGCCCTCCGCAGCCTTCACCGGCCCCATGTCCTTCACCAGGTCGTTGAGCAACGCCCGCAGGCGCAGCTCCCGCAGGTTTTCGATGCTGGGGGTGCCATCCCCCGGCCCGCCCGGTCGCATCATCCGTATCACCTCCGCGCTCGTGTTCCAAAAGGAACATTTCCTGTAGGGGAGTGGAACATCGCCACCGGATTCGCCATGTTCCAAAAGGAACATTTCGTAGCTGGCCCTGCCCCATGCCCCTGGAACCGGCCCTTCCCGGAAAGTGTTGCCCGATTCCCCCCGCAAACCCCTGATTTCCCCGTATTCAGCTACGAACCGGACCACCCGAGCCCCTGTCCCCAAACTCCAATCCCTGTACACGTCTATGACACCACAGGAGGGAGGTCCGGCGTCAGGTCTTATAGGGGGATTCACGGATGATTCCTGGTTCATGGGTGAATCCCCCTATAGGGGGTTACCTCCGGTGCCGGCGCTCATCACACTGGACGGCAGAGAACGTTCCGGCGGCAACCGGTCGCCGGTCGCCGGAGGAGGGATACGATGCGAAAGAACCACCGCGACAACCGGCGGAAGAGCCGCGCGGGCAGCAACGCCGGGACCGTGCCGCCAGCCTGCGCGGCGGAACACCGACAGACCATGCGCGACGGGCTGCGCATCCTGGCCAGGATCATCGCCCGTGCCCACCTGCGGCAGCAGGCTCCCTCGGATGAGCCCGGACCCGAACCGTACACGGCAGACCGGCAATCAACACCCAGCAGCGGTCATGTATAATCGGCTCAACCCTCAACGGACTCCCGCCCTTTCGTTGCCTCTGCTCAACGGGTATCACGCAATGGCCGAGACCATCGCCCAAGCGGTAGAACACATCAGGAGCACCGTATTCGGCACCAACCCGGATGAGTCCGCCACCAAGCAGAGCGTGGTTCTCCGGCTGCTCAACCTGTGCGGATGGGACCTGTTCGACCTTTCACAGGTGGCGCCTGAATACACGGTGGGGAACCGCCGCGTCGACTATGCCCTGATGCCGGGTTCAACCAACGCCGCGTTCATAGAGGTGAAGCGGCTGGGCCAGAACCTGGCCAACCACCAGCAGCAGTTGCTGGAGTATTGCTTTCAGGAAGGGGTGAAGCTGGCCGCGCTGACCAACGGCCAGACCTGGCATCTCTACCTGCCCCTGCAACCGGGAAACTGGGAGGAGAGGCGGTTCTTGACCATCGACCTGGCGTCTCAGGAACCCGCTGCCGTTGAAGAGCGTTTTACGGAGTACCTTTCCCGGCAGAACGTCGGCAACGGCAGGGCGGTCAGTCACGCCGAGGACCTGGTACAGTCGCAACGGCGAGGCGAGGTTACCAGCAGGGCCATCTTTGAGGCGTGGCAACAGATCATCGAGACCCCCGACGAACTCCTGGTTGAGCTGGTCTCGGAGGCCACCGAGCGCATCTGCGGCTTTGCGCCTGACCCGGAGTTGGTCAAACGATTCCTGTCCCAGCGCGTTCCGACCGTAGTGGATGCGCCCGCAGTGAGTCCCCTGCCAACTTCATCGCCAGAAAGGCGACGTTCCCCCAACCAGCAGCCAGCCGTTGAAGGGCGGCGAGGTACCCTTCCGATCACCCTTGACCCGCCCAACAGCCAGGACTTCCTGGAGGCCCTGCTACTCGCCAGGGTAGCGTGGATTGAGGAGTTCTACGCCGATGGCCGGAAGGAAGTCCACCGCTGGGACGCTCCGCGCATGAGCCGGTCATCAGGCGTAATCAACAACCTGAGGACCAGGTCGCGATACCGGCAGGGCAAGTGGCAGGAAATGGGAATTGCCAGCCTGCGGGTGAGCCTTACCCGTCCAAGCGGCTAAAGCGCAAGACGTTGACGGCGGCGCCGCGTTGTCCTCGCGCATTTTGATCTCCCCGTCGTGGGTTTCCTCAGTGCCCCGCTCGCCCCAGCGTTCCGCGCCCACCAAGTCCGGCCTTGCCCTGCAACCCAGGGTGTCCCTGCCTACGGCAACAACTCCTGCCGCCCCCCATACCCCGGACGGCACTGACACTTGCCTGGTGACCGGCGGGCCTCCCGTCTGCTACGCTCGATGCATGAGCGTCTCCGAGCAGGAACTGCTGCACCACCTGGGCCGGCTGCCCTTCGTGGACACGGCGGAACTGGCGATGATCCTGGGCGAGGCCCACGTGACCATCCACCGCTGGTTGAGCGACCTGCTGGCCGACGGCATCCTGGGGCGGGTCAACCACGGCACGTCCCACCTGCCAGCCAGCAGGCGGCACTTCCTGACGGCGAAGGGCATCCGCGAGGCTGCCGCAATTCTCGGCTTCGATACCCCCTCGGACTACGTGCGGGCCTACCCGGAGTCCCGGGAATGGCTCACCCTGCTCATCCGCCGGATGGACGCCGTGGCGTCCGTCTACCGCCTGGCGGCGTCCCTGTCCCCTGGAACCGACGGGCAACGTTCCCAGGTGGACTTTCACCGCCGGGGCCGGTTCGACGCCGTCATCACCAGACACGACGGGCGCAGCTTCGGCGTGGTGCGCCAGGGTCCGGCCCTCAGGCGGCGCTCCCTCTACGACCGGCTGCGGGCCATCGCCGAGTACCACTACTCCCGCCGCCCCGGCACGGTCCTGGTCCTGACCCCCAGCGTCTGGGAGCAGCGGCTGACGACGAGATTCTGCATGGACCTGAACATCGACGACTGCTACGTCGCCGTGGAGTCCCGGCAGGCGCTGGAGGACCGGAACCGCAACGCCTGGCGCTACGCCTCGTGGGTCTTCGGCAGCCTGCCCTACTCGCTGGAGTTCATCAGCAGTCGCGGCAGCTCCAACCGGGGGCCGTTCGCCGAGCCGCCGGAGCGCAAGCGGGCCTCGCTGCCCGACCCGGAGCGGCTGGTACGGGCCGCGCCCGCCTTCGGCCTGACGCCGTCGGAGAAGAGGACGCTGGACATGATTACCGACCACCCGATGCTTCCCCGGGAGCACCTGGCCCGCTGGCTGGGCGTCTCCGAGGGCCGGGTCAGCCAGATGCTGCACGGATTGGTCAAAGCCTGGGGCCTGCTGGAGCCCCGGGGCAAGAAGGGCGACGTCCGCTACACCCTGTCGGAGGAGGGCATCCGGTACGTCACCCACCGGGACCGGGCGCAGCTGCCCACCACGCGGGGCATCTGGAGCACTGAGCCAACCACCGACAAGCACGGACGGCCCCGGCGCCTGGGCCACCGCATCGAGACCTGGGAACGGCAGACCAGGCACGCCGACGGTATCACCTGGTTCCTGTCGGAGCTGGCGGCGGAGGCGCGGGCGACAGCGGGCTCCGAGCTAACCTGGTCCATCCCCACGGCCAAGACGGACCGGGCCTTCAACTGGGGGGAGTCGGCCATCGCTCCCGACGCCGTGGGACACCTGCTGGCCGACGGCCTGCACGTCCCCTTCTACCTGGAACACGAGCTGCGGGCCCGCCACCCCAGGGGAGTCCTGGCCCGCCTGGAGCCCTACACCCGCTACTACTGGTCCAACGCTCCCGGGGAGGACATGCCGCCCTTCCCAGTCACCCTGTTCGTGGTGGACAACGAGGAGGTGGCGGAGACCTACGCCAGGACGGCTTCCCGCATGGACCTGATGACCCTCCCCATCCTGGTGTCATCGGCAGACACCCTGACCCGGCGGGGATTGCTGGGTCGCTCCTGGCGGCCACTGTGGGAATCCAGTTCCCCCAAGCTGGCGCTGGGCGGGCTGCGGGCCTACGGCTGGGATTCCCTGCGGCACCGGATACGTCCAATAGGGGGTACGTCCAATAGGGGGTGATACGTGATGGGTCTGCGATGCAGGCCCATCTGCCCACAATGCCCGCTGGGTGTCCGAAACCGGCCCGGCAGGCCCGAATCGGGCCATCCGGGAGGGCCAAAAAGGCCCGAAATGGGCCGGTTTCACGCACGAAACGGGGGTTGACCCATCGCCCGACCGGTCAGGGGCAAAACTGAAAAGCGGGACTAAACTATCGGGAGTAAAATGTACCGGGTTTGGACAACTTTGCATACCCCGATACGTCAGCCAATAGCGAGGTAAGAGCGATGGAACAGCAAGTGCGCTGGGTGACCAAGTCGGAGGCGGCGGAGGAGATGGAGGTCTCCATGTCCACCCTGGACCGCAAGATCAGGGTGGGGGAGGTGGAGGTTCGCCGGGAGGGCCGCCGGGTGTTCGTGCGGATGGAGGGGCCGGAGTACCTGAGCGACGAGGAGCTGCTGCGCCGTTCCATTGCGAGGGAGGAGGAGCTTCAGCGAACCGTGCGGGAGTTGGAGCGGAGCCTATCCGAGTGGCAGCACAGGGCGTCCGAACTGGAGCGGGAGCGGGACGAGGCCAGGGAGTCAGCCGCCGCCGCCAACCAGCCTTACCACGAGCTTGAGAGGGAGCACCGGAAGGAGGTCGCCGCGCACAGGGCGACGAACGGCGCGCTCATCTTTACCCGTGTGGTCGCGTTGGTGCTGCTGGTGCTGCTGGTGGGCTGGGTTCTCCTGTGGTGGTTTGTGTGAGGTAGGGACCCACGGGCCGGGTTGCCGCCGGAGGGTGAAGGGGAGCAAGCGATTTCCGATAACGGTTGGACGAACTGACAGTTTCCCCCTTGCGCTATGGTATCCGGTGGGATAACATAGTGGGACATGGGTCAAACTTACGATGGCGGGGGATCGGCGATGGGCAGCACTGAGACACGGGTAGACTACCCGGCAGCAACAGACGAGATGACGTCTGCCCTGAACTTCGCCCTGGCAGCGGGCGACCTGAATAGCATTATGGGCATCATGGGCGAGATGGCCCGCGCCCACCGGATGCGTCGGGTGGCCCGGGAGACCGGCCTGGGGGAGAAGAGCCTGTACAAGTCCATGCGGGCTGGAGCCAGCCCCGAGTTCAACACCGTGCTCCGGGTGCTGCGGTCCCTGGGCTTTCGCCTCCAGGTTCACCCCGTCGTTGACTCTGACCAGGACGATTCACAGCAAGGGAGGACGAATGGAAAAGGATAGACAGATGCAACCCCTGACCCCGGCGGCCCTCTACGCCCGGGTCTCCAGCGACCGCCAGGACGTGGACTTGTCGGTCGCCGCCCAAATGCGGGCATTGAGAGACTACGCCAAGGCGAACGGCTACTCCGTGGCCCGCGAGTACGTGGACGAGGCCGAGAGCGGCAGGATCGCCGACCGGCCCCAGTTCCGCAAGATGATCGACGAGGGCGGCAAGGCCACGGCCCCCTTTGCGGTGATTCTTGTCTGGAAGTTTTCGAGATTCACCCGCAAGCGGGAGCACGCCGTGGCCTTCAAGTCCATGCTCCGGCGCAAGGGCATCCGCGTGGTCTCCATCACCGAGCACGCCGACGACTCTCCCACCGGCAAGCTGATGGAGGCCATCATCGAGTCCGTGGACGAGTTCTACTCAGAAAATCTTGCCACCGAGGTCGTGCGGGGAATGCGCGAAGCGGCGTCCCGTGGTTTCTTCCTCGGCTCCAAGGCCCCCTTCGGCTACACCCGCATCAAGGTCAGCGACGGGCTGAAGGACCGTCCCACCCTGGAGGTTGACCCGGTGGCCGCTCCGATAGTGAAGGAGATATTCGAGAGTTCCCGCCGAGGCTACGGGCTGATGGAAATCTGCAAGGAGCTGAACGGGCGGGGCATCACCCACAAGGGACGGCGCTGGCAGAAGAACGTGGTCCACTACCTGCTGACCAACGAGGCGTACACGGGAACCGCGGTGTGGGGCGTCAAAAGCAAGGATGAGAAAGCGGGTGAGCCGGTGCGTGTCGAGAACGCCTGGCCCGCGTTGGTGTCCCGGGAGACCTTCGACGCGGTGCAGCAGGGGTTGCACCAGCGGGCGCCGGCCAAGCAGAGTCCCGGGCGGGTTGGCAGCCAGTACCTGCTGAGCGGGTTGCTCCGCTGCGGGGTGTGCGGCAAGCCCTACTCGGCCCAGGGAGCCAAGAGCGGCCAGTTCGCCTACTACGTCTGCTCCAGTCTGTTCCGCGAGGGAGCGGGGGCTTGCAGTAACGGGCGCTACCTGAACGCCAGTAAGGTGGAGGACCTGGTAATCGAGAAGGTCAGGGATCGGATTCTCACCGAGGAGACCATCACCGAACTGGTTACCCTGGTGGCCGAGGAGATCGACAACATCGCCGGGGAGGTCAACGGCCGGCTGACCGCCATCAACAGCGAGCTTTCCGACGTGGACGGCCGGCTGGAGAACCTCTACGAGGCCCTTGAGACCAGGCAGTTGCCCCTGGAAGTGCTGTCGCCCCGCATCCTGACCCTGAAGAGCCGCCAGGACCAGCTCACGGCCGCCCGTGAGGAGGCCGAGGTCCAGTTGGAGCAGCGTCGGGCGGAGTTGCCCACGTCGAAGGAGATCAAGGGTTATGTGGCCGACTTCCGGGAGTTGTTCCAGGAAGGCACCTTCCCCGAGCGGAAGGCGCTCATCCGCAACTTCGTGCAGGGCATCGAGATCGTTGAGGAGGCGGCGGTTCTGACGTACACTATCCCCATGCCCCAGGACGGGATTACCTCGGAATCGGCCCCGGTTCTTGATTTCGTCCAGTCCGGCCCACCATGCGTTACTGTAGACAGAACCGGGGCGTCCAGGGTGATTTCCTGAGCGTCCCTCCCCTTTATCGGGCTATCCTGGGGCATGGGGATTGTGTACCGGATCACCGCCTTGCCGGGGACCACCCCGATCTCCTTCACGAAGGACTTGATGAAGGCCCGCGTCTCCGTTAGCTCGCTCTCCATCAGGAAGTCGCTCATCTCCCTCACGTAGGCCGCGATGGTCTCCTCGTCCCCCAATCCGGCCATTCTCATGGACAGGATGGTCCTGGCCTCGCCGGCGGCAACCTCCAGCTTCTCCTGCCGTTCCTGGTGCTCCCGGATGCGGGGCAGGATGTCGTTGATCTCCAGGTCGCTGGTTTCCACCGCCACCCACAGCCGGTCCATCCGCCGCCGTATCTCGTTCAGTTCCTCCTCGATGGCCTCCACCCTCTCCCGCTGCTCCCTGATCACGCTGTCCAGTTCCTCGTTGACCAGCTTCACCAGTTCACGGATGTTGCTCTCGGTGAGGATGTTCTCCCGGATGTTCTCGATGATCGTCCGTTCGAACTTCTTGGCGTTGAGCCGGGGGGTGTCGCAGGCGCCCTGTCCCTGCTTCAGCAGGGAGTGGCAGACGTAGTAGGTGAACTGCCCGCTCTTGGCCTCGTGGGCGGAGAGGGCCTTGCCGCAGGTCTCGCATTTGACGATGCCGCTGAGCAGGTAGGGGCTGGCGGCGCGGCGGGGATGCACCTTGCTGGGCGCCTTGGACACCAGGATGGCAGACACCCGCTCGAACTCCTCCCTGGAGACGATGGCTGGGAAGGCGTCCTCCACCCGCACCGGCGGCGCATTGTCCTTGGACTGGGTTCCCCAGACAAGTGTGCCCGTGTAGGTTTCGTTGGTGAGGATGCGGTGGATGGTTGTCTTGGTCCAGCGGCCCCGCTTGGGGCCGACGAGACCTTCCCGGTTCAGGGTTTTGGTGATGTCCAGCGTGCTGGTTCCCTGCAAAGCCAACTGAAAGATGCGGCGGACCACGCCGTCGGCGGGCGGGTCCAGCTCCAGCTTGGGGCGCTTCTTGGCTCCGTCCTGCACCTGAACCTTGATGTACCCATAGGGAGCGTAGGCGGAGACCCAGAAGCCCCGGGATGCGGATTCCCGCATCCCACGCCTCACCTCTTCGGCAAGATTTTCGCTATAGAACTCGTCCACGGACTCGATGATGGCCTCCATCAGCTTGCCGGAGGGGGAGTCGTCGGCGTGCTCGGTGATGGAGACTACTCTAATGCCCTTGCGCCTTAGCATGGACTTGAAGGCCACGGCGTGCTCCCGCTTGCGGGTAAAGCGGCTGAATTTCCAGACAAGAATCACCTGAAACGGCGCCGTAGCCTTGCCGCCCTCATCGATCATCTTCCTGAACTGGGGGCGGTCGGCAATGCGGCCGCTCTCGGCCTCGTCCACGTACTCGCGGGCCACGGAGTAGCCGTTGGCCTTGGCGTAGTCCCGCAAGGCCCGCATCTGTGCTGCGACCGACAGGTCCACGTCCTGGCGGTCGCTGGAGACCCGGGCGTAGAGGGCCGCCGGGGTCAGGGGTTGAAACTGCTTTCTCATTTGTGCTCCGTTCTTGCCTTGTCTATAAATACTGAGTCTTACTAGCTATCATCGGACATCCCGGCAGACGTTGTCAAGGAGCAACTGTCATCAGGCAGCGTTCCCTTCGGCTGGTTTGGTCGATCATGCCCCAAGGATGGACGTGCCACCACCGGCAGAAAGCGGATTCCCGTAGACCGCCAGGCCCGATTCGATGACCGCGCCGCCATAGCTGGTCAGGTGGACCGGGTCCGCTGTTCCCCGCTGCCAAGGCCGGCCAATCAAACCGCCCCTGGATGCCAAGGGCCCCAGCACCACTCCCACACCTCCTGGATTATCTTCATTTCCCCTCGGCAGCACCGGGATTGTGGCGCGTGAGCGGATCGGAGACCTCCTAGCTGATCTCGGCCGTCCCGCCGGGTTGGTCGGAGACCACCACCTTCACGATGTCAACACCGTGATATTTCTGGTGACGGACGGACTGGGCGTAGTGGTGCAGCAGCCGGAAAGACACATCGTTCTCCAGGGGGACCTCATCGCTCAGATACGCCAGCCGGTCCTGCAGGTTTTGTCCTTCCAGCGAAGAAAAGAACTCCAGCTCCATCACCCCGGTTGTCCGGCCGGGCGACGACGGTCAGGCGGCGGGAAGCATCGGGTCCATCATCATCTTCGGAATGCAACAGGCTCCACAGCGTTTCTTCGCCCGCGGCGCACAATCGCTGCGTGGCGCTTTCGTCCCACTTGAGCCTGGCGGCAGCCTGCCGCAGGAAGCCGTCTATCTCCGGCAGGGCGTCCTCGCTGAGCAGCGCTTGGAGACGCCTTGCCCTTGGGCTCGTGAGTTCCGCGAACCAGGTCATCAGTACGACCGCGACGGTGCCGGCGGTAAGCCCGTTATCCAGGAACCGGAGCCAGGCATTGTCCGGCAAACTGGCGATGATGCCGGAGGTCTCGATAGCGAGGCCGAAGGACAACGCCAGCCCCACTATCAGCGCTTTTTTGTGGTCCAACCCTTCCTGTCCGACGGTCCGGATTCCCTCCACGACATAGGTGCCCATGACCACCAGCAGGTAGGCCCCCATGACCGGGCCGGGGATGATCAACAGGCAGGCCGTCAACTTGGGGGAGAAAGCCAGGGCTACGAGCATGGCCCCGGCGATGTACCCGACGTTCCGGCTGGCGACCCCGGTGAGGCTCACCAGGGAACCGCTGGTCGCGGAGTTGATGGTCGTTGGCGGAGAACCGGCCAGCCCGCTGAGCAGGACCCCCAGCCCGTTGGCGTTCAGGGACCCCTGGACCAAGCGGTAATCGGTGGCGGGCGGAGAACGGCGGGAGAGGTGCTGCACCACCACGCTGTCGCCCATGTTCTTGATGCCGTTGATCATCACCACGATGACGGCCATGGGCAGAAGGGCAACGACGGCCGAGACCTCCGGCGCCTCCAGGTCCGGGAACCAGACGCCGGGGATCCCCACCCACGGGGACTGGGCAACCAGCCGGAAGTCATACAGCCCGAAGGGAATGGAAGCGACACAGCCGGCGCCGATGGCGACAACGGGGACCCAGAGCCGCCACCCTCCCCCAACCCGCAATCCCAGGACGGCCAGTACGGCGAGGGTGGTGAGGCCGACGACCGGCCCGGAGAACGGCATCGCGCCGTCCGGCAGGACGATTACGCGGTTTGCGGCGATGGGGATGACCGTTGCCGCCAGCAGCATCAGGGCGGTGCCGGTGACCACGGGAGTGATGATCCGGCGCAGCAGGGGTAACCACAAGGACAGGGCGAACTGGGAAAGGGACCCGGCGACGATGACGGCGGAAAGCAGGCCCGGGCCTCCTGCCGACAGGGCAGGAACGCTTACGACGATGAGGGAGACGCTGGCAGCGGTGAGCAGCACGTGTCCCGTGCCGAACCTCCAGACCCGGCCTGCCTGGAGGGCCGTGATGACGCCGCAGATCAGGAAGGCGGCAAAGGCGGCCCAGATGAGATAGGCTTCCGATTGCCCCGCCGCCAGGGCGGTGGTGGTCACCGCCGTCACCATCGGGGTCAGTACCAGCAGCACTCCCTGGAAACTGGCGATGACGGACACCGCAAGCGGACAATGCTCATCCGGCTCATAGCTTACCTGATCGGTTCCCGGTTGCGTTGTCAACGGCACCCCCGGCGAGTAATTCCGGCCTCTTCAATGGCAACAGTCCCTCAGCACTCGGAATAAGCTGCCGCTCTTTCGTTGAAAGCGGGAATCCACCGACGGTCTGCAGTTGACCAGACCACCCAAAGCGGAACGCTGCCCGGCCGGCAGCTGGGTTGGAGCAGCCGGCTGCCTGCTAACCGACCTGCTCCAACGCGGACAGGAAGCGGGGGGCGTTGACGATCTCGGCGCCCCGGTGTTCCCGCAAGGGCAGCAGGTGCCGGCGGTCTCCCGTCACCAGCCAGTCGGCGTTGGCGGCTGCGGCGCATTCCAGGATGCGGTTGCCAGCGTGGCCGCCCTCTATCACCTCGGCCACGCGAGGCGGTTCCACGATGGAGGCGGCGTTCTGAAGAGTGGTGATCGCTCGAACCGCCCGCTCCTGGTCCCAGCCGAATTTCCGCGTCAGCACCCCGGAGACCTCGCCCAGAATGAACCAGGACAGGAACAGCTCGAACCGTCCACGCAGGGCCAGCTCCAGCGCCATCCGCTCGTTCCCGGGGAAGTTCAGGCCGGAGACGATCACGTTGGTGTCCAGCACAACCCTCACGGCTGGGGCTGGCCCGCCTCGCTCCGGTACTCCTCCCCCAGCCCCGCCACGTCCTCGGGACCTATGCCCCGCTCCCTGGCCCGCTCCTCGCCGTATCGGAGCAACTGCCGCCACTCGCACTCCTCGATGTAGCGCACTACGGCGTCCCGCAGGAACTCGCTCCGGGACCGGCCCTGGCCCCGCATGGCGTGGTCCAGCCGCTCCGCCATTTCCGGCGGCAGGGAAAAGGTGATGGTCTTGGTGGTTCTTGGCATGGCTGCACCTTTATCATCCAGTCTTACCGAGAGATTGGAGCACCGGTGCGCCTGTGTCAACCAACTCGGTCTCCGGCGTTGGCAATCGCTCGTTCCCAGGCTGCTGACTCCGGACGGGAGCCGGCGGCAGCAACTTTCTGCTCCGCTCGGCGCCCCAAAGTGCGTGGGCGATGATCCTAGCCAGGACGCTCAGTCCACGCCGCATAGTCATTAGATGCTTCCCGGTGTATGCCAATGGTGCGTCCCGGCATGCCATCAACTACCCCCTAAGAAAGTCATCCAATCTGTCCTTCAGCGCCTCGGAGCTGTCTGGCCAAAGCCAATTGTCATCCTCTACTGCTTTCTGGAGCGCATCCCACTCACCAAAGTCTTCATCTAGGTTGGTATCTTGAAGCATCCAAGTCAGTTTGGCTCCTTCAAGCAACCTGGTTGGGAGGTCCGGAAGTTCTGCTGCCTCCAATTCCTTTTTGAAACGGTTGTAATCCCAGAACTCGAACTGCTGGAGACTGTCGATGAATGCCTTGAACTCCGCTCTTGTTCCAGCAGTATCGAAGAGACGCGAGGCCGGCCCGGAGGCGTGTGATGCTCCGTCGGTTAGGTCTCCGATTTCAGCCATTGAAATGAATATTCCCGACACGGTGTCAATGGAACCGGGACGCCCCAGAGCTTCATCAACCGCAGCACTATGCCGTTGAATGGCTTGAATCTTGCCCACGAACGCCTTGATTTCCTTCTGCAATTCTATCCGGTTAGTAGAAGGCTTTTTCACTTCTACGATCTTGCACTCGCCGCCTTCCGCTGACTCCTTGTAGCCCACCGCGTCCAACTCCATTTTGTCCCTCAATGTCAGAGAAGGTCTGACAGGGAAATAACCAAGACGGACGAGCAGCAAACTCGCGAGTAGCTCGGGTATCACTCCTCTCAGGTGAGAGTTGAGGTCCTTTTGAGATTTCCATTGTCGGGAAACGTATTGAAATGGCCTGTCGCAAAGGCTGAGCAAGAATCCGGTTTTGACACCCTTGATTGGTGTTATCGCAACGCGGTCTCCCATCCCAGCCAGAAACGACCAAATCCGGGACTTCATGCGTCCGACGGCGTCTATGTAGTAGAACACCTGCCAATCAGACCCCACCCGAACGGCCAGGGATACGGGCGGGTGAGGGTCATCAGGCTGGCCAGCATGCTCAATTTGTAGCACGTCAATTGGCGTCTCTTTGGTCCCAGCTTTGGCTAGACCCTCGATGAGGACTCGAAAGTGAAACTCGGCGTCATTGCCTGTTCCACTCACCAGAAACCCATTGTTTCCGAGCAAGCTCTTAAGGCGTTCCTGCACATCTGAGGGGGAATCATCCCGTAGCATGATCTTCTCAAGTTCTGTCTTCGGCACCTGGTTAGGCAAATCTAGGCCGTATCTCATGCTAGGCCACCTGCCTGGTTGGAAATCTCCAAGCATGATTCCGAACAACTCCTCGGCGGACAGAACGCGACTTTCGTCAAGGGGAAAATCCCGATATTGGGTCGTCAATTCTTGCAGAGCAGTCACCGCCGCCGCATTGATTCCCAAGAACGAGAATCTTCGTAGGCCACGCCGCCTATGCGGCCAATTTTCAACAACATCCCTAGAAGTTTCGACTTCGGATATTCCAAAATCCTCAAGTATGTTGCCCTCTACCCACTCCAGACTTTCATTGGCTGTGTAGTCAAATGCGTGGGATAGCGTGCGGTCCACCTGGTCATAGAGAAGGTCATGCAGGTATTCACCCCCGCAAAGACTGAGGGCCCGGTCGATATCTGGGTTCCCGTTAGAATGGGTCCCTCTGATAGAAGCTACACGGCAATTCCCAGCCAAAGACAGAACCACTTGAGCGAAGTCCAAGACATCGGCGGAGACTTCAGACAATTCATTCCACCGATTACCGGTACGAACTACTCGCAGCAGGAGATCATTGATATAGTTGGCGACACAAGTGGACGTTGGAGCGTCTCCCTCGGCAACCCTGTGTCGATTTACAACATCATTGACCCAGGGATTTACAGAGTCATTGACCCACCCTGGGAGCGTGGTGAAACGAGTAATATCAGGTTTTGGACATAGGGTCAATCGCCTCCCCTGTCGCCCAGCAGCTTGCGGTGGGGTGACAGTTTCTCCCGGTAGCTGGATCCTTCAATGACGACCTGGTAGCTGGCGTTGGCCAGGCGATCCAAGGCGCTGTTCCCCAGGATGGGGTCGTCGAATAGGCTGAGCCACTCCTCCACAGCCCGGTTGCTGGTGATGATAAAGCTGGAAGCCCGGTGACGGCCGATGATCAACTCGTAGAGGTCGGTGGACTGCTGGGCGGAGAGGCGGTGGAGCCCCAGGTCGTCCAGGATGAGCAGATCCGGGGAGAGGAAGGACCTGATAGTCCGCTCCAGGGAGTTGTCCACCCGGGCCTGGGCCATGGCCCTGAAGAAGTTGTCGGCGTGGAGGAAGCGGACGGTGTGGCCGGCCCGGACGGCGGTGTAGCCCAGGGCCTGGGCCAGGAAGGTCTTGCCGACGCCGGCGGGCCCCACCAGCAGGACGTGTTCGTGTTTGGCCAAGAATTCCAGGGAGAAGACGGCGTCCAGGAGCCTTCGGTCCAGGGTGATGGCGGCGGTCCAGTCGAAGTCCTCCAGGCGGCAGGTCTCCTCGAAGCCGGCGGCCCTGATGCGCAGCTCCATGCGGCGGTGAGCCCGACGGTTGACCTCATCGCTGAGGATGATTTCCAGGAAGGAGGCATAGTCCAGTTGCTCCCGGCGGGCCAGGGCGATGCGCTCGGTCAGGGTGTCAGCCATGGCGCCCAGTTTGAGTTGCTTGAGCAGGGGTGTGAGATCGGTGGTCATGGTCATGTCGGTCTCCTTAAGCCCGTACGGCGGTGTTGGTTGGTCTGGGCAAAGACGGATCCTGGGCGGGCGAAGCGGCCCTGGGTCAGCGGCAGGGGTGCCTGGGCCGTGGGCTCCTCTTCCAGGGCCTGGACCAGGATGCGTTCCAGGCGTCTGACGTCGATGAGGTCCACCTCCAGGGCCCGGCGGCAGGCGGCATCCAGCCGCCGGGGCGTGTAGCGTTCTCCTAGGCGCAGCAGCTTGTGGCCCTGCCTGACCCTGGCCCAGGGCAGGGGACCAGCGAAGAGACGCTCGGCGAACTCGGCCACGGCGGGCCCCAGGTCCTTGGCGCTGGCCTTGATGCCGTCGGGAGCCCTGGTGGTGTAGGCGGAAAGCTCGGCGGGGTAGTCGGCGGTGTCGGTGGACCGGCCGCCCCTGGGCTGACGGAGGTGGGTCTTGATCAACTGGCCCCGGTGGTAGATGCGCACCAGCTTGCTGTCCACCCGAACTTCCACCCTCTGGCCTGGGGGACACAGGGAGGAAGGCACTGAGTAGAGGGCCTGCAGGCACTGGATGTGATGGTCCTGGTGGACCTTGGCCTCGCGCCAGTCGGCGATCTCGTAGGCCTCGCCGTCCCAGGGAAGCAGGGTCTGGCGTTCCTCGTCCTGGAAGACCTGCAGGGGCTTCCGGCGAGTGGTGCCGTGGATACGCAGCCCGGCCACCTGGGAGCACCAGCGCTGGGCCTGGAAGCGAACGTCGGCCAGGTCTGTGAAATCACCGCCCTTGAAGAAGCGTTCCCTGGCGTAGGGGACGCCCCGCTCCACCTTGGGCTTGTCCTTGGGATGGCGGGCCCGGGCCGCGTCGGCGATGAAGCCTCGGCGCTGGGAGTATTCCAGGAAGCCCCGGGTGAAGACGGGATGCAGGGGGTCCGCCGTGGCCACCGCCGGTGGGAAGTTGTCGATGACCAGGTACTTGGGGATGCCGCCGAAGAAGCCCCAGGCCGATTCCAGGCCGGCAATCACGTCAGGAAGCTTCTGATTGCAGGTGGGCCACAGGAAGCTGTGCCGGGAGTAGCCCAGCACCACGATCAGGGCCCACACTACGCGGCGGCGGCCGGTCTCGGGGTCATGGATCAGGCCCAGGCGGCCGAAATCCATCTCCGCCACTTCCCCGGGCGGCGTATCCTCCATGCGCACCGTGATCCTGCGGGGCCTTCGCCAGTTCCGCGTCAGAATGAAACGACGCACCGACTGGTAGGTCACCGGGCAGCCCCGGGCCAGCAGCAACTCGTGAATGCGGGTCATCTGCAGCCGGTCGCCGGTGAGCCACCGGTGGATCTGGTCGGCCCACGGAGCCAGCAATTCCTCGCTGGGTGTCTCCGCCTGCCGGGGCCCCGACTGGCCCAGGGCCGCCAGCCGGCTCAGCTGGTCGGCGGTGGGAGCGGGGCCGTCTCGGGCAATGCCCCCGGCCTTGGCCGCGGTGAGGTACTTGCGCACCGTGTTCCGCGATGCGCCGGTCCCCGATGAAATCTGGCGGTATCCCTCACCCGACTGCCAGCGCCGGATGATTTCCTGTATCTCCACTCTGGTGACCTCCCGGTACGCCATCGCCACACCTCATTCCTGAAGTGGGGCAATGGTCGCCGATTGGCTCCCAGGGTGGGTCAATGACTCTGTAAATCAGGGGGTCAATAGGGGGTCAATGACCTTGTCAATTTTCCCCGTTTACCGGGTCAATGATTCTGTACATTTACAACCCTGTGAAAGCGACGAGCGGATTGATCTTCCCGATTTGACCACCATCGGTACAGATCGTCATCTGGCGGCAAATGCAGTATCTCTGGACACGTTACGATCAATTCGATCTGCTTGTACAGCATAGCCTCAATGACCAACTTATAGCCTAGGAGCAGTCCGGTTGCCTTGTCCCCTGGGCACAAGGAAGAATATATTTTCCCTATTCGTTTCACCGCTTCAGGGTCGCTTAGCCCTTTCAACAGCAAAGCTACTGCGAAAAACTGCATTCTAGTTCTGCGATTCACAGATGTATCCCTCAACACTGTTGATTTATCACTTGGCGAGTCTCTTGGCGCAGATCAATCCTCATGGGACCGGAGCATACAATCGGAAGAGTCTGCATGATGCCAGGAAAGTCGGCTTATCCGAACCCAGCATTGACATGGACCTATCAACTCCTGGGCGGACACACGCCGCGGCCAGGACGCTGATGACCAGCTCTTGGTCGGAGACGTTCTTGTATCCAGCGTAGCAGACGAGAGGCCCGCCGGTCACCAGGCAAGTGTCGGTACCGGCATACGGGAAGGCGGTTGGCGCGATTCAACAGGCCGGGGATACCCGGGAAACCCGTCGGGGCTGCCAGTGGGCGCGGGGCGCTGGACTTCGGCTGCCACCTGGAGGACCCTCGCAGAGTAGCGCACTCCCCTGATTGCCCTGATATATCCGACCCTTCCCCTTTCTCACTGGACAGGCTCTGCTGCCCCGGAATCGCCGGTAGGTGTAGAATATCAACCGTGGAATCCCTCCATTAAGATAGCCGAAGCGGGTGGCGCCAGCCCGACGGCTTGCTGATGAACAGGACGGCTTCGCCGTTGGTTGCCAGGTGCGACATGGCTGCCTCCGGAGCCACCACCGGAGATTCCAGAGCCATGAGCCGTTTCCGGCTGCCAGACCCGCCCGAACGCCAGCCCGACGACATGAGCGCAGTTTCGACCATCACGCCGAGACCGGCAACGCCCACCACCTGAAGCGGCACCTCATTGCCCAACGGCCCGGCGGGAGTGAAAACATCATCTTTTCGGGAGAGCACTACCTGGCGGTATGGTCTACCCGGAGCATGGCGGGCAGCCACTACCCCGACCTGCTGGTGGCCTTCGACGCGGACCCAGGGGCATACCGGGAGACCAATGGGTACGTCATCTCGGAGCAGGGGAAGCCGCTGGACTTGGTGCTGGAGATTGCATAATACCTAACCGGGCGAATTGATGCCGAGGACAAGCGCCTGGAATACCGTCGACTAGGGCATACCGGAGTACTGACGGTTCGGCCATACCCCGGCGGGCGAGTGGCACGGCGCCCGGTTGGCTGGGGACCGGTTGGAGGGAGACGAATACATCCCCATAGGGACTGAAGAAGTCCCAGATGGCAGTCTGCAAGGTACAGCCCGGTCTTGGGTCTGTATTTCCGCTGGGAAGATGGAAAGTTGGCGTTCTGCGACCCGGCCGCGGGCCTACCCATCGCCACCCTTGAGAATGAGCTCACCCGCGCAGACCACGCCGAGGTTAATCGCAACGCCGAAATTGCCCGAGCCAACAACGCCGAGGCCCGTGTTTGGGAGCTGGAAGAGCGGCTGGGCCACCACGGTTCCTGACCAGAGGGGGCGGATCCCGACAATCCCGGCCCTTGCCCAACGGAGGGTTATGAAACCGAAAAAAATGTCTATCAGCAGAAAGGGCTTCGACAGTAAATACGGAGGCTGCCCCAGCCCTATATTTCCCGATGGAACGATGTTTTCATTGCCTATCCCCGGCGATGACTATGAGGAACCGATTTGCTACGGGGACCTGCATCTTGGGGATATAAACATCGGAGAAGTGGTCCGTGACCTCACCAGGGGTCGCATCGACGAGTGGAGTTTAGCCGGAGTGGACCCGGACATCCGTCCGGAAGCGATGCCCCGCCTTGACGGCTGGAGGGGAATGCTCGGACAGACGGGTAATCCTGAGAGTCACCTGGAAAAGCAGGGTTTCAGCGTCGGGGATCTTTTCCTATTCTTCGGGCTTTTCCGGCGTGTGGAGATGACTCGAAAGGGATGGCAGTTCGTTAGGGCCGCGCCAAAGCAGCATGTCTTGTGGGGCTGGCTCCAGGCTGGCCAAGTCTGCAGGGTGGATGGGATTAGAGGTGATGAGGAGTACCGGTGGGCGAGCTATCACTGCCATTTCAGTTTCCCCTACGACCGCCGAAATACGCTCTATATCGCTACCGACGAGATAGACCTGGGCGACGGCGCCAAGGTTCCGGGTGCAGGAGTGTTTTCCCAATACAGGGCGGACCTGTCGCTAAGTGAGTGTGGAGGCTCGGCGTCAGAATGGCGGCTTCCACGATGGTTCTTTCCCGGACATGCCAGGGCTCCCCTGAGTTGTCATCCCCGGCGCCTCTGGCGTCACGATGAAGACCATACCTACGTCCAGCGCAGGGGACCCGGTCAGGAGTTTGTGCTCGACCTGCAGGCCTATCCTGAGGCAACAGGCTGGATTTCAAGCTTGCTGCACTACCTCGGAACGGACCAAGGGTTGAGCGCTTCGATCCAATAGGTGACCTTCGCCCGGCAATACTCTCGCGGGTTGAGCACATGCCTTCCATAAGAGACCAACGGCGCCTGCGTAGATTATTTTCCGGTGCTGATAGAAAGCGCATGCTCCTATTGCAAAAGACAAGAGATCAGCAATTGATGAAGACTATGTGGATATGGGCCCTGCTGGTCTTGTCGGCCGCCACGCTGACCTTGACAGGTGCTGTCGGCTGCAGCGACAGCGACGATAAGCCCCACCCGCGTGATATACGTGTCACGCTGACCACATCGGAGCCGGCAAGGGCCCAGGTCCAGTACCAGAAGGGAACCCCCATGCAGGCGAAACCAACACTGAACCTATACCCGCCAACGCCAACACAGACGACCACAGAGGTAGCTCAAAAGTGGTGCGCGATTTACGACAGCATACGCAAGACTGTAAGCAGGGAGGCGTACCAGAGCCACGACACAAAGCTCACTCTTTTCCTCTTCGAGCTGTCGGCGAGCTATGCTAAGGAGATAAAGGCCTACTGCGGGATGACAGCGGACACGCTCCGCCCAGGGGAGTTCCTCTTGAAAATAGACCCCTACGTTCGTATGGGCGTATCGGAAGACGCAGAGCTGGGGCACAACGCCCGGGTTTGCATGAGGTACTACGATGACTTGCAACTCATCCTTCTGGGCGCCATGGTGAGGGTGGCAAAAGGCGAGGAATGGATGTCCTGGCTTAGAGCACAACTTGTCGGAATTGAGTTCGGAGGAGAGATCAGGAACGGGTTTCACACCGGGGGCCACTCCCAATTCTGCCCCGCAATCTTGGACAGGTACCGGCAAGAAGTAGACGAGGCACCAAGAGACGACGGTAAGTGAGTTGGGCTACGATACCCTCCTCGTTGGAAACAGGGAGCCGGCGTCGACTATGGTGACCCTCTCCATCCTTGTATCGCCCTCAGGACAGCGCTGGGAGGTACCACTCGAAGTCACTGGCGATCCTCCGGGGGTGACGCCCCTCTCACGCATTCCTGGATCGTCTCCACCCGCCCGGGGTTGAACTCTCGGAGCGGCCCCAGCACTCTCCCCGCGCGGCCCAGCGGTAGCTTCGTGGGTAACGTTGTGGCTGAGGCGCTCATTTCGGCAGCCTCCGGACCTGACCCATCTGTCTGCCTTCCGGGCATCACTGTAACAGACCGGGCACGGGGCAGGAAGGGAGTCAGGCTGGTTCGAAAAGCTGGGGCCGGACCGGCGGCGTCGGCGTGGGCCGAGCCTTGGGAAACGTTGCGGGCCTTGGTCGAGATGCGGAGTCTGTTTGCTGGGTCTGAACATGCCCGGGGATGGCCGGAATGCCTTTGGAGCCCGAATATAATGCGATACCCGTGTACAAGAATTTGGAGCATTTCCCTTTTGGGAACTTTTCGGCCCTTTTGAACGCAATCACATGGAAGAAATCGGGCCTAAATCCCGTGTTTGCGAGCACTTGAGGGTGAGGGCCGGTTCCGAAAATCGTGGACTGATTTCCCTTTTGGGAAGTGAACGCCCCGCTGCCTTGGAGCAAGCGCATGGTCCGCGCGAGGCTGCTGTACGACAAGACCGGTCAGCCTGCGCCGACGGGACGTGCGGGTTGTTGACGCCTGGGACGGGCTGGCGGCGGGTCTGGGTTCGGTGGACGACCGTGTTCCCGGCCCTCCGGCATACCCGGATGGTGGTTGACGTGGCGGTGGGCGGCGGAGTTGGCCGCCCGCTGGGCCGAGACTTCTCAGCCCGGCGGCCTGGGCGGAAAGCGCCGACTGCATTCGCTCCGAGGCCGGTTTTACAGTGGGTGGGCTGTACAGGAAAGCAGTTTGGGCGCAAGTTTGCATATGCAGGTATTTCAAAGCTGAATAGCCGGTAAATCAGCCTCTACAGGACCGGATCAGCGAACACTTTTTGTCAGGGGCCGGTTGCAGCAGGAGTAGCAAGACCCACGCAGGGAAACAGCAAGTTTGCGGGCGTCAGGAGGGACCGGGCTGCCGGCGCCGAGGGGGAAACGACAAGTTTGCAGGGGAAGGACGAGGGTTCGCACAACGGCAGCATTCCGGTCAGGACCGCAGGCCGCGGCGACCGCCGGGACTGAGGCTGATGGCCCGGCTGCCTGGGGACGAGCTCGGCCTGACCCTTCGCCCGGGAGACGGCGCCCCTCG
Organism: Dehalococcoidia bacterium; assembly: GCA_965203675.1. Lineage (GTDB taxonomy): Bacteria > Chloroflexota > Dehalococcoidia > Lucifugimonadales > UBA3495 > CATOSK01. The sequence goes on along the minus strand of CBDBDE010000002.1, from coordinate 866,368 downwards.
GAGGACTGGACCGGCGGGAGCAGTGGTCATGGCGCTGGGGGGAACCGGCTTAGCTCCAGAGCAGACGCGCCAGTCTGGAAATGCTGCACTGGGCTCTCCCTGGTGCGGCAGCAACTGGCAGTGATGGCGATGCAGCGAGTGCGGCCAGGACAAGGCTATTTCGAAAAAGCCCGCCTGGCGTGGCGGCGAGACCTACCCAAGTCAGGACGAGGCCGAAGCGACCCCTAAGCTCCGGCGTTGCGCCAGAGGCGGCATCCCGCGACGCCCATCACGATGGGCATCATGGTGTCTATGACGATCCACATCTGCCCGTCGGGGGCGTTGTCCGGGTCCAGGCTGCTGAACCAGTTCCAGAAGAACACGATGAAGATGGCCACCGCGCCGTAGAAGACCGCGTTGGTCTCCAGGTAGCGCTTCAGGTCGGGGCCGGCGTCCCTGTCGCTCCGCTGCTTCTCCAGGTAGGCGGCGATCACGGTGATGATCATGCCGGCGCCCATGAACCAGTTGAGGACGTCCCACACCGGGAACGGCGCGTCCCCGCCCGGGTGGTAGAGGGGCGTGATGATGAAGTGGACGGCAACGGCCACCGCCACCAGCACGAGGTAGGCCGCAACCAGACGCATCAGCATGGACATGATTCCCTCCCCCGGCCGGAGTGAGAAGCCGGGACTGACCCCACTGTGGACAATCCCAACGTATCACCGCCGGTTGCTCTCAAGCCACAGCAGGGGATACGGGTAACGGCGTTTTTGGGAGGCGTTGGCACGCATGTTGTTCCTGGCCGGATGGCCACCGGCCTAGCTACCCTGGTGGACCCGCCCGCCGGCCTGTTGAGGCTGTTCGGCAGCCCTGTTTACAACTTCTCCCGCTGGTGGGTGCTCCTGGGCTGATGCCGGCTTGAGGTGCAGGGAGGAACCGCGTTGTCCCTCGGCAGGGGCGGCGCGGACTCACGTCCCGGGGTCGATCCGACGTCACGGGGCTGTACAGGAAAGTGGTTTTGACGCAAGTTGCAGACCCGGGCCATTTCAAGGCTGAATTTCAGGAAAATCACCTCCTGCAGGCCAAAAACGGCGAACACTTTCTGTAAGGGGCCGGTTGCAGGAAAATGCAAGTTGCGGGACAAGTTGCAGCGGGAGAAGCCAGGCGGGGAAACCGATGAACGGGGCGCCAACGGCGGGACAGCCGCGGCGGAAGAGCGCGGGTGGGAACTGGTGTCATCTCTGTTGTTGTCCAGCGAAAATGTCCGGCTAGGTGCTCAGGGAAAATGTCCGTTGGTCTTGTCCTGAGTAGCTAAATAAGCAGCCCGTCGACGAGAAGGGTTGATTGGGGGAGCGGACAGGTCGACGTACTTCCTGACTGTGTTTCGGGAAACACCCAATTGCTTGGCAATGCCTCTGAGGGAGAGACCCTGCAGCTTGGCGTGGTGAACGGCTTTCCACAGGGCCTGTTTGCGCGGGGTAGCCTGTCTGGGTGGCGGAGTGTAAGTGTTGGGACGGTCCTCATCCTTCGCAGGTTGGTCGACGGGTGCTCCCAAAGCGGCCAGGCGTTGGAGTTGCGACCTGGAGAGGCCGTGCTGGCTCAGGTTCCTGACCACCTGGGCCAGTTCCGGAGTTGGCGCGAGAGCCCCTTGGGCGGCCCGCAGCGCTCCCGCCTTGGGCGGAGCTTCCCGGTGGGCAATCACTTCCCCCTGATACTGGACCATCACTTGTCCGTCGCTGCGCTCCAGGACCTCCACCTTGACGCCGGCATAGCTGGGCCTTTCCTCACTGGGAAGCAACTGCAGGGTACGCCACTGGAACTTGACGGTGTTGTCCCTGGCCACTTGGCGGGTGTGCTTGAAGCAGAGGACCCGTTCCAGATAGATGGATGAATCCAGGGAGCGGTAGGCTACCTGGGCCCGCTGGGTCGGGACGCGGAACTGGCGGTTGAACCGGGGCAGGAAGTCCCGCAGGACCTTACTGGCCTCATCAATGGTGCGGGCCCCTGCCAGCCTAAGTTCGCTGACCAGCCGGTCCTGGAAGGTGCCCGCCATGCGCTCTACCCGGCCCTTGGCTTGGGGAGAGCGGGCGAAGACCTGCTCAATGCCCAGTTCCTGCATGGCGCGGGTGAAATGGGTGGGCCCCACCGGCTGGCGTATGTGTCTGGGCTTGCCGTTGAACTTGAACACCCCGTGGCGGTCAATGTAGAGGGCCAGAGGGAGCCCATAGCCTCGGATGACCCCTTCCATCAGCTGGAAGTAGCCCCGGGTGTCCTCCTCGGGCTGGAACAGGGCGCCCGCTACCGTCCCAGTGGCATCATCCACGGCCAGCAGCAGGACGAACCGGGGTCCCCGCTCCTCCAGCCAGGCATGGTGGCTGCCGTCGATCTGCAGGAGCATGCCCTCCTGGGGCGTCCGCTCACGCCGTACCCGGTGTTTAGGTGGACGGTGCCGCCTGGCGCTGGGCAGACCGTGGCGGTTGAGGAGGCGGCTTACCGTCTGGCGGCTCAGGTGAATGTCCTCCCGTTCCGCCAGGACCTCGGCCAGGTGGCTGTGGTTGAAGCCGGCGTATTTCTCGCTGGCCAGGATGACCACGGCGGAGGCGACCTCTTCGGGAATGGTGTTGCGGGGCTGGCGGCCTCGGTTGCCGTGGACCAGTGCGGCGGCCCCGTCCCTCCGGTAGGCCGCCAGGACTCGCCGGAGCTGGCGTTCACCGATCCCCAGAAGTTCGGCCGCCTGAGACCTGGGCAGTTGATATTCCATCACACTGTTGAGTACCTGGAGTCTGGCTTGCTCTCTCTGGTTCAATGTCACGTCCTTCATAAACGGACATTTTCCCTGAGCAGTTCAAGCGGTCATCATCGTAGAGCATTGACATTCAAGCGGTCATCATCGTAGAGCATTGACATCATCTCTAACTTTAAAGTGAGCCAAGCTGAACTGCCGCCTAGGGCCGCTGGCGCCGTCGACGCGTCAGACTGCAATCCCTGGGGGACGACGTTCACAGTGGCAGCCCTGTAAGGAGATTCGAAACGCATCGCGGGGTGCAACCGGGGCCATTTCCAAAGCTGAATCGGGTGGTTTTCAGGGCCTGGGAGGGCGCGTTCGGGGATGGAGTTTTTCGCGGCTCTGTGTCAATGCGTTGGCGCTGATTGGATTGCAGTTTCTGCACCGTGCGGGACGGTGTGATGGCCAAGGACGACTGCCCATCGCTCTCTTGGGACGGGATCCGCCGGCGGGAACCGGTGGGGGACTCCCCTCTACCGGAATCGGTTGACACCCCGTTCTGCGACCGGGGGCAGGTCCCTGTCACGAAGTTCGTCGGCTCATTTCAAAGTTAGAAATGACACGATGACCCGCTGCCGGGACCGGCGCGTTTTCACCGCGGTTGGGGCGGGGCTGGCGGGCGAACCCGGCGATGCGGGAGCGGACAGGGCCGATGGCGTTGACGATGGAATCCACGTTGGCGTGGATGTCATTGCCGACCCTGGGGCGGTGGTGGCGATAGGCGGCGTGGACGGCGACGCGCCGGTGGCCTTCACGTTGGTGGCTGGTTTCGTCTCGGGCCCGCGCTTAGGGTTTTGCGAACACTTTGGGCGCGATGACGACAAAACCCTTGCCCCTGGCATAGCGGTGCCGGATACTGGATTACGTATTCAGGCTTTTGCCAGTGCTTCTTGCCGAGAAAACTTGTATCTTGGTTCTGGAGTGTTGCAATCGCTTCACCAGGTGTTTAGCCAAGGCGGTATCCCTGCCCCAAGGACTGAATCAAGGAGGTGGAAACCGGAAACAGCACGGCGTCCCTTTCCCAATCGGTTTTTCTGCGGAGCGGTTACGAGCTTCGCCGTCCCTTCACATTGCGGTTGGGGCTGATTGCCGGCTCTGACCGTTCCATCACGACTGCGGCGTAGCTGCTGAACAACAGAAACCCAGCCGCCTATTCAACACGCTCAGGTCGCATAGGAACAACGGACCGGGCGCGTGCCATCGCAACGCAGTTCCCACCGGCGCGTTAGCTGCTCGTGTGGCCGCCGGACCTGCTGCGTGCTTGTCCCATTTCCGCTCACTCATTCACCCTCGGGCCAGTTACCCAGCAAGTTTGACCCTAGGCAAACTGCATCTGCCCCAATATCAGGTGATGAGTGCCCATTCTGATCCGGAGAATATGTCTGTGCCGAAGTACGGTTGCTGGCCTGCCCTGTCGAAGGTGCGGCTTACCGCGCCTTTTTGTCGGTCGCTCAGGGCCTCCCAGGATTCCTTGCTGAATACCACGTCGTCGCATTGAGTCAATATCGCTCCTGTCATTTCCGTAGCGCTGACCCTCGACTTCTCGTCGAAGAAGTTGGGTAGTGCGGTTTGAAGGGGCAGCGGCCCGTCTTGTGTTCTGAAGTGTAGGCAAACCGCGTTGTATCCCTGTCCCGGCACTACTGTCATTCCCCAAAGTCCAAGGACACCTACGGGTTGTCGTTCGTCGGTTTTAAGGCCAACGCCAAACGTTGCTGCGGTCAGCACAGGGCGTCCCTCAGATGCGAACACCAGGTGGTTGAGAGGTGACTTGATGGTATCGTTCTGGAGGGATTGTTCAATGTCCAGCTGCACCGGGAGTAGTTGGCTTTCGCTATGGCGCAGAATATCGTTGAGGACCAGCCACTGCTCCTCTTGCTCTTGGCTTGCCATCTCTGCCGCCGCGTTAGCCAAATGCTGGAGCCACCAGCGCCTGTGCATGATGTTCCGCAGCGCCATCAGGTCGAGCGTGTCTTGCGGTGGCATTGTCTTTGAGATGGTTACTCGGTCTGCGGGTGTGAACATCTCCTCGTGGCCTTTGCAGGTGAAGTAACCTGTTGCAGCATCTCCTATGCCGCAAATCATGGGAAGTCCCTCTTTGGGTGGAAATCCTCCTGCTCGGTGCTTCGTGAAGACCCTCATCTCGTTTGTCGTTCCGAGTTTTCGTTGGTAGGTTCTTGGGCATAGGTGCCCCTGCACTACTGGTTGTCCACCGCATTTACCGCCGAATTGGCATTGTTGGTGATTTTCCGGTGCGGTTAATTTACTGCTGAGGCTACGACGCCTCTGGATATTGGATTCCCTGTTGGGTTCTTCTTGAATCACTGTTACTCCTGCGATGGAATGTTGGGGATAGCGGGAGAATGTTACCGACGTATCTTACAGGGCGGCAGGCGCGGTTCTCCCTGGCAGGGGCAAAGTTGGTGGGCGCGGAACGCTGGGGCGAGCGGGGCACTGAGGAAACCCACGACGGGGAGATCAAAATGCGCGAGGATAACGCGTCGCCGCCGTCAACGTCTTGCGCTTTAGCCGCTCGGACGGGTAAGGCTCACCCGCAGGCTGGCAATTCCCATTTCCTGCCACTTGCCCTGACGGTATCGCTCCCTGCTCCTCAGGTTGTTGATTACGCCTGATGACCGGCTCATGCGCGGAGCGTCCCAGCGGTGGACTTCCTTCCGGCCATCGGCGTAGAACTCCTCAATCCACGCTTTTCTGGCGAGTAGCAGGGCCTCCAGGAAGTCCTGGCTGTTGGGCGGGTCAAGGGTGATCGGAAGGGTGCCTCCCCGCCCATCAACGGCTGGCTGCTGATTGAAGGAACGTCGTCTTTCTGGCGATGAAATCGGCAGGGGACCCACTGCGGGCGCATCCCCCACGGTCGAAACGCGCTGGGACAGAAATCGTTTAACCAACTCCGGGTCAGGCGCAAAGCCGCAGATGCGCTCGGTGGCCTCCGAGACCAGTTCAACCAGGAGTTCGTCGGGGGTCTCGATGATCTGTTTCCACGCCTCAACGATGGCCCTGTTGGTAATCTCGCCTCGCCGTTGCGACTGAACTAGGGCCTCGGCGTGACTGACCGCCCTGCCGGTGCCGACGTTCTCCCGGGAAAGGTACTCAATGAACCGTTGTTCGACTACGCCGGGTTCCTGAGACGCCAGGTCTACGGTCAAGAACCGTCTCTCTTCCCAGTTTCCCGGCTGCAGGGGAAGGTAGAGATGCCAGGTCTGGCCGTTGGTCAGCGCGGCCAGCTTCACCCCTTCCTGAAAGCAATACTCCAGCAACTGCTGCTGGTGGTTGGCCAGGTTCTCGCCCAGCCGTTTCACCTCTATGAACGCGGCGTTGGTTGAACCCGGCATCAGGGCGTAGTCGACTCGGCGGTTCCCCACCGTGTATTCAGGCGCCACCTGTGAAAGGTCGAACAGGTCCCACCCGCACAGGTTGAGCAGCCGGAGAACCACGCCCTGCTTGGTGGCGGACTCATCCGGGTTGGTCCCGAATACGGTGTTCCTGATGTGTTCAACCGCTTGGGCTATGGTCTGGGCCATGGCGTGATACCCGTTGAGCAGAGGCAACGATAAGGCGGGAGTCCGTTGAGGGTTGAGCCGATTATACATGACCGCTGCTGGGTGTTGATTGCCGGTCTGCCGTGTACGGTTCTGGTCCGGGCTCATCCGAGGGAACCTGCCGCAGGTGGGTGCGGGCGATGATCCTGGCCAGGATGCGCAGCCCGTCGCGCATGGCCTGTCGGTGTTCCGCCGTGCCGGCTGGCGGCACGGTCCCGGCGTTGATGCCCGCGCGGCTCTTCCGCTGGTCGTTGCGGTGGTTCTCTCGCATCCTGACCCTCCTCCGGCGACCGGCGACCGGTTGCCGCCGGAACTTTCTCTGCCGTCCAGTGTGATGAGCGCCAGCACCGGAGGTAACCCCTTGAAAGGGGATTCACCCATGAACCAGGAATCATGCATGAACCCCCCTATAAGACCTGACGCCGGACCGGCGCCATGTGGTGTCATGGACGTGTACAGCGATTGGAGTTTGGGGACAGGGACTCGGGTGGTCCGGTTCGTAGCTGAATACGGAGGAAATCAGGGGTTTGCGGGGGGAATCGGGCACCACTTTCCGGGAAGGGCCGGTTCCAGGAGCATGGGGCAGGGCCAGGCAGGGAGTGGGGCATTTTGGAACAGGGGGAGTTGACGGGTGTTGGGGCACGCCCCTACAGGACTTGGGGCATTTTGGAACATGAGCGCGGAGGTGGCCCTGATGATGCGACCGGGATGGCCGGGGGATGGCACCCCCAGCATCGAAAACCTGCGGGAGCTGCGCCTGCGGGCCTTGCTCAACGACCTGGTGAACGATCTGGGGCCCGGGAAGTTGGCGGAGCAGTTCGGCGTTGACCGCAAGACACTGTGGCGGTGGCAGCGGGCCGCCGAGTTGCCGCCGCGCCTGGCGGAGACATTGGAGCGGATGCTGCTGGAGCGGGCGGTGGCGGCGATGGAGGAGGAGGGGGAAAGGGTCGAGGCGTTGGAGCAGCGGGTCGGTGAGCTGGAGCGGCAGTTGGCGGCAGTGCTGGCTGTGGCGAACGACGGCGTCAGCAACGGCGCCCAGGTGGACAACGCGGTGATCGATGCTCTGCGAAGGGAGTTCGCCCAGGAGCTTCAGCGGCTGGAGCGGCGGCTGGGTAGGCCGTCACCGGCGCAGGGCGCAGGCAATGCCCCCGGCGGCGGTTCCCGGACCTCGCGGGCCGGGTCCCAGCGGCGCCATGCCGACGTTGTCACCAGGGAGCCTGCCGATGATGACGAGCAGGTCTACGGCGCGGCCTGGCCCCTGGTGGAGGAGTGGCGGAAGTTGTGGGAGAGGCACCCGCCCCAGGGCCGGGGACTGGCCTGGACGGCTCGGCGGGAGCGGATCCTGGAGCTGGAGATCGCCATGCTGTACGACCACCGGCTGACCCTGCCGTCGGAGACGGCTCCCATGATAGGCCTGGACCGGCGGGAGCAGTGGTCCTGGCGGGACCGGGAACTGGAGCGGGTCCGGCGGCGGCGGGCCAGGCTGGAACTGCTGCACGGGGCGCGGCGGGTGTTGACCCTGGGCCGGTGGCAGTAGGGAGCGGCGGGGGCGTTGGCGGCTGCGAGAGGCGGCGCGGGGCTGGCGCTTAGAGTTGGGGTCAACAAAAGGCAACACTTGGGGCGCCGGGGCGGTGAAAGCATTGCCAGCGCGCTAATCAAGGCCGGATACTTGATTGCGTTGTCAGGCTTTTTCCAGCGTTTCCCGCCCTAGAAACCTGGAGGGTCCCGTCCCTGGACCCGGGACCGGCCGCCCAGGATCGAGCGCTGCTCTCCGAACGGCCGCCCGCGTTGGATTGACCGGAGGGATTGAGCGTTGCTCTCCCGATGGGCGTCTGCGAAGGACATTCCCCGAGGCGCGCGGTGCGTTTCATCAGGTATCCCTATCCAAGGCGGATTCCCTGCCTCACTGACTGAATCGAGGAGGTGGCAACCGGAAACATCAAGGCGTCCCCGGCGTCCCTTTCCCTATTGGTTTCCTTGGCGAAGCGGTTACAAGCTTCACTGTCCCCCTACATTGCGGTTGGAACGGCAATCAGGTTCCGCCCGCCCCTTATGCCTGCGGCCGGTTGGATAGAGCCGGTTCGCAGTCTCGTTGACGGCGCGACGGCCGGCGACGGCGACAGTCTCGCCCTCCAGAGCCGCGCTCACGACGCAGCCCCCGACGCTGGTAATAAGCCAGGACCGGGCTGGTCTACTCTTCATCCGGCGTCCGGTGAACCTGCCGCTCCAGGTGGGCGCGGGCGATGATCCTGGCCAGGATGCGCAGCCCCGTCCGCATTGTCTCCCGCTCCGCGTCCGTGTGCTGCGAGGATGTATCCCTTCGGGTCTTCCTGCCTGCCGTCCCGGGTCTCCGGTTGCCCGATTTCCGGTGGCTGCCGGAGGGAAGCTCCGGCTTGTTTCTTCCGGTGTCGTTTCGCATGTCCTCTCGTTGGGCGTGTGTGATGGGGTCTCCGCGTCGTGCCGGGGTTCGAGTTCCAGGATCATGTCGTTCACCTCGTATCGGTTTGGGTCGTCGGCATCATCGGCGACGCCACCAGAGAGTGTGAACAAGCCAGGCCCCCGGCATAACCGCCCGTAGGGGGGATCATATGAGGGGGCCTACAGGCCCCTGTGTTGGAGGCCCCTTGCGCGATGCCTATGGGGTGTACAGGGATTTGACGCCAGCGACATTTTTGCCGGTCGGCTATTTCGTAGATGTTTCGTAGCTGAAATGGCGGGCAATCTCCCTCTACAGGACCATGGGAGTGAACACCTGGACTTGCGGGCATTTTCCAGACCGGAGTGGCATGGTCCGTAGCTGGGAGTGGCATTTTTGCCACTGGGCCAAGCGCGCTGGAGTGGCATGTCCCCTGTTCAAAAGTGGCATTTTTGCCGGTCGCCGTTGACGCCGGCACAGGGGACTGGCGCGGAGCCTTCGGGTCGGGCCGGGTCTTGAGTGTCCGGGTCAAGTCGTTCCCCTCTCTCCTTGGTCTGGGCCATCGGCGCCTTCGCCTGCGCCGCCAGATAGTGTGAACCAGAAACGGGCCGGAAAAGACCCCCCGCAGGGGGCCGCACCGGTGCGGGGTCTCACAGGGCCTCCTTGTTCCCGGCCCCGCTTTCGCATCATTGGGGGTGTACAGGGATTCTGGTTTCGTGTCGGCGGGGGAACAGGGTGCGGTCAAGGCTGAAACAGGCGTAAATCCGCGCGAAACGGCCGCCGGGTTGTGAACACCTTGGCGCAACCCCCCATTCCAGCCTGGATGTGCAAGAGCCGTAGCTGAAACGTGCATTTTGTACGGTGGGAAACCGCGGCCGGCGTGCAAAGGCCCTACCTGAAACGGACATTTTGTACCCGGAGGCAGAGATCATGTCGAAGGACCAGGGGGACATCGACCGGGGCGGGGGCAGCGAAGACCCATTCCGGCTGCGGCTGATGGCCCTATGGGATGAGCTGGCGTGCGACAAGGGGCACCGCCGGGCCGCGACGGGTCCGGGCGTGGGCCACCGGAGACGACGGCCAGCCTGGAGAGCGGATGAGCGGGCGGCCGACCCGGAGGATGCGGGCGGCGCTGGGCGATACCAGGCTCAAGCTGTCCAGGCGGGAGATGCTGCACCGGCTGCGGCGGGTACTGGGGCCGGGGGATGTGGCGGAAGTAGGGGGAAGGGGCGGGGGATGGAGGCTCAGTTAATTTTAGTGAACTTTGCTTGAATAAAACTGAACACTTTTCCGGGGGGGTGCTCGAAGGGGCTATGCAACGGGCCTGGAGTGGGCGACAATTCAACCGTTGTCTGGCTTTTCCAGTGTTTCCCGCCTTAGAAACCTGGGGGCGTCTCCCTTGAGCCCGGGTATGACCTGACGGATGATTCGCTCTCTGGAAGGGTCGGCCCAAGAGGGAATGCTGCCGCTGCGGGGTGTTCAAGTCCCTCGTAAGCAGCGCGGACCGGATTTACGGGGTGTTCAAGTCCCTCGTTCCCGGTCCAGTCCGGTGGTTGGAGTGTTCAAGTCCTTCTCCCGCCGGGCGCCGTTCAGCGGTTCGGAGCTGATCCCTCCGGTCGCTGGGCACCCGTTCGGTGATGGGAACTGACTACTCCTTTCGTCGGGCGTCCGCCAGGTGGTGGAGGTTGATCGCCTCCTCTGCCAGGCGTCGGTGGCGGAGCGTTTAGCGGCGCTTCGTTCTCACCCAGGCTGAGGCGTTCGCGGGTTTCCCTCGCGACGTCTCAGCAGGAAGAACGACCCACCGGAGCGCAGGGTCGCACTTCACCTGGTGTCCCTACCCAAGCGCGGAACCCCTATCCCAGGCGCATCACGATTGTCAGGGAGGTGGCTTAAAGAAACAGTACGGCATCCCGGATTTCCGCACTCATCGGGTACAACCGGCGGAGCGGTTGAAACGCTTCGCAATCTTCACCATGCAGATGGAGCGAGCACATAGCTCCGCTTGCCTCCCCACGACCACGGCATAGCTGTTGAACACCAGCAACGGTGCTGGGGGGTCTACACGCTCCGTGAGTTCGTCGGAAACAGCGGCAGGCCGGACGCCTGACGTTGCATCGCGGTTCCCCTTAGTCCAGTCGCCAATGACGCGACCGCCGGGCAGGGCTGCGTTCGCCTGATCTCCCCACCACCAGTCTCCCTGAACTGAAGCTCTGGGAGACGTGCGCCCTTCGCCAATCCCCATCCTGCTTTTCCCATTGCGCTTCCCGGCCCTGGGCGCAGTGCGTCTTGCGCCGGGGCGTTGGACTGCGCCGTTCATCCTTACCACCCTGGGAGACGTGCGCCCTGGTTCAGCCCCACTCCGGCGTTCTCCGTGGCAACCCAGTAGCACGAAGTGGTGCCTCCGGCGCAATGCGACTACGACGGCAACGACCGGCAATTCAACGACCACAACGAAGACCAGGAGGTGAACGACACGAACATTGACCCGGTTTCTCCCTCCTCCGTCGGAATGTTGGAGGAGGGGTTGAACCAGCGTTAAACCCCAGGCCCGGCTCAATCGTGAGCGGGGCGTGGAAACCAGAATAGCGGCTGGATGCGCCGCCACTGACAACCAAAAAAACACACAGCTTACAGCAAAGCGGGGGACGGTCCCTTCCGATAGGGGACCGTCCCCCGCTTTCTGCGTTTCGGAGGAAGCGACATGAAGGCTACTACCAGCATCGACTCCAAGATTGGGAACAACGTCAACGGCAACCCCGCAAATTCTGCGGAACCGGACCGGCAGGAACACCGCGGCTCGGCGAATAGCGGACAGGTCAACGGCCAGGGCAAGCAGGAGAGCGAACTTCGCGCCGCCGCCCGGCGCAAGGGCCTCACCCTCAAGGAACTGGCCGACAGGATGGGCGTCAGCTACGGGTACCTGTCGCAGGTGTCCGCCGGCAGCAGGCCCTGGTCTCCCATGCTGCGGGAACGGGCAATGACGGTCCTGGGGGAGGTCCCCGGCCAGGGCGTGGTCTACCGCCAGGGCGGCATAATCCAAGGGGAAAGCACCTGCATCCGGGAGCGAGCCAGGGAGGTGGGCCTGAGCGTGGGGGAACTGGCCGACCGGGTGGGAGTGTCCCGCAGCTACATGTCGATGGCCTCGCGCGGCAAGCGGCACTTCAGCCCCGGCGTCCAGGCCAAGGTGGAGGCGGTGCTGGAGGCGCCGGCGAAGGTGGAAGCCGCCCAGTGTCCCACCGTGGACCCCAGGACCCTGTGGGACCGGATGGATGCCCACGGTTACTCGCAGAACCAAGTGGCCCGGCTGGCGGGCATCAGCACCGGCCATCTCTCCCTGATCATGAACGGCCAGCGCACGCCCTCGGGGGACGTGCTCAGGAGGCTGCACGAGGTCCTGTTCCGACCGTCGGCGGCGGAGCTGGTGGTCCCCGCCGAGGTGAAGGTGCTGGCCTGGAAGAAGGGCCGTCGCAACGGCGTGGTGGTGCAGGGCGCCGGCGGCCCGGGCGGCGGCACCATTCGGACCGGCGGCCGGGTGCCCGAGGGCGCCGAAGTTGAGTACGCCTACCGCGCCGGGTACGACAGCCGGGGGCAGGTGTCGGTGACCCACCTGGTGGACGAGCGGGGCTACGGCGTGATGCTGGAGAAACCCCAAACGTCCGGCGCCGCGTCTGGGACGGCGCCCGGCGCCTACTGAGCCGGGCACCCGGCCAGGAGAAGACCCGGACCCACCCAGCTACGCTCGTTCAGCCGCCCGGCCGGAAGGTCAGGCGGCGCAAGGGCTATCTGGCGGCTGTTCAGCAACGGCCGTGCAGTCACCCGGCATACCACCCAGTCCAACCGGTCAGGGACATGCGCCTTTTCCCCGCCGGAGGAACAGGCTCGGCAACGCTCCGGCGGCAAGGTACGGGTCTCAACACCGCCTATGGAACCGTGCTGGGGCGCCGTCGGTGGTGGGCTGCCTAGCAGCCGAGGCGCGGCAGGGTTGGTCAATCGCAACGGCGCGCAGCTTGAGGATGGGCGGCGTGGCCCAGGTGATGCAGGCATACCCATCACCGGCTGCGGGCAACCGGCAAACCGGTTGGGACGCATACCCCGGCAGCCTGGCCCGGGGCCCTACCGGGCGCGGGCTGCGGTGGTTGAGCCGTCGGCCGCTGCCAGGGCCGGGCCATATCCGCAGAGCGCTGCCTCACTTGCCGCCCAATTTCGCCCTCACTTCGTCGACTTCGGCGGCGCCGAGGATGCGGAACACGTTGATGCTCCGGTCCTCGACGGCTACGCCCCTGAGAGCGGGGCGGCCGTTCTTCATCGTGACCAATTCCATGGAGTCCTCGGCGATGTCGACCTTCCGCTTGAGCTTCACCGAGTAGGCTTGCAGAGGCCGTTTTGCCCCGGCTGTGCTGCGGCCATATCAAGGACCACATGGACGAGACCCTGCAGCGTGACCACGTGACGATTGTGGATGACTCCACGGCTGGGGATATATGGGATGCTATGCACATCTCCATGGGCTATCATCTCGACAGGAAAATTCCTGACGACTTGGTTCAGAATTGGCGCGAGACAGCCGATTAACCTTAACTGCTGGTTCTATCCAAGCTGCATAGCTATCCATTCCTCAACATTCAAACGAGGGATCGACAGCCAAGACCCAAAACGCGGGAATCACTCAGGCGAAAGCTGATATTTTTGCCAACTTCATTTAGTTTCCTTGCTCTCTCTTCTGCAACGCTTCCTGCTCCGCCTCTTCCAGTTCCTCCAGTTGGGCAATCAGTATCCTTCGCTGGTCCGCCATAGATTGTTCTAAAGCGGCGTTGAGGGCCTGAAGTCTCTCGACTTCCTGGATTCGAGCATCCATAGCCGAGGAGAATTGTAGGTCTTCCTCGGCCCAACGGTTGACCGCTTCGTTCCAAATCTTGGTGCGCTCCTCCAACCCGGCCATTCGCACCAGCATGACCTGCTGCCAGGCCGAGCGAATTGCATCCTCCCGCTTGATGGCAAGGATAATTTCCTGCAGCTTCGCGGCGTTAAGCTCTTCGGCTGCCAGCAGGGCTGCTTCGGCAGAAGCAAGCTCTATCGCTGCAAGTTCGGCCTGGTTCTTGGCATCTTCCGCAGCCGTTTCAGCCCTCACTTTATCGGCGCTAGCTTGCTTTCTCGCTTCTTCTACGGCTCCCTCGTACTCCAATTGTCTATTGATACCTGCTAGGCACTGGTTCATCAGCAATTGGTAATCGTTGATTGCGTCCGGGCGTCTAAACGTATCGGAGACTACCACATAGCCTCCCCTGTTGCCCGTTTCGCCAAATTGAACGGCCACGACGAGGTAAGGAAAGACTTGAGGAGTCCCAACTACAGGGCTATCCAAACCAAGTGGCATTCCTAATCTAACTCGAACAGTGCTTTCGTTTGCCAAATAGGCCAGACCGGAAGACCCCCAGTAGTAGGAGCCGGCCGTTTGAAAGCTCAAATAGTCGTCCCAAGTATTAGTCGTAAGATCAGCACTCAAAGACCAGGGGCGTTCGTTGTTATTCTCCGAGAACTTAGGTCCCCCTGCAACTGCGAGGTAAGTATGTTCTTGCAAAGGCGTGCTCGATCGAAACTCCAAGAAACTCTGACAAGTATATTGGTCTTGGCTGTCTGTGAACTGTTCAACCAGGAAGGCCGGGGGCTGAATGCCGTCCAGGTAGTCTAGCTGCTTACAAGGGCTGTTTGTATTACCCTCAATTGTCCTTTCACAGTCTTGAGCATTAACACTTTTGCCCGATGCAAGACCCATAATAATGGCGAGACAGACGAGTACAAGAAGGGCTCTATTCTGTCAATTTCCAGGGTTATTAGGCCAGGGATTTTCACGGACATTAGGCCACCCTGGGGCGTAGTGATTAGTTGAATATCAGGTTGTGGTTGGCCCGTCAATCACCTCCTTGCTCACCCGGGCCCAGCAGCTTCCGGTGGGGCGACTGCCTTTCCCGGTAGCTAGAACCCTCGATGACGATCTGGTAGCTGGCGTTGGCCAGGCGGTCGAGGGCACTGTTGCCCAGGATGGGATCGTCGAAGATGCTGAGCCATTCGTCCACCGCCCGGTTGCTGGTGATGACGAAGCTGGAAGCCCGGTGCCGGTTGAGGATCAGCTCGTAGAGGTCGGCTGACTGCTGGGCGGTGAGCCGGTGCAGGCCAAGGTCGTCCAGGATGAGCAGGTCCGGGGTCAGGAAGGACCGGAAGGCACGGTCCAGGGAATTGTCCACCCTCGCCTGGGCCATGGCCCGGAAGAAGCCGTCGGCATGGATGAAGCGGACGGTGTGGCCGGCGCGGACGGCGGAGTAGCCCAGGGCCTGGGCCAGGAAGCTCTTGCCCACGCCGGCGGGTCCCACCAGCAGGACGTGTTCGTGGCGGTCGAGGAACTCCAGGGAGAAGACGGCGTCCAGCAGCCTTCGGTCCACGGTAATTGACGCGGACCAGTCGAAGTCCTCCAGGCGGCAGGTCTCCTCGAAGCCGGCGTTGTGCAGGCGCAGCTCGATCCTCCGGTTCTCCCGCCGGTTCACCTCGTCGCTGAGGATGATCTCCAGGAAGGAGTTGTAGTCCAGCTGTTCCCTTCGGGCCAGGGCGATGCGCTCGGGCAAGGTGGCGGCCATGGTGCCCAGGCGGAGCCGCTTGAGCAGGGGCGTGAGGTCGGTGGAGCGGGTCATGACTGGCCTCCTTCATTGAAGTGGGTATCAGCATGGGCGAATACGGAGCCGGGGCGGGCGAAACGGCCGGCCGGCGCGGGCAGGGGAAGCTGGGGCAGGGTCTCCTCTTCCAGGGCCTGCACCAGGATGCGTTCCAGGCGGCGGACATCGATGAGGTCGACGTCCAAGGCCCTACGGCAGGCGGCATCCAGGCGCTGGGGTGTGTAGCGCTCTCCCAGGCGGAGCAGCTTGTGTCCCTGCCTGATCCGGGACCAGGGCAGCGGGCCGCCCAGGAGGCGCTGGGTGAATTCGTCCACCGCCGGCCCCAGCTTGGCCGCCTCGCTCTTGATGTGGTCCGGCACCCTGGTGGTGTACCGGGAAACCGAGTCGGGATAATCGTCGGCGTCGGTGGATCTTCCGCCCTGGGGCTGGCGCTGGTGGACCTTGATCAGCCGTCCCTTGTGGTAGATGCGCACCAGCTTGCTGTCCAGCCTGACCTCGACCTTTTGCCCTGGCGGGCAGACGGCCGATGGGACCGAGTAGAGGGCCAACTGGCACTGGACGTGGTGGTCCGGATGCACCTTCAGGGTGCGCCAGTCGGCGATCTCGTAGGGCACACCGTCCCAGGGGAGCAGGGCATGACGCTCCTCCTCCTGGAATACCAGGAGGGGCTGCCTGCGGGTGGTGCCGTGGATGCGCCTGCCGGCCACCTGGAGACACCACCTGGGCGCTTCGGCCCGGATGTGGGCCAGCCCGTCGAAGCTGGCGCCCTTGAAGAAGCGTTCCCTGGCGTAGGGCACGCCCCGCTCCACCTTCGGCTTGTCCCTGGGATGTCTCACCCGGGCGGGATCGACGAAGAAGCCCCGGTGCTGGGCGTACTCCAGGAAGCCCCGGCTGAGGCGGGGATCCAGCGGGTCCGGCCCCACCACAGCGGCGGGGAAGTTGTCAACGACCAGGTATCTGGGCATCCCGCCGAAGAAAGGCCCAGGCGCTCTCCAGACCGGCGATGACGTCGGGCAGCTTCTGAAAGTGCATGGGCCAGAGGAAGCAGTGGCGGGAATGGCACAGCACGATGAGCATGGCCCACACCACCTTGCGGCGTCCCGTCCCAGGATCCCCAATCAGTCCCAGCCGGCCGAAGTCCGCCTCGGCGACCTCTCCCGGCGGAGTGTCCTCCATCCGCACCGTGGCCTTGCTGGGCTTGCTCCAACTGCGCTTGATGATGAACCGGCGCAGGGACTGGTACGACACCCCGCAGCCGCGCCCCGCCAGCAACTCGTGAATGCGGGTCATCTGCAGCCGGTCGGCCGTGATCCACTGGTAGATCTGGTCCGCCCACGGCTCCAGCAGATCGTCGCTGGGGGTCACCGCCCGATGCGGGCCCACTCGCCCCATAGCCGCCAGCCGGCTCAACTGCTCCTCGCCGGGGGCCGGCCCTTCCTGAGCAATTCCCTCGGCCTGCGCCGCGGCCAGGTACTTGGCCACCGTGTCCCGGGACAGTCCGGTGCTCGCCGCGATCTGTCGCCGGCTGTGTCCCGCCTGCCAGCGGCGGATCACTTCTCCTATTTCCATTCTGGGAACCTCCCGATACGCCATCGCGCCACCTCCTGAAGTGGGGCAATGGTCGCCGCTTTGGCTCCCAGGGTGGCCTAAAGACCCTGTAAATCCACTGGCCTAAAGACTCTGTAAATTTTCGTCCTTTACTGGCCTAAAGTTCCTGAACATTGACACTATTCATCAGCCACCTCTGCCCTTAAACAGTTCACAATGGCTGGCTGGTTGGCTTGAAGTTGCAGGTCTTCGGGAAGCAACGGCCGGTCCAAACCTAACGCTTGCTCGACACACTCCGATACCCGCCTTATTGGCGTGAGGTCGTTTTCCCACTCAGTTACCAACCCTTCAACCCGGTCGTCGTGAACGCTTACCAACTGCTCTGTGGGAGTCTTGATGATGGGTGCAGGAGGGGCATCTGAAAACTGAGATACACCACTGGAAACATCCCCTTGCGCAGTAGTAGTTGCTTCCCGGACAGAATTAGGGATGTGAGTTGCCGGTGGAACCGTACCCGTCGGGTTGTCAGCAATGAGGTGGACCCGGAATTTCGGACAGGTGGCTAAGTGAGAGTCCCGCTCCTAAACTGAGGGCAGCGGTTGCTGTCGGAAGGAGCAGGAAATGTCACAAGGACGCAGGAAACACAGCCCAGCTTTCAAGGCCAAGGTGGCGTTGGAGGCGCTGAAGGGCCAGGAGACGGTGGCCCAGCTGGCCGCCAGGTATGAGGTCCACCCCGGACAGATTCAGGCCTGGAAGAAGGCTCTTGCGGAGGGCGCCTCCGGGGTCTTCAGCAACGGCAATGACCAGCAGTCGAAGAAGGACGCCACCCTGGTCGCGCGCCTGTACCAGGAGATCGGCCGGCTGAAGGTGGAGCGGGATTTCTTGGCGGAGAGGTCCGGTCCATGAGTCCGGCCCGGCGGCGGCAGATGGTGGACCGGGAGCATCCCTCCCTGTCCCTGGTGCGCCAGTGCGCTTTGTTAGGCGTCAGCCGTTCCAGCATCTACTACCGTCCCCGGGCTGCATCGCCAGAGGACCTGTCCCTGATGGGAGAGATCGACCGGCAGTACCTGGAGACGCCCTTCTTTGGGTCCAGGCGGATGAAGGCCTGGCTGGAGCGGCAGGGGATGCCGGTGAGCCGGAAGCGGGTGCAGCGGCTGATGCGGGCCATGGGGCTGCGGGCCATCTACCGCCGTCCCAGCACCAGCCGGCCAGCGCCGGAGCAACGAGTCTATCCCTACCTGCTGAGAAATGTCAGGGTCACCCGGCCCAACCAGGTGTGGGCCGCGGACATCACCTACCTGCCCATGGCCCGGGGCTTCCTGTACCTGGTGGCGGTGATGGACTGGCACAGCCGGTACGTCGTGTCCTGGCGGCTGTCCAACACCCTGGAGGCCGGCTTCTGCGCCGCGGCGCTGGAGGAGGCTCTGACCAAGGGCCAGCCCGAGGTGTTCAATACCGACCAGGGGAGCCAGTTCACCAGCCTGGAGTTCACCCAAGTGCTGCAGGACCGGGGCGTGAGGATCAGCATGGACGGCAAGGGGCGGTACCAAGACAACATCTTCGTGGAGCGGCTGTGGCGGACGGTGAAGTACGAAGAGGTGTACCTGAAAGCCTACGCCAGCGTCCTGGAGGCCCAGCGGGGGCTGGAAGACTATTTCAGGTTCTACAATGGGCTCAGGCCCCATCAGGCCCTGGGCTACCGGACTCCCGCCGAGGTGTTCCATGGGGAGCAGGAAGCCGTAGAAGGGGACTCTAGTGCAAGGAGGTATTCACCGGAAAAGGGGATCCAAGCATTGGCAGGAGCGTTGGGATTCTCACTTAATTCAGCCCTGATCCTGTCCAAATAATGGGCTCCACCTCAGTACGGCAGGAACAAAAAGAACTGGCGACCCCACACGCCCTGACAAAGCTAGGGGTCGCCATCCAATCCGAACCGGGGAAGCATGGACGCTATCCGTCCGGCTCTATGTGAGTGTTATAGGGACGGCTTGACTTAAACAAGTCCGGCTCTTGCGCCATCGTGGGAAAGTGTCCCACCGGCTGCCCCATCGCTCCCAACAACGTCATTATAGAGTGATTGCCCCCGGGTTCAAGAGGCGGTTTTCCAAGGTCTATCCCCGCGTGGGCGGGGGAACCCGCCAGCTGATGGGTCTCGGTCGTATAATCCTGGGTCTATCCCCGCGTGGGCGGGGGAACCTGCGTATAGTTTCCCTTGAGGATTACCGATCCCGGTCTATCCCCGCGTGGGCGGGGGAACCGGGTCAAGAGAGCGAAGGAGGCACCGGGGGAGCGGTCTATCCCCGCGTGGGCGGGGGAACCCTCGCGACAGTGCCGCCGGCCGCGTTCCTGAAAGGTCTATCCCCGCGTGGGCGGGGGAACCGGCGATCACCTCCTGGCCGATGGCGCAGGTCCCGGTCTATCCCCGCGTGGGCGGGGGAACCCCCGGCAGATTGAATCTGCCGGGCCTCTTGACGGGTCTATCCCCGCGTGGGCGGGGGAACCCCCAGTTCCAGCTTGCGGAACGTTTCTTGTCCCGGTCTATCCCCGCGTGGGCGGGGGAACCTCCTGGAAAGTGCCGTCACCGTCACCGTCGGGGGGTCTATCCCCGCGTGGGCGGGGGAACCAGGACGCGGCCGGTCGCCTCGATGGCGTTGCCGGGTCTATCCCCGCGTGGGCGGGGGAACCTCGAAGCCAAACGTCACCAAGTCGAAGGTCTCGGGTCTATCCCCGCGTGGGCGGGGGAACCGTCAGGGACACCTCCTGACTTTGGGTGAGGTAGGGTCTATCCCCGCGTGGGCGGGGGAACCTTGCCGTGCCTAGGGTGCTAGAGGCCGGGCCGAGGTCTATCCCCGCGTGGGCGGGGGAACCACGTACAGGAACAAGGAAGTAACTTCGGATCTGGGTCTATCCCCGCGTGGGCGGGGGAACCGTGCCTTGTGAATCTTTGGGCCTCTATCGCCGGGGTCTATCCCCGCGTGGGCGGGGGAACCGGGTTGACCGCCTAACCGGTGCCGAATATGAGGGGTCTATCCCCGCGTGGGCGGGGGAACCCGTGCAATATCCGCCGGTCCCATGCCCTCTTACGGTCTATCCCCGCGTGGGCGGGGGAACCCTTCCCCTGCCCGTTCGGCGGGCGTGAGGAACCGGTCTATCCCCGCGTGGGCGGGGGAACCAGGTCCCACCGCCCGTCCGAAATGGTGGTGCCGGGTCTATCCCCGCGTGGGCGGGGGAACCAACCCCGTGTTCCCCGAGCCACGGCGTCCAACGGGTCTATCCCCGCGTGGGCGGGGGAACCGCCGTCACGACTCGCCATTCCCCGGTTCCGAACGGTCTATCCCCGCGTGGGCGGGGGAACCCAGGTGGAGGTCCAGGGTCAAGTCGGTGTAGACGGTCTATCCCCGCGTGGGCGGGGGAACCCTTTACGGAGACGCCGAGGTTGTCGGCTGCCTGGGTCTATCCCCGCGTGGGCGGGGGAACCTCCCGGGCCCTGACCCAGCTGCTGAAGGACGGCGGTCTATCCCCGCGTGGGCGGGGGAACCCGAAAACCCGGGTGCTCTTCGACGTCCGGCTGAGGTCTATCCCCGCGTGGGCGGGGGAACCCTCTGGTAGTCACTCCCCCGAAAGGCGCTGACAGGTCTATCCCCGCGTGGGCGGGGGAACCCCGGGGTGAGACTACGAAACCCCGACATGCAAAGGTCTATCCCCGCGTGGGCGGGGGAACCGCAACTGCCGGGGGCGTCTTTTTGTGCGTGTGGGGTCTATCCCCGCGTGGGCGGGGGAACCCTGGACCTACATGGTCGAGCACCAGGGAGAGACGGTCTATCCCCGCGTGGGCGGGGGAACCGCGGCAGCCTCGGCGGCAATCTGCCACCTGGTCGGTCTATCCCCGCGTGGGCGGGGGAACCATCCCCAGGGGATGCATGATTATCCCTTGAATGGGTCTATCCCCGCGTGGGCGGGGGAACCGGCAGCTCGGGCGCCCACGTCTCTGGCCAGGACGGTCTATCCCCGCGTGGGCGGGGGAACCGGCCTGCCTGATCAAGGTCGGGCGGGAGCGCGGGGTCTATCCCCGCGTGGGCGGGGGAACCGACTTGAGATGAGACCTAAGAGAGCAATCAGCGGGTCTATCCCCGCGTGGGCGGGGGAACCCCTCGAACCTCCCGCGGATCCGCATCTGGGGAAGGTCTATCCCCGCGTGGGCGGGGGAACCTTTGGGGAAAGGCGGATCCCCACGGTAAAGGTCGGTCTATCCCCGCGTGGGCGGGGGAACCCGGACCAAAGCACCATTACGGTCCACGTCAAGAGGTCTATCCCCGCGTGGGCGGGGGAACCACAAACGCTTGAAGCGGGCCTGTGGGAAGCGCAGGTCTATCCCCGCGTGGGCGGGGGAACCTAAGCAACGCCTTGGACATGACACCTCTCTCACGGTCTATCCCCGCGTGGGCGGGGGAACCGACGTGAGCCGGCTGCGCGGCGTCTCCAGCCACGGTCTATCCCCGCGTGGGCGGGGGAACCGGCCGGGCCGCGTCCGCCTCGACCTCCCGGTACGGTCTATCCCCGCGTGGGCGGGGGAACCCCCATGGCCGGAAACAAGAGCAGCCGCCGGACCGGTCTATCCCCGCGTGGGCGGGGGAACCTACCGTGTATCGCGTTCTGTCCGACGATACGGCGGTCTATCCCCGCGTGGGCGGGGGAACCGTGTCTTCCCAGGAATGGAACCCCAAAAGACACGGTCTATCCCCGCGTGGGCGGGGGAACCACCTCAACCTCCGCCGGAATGACAAGAGGGGCGGGTCTATCCCCGCGTGGGCGGGGGAACCCCTGGCGCGGACGTGGGAAGTGCGGGTACGCGGGGTCTATCCCCGCGTGGGCGGGGGAACCATTTTCCCCAGTATCCCCGGCGCCGAGTTCCGGGGTCTATCCCCGCGTGGGCGGGGGAACCCTAAGAACATCGCGGGGCTGTCCAGGTACGCGAGGTCTATCCCCGCGTGGGCGGGGGAACCGGGCATATGGTATCCATAGGTGGGGAGGTAGAGGGTCTATCCCCGCGTGGGCGGGGGAACCGTCCGTCACCCCGAGTTGTTCCGGCACCAGCATGGTCTATCCCCGCGTGGGCGGGGGAACCTAGTCCAGGTGGTCAACCCGCACGGTGAGACAGGGTCTATCCCCGCGTGGGCGGGGGAACCTATTCGTAGACTTCCACGGTCAAGGTGATGCTGGGTCTATCCCCGCGTGGGCGGGGGAACCCGACGGGGATATGGCGCGTGGGAATCGCATGGGGGTCTATCCCCGCGTGGGCGGGGGAACCGCGCCGTGCGGACCCGGGAGCAAGCCACGTCGGGGTCTATCCCCGCGTGGGCGGGGGAACCACCGGCACGGATGACGGCGCCGAGATCTGCGAGGGTCTATCCCCGCGTGGGCGGGGGAACCCTCGGGCTTCCGTCTATCCGGTAGCAGGGGTGCGGTCTATCCCCGCGTGGGCGGGGGAACCCGGTTTTTGTTACCATATTGCCTCCTTTTAGGGGGTCTATCCCCGCGTGGGCGGGGGAACCTCCGGCAGAAAAAGCACAGCCCTAGCGCGTAGGGGTCTATCCCCGCGTGGGCGGGGGAACCACGTTGACGCCATCATCAAGCAAGCCACCGAGGGGTCTATCCCCGCGTGGGCGGGGGAACCTAAAATCAACCGTGCTGGAGAATAGGGCAGTCGGGTCTATCCCCGCGTGGGCGGGGGAACCTCCAGTCCCATTCAATGTCCGGCGTCAAATAGAGGTCTATCCCCGCGTGGGCGGGGGAACCGAATGGATACACTACCCCGGTTGTCATTCACACGGTCTATCCCCGCGTGGGCGGGGGAACCATTACAATGCACCGATGAGGTTTACAAGTTTGGGGTCTATCCCCGCGTGGGCGGGGGAACCCGGGGCGGCGGACCATGGCGCTATCCTATCACGGGTCTATCCCCGCGTGGGCGGGGGAACCCTTTTGAGGAATCCCAAAATCCCGATAGTCTAAGGTCTATCCCCGCGTGGGCGGGGGAACCACCGCCAGAATGGGAAGCCAAGACGGGTGGACGGGTCTATCCCCGCGTGGGCGGGGGAACCTGCCCAGGAACGGGGCTATCCCCGGTTATCAACGGTCTATCCCCGCGTGGGCGGGGGAACCGACAATGTGCGGTTCGTTTCCAACCACTCCAAAGGTCTATCCCCGCGTGGGCGGGGGAACCATCTTGGCCACGTCCGCCGTGTTGTCCGTGTAGGGTCTATCCCCGCGTGGGCGGGGGAACCACCTTCTGCTCTTGCGTCCCGTCCTCAAAGGGAGGTCTATCCCCGCGTGGGCGGGGGAACCCGATAGTCCCTAAACCCCAAGGAGACACACTAGGGTCTATCCCCGCGTGGGCGGGGGAACCTAGAGATTGAAGGCGCTAACGGTCCGGCGAACCGGTCTATCCCCGCGTGGGCGGGGAACCCTGATCGCAAGGAAGTGAACCCTTTCCACAATCGGTCTATCCCCGCGTGGGCGGGGGAACCGGTGCCGGGCGGGGCGGTCTGCGTCCAGGAGTAGGTCTATCCCCGCGTGGGCGGGGGAACCGACAAGCTCAAGGCGGCCTGGACCTGGTACGAGGGTCTATCCCCGCGTGGGCGGGGGAACCGGGCTATCATATCCAGCCGGGGCGGAGCGGAGGGGTCTATCCCCGCGTGGGCGGGGGAACCTTCGGGTACAACGCCTATGTCCTGCTTGTCGGGGGTCTATCCCCGCGTGGGCGGGGGAACCGTTGCCCCATCATCGGGCCACGAATGAGGGGCGGGTCTATCCCCGCGTGGGCGGGGGAACCGTTGGGGAAGGTCAGCGTAGCAGACCCGGCGACGGTCTATCCCCGCGTGGGCGGGGGAACCCGACGAATGGGTCAAGAGGGCCGACCTGGAAGAGGTCTATCCCCGCGTGGGCGGGGGAACCGCATTCGTCATAAGGTCAATCTGCCAGGCGACGGGTCTATCCCCGCGTGGGCGGGGGAACCTTGCTGAACCACGCCCGTCACGTCCCACCAATGGGTCTATCCCCGCGTGGGCGGGGGAACCCAGGGAACGTACCGGATGGGGTCGCCGGACTGGGGTCTATCCCCGCGTGGGCGGGGGAACCCTCGGGGGGCGGAGTGGGGCGCGGAATACTCAAGGTCTATCCCCGCGTGGGCGGGGGAACCCTCCACGGACGGCGCCGTCACGTCGAAGGTCGGGGTCTATCCCCGCGTGGGCGGGGGAACCCCACGCCGACACTACCCACGAGGGCCAGGGGACGGTCTATCCCCGCGTGGGCGGGGGAACCCTATCCGCCAAACAGCCTGGGCATTCTGCGGAGGGTCTATCCCCGCGTGGGCGGGGGAACCAACCTAACCCTCCGGGATTCCATGGCGGCCAGGGGTCTATCCCCGCGTGGGCGGGGGAACCCGGGTAAGGGCGTCAACCCAAAACAACGGGGTGGGTCTATCCCCGCGTGGGCGGGGGAACCTGGCGGCGGGAGCTGCGGCTGGCGTTGTCGTGGGGTCTATCCCCGCGTGGGCGGGGGAACCCTCAAGGAGGAGTAGTCGCTGGGTCTATTAATGGGTCTATCCCCGCGTGGGCGGGGGAACCGTAATGCCGCCAATCGTGACGGGGTATCGAACGGGTCTATCCCCGCGTGGGCGGGGGAACCTATGACGTCGGGGATTGTAATTCACGTTCCGGCGGTCTATCCCCGCGTGGGCGGGGGAACCTCGGTGTGCCGCGTCATGGCGGTTGTGGCACCGGGTCTATCCCCGCGTGGGCGGGGGAACCGTAAACGAATCATCATGCGGAAAGGAGCCAAAAGGTCTATCCCCGCGTGGGCGGGGGAACCTTTTTGGATGCTGGTAACATCGCACCTGCCGGGGGTCTATCCCCGCGTGGGCGGGGGAACCAAGCCGGAGCATCGTCGAATAGTAATCCGTCATGGTCTATCCCCGCGTGGGCGGGGGAACCCGTTGGGCTTCGACTTCCAGGGCGTTGGGTAGAGGTCTATCCCCGCGTGGGCGGGGGAACCCAGGAAAAGCGCCGGGCCATTCACCAAGACAAGGGTCTATCCCCGCGTGGGCGGGGGAACCGGGCTTCGCCGGGCCGTGGTTCCCCGTTTTCTGGGTCTATCCCCGCGTGGGCGGGGGAACCCCACCGGATGTTGACAAGGTGCATGACCAACGCGGTCTATCCCCGCGTGGGCGGGGGAACCGCGTGGAACCGGAATTCATGCCCCCTGGCACGGGGTCTATCCCCGCGTGGGCGGGGGAACCTGCTGCTGAAACTGGAGGAAGGAATCAACCGCCGGTCTATCCCCGCGTGGGCGGGGGAACCCATGGCCGTCCGGGGTTGTGATGGTGGTAAGGGGGTCTATCCCCGCGTGGGCGGGGGAACCCTGGGCAATCTGTAACAAATCAGGAATATATAGGGTCTATCCCCGCGTGGGCGGGGGAACCAATGACCGGGTTGGCTGCGCCGAGGTCGGCGTGGGTCTATCCCCGCGTGGGCGGGGGAACCGATCCAGACGGGCGGCTGGTCCATGGACGAGACGGTCTATCCCCGCGTGGGCGGGGGAACCGGGGGCCGGACAGCCGCGTTAACGTCGGAACGGGGTCTATCCCCGCGTGGGCGGGGGAACCGCCGGCATCAGGGAAAGGGCCAATGCGGGGCAGGGTCTATCCCCGCGTGGGCGGGGGAACCAAGTCCCAACGCCCTTCCGCGATGGTAGTGCCGGGTCTATCCCCGCGTGGGCGGGGGAACCGGGGAGACGACGATCAACGGAGTCAAATCAGGGGGTCTATCCCCGCGTGGGCGGGGGAACCGGGCGTAACGTTTCCTTCATGTCAACGGAAATGGGTCTATCCCCGCGTGGGCGGGGGAACCGCCCCGGCCAGGGACACAACCACCCGCTCGGGGGGTCTATCCCCGCGTGGGCGGGGGAACCGTTAGCGCCATGCGCCGATTATAACAAAGAAAAGGTCTATCCCCGCGTGGGCGGGGGAACCAAGAACCTCATGGGCCAGCCATGGCGGGTAGCGGGTCTATCCCCGCGTGGGCGGGGGAACCGCCATGTGGGAGAACGTCAAAAACTCGGCCCGCGGTCTATCCCCGCGTGGGCGGGGGAACCTTAATTGGAAGGTTCGCCCGATTCGCCAATATCGGTCTATCCCCGCGTGGGCGGGGGAACCACGTTCTGGTAGGGCGGGAGTACCAGAAAAACGGGTCTATCCCCGCGTGGGCGGGGGAACCCAGGAAAAGCGCCGGGCCATTCACCAGGACAAGGGTCTATCCCCGCGTGGGCGGGGGAACCTTCCGCCACGATGCCCGCCTTGCGGCCGTGGACGGTCTATCCCCGCGTGGGCGGGGGAACCTTCTACAATGAAAAAGAATTGGAGTATGAATCGGGTCTATCCCCGCGTGGGCGGGGGAACCCATGAGGACGGGGGCGAATGAACGATAGCAACGGGTCTATCCCCGCGTGGGCGGGGGAACCGGCCCATAGGCCCAATCCGTGACAAGCGGACAGGGTCTATCCCCGCGTGGGCGGGGGAACCCAATACCAACGATGCTGGCGGGAGCCAAAGCCGGGTCTATCCCCGCGTGGGCGGGGGAACCCCCCCGGTCATGGTCCCACCGGCCAGCGCCAACGGTCTATCCCCGCGTGGGCGGGGGAACCTCTTCAACTCGGCGGCGGGGCTGGCCATGGTGGGGTCTATCCCCGCGTGGGCGGGGGAACCTCGGGGTGGATGTAGGGAACCGTATCAGGCAAGGGTCTATCCCCGCGTGGGCGGGGGAACCCCCCGCGAATCCTGGTGCGCCGGTGGCGGCACCGGTCTATCCCCGCGTGGGCGGGGGAACCCCTTCCGACACTATATTGAGTATTGGCGGAAGCGATTGTGGGAAGAGATGGCTAGTTGTACTTTACCAAGTAGACCCCGTCGGCATCCACGATGTCTTTGGGGGCTTCGCCCAGGGTGCGGATTCGTTGCTCACCTACGGCGGTCGGGTCTCGCCACGTCATCACTATCGTGCCCTGCCCCAATTCGTAATACCACCGGGACAGCACGTCCCAGATCCTTTCCCTTATCCCACTCGTCATTCGCGGCGAGGTATATACCCCCGGCGCGATTTCCAGCATCGCGGAAGCCAGAAACCCTCTGTAACGCGCCTCCACGTTGACGGTGACGACTACAGTCATGTTCTATCCCTCCTCGCCATCCGACCCTTCCGGCGGAGCTTCCGTCCCGTCATCGGGGACGACCACGTCGTCAAAGAGCGCCTTGATGCGGTCGATCATCTTGGAAATAACGCGCTCGGTCCGCAACAACTCCCCGGTAGTGCGCCTAGTATGCCGCTCGATGTCGAGGGACGGGTTGTCCGTCACTGCCTTGGCAGACCGGAACGCCGCCGGCAGCAGTACAGTCTCCCGGAACAGGTCGGCTACGTCCAGGGCAAAAGCCTCGCCGCTGTGTTCGTGGATGAATCCCAACTGGGGGATTGCCCCAACGGCTGTTACGGCAATGACCGCCGCCGAGGTAACGGCGACCGAGGCATGGTTGATGGCCTGGTTCGGGATGTCCGCCCACAGAGGATCGTTCCGGTCATAGCGGCGTCTCCGCCAGGGGATGCCGTAACGTTGCGCTAGGGTCTGGTAGGTCCGCCTCACGCGGGCTCCTTCGATTCCCCGCAGAGCGTCCAGGCTCTGGTGGGGCAGCACCTCGCCCAAGCGCAGGGCATACATCTTGCGGGCGATGGTGATGCGGCTGCCCTCGGGATCTCCCCAGGCTCTCATCTGTTTACGGGCGATCTCCGACGTGTCCGGCATCAGGGGAGGCGCAGTGTAGCACCTGACCCCATCCTCTCCCACGGCGACCAGCGCCGTGCCGTGGCGTGCCATCAACCGGAGCGCGTCATGGCTCACCGTCGAGCCGGGGCCGAGCAGTATCATCGACAGGGACTGGAACGGAATGCCGTACTCCCCGGCTTCCAACCCGCTGCCGGAGTCGGGGCCGGACTGTCGCTCGAAGCGCAGCGTGCCGTCGCGGACCGTAAGCGCGCCCCTGGACAGCCACAAAAGCCCGTGCCGGTCGGCATGGGGTATTCTGGCAGTCTCCAGTCCCAGTCTGCCTCTTAGCATAAGCAGTTCTCCTCTCTAAAGGTCATTCCTGCGGGTGAGGGGGCATTGGGATGGCGACGATCACCCAGGACGTGCAGGGCGGTCTAACCCCGCGTATGCGGGGAATGGGGATGGAGTTATTCGGTTGTTAAGGTGCAGGAAGTACCGTCACTCGCGGGCGGGACGCAGCAGAAGCATTCCGTAGCCATAGGCGCGGTGACGCCCGATGCCCCTGGCTAGCAGGTTGGTGAAACCTTCGGAGTCTGTGACGGTGAGGATGCCCCGCATGACGGCGTCTGGACCTTCGGAATGGCGGGCCCGTAGTTTGCGGTAAGCGCGGGAGCGCTGGAAGGACACCAGCCTGGTCCTTTCCAATTCCAGCACCGCGCCTCCCCTCCGGGCTATCTGCCCCGCCAGCCATTCCCTATACACCTGTTCACGGGTGCGCTTCATCCCGCCTTTTTCCGGGAATTGGAGAGCCTCGTAGAGGAACGCATCAGACTCTTTCTCCGCGCGGTCTGCGGCGTTGCGGGTGCGGCGGACAATAGGCCGGATGCGGACCTCGAAGCCAAGGCGCTTGTCCGACGTCCAGTGCACGGGCATAGGCTTGGTGTCGATGGCCAAGGAAGGAATGATTTTGGCCTGCAACGGGTCGGCGCAAATGGCCGCCGCCTCCCGAAGCTCATCCGCTCCCGACTGCCCATACCCGTAGAGGCAGCCGGTTGACCCGCCGCGCGGGACGATGAAACGGAAGGGTCTGGGAGCCAGGTCGCCGAAGCACTCGGTCAACAGACAGTGCATAGCGTGGTCCTGGTCCTGGAGCCGTCTCGTGCCCATCCAGCGTTGGAAGTCCCGCACGTTGACCTCGGCCCGGACCATTTGCAGGGTGGCTGTGTCCGGCGAGGAGTTGGTTGCCGTGGTCATGGCTGACCCTCCTTTTCCGGCGGCCCGGCTTCCCTAACGGGGCCAAACCTGACACGTTCAATGGCCCCCTCGCACACCCGGCGTCCGCCGCCATGGAGTCCCGATATCCAGTTGCGCTGGTCGGTGATCATGAAGGTCCGGTTGGCTCCAATCTCCGGTGAACCCTCCCTGTCGGGCCAAAGGGCTCTGACCATTGGGCGGTTGGCATCATGATCGGCCATGGGATATGCCAGCAGCGCCTCCAGGGCAGTTCCGCCGTCGCTGAACCCGGAAAACAGTGGGGCCGAGGGCAAACACGGCTTGCGTCCGATAAACAGGGGCCGGGCCGGTTCCTCCAATGCTGTCCTCAAAGAGTCCAGCGTTGTCTCCCCTTCCTCCGGTTCCAGCCGCAACGCCACGGTCACCCGCGTGTCCACGTGATAGTCCCGGTAGCGGAGGTGGGGAGCGTTGTAGGTGTTGGCGCCACCGGCCCGTTCCTCCGGCGTACCTCTCGTAGTCCAACCCCGGTCGTTGGCGGCAAGTTGGGCTGTCTGAAAGTCCTGGATGTCCAGCCCCCGGCGCTGTTCCCGGTCAATCCGGGCGGCGAAAACCAGCCTGTCCTGCAATCGCTGGTGCCGCTCCCGTTCCACGCGCCGCCAGCCCAGGGCATTGGCGAACAGGCCGGTCAGCATCGACGCGGCCGGGAAGGGGCGTATGACGCCGTAGTTGTCGATGGTCTCGCCGCCGAAGGACATCAGGGGGCTTTCTAGGTTCAGAATCAGGTGCCTCGTCATGGTTATACCGTGCCGCTGCGGATGGCGTCCGCAGTCCAGGATGCCAGGTCGTCCAGGCACAGACGTTCCGCTTTGGGGATGTCGCAGTCCTCGACCGACATCACGCGTCGGATTTCCTTCCCGCCATAGGCCGCGTCCAGCTTGCCCATGTAGGCGGAGAGGCGGCCGGCAGCGTCGTCAACCTGCGCTCTCGCCGGGTCCCGGTAGGCGTTGGCCAGACTGCGGGGCTGGCGGGTGCCCGCTTCAATCAGCACTAAATCGGCGCAGGTATAGGGTGCGGTGGACCCCAGCTTCGCCCCGGGGGAAACGGTGGCGATGAGGTGGACTAGGTGTTCGACGACCTTGGCGGCCAACTCCCGGTTGACGCTTTCCCAATCCTCGCTCTTGCAGCCCTCCAGGTTGGACACCAGCCCCGGCACGTCCACCACCACGTAGCCGTAGAATAGCCCCGCCGTCAGCTCCATGTCGCCGATGTGGGCCGCGCCGGCATCCTCGTCGTCACCCTGGAGGTCGTCCACCACGGAGAAGTAGTCGCTCTCGCTCTCCTCCCGATGCACGGTGAAGGCGTGGGCTACATGGATGGCGGCTTCGATATTGGCGCCGGGGTCGGAGGTGACCATGCGACCGAACAGCGCCCCCTCCAGCCCGGCGGGTAGGCGGGCTGAATCCAGCAGGGCGCGGAAGTTGTTGCCCTCGCCGCGCTGCCTGGTGAACAGTTCCTTCGCGGCGTCCCCGGCGGCGTTAGCGTCGTTGGGATGCTTGGCGCAGATGGCAGCAGCCCGCTGGTGCAGATGTTCCACTTCAGGAAGGCCCAGGAGCAAGGGCTGACGGCCGGACTCGGTGTTGCCCCGGCTCCCGTACACTCCGATATTGAAAGCGTATTCCACTGCAGTCAGCACCGCCTCGTCAATGCCGTTGGTGTTCCTGAGAGGCGCGATCACCATTCGCTCGACGATATTGCGGGACCTGACTGCCTCGGTGCTGCCCGCGATGTTGTGGATGGCGAAATCATCCTGGGCGGTGCGCCAGTGACGCTTGAGGCACTGGGACGAAATTCGCGTCCGCACCGCGCCGCCGAAGGGCATCCGCTTGGCGAGGCCGGAATCATCCCGGTTCAACAGCGCCGCCGGATACGAGTGCAGGCTGTGAATTTGCAAAAACCGCGGGGTTGGCATTTCTATTCTCCTTGTGTTTCTGATTGTTGTGAACTACGCCGCTCCGCCTGGTAGTAGTCCCGGGCAATGCGGCGGCGGCCCTGTTCCGCTGCTTCTTCGTTGTAGCCTTCGTTCAGGATGAACTGCGCCATCTCCCGCCAGTTGAAGGACACGCCGGAGGCGGCCAGCATCCGGAACATCCGAGCCAGCAGGACGCGCATCATACCCTCGCGCGCCGTAAGCAGCCTGTTAAGCCGGGACTCGCTGTAAAAGGCCTGCGAACGCTGTGCCTCGCCGCCTAGGAACAACGCCCTGCCCACCGGCATAGAGCCGTCGTGGGCGGCCTGCGGATTGTCACCGCCGCTGTTGGTGGGCGTCATCAGCGCGATACCGTGCAGAATGAGCGCCCACTTTCTTTCGACCGCTTCACCGCTGTTCAGCAGGTCATACTGGGCAAGCAGCCGCCAGAACACCGCTGCGTCCGGGTCATCCGGGTCCATCCGCCGCAACTCCGCCAGGTCTCCCCGACGATGCTCGGCAAGCTGGGCAACGGTGCTGGACAGGCTGATGGCTGTGTCGCCCCAGGGCCGGGGCAGTGCGCTCTGGTCCTGGACACCGGACGATTCAACAACTTCCGTAGTGGTCATGCTTCCCCCTCCTGATCGCCTTTTCTGAACAAGTCAGGGAACCCGCTATTCCCTCGCAGCCGCCCCTCGAACAGCCCTTCAGCGTTGACCTGGGCTTTGTATCGGTAGATCGACGGGCAGCCCAGCGATTCCACTGCGGCGTGCAGAAGGTTTCGGGCTTCGTTGATTACACCGCTCCTGTCCTCGTCGTTCAACAACCATTGGTGACGGATACTTTGGCGCTCACTTTCATCGGCTTCGAACTCGGTTTGCAGGTCATCGAAGAATCCGGCGTCCACAATCTCGTTCAAACGATTGAGCCAGGGGCGGGCGAGATTACGATGTTCCTGGCTAATGCTGTCCGAGTCCCCACGGGCCGCGAATACCTGGATCGCGTGGCTCAGGATCCGCTGGGTTTTCCCGATGTCCAGTATGCGTTCTTGGGCTATTGCACCTATATCGTCGAGACTGTTGCCGTCACGCCGCAGCATCGCAGATTTGAGCCGGTGCCTTATGGGGACATCGCGCTCGTGATACCCTTCGGTCTTGCCCTGCCCGCGGACCATCGCACGGGCAACCAACCGCATCGTGTCGGGGGACCGAACTTCGGCCTGAGTGGGACATAGCAGGAACGGGCGGCCATAATCACCACCCTTGGTCAGATACTCGGCGACACGCCTGTAGGTGAACCCTCCGGTCGGCAACGTCAGCACCTTGTCCCCCTTTTTGTCTCTCAGGTCAATCACCGCCCAAGGGTCTCCGGTGAGGCCATTGAGTGATTTAGCCTCTATTCGTGCTGCTCTGGAGCTGGTCCGAATGCCATACAGACATCCATCCGAGGTAGAACGCAACCGTATGCGGCGGCAGACCTCAATGTAGAAAGGATCGAGCTCGTTGACTGGACTCGCTTCGGTTGCTGTCCCGTCCCAGGGCAGCGTCCATAGCAAGGTTGCGCCGCCGCATTCCTGGTATTGTCGATACCTCTCCAGGATTTCCAGTCGGAATTCCAGAAGGGCGACAACGTCGCGCCGGACGTGAGCGCCGGGACCTCCACCAGACGGAGCAAGAGAAAATGCGGGGCGATTGCCCAGGCCGCCATTCATGCGGGAAATACCATAATTCCCGGCCCCGCCGAATCCTTCCATCGTCTGCAACGTAACAAGGGCGAAAATCCAGTCGTCGGTATGGGCCTGCTCCGCCACCTCCGCCTTCAGGTCGTGGTTCTTCGATGTAACGAGCATATCCAGCTCGTCGGGAGTTGACACACTGTTCCTATAGTCCTGTTCTCGGTCTTCGGATCGGGCCGGCGGTTGCATGAAGGCAGGGAGAATAATTTTCTCAACCACCAGGTGCCAGGGTTCATCATCCGGCCAGTCAGGAGTCAGATCACGGATGATTCGCAGCCACTCTTCAGCGTCCGAAGGCAGGGTATCCAACCCGGCCCGCTGCACGGCCATCGCGCCCAGTTGGACCATGAAGGCGTGCCAGGCGTGGCGCTGGTGGGGGCGCAGGGCAGGAAAGGCTTCCACTTCGTCGGCCATTAGCGTGGCGTACACATGGGGAAGGGACGCCCCTACGCGCCTTCCATCGGAACGGTCGTAACGGATTAGGGGTTCGGTCAGGATGTTATTCATCGCGTACCTCGCTTAACTGCCGGTTAATATCGTTAAACGGCAACCGAGTGGCATGAGGATATTAGGGAAGTGTTGCCAGGAGCGTCAACGAGCTTCTGTCAGTAAACACGAGATACAAGATAGCCATTGGGGTGGCCGTGCGGATGCTCGCTGCCTTCAGAGCGGTAGGACCCGGACGCGGTTCCTGTCGGGTTCCACGACGACCAGAGCCCCGGCAGCCAGTTCCGTCTCGTGCTGACGGATAGCCGCCATTACCGTCCCTTCCAGGTCATCGGGCAGCACGTCACGGGTGCGCACCTGAATCACACTGGGACCTGTGGAGTGGGAAAGCGCGAGCATCGTCCCGAAATCGAGATCATGGGTAAATACTATGTGATGATGCGCCAAAGCCCAGTCCATTATCTCGCGGTCGGTGGCCCCCTGGTCTCCCACCGTTGACCAATGGACTGCCGTCCAGCCGCCACGGCGGAGGGCCGGCGCCCAACCGGGTGACAGGGACATGTCCACCAGGATGCGGAGGGTCATTCGGTTAGGAGCGATACTTCCCGTTCTTCCAGCCGCCAGGCTGCGTAGGCCAACGCCTGGTTGATGTCTTCATCTACGAGATACGGGTAGGCGTTCAGGATTTCTTCATGGGACCGCCCGGCCGCCAGGAGTCCGACGACGGTTCCAACCGTAACCCTCAACCCTCTAATGCACGCCCTGCCGCCCATGACGGCGGGGTCATGGGTAATCCCGGAAAATTCATTCATTGCCCGTCACCTCGGAGTCCAAAATCTCCGGCAAGTATTCGCCTTCTTCGGACAATGTAATCCCCAGAACTGCCATGGAGCAACAGCCTACTGCCGCCGCAGGCCCAGCCTGTCGTACCGGAAACTGCGGTCGCCCACGACGAAGGTGAAGCCGCCCTCGACGGAGCTGGGCGCGACCGGGCCCTCGACGGTGGCCCCACGGAGCAGGTGTTCCGGGACCGTCATGCTCCCAATCCTCTGCGTAGGACTGAAGGGGCTGGAAGGCGGCGGATCGAATTCCACCTCTATGCCCTCGTCGCCCAGGCGGGTGCGTATTCTCTCCCCATCGGAGCCGAACAGCACGTCGTGGTTGTCGGTGAAGAAGGACTTGTCGCGGCGTATGACAGCGTTGGCAGCAGTCAGGCCCTCGCCCAGTTGCCCGCCCGTGATGTTGTTGGCGTGGACGCGCCAGTCCCCGCCCATCTTCTTCACGATGGCCTCCAACTCCTCGGGATGCGTGGCCCTTTCCACCAGCAGGCGGTTCATCCGGGGGATGCTCCACTGCGGGAACTCGGCTATCAGCCGCCGGGTGGCTTCCAACACCCTAAGGTCTTCGTAGACGTAGCCGTTAGGGCCGAGTCCCGTGCGGTTGGGACCGCCCTGCAACAGGGGCGAGAGGTCTGACGAGTCCGGCGTGAGCACGATGCAGGCGGGCGCTTCGCAACCCGCAGCCCGGTCGTTACGGTCGTGGCGGTGCAGGCGTCCGATACGTTGCAGCAGCACGTCCACCGGGCACAGGTCGGTGATCAGCAGGTCGGCGTCGATGTCCAGGGACTGCTCCAGGGTCTGGGTGCCTACCACGACCATGCCGCCGGGATAGCGCTGCTTCCCCAGCCGCTTTTCCACTTCATTGTCCAGCAGGCTCCGGTCGTCCGGCGCGAACCGGCTGTGGTGCAGGGTCGCCACACCGTTGGCCAAGAACAGCAGGCGGCCGTCATCCCCCGCAGTCCGCTCCAGGGCCCGCTGCGTCTCGATGGCGTTGCTGACCGTGTTGCGAATGACCAGCGCTTTGGCTCCGTCCCTCGCCGCCTGCAGTGCCCTCGCCGCCACCCAGTCGAAGTCATGAATGACCGGCTCGGTGGAGATGCTGAGGGACTTGCCCTGCCCGTTCTCCCCGGCGGGGACGATGCCCTCTCCCCCGGCGGCTCGGACACTGACGGCCGGGTAGGGAGCGTCAACGGCTTCGTCCAGGGGAGGTGCATCGTTGAAACTCCAGCGCCCGGTGGACAGCCATTGACGCCGCGCCGCCGACCCCAGGGTGGCCGACATGAGCAGGGCGTAACCTCCCGCACCCAGGTGGGCATCCAGCAAGGACTTGATGATGCGGCGCATGTAGGCGTCCGAGGCGTGGACCTCGTCCACCACCAGCAGGTTGCGGGCCAGGCACGACGCGCGCATGTGGGCATGTTTGACCTTGAGGGCCGCCATCATCGCCTGGTCCACGGTGCCGACCGCGATCTGCGCCGCCAGATAACGCTTGGCGCTTTCGGCAGCCCAGCGGCGGCTGCGGGTGGCGGCATCAGGATGGTCGTCCCACCAGACTTCATAGTCCTGCAAATGGTGTCCTACGATGTCTCCCGCTTTCAGGTAACCCGGGACCGCCAGCACGGGTTCGGGCCTGTTGTCTTCAGGGAACATGCGCTCCACGAAGCGCGTCACCCGCCCGTGGAGCTGGGTCGCGGCGGCCCGAGTCGGCAGCGCGAAATAGAGGCCGTCCACCAAGCCTGCATCGTACATGAGGGCGAACCGCGACAACGCAGCCTCGGTCTTCCCCGAACCGGTCTCCGACTCGATGATGACCAGCGGTTCCTGCAGAGGAGTTTCCGTCGCTGCCTGCTGGATGGCGTTTGGGGCGAATCCGAAGAGGGTGGAGAAGTCGGGCAAACCTCCAACTAACCCGGCCCGCTGCTGTTCCAGGTCCAGCCCTATCGCTGATACCGCTTGCCTGGCCTGCCTCCGGGCAACCGTGTCCATATAGTCGTCCCGTGGCTCACCACAGAAGGGGAACCATTCCTCGTTGGAGCCAATCCAGTCGGCCAGGGTGCAGAGGCCAAGGAACATGTGCTGAAACTCCGGGTACGACGGCAGCGGTGGTGCATCAATGGCGAAAGCAGCGGGGAACCACCGGCGGGCCAACCCCCCGATACGTCGTACGCCATCCGCCGGAACGAGGTTGCCGTAGCGTTCCCAGAGAATGGAGTTGGAGTTGAGATGCCCTTCCATCTGCAAGGGCTGGCCGTGGTGCGAAAGCGCGGCGACGAACAGGGCGCAGACGGTCTCGCCCCCGCAGTCGTCCCATGAATCGATGGCATCCCGCCACCATCCCAGGCTCTCGAAGAACCAGTCCGCCGTCGCGCCGTCCTCGCCTCGCATTACCGGCGCTAGTTCGTGATAGTGTCCGGCGTGACCCGGCCTGCGTCGGTTCGCAGGAAAGTCTTGCTCCCGCCATATCTGTGTCTGAAAGCCCACGTTGACCTTGCCGATGTCATGCAGGGCGGCGAACAGTGACAGCCGTTCTGCCGTGGCATCGTCAAGGAACTCCAGCCCTCCGGACCGGGCCAGCCGTCGCCGGATGGTGGGCCGGGCCAGCAGCGCCTCGAAGCAGGCCCCAACGTCGGCCAGGTGGTGCTCCAGCAGGTGAATGCGCTCCGGCCCCCTCTGGCGGTAGGGCTGCGCCTTGGCCCAGAACCTGTGGGTGTATAACGGTCCCTTCTCAGTAGTGGTCATGTTGTTCCCTAGTTACGGCGGTGCACCTCGTGCTTGCGTTTATGTCCGGTTGCGGCTGATACTCTACGGCATGGGACAGCCGTCAATGGCCTGCTGTCGTGAGGCAGACGTGAAAAACCTGACATTCAACGCAATAGACGTGGAAACGGCCAACTCGGATCCCTCCAGCATCTGCCAGATCGGAATTGTCAGCGTCCGCGACGGCGAGATCAAGAGGCAACTGTCAGTGTTGGTCAACCCTGAAACAAAGTTCAACGAATTCAATGTCAGGCTACACGGGATCGACCATCACGCGGTGACAGGCAGCTTTTCGCTGCCCCGCCTTGAGGCCCGGTTGCGCCGGATGTTGGAGGGTAGGGTGCTGGTCAGCCATACCAGTTTCGACCGTAGGGCGATGGATGGTGCAATGGAGAGATACGGGCTGAGACCTCTTTGTGCAAGGTGGCTGGACAGTGCAATGGTCGCTCGCCGCGCTTGGCCGCGGAAATACCGCAGCCATTGGAATCTGGCAGCAATTGCGGGCGACTTGGGTATAGTATTTCGCCATCACGATGCTGCCGAGGACGCTCGTGCGGCAGGGGAGATTGTCCTACGCGCTTGCCTGGATACCGGGTTGGATATTGACGGTTGGCTTCGCCAAAGTTGATGCTTGCGAAACTTTTGCCTGCCCGCAAGTCGTTTTCGATTGCTGATCCAGACACTACATTGGGTGAGGTGGACCCTCGGTCTTTTGCTACGCTCCTATCGAACAAAATTCTGACCGAGGCCTCCAAATGCGCCAGGTGAAGCTGGAAATCACTCACTTATCGCTCAATCCATGTGTTACAGGATATCGGCTAAGGGTTGGCTCAAACGGAACACTGCCTGACTGCTTATCCTAAAGCACTTGCTCAAGCCAAGCTCGCACTACAAAGCGATGAGAAATCGCAACGCTGGCATATGCGGGCATCTGGAACGGGTTCGAGACGCATCGCACGTAAAGCAACCGCCGCTTTTTGAGTGTTCCGGCGAACGTCGTCGATAAACTCCTCATCCACAGCACGGGGTATCGGGTGGCGTTCTGCCAGTTCGTATGTCTCAACATAGTCAGCGTCTCTGCCAGTTAGCTCCTTGTAGCCCAATGCGTAAGTGTGAAGCTGGGTTTCAGTCACTTCTTCCAATTCGGAACGTTCATTGGATTTCTGAGGTGGACCCGGAATTTCGGACAGGTGGCTAAGTGAGAGTCCCGCTCCTAAACTGAGGGCAGCGGTTGCTGTCGGAAGGAGCAGGAAATGTCACAAGGACGCAGGAAACACAGCCCAGCTTTCAAGGCCAAGGTGGCGTTGGAGGCGCTGAAGGGCCAGGAGACGGTGGCCCAGCTGGCCGCCAGGTATGAGGTCCACCCCGGACAGATTCAGGCCTGGAAGAAGGCTCTTGCGGAGGGCGCCTCCGGGGTCTTCAGCAACGGCAATGACCAGCAGTCGAAGAAGGACGCCACCCTGGTCGCGCGCCTGTACCAGGAGATCGGCCGGCTGAAGGTGGAGCGGGATTTCTTGGCGGAGAGGTCCGGTCCATGAGTCCGGCCCGGCGGCGGCAGATGGTGGACCGGGAGCATCCCTCCCTGTCCCTGGTGCGCCAGTGCGCTTTGTTAGGCGTCAGCCGTTCCAGCATCTACTACCGTCCCCGGGCTGCATCGCCAGAGGACCTGTCCCTGATGGGAGAGATCGACCGGCAGTACCTGGAGACGCCCTTCTTTGGGTCCAGGCGGATGAAGGCCTGGCTGGAGCGGCAGGGGATGCCGGTGAGCCGGAAGCGGGTGCAGCGGCTGATGCGGGCCATGGGGCTGCGGGCCATCTACCGCCGTCCCAGCACCAGCCGGCCAGCGCCGGAGCAACGAGTCTATCCCTACCTGCTGAGAAATGTCAGGGTCACCCGGCCCAACCAGGTGTGGGCCGCGGACATCACCTACCTGCCCATGGCCCGGGGCTTCCTGTACCTGGTGGCGGTGATGGACTGGCACAGCCGGTACGTCGTGTCCTGGCGGCTGTCCAACACCCTGGAGGCCGGCTTCTGCGCCGCGGCGCTGGAGGAGGCTCTGACCAAGGGCCAGCCCGAGGTGTTCAATACCGACCAGGGGAGCCAGTTCACCAGCCTGGAGTTCACCCAAGTGCTGCAGGACCGGGGCGTGAGGATCAGCATGGACGGCAAGGGGCGGTACCAAGACAACATCTTCGTGGAGCGGCTGTGGCGGACGGTGAAGTACGAAGAGGTGTACCTGAAAGCCTACGCCAGCGTCCTGGAGGCCCAGCGGGGGCTGGAAGACTATTTCAGGTTCTACAATGGGCTCAGGCCCCATCAGGCCCTGGGCTACCGGACTCCCGCCGAGGTGTTCCATGGGGAGCAGGAAGCCGTAGAAGGGGACTCTAGTGCAAGGAGGTATTCACCGGAAAAGGGGATCCAAGCATTGGCAGGAGCGTTGGGATTCTCACTTAATTCAGCCCTGATCCTGTCCAAATAATGGGCTCCACCTCATTCAGGTCAACGATCGTGGTTTCATCGGTATCGGTACGGCGTACCAAATCAATGCGACCTTTGATGGTCACTCCATCATCCAGGTGGATTTCTACGGTTTGCTCCGAGAATTCGATGTGCTGGAATTTGTCGGTGTTATCGAGAATGTAGTTGGATATATCCCGGTAAGCTGCTTGCTTCAGTTGATCCCGCAACGAGTCCGGCGCGTATGGAGCGCGCAGGTGGCGCTCGACTAACTCCGGCACGTCATCTACGCTCACCAGGTCACCATCCATTGCACGTCTGTGAACCTCCGCCAGCGCATCGTGCAGAGACTTGCCAAAGCCGAACGGTGGCACTATTGGGCTATTAAAACCATACAGGACCCGCAGTTTGAACTGGTAAGGGCACTCAAACAGGTACTTTAGGTCAGAGAAGGAAAACTCAATATTTGAAACCGATGCTCGCGCTTGTGGTGCCAACCGTTTCCGTTCCGCATAGTCCGGTTTTCGCCTTTTTACCCATCTTGACGCGAGAACATCATCCCAAAACGCGGACTTGTAACGATACCAGCTGCCGCTGGAACGCGGCCCATAAGTCATATGCAGGAATTTCTTGCTTCGTGTCATTGCCACGTAGAAGAGTCGTCTTTCGTCATCAATTGAGCCGTCATACCGCTCGCTGTTGCCAATAGAATCAGGTCGAATCAACTTCCAAATGGCATTCGGCCGTGGACGTGGGGGAAAGCGGTCTTTAACCAAGGCTGGCAGGAATACCACTGGCCACTCACGGCCCTTCGCTTGGTGGACTGTCATTACCTGGACGGCATCGGGCACCAGGTAATCCCTATCCTCTTCGCCTTCGCCGTATTCACCCTCTGCTTGGTTATAGAGGAAATGGGCAAACCCCTGGAAGGATTCAAGCGGCCTAGACCTGAAGTTGATGGACTCCCAGTCCGTGATAACCTCGCTAAATCGCCCAAGGTTGAACAGCGCTACCTGTCCGTGGTCGCCGGGCACTTCCTCTTCGCGCAGTTCTGCCAGCTTGAGAAACTCCAGAAACACTCTCTGAATGGTCGGCTGGCTATTGCCATCGTCAGCAATGAGGCCGTCGCGAACCTCCTTCACGTACCCCAAGGCGCGGTCCAGGTTCACCTTGGCCATCCCGAGGCGAGCGTTTCCCCAAGATTGGCACAGTTCAGGCATTGTTGGAGGTTCTATAACTGCCGACCTGTACATTCCGTACGCTCTGACCGGTTCACCGGCAATGTAGTGAAAGAGATTCCGGGCGGCGCCCGCTTCGGATGTACTGAACAAGTTGTCCAATCCTTTGACCACAAAGGGGATACCCGCGTCTTTCAACGCCCCAGTAATTATTGTCCCATTACCACTGACGCTTCTCAGCAGAACGGCCATATCGGACCACGAGAGGCCACGTTCCCCATCACCGTCATCGAAAGCGATGCCCCGCAATTTCTTAATGGTCTCTGCGACGTACTCAGCCTCTTCCTTCGGAGATGCGAAATGCAGGGCCACAACGTCACCGCTTTCATACGGCTGGGCGCCCGCGAATTTCATAGCCTTCTCCAGTCTCGGACTGACCTTGTTGATGAACCGGCGGGCCGGGTCAATTACACCTTCACTAGAGCGAAAGTTCTCTTCCAGCCTAATCTGTCTCACCTCGGGATAGCGTTCTTCGAACCTGACAATGTTCTCGACCCGGCTGCCCCTCCACTGGTAAATTGTTTGGTCGTCGTCACCGACAACGCACAATCCGGCGCCCAAGTCGTGCAACAACCGGACTAACCTCTCCTGAATTGGATTAACATCCTGATATTCATCAACGAAAACATACTTGACCCGCTCGGCGATGTGGGCCCGGAGAGTTTCGTTAGCGTCCAGTTCTGAAACGGCGTTCTCCAGCATTGAGGGGAAATCGAAGTAAGAATCCTGAGTGAGTTGACTGCGATACTTGTTCAACCCCTCAGCCACTGAGCAACCATCAATCTCTCCTCCGGCTACACCCTCCTCGCGCAGTGCAGCCAATGCTGATATGTACTGGTTAGTGTCTCTCCAACGCACGAGATATTGCCCATCCAGCCCCTTTGACGTAGTCAATCCAGTGAGAGTGCTATTGCGATTGATGTACAGGACCTGACGGACAGAATCCAACACTTCGTACTTAAGGTATTCCGGCACCTCGTTCTGCAAAAGTTCTTGGCAAAACCCGTGGATAGTGCCGACGTACATCTCGGCCATGCCGGCAAGTGGACCGCCAGCGGCGTCGCGCGTCCTCTGCACGATCCGCTCCTTCAACTCCGCCGCCGCCTTGTCAGTGAAGGTAAAAGCTATGATGTTACGGGGTTCTAGACGCCCTTGGCCTTCCCGGGTCAGCAGGTACGCCACGCGCTGTGCCACCACTTCGGTTTTCCCCGAACCTGCGCATGCAATGAGTTGCAGGTTACGTCCACTGTATCTGACCGCTTCGTTCTGCGCGTTAGTTAATCTCATTCCCCATCTCAAAAATGACGTACTGGTTGATGCACCTTAGTTTACTAACCGACAGTAACAGAAACAAACGGGTCCCCGACTAAACTGAAGCCGAGGTGGGATGTGGGCTTTCGGGTCTCTCAGAATCGGGCTGGAGGCTTCGTGGGGCCTCCCTTCCCTTGGCTGTGACACGGTCCGGCAGCGCCGCTTTACGGAGTCTGCCCAGATGAGCCAAACCGCCTCATCGGCATTGGAGTCCGGAGTGGCTATCCACCGATAGCATCAGACAGTCGGACGAGGTTCCGTTTTTGCTGTTTCCATCCGCTCTACCTGCCCCGTGTCCCAACAAACGGCAATTTGGAGCCGGCTTTCGCTCGACCTTAGGAACCTGTTGGCTCCGCCAGAGCCGGTTCCCCTTCAGCGTCCGCACGATGATAATGGCATCATTGGCAGAGAACGTCTTGGCTCCAGTCCGTTTGGCCTCCGCCGTCATGGCGGCATACCCGTCCAAGTAAGACCCATCCTTGGCCAGAATCCACCGAAGGAGAGTGTCAGGTCAGTCCTCTGAATCAGCAAAAAGGTGCTCCCGGGGTTCTGAGAAAAGGGCCTTTAAAGCGGGAAACCTAACGAAAACAGAGAGGATTCGATAGGTGGCGCCACTTAAGAACTCCGATAGCATTCAGAGCCCATTCGACGACCCATCGGTATCCTATGCTGGGTTGGTCCTTCCCGTTACCCTCCCCGGCCAGCACCTGGGTCTGTGCGAATTCGTGGCCAGCCACGTTGAACTCAGAGATATACCGTGGGGCGAACGGCGGCGCTATAATAGCTACAGCAGCACTGCCCACTCGAAGGTTTGTATTACAGTAACGCTTGGCCCACCAAACCGGATAAAATCAAGAACCTTTCACATCAGGTTCGCGGTGGTAGCGTAATCCGGCCGGCTTTCCGACTACACCCGAAGGATGAAGTTGCCAAGCCCCTGTTCGCAAGACCGGGGCTCTTTCTGTGGGAGTTCTGGTGCCTGAGTGTACCGAATTAACAACTTCTTGCTGAGGTTGCGACTATGCGACGCCTTGCGACATTTCCAGCTCCTTCACGACAGCAACCGCTGCCCTCAGTTTAGATGCGGGACTCTCACTTAGCCACCTGTACGAGATTCCGCGTCCACCTCAGAGGTGGTGGTTGATGAACTCGCTGCCGTTGTCCGAATCCAGGCCCAGCAGAGGGAAGGGCAGGGTCTGGCCGATGCGGTGGATGGCGCCGCCCACCCGTTGCTGACCCTTCCCCAGGACGGCGCGGCAGGCCACCCAGTCGGTGGCGATGTCCACAGCACAAAGGGTGTTGGGGTATTGCCCCTCGGTACTCAATTCGGAAACTTGCACACCCACTGCGACACTGCTAACATAGCTCCAACCATATAATATCATCACTCGGTGCCTGGGAAGTCCAGGCGCCATCCAACATAACCCAGCAGTCGGGACGATACTAGAGGCGCGTCCATCCTTAGACTCCTGAAGAGGGAGTTGATGTACGTTGCGTCTCTTGAAGCCATCGGGTACCGACTCAATCCAGTTGCCGGACCCCTCCCCCTTCTATGGATCGCAACATTGGGCCTGCTGGCCGCGGCATGCGGTACGGCCGTACCCGTGCGCGCCCAGCCCAGGCGCCATACATTGACGCCACAAAAGTTGCCCAAGTGCAACAAGCGCCAACCGCAGAACCGGCCATTGAACCCCAATTCCCCGCCACAACACTTCACTAGAGCCAGGGCCCTTACTGACATTTTCCTCTCCAGGAGAGGCGTGTTCAAAGGGCAAAAGAGTGAGTTTAAGACTGAGAGGGAGAGACCAGATGCCTGATGAACCCATTGTCCAGGTGCGTGACCTGGTGAAAGTGTACCCGGGAGGCACCCGCGCCGTCTCGGGTATCAACTTCGATGTCCCCCGGGGGGAGTTCTTCGGTTTCCTGGGGCCCAACGGCGCCGGAAAGACCACGACGATGAGGATACTGGGCACCCTCCTCAGGAAGACGTCGGGGACCGTCATAGTGGGCGGGTTCGATGTGGACGCCGACCCGAAGGCCATCCGCCGGAGCATCGGGTTCGCGTTGCAGGAGGTCGGCCTCGACGATCTGGCCACCGGCAGGGACTTCCTGCGGCTCCAGGGCGTGCTCTACGGGCTCTCCCGGCGGGAGGCCCACCGGAAGGCGGATGAACTGCTGGAGGTGGTGGAGCTCACCCATGTTGCGGGACAGCGGGTCGGCACCTACTCGGGCGGGATGCGCCGCCGCATTGACTTGGCCGGCGCCCTCATGCACGACCCGGACATCGTCTTCCTGGACGAGCCGACGGTCGGCCTGGACCCCCAGACCCGGCTCGCAATGTGGGAGCACCTGGAGGAGCTGAATTCGAGAGGTGTCACCATCCTGCTCACAACCCAGGTGATGGAGGAGGCCGACCGCCTCTGCCGCAGCATCTCCATCTTCGACCACGGGCAGATCGTCGCCAGCGGCTCTCCCGAGTCCCTCAAGAGCGGGGTGGGCGGCGATGTGGTGCAGATCATCCTGGATGGCTCTGCCGATGGCCCGAGCGAGGCATTGTACGAGAGGGCGGAGGAGCTGGCCCGCCGCCAGGATTATGCCGACGGGGTGAGCCGGATTGACGGGGGCATTGCCGTTACTGTCGGGAGCGGCAGTGCTGCCGT
This sequence comes from Dehalococcoidia bacterium, assembly GCA_965203675.1. Lineage (GTDB taxonomy): Bacteria > Chloroflexota > Dehalococcoidia > Lucifugimonadales > UBA3495 > CATOSK01. The sequence goes on along the minus strand of CBDBDE010000002.1, from coordinate 821,966 downwards.
CCCCGCCCTGGTCGGCCTGCTTCACGACGGTCAGGTCCCGGTGGTCAGCCTCTCAGTCGCCAGGCCGACCCTGGATGACGTTTTCCTGATGCACACCGGCCGCAGAATCAGGACTGGGGAGGCGGGATCATGAGCATGGCCCGGGAGATCTACTTCATCTACATGCGCAACCTGAAGACCTGGGCCGGGCAGCCGTCCTTGGTCCTGATCACGGTGCTCCCGTCGGTGTTCATGTTTCTCTTCTTCGGGGCGCCGCTCAGCGGCATCTCTCTCGTCCCGGGCTTCCCGGCGGACGACTACTACGCCTACTTCACGGCCATGGTCATCGTGCTGGCGGTGGTCATGAACGGCTCCGACGTCGCCATCACCCTGCTGGAAGACATGATGTCCGGCTACTTCGACAAGCTGCTGCTGGCGCCCATCAACCGCTTTTCGATGTTGATGGGGATGCTGCTCATGTCGGGGACCCGGGCATTGCTGCACGTGGTCATCATCGTCGGGATGGCCCTGGCCTTTGGGGTAAGCTTCGTGGGAGGCGTCCTGGGCGTGGTGGCGATCATCGCCGCCGCCACGGTGTTCGGGATAGCCATGGGCTGCATCGGCCTGATAATCGCCCTTAAGACCCGGAGTTTCCAGGTCACCCAGAACAGCTGGCTGATGTTTATGCCGGTGGCCTTCCTGACCACGGCGTTCATGCCCCGGGAGTTCCTCACGGGATGGTTCCGATGGGCGGTAACCCTGAACCCGGTGGACTATGTGCTGGTGTCCGTGCGGACGATCATCATCGAGGGATGGAACTGGGACTCGATTCTTCCCGGGTTCTGGGCCCTGTCCGCGCTCACGGTGGTCCTGCTCACCGTGGCCACCTGGATCTACAGCCGGGCCTCTGCGTGAGGTTCCGGTTTATTGGCTTCCGGTTACGACTGCCCGGAGGGCCTGCTCCCGGGTCTCGTAAACGTCGATGATGCGGTAGAAGCCGCACCGGACGCCCGTTCCTGGTCCTGATGTGGACGAAGTCGTAGGCCCATACGTGGTTTCTCCTTTCCGGCCTCAGCCGGATGGTGGACCCGTCGTTCAGCCACAGCCGCCCTCTCCTGGGCTGCCTGGCCGGCACCTTCAACCCCTCCCACCGCCAGATCCGCTCCACGCGCTTGTGGTTCTCCTGCCAACCGGCGCCTCTCAGCAAGGCGGTGATCCGCCGGTAGCCGTAGCGGCCGAACCGGGTGGCCAGGCCGCAGTCAGTCGGTAACGGTGTCGTTGGTCAGGGCCTGCTCGTCGTCCTTGACCAGTGGCTCGTGGCGCTGGGTGGAGCGGGGCTGCTCCAGCACCCTGCAGGCCCGCCGCTCTGATATTCCCAGCGCTGACCGGACGTGTTGGACGCAAAGGCGGCGACGGTCGGGGCTCCGAAGTTTCCCTCCGCGGCTTCCTTGAGAATCTGGTTGTCCAGGGTCAGTTCGGCCACCGCCCGCTTGAGCTGGCTGTTTTCGGTCTCCAGCTGCTTCAGGCGCCGGGCCTGGTCGACGCGAAGGCCGCCGTACTCGCTCCGCCAGCGGTAGAAGGTCTGTTCCGAGACCCCAATGCGACGGACGGCCTCCACAACGGTACTGCCCGAGAACGGTACTGCCCGAGGCGATGATCACCTCCGCCTCCCTGAGCTTGTTAATGATTTTTTCGGCCGTGTGTTTCCTCCCTGGCATTTTTCATCCCCGTTTTGTCCAAAATCCTAACATCGATTCTGGATCGATTTCCGGGGGTCAGGTCACTTGCGGCGTGGAATTCAGGACAATCATTCAAGCACAGAAATCACGGTTCAGACTATGATACGATTCGGCCGTGTTGCGACAGTTTCACCATTTTATTCTGAACATGTCGAAGGAGTACGAAAGATGTATGTGATCATCGCGCCCATTCAGATCAAGCCGGGCTGCAAGCAGCAGTTCATGGACGCCATTGTCCCCGATGCCATCGGCTCGGTGAACGATGAGCCCGGGTGCCGACGCTTCGACGTCATCCAGGACGCCGGCGACGAGAACCGTATCTGGCTCTATGAAGTCTACGACGACGAGGCGGCCTTCCAGGCCCACACCCAGGCGCCCCACTTCATCAAGTTCCGCGACGCCACTGCCGACATCCGCGTCGAGGGCATCCAGGGTGCGGCCCGCGGCAGCACCAACGTCTGGCCAACCGACGCCGAGTGGAAGTAGGAGAAGTGCCATGTACGTCATCATCGCGCCCATTCAGATCAAAGAAGGCTGCAAGGACGAATTTGTCGAGGCGTTGCTGCCCAACGCTCAAGCGGCCGCCAACACCGAACCTGGCTGCCTGCGCTTCGACGTGATTCAGGACGCCGGTGACCCCAACCGGCTCTGGGTCTACGAAGTCTACGTCGACGAGGACGCTTTCAAGGCCCACCAGGCGTCCGAACACTATCTCAAGGCGATCGAGACCATGGGTCCCATGCGGGCCGATCCCATGCTGCAGGGCGCGGCCCGGGGCAGCACCAACGTCTGGCCCACTGACGCCGAGTGGAAGTAACTTTTGCTCCCTATCCCCCTGGGATAGGACCCGTTTATTAATATCCCCTTTCCCCCAGGGAGAGGGTTAGGATGAGGGTGAGAATGGCTAAAACGATTCTGCAGAGCAGCGAAGTCGCGACTCCCGCCGGCATCATGTCCCAGGGGGTAGCCGTCCCGGCCGGCCGGATGGTGTTCGCCTCCGGGCAGGTGGCCCGCGGAGTTGACGGCCAGCTTGTGGGCCGCGGCGACATCCGCGCCCAGACCCGCAAGGTCCTGGAGAATACGCAGGCGGTGCTGGCCGAGGCTGGCGCCACGCTGGACGACGTGGTGAAGGTGACCGTGTTTGTGACCAACATTGCGGAGCACTTCTCCGCCATTCACGAGGTGCGCGCCGAGTTCTTCAAGTCGGACTACCCGGCCAGCACTTTGGTCGAGATCAGCCGCCTCCTCGACCCCGACATGCTCATCGAAATCGAAGCGATTGCCGTCGTCCAGTAGCCCGGCTCGCGGCCAAAACGCCGGGGCTGGTTTGAAACCTGCCCCCGGTGCCAACAACCTTAATCCAAGCGCTATCGGGAGCCACGGCAAAAGTGTGGCGGCGCACAGCCGTGCGCCCCGCTTCAGTTAACGGGTGTCTCCGAGGCTTAGCGGCTCTGCGCTGCCGGCACGCCGTCCGGCACCAGATCGGCTTCCCACGGGCCGGGGAAGTTGCCCTGCGGCCGGTCCCCGCTCATGAACAGGTTGTCCTGCCGGTGCCACACCTCTTGCGGCGTCTCGTAGTAGACCTCGATGCCGTTGCCGTCCGGGTCCTTGATGTAGATGCCCAGCGACAGGCCGTGGTCCGACACCGCTGGATGGGCGAGTTCTTTTCCTTCAGGTTGTTGAAGAAGTCGGACAGGTCCTCCAGACTGGCCATGCGCCAGGCCATGTGGTTCAGTCCCACCTTCCCGAATTGGAACTTTGGCGAACCAGCCCATCCAGGAAACCCTCCCAACCTGCCCTGTCGCGCCAGGTGGTTGCAGTGCCGGGTTCCCGTCGGACGACGTCTTTTCCTTCCGGCGCGGTTGCCCAGGTCCGGGCCTGCCAGAAAACCGTGTACAATGGCCGAAATCGACGGAGGGAGATGTTCCCGTGCAATACGACTACATTGTGGTGGGAGGCGGCACGGCCGGCTGCATCGTGGCGGCCCGCCTGTCGGAAGATCCCGGCGCCTCGGTGCTCCTCCTGGAGGCTGGCCCCGACTTCCCCGACTTCTCGCAGTTGCCGGATATGCTCAGGCTGGGCTGGGGAACGGTGAACCTGGAAGCCCGCGCTGCGGGTTCTCCCTACAACTGGTCCTTCACCGGCACGGCCACCGCCGACCAGGGGCCGATGCCGGTGCCGCGAGGCAGGGTGATGGGCGGCTCCAGCGCCATCAACGGCCAGACCTTCATCCGCGGGGCGCCCGAGGACTACGACAGCTGGGCGTCATGGGGAAATGACGGCTGGGCCTACCTGGACTGCCTGCCCTATTTCCGCAAGCTGGAGAACGATGCCGACTTTCACGACGACTTCCACGGCACCGACGGCCCGGTGCCGGTCCGCCACCACCAGCGCGATACCTGGCCGCCTTCCCAGGAAGCTTTCTTCCGGGCCGCCACCGCTGCCGGATACCCCTTCCATCCCGACGTGAACCATCCGGAGTCCACCGGCGTCAGCCTGCGGGCCGAGAACAACATCGACGGCGTCCGCATGAGCATGGCCCTGACCTACATCAACCCGGTGCGCCACAGGCTGAACCTTACCATCCGCCCCAACGTGCAAGCCAACCGGGTGGTGCTGGAAGACACGCCGCAAGGCAAGCGGGCGGTGGGCATAGAGGTCGAGAGCGGCGGCGAGAACTTCGTCATCGACGGCGGGGAGATCATCCTCTGCTCCGGTGCGGTGGCCTCACCTCACCTGCTGATGCTGTCGGGAATCGGCCCGTCCGACCAGCTGACCTCCCACGGCATCCCCGTAGCGGTGGACCTCCCCGGTGTGGGCCAGAATATGCGGGATCACCCCAACGTATCGGTGCGTTTCCTGGTCAGGGACGAAGTTCCCCAGGACCCCAACGGCATGCGGGCCCTGCGGCTGCGCTACACCGCCACCGGTTCGGACACGCCCAACGACATGATCCTTTCGCCGGCATCCCTGAATACGGTGGTCCGGGACGACAATCCGGCCCATTCGGTGAACTGCGGCCTGTACCTGGCGAAAGGGAAGGGCGAACTGCGCCTGGAGTCCGCCGACCCCCGGGTCCCGCCCAGCATGGACTACCGCTACCTGGAAGAAGACTGGGACCGGGAACGCCTGAGGGAGAGCGTCCGCATCTGCATGCAGGTCCTGGGGCACAGCGCCTACGACGGAATCATCGAGGAGATCACCGCTCCGGCTCCCGCCGATCTGGAGACTGACGAAGCGCTGGACGCCTGGTTGCGCCGGAACATCAGCACTTCGTACCATATCTCCGGCACATGCAAGATGGGACCGGGCAGCGATCCGATGGCTGTCGTAGACAACCGGTTGCGGGTCCGGGGGGTTTCCAACCTGCGGGTAGCCGATGCGTCAATAATGCCCGATGTCGTGCGGGCCAACACGAACGTCACCACGATGATGATTGGCGAACGAGTCGCCGAATTCGTCAAGTCGGGGGACTGACACAGGCGGCGGTCCAGGGCCTGCCACCAACAGCCCGCCATACGGCCCCAAAGCTCTTGGAAACCGGATGTTCACCGGCCAGGATGACGGCGTAAGGGTTGCTTCAGCCTGCTCTTTGGGTGAAGTCCATAAACCGGTCTCGAATGTCCGTCGGGGAGTGGGCCACCCTTGGTATCCCCGCGATCGGGGCGATTCCGACCTTCGCCAGGATCAGGAATGGCCCATCGCCCAGGACACACCCCAATAGGGCCCGGTCCAGGTCCTCGGCCCCGTCTACTCGCGCGACCCAGGCATAGCCACAGCTCTTTGCCACCTCTTCGAGATCCACCTTCGAACTGATGGACGGTTGGGCTCCTGTGGACTCGTATGCCTCGTTGTCCAGAACGATGTGGACCAGATTGCCGGGACGTTCCGCCGCGATGAGAGGCAACGCGCCGAGGCTCATCAGGGCGCTCCCGTCACCCTCCAGGACGAACACGCGCCGCTGAGGGGTAAGGACAGCCAGTCCCAGCCCAAAGGAAGAAAGCAGGCCCATGGAGCCGAGCATGTAGAAATTGCCCGGCCGGTCCAGGATGGCAAAAGCCTCTCTGGAAATCATCCCCGTCGTGCTCAGGACGAGATCTTCATCCATTACATGTTCCAGAATCGTTTCGATGGCCTGGTATCGGGCGATCACTCCAGCACCCCCGGCCGCACCAGCAACGCCCCGGGTATCGACAGCTCCTTGATGCTGCGGAGCAGGCGGTCCAGGGCGGACTCCAACTCGCCTGGTTCCAGCACCTCGTAGGGCATCTGCAGGAGGTCGAAGAAGTCCGGGGTCTTTCCCCCCATGATCCAATGCTCGGGGGCGTCATTGGGCGGGCCGCCATACCCGCGCCAGCCGATCACCAGCAACGCGGGAACCTTGTAGAGGAGGTTGAATGAGGTGAGGGCGTTAATGATGTTTCCGATACCCGAATTCTGCATCATGACGCCGCCCAGTCCACCGTGGAAGTAGGCGGCGCTGGCCACGCCGAGGGCAACATCCTCCCGCACCGCGGGTATATAGCGGATGTCCCGGTCGGCCACCATCGCGTTATAGGCCCCCTGGAACGTGGAGTCGGGCACCCCGGAGAAGAAGGTCAGCTTTCGGGCCTTAACGGCTTGGCAGAAGGACCGGGGATCGACAGCCGGGACGTCATCGCGCATGTGCCTAGAATATCATGGCCTGTCTTGATTCCCCTATTCCCATCATTCCCGGCCACGGGGTGCTACGGTTACGGTCACTGGTTCGGTCGGATCACCTCCAGTCACCGTAACTAAACCAAAGCCAAGGTGAAAAGCGCAGACAGATAAGTTAGATTTTTGAAGCAACTGCCTAGTAGACCGACACCGTTGGATTGATGGCTGATAGGGTAAGATTGGCTGACAGCTGGTGAAGAAGAGGACGTGAGGGTTGGAGTGATGGCGAAGAGGCACCGGGTGCATCTGACGGGAGAGGAACAGGAGGAACTTAAGGGGCTAGTGTCCAGAGGCAGAGAAGCGGCTTACCGGCAGACCCACGCCCGCATTCTGTTGCTTTGCGACGAGAATCAGGATGGCGGGGCCATGCGGGATGCGGATATAGCCCGTGCCCTTAAGGTGGGCACCGCCACGGTGGAGCCGGTGCGCCGCCGCTGCGTGGAGGAGAGTTTGGCCAGGGCCTTGGGACGCAAGGAGCAGGTGAACCGCCGCCCGAGGAAACTGGACGGGGAGGGCGAGGCCCAACTGACGGCCCTGGCCTGCTCCCAGCCCCCCGATGGCCGGGCCGGTTGGACGCTGCATCTGCTGGCTGACGGGCTGGTGGAAAGGGAGGTCGTGGACAGCATCAGCACCGAGACGGTGCGCCGGTGTCTGAAAAAAACCGGTTCAAGCCTTGGCTGAAGCAGTGCTGGTGCATCCCGCCCAAGGCCAATGCCGAGTTCGTCTGCGCCATGGAGGACGTGCTGGAGGTCTACCACCGCCGGTTCGAGGACAACGAGGTGTTGGTGTGCTTGGACGAGACCAGCAAGCAGTTGGTGAAGGAGACCCGCACACCCCTGCCGCCACGTCCCGGAGTTGCCACGGCCTACGATTACGAATACGAGCGCAACGGGGTGAGCAACCTGTTTATGCTGTACGCGCCCCTGGAAGGGTGGCGGCAGGTGGAGGTGACGGAGCGGCGCACCAAGGTGGATTGGGCCCGGGTGGTGCGGCAACTGGTGGACGTGGACTAACCGGTCCTTGTCCGGATAGTCTTGGTGATGGACAACTTGAACATTCACCAACCGTCGTCGCTGTACGAGGCGTTCGAGCCCGGGGAGGCGCGGCGTATAGCGGAGAGGCTGGAAATCCACTACACGCCCAAGCACGGCAGTTGGCTCAATATGGCCGAGATAGAGATCGGAGTGCTGGCCAGCCAGTGCCTAGACCGCCGGATACCCAGCCGGAACGTCCTGAAACACGAAACCGGAGCTTGGGAAGAACAGCGAAACCGAGATGCGATTCGGGCCCAGTGGCGCTTTACCACCGAGGACGCCCGGATCAAGCTCAAGTCCTTATACCCATCAATACAATAGTGGCAAACCACTAGGCAAATTGTCCAAGGCTCCCTGGGGCCTGCGCGGCCCTTGTCAAGCCGTCACACGCAAGACTGGCAGGACTGACGTTCGGGATGGCAAACCCGGCGGGAGCAGGTCCCACCGCCGGCCCGGAATGGTCGGCCAAGGGATTAAGAAGCAACGCAACCTCAAGGAGCAGGCACAGACCTAACCCTCGGCTACGCCCGGCGGAGGACGCAGCGGAGTGAAGACCAGTACCACGGCGCCGGCCACCCACAGGACGGCGGCATAGATGAACACGGACCCCAGACCGTAGCTGTTTACCACAACCGCGGCAACCAGAGGGGCGACACCGCTGAGGAGACTGGTGACCCCCATGACGATGCCCATGGTCACCCCCTCGGTGCCACGGCCGACTTGGTCCAGCACCGTGGCCTGGAGGATCTGGTTCATGGAGGAACTGAACAACCCGATGGCGAGCACGATGGCCATCAACAGGACTCCCGCCCCCACTGACCCGATGGCCAGCGACAAAAGCCCGACGGTGGTCAGGCAGGGGACCAAGACCAGCTTGCGGCCAAACCGGTCGGAAAGCAGGCCGGCGATGGGGGAGGAGACCACCCCCAATATCAACAGCAGGGTCAGGTGGAGTCCCACCATAAGAGCGGAAAATCCCAATCCACCCTCGCCAATGGGGTCATGAAGATACTTGGCCAGCCAGAACATCAAGACGACGGACCCCATGTCCCGAAAACTGCTGACCAGCACCAACGCCAGAATTGCCGGGTTTCGCAGCAGCCGGCCGGCGTCGCTGAACCGTTGGCCCGCCCCGGGACGGGGGTCTCCGTCGTCGCCCTCTCCGCCCAGGTGAAACACGGACCAGAAGACCACGGCGGTCATGACCAGGGCGGGGAAGACGTACACCAGGGCGACCGGACGCCACGCTCCGGCGAAGAAGGTCAGGAGGGCGCCTACAATCAAGGGGCCAATGCTGTCCCCAATCTGCCCGCCCACGCCGTGGATGGACAGCCCGAAGCCCCGGCGCAAAGGAAAGCGCTGGGAGATGGCGGCTATGGCCGGCATGTGCCACACGGTTCCAGGCAGGGGCAGCAGCAAGAAAACCAGGGCCAATATGACGAAGCCGGGAGAGACGGCCACCAGTCCGTAGCCCACGGCTGCCAATGCCATGCACAGCGTCAACATCAACCCCCAACGGCGACGGAAAATGTCCACCAGGAATCCGGCGGGAACATTGGCAATGCCACCGCTGACGCTGAGAATGGCAATCAGGGCGCCGAACTGGAAGTTGGTAAATCCGAGACCGGTCTGAATTACGGGCAGCAGCACCACGATGCTCTGGCCGTACCAGTGGGTGAAACCGTGGCCGATGGAGAGGTTCGCCAGGATGAAGGGGCCGCCCCGCCGATAGCCGGGCTGGCTGCCGCCAAGGTAATTTCGGCTGGCTGAAGCGTCCAGGTCAAGCCTCCTGTGATGGGCCCGGGGGTTGCATCAGGTAGTTTCGGTTATTGGCAGGCGCCCGCCGGGGTAATAGCGATGTGGCACCGGACAGGCCCGCGGAGACTATGGGAAGCGGTTTACACCAGGTCACCGGAATTGAGCCGTTAGCAGTATAACGGCGCGCCAAGGTGAACGGTAGAAGCGGCCCAGGGACCTCTGTCAATGTCGGCGGGGAAGTGGGCCATAGTGTGTCGAAGGCCGGCATAAATGTCCGGACCAACTGGTCAGGGAGAATGCCACCCCGACCCTTGCGACGGCAACCGGTGGAGTAAGCGGGAAGGTGTACCGGGCTGCCTAGAGGGTGTGTGAGAAGGTACTGTCCGAGACTGGAACCGCCCGAAATGGGGACGAGACGAGGGTCTGGATTCCCGCCTGCGCGGGAATGACGGGATGGCAGCCTACTATATGTCACACACCCTCTTGAATCTCGCCAAGTACGAAAGTAATTCCCCACCCGGAGCGACAGACCCTTCATCCGTCGCGCCTGGCAGACCACATCACCCCTGCGAAGCCGGGCACAGTCGAGAGTTTGCCCATCCCCCAACCAAGCCTACAAGTTCGTCAACTGGTAGTGTGGCTACCGGGGAATGGTTCTGCAACTCCGGGTACCTCCTATGGTCCGGCCGTATAGATGCAACGGATGCGCCCCTCCCCGCCAGGTTGCTCTTTCACGGGGCTTGTGCCGCGTACACCAGCGGGGTTAAGCTTGCTCCCTTGCACGACACTTGGAACCCACCTTCTCAACATACTGCGGTGCCGAAGGGTATAACCCCCCCAACCAGCGTTCGCCCCGGCGAAGGGCAGCCGCCCTCCCTCGCCGGCCCAGATCCTCAAGGAGCAGGTGCTGCCATGACGACCAACGAAACGGAGCAGGTCCGGCCCGAAGTTGTTTCCCTTCCCGGGGAGTTGCTTGGAGCGGTGCGGTGGCGCTGCATCGGTCCGCCCCGGGGAGGACGGGTGGTGGCGGTCGCCGGCGATCCCGTTGACCCCATGGTGTTCTACTTCGGAGCCTGCGCGGGCGGCGTGTGGAAGACCAACGACGGCGGGACCTATTGGGAGAATGTCTCCGACGGCTACTTCAACACCGCCTCGGTGGGGGCCATCGCCGTCGCTCCGTCCGACCCCAACGTGATTTACGCCGGCATGGGGGAGTCCACCATCCGCGGGGACGTCACCTACGGGGACGGAGTGTACCGGTCCACGGACGGGGGCCGGTCCTGGACCAACGTGGGCCTGTCCGATACCCGTCACATCGCCCGGGTGCGGGTACACCCCGCCGACCCGGACCTGGTGTACGTTGCAGCCCTGGGACACGCCTACGGTCCCAACGAGGAGCGGGGCGTTTTCCGTTCCAGAGACGGAGGGAACAACTGGGAACGGGTGCTGTTCCGCAGCGAAGACGCCGGGGCGGTGGACCTGTCCCTGGACCCGAACAACCCGCGCGTCCTCTACGCGGCGATCTGGGAAACCCGGCGCACGCCCTGGAGCCTCATCAGCGGCGGACCGGGAAGCGGCATCTTCAAGTCGATGGACGGGGGCGACTCCTGGGTCGAAATTACCGATAACCCCGGCCTGCCCGGCGGCCTCAAGGGACGCATCGGTGTCGCGGTGTCTCCGGCCAGGACGGGCCGGGTGTGGGCCACCATCGAGGCTGAGGACTGCGGTGTGTACCGCTCCGACGACGGGGGCGATACCTGGGAACTGGTCAGCGACAACCGGGACCTTCAGGGACGGCCCTGGTACTACCAGCACATCTTCGCCGACCCCCAGGACCCGGACACGGTGTGGATCCTCAACTATCAGTGTTGGAAGTCGGTGGATGGAGGACGCAACTTCAACCGGGTTACCACGCCCCACGGCGACGACCATGACCTGTGGATCGACCCCAACAATACTCGGCGAGTGATCGAGGGCAACGATGGGGGCGCCTGCGTCACCTTCAACGGTGGAGAGAGCTGGTCCAGCATCTACAACCAGCTCACCGCCCAGTTTTATCACGTGGACACGGACAATCAGTTTCCCCACCGGGTGTACGGCACCCAGCAGGACAACACCGCCATCAGTGTGCCCTCCCGCACTCACAAGGGGGCCATCCCCTGGGGCGATTGCTACGTCGTGGGAAACTCGGAAAGCGGCCACATTGCCGTTCATCCCGATGATCCCAACACCGTCATCTCCGGGGCCATAGGAAGCTCGCCGGGCGGGGGCGGCAATCTGCTGCACTACGACCATTCCACGGGGCAGGTGCGGATAATTACGGTTTGGCCCGAGCTGAACACGGGGTGGGGGGCCAGGGAGATGAAGTACCGCTTCCAGTGGACCTTCCCCATTCTGTTCTCGCCCCACGATCCGCAGACCCTCTATGTGGCCGGCAACCGGGTGTTCCGCTCCACGGACCTGGGCGGCAGCTGGGAAGCCATCAGCCCCGACCTGACCCGCCACGACCCGGAGACCCTGGAACCCTCGGGGGGCCCGATAACCAGGGACACATCAGGCGCCGAGACCTATGCCACCATCTTCGCCTTCGTTGAATCTCCTCACGAGAAGGGCGTCTTCTGGGCCGGTTCCGACGACGGGCTGGTTCACCTGTCCCGGGACGGAGGAGCCACGTGGGACCCGGTTACGCCCCCCGACCTGCCGGAATGGACCCTCATCAGCATGATCGAGGTCTCCCCCCATGATCCCGCCACGGCCTACCTGGCCGCCACCCGTTACAAGCTAGACGACACCCGTCCCATGCTTTTGAGGACAACCGACTACGGTCAGTCCTGGGCTCCTATAACCGGGGGAATCCCGCAGGATGACTATACCCGGGTGGTGCGGGAAGACCCCGTCCGGCCGGGGCTGCTGTACGCCGGCACCGAGACCGGCGTTTATGTGTCCTTCGACCAGGGGGAATCGTGGCAACCGCTGCGGGCCAATCTGCCGGTGGTCCCGGTGTATGACCTGGTGGTCAAGGACAACAGCCTGATTGCCGCCACCCACGGGCGGTCCTTCTGGGTCCTGGACGACCTAAGCCAATTGCGGCAGCTCTCCCCTTCCCTGGCGGAACAGTCCTTCCACCTGTTGCAGCCCCAGGACACCTGCCGGGTCAGGACACCCTTCCGCGACCGGAAACCCACCGTAGGCAAGAGCTACCGGGCCGGGCTGGGAGCGGACGTCACCTACAGCGAGTCTCGGGGCAAGCACGGGGAGACCGTGCGCAGGTTCTGGGACGCCGGGGAGAACCCGCCCGACGGGGTTGTGGTCAATTACTGCCTGAAGGAGGGAACTGGGGAGATTACCGTCAGCATACTTGACCGAGACGGGCGGACAATTCGGTGCTTTTCCAGCAACCAACCGGAACCGGAGGCGGATCCTCCGGAACCGAGGGCGCCCGCCGAGACGGGAATGAACCGCTTCGTCTGGAACATGCGGTACCCGGCAGCCGAAGGGGTGCCGGAAGACAAGAGCACTGAGGACTCCCTGGTGGGGCCACTGGCGCCGCCGGGTGCCTACCAGGTGACGCTCCAGGTCGGCGACCAATCCCAGACCCGGACTTTCCACATAGTCAAAGACCCCCGGGCGGGGGCCAGCCAGGAAGACCTGGAAGCCCAGTTCCATTTTCTGATCCAAGTCCGCGACAAGGTGTCGGAGACCCACTCCGGGATCAACCGGCTGCGGCGGGTCCGGCAGCAGGTAGAACAGTGGGTGAGCCGGGCCCAGGGTCACCCTTCGGAAGCGGTGGTGGCCGACGCCGGGGAGGCGGTCAAGGAGAAGTTGAAGCAGGTTGAAGACCAGTTGATCCAGTCCGAGTACCGGGGGGCCCGGGACCGGCTGCACCTGCCGGTGCGGCTCAATCGCAAATTGGCGGAGCTCTCCGCAGTTGCTGCCAACGCCGACTTCGCCCCCACTGAACAGGCTTCCCAGGTCTTCGAACACCTCTCCGCTGAAATAGACCGGCAATTGGCTGCTCTGCAACAAGCTGTGGATGACGACGTTTCCCAGTTCGTCGACCTGGTTAAGGACCTGGACATCCCTGCCATCGTTCCATAGAAGAATTCAGGCACGGAACAATCCCCGGAGGTAGCGTTCCGCCGGCTCCGGGAAACAAGGGAGGGGTTCCAAACTAAGGAGGGGATCCGGGTTATGCGAATCGGACTGTTTGTGGGCGCCCTGGAACTCATGCGGGACGTGGCCGAGCGCCTGCGCCGCATTTCCGATGCCGAGAGAGACGGGTTCGACAGCTACTGGCTTCCCCAGCACTTCGGGGCCGACATGCTCACCGTTATCGCCATGTCGGGAATGCAGACCCAGCGCATCGAGCTGGGCACCGCCGTCGTCCCCACCTACCCGCGCCACCCGGTGGCGCTGGCCCAGCAGGCCCTGACCGCCCAGGTGGCCGTGGGCGGACGCCTTACCCTGGGCATCGGCGTTTCCCACCGCTCGACCATCGAGGAGTGGCTGGGCATTCCCTACGCCCACCCGGCCCGGCACATCGAGGAATATCTCTCCGTCCTGCGTCCCCTGTTGCGGGAGAGCGGGGTGGACTTTCAGGGGCGGGAGTTCCGGGTCGCCGCCGAACTGCAGATCCCGGACGCCGACATGGTAAGTTGTCCGGTGCTGCTGGCGGCGCTGGGTCCCCGGATGCTGGAGATCGCGGGCCGCCTCGCCGACGGCACGGTCACCTGGATGACCGGCTTCAACACCCTGCGGGACCACGTGGTGCCACGCCTGCAGGAGTCAGCGGAGGCGGCTGGCAACCCCCCGCCCCGGGTCTGCGCAGGGTTTCCCGTAGCTGTCACCGACCGCCCCGACCGGGCCCGGGCTAGGGCTGACCGGCTCTTCCAGCACTACGCCGCCCTACCCAGCTACCGCGCCATGCTGGAACGGGAAGGGGCCGCAGGGCCCGGCGACATTGCCATCGTGGGCGGCGAGGAAGCGGTGGAGGAGCAGCTTCGGAACCTCTCAGAAATGGGCGCCACCGACTTCCTGGCCACCATCTTCCCGGTGGACGGATCGCAAACATCAGTCACCAGGACCAGGGCGTTTCTGAGGAGCCTGGTCGGGAGAATCTAGCTCCCCTGCCTCGCGTGGCCGCCACACCCCGTAGGAGGATAATGAGTAAGCATCTACTGTTCATGGCGGTACTGTTGCTGGTGATTGCGTGCGGTGGCGCGGCCCCGGCCACTCAGGAGCCGACGGCAACTGCGGTCCCGACTCCAACGCCGGAGCCGACGGCGACTCCCACGCCTGCGCCCACTCCAGAGCCAACGCCGGTCCCCACTGCCACCCCGGCGCCGCCGGCGGAAGAGACCCAGCGGATAGCAGTCCTGGTTGATCCCCGCCTGACAGCTATCATGGAAAAGATGGAACCGGTCGAGCCGGTCTGGACGGTCTATTTCCATAGCGATGACTGGCGGATCCCGGGGAGAAACACGCTGGTGGACGACGTGTTCCAACTGGTCAAGCTGGAGAACATCGCCACCCACGAGGGGTACCAGGAAATCAGCCCGGAGATGATCGTCTCCCTCGAACCCGACATTATCGTGGCGGACTCGATAGAAAGCATAGTGGAAAACCCCGACCTGTCAGGTCTGCACATGGTCAAGGAGACCGACCACATCCCGCATCACATCTTCGTATTGAGCGATGGCCTCTCCTTCAGCCTGAACAACCCTCGTTTCCTGAAAGCCGTGGAGGAGCTGGCCGTTTTCTCCTACCCGGAGGCTTTCCCTGAGGAGGAGGCGGGCGGACATGACCATGAAGCAGGGGAGGGACACTCGCATTAACGGCCTGGAGCGTCCGGGGGGTGTCCAATGTCAACGCAACCTCGACCTTCCGCATCCAGCCCGTGAAGTGGGAAGATCTGCCCTCCAGACCAGCAACATTCCCTGGAACGACCTCGTCGGGAGGGATGTCACCACCCCCCGGCATGAACCCATCACCCGCCAATCCTTAACTCCCCGTTGGAAAGCGCCAGCGCGTGGCATCCTCGAAGAACACCTTCCAGGCAAACGCGACGGAAGGCTCAAACACCAGCACATCCTGGCCCTCGTAGTCGTGGGGCGATTGGCCGTGGCTTTCGTCGTATTTGGCGCGGGACATCTCGAAGAGGCGTTCCGCGAGCGCCCGGTCGGAACGTATCACCCTGACGGTCCCGTGGAGGATGACCGCGCTTTCGCCGTCCTCCAGGTTCACGCAGGCCCGGGGATTCCCCTCCAGGTTGCGGCGCCGAACCACCTCGGGGGAGCCTCCGAAGTAGAGCCGGTCGTCCAGCCAGAAGCCATCAACGGGCCGGGTGTGCGGCGCGCCGCCCGGCGTAACGGTGGACAGCCAGTAGCGGCTGGCGTCGGCCAGCCGGCCGGCGGCATACGACCAAGGCAGAAGCCCCTCCGCATCCGTGGGGACGCCGTAGTCCTCCGGCAGTTGCGGGCGGGCGGCAATTGGTTCCATGTCTGCCTCCTTGGACGGCGCGGTTCCTCAGCCGGACCCCGGCCGCCGGCTGTCAGGCCCCATCCAGCCCCCTCACATTCCGGTCTACTTCGCGGTGATTCCGCCGTCTATGATCAGCTCAATGCCGGTGACCCAGGCCGATTCATCTGAGGCCAGATAGAGGGCTCCATAGGCTACGTCGCGGGATTGTCCCAGGCGGCCCAGGGGGACCTCGTCGGTGCGCTGCCGCAGGACCTCCGGGTTGTCGCTGATCCCGGACAGCATCGGCGTATCCACCGGGCCGGGGTGGATGGAGTTGCAGCGTATGCCCTCGGAGGCGTGCTGGATGGCCGTCGTCTTGGTGAAGGTCCGCACCGCTCCCTTGGATGCGCTGTAGGCGCCCCCGGTCAGGGCACGACCGAGGATGCCCGCGATGGACGAAATGTTGATGATTGAGCCTCCCCCGGCCCGGCGCAGGGCCGGCAACGCCTTCCGCGTCCCCAGGAAGACGCCCCTGGTGTTGACCGCCATGATGCGGTCCCACAGTTCCTCTGAGGTGTCCTCTATGGGATCGGCGTTGGCGATCCCGGCGTTGTTGACGAGGACGTCCAGCTTGCCGAAGCGGCCCTCGGCTGTGTGGACAGCCTCCTCCCAGTCGGCGTCGCTGGTCACGTCCAGGTGGACGTAGACCGCCTCGCCGCCGGACTCGCTGATTCGCCGTTCGAGCGCCTGACCCTCATCGTCGAGAACGTCGCCGAATACCACCCTGGCGCCTTCGCTTGCGAACAACTCCGTTTCCAAGGCCCCCTGGCCCCGGGCTCCCCCGGAAATCAATACGACCTTCCCATCCAGCCTGCCCATGTTGGTAGCTCCTCATTTAATTCGAGAATTGGCGTCGCCATTCTGCCAGTGGGACCCAGGCCCATGATCCAGTTGGCCGGAAATGGGGAAGGTCAGCAGCTCGCGCGCAGCCCTGTCCCTTGACTTCAGGGAGGCCGCCGGCAATTCATGGACTCTGTCTATTGCCACAGGTCGGGATCGGGCCGGTTCATCAGTACGAAGCCCAAATATCCATACCAGATAACCAGCAGCACGTAAAAACCCCGGGCCAGGGTGATGAAGGTGTCGCGGCCGCCGTTGTCGATTACGGCTATCATGAAAAAGACCATTACGGCCAGGCTGACCAGGGCAGCCAACAGCGAGATTATCCGGTTGAAGTCGTCTCTCGTGGAGAGTCCCAACGCGAAAATGAAGCCGCCAAACCCGAGCGTAATGCCACCGGCGTAGAGGAGAGCGGAGCCGACGTAGTAGACGGGAACGCTTTCCCTGATCTGATCATTGGTTTGGGCATCGGCCAGTATGAAGTCCATGCCGCCACCCAGAATCCAGCCGGTCAGTCCGACGAAGATCATGAAGAAGCCCATCTGAACCAGCGCCTTGCCGTTGCCCTCCAGGGTTACGTTCCGCATCAACGCATAGAGGCCCGAGAGGATGATTGCCAGGCCAAGGATTATCCCGATGTTGGTTACCTTGGTCAGCACGGCGTTGGCGCCCTTGGCCGCTATCGAACCGGCGGCGTCCGACACCTCGGCGCTGTCTATTATCAGTCCACCCGGCTCGATGAGAAAGAAGATGAAGGCGATTATCGGGCCGAATATGAGGGACAGACCCGCCACCCGGTTTACGGATATGGTGCCCATGTTTGAACCTCCCTTACGTGATGTCATGAGAAAGATCCGTTGGGTTCAATCCCTCCTAGCATACAGCCTAACGCCGGGGTTGTGGCATCGTAATAGGGAAGTTGGTCCTGCCCAATTTCCTGTACTGGCCATGGCCCCGGTGTTGCGGGTCAATCAGCTATTTCCGACAGGACGGCGAACTCCCGCGTGGAAATGAGGATCGAGGGGGCCGTGGTCGTATCCATGATGTCCAGATCTACCCAAACGCAGGGATAACCCCTTCGCCCAACACCTGGATGGTCTGCGCCGCCTGCTCCGGCTCGTCCAGGGCGCACCGGAACAGGACCCAGTCCACGCCCAACTCCTCCAACCCTTTCAAATACTCGGCGCACTCCCCCGGGCCGCCCACAAACAGGGACTCCTCCAGGGCGGCGCCCCGCATTCCCCGGTACCCGTTCTCGAACAAAGGCCCCGCTTCCCGCCGCGCCGCTTCGTTGGTACCGGCCAGATGCACATCCCGCCTCAGCACCACCTCGTTCCGGTCATCCTCCCGTCCAAATTCGGCCAGCCCGGTCCGGTAGACCTGCAGGCCCCGCTCGATGGCGGACCGGTTCCACCCGGGTGCAATGACCCAGCCATCGGCGATCCGGGCCGCCCGCCGCAAGGCGGGGTCGGCTCCTCCGGCAATCCACATGGGCAGTGGCTGCTGCGCTGGCTTGGGATTGATGCGGACTCCTTCGTCGATGTTGTAATGGCGTCCCTGGAAAGTCACGTCGTCTCCGGCGAAAAGGGCCCGCATGATCCGGAACGTCTCCACAAAACGGGGCGCCCGCGCCCGCTGCGAGGTCCCGAAGGCGGAGAACGCAGCCGGGTCGTAGCCCAACCCGCAGATCACCACCGTCCGGCCCCCGGTAATTACATCCAACGTCGCCACCTGCTCGGCCAACAGGATGGGGTTGTAGAAGGGCAGAAGGAACAGGGGCAGCAATTGCATGTCTCCGCTGAAGGCCGCCATGTTGGAAATCGCCGGCATGACCTGGATATAGTGGTCGTGGGTCAGGTGATGGTCCCCCAGGGACAGCGAATCGAACCCCAGGCCCGCCATCAACTTCACCTGGTCCGTCAAGCGGGACAGCAACTCCGAGCTGTCCCGCTCAATCGAGTAACTGCTGGTTAGCGACATTCCTATCTTCACGACAACCCTCCTTATCCTGGTCTGGTCCACCCGCTTTGGACGGTCCCGGACCTTGAATCAATAACCGCATTATAATCGGTGCGGCTTGGGGTTCATCGTCAACTCCCTTTACAGCCCTGCAGTATGCCCTCTCCAGAATTTCGGGTGCGCCAAAACTCCTTCCTTGACCTGCCCGGACCGCGCGCCCGTGCCCTGTCTCCCGGCGGTTACGACTGCCGGAACTTGGGCGCGACAAGGGCCAGAACCCCCACCAATGTGATCCCGATTACGGCGTTCATGTTGGCGGCCCAGGGCGCTCCCCAGAGGCCGGCCACGGCTCCAGAGTTCAAACTCCCGAAGGTGTAGGCGTAGATAGCAAAGGAACGCAGCCCCAGCACCCGCCCTCTGAACTCCGAACGGGTCGTCTTGAGCAGTAGCGTCAGCATCAAGACCTGGGTAGAGGAAAAGAACGCTCCGGTGAACAGCAGGATGGCCAGCGACAGGTGCAACGAGGTGGAAGCCGAGAAAACCACCATGCTCAGGTGCCACAGCGCCACCGCAAGGATCAGGAGCACCCCGATGTGTTTCGAATCGGGCGCCGAAGCCCAGGCCATCGAACCCAGCAAAGCCCCAATGCCGAAGGCGGAAATCAACATCCCCAGGCCCGTGGAGCCCGTTCCCAACACATCCCGGGCAAACACCGGCATCAGTGTGGTGTGAAGCGGCCAGCCGGTGAAGTTGATGATTACCGCCATAACCAGGATGGCCCAAAGCGCTTGCTGGCCCTTGACGTACTTCAATCCGTCCCAAATGTCCCGGAGGAGCGACTCCCGTTCCCGGCTTCGGACACCTCCAATATTTCCGATGGCGAAAGCGGAAATTCCGCCGCAGAAATAGAGCGACGCCACCACCAGGAAGGCCCCGGCGGGCCCCAGACTCTGGAACAGAATCCCGCCGATCAGGGGCCCAACCACCGTCGTCAGGTTCCGTCCCATGTTGGTCAGTGCGGCCCCGTTGGAAATGCGGTCCGCGCTCAGGGTGTCGGCCACCATCGACTGGGCCGCCGGCATCTGAAACAGCCGTATAACCCCTCCCAGCAGCGTTATGGCATAGATGTGCCAGACCTCCAGCTGGCCGCTGATGATCAGGATCAGCATCCCGGTCCCCAGCAGGGCCATGGAGAACTCCACCCCCGCCAGCAGCCGCTGTCTGGGAACCCGGTCCGCTATCGCCCCGGTGAAAAGGGCAAGGAAATTCAGGGCCATTCTGGCCGAGCCGACCAGGCCGACCATGAAGGGAGAGTCGGTTAGGGTGAGGACGTACCACCCCAGGACCACCTGCTCCATCTGGTTTCCCATGCCCACCAGGGTCATGGAAGTCCAGAGGAGGCTGAAATTCCGCTGCCGGAATGCCCTCAGGGGAACCGTGGCCCGATTCAGAGTGCCGGTGATATTCAATTCGTCGCCCATTGTCCCGCCGGCCGAGGCCGGGCGGAGAGGAATTGGTGGTGTGGCAGGACTGCGGCCAGTGTAGCCTATCCACCCCCGCTCCGGTTGCTGGCGCATCTGCCATTCCCGGCTCCCCTAGTTCCAGTGCGAAGATTCCTTACCGCCGAAACGCCTCTGGTCGAATCCTCCATTGGGTTGAATGGAACGTGGACGTTTCCCGCCGCAGTCCTGAACCCCTTTGACACCCCCGGGGAAGCCAGAGTAACTTTAGGACGTTGCGGAAGACGCGCTGGAGCGGTTGGCTTGCTGGCTGAAGGGGGAGTCCGGTCATGATTGAATGGCTTGGCATCGGGCACCTTTTCGAGCTTTCCGGCAGGGAGGCTGTCGCGGGATTCTTGACCCCGGCGGCGATATTCGCCGTGTTTTTCCTAGCCCAGTTCATCCTGCCGGCGAGACGGGTTACGGGCTACGTCATTAATCCGGCAACGGGCCAACCCCGAAGCTACCGGCTTAACGGCATCCTGGTGTTTGCCATCGCGCTGGGCGTGTGGGCCTTTGAACTGACCGGGATGCCGCGGGACTGGTTCTACCGTTCCTCCCTCTACGCCGTGGCGGGCGGCACGGTCCTCTGCGTGATTTTCTCGATGCTCGCGGTTTTCAGCCAGCCCAAGGGTAGGATTGAGAATCCGCTGGTCGCGTTTTGGGAAGGGCGGGCTTTGGAGATTCCGTTCTTCAACCAGCGCTTCGACGTGAAGATGTACCTGTACGTCGTCGGCGGGACGATGTTATCGCTCAACGCCCTCTCCGGGGCAGCCTACCACTACGGGTTGTTTGGCCAGGACTCCAACCCCGGGGTCTTTCTGTATGCGGGGTTCCTTACCTTCTACGTCCTGGACTACTTCATCTTTGAGCGCGTGCAACTCTATACCTACGACCTGATCCACGAGCACCTGGGCTTCAAGTTGATCTGGGGCGGGCTGGTGGTGTACGGGTGGCTGTACATCCTGCCCTTGTGGGGCATGGCGGCTTATCCAAATCCCGGTTTCCTGCCAGCTTGGACGTATGTCTGGCTGATTGGAACAGCCACGCTGTTCCTGGTCGGTTGGGGCATCTCCCGGGGCGCCAACATGCAGAAATATACCTTCAAGCGGTGGCCTGACCGCAAGTTCCTTGGGTTCATGGAGCCCCAGTACATAGAGGCGGGGGACCGCAGGATTCTGTGCAGCGGTTTGTGGGGCTTCGCCCGCCACTTCAACTACCTGGGAGAGGGATTCCTGTCCTTTTCCATCGGCCTGGTCTTCGGATACTTCGCCAACCCCTGGGCCTGGACCTACTTCGTCTTCATCGTGTCGCTGTTCACGTGGCGCCAACGGGTTGATGAAGCCAACTGCGTGGAGAAATACGGCGCCGACAAGTGGGAGGAGTACCAGGCACGGGTGAAGTACCGGATTCTTCCCGGCGTCTACTGAGCGGGCCGGCTCTGGCAGGGCTTGGGCGGAAGACTGGCCCGGCGCAGAGGACGGCGCTAGCTCAGGTCAGGGGGAAGGGCGACTGCCACCACTTCCCGGTGTCGTTCACGTGAATGGAATCGACCCACTTGACCCATTCAAAGCCGCGCTTGCCGGGGGCTACCAGCCGCACCGGAAACCCGTGCCCGTGGGAAATCGGCTCGCCTCCAACATGGGTGGCCAGCAGGTATCCCTCCGCTTCTCCCAGCGAGAACCTTCGCTGGTAACCCGTGACGGAGCGGACGGTGATGCTGCCCGCGCCGGGCTCCACCCCAGCCGATTCCAGCACGTCCTTCAAGGGGGTTCCCTCCCATTCCTGGGCGGAGTGCCACCCGCCGGTGCAGTCCAGGACGGCGGTCGTGTTTTCCCGGCTGCGGGCCAGGTCATCCAGCGCAAGGGCGAGGTCCTGGCGTACGAGGCCCGTCACGCTCAACCGCCATTTGTCCCCGTCGACCGGCTCCGGGTTATCGTTCAGCCAGGACGTAACCGGGAAGGCGTTGCCGGAAAAGCTGCTCCGCTCGTAGGACCCGGTGAACCGCCGGTCCTCCCCGGGCAGCGCCAGGACACCGGCGGCTATTTCTCCCGCACGCCACAGGGCGAGCCCGGCAACGCCCAAGCCCGCCAGCCTCAGGAAGGACCGCCGTTGGGCCCAGAACCGGGGCTGGAGGGTCCAGGAGTGGGTCAGGGCGTGCCAGGCCACGAAGGGAGCCAGCAGCAGCGACAGGTATATGTGCCAGCTTACCCCGCTGAATCCCAGGTATGCGAAATAACCGGCGTGGCTCCAGGCTATTCCCAGAATGAGGGCTGCCAGGAGCAACAGGAACAGGGCCAGGGAGCCGAGCAGCAGCGTGGGGCGGCGCTTCCATAGCCCCATGTTGGTCAGCGGCCCCAGGACGTTGCGGACCTTCCAGAGCAGCAGCGCGACGAGGGCGAACCCGGAGACTCGATGCACATCCAGCGCCAGCGCCCAGTCAGTCGACCCTCCAACGAGGCCCAGGATGCCGCTCACCAGGGAAAGGCCGCCCATGATGAGGATGAAGACGTTGGCCCAGGGATACGCCATCTCGCCTTTCCGGGTGCAAGTTTCGATCCAGGTTGCAATCATGGTTACGTTGACGGCAGGCGGGTGGTTTCAGAGCGCGGACAGTCTGCTAATCCCGAACTGAGGCGGACGGGGGGCCTTCAAAAGAAGAGAATGGGAGGAAAGACCGGTCCTTCCAGCAGAATGGTCCGGCGAAGAGTAGAATCCTGGCGAAGACATTAGAATACGGACCGCACCGCCAATCATCGGAGGACGAGAGATGCCTGATCTGAACGATTTGCTGGACCAGGTTGATGAAATGCGCGATGAGATTGTCGCGCTTGAGCAGGACATGGTCCGCATTCCCACGGTCAATACCGGATTCATGCCCACCGGCAACGAGACGGAGCTGTGCCGGTACATCGAAAGGTGGCTGGCCGAGGACGGTATGCCCTGCGAAATCATCGAGTCCGCGCCGGGCCGCGGCAACCTCATCGCCCGCCTGGAGGGCAGTTCCGGCAAGGCAGGGCTGATGTTCATGTCCCACCTGGACGTGGTGCCGGTGGAAGAGGAGGAGAAGTGGAGGTTTCCGCCATTCAGCGCCACCATCGCGGACGGGCGGGTCTACGGCCGGGGTGCGTCGGACTGCAAAGGGCTGCTCACCTGCCAGTTGATTGCCCTGCGGATCCTGAAGCGGAACAATGTCCCCCTTAACGACGGCCTGATCCTGGCTACCTGCGCCGACGAGGAGCACGGCGGCCGGTACGGGTTCGGCTGGATGGCGGAGAACCACCCGGAGAAGCTGGCGGCCCCCCTGGCGGTGAACGAGGGCGGCGGCGTCCCTATCGAAGCGGCGGGGAACCTGACCTATCTGCTGGGAGTCGGGGAGAAGGGTCGGCTGCAGCTGGAGATTACGGTCCGGGGCGCGAGCGCCCATGCGTCAACCCCGTGGCAGGGATCAAACGCGCTGTTCGGGCTCTCGGAGGTGGTGAAGCGGATTGAAGCATACGAGCCGGAGCGGGATACCTCCACCAGCTTGTTCCGGCACCTGTCGGTTTTCGCCATCGAAGACCGGCCGTCGGCAGCAAACATCGACCAGATTGTCGCGGATACTCAGGAGACGAACCCCCGGTTCGCCTCGATTATGAGGGCGCTGTCCCGGATGACCATCACGCCCACCATGATCCAGGGCGGCATCAAGTCCAACAGCGTTCCCGAATCGGTCCGCCTGACCTGCGACGTGCGCACCCTGCCCCACCAGGACGAGGCCTACGTCCGGCAGGAACTGGGGAAGATACTGGACGGGATTCCGAATCTGGAGATTGACATCGACTATATGTCCGTCCCCAACGATTCTCCCTTTGAGACGGATTTCGCCCAGCGCATCCAGATCAACACCGCCAAGGCCCTGGACCGGGACGACATCCAGTGGGTCCCGTCGCTGAGCACCGGGTTCACCGACTCCCGGTTCACGCGGAACCTGGGCACCACCACCTACGGCATGGTCGGGTCCCACCCCGACGATGACCCCATGCTTCTCAACGTCCACGGAACCGACGAATCGGTGGGCATTCGCAGCCTGATTAGCGGCTCCCGGATCATGCTGGCGCTGGCTTACGACATCCTGGCGGTCAAGTAGACGCCGCCGGGGGCACACTGCCGGAGAGTCGCCGTCGGTGCAATAGACACCCGCAGCCGGTATGATATAGGCTGTTATGTGAACTGGGCCTTGGCATACTCTGAAACGTGCCGGAACTGGTGAGTGAGTGGAGGATCCCCGATGACTACTACCAATGCAGTAGATGACAGGTTCGACGACGCCGAACGGGGTCTGGAATGGCTCGAGAAGCTCGAAGCCCTTCAGTCCCGGTCCGCCTCCGACCGGGCCGCTATCGAGGTCGCTGAGTACGTGATGAAACTCCGGGCCGCCGTCACCGAGTTGGCCGGAGACCGCACCCCCTCCCAGTTGACCCAGGCCGTCGGGCCGGAAACCGCCCGGCTAGTCGAGGAATTGCGCCAGGCGGGTGAAAACGACTACTGGAACACCAGGATCCGGCCCGCCCTCCTCAAATCCGACCCCTGACCGGTCCCGTTTCGCCTCCTTTCCCGCCAGCGGCCCCTGCGCCCTCCATATCTCAGCAGCCCGGAAGGACCCGTAACTCCTTCCCGTCTGGGTGGCAGAGGTCTGTTTCTCCCCGGACATCCCTCCCGGGTGCTCCCTTTGGAGTCCATCCCTCGGCCACCCTCCGTTTTCAACCCTCTCGCCCTGGGAACCTCGTATACGCCGATGAGCCCAGCAAGACAAACGGTGGTCCGGCAACCCGGGCTGCCGTTGTGGTTTTCGGTTTAGCCTCCTGCGAATGTCGTAATCACCCGCACCCTTCCCATCTTGCCCGCGCTTGGGTTACGGGCGCCGCTGTATCTTTGATATTCGACGAATTTAGTCACAGCCTGGGGCGCCCGCCATTTCAGACAATCCAGATTCGGAATCATTCTTTGCTAATACCCATTCTTTCCGGCGGGTTGACAGAAAATTCCCGCTTGCCTATTATGAGTCGGGAATCGACAAAAAAACGACGGAGAGCGTCAACAATGGACGAACTAGACCGCAAAATCATAGCCCTGCTGCAAATGGACGGGCGGGCGTCCAACGCCAAGATCGCCCGGGAGGTCGGGGTCAGCGAGGGCACCGTGAGGCGCCGTCTCCGCCGTCTTATCCAGGATGACGTGGTTAACGTCGTCGCCGTTCCCAACCTCGAGAAACTCGGCTACGCCACCACCGCCCTCATCGGCCTCCAGACCGGACCCGGAAAGTCCGATGCCGTCGCCGAAGCCATCGCCACCCTCCAGGAATCCCACTACGTCGCCGTCACCACCGGCGCCTACGACGTCTTCGTTTGGGCCGGACTGGAGTCCGCCGAAGGATTGGGACAGTTCCTCCGCACCAAGATCGGCATTATCGACGGAGTCCAGCGCACCGAGACTTTCGTCAACCTGTCCATCAAGAAGCGCACCTCCGGCCTGGTCCTTTAATTGCACAACAACCGGGCAACACGGCGGATGTCAGGCAGGCTCGGCCCATCGCGCGGCCGGGCCTCTTTTCTGCACCACTACGTCTTCCCGGCAGCCCTCTGAAACCCTCGTATACCCGTTCCCCTATTCTTGCAACGCTATTTTCCTGAGTTTATAATTATGTCGCCAATGTCCCTGACTCCGCCGGTCGGCGGACAAGTGCGGCGACCAGGAAAATTCCAGAGGAGCAACTACGAATGACCTACATAATTACCGAGCCTTGCGTCGGTGTTAAGGATGCCGCCTGCGTGGACGTCTGCCCGGTGGACTGCATCTACACCCGGGACGCCGACGACATGTACTACATCAACCCCGACGAGTGCATTGACTGCGCCGCCTGCGAGCCCGTCTGCCCCGTAACCGCCATCTTCGCCGAAGATGCCGTGCCCGAAACCTGGAACAGTTACATCGCCATGAACTACGACTACTTCAAGGACAACGACCCCTCCACCCTGCAGCGCAAGTAGTCCCGCTCAACTCCCCCGCAAAAGCAGACCCTCGGAGTCCATCCTCCGAGGGTTTTTCCTTGCCCCTGGCCGGCCGGCCGTCATGTCCCGGCCGGCTCATCACCCCAGGTCGTCCAGGCACTGGTCCAGCGGCTTGTTGATGCAGGTGAAGATCGGCGTGTCCCGCAGGGTGTAGGGACGCGCCTTCGATTCCCGTAGCTCCATCACCAGGTCCAGGAAAGCCCCCGGATCGTCCGTCTCGAACCCCAGCACAAATTCCTGGTCGTCCAACCCGAAGGAGTAGGAGGTGCTGATTTTCACCTGCGGGTACTTGTGCCCGATGACGAAGTGCTCGTTCATCAGCGCCTGCCGTTCCTCCATCGGCAGTTGGTACCACTCGTTGGTCTTCACGAAGGGATAGACGAACAGGTACTTCCGGCCCACCATCCGCATCGCCGCGTTGCCCGTCCCTTCCTGCCCCTCGTGCTGGTGGTGGTCGATGTAGGCCGACCGCCGCGTCATCGCCAGGTAGGAGTGCGGGGTGCGCAGGTACTTTCCCAGCTCCGTCCGGTTGATCCGGGCGCTCAGCTCGTTCACCGCCTCCACAGTTGGGCTAACCTTCCAGAGCAGCAGGTCCGCATCGCCCCTGGTCCCCACCAGGCTGTAGCTGGAAACGTCCACCCGCGGTGCGAACTCCTCCAGCACCTCGGCGAACTGGGCCTTGCTCCTCTCCCGGCGCTCCTCGGTCAGCCCCCGCCACTCCGGCGCCACCT
Organism: Dehalococcoidia bacterium; assembly: GCA_965203675.1. Classification (GTDB taxonomy): domain Bacteria; phylum Chloroflexota; class Dehalococcoidia; order Lucifugimonadales; family UBA3495; genus CATOSK01. Next base: position 795,160 of record CBDBDE010000002.1, on the reverse strand, counting down.
TGTAGAAGGTGTACTTCACAAAGTCCCGTCGCCCTTCCTGCGTCATCCTGGCCTCTCTGCCCCCAAGCGGATTCTCGGTCTCCCGTGTCGCGGTAAATCATACCAACCTGCCCCCACAAAGCCAACGCCGCTCCGCCAACCTCCCAAAGCCAGGGGGTTTGGGGAATGAATCCCCCAACGTGCCCCGTACCCCCCGGTTCCCCTGGAAGCACCCACCCCAATTGCAATAAACCCCGTTACTGATACAATCCTCCCTGAAATCCTGCGACGCGGAGCGGACGCCGGCACGGGTTGTTCCTCCCAACCGCTACCCTGATACATCAAGCGAGGTAACGTTATGGTCCAACTGGGCGCCGAGCAATACACCTACGAGATAGCCGAGGGATGGGGCAACCTGCCCGACGGCTGGAAATTCAAGGAAGTCGCCGCCGTCGGGGTTGACGCCAATGACAACGTCTACGCCTTCAACCGCGGCGAGCACCCCATGATCGTCTTCGACAAGAACGGCAACTTCCTTCGCTCCTGGGGCGAGGGCATCTTTCCCCGGGCCCACGGCATCACCATGAACCCGGACGACACCATGTTCTGCACCGACGACGGCGACCACACCGTCCGCAAGTGCACCCTGGACGGAAAGGTCCTCTTCACCCTGGGAATCAGCGGACTGCCCGCCCCCTTCATGAGCGGCGACCCCTTCAATCGCTGCACCCACGTCGCCGTCGACCCCCGCAACGGCGACTTCTACGTCACCGACGGGTACGGCAACGCCCGCGTCCACAAGTATTCCCCGGACGGCAACCACCTCTTCTCCTGGGGCGAGTCCGGCACCGGGCCGGGCGAGTTCAACATCGCCCACAACGTCTGCACCGACCGTGACGGCTGGGTCTACGTCGCCGACCGGGAGAACCACCGCGTCCAGATCTTCGATTCCAACGGCAAGTTCGAGACCCAATGGATCAACATGGCCCGTCCCTGCGGCCTCTACATCAACCAGGAAACCGGCCTGGTCTACGTCGGCGAGCTAGGCGCTGCCATCGGCGCCAACCTGGCCGCCACCGGACTGGGCCCCCGCATCAGCATCTACGACACCTCCGGCAACGTCATCGCCCGCCTAGGCAACCAGGGCGAGGGCTTCGAGACCGGCAAGTTCGTCGCCCCCCACGGCGTCTGCATCGACTCCCGCGCCGACATCTACGTCGGTGAGGTATCCTGGACCCACACCCGCAGCTACTCCAACCCGCCCGACGACCCCCGCACCCTCCAGAAGCTAGTCAAGAAGGGTTAGGAAACTTTCTCAAAAGCCCCTTCCCCCTTGACGGTGGAAGAGCCTGCCCCCGCGTAGGCGGGGGGTTAGGATGGGGGTGACGGGCTGATACAATATCGTCGCGCCACGCAACCCCGAAATTCAAGGTTTGGTTCTGAGATAGTTTCCAACCACACCCAGACACCGCAGGCTGCCCGGAGTTGCCCCAGCGGCTTCGGGCAGCCCTCCGCAACACCCCTTCGGGGAAAGGAAAAACATGGAAATCACCGTAGGCAGCCTGGTCAGGGACGCGCGGGAAGCCACCGGCGCCGCCATCATCATTGACGTCTTCCGCGCCTTCACCACCGCCGCCATCGCCTTCGACCACGGGGCATCCCACATAACCCTGGTCGCCGAGGTAGAAGAAGCCCTCGAACTGCGAAGCCGGGGCATCGGCGATATCCTCATGGGCGAGGTTGACGGAAAGCGTCCCGAGGGGTTCGACTACGGCAACTCTCCCTACGAGGTCTCCCAAGTGGACTTCACCGGCCGGCACATCGTCCAGTCCACCCGCGCCGGCACCGTCGGAGTCGCCTCCGCCGCCAACGCCGACACCATCTACCTGGGATCGCTGGCCGTCGCCCAAGCCACCGTCAACGCCGTCCTCGCCGACGCTCCACCCTCCGTATCAATCATCGCCATGGGAGACCGGGGCAGCTTCCGCTCCGACGAGGATGAACAGTGCGCCCTCTACCTGCGTAACCTGCTCCAGGGGCGCAAGCCCGACCCCGAGGCCGTCCGCTCCCTCGTGCTCACCGGCAACGACACCCCCAAGTTCTTCGACGAAACCCAGCCCCAGTACCACCCCCAGGACGTGGAGCTGGCGTTGCAGATTAGCAAGTACCCCTTCGCCATGAAGGTCACCCGCGAAAACGACCTGCCCGTAGCCCGCAAATACACCCCGTAACCGGGACCGAACAAACAGCCGCAGGGATAGCCCACCAAGATCAGACGGAGGCTGTTGGTTATCCCAGAACTCCAAGCGCGCCAACCGTTACGCCGACAACCGTTACGATCAGCGTCAAGATTCCCATGATGAACCCGATGATCCACCAAGTTATATTGTATTTGGCCCTCTGCAGCTCCTCCCCCGTAACCACGTCTTCTCTCACATCCCCGAGTTGCTCCTCAAGTTCGTTTACCCTGGTGCGCAATTCCTCCAGTTCTGCTTTGAGGAATTCATACTTGTCGTCAGACACTGCTGGGCACTTTGGCGTGTTCGATCCATTCTTGAAAGTCCGCCTCACCCAACAACTCGGGGAACGTCACATTGACGGACCTCACGGAAAGTACGACCTCAACCGAAGAATTTTCGACAACCTCATTTAGCCGGGTCCTCAAATCACTCATGGCATCTTTGGGTGTGTCGCCCCTGCCCGAAATGCTGTGCGTCAATGCCCTTGCATACCACCTCCCGCTAGTATCATCATTGCGGACCCTGACCGGTATCACCTGTACAACCATCGCGGTCCTCCTGACCTGTTTGCTGGGGGATGCCTGGCGGTCAGCTTCTTGACTAATGCTAACGAGCTCGGCATGGAATAACAACCGGAAACCGGGGCGGCCCCAGGGGGGACGAATCCCCCAACGTGCCCGGGGTCTACCTTCCCCTGAACCTCTCCACCCTCAGATGCTCCAGCCCCGGCACCCCGGATTTCCCCTTCAGGACCAGCTCCGCCGCTCCCGAACACATCCCAGTGCTCCACAGGATTCCCTTCCTGCCCCCGCCGGTCACAACGTAGAGGTTCTCCCACCCCGGGACCTTCCCCACGATTGGCATCCCGTCGGCGGATAAGGGGCGAAGACAGGCGGTCTGCTGCACCAGTTCCGCCTCTCCCAGGGACGGCGCCATCATCAACAGGTCGCCCATCACCTTGTCCCGCCCCGCGCCGGTCGTTTCCTCGTCGAACCCGGCTTCCTCTTCCGTGGTGCCCGCCCATATCAGGCCGTCGGGCTTGGATGCGGCGTAGCTCCCCCGGTAATTCAGGGAAGCCACCATCGGGTTCTCCCGCAGCTGCAGCCGGATAATCTGGCCCCTGAGAGGACGCACCGGGATGTCCACCCCGCACCATTCCGACATTCCGCCAACCCAAGGCCCGCCCGCCAGGACCACAACGCCGGCCTCCAGTTCCCCGGTCTCCAGCTTGACTCCCCGGCACCTGCCGCCCTCCCCCAGCAACCCGGTCACGCGCCGCTGCAACATCGCGGATCCATGTTTCTCCGCCGCCTGGGCCGCCGCCAGGTTGTAGCGGTAGGCCTCCACCGCACCCGTGCCCCGGGCGTAGGCCGCTCCCGCGCAGTCGGGATTGGTTCGTGGTTCTGCCTTCACCGCCTCGGCTGCCTCCAGCCATTCCGCCTTGAAACCCGGCACCCTGGACTGCCATTCCAGGTCGGCCCGAAGGTTCTTGGCCTCGTCCCCGGTGAAGGCCAGGTTGAGCCGGTCCCGCAGGTGGAACTGCGTATCTATCCCCGTCTCTTCCTTCAGCTCCTCGTGGATGGACTTGTGCCGGTTGAAACACCAGACGCTGAAATCCAGCAGCGGGTCGGGAATGCCGCTGCCGTCCAGCGGCCCCAGGCCCCCGAAGGCAAACCCGGATGCGTGGCTTCCCACCGAGTCCGCCTCCAGCACTGTGACCTTCATCCCCTCCCGCGCCAGCATCAGCGCCGTCAGGCACCCGGCAATCCCGCCGCCCACCACAATTGCGTCGGGGAGGGCACCGCCCGGAGAGTTGGTTGGAATCGTCATTGCATCACCGCCTCAAGCTGGAAGGGTCGTGTTGGAGAACGGGAACCCCTGGATGATATAGAATTGTTCCGACCCGTCCACCATTTCCACAGTCGAGGTCAGGCTTGAGAAACAACTCCTGCGCCGCCAACACTTGCCTCATAGTTGGCATTCTGTTGGCCACCCTCCTCCTCCTGTCCGTCGTCGTCTGCCGCATAACTGGGCTGGGATTCTAGCCGATCCCAGCGTCCAGCCGCGCCCCGTCGTCCCCGCGCAGGCAGGGACTCAGACCCCCTGTCCACCCCAAGGGACCGATAGCCCCCGGACCGACCCTGCGGAGAAATCGGCCTGCCCCCTACTCCTCCACCGCGTTTTCCAGGTGACTGATCCGCGCGTTCCCTCGAGAGTCCACCCGCACCGCAACCAGGTCAATCCGCCACGCGGCCTCCTCCATCCCCCGCTCCTGAAGGAATGTCTGCGCCGTGTCCGCCAGGCGCCGCGCCTTCCCCTCCGTCACCGACTCCTCGGGAGACCCGAAGGCGTTCCCGGAGCGCGTCCTCACCTCCACGAACACCAGCTCATCCCCCGAACGCGCCACGATGTCCACCTCGCCCCGCCGGCACCGGTAGTTGGTCTCCAGGATGTTGAAGCCCTTGTCCGCCAGGAACCGCCGCGCCAGTTCCTCTCCCCGGTTGCCCAGACCGGCCCGGCTCCGGGGCATCAGCCGCGCCTCCCAACGCCGCCGGATACTCGGGCCCCGCCGCAGTCCCTCACTGGCCTGTAGCTTCGCCGGTGAATCGAGCACGGCCCCAACACCTGCATCCGCTCGATGTGTTTCCTAGTCGGATAGCCCTTGTGCTGGGCGAACCCGTAGCCGGGGTACTGCCGCTCCGCCCGCCGCATCCACCGGTCCCGGGTCACCTTGGCCACGATGGACGCCGCGGCAATGGAGTAGCTGATGCTGTCTCCCTTCACCACCGTCTGGTGCGGAAAAGGACACGCCTTCAGCGGAAGGTAATCGAAGAGGACATACTCCGGCTCCACCCGCAGGCTGTGCAGGGCATTGGTCATCGCTTGGACCGTCGCCGGCAGGATTCCCAGGGCGTCAATGTCGTCCGCATCCTGCTGCGCCACCGCCACCGCCAGCGCGTAGCGACGGATAACCTCCAGCGCTTCCTCCCGCCGCTTCTCCGAAAGCCGCTTGCTGTCGTCAATCGCCGCCAGCCACGGCTCGGCGCCGGAAAGCTCCGCCGGAAAAATCACCGCGGCCGCCATCACCGGCCCCGCCAGCGGTCCGCGCCCCGCCTCGTCCACACCCGCCACCAGCGTGCTTCCCCGCAGGTGCGCCAACCGTTCCAGCTCAAGCCCCGGCATGACCCGCCGCCTTCATGCCAGTTTCCCGTTTTCCATGATTTGCGGTGGGCTGTATATTCAGGAGATAACCCCGCCGCCCAGCACCCGGTCGCCTTCGTAGAAGACCGCCGCCTGTCCCGGCGTTATCGCCCGCTGTGGCTCGTCAAAGACCACCAACGCCCCGTCCCCCGTCGCTTCCAGCATCGCCGGAGCTTCCTGAAACTTGTACCGGATCTTCACCGACACCGGCGCCGGCCCTTCCGGGGCCTTGCCTGAAACAAAATTTACCCGTGACACGGCAAACTCCCGCCGGTACAGGTCCTCCTGGCCCCCGACAACCACCCGGTTCCCGGCCGGCTCCAACCGGACCACATACCGCGGCTCCCCGGTTGCCAGGCCCAACCCCCGACGCTGCCCCACCGTGAACATCTCGATGCCCTCGTGCCGCCCCAGCACCGTCCCGCCCGTATCCACAATCTCCCCGGGAGTAGCCTCGATGCGCTCCTTCAGAAAGGCCTTGTAGTCGCCGAAGGGAATGAAGCAAATGTCCTGGCTGTCCGGCTTGGCTGCGTTGGGAAATCCCGCTTCCAGTGCCATCTCCCTGATTTCGTCCTTGGCGTAAGCCCCCACCGGCATCAGCGTGTGCGCCAGCTCATCCTGCCCCATCCCGTACAGCACATAGGACTGGTCCTTGGCTTCATCCAGGCCCTTCCGCAGCGAGAAGCTCTTCTCTCCATCGCCTTCAATACGGGCGTAATGGCCCGTCGCCACGTAGGACGCCCCCAGGGCCTGTGCCCGGTGCGAAAGGAAATTGAACTTGATCTTGTCGTTGCACGCAATGCATGGATGCGGGGTCCGCCCCTTCTGGTACTCCGAGCAAAAATAGTCGATGACGAAGGACTCGAACTCCTGCTGCACGTTCAGCACGTAATGGGGGACGCCCAACCGCTGACATACCCGCCGCGCGTCCTCCACGTCGTCCACCGTGCAGCACCCCCGGTAGTAGTCCGGCAGGTCGGCGTGGTCCAGGCTGTACAGCTTCATCGTCACGCCGATGACGTCATACCCCTGCTGCTGAAGCAACAGCGCCGCCACCGAGGAATCAACTCCGCCGCTCATCGCGGCCACAACTCGTTCACCCATGCTCAACCCAGCCTAGCACACCCCGGAACGCGCCTTCAACCGGAGCCGAAGGATGCCCGTCGCCGGACAACCCGGAGAAGCTAACCTACCGCCGTGGCCGGCTCCAAAACGTCCAACAAATCCCGGAAAACATAAAGGCGCGGCCAATGGTCGGGATGGAATTTTACCAGTTCCAACCCGACCAATCTCTCCAAAATCCTCCGGGCGCCGGCCTGGGAAATGTCCAACGCGGCAGCGGCTTCCGGCACGGTCATTATGGGCTGCTCAAACAATCTGTCCAACAGCAGGAGGGCATTCCCCGACTCCCTGTGAGATTGCAGGAGATCTCTACTATTTTCATGCAGGTCCCTCACGCTGCGGGCACGGCGGAGCGCGTCACGGGACTGCTCGATCACGCCATCCAGGAAGTATCCAATCCAAGGGGACCAATCTCCCGTGACGCTCACGTCCAGCAAATGATCGTAGTAGGCTTGACGCTCCCGCTCGAAATATGCGCTGAGATAGAGGAGAGGCTGGGTCAAGACTCCCTTCGAACAGAGCAACAGAGTGATGAACAGCCGCCCCAAACGTCCGTTGCCGTCAATATACGGATGAATGGCTTCAAACTGGTGGTGCATTAACGCGCACTGCACCAATGGCGGCATCAGGATTTCATCGTTGACGAACCTCTCCCAATCCAGCAGCAGGTCCAGGATGAAATCGGGCGGTGGAGGCACGTAGGTTGCTTGGTTCAATGGCGTTCCGGGAGGGCCTATCCACACCTGCCGGTCCCTGACGTTTCCCGCATGAGCCCCCGAACCTCGGACCCCCCGGAGCAGAATACGGTGCATTTCGTTCGACATGCGCAGACAGATGGGCAATTCATCCAGCAGGTCCAGCCCGCGCTCCAGGGCCCTCACGTAGTTCGCCACTTCCGCCACATCCCCCCGGGGCCTGCCTCTTTCGGAAGCTTCATAGAGGAACAGGTCCGACAGTGACGCCTCGGTGCCTTCAATCCTAGACGACAACACCGCCTCCCGGCGCATGAAAGGCCGGATCAAGAGACCGGGATTCGGAACGGTCTCTCCGACGCCGGCCAGGGTTGATACTGCCCGCGACGCTTCGTCCAGACGGAAAATCAGCTCTGGACTTAGATCGACTTTACGAGGCAGATAATCAGGAACGAACGCCCGGTTCCCATCGTCTATTTCCACCAACCGCCCGTGGGGGCTTGTCGACAATTTGCTGGCCGCCATTAGAAACTCCGGTTGCGAATCTTCGTTCAATTGATACTTTTCAGCTGATTAGTATCGATTATAGCAGGAGTTGCAACCCTGGTTTCATTTTCGTCCGGCTAATGCAAAGCAGGTACTGCCCTCCTCAGGGCTATCGCATGAAGTCCGACTCGACCCTTTCACCTCTCATCCCGTCATTCCCCCGCAGAGCCTGCCCCGCATACGGCCGAGTCCAGGATGTCCGGCAAATCTGCCGGGACGTGAGTATCCGTGGCGCGTTACCCAACTTCCTGCGATTCCCCGGAAGACCTTTCGCACCCTCGTGCCACACCCTTACTCTCCCAGCGATGCGGAGGGCATCCGGGCAGGTTCAATCCCTCCCCAACGGGTATGCCGCTTAACCGAGGTGCAATCCCTACGTCGGCCTGATGACCCCGCAGGCTACGCGTCCGCCGGTGTCCGACTCCTCCTCTATGTAGGCGTCCGGCTTTTCATGCACGATGATGGCGGAGCCGTCACCGTCGAATACGGAATGGGGCGGGCCGGCGTCCAGGGTAACGCCATCCGTGAAGAAATCGGCGCGTGCCGAACCGTCAGAGGCGGAGTAGATGTTGGGTAGGTCTCCTCCGTGCCCTCCGCCCGGCTCGCCGCGCTTCCATGCCGGATGGATAAAGCCGTGTTCCGCACCACTGGGGTTGAAGTGATCACCAGCGGCGTTGAAATCCGGCGCACACGTGCCGGTTTCGTGAATAATGATCGCGTGGCCGCCCGGCGTCAGTCCCTTCAGGTCGGCCATGATGAGGACTCCCGTGGCTGCTTGCCGAAACGTAACCGTGCCCATGAAATCCCCGGACGGCGACTCAAGGTCCGCTGAGGCTGTCAGTCCTACCTCAGGTTGGTCCGCCTCGCTGGAGCGGACAACGAACACCGCCACGCCGCCCATGATTATGACCACTAGAGGTATCAGGACAATAGCCAGCTCCAGTCTCCCAGGCATTCTGGTCGCCTCCTACCCTAAGTTTCTTCGATGATCCCGGAGTCTTCCCGGCAATCGGATACTCTACGAACTCATTGGTTTCAATTATACTAGGTATTGCCAACGGAGTTTCTATCGGCACGAAACCTTCACCTACTGTCTGCGCCGTTCTACCGCCAAGCCCCGGTTTGATGCTGCCCCCCCACGGACTGTATACTTGCCCCTGTTTTGCTCCATCGAGCGTCTCTCCATCGAGCGTCTCTCCGGGGAAGACCCACCCGGCCGGTTTAGTCGGACGCTGTCGCAGCGATCCCGCCTCCGCAGCACCCAGGCCCATCCTTTCAGGAGTATCACCTTATGGAATTCAACATCGCCGTCCTCGGCGGTGACGGCATCGGCCCCGAGGTCACCGCCGAGGCCGTCAACGTCCTCCAGGCGGTGGAACAGTCCTTCGGCCACACCTTCAACCTCCAGTACGGCGATGTCGGCGGAATATCCATCGACAAGCACGGCACACCCCTCCTCGAGGAAGTCCGCGAGCTCGCCGGCTCCTCCGACGCCGTCCTCTTCGGCGCCGTCGGCGGCCCCAAGTGGGACGACCCCACCGCTGCCATGCGCCCCGAGGACGGCTTGTTGGAGCTCCGCGCCCAGCTTGGAGTCTTCGCCAACATCCGCCCGGTCCGCATCTACGAAAACCTCGTCGAGTCCAGCGTCCTCAAGGCCGAGGTCCTCGACGGCGTGGACATGGTCGTCGTCCGCGAGCTCACCGGCGGCCTCTACTACGGCGAGCCCAAGGGACGCACCGAGACCCCCGACGGCTGGACCAGCGTGGATACCATGTACTACACCGAGGCCGAAATCGAGCGCATCCTCCGCGTCGGATTCGCCCTCGCCCAGGGACGCCGCAAGAAACTGGCTTCCATAGACAAGGCCAACGTCCTGGAATGCTCCCGCCTCTGGCGCCAGGTCGCCACCCGTCTTGGACCCGAATACCCCGACGTTGAGCTGGAGCACGTCCTCGTCGACGCCTGCGCCATGCAGCTTGTCCAGCGCCCCGCCCGCTTCGACGTCATCGTCGCCGAGAACACCTTCGGCGACATCCTCACCGACGAGGCCGCCGTCCTGGCCGCGTCCATGGGACTGCTCCCCTCCGCCAGCCTCGCCGATGTGCCCGTCCCGGGACGCCGCACCCAGGGATTCTACGAGCCCATCCACGGCACCGCCCCCGACATCGCCGGACAGGGCATCGCCAACCCCGTCGGCTCCATCCTCAGCGCCGCCCTCATGCTCCGCTACTCCCTCGGGTTGACCGAGGAAGCCGCCGCCATCGAGCGCGCCGTGGAGGACGCTCTCGCCGGCGGCCTTGCCACCCCCGACATCGCGGGCGGCGGCCCCTCCGTTGGCACCGGGGAGATGGGCAACCGTATAACAGCCGCTATCGGCAGTGGGGCATGACCATGAAAAGTCCCCTCTCCCATAAGGAAGAGGGTTGGGGTCGGTGTGAAAAGGCAGTGCGGAGTCACTGGCCGAGCGCACCCGGAAATGCACCGCCGGTTTTGAGACAGTTACCTAGCCCTTTGAAGCAGGAATTGCAATGGACCTATCCCTCTTGTGGCTCCAGCTAGCCGGAACTGCGGCTGTCATCCTGGTAGCCTCCAACTTCCTGGCCAAGTCGGCCGACGTCATCGCCTTCAAGACCGGGCTGGGCCGCGCCTTCATTGGCGTCCTGCTCCTGGCCACGGCAACTTCCCTGCCCGAGCTGGGCACCGGCGTCAGCGCCATAGCCCTGGTCGGCGAGCCGGACCTCGCGGTGGGGGACGCCTTCGGCAGCAACATATTCAACCTGCTGATCATCGGCCTTCTGGACCTCTTCTGGCGCAACGGGCCGATCCTCTCCACCGTCAGCATGGCCTCCGTAATGGTGGGCGCTCTGGGCATCGCGGTCATCGCCCTGGCCACCATCGGGATGCTCATCCACAGCTACACCGGCGCCATGTCGGGTTGGCCCATCAGCCCGGTTTCTGCCGTCGCCCTCGGCGTCTTCCTGGTTGCCATGTTCCTGATCTACAAGTTCGAGCGGCGTGACCGCAACGACGGGGACTATGCGGTGGCCGCCACCTCCTCCGACGGCGAGGACGGGGAGCAATACGCTGACAAGAGTCTTCTCCGTTATTCGGTGGTCTACGCCCTGGCTGCCTCTTTCGTCGTCGGAGCGGCGATTTGGCTCTCCATCACCGGCGAGAAAATCGCCGAGGCAATGGGCTGGGAGGCCAGCTTCGTAGGCACCCAGTTCCTGGCTTTCAGCACCTCCCTGCCCGAGCTGGCCGCTGCCTTCGCCGCCATCCGCATCAGGGCCACGGAACTGGCCATCACCGGCGTGCTGGGCAGCAACCTCTTCAACATGGGCTTCATCCTGTTCATGGACGACGTCGCCCTCGTCGGCTCCCCCATGTGGGGACACGGCCACGTGGCCGCCATCCACCAGTTGACCGCCGTGGTAGCCATCCTGATGACGGCGGTGGTCATCGTCTCCGTCATAACCCGGGGCCGCAGACGCCCCAACAAGTTCTTTACCGGGGAGGCCCTGCTCCTGATTGGCCTCTACATAGCCGCCAGCATCCTCGTCTTCATGCTGGCGTAGCCCGCCCCGCCGCCGCCGGCCCATCCCAACCCCTCAGCCCGATTGCCGGCAGGAAGGATGCTTCAAAAGGAGGCTTCGGGCGGTTAATGCCCGGGCGGTTAAAACCTGGGCGGTTAAAACTCAGTCGGTCAAAACAACGTACACAGCTGACGACGGGCTCAGGTCATTGTGCGAGTGTCCCTTGCCGGTGACGTCCTCCATCAGCCGTATGTCCCCGGTCCGCAGCACCCGCTTGTCCCCGTCGCTGGTCCCGATCTCCACCTCCCCGGACAGGTGGATGATCAGCCGACGCTCGGGCAGCGGGTGAAAGTCCATGTGACGCGACCCGTCGAACTCCTGCACCTTGACCTCGGACACATTCGCCAGCGCGCCCAGCTCCGGGTGCTCCTCCAGCTTCAGGTCCTCGAAGTGGCTCTCGCCGTCCCCGTCCGAAAATACCCTGTATATCGCCATTTCGCCTCCTCGGAATCTCTGTAGTGGATACCCTGCCTTACTCCAAATGACCGGGCGGATATTAGACCTCCGCCCCCTCGAACCTCGCTATCTCCACGAAGCCGCCTTCCGTATCCGACCAGTCGAACAGCGCCGACTCCACCACCCGGCCCCCGTCAATCCCCACCACCAGCTGCTGCACCGGATACGCCGGCCCGTCCCCCCAGGGGCTCGCCGCCACGCTGCGGTCCGTCTCCGACAAATATGCCTGCCCGTTGGGATGGGAATGGTAGATGATACGGGGAGGCTCTTCCCCGTCCAGCCCGTTGTTCAGTTCCATCAGGTCCGCCGCCGTGAAAACATACGCCGTCTCCGCCGTCCGGTCCGGCTTGGACGGATGGTTCCCCGACGACTGGTCATTCACGCACGGCCGGATCGTTGAAACCGAATCCCCCTCCCGCGGTCCCGCCAGCCATCCGCAGCACTCAGCCGGGAACGACGCCCGGGCCTGCCGGTACACCTCCTCCAGGATTTCCTTGGGAATACCCAGCGGAACGGGCAAGCTGCTCATCTGCCACTACCTCGCAAAAACGTTCGGGCCTGAAGGGCCGGCCCGACTATATCGAATAATGTCCATCACGAATCCAGGGTACGAATCCAAACCCTTCCCTGCCCCGTACTCCCGGCATAGGACTTCAAAAACCCGGGATGGGCCGAAACTCATCTGGCCCGTTCCCAGGGTAGGGGTGACAGCCGTGGTGGCAGAACGTATTAGGGAAGAAGTTGCCGTCAGGTCGACCGGTACGTCGGAGGCATGGCCCCAGTTCAACCTCAAGTCGTGCCCCCGCTGCCAGGGAGACCTGTATCTGGAGCGGGACCACGAACTGGTCTTCGCCAAGTGCCTCCAGTGCGCCCGCATCTACTACGATGTGGAAGCCAGCCATGACCCGTGGCTGCTGCTGATGCAGTCGGAGGCCGAACGCAAGGCCGCCTGAACCAATTCCGCCCCTTTCCTCCCATGCGGGGATGGCTTCTGGCCCCACCGCCCAGCCGTCTTAGACAAGTTACCCCAGTCGGCGGCGAAAGCGGCGGGATGTGGATTCCCCGGACGCTATTCCCGCAGATACTCGAAATACTGCCGCACCGCCTCCTCCTGCCCCCGCGTCTGGATCGACCCCGGCCTCAGCTGCCGCACCCAGTCTATCGCCTCCTGCGGTTGGTAGCCCACCTTGACGAAGTAGCACGCCAGGATCGTCCCGGTCCTGCCAATCCCGGCGGCGCAGGTCACCACCACCGGCCGCTCCCAAGTCTCCATCTCATCTTCCACGAAGGTCACTATCCGGTGTATCTGCTCCATAGAAGGAGCGGAAAAGTCCCGCACCGGCTCGTACAGTTCCTTCATCCCCCACGGCTCCGCCGAGATGGTGTTCTCCTCCATCCGCACCACCGCCTGGATGTCCTGCAGCTTCAGGAAGGTGATGTCCCGGTTGTTCGTGGGACCCTGGGCGCCGGCCAGCGACCCCTCCAGGATCCAGCTGAAGTTCATGTAAGCCACTCGTCCAACTCCGTCGGGGGTGGATTGAAGCCTGGTCCGGGGACGGTCCCCCCAAGGTTAGCCCCATTATCAAGGTAGGCCCCATTATAATACGGGCGGCACCTACGGGGCGCTATCCGCCGTCCCTGCCCGTCCGCGTTTCTCCGTCCATTTGGTATATTGGACTCCGGCATTCCCTTCCCGCCGGACTAACCCCGGACTGGCCCCGGATTAACCGATGGAGGCATTTCTTGGAATATAGCAACATCCGCCTGGACCGCGGCAACGCCGTCGCCACCATCACCCTGAACCGTCCCGACGCCCTCAACGCCCTTAGCCTGGAACTTCTGGAGGAATTTTCCTGCGCCGTTGACGGCCTGTCCGGAGACGAGACCATCAAGGCCGTGGTCGTCCGTGGCGAGGGACGAGCTTTCTGCGCCGGCGCCGACCTCCTCCACTTCGACGCCGCGTTTGACGAGCCCGCCCTCTTCAACCGCTACGTCCGGGTCCTCAACCGCTGCTTCCTCCAGCTTGAGGAACTGCCCATCCCCGTCATCGCCGTCGTCCAGGGATTCGCCCTCGCTGGAGGACTGGAGCTGACCCTCGCCTGCGACATGGTCATCGCCGCCGATGACGCCCGCCTCGGCGACCAGCACGCCAACTTCGGCCTCATGCCCGGCGGAGGCTCCACCCAGCGCCTCCCCCGCCGCGTCGGAATGCAGCGGGCCATGGAGCTTCTCACCACCGGGCGCTGGCTCACCGGCCCGGAAGCCGTTGAGTGGGGTCTGGCCCTCCGCTCCGTCCCCGCCGAAAAGCTGGACGAGGAGCTGGAGAACCTCGTCGCTCCCCTCCGCACCAAGAGCCGCGCCGGCCTCGGCTGGATCAAGTCCGTCACCCAGGCCGGCCGCCACCTCCCCATCCGCGACGGGGTCGCCCTCGAAAGCTCCGCCTTCGTTCAGTACTTCACCACCTCGCCCCATCCCCGCCAGGGAATCCAGGCCTTCAAGGAAAAACGCCAGCCCGAATTCTGACCCGGCATCGTTCCAACCCAAAATCCCCCTCCACGGCGTTACCCGGCACGACGTTCTCCCAAGGGGCCAATGATATACTCAAGTATGGTTTGGGAAAACTTGGACGCCATTGCGGTATCTGAAATGCGGCGGGGAGACCAGGACTGATGACGTCGGTAACAGACGGTCCGGCAACGCAACAACTCAGCCTGCCCGAGGAACTCATCCTGATGCTCCTCAACCAGGAAACCGGCTACTTCCACCAGGTGCCGGGCTGGGACCTGAACTGTGCCGTCATCGGGGCGGTCCTGGCGGAACTGTCCCTCATATCCCGCATCGACACCGATATGGAGTCCCTCATCCTTCTGGACCGGGCGGAAGTCGGCAGCCCCATTCTTGACCCGGTTTTGAAGGAGATCTCGGAGGAACCGGCGCGGCGAAACGCCCAGTATTGGATCGAGCGCCTTGCCTCCCGTGCCGAGTCCATCATAGACCTTAGCCTGGACCGCCTCGTCGACCTGAATATCCTGCAGCACCACGACGGCGAGTTCTGGACCCTTTCGCAAAACATGGGTTGGCGGGGTACCGGCGCCGGAAACAGCGAAGGCACCGCCGTCGAGTTTGTCGAATCCCGCATCACCAACGTCATCTTCAACAACGAGATCCCCTCCCCGCGAGACGCCGTCATCATTTCGCTGCTCAACACCTGCGATGTCCTGCGGTTCATATTCCAGGTTGACGAGGAGCAGGAGGAGCGCATTCAGGCTGTCTGCCGGCTGGAGCTTATCGGCCGCGCCATCGGTGAAGCCGTCGCCCACAATCTGGCAGGGCCCCTGCTTCGGCGTTCGGCCCTGACCAGACGAATCCCCACCGTCTCCCTGCGCAAGACACTGTTCAACTCCAACCTTCGCCAGGGCAACATCCCGGCGCTCTTTGCCGACCTCGCGCACGAGTACGGCCCGGTGTTCCAGATTCGTCCGCCATTTGCCAAGCCCCTCATCTTTCTGGCCGGCTCCGAAACGAATCGCTGGGTCCATCGCCGGGGCCGGATGTACCTCCGGGCCCGGGACTATTTCGTCGACTTTGAGAGTGTCTACGGCGCGTCGGGAGTCTTGCCCTCCCTTGATGGCGCCGATCATTTCCGGCTGCGCAAGTCCCTGTCTGCGGCCTATTCCCGCAACCGGCTGGCCGGACAGATGGACGAGCTATACGGGCATGTCCGAAAGCACATGGCCCAGTGGAAGGTCGGCGACACCTATCCGGCCACCGGCATGAGCCGGCAGCTGATTAACGCGCAAATCTCCCCCATCATGGTCGGAGTTGAAACTCAGGACATCATCGACGACCTGTTGAAGTTCAAGGAACGGGCGCTGGCCGTTCACATCATGAAAATACTGCCCAAGTTCATGCTGAAAACCCCCGGCATGAGGCGTCGCGCAAAATTCATCCCTCTCTTGCTCGAACGCGTCCAGAGCGTACACACCCCTGCCCAGCGGGCCGGGCAGCACCGGAACCTGGTAGATGACTACCTGAGTCTCCACGCCAGCGACCCCCAGTTCATACCCGAATCCAATCTGCGATTCGCCTTCACTGCCGCGTTGGTAGCCAGCGCCTACCTCGGGGATGCCCTCAGCTTCGCCCTCTACGCCATGGCCTCGCAGCCGGAGCTCTACGCCAGAATCCAGGCCGAAGCCGACGCCCTCTTCGCCAACGGGGACCCGGATCCCAACGACCTCAACCCGTCCACCATCGATGTCACCCACCGATTCCTCATGGAATGCCACCGCATATACCCCATCGTCCCCATGTCCATCCGCAACGTGATGAATTCCTGCGTCGTCGAGGACTGCGAATTGCCCCTGGGTTCAAGGGTCTTCATTGCCCAGACCGCCACGCATTACATGGAGGAAGTCTTCCCTGACCCCTTCAAGTTCGACATCGACCGCTACCTGCCTCCCCGCAATGAGCACCTCAGCCCCGGGTATGCGCCCTACGGCCTGGGCACCCACACCTGTCTCGGCTCCCGCTGGATGGAGCTGCAGCTGGCCGTCAACGTGCTGATGGTCGCCCGCTACTTCAATCTCCAGGTATCCCCGGCGAACTTCAAGCTCCGGTTCAACCCCATACCGTCCATGAAGCCTAGCAAGAAGCTGAAGTTCCACGTCGCCGGTCAGAGGCATGAACTCGTCGTTCCTGCGTAGGCAGGAACCCATCAGTTCGCCACCCCAACCCTGTCTCCCGCACCCACCACCTCTCCCGTCTTTCCCGCCACGGGCTCCACGCGACTGCCGCTGGCGTTGAGACAAGTTACCTTGCATCAGAGGTGGCGTCGCAAACTCGTCGTTCCTGCGTAGGCAAGAACCCATCAGTTCGCCCCTCAACCCTGTCTCCCGCACCCACCACCTCTCCCGTCATTCCCGAGCAGAGCCTGCCCCTGGCGACTGAGGAGGGACGACGAAGGAGGGAAAGGGGCGGGAATCTAGGCCCCGTCGTCGCTGGGCTGCACCGGCCGTACCACCCCCGGTTGTCCCCAGCCGCCCCACCCATTACCATACTGGTGCTGCCGGACAGCTTGTCTGTTCGCGCCCAACCCCCACCTTCCGCCTCTGCAAGGACAGTTTTTAACCATGGAATACACTCTCGCCGACCTCGACGCCATGTCCATCGCCGGCGCCCACGCCCTCTCCTTCGATGAACGCGACCGTCTCCTCGACCTCATCATCGCCGACGGACGTCATCAGTCCACCGATGCCGTTTCCCACCGCATCGGCCTTTACTGCGACTATTTCGAGGAAGACCTCGTCCGCATGTTGAAGGTCCGGGCCGTCAAGGTCCTCTGCCGCGGCACCACCGCCTCCGGTTTCGACGGCGTCATCGTCGGCGACGACGAGGAGTCCCAGTACCGCGCCACCCTCCGGCATGTCCAGACCACCCTCGAAGCGGCTCAGACCAGCTACGAGCGCGTCGTCACCCTCGTCGTATTCCTCACCGATATGCGGAAATGGCCCCTCTTCAACCAGGTCTACCGTGAGTTCATCCCCAACCCGCCCTGCCGCGCCGTCATCGGCACCACCGGACTGGCCGAACCCCCCTTGCTCATCGAAATCGTCGAGTGCATCGCCTATCGGGTCCTCCCCTGACCTCCGGGGCAACGAAGGATGTACCCACAATGAGAGTGTCGCTCCGCCTTCACCTGCCGCTGGCCGCCGTCCTGGGGGTGGTCCTTCTGCTTTCCTTGCTGACGGCCTGCGCTTCTGAGGAAGGGACGAGCCGGGACAACTCGGAAAGTGGGGCATCCCGGGAGACCCCCGGCTCCCTCCAAGCCGGGGCGGCTCCCGATTCCAAAGGATTTGCCGCGGTCAGCGCCGGCGGTTCCCACACCTGCGGGGTGAAGACCAACGGTTCCGTCGCCTGCTGGGGCGCCGATGACTACGGCCAAGCCACTCCCCCCCAAGGGAGGTTCTCCTCGGTCAGCGCTGGGGGGAGGCACACCTGCGGGGTGGAGACCAATGGCTCCGTCGCCTGCTGGGGATACACTTTCCTGGAGGGGGAGTTCTCTTTAGTCAGCGCCGACGCAGACTTCACCTGTGGGGTGAAGACCGACGGGTCCGTTACCTGCCATTTAGAAGACTCCCCCCACAGCGGCATAAGCATTGACTTCGGACAAGCCATGCCGTCCACGGAGAAATTCACCTCTGTCGATGCCGGGTACAGGCACACCTGCGGAGTGAAGACCGACGGCTCCGCCGCTTGCTGGGGTGATGATGACGAAGGCCAAGCCGCTCCCCCCCAAGGGAGGTTCTCCTCGGTCAGCGCTGGGGGGAGGCACACCTGCGGGGTGGAGACCAATGGCTCCGTCGCCTGCTGGGGCTGGGACGAATACGGGCAGGCCACCCCACCCGAAGGGCAGTTCACCGGGCTCAGCGCCGGTGTAACTTACACCTGTGGAATTAAGACCGACAGCTCTGTCGCCTGCTGGGGTAATGATAGTTCCGGCCAAGCCACGCCGCCCCGGGGGAAGTTCACCACCGTCAGCGCCGGGTGGTCCCACGCCTGTGGGGTGAAGACCGACGGCTCCGTCGCCTGCTGGGGCGCTGATGAGGAAGGCCAAGCCACGCCTCGGTAAGTAACCTCATCCAAACAATTGAGTAACTATCTCGAAACACTGAACACCCCGGTGTTCCCCCGACCCCCGACACCCCGCCTCACCCCCGGAGGGTGCTATACTCTCGCCGTGGTCCCGGAACGACCACTTCCGACTGGTCGCCCGGCCCGGACAACCCAACCGGATGAATCCCGGATAAATCAATGAACAGGAGGCAGCCCAATGGCTCTGGAATTGGCGTACAAGGTTAGAAGTTACAGCACCGGCACCTTGGGACGGGCCATCTGCAACGCCCGCAACCACCATTGGGTCGCCGACGACGCGGGGGGCGAGCAGGTGGGCGCCGGCGAGCTTTTCTTCTCCGGCATCACCGCCTGCGCCGTCAACATGGTGCAGCGCCTGGCCCACCAGGGCGAAATTCCCCTGGACTGGATGGACGTTTCCGTGGAGGGCTACCGCGAGTCCGAGAAGCCCCCCGCCGATCTTACCCTTTACGACGACGTACGCGTCCACTTCCAGATGTGGGGCGTGGACGACGACCAGGGACACCAACTCGTCGAAACCTGGAAGCAGCGTTGACCCCTCTACGGTTCGGTCGCCGTGGCGACCCCTGCTACCAGCGTCACCGTCGAGATTCACGCCGGAGCCCACTCCCGCACCTGACCCTCTCGCGGTATCACCACTTCCGCCCTCACCCGGACATGACGGCCGGCGCCCCAAAGGAGGCGTCGGCCCTTTCCATTTCTGCGATTCCCCTCCACAGGAATGCCCAGGGTGAGCATGGCTGGAAATTCAATACCCTCTTTCGCTTCAATTCGCCCAACCCCGGCGAAGGAACCCCCAAACTGATGCGATAAGATATATATAGTCAGAGAATACCGGGAGGGTACCCAAATCGACCCCGTCCTTCTTGCCCTGCCCCTAGTCGGAGCCGGCGACGAGTTCGCCCTGGTTCGCGACTTTGCGATAACCCTCGCCGTCGCCGGCGCGGCGCTGATCCTCTTTCGCCTCGTCAAGCAGCCTCCGGTCCTCGGATACCTGGTGGCCGGGGTCATCATCGGCCCCTTTACCCTCCCCACTCCCCTGGTCCGCGACGTGGACGTCATTCGACTGCTGGCCGACCTGGGACTGGTGCTGCTCCTCTTCGGCATTGGCCTAGAGCTGGGCTGGCAGCGCATCCGGCGGGTCGGCACCCGGGTAATGGTCATCGCCTTCGTCGAGATGACCATCATGTTTGCCGCCGGCTTCGAGACCGGATACCTCCTGGGATGGTCCCTCCTCGAAAGCGTGTTCCTCGGAGCCGCGGTGAGCATCAGCAGCTCCGCCATTCTCGTCAAGATGCTCCGCGACACCGGCAGCCTCCTCACCACCCGGGGCCGCCTCATGGTCGGCATTCTCGTGGTCGAGGACTTCGCCGCGGTGATCCTCCTCACCGTGCTGGCCGGCGCGGCCCAGACCGGAGGCACCGATGCCGGCTCGGTCCTGCTTCTTGCGGGCAAACTCGTTATCTTCGGAATCGCTTCCCTGGTGTTTGGCGCCCTCTTCGCTCCCCGCCTGGTCCACTTCGTCGCCCGATACGAGTCCGACGAGGCCCTGCTGATTACCAGCCTGGCCCTCTGCTTCGGCCTGGCCCTGGCCGGACAGCTCCTCGGCCTTTCCGCCGCCGCCGGCGCCTTCCTCATTGGCACCGTCCTCGGCGACACCGAGCACAACGAGGCCATCGCCCGGGTGATGAACCCGGTCAAGGATATGTTCGCCGCCCTCTTCTTCGTATCCATTGGAATGTTGATGGACCTGCGGCTGTTCCCGGAATTCATCATCCCGGCCCTGGTCGTCAGCGCCGTGTTCGTTGTCGGCAAGATTATCGCCGACACCCTCGGCAGTTTCCTGGCCGGATACGACGGCCGCACCTCCCTCTCGGTGGGGATGGGCATGACCCAGATGGGAGAATTTTCCCTTGCCATCACCCGGGTCGGCGCCCTTCACGGCACCGTGGGCGCCTTCGTCTACCCGGTCATTACCATGTGCACCGCCATCACCGCCCTGTTCTATCCCTGGATCTTCCGCGGCGCTGGCGCTACCGCCGACTGGTTCCAGCGCAGGTCTCCCGGATTGCTGAAGGAATACGCCGAATACCTCTATATCGGCCTCACCATCCTCCGCAGCGCCTTCCGCCTCAGCAGCTTCCGCGCCCGCCGGATTCAGAGGACGGTTCAGGTCGTCGCCCTCAATCTGGTGATAATAGTCTTTATCATCGCTGTCGGCACCGGCATCCTTCAGTTCACCGGCCAGTTGGATAAACTGGCCCACCTCCAGGAAAGCCTGTGGGGATGGATCGTCGCCGCCGGGGCGGTGGGGTTCTGCATCCCTTCCGCCGTAGCCATCTGGCATTCGCTGCGGACCCTGGCCGATGAGTTGACCGAAGTCATCGCCCCCGGGTCGTCCACTCCCAACACCACCCTGGCCCGCAACATGCGCGTGGTTCTGCGGGACAGCTTCCTGCTGTTCCTTCTCCTCCTGCCGGCGGTCTGGGGGCTGCCCCTCCTGTCCCGCCTGGTCACGCTGGGCACCGTTTCCCTGCCCATCGCCCTGGCTCTCATGGCCGCCGCCGCCGCCGCTCTCGGCTTCATCGGCTTTCATCTCCACGGCGTCCTAGAGAGTTCCTTCAGCCGCACCTTCTTTGGTCTGGACGACCCCCGCAGGCAGGAAGCAGACGAAGACTGACCCCCCGCACCGGCCCGCCGGGTGTTATCATGTGCCCAGAAAGTTTCCGCCGGATACGCCGGTTCAAAGGGAGGCTACCATGCGCGTTTGTTCGTTCCTGCCCAGCGCCACCGAGATCGTCTACGCCCTCGGCATCGAGGACCAGCTTCACGGGGTAACCCACGAATGCGACTTCCCCGCCGCCGCCAGGGAGAAACCCTGGGTCGTCCGCAGCGTCTTCGAGGGCATGGACCCCCAGCCCACCAGCGGCGAAATCAGCCGGGTCATCTCCGAGCGGCTGGAGCAGGGCCTCGGCATCTACCAGATTGACGAGGACATCCTCAAGGAAGCCAACCCGGACCTCATCCTCACCCAGGCCATCTGCGAGGTTTGAGCCGTCTCCTCTCGGCAGGTTGCCGAGACCACCGCCATCCTCGACCAGCAGCCCGAGGTCATGTCCCTCGACCCCCAGTACGTGGGCGACATCCTCGACGACATCCGCCGGGTCGGACAGGCTACCGGTCAGGACCAGAAGGCCGACGAAGTCGTCTCCCGGATGCAGTCCCGCATCGACGCCGTGGCCGCCCGCTCCGCCCTCGCCGATTCCCGCCCTCGCACTCTCCACCTGGAATGGGTTGACCCCCTCATGTGCGGGGGACACTGGGTCCCGGAGATGGTCGAAATGGCCGGCGGAGAGAACTGCTTCGGCGACAAGGAGACCGGCTCCTTCCAGCTAGACTGGGAGGACGTCGTCGCCAGCCGCCCCGAGGTCATCATCTTCATGCCCTGCGGCTTCGAGGTGAAACGCGCGCTGGAGGACGTCCCCATCCTCTCCGGCAAGGAGGGTTGGGACTCCATGCCCGCCGTGCAGAACAACCGGGTCTACGCCATCGACGCCAGCGCCTACACCAGCCGCTCCGGCCCTCGGCTCGTGGATGGGCTGGAAATCATCGCCGAAATGCTCCACCCCGAGCTCTTCTCCGGCATGATCCCCGAAGCCGGCGCCCTCCGCGTCTACACCAACCCCGCCGCCTGAACCCCTGTCAAAAAAATCCCCTCCCCCTCGATGGGGGAGGGTTAGGGTGGGGGTGAAAATCCAATTTTCCCACACACCCCCTCAGTTCAGCCGTGCCCCCCGGAACGGGTTGTTCTTGTCCGCCTGCTCCTGCATCAACTGGACGCACCGGCTCAATACCGGCAGCAGCGTCTCCAGCCTCTGCTGGGTATCCGTGGACTCCAGCATCCGCTGCCGCAGTTCCTTCGGAAGGCTCACGCTGGCCGACACGCTGGTCATCACGTCGTTGAACAACTGCCCCGGTTCTTCCGTCACGTTGACGTTGCTGTTCCACCCCCCCGCGATGGTCGCCTGGAGGGTCAGGAAATCAACGAACTCCTTCCGGATCTGCTCCACCAGGACATCCGCAACGTCCCTCGGCTCGTCCTCCAGGTACTGCACCAGCCCCACCAGGTAGGGCAGCTGCTGGATGATCTCCACCACCCGGAAGCGGCGCTCCGCCCGCGTGACGATGTTCAGCCGCCCTTCCGACAGCTCCACCACCTGCTCGATCCGCGCCGTCGTCCCGATGGAAACCGGCTCTGCCGGGTCCCCCACCTCCTGCCCTTCCTTGATGAGCAGCACCCCGAAGGGAATCTCATCCGACGAGCAGCGGCCGATCATCTCCTTGTACCGCTCCTCGAAAATATGCAGCGGCAGCCGCATCCCCGGGAACAACACCACGTCGTTCAGGGGAAACAGGGGCAATTCCGACAAATCGTCGCGCGGAATGTCTCTCGATTCCTCCATAACGCCGCCAGTATAGGCCCAACCCACCCTCGGCACAACCCGGACCGGCCATCACCACCACGATAGCCAAGCGCCCAGCCCACCCCCCTTCCCTCCCGATGCCCCTCGTCGTTCCTGCTCTCCCCCGTCGTTCCTGCGGAGGCAGGAACCCATCAGCTATCCGGGCAACCCATTCCACCCTTGCCAACTATCGCTCCCGCTGCCCCTCGTCGTCCCTGCGGAGGCAGGGACCCATCAGCCATCCGCGCAACCCATCCACCCTTGCCAACCATCGCTCCCGCTGCCCCTCTCGTCGTTCCGGCGGAGGCAGGAAGGTGGATTCACATTTCAAGTGCAACACATGGTTTGAATAGAATTCCGCCGGAGTGAGATAGCCCAGGCATTTGCGAGGGGTATTGTTGCAAGCCTGGATTACCCGGTAAAGTTGTTCATGGGGCAACTGGTGCAGGTCGGTCTTTCTAGGCAATCGACGACGCAGCCGGAGGTTGCCGTTTTCCACCCCGCCCTTTTGCCAGGGGGAGTGGGTATCGCAGAAGAAAGTGTCAATGCCCAGTTGGTGCAGTTGATGATGCTGGGCGAACTCGCTGCCGTTGTCGAAGGTGACGGTGCGGCGCCACTGGGGGGGCAGGGGGGCCAGCAGTTGGATCATGGCCTGGGCAACGGGTTCAGCCGATTTCTGGAACATGGGCTGGGCCAGGATCAGCCGAGAACAGCGTTCCTGAAGCACCAGCAAGGACTGGCCCCGGTTGCCGAAGAGCATCAGGTCGGCCTCCCAATGGCCTGGGCTGCGGCGGTCATCAGCCTCTTCAGGCCGCTGGGAGACAGGTTGGCGCAGGTGGATATAGGAAGCTGGGTGACCGACCCGTCTGCGGCGGCGGCCCCGCTTGGTCTTGCCCTGGGTCAGGAGCCGGAACCAAGCATAGTCCTTGGTACGATTACCCTGGGCATGGATGAAGCGGTAGATGGTCTCATGGGAAACTACGGTATGGCCAGCTTCCAGTGCCAGGCGGCCTGCCACTTGTTCTGGGGACCAATCGGCCTTCAGCCCAGACAGTACCCGCTCCCTGAGGGCTGGGTTCCGGTCCAGCTTGGAACCCTGCCAGCGACGGGCTCGAGCCTGTTGTTGAGCGTAGGAGGGATCATACCCTTTGGCCTTGGCAGAGTTGCGGCTCAGCTCCCGAGTAATTGTCGATGGCGAGCGATCCAAACTTGCCGCGATTTGGCGCTTAGTGTATCCCTCTCTTTGTAAACGGGCCATCTCACATCGCTCTTCAATGGAGAGTTGTTGATAATGCTTTCCCATGGCAACACCTTAATCTGGTGTTGCACTTCGTTTGTGAGTTTAGCGAACCCACATCCCCGTCGTCTGTCCCACCCCGGTACCATCGCATTCAGAAATCACCACCATGCAGATGCCGCAAACCGAACCCCATATCCCCCATCCACAACTATTTCTCCCTGACAAGATTCCGGCAGCCCACCCCCCCGGCATTCGGATTTTCCTTGACACCAATTGGCTCCCTTCCTAAAATCCGGTGGGCCAATTCCGGGCGCCCGGAAACGGGCTCACCGCACGGATGCGGCCGCCACCGACCAAGGAGAATCAAATGTCCAGCGAGATGTTCCTCCCCGGCTTCCGCCGCATCATCAACCCCCACGCCTCCCTCGAGAAAATATCCTCCGGCCACATCTTCACCGAGGGCCCGGTCTGGAACGGCGAGAAGAACTTCCTCGTCTGGACCGACATCATCGACGACAAGATCTGGAAGTGGATACCCGGCCAGGGCACCAGCATCATCATGCAGCCCTCCGGCAAGGCCGACGGCATGACCTACGACCACGACGGCCGCCTCATCGTCGCCGGCTGGAGCAGCCGCACCGTCTGGCGCTGGGAGCACGACGGCTCCACCACCGTCCTCGCTTCCCACGTCGACGGCAAGAAGCTCAACACCCCCAACGACATCGTGATGAAGTCCGATGGCACCGTCTACTTCACCGACCCCTCCAACGGCATTCGCAACGTCGCCATGGAGTGCGAGGACATCCAGAAGTACGTGGACTATGAGGCCGTCTACAAGCTCGACCTCTCCGACGGCAGCCTGACCCTGCTGGTGGACGACTTCATCAATCCCAACGGCCTGTGCTTCTCCCCGGACGAGTCCCTCCTCTACATCAACGATACCCCCAGGCTCCACATCCGCGTCTTCGACGTCCTCCCCGATGGCACCATCGGCAACGGACGCCTCTTCGCCGAGTTGTTCCACGACGACCACGGCGCCCCCGACGGCATCAAGGTGGATGTCGAGGGCAACGTCTACTGCACCGGCCCCGGCGGGGTGTGGGTCACCGACCCCCAGGGCAACAACCTCGGACGCATCCTCATCCCCGAGCACTGCGCCAACTTCGCCTTCGGGGACAGCGACTACCGGACCATCTACTTCACCGCCCGCAGCACCATCTACCGGATAAGAGTGGAAATCCCCGGCCTTCCAACCTACCCCATCCCCTAGCCGCAGTTTCAAGACTCCAGGGCTTTCGCATGAAGTCTGACTAGGCCCTATCACCGCCCTTCCCGTCATTCCCGCGCAGGCGGGAATCCAGACCCCGGTCCTTCCCATTTCGCAGTTTCGGCTCTTGGAGAGTCCACTTTAAGTAAGATATTTCTTTAATCTCAACATTTCTCGACCCCACAGGAGACATCCATGACCTGGGAATTTGAGACCGTCGCCGGTCCCTACGGCAGCCCCACCGACGGCCCGGTGTGGGACGGCGAAACTCTGCTCTTCACCTCCATCCCTGTGCCCGCCGGCACTATCCACAACCGCATCCTCCGCTACGACCCCGGCACCGGGGAAGTCACCGACTTCCGCCGGTGGACCAACCGGGTCGTCGGACTGGCCATATCCCAAGAGGGCATTCTCTACGGATGCCAGAGCGGCGCCCGCCGTCTCGTCCGCTTCAACAGGGACGGCTCCACCTCCCCCCTGGCCTACCGGGTCGACGGAAAGTTCCACAACCAGCCCAAGGACCTGGCCGTCGACCGGCGCGGACGCATCTGGTTCGCCGACCCGGTCTGGGGCCCGCCGGTCCAGGGCGGCCTGCGCAACCACGAGCTGGAACCCTACTCCATCGACTACCGGGCCGTCCTGCGGCTGGAGCACGCCAGCAGCGACGCCCCCATAACCCGCATGACCAGGGACACCCACGTCCCCCTGGCCGTCGCCATCTCCCCGGACGAGGACATCCTCTACGTATCCGAAAGCGACGACGACCCGGCTGGCAAGCGCGAGCTCCGCGCCTACCCCATCAACGCCGACGGCTCCCTGGGCCAGTGCATCGTCCTCCACACCTTCGGCTCCGACTACCGGGGCGTCCACCGCGGCGTCTCCGGGATGTGCCTCGACTCCGATGGCAACATCATCGCCTGCGCCGGCTCCGGCCGGAGCGGCCCCGGCCCCATGGTCTACGTCTTCTCCCCCGCTGGCCAGGTCCTCGAAACCCACCATCTGCATGCAGAACCCACAAACTGCGCCTTCGGCGGCCCCAACCTGACCGACCTCTACGTCACCACCTCCGAGGGACACCTCCTCCGCGCCTCGGATACCGGGCGGCGGGGACTGGGCAAGCCATCCTGGGAAACCTGAACATCAGCAGCAGGGTAGTTCGACCCGTGGAGCGGCGAACCTGCCACATCACCGGGCTCGTCATCGCCTCTCTGCAACCCCCCACGCTTTAACACACCCTTGTCTCCCAACAAAGACCCCGCCAGTAACCCGATAACGTTCCCTGCCGGCCCCGATTTTACTGACGCTGAGCCCCTTCCCCGCAACGGCGTCCAGCATCTATCATGGAATTGTGGCTTTGAATCTCGGACAGTGCTTGTGCCCAACTCGGCCCAACCACCGAAATGGGACATAATGGGACAAAATAGGACAGAAATAAAAGCTCGGCTGGTCTACCTGCCACTTCTCCCTTACGCCGCCTCCCGGCAAATTTGCCCGGCCCGCCTCCTGTTATATAATGGCCCCGCACAAATTTGCCGAAACGGGAGGTCACGATGGGCGCTACCGAGACAATTGCCCAATGGATAGTTGACACCACCTACGAGGACATTCCCCCCGACGCCATCCGCGTCGCCAACGAGTCCTGCTTCGACCTGCTCGGAGTAATCCTGGCCGGTTCCGTCCAGCCCGTCGGCGACATCATCCAGAACTACGTCAACGACCTGGGCGGCAGCCCCGAGGCCACCGTCCTGTCCACCGGCGGCAAAACGTCCCTGCCCAACGCCGCCCTGGCCAACGGCACCATGGGCCATGCCCTGGACTACGACGACTTCGGCGGCTTCGGCCACCCCACCGTGGCCATCTTCCCCGCCCTCCTCGCCCTTGGCGAGAAGCACGGCTCCACCGGCCGCGACCTGCTGGAAGCCTACGTCGTCGGCTGCGAGATCGGCCTGGCCCTCCAGCACACTACCAAGTACAACCAGATGGCCAAGGGCTTCCACGCCACTGCCGTGATCGGGCGGATGGCCTGCACCGCGGCCTGCTGCAAGCTCCTCGGCCTGAACCAGGACCAGACCGTCACCGCCCTGGGCATTGCCGGCTCCATGGCCAGCGGCGTTATCCACAACTTCGGCACCATGACCAAGCCCCTCCACGCCGGCCTCGTCTGCCGCGACGGCGTCACCGCCGCCCAGCTCGCCCAGCGCGGACTGACCTCCGGCCAACAGGTCCTGGAGCACCCCCTGGGCTACACCAGCACCATCCTCGGCGAGGGCATCTACGACCTCAACGAGATGGCCGAGAACATGGGCAACCCCTTCCGGGTCCAGGACGCCCTCATGATTAAGAAGTACCCGTGCTGCGGGGGCAATCACGCCATGCTGGACAGCCTGTTCAGCCTCATGCGGGAGCACAACTTCACCTACGACGACGTGGAGGAGGCCGAGGTGGACCAGTCCTTCCTCTCCATCGTCATGCTCTACGAGGAGCCCGACGACGAGCTCAAGGGAAAGTTCAGCGCCAAGTACAATGTCGCTGCCGCCCTCGTGGACGGGGAAGTCTCCATCCCCACCTTCAGCCAGGAAAAGATCGAAGACCCCCAGATTCAGGAGGCCATGGGCAAGGTCCGCAACCGGGTCATGGCCAAGGCAGAGGAGGGTCTCACCGACCACGCCGCCGGCCTGCCCGTCCGCATCACGCTCAAGGATGGCCGGGTCGTTGAGCACCGCACCGCCCGGGCCAACATCCTCGGGGCCCAGGGGAATCCCTGGGGATTCGACAGCATCAAGAGCAAGTTCCAGGTCAACGCCGGCATGGCCCTCCCCGCGGACCGGGTTGACGACACCATCGACACCTGGACCGACATCACCCAGGTCGCCGACCTGGCCGAAACCATCCAAAGGACCCTCGTCCGCTGAGGACAAAGCAGACCCGTCTGGCAAACAGGGGCGCACTGGCTTGCGCCCCTATGAATTTCCCCGCCGCGGCATTTGGAGACACCAGCATGACCCAACTCGGCAGCCCCGACCCGGTTGAACTCTTCCAGGCCGCCGCGGCCTCCATCCGTCCCATTTTGGCGGGGGTTGGCCCGGAGCAGTTGGACCTGCCCACACCCTGCGCCGACTGGAACGTCCGGCAGTTGCTCCACCACATCATCCGCGGAGCCATCGGCGCCCACGACATCATCACCGGCGGCCCCGGTATCGACCCCATGGACGTCAGTGGCCCGCTGCCCCCGGAGGGCGCGGAGCAGGCTTTCGCCGCTGCCTCAGCCCGCTTGGCTGAGGCACTGAAGGTTCCCGGCGCGCTGGAAAAGACCCTTGACCTGGGCCCAACCCAGGTAACCGTGGCCAAATTTGCCCTCTTCATGCTGGCCGAGGCAGTGATTCACGGCTGGGACCTAGCCCGGGCCACCAGCCAGGACGCCTCCATTGACGACTCTCTGGCAGATGCGGCTTTCCAGATCCTGGGACCCGAAATGGAGATAGGCCGGCAAATGGGCTTGTTCGCCCCTCCGGTGGCGGCGCCTCCAGACGCCGGCAGCCGGGACCGTCTCCTCGGCCTCACCGGCCGAACTCCCTGAGGCCCGCACAAAAAGGCCGGGGCGGTGTTAACTCTCGCCCCGGCCTTCTCCGGGATTATCGCGCCTTGCTGACCAGTTTAGGCCGCAACCGGTTCATATCAGCTCTTCTACCTTGTCCACAAACGTTTCCATGCGCTGTATGCCCCGCCTGACCGTCCTGATGCTCATGCGGTTCTCGTAAAAATTCTTGTGGAGTGCATTGGCAAACCCGAACAGGTCGGACAACTCATCATCGCCGGTTTCATCAACCAGTACACCGACGACGTCCCACAGACCTGCGTGGCTTACATGAGGGATTTGCCGAGCTTCCGCCACCGCCTTGACTATAAGGGACGCTGCCCCCCATGCCTTCTCCGATGCCTGCTCCAGGTCTTTGTCGGACAGTTCCTCCCTGGCTTTCCCCAGGAAAGAACGGCTGCGGTTGCGATAGGTTTGAATCTGCTGGATCGTCAATGCCAATCACTTTCGAGATGTAGTCTTCGGAATGCAAACAACTGCCGGTCAGAGCATTTGGTCGGAATTACATTGGATTGACCGGTGTAGAGTTCTCTATATCCCGGGGGAAGCGCCAGCCTACGGCTCCAGCCGAACCGTGTCCCCCACCTTGAATTCGCCGCCGTTGATGACCACGGCCAGCATCCCCCGCCGGCCCTGGATTTCCTCCAGCAAGCCGGGACGGATGTTGTTCATCTTCCCGCAGGCCACGCAGGGCCCGACGAACTCCAGGGTCACGTCGTCCCCGACGAACAGGACCTGCCCGGCCTGCGCATTCTCTAGGTCCAACCCGACGGTGGTGATGTTCTCCTTCACCTGGCCCGGCTTCACGTCCAGCCGCTCCAGCGTCTCCTGGTCCATCACCAGCACCTGCCGGGTGTTGTCCACGCTGCAGCTGCGGTCTCCTTCGAGTCCCTGCCCCGACAGGGCCCGCGCCTCCTGCACCGGGTCGGAAGGCGTCCCTTTGACCCGGGCGATGTGCAAAGCGGTAATTGTTCCCTGCTGCATTCCCTAACCTCCTGTGTAGCGGCGACAGGCAGTTGGCCCGGGCCGGCATATTCTGGCGAGATTATAAGCCCGCCGGGCCGGGGATACCACCGGGGCCTTTCCCCGCCCGGCCATCCGCAATGACAGCGCCGCCTCGGTTGGGTAGAATGCTCAGAGCTAAACCCCGGGGACACCCCCGGGTAAATTGGGGGCCGCATGGGCAGCGAGTTCATCCAAACCGACGTAACCGAAGGCGTACTGACCATCACCATGCACGATCCGCCCACCCGCAACGCCCTTGGGCTAGATATGGCGCGGGAGATGGTGGATCGGATAGACCAGTTCGAGGCCGACCCCGACGAGCGCGTTCTGCTTCTCACCGGCACCGAGCCCTCCTTCTGCTCCGGCGCCAACGTCCGGGGGTTCAGCCGGCGCATACAGGACCGGGAGGCTCGGTCCGATGAGCCGGAATCTCTGCCCTGGGGGAAGATGGAAGCCAGATTCGCCCGGAACTCCGAGGCCTCCCGTTACGACGCTCCCCAGGTCGTCTACCGGATTCACCAGCTCCAGAAACCCTCCATCGCTGCCGTAAACGGCCACGCCGTCGGCGTCGGAATGGGTCTCGCCCTCGCCTGCGACATCCGCGTCGCCGCCGAGAAAGCCGTGTTCTCCGAGGCCTTTGTCCTGCGGGGACTTATCCCGGCCGACGGGAGTTGCTGGCAGCTTCCCCGGCTGATCGGTCTCAGCAACACCCTGCTCCTTCAATACACCGGGGACCGGGTTGACGGCAACGAGGCTTTCCGGCTGGGCCTGGCCAGCAAGGTTTTCCCGGACGACGAGTTGCTGCTAGAAGCGCAACAGTTGGCGTCCCGGCTGGCCCACGGGCCGACCCAGTCTTATTCCTTGATTAAGTATCTGGTCCACCAGGCCATGGACAGCAGCCTGTCCGACCACCTGGAACTGGCCCGGGTGGCCCAGGAGCACGCCCGGCAGACCGAGGACCACAAGGAGGCCGTGCAGGCCTTCCTCGAAAAACGCCGCCCTGACTTCAAGGGACGCTAACGATTCTGCAATAACCGGCAACGACAACCCCGATCCAACGCCGGTTCATACAAGGAGTCAATAATGCCCGAACTTCAAGACACTGCCGCATCGGTGGGTGCGACCCTCAAGGAACGCCAGCAGACTCTCTCGGTTTCCGAATCATCCTGCGGCGGACTGCTTTCCGCATGCCTCGTGTCCATCCCCGGCGCTTCGGCTTACTACGTCGGCGGCTCCGTGGTCTACACCCGCGCAGCCCAGCGGGGGCTGCTCCAGGTCCCGGACGAAGCTATGGCCGATATTCGGGCCAGCACCGAGGCTTACGCCCTGCTCAACGCCCGAACCATCCGGGAAGCCTTGGGCACCACCTGGGCCTTGAGCGAGACCGGGGCCAGCGGCCCCACCGGCAACCGCTACGGCGACTCCGCCGGCCACGCCTGCATCGCCGTCTCTGGCCCGGTGGAGAAAGCCATCACCGTCGAGACCGGCGACAGTGACCGGGAAGGCAACATGTGGGTCTTCGCCCGGGCCGCTTTCAATCTCCTTGAGCAATGCCTTAACGAAGCCAACTAACCACGGAAACCCCTCCTCCAACTCCGCCTCAAGACGCTCAGAGCTGAAGAACTGGCATCCCTCCAGACCCCGGCGCTGCCTGTGCGCCGGGGTTAACATTGGCTTTCCTTGAATCTCGCCCCTCGCCCGGTCGTCTTCAACAATTGATATCCCAACAGAAATTAACCGGCGCTTTGACTCGGGCCGCCTACCCCGTAGCGATCCTGGGCCAGCGGAACTTCGCCCTGGTCTGGTCGTCCAACATGCTGGGGGCAATGGGCAATCAGATGGAAGTGCTGGTGCTCGGTTGGCTGGTCCTGAACCTCACCGACTCCCCCTTCTACGTCGGTCTCGTTACTGCGGCCCGTCTCGGACTCAATCCGGTGGCCCTCTTGGCGGGAGCGGTGGTGGACCGGCTGCCCCGCCATCTCGTGCTGGCTTCCGTCGAAGTGACCACCGCCTGCCTTGGGCTGACCATGGCCGCCCTCATCGTCGGAGACTGGCTGCAGATCTGGCAGGTCTTCGCCATAACTCTCGCTGGAGGCTTGGCCCGCATATTCCAGATGCCGGCTGTGCAGTCCCTCGCGGCCGATGCCGTTTCCCAGGACCGCATCGGGAACAGCGTGGCATTGACCACCACCGGGATGAATTTCACCCTCATCGTCGGCCCGCTCATTGGCGGATGGCTGTTCGCTTTGACCGGGCCGCAAGGGGCCTACGGAACCATGGTCGCATTGCACCTTGCCGGAGCCGCCTGTGCCCTGCTTGTCCGGGTGCCCCAGGGTAACCCCGCGGCGACGGGGATTTCCGTGCTGCGGGCAATCCTGGACGGGTTGAAGTATGTAAAGGGAAGCCAACCCATCTGGGCCGCCCTCGTGGTGGCCGTTATCATCAACATCAGCGGCTTCCCCTTCCACACCACCCTCCTTCCGGTGTTCGCCCGTGACGTCCTCGGCCTTGGTTCCGTCGGGCTCGGTCTGCTCATGTCCGCTTTCGGCGTCGGGGCCCTGCTGGGCTCCCTGGCCCTGGCAGTCATGCCCGGCGTCCGCTGGGCCGGCTGGTTCCTAATCGGAGCGGTGGTCGCCTGGCACGGCAGCATCGCCGCCTTTTCCTTTGTCGGCTCAACCATCCCGGCGTTGATCATCCTCGTGTTCACCGGGGCGGCTTATTCGGCGTCTCTGGTCTTGATAGTCTCGGTCATGCTGCGCATAGCCCGGCCCGACGTCCGGGGACGGATAATGGGGCTGCGGGTCCTGGCAATCTCGGCCCACACCTTCGGCAGCATCAACTCGGGAGCGGTGGCCGGGTTGCTGGGGGCTCCCGCCGCGGCACAGATGAACGCAGTCCTGGGAACGGTCCTGGTCGCCATCCTGGCGGTGCTGGCCCCCAAACTCCGCCGCAGTTGACCGTTGAAAGCCGGCATGGGGCACGATGATGGCCCGCAGGCAGCTGGGATGGTTGGCTGGGATGGCCCGCCTGACGAGGCCCGTCCCCAGAGACCTGTTCTGCATTGGAAAGTTCCCCAATACACCCCTTGACGGGAGGGAATACCATCCCTATAATCTGTGTGGCACTGAAGAGACGCAAGGAGACGGAGTTCCAATCAACCAGATGCGGATCACCTGACCACCATACAACGGAAGGGTAGACCTTGGCCGGCGGCTTGGGGAAACCCAACCGCCGTTTCTCTTGTGCGGCACCTTAAAAAGAGAATAAGAAGTCTAATTGATCCTGGAAAAGTCCAAGCCGAGAAAGTTTGGAGTTCCTAGCGTGGGTCAAATTATTAAGGGCTTACGGTGGATGCCTTGGGACCAAGGGCCGATGAAGGACGCGGTAAGGCTGCGATAAGCCTCGATGAGCCGTCTAACAGGCATAGTCGGGGATTTCCGAATGGGGAAACCTGTTCCGGCGTTGAGCCGGTTCACCTGCATCAGCAGGGGGTAAGCGGGGGAACTGAAACATCTAAGTACCCCGAGGAAAATAAATCAACCGAGATTCCCTGAGTAGTGGCGAACGAACGGGGAATAGCCCAAACCAGCACGACTTAGTGGCGTGAGGGCCTATGTCGTGCTGGGGTTACAGGAAATGCCTGGGACCGCCTCACCAGGTCCAAAGGAGTTACAAATCTCATCTCTAGTCGAAGGACCCTGGGAAGGGCCGCCATAGGGGGTGACAGCCCCGTAGACGAAATGGATGGGACTCCTGGCGTTACTCCTAAGTACCACGGGGCACGGGAAACCTTGTGGGAAGTCGGGGGGACCACCCTCCAAGGCTAAATACCCTTGGTCACCGATAGCGTACCAGTACCGTGAGGGAAAGGTGAAAAGAACCCCTAGCGGGGAGTGAAATAGACCTGAAACCGTAAGCCTACAGAAGGTCGCAGTCCCGATTAAGTTCGGGATGACGGCGTGCCTATTGAAGAATGATCCGGGGACTTACTGTATGAAGCAAGGTTAAGGAACTGGAGTTCCGGAGCCGGAGCGAAAGCGAGTCTGAACAGGGCGTTCAGTTTCATGTAGTAGACCCGAAACCGGGTGAGCTACCCATGGCCAGATTGAAGGTTCGTTAACGCGGACTGAAGGATCGAACTCGTGGCTAGTACAAAAGCTTGGGATGAGCTGTGGGTAGAGGTGAAATGCCAATCGAACTCGGATATAGCTGGTTCTCCCCGAAATGTATTTAGGTACAGCCTCGGGAACTAGGAGATCGGAGGTAGGGCACTGAATGGGCTAGGGGGCGTGAGCTTACCAAACCCAATCAAACCACCAATGCCGATCTGCCGATACCCGGGAGTGAGACAGTCACAGATAAGTGCGATTGTCGAAAGGGAAACAGCCCAGACCACCGGCTAAGGCCCCTAAGCGCAAGCTAAGTGGGAAAGGAGGTGGGGTTCCCAAAACAGCCAGGAGGTTGGCTTAGAAGCAGCCATCCTTTAAAGAGTGCGTAATAGCCCACTGGTCGAGGGATCCTGCGCCGAAAATGTAACGGGGCTTAAGTTTGCCGCCGAAGCCGTGGATGTTCAGGTACAGGGGGAAAGGAACGGATCGGAAACCGGAACCTGTTCGCAGGGGAAGGCGGACGTGAAGGACCGGAACCTCTGGTTACTGCCTGGGCATGGTAGGGGAGCGTTCCTCGGGCGGAGAAGGTGAGTCGCAAGGCTTGCTGGAGCGCGGGGAAGTGAGAATCCCGGAATGAGTAGCGTTAATCAGGGTGAGAATCCCTGACACCGAAAGCCCAAGGTTTCCTACGCAACGTTTATCGGCGTAGGGTTAGTCGGTCCTAAGCCGTAGGCAAGCGCCGAAGGCGATGGACAGCAGGTTAATATTCCTGCACCGCCTGTGTTTTGTTGATGCAAGGAGGGGTGCGGAAGGGTAGGCGGAGCGTGCCCATTGGACATGGTGCGTTCTTTCCTGTAGGCGAGCCGGGGCAGGCAAATCCACTCCGGCGTTAAGCTGAGGGGCGAGAAAATCGCAACCTTCGGGTCTGCGAAATTCCGTTGATCCCAGGCCGACTAGAAAAGCTTCGTGTGGAGAAATACAGGCGACCGTACCGCAAACCGCCACTGGTGGGCTGGGATAAACGTCCCTAGGTGTTCGAGCTAACCTCCGCTAAGGAACTAGACAAAAGGGCCCTGTAACTTCGGGAGAAAGGGCCCCCTGGGGGGTGAAGTCACTTGCTGATGGAGCTTTCTGGGGGCGCAGAGAAGAAGGCCGGGCGACTGTTTAACAAAAACACAGGTCTGTGCTAAGGGGAAACCCAACGTATACAGGCTGACGCCTGCCCAGTGCCGGAAGGTTAAGGGGCGGGGTGAGAGCCCCAAACTGAAGCCCCGGTGAACGGCGGCCGTAACTCTAACGGTCAACCGATCATGGCTGATTCGTTAAGCTCGCTGAGCAAAACGCAGATGTCATGCTTAAGGCCGTTGTAAAATCTGGCTATATGCTGGGAAGTCCGAGGATCCGGCGCTACCCGCCCCGACATCATAAGGGGCTGGTGACAACGTGTCCGGTGCGGATAATCAGCAGGAAAGACCAGGGGCCAATAGTCCAAATAAAAGCCCTTGGAATCCTCAGAGACCATACGCCGGACCCGCAGACGGAACGTGCGGGAAGATATGGTCCGATCTGCATGGCGACATGCAGAGGCCGGCAGAAATGACCGGCCCACCCCGCATCCCTGGTAAGGCCAGCGGGGGAGTAACAAAATGCCTAAGGTAGCGAAGTCCCTTGTCGGGTAAGTTCCGACCCGCATGAATGGTTGAACGACTTGGCCATTGTCTCGGCGGAGGGCTCGGTGAAATTGCGGTGCCCGTGAAGACGCGGGCGACCCGCGGCAGGACAAAAAGACCCCGTGGAGCTTTACTGTAGCCTGACATTGGGCTGGGAACTGTCATGTGTAGGATAGGTGGGAGACTGTGAAGCCCCAACGCCAGTTGGGGTGGAGTCATCGTTGAAATACCACCCTTGGCTGTTTTTGGTTCTAACCTTAGCAAAACTAGGGAACAGTGTCTGGTGGGCAGTTTAACTGGGGCGGTTGCCTCCTAAAGTGTAACGGAGGCGCCCAAAGGTCCTCTCAGGACGGATGGAAATCGTCCACAGAACGCATTGGCATAAGAGGGCTTGACTGCGAGACCTACAAGTCGAGCAGGGACGAAAGTCGGGCAAAGTGATCCTACGGCACCGTGTGGAAGGGCCGTGGCTTATCGGATAAAAGCTACCCCGGGGATAACAGGCTTATCTCGCCCAAGAGTTCACATCGACGGCGAGGTTTGGCACCTCGATGTCGCCTCGTCCCATCCTGGGGCTGAAGGAGGTCCCAAGGGTCCGGCTGTTCGCCGGTTAAAGGGGTACGTGAGTTGGGTTCAGAACGTCGTGAGACAGTTCGGTCTCTATCCGCCGTGGGCGCAGGAGGCTTGAGGGAACCTTTCCCTAGTACGAGAGGACCGGGAAGGACCGACCTATGGTGTTCCAGTTGTTCCGCCAGGAGCATCGCTGGGTAGCCATGTCGGGCAGCGATAAGAGCTGAAGGCATCTAAGCTCGAAGCATCCCCCAAGATTAGGCCTCCCTCCCCGATTAAATTCGGGGGTAAGACAGCAGAGAGACTATCTGCTTGATAGGTCGGATGTGTAAGGCTGGTAACAGTTTCAGCATACCGATACTAACCAGTCGAGCGATTTGACCCACGCTAAGAACTTCAAACTTCTTGTCAGAATCACCGCTTGGACGAAATCAGGATTCAGACTTCTTGTTCCCTTAAATGCCGACTCAACAGCCGGCGCCACCGTCGCGGGGTGGAGCAGTGGCAGCTCGTCGGGCTCATAACCCGAAGGTCGTTGGTTCGAATCCAACCCCCGCTACCAACAACACCGAAACCATCAAGGCCCCGGATTTCATCCGGGGCCTTGCGCTTGGGAGGCCTGTCCGAAATGCAAGACGCCCTCCACCAGCAAGCGGTAAAGGCCCTGGTCGAGAAGTTCTACTCTTCCCAGCGGATCGCCAATATCCGGCGCGCCGATTACGTGGAAGGGTTGGTGCTGGCCATTCTGGGGCCGCCGTGGAGACTGGTGCCCGATTGGAGTAGCTGGGACCTGGAGAACGATACGCACATGCGGCTGGAGGTGAAGCAGGCGGCGGCCTGTCAGTCCTGGCATACCGGGGAGCCCCGCGGAAAAGGCTCACCTTCCTTCGACATCGCTCCCCGCACAGGCTACTGGGACGCTAGCGGCTATGACGCAATATGGATTGACACTGCCGACCTGACCGAGAACGGACTCATCCGCCCCGCCGACATCTATATCTTCGCCTGGCACCCGGAGACCAACCCCCAAGCCGCCGACCACCGACGCGCCGACCAGTGGCAGTTTTTCGTGGTGCCGGAGTACCTGTTGACGAGGCGGCACGGAGCACAGAAAACCATCAGCTTGAATCCCCTGAAGAAACTCGCTTCGCCGGTAACCTACGACCGCCTGGCCCCAACGGTGGCAGCCATCCTTGCCGACATGGCCCGGCAGGAGGCAGAGTACTTCAGCGGTGCGGCCGAGATTGCGGAGCGCATCCGGCAGGGTAAGGAACACACATACTCCTCGGAAGAAATAAGGGCCCACCTTGGCATGGAAAGTTGAATACTCCAGTAGAGCCAACCGGCAGCTCTCCAGACTGGACCGCCAAGTATCCCGACGGATTACTGGCTATTTGGAAAACCGGGTTGCGCTCTCGCCCAACCCGCGAGTGCTGGGACATGCGCTGACCGGGGATTTGGCTGGCCTCTGGAGTTACCGGGTGGGGGATTACCGGATCATCTGTGACATTCAGGATGAAGTCCTTCGCGTCCTGGTATTGGAATTGGGACACCGGGGCCAAGTCTACCGTTAATTGGTTGGGCACCGCATGGCACAGCGTTTTCCATGCGGTAGATATGCAGATCACCGGCCGTATCGTCGGAAAATGGCAACGAATTCATCATCCATGCCCACATGCACTTTCAATTTTCAGATTATCGCTTAAACCCCTACACTATCCTTGGATTTAGCGTTAGAATCGTAATATGAAAAAGGAGGTGTCGGGACATGAAACTGCAGGAATTGCGCGAGGAAAAGCAGCTGAGCATCGAAGGACTGAGCGAAATGGCCCGGGTCCCGGTCAAGACCATCACCGCCATCGAAGGGGGAGAAACCCTCCCGTCCCAAATTACCGGTAATAAGCTTGCCAAAGCCCTGGAAGTCCGCCCGGACCAAATCGCAGAGGTTATGGCGGCTGTGCATGGGGCCTGGGAAACCAGTGACGAAAACTCTATTTACAACAAACGGTAGAAACATCGTGGCCGATGACCCGTGGCCTTTGGTCCCCAATGGCCCGGGTGCCCGTTAGGACCATCACCTCCATCGAGGAAGGCTGGTCGGTCCCTTCCTAGATCACCGGCAACAAGCTGGCGAAAGCGTTGGAAGTATGGCCTGACCAGATTGACGATGTCATGGCCGCGGTGCATGGCGCATGGGAGAGCAAGGACGGATACCTTGGCCCCCGCTGACCGGGCCATGCCCTAGCCCCTTTTGCTCAGAATGGAAACAGTCCCGTGTCTCTGCCCATGCCTCCGAATGAGGCTGTTATAATCCTCGGCTAGATACTTCGCCCCTACGGAGCGCATTTTGACCGGCGAACAACGGTCCCGGAAGATAGAGTCCTACGGGAACGCCTATAACATCCTGGTTGAGGCTCTCCGGGACCTGCCCAGGGAGATGTGGCACTTCCGGGACGAGCATGGATGCTGGAGCATCCATGAGCACCTGGTCCACATCACGGACAGCGAAGCTAACAGCTACATCCGCTGTCGGCGGCTCATCGCTGAACCAGGGCAACCCCTCATGCCGTATGACGAAAACCAGTGGGCCGGAGCGTTGGACTATCCCAGCCAGAGCACTGAGGAAGCCCTCGAGCTTTTCTGGTGGCTGCGTCACCGCACTTACTCTCTCATCAAGTCCCTTCCCGAGCACACTTGGGCAAACGCCGCCTACCACCCCGAGAGCGGCGACATGACCTTGGACGACTGGCTCGACGTTTACGAGCGCCACATCCCGGAGCATGTACAATACATGCGTGAGAACTACGAAGCTTGGAGCAAAACCCAGACCTGAGGAGGGCCGACCTATGACTTCCCAGGGGACCATCACGACCGAGGAAGACCGCCAGTATTACGACACCACTGATCGGATCCGGCTCAAGCCTGGTTGGATGCAGGGTGAAGGCCAGCCGATGCCGACTATCGAACCTTTCCTGTGGCGGTGGCAGGAGGTTGAACCCCTGGTTTTGAAGAGCGGAGAACTGGTCACGCCGGACCGCGATGTGGAACGCCGTACCCTCAGGCTGGCCACTCCCGGATTGGACCGGGGCACCACCCACACCATCACCGCGGCCCTTCAACTGCTGCTTCCCGGGGAGTGCGCTCCGGCCCATCGCCACACGCCCACCGCCATCCGCTGGGTGCTCAAGGGCGAAGGTGCCTACACAACCGTCGAGGGGGACAAGTGCTGGATGGGGCCGGGGGACCTGATCCTTACCCCCTCCTGGACCTGGCACGACCACAACAACGAGGGCAGCGAGCCGATGATCTGGCTGGATGGTCTGGATGTTCCGCTGGTCCGGTACTTGCGGGCCAACTTCTACGAACCCTACCCCGAAGACCAGCAGCCCATCGTCGGGGTCGCCGAGTCCGAGAAGCGATTCGCGTCGGGGGCCCTGCGTCCGGCATGGGAAGACCATCAAGCCCCCTATTCCCCGCTGTGGCACTACAAGTGGGCCAAGACCGAGGAAGCCCTCCACAGTCTGGCCGAAATCGACGCCAGCCCCTTCGATGATGTCGCCATGGAGTTCAGCGACCCGGCCACTGGAGGCCCGGTCCTGCGGACCATGACCTGCTGGGCCCAGCTCATCCGTCCCGGCGTTGCCACCCGGGCCCACCGCCAGACCAGTTGCGCCGTCTACCACGTCTACCGGGGCGAGGGATCCAGCGTCATCAACGGGCAGAAGTTCGAATGGAACGAAGGAGACTTCTTCGTCGTCCCCCCCTGGGCCTGGCACGAGCACGCCAACCCCACCGGGCAGGACGCCGTCCTGTTCTCCATCCAGGACATCCCGGTCTTAAAGGACATGGCATTGTACCGGGAGGAGCCCTACGCCGAAAACGCGGGCCACCAACCGGTGACTGGCCTGTTCCGTGGGTAACGGTCCACATGGACTACGGCCAATGAGTCCGAACCGTTTCGGGATTGTTTCGTCCTTGTTGACCAGACTATTGGTCGCCGTCTTGGTCGTCCTGGTGGTAGGGCTGGCGCCGGCCTGTTCCCCGGAATCTGCGCCTGAGGGCAGCGCCACCGTCGACGTGATCCACGACCTGCCGGTCCAGGGGCCGGCGGAGGGCCATGAACTGGGCCAGCAGTCCCCCGAGTTCACGCTGAGGCTGGCCAACGGGGAAACTCTGACTCTCACGCAGATCAAGGAGTCTGACCGTCCCACCTTCCTCTTCTTTTGGGCAACAACTTGAGGGGTCTGCACCGCCGAGTTGCGGCGGCTCAAGGACATTTACCCCCAGTACGCTGAGGACGTGGACTTCTACGCCGTGGGAGTCTTCCCCCACGACAGCGTAGACCCCTTCGTCGAATTCGCCGAGAAGAGGGGTTACCCCTGGCCGGTAGCTATCCCGGAAGGTCCCCTGCTTGAGGACCTCTTCGTCACTATCCAGTCCACCAAGATAGCCATCAATCGCCACGGGACCATCATCCACCGGGCCGGCATGGGCAAAGGCAGCCCGGAAGTCTGGCACGAGGTTTTTGCCGAGTTATCCGGGGCTTAGCAACAAGACCCTTCGTCGGTCCGGGACGCCGCAAACCAATACCCGGTCATATGGCCCTCTTGGAGGAACACGTCCCTCATTTTCTTCATTGACTCCCATTTTTGACGCGGGGTATGATTGGGCCGCCTCCTGGCAGCCCTCCCATCCCAACTGAAATCTGACTTGGGGCGTTAGACTCATGGCAAGCAGAAGGGAATACAAGGTAATCCGGGAACGCAACGTCATGGTGCCGATGCGGGACGGGACCCGGTTGGCCACCGACATTTTCCGGCCCGACGCTCCCGGGCGTTTTCCGGTCCTGGTGAACCGCGGCCCCTATGGTAAGGAAGGTTACCTGGACCAGCCCAACCACTCCATGTGGTTTTTCCCCAAGAATGGCTACGTTTTCGTCAGCCAGGACTGCCGCGCCCGCTTCGACTCAGAGGGAGACCACTACGACCCGGTCTTCCAAGAAGCCCTCGACGGGTGGGACACGGTGGAATGGGCCGCTCGCCAGACCTGGTCCACCGGAAGGGTGGGCACCACTGGCCAGTCCTACCTGGGCGCCACCCAGTACACCCTGGCCGGGACCAATCCCCTGCCCCCACACCTTAAGACCATGGCCCCAGTGTCGGCTTCTTCCGACTTCCATCAGAGCTGGGTCTACCATACCGGCGGCGCCATGGAATGGGGATGGATGGTCCCCTACGCCATTTTCAAGGGACGCAATACCCTGGAGCGCATTGGACGCCAGGACCTGCTGGCCCGGATGGACGAATACGTGCTGCCCCCCGGCAACTTCGCCCAGCCGTTGACCGACCAATGGTATCGCCACCTCCCCCTTCGGGACTGGATTGACCGTCTGAAGGAAACGGCCCCATATTTCCACGAATACTTCGACGAGGAGCTGGACGGCCCCTACTGGTGGCGGGCCAACCTGCTCAGGAACCTGGGCGGAATCACAATTCCCATGTTCCATGTCAGTTCCTGGTACGACATCTTCCTGGAAGGGGCGCTTAACTCGTTCCAGGCAATCCGGGAACGGGGCGCAACCGGACTGGCGCGCCGGAACCAGAAGCTGCTCATCGGCCCGTGGGCGCACATCCGTCCCTACACCGAACCCACGTCCGGCGGCTGTGGAGACATCGACTTCGGCGACAACGCCCGTATCGAGCTGCACCACTACCTGCTGCGCTGGTTTGACCATTGGCTGCGAGACATCGACTCCGGGATCACCACTGACCCTCCGGTGTACATCTTCGTGATGGGAGAGAACCGCTGGCGGGAAGAGCATGAATGGCCCTTGGCCCGCACCAACTACACGGCCTTCTACCTCCACTCCCAGGGCTCCGCCAACACCCGGAGCGGGGATGGCTCCCTGTCCACCGTTCCTCCCGGCGAGCAGCCTGCGGACCAGTTTGTGTACAACCCGGAGGATCCAGTCCCCACCGCTGGCGGAAACGCCCTGATTATCGACTACGGCGTGGCGGACCAGGGTTTCGTCGAAGACCGAAACGACGTCCTTGTCTATGATTCCGGCCCATTGCAGCACGACCTGGAAATAACCGGGCCGGTAAAGATGGAGTTATACGCCTCCAGCAGCGCAGTGGACACGGACTTCACCGCCAAGTTGGTGGACGTCCGCCCCGATGGATACGCCCACAACCTGCAGGACGGAATCATACGCGCCCGCTACCGTACTTCCGCTGCCCAACCGTCGTTCATCAAGCCTGGCCGAGTTTACCATTACACCATTGACCTGGGGTCCACCAGCCACGTCATTAAGGCGGGCCACCGGATCCGTATCGACGTTTC
The DNA here is from genome assembly GCA_965203675.1 of Dehalococcoidia bacterium. Lineage (GTDB taxonomy): Bacteria > Chloroflexota > Dehalococcoidia > Lucifugimonadales > UBA3495 > CATOSK01. The sequence continues at coordinate 752,419 of CBDBDE010000002.1, read as the reverse complement.
CAGCAGCAACTTCCCCAGGTTCGACCGGAACCCGAACACCGGCGGCCCTCTGGGGGCGGACGCTCGCCTGGAGTCGGCCCAGCAGACCGTCCACCACTCGGCGGCATTCCCGTCGCGGGTAATCCTCCCCATCATACCCAAGTAGGCCCCCGGCCCTCTTCCGGACGCCGCACCCCGTCCCCATCCCGCAACAAGGAACTAGCGAACATGGCAACTTTCGTCCCTTCCAGTAACAGTTCGATAGAGCACCCTTTCCTCACCGCCACTCAAAGGGAACTCCTGTGCGCGGTCTTGGACCGCATCGTGCCGCCCCAGGGCAATCTGCCCGGGGCCGGGGCGTTGGGATTGAGCGTGTTCCTGGAGAACGTCGCCGGCCGGACCCCAGACCGCCGACGTCTTCTGAACGATGGGCTGGCCCGGATCGCATTGGCCGCTTCCCGCCAGACCAGCGGTGGGTTTGAGCAATTGGATGGAGACGTGCAGGACGCCATCTTGCGGGAAGTCGAGGAGCAGGATCCGTTCTTCTTCGATCTGCTGGTCCGCCAGTGCTACAACGGCTACTACACCAATCCCGGCGTGCAGGAAATGGTGGGGCACCATCGCCCCGACCCGTCCGAGTACGACTACCAGCCTTTGAACGAAAACTTGCTCGAGCCGCAAAGGCAACGTCCCCCGTTCTGGACCCAGGTCTAGACCGACGCTGCCGGAAAATCTTCGCAGAAAAAAGCCCGGAGATTTCTCCCCGGGTTTTTCCCCGAATAACCCAACATGTCCTTCCCCGGTCAGCCAACCAAAGCCAACTCCAACTGCCCCTGCCGGCCGCCCAATTGCCGGGCCGGCACCCTCTTGGGAAGCTCCCAACGGTCCCGGGCGTCGTCAACCAGGGATGAAACGCTCCGGGCATAGTCCCCGGGAGCGTAGCCGTTCCCCCGGTACAACCGCTCGTAGGCCGGAGTCAGGTGTGGATACGCTTCTCGCAGCATCGGCATGAACCACTCCCTGCTCCCCGGCCGCAGGAACAACAAGTTGCCGCCCAGATAGCCTGCCTTGTGGGACGCGGCAGCCTCAGCTACCGCGTTGATGCTCTCCCAGGTATCGGATATCCCCGGCAGCATCGGGGCCATCATCACGCCCGCCGGTATCCCTTCTTCCACCAAGAACTGCATGGCCTCCAGGCGGGCCAGGGGATTCGGTGTTCCCGGCTCTGTCCGCTTCCAGACCTGCGGGTCGATGCTGCCCACGCTGAAATTCACCTGCACGTCAGCCGTTTTGTACAGCTCCTTCAGAACGTCCGCGTCCCGGCGGACCAGCACCCCCTTGGTGGTGATGGACAGGGGATTGTGGAACTCAGCAGCCACCATGAGAATTCGCCTGGTCAGGCGGTACTGTCCCTCGGCTGGCTCGTAGGGGTCGGAAGCCGTGCCGACGGCGATGGGTTCACCCCGCCACTTGGGACGGCTCAGTTCCCGGCGAAGGACATCCGGCGCGTTTACTTTGGCAAAGACCCGCTGGTCGAAATCGGCCCCTGAGTTCATTCCCCAGAACTCGTGCGTGGACCGGGCGTAGCAGTACCGGCAGGCGTGTCGGCACCCCCGGTACGGATTCAGGGTCCAACGGAAAGGGAAATCAGGGATATCGATCCGGTTCAAGAGGGTCTTGCAGTGAATTTCCTGGACCTCGGCCTCAGCCATTCGTCCTCCCGGGTGGCCGGGACAACGGCGGCAGAACAGTTCCCTTGCCGCTGTCACCCCGGCGTCGAACTTACGTTCGTAATTTACGCTCCGGGAGTGACGTAGTCAAGGGCCAGCTGTCAGCAAAAAGCTGGAACCTGCCGCGAGGGAATTTCGCGGGAGTCAGGAAATCAGCGGTTGTAGAGGTATCCGGTAGTGGTGCGGTCGCAGTTGATTTTGCGGTTGAGGTGAAGCCCCTCCAGGACGAACTCCACGGCCGACGCCGCCACTTCCGGTCGGGTGTCTTGCGTCAGCCTGGACACCGCACCCGGCAGGCCGTCCAAGGTGTCCAGCAGGCCCTGGTACCCGGAGGCCCTGAGTTCGCTGCCCGTCTCGGCAGAGTTTCCCAAATCGAACGCCGTCACCGTATCTTCCAGTTCCGCCACGTCGAAATAAGACCCGAAGACCCTCAGCTCCGCTCGCTTGATCAGGTCTTCCATGACCCGGCCTTCCCGCCCTTCCTCGAACGTCTCCAGCTCGATCTTCCCGCCGAAGGAAGCCGCGATGTAGGGGAGGTCGCTGATTCTCGGGCAGGCGATATCGTCTCCGTGGCGGATGGCGCGGCGGACCGAGTTGCTCAACAGCGTCTCGTAGTTGGAAATTGACACACGGACGCTTACTCCCGACCGCTGGTTGATTTCGCTGCTGGTCCGGGCCTGGGCCGTTACCTCCGCCAGGATTTCCTTTATGAACTGCGGCACGACCAGATTGTCTTCATCCGGGAACGTGGACCGTTCCTGGTCCATAATGGAAATTTCCTCGGCGATGGCCCGGGGATAGTGAGTGTGAATCTGGGCGCCGTACCGGTCCTTGAGGGGCGTGACGATCCGCCCCCGGTTCGTGTAGTCCTCCGGGTTCGCCGTCGCCACCACGTAGACGTCCAGGGGCAACCGGATCCGGTAGCCCTTGATCTGGACGTCCCGCTCCTCCATCAGGTTGAACAGTCCCACCTGGATGCGCTCGGCCAAGTCGGGCAGTTCGTTGATGCAGAATATCCCCCGGTTGGTCCTCGGAACCAGCCCGTAGTGGATGGCCAGCTCGTCAGATAGGTAGCGACCTTCCGCAACCTTGATCGGGTCGATTTCACCGATGAGATCAGCAATGGATATGTCCGGGGTTGCCAGTTTCTCCGAATACCGTTCGTCCCGCGAAATCCATTCAATGGGGAAATCATCCCCCAGCTCCGCCGCCTCTTCCCGGCATGTCAGGCAGATGGGGCGGTAGGGGTCGTCGTTGATTTCGCAGCCTGCCGGTTTCGGAATATAGTCGTCGAGGAGATTGACCATGCTGCGGATCAACCGGGACTTGGCCTGGCCCCGTTCCCCCAGCAGGATCACGTCCTGCCCGGCCAGAATGGCGTTTTCCAGTTGCGGAATCACCGTGTCATCGAAGCCGACAATCCCCGGGAAAACCACCTCCTCTGCCCTTATTTTCTGCATGAGATTCCGCCGGATCTCCTCCCTCACCGGAACCGTTCGATAACCGCTTTCCCGAAGTTCTCCCAAGGTGGTAATGCCTGGTGCAACAGCCATCTTTCAAGCTCCGCAGGAATGGTTGAAGTAATACCGTCGCCATCAACGCTGAGGCCACCCGATTCGGGCAACCCAGTATAGCACGGGACCTTCAGACGTTCTGGTTGGATCCCCACCGAGGCTAGCGTTCCAAATTAGGCGGTGCCGATTACTGACGCTCTACCCCTTGCGACCCATAGTCCTTCCCGAGTACCATCGAAGGGTGAGCACTCCATCATCCATTCCCCGACCGGACTTTAACCCGGGATAGCCGAGCTATCGCAACCTTCCCGCCCTCCCAAACCAGCCAGAATGTAGCAAAATGTGGCAGGAATTTTTACCCCGCTCCCGCCCGGCCCTGCAGCTCCAACTGCTCTTGGACCGGATGACACAAAATCGCACAATCATGCGACAAAATGCGACACTCATGGCACAACTGCGCTACACTTCCCCCCACAAATGGCACCCTTTGGCTCCCCGGTCCCCGCGATTCCGTGCTCAAATCTCTTGAAATGGGCCATTTGCAACACAGACAAGAATTTCTGCCTTCCCCTCGGTTATAATGGCACGAACCAACAGGAGCCGTGAACGCCGTGCATCGACTGGCTTATCCGTTGCTGATGATGCTCCTACCCCGCTTCCTGCCGCGCATATTGAAGTATGCGCTGGCGGTGTGGCGGTTGACCTTCGACCCCCGCGTAAACATCGTTCTGCGGGCCCTGGTTCCGGCCGCGCTGCTGTACGTTCTCCTTCCGACGGACCTCGTGAAGGACAGGATACCCATCATTGGCCGCTTCGACGACATTATCGTGTCCGGAGTCGCCCTGTTGTTCCTGTTCAAACTGTCCCCCCAGCACGTGGTCGACCAGCACTTGGGAACCCCCCCCAAGGACCATGCGGGGGATGACCCGGACAACGTGGTGGACGGCCAGTCGCGTCCCGTTGACGATTAGACCGTCCGTGCTGCCCGTAACCCCGGGTCCTGACCCTTGACAACAGCGGGCAATACCGGGGCTTCGCAGGAAGAACGCTGGCCCGTGGGGTCACCCGCCTCCATAGCCGGGCAGGGTATTTCCCTATACGTTCACGTCCCCTTCTGCCAGACCAAGTGCCCCTATTGCGACTTCAACACCTACCAGGGGATTGAAAGCCTCTTCCACCCCTACCTCGAAGCCTTGGCATCCGAGGTTGTCCTGTGGGGGAAAACCCTTGGAAACCCAGCGGTAAACACGGTTTTCTTCGGAGGCGGCACCCCCTCCTACCTCCCCGAAGGTTCCCTTGTCGGGCTGATGGACCAGGTCTGGGAGGCGTTCCACTTAGGAAAAGACGCAGAAATCACTATAGAGGCCAACCCCGGTGACTTGTCGGAGTCCCTTTGCCATAGCCTTCTCCGGGCAGGGATAAACCGGATCAGCTTCGGCGTCCAGAGCTTGGACGACAACCTGTTGAAGATGCTGGGCCGCCGCCATTCCGCCCAGCAGGCGGCCGACGCCTTCGCCACCGCCACATCCTGCGGGTTAGGCAACGCCAACCTGGATCTGATTTACGGGCTCCCCGGGCAGACAATGGAACAGTGGTGCCGCTCGGTGGAGGGCATCGCCAGCCTCGGGCCCGCTCACATTTCCCTGTACTGCCTGACATTGGAAGATGGAACTCCAATGCAAACTTGGGTGCGCAGGGGGGAGTTGCCGGAGCCGGACCCGGACCTGGCCGCCGATATGTACGAATATGCCCGGGAAGCGCTGGCACGGGCGGGATACCATCATTATGAGATTTCGAACTGGGCGATGCCGGGATGCGAGTCGCGGCATAACCTGGCCTACTGGCTCAACCGCCCTTACCTGGGAGTGGGCCCCGGAGCCCATTCCAGGCTGGGAAGCCACCGGTTCTGGACGGTAAATTCTCCCCGCGGCTACATTGACCGGGCGCGGCGGTGGAAGGAGGCGGGGGCGTTCCCCGGAGCGGCGCAGCTTGATTCGCCCGAAGGGGAAGCCTTCCTGAAGCGCATCCCGACCGTCGGGGGCAGCGAGTACATCGACCCGGCCCTGAACTGCGCCGAGACCATGTTCCTGGGCCTGCGCCTGCTGGACGGGATGGACCTGGGAGAGGCCTCGGCCCGCGCCGGGGCCGACCTGGCCCGGCGCTACGGGACGGAAATCGGCGAGCTGGTCGGGTCGGGGCTGCTGGAAAGCAGGGATTCCAACCTGCGGCTGACTCCCAAAGCGTATCTTGTCGCCAACCAGGTGTTTACCCGCTTTCTCGAGTAACCCCTGCCGGCCTGCTAATGCTCCATCAGGCCGGAGCCGTCACGCTGCAGAATCTCTATGCGAACGTCATCGGGGCCTCGGACGAAGGCGATGCGGACTCCGGGGCGGATGGTGCGGGGTTCGACGCAGATGTCGGCGCCCTTGCTCTTGAGGTCCGCCACAGCCCCGTCTACGTCGTCGACGCGGAAGCCGAAGTGATCCAGGCCCAGGTGAGGGTCGCGCGGGTTGGAGTCCATGTGCTCTTCGGGAGGGACGGTGGCGATAAAGATGGCGAGCCCGTTCACGTCGAGGTCCACCCGGGGCGCGCCGTCGCTCTGAATAAGGTGGAGCACCTTGGCCCCGAACATGGTCTCGAAGAAGCCGGCCATCCCCTCGGGGTCCTTGGTCCTGACGTGGATGTGGTCGTAGGTGTAGGTATAGGTGGGCATGAATCTCTCCTGAACGCGGTTTTCCCGGCGGGTCGATTAGTCGCCTAACGGTATCCCCCGCCTTTTGGGGTGTCAAGGAAGCCGCCGGGGTAAGACGCTGGCGTCAAAAAATTGTTGCGGATGAGAAGTGTATATGGCAAGCTGCGGCATCTGCATGGTGGTATTTTCGTGGTGGGTTGGCGGTCGGGAGGATTGCAAAGTTGGCCTGAGGGAAGGCAGGTCCCAGAAGGGAATACCGGGGTCTGGGTCCCTGCCTCCGCAGGGACGACGGGAGGGAGGGTTTGCATCCATCCCAAAGTCTTGACTCGGGTACCGTGCGATTGTATCCTAGGTTCGAGTTAGCCGAGGCACCTTAAAAAGCAAAGCTGTCCTGCAGGTGGCCCCGCCAAGGGGCTGAAAAGGGAAGCCGGTGAAAATCCGGCGCGGACCCGCCACTGTAACTGGAGAGAGCACCCCATCGGGATTAACCCGGGTCACTGGTCGCAACCGACTGGGAAGACTGGGGCCGCTCGAAAATAGCCAGAAGCCAGGAGACCTGCCCGCAGGCATGAAACTGAACCCTTCGCGGAAAGAGGGTGCATTCAACCTGCCTCTCCCAGCAGACACACCTCAGCCCGATTGAAGGATCGGGTTTTTTATTTGGCGGTTTCGCTGCAGCCTCCCCGGGCAACCGGGGAGCGGCCGACAGCAGGAACGGCCAATGAACCCTGCGGGCCAATGCCGAACCTCCTCCTCGGCGTTGGCCCCAGGCTCCCCGAAGGGAAAGAGGAGCAGGAGCGTGGATAATATCCAGTCCCCGGAGAAGGAGAGCCATTGCCCGGACACAAGCAGCAGCTGAACATCATAGTATGTATCGATCCCCGACGGTGCGGCCACGCACCGGACGACATGGGCCGCACCGGCCCTGAGTTGTTGAGAGGGCTGCAGCAGACCGTGGACGACCACGGCTGGGCCGACAAAGTACAAGTCACTCCCTGCCGGTGCATCTTTGGCTGTACCTACGGCCCCAGGCTGGACGCGGTCAACAGAACCGGCGGGAGCAAGGTCCTCTACGGTTCCACGGAAGGGAAGGCCACGATTTCCCGAAGAGGGGCCGTCGACTTCCTGCGGATTCCTCCTGATTTGACACAACTGCTCCGGGATAACCTGGGAACGGAGTAGCGTTAAGCTGTCTCGGGCCGCATAATAGGGAAACGATCAGTCGCACAGTCAACTCCACGGTCACCCCAACAATCAACTCAGGGAGGCCAATAGATGCTTCGGCAAATGCTGGAAGAATGCCAGAAGGGGACCAAGGGCGTCGGGTTCAACGAGGTCGTGTTGATGGTTACCAACACGGCCAGCACCGCCGAAGTCTACATGATGATGGATGACCTGCGCTTCACCGAAAAGGAAGACATCGTCACCTTCATGGACACCGACGGCACCCACCTGCATCTCAACCTGGACAAGGTCCGGGAGGTTGAGTTCCTTCACCAGATGAACGAACGCAACCTGCCCAGCTACTCGGTGTGGTTCAGGGATGCGGAGCTGGAGACCGTCTTCAGGATCTACCTGCGGAAGTCGGACAACGACGAGACCAACCAGCCCCGGCACGACCTCTTCATGCACCTGCTGGAAAAGTACGGCAACAAGGTGCAGGTCAATGGATAGGCTGGGCCTGTCCGGGGAGACTGCCCCATGACGGCGGCGGTGGTTATCGCCGGGGTGCGGAGCGGCGTCGGCAAGACGACGATCGCCACCGGCATCATGGGAGCGCTGACCCGGCTGGGACACCGGGTGCAGCCTTTCAAGTCGGGGCCGGACTACATTGACCCGTCCTACCACACCCTGGCCTGCGGGACACCCTCGCGCAACCTGGACACATGGATGCTGCCCCATGCCACCGTGTCCGAATTGTTCCAACGAGCCAGCTCCCGGGGCGACATTTCCGTCGTTGAAGGAGTCATGGGGGTATTCGACGGACATTCCAGCCTGGATGAAGAGGGCTCAACGGCCCAACTGGCGAAACTGCTGGGGGCCCCGGTCATCCTGGTCGCGGACGCATCCAAGGTGGCCCGGAGCGTGGCGGCGGAAGTCCTGGGCTACCAGAGGTTCGACCCGGACCTGAGAATCGCCGGGGTAATCCTCAACGGAGTGGGAGGCCCCCGGCACCTGGAGTTCTGCCAGCCTCAAATCGAGGCGACCACCGGGATACCAGTGGTGGGCTACCTGCCCCGTCGGGAAGAGTTCGTGCAACCGGAACGGCACCTGGGCCTGATCCCCACCGTCGAGGGAACGGTGGTGGAAGAGTGGTATGACGCGATAATCCGGCAGGTCAACGAGACCATCGACCTGGACCGGGTCCTGGAGCTGGCCCGCACCGCCCGGCCGGAAGATACGGTCCCGGGTCCTGGAGGGGAAGTCACTCCGGTATTCCCGGATGAACTCCAGCCGAAGAGAGCCAGGATTGCGGTGGCCCAGGACCAGGCTTTCAGCTTCTACTACCAAGACTCGCTGGACCTGCTGGAAGCATGGGGCGCGGAGCTGGTCCCGTTCAGCCCCCTGACCGACCCCGGCCTGCCGGCGGGAAGCACCGGGGTGTATATTGGAGGAGGGTTCCCGGAAATGTTCGCCCGGGAGTTGTCGGAAAACAGGGCAATGCTCGGGGCGATGAGGGACGCCGTGGACCGCGACATTCCGGTTTACGCCGAATGCGGCGGCCTGATGTACCTGGGGCAGAGCCTGTCCGACCTGGAGGGGGTGCAGTTTCCCATGGTTGGCGCAATTCCGGTTGTTTCAACGATGGACGGGCGCCGCCTTCACCTAGGCTACCGGGAGATTGAATCGCAGGGCGACAGCCCGCTGCTGCGTCAGGGCGAACAGGCACGGGGCCATGAATTCCACTGGTCGGTGCTGGAGCAACCGCCGGACCCGGGCCAGTCCGTGTACAAGGTGCTGGACCAAGACGGCCGTCCCGAAGGGTTTCGGGCCGGCAGCGTCTGGGCCTCCTACATTCACGTCCACCTGGGAAGCAAGCCATCACTGGCCCGCCGGTTCGTCGAGGTATGCTCCAGGAGCGGATAGGCCAGCCATGCGCCATACATCGAAACCCTACTCTGAAGCACGATTCTTAAACACGACGCCGAAACAAGGAGCCGAAGCATGAGCACCCAGCAATCCGCGCCCGAACCCGGGCCCCAGTCGGTGAAGGGGCCGCGAATCAACAAGGGACTGGTGATAGTCAACACGGGCAACGGCAAGGGCAAGACCACCGCCGCCATGGGTGTATTGTTCCGGGCGTGGGGCCGGGACATGAAGGTCACGATGCTCCAGTTCATCAAGCACACCACGGCCAACTTCGGCGAACAGCGGGCCGCCCAGAAGATCGGGGTGACGGTGCGGGCAATGGGCGACGGTTTCACCTGGCGGTCCCAGGACCTGGAGCAGAGCGCGGACCTGGCCAGGGCCCTCTGGGAAGACGCCAAGGAGATCATCGCCACGGGCGGCTACGACGTCGTAATCCTCGACGAATTCACCTACCCGATGCACTACGGCTGGATTCCCGTGGAGGACGTGGTTGAGGTGCTGAGGAACCGGCCCGACATGCTGCACGTCATCATAACCGGCCGCCACGCTCCCGAGGGCCTGGTGGAGTTCGCGGACCTGGTTACCGAAATGAGCGTGGTCAAGCACCCCTATCACAGCGGAATCAAGGCGCAACCCGGGATCGAATTCTAGCTTCTCGTAAGCCGAACCCGAAGGGCCGCGACAGGAAGGAGCCGGCATGGCCATATCAACCCTGGTGGATTCGACGCTGGAAGCCATCGGGCCACTGAACGAAGGGGCAATGGCGGCGGCCAGAGCCCGGCAGGACACGCTGACCAAGCCCCCGGGCAGCCTGGGGAGGCTGGAGGAACTGTCGATTGCCCTGGCGGGAATGCTGGGCGAGGCAATCCCGCAAATCCGGCGCAAGGCGGTGATCCTGGCGGCCGGCGATCATGGCGTGGTCGCCGAGGGAGTCAGCCCGTATCCCCAGGAAGTCACGCCGCAAATGGTGCTGAATTTCCTGCGGGGAGGCGCCGGAATTAACGTCCTGGCACGCCACGCCGGGGCTGAGATCGCAATCATCGACGCGGGGGTGGCCGGAGATATAGAGCCCAACCCGCTGGTACGTTCCGCCAAGGCGGGACGGGGAACGGCCAACATGGCGGCTGGTCCGGCAATGACCCGGGAACAGGCGGTCCAGTGCCTGGAAACCGGCATCAGCGCCGCCCGGGAACAGATTGCCGCCGGGGCGGACCTGCTGGCCTTCGGGGACATGGGCATCGGGAATACGACCCCGTCCAGCGCGATTACGTCGGTGATAACCGGGGCGGACCCGGAGGTGACCACCGGGCGGGGCACCGGCCTGGACGACCCGGGGCTGGCGCACAAGGTGGAAGTAGTGGGCCGTTCCATCGCGGTTAATTCGCCCGATCCATCCGACGGGCTGGACGTGCTGACCAAGGTGGGCGGGTTCGAGATCGGGGTGCTGGCGGGAGGGATGTTGGGAACGGCGGCGGGGCGGCGTCCAGTCCTGATTGACGGGTTCATCTCCGGTGCGGCCGCGTTGATCGCGTGGCGGCTGTCCCCGCAGGCGGCGAATTATTTCATAGCCACCCACCAGTCCGTTGAGCCGGGCCACCGGGTAGGACTGGAGGCGATGGGGCTGGAGCCACTGCTTTCCATGAACATGCGGCTGGGAGAGGGCACAGGGGCAGCCCTGGCCATGCACATCGTGGAGGCGGCGGCCAAGTGCCTGGCGGAGATGGCGACCTTCGCCGAAGCGGGGGTGTCCGACCGGGAGGACGGCGAGGGGGAGTAACGCTGGGAGCTTTCTGGGCGGCCCTGGGTTTCCTGACCCTTTTTCCTACTCTTGGGAGCCGCAGCCCAACGCAGCGGCAGATCAGCGACGCGCGGGCCTTCTACCCGCTGGTGGGTCTGGTGCTGGGAGTGCTCCTGGTCGCCGTGGAAAAAGCGGCATCCCTGGTGTTTCCACCCGCCCTCACCGCCGCGCTGCTGGTGGCGGTCTCGGCGGCGGCGACCCGGGGGCTTCACCTGGACGGGTTGATGGATGTGTGCGACGGGCTGTTCGGGGGGTACACGCCGGAGCGCCGCCTGGAGATTATGCGGGACTCGCACGTGGGGGCGTTCGCTGTCCTGGGGGCTTCCTGCCTGTTGCTGCTGAAGTACGGTGCGCTGGTTTCGCTGCTGTCCCAGGACGTGATGGAGCCGGCGTGGGCGCTGGTCCTGTATCCGGTCCTGGGCCGGTGGGCGATGGTTCTGCAGCTGGGGGCGTTCCCGTACACCAGGAGCAGCGGACTGGGGAGCCCGCTGCACCAGGGGGGCGGGAAGATTCCGACCGGGGCGGCGGCGTTGACGGCGGCTGTCATATCCGTAGTGGCTGCCGGGGTCGGGGGGGCCATCCTGCTGGCCGGTTCCTCGATCCTGGCCTGGCTGCTGGGAGCGGGCATGGCCAGGATGCTGGGGGGGTTGACCGGGGATACCTACGGGGCGACCAACGAGATTGTCGAGGCGGCGACGATTATCGCCGTGGTCGGACTGGTGCCGTTGGGAGTGATAGAACCTCTGCCGTTCCTGCCGGGCCTGGCTGGGTGGAGGCCGTCCTGATGAGATGCTTGCGGGGGACATCCCAATTGTCAGCGCCTCCCTGGGGGAGCCACCGGGCCGGGCATGATTGATCCTGTTTTCGTAGAGATAATTGTGCTGGGGTTGGCGCTGGCGCTGGACCTGGCTTTGGGGGAGCCTCCCAACCGGCTGCATCCCACGGTGTGGATGGGCAAGACGATCAGCTGGGCGGAGAGGGTGGCTCCGAAAAGCCCGGGGACGCAGCTGGTCTACGGGGGAGCGGTCGCACTGCTGATACCAGCGGTGTGGGGAGGTGCATCATGGGCGGTGGTGCAGGGACTTCAGATGCTGCATCCGTTGGTATATGTGGCAGGAGCGGCACTGCTGCTGAAGACGACTTTTTCGGTGCGGATGCTGCACCGGGCAGCATCCGACGTGTGGTCGTCTTTGCGGGGGGATGACATCGCCGCTACCCGGGCGGGAATGCCCGCGCTGGTGAGCCGGGATCCTTCCAGCTTGACTGCCGAGGAAGCCACGGCGGCGGCGGTGGAGTCGGTGTCGGAGAACCTGACGGACAGCATCGTTGGGCCCCTGCTGGCCTTTGCGCTGTTCGGGCTCCCGGGAGCGGTGGCGTACCGGGCTGTCAATACCCTGGACAGCATGATAGGCTATCACGGGCGCTACGAGTACCTGGGGAAGGCGGCGGCCCGCCTGGATGACCTGGTGAATCTGGTTCCGGCCCGGGTGACGGCCGGGTTGGTGGTGATGGTCAGCCTGGTTGTTCCGGGGCAGGGCGCAAGAGGGGCCTGCCGGGTCATGTGGCGGGACCACGGGCGGACGGAGAGCCCCAACGCCGGGTGGACGATGAGCGCAATGGCGGGGGCGCTGGGGGTGGCCCTGGAGAAGACCAGTCACTACCGGCTGGGGGATGCCACCCGGGCCATCGAACCCGATGATATAACGCGGGCGGTCCTGAGCATGTACTGGGTGACCGGCATAGCCGTGGTGATTTCAGCGGGCCTGATTAGCCTCGCCGGGGCGGCCGGGCTGCCGAGGCCGGGGTAATTGAGGCCCGGGATGGGCGTGTTGCCAGGAGGATGCGCAAACGTACTGTCCCAAGTTGGAACCGCGCGAAACGGGGACGGTACGGGGGTCTGGATTCCCGCCTGCGCGGGAATGACGGGAGAGAGTTTGGAGTGACGGGGAAGGGGGTGGGAATGACGGGGGATCGGGAACGGGCATATCTTTATGTTATCTAACGAGGAGACCGTCTGATTGGAAGAGCGTTTTGTGCAGGCCGCCGCCTCGCTTGGCGCACAGGGTTTTGGCCGGCCGGTCCACGGCAGCATCCGTCCCTCGGAGCTGCGGGCGCTGGGGCTGGAGCCTTCGGAAGTGGTGGACTTCAGCGCAAGCATAAGTCCTCTTGGACCGCCTTCGGGGCTTTGGGATGTCCTGCAACGGGTGGACTTGACCACCTATCCCGACCCGGAGAACCTGGCGCTGCGGGAAGAGTTGTCCCGCCGGTTGGGGACACCGGAAGAGACGATCCTCGTGGGGAACGGCAGCACTGAGATTATTCACCTGCTGGCCCGGGCGTGTCTGACTCCGTCCGGGGGGGAGATGGCGAAGAGCGTCCTGCTATTGACGCCCACTTACGGCGAGTACCTGGGCGCCTGCCGCCTGGCCGGGGCCAGCATCTTCAACTGCAACGCCAATTTTCACCCGGAAGCCGCCAGCCCCTTTTCCTGGGACTTGGAAGACGTCGCGGAACACATAGCTGCCCAAAGGGCGGCTTTGACCTTCGTGTGCAACCCGAACAACCCCACCGGCGTCTACCTGGACGAACCCGCCGTCCGTCTCCTGGCCGAGGTCGCTGACGAAGCGGGGGGACTGCTGGTGGTAGACGAGGCTTATGTCAACTTCGTAGAAGACAGGTGGTACTCGCTCCCACTGGTGAGCGACTTGCCCGTGGTGGTTCTGCGTTCCATGACCAAGGACTACGCGCTGACCGGGCTGCGCCTTGGTTATGCCGTCGCTTCGCCGGAGGTGATAGGACGGCTGGCGGCCTTCCAGCCCGACTGGAGCGTCAACAGCCTCGCCCAGGCCGCCGGACTCCACGCCCTTAACGACGATTCGTACCTGCCCCGGGCCAGGGAGGCTGTCCAGCGAAGCAAGAAGGTGTTGACGGACCGCCTCACCGAGTGCGGTTATCCGGTACTGCCTTCCCCCACGAATTTTTTGCTGGTGGAAGCCGGCGATGGTAGGATGATGCGGGAACGGCTCCTGCGCCGGGGACTGGTGGTCAGGGACTGCGCATCCTTTGGACTACCTGCCCACATCCGTATCGGGATTCGGCCCGAAGCAGACTGTGTGAGGCTGGCCGAGGCTATGGCAGAGTTGCGCGAGAATCCGTGAAGGATGTGTGGGGATAGGCGGCCGCTCTCGTGGCGGCCATGATCTCGGAGGCGGACGGGGGTCTGGATTCCCGCCTACGCGGGAATGACGGAAGAGGGGCGGGAATGACGGGAAGTAGGTCGAAGGGCAGCCAAGCAATCCGGCCGAGCAGTTTCGAGACAGTTTCTTAAGGCGATTGGATTATATGGGAAGGTTATACATTGTGCGCCACGGGGAAACCGAGTGGAACGCCCAGGGCAGGATCCAGGGCCACTCCGACATCGCCCTTTCGGACAAAGGCAGGGACCAGGCCCGCACGGTGGCCCGGCGTCTCCAGGATTGCGCTTTCGACGCCGCTTATTCCAGTGACCTGAGCCGCACCCGGGAGACGGCTGAGGTCATCCTCGGGGACTCCGGCCCGCCTCTCCAGACCACCCGTATGCTGCGGGAATACCACAAAGGGGTATTCGAGGGGCTGACGGTCCACGAATACGCCCGGGAGTACCCGAACCTGTACGAGGCATCGCTGGTCAACGACCTTGATTTCGCCCCCACCGGCGGCGAGTCCATCCGGGAGTGCAGCGCCCGCCTGGCGGGATTCGCCGAGCTTCTGGTGGAGCGCCATATAGACGACACCGTCCTGGTCGTGGGACACGGGGGGTCGCTCCGCTCGCTGCTGGTGGCGCTGATGGACCTACCCCTGGAAGCCAACTGGAAGTTCGTGATGCACAACTGCGCCCTGTCGGTGGTGTACACCTATTCCGACAACGCGGTGCTCCACCTGTACAACGACACCGCGCATCTGAACGCTCCGGTGGCCGGGGCTGCACCATGACCGGAAAGGTCCTGATGGTGCAGGGCACCGCTTCGCACGTTGGAAAAAGCGTCCTAGTCTCGGCCCTGTGCCGCATCTTCCGGCAGGACGGCTTCCGGGTGGCGCCCTTCAAGGCCCAGAATATGTCCAACAACTCCTACGTCACGCCCGACGGAGGGGAGATCGGCCGGGCCCAGGCGGTGCAGGCCCAGGCCGCCGGGGTCGAAGCCCGGGTGGAGATGAACCCGGTGCTGCTCAAACCCGAAGCCGACCACACCTCCCAGGTCGTGCTGATGGGACGGCCGCTCCATTCCGCCCGTGCCCGGGACTACTTCGCGCTCAAAGCGCAGCTCTGGGAATCGGTCAGCGCGTCCCTGGATGCGCTGCGGAGGGACTACGACATAGTGGTCATCGAAGGAGCGGGGAGTCCAGCCGAGATCAACCTGAAAGCAACCGAAATCGTGAACATGCGGGTGGCCCGTTACGCCAACTCCCCGGTCCTGCTCTGCGGGGACATCGACCGGGGCGGCGTGTTTGCCTCGCTGGTAGGCACCATGGAACTGCTGGAACCGGAGGAGCGGGAAACGGTCAAGGGCTTCCTGATCAACAAGTTCCGGGGGGACGAGTCGCTGCTCACCGACGGGTTGACCTGGCTGGAACAACGGATGGGCATCCCGGTGGTGGGAGTGGTACATCACTTCCGGGACATCCACATCCCGGAAGAAGACTCGGTGGCACTGGACCTGCCCGAGCCTTCCCGGGCCGGCGCGGTGATTGACGTCGCCGTCATACAGATTCCCCACATTTCCAACTTCGACGACTTCGATCCCCTGCGGCGTCAGGCCGGCGTTTCCCTGCGTTACGTTCAATCCCCGGATGAACTGGGAGACCCGGACATGGTCGTCATCCCGGGGAGCAAGACGACGATTCCGGACTTCACGTGGATGGAGCGGCAGGGGCTGAGCCAGGCCATCCTGGAGCTGCACCAGCGGGGCAAGGCCGTTGCCGGCATCTGCGGGGGCTACCAGATGCTGGGGAAGAAGATATACGACCCGGAAGGGATCGAGTCATCCCAGCGGGAGACGGACGGACTGGGGCTGCTTCCCATCACCACCGTCTTCGCCGGTCACAAGGAGACACATCGCGTTACCGCCACCGTGGCCGCCAATTCCGGGCTGCTCAACGGGGCCCAAGGCAGCCAGGTAACGGGGTACGAGATCCACATGGGCCAGACCACGGGAGAGGAAGTGGACCATCCTTTCCGAGTGCTGGACCGGACCGACGTTTCTGTCACCGACGCCTCCCGGTACGACGGCGGAATGGACCCGCAGGGGCAGGTGCTGGGGACATACATCCACGGACTCTTCCACAACGCCCCCCTGCGGATGTCCATTCTAAACGAACTGGCCCGCCGGAAAGGGGTCTCCCTGCCCGACGCATCCCAGGAACTGGTTCTGGACCAGGAGTACGACAAGCTGGCCGATTGGGTGCGGGAGAGCCTGAACATGGACCTGGTGTACCAGATGAGCGGCCTGTCCCGGGACTTCGAACAATTGGCGGGCCAGGGGTAAGATATGACCGCGTCCCGTCCCACTGGCCCAACGCTGGTTCTGGGGGGCATCCGGTCGGGCAAAAGCGCCTTCGCCGAGGAAATAGCCGCTGGCTTGGGCGGCGAAGTGGTATACCTGGCCACCGGTGTCGCGGTTGACGACGACTTCGCCGATCGCATCCGAAAGCACCAGGAGTCCCGACCGGCCCACTGGGTCACGGTGGAGGATCCCTTGGACCCGGCTGCAGCGCTGGGGCCGGCGCTTTCGGAGAGGACGGGCAAGACCGCCGTTCTGGTGGACTCCCTGGACACCTGGGTGAGCAACCTGCTGTGGCAGCACGAAAGAGCGGCGGCCCAGGGCCTGGAACAGATGGCGATGGACAAGCTTCAAGCGTTGCTGGAAACCGGGTGCAGGCCGGGGGTGGATATGGTGCTGGTGAGCAGCGAAGTGGGCATGAGCCTGGTTGCCCCCACGGAAGTGGGCCGCCGGTTCCAGGACCTGCTGGGGCTGGTCAACCAGCGGGCGGCCGCCAGATGCTCCACCGTTTACCTCGTCGCCGCCGGCATCCCGGTCACAATCAAAGATGCAAGATAAGCCGGTCGGACGGGACGCGAGCCATCCGGCCGGATCCGGGTCAGCCACCGCGCGGGCCCCGGGAGTTTGCGGGGAGCTGGTGCAGGGGATGATGGATGGCGGATACTTCCTGGTGACCTGCCCCATCGACTTCTACTGCCGGGTGACGGTGACCATCTGCGGAAGCCAGCCCGGGATCGCCGCCCCGGCGGAGTGCCCGAAGACACGGGAGGCGGTGGCGGCCACCCTGTCCCACCTGGGACAGTCCGGCGTGGGGGCGACCGTGACCGTCAGCAATCCCATTCCCCGCAGCAAGGGGATGGGGAGCAGCAGCGCCGATGTTGCCGCGGCCATCGCCGCCACGGCATCGGCCCTGGGGCACCATATCTCTCCCGAGACTATCGCCCGGATTGCGGTCTCGGTCGAGCCCAGCGACGGGGTGATGATCCCGGGGATCGCCCTTTTCGACCACCGGAAGGGCAGCCTGGCGGAGGAGCTGGGCCCGCCTCCGCCCATGGAGATCGTGGCATTGGACTTCGGCGGCGAAGTGGACACGGTGGAGTTCAACCGGCAGGACCATTCCCGCCAATGGGAGTCGGTCGCAGCCGAGACCTCACGGGCCCTGGATCTGGTGCGGCGGGGAATCCGGGAGGGCAGTCCCGCCCTGGTCGGGGAAGGGGCATCCATCAGCGCGGAAGCCGGGCAGGCTGTCCTGGAGAAACCACAACTGGCCCGCGTATCAGAGTTTGCGCGGGACGTGGGAGCGGTGGGGGTCTGCGCTGCCCATAGCGGAACGGTCCTGGGGGTCCTGATCGACGCCCGGGAGCGGCGGGGCAAGTCCACCTTCCGCCAGGCCAGGGAGGCCTTCCCCGAAGCGGAGACGGTGCAGCATTTCAGGATGATGGGCGGCGGAGTGCAACTGGTACACTGACGCCCGGCAGGCAAGTATCCATTCCAATAGCCTAGATAGGCCAATAGCGCAGAGAGGTTTACCCACCATGCCCGAGTACAACCTGGCCGTAATCGCCGGCGACGGCGTTGGTCCCGAAGTGGTCGCAGAGGGCCGCAAGGTCCTGGACGCCCTGTCCCAGGCTTCGGGAGGGCCCACCTTCCGGTATACCGAGTATCCCTGGGGGTCGGCCTACTACCGGGAGACGGGGCGGATGATGCCGGAGGACGGGCTGGAACTGCTCCAGGGCCATGACGCCATCCTGTTCGGGGCGGTTGGCGACCCGGAGATTCCCGACCACATCACCCTGCAGGGCCTGCTGCTGCCCATGCGGCGGACGTTCGACCAAGCACTGAACATCCGGCCCTGCTACCTGCATCCGGGGGTTGTGTCTCCGATTACCGGCAAGCAGCCCGGCGACGTGGATATGGTGATTTTCAGGGAGAACACGGAGGGGGAATACGCTCCAGTGGGGGGCCGCCTCTACGAGGGAACGCCGGACGAGACGGTCATCCAGACGGGGGTGTTCACCCGGCGGGGGACGGAGCGCATTATCCGCGCGGCCTTCGACTACTGCGTGCAGAGGAACGGGAAGCTGAAGGTGACTTCGGTCACGAAGTCCAACGCGCTGGCGTTCAGCATGGTCTTCTGGGACGAGGTGTTCGAGGACGTGGCGCGGGAGTATCCCCAAGTGTCCACCGAGTCCCTGCTGGTGGACCGGGCTTCGATGGACCTGGTGCGGTGGCCGGAGGACTTCGACGTCATCGTGTCATCCAACCTGTTCGGGGACATCCTGTCGGACATTGCGGCGGTGGTGACGGGGAGCATGGGACTGGCGGCCAGTGCCAACGTCAACCCGGGCCGGCAGCATCCCTCCATGTTCGAGTCGGTCCACGGGGCGGCGTTCGACATTGCGGGGAAGAACCTGGCCAACCCGCTGGCGACCATCTCGGCGACGGCGATGATGATGGACCACTTCGGGGAGCACCAGTCGGCGCGCCGCATCGACGGCGCCGTGGCCCGCAGTCTCCAGGAACGGAAGGTGGTCACCGGGGACCTGGGCGGCACCGCCTCAACCACTGAAGTCGGGGACGAGGTAGTGCGGCTGCTGGGGGAGGGGTAGGCTCCCGGGCTGGTGGCCGAGGCTTGGCACAGTCTCAATTAACCGACAGGGCCCGGGCCGGAAAGGATTTTTTCTGTCTCATTTTGCTCCATTTTGTACCATTTGGCGGGATGGGATGGCGGTCAACGAGTCCCGGGGCTTCGCTTATTGAGACTGGGCTGTTCCTCCTGATGCTGGTCGGGATGCCGGAAATTCGAGGGCAGGGGCCGGCACTCACATAATGGTAACGCATGATGCGGGAGTTGGTAACCTAGCGAGCGTCAGTAATTTTGGTGACGCTTCCCGGCGAATAGCCTGAAAGCACGGCTGCCCAAGCGCCCCCGGATTGCCGGGGGCGCTTTTTCTCCCCCTTCCTCAACTGCCCGTGCGGATAACACGCCATTTGTGGCGTGTACGGGGCCGCAATGTCCATTTAACGTGGTGGAAGGAATAATCCTGTTTTGTGGGCAAATCTATGCGAATCACATTGGAACTGCTGGTTGACGCTATCTTCTTCGAGACAGAGGACGCCGAAGATGCGGAGGGGTGGGCGGAGGAGACTGGCGGCAAAGTTTACAGTTGGAAGACCACCGGCAAGCACAACTGGCTAGAGTCGGGATATTCAAGAGTCGACGTCGCCGGATTGGTCGTCATGCCGTTGCTCTTACCGGACACGATACGAATGACTGATGACCCTGAGCAGGACTAACGAAAGGGGCCTCAACCAACTATCCGGTAGCGGCCTCTCCCGAGGAATTGCAGGATGCCGCCGTCGCGCAACACCTGAAGCTGCTGGCGAATTTTGGCGTCGATGTAGTGGTTATCCGGGTGGCTGGCGGTCAATTCTTCCCTGAATCGCTGATAGAAAGTCTGCAACGTAAAGTCGGGGGTGCTGGTCTCGGCTTGCAACCGGCGTATCATTGTCAAGATTTCCGCTCCCCAGCCACTGGATGCCCTGGAGTCGGTCTTGAGGAAACGGAACCTGTCCCAAACCTGCCGGACAGTGTCGGGCGGGATGGGCACGCCGTTGTAGACGACCTCGATGCGTCCTTCCGCCGGGGTCCTGGACAGCAGGATATTGGAACCGACCCATCCAGCCCGCCGGGCAGTTGGCGGGAGCGGTTTCCTCCGTTGAACCAGACCTTCGGTAAGGAAGTGGCCAGGGACTACGAACAACCCGGTTACCTGCCACGTTTCGGCCGTGTAGTCCAGGAAGGCGTAGTTGGGAGCGTTGCCCTGGCGTATGGCGGCGATCTTGGGTTCGTAGGCCGAGTTGGCAACGGTGTTGCCGTGCCGACCACTCTTGGCCTTGAGCTGGTAGGTGGCGGCGCATTGAGGACAACTGAAGTCCCGAACCTGGGTGTTGGCGCCCTCGGTATGCAGGCGTTCCGACGAACAGGCCAGGCAGAACAGGTTGGCGGAGGCCCATGCCTCGGTCACGCGGCGGGCGATTTGGCTGCGGCTCTTGAGACCAGCGGCTACCGAGGGGTCGAGCGAAAGGTCCATAGCCAGCGGATAAACCGTACGATTATCAGGCTAAATCGCCCCCAAGACGACCTGGACGATGCGCTTTTCTAGGTTGAGGGCTAGTTCGTTGGCGAGTTGGAGGCGGTTGTGGTCGCCGACGGAGCCGACGAAGGCGACGCCGAGGATGCGTCCCACCCGGAAGTCGATGACGGTGGAGGACATGAGGCCCATACTCCCGCCCTGGAGCACTTTCAGGGCCACCGCTTCGTCGAAGAAGCCCTCGGTGTTCACCCGGTCGACGGAGATTAGCTGCTGGTCGTTGCCGACTCCTTCGCCGACGTTGCTCTCGAAGTCCTTGACGAATATCTCGTGCATCCAACCGGAAACCGATTGGGGTTCATCGAACAGGTGGGCCACCGTGGCGCCGACGAAATTCAGTCCGTCATAGGCCCCCATGGCCGCGGTGGGACCGAATTCCCGGCGGAAGCCGTTAATCCGCCCGGCCCGGTCGAACCGTTCAGCCGTGCTTCCAGTGAACCCGCGTTCCGCCAGGGTGGCGTTGTCCAGAGTGCCCTCCTGCACTACCTGGTAGCCCTGGAATTCGGAGGGCATGTCTTCCCTGGTCAGAACCATGTATTCCAGGTCAGGCTCGGAGATCCGGTAAGTGGCCTGACTCAACGATGTCCCGGACACGGCTAACTCCTGAGGGTGAGATTAGCGGCCAACCCGCCCGGGTTGACCGCTTCAGCGTAATCGATTGTTGGTGGGTGACACCCCCGGCCTAGCTGCTTTAAAGGGCGTGGGAACAAACGTACCCTCTCATATTAAGCCGTGACTCCAAGGCGGACGGGGGTCTGGATTCCCGCCTCCGCGGGAATGACGGGAGGCGGCGGGATGACGGGAGGGTGACCTGGGTATTTGTTAAACACCTGCTTAGCCGCAGGCCATGGGGTAGACGTGGACGTGGCGGGACATTTCTGCCGGCACCTGGCTGGTGGCCCGCCAACTGTCGCCGCCGTCGGCGCTGGCGAAGACCCGTCCGTCGTAGTCGCAGCAGTAGACGTTCTGAGGGGCGGCACGGTCGACGGCTATCTGGAACATCCGCCTGGGAGGCTCTCCGCCGATGTCCACCCGCTCCCAGGTCTCGCCGGTGTCCCGGCTGCGGAACAGGGCGCCCAGTTCCTGGGTTCCGGCGGGCGCCCCGCCACCGCCCGCGCCGGCGGCGAGGTAAATGGTGTCGGGACGGACCGGGTCCACGAGGAGGCCCCGGCAGTAGCTGCCGCCCGGGAACATCTCTTCAACCTGGATGTGCTCCCAGTAGCGTCCCCGGTCCCGGCTGCGGAACATGGCGACCTGAGTGATGATGAACACGGTGCCCGGCGCGGCCGAACTAACCTGGACTCCGTGCAGGTCCAGGGTGTTATTGCGTACGTAGGGTCCGTCGAGCAGCTGGGTCCAGGTCTCGCCGCCGTCCCGGCTTCCAATAAGGCCGCCCACCTCGATGGCGCCGTACATGTCGCTGGGGTTGGACGGGTCGGCGGCGATGCCGATGACCCGCTTGCCCAGCGGGGGCATGTAGGTAGTGATGTGGGGGTAGACCACGCCGTCGGTGTTCATGGCTTCCCAGTGGGCGCCGCCGTCCTGGGAGCGGTACACCGCGCAGGGCTCGTATCCGGCGAAGACGGTGTCGGGGTCGTTGGGGTGGAAGGCCAGGGACCAGACATCCCGCTTCAGCGAGTCCAGCGGCTCCCAGTGGCCGCCCCGGTCGTCGCTGCGGTAGGGGCCGTCGTGGGTGCCGGCGTAAACGACGTTGGGGTTGTCGGGGTGGACCAGCAAGGCGCGCACCTGGGGGTTTTCCGGCAGACCGTTGGTGATGCTGACCCATTGGTCGTCGCCCTCGGCGCGGCGGTACAGACCGCCTCCGCCGATGAAGTCTCCCTCGCCCGCCAGCCCCACGTAGACGTGGGTCAGATGATTGGTCGCAGTCATGTTTGGCCTCCCTGACAGGATTTTTGGTGGTCGGCGCGAACAGGGCCGTCCCCAGTCTACGGTGTTCGAACCGGGGCAAACGGGGCCGGACCCGGCACATGGGATTGTTTAAGTTATCATACCCGTTGTCAAGAGGCTTAGTTGATACCCGAGACTGGATAGGCTATAAATAACCAATCTTGGCACTGGGGTGAAATGTCCGCGCCATTCAAGGGCCGGGCAAGGCAGGAGTCCCATCGAAATGAAGAACAAGATATACGAAACCTTCGACGAAGTGGTGGCCGACGTTCCCGACGGGTCGACGGTAATGTCCCCCGGCTTCGGCGGAGTGGGCGTTCCCCGCAACCTGCTGGCGGCCCTGCACCGGCAGGGGGCCAAGGGCCTGACCGTGGTATCAAACAACGCGGGAACCCTGGATGATAAGGTGGACGCCGGCACGCTGATCGAAGCGGGCCAGGTCAAGAAGATGATCTGCGCATTCACCGCTCCGACCCACCCATCCCAGGTCACTCCCTTTGTCAGGATGTACAATAACGACGAAATCGACGCCGAGCTGGTGCCCCAGGGCACACTGGCGGAACGGATGCGGGCGGCGGGCGCGGGAATCGGCGGTTTCTACACTCCCACCAGCGTGGGCACGGAGCTGGCCGAGGGCAAGGAGCACCGGGAGATAAACGGACGGATGCACGTGCTGGAGCATCCGCTGCCGGGGGACTTCGCCCTGATCCGGGCGTGGAGGGCGGACACCTTCGGAAACCTGCAGTTCAGGATGGCGCAGCGCAACTTCAACCCGGTGATGGCCATCGCAGCCAAGACGACGGTGGTGGAGGTTGAAGGCGAAATAGTGCCGGTGGGGGAACTGGACCCGGACCAGATTCATGTTTCCGGGGTATATGTTGACAGACTGGTGAAGATTCCCGAAGACGGGATATTCGATT
Organism: Dehalococcoidia bacterium; assembly: GCA_965203675.1. GTDB lineage: Bacteria > Chloroflexota > Dehalococcoidia > Lucifugimonadales > UBA3495 > CATOSK01. Next base: position 729,097 of record CBDBDE010000002.1, on the reverse strand, counting down.
AACCATCGGCGGCTGACTCAGTTGAACCGAATGGGAGGATTCTGATGGAAGAAAAGCCCAGGCTCCAGCGCCAAGCGATGTGCGACCGGCTGGCCATGGAATTCCAGGACGAGTGGATCGTGAACCTGGGCGTAGGGATGCCGACGCTGTGCTCCAACTACGTTGACTCATCCAAGGAGATCATCTTCCACTCGGAAAACGGGGTTATCGGGTACGGTCCGCTGGCTCCGGCCGGAGAGGAGGACAAGCACTTGGTGAACGCCGGGGGGCAGAACGTGACCGCCATGCCAGGGATGGCGATCGTCCATCACGCCGACTCCTTTGCCCTGATCCGGGGCGGCATGATTGACGTGACGGTGATGGGGGCATACGAGGTTGCCGAGAACGGGGACTTCGCCAACTGGCGCATTCCGAACCGGAAGGGCGGCGGAATCGGCGGGGCCATGGACCTGGCCGCCTGCGCCAAGCGGGTTTTCATCGCCATGGAGCACAACACGCGGGACGGCAAGCCGCGGATGCTGAAGCAGTGCCAACTGCCGGTCACTGCCCCAGGAGCGGTGACGCTGGTGTCCACTGACCTGGGCCTGTTCGAGGTGACGCCGGAGGGATTCAAGCTGCGGGAATACGCTCCCGGGTGGAGCCCGGAGGACATCCAGGAGCAGACGGAAGCCCAGTTGATAATCGCGGACGACTTGAAGGAGTTCCGCTTCCGGGATTAGCAGGGCCGGGGCTATGAAGCGGACCAAAGAGGCGGCGTCCGATGGGCGCCGCCTCTTTTTCGTGGTTCAGCCGGGAGGGAACCAGCGGCGGAGGGTTGCGCGGAACCTGCGGAAGGCGCGGTCCCGATAGATTGATCTGGGTTGTGACCCCCGGTCAGTAGTAGGTGACGCCGCCGTTTACATGGATGGTCTGGCCGGTGATGAATCCGCCGTCGTCGCTGACCAGGAACAGGCAGGTGGCGGCGATTTCATCGACGTGGCCCTGTCGCCCCAGGGGGATTCCCGACGCGTTGGGAGGGCGGTTGGCGTACCACTCGGGGTTGGCGCGGGAGGTGTCGATGCTGCCCGGGCAGACGACGTTGACCCGGATGTTGTTTCCGGCAAACTCGGAGGCGAGAGCGCGGGCCATTCCGAGCAGCCCGGACTTGGCGGCGGAGACGTGGACCCGCTGGGCGCCACCCTGAAACGCTCCTTCGCCGGTGAAGAACAGAATGCGTCCGTAGTTGTTTTCGGCCATGGAGTCGATGACCGCCTTGGTAGCGTAGAAGGCCCCGTCCAGCACCACACTGCGGACCATCTCCCAATCCTGGAGGGTCAATTCGCGGAAGGGCTTGTGGGGCCGGATGGCGGCATTGTTTACCAGGATGTCGACACGGCCGAACTCGGACACGGCCATGTTGACCATGCTGTCCACCTGCTCCTTGTTGCCGACGTCGGCCAGGACCGGCAGGGCCCGGACTCCCAAGGCGCGGGCCTCGGCCGCCACGGCGTCGGCCTCTTCCTGGTTGCTGCGGGCGTTTACGACCACGTCGGCGCCCTCGGCAGCCAGCTTCAACACGGTGGCCCGTCCGATGTTCCTGCCGGAGCCGGTGACCAGAGCGACCTTTCCGTCCAATTTACCCATTACTTTCCTCCAGATACGGTTGAAGAATTGACGCGCGATGCGAAGTTTTTCCTGAACGAGTCTGCTAACCCGGTTCCTTTAGTTCGACGATTACGTTGACGTAGCGGGCATCGCCGACGTTGGTGACCCGGTGCTCGGAGTCCTTGTCCCTAAAATTGACGGCGCCGGCGGGCAGGGACTCGGTGCTGCTGGTGCCGTCGGTGAAATCGGTCCGCAGAGTGCCGGGGACGGTTACGATGGTCACGTACCAGTGGTGGTGGTGATGCCACTGGCTGGACTGGCCCGGTTGCAGGTCCAGGTTCCATACTTTCACATGGTCGTTTTCGAAGAGGACCTCGGTCCCGACTTCGCCGTCCGGGTTCTGTGCGCTGTTCATTGGGGCCTCCGCGAGAGATATTGTCCGCCTTTGGAAGAGAGCAGGGCCGGTCACTTTCCTGCGTAAAGCTGGTTGATGCCGGCGTAGCGGGACGGGTCTAGGTCCTTGCCCTGGAGGGCCGGGTGGTCGGCTCCGTAACGGTGGGCGCGGAAGACCGCGTTGACTGATTCCGGGGCCCGGGCGGTGACCTGGCCGAAGAAGGGGTTGATGTATTCCCAGACAATCTCCCCGGCCGGGGTGACCTCGAAAATGCGGCCCGGAGCCCCCTCGCAGATGACGGTGTTGCCGTTGGGCTGGCGCTCCGCGCTGCTGATGTTGTAGCTGTAGAAGGATATGTTGGGAGTGCCGGTGTACTGCCAAGCTATCTCGTTGGTGGACGGGTCGACCTCGACAATCCGGGAGTGGCTGACGCCGCGGCGGTGGCCCCCGTTGTCGAAAATTAGGACCCGGCCGTTATCGAGCCAAGTGGGATGGTGCTGGTGGTAGAGCTCGCCGGGGCCCCACTTCCATTTGAAGTCGCCGGTCTGCTTGTCGACAATCCCGACGGTGCTGGTAAGGCGATAGCTGACCAGCAGGTCGCCGTCGGCGGTGACGTTCAGGGCGTTGCCGTGGGTCCACTCGCGGCGGCCTTCCAGGGGGCAGATTATGTCCTCGTCGACGCTGAGGTGTTCCCAGGACCTCCACTCGTAGACGGCCTCGCCGGAGGGGGTAATCTCCTGGACAAGATCGCCGTACATGGGTTCCGGCTCGTCGCCGGAGGAGTAGCCGCCCTGGACCCTAGCGGCCAAGTCGTCGGATAGCTTCTCCCAGAGCAGCACCAGGGTGTTTCCGTTGGGGAGGCGTTCAAAGTCATGGTGAAGCAACGGGTGGCGGAACTCCCAGACGACATTGCTGTCCCAATCCAGTTCCAGGAGAGAGCCGGAGGAGCCGCCGATGGTCTCGGCCCCGCCGGCGTCCGCGGGAGCGGGGGTGCGCAGCAGCAGGTTGCCGTTGGGAAGGAGGTAAGGGTAGGTTATCCCTTCCTGGGAGTGCCAGCGGTGACAGACCCTTCCGTCCATGTCGATGAGGTTGGCGTGAAAGCCGCCCCGGTTGGTGGCGAACAGGGTGTAGCCGCGGTAGCTGTGCTGGGGAGCGTAATGAATGAGTCCCACCGGGTGATGCGTGGACCAACCCATGCGTCCAGACCTCCAGTTCCAGGGTGGTTGAGAGTATAAGAGGGCGCCAAGCGTGGTTCAACTGGTACGGAGTTCACGCCGCAAGCTCAGGAAATGGATGACCCCCACAAGAACCGGCACGGCCAGGGCGTAGGCGGCCAAATTGGCAGAGTAAAGATCGGAGAACAGGGCCAGAAACGGAATCGGGACATAGTAGGACGCCAGGGCGATGGTGGTGTTCCTGGTGAGCCACAACACGGCGAGGGCCACCAGCCCCACGGGAACGGCAAACCAGGCGAAGATAGCCAGCAAAACTCCGCCGGCGACCGCTCCACCCCGCCCACCACGGCGCTGCAGGTAAACCGGCCAGGCGTCGCCCAGGATGGCGAGAATTCCGGCAAGCATGGGGCCTTCCGGGGCGTCCAAGAACCACCAGGCCACCAGGGCCGCCGTCATACCCTTGCAGACATCAACGGCTCCGACCAGCAGGCCAATCCTGGCGCCCCACAGGCGACCGGCGTTACCGGCTCCTATGTTGCCATCACCAAGGGTGCGGATGTCCTGCCCCCGCATCCATCGCCCGACGACGAAAGCGGTGGGAAAGCTGCCCAGCAGGTAGGCCCAGGCACCGCAAAGGGCCCAACCCAGCAACGCGGCAGCTTCGACTTCCGGCAAGGTCACATCCCCGGCGCTGAAATGACAGGCAGGCATGGCGCGATGGTGCGCACGGAACCGGCAACATGCCTGGACACCGGCAGGGAGAACCGGCGGCGGGGAGCAGGGTGGGGTTTGACCCGGAAAGGAACGGAAACCCGCGGGGCGGGTCCGAGTTGAGGGGTGCAGCCTTTAACGCGGCGGCACCGCAAAGCGGGCGCAGGTGTCCGGCCTACACCGTCACCAGGCGCGGCGACGCCGCCGTGCACCAGTGCTGGTACTTGGGATTGCGGCCGAACACGATATCGAAGTACATCTTCTGGAGCTGGGTCGAGATGGCGCCGCTCTTGCCGTCGGCGATGGGACGGTGGTCCAGCTCGATGACGGGGGTGAGGTGAGCGGCGGTGCCGGTCAGGAATATCTCATCAGCAAGGTATAGCTCACTGCGGTCGATGGTGCGTTCGACTACCTCCAGCCCCAACTCGCTCTGGGCCAACTGGATCACGGTCTCGCGGGTGATGCCGGGCAGGACATTGTCCTCCAGGCTTGAGGTATGGATTTTGCCCTCGGATACCAGGAAGAGGTTTTCGCCCGAGCCTTCGCAGACGTGGCCGTCATGGTTGAGGATTATAGCTTCGTCGTATCCGGCAAGGGTGGCCTCGGTCTTGGCGAGGATGCTGTTGACGTAGATTCCGCAAATCTTGAGGCGGGCGGGAATCATGGGGTCATCCACGCGGCGCCAGGAGGAGGTGCAGCAACGCAGGGTGTCGGACCCGAGGTAGTTCCCGAAGGGCACGGTTATCAGGGTGAAGTCGCTGGCCAGGTCCTGCAGCTTGAGGTTGGCCACCATCTCGGCGCTCTTGTAGGCCAGGGGACGAATGTAAATATCCTGCTGGTGGCGGTTGCGTTCCACCAGATCAACGGTTATTTCGCACAGGTCGTCGGCGGTGTAGGGAATATCGAGCATCAACAGGCGGCATCCCCTCAGCAGCCGGTCGTAGTGCTCCCGGAGACGGAAGATGTTGATCACGCCCTGCTCTTCGTTCCAGTTGCCGCGTATCCCTTCGAAAACTCCGGTGCCATAGTGGAGGGCGTGGGTCATAACGTTAACCCTCGCCTCCGACAAAGGGACGATCTCACCCCGGAAAAAAGCGTAAAGGTCACGGAAAGCAGGATTGGACTCAACGGTTGTCACAGTAAACCTCTTTTACCAACGGTAGGTCTAAATTATAATCAGTCTCCCCCAGCAGGTACAAGTAAAGTTGACAATAAGGTTGGGCCCCGCTTCAGGTGGTCCAGCTCAACGGCAACGCGGGTCTGGATTCCCGCCTGCGAGGGAAAGACGGGGCAGGCTCTGCGGGGAAATAGCGGGAGTAGAGGTCACAGGATTGGGTCGGACTTCATACGATAGCCCCGGGGCAACCAGGACCCGACGGTGATGTTTTTGCGCTCCCGATGGTTCGTTGCAGCGGTTTTCGCGGTGTTGGCGACGGGAATGCTGATTCCGGCGGTTTACCTATTGGCCCAAAGCAGGAGCAACGCGGAAATCCTGATTCTGCCTCCCACAGAGGGAAGCCCGGCAGGGAAGGCGGCGGCGTCAGACCGCGGCGAGCCGCTGGGGACACCTATCCCGGAAGACATCCAGGTTTACGTCCATGGAGCGGTCCAAAGCCCGGGCGTGTATGAACTGCTACCCGGGGCCCGCATCGCCGACGCCGTCAAAGCGGCGGGAGGCCCGGTCCCCGAAGCCGACCTGGCGGCGATTAACATGGCCCAGCGGATTGTCGACGAGGGATATTACTACGTGCCTCGGGCGGGGGAAACGTCTCCGATGGCCTCAAGGGAAGGAGCTCGGCCCGGCGAGTCCAGCGCGGGACTTAGCATCCCCGGGAGCGGGAACTCGGCGCAAGGACTTATCAACCTGAACACGGCCACGAACGAAGAACTGGCAACCCTTCCGGGGATAGGGCAAGTTAGGGCTCAGTCCATCGTGGACCATCGAGAGCAGCACGGGCCCTTCGCAAACACCGAGGCAATAACCGACGTCCACGGGATTGGCCAGGGGATTTACCAGCAGGTACGGGAACTGGTGACAGTTGGCGGAAGCCAGGACTAGCCCGGAAGGAGCCACTCCGTTCAAGCCGGGGCCCGCCCATAGACCGCATACATGAAGCTGGCATGGCTGGCGGCGGCGTGGTTGGCGGGTCTGTTCCTGGGATTTCGCTTCGACGTTGCGCCGGAGGTTTTGCTGCTCCTGGCGGGGGCTTCCCTGGCGCTGGCCGCGGCGACGCGAGTCCTGCGCAGAAACCCATTGGCATTCGTGTTGATTGCCTTGGCGCTTCTGGGTTTCTGGCGGACGGAGATATTGCCGGTCCCGGGTCTCCCAACCCTTGAGGGCGATGGTCAGCAGGCGGGTTTGCGGGGAAGCGTTGACAGCGATCCCGAAACGGCTGGCCGGTCCGTCAAGTTTGTGCTGTCCCTGAGTGCGGTGGACTCCGGCATCGGCTGGGAGCCGGCGTCGGGCAAGACCCTGGTCTACGCGCAACCGCCCCCGAACATGGTGTCGGCGCGGTCTCCTCCATATTTCCTGCCGGGGGACGTGGTCGAACTTCAGGGCGCCGGTTCCCCGCCCCAATCCGACGATGGGTTCGACTATCAAGCGTACCTGGCAAGTCACGGGATTCAGGGCGTGTTCTTCGCCAGCGACACTACCTGGGTCGGGTCCGCCGACTCGTACAGTTGGCGGGTTTCCCTGTTCAAGCTGCGGAAACAACTGGCGGCGAGCCTGGACAGGGCGCTGCCGGCGCCCCACGCCTCCCTGGCCCAGGCGCTCCTGCTGGGATGGCGGTCGCAGATTCCGCCGGAAGTGCAGGAGGGGTTCAGGAAGAGCGGGGCGGCCCACCTGCTGGCGATATCGGGGATGCACGTTGGCATCCTGCTGGTCATCGCCACGGCGGCGACGGGATGGGCCCTAGGCTGGCGGCGGTGGCAGCACTGGCTTCTGCCGATGGCGATTATCTGGGCCTACGCTTTAATCAGCGGCCTGCCGGTTTCCGTGGTGCGGGCGGGAATCATGGGAACGCTCTTCCTGGCGGCTGCGGCCCTGGGCCGTCCCTATGGAGCACTGGCCCCGCTGTCCCTGGCAGCGTTAATCATCACCGCCTTGGACCCGAGGGCCATATTCCAGGTGTCCTTTCAGCTCAGCTTTACCGCCATGGCGGGCATCATCATCGCCTTGCCCTGGCAAGCCAAGGCATCGGCCTTCGTATACCAGGCGATAGAGCGGCGGAATGACTGGTGGCGGGGCTGGGCGGCGCACCTGGCCCGGTGGGCGACATCGGGGCTGATTGTGTCATTGGGAGCGACGGCGGGGACGCTGCCGCTGGTGGCCTACTACTTCCAGAACGTTCCGGTCTGGGGGATACCAGTGACCATCCTGGCGCTGCCGTCGCTGCCTTTCGTGTTGGGAGGGTCGCTGGTGACCGCGCTGGGAGGAATGATGCACCCGCTGGCCGGGCAGCTACTGGTTGTGGCATCCTGGCTGCCAATTTCGTACCTCCTGCTGGTGGCGACCGGACTGCCCAGCCCGGGGCTTTCCGGGGAGTGGGCCAGCCCATGGCTCCTTTGGGGCTGGTACGGAGGGGTGGTCGTCGCGCTGGGCATTACGAGGACGGGCAGGCAGTTGAGGAAGGGATGGGAGCGGTTACGGGAATGGCTGGCGACGGCGAACTGGGGACCGCCAGTCTCGATCCGTCCGGGAGGAAAGTCCGCCGCCGCAGTAGGGCTGGCGATTCTCATGGCATCATCCGGAATAGTGCTCTGGGTGCAGGCCATCGGCGGAAGCGACGACCGGCTCCACGTCTATTTCTTCGATGTCGGGCAGGGGGACAGCGCGTTGATAGTCACTCCCGAAGGGAGGCAAGTGCTGATCGACGGGGGCCGGGATTCAGAGGGCGGGGTCCGGGCGCTGTCGGGAGTCCTGCCGTTCTGGGACCGGAGCCTGAACCTGGTGGTGATGACGCACCTGGACGAGGACCATGCCGGAGGACTGCCGGCGGTCCTGGACCGGTACCAGGTAGGCGGGGCATTGGTGGGAGCTCCCGATCCGTCCGCCCCACTGGAACCCGCCTGGACGCAAGCCCTGGCCCGGTCCGGGACGACAGCCATCCCCGTATCCGCGGGACACCGGGTAGACCTGGGCAGCGAGGTCCGACTGTTGATTCTGAACCCAGACGCGGAGGCTTTGGCGAGTCCTACCCGGAACAGCAACAACGACTCCCTGGCGTTCCTGCTTACCCACCGGGAAGTCAGCTTCCTGTTCACTGCCGACGTGGAGGAGGCAGCGGAAAGGCGGATGCTGTCCAACGTCGAGGTATTAGAGAGCAATGTTTTGAAGGTGGGGCACCACGGCAGCAGGACGTCGACCAGCGATGCTTTCCTGAAGGCCGTAAACCCCTCGGCGGCGGTGGTATCCGCCGGGGCGGACAACCGGTACGGGCACCCGCATCCCGAGGTGATGGACCGGCTGGAGCAGGTGGTCGGGCCAGAAGGCATCTACCAGACGGCCCGGCACGGGACCATTCATTTTGCCTCCGATGGAGCGCGGCTTTGGGTGGAGACTGAGGCCCGGTGAAGGCGGCGGGCGTCCGACGGCCGGACTTGCTCATGTATACTGGGCACCAAATCTCTCCCGCCTTCCGAATCACGGAAACGGACTTCGCGGGGGAAGGACGGAAAGTTGCAGCGAGTTGACGGGCGCCGGTGGGACCAACCCCGGCCGGTAAAGATAGTCCCCGGGTTCCAGGAGTTTGCCGAGGGCTCGGCCCTAATTGAGACCGGAGCGACCAAGGTGCTGTGCTCGGCCTCCATGGAGGAAAGGGTGCCGGCGTTTCTGCGGGGACAGGGGCAGGGGTGGGTGACGGCCGAGTACGAGATGCTGCCCAGGTCCACCAACACCAGAACGTCACGGGACCGGGACAGCGGGCGGGTCAGCGGACGCTCCCAGGAGATACAGAGACTAATCGGGCGGGCGTTGCGGGCCGCCACAAACCTGGAAGCGATGGGAGAGCGGACGGTCCAGATCGACTGCGACGTAATCCAGGCCGACGGGGGCACACGGACGGCGGCGATCACCGGGGCCTACGTGGCGCTGTACCAGGCCTTCCAACTGCTGGTGGACCACCGGGTTCTCCGGCAGGTGCCGCTGCGGGCGGCAGTGGCGGCCACCAGCGTCGGGCTGGTGGATGATGAGCTGATGCTGGACCTTTGCTACAAGGAAGACTTCCGCGCCCAGGTCGACTTCAACGTGGTGCTGACCGACCGGGGAGAGCTGGTGGAATTGCAGGGAGCGACAGAGGCGTCGCCTTTCCCGCGCCAGCGCGTTTCCGAGGTGCTTTCCCTGGCGTGCCGGGGGGTTGAGCCGCTTTTCCGGGCGCAACAGGAGGCGATCAGCCGGTTGCGGTAGGCACTTGAAGCGCCAGGTTATTCCACAACCTGGCCGGCATGGTCCAGCACCACCACCGGAAGACCCAATTCCCGCAGCCCGGGTTCGACGACCCCGCGATCTCCAACCACCAGGACGACCAATCCCTGGGGATGGACGTGGGCGGCCGCGGTGCGGGCCACGGAGTCCTGGCTAACGCCGGATATCCCCGAGCGGACGGTGTCGAAGTAATCATCGGGGAGCTGGTGGGCGACCAGCTGGACAAGCTGGGCAAGCACCTGTCCCGGCCGCTCGAAACCAGCGGGGAAGCCGCGGAGAAGTCCTTCCTGGGCCGATGCAAGTTCGTCCTCGTCCACCGGGCGGGAGCCGCCGATGTCGGCGAATTCCTTCAGGGTCTCTACGACTGATTCCTTGGTCACGGCCGTCTGCACGCTGCCGCCGGCCACCCAAGGGGAGGGCTGGCCGTACCAGCTAATGGAGGAGTGGAATCCGTAGCTGTAACCCTTGTCCTGGCGCAGGTTCTGGTTCAGGCGGGCCGAGAACTGGCCTCCGAAGGCGAAGTTGAGCAGGAGCAGGTTGAAGTAGTCGGGGTGCTTCCGTTCCACCATCAGGTGGCCGGCCCTGATGACCGACTGGGCAGCACCGGGCTTGTCGACGAGGTACAGGGTGGTGGGTGCCGCTTTCGTCAAGGCCGCGGGAGAGGGTTCGGAGGCAACCGCCCGATCCGGTCCGCTCCAGGCGCCAAAGGCGGCCGCAGCTTGCTCCATAACCTCGTCGACGGAAACGTCGCCCACTACGAGGAGGTTGCTGCCGGACGGGCCGAAGCTGGACTGGTAGTGGCGGCGCAGGTCGGCAGTGGTTATCGCAGCGACGGACTCCTCGGTACCGTGGGACGGGTGGCCGTATGGGCTGGTCCGGCCGAAGAGCAGTCCGGGCATGACCTGTTCGGCGATGAAGCCGGCATCGTCCCGGGCGCGCTGCAGGTCGGTGATATGCTCGCGCTGCACCCGGTCCCATTCGTGGTCGGGGAAGGTCGGATGGAGGACGACGTCGGCCATAAGCTCCAGGGCGGTGGGCCAGTGCCTGGTCAGGGTTTCGGTGGAGAAGAAAGCCGTCTCCCGCCGCGTTTCCGAGTGGAGCCGGGCGCCCATGAACTCGAACTCTTCGGCGATCTGTTGGCTGGCGCGGGTCTCCGTTCCTTCCGACAGCATCTGGGAAGTGAGGCTGGCCAGTCCAGGCCGGTCTTCGGGGTCGGAGGAGGTGCCGCCGGCAACGAGCAGGCCGAAGGAGACTATGGGAAGGTCGCGCTTCTCGACGACGGTGATTCCCAGGCCGTTGGGAAGGGTGCGCCGCTGGGGGACCGGCGGGGTGAAGCTGGGGTCCCGGCCCGGTGGAGGCATGACGGTGCGGTCGATACCGGTGACGGCGGGAGCGTAGGAGTCCTCGGGGCGGACCTTCATACGCACCTGGCGGTGGTCCAAAGTCCGTTCGCAGACGCGGAGGATATCCTCCCGCTGCACCGCCAGATAATCGTCGATGCTGGTGTTGACGAGGTTGGGGTCACCCGTGAAGGTGTTGAAGAAGTTCAGGGAGTCAGCCTTCCCCCCGAATCCGCCGACCCTGGCCAACTGGCGGTAGTGCTCGGCTTCCAGCCGGTTCTTGGCCCGGGCAATCTCCTCATCGGTGGGGGGGTCCCGCCGGATGCGGTCCAGCTCGGCGTCAATGGCCTGCTCGACCTCCTCCAGGGAATGGCCGGCGGCGGCGGTGCCTTCGACAATAAACTGCCCGGCTATTTCGGACCCGCGGAAGCGGGCGCTGACGGTCTGGGCAATCTGCTTTTCGTAGACCAGGGAACGATAAAGGCGGGAGCTGAGTCCGTCGGCCAGGACGGCCCGCAGCAGCTCCAAGGGAGCGTCGTCATCGCTGAAGTGGGGCGGGGTAGGCCAAGCGATGTACAGGCGGGGGAGGGAAACCCGGTCGCGCATTTCCAGCTCAACCCGTCCGGCCAGACCGGAGTCGAATCTGGCAGTGCGAAGCACCTGGGGCCCCGGCGGGAGGTCGCCGAAGTAGTGGTTGACCAGCTCCAGGGTGCGGTCTTTGTCGATGTCGCCGGCGACGGCGAGGCTGGCGTTGGAGGGTGAGTAGAACTGGCGGAAGAAGTCCTTGACGTCGTCGAGGCTGGCGGCGTCCAGGTCTTCCTGGGAGCCGATGGTCATCCAGTGGTAGGGATGGGGAAGGGGGAAGAGGGCTTCCTGGATGTGCCAGTGGGCCATTCCGTAGGGGCGGTTCTCGTAACTCTGCCGGCGCTCGTTCTTGACCACGTCGCGCTGGATGTCGAAGCGTTGCTGGTCGAGAGCGTCGACAAGGAATCCCATCCGGTCGGATTCCAGCCAGAGGGCTAGTTCCAGGAAGTTGGTTGGCACGTCCTCCCAGTAGTTGGTGCGGTCGGTGGTGGTTGAGCCGTTGAGGGAGGCGCCGGCCTTCTGGAGGGGTTCGAAGTGGCTGCTGTTGTGGTGCTTGGAGCCCTCGAACATGACGTGCTCAAACAGGTGGGCAAAGCCGGTGCGGCCCATCTGCTCATCCTTGGAGCCCACGTGGTACCAGAGGTTGACCGAGGCAACCGGCACGGTATGGTCCTCGTGGAGGATAACGTCCAGGCCGTTGGGCAGGGTCACTTTATCGAAGGCGACGGTGGTCATAAGTGTTGTCCTTTAATCACTTAATCCGCCGGAATCGGTATCGACTCCGGCGGCAGGATAAGGGTATCTCGATTGTTCCAAACAGGGTTTGCTTCCGACAGTCCACCACCCTTCCGGCGGGGGCCTGGATTCCCGCCTGCGCGGGAATGACGGGGGAGAGGGCAAGTGAATGACGGGAGAGAACGGTTTGGCAAGGGGCTACTGGTTGGTGGAACGGTCGGCGATGGGACGCTCCGACTGGTTCTCGGCAATGATGTCCCGGTCCCAAAGGTGGGAAAAGGTGAGGGCGCGGGGGCAGTGGCCGTAGGACTCCTCCACCTCGATCAATATGCCCTGGAGGTGGTGGGAGCGCTCGTCGATTTCATAGAGGGAGACCTCGACTTCCAGCCGGTCAAGTTCGTCCTTGTCCACAATTTTGACGCTGCCGTTGACACGGACGGTGTCGGTGACGCCGGGAATCATAAACAGGAGGCCGACGTGGGGGTTGGCGTCCAGGTTCTGGTAGGACTGGAAGAGTCGGTTACCGGCCACGTCGGGCAGAAGCAGGCGGGTATCATCCAGGACTTTGACGAATCCGGGCTTGCCGCCCTTGGGAGAGGCGTCGCAGCTGCCGTCGGCGTCGCTGGTGGCCATGACGGCGAAGGGGGAGTTTCGGATGAACTCCTGGACGAAGGGGGTCATGGACTCCTTGACCTTGTTGGCGGCCCGCTCGGCGGGCTTGCCGAAGGTGTCCTGGAAGCGGTTGGTATCAAGAACTTTGCTGGTGGCCATGATGCACCTCGGTTGCCGCCGGCAGGCCCGGAAAGCATCCGGCAGGCGATTTTCCCAATTCTATTACCAGCCTACCCGGCAAGCAAGCCGGGTATTGTCCGGGTCTGGAGATTTGGTTTGCCGGGAGTTGGGGGTTTTTGCTAGACTAGGCACGTTCCTACGAACATCAACCGACGTCCATAGCCCAAATTTGAGGAGACGCAATGATTTACGAAGTGAGGACCTATACGCTGAAGCCCGGCGGCACCGCCCAGTTCGAGGCCAACTTTGCCGAGGCGCTGCCCCACCGGGAGAAGTATTCCAAGCTGGGCGCTTTCTGGCACACCGACATCGGGCCGCTGAACCAGGTTATCCACGTCTGGCCCTACGAGGACCTGGAAGAGCGGACGCGCATCAGGGAAGAGGCGGCGCAGGACCCGAACTGGCCGCCCCGCAGCGACGGACTTATCCTGAACATGGAGTCGGAGATCTACAATCCCGCCGACTTCATGCGGCCGATGGGCGACCAGGCCCTGGGCAACATCTACGAAATGCGGAGCTACACCTACCAGCCGGGCACCATGGGCGAGGTGCTGAAGCGCTGGGCCGCCGCGGTTCCCCACCGGGAGGAATACTCCCCGCTGGCCGCCGGGATGTATACCGAGCTGGGCGGGCTGAACAAGTGGGTCCACATCTGGCCGTACAAGGACCTGGAAGAGCGCAACCGCATCCGGGAAGAGGCCGGCAAGAGCGAGCACTGGCCTCCGCCGACCCGGGAGTTCCTGGTCCGGCAGGAAAACAAGATCATGATTCCCGCCGACTTTTCCCCGATGCACTAGACCCCGGGTCTCGCCGGTGCATCCGGCGTGGATTGTTTTCTCGAAGGGCAGGATTACCTGCCCTTCGCCACAATTCAGGATTGCCCGGGCGACCCTGGACCATCACATCAAAGATGAGGGACTTATGTCATCCGACCTGACCGACGCCGAGGCCGTGAGGGAAGCCAACGAGCGGTTCTACCAGGCTTTCGGAGCGCTGGACATTGACGGGATGGAAGCGGCGTGGGTGACGTCGGACCGGTCGTTGTGTGTCCATCCCGGCTGGTCGGCGCTGGTAGGCTGGGACCGGATCCGGGAAAGCTGGCAGGGCATATTCGACAACGCTACGCTGATGCATTTCAACGTCCAATATGTGAACGTGGTGGTGCATGGGGACACGGGCTGGGTGACGTGCGTGGAGAACATCTCCAGCGTGTTGCAGGGGCGGGCGAACAACTTCGGGATACTGGCAACGAATATTTTCGTGCGCACGCCTTCCGGCTGGAAGATGGTTGCGCACCACGGCTCGCCGCAGGTGTAGCCTTTCCCCGACCCATGAAAGGAGGCTGTTATGAGCGTTTTGAAGATTGAGGGAGTGACCCACTGGTCGATTCCGGTGAACAACCTGGAAGAGGCGGAAGACTTCTACGGGGAGCTGCTGGGGCTGACTCCGAAGGGGCGGCTGGGGAACTCGGGGATGTCGTGCTTCAACGTGGGAGACCACAACATCCTGCTGTGCCAGCGGGACGAGGCGCGGTGGCCGGAGAACGCGGAGGACCGGCGGGTGCATCACTCGTTCACGGTGACGCCGGAGACCTTCGAAGTGGCGTGCCGGGAGTTCCGGGCGAGACAGATTCAGATAGACCAGCTGGTGTACCGTGCGCAGGGGTTCTTCACCGGGCGGGAGCTGTATTTCTTCGATCCCAGCGGGAATCGGCTGGAGCTGCGGGACCCCACCTGGGTGGCGGGGATGCCGGAGCCGCCGTTTGAGGAGATTGGGGTTTAGGGGGTTAAGCTGCACCACACAGCCACTGATTGAATGAGCCCACGGTGGTCGGGTCCCTGCCTACGCAGGGACGACGGGAAAGAGAGGCAGGAGCGACGAACTGTAAGCGGGGACGCGGAGTGCGTCCCCTTTTCTCTTTAGGCGGGCTCTAGCGGGAGGGGACTCCCAACTCGCGGCCGGTCTGCTCGAATACCTTGTCCATGGCGGTGATGGTCTCGTCGATTTCGCCGGCGGTGACGCAGAGGGGAGGCATGATGTTCATCATATCGCCGCCGCGGAGCAGGATACCGTTTTCTCCGAAAGCCTGGGTCAGGCGGGGGCCGAGCTGGGCGTCCTCGGGGAAGTACTCCTTGGTCTTGCGGTCCTTGACGATTTCCAGGCCGCAGAAGAGGCCAAGGCCGCGGACGTCGCCGATCATGGGGTGCTTTTCCTTGAGCTCCTTGAGGCCGTCGAGGAGGTAGGCGCCCATGCGGGCGGAGTTTCCGACCAAGTCCTCGTCCTCCATAATCTGGATGTTGCGGAGAGATGCGGCGGCGGCGACGGGGTGTCCGCCGAAGGTGATGACGTGGCGGAAGGCGGCGGAAGGGCCACCGACGAAGGAGTCGGCGATGGCCTTGCGGACGATGGTGCCGCCCATGGGAATGTAGCCGCTGGTGATGCCCTTGGCGACGGTCATCAAATCGGGCGTAATGTTCCAGTGCTCGCAGGCGAACATCTTGCCGGTGCGGCCGAAACCGGTGATGACCTCGTCGGCAATGAGGAGGCAGCCGTAGCGGTCGCAGATTTCCCGGAGCATGGGCCAGTAGTTGTCGGCGGGGACGATAGCTCCGTAGGGGCTGGAGACCGGCTCGGCGACGACGGCGGCGACGGTCTGAGGCCCCTGGAACTTGATGATGTCCTCGATGGCCCGGGCGGAAAGCTCGGCGCATTCCTCGGGGGTCTCCCCGCCGTACTCGCAGCGGTAGGGATTGGGCTGGGGGCCGTGGAAGCATCCGGCCAGGAGGGGTTCGTAGTCGGTCTTGGGGAAGGCGGGTGCGCCTCCCAGGGCCAGGGCGCCAAAGGTGGCGCCGTGGTAGGAACCCTTGCGGCTGATGAACTTGGTGCGTAGCGGTTCGCCAATGCGCTTGAAGTAGGCGCGGGAAATCTTCATGGCGGTCTCGACGGACTCGGAGCCACCGCTGGTGAAGAAGGAGCGGGAGAGGTCGCCGGGGGTTATCTGGGCGATCTTCTCCGAGAGCCGGACAGCGGGCTCGGTGGTGCTGCCCAGGGGCATGTAGGTAAGCTTGAGCATCTGCTGGTAGGCGGCGTCAGCGACCTCGGTGCGGCCGTAGCCGATGTTCTTGAGCCAGAGGCCGGACATGGCGTCGATGTACGAGTTGCCGGAGGCGTCGGTGACTCGGCAGCCCTTGCCCTCGACGAATATCTGGGGCTCACCCTTCTCGGCCATCTCGCTGGGTTCGCGGAGGTAGACCCAGAGGTGTTCGAGGGCGGTGCGGCGGAGTTCTTCGACCTGATCGGCGGTGTGGGTGACCATGCTGGCTCCTTGAGAATGAAGGGAATGAGATGTCCCGGTGGCGGTTTCCGGCGTAGAAGCGACGGTCCATAACCGGGCACAGGTAGTCTAGGGTGCCGGGTAGGGGATGTCAAAACCGGCATAGGAACGCCCGGAACCACCGATTCAATCCAGCAGACTATCACCCCACCGGATAGCGGTCAGGAGTCGCCACGGAGCCGGCGGAGTTCTTCCTCCAACTCCCGGACACGGGCCTCGGCGTTTTCCGCACGCAAGGACTCCTGACTGCGGGATTCCCGCTCGCTTTCCAGGGTGGGAATGTGTCGGCCGGTGGCGGGGTCGTACCATCCCAGTCCACCGTGCTCCCAGCGGAGGTGCAGGTTGAGGACCTGGCTGTATCCTTGCAGGCTGCCGTCGGCCAGTTCTTCTATGGGCAGGGGTTCGTAGCGGCCGTCCACCAGGCGGTCACCGGCCAGCCGGGCGCCGTGGTATTCGCCGGTGTAGTCGAAGCGCCAGTATTCGGGAATGCCCAGGGCAGCATAGTCGTCCCGTTTCGCGCCGGTATCAATCGCCCCGGTGGAGACGGAGGCTACCTCCAGCACGAAGTCCGGCGGCTTGCCCTGCTCGGAGATGATATAGCCGTTGTTGGCCTGGTAGGCAGACGGGTTGACGCCGAAGGCGATGAGGAGGTCGGGGCGGCGGGCCCGGGTCCTGTATTCGTCCGGGCTGGCTACAATCCAGTGGTCGGCTTCCACCATGGTAGTATCGGGTTTGCCGAAGTGGATGGCCAGGTGGTAGGGGCTGCCGAGTTTGTAAACGTAGTCGTAGGCGGTCACTTCGTCTGGCTCACGCTCGGGCGGGTCCGGCAGTCGGAAGGGCGTTGAGGATTTTGGCGTTTTAGGTGTGGTCATGCTGAACCTCTAGGGTTAGCGTATTGTCATCCATAGAACCACGGGCGGGGTGTATGGGATTATACCCGTGCCCGGGACGTCCCGGAAAGGAACTCTTCGGGCGCTGTCGGTTGGAGCGGGGTTATGGGCAGACGAACTACCGGAGACGGCGGCTGGTGAGCCAGCCATAGGCGGCGACGGCGATGCCGATGAGGCCGAGGACGACGAGGGTCCAGCCGAGGATATCGATAAGGATGGCAATCACGGGGGAGAGGAGGATGACGCCCAGGGCAAGCAGCAGGAGACCGCATCCGAGGGCGGTCTTGGGGACGTTGGCCTGGTAGATGTAATGGCGGAGCCGGGGGTCGCGCATGGAATCTACGCTCTAATCATCGCCGCCCCGCTCGCCGTTCGTCCGGTTGGGTTCTCAAAGGCTCGCTCGGCGGCTCAGGGTGCGGGGGTGTAGGTGGCTTCCCGCTCGACGATCCGGTTTTCCTGCTTGAGCTTGGCGAGATGGGTGCGGACGTTGCGGGCCGCGGCGTCCCGCAGGTTGCGGCGGAGGTTGCGGGGATAGACGGCGGAGACAATCTCGTCGACGGTGGAGGCTCCCTCGCTGACGGCGATCAGGACCTGGTCCTCGCGTCCCTGGCGGTGGGCAATCTGCTGCTGGATCCGGGCCTCGCCGCGAATGATGGTGTTGCCGTGTCCGGGGCAGACGACGCCCGGTCGGGTGGCGGCCATCCGTCCCAGGGAACGCATGTAGGACTTGAGGTCGCGGACGCTGGAGGAGGAGTTGCCGAGGAGGTTGTCACCGCTAAAGAGGACGCGGTCGGGTCGGAGGAAGTAGCAGCAGTGGTCCACCTCGTGGCCGGGAGTGAAGAGGGGGCGGAGGATGCATCCGCCGCCGGTGCGGATGGTCTCGGAGGCACGGAGGGCCTGCACCGAGTTTCCGCCGAGGGTGTGCTGGAGGCGGGGGGCGAGCTTGGGATGACAGCGGACGGGGCAGTCGAAGGTCTCCTGGAGGCGGTCGAGGCCGCCAATATGGTCCCCGTGGCCGTGGGTGATGAGGATGGATGTGATGCGGGGGCGTCCCAGCTCCTCGTAGTAGTCGAGAATCTGGCGGGTCCAGGCGCGATAGGGCTCGCCGGAGTCAATCATGACCATTTCCTCGCTGGCATCCCCTACGAAGTATATCTGGGTGCCGCCGGGGTGCATGGCGCCGAAGGTGCTCTGGTCCTCGAGGATGTGGGTGCTGAAGACGTGGTCGGTTATCTGCACGGCGGGGCCTCGCTAGGGTGGGAATCGAGTTGGTGGGATGGTAGACCGGGGCATGGCAGGGGGTCAATGGCAAAAGCACTGGGGTAGGTTTGGGGGATGAATTCCCCAAACCTACTGGATAGCGATGGTTCGCTTGGGCGGTGTGATACCATGCCGGGCGTTAATCCGACGAGGACGGGGGAAGCACGATGGTCAAGCTGGGCGTTTCGTTGACCGGGATAGGGCAGCAGCCGGAAGGCACGGACATGGAGCGGAGCTTCCGGGAGATCGTGGAATACGTGCGGGCGGCCAGGGATTTGGGGTTCGACTTCATCTATCAGGGACAGCACTACCTGACCTCTCCCTACCAGCAGCTACAGACCATGCCGCTGCTGGCCCGGCTTTCCGCCGAGGCTGAAGGGATGGGGATTGTGGCGACGCTGCTAACGCCGCTGCACCATCCGGTGGACCTGGCGGAGCGGGCGGCGACGATGGACGTGATTACGGGCGGAAACTTCACCATCGCGGCGGCGCTGGGGTACCGGGATGAGGAGTATGCAGCGTTCCAGGTGGAGCGGCGGCAGCGCGTGTCACGCCAGATGGAGTGCCTGGAGGTGATGCGGCGGCTTTGGACGGAGGAGGAGGTGACCTTCCAGGGGCGGCATTTCCAGCTTGAGAAGGCGCGGATGGTTCTGAAGCCGGTGCAGAAGCCCCATCCGCCCGTGTGGGTCGCGGCCAACAGCGACGCGGCGATCAAGCGGGCGGCTATCCGGGGGTTCACCTGGTACGTCAATCCTCACGCGACGTATGAGACCATCGCGCGGCAGGTGAAGCTGTATCACGAGACGGCGGCGGATGCGGGGTCGGAAACGCCCGAGTTGCTGCCGATAGGGCGGGAGGTGTTCGTCCACGAGGACCGGGAGCGGGCCTTCCGGGAGGTGGCTCCATACCTGGGCGGGAAATACGAGGCCTACGCGGCATGGGGACAGGACAAGGCGCTACCGGGGGACGAGTCCTTCGGGACGTCGTTCGAGGAACTGGCTCGGGACAGGTTCATCATTGGGGACCCGGAGGACTGCGTGACCGAGCTTTCCAACTACCAGGACCTGGGGATGGCCTACGGGAGTTTCCGGATGATGTGGCCTGGGATGGAGTTGAAGGAAGGGTTGCGGAACATGGAGCTGTTCGCGAGCCGGGTGATGCCGCAGCTGCGGGGGTAGGATAGTCCGGGGCGAAGATGTTCTCCCCTGTCCGGTGTGGTTGTCGGGACGGTTAGCGTAACCGGAAGCTGCTGCCCAAGGAGTCGAAGATGAGGCTGCGACGGAGGCAACTCCCAGGGAAAAGGCAACCGGGGAACAGACTAGATGAGGCGGACCGGCGCCAGGAGCTGCTGGCCCGGATTGAGGGGTTGACGGAGTTCCCCCTGTTGCTGCTGGCGGCGGCGATGATCCCGCTGCTGGTGGGGCCTATCTTCTGGGACTTGAGCGAGGGACAGGAGTCCCTTTTCTTCACCCTGGATGTGGTGATCTGGTCTATTTTTGCGGCGGAGTTCGCCATCCGGCTGGCGATTGCGCCGCGGCGGGCAGCTTACATCAGGTCCAACTGGATTGACCTGGTGATCGTGGCGCTGCCCTTCTTCCGGCCCCTGAGAATCGTCCGGCTGCTGGTGTACACGACCCGGCTCGTAACCGGAGCGCGGCAACTGCTCGGGGTGCGGCACCTGTTGGTGCATGCGGTGGTGCTGGTTATGGTGGCGGCGACGGTGGTGACCACGGTGGAGACGGGTCCGAACGCCCAGATTACCTCGTTTCCCGACGCCCTGTGGTGGGCCATTGTCACGGTAACGACGGTGGGATACGGGGACGTGGTCCCCGTGTCATCGGCAGGGAGAGCGATGGGCTACATCCTGGTGCTGGGCGGGGTGGGCATTTTCGGAGCGCTGACGGCCAACTTCGCGTCCTTCCTGGTGAAGGAGCAGGCAGCGACCGATGCCATCAACTCCCAGCTCCTGGCGGAAATCCGGGCGCTGCGGGAGGAGTTGGCGGAGAGCCGGAGGGAGGCGTAAGGGATACTCTCCTCACCTCGGGCGTGCCCGGTATGATTCTGCGAGTTCTTCGGGAATGGGAGCAGGGATGGTTGACCAGTCGTAGGCGAAGACCCGATCCCTGGCTGCGTCCGGGTCCGCTCCGTTTGTTATGTTGGCGAACCCTCGCCCAGACAGACCATTCCTGTCGATTGCCAAGGCTGTCAACGGTGGCAGGTCCTGTTCGATGCAGTATTGCCCCACATGGTCCAATGGGATCCTAACTGGAAGAGCCCATTCCAAGCCCACCAAAGCTGCCAATTCGCCGTAAGTGATCGTCTGTCGGTCAGCCGCTATTGCGACGAGGATTTTCCAGACTTCCGAGGCTCGCTGGGCGCTGACCGACGTTTCGCTGTTGCGGCTTGGCACTCTTTCTGCTTCTCTAACCCACGCTAATCTCGGAGATTATTTTCTCCAGGTCGCGGTGGAACTGGCCCTTGGATAGGGCGTCGTTGCAGCCGAGGGAGCGGGCCTGTTCCATGGCGGCGGTGTCTTCGTGGGGCCCGAAAGCGATAATGAGAGTGTCGGGGTTTTCCGAGCGGAGGACGGGGACGAGGGAGGTCCAGACAGGTGCTTCGCCTTCCAGGTCTATGAGGACCAGGGAGGGTTGGCGGCGGTTGTAGTGACGCCAGAAGGCTTCCTCGGTGGTGGCGCGGAGGGTCTCGTATCCCTTGGGTTCAGCGATGTTTTCCACCTGGCCGAGGAAGACTACGTTCTGTCCGACGAGGACAACGGTGCCTGCCGAGGTTATTTCAGCGTCCGGCATGTCAGCCTCCCGCCAGGTGGCGTCCGAGCAGGCCGATGGCGGCCCGGGCGGCGCCGTGCTTGTTCTCGTCCCGGTCGCCGTTGACTCGGATTTCGATGGCGGCCTCGTTGCCGTCGCGGCAGGAAAGCCCGATCCAGAAGGTGCCGATGGGAAGGCCGGAGTGGCCTCCGGCGGGACCGGTGACGCCGGTGGTGGAGATTCCGAAGTCGGTGTTGGTCAGCTCCCGCACTCCCTTGGCCATGGCGATGGCGGTCTCACGGCTGACGGAACCGGCCTGCTCGTAAACCTCGTCGGGAACGTTGAGAACGCTTTGCTTCAGTCCGCCGGTGTAGGCGATGACTCCGCCTGGGAAGAAGCGGGAGGCCCCGGGGACTGTGCCAAGCAGGTATCCGACGAGGCCGCAGGTGCAGGCTTCGGCGACGGATACGGTCTTTTCCTGCTGGAGGAGAATCTGGGCTACTTGTTCGACTTCCATAGGTGATGCTCCTTGGTGGGATTGAAGGGGAGTTTAACACTTGGCGCGGGGGAAGGGCCTCCGGGATTGGCGGGGTGGGGTTGCGTTGGGGGATGAATCCCCCAAACCCCCTGATGAAGAAAGTCAGGGTTTGGCGAGGATGATAAAGAATTCGCGGTTGCCAGCGTCTCCCTGGATAGGGGAAGGGCATTGTCCGGCGACGGTGAATCCCTGTTCCCGGGACCACGCAGCGATTTCCTGCTGGACGCGGGCGTGGATTTTGGGGTCTTTTATTACTCCCTTCCGACCCACCTCACCACGCTGGGACTCGAACTGGGGCTTGACGAGGGCGATGATGGGCTGGCCGGGTTTCAGGTGGGCGGCGGCGGGGGAGATGACCATGCGAAGGGATATGAAGGAAACGTCGATAACCACCAGGTCCACGGCTTCGGGGAGGTCATAGGGGTAGCGGGCGTTGAGTTTTTCGATGCAAACGACGCGGGGGTCCTCGCGGAGGCGTTGATGGAGCTGGCCGTGCCCGACATCCACGGAGTAGAGTTTCTCTGCGCCGCGCTGGAGCAGGCAGTCGGTGAATCCGCCGGTGGAAGCGCCGACGTCCAGGGCGGTCATTCCCTGGGGATCAACACCGAAGGTGTCGAGGGCGTGCGCCAGCTTGATGCCGCCGCGCCCGACGTAGGGGAGCCGGCCGCGAACCTCCAGCGGGGTGTCCGCGGCCAAGGGGCTGCTGGCCTTGAGGACGCGGCCGGCCGGGGAGAAGACCAGGCCCTCCATGATGAGCGTCTGGGCCTGCTCCCGGCTTTCCGCCAGGCCCCGCTGGGTGAGAAGCAGGTCGGCGCGCTGGCGGGCGAGTTTGGGCGGCATGGCTCTTGTCCTAAAGAAGGTCGCCGCTTTCGCCCCCCGGTTAGGTAACTTCTCTAAAGGGGACTGTGCGGCTCCCGTACTCGTCGGCAGTCGGCTATTCGCCGATGAATTCGGGGCGGCGTTTTTCCAGGAAGGCGCGGTAGCCCTCCTGGTAGTCGCGGGTGTCAAACTGGGTGAGGGGAAGGTCGGCTTCCTCGGCGGTCAGGTCGGCGAGGGAAGCCTTGTTCATCAGCTGGTTCATGGTGCGCTTGTTAACGGCGTGGGACAGAGGAGCAAGGTTGGCGATTTCGTTTGCCAGTTGGTAGGTGCAGGACTCCAGCTCGTCGTCGGGGACGACCTGGTTGACCAGTCCGATGCGCAGGGCTTCGGTGGCATCCAGGAGGCGGCCGGACAGCAGGACGTAGAGGGCGTTGCCCTTGCCTACCAGGTCGATGAGGCCGCGCATTTCGCGGTGGCCCACGGTGATTCCCAAGCGGGCGACGGGAATGCCCATCCGCGCGTTTTCGGAGGCGATGCGCAGGTCGGTGGCGGTGGCGATTTCGCAGCCGCCGCCGGCAGCGAAGCCGCGAATCATCGAGATGACGGGCGTTTCGCAGAGGGTGAGGGCTTCCAGCAGTTCATCGACGGCCCGATTGTAGAGGCGGCCCCTGGTGGAGTCGGAGCGGTATTCGTCGAAGTCGGCGATGTCGGCTCCGGCGGAGAAAGCCTGGCCGCCGGCCCCGGTTAGGACGATGGCCCGGGTGGAGCGGTCGGCATCCAGGTCCGACACTATCCCGGCCAGCTCGCCCCACATCCAGTAGCTGATGGCGTTGCGCTTGCCGGGACGGTTGATGGTAACGGTGGTAACAGGAGGCTGGCGGTCGACGAGGATGTCTTCGGACATGGGCTGCTCGGCAGGGATTTTCCGGAGCGGATTTTCCAGGCGAATTGGGGTCGGCGTTAGCCTACCCGCAGGGGTTGGGGGTGTCAACCGGAGGGGCCGGTTAGGGCAGGGCTATCTCACCTGGAAAACACCCACATATTGGTGCTGATCTATAGTGCATATACTGTCAATGCTCTACGATAGTGTCCGCTTGAACTGCTCAGGGAAAATGTCCGCCTATGAAGGACGTGACATTGAACCAGAGAGAGCAAGCCAGACTCCAGGTACTCAACAGCGTGATGGAATATCAACTACCCAGATCTCAGGCGGTCGAACTTCTGGGGATCAGTGAACGCCAGCTCCGGCGAGTCCTGGCGGCCTACCGGAGGGACGGGGCCGCCGCACTGGTCCACGGCAACCGAGGCCGCCAGCCCCGCAACACCATTCCCGAAGAGGTCGCCTCCGCCGTGGTCATCCTGGCCAGCGAGAAATACGCCGGCTTCAACCACAGCCACCTGGCCGAGGTGCTGGCGGAACGAGAGGACATTCACCTGAGCCGCCAGACGGTAAGCCGCCTCCTCAACCGCCACGGCCTGCCCAGCGCCAGACGGCACCGTCCACCCAAACATCGGGTACGGCGTGAGCGGATGCCCCAGGAGGGCATGCTCCTGCAGATCGACGGCAGCCACCATGCCTGGCT
This sequence comes from Dehalococcoidia bacterium, assembly GCA_965203675.1. Classification (GTDB taxonomy): domain Bacteria; phylum Chloroflexota; class Dehalococcoidia; order Lucifugimonadales; family UBA3495; genus CATOSK01. Next base: position 705,167 of record CBDBDE010000002.1, on the reverse strand, counting down.
GGAGGAGCGGGGACCCCGGTTCGTTCTGCTGCTGGCCGTGGATGATGCCACCGGCACGGTCGCCAACGCCGTCTTCCAGCCTGGGGAGGACACCCGGGGCTACTTCCAACTGATGGAAGGGGTCATCCGTCGCTATGGGCTCCCCCTGGCCCTCTATGGCGACCGGCACGGGGTCTTCAAGTTTGCCGGAAAGCCCCGCCATATCCAGCCGCCGGTGGAAGCCACCCACTTCAGCCGAGCCATGCAGGAACTGGGCATTGAGCAGGTCTTCGCCCGTTCTCCCCAGGCCAAGGGCCGGGTAGAGCGTATGGCGGGCACCTTCCAGGACCGGCTGGTCAGCGAGCTAAGGCTGGCTGGCGTCGCCACCATCGACCAGGCCAACGCCGTGCTGCAGGACTTTCTGCCCCGGTTCAACCAGCAGTTCCGCGTCCCGGCCCAGCAGGCCCAGGTAGCCTACCGCTCCTTGGACTCATCCCTGTCCCTGGAACGGATCCTCTGCTTCAAGCACACCCGCCAGGTGGCCAGGGACAACACCGTCAAGTTCCAGTGGCGTACCCTCCAGTTGCTTCCCAGTGAGGAACGGCCCAGCTATGCCGGGACCAAGGTGGAGGTCCTGGAGCAAAGCAATGGCCAGCTCATGGTCCAGCACAATGGGGAAGTGATCGCCCATCGGGAAGCTCCGCCCAGGCCCGGCGCCTTGAGAGCTTCCAACGGCGCGCTGGCGCCCACCCCGGAGATGGCCCAGGTGGTCAGGAACCTGGCACGGCACGGCCTCACCAGATTGCAACTCCAGCGCCTGGCCACCCTGGAAGCTGCTGTCCCCCAGCGCCAGGAGGACGCTGAACCCCCCAGGCCCGATGCTCCACCGCCCCGGGAGGCTACCCCGCGCAAGCAGGCCCTTTGGAAAGCCGTTCACCACGCCAGGCTTCAGGGTGTCTCCCTACGGGGCATCGCCAGGGACCTGGGTATTTCCCGAAACACGGTCAGGAAGTACGTGGAACTGCCGGCTCCGCCCGTCAACCGGACTGCCAGACGGGCCGCTTACCTATCCACTCAGGACAGGACTAATGGACATTTTCCCTGAGCACTTAACCGGACCTTTTTGCTGGACATCGACACATATACACCCGGGAAGCAACTGTTGCTTTTGGTCACTTCTTCCAGGTGTGGAAGGCTGGTGACATGGTGCCGGGGCGGGAATATACTGGCGGGAGACAGGGGATTTGGCAGATAAGGAGGTCACTGGCGATGAGTTGGGACTTTGAACTGGTAGCGGGACCTTACGGAGGCACCACCGAGGGACCGGTCTGGGACGGCGAGGCGGTTATCTTCACCCACATTCCGGCGTCCCGGCTGATGCGCTACGACCCCAGGAGCGGGGAAACCACCGAGTATTTCACGGATGTCAACCACGTGAACGGGCTGTGCTTCGACGCCAATGGCAACCTCTTCGGCTGCCAGCAGGGCGGAAGGCGCATCGTCCGGTTCGAGAAGGACGGCAAGACGGTCACATCGCTGCCGCACCGGCTGGACGGCATGCGCCACAACAATCCCAACGACCTGGTCGTGGACCGGTCGGGACGAATCTGGTTCACCGATCCCTACAGCGGCATCGGCGACAGCGGCCCCCAGGAACTGGACCACATGTCGGTGCTGCGCCTCACCCTCACCGGAAACGACCAGTACGATCTGACCCGGGTTACCACTGACATCAGCCGTCCCAACGGCATCCTGATTTCGCGGGACCAGCGGACGCTGTACGTGGCGCAGAGCGACTACGGGCTGGAGGCCCGGCGAGAGCTGCGGGCGTATCCGATCAACGACGACGGGTCGCTGGGGGCGTACGAAACGCTGCACACCTTCGGGGTGGACCACCGGGGAGCGCAGCGGGGCGTGGACGGGATGACGCTGGACACGGAGGGGAACATCATCGCGTGCGCGGGGTGGGAGACGGCCGGTCCCGGGCCGATAATCTACGTGTTCTCTCCGCAGGGGCGGGTGCTGGAGACGCATCCGATCCGGGTAGAACGGGCAACAAACTGCTGCTTTGGCGACGCGGATATGAAAACGCTGTACGTGACGACAGGCGGGGGGCACCTGTTCCGGGCGAGGACGGAGCATACGGGCTGGATTATGTGGCCGTAGTTGGCTGGCGGCAGGGATTTCTACCAGGAAGGGGCGCTCGTTGGGGCGCCCACAATTTATCGCTGGAAGCCGAGTTGCCGCCGATATGCCGCCAAGTTAAGATACGGCGACTCGGCGGGGGGCAGGGTAGAACACTCGATACTCCCCCTCATTTCCGTACATGAACATGGAGCGTTTAGCAGGATGAAAGCAGCGAGACTGGTGGGACCCAAGCAGTTCGAGTTTCTGGACGTGGAGACTCCCAACCCCAACGACGGTCAGTGCCTGATCAAGTTGGAGCGGGTGTCGGTTTGCGGCAGCGACATCCGCAGCCACTATGGGCCGGTGATGCCGGAGGAAGAATATCCGATGGCCGCGGGGGTGCCGTGCCACGAGGTCGCCGGGGTGGTGGTGGAAAGCAAGAGCGACAGCTTCCATGAAGGGCAGCGGGTCATTGCGATTCCCTACCGGGGGACGGGCGGTTTGTGCGAGTACCTGCTCTCGGAGCCTTCACGCATGGCGTTGTTGCCGGACGAGGGTCCGCTGGACGAATGGGTGATGTGCCAGCCATCGGGGACGGTGCTGTATTCCTGCAAGCAGATGGGAAGCGTGCTGGGCAAGGACGTTCTGATCCTGGGGCAGGGGAGCATCGGGTTGAGCTTCACCATGCTGGTGTCCCGGATGGGGGCGCGGAACGTGATGGTAGCGGACCTGTTCGACTACCGGCTGGAGAAGTCAAAGGAGTTCGGGTCCACGCACCAAATCAATCCGGACAGGGAGGACCTGACGGAGGCGGTGAATGACCTCACCGGCGGATTGGGCGCCGACGTGGTAGTGGAGGCGGCGGGTTATCCCGACACCTTCAACCTGGCCTTCAGACACGTCCGGCAGTTCGGGACGGTAATCCTGTTCGGCATCCAGAGCGAGCAGTACGTTCCGGTGGAGCACAATAACCTGATGGAGCGGCAGCCCCACATCATTCCGACGACGGGGGCGCGGAGCGGAGATCCGATTTCGCAGATCCAGGACATGGTGAACCTGAAGGCGCGGGGGTGGGCCGATCCGGGGCAACTGATTACCCACCGGCTGGGGTTCTCGTCGGTGCAAAACGCTTACGACATGTACGAGCAGCGGCAGGACAACGTCATCAAGGTGGTGATGAACCTGAACGAGTAGGGGGTTTCGAATCAGGAGGAATCGGAATATGGGCACTACACAGGTCACGGTCGCCATACGCAATCCGGCGGAACCGGACCGGGCGTGGGAAGGTATTTTCCTAGTGGATACCGGGGCGGTGGACTGCCTGGTGCCGAGGCAACACCTGGAATCCATTGGGCTGTCTCCTAAGGGCCAGCGAATCTACGGGTTGGCGGATGGGAGGGAAATCAGGATGGATGTGACCGAGGCCCGGGTGGAGTTCATGGGGGAAATCGTCGGTGGGACGATCGTGTTCGGGGAAGAAGATGCCGAGCCTTTGTTGGGAGTGACGGCGCTGGAATCAGTGGGTATCGAGGTTGACCCGCACAATCAGACGCTGCGGAGGCTCCCCTCGACACGCCTACGGGGGTTTCGTCCCGGGGGCCGGTAGATCCGCACAACCGGGTAATCCAACTAAGTGCAGGATATTTGCCCCCCGGCTGCCTGAAGCGGCCGGGGGGGTTTCTGTTGGGGCTACATTACGTTAATTGGGTTGAATCCGGTTTAAAGACTTCTTGGAAGGGAGCAAATCAAGAGGCTACACTAAGCCGTAGGCGACGCTTCGAGGTGGATGTCTGGACGCTGCTCGGCAAATAAACCTGGTGCGGGAGAACCTGGCGGTGGCCATCGCGCTGCGCCGGTCGGCGGGAATGGGGCTACTCAACGTGAGCTTCGTGGCCCACTTCGGCGGGGAGGAGACGGAGGACTCCCCCGAGGCTCCGGCGGCGCTCCATGTACAGGATAACGGCGACCTGTGCCGGTGCGCCAACAACCAGATCCGAGCGGCCTTCGGTTATTCCGTCCTGATTACTCACCGAATCCTGGAAAAGACGTTTGGGACCGTGGGGGGTTCCAGCGCCAGAAACGACCGGAACGACGCCTGCTGCGTCCTGCGGGTGCTGGCGGGAACATTGGAGGCGAACTCGATGGCCCCGGCGTGGGTCTGTCCAGTGGGCGACCGGAGACGTTTCACGGTGGAAGCGGCGGGATTCGGACTCGACGCGAGAAACCTGCACGGGCGCGAATTGCTGTGGTCCGACTTCGGCGGCCTGCAGAAATACCTGGACCTGCTGGCGTTCTGCGCCGAGGCGGTCCAGGAGGCGGAGGAAGACGCAGAGCCTTCCCGGGACTCCAGTGGAGTGCCGGATGATGATGGGGGCTTAATTGAGGAGGAGCTGGCTGGGGAAACGGCCGTCGGAACCCAAGCTCACGCAGCAGATCGGACAGCAAACGGGTCCCGTCCAGCGAACGAGGGAAAGATTAGGGCAACGGAGTCACCCACGACAGCCGCCGATCCCGACACGGGGCTGGTTTCCGCATTCATGGAAGAAACCTGCGTGGTGGGAGACGAGGAGATGGTGCTGGCGGGAGACCTGTTCAACGCCTACGTGGAGTGGTGCGCGGAACGGAAGTTTGAGCCGGTGGGGCAGCGGCGGTTCGGAATGCACCTGACTTCGGCAGGCCTAGAGAGGAAGCGGCGGGGCCGGGGGAAGCACTGGTGGATGGGCGTGGGGTTAAGGGAAGCGGCGGTTCCGGTTTCCTGAAAGACATCCGCCCGGACCGGGCGGGGTGGTCAGCGGCGTCAACAGCCCGGCTGGCCGATGTGGCCGCAACAGGTGGCGAGGTTGCGGCATTTCAGCAGGGTGTTCATCAGGATGAGCTTGAGCTTGCCCGGCATGGGCATTGGCTCAAGGCAGTTGGCGATGAAGCTGCGGGGGCTGATTCTGGGTTCGCACATGATGGATGTATTATCCCATAAAAGAGGCCGCCCGGTTGGGGCGGCTTTTTCAGTTCGGCAGATCGCCGATTCAGGTGTTGCGGTCCAGCGGCGACGGGGGTCTGGATTCCGCCCCCGCCTAATCGGGACAGGCTCTGCGGGGGAACGACAGGAGAGAAGACGGCGGGCCGAAACCGGGTCGGGCCTGAAACGGCGGAACCGGTGATACAACAGGCTCTTTTAACTGTTCCCTCTCCCCTAATCGGGAAGAATCATGGAACCTCTGAAAAAGTGGCTGGCTTTGCAGGAAGCACTGAAATGCTGGTGGGAAACTCGAAGGTGTCAACTAAGAAATGAGCGCGTTCACCCCTTCCTAACCTTCCTCTATGAAGAAGAAAAAGACCCTGGGTGATCCAAGGTCAGCCGTTGCGAGTTAGGGGCATTGGGGAGTAAATTAGTTAGTGGCATTTTCATTACAGGCAACGGGGAACCTGCACGTGCGCAACACATCCGCTCGAGGGCAGCAGCGCTGGATAACTACGTTAACCTTGGCAGTCTCCGTTCTGGTGGGACTTGCAGCAGCCCTTATCTTCACATTCTCTTCTCCTGACGACACGGCCGAGGCACAGCAGGTCACGCAATGCATCACGGCCGTATCCATCACGCTTTCTTCTACAAACGGCCAACCCGGCGATAGGGTGACGGTGACCGGAAGGAACTTTAAACCGAACGTACGAGTATCGTTCAGGGTAGGGAACCGCAGCGAGGGAAGCGCGACCCCCGGATCAACCAGGTCCTTCGAGGATACGGTTACGATTCCGGACGCCCCCCGGGGACCGGTGACGGTTACAGCCACTTCTTCGACATATCAGGAACTAGTCACACCGGAGCAAAGGGATGAAACTGGTACGATAACGCAACAAGCCGTATACAAAAATTGCAGAGACGAGGCGACAGCAACCTTCAGGGTGGAGAGTGAGGTTGACCTCGCCGGGAACGAAGGGGCGGTGGGCAGCAGTTTTTCCATTAGCGGGCGAGGGTTCGGGGAAAGGGAGGTTCTAGAGGTAAGGTTCGGCCCGGAAGAGCTGCCGTGCGGGGGGAGGAGCAACAGCAGCGGGGTAATGAGCCTGAGCTGCCGGGTGCCGGCACTGGCAGCTGGGAGCTACCAGGTTGACGTAAACGGGTACCAAGCAGGGACGTTCGCAATCCAGTCGACCTTCAGAGTGACGCCTTTGAGAGGGCCGCCGGGGACGACAGTCCGGCTCTCGGGGACGGGATTCGAACCGGGCGGCAGGGTGCAGGTGTCGATTGGGGGGAACACGCTGCCGCCGGTCTTCGCGAACAGTGACGGAGCGGTGGGGTCGCAGCTCCAGATTCCGAATATATCGGGAGGGCCACAGGTGCTCTCGGCAACAGGGCCGGACGGGAGCGGAGGACAGGCGTCATTCGAGATTACGCCGACGCTGACGGCCGCTCCGACGGAGGGCGCGCCGGGGGACGTGGTGCGGGTGACGGGGACAGCCTTCCGGGCCAACGAGACGGGGATAACGGTGCGGTTCGGCGGGACGGCGGTGGCCTCGGGGGTGGTAGCGGACGGACGGGGGTTCTGGCAGACGAATGTAACGATTCCGCAGACGACGGCCGGGAACCATGTAATTTCGGCCTCGGGATCTGGGACGACCAATGCTCCGGTGCAGCGGGTATCGGTGGGCACTTCGGTCGGGGTGACGTCGGAGGGGGGACCGCCGGGGACGGAGGTAACGTTTCGGGGTTCGGGAGCGGTGGCGAACGAGCGGATAACGCTGAACATTGGAGACGGGCTGGACAGCGTTGCCACACAAGCCGACCGAAACGGAGTATGGAGCGCCAAGGTAAAGATTCCCGAGGCTCCCCAAGGGGAACTGAGAGTCGTCATAATCGGGAGCATCAGCGGGCGGAGCACAGGAAAGAGCATCAACGTGGAGCCGGTGATCTCAAGTTCGGCCTCCAAGGGCCCGCCAGGATCGATGCTGACCCTTTCGGGAAAGGGATTTCCGGCGGACCAAGCGGGGATCCAGATCAGCTTCGGGAATGACCAGGTGGACGCGGCCAACTCGGGTGGGACCGGTTCGTGGGAGCACGAGATAACGGTGCCGGCTCTTCCGGCAGGCACGGTCCTGGTCACAGTGGGGGGAGAGGGCAGCGACCTGCGCACGCCGTTCACCATTGTCCCGGTGATTTCGGTGGACAACCAGCAGGCGAAACCCGGGGACCTATTGACGGTGACGGGGAACGGGTTCTACGCGAACGAGACGGGTATCAGCATAAAGCTGGACAGGACCACGGTAGCGCAGTCGATCAGCGCCCACAGCAACGGTTCCTGGACGGAAAGCTTCGTGGCGCCGGGGATAGCCGGCGGCTCTTACTCCCTCACGGCTTCGGGATTCCGGACGCCGCCGGGGGCAGCGGCGAACATTCCTCTGGATATACTAAGGTTCATCGAACTGAGCCCGTCGGAAGGGCCGCCGGGTTCGAGGGTGACGGTAACGGGCCGGGGGTTCGGAGCGTCTGAGCAGGGACTGACGATTACTTATGACGGACAGAGCATCGCGCCGGGGATCAACGTGGACGGCCAAGGGAACTTTTCCCGGACCGTCGTGGCACCTGCGTCGCCGAGAGGGTCGCACCCGATAGCGGTGTCGGGAGGGTCGCTTTCCCAGAGGACACCGCCAACCGCGAACTTCCAGGTGGTCCCGAAGATAGCGCTGTCGATTTCCAGCGGGGTCCCCGGGGAGGACGTGGAAATAACCGGAGCAGGCTTCGGGGCAAACGAGGGCGGGATTTCGGTGGCTTTCAGCGACGAAGTGGTGCTGTCCGAACTGTCGGCGAGTCCGCTGGGCGGGCTGACAGCGACGCTGCGGGTACCGGCAGCGGTGGGCGGGAGCCACGGGGTGTCGGTAATCAGTTCCGCCGGGGGGTCGCCGAGCCGGTTTGACCGGCCCTTCTCGGTGACACCTCGGGTGGTGCTGGACCAGAACGCAGGGAACGTGGGGTCGACGGTGCAGGTGACGGGGTTCGGCTTCGAGGCGGGATCGAACATAGCGGTAAGCTACGACGGGGCGCCGGTGGGCGCGGGCACCACGGACCTGCGGGGCAGCTTCGCCGTGCCGGTGGAAATTCCCCAGTCGGCGGCAGGGGAGCACGCCGTAGGAATAGCAGACGGGGCCGGAAACGCGCTGGAGCTGGCCTTTGTGATGGAGGACATTGCGCCGCCAGCGCCCACGCTGCAACTGCCGGAGAACGACCAGACGGGAGGGTTTTTTGGCGGGTTCCGCCCGGAAAGCCAGTGGACGGCGGTGGATGATCCCAGCGGGGTAAGGTACAACGTGCAGATTTCGGAAGACCCGGAGTTCCGCACGCTGTTCCACGAAGAGGCGGGACTGACAGAACCCGAGTTCGCCTTCCCGGAGGAACTGGCCCTGCCCAAGGGAACTTATTACTGGCGGGCGCAGGCTGTGGACCTTGCGGGGAACACGGGACCGTTCTCGGAGGCGTTCACAGTCAATTCAGGGCGTATCTCGGCCTGGCTGTTCTGGCCGCTGGTAGTGGTGATGATGGGGGGGCTAGGATCCGCGGCGGCCTACTTCTACCTAAGAAGGACCCGCAGGAGGGAACAACCTGCCCTGCCGTTCCCGGAGTTCGTGCGGATCTCGCGGCCGGAGATTGCGGCGCCGACGGAAGCGGATGCAACGAACCAACCGCCGCCCGCCGCTCCGCTCCGAAGGGCCCTGCCGAGTCCCTTCCGGCGTAGCGGGGGACGAAACGAGATGACGCCGGAGCAAAGGGCGCAGATGCAGCTGGTGACGGACTTCGTGCAGTCCATACCGCTGATGGAGGTGTCACCGGACCTGGAATGGATGGAGGAGCTGGTCATCATGCTGGGCGGCAATCCGAACACTGCCAGGGACCAGCTGCTGGCCGGGGGGCTGGAGGCGGAGTACGCCCCGATGTGGATGCAGCACCCGACGTTCATCGAAATGCGCGGCCTCGAGCAGGCTGCTCCCCTGCTGGCCGGGCTCGATGAATACGTGGAAAGGGTCAACGAGTGTTCGTCCAACGCGATGTCGCTGATGCGCCGGATTGACCGGGACCTGGAGAGCGCGGGGGCGACGGACATTCTGCCGGAGATGCGGTGGCGGTTCGTGATGACGGTGGCGCAGAGTACGACGGCCTGGTTCCGGGGCACTTTCCTGGGTCAGCCGTCGCTGCGGGACTACGAACTGCTGGCGAGCGCCGACGGGGAGGAGGGGGCGCTGCACGGGGCGGAGAACGTTCCGTTCGCGGGGCCAATCGTGGAGGACCTGCCGTTGGCGGGGGCGGAATATTACCGGGACCTCCACATCCAGCTGCGGAACGATTACCGGAACGATGAGGCGGCGCGGCTGCTGGTAACGCGGATCACCTCGGCACGGACCATGGGGGTCCAACTGGAAAGCAACATCGCGCAGATGGGGCAGCAGAGACAAGACTAGGAAGGGGCAACGAAGAGCACAATTACCTGCCGGGGTGGGCCTTCACACAGGCCTGCCCCGATTTCGTTTGCCGTACGCGGAGGAGTCATAGGGGCGGGCGCTGGCGGCCAATCGAGAACCTGCCGAGGGCAAGGTCACAGTCGCACAAGGCCAAGTTTCCCCGAAAGGATATGACAAGGGAGGGCAGGCGTTTGCGGCCTGCCCTCCCTCGCTTCCGGTGGCAACTGAGAACGACGCTAAGTGGCCTATCCGAAGACGCCGAGGGGGTTAAGGGAGCTGGGGACGTCGGTGACGTCCATCTGCTCCTTGCGCTTCATATAGTTGACGACGGCGTAAGTGAGGGGGGTGGCGACCGTTTCGTATAGGATCTTGGTGATCCACTGGGCGATGGCGGCGCCGAGCAGGGCAGCGCCTGACCAGTCTCCAAAGACACCGAAGGCGATGAAGATGAAGATGAAGGAGTCGAGGCCCTGGCCAACGATGGTGGAGCCTATGGTGCGGACCCAGAGGAGGCGTCCCTGCATCTTGTACTTGAGAAGGGCCAGCACGGTGGAGTTGGAGAACTCCCCGATGAGGTAGGCGATGAAGGAAGCCACCAGGATTCCCGGGACCTGTCCAAGGATCCGGTTGTAGGAGCCCTGGTCGTCGCCGGACCAGAAGGGGGCGCCGGGGATTATTCCGGTGAGGTAGAGGGCGATGACGACGAGGAGGTTGGCAGCGAAGCCGAGCCAGATTACGGCGCGGGCGACGCGGAATCCATAGACCTCGGTGAGGATGTCTCCGACGATGTAGCTGATAGGGAAGATGATGATGGAGGCAGGCAGGATAACCGCGGAGCCGCCGATGAACTGGAAGGGCAAATTCAAAAGCTGGATAGGTTTCACCGCGATGATGTTGGACGTGATCAACACGGTAACGAACAGGATGGCGACGATGACGAAGCTGCCGGTGAATCGCATAGCGTCCTCCCTGGAGTACAGCGAGTGGTGGCCTACAGGCTTTCCGAGGGGTCGTAGTCAGCGGTTACAGAGGTATGGATGCCTCCGCGGACCTTGTAGTCCAGGGTGACTTTCATGCGGACGGGCCGGCAGAGAGCCACGAGGTCCCGAAGGATGCGGTTGGCGGCGTGCTCCTGGACGATGCCGACATCGCGGTAGGAGAAGAGGTAATACTTGAGGGACTTGAGCTCAATGCAGCTTTCCCCGGGGACGTAGGCGACGCTCAGGGTCCCATAGTCAGGGAGGCCGGTCCAGGGACAAACGGCGGTGAACTCGTCGGTGTCGATATTGACCTCGGTGCTGCTCCCGGGATACTCATAGCGAAAGGCGAGGAGGCAAGCTGCGTTGATGGCTTCCTCGCCCTTCCAGGCAAGCTGCACGTCAAGGTCGCGGTATTGTTCCTGGAGTTCGGGGATGGTGGTCAAAGGATCCCTCCCGGCCCGTCGGAAATGGTTGGGAGACATGATATGGGCGGCCAAGGTTGGTGTCAAAAGCGGGGGTCGCAGGGGAGCCTCAAGGACCGCTCTCTCAGGAAGGCCGCTATGGTAAGATGGTGCCGCTGCCTGGGGCGGCCATGGCGGGCCGCACGGCTGGTTGTTTGGGACGAGTTTGACGGACGGAGGAAGCATCCAATGAAAGCGCTGGAAGGCGTACGCGTTCTCGACCTGACCCGGGCTTTGGCGGGGCCCTTCTGCACGCTGATGCTGGGGGACTACGGTGCGGACGTTATTAAGATAGAGCTTCCCGGGTCGGGAGACGATACGCGGACGTGGGGCCCTCCATTCATTGGCGAGGAGAGCGCTTATTTCCTGTCAATCAACCGGAACAAGCGGAGCCTGACGCTGAATTTCCGGGAGCCGAAGGCGGTGGAGGTCTTCCTCAAGCTGGCGAAGGACGCGGACGTCATAGTGGAGAATTTCACGCCGGGGGTGATGAAGCGGCTAGGGATTGACTATGAAACGGTGAAGGAGGTCAACCCGGGGATAATCTTCTGCTCCATATCGGGCTTCGGTCAGACGGGGCCGTACCAGGCGCGTCCGGCCTACGACCAGATAATGCAGGGAATAAGCGGCTTGATGAGCATCACCGGGGAACCAGCGGGAGAACCGGAGAAAATCGGAATAGCCGTGACGGACATCGGGGCGGGAATGTGGGCCGCGTTTTCGGTCCTCGCGGCATTGCGGCACCGGTACGAGACGGGGGATGGACAGTACATCGACGTGGCAATGCTGGACGCGCAGGTAGCGTGGTTGACGTACCAGGCCGGTTACTACTTTGCGAACAACGCTCCGCCGCAACGGCTAGGGAAGGCCCATCCGACGCTGGTGCCCTACCAGGGATTCATGGGGAGCGACGGGAAGTATTTCAACGTGGCGGTGGGGTCGGAGCGGCTGTGGGAGCGGTTCTGCCAGGGGATCGCACGGGAGGACCTGAAGGACGATCCAGAGTACGCGACCAACGGCGACCGAGTGCGCAACCGGGGTAAGATAGTCCCGCTGCTGCAGGAGTTTTTCCTGACACGGCCATCGGTGGACTGGGTGGCGGACCTGCAGGCGGTGAGCGTTCCGGCAGGGCCGATCAACGACCTGGCGGATGTTTTCTCGGATCCACAGGTGCTGCACCGGGAGATGTTCCTGGAAATGCCGCATCCGACGCTGGGCAGCATCAAGCAAACGGGGCTGCCTCTGAAGTTTTCGGCCACCCCGGGGAGCCTGGACCGGCATCCCCCGCTGTTGGGGGAGCACAACGACGAGATACTGGCAGGGCTTGGCTACTCGGAAGGTGAGATCCAGCAGATGGCGGAAGGAGCGGTAATCTAAAGATGGCGGAACGGTGCGCGTGGGTGGGGGATGATCCCCTCATGGTGGAATACCATGACACGGAGTGGGGCGTGCCCCTGCACGACGACCGGAAGTTCTTCGAGTACCTGACCCTGGATGGGGCCCAGGCGGGGCTGAGCTGGCGGAATATTCTGCACAAGCGTGGGGGATACCGGAGGGCATTCGCCGACTATGACGTGAACGCCATCGCCGAATTTTCGGAGGAGCGCATCGCGGAACTTCTCCTCGACCCGGGGATTGTGCGCAACCGCCAGAAGGTGAGGTCGGTGGTATCCAACGCGCGGGCGTTCCTGCAGGTGCAGGAGGAGTTCGGGAGCTTCGACGCCTACGTTTGGGGATTCGTGGACGGGCGACCTATCAGGAACAGGTGGCAGGAATCCGGGGACATTCCGGCCAAGACGCGCGAGTCGGAGGAGTTGAGCAGGGATCTGATGACACGCGGGTTCAAGTTCGTGGGGCCGACAATCTGCTATGCCTTCATGCAGGGCGCGGGCCTGGTAAATGATCACTTGACCACCTGTTTCCGCTTTGATGATTCAGGGACGGCGGCATAACCGGCCATCGGCTTTATTGTCACCTTATGTTAGAATCGGCTCGGCAAATTCCACGGCGTGCCGGAACAGCGGGAGCACAAGTGTCTTTGGCTATGGTTGGCGGGCTGTTTAATTTTCGGAAAGGCTAGGAGGCTGGACCAGAAATGGACCTGGGGCTTCGGGACAGGGTTGCCATTGTGGGTGGGTCTACCCGAGGTATCGGACTGGCGGTAGCCACCGCGCTGGCAAAAGAGGGCGCCAGCGTCACCATCTGCGGTCGGAACGAAACCGCCCTGCGTCGGGCTGAAATAGAACTGGCCCGCCTGGGTTCGCAGCACCGGGTCCTCGCCATTCCCGCGGACCTGTCCCAAGAGAGGGATATACGGCGGGTCGTGCGGGATACGTACAACCGGTTCGACCAGGTCGGTATCCTGGTGACTCACACCGGGGCTGCGCGAGAAGATGTGCCAGCCACGGAACTGGATGACAACCACATTGGTTCGGCGCTGGAAAGGAACCTTTACAGCGCGATCCGCCTGAGCAGGGAAGTCATTCCCCACATGAAGCAGCAGCATTGGGGACGTATAATCAACCTGCTGCCGTCCCGGGCCCATGATTCGGGAGCCAGAACGGCGTTGTCCGCCCTAAGCGAACGCTCCATTGTGGGGTTCTTCAGGGAGTTGGCCGAAGAACTGGCAAGCTTCAACATTACCGTGAACAACGTGGTCACGGGGCCGGTGGCAACAGAGGTATTCACAACGGCCATGGAGGAGGAAGCCCAAGCCGAGGGCCAGCGGGTGGAAGACTTGATGAAGAAGACCGCGAAACAGTACCCGATGAAACGCCTGGGGAGACCGGATGAGATCGGCGACGTTCTGGCTTTCCTGGCATCGGAACGGTCCAGCTTCATTACGGGAACCACCATAGTTGCCGACGGCGGCGCCCTTCCGCAGGTCCGGTAAGATAAGCACGTCGCCTCGAAGATCCCACTCATCGGAGGTGACCTCATGCCCGAAAACAGGGTAATCAACGACGCCCAGTCTTTTCTCAGGCAAGAAGGCATTCCCGCGTGGCTGGTTCACGATTACCGGCATTCCAATCCCATATTCCGGCAGGCCATCACGCCAAGCGGGCATGTGACCCGCCCATGTTTCCTGTACGTTCCCGCGGAAGGCTCCCCGGTCGTGGTGACCCATCACGTAGACGCGGGCAAGTTCGGGGAATCGGGCGTCGCCACGGCGGTATACAGCGGCCGGGAGTCGCTGCTGGAGCGGTTGCGGGAGACGCTGGAGGGCGCGGACCGGGTGGCGATGGAATATTCTCCGATGAACGAACTGCCCAGGGTTTCACGGGTAGACGCGGGGACGGTAGAACTGGTGCGGAGCCTTGGGGTGGAGGTGGTCTCGTCAGCGGACGTAATGCAGTATGCGACGCAACGGTGGACTCCGGAGCAACTGGCCGGCCACCGTCGCGCGGCGGCGAAACTGGGGGAGATCGTGAACGAGGCCTTCCGGCGCATAGGGGAGCGATTGTCCGAGGGCGTGGATGAATATGAGATCGCGGAGTTCATCCGGGAGAGGTTCAGGGAGGAAGGCCTGGAGGCGGCGGACGGACCGATAGTGTCGGCGAACGCCCACTGCTCGGACCCGCACTACGAGCCATCGGAGGGGGAGAGCGCCAGATTCCTCCCGGGGGATTGGGTGCTGATCGACCTGTGGGCCAGGGAAGCAACGCCGGAGTCCGTGTACGCGGACATTACCTGGACCGCCTATATCGGCGACCGGGTCCCGCAGCGGCACCAGCAGATCTTCAACATAGTGACCGGGGCGCGGGATGCCGCCCTGGCGTTCCTGGAGGACTGTCATACCAGGGGGCAGACGGTGCAGGGGTGGCAGGCCGATGGCGCGGCCCGGGGGTATATCGAGGAGCGGGGTTACGGGGAGTATTTCACGCACCGCCTGGGACACAGCATCAGCTACGAGGTGCACGGGGAGGCGGTCAACCTGGACGGGTTCGAGACCCACGACACGAGGAGGATCATTCCCGGGGTGGGGTTTTCCATCGAACCCGGAGTGTATCTGCCAGAGTTCGGGGTGCGTTCCGAGATCGACGCCTTCATGTCCGAGGACGGGCCGTTCACCACGTCGCCAGTGCAGCGGGAAGTGGTGCTGATAGGGGCCTAGAAGGCTGGTCAGGAGGCCGGAGCCTGGAAACCGGTCCCGGGTACACCGGGCGGTGTGCTATCATTCGCCGACTGCTCGGGAATCGAAGGACAGACATGGCTGGTATCGCAAATTCACCGCAATCCGACGAATATCACGAGTTAAGCCAGCGTTATATGCGCCAGGCTAACGAGGAATTCGCCCGGGACGATTTGCTGCAGGCCGGTGAGAAAGCCTGGGGTGCGGTCGCGACTGCGGTGAAGTCAGTTTCGGTACAGCGAGGCTGGAACCACAAACACCACGATCTGACCAGCGAAGCTGTATTGTGGCTGGCAGACGAGTCCGGCAAGCAAGTGATGAAGGATTCCTACGCATGGGTAGAGAAGCTGCACCAGAACTTCTACGAGGATGTTCTCACCGAACAGGAGGTGCAGCGGGGAATGAACCACGCCCGTTACTTGCTGGAAGAACTGGAAGCTATTAGAACTTCACCAGGGCCGATCAACTTCATACCCACGAGCAACCGGCAGAAGCGGCGGTGGGAAAAGCTAACAGACCGGAAGTGGGACCAAGCCTGAGTTTCCCTCGCCCGACCGTCACGGCGATGATCCGGCCACCCAACTGACAATCCTCTTCTTCCCCATGCTGGGCCGCTAGCGTAAGATTCAACCCGGCTCCGGACGGCTGAATCCAAGGGTGGAGTTGCGTTTCTCATGCCCAGCAATTCGTCCCCTCTCCACATTCTCAGATCCCACTTCGGGTACGACAGCTTCCGGCCAATGCAGGAGGAGATTATCGCCAACGTCCTGTCCGGGCAGGACAGCCTGGTCCTGATGCCGACAGGCGGCGGGAAGTCGATCTGCTACCAGATTCCAGCCCTGATGCTGGATGGCGTCACCCTGGTGGTATCACCCTTGATCGCCTTGATGAAAGACCAGGTGGACGCGCTGAACGCCAACGGGATCCCCGCGCGGTTCATCAACAGTTCGCTGTCAGGGGCCGAGAGCGACTCGGTCATGGGAATGGTACTGAGAGGCAAGGTGAAGATTCTCTATGCCGCGCCGGAGCGGCTGGCGCTTCCGGGATTTCGCCGGTTCCTGGAAGGGGCGCATCCGCGCTTGATAGCCATCGACGAAGCGCACTGCATTTCGGAATGGGGGCACGAGTTCCGTCCCGACTATCGGAATCTCAGCGGCCTGAGACAGGACTTCCCCGGGGTCCCGGTCATTGCGCTGACGGCCACGGCAACAGAGAGGGTGCGGTGGGACATCGTCGAGCAACTGGGCCTGCAGAACGGCAAGGTGTTCCTGTCCAGCTTCAACCGTCCCAACCTCAGGTACTCGGTGCATCCCAAGGGGAATTACCTCCGATTGTTGTTGACCATGCTGGGGGAGCGGCGGGACCAGTCCACCATCATCTACTGCTTTTCCCGGCGGGAAACGGAGGAGTTGGCGGAGGAGCTAAATGCCAGAGGGCTTTCCGCCCGCCCGTACCACGCCGGGCTGGAGCCGGAGGTGAGGAGGCAGACCCAGGAAGACTTCATCCGGGACCGGGTGCCGATAATCGTGGCGACCATCGCCTTCGGCATGGGCATCGATAAGCCGGATATCCGGCTGGTGGTGCATTACAGCCTGCCCAAGTCCCTGGAGGGGTACTACCAGGAGACGGGACGGGCAGGCAGAGACGGTCTGCCCGCGGAGTGCGTCCTGCTTTATGCATACGCCGACAGGGTCAAGCAGGGCTACTTCATCAATCAGATAGAGGACGGCACGGAACAGCGGAATGCGCGGCAGATGCTGGACCGGATGGTGGAGTACGCCGAGTCGCCGGCCTGCCGCAGGCGGTCCATCCTGGAGTATTTCGGGGAACACCGGGAAGAGGAGAACTGCGGCGGCTGCGACGTTTGCCTAGAAAAGGCGGAGGAGTTCGAGGCGACGGAGATTTCCCAGAAGGTGCTGTCGGCGGTGATCCGCACCGGACAACGGTTCGGTGCGATGCACGTAATACAAGTGCTGACGGGCAGCCGGGAAAAGAGGGTGATTGAACTGGGGCACGACAGGCTGAGTGTCCACGGGATCGTGAAGGACTACGACCGAAAGCAGCTGCGGGAGATTATCAACCAGCTGCGAGCCCGGGGGCTTCTGGCCCGGAACGAGGGGGAGTTTCCGACGTTGGCGGTCACGGCGGAGGGGAGAAGGTTTCTGCAGGAGCGGCAGACGCTGTCGCTGGCAAGAGTGCGGGCTGCCGCTACCGAGACGGCGACACGGAACCGCCCTCAACGGAATACGGCACCAGCTTCCGACCCTCAGGCCTGGGAGGGATACGACCGGGCGTTGTTCGAGGAGTTGAGGAGGTTGCGAAAGGAGATGGCAGACAACCGAGGGGTGCCTCCCTACGTGATTTTCGGGGATGTTTCCCTTCGGCAGATGGCTTCATTGTTCCCGCTATCCGAGGAAACTTTCTCGCGGATTTCAGGTGTGGGACTGATAAAGCTGGAGGAGTACGGGGAGCGGTTCCTGGGGTTGATTCGGAAGTACGCGCAATCCAGGGGGATTGATGACCGGACGGTCCGAACCACCGGAAGGCGCTCCAACGGAGTCGAAGGAGGCGGCAACTCGGACCGCTCGCTACGGGGGAGCCGCCTGGCGGCAGCGGTCAAGGACCTGCTGGGCCAAGGTCTGCGCGTTGATGAGATAGCGGAGCGGTGCGGAGTCAATCTAGCAACGGTGATGGGGCATATTGACCGAATGGTTGACCAAGATACGGAGCTGGATTTGGAACACCTGCGGCCGGAGGGGTCACGCATGAAAGCGATCCGCAAGGGTTTCGAGGTATGCGGAGGAAGCGCCCTGAAGCCAGTCCGGGAGTACCTAGGGGAGGAGTTCAGCTACGACGAGATACGGCTGGCGAGGATTTTCCTGCGGCGGGAGGGGGAGTTGGGGGATGATTGACCGCCTCAAGGTCGAATCCCAAGCAATGCCGATGAACCTTTGGTTGCCCGGTCAGAGTGCCGTGGTTAAAATGGCCGGGCTAAGGACCGCATTTCATCCAGTGGTTAATTGGAAGTAAGTCAGATGGCCACCTTTAGGGTACGAACGAGGGTTGAGGACGATGGCTCGATAAGGGTTTCGGGTCTGCCGTTGCAGGCAGGAGAATACGTAGAGGTGGTTGTCAATCATTTCGCGGGGAAGTCCGAGCCGGTTGACCGGTATCCTCTGCGCGGAAAGGCGTCGGGATACTATTATCACCAGCCTTTCGCAGGCGTTGACATGGACGAATGGGAAAGTCCTGAATGATATTGCTGGACACCCATGTGTGGATCTGGTGGACCATTGACGTTGACCAATTAACTGAAGACCAAATACGAACCATTTCCGGGAACGAGGACAACGAGATCGCAGTTAGCGCAATTTCCTGCTGGGAGATTGCCAAACTGGTAGAGAGGGGCAGGCTGGGTCTGCCCTGGGCCTTGCCGGAATGGTTTGAAACGGCGCTCGGTTATCCCGGCATCACTCTCCTCGGACTGACTCCTGAAATCGCAATAGAATCGACCAGGTTGCCGGGGGAGTTTCATCGCGACCCGGCCGACCAGATCATAGTGGCAACCGCCAGAATAAACCAATGTCAACTGGTTAGTTCCGACGAAAAGATACGCCGGTATCCCCACGTTTCTACCGTTTACTAAGGGATTGCGGCCCCGCACATCCACTGAATGGACTGACAATGGCGTAGTGCCAGGGTGGACGGGCCATTCAGCAGCAACCAATTTAGCCAAGGAGTGTTGTCATGAAGTTTGGGTTGGCTTACGAGATGCAGCGTCCGACGCTGGATGATCATGCGGTGGTGGAAGAGACCATCGAGCAGTGCATCCTGGCCGATGAGATGGGGTTCGACTATGTGTGGTTCGTTGAGCACCACTTCCTGACAACCTTCTCGTCATCCCCCTGTCCCGAGGTGATTTTCGGCGCGCTGAGCCGGCTGACCAAGCGCATCCGGTTGGGATTCGGAGTGGTTATCCTGCCGTACCACCATCCGGTGCGGGTGGCGGAACGAGTGGCGATGGTGGACCACCTTTCCAGTGGCAGGGTGGACTTGGGGACGGGGCGGTCGGCGCCCTTCGAGCAGACGGGGATGGGGATTGATCCCAGGGATACCCGGGATATGTGGGAAGAATCGCTGACGATGATTCCGAAGATATGGGAGTCGGAAGTCTTCGAGTACGAGGGCAAGTTCTGGCAAGTTCCGCCGCGGGAGGTGTTGCCCAAGCCGTATCAGAAACCCCATCCGCCGATCTGGGTGGCGGCGCTGCAACCGGCGACCTACGAACTGGCGGCGCAGAAGGGAATCGGGGTGATGGCGCTGGGGATCAGTGCGCCGTCGGTGCTGGAGCCGTACATACGGGACTACCGGGAAAACATCAGGGGAGCTCATCCGGTGGGGGCCCAAGTCAATAATCAGTGGTTGAGTTCCCTGTTCGGGTACTGCGGGGAGGACAACGCCAGCGCAAGGGAGCTTTGCGCCAACTCCCTGAAGACTTTCTTCGGGCCGGGGCGTCCCTACGTGCAGGACCAGAAGGACGTTTACGCGCGGCTGCTGGAACAGTGGGGCGGTATACCCGAGCATCTGGTGCACAACTTTTCGCGTTACATCGACGTGAAGGAAGTGTCGGAGGAGGGCGCGGCGACGCAGTTCGACCTGTCCGGCGGGTCAGCCCTGGCGCAGCGAATCTGGGAGGACATGGACGCGGACACGCTGGCGGAGCGGGGGGTTATCGTGGCGGGGGACCCGCAGAGCTGCATTGAGGCGGTGAAGATGCACGAAGCGACTGGGGTGGACCAGGTGCAGTTCCTCATGCAGACGGAGACCATTGACCACGACAGGGTGATGAAGTCAATAGAGCTGTTCGGGAGGCATGTGATTCCGGCGTTCCGGTAGCTTCCAGCGATGTTCAAGGACGCGGAATGCATGGAAGGCGTGAATCCTAGCTTTGTTCCCGCCGGGCAGGTGCGGGTCGTTGGGATGATCGGCGTGCAGCGGGAGGACCCGTCCACGGCCGGGGCCAGCCTGAGCGTTTTCGGGGGGAGCATCAATCCCGGCGGGGAGGTTCCGCCGGGGGTTGACGGCGAGTACATCGCCGAGTTCGCCAAGGCCCACGAGGATGCCGGATTCGACATGGTGCTGACGGGTTACTCGTCGAGCACTCCCGACGGGTTCGAGGTGGCGGGGTATGCTGCCGGTGCCACACGCAAGCTGGGGTATCTGATCGCCCACCGTCCCGGGTTCGTGGCTCCGACGCTGGCGGCGCGAAAGGCGGCGACGCTGGACCAACTGACGGGCGGGCGGGTCGCGCTGCACATCATATCCGGCGGCAGCGACGCGGAGCAGCGGGAAGACGGGGACTGGCTGGGGCACGACGACCGCTACCGGCGGACGGCGGAGTACCTGAACGTGATGCGGCGGGTGTGGACGGAAACCGATCCCTTCGATTTCGAGGGGGACTTCTACCGTTTGGAGGGGGCGCGGAGCCAGGTAAGGTGCCGGCAGCAGCCCCACGTTCCGCTGTTCTTCGGGGGAGCGTCGGAGGCGGCGGTGGAGGTGGGGGCGCGTTGGGCGGACGTTTTCGCCTTCCTGGGGGAGCCACTGGGGTCGATCCGGCAGCGGATTGAAGACCTGCGGCGGCGGGCGGCGGGACATGGCCGGGAGCTTTCTTTCAGCGTCTCGCTGAGGCCGGTTCTGGCGGACACGGAGGCGGCGGCGTGGGAGCGGGCGCGGGGAATCCTGGCGCGGGTGGAGGAGTCGACCCGGGGAAAGATCGCGCCGGGGCAGGCGGCACGGGCGCAATCGGCGCTGTCCCAGCGGCTGGTCGACTTCGCAGCGACGCGGGAAGTGTATGACGAGCGGCTGTGGATGCCGATTGCATACGCCAGCGGCGGGGCGGGAAACACGACCTGCCTGGTGGGAACGCCGCGGCAGGTGGCGGACTCGCTGCTGGCCTACTACGACGCCGGCTGCACCAGCTTCATCCTGCGGGGATTTGATCCCCTGAACGACGCCATCGAATACGGACGGGAGCTGATCCCGCTGCTGCGGGAGGGAGTGGCCCGGAGAGGGACGCAACCGGCGGCGGGTTTCTGACGGTTCCCCCGGCACGGCAAGCTGGGAAAGGCTTCACCCGGTCTCCCAAGTTATCAGCAGTTCGCGGGATGGGGGACGCCAGAGAGGGCGGTAACCGTCGGAGGATGTGCTGAACAGTTGGTCGAAGTTTTCCTCGAATATCTGCCTGGCGCGAGGGCGGTCTTCTTCGCGGAGCCAGCGGCCCTCGACAGCCATGTCGAGGGCTTCTTCCCTGGTCGCCAGCAGTTCACCCTCCCACCAGGGCGGTTCGGGAAGCAGACGGAGGTCCGGAAGGATGCCCATTTCCCAGAGGACGGCCATGAGCTGGCGGAAGCCGGGGACCGGGGCCTGGTCTTCGCCGTAGACGAGACGGAAGAGGGTGGCAGCGCTGTTGGGCGGGGCCTCGCTCCAGAGAGTAATCATGACGCGGCGGCGGGCGGCAGCCTGGAGTTTTTCCACGAAGGGGGCGATGTCCCTCACGAAGTAGGCCACATCGGCGGAGAAGACGACGTCACCGGCGAGCCCCTCGGCGGCAAGCCAGTCTGACTCTACCCGGCGGGCGTTGCGAATGCCGGCTTCGATCCGGCTGGCGTCGAATTCGGCGCCCATGCCGGGGGATGGGTCGACGACGATGGCTTCCCGGCAGCGGAGGGCCAGAGGCAGGCTAACCCGGCCCGCGCCACCGCCCACGTCAATTACCATGTCGTTCGGCTGCACATAGGAGGCGATGACCACAAGGTTGGGTTCCAAGTCCCGGCAGGGGTTGAAGCGGAAGAGGCGGGCGGTTTTGCCGGTCCAGGGATCGGTGGGGCGGTCCGTTCCATAAATACGGTCCCGCTGGGCGGCGATGGCGTTGTGATAAGCGGCGTAGTCATCGGCGGCGGTCATGGGTCACCATTTCCTTAATGAGTAGTTCCGAAGCTGAACCAGCCGGGTTGGAAGACCGGGTTACGTTGGGGGATGCATCCCCCAAACCCCCAATTCAGATGGGATCTGGAGTGATGGGGTTTCCCGGGAAAATGCCTCATGGGCCTTCCGGGTATGCGCCGAAGGTGAAGGTGAAGAGGGAGAGCCCGGGGGTGTTGACGGACAGCTTCAGTTCGTGGCTGGAAAACTCGGGGAGTTCAACCAGTCGGTAGAGGTCTGGCTCGCCCACGGTGACGTAGCTGTTGCCCTGCTCGTCGAACTCGACATCCCTTCCGGCCTGTGCGGGAGCCAGGGGTTTTCCGTCCAGCAGCAGCCGGACCCGGTGGCTGCCGGAACGGTACCGAGTGGAGGCGTTGTCCGGGGTGTCTTCCGGGGGAGTGGCGGCCATCACCGAGTTGACGCTGGTGGCGTAGAACTTGATTGCAACGTGGTCCTCGAAACCGCTGGTCTCGCGGGCGTGGGTGACGCTCTCCGGGCCGTTGTACCAAAGACCGTTGAGATAGATAAAGTGGTTGAAGTATCGCTCGAAGTCGTGGTACAGGACCTCGCCATCCTCAACCGTATAGTACTCCGGGTGCATGATGTAGGACGGGGTCCCTCCGACGAGAGTACCAAAGGACGATGAAGGGAGGGTGTGGTTGCGGAGATACCCGGCGTACAGCTCGCGGGTGATGCGCTGGGCCGGGTCGGCGGCGAAGGCCTCATCCACGAACTCCGGGTCGGGGGCAGTGTCGGCGGCAATGTGGGACAGGTCAACGCCAGTTTCCTCCAGCAGCTCCCGGATGGCTTCCTCGGTCTCGACGTAGGCTCCCTCGCCGCGGCGGGCGTACCGGACCGTCCCCTCCTGGTCGATGAGGAACTTGGTGGGCCAGGCGTTGTTGCCGTAGGCGTTCCAGGTGGCGAAGAGGTTGTCGAGGGCGATGGGGTACTCCAGCCCGTGGGTACGGGCGGCTTCTTCGACGTTGGCCGGGGATTTCTCGAACTCGAACTCCGGGGAGTGGATGCCGATGGTGGTCAATCCGTAGCGGTGGTACTTGTCGTGCCAGGCCTTCAGGTAGGGCAGGGTTCGGATGCAGTTGACGCAGGAGTAGGTCCAGAAGTCGAGGAGAACGACGCGCCCCCGCTGTTCCTCGATGGTGGTGCCGGAGATGTTGACCCATCCGGCGATACCGCGGAGCTCGGGCGCCGGTCCGGTAGTGCAGGCATAGGCACACCCACCCAGCAGGACGGGGAGCAGGAGGATGGCGGCGAGCTTAACCAGCTTCATAATTGTAAGTATAAGGCAGGGCGGCAACCGGGTTGTCTCCGGTTGCGGTGGCGGGGGAATAGGGGTATAACCGGGACAAGTCGACGGAGATATTGGGCGTCATGCCTGCGAAACGGAGGATGCGCGATGGTGAACGGCGCAGCGGGATGCACGGTTGGACCCTACGGAGATTATTCCCACCGCCCCATGGTCTGGGGGACGCGGGTGATGGCCGGCGGGGGGACGCAGCTGACCACGCAGACCGGGATGAGAATCCTGTGGCAGGGCGGCAACGCGGTGGATGCTGCCGTGGCATCGGCGCTGGCGGCGGGGGTCATGGAGCCCACCGCCCACTACACCCTGGGCGGGGAGGTCGCCTTCCTGTTTTACGACCGGGCGGCCAGGGCGGTGCGGTCGGTGGTTGGACAGGGATGGGCGCCCCGAGCGGCGACCATCGACCTGTACATGGAGCGGTGGGGAGAGATTCCGCCGGGGGTGCTGAGCAGCACCGTTCCAGGGGTGATTTCGGCGCTGCTGACCATGCTGACCGAGTACGGAACGATGACCTTCGGGCAGGTGGCAGGAAGCGCGCTGCATTTCGCATCCGAGGGATTCCCCGCGTACCAACTTCTGAACCGGGCCATCGGGTCGGCAGAGCGGATGGACAACCTGAGAAAATACCCGGACTCGGCCCGGATATTCCTGGCCAACGGGAAGCCGCCGGAACTGGGCAAGCTCTTTTTCCAGAAGGACCTGGGGCGCTCCCTGGCGCTGATGGTCCAGGCTGAGGAGAAGGCGCTGTCCCAGGGGCAGACGCGGGCAGCGGCTATCAGGGCGGCGCGGGACGTGTACTACAAGGGGGACGTGGCGCAAAGGATGGTCAGGGCACTGGAGGGCCTGGGCGGGATTTACACGCTGGATGATTTCGCGGAGTACGAGTCGCCGCTGGAGGAACCCATCTCCACCACCTACCGGGAGTATGAAATCTTCACCAACCGGACGTGGACCCAGGGGATCGCCCTGCTGGAGACGCTGAACATCCTGGAGGGGTTCGACCTGGCAGCGCTGGGGCATAACAGCCTCCAAGCGGTGCATCTGCAGGTGGAGGCATTGAAGCTGGCGTTTGCAGACCGGGAGAGGTATGCGGGGGACCCGGCTTTCGTGGACGTGCCGGTGGATGGACTGCTTTCCAAGGAGTACGCGGCCCTCCGCCGGGGTCTCATTGATCCGAACCGGGCGCAGGCGTCTTATCCGCCGGGGGACCCGCGGAAGATGCTGGCGGTGGCAGAGGGAGCCAGGGCGGGCGACGCGGCTCCGGTGATGGAGCCGGTGGGCGGCGACGGGGACGGAACGACCTACCTGTCCACGGCGGACAGCTCGGGCAACATGGTCTCGGCAACGCCCAGCAGCTTCGCCGGGCTTTCCCAAGGCATGGTGCTGGGGGATACGGGGATCGTCATAAACTGCCGGGGGTGCTACTTCTGGCTGGACCCGGCCAATCCCAACGGGCTGGCCCCCCACAAGCGTCCGAGGACTACGCCCTGCACTTTCATCGTGCTAAAGGACGGGGAGCCATTCATGACCCTGGGCACGCCCGGCGGGGACAGCCAGCCCCAGAGCAACCTGCAGGTGTTGACCAACATCGTGGACTTCGGGCTGCATGTGCAGGATGCGGTGGAGGCCCCCCGTTACTGCGGGTACAGCTTTCCCCAGTCTCCCTGGCCGCACCGGGAATTTCCGAACCGGCTGGAGGTGGAGGGCCGGGTTTCCCGAGACCTGTTGGATGCCCTGAACCACCTGGGACACCAGGTCGATAAGGTCGGGCCGTGGGACATCCGCAACGGGTTCGCTCCGATTGTGGTTGACACGGAGGCAGGGGTGTACCGGGGCGGCGCCGACCCCCGGAAAGAATCGGTGATGCTGGGGTGGTGAGGCGGGCGTACTTCGAGGCTTGAGCCGGGTTACTCGCACCAGCCGAAGCCGATGAAGACCCCGTCGTGGCGAACGACCCAGACGTGGTTGACGCCTTCCTTCCCGGTGACCGGGTTGGAGTAAGGATAGGCGATCCAGAGGCCAGCTTCGGTGACTTGCTGGTCCGTGAGCCGTGACGGCCGGAGGAGGGTGCCGGTCTTGTCAATGTGAAGGCTAGGATGCAAGGGTCCCATAGGGCGAGGAACTTGCCCTCTCCATCCTGGATGAAGACCGACCACAGACTGAGGTGGAACCCATTATTTGGGCAGAATTAGGGTGGAGTTAAGTGAGGATCCCTGCTCTCCTGCTGCTGAACGGGTTCCTCCTCACACCTCACATCTCCCTTCATCAAGCCTTGCAATAATTCCGATTAGTTATTTCGGACTTTTGCACTTCTCTCCCCGAGATAAAACCCCTTGCCAGAATGTGAAAAATGGTGCATACTGGCGGGCGTTGATTCCTGGTGGTTCTAGCGGGGTGGACCCACCCGTTCCCATCCCGAACACGGAAGTGAAACGCCCCAGCGCCGACGATACTGCTCTGGTGACGGAGTGGGAAAATAGGTCACCGCCGGGTTTTTGTTTGCCTTATCTTCAAGGCAGAAGGCATTGACTTGAAGGAACCGGCCTCAACAACCGCCTGCACCACGGAACCGGAATCATCTCCCTGTTCCTGTGATATCCCCTACTCCCTTTTCCTCTTTCGGCGGTCAAACCGCGGGTCCCGTTCCTTTACACGGTCATACCCCTACCATATAATTGGCCTTTAAGCAGGAAAGCGACGCCCTCACCCGCCACAGGCGATGAGCGGGGCGGGGGCGCATTGCGGAAAGCCGTGAGCAACCTTATAGTTCCAGTCTGGATCTTGGGACGAGGGAATCGGCTGATGCAACCCGGAGTACCCACCCTAACCCATAAGGAGTGGAATTATGGGAAGCAGATTTGAGAAATTTTCCGAACGGGCCCGGCGGGTTCTGTCGCTGGCGCAGGAAGAAGCCCAGCGGTTCAACCACAACTACATAGGGACCGAACATATTCTGCTGGGTCTGGTACGCGAAACTGAAGGGGTGGCCGCCCGGGTCCTGTCGGGCCTGGGCGTTGATCTGACGAAGGTACGCTCGGCCGTCGAGTTCATCATCGGCCGCGGCGAGAAGCCCACCCAAGGCGAGATTGGCCTGACCCCCCGGGCCAAGAAGGTGGTCGAGTTGGCGGTGGATGAAGCCCGCCGGATGAACCACACATATATAGGCACCGAGCACCTGCTCATCGGCCTCCTGCGGGAGGGCGAGGGCGTGGCCGCCGGCGTGCTGGAGAGCCTGGGCGTAACGCTGGAGAAGGTGCGGGCGGAGACCCACCGCATCCTGAGCAACAGCTCCACCACGGGACAGCAGGGTTCCCGAAACACCACCCGCACCCCCACCCTGGACCAATTGGGCATAGACCTGACCGTCGCGGCCCGCTCTGGCAAGCTGGATCCGGTGATTGGCCGGTCCACCGAGCTGGAACGAGTGGTCCAGATTTTGAGCCGGCGCACCAAGAACAATC
Source organism: Dehalococcoidia bacterium (assembly GCA_965203675.1). Lineage (GTDB taxonomy): Bacteria > Chloroflexota > Dehalococcoidia > Lucifugimonadales > UBA3495 > CATOSK01. Next base: position 678,282 of record CBDBDE010000002.1, on the reverse strand, counting down.
CGGTCCTAGTGGGTGAGCCGGGGGTGGGCAAGACGGCCATCGTTGAGGCGATGGCGCAGAATATCAGCAACGGGGAAGTGCCCGACACCCTGAAGGGCAAGAGGCTGGTTACCCTGGACATGGGATCGCTGGTCGCGGGCACCAAGTACCGGGGCGAGTTCGAGGAACGGCTGAAGAAGGTCATCGAAGAGATCAAGGCATCCGGGAACTGCGTCCTCTTCATCGATGAAATTCATACCCTAGTGGGGGCGGGCGCGGCCGAGGGCGCGGTAGATGCATCGAATATCCTGAAGCCTTCATTAGCCCGTGGCGAGATCCAGTGCATCGGCGCCACAACCATGGACGACTACCGGAAGTACGTGGAGCGGGACCCGGCGCTGGAACGCCGGCTGCAACCAGTCCGCGTGGAGGAACCCAGCCAGGATGACACGCTTTCGATTCTGGAGGGGGTGAAAGACCGGTACGAGGAGCACCACAACGTTGAGTACACCGAGGACGCCCTGAAGGCCGCGGCGAACCTGGCAATCCGGTTCCTCCCCGACAGGTTTCTGCCGGACAAGGCCATCGACCTGCTGGACGAGGCGGGCTCACGGGTACGGCTTCGGGGCAGCGCAACTCCGGCGTCGGTCAAGGACGCCATGCAGGTTCTGGACAACGTCCGAAAGGAAAAGGACGAGGCCATCGCCTCCCAGCAGTACGAGTTCGCGGCCGAGCTGAGAGACCGGGAGCTGAACCTGAACCAGAACCTGGACAACCTGGAAAAGGAATGGCAGGAAGGGCGCAACAGCGAGCGCACCTACGTCACAGAGGACGACATCGCGGAAGTGGTCAGCATGTGGACTGGCATTCCGGTGACCAGACTTGCCCAGGAGGAAACGGAGCGGCTCCTGCACATGGAAGCCGACCTGCACAAGCGCATCATCGGCCAGGATGAGGCGATAGTGAACATATCCAAGGCCGTCCGGCGCGCCCGGGCCGGGCTTAAGGACCCCAGGCATCCCATTGGCGTGTTCCTGTTCCTGGGCCCGACGGGCGTGGGCAAGACGGAGCTGGTGCGGGCGCTGGCCGAGTTCATGTTCGGGGACGAGGACAACATGGTCCGGCTGGACATGTCCGAGTTCCAGGAGCGGCATACGGTGGCCCGGCTCATCGGAGCGCCCCCGGGATACGTGGGCTACGACGAAGGCGGCCAACTGACCGAGACCGTCCGGCGCAAGAACTACTGCGCCATCCTGCTGGACGAGATTGAGAAGGCCCACCCGGAGATCTTCAACGTCCTGCTGCAGATTTTCGATGCCGGCCAGTTGACGGACGCCCGGGGCCGCCGGGTGGACTTCCGCAACTCGATCATTGTCATGACCAGCAACCTGGGCTCCGACCTGATCAAGCGCGACACCACCATGGGATTCGCGGTCAAGGCCGACGACGCCCAGACCAGCTCCCAGTCCTACGAACGGATGAAGGACAAGGTGATGGAGGAAGTCAAGCGCTTCTTCCGCCCCGAGTTCCTGAACCGGCTGGACGCGACCATCGTGTTCCACCAACTGGACCGGGACGAGATTCTGGCGATTGTCGACCTGATGATGGGCTTTGTCCGGAAGGAACTGGAGGACAAGCAGGTGGACCTGGAGCTCACAGAGGCCGCCAAGGTGTACCTCGGAGAGAACGGCTTTGACCCGGTGCTGGGAGCGCGGCCGTTGCGCCGGCTGATCCAGAACGAAGTCGAGGACCGGTTGTCCGACGAGTTGTTGGGAGGCCGGATCAAGGCGGGGGACACCGCAGTCGTCGATATGGACGAGGACGGCAAGATAATGATCTACGCCAAGTCCGTCGAGGCCGAGCCGGTGGCCGTATCGTAGATTCAAGCCCCCCGTTAGGGGACACAAGCCCATGACGCGAGGCCCCGAGCATTCGGGGCCTCGATTGTTATAATGGCCGGGTTATGCCCCGCCCAAGAGAAGCGCGAACAATCTTCCTTTGCCGGGAATGCGGCTACGAAAGCCCACGCTGGATGGGGTTTTGCCCGGCTCCGGGATGCGGGTCGGCCCAGCCCCTAGCGGAGACAACCCGGGCTCCAGACAGACTGCCCAATCCGTCCTGGATTTCCTCGCGACGAGAGGGCGGACCGGAACCGCTACAAGAGCTGTCGCAACTGCGCCCCGGGGGCGAGCCGCGCATCCCCCTACCCTCCGAGGAAATCAATCGGGTCCTGGGAGGCGGGATCGTGCCGGGGTCCGTGTCCCTGCTGGCGGGCGAGCCCGGGGTTGGGAAGTCAACGCTGTTACTGCAGATCGCCCGCTACCTGGCTGCGTCGGGTGGATCGGTGGTCTACGCCAGCGGAGAGGAGTCTGCCCACCAGATCCACCTCCGCTCCCGAAGGCTCGACCTGCCGGGAGACGGAATCTTCCTGCTCTCGGAAACGGACGTGGAACAGATTCTCGCCCGGCTAGAGGAGAGCCAGCCCAGCCTGGCGATCGTGGACTCCATCCAGACCCTCTACACCCGGGACGCTCCCTCGGGGCCGGGCAGTGTGGTACAGGTGCGGGAGTGCGGGCTACGGCTGCTGCGGTGGGCCAAGCAGCGCGACGTTCCGGTGCTCATCGCGGGGCACATGACCAAGGACGGCTCCCTGGCGGGCCCGCGGGTGCTGGAGCACATGGTGGACACCGTCCTCTACCTGGATGGCGAGGACCTGAACGCCTACCGGCTGCTACGGTGCGGCAAGAACCGTTTCGGGTCAACGCAGGAAGTCGGGGTCTTCGAGATGACCGGGCGGGGATTGGCGGAGGTTCCCGACCCGTCCCACACACTGCTCTCCCAGAGGTATGACCGGGCCGTCGGCTCGGCCCTGGTGCCGATCCTAGAGGGAAGCCGGCCGCTGCTCCTGGAAGTGCAGGCGTTGACGTCGCCGTCCTATGCGCCGGTGCCCCGTCGGGTTGCAAACGGAGTTGACTACAACCGGCTCTTGATGCTTGTGGCAGTAGCGGTACGGAGGGCGGGACTGGACCTGGCTGGGCAGGACATCATAGTCAGCGTGGCGGGAGGCTTTCGAGTGACTGAGCCGGCGGTGGACCTGGGGGTCCTGGTGGCAATCGCGTCCAGCCTGTACAACCGCCCGTTGGAGCCGGGCACAGTGGTGCTGGGCGAGGTGGGGTTGAGCGGGGAGCTGAGGTCAGTTCCACAGATGGAGCGCAGGTTGTCCGAATCGGCACGGCTGGGGCTGAACCGGGCGGTGGTCCCGGAGGCGGCTGGGCGGGAAGCGGCGGGAACCGGCCATGAGGGAACGTCGCTGGAAATGGTCAAGGCACGCACGGTACGGCAGGCGATCCGGGAGATTTGGGGCCATCCCGGTGCACAACGGGACGGACAGCCAGAGGAACCGGAGTGGGAAGACTTGGAATAACATGGCCTGGAGATGCAGCCAATGAACAACTAGCGAGTACGGAACCCGCAAGTATCCAAGCTTCTTTCGCAAGAAGGAGGCCCGTTACGATAACGTTTCCATCGAATCCAGTAGGCTAAAGCGGCTCAATAAACGTTTACGAATTATGTTGACTTTTGGGCCCTTCGGTAGCAAAATTCTCCGCAATATCTTGCGCACAACCAGCCTGGGAGGAGGTACGGTTTATGGGACGGCGTCTCTTGAAACAACTCGACCAGACCTACGGCTTCGATGAAGTGGCCATTGTTCCCGGGGACGTTACCATCAACCCTGAACTAGCGGATACGAGGCTAACCCTGGGTGGGCACGTCTTTGAGGCACCCTTCCTGGCCTCGGCAATGGACGGGACCGTGTCGCCCAGGTTCGCCACCCTGATGCACGAGATGGGCGGGCTGGGCGTCCTGAACGCCGAGGGCGTCTACACCCGCTACGACGATCCCTATTCGGTTTTGGAAGAGATCGTCTCCATGTCCAAGACGGAGGTGACCGAGTACCTCCAACAGGTCTACTCGGAGCCGATTCAGGAGCACCTGATCGGCTCGAGGGTACAGGAAATCAAGAGGTCCGGCGCGGTGTGCGCCGTTTCTTTTACCCCCCAGACGACCAAGCGGCTGAGTCCAGTGGCAGTGGAAGCCGGCGCGGACATCGTGTTCGTGCAGTCCACGGTGACGACGGCGCGGCACATGTCCAACAGCTACCGGGGCCTGGTGTTCTCGGAGTTGATGGAGAACCTGAAGGTGCCGGTGGTGGTCGGCAACTGCGTCAGCTACAACGTAGCCCTGGAACTGATGCAGACCGGGGTTGACGGCGTGCTGGTAGGGGTTGGTCCGGGGGCGGCCTGCACCACCCGGGAGGTGACTGGCGTAGGAGTCCCGCAGGTGTCGGCAACACTGGAGTGCGCCGCGGCCCGGGAGGACTATTTCGAGCAGACCGGCCGCTACGTGGCGGTCATCACCGACGGGGGTATCCGCACCGGAGGCGACGTCTGCAAGTCCATCGCCAGCGGCGCCGACGGGGTGATGATCGGAACACCCTTCGCCCAGGCCGAGGAGGCGCCGGGCCGGGGGTTCAACTGGGGCATGGCCAACGCCCATCCCGAGCTTCCCCGGGGGACCCGCATCGACGTGGGCACCAAGGGGTCGCTCCGGCAGATAATGTACGGGCCGACCTCGGTGACCAACGGCACCCAGAACCTGGTGGGAGCCCTTCGGGTTGCGATGGGAATGTGCGGCGCGTACACCATCAGCGACATGCACAAGGCGGATATGGTGGTGGCCCCGGCTATCAAGACGGAGGGGAAGTTTTTCCAGATGGCGGGGTGACGGGAACCGCCAACCGAGAGAAATGCACCTGGAAAATCCAAAAAAATGCCGAGCTAATTCGATTTGACTCTGCCGGCAAAATAAAAATACCTTAGCACCAACCAAGGCGAGACCCCTCCGGGCGAGGGGTCTTTTTCTTTGGCTAGACTGGCGCCCTGACGGATTCGTCGGGGCGTTTTGCTTTGGGAAGCAAATTCAGGACGTGGAGGACGATCATGTTGCAGACAGAACAGCACAAATTCGAGCAGACAGGGTTCAGGCAGCAAAAGGACGATGGTTCAGTGCAGACCGGGTGGGTCTGTTTGACCTGCGGGTACAGGAAGGTCCAGTGGGAATTTCCCCATTTCACAGTCAAGGACAATTTCCTTGATGATGTGGATGAGGAATTGGGGATCGGTCTGCCCCCGCCGACCTGCCCGCCTACGGAAGCGTGGAGGGGCCTGGCCCGCAGGCTGGAAAAAATCCTGGAGGTCAAGAAACGGCGGGACTGCGTGGCAAGGGCAAACGAAGAAACGGGCCGTTGGATCAAGGACAGAGTTGGAGAATTCCAGGCCGCGATTGACGAATGTCCCAAGCTGGACTCGTTGTCCGCAAAGCTGGGGCTGGACGAAGGGGAGGAGTTGGAGGTTCCCCACGCAGTCTTGCCGGAAGAGCCGGTGGTCTTCAATGGGGAGGAAAAGCCGTACGAACTGCCGCCATTCCTGTTCAGAAACCTCAACTGATGGGCGGGAATTTTCCCGGGCAAGTCGTTTGACGCCCCATTTGGAAGTGAGTAGACTACCTGCCAGCTAGATGGAAGCCCTGTCCGCACTTGTCTGGACAAGGCCACTGAAGGAGTTTGACAATGGATTTTGGACTGGAAGGCAAGAAGGCTTTCGTGGCCGGCGGCGGGCGGGGCATCGGCAAGGCCATCGCCCGGGAGTTGGCCAGGGAGGGCTGTGACGTCGTCATCGCCTCCCGAACCCTGGACCAACTGGAGCAGACGGCCCGGGAGATCGAGGATGAGACCGGCCGCCGCTGCATTCCCATGCAGCTGGATGTAACCGACACGGACCAGGTCAACCGGGTCATGGGCTCGGCCGTCTCACAGCTAGGGGGACTGCACATCCTGGTCAACAGCGCCTCCCTTCCCGGCGGGTCGCCCAATGCCATTGGTCCAGTGGAGACGGTGGACGAGGATGCGCTGATGGGAGACTTCGACGTGAAGTACGTCGGAGCCCTGCGCTGCGCCAAGGCGGCCATTCCCCACCTGAAGGAGCAGGGCTTCGGCCGCATCATCAACATCAGCGGCGGCAACGCCCGAAACGCCGGCAACCTGAGCGGCGGCGCGCGGAATGTCTCGCTGGTGCACATGACCAAGACCCTGTCCAACCAGCTGGGGAGGTTCGGGATAACGGTCAACTGCATCCACCCGGGCACGACCCGCACCGAGCGGACCGCGGTGATGCTGGGGTCCCGGGCGGAGCAGCAGGGCATCACCCCCGAGGAGGTGGAAGCCAACGACTTCGCGCCCGGTTCAGCCTCGGGGAACGCCATCTGCCGGATGGTGGACGCTTCGGAGATCGGCTTCTTCACCGTCTTCCTGGCATCCAACAAGGCGGAGGCGATCACTGGAGAAGTCATAGCTGCCGGCGGGGGCACGGGCAACGCGGTCTTTTACTAGGAGCGGGTAAATCAATCAACATCCATCCCAGGACCACCACGAGGTATCCATTTATGGCAACGGAAACGCGAACAATACAGGTACTGGACCCCAGACCCGAGGATATTCCCGAAGAACAGGGCATGAGCGCCGGTCTGCCCAGCCTGGAAGGGAAGGTCATCGGCCTGCTGGAGAACACCAAGTTCCATTCCGACAAGTTCCTGGAAGAGCTGCAGACCATCCTGGAGCAGGAGTACAACGCCCAGAAGGTAATCTACGCCAAGAAGTTTTCCTTCAGCGCTCCCTGCTCCGACGAGACGATCAACTCCCTGATCGAGGAGTGTGACGCCGTTGTACACGGCATTGCCGATTGAGGCTCCTGCACAGCGTGGGGTCTCCACGACACAGTCATCACCGAGTCCCGGGGCCTGCCCTCGGTCAGCGTCATTACCAGTTCCTTCACCAGGGCGGCCCACACCAGGGCCGCGTCCCTGGGAATGCCCGAGGCGCGGATAGTCATCCTTCCCAGCCCGCTGGCATCCCGCACGGTCGAAGGCGTTCACCAGTTGGCCCACGAGTACGCCGAGGAAATCGTAGGGCTGCTGACCAAATCCTGAGATCAATCCAAACCCCGCGAGGGGAGCGTAAATCAAGTATCCGAGGTCCCGGCCAAGCCGAGCAGGCAACAACGTTGGGCCGGGGCCTTGCTTTGTCCGAATCAGGGAGGGTGTGAATTGTGAAAACGACGATTGAGTTCGACCCCAGCTACGCGCTGTTGACCGTCGACCTGGAGCCTGGGGAAAGCATCAAGGCGGAACCAGGGGCCATGGTGGCCCAGCAAGGCGTGGAGATGAAGACTGGTTCGGCTGGCGGAGGACTGTTCCGGGGCATCCGGCGGATGCTGGGCGGCGAGTCCTTTTTCATTAACACCTTCACGGCCGAGCGGGGCGGAGGAATGGTGAGCCTGGCTCCGTCCACTCCGGGGGACATCGGCGCTTTCCCGCTGGAGCCAGGGCAGAACCTGTTCATCCAGGGCAGTTCCTTCCTGGCGTGCACCGAGAACGTCGCCACTGACTCCCAGTTTCAGGGGTTCCGGGGGATCTTCAGCGGAGAGAGCCTCTTTTTCCTGCGGACCTACGCAGAGAGGGGCAGAGGGGAAGTTTTCTACAACTCCTATGGGGCGATCAAGCAACTGGCGGTGGAGCCGGGCAAGGAGTTGGTGGTTGACACCGGCCACTTGGTGGCCTTCACCGACGATGTGAGCTACTCCATCGGCAAGGTGGGCGGACTGCGCTCCTTGATCGGCGGCGGCGAGGGGCTGGTGATGAAGTTCCAGGGGGACGGGCACGTCTGGATCCAGACGCGGAACCTGGCCTCTCTGGTTGACAAGATCATCCCGTTCCTGCCCACACCGAGCCGGGGAGAGTAGCCGATGCCTTCCGTTCCCATTCGTTCCACGCGGCACGACGTTGCCGATTCTTTTAATGTCATTCAGGACTACTACGAGGAGCAGGGCTGGACCGATGGGTTGCCGGTTGTCCCGGCCACCGAGGACGCGGTGCGGGAGATGCTGGGCCCCTTTGGCGAGGACCCATCAAGGTCCCTGGGAGTAATCCAGCCCCGCAACGCTCCGGCGACGCTGGAAAAGATAGCCATTAATGCAGTGATGGCCGGATGCCGCCCTGAGCATTTTCCCGTGGTCGTGGCGTCGGTGCGGGCAATAATGCAGCCCGCCTTCAACCTGGCGGGGTGCCAGGCAACCACCGGAGGGGCTGCCCCGGTGATCATCGTCAACGGCCCCATCGCGGAGCAGCTCGGGATCAACGGCGATTCCGGGTGCTTCGGTCCGGGATACCGGGCTAACGCCGTGATCGGCCGGGCGCTGCGGCTGGTCGTCCGCAACGTGGCGGGGCTGATCCCCGGCGAGATGGACAAGGCAACACTGGCCCTGCCGGGCAGGTTCACCTTCTGCTTTGCCGAGAATGAGTTCCGCAGCCCTTGGGAACCGCGCCACGTGGAGATGGGGCTGGACCCAGGCGAGAGTATGGTCACCATCACAGCCATCCGTGCCATGTACCCCATAATGGAGACAACAGTGAACGAGGGGAAGGCGGTGCTTAATACACTGGTTCAGGCTATCCGGGCCGCCGGGTTCGCCAATTACTACCAGATTGGCACCGGGGCGCAGATGACCCTGATCATCTGCCCGGAACACGCCCACGAGATGAGCGACGCAGGACTGTCCAAGGCGGATGTCCGCCGGTACGTCTACGAGAACGCGCGGATGCCAGTGGACAGCCTGCGGGGCATCGCCCACTGGGGTAACAAGAACTGGCCGTCCTGGGTGAACGAGTCCAACCCGGATACGATGGTCCCGGTGGTGCCCCATCCCGACGACGTGGAGGTGTTCGTGGCCGGAGGGGACGGACGCCACTCGGCCTGGCTGGCCGGTTGGGGCGTGACCCGAGTGGTTACGCAGAAGGTGGAAGCCAGCCTGTAACTCCTCCTTCCGCAACTTCCCCAGTAGCCTCCAACGGGGATGGGCAATGCCCTTCCGCTGTTCTTTACGTCGCCGGCTTCAACACCGCTTATTCCAATGCAACCGATAGCGCCTCCGCTACGTAGTACCAATCTGGCGGAAACCGCAGGAAGTCGCCCAATGAATGTTACGCGGGTATTTGTAGACGAAATACGTCTATAAAAAACGGCATATTGACACTACAATAGTCATGTGATAACGTTTCCACCCTAACCTATGGAGGTCATGAGAAATGACTACTGAAGCGCTTCTGGCGCCGGTCAATCCCGAAAGCGAGGTCTTACTCGACACTCCCGAGTGCCGTCACCACTGGGTCATCCAGGCTGCGTCCGGACCCTTCAGCCCAGGCGTATGCCAGACCTGCGGGGCGACCAAGGACTTCAAGAACTACGTCGAAGCTTCGACCTGGGGTGACGCTCCCTCCCTGAGCAGGATCAGTCCTGACGTGGCCCGGGCCGTGTCCCGGCAGCAGATGGAAGAGGAGGAAGAAGAGTAATTCCGCCAAACCGACCAGTCCCGACGGTTTAACACCCGGCAGGCTGCCTAGTTGGCAGCCTGCTTTTTCTTTGGATCTAGCTTAGAAGCCGACTTCCTCCTACCGGGCTAACCAAGCTGGAACTCACCATTGGTAGAGAAACTCACCCAGAATATCCAGGTTTCATAACGTCCGGCGAAGCCCCGGCTGGGGTATAATTGGAGGCTCCTACGGGGGGACATTCCAGGGGCTAAAGGGGAGGCCGCCGCGACCGTGTTCACCCACCTACACACCCACACCGAATACAGCATGCTGGACGGCATCAGCCGGATTCCGGATCTGGTCGACCAGACCTGCCAGCTCGGAATGAAGGCGCTGGCGATAACCGATCACGGTTCGCTGTACGGCGCGGTGGACTTCTATTCCGAGTGCAAGGAACGGGGCATCAAGCCCATCATCGGCTGCGAAACTTATGTCGCCCACAACCACCGCTCCGACCGCGGCGCGACGGAGCGCAGCCCCTACCATCTGGTGCTGCTGGCGCGCGACAACGCCGGCTACCGCAACCTGATGCAGCTGGTCACTATGGCCCACCTGGAAGGGTTCCACTACCGCCCCCGGGTGGATCGGGAGATCCTGGAGCAGTACCGGCATGGCCTGGTATGCCTGTCCGGGTGCGCTTCCGCCGAAGTGCCCCGCTACCTGGCCGATGGCAACATGGACGAGGCCAGGCGGGTCGCAGGATGGTATAAGGAAATCTTCGGCGACGGGTATTTCCTGGAGTTGCAGCGCCATGAGGATGTCCCGTCCCTGTCCACCATCAACAACGGCCTGGTAACACTCAGCCGCGACCTGGACATTCCACTGGTCATCACCAATGACGCCCATTACGTGCGGCAAGCGGACGCCGAGTACCAAGACGTCTACATCTGCATACAGACGAACACGAACGTCTACGATGAAAAGCGGCTCAAGATGGAGGACCGCTCCTACTATATCAAGAGCGCCGCGGAGATGGCCCAGCTTTTCCCGGACTTCCCCGATGCTTTGGAGCGCACCCAGCTCGTCGCGGATATGTGCAACGTGGAGATGGGTTTCGGGCAGACCCACCTTCCCAAGTACCAGACTCCCGGGGACATGGATGCCGACGAGTACCTGGCGCAGCTCTGCTGGAACGGGTTCCGCGAACGCTACCGGGGGCCGTCTCCCGAGGCGGAGCAGCGGCTCCGCTACGAGCTGGAGGTTATCCGCCAGACCCAGTTCGCCAATTATTTCCTGGTGGTGTGGGACATCATCGACTTCGTCCGACGACGGAACATATTGTTCGGTGTCCGGGGGAGTGCAGCAGCCAGCGTAGCCCTCTATTGCCTGGGCATCACCGACGTCGACCCTCTGGAATACCGTTTAGTCTTCGAGCGTTTCCTGAACATCGAGCGGAAGGAAATGCCGGATATCGACATGGACTTCCAGGACGACCGGCGGGACGAGGTGCTGCACTACGTAATCGACCGGTACGGCAGGGACAAGGTGGCCCAGATAATCACCTTCGGGACGATGGGCGCCAAGGCCGCGCTGCGGGACGTGGGGCGAGGCCTGGGCATGAGCTACGGCGACGTCGACCGCGTCGCCCGCATGGTGCCGTTCAAGTCCCGCACCCTGGACGACGCCATGACGGCCAACCAGGAATTCTACGACGCCTATCAGAACGAGGAGCCCGTCAAGACCCTGGTGGACAACGCCAAGGGCCTCGAGGGAATTGTCCATCACGTCAGTACCCACGCCGCGGGAGTGCTCATCGCCGACGAGCCGCTGACCCAGACGGTCCCGCTGCAGCGTCCATCCCGGGGGGACGAGAACAGCCCAGTGATGATGACCCAGTATTCTATGGACCCGGTGGCTAAACTGGGCCTGCTCAAAATGGACTTCCTGGGCCTGACCAACCTGACCATCCTTGACCGGGCGGTCAAGCTCCTCGACGAGACCCGTGGAATCAAGATCGACATTTCCCGGCTTCCCCTAGACGATGAGGAGACCTTCGAGTTGCTCTCCTCAGGCAAGACCACCGAGGTCTTCCAGCTGGAAAGCGCGGGAATGCAGCGGTACATCAAGGACCTGCAGCCCTCCACCCTGCAGGACATCGCGGCGATGATCGCTTTGTACCGCCCCGGCCCGATGGAGCACATCGACACCTTCATCGGCGCCAAGCACGGCCAAATCCCTATCTCCTATCCCCACCCCAGCATGAAGGACCTGCTGGACGAGACCTACGGGGTCATCGTATACCAGGACCAAGTTTTGCTTATCCTGCAAAGCTTTGCGGGATACTCCCTGGGAGAGGCAGACACGGTCCGCAAGGCCATGGGGAAGAAAATCGCGTCCCTGATGGCCGAGGAGCGGGACAAGTTCATCGAGGGAGCGCGGGGCAAGGGATTCGGACAAGACATCGCGGTGAAGGTTTTCGACCTCATCGAGCCCTTCGCCGGGTACGCCTTCAACAAGGCCCACAGCGTCAGCTACGCCCTGATCTCCTACTGGACTGCCTACTTCAAGGCCCACTACCCGCGGGAGTACATGGCCTCGGTGCTCAACTCCCGGCTGGACCACACAGACAAGGTGGTCAACGCCATCAACGAGTGCTTCAAGCTGAAGATCCCGGTGCTGCCGCCGGACATCAACCGTTCTGGTGAGTTCTTCGTAATCGACCGGGAGGCGGGCCCCCAGCCCGCCCTGCGGGTTGGACTGGCAGCGGTGAAGACCGTCGGAGAGGGTGCGGTCCGGCCTCTCGTGGAGGAACGCAAGGCTAACGGCCCCTACCAGTCCATTGACGACTTCTGCAAGCGGGCCGACGTCAGCGCACTGAACCGCCGCACCCTGGAGAGCCTCGTCAAGGCCGGGTCCTTCGACTCCCTGGGCACCCGGGGGTCCGTCCTGGCCTCCATCGACCAGATTCTTGGAGCGGCGCAGATGGAGTCCCGCATCCGGAATTCCGGCCAGACCAGCATGTTCGATGCCATGGGGAGCGGTTCGGGTGCGAGCCTCCCGGGAATCGAGCTCACGGGGAAGGACGCGACCCCGGAGGAGAAAGCCAACTGGGAGCGGGAACTCATCGGCGTTCCACTGACCTACAATCCCCTCTTCGAGCTGGCGAACCTGGAAGCCGGCGACGCTGTCTCATCCCTGGACGACCTGAATGAAGAGATGAACGGGCAGTCGCTGACCCTGCTGGGCCACATCTCCTCCGTCACCGAGCGGTACACCCGGGAGCAGAAGAAATTCCTCGTAGTGTCCCTGGACCTGCTGGGCGGCCCGGCGGAGGTCATGGTCTGGCCCGACGTCTTGGAGCGGACGGCCGGGCGCTGGCAGGAAGGCAAGCTGGTCAAGGTCGATGGGAAGCTGCGGCTGCGGGGGGACCAGTACTCCCTAGCTTGCGACGACCTCGAGGAATACTCACCACCTGCTGCCGAAGCAATGGCTCCTGAACCGGACCCGCCGCCTTGGAAAGAGCTGCCCAACCCACCTCGACCAGAGACTAACGGCAAGGGCAAGGGAATGATCAGCGAGTCCCCGGCGGAGCCGATGTCTTCAGTTACACCTCCCCCACCGGAAACCGCTCCGGTCAACGGGCATGACGGTAGTGTCAACGGCCACTCCAACGGCACCGCCAAGTCTCCGGCGACCCAGGTGAACGGAAACGGGAAAGGGAAATCCGCCCGCAACGGAAACGAAAGCCGGGCCGCCCAAGTCCCGCCTCCGCCCGATGAATCATCCGGCGATGGCGGAGGCCAATCGGTGGTGCTCCAGATCCGGGAATCGGATGACGCCATCGAGGACGCCCACCTGCTCCGGGAAGTGATCAAAGTGTTGCTGGAGTACCCCGGGAAGGACCGGGTCCACCTGGAAATCTACACCGGCGGGCGGCGGGTGCTGATGGAGCTTCCCGTGGTCAGCACCGAGTACTGCTCCGACCTGGACCAGCGGCTCCAGGAATTGATCGGCCCCGACACCGTCTCGGTGGAATCCCTGGAAAGCCTGCAGCGGGAGAGTACCGCTCCCTAGCTCCAGGCTTCGGGCCGCTCCAGACCCAGGTTTTCCCGCAGGGTCGCTCCCCGGTAGCCAGTGCGGAACAATCCCCGCCGCTGCAATTCCGGGACCACCATCTCCACGAAGTCCTCGTAGGCGCCCGGGATGTGGGTAGCCGCCAGCACGAATCCGTCACAAGCCCCCTCCCGGAACCATTTTTCCAAGCCATCGGCCACTTGGGCAGAAGTGCCCGCGAAGGTGGGCAACTCGTCCAGCGTCCCCCGCCCACTGAATCGGATGAAGTCCCGCACCGATGGGTTGCCCCCGGCGCTGCGCTGCGTGACCCGGTCGAGGAAACCCCTCAGGCCGGATATCGATCCCAGCACGTCGTCGGAAAGGGGCTCGTCCAGCGGATGGGCTGAGAAGTCGTAGTTGAAGACCTCCGACAGCAGCACCACCGAGTCCATCGGATGGGCCAGCGCTCTCAACGCCTCCAGCTTGTCCCGCGCCCGGTCTTCGGTTTCGTCGACCACTACGTAGACCGCCGGCGATACGATGGCCGTGTCCGGGTCGCGGCCCTGGTCGGCGGCCTTTTCCCGGATGGTCATGCGGTGGACGCGGCAGGCTTCCAGGGTGGGAACGATTACAAACACCAGCTCACCCCACCGGGCGGCGAACTCCCGCCCGCGGCCGCTCTGTCCCGCCTGGATGATTACCGGCCGCCCCTGAGGGCAGCGTGGGACGGTCAGTGGGCCCCGGGACTTGAACCACTCGCCGCTGTGGTCCAGGCGGCGCACCCGGGAAGGATCGGCGAACCGCCCTTCCACCCGGTCCAGGACCAACGCCTCCTCGCCCCAGGTGTCCCACAGGCCGAAGGCGGTCTCCATGAACTCGTCGGCCCGGTCGTAGCGCAGGTCGTGGGGAAGGTGGGCATCCTCCCCGAAGTTCAACGCTTCCGAATCATTCAGGGACGTGACCACGTTCCAGGCGATGCGCCCCCCGCTGAAGTGGTCCAGGGTGGCGAAGAGGCGGGCGACGTGGAAGGGGGTGTGGTAGGTCGTGGAATAGGTAGCGCCGGTCCCGATACGCTCCGTAGCCAAGACCATGGCCGTGACCACCGGTCCCAGGTCCAGCTTGACCGTCCGTATGCCGTGCTCCACCGTCGCCGCGATGGAGTCGCCGTAGCGGTCGGGCATGGCCAGCCGGTCGTCCACGAAGGCCAGGTGGAACTTGCCCTTTTCCAGCGTCTGAGCGATGTGCTGGTAGTACCCCGGGAGCAAAAAATCGCCGGACCCGTCCCGGTGCCGCCAGGAACCCGGGTAGTTGGAACAGTTGGAAGCCTGAATGAATCCCACCAGAACCATCTGCTTGGGGTTGCGTTGGGACAAGGGTGGTTCGGCTCCTTACATAGGGCTGGCACGTTGGGACGCTTTGCGGGGAGAAAGAAGGGGCACACCTCGTCGGGTGCGCCCCGGTGTCTTGACCGTATTTCTCAATAGGGGGACTGGTCTAGACAAAGTCGAGTTGCTCGAAGTTGCCGCCGGTGACAGCGTTGGCGTCCAGGCCCAGCCACTTCTCTACCATGGTCCCGTAGACGCCCCGGTAGTCCATGTTGAAGTGCAGGTCGCCTTCCAGCAGGTCCTCGTCCTTAAGGGACGGGTACTCGCTGTACATGCCGCCTTTCACCGGGTCGCCAATGGCCAGGGCGAGTCCGCCCGAGCCGTGGTCGGTGCCGGAGCCGTTGTCCCGGACCCGGCGGCCGAATTCGGTGAACACGAACATCAGCACGTTGTCGGCCATGTCGTGGGCCCTGAGGTCGGCGTAGAAGTCAGACACGCCCTGGGAAAGCTCGGTCCACAGCTTGGGATGCACCGGCCCCTGGTTGGCGTGGGTGTCATAGCCGCCGTGCTGGGTGTAGAAGATGCGGGTGCCCAGGCCGGCGGTCAGGACCTTGGAGATGCCCTGCAGGTTGCGCCCGATGGGGGAGTCGGCGTACTCGATCTCGGTGTTGTACTTTTCCGGGGCCGTCTTCAGGATGTCCGCTCCCTTGAGCGCGTCCAGCCCGGTCTGCCCCAAGTACTCCATCACCGGACCGCTGCCCAGCGTCGGGGCGTACATGCGGGCAAAGACGTCTAGCGCCTCGCTCCGGTCCGGCTCCTCGCTGATGCCTGTCAGGACGCCGTAGGTCTCCAAGACGGCGACGGAGGCAACAGGAACGCCGGAGAGGGCCAGGGCCCGGGGAAGGCCGCGTCCGAAGTTAACGCCGGTCAGCACGTTCTCCGCCTTGGGGTCCAGGTCTCGGATGACCCGTCCCAGCCAGCCCTCGGTGCCGACCTTGTCCGGCTCGCAGGTGTGCCAGATGTCCATGGAGCGGAAGTGGGACCGGTTAGGGTTGGGGTAGCCGACGCCGTTAATGATGGCTACCTTGCCCTGGTCGTACAGGCCCTTGATGGGGGCCGCTGCAGGGTGAAACCCGAAATGGCCGTCCAGCGGGAGCACTTCCTCGGCTGGGATGGCCACGTTGCTGCGGTTGTCGTAGTACAGCGGGTCACCGTAGGGAATCAGCGTGTTCAGGTAGTCGTTGCCACCGGTGAGCTGGATGACTACCAGGATCGGGTCCTTGTGGGTTGAGGTCATGTTGTTTGCTCCTCTTGTTGTGAGAGTCGCGGCCTGGCGGCCAGCGCTGGTGGTCCGGGAGACGCTATTCGGGGACCCGCTCGTAAATCTGGATGCGGTGCCGCCCGGTATCCACGACCAGGATGCGGTCCTGGTCGTCAACTCTTACCGTGGTTGGCTGGAAGAACACGCGCTCGACGGTGAAGTCCTTGACCACCGCCCGCTCCTTGGACATGCCCTCCGGGTCGGAGGCCATGCGGGCTACGGCCCACTTGGAGTAGCCGTGGCAGTCGCCGATGAACCTGGTTACGTATGCGCCCTGGGGGTCGAAGACCTGCACGATGTCGTGGCCCCAGTCGGAGACGTAAACGTAGCCCTGGGAGTCCACCGCCACGCCGCTGGGACGGCGCAGGCCGCCTTCCCCGTCCCCGGGACCGCCGAACTGCTGGAGGAAGCGGCCCTCGGGGTCGAACTTCTGGATGCGGTCGTTGCGCCAGTCGGCAACGTAGATGTTGCCGTCCCGGTCCAGGTTGATGCCCCAGGGAGTGTTGAACTGGCCTTCGCCATCTCCGAACTCCCCGAACTTGCTGATGAACTCGCCGTCCTTGGTGAGTTTCTGAACGCGGCTGTTCAGGCTGTCCACCACCAGCATGTTATCGTCGGCATCGAAGATGATCCCGGCGGGCCGGTCCCACTGGCCGTCGGAGAATCCTTGCTGCTCCATTTTCCTGATGAACTGCCCGTCCCCGTCGAAGACAGAGATGCGCTGGAGCCATTCGTCGGAAACGTAGACCAGGCCGGTGCGGTCAACGGCGACGGTGTTGGGCCAAGTGAACTGGCCATCGCCCGCCCCGTAGGAACCGAAGGCACCCAGGTAGTCCTCGTCCATGTTGCACTTGGCGACGAACTTCCAGGCGGGCTGGTACTCGTAGTAGCTGCACATCACGTACAGCAGGCCGTCACCGGCGCAGGCGACACTGACCGGGCCGGAAAAGCCGTGAGCCGGCGGCGTAGCCTGGTTGCCGATGGTGTAGCTATAACGATAGGTTGGCGTCCTGGTTGCAGTCGAAGTCACGCTGTCACCTCCCTACGCGAACTGGTATTCGCGGGAAGATACGATGAGCCGGAGCAGGCCGGTAACCCGCTGCTCGAAGGCGTCACCCCCGGGCTTGGCGGCCTGGTCCCGCTGGACGTGGGCCACCAGCTCCGCCCGCCGGTCGTCGGAAACCACCACCGGACCGGCCAGGTCCAGGCAGGCGTCCACCAGCTCCTCGGCGGTCAGGGTCTCGGCTTCGGGCCGCAGGCGGTCAACCATCCGCCGGACGCCGGGGTTGTCGATGTTGCCCACCCGGTCGGCGGCGAAGTTAACCCGCTCCACCAGGGCGCCGCTGTCGATCCACTCGCGGCCGGTGTGCCAGCCTTCGACGGTCGGCGGGTTGAGCAGGTCCTGTCCCATATAGGCGGAGGCGAAGGTGATCTCGTGGCTGTTGGGCTTGGGCGACGTGTAGTCGTCCACCAAGCGCATCACGCCGGCCACCAACTCCGCCGGGCTCTTGACTTTCTTATAGCGGGCTTCCTTGAAGAAGTCCGAGTTAAACAGCACCCGCAGCATACAGCGGATGTCTCCGTTCGAGCGGAAGTACTCGTCCTCCAGGGCCTGGATGGCGTCCATATCCTGGGGCGGCGTGGTCTGCCAAGCCGGCACCTGGGGCTCGTCGGCGACGAAGAAGTTGTACAAGTGGCGGGCCACGAACCGGGCGGTGGCCGGCTGGCGGACGATGATGTCAACGACATCCTCGCCGTTGAACCGCCCACTCTCGCCAAGGAAGGTCTTCTCGCCGTGGTCATGGTCATCGGAACGGTACTCGAACTGCCAGCAGTAGTCGCCATAGGGATAGCGCGGCAGCTGGGGTGCCATCGTCCAGCCGGTGAAGGCCCGGGCGCACTCCTTGACATCGTCCTCGGAGTAGTTGAACTCCATGTCCTTGCCGACGCCCATGGAGAACAACTCCAGCAGCTCCCGGCCGTAGTTCTCGTTGGGAGCGCCGTTGTGGTTCTCGTTGTTGTCGAGCCAGTAGATCATGGCCGGGTCCTTGGACAGCTCGATAAGGATGGTGCGGAAGCTGCCCAGGGCGAACCCGCGGAAAAGCTGCAGCTGCTGGTTCATCTGCGGGTTGCGGTTCATCTTGGAGTGGCTGGTGGCGAAGATGTGGTGCCAGAACAGGGTCATCTTCTCTTCCAGCGGCCGCTGGGTCGCCACCATGCGGTACATCCAGTAGGTCTGGTAGGAGGGGACACCCGTCCCCATGCGGTAGTAGGGAATGTAGCGGTAGGCCAGGTCGTCGTCGAAGGGCGGCTGCTGCTCCGGGTTGAGCAGTTCCTCCACCGTGGCTTCGTATCCCTTGGCCAGCCTTCTTTCCAGTTCGTCGCGGTTGGCGCCGAACCCGGCGCGGCGCATCAGGTGGGCCATCAAGGCCAGGTCTTCACCACCGGGCATATTCTCTGTCCTTTCCCCGGAGCCAAACGCCCCGGGACGCTTGAAATGTTCCCCGGAACGAGCCCAAGTTTACGAAACCCGGACTCCCCGATGTTGCCCCAAATGGTACACGATTGCCCCTTCTCAGTCCAGCAGAAATACGGGTTCAACCGCGGAAGGGTGGCCGACCGGAATGCCTCCCGGGCCAGGGTTATCGCACCAAGGGAAACTGAGGAAAATTTACTTGTGGGACATTTGGCCGTTTTGTGCGTAAATCCCCTGAATTCCTGTGATTTCAGTGCCATTTGGAGGCTTTTTGGTGCCGCCTACGGGACATATCGGGACGGGAATTGGGACATGGTGAGACATTTTGGGACATTTTCGAGACATTCCGGCAAGTACCCAGGAACCATTCCGATAAACCAGGCGGGCCCAGCGGCCGGGTCGCCGTCCCAAAGAAGGACAGTGAAAACTGATGATACGCCATACGGACTAGAGGAAGACGAGTAGAGGCAGGGATGATCTTGTCCAACATTATTTACGCTACCCTGCTCCGGGCCTGGCGTCAACGGGCTGCTGTCAGCAATCCCAGGGGAACAGGGTGCATGGGGCGACGGCTCCACACCGGGTCCCGCGCCGCCTGCCAAATCCAAATGCGACAGCCATCCCTTCCCGGTATGCTAAACAGCCCCGCCGGGTCGGTGAAACCCGGGAAAACACCGCGTGGAGAAGCATCATGGGAGTTTACCGCCTTTATTCCGGCGACGACGGCAAGAGCCACATTGAGGAATTGGCCGAGGATGCCCTGAAGGAGATCCGGGTCGAGGGAGCGAGGATGAGCTTCGCCGTGTCCCAGCGGGAGCCGGGGCATTTCTCCGACTACCATCCCGCTCCCTTCAGACGCTGGCAGGTGGGACTGGTGGGAAGGACGATCATCGGGCTGGCCGACGGGACGTCGCACACCTTCGAGGTGGGGGACGTGCGGCTGATCGAGGACACCACGGGGCAGGGCCACACCACCACTTACCCGGACGGATACAACGTCACCCTCCAGATAAGGCCGTCGGAGGAATAACTCCCAGCAGAAGAAGGACGGGCAGGCTCCAGGCAACAAGCTGGGCCTGCCCGTCCCCCTTCTCTGGCTGGACCGGGTTATCGGGTACGACCGCTCAGACTGAGGCGGCTACCTCAACCGTCCCGGAGTAGTGGGGCATTATCTCCTGGACGAACAGCTCCAGGGACTGCATGGCCTGTTCGTGGGTCAGGTCGCCCCACTGGAAGGAGCAGACGAAGTAGTTGGCCCCGGTGCTGACGTACTCATCCATGTACTCGCGCACGCTGGCCGGTGAGCCGGCGATGACTCCGAAACCGGCGCCCTGTCCGGCCACACCTCCCAGACCGCCGGGGGCCTGGCGCCGCCGCTGCTGTTCCTCGGAACGCTGCTCCATTTCCCAGTAGAGGTCGCGGCGGGCCTCCCGGTCCGGCGCGCCCCGGGGACGCATCTGGTCATTGGGCACCAGGAACTGGGTCAGCCCCCGGCTCTCCGCCTCCAGGCGGCGCGGCGTTCCCAGGTTCCACTTGTAGTGATCCCAGGCCGGCTCGCCGATGCGGCGGGCTTCCTCGTCCGTCTCCGCCAGGACCAGGTGGTTCACCAGGCTAATCTTGGGCTTGGTACCCTGGAGGGTCAGTGCGCCCTTGCCCTGGTACTCCTCCCAAAGCTCCTTGTATCTGCGGACGTTGGCCTCGAAGCTGTCCAGTCCGCCGACGATGATGGTGTTCATCCCATCCATCGCCGCGGTCTCCACGTTCCTCATGTACCAGAAGGGCGGATAGGGTGTCTGCTTGGGACGCAGCCGCATGGGAAGCCTCTCGAACTTGAAGAACTCCCCATCGTAGTCCAGTTCCTCGTGGCTCAGACCGTACTGGATGATATCCAGGTTCTCCCGGTAACGGGCGAAGTTGATCTCGACGTCGGACTCCTGCCCCCAGAAGTAGGCTTCCAGGACTCCGCCACGGCCGACGCCAATCTCCATCCGACCGTCGCACAGGTTGTCCAGCATACAGATTTCTTCGATGAGTCGCAGCGGGTGATGCAGGGGCAGGACGTAGATACACGGCCCCAAGTGGATGCGGCTGGTGCGCTGGGCCGCCGCCGCCAGAAATATGTTCTGCGACGGGGCCAGGCTGTGGACTGCCGGAGTGTGGTGCTCCGCCAAGTGGTAGGAGTAGAACCCGGCCGAGTCCAGCCGCTCCAGTTGTTTCAGCCTTAGACGGTAAATCTCGTCCAGTGGCAGGCCAGGGACGGGTTCGATGTGGTCGAAAACGCCAAATTCCAAAGACATGAAAACTCCGATGATGGGTTGCCGCCGTTGCGGGATTCGAGCCTAGACTACAGGTTAAGGGCCGCTTCCTCGTAGTCCTTTTCCTTCTGGTAGATCTGAAAGCGGTGCCGCACCGACTCCAGGACGTAGATGTTGTCCTGCTCATCTACGTTGATGGCCACGGGACGGCGGAACCGCCACTCCGGGGTCAGGTCAACCCGGCGCCGCTGCTTCAGGATCTCCGGGTTGGCGTCCAGGTATGTCTGGGTCCAGGGCGAGGGCTCCTGGGCGTCGCCGACCAGGGAGGTGATGAATGACCCATCCGGCGCATAAATCTGCACGACGTGGCTGCCCCAGTCAGTTACGTAAACGTCGCCGTCGCTGTCCACTGCAACGCTGGTGGGACGGTTAAGCTCCCCCAGTCCCTGAGCATCGGCCTGGAAGGAGGCCAGGAAAAGCCCGTTGGCACTGAACTTCCGGACTCGGCTGTTCTTCCAGTCCGCCACGTAGACGTTGCCAGATTGGTCCATGGCGATGCCCCAGGGCATGTTGAACTGGCCACGGCCGTCACCGGCTTCGCCCCATCCGCCGAGGAACTCCCCATCCCTGGTGAACTTCTGGATGCGGTTGTTTCCGCTCTCTACGACGTAGACATTGCCGTCCGGGGCAACTGCCACGCCGGAGGGGCCCTGAAGCTGGCCTTCCCCGGACCCGGCCTCGCCCCACCTGGACAGGAACTGCCCGCCGGCGTCGTAGATGTTGATGCGGTGCAGGTTCTCGTCGGAAACGTAGACGTTGCCGTCGCCGTCGATGTCCAGGGATGACGGCCAGATGAACTGTCCGTCTCCGTATCCAAAGGAGCCGAATTGAGAGATGAACTCATGGTCCCGGGTGCAGATGCTGACCCGCTGTCCCAATTCCTCAGCGCCCCGGTTGACCACGTACAGCCGGTCGTCGGCGCCGAAGGCGAAGTCCACCGGGTCCCAGAAACCCAGGCCGCCCATGGAGTACATCCCTAAGCAGTGGCTGAAGTTGATTACGCGGCCCGCCGCGATGGTTGTAAGCATGATCCCCCCGAAAGGTAATCAGAGAATTCAGTTCGTTGAACCAAGCGGTTGAATAAACCCCTCTTCCGAGTAAGTGCCGATGGGGAAGGTTTCCCCTACCAGGCGGGCAATCCGGTTTTGGTCTCTCCTGTCGGAGATTCGGAACGGCTGCGGTGGAGAAGCCCTTACCGCGTCCAGGTCGGCAAGGTACCGATCGACGGCATCAATCCCTTCTTCAACATCCGAAGCTTCCAGGTCATTCTCATAGAAGTTAAAGTGTATCGCACGCGCCATCATCAGGTATTCCTTGAAGGCGGGGCGGTTGCGTTCCGCCGCCAACTGGTCAGCCACGGCAAACACGTTTCGCTGGCCGCGGTGCCGCCAGCCCCGCTGGACGGCTACGGCTTTGAGAGCGTAGTTGGCCGCTCCCCAAACCTTCTCGGACGCTTGCAGCCGGTTCCCCAGGCTCAATTCATCCCGGGCATGGGCAGCGAAACGCCGGCTAATGGCCGCGTAGTCTTCCGACGAAGCGGAGCCGGGATCAGGTAATTCCGTGGTCAAGTCATCCACCCTCATGGGGTTCGCCCATTTCCAGAAGCACACTGAAGAAGCAGACCGCAGCGCCAGCCCTGATTCCCAGCTTGGCCGCCAGCGGTCTGCCCGAGTATCCTGCCGTGTTCGGTCCTCGGCTAGACGAAGGCCATCTGCTCGTAGGTTCCGCCGACGATGGTCGCCGAATCCAGCCCCAGCCAACGCTCGCACAGCGAGGCGTAGAAGCCGCGGAAGTCGTAGCTGGGAGCAAGGTCGCCCTGGGTCAGATCCTCAGGAGCCAGCGAGGGATAGGTCCCGTACAGCCCGCCCTGGACCGGATCGCCGATGACGAAGGCGACACCGCCTGCGCCGTGGTCGGTGCCGGTGCCGTTGTCCTTGACCCGGCGCCCGAACTCGGTGAACAGCATCATGATGACGTTGTCCGCTGCGTCGTGCTCCCGCAGGTCATCGAAGAAGTTGCCGATGGCCTGCCCCACGTCCGTCCACAGGCGCGTGTGCATCATGACCTGGTTGAAGTGGGTGTCGAAGCTGCCATGCTGGGTGTAGAAGACCTGCGCCCCGAGATCGGCCAGGTGCACCTGCGCCACGGTTTTTAGAGCCTGGGCGATGGGAGAGGCAGCGTACTCCACGTTGGAGCTGTACTTATCGGGAGCGGTCTTGAGGACGTCCGCTCCGTCCAGCACGTTCCGCCCGGTCTGGCTCAGGTAGTCCATTACCGGGCCGGAGCCGATGGTCGGGGAGTAAATGCGGGAGAAGATGTCCAGCATCCGTTCCCGCTCGGCCTGATTGTCCACCACCGGAACGTCTGTAAGCACGCCGTAGGACTCCAGGTCGGACACCGACGTCACCGGAACGCCCTTGAGGGCCATGGCCCGGGGCAGCCCCTGTCCCACGTTGATTCCCTTGAGCACGTTGGATCCGTTGGGGTCCAGGTCGCGGATGACCCGTCCGACCCAGCCCTCCGTCCCCACCTTGTCCGGCTCGCAGGTGTGCCAAATGTCCATGGAGCGGAAGTGGGATCGGGGCGAGTTCTCGTAGCCGATGCCCTGAATGATGGCGACCTTGCCCTGGTCCCACAGGTGCTTGACTGCTCCGACGTGGGGGTTGAATCCCAGCGTGTCGTTGATGGGCAGCACCTTGTCGGCGGCGATGCCCACGTTGGGCCGTGCGTCATGGTAGTGGGGATTGGTGTAGGGAACGACGGTGCTCAGCGGATCGTTGGCCCCGGTGAGCTGCAGGATCACCAGGACGGGGTCTTTCTTGGTTGCGGTCATTATCTCCTCCTGCCGCGGTTTGCTGTTTGGGCAAACTGGTTGGGGAGAGCCGGCGCACCGGCTCAGGGGGATTTAGGCAAACTGATACTCTCTCGACGCGGCCACCAGCGCCAGCGTTATTCCCGCCCGGCGCTCCGCGTCCGCTGCGGCCTCGTCGCTGTCCCAGCGGATATCGCCGCCGTCGCTGACCTGGTTGACCAACTCCCGGCGGGTGGGTTCCTCGACTTTCAGAGGGCCCATCTGGTCCAGGCACTCGTCCACGAACCGCTCCGGGGTCAGGCTGCCCTGCTCCCTCAGGCGCTGGACGATGGCGCTGATGCCCGGCATACGGGTGTCGGAAAGGTACCTGGCGGCAAAGTTGACCCGGCGCACCAGGGCGCCGCCGTCAATCCACTCCTCGCCGGTGTGCCAGCTTTCCACGCTGGGGGGATTCAGCAGTTCCTGTCCCTGGAAGGCGCACTCGGCGGCGGCGGCCTGATAGCCTTCCCGCGGCCCGTTGAAGCCGCCCGACAGCCGCAGGGTGCTGACCACCAGCTCGGCGGGACTCTTGACCCGGGTGAAGCGGGAATTCTTGAAGAAGTCCGAGTTGAACAGAGTCCGCAGGACGGCCTTCAGGTCGTAGTCCGACTCGAAGTAGGACTGGGTCAGGATTTCGATTGCCTCGGGGTCCTTGGGCGGGGTGTCATTCCACGCCGGCACCTGGACCTCGTCAGCCACGAAGAAGTTGTACAGGTGGCGGCAGAGGAACCTGGCCGTGGCCGGCTGCCGCACAATGATATTGATGATGTCGTCGCCGTTGAAGTTTCCCTTCTCGCCAAGGAAGGTCTTTTCCTCGAAGTCGTGGTCCGCGGGATCGTACTCGAACTCCCAGTAGAACCGTCCCAGGGGCAGGCGTGGAATCTTGGGGGCGATGGTCCAGCCGGTGAAGGCCCGGGACGCTTCCTTGATGTCGTCCTCGGAGTAGTTGCCGACGCCCATGGAGAAGAGCTCCAGCAGCTCCCGTCCCCAGTTCTCGTTGATGGCACCCTTGTGGTTGCCGTTGTTGTCCAGCCAGTAGATCATCGCCGGATTTTTCGCCAGCTCGACCAGGATGTCGGGGAACCGGTCCAGGGCATGGCTGCGGAACATGGCGATCTGCTGCACCATCTCCGGCGGATTGTCGATTTTAGAGTTGCCGGTGGCGAAAAGCTGGTGCCAGAAGAGGACCATCTTCTCCTCCAGCGGCCGCTGGGTGTTGACCATGCGGTAGAGCCAGTGGGCCTGGGACTGCACCGGCGCCATCCCACCTTCGTAGTTGGGGAAGTACCGGAACAGCACGTCGTCGTCCACCGGCGGGTGATTGTCGGGATTCAGCAGGTCCTCCACAGTGGCTTCATAGCCCTGCTCCGCCCTGGCCTCCAGTTCGTCGCGCCCCGCACCGAACCCGGCGCGGCGCATCAGGTGGGCCATCAGGGCAATGTCTTCCTTGCCTGGCATTGCACGCCCTCCGCTTCCAAATGTTTAGGGCTTGCCGTTCCGCCGGAATTTCCGACGCCCTCTTTCCGCACATACCCAGCCCGGCGAACGGCGTTAATTTACCCGTAGATTATAGCCGCAACGTGCACTCTAGGAAAGGAGCGGCAAGGGACTAACCAATTGACTGGGAAGTGTAAACGGGTAAGTTAACGCCGACGGCGGCGGGGAACCAGGGAGGGGTGATGGGGGTGTGGATTCCCTCATGCGCGGGAAAGAGACGGGACGAAAGGTCTGGACTGAGGTTACTGGATGTAGAGGTGCTATAAGGCACTTTACAATCATCCTGAGGGGCCAAACCGCCGAAAGGCGTCAGCATACCGGCGTGTTATAATCCCAACGTGGCATTAGATCTGACAACAGCCCTAACTCCGAGAGGCGCGGATGCCGAAGGGCCGGAGAGCAACCTGAAGAGCGCCGGGCTTATGCTCTTCGCCGTCCTTTGCTACTCCTTCATACCAGTGGCCGTCGTGCTGACCGACAGCAAGGACCACCCCTTCTTGTTCACCATGGGGTGGAGGGGCGGCATCGCCATTGTATACGCGCTGTTCCTGGCGGCGTGCTTTTCGAAGCTGTTCTTCAACTGGACAGTGTGGAAAACAGTCTTCCGCAGGATGTTCAGCTTTCAGATTCTGCTGATAGCCATCTCGTATTTCAACATAGCCCTGTTCGCCATGTCCCTGAGGTATCTGGACGTGGCCGTGGCCGTTATCCTGTTTGAAATCGCGCCAATCGTTGCGATTCTGGCAAGCTGGCTGTCGCACCATGATCTGGAAGGCAACGAGACTTCCGTGACGATGACCCCGGCAAAGGTGCTCTTCATCGGTCTAGGGGTGGTTGGCACTGCCTTCGTGCTATCCGGCCAACTCGTAGCTGGAGTGCGGGAGGCCACGCCATCTTCAGTTGGCCCGACGGCCTGGGTCACACAACTCGCCGACACATTGCAGGGGTCGGCATCTTCCTCGGCGGACCCGACCCTCTGGCTATTGGCCCTGGGTATTTTGCTCGCCGTTGGTTCAGCGATCATCTACGGCCTCAACAGGCGTTCGCTGGCCTGGGGGGCCAGCTTGAGGGGAGCCCTGCCCGACGACTTGATCGAACGCAGCGGCTATGAGTCCCGCTCAATAGATCTGTTTTGCGCCACAGCCGCCGGTCTCATCGCCACCTTGCTGATAGTTCCCCTGAGCCTGCTGATCGGCATCAACTCCGGTGAGACCATTCTCGACAAGAGCGTTTCCATCAATGAAATTATTCCCGTCAGTGCGCTAGTACTCATCATCATTGGGGGAGCATTGATCCAGCCCATCGCGGGGATAGCCTGGAGACAGTCCAGCATTCTGTTGGCCCACAACCCCGGGATAAACGCGCTGGAACACATGAGGCCCATATTGACCCTGCTGTGGCTCCTGGCTCTCTCGTTAACCGTGGTCAACGGGGAGTATCTGATCGAAAAAATCTCGGTCGCAGGAGATTACCTAATCATCGGCGTTGTCGCCATCATCATCGCCAACCTGCTCCTCATTTTCGAAGCCGAGATCCGCTGGGGATTCAAAGCGCTCATGATCGCGCTGGGCGCGTGTGGCACTTTTGTGTATTTTCGGAGCAGTCTATTCAAGGGTTTCCTGAGCAATGGTGATAATTCCTGGGTGACCGATCATTACTTCGAAGTGGTTGGACTCTCGGCCACCATATTCACCCTGTTGCTGGCCTTTCGAATCGCAACCCTGGTGTCCCGCAGCCACGCGGAAGAAGCGCAGGCCTTCAGTCTATTCCGAAGGCTCGACATGTTTGCCAAGAGAGGCGTCATAGACCGCGCTATCCTGGAGTGCGTTATCCGCATCGACGCACCCAGGAATCAGGCCGATCTCAAAGAAGCGTATTCCCAAGCCCGGGGCTACTTCAATTCCGCCGTCTTTCTGAACGACGTCGAGGAACGGTTAGCCTTCAACGAGGCTGAAGCAGACCTGGATGCCATGGCCCGTTCCAAGCAGTTGGGACTGGTCCTCGGAGAACTGTTCGCCCTGATCATCTTCGCCGGGATCACTATTTTCTTCGCGCTGCTCTCCCGTCCCGAATTCGATGCTGAGAAGCAACCGTTTTCCATGTTCCTCATCGACGTGTTCGCCATGCTGATCTCCGCCGTCATCATTTTCCTAACCATTAACGTTTGGGACCTGCACCACGAGCGCGGCATGAGACAGTTGGAACAACAACCCCGGCAGGACGAACCGGAGGCCCAAGCCCCCTATGTGGTCGTGTTCCCCGAGACCCGCCACCAACTCTCGGATCGGTGGCTTTCCATCATCGTCGGGATAGGCATTGTCGTGATTTACGCCGGGTTGCTGAGCCACCGGCACCTGGGATGGTTCGCATTGGGTTAACGCCGGCCGGCGGGTCAACCCAGACCGGTTCCGGTCATGGACCGAAAAGACACTGGCGCAAGCAACCCGCACCCCTTAAACTCCCCTCATGAAGTTCGCCTTTTTCACCCACCTGCCCTGGCCCGAGGGCCGGGAGGCCGCCGCTGTAATCGCCGACACCACGGAGCAGGTCCAGTATGCCGAGGAATTGGGATTCCACAGCGCCTGGCTGGCCGAGCACCATTTTACCCGCTACTGCATCGGCTCCTCGTCGCTCATCGTCGCCACCCATCTCGCCGCCCGAACCCAGCGGATACGCCTCGGCACCGCGGTCCTCGTTTCCCCGCTGCACAACCCACTCCGCCTGGCCGAGGACACCGCCACACTGGACCTGATCAGCGGCGGCCGGCTGGACGTGGGCTTCGGGCGAGGCTCCGGCTCGGGCTACGAGTACCGGGGATACAACGTCGACCCCGACGAGAGCCAGAGCCGGTTCCAGGAATCAGTGAGAATGATCCAGGGCCTGTGGACGACCCCCGACTTCACCATGGACGGGAAGCACTTCCAGGCCAGCCATGCCAACCTAGTGCCCACACCGGCCCAGCAACCCCATCCCCCTATCTACCTGGCCGCCACCAGGAATCCGGTCACGCTGGACTTCGTGGTATCCACGGGACACAGCCTCTGCATCGCCGTGGTGCAGGACACTTCGGAGGCCCTGGACCTGTGCCAACGGTTCGTGGACAAGTCCGCCGATACGGGATTCAACCTGCCCAAGTCGGAGATTCCCTTCTTCCGCTACTTCTACGTTGCCGAGAGCGAGGATGAGGCCCGGCGCGACACCCTGGACAAGCTTAACTGGGTAATCGACATCATGCAGTGGCGCAACAACATCGAAGAAGGCAGCGAAGTCTACCAGCAGATGGACAACTGGCGCCGCTCCCGGCACCAGCTTCCCCTCAGCTACGAATACCTGGCCGACAACCGGGCCATCATCGGCACTCCCCGGCAATGCCTGGACAGGATCAACGCCCTCCGCGCCGAGGGCATCGAATACTTCGGCTGCAATTTCGACTTCGGCGGCATGGAGCACGAAAAGGTTTTGCGTTCCATGAAGCTGTTTTCCGAAGAGGTAATGCCCCACCTGAAATAAACACAGGCTCCCGCGTTACAATAGCGTCATCCAAGTCACCCCATCCAACCCACCTATAAGGAGGCCAGAAGCATGACCACGGTAGGAAGCGGCAAGTATACCTATGAGATGGTGGAAAACTGGGCCAAGCTGCCCGAGGGCGAGACCTTTGCCATGGTCAGCGCCATGGCCGCGGACTCCCAGGACCGGGTATTCGCCTTCCAGCGCAAAGACCCGCCCATCCTCATCTTCGACCGGGACGGGAACCTGCTGGACAGCTGGGGCAACGGGGCCTTTTCCTTCGCCCACGGCATCTACATCGAAGACGACACCGTCTATCTCACCGACCGGGACAACTCCGTGTGCCTGGTCTACACCATTGACGGCAAGCCCATCCAGATGCTGGGACGCCACGGCGTCCACTCGGACACCGGCTGCGAGAACCCCGGGGACTTGTGCCCCCGGGCCGCCGGACCCTTCAACTATCCCACCGAGATGATCCCCTCCCCCTCCGGCGACCTCTACGTCTCCGACGGGTACCGCAACGCCCGCATCCATCGCTTCACCTGGGACGGCCAGCTCAAGCAGTCCTGGGGAGCGCCGGGGAAGACCGAGCCGGGGCACTTCCACCTGCCCCACAGCCTTCTGATCCACAACGACACCATCTTCCTCTGCGACCGGGAGAACCACCGGATGCAGCTCTTCACCCTGGACGGCGAGTTCATCGCCATCTGGGACGACATCCAGCGGCCCATGGACATCTCCGTGGACAGCGAGGGCGTCCTGGTCATTAGCGAGGGTCCGGTTGAAGACTCCTCGGCCAGGGTCAGCGTACTGGACACATCGGGCAACGTCCTGGCCCGCTTCCCCTGCCGCGGCCCGGGGCACGGCAGCTGGGTGGACTCACGGGGCGATATCTACGTCGGCCTCAGCGACGGCACCGGCATCGACAAGTTCGTGCGGCAGGGGTAACCCCGGCCGGCGTCAGGCCGTACCCACGACCGGCCAAGGGAAAGAAAACCGGCCGGAGCGAAAATGCTCCGGCCAGTCTCGTTATCCGGCACCGCTCCTGATGGGCCGATTGACGCCCGATGGGGCCAATCCTATACTCCCTTGAAATTCCGCAGGCGCATCACGCTCAACGCCGGGCCCTTGTAGGAGGAGACCATGCTTACCCGGATGGACAACATGACCCTGACCCTGACCGACGCCGGCACGCCTATGGGCGAGACCATGCGCCGGTACTGGATGCCCGCAGCCCTGTCCGTCGAGCTGCCGGAACCCGACGGGGCCCCGGTGCGGGTGCGGCTGCTGGGTGAGGACCTCATCGCCTTCCGCGACTCCGAGGGCCGCATCGGGCTGCTGGACGAATACTGCCCCCACCGGCGGGCGTCCCTCTTCCTGGCCCGCAACGAGGAGTGCGGCATCCGCTGCGTCTACCACGGGTGGAAGTTCGACGTGGAGGGCAGGTGCCTGGACATGATGAATGAGCCGACGGACAGCGATTTCAAGGACAAGGTCACCATCAAGAACTACCCCACCATCGAGCAGGGCGGCGTCATCTGGGCCTACCTGGGAGGGCCGGGCAAGCAGCCCCCACCGCCCAATTTCGAGTGGACCCTGCTTCCCGAGACCCACCGCCACGTCTCCAAGAACATGCAGGAATGCAACTGGCTTCAGGGACTGGAGGGCGGAATCGACACCGCCCACGCGCCCATCCTGCACCGCACCATAACCTCAGACACCGACAAGGCGGGCATCCGCATTGACTCCGACCTGGTCAAGGGGGGTGCTCCCCTGGTCGAGGTGGATGTCACCGACTACGGCTACCGTTATTCCGGCGTCCGCTCACTGGGAGAGCGGGGCAGCATCGTGCGGGGCTACCACTATGTCATGCCCTTCCACCAGTTGCGGCCCAGCCAGTCAGCCTTCCGGGGACGTTCCGCCCACGCCATCATCTCCGGCCACATGTGGGTCCCCATGGACGACCACAATTGCATGATTTACAACTTCACCTACAGCTATGACGACCAGCCCATCACCGAGGAGGAATGGGTGGCGATGGAGGAAGGATACGGCCGGGGCGCGCAGCATATCCTCCCCGACTACCGCACCGTGGGCAACCGGGGCAACGACTGGCTGATAGACAGGACCGTCCAGAAGCACGAGACCTTCACCGGCATCGAGGGCATCAACGCCCAGGACGTGGCGGTGCAGGAGAGCATGGGTTCCATCGTGGACCGCTCCCTGGAGAACCTGTCCCGCAGCGACATGGCCATCGTCCACGCCCGCCGCCTGCTACTGGAAGCCACCCGCACCGTGGCCGACGGAGGCGACCCTCCCGGGACCGGCACCAGCTACTACCGCATTCGAGCCATCGAGCGGCTCCTCGGCCCCGGCGTGGAGTGGCGGGACGCCATCCTGGACGAGATGTATCCATCCAACGGCAACGGCTCAGCCCCTGCAAACGCCGACCTCCCCGGGTTGGGGGCGACAGAGAAAGCGGGCTTCTAGCCACTCCGGCGCTCCCGTAACGACATTCCATGAAAACAGGACGGCGGGGAAATTCCCCGCCGTCCATTCTTTGGCCTGACTGCCGGAAGGTCCGGCCGGCTTTGTTTAGTCGTCCGCGGAGACCGGGACCTTGCCCGCCTTCTTGTCCATGAAGTCCTTGATGGCGTCGGCGTACTCGGCCCGGGGGAACTGCTCCCCGTTGGGCACCTTCATTCCGTCGCAGAAGATCTCCAGCCGGTTGCCGTCCGGGTCCAGGAAGTAGAAGGAACGGCTGCCGCTGCCCTCCAGGTTCCCGCCGGACTCGATGCCGTGGGTGAGGGGACCGCTGACAATCTCCGCGCCGTGGGTGTGGATGTGGGCCAGAGCCTTCATGAACTCATCCCGGTTCTCCACCTCGAAGGCCACCTGTTGCACCAAACGGGCCCGCGCGGCAACGTTCTCGGAAACGTCCACGTCGTCGGGAGCGGTGGCGATGACGAAGTCGTGGTGGGTCTCTTCAAACCGCAGGAAGGCCGTCTCCGCTCCGTCGGGCCGGCGGCGCCGCGAGGTCACCTTGCAGCCCAGGACCTCGGTGTAGAACTTGAATGACCGCTCGAAATCGGATACCAGGATCCCCACATGTCCAACACGCTTAATCTGAATACCCATGCCAGGTTCCTCCTTCCATAATCTCGGCCCAAACATGGGCCAACTCGTGATTCCCCATTCGGAGGGGACTTGCAGGAATTATACACTCTGTCGACGGAAGGCAAGCCAGTGCTTCCCTTGACTAGCTGCCCTCACCATTTAAGGCCCGGTACACCCTCTCCGCCGTCACCGGCAGCTCCTTGACCCGCGCCCCCACCGCGTCGGCTACGGCGTTGGCGATGGCGGGAGCGACGCACCCGCTGGGGTTCTCCCCGATCCCCCTCGCGTTGTACGGACCCGAACCCATACCCGACTCCAGCACCACCGTATCCAGCACAGGAACATCCGCTACATTCGGAATCTTGTAGTCCCCGAAGCTGACAGTGGAGACCCTTCCCTCTTCAACGCCCAGCTCTTCCGTCAGCGCAAACCCGACTCCCTGGATCACGGCGCCTTCTATCTGGCCCTGGTGGTCTAGCGGGTTGAGCACCGTTCCCACGTCGTGCGCGGTGGTCAGCCGCTCCAGACGCACCGCTCCCGTCTCCGGGTCCACCGACACCTCCGCCACCTGGGCCGTAAACGACGTTATCGGCGACCGGTCCGGATCCATCGCCGTCCCCCGCCCGGAAACCGGACCGCCGATCCGAGCCAGGATGTCTACCCACGGTGAGCGTTCTCCCGTATCCCGCCGGACGATGTCGTCCCCCTCGATGGACAGTTCGCCTTCCGGCCACCCCAACAGGTCGCCGGTCACCCGGTACAACTGCTGGGACACATCCGCCGACGCCTCCAGGGCCGCCATTCCCGCCATGCGCGTTGACCGGCTGCCGCCCACTCCCGTGTCGAAGGGAACGGCGTCGGTGTCCCAGACCTCCACCGAGACCCGGTCCACCGGAAGGCCCAGTTCCTCCGCCACGATCTTGCTCAGGACCGTGTAGGTCCCGGTGCCCGGCTCGAAGATGGATGAGTTGACCACCACCGACCCGTCGAGGTGGAGGGTTACTGCCGTGTGGGACTCGCCCCCGGCCGTCGTGCGCTCGCCCACCGCTATCCCCCGGCCCACGTTGTCAGGCTTGGGCGACCGGTAGCCGGACGCCCCCACCGCCGATTCCACCGTCTGGCGCGCCCGTATGTTCTGGTACCTCATCCCCACCGGATCAACGTCCCCCTCACGCAGCAGGTTCTTGAGCCGGAACTCCACCGGATCCAACCCCAGTTGAGCGGCAATCTCGTCCATGTGCGACTCGGCGGCGAAAACTACCTGGGGCTCCCCCGGCGCCCGCATGAACCCGCCCGGTACGGTGTTGGTGTAGACCTGGGTGCCGGTTAGCCGGACGTGGGGAATCCGGTAAGGGCCGCCGGCCTTGGCCGCTCCGCCCAGGTTGCAGCCGGGGGCCGGCTTGAACCCCCCGTAGGCGCCGCTGTTGAACCAAACCTGGGATTCCTGGGCGGTCAGCGTTCCGTCCCGCTTGACTCCTGTTTTCAGGTGGATGGTCGCAGCGTGACGGGGATTGCCCGCGGTGAACTCCTCCAGCGAGTCCATAGCCATCCGCACCGGACGCGCCGTCTTCGCCGCCAGGTAGTAGGCCACGGGAATGTCCATCGGCGAGCCCTTCCCCCCATAGTCGCCGCCGATGTCCACCGGGTTCAGCCGGATACGGCCCTCCGGCAAGCCCAGCCCGATGGTCAACTGTTCCTTCACCTGGAATGGGACCTTGTTGGAGGCCCACACCTGGATCCGGTCGTCTTCGTCGACCCACACCAGGCAGGAGTGTCCTTCCAGGTAGGCCTGGTGCTGCCTGGGCACCGAGTAGGTCCCCTCCAAGATCAGGTCCGCTTCCAGGAAACCGACCTCCACGTTGCCCTTGCCCCAGGTATCCGTGACAAAGGCGTTGGACAGCGTCTCCAGAGGACGGGGAATACCCGCGTAGGAGTTATAGTCGGGATGCAGGACCGGTGCTCCGCCGGCCAGGGCTTCCTTCGGGTCGAAGACGGCAGGAAGCTCCTCGTAGGTCACGTCGATGAGCAGCAGCGCCGCCTCCGCCGTTTCCCGGTCCTCAGCCGCGACCGCCACCACGCGCTCCCCCACAAACCGGACCCGGTCATCCGCCAGCACCGGAACGTCGTGCAGGCGCCGGCCGTAGCGCAGTCCCCGCACGTCGGCCCCGGTGATTACGGCGTGGACGCCGGGCAGTCCTTCCGCCGCCGAGGTATCGATACTGGTAATGCGCGCGTGGGGTAACGGGCTGCGCAGGCACCGTCCCCACAGCGTCCCGGGGAGGGACAGGTCCTGGGTGTACCGCGTGGCCCCGGTCACCTTGGCCTCACCGTCCTGCCGGGGCGTCGCCAGGCCGATGTTCTTGGTGACAACCATTCTGCTTCCTTTGGGAAATCTCAAGTTTATGATGCCAAGTTCTCAGCGTCCCGGATATAGTCAATTGTCTCGCGTATCCGGCGCTCCGTGTCTGCAATAGGGTCGCAGAGACCCATGTAGAAACAGTGGCCGTGGAGTGACCCCTGGCGGGTGTAGTACCTGGCAACGAGACGGGCTTCCTCAACAGATTCATCCTCTGCCTGTAGGAGGCGCAGGCCATGAGCCGTCTCTGCCGGTAGTTCAGGCAACTCCCCGGTACGTGCCAGAACCAGCGCGTCCGTTGCTCTCTTGGTGGCTCCCCACGCTTTTTCCGCGGCATTGCGGATTCTGTCCTGGGCCAGCATTTCGAGGGCGTCTTCATATAACGCCCGCGCATCTTGGAAAACTTTTCTAGCTTCTTCCGTCGCGACCATGTTTTGGACCTCATTCACCCGGCTGGATATACTGCCAAAGCCCCCAACCACCTTTCTATAAGCTTACTTCCCCTGCCGGATCAAATCCGCCGCTCTCTCTCCGATCATTATTGCCGTCGCGTTGGTGTTGGCCCGCACCAAGTCGGGCATTATCGACGCATCGACGACCCGCAGTCCCTCCACGCCGTAGACCCGGCAGTGCTGGTCCACCACCGCCATCGGATCATCCTCCGGCCCCATCCGGCAGGTGCAGGCCGTGTGACCGGCGATGGACACCGTCTGCTGCAGCCACAGGTCCAGGGCATCGTCCGAGGCCAGGGTCTCCTCCGCCGGCTCCATTCGCGCCCCGGTGATGCCCTCGAAGGCCGGATGATTGAACAGCTCCACCATCCGACGCACCGCGTCCCTCATTCGCTCCCGGTCCCACGGCTCGGACAGGAACTGGTAGTCCAGGCGGGGCTGCTGGTACGGGTCGGCCGATTCCAGGGTCAAGCTCCCCTGGCTGTCGGGAAGCTCCAACCGGCAGCCGATGCGAATGTCCACCGTCTGCTGGCCCACCGGATTGGACGATGTGGTCTGCACCTGAACGTCATTGCGGGTGCGCGATCCGGCGGGCGCAAACCGGAGCGCCACCTGGTTGCGGGGCGCTCCCGGGTCCAGGGTCAAGCCCTCGGCGGGCTGGAACCGGATGGACGCGGATGGGTGGTTCTTCATGTTTTGCCCCACCCCGGGGAGGTCCTTCACCAGAGGAATCCCCACCCGCTCCAGCTCGGCGGCCGGCCCCACGCCGGACAGCATCAATAGCTGCGGCGACTGGATGGCCCCCGCGCTCAGGATAATCTCCTGCCCCTCCACGATGAAGGTCTCTTCCCCGCTGCCCACCTCCACTCCCACGGCCCGCTCGCCCTGGAACAGCACCCGGTGTACCATGACGCCGCCCCGGATGGTCAGGTTGAGGCGGTGGCGGCAGTCGTTCAGGTAGGTGAGGGCCGTGCTCATCCGCACGCCGCCCGGGTTGTTCAGCGGAACGGCCCCAACCCCGGTCCCGTCGGGATGGTTCATGTCCGGGTCCTCGGGGAAGCCGGCGTCGATGCAAGCGCGGTGGAAAGCCGCGTGGATGGGCAGCCACGACTCCCTCGGGTGCCGCCTCACCGGGATCGGCCCGTCGGAGCCGTGAAAGTCGTCCGTTATGTCCGTGTCAGTCTCCAGCTTGCGGAAGAAGGGCAGCACCTTCACGTAGGACCATTCATCATTGCCCAGCGCCGCCCAGTTGTCGTAGTCCTCCGGGGCGCCCCGCAGGAAAATCTGGTGGTTGATGGAGCTGGTCCCGCCGACCACCTTCCCCCGGGCCACGGCGGCGTGTCCGCGCGCCTGCGGCGTGGCCTGCCCCACGAAAGACCAGTTGTGCGGGGCGTCCACCTGGGACGCCGCCTGGTTCATGTCGTACCGGATCTCGTCCGGCACCGCCGACGGGTCGGGATAGTCCGGCCCAGCTTCCAGCAGCAGCACCGTCCGGTTCGGGTCCTCGGACAACCGGGACGCCAGGACGCATCCAGCCGAACCTGCTCCCACAATCACCACGTCGTATCGCATCGCATCACCTGAAAAACCGGCCAGAATGTGACCGGGATTGTACCACCCCTACGGTTGCGGCACTCCCCTGTCCTCTCTCCCTCCGGATAGCTTCCCTCCCAGGAAGGAAACGTCCACACCATCCGGGTTGAGAAGCAGGGCTCGTGCGGTGAGTTCCTCGCCGGCCCGCCGCCCCAGCGCCACAACCTGGACTCCTTCGGAAAGGTCATCAATCCCAGCTTTCCGCACGGTCACGATCACCGTTTCCTCCGACAGGGCGGCTGATACCGTCCCGCCTTCCATTTCGCTCTCCGTCACGATGAGAACGCTCCCTTCCGCCACGCCCTTGATCGTTCCCATCAGGACGCCGCCCCGTCCCGCACCCGGACGGGTCGGAGGCCCGCCGGCCTCATCTGCGGAGGACTGGGCATCCATTCCAGCATCTGATCCCGGGCCCCGGTCCTGTCCCGGTGCGGGTTGGGCGCCCGGCTGGCCGGTACGCCCGTCCTGCCGGGTAAACACCCCG
This sequence comes from Dehalococcoidia bacterium, assembly GCA_965203675.1. GTDB lineage: Bacteria > Chloroflexota > Dehalococcoidia > Lucifugimonadales > UBA3495 > CATOSK01. The sequence continues at coordinate 641,527 of CBDBDE010000002.1, read as the reverse complement.
TTGCTCGGCCCGCCACGGCCTGAACCGGCCTGGCGCGATTGCCCCGCGCTTCCGCCTGCACCACCACTCCCATCGCCGCTCCGCCCCGCCTGGGTGAACTGTCCTCCGCCCGGCGACCGGGGAGCGGCCTGGGGTTGGCCGCCATCCGATCTGTACTCCCCGTAGACGATGCCGCCGATGAATGCTCCTCCCCAGCTTGCTCCCAGGAATGCTGCGATGATCGCCAGGGCTATGAATGACTTGGTCACCTTTCCCTCCCTCGCCGGGCCTACTCGTGCCGCAGGGCTTCGATGGGATGCAGCGACGCCGCGCGGATGGCCGGGTAAATCCCGAAGAACAGCCCGATGCCCGCCGACACCGCCAAGGCCAGGATGGCGATGTCCGGGCTGGCCGCGGTGGGCGTGGGACGCCCTCCCAGGATAGCCGATCCGTTCAGCGCGTTGGCCAGGAGCCAGCCCAGCACCACCCCGGCGGCCCCCCCGCCCAGGCTCAGCAGCGTCGCTTCGGCTACGAACTGGAGCAGGATGTCCCGGCGCTTGGCCCCCACGGCCTTGCGGATGCCGATTTCCCTGGTCCTCTCCGTCACCGACACCAGCATGATGTTCATGATCCCGATGCCGCCGACCAGCAGGGAAATCCCGGCGATGGAGCCCAGGAACATGATGAAGGTGTCGGTGGTCTCGGTCAGCGCCTCCACCGTGTCCTGCTGGCTGGTGATGACGAAGTCGTCCTCCCGGGTGATGCGGTGCCGCAGCCGGAGCACGGTGGCGACCTCCTGGACTGCCTGGTCCACCTGCTCAACGCTGGCAACCTGGACGTTGATGTTGCCCACCTGGACTCCGCCGTGGGGCGTCCGCTCTCCGCCCAGCCGGTAGTAGGCCGTCGTGATCGGCACCAGCACCTGCTCGTCGAAGGACCCCAGGAAGGACCCGCCCTTGCTTTCCAGCACCCCGACCACCTGGAACTGCCGGCCGTTCAGCCGCAGGGCCTGGCCCACCGGGTCGCGGAAGCCGTACAGCGTCTGCGCCACCTCGGAGCCCAGCACCGCCACCTGGGATATCTGGTCAACGTGCCCGTGGGTGATGAACTGGCCGGAGGCAACGGGAAAGTTGCGCACCTCCTGGTAGGGCGGGGTGACGCCCACGATCTGGGTGTTGGTGTTGTTCCTTCCCGCCACGGCCGTTCCGCTGTTGCGGAGTTCCGGGGCCACCCCCACCACCGAGGGGGCGAACAGGGGGTCTTCCAGGGCCAGAGCGTCCTCCAGGGTGAGCATTCCGGCTGCATCCCCTGATGCGGCGGGCTGCACGAACAGCAGGTTGGTCCCCAGGGAGCGCAGGTTTTCCGTAATCGAGTCCTGGACGCCCCGGCCGATGGCCATCAGCGTTATCACCGCCGAGACCCCGATGATTATCCCCAGCAGGGTCAGCGCCGCCCGCAGCTTGTTCGCTGCCAGGGAAGCCAGTGCGACGCTGAGGGTCGCCAGCGGGTTCACGGCTTACCCCGGCCCGTCATCACATCACCAGCCCCGCGTCCTTGGGGCGTGCCTTCCCGCCGTGGACCGATGGCTCGGCGCACCACTTGGCCGCCAGCCGCCGCACCCCCTGGTAAACATCCTCCCCGAACCCCAGCAGATCGCACACCACCCGCCGGTCCAGCAGGGCCCGGTTCGGGTCCGCATCCGCCAGGTAGGCCGGCATCAGCTCCCTGTCCCGGAACTCGTTGAAGATTTCCTCCGCCTTCGCCAACTGCGAATCGGTTAATTCGCGGAAGTCCAGGACGGGCAAAAGACGTATTCCACCGCGAGTCATTTCTCCTCGGCCTGCTTGCTGACGGGTCGAGTGGCGCCAATAGCCCATAACCCCCAAGGTGCTATTGCACCAAATAGAAAATGCGTAGTCGAACCTTTCGCTCGACAACTTTACATTTGGCCATGCCCTCCCGCCGAGGCAAATGCTTTGCGCAAAAGCTACTGCAAGAGGTTGTGAATTGAAACGGAACCCCCTGCTGATCAGACACCGTGAGGCTGTATCCCAAAGCTTGATAGCCCTTTCCTCCATCCCTTGCTTTACACGCATTTGTGAATCAGGTTCGCAAATCAGCCTGGTTTCTCTCTTTGCATTGTGGTTGTAAAGGGCTGGGTATGTTGCCGTCGGACTGGGTGGCTCTTTCGTGAACGGGCCAAGATGGGTGGCCAATGTCAACATGGAGTCGTGGACGCCTAATTGTCCTATTTCGCCCAGCTGCACCATGGGAACCTCTAAGCCTGACTGCATATTTGGTAGCCAAAGCTTGCCAACAGCTAGGTAATGTCCCACTTGTGACACGGTGGCATCGGCTAGACGGGCTGTTCCCCAACCGCTTTCGTAATCCGAAAGAGGTGCTGCAATCGTCTCTCCTGCCATTTCATTTCCGACCATTAACGGTGTCCCGCCGTATGGTCCATCCTCTATACTACGCGCGGATATTCTCCCAATTACCCTGCTTGCAACTGTTGCCGCATGAGCGAATCCCTGTGCCCGTCTCCGTAGAGAAGTGAAATTTGCTCGTGGGAGTTCAGACTCTTTTTCGATCTCCACATTCTTTCTACCAATGACTAGGCATTCCGCTATATCGGTATCCGATGAAAATGACATGTCATTCCCGGATGCGGTGATGCTTAGAATCTCCAGTTCAGAATAATTTTTTGCCAATAATTCTCTGAACTTGCCCCATGATGCCCCGTTGATAGCAGTGAAGGGCAAAACCAAAGCAATCACACCCCCTAGCTTGAGCTTTCGGTGTGCTAACGATGCAAAAGCTGACGCCAACCCAGCGTGCCCATGATAGGTCATGCCGCGGGCCAATCTCCTGAGCCGGTTAGCCATTTCGTTCTGGTCAACTTCCGATGAGTTGTAGCCGGCGAAAGCAGCATTCAACACACCGTCGTCAGCATCGTGATGTTTTGTATTACTGGTGAACGGCGGGTTCATTATCACCAGGTCAAATCCCTCGTCGGGAATGTCCACGTTTACCTGCGCCGCCGTCTCTTCCCCCTGGCTCCCGGTCTGCAAGGCCGGATCGCTGGTGTTGAACAGCGTCATCGTGTTGGACGATTGCAGCAGTTCCAGCGACCCGATGGCTACCGTGCCGTCCGATTGCCGTCCGTAGGGCATGGTGTAGACCCGGGACTTGCCGAATCCCACGCCGGGCTGGACCCCCGAAAGGGTGGCGCTGGTGATGTGGGCCGCCGAGGGCATTACGTCGCACCCGTACAGCACTTCCTCCATCATCACCCGGTGCAACGCCGCCGGGTCTCCCCCGGCCCGTTCGTGGCGGGCCGCTATCTGTTCGTACACCGCCGACAGCAGCGCCCCGGTGCCGCAGGCGAAGTCCCCAATCCGCAGCTTGCCGATGGCCTCTGCGTCCGACCAGTCCACCCCGTCCATCTTCGCCACCGCCAGCCGGGCCAGCAGGGCCGCCGAGGCGGGGAGGGTGTAGAAGGTCGCCAGGTACTTCCGGTCCGCGATGAGCCGCTGGAAGATGCGGCCCGTCAGGTCGTGGGCGTTGGTCACTCCCGCCGAGTCCACCTGTTGCGCCGTCTCCCGCAGCGTGGCCAGGATCTCCGCCGCCGTTCCCGCCGATACCTGTCCCAGCAGGTCCCGGGCGATGGCGAAGATCGGCCAGTAGTTGATTTTCAGGATGTCCGCCCACGCCGCCAGCGTGACGGTCTGCGGATTAGCCACTCCCGGCCCGCACACCAGGTTCAGCGGCCTGATGCCCTCGTACATCCCCGCGATGCGCTCGTGGAAAATCAGGGCGTTGGCGATGATGGCGCAGGCCATCCGCCGGGTCTGCGGCACGTTGGCCATGCCCAGCGTCCGCGCCAGCGACTGCGGAATCCCCGGGGAGGTCCCGTCCAGTTGGTCAAAGACCGTTGCCGCAGTCTCGATGCCCTGTTGCAAGTTGTCCGCCGCCAGGTCCACCTCCTTCTGGGGCACCGACACCAGCCGCACCAGGTCGGCCAGGTCCTCTACCCCGCCTTTCAGCCAGCCGGATTCGGGGAAGCGGCTGCCGTCCTCGTACAGCACGCAGTAGGACAGGCGGCACTCCGCCAGGGTCTTTTCCAGGTCGTAGGCACCCTCCACCTCCGCCGGGTACCGCACGGCGACGGCCGCCTCTATTGTCCGGGGCTCTCCGCCCACGCGAAGGCCCAGCCGGGCCCTCGCGTCGTCTTCTGCCTCCGGCGCCGGCAGGTACTCCGCCTCGATGGCCACCGGCGACCGCCCCGGCGCCGTCAGCAGCACGTCGGCGTGCCGCCCCGGATAATCGGGGAAAGTCTGCGTTGTTTCCGAGTAAATCCCGCTGCCCCGCATCATCTTGCGGAGCAGGTTCCCCAGGGCGTTATTGGCGCTGGGTTCCGTCTGGTGCGGCATCATTCCCACCCGTTGGCCTGATTCATACCCCGTATCCTGTAGCGGATATTCCCCGGCTCCCCGGCGCCGTGTCAACCGTCAAGCCGCCTCCGCTCGCGCCCGGTCCTCCACCACCAGGCCGTCCCGCAGGGTTATCACCCGGCTGGTGGCGGCGGCGATGTCCGCTTCGTGGGTGATGATGACCACCGTTAGTCCCTGCTCCCGGTTCAGCCCCTGCAGGATTCGGACGATCTCCTCGCTGGACTGGCTGTCCAGGTTGCCCGTTGGCTCGTCGGCCATCAGCAGGGACGGGTCCTTGACCAGGGCCCGGGCGATGCCCACCCGCTGCTGCTGTCCTCCGGAAAGCTCCGTCGGCTTGTGGTGGACCCGGTCTCCCAGGCCCACGCGCTCCAGCGCTTCCATGGCCCGGCGGCGCCGGTTGGAGCCGTTGCCGTAGAGCAGGGGAAGCTCCACGTTGGCCAGGGCCGACAGGCGGGGCAGCAGGTTGTAGGTCTGGAACACGAACCCGATCTTGTGGTTGCGGATCCCCGCCAGCCGGTCGTCCCCCAGCTTTCCCACGTCCTCGCCTTCCAGCAAGTAGGCGCCGGAAGTCGGCACGTCCAGGCAGCCCAGTATGTTCATCAGCGTGGACTTGCCCGAGCCGGACGCCCCCATGATGGCCGTCATCTCGCCGGCCGCCACCGACAGGCTGACCCCCCGCAGGGCCGCCACCTCGACGTTTCCCATCCGGTAGACCTTGGTTATGTCCTGCAGTTCGATCACGCTGCGAATCCCTGTCGGCAGACTTGGACCTAACGGCGGCGGCCCCCACCGGATACCGTGCGGAGCTGACGGAACCCCGCGCCGGAGGTGGTCACCTCGGCGGTTTCCATGACTATGGTATCGCCCTCCTGCAGACCGGTCCGCACCGCCACCCAGAAATCGTCGCTGTTGCCCAGCGTTATTGGACGCTCCACCGCGCCAGTGTCCGTCATGACCCGCACCGTTGGCGAATCGAACGTTCCATAGAGGGCCTGCTGCGGGACCAGGAGGACGTTCCGTTCCTCGTTCAGCACCATTTCCACCACGGCCGTCAGACCCTCCCGCAGCTCGATTCCCTCAGGGAGGTCCACCCGGGACTTCACCGCATAGGTCACCACCCCCTGCTGGTTGGCTCCTTCCTCGGCGATCTCCGTAACGACCCCGTCGAACACCTCCCCCTTGAGCGCGTCGAAAGTCACCCCGGCCTCCGTCCCGACCGCGATGGACAGCACATCGATCTCGTCCACCACCCCGTCAATCTCCACCACCCTGGTATCCACGATTTCGGCTACCACGGTCTCCGCCTCCACGTTATCCCCTTCCTCCAGGTGTACTGCGGAGACGATGCCGGCGATGGGCGCCAGCAGGGTTGCCTCTTCCAACGCCCGGCGGGCGTCGGCGATCTTCTGGCGGGCCAGGGCAATGTCGGCTTCCAGCAGGGCCAGTTCCCGATCCCGGTCCCGCTGAGACAGCAGGGACAACTCGTACCGGGCCTGCTCCAGGGTGGTCTCGGCCAACTGTACCTGTTTCTCCTTCAGGCTTATGTCAATTGGGTCTCCACCGGCGAGCATCTCGTCCAGGTCGGTGCGGGCCTGTTCCCAAGCGGCCCCGGCCGCTTCCACCTGGCGCTGCCGGAGGCCGACCAGCAGAGGGTCGACGCCTTCCTCCAGCTCCGTTACCCGGTCTCTGGCCTGCTCCAACTCCAGCTCGGCCAACTGTACGGCCGCCTCCAGATCCCCCAACATCAGCAGGTCCGGCCCCTGTTGCAGCTCACCCAGGTTCTCGGCAGCGCGGCGCAACTCTTCCCGCGCCACCACCACGTTGGCCTTCAAGCGGCGGTGCTCCACCAGCAGGTCCAGCAGACCCTCCTCATCCTCCTCGTAGGTTTCGACGAAGAATTCCCACTGGCTGACCAGGTGGCTGAAAGCGTTGGGATGGTCTTCCTCGTAGGCGCGGAAGCGCTGGAGATCGCCCCGGGTGGAGGCCAGGTCATCCTGGATTTCTTCCAGCTCCCGGAGGCGCAGGACCAACCATTCCTGATTCCTGTCCTCGTACTCCTCGAAAGCATTTTCCGCATCGTTCAAGGCGATGGTGGCGTTGATGAATGCCTGAGAAGCTTCGGGGATCTGGAACTCCAGGTCGGCGGCATACTCGGACAGGCTGGTCCGCGAAGTGTCCAGGGCAAGCTCGGCCCCGGCCACTTCCCGCAGAGCCACGATCAGCTCCTGGGAATTGTCTATGATGAGGGCTTCCAGGGCATCCCGGGCATCCTGCCAATCGAGCTCCGCCGCGGCTACCACCTCGTACTGGGCCTGCAGTTGATCATTGGTGTAGGGCTGTTGGGCGTCGGCCAACGCTTCCCTAGCCTGCTCCAGGGCGGAATCGGCGGCCAGTACCTTCTCCTCGGCGGCCAGCACCTCGACGGCAAACTCGAACTCCTGGCCGCCCAGGGCATCCTCGGCCTCCCAGAGCTCGGCCTCGGCCCGCAACACGGCATCCCCCAGGTAGGCCAACGACGAATCGTCCAGACGTGCCACGGCGTCGCCCCGGTCAACCCACTGCCCCTCGGCGACGGCAAGGCGTCCAAGGCGGCCATCGGAGTTGAACGCGACCGACTCTCTTTCCGGGAAAGCCAGGCTGCCGCTGGTGGAGACCTTGTTGACCAGGTCTCCCATGCGGACCGGAATTAACTGTTCCTCCTCGGACAGGGCGCTGGGCTCAGGAGCCGTATAGTCGTCGTAAACGGCGAAAGTCCCGGCGGCGGAGCCAAGCAGGATTGCCAGGAGGGCCAGGTAACGCCAGAATCCGAGGGAAGCCAGGGACGAGACGAGCCATTGCACCGGACGCAGTATCTGCTGGAGCCCCCACATCATTGCGCCTTATTCCGCCTTTTTACGAACTAAGGAGAAGCAGCCGCCGTGAAGTCGACTTCCAGGCGGATGTCGTTGTCCACGCTGAGGACTACCCGCACCCGGGGAACGTCTATTTCAAACTCTTCAAAGGTGAAATTGGTCTTGGCCTGGCCGGTGAAGGAATCTCCGTCGAAACTTCCGGCTACATCCCAAGTCAGGGGCCTGGTCACCCCATGCACCGTCATATCGCCCAGCAATTGGAAAGACGCTTCCCCCTGGGACGGCAACGGCCAGGACAGACCGGCGGCCTCGCGGATAATGAACTCGGCATTCGGATAGGTGTCGGTCTCCAGGGAACGGTTCCTAACGTACACGTCCCGCCGGTCCGAGTCGCTCCTCAGGCCCCGCAGGTCGACCACGATTTTCGAGCCGGGAGAAACTATCCCTCCGCCGGCGTCGAAGATGATCGAGCCGGACACGTCGCCGGTTTCTCCGATGGCGTCGTTGGGAAAGTCCAGACTGGCCAGTTGTTCCCTGATGAGGTAACGGGCCCGGGCCCCGGCCTGAATTGCAAATTCGGTCCCGCCGGCAACGGTGGTTTCGGAGCCTGAGCCGGCTTCCTCCGTTGGAGCAGCCGCCGGAGCCGGAGTGTTCGTGGGCTCAGGCGTGTCGGCAGGCACGGGGACGGCGGTGGCAGCGGGGGCGTCGGTGGAACCAGAAGCTTCCGGCATTGCAGACGTTGGCAGGGGAGAAGCTGCGGCGGCGACGGGGGCAGTGGGAGTTGCGGCAGGACTTGGTTCCGTAGGCTCCTCAGGCGTGGCGGATGCGCTGCACCCCAAGGCCAAGAGGGACGCCACGAGCAACATCAGGGTCAGAGGCGCCAGGATGCCCGCTGGCCGGGACCGGGCAGGGGTCCAAGGGTTAGGGTATTGCCGCTGTTCCATCAGCCGGGCCTCCAAGCATCAACATTCGGGCTCACCTTATCACGAGGCCAGCCGGGCGGTTGTCCTCGTGGCAAGGGGGCACAAGCAATAGTATGCGGGAAGTGTGCGGAAATTGTGGAGCCGGGACTGCGGACTTGGCAAGCCAAGCCCGACAGGAAGGACTCCGCACTATAGGGACAGGAGACTATAACCCGGCCAGGCGGGTTATAGCGAAGCGGCGGCAGGAATAGCGCAGTTGAGGCAACGGCCGTAAATCTCAAGCCAGTGTCCGCTGACCTGGAATTCGTGGGCGGCGGCGACGGTCTTGAGCTGGTCTTCTATATCGCAGCCGGTCAGGTCTTCCGACGCGCCACACTCCACGCACAGCAGGTGGTGGTGGTGGCCGCGGTGGCTCAACTGGTAGTGGAGGTTGCCGTCTTCCAGCAGCACCCGGCAGACGACGCCGGCATCGAGCAGCAGCTTCAGGGAACGATAGATGGTGGCACGTCCCACTTCCGGAAGTTGGGCCCGCAGGTCTTCGGCGGTGAAATGCCTTTCCGTCTGCGCGACGGCCTGCACGATGGCCCGGCGAGGGGCAGTGTCGCGGTACCCTTTCTCTCCAAGGGCATCCAACATATGGGCTACGATGGGAGAGTCACGCTTGGACATCATCGCTCCAATTACAAGATACTTAGTATCTAAAAGTGAAGTTAACACGGCGCAATTTCGGTGTCAAATGTTCTCGACAGGCCAGCGGCTTGTCTATACTTTAAGACCGGAAATTGTGACAGCGAATCCGCTTGGAGGCAGGACATGACCCAGCATCTAGGCCAGGTCGAACGACCGACCGCCGACCAGTACCAAGGTAAGCGCAAGCTGCTGCTGGTGCCTCTGCTCTACGCTCCCCATGCCGAAGATGGAGACGGGGCAGCAATCGTGGGCCGGTACTGGGAACAGGTCCAAGCCCAGACCGCGGCGCTGGAGTCCAGCCTGGGCGGCCTGCACCGGATCTACTGCGAAAGCCTGGTGGAAGGCGGAGACGAGGGCATCAAGTACCTGGAAGGGGCCGACCTCCACAGCGCCGGGCTGGTGAGGGAGAAGGCTGAGAGAGGGGCGGCGCTGGAACCCACGGAAGACCCGGAAGTCCTGTTCGAGATCATAGACCTGCAGCGCATCCTGATGGGGCCGATGATCAGCGAGCGGGTGGCGTCCCGCATCCAGGAGTGGTTCACTGAGGCCAACCGCAGCCGCTACGAGGCCATCGGCCAGAGGATTGACTCGACGTTGCAGGCCGATGAGACGGGGCTGCTGCTGATAGGGGAGCGGCACCAGGTCCAGTTCGCCAACGACATCGAAGTGTTCTACGTTGCGCCGCCCGCGCTGGACGAATTCCGGCGGTGGCTCCAAGCGTGGATGGCCCGACAGCAGGCGGAAATGGTGTCCCAGAACCCGGGGGAACCCGGCGGCGGCGCAACAGAAGTATCCGGGGAGCCGTCCGCCGCCGAATAGCGGCAGGGGATTTCTAGGCGACGGGCTGGGAAAAGGCAGACCGGAGCAGCGACGACGCCTGGTCCACCGCCTGCCGTCCCTTGTCCACCGCCGCGGCCATGCCGAAGAAGCCGTGGATCATGCCGTCGTAGCGGGTGCAGGTGGTGAGAACGCCCGCAGCTTCCAACGCTTTCGCATAGGCCTCTCCCTCGTCCCGCAATGGATCGTACTCGGCGGTGATGACCAGGGCCGGGGGCAGGTTGGAAAGGTCGCCGGCCTGCAGGGGAGCGGCGTAGGGATTGGAAGCGTCGGCGTCGGAGGCCAGGTAATGGTCCCAGTACCAAATCATCCCGTCCCGGGACAACTGGTAGCCGTCGGCGTTGTCGGTGTAGGACACAGTGTCGAAGTTGCGTTCGGTCACCGGGTAGACCAGCAACTGGAAGCCGATGTCAGGACCGCCCCTGTCCCGGGCCATAAGGCTGACGGCAGCGGCAAGATTCCCGCCGGCGCTGTCGCCGCCAACGGCCAGCCGGGACGGGTCGGCGTTCAGGCTGGCAGCGTGGTTGGAGCACCACTGGGTAGCAACGTAGCAGTCCTCGGCCGGGCCGGGGAACTTGGTGTCGGGAGCCAGGCGGTAGTCCACGGAGACAACGACGCACTGAGCGCCGACGGTCAGGCTGCGGGCGGTGGCGTCGGCGGAGTCCAGATCTCCGACCACCCAGCCGCCGCCGTGGAACCAGGCCAGGATGGGGAAGGGGCCCTCCCCTTCCGGGGTGTAGATGCGGACGGGAAGCTCGGTGTCCGGCCCGGGGATGGTGCGGTCTTCAACCCGGGCGACATCGGGGCCCGGGGCGCGGGGACGGGCGCGTCCGTTGGCGCGGGCCTCTTCAGGAGAGACGGTGTGGTTGGCCGGGAATCCGAGGGCCGCGACGGCATCCATAACGGCCTGGGCTTGCGGGTCTAGCGGCATGACTTTACCCCCTCAAGTTGTTGCGGGACATGGAACCTGCTGCGAAGTCCGGGTTGACGGGCGGGCTACGGGTGACGCACCGCCGGACCGGACGAGCAGGGACACAAGTCGAGTATAGATTTGGGCAACGAATACCGTCAATGAACTACCGTCGATCAACCGGCGAGGGCGGAGGCCGACTGCCCGGCAGCGACCGGGACATGCCGGATCTCCCAAAACCGGACATTCCAGGACATTCGAGCGTGGGGCCGGAGGATTCTGTCCCCGAAATGTCCGCTAAATGTCCTCGTTTTTCCGCCGGATGTCACGTTTTTGTCCGGTTTTATCACCATTGGAAACCGGGTGTTGGAACGTTGTTACCGGGCAGGGAGAATTTTTCCTGCTACATTTTGATGCAATTTGATGCATTTCTGAGGAGAAGGCCGGGCCGGAAACCCTCCCTGGATTCATGGTACCGGACGAAGGACGAGGTTGGGAAGGGCCAACCTGTCAGTAGCACTCCGCCTGGGCCATTCGAGGCGTTGAGACCAGCGAGGACCCGGGCGAAAGAGGACTCAGGCGTCCGCCAGGAAGTCCTCTATCTGCCGGCGCAGCGGGGCGGTGTCGTAGGCGGCGCAGAGGGCCGCGGCGTTGCGCATCCAGTCGCCCTGGAAGAACCTTTCGTAGAGCACCTGCCTTGAACCGAAGGCGCTGCAGGCCAGGTCCCACGCCAGGTGGAAAAGGTGGATACGGTCGCGGGCGGAAGCGGTGTCGGTGTCCAGGTACTTTTCGATGTGCTCGGCCAAAGGGCCGTCCAAGTCCACCTCGGAGGGAAGGGCCATGAGGCTGCTGGAACCGAGCAACTGAACTATCTCCGCCATCCGGGGATACATCCGAATGAACAGGCTGCGGGCGACGACGATGGGGATGCGGGCCGGGCACATCACCCCCCACTGGTCGAGTTCGGCGTTGGCCTCGGCAGTCTGGAGCAACGCCTTCATTATCTCCAGGTTTTCCAGAGTTTCGGCCAGCAGGGCCTGCACCTGGGGGATGCTGCCGGAGCCGAGGGTGTGGGTGACCAGGCTGGCCAGTCCGGCGACAAACTCGCACTTGGCCACGTTCTTGGTCACCACCTGGTGACCGGAATGGGTGTACTGGTTGGTGGCGACGGCCAGGTTGTTGCACAGCTCCTGGTCGCCGTAGAGAAAGACCCGCTCCCAGGGCACCAGAACGTTGTCGAAAAAGACGATGGCGTCCATTTCCTCGAACCGGGAGCCCAGGGGATGGTCGAAGCTGGACTTTCCCAGGTCGAGGCTGTCCCGGCAGAGGAACTTCAGGCCGGGGGTGGAGCAGGGGATCGCGAAGGCGAAGGCGTAGCGGCGGGACTCGTCCCCGCCACCGAGGAGGGAGCGGCTGGTGGGATAGACGGCAATCTCATCGGACAGGGGGCCGAGGGTAGCCAGCACCCGGGGGCCGCGCACCACAAGCCCCTCATCCGTTTCGTTGACGACGGCTAGGGCGACGTCGGTGCTGTAATTCATAGACGTGGCGGCGGGGGCGCGATTGCGCTGGAGGTTGACGAGGGTGTGGGTCAGGGTAAGGTCGTTTTCCCGGACGTGCTGGTAGTAGCTGACGATGTTTTCCCTGAACTCGGGACGGTTCCGGGCGAAGTAATCGGCGGCGCCGGCCATGGCGGCCATGCTGACGTTGAGGAAGTCGGGAGTGCGGCCCATCATGCCGTAGCTGGTGCGGGCCCAGCGGGACATCATCAGGCGACGACGGTCCAGGTCTTCGCCGGTGCGGGGAATGATGAAGGACAGGCCCACCGGGTCGCCGCTGGTGGGCGATGGGTAGGTCATCTCATCGCGGAACTGGGGATCGCACTGGAGGTCGTACAGCGCGGCGATGGAACGGGCGCCGCCGGCAAGCCCGGGGAAGGTGGTTACGTCATCAACCTGCTGCCCGGCGATGTGGATTTCCCGGGGCGTTTCCCGGAGGCCGTTGAGGTAGTCGTTTCCGGTGCGAGCTGGCATGGCGAAATGGCCTCCGTTCGGGTCAGGGGCGGAAGATGAAAGGCTAGCCGCCGAGGTGGCGGCGAAGCCAGTCCATGGCCTGCTGGTTGAAGTCGGCGCAGGGAGAGTGGGCCAAGCCCGGGTAAACGGACAGGGACTTGAGGCAGGTAATCCGCTCGAACACCGGCATGATGGTGCGGAAGGGGCACACCGGGTCATCCATGCCGATGTTGACCAGGGTGGGACAGGTTATCCGATCCACGAGGTTGATGGGGTCGAAGTAGGCCAGCATCTCCATTGCCTGTTGTCGGCGGTCCGGGTGAGCGGCCATGTAGTCGGTGAGTTCGCAGTAGGGGCTGGTGGTGATTCCGACGGACTCAGGGTAGTCGCAGAGGAAGGGTTCCTCGGCCACAGCCGCGCTCAGGCGAGGGTCGAGGGAGGCCGTGGTCAGGGTGAACCCGCCTCCCTGGCTACGGCTCCACATCCCGATGCGGGCAGAGTCAACCTCGGCGCGGGAACTGAGGAAGTCAATGCCCCGGACGCAGTCCATGAAAGCGGCCCGGTAGTAGTACCGGTCCTTGTCGCCCAGCCGGTGAGTCAGCTTGGTTGTTCCCGGGTCCACCTGCCAGTCCTGGAGGCTCTCCCCCTGACCCCGGGGAAAGAGGGTGAGGACGGCGTATCCGGCCAGGGCCAGGTTTAAAGGAATGGCCTTGGCGCCGCCGTAGCCGGGGACGGCGAGGATGGCGGGGGCCGGCCGGCCGAAAGAGTGGGCCGGGACCGAATACCAGCCCCGGATGCGCTGTCCACCGAAGCTGTCCAGGGTGACGGCGCTGGTGATGAACTCGCGGTGGGTCTGATCGGGCAACTCGGTGAGCCTCGGGTTGGGGGCGGTCTTCCCCAACTCGTCCAGGGTGTCCTGCCAGAAGGCGTCCAGGTCGGCGGGCTTCATGGCGTCTCCTTCATGCCCGGGGAATAAACGGGGTGGAGCCAGTGGGAGTAAGTGGGGTGATTGCCCCGGGTCACCTGGTGGAACAGCGCTTCCAGACGGGAGACGATGGGACCGGTCTCCCCGTCTCCGACCCGGTAGCGGTCGACGCTGACCACGGGCTGGACTTCAACAGCGGTGCCGCAGAGGAAGACCTCGTCGGCGATGTAGAGCTCGGTGCGCTCCACATCCCGCTCCAGGACGGGCACATCGAGTTCGTTTTCCAGCAGCTCGCGGGCGGTCTCGCGGGTGATGCTTTCCAGGATACCGGCGCTGACGGGCGGGGTGATGGCGACGCCGTCCCGGATGATGAAGATACAGGCGTAGCTGGCCTCGGCCACCTTGCCCTGCTGGTTGAGGATGATGCCGTAGTCGTATCCGTTGACCCTGGACTCGGTGGAGACGTAGCGGCTGTTCTGGTAGTTGCTGATGGCCTTGGCGCGGGGCGGCATCACGTTGTCCGAGATGCGGTTCCAACTGCTGACGTTGCAGTGGGCCAGCTTCCCCGATCCCAGGTTGGAGGGGGCAAGACGGGGGGTAATAACGACCTCGGCGGGGTCTTCCCAGACGGCCTGGTAGCCTGGGATGCCGCCGGTGAAGTAGGCCAAGGGCTGGACGTAGGCGTCGGCGCGGAAGTCGTTGGCCTCCAGCAGTCCGGTAATGGCATCCGTGAGCTGTTCCAGGGAATAGAGGCAGTCCATCCGCATGATTTTCATGGACTGGTACAGGCGCTTGAGGTGGGCGTCGAGGTGGAAGACGAAGAGCTGCTCCTGTTCCTCGTTCCAGTAGGCGCGGATTCCTTCGAAGACGGAGGAGATGGAAGTCCAGCCCATCATGGAGATGTGGACGGTGGCCTGGTCCCATTCAACGAGTTCGCCGCCGTGCCAGAGATATTTCGGGCGGGGCCGTTCCGAGGGTTGAGGTTGGGACTTGATGTCGGGCTTGGTAGTCATGGCAATCACTTGGTCGGGGTTAATCAGTGTAGAAAGGACATTTAATTCCAATTATACGGGTTGGGCGGGAGCGTGTCCCAAGCGGCGACGGTCGAGTTGGAGGGATGAGCAAGTGCGGCAGTGTTCCGGCAGAGTCCAGGCTGACCCGTGCTATACTTGGCCGTCCCCGGGAGCAAGTGTTCCAGGGCAATTTCCCCGCCCGCCAGGGTTAACTCGGAGGTCCGGCAATGGCTATTCTCGCGGCGGCCGTCAATCAATTCCGGGGGGTGGTGGTGGACCCGGAGTGGCTGCCGGAGGACGCGGGGGAGTTTGGAGCGCGGCTGGAGGAGTCCCTGGCGGCGTGGCGGGACCAGGGGCTGCTGGCGGTGTGGCTGGAGGTCCCCCTGGCCAGGACGGCGGTTATTCCAGCGGCCGCGGCAGCCGGCTTCCGGTTCCATCATTCCGGGGAAGAATATGTGATGATGTCGCTGCGGCTGGTGGATAGCGCCTTCATCCCGCCCTACGCGACACACTACATAGGCGCCGGGGGAGTGGTGCTGAACCGGCAGCGGGAGCTGCTGGTGGTGTGCGAGAGGCATCGCAATCCGGGGCAGCCTCCCTTCTACAAGCTGCCGGGAGGGGCGCTGCAGCCCGGGGAGCATCTGGAGGATGCGGTCATCCGGGAGGTGCTGGAGGAGACGGGTGTACACACCCGGTTCGATGCGCTGGTGTGCTTCCGGCACTGGCACGGTTACCGGTACGGCAAGTCGGACATCTACTTCGTGTGCCGGCTGCACCCACTGAGCCAGGACATCACGATGCAGGAAGACGAGATCGAGGACTGCCGGTGGCTGCCGGTGGACGACTTCCTTGGCTCCGAGGAAGTCAGCGTCTTCAACAAGAGCATCGTGACGGCGGCGCTGGGCAGCGAAGGGGTGACTCCCACGGTTATCCCGGGATTCGAGGACGGGACGCGGGAGTTCTTCATGCCCAAGGGCTAGTCCTCGCCGGGGACTGGATCGGGTGTGGGTGCGCCCGAGGGTCCAGGAGCAGGCTGGGGTGCAACCGTTTCGCTGCGGGGCTCAGGTTGGCGGACGAAGCGGTAGAAGAGGGCCGCAGCGGCAGCCCCGGCGGTGGGGCCCACCCAGTAGATCCAGTGGGCTTCCCAGTTGAGGGCGGCCAGGGCAGGGCCGAGGGAGCGGGCCGGGTTCATGGAAGCTCCGGAAACCGGTCCGGCGACCATAATCTCCAGGGCGACGATGCCTCCAATGGCGAAGGCGGCGCCGGGGCCCTCGGCCCGACTGTCGGTGGCGACGGCCATGACCACCAGGGCGAGGAAGAAGGTCAACCCAAATTCCACCGCCGCACCGCGGAAAACGTCGACGGACGGCAGCGTCGCTCCCATTCCTCCCACGTCCCCCATGATTCCCCGCAGGGCCAGGCCGGCGGCGATTCCGGCGGCAAACTGCACGGCCCAGTAGACGGGGACGTCACGCCAGGGGAAGCGGTCGGACAGGGCAAAGGCAAGGGTGATGGCGGGATTCATGTGGGCCCCGCAGATGTGCCCGGTGGCGTAGATCATGGCGGCGACCATCAATCCGGGGGCCAGGCTAATGGCCAGGTGTCCGACGGCGCCTACAGAGAGGGCGTCGGCCATCACGACGCCGGCGGAGACGAAGACGAGGCCGAAGGTGGCGACGAATTCGGCGAGGCAGCGTCTGAGCATGGTCAAGGTGCGTCAGGAAGCCGAGCAGGAAGGGAAGTCCCGGTACCGGGGCTAGTACCTAGAGGCATTGACCTTGGAAAGGCTGCCGGTAACGAGATATATGACCCGTTCCGCGATGTTGGTAGCCCGGTCGGCGATGCGCTCCAGGTTGTGGGCTACCCACAGCAGGTAGGTGGCCCGCTGGATGGCCTGGGGGTCCTGCATCATGAAGAGCAAGAGTTCCCGGTAGACCTGGTCATAGAGGCTGTCCACCTCGTCATCGTCGTCGCAGACCTTCAAGGCGTCCTGCTTGATAGACTCCACATCTTCTTCGGCGTCGATGGCACGGATCAGCGCGTCCATGCCCCGGTGCATCATATCGATGGAACAGTTGGCCATGCGGGGGATGTCGATCAGGGGCTTGAGGGGAGGCTCGTTGCCCATCATCAGGCTGATTTTGGCGATGCCCTCAGCGTAGTCGCCGATGCGCTCAAGCTCCACGGAAACGTGGAGGACGGTGATTATGGTACGCAGGTCGGTGGCCAGAGGCTGCTGGGTAGCCACGAGATGGACGCACTGGTCCTCCAGCTCGAAGCGCTTCAGGTCGATTATGTCGTCCTCAGCGATGACGACCTTGGATGTCTCCAGGTCCCTGTCCTTAAGGGAGATAACGGACTTTTCCACCGCTCCCTCAACCAGCTTGCCCAGGACAATCAGTTCGCTTTCCAGTCGCTTCAGGCTGCGGTTGAAATCTGCCCTAATCATAACTACTCCTCAGGAGACCCGTTTCAAATCCAATGGCATGTTATGGGGAGCCGCCGGTTTCCCAGGCCGAATGTCCGGCCAACGCCAGAGTGCCGGGGTCAGTTTGCCACGGGTTCGGAAGCTACCTTCCTGGGCCGCCCCCGCCTGCTAACCAGGGGAAGAACGGGAGGGGACACATCGGCGCTGTCGCTCTGGTGAAACCCGCACTGGAGACAGATGTCATAGGCCCCGTACTTGTCCCGTTCTTCCCGCAAATCACCGCCGCAGCGGGGGCATCCCTTCAACTTGAACATAGCCTTTCCTTCCTAAATCCCGCCGCTTTCGGCCCCAATAGATTATCCGAATCTTCCCGTTATGTACGCCTCGGTGCGTTCATCCCTGGGATTGGTGAAAATCTGCCCGGTCTCCCCGTACTCCACCAGCTCTCCGATGCGCCTCTCGTCGGCAGTTATGAAGGCGGTGTAGTCGGACACGCGGGCCGCCTGCTGCATGTTGTGGGTGACGATGATGATGGAGTATTGCTGGGACAACTCCCGCATCAGGTCCTCGATGGCCAGGGTGGCGATGGGGTCCAGGGCCGAGCAGGGTTCGTCCATCAGGATGACGGTGGGTTCCACCGCCAGGGTGCGGGCGATGCACAGCCGCTGCTGCTGACCGCCGGACAGAGACAGGCCGCTGGCACGGAGGCGGTCCTTGACCTCGTCCCACAGGGCGGCTCCCCGCAGCGAGCGTTCCACCAGCTCGTCCATGTTGCCCCGGAACCCGTTGATGCGGGGCCCGAAGGCAATGTTGTCGTAGATGCTCTTGGGGAAGGGGTTGGGGCGCTGGAACACCATGCCAATCTTGTACCGGATTTCGGTAGGGTCGACGAAGGGCGAGTAGAGGTCCTCGCCCTCGAATAGAATCCGGCCCTCGGTGCGGGCGATGGGGACCAAGTCGTTCATGCGGTTGAAGGACCGCAGCAGGGTGGTCTTGCCGCACCCGGATGGGCCGATGAGGGCGGTTATCCTGTTGCGCTCGATATTCAGGTTGATGTCCCTGACCGCCGGCTTCTCGGCGTAATAGACGGAAACGCCGCTGGCTTCGATGATCAGGTCGGTGGCTGCTTGAATCATGAAGTTTAGACCTCTGAATTACGCTTCTAAGTTAGATCTCGGACCGCTTCTGGAACTTGTTGCGCAGGAATACCGCCAATGCGTTCATGGTCAGCAGGACCACCAGCAGGACGATGATTCCCGCGGCGGCGGCGGTGTGGAAGTCTTCCTGGGGCCGGGAAACCCAGTTGAAAATCTGGATGGGAAGGACGGTGAAGGGGCTCAACGGGCCGTCGGGAGCGAAGGGAACGAAGGTCAAGGCTCCCATTACGATGAGAGGAGCCGTCTCGCCCACAGCCCGGCTGACGGCAAGGATGACTCCGGTAAGGATCCCGGGGAAGGCGTAGGGCAGCACCAGGGTGCGGATCACCTGCCACCGGGTGGCCCCAAGGGCGAAGCCTCCCTCCCGGAGGGACGGAGGAACGGCGCGGATGGCTTCCTGGGCGGCGATGATCACTATGGGCAGAACCAGCAGGGCCAGGGTGAGGCCTCCAGCCAGGACGCTCTTGCCCATCATCATGATGCGGACGAATATTTCCAGCCCCAGGATGCCGTAGACAATGGACGGGACGCCGGCCAGGTTGGCGATGTTCACCTGGATGATCCGGGCGAACCAACTGCGGGCCGCGTATTCCTCAAGATAGATGGCAGCTCCGACCCCCAGGGTGAAGGCCAACACTCCGGCCAGGCCCACGACGTAGATGCTGCCCAGCAGGGCGGCCTTGATGCCGGCCTGATCGGCGTGGCGGGAGGGGAAGCTGTTGAGGAAGTCCCAGTTGACCCGGGTTATCCCGTCGGAAATTATGTTGTACAGCAGGGCGGCCAGCATCCCGACGCCGATTAGAATTGAGAGCAGGCAGAGGACGTAGAAAATCTGCCCCTTGACCTGCCGGGAACGCTTGCGCCTCTGAAACTCGGCCTGGGTGATTATGGCCATTAGTCGAGCCTCCAGCTTCCTTAAACAAGCTGCCCAAAGACAAGTTGCCCACGCCGGGAGCGAAGGCGGCGGGAGATCAGGCAAGAAATCATTCGTACTCCTCCCGGAACCTGCGGACGAAGTACTGGCTCAACAGGTTCATTGCCAGGGTTATGACAAAGAGGCTCAATCCCACCGCGAAGATGGTCTTGAACTCCAGGCTGCCGGTGGGAGCGTCTCCCATGCTGACCTGCACGATGTAGGCGGTCATGGTCTCGATGGGGACGAAGGGATTGAAGGTGAATTTGGGGTTCTGTCCGGCGGCGATGGTCACGATCATCGTTTCGCCGATGGCCCGGGACATGGAAAGAATGAAGGCGGCGACGATGCCGGAGAGGGCGGCCGGGACCACAACCTTGGTGGCAACCTCCAACTTGGTGGCTCCCAGGGCGTAGGCCCCTTCCCGCAGGGAACGAGGGACCGCCTGCATTGCATCCTCGCTGAGGCTGGAGACCATGGGTAGAATCATGATGCCCATGACGATGGAGGCGCTGAGGCCGTTGAAGATGGAAATGTCGTCCGAGATGGCCCGCAGGATGGGGGTAACGAACAGGAGGGCGAAGTAACCGTAGACCACGGTGGGGATGCCGGCCAGCACCTCCAGGACCGGCTTGACGACCTTCCGGACCTGGTCAGGAGCATACTCGGCAAGATAGATGGCGCTGAGCAGTCCCAGGGGAAGGGCGATGAACATGGCTCCTATGGAGGTCAGCAGCGTGGCCGACACCAGGGCCCAGATTCCGAACTGCTTGGATGCAAACAGCGGGGTCCAACGGGTGCTTCCCAGGAACTCAAGGATGGATACTTCCTGGAAGAAGAGGATCGCCTCAAAGAGCAGGACCGAAACGATACCAACGGTGGTGAAGATGGACAGGATGGCGCAGAAAAAGAGGCCCGTCTTGATGGCGCTCTCTATGAGCCGCTGTCGCCAGCGATGGCCGCTCCGGGCATCGAGCATCCGGCTGATGCCGGCGGCATCCTCCGCTCGTCCCGCAGTGTCAACTCTCATTTCGTTTCCTCGAGTATTCCCGGGCCTTGGAGTTGGCATGGACGGATTATCGCACAACCCGGGGGATGGGATGCCGGGAGGCGGGCATCAAGCGGGAGCTCCGACGCTCCGGTGCCGCCTCCCGGCATACTAGCAAGCAGTGATTTAGCCGCCGGCCAGAACGTCGGCCACGGGACCCTTCTGAGGGTTCTCACCGCCGAACAGGGTGCCGGTGATGCCCTGCTGGAAGCGGACCAGGGCCAGGTCGTACACCTCGTCCGGGTAGGGTATGTACCCGACTTCGGACACCAACTGCCGCCCCTCCGGGCTCAGGTAGTACTCGATGAAGCTCTTGATGTGCGGCTCCTGCGCCACGTCGCTCCGCACGTAGATGAACAGCGGCCTCGACAGGGGCGCGTAGCTCCCGTTGTTGATGGTCTCGTCGGTGGGAACCACACAGCCGCTGCCCCCGTCGATGCCCAGGGCCTTGAGCTTGCCGGTGTTCTCTGCGTAGTAGGCATATCCGAAGTAGCCCATGCTCCCCTTGTTGCCGGCGATGCCCTGCACCAGGACGTTGTCGTCCTCGGAGGAGGTCATGTCCGCCCGGGAGGCCTGCGCTTCGTCGTTCACGGTCTCGGTGAAGTAGTCGAAGGTGCCGGAGGCAGTTCCGGGAGCGTACAGGTCCAGCTCCATGTCGGGGAAGCTGTCCCGCACCTGGTTCCAGTTGGTGACCACGCCCTCGGCCTCGGGGGCCCAGACGGTGTGAAGCTCGTCGACGGTGACACAGCTCACGAAGTCGTTGTCAGGGTTGACCATGACGGTCAGTCCGTCGATGGCCACCGGAAGCTCGATGAACTCGATGCCGGCGTCGCCGCACATGGCGACCTCCTTGGCCTTGACCGGGCGGGAGGCGTCGGAGACAACCGTCTCGGAGTTGCAGAACTTCTTGAAACCTCCGCCGGTGCCGGAGACGCCGACGGTGACCCGGACGTTGCCGCCGGTCAGGTTGCCGAACTCCTCGGCCACGGCCTCGGTGATGGGGAAGACGGTGCTGGAGCCGTCGATAGCGATGTCGCCCTTCAGACTGGAGTAGTCCATCATCATGGCCTCTCCGGCGGGCTTGTCCATCATGGCGGTGGTACGGCCGGCCAGAACGTCGGCCACGGGACCCTTCTGTGGGTTCTCACCGCCGAACAGGGTGCCGGTGATGCCCTGCTGGAAGCGCACCAGGGCCAGGTCGTACACCTCGTCCGGGTAGGGTATGTACCCAACTTCGGACACCAACTGCCGCCCCTCCGGGCTCAGGTAGTACTCGATGAAGCTCTTGATGTGCGGCTCCTGCGCCACGTCGCTCCGCACGTAGATGAACAGCGGCCTCGACAGGGGCGCGTAGCTCCCGTTGTTGATGGTCTCGTCGGTGGGAACCACACAGCCGCTGCCCCCGTCGATGCCCAGGGCCTTGAGCTTGCCGGTGTTCTCTGCGTAGTAGGCATATCCGAAGTAGCCCATGCTCCCCTTGTTGCCGGCGATGCCCTGCACCAGGACGTTGTCGTCCTCGGAGGAGGTCATGTCCGCCCGGGAGGCCTGCGCTTCGTCGTTCACCGTCTCGGTGAAGTAGTCGAAGGTGCCGGAGGCAGTTCCGGGAGCGTACAGGTCCAGCTCCATGTCAGGGAAGCTGTCCCGCACCTGGTTCCAGTTGGTGACCACGCCCTCGGCCTCCGGGGCCCAGACGGTATGAAGCTCGTCGACGGTGACGCAGCTGACGAAGTCGTTGCCGGGGTTGACCATGACGGTCAGCCCGTCGATGGCCACCGGAAGCTCGATGAACTCGATTCCGGCGTCGCCGCACATTGTGACTTCCTTGGCCTTGACCGGGCGGGAGGCGTCGGAGACTACCGTTTCGGAGTTGCAGAACTTCTTGAAGCCGCCGCCGGTGCCCGAGACGCCCACCGTGACCCGGACGTTGCCGCCGGTCAGGTTGCCGAACTCCTCGGCCACCGCCTCGGTGATGGGGAAGACGGTGCTGGAGCCGTCGATAGCGATGTCGCCGCTGAGGCTGGGGCTGGGGGCCTCAACCGGAGCGGGCTTGGGGGCGGTGGCGCCGCCGCTGGAACCGGCCGCCATCGAGGAGGAACCGCCGCTGGAAGAAGACATTCCCGCAGAAGACGAGGTCTCAGACGCGGAACTGGCGGCAGGCGCAGAACCTGAGTCCGTGGCTCCGGCCGGTTCATTGGACCCGGCGGACGGGCCGCAGGCAATGAGGACGATCACCAGGGTAATGGCGACGAGGGCCGTTGGTATGGAAAACATGAGCAGCCGACGCTGCTGTTTCCTCTGTGGGTTGGTATTCCCTCCGGGGACACTCATATCGAAAGATACCTCCTAGCTTTACCTTACAAGGGTCGCCGCTTTTGGGCGGCTCCGCTTACCTTGGGCAACGCCGGTAGGTTACTCCCCGATTTTGAACCCCCGATTATGAAAAGATTAACGGATTGTTAACGGACCACATCGGATGGCCTGAGACTCGGGACGTTCACCGGATGACGGAAACAGTACATTCCCGGGACGCCCCGGGGCAGTTCAGGGAAGCCGGGCTGACGGAAGAACGAAGGAGAACACGCTGCCGACGCCCTCATCGCTGGTGACGGACACGGCGCCATCGTGGGCCTCGACGATCTGGCGCACGATGGCCAGTCCCAGCCCGGTGCCGGTGTCCCGGCGGGAGCGGTCCACCTTGTAGAACCGTTCAAAGAGGTGGGGCAGGTGTTCGCGGGCGATGCCAACCCCGCTGTCCTCGACCCGGAATTCCACCAAGTTATCGGCTTCTGACACTGACAGGGTGATGCGGCCGCCGGGCGGGGTGAACCGCAGGGCGTTTTCCAACAGGTTGATCAGCACCTGATTTAGCCGGTCCGGGTCGGCGTTCAGGGAGGGCAGGGGCGGAGGAGGAGCGAGGGTCAGGGTAATGTCCCGTTCCCTGGCCAGCGGTTCAAACCGGGCCGATGCGTCCCGCAGCAGGGTGGCCGGGGATACTTCCGCCAACTGGAGGGGGATCTGACCGCTCTCCAGACGGGAGAGTTCCAACAGGTCGTCCACCAGGGTGGACATCCGGTCCACGTCCCGGCTGATGCGCTCCAGGAAGTTTCGCACGACCTCCCGGTCGTCCACCTCGCCGGTTTCCAGGGTTTCGACCATCGCCCGGATGGCGGCCAGGGGATTGCGGAGTTCGTGAGAGACGTTGCTGACGAATTCCCGCCGGCTGGTCTCGGCTTGCACCACCTCCGTAGAGTCGTGGATGGTGAGAAGGATATCAGCGGACGGGGGTTCGGACAGGGGTATGGCCGCTACGTTCAGCGCTTTGCGGGGCCGCTGAAGTTCGATTCGGGCGGCCTGTACCTCACCGCCGGCCGCACAGTGAGCAACGATCTCCTGCAGGCGGTGTTCAGGGACCGCTTCGGAGAAGTCCCGCCCAAGAAGCTGGCCGGGCCGCAATCCAAGAGCGGCCGATGCCGCCGGGTTCGAGATGACGATCCGCCCGGCCGCGTCAATGACCACCACCCCCTCGGCCATGGAGGCCACCACCCGGGACAGCTTGTCCCGCTCGGCAGAAAGGGCCCGGTGGGCGTCTTCCAGCCGCTGGGCCATGGTGTTGAAGGCTTCAGGGAGTTGGCCCGCCGGTCCGTCCCATTGGCCGAGTATCCGAAAGTCGAGTTCGCCCCGGGACAAGCGCCGGGAAGCCTCCAGGACGGCCCGGTTGGAGCGGCGTTCCCTGACTGCGCCGCGACAGACGAGGAAGACGAGGGCAGCGAGGGCCAATCCGATGACGCCCGCAGCGAAGCCGAGGATTTCCACGTTGACGCCGGTCCGGCTGCTGTTTAGAGGGATGGGCTAGGCCTCGAAGCGGTAGCCCACTCCCCGAATGGTGATGATGCGCTGGGGGGCCTGGGGGTAATGCTGGATCTTTTCCCGAAGCCAGCGGATGTGGACATCCACGGTGCGGGTGTCGCCATAGTAGTCGTGGCCCCAGACTTGTTCCAGCATCTGGTCGCGGGTGAGAGCGCGGCCCCGGTTGGAGGCAAGCATGGCCAGCAGGTCGAACTCCCTCGGCTTCAGGCCCAAGGGCTCACCCTGAAGAGTGGCGGAATGGCCGTCCAAGTCCAGCTCCAGGTCGCCGGCCCGGATTACGCGGCGGGCCGGCTCGGCGGCGCCCTCCCTGGCGGCGGCCCGGGACCGGCGAAGCATTCCCTTGACCCGGGCCACCACCTCGCGGACGCTGAAGGGCTTGGTGACGTAGTCGTCGGCTCCCAGTTCCAACCCCACCACCTTGTCTATCTCCTCACCCCGGGCGGTCAGGAAGAGAATGGGGACGTCGGACTCGCGGCGGAGGATGCGGCAGATTTCAAAGCCGTCCAGACCGGGCAGCATCACATCCAGGATAATGAGGTCGGGAGGGGAAAGGCGGGCCGAGTCCAGCCCTTCCGCCCCATCGAGACAGGCTTCCACCTGGTAACCCTCCCGCTCCAGGTTGTACCGCAACGCCTCGACCAGGTTCTCCTCGTCCTCGATGACCAGTACGCTTTCGTTGGGCACCTCGTCCTCCCCGCTGGGTTTAGTCAAGGGAAGCTGGTGACAGTATATTATCCGCCTGCCGAATTTCCCAATTGGCGGGCGGGAATTGTCACCGGGTTGTCGGGTGCAAGGGCGGCGGCTGACACTCGGCCCCTTACCAGTTCCCGGCTTACCACGTATCATTAGAACGTGATATTCCAACCGGATCCCCTCATGCCGTCGCCCCTTCCAGAAGTTGCAGAGAAGGATGCGACATTCATGCGACAATTTGCTACAAAATGACACAATTATGCGGCGACCATGGCACAACAAAGACCCTTGGCGACACGCCGCGAGCCATCAAACCCCCTATTTTCGTGCTCAATATCGCTCCAATGGCACTTATGACACACATTTAGCCTTTTTCCGGCTTCACCGCAACGGCGGGCCGCTTGACTGCCCCTCCACCCGGCCAATACACTCGGCTCAGATCGCAGGGACGACCGCTCCGGCGGAAGGAGCACAGGAGGAACGATGATGGCTGCTGCCCAGATGAACGCGCTGCTGCATCCGGCGGCGGAGGACGTTGCCGAAACCCACGGCGTCGCCAGCCGCCTGTCCGGGCTGGAGGGGATGAAGATAGGGTTGATCGACAACCGGAAGAAGAACTCCGACGTGTTCCTTGAAGAGTTGGGCCGGGTGCTGCAAGAGCAGTACGGCGTGGCCGAGGTCATGGCCTACCGCAAGATCAGCCAGAGCATGCCCACTCCACCCTCGGTGCTGGATGAAATGGCCGCCAAGTGCGACGCAATCATCCATGCCGTTGCGGATTGAGGGTCCTGCACGACGTGGGGTCTCCACGACGGGGTAGAGTCGGAAAAGCGGGGCCGCCCGGCGGTGACGGTAATCACCCAGGCGTTTGTCCGCTCGGCGGAAATCCGCGCGCGGACGCTGGGGATGACGGACCATCCGGTGGTGGTAATTGAGCATCCCATCGCCAGCAAGACCCGGGGCCAGATACAGGCCACGGCGCGGGACCGGGCGGGGGAGATAGCCGAGGGGCTGATCCGCTGATCAAGGACCATTGATGGATGGAACAAGACGGGCCGGACGGACTTGCTGCCTCCGGCCCGTTTATCCGTTTACCAGGGAATGCGGGTTACAAGGGAATACGGGGGTAAGGTTTGAGTTCGGAGAGCGCAGCCCCGCGGGCCAGCAAGCTGGAAGTTTCCGGCTCCATCATCGACATTAACCAGCACTTCTATGAACAGGGCTGGACAGATGGGTTGCCCATCATCCCGCCCACCGAGGACCTGGTGCTGGACATGCTGGAAGCCTGTCCGGTGTCCGCCGAGCACAGCTTGGGGCGGATGCCGCCGGCCAACGGGACGGTGACGGCGGAAAAGGTTGCCATCAATGCAGTAATGGCTGGCTGCATTCCAGACTACATGCCGGTGGTCCTGGCGGCGGTGCGCGCGGTGATGCAGCCCCAGTTCAACGTGGGCTCGATCACCACGACCACCGGCGGGGCGGCTCCGGCTGTGATCGTGAGCGGGCCGGCGGCGGACCGGCTGGGCATCCACGGGGGGACGGCGGTTTTCGGGTCCGGCTACCAAGCCAACGCCACCATCGGGCGCGCGCTCAGACTGACGATGCGGAACATGGGCGGGGCAACGGTGCGTACGATGGAGAAGTCCACCCAGGGCTGGCCGGGCAAGTACACCCTCTGTTTCTCGGAAAACCAGGAGGCCAATCCCTGGGAGCCGCTCCACGTTGAGCAAGGATACGAACCTTCGCAGAGCACGGTGACAGTGTCCGCCGTTCGGGGCATCTACTCCTTTGTCGAGGCCACCCAGGAGACCGGACAAGGGGTACTGGAGACTCTGGTCAACTCGGTGAGGTCGGTCGGCATTTCGGCCTACCACTACCAGGGACGGGGATCATCCCCCATCCTGGTCCTCGGACCGGAACACGCCGCCGAAATTGCCGCCGCGGGTTACACCCGCTCCAGCCTCAAGCAGTACATCTTTGAAAACGCCCGCTTGCCTTTGGGCCAACTGCGGGGGCGGGGCCATTACGGAGAGCGGGCCTGGCCAGAAGAGTGGGAGACTCAGGACGACGATTTTCTCATCCCCATGGCGACGGACCCGGACAAGTTCGTCATCGTGGTGGCCGGCGGCGACGGACGGCACTCCTCGTGGCTGCTGCCCTGGTCGGCGACGCAGAGGGCGGTGGAGTTGGTGGAGTAGGCCTGGTGTACAATTGGCGGAGAGGACAGTCGCCATGATAACGAACATCACCCTGGAAAATTTCAAGTGCTTCCGCCATGTCAGCATCGACCCCAAGCTGATTACGGTGTTCATCGGCCCGAACGGCACCGGGAAGTCTGGCGTCTTGCAGGCGTTGTTGTTACTGAAGCAGTCTAGGGACGACGTTGACCCGTTGCGGTTGGAAGGGGAGTTGGTAACCTTCGATTCGGAAGCACTTGCTTTTCGTGCAATTAACCCTGCCAAAGACAAATCAAAGTTGTCGTTCGCAGGATACTTCTCTCCAGATACGGAAGTTCTCGAAAAACCAATAAAATTTGAGGTGAACCTGGAGTATTCTGGCAAGGCAGACCTTCTGGAAGATCGTGGATCCACAACATGGGAAACCACTGATCAACAACACCAAATTCGGTTCTCCCGGAATCGTAGAAACCTTGAAGCGAGAACGCCAAACGGTTCAATTGGATACGAGGTATTGCGAGGAATCAATAGATTCAGGGTTAGTTATGGATCGGGAGGTGAAAATCCAAACCAACCAATTTGGGATCAACTTTCCAATGCGCCAACACGATTTTTGTCCAACATGAAAACGGTTCCAGTTGGCAGGGGGTTGACCCGTGGAGTCTACCCATTAGGGATTGAAGCTACAACGGATATATCTGGGGCCAAGGGGTTAGGATCGCAGGAAGATAAGACCGCCACGACGCTGGCATATTCCCGCCGCGATGTTGAGAAGGTTTCTCGTTTAATGAAGAGGGTGACCGGAGTCGGGTTCAGAACGGATACAGTTCCGCCGCAATCTGCAAAGCCGGTCTCCGAATCGAAATTGGGTGACTTCAGTTTGTCAATGGAAGGGTTCGGAACTAACGCTCTGGTTCACCTTTTGTTTGAGGCAGTGAGGGCCGTGCCGGGGGCGACGGTGTTGATTGAGGAACCGGAGATTCATTTGCATCCGAAAGCACAGGCGGATCTGGCATCGGTGCTGGTGGAGCAGGCCAAGGCCGATGAAAAACAACTGATCATGACAACCCATAGCGAACACATCGTGGGGAGGCTTCTGACCTCGGTGGCGGAGGGGAAGCTGTCCTCCGACGAACTGGCAATATACTCCTTCGAGAAAGACGACGAGGGAGTTTGCTCGGCCAGCGAGATCGAGGTGAACGAGCG
The DNA here is from genome assembly GCA_965203675.1 of Dehalococcoidia bacterium. Taxonomy (GTDB): domain Bacteria; phylum Chloroflexota; class Dehalococcoidia; order Lucifugimonadales; family UBA3495; genus CATOSK01. The sequence goes on along the minus strand of CBDBDE010000002.1, from coordinate 613,443 downwards.
GGGACAGGTTACCGGAGGGTTGAAGAGCTTCTTCGAAACAGACCTGGATGAGATGCGGAGGTATGTCGACGCCCTGCGCGCCAAGGCATGACTCCCGCTCCCCGCTTCATCCTGGACGAAAACGTGGTCATCCTGGCGCAACAAGGATTGGATGAGCACGGAAACCCCAGCCCTGTTTGCGCTGACCTAATCCAACAGATAATCGAGATTTGCCACACGATAGTGGTGGATGATGTCCTATGGGACAAAATGTTTGCCCAACTAAATCGCCCGGAGCATTATTATCCGCAACCAGGACCTTCTCTCTTGAGGGCATTTCTGAACGCGCTCCAAATCGACGGAAAGATCGTTGGACTCGGGCATACCTCTTCCCCATTTGACGAAGAACTGGATATCCCTTCAGGAAGCCAAGACGACACGTATCTCGTCAGGTTAGCGGTGGAAACAGGGGCGATCCTTGTAACAACAGATACGCCGCTTCGCAAGGATTTGGAGTCCTCCGGGATTCGGTCGGAATACAACCTCTTCGTAGTCCCACCGGAAGGGGCGTTGGGGTTGCTGTAACGGTTGCCAAAGCCATACCGCACTTGACGCCGCCGGGTTGCCGGTATAGCGTACACGGCAACCGGGCCGGGGCTTGTTCCGGCCTTTTCCCACTTATTTTTGCGTACCTTACGCGTATTGAAGGAGGGCCATTCGATGACTACTACCGCGCAACCGAGCAGCGGCGAGTACCGGGTACTGGGAACCCGTCCCATGCGTCACGACGCCTACGACAAGGTTACCGGAGCGGCCAGGTTCGGCGCCGACCTGAACCTCCCGGGGATGCTCCACGGGAAGGTCCTGCGCAGCCCCTACTCCCATGCCCGCATCCGCGCCATTGACACATCCAAGGCGGAGGCCATGCCCGGGGTGCTGGCGGTGGCTACGTCGGCGGACTTCCCGGTTATCAAGGCGCGTCCGCTGGACTACGAGAACTTCCAGGGCAATCCCCGCCTGATTGCCGAGAACATCCTGGCTAACCAGAAGGTGCTGTACAAGGGACACGCGGTGGCGGCCGTGGCGGCGGTGAACCCCCACGTCGCCGAGCAGGCCCTGGAGCTTGTCGAGGTGGACTACGAGGTCCTGCCCACCGTCCTGGGATGGCGTGAGGCGATGGCGGACGACGCCGCGGTGCTCCACGAGGACATGACCACCCGCTTCCGCATGGACCGGGCCGGCCCCGGCGAGGACACGGGGCAGAAGGGCAATATCGCCGGACACCTGCAGCACCGGCTGGGGGATGTGGAAAAGGGGTTCCGGGAAGCGGATGTCATCTTCGAGAACGAGTACGAGACGCAGACCGTCCACCAGGGGTATATCGAGCCCCACGTTTCCACCGCTTCCTGGTCCACCGACGGGCGGGTGACCATCTGGACCAGTACGCAGGGAGCCTTCGGAGTGCGGGCCACCACCTGCGGCATCCTGCAGATCCCCGAGTCCATGTGCAAGGTGGTGCCCATGGAGATCGGCGGCGGGTTCGGCGCCAAGGGCGTGACCTACCTGGCCCCGGTGACGGCGGTGCTGGCCCAGAAGGCGGGCCGCCCGGTGAAGATAGCCATGAGCCGGAAAGAGGTTTTCGAGGGCAGCGGCCCCGCGTCGGCCACCTTCATCCGGGTCAAGCTGGGAGCAAAGAACGACGGCACCATGACCGCTGCCGAAGCGTACATGGTCTACGAGGCCGGAGCCTTCCCCGGGTCGCCGGTGGGCGGCGGAGCGGTGACGACCTTCGGGTCGTACAAGTGCGAGAATATGCTGGTAAACGGCTACGACGTGGTCTGCAACAAGCAGAAGGCCCAAGCCTACCGGGCCCCGGGCCAGCCCCAGGCGGCCTTCGCCGTCGAGTCCGCCATGGACGAACTGGCGGGGAAGCTGGGGATAGACCCCATGGACCTGCGCCTGAGGAACGCGGTCGAGGTGGGCGACCGGATGCCCAACGGCGTCCCCCACGCCGTTTTCGGATGCATTGAGCTGGAAGAGGCGATGAAGAACCATCCCCACTACAACACCCCGCTGACCGGCCCCAACCAAGGCCGGGGCGTCGCGGTGTCCTTCCGCGCCCAGGGCGGCCAGATGTCGTCGGCGACCATCAACGTGAACAGCAACGGAACCATCAACCTGATAACCGGATCAGTGGACATCGGCGGGACGCGCACGGCGGTAGCGATGCAGGCCGCCGAGATCCTGGGAATCGACTCCGAGGACGTCAATCCCTCGGTGGGAGACACCGACGCCGTTGGCTACACCGCCAACACCGGCGGAAGCCGCACCGCCTTCGACACCGGACTGGCCGCCATCGCCGCCGCCGAGGAGGTCATCGAGCGGATGAAGGGCCGAGCGGCGCTGCTGTGGGAGGTGCAGGACGAGGACGTGGAGTTCGAGAAGGGGAACTTCATCTGCACCAAGAACTCCGAGGACCGCTTTACCTTCAAGGAGCTGGCCGCCCGCTTGATGCGAACCGGCGGGCCGGTGACCTGTTCCGCCTCGGCCCCGTCCACCGGCGTGGGCCCCATTTTCGGCGGCAACATCGTGGACGTGGAGGTTGACCCGGACACCGGAAAGGTGCAGATCCTCCGGTACACCGCCTTTCTGGACGCCGGGCAGGCGGTCCATCCCGACTTCGTGGAGGGGCAGATCCAGGGTGCGACGGTGCAGGGGATCGGCTGGGCTATGAACGAGGAATACTTCTACCAGCCCGACGGGACGATGGCCAACTCCAGCTTCCTGGACTACCGGATGCCCACAGCGTTGGACCTTCCCATGATCGAAGCGGTGATTATCGAGGTGCCCAACCCCCGCCATCCTTTCGGACTGCGCGGAGTCGGCGAAGGCCCCATCATTCCGCCGCTGGCGGCCCTAGCCAACGCGGTGTCCCACGCCACCGGCGTCCGCATGACCAAGCTTCCCCTTTCCCCAACCAACATCATGGAGGCGATAGAGGAAGCGCGGGGATAGTAGGAACATGAGTCATCCCGGAGTTTGGTAAAGACGGGAAAAGTCGCATAGGAAAACAGGCACAAAGAGAGACCCCTTCGGGTGGAATGGGAATGTGACGACACCATTCACCGGGAGGGGTCTTCTATTATGTTGGGGCATGGGGCGGGGCGGAGGCAAGGGCAGGAGGTCGTCGATCTGCTGCATTCTTTCATCGGGCCTTTGGAGCAATGGCTGGACCGGCAGATAGACCGGCGTCTGGTGCGCACCTTTTTCCTGGCCCTGATTGCCATAGTCCGCCTGCGCCACTCTCGGTCGGGACTGTTGCTGAGCGAATTGGGTGCCCATGTCCTCACTCCGGCTCAGGCCCCAGCCGGAACCAAGCGGCTCAGCAATCTGCTGCGCTGCTCCAAATGGTCCCATACTCTCTTGGAGCAGTTCCTGTGGTGGCACGCAGACCTACATCTTGCCCAACTGGAGGAACGAAGGGAGTTGGCCCTGGCCATCTGGGACGAGAGCGTGCTGGAGAAGCCGGAAAGCATCGCCCTGGAGGGTCTGTGCCCAGTCCGCTCCAGCAAGGCGGCCCGCCTCAAACGCATCAAGCCCGGCTACTACCATCCACCGGGCGGACCGCCGGTATTCGTCCCCGGCCTGCAGTGGCTCACCGTCATGGTGGCTGGGATGCAGGGGCCTCCTTCCCTGGCCGCCATGCACTGGTGGACCAGCCGGGGCCATTTGGCCAGCCACCGCAGGGAAGAGACCACATCCCTGCTATCCCGATGCGCCGCATCGTGGCAGAGGCGGGTAGTCCACGTCTTTGACCGGGGATATGCCGGCGCCCCCTGGCTGGGGGAACTGTTGGGGCATCAAGCACGGTTCATCATGCGCTGGCCCACCCGCTACCACCTGGCCGACTACCACCTGGCCGACGAAAAGGGTGAGCGCCCCGCCTGGCAGATCACCCGGGGCAAACCCTCCCAGGACCACCGGCAGATCAGGACCACCGGCAGATCTGGGACCTTCGCCGACGCCAGTACCGCAAGACCGGCATCGTAGCAGTTCCGGTCCGCCATCCCCAACTTGACGGTGAACTGTGGCTGGTGGTTTCCAGGCCCGGCCGGGGCCGCACTCCGTGGTACCTGTTGACCAGCGAGACCATCGCCACACCTGATGACGCCTGGCGGGTAGTCATGGCCTACGCTCGCCGCTGGCAGGTGGAGATGTGCTACCGAGCCTGCAAGACGGACCTGGCCATGGAGAGCCCTCGCCTCTGGTTCTGGGAAAACCGGCTCAAGCTGCTGCTCATGGTCAGCTTGGTCTACGCCTTCCTACTATCCTTGTTGGCTCCAAACCTCGCCGCTTTGGTCCAAGCCCTGTTCCGAACCTGGTGCCACAGAACAGGAGAGCGGTACCGCCATGCTGCGATACCGCTCTCCAGATTGAGGGCCGCCCTGAGTGCTTTGTGGCTAACTCATCCACCTGTCCCAAATACGGGATGACTCATGTAATTGCGGTAAAGAGCCGAGTCCAGCCTTCTCGGCACAGGGGGCATCAGCACGTGCGTCAAGGCGTTGGTTGACTTGCCGCAATTCATAGAGGCTGATGCGGCAGAGATCGCTTCGGCGGTTTGAGCGCCCACATAGCCGCCGCCATGCCTGGCAATGCAAGGGGGCACAGACCCTTGGGTTCCGCTTGCTTTCGGGGTATGGAGATTTGGGGTAGGCCCCGTTTGCCTCTAACAGTTGGCTTCATGTAGGCAGCCCTGCAACGGTTCTTTTCTGCCTCGCAAGCATCAAGCCTTGGTATTCAGTTGGGGCAGTTCATGGCCCCTAGTTGGCTTGATGCAGGTAGCGGTCAGCAAGCCAAAGCCCGCCAGCGGGAGCGGGGCCGTCATCCGCTAGAAACCCAAGAGGGCCACCGTCCCGAACATTGCTAGTATTCAGTCAAATCAAGAAAGGCAGGGGTAGAGGCGGCGGAGCTTCGTTCGGGCGTCCTTGGCGGTGAAACGCCAGTTAATGGCGGCTGCCGTAGCGTTGCGATCTGACACGCAGGCGTCCACGGCAGTTTCCAGGCTGTCCTGGTCCGGGTTGCGCCCTCTGAGGCAAGCTCGAGCCAGCACGCTGAACTCGATCTCCGCCATGTTCAGCCAACTCCCATGCTTGGGTGTGTGGTGAAACTCCAGCCGCTGGGCGATGCGCCGAGCTTCCGGGGCCGGAAAGGTCTCGTACAGGGACGCCATGCGATGGGTGTTCAAGTTGTCCAGCACCAGGCGGATCACTGGAACGTCGGGGTAGGACTCGTCCACCAGCCAGCGCATCCGATGGGCGAAGTCCTGCATGGTGCGCCGTTGGGTGATTGCCACATGGCGCCAGCCGGCCTTTGGCTCGCAGGTCAGGAACAGGTTGCGGGTGCCGGCCCGCACGTATTCATAGTCCTCCCGCCTGGGGCGTCCGCGCCCTGCCGGCAGGGGTGCCCTGCTCCCGTCCAGCAGTTGGGTGGAGGTCTCGTCGAAGCAGACCACCGGCCTCTGGGGATCGTAAGGCTCAGCGTAGAGGTCCAGCACATCCTCCATGGCCGCTACGAACTCCCCACCTACCTTGGGAATGCACCACTGCTGCTTCCGCCATGGCTTGAGGGTGTTTTTTTCAGGTGCAGCCGCACCGTCTCGTGAGACAGGGATTCCACCAGCCCCAACTCCACTGCCTTGCCCGCCAGGGCCCGCAGCGTCCAGTGATCATGGCCCTCGGGAGCCGCACTGCAGGCCAGGGCTATCAGGTGGGCTTCGACCTTGTCGTCCACCTTCCGGTACGGGTTGGGCGAGTTGTGGTGCCGCAGCACCTCCTCCAGTCCTTCCTCCGCATACCGCCGCTTAACACGGAACACGGTCCGCTCCGACACGTCCAAGGCCGCGGCCACCTGAGAAGCGCTCCGGCCTTCGTCGGTCTTCAGCAGGATCCGGGCCCGGGTAATCGCCTGGGCGGAACTCCTGCCCACTCTCATCATCTTCCTGAGCCGTCCCTTTTCCGCAGCGCTCAGCCGGACCCCGTACTTCTCCTGAACCATGGATGCCACACCCTCCACAACCTAACTCCCTCAACGGTAGCATCTCGGGTCACCCGGTGTGACATCTGCCAATACGAGTTTGACTGAATACTAGGCGGAAGGCGGCCTGATGGATATTGGCATACCCAAAAGCAAACGGAGCCGTGCACTGGATCCCCTTGCTAATTGTGGTAGAGTTCCTCGCGGGGCACCAATAAACTTTGTTAGCTCTTGGCGAACCAGCGCGGCTTAAACTTGGAGGGGCGGCTTCGGTAGCTGCTCTCGAAAAGCAAGTGAAGCTGAGAGCAAACCACTGATGCCGACCAGAATTGTCTTCTGACAAGGCAGTCCCAAACAGTAGGTTTGAGTTTGGCGAATCTCAAGGCTGGGAATATCTGGGCGGAAGGCCGAGCCCCACACCAACTTCCCATACCCTTGTGGAGGGAGCATTGAGGCGGGGGGTCTCATCCTTATCCGCGCCTTCCCCACGTCAACGGGGAATGGGTTGATGCAACCCCTGGCTCAACAGGATAACTACTTCGAGTAGGGAAGGAGCGACATGAATTCGATACAACGGCGGGAACAGTTTCGAGCAATCCTGGCGGGGGACCGGTGCGTGCACCCCGCATCGGTGTTTGACCCCATATCCGCCCGCATCGCCGAGGACCTGGGATTCGAGGTGGCCTTCATGGCCGGGTCCATCGCCTCAGCAACGGTGCTGGGCGCCCCCGACCTGGTGGTGCTGACTCTCACCGAGTTCGCCGAGCAGATCCACCGCATCTGCCGGGCCGCCGACATCAGCCTCGTGGTGGACGCCGATCACGGCTATGGCAACGCTCTCAACGTAAGACGCACCGTGGAGGAACTGGAAACCGCTGGGCTGTCAGGCCTGACCATCGAGGACACTGTCCTGCCCCAGAGCTTCGGCAAAGGCAAGGGAGAGGAGCTGATCTCCCGGGAAGAGGGCGTAGGGAAAATGAAAGCCGCCCTGTCGGGACGGCAGGACCCCAGCCTGGTGATTATCGCTCGCACCAGTGCCTTGGCCACTGAGGGAGTGGACGGGACGGTCCGGCGCGCCAAGGCCTACGAGCGGGCCGGCGTGGATGCGTTGTGGCTGGCCGGAGGCGTCACGCGGGAGGGGGTGTCCGCCGTGCATGCCGAAGTAGGGCTCCCCTTACTGATGGGCGGAGGCGGCGGTGACCTGACCGACGACTTCATGACGGCCAACGGTGTCCGCGTCGCGCATCAGGGGCATTTGCCCTTCGCCGGCGCGGTGAAAGGGGTTTATGACACCCTGAAAGCGCTCCGCGATGGCGTGGCCCCCGCGGAGTTGAGGGACAATGTGGCATCGGCGGAGTTGATGGGTCAGCTTACCCGCCGGTCGGACTACGACCGGTGGACCGGCGAGTTTCTGAATTAGAACGTAAAGCCCATTTGCCGCCTACTACCCAAAAGGGAGCAGCGACTCAACCGCCTGGCGCAATTCTACCTTGACGGGCTGGTGGAGCCGGAGGCCTGCCGACGCCAGAAAGGGGAGTTAGAGGAGACGCTGGGCTCCTCCGTCAGCATGCCAGGCCCAACATAAAATCAGGAACGCAGTTTCCAAACTAAAGCCGGGGTGGGATACGCATCTGGCGGAGGTCAAGCGTAGGCAACAGGCCGCCCTGTAAGTACGGGAAGAACATCTTCACCGGGCGAGCTGGGCTAATCTTCGTCGCTACGGAAATGTAGATTCCATCTCGGCTTCAGTTCAGGTTTCATGTGAACGGTACAGGAGGGAGAGATGCAAGTTGTAAGGATAAGCCAAGTCCAGGAGGAGCCCATGCCAACGCACATAAGTCCGGTTCCGGGGTGGACTGGCGGCTCAGTGACCCGGACAGGCCAGCAGATTCTGCCGCCGGGCATGTCCGAGGACTTCAATTGCGGCTGGCGGAACTTTAGTCGCGGGGCAAGGGAAAATTTCCATACTCATAGCACTGACCAGATTCTGATCATCACCGCAGGCATAGGCATCGTGGCCACCGAGCAGGAAGAGCGAGAGGTGACTGTTGGGGATATCATCTACCTTCCGGCCGGTGAAAAGCATTGCCATGGGGCCACGAAAGATTCGTACCTCTCCTACATCAGCGTCACCCGCCCGGGCAGTCAGGCAGTTTTTGAGTAGGGGAAAAAGACCTATTGATACACACTGACAAGCCGATTCTTCCAAGTTGGCCAATTATCCCGGACGAGCGACAAAACTTCAGCAGCATAGCGGAGGCAGGTATGGCATCTCTCAGTCGGCAACTTGCGCAGTGGGTCGCAGGGTTGCGCTATGACGATCTCCCGCCCGCGGTGGTCGATCGCGCCAAGGGCGTCACCCTTCACAGTCTCGCCTCCGTGCTCCTCGGCTCCCAGACGCCGGGAGGCCAGCAGGCCGTGCAGCTCATTACCGCGGAAGAATCCGGTGTGGGGCACGGCGCCACCATCATGGTGGACGGCGCCAGGGTGACCAGGGGTGGAGCCGCCTTCAGCAACGCGGAGATGGCCATGGCCGGCGGCAAGCTGGACTCCTTCCGCATGCTCACTCATCCGGGCACCAGCATCCTCCCGGGAGCCTTTGTGGCTGCGGAAACCGCCGGCGCCTCGGGCCGGGACTTCTTAACCGGTCTCGCCGCTGGCTACGAGGTCATGGAGCGGATGGCGGCCGACTTCATTCCGACGGTGATGGCGCGGGGCTTTCACGCTGGGCCGGTCTTCGGCATCTTCGGCCCGGCCGTCGCCGCCGCCAAGATCCTGAACTTCACCGAGGACCAGGTGAACAGCACCATCGCGCTCTGCGTGCACCTGGCGGCAGGCAACCTGGAAGGGCCTCGGAGCGGCGGCCGCGCTCTCCGCGAAGGGGCCGCGGTACGCAACGCCATGCTGGCAGTGGCGCTGGCGCAGCAGGGACACGTGGGCGGCGAGACCGTCCTGGAAGGCGACGCGGGGTTCTATCACGCCTACGCGGGCAACAACCAGGGCCGGCTCACCTACAGCTTTGTCGGAGCCAACCAGACCAGCCTGGACAAAATCACCGCCGGGCTGGGGCAGGACTGGATGTTCCTCGAGACGCTCTACCGCATCTACTCGACGGCTGGCTACAACATTGCCCATGTCGATGTCACCGCGCAGCTCTGTGCCGAGCACAACATCCGGTATGAGGATGTCGAGCGCGTCGAGGCCGTGGTGAACTGGCTCGAGACCCGGTATCCCAGCCCGGCCTTCCCGAGCCGGCGGGAAGACGGGGTCCCCCAGCCGGGAAGCACGCCGTACTACACTGCCTACGGCGTTGTCCAGCGCGGCTTCCCGGTGCTGCCGAGCCAAGGGGGTGAAGCCGGCGACCCGCCCGAGGTCCTGGAACTGATGCACCGGGTTACGCTCATCCCGTCGCATGAGATGACCCTCTTCGGACCGCGCATTACGATCCACACCAGAGACGGCCAGAGCTACACGAAGCAGGCCACCGGGCGCGAGTTCATGTGGGACTTTGACGAGGAGGCGCGTAGGATCCGCGACGTTGTCCCGGGTCTGCCGATCCCGGCAGCGCAGTTCGAGGATATCATCGCGACCTGCCGGGACCTCGACCAGCAGGACCGGGCCGACAGGCTGATTCAGCTCACTTTGAAGCAAGGGTAGCCGGCGGAAAAGCCCGGAGCGCAACCCGTCGTACGAGGCAGCTCCATCTCCGAGCCTGGGGGGCTGGTCAAAGTCGGCGGGGCGGTTTCTACTCGAACGCCAGTACCCGGGCGGGGTTGTCCACGGTAATCGCCCTGATGACGTCTTCGGAAAATCCCTTCCGCCTCATCTTGGGAACGATGTTCTGGAGAATGTGGCAGTAGCCGTGCCCGCCATATCGGACCAAGCGGTGCTTGGTGCAGATGTCCTGCCCGATGACCACCCGGTCGGAATACCCGGCGTCGGTGATCCTCCTGATGAAGTCCAGCCTCTGGGCATCGCTGGGCATGTCGATTTCGGCGAGGGGATAATAGGACCCCTCGTTGCCGAACAGGTCCCATTCCAGGCAGCAGCCCGAAGCGGCCAGGTTCCGGAGCGCGTCGAACTCGAACACCGTCCGGTCCAGGTGCCCCATGATCACCCGGGATATGTCCGCGCCCCCGTTGGCAAGCACCTCCAGGATCTCCGATGGCGCATCCGGATGCCGGCCGGGATGTATCAAGACCGCCGCGCCGGTCTCTCCCTGGGCGACGGCTGCCGCCAGGAGGGACTTACGCTCGTTGTCGGCCAGCGGCCAAGTGCAGCCGACCTCGCCGATGACGCCAGCCTTGATGCCGGTGCCGTCTACGCCGTCAACGATGTCGCCGACAATCTGACGGGCCAGGTCATCGGCGCTTCGCTGGTCCATGTCCTCGGGATGGACCGCCGCCACGTAGAAGCCCGCGCCCATGATGATGTGAACGCCCGATTCCCGGGAAATGCGGACCAGGGCTTCGGGGTCACGTCCGATTCCGATGGTGGTGGCATCGACAATGGCGCCCCCGCCAGCGTCCCGGTACTTCCTCACTTCTTCGATGGTGGTTTCCAGATCCATGAGCTGAAGGTTGAAGCGGTTGCTGTAGTAGTTGCGTCGGACCCAGCCCAGGTTCTCCAGGGTAATCGGGGCATCGGCCAACTCCGGGGATGGCGTGTCCTGGGCCGGGCGGTACATGAACGAAAAGTCGATGTACAGGTGCTCGTGGGTCGTCGCAGCTCCCAGTTCCGAGGAAGGCACCGGCCCCAACACGGTCTGGACCATTCCACTGTTCCGGCCAGATGACATGGCTCCGCTCCTGGTAGTATGGTGGGCCGCAAGAGTAACACGGGCCCCGACGGAGGGCCAAGCTATGCCTCTTCCGGTCCAAGGGTGGGGCCAGTCCGCGGGGCCGTCCTCCCTCCATCAACCAGATGAC
>CBDBDE010000002.1:0-597500 GCA_965203675.1 Dehalococcoidia bacterium | reverse complement strand
CGCCAATGACATGATTCCCGGATTCTGCCGCAGCCTAAGAAGATACGACCGGGCGGTAGTTTTTCTCGACCCGTTCGCCACAGAGGTTTCTTGGTCCACTGTTGCCGCAATTGCTGAGACTCAAAAGATAGACTCCTGGATACTATTCCCGTTGGCCGCTATTGCAAGGATGATGCCGAGAGATGATGAACCTTCCGAAGCTTTGGCCAATCAATTGGATCGCATTTTCGGAGGGCGTCAACATTGGGAAGATTTCTACAGGCCGTCTCCTCAGTTGCCTCTGTTTGGGGATACCCCATCATTGGAAAGGTTAAGTGGTAGCCAACAAATCGCAGACCGCTTCCGCCAACGGCTCGGGGATGTATTCTCAGAAATCGCTCCCACCAGAAGAACATTTGCAAATTCTCGAAATGTGCCTTTATTCGACCTCTTTTTCGCAGCTAGCAATCCGGTTGGGGCACGTCGCGCCATACCGATAGCTGACCACATCCTGAAAAACTGGTGAAACAAACTTCACTGTCACGATGAGATGTCCTCTACATCTGTTTTGACAGGGCAGTTCCTGCCACTGACAGCGAACTTACCGACGACGATGTAATCATCAGGTACGACGGCGAGGAAATTATCGGGATAACCATCCTACACGCCAGCCAGCCAACGCTGACATTCCTCCTCCAGGTCCTCCTCCTCCCCCTTTGTCCTCCCCATCCCCTGCGCTATAATCACCCACGCTATGCTTATCCGAGACCTTGGCGAGTTTGGCGTCATCGACCTGCTCAACCGGATGGTTGTTGAGGGGCGCATCATCGGGGACGGATTGCCCGGCTCCGGCGTCAAGCTGCTGGTGGACACCGGCGATGACACCGCCGCCTGGAATGCCGGCGGCGCCACCGAGCTGTTCACCACCGACACCGTCGTCGAGGGAGTCCATTTCACCCGGGATACGACTCCCTGGCGGGACCTGGGCTGGAAGTCCCTGGCCTCCAACATCAGCGACATCGCTGCCATGGGCGGGCTGCCCACCCACGCCCTAGTCACCCTGGGCCTGCCGCCGGATACCGCCGTCGCGGACCCGGAAGACCTGTACCGGGGATTGCTGGAAATCGCTAACCGGTTCGGTGTTTCCATCGTCGGGGGAGACATGGTTAGGTCGCCGGTGGTGTTCATCACCGTCGCCCTGTCAGGAGTGACCAACAGAGCGCCCATGCTACGCTCCACCGCCCGTCCCGGGGACGTAATAGCCGTCACCGGGGAGCTCGGCAGCTCCGCCGGGGGCCTCAAGCTGATGCTGGAGGGACTGAACGCATCCGGCGAAGCGGCGGAACACCTGAAAAACGCCCACCGCCGTCCCGTGCCAGACGTTGCGGCCGGTCAGGTCCTGGCCGAGTCCGGCGTCACCACCGCCATGGACATCAGCGACGGGCTGTGCGACGACCTGGGCAAGCTCTGCCGGGCCAGCGGTGTGGCGGCGGAAATCGAAGCCGACCGGGTGCCCATCCATCCCCTGCTGCGGCAAGCCTTCCCGGAGGAGTGTCTGGGCATGGCCCTCAACGGAGGCGAGGACTACAAACTGCTTTTCACCGCCACCGCCGCCCAGGTCAGCAAGGTCAACCTTTGCTTGCCCCAGCCCGCCGTTGTCGTGGGACACATTACCGCCGGAGAGCCAGGACGGGTTACGGTGCTGGACTCGTCGGGTGCGGAAATGCCCTCCAACCGCCGGGGATGGGACCACTTCGCCTCGTGATGACAGCTTCGATGACAATTGTTACCGCCAGTGCCGATGAGACCCGGCGGGTCGGCCGCGTCATCGGCGAGCAGGCCCAGCCCGGGGATGTCTACCTGCTGACCGGCCCGCTGGGCGCCGGCAAGACCTGCCTGACCCAAGGGTTGGCCCAAGGGTTGGGCGTAACCCAGCATCCCCGCAGTCCCACCTTTGTCCTGATGACCCGCTACCAAGGACGATTGACTTTGCACCACATGGATCTGTACCGGGTGGGGGACCCGATGGAAGCCTGGGACCTGGGCCTGGAGGAATACCTGAACGGCGACGGCGTCTGCGCTATCGAGTGGGCCGACCAAGCCGAGGAGGTCTTCCCCGAAAGCGCCCTGTGGATCGACCTGGCTTATTCCGGCTCCGGGTTGAGCCCCGATGATTCCGATGGGCCGCCGACGGAAGAGACCGGCAAAAGGGTGGTCACAATCGAGGACGCACCGCAACGCTTCCTGTCCTTAATTGAGGAGCTGGCCGTGGCTTTTCCCGGTGCCGGGGAGAGAGTTTAGTTGCTGCTGGCGATCGACACATCGACCCGGTACGCCGGGGTGGCCCTCTACGATGGCGGCCATATCCTGAGTCTGCGGTCCTGGCACTCCAGCAGCAGTCATACCTCGGAGTTGATGCCCGCCGTGAAGGGCATGCTGGGGGAACGGGGGATTACTCCCCGGGACCTGGACGGAATCGCCGTGGCGCTGGGGCCGGGGGCGTTCAGCGCCCTCAGGGTGGGCATCAGCGCCGCCAAGGGTCTTGCGCTGGCGGCGGGCAAACCCCTGGCCGGCGTTCCCACCCTGGACCTGGAAGCCCATCCTTTCCTTGGGTGCGGGTTGCCCGTTTGTGCCCTGCTGGAAGCGGGACGGAACGAGGTGGCCGCCGCCTTCTTCAATCCCCGGGGGGAACGAGCCGGGGAGGACACGATGGGGCCGCCCGAGGAGGTCCTGTCCGGCATTGGGGAGGCGACCATCTTCTGCGGAGAAGGGATTTCCAGGTGGCGAGACTTTATTGAGGAACAGCTGGGGGCACTGGCAATCATCGTGCAGCCCGCCGTGGGAGCGCGATTGAGCTCCCTGGCCGAGTTGGGACGCATCCGCTTAGAAGCCGGAGACGCGGACAACCTAGCGATGCTCCAGCCCCACTACCTGCGGATGCCCAGCATCGGCGGCCCGAAGCGCCGCGACCGCACACCGCAGCGGTCCTAGAAGTCCTCGATGCCCGGAGATTCATCAGGCCCGGGTTTACGGCCCGGGCTAAATTCACGGAGTTAGGAATCGAAAGTCATGGAACAAACACTGGTCCTGGTGAAGCCCGACGGTGTCCAGCGAGGCCTGTCGGGAGAGGTCATTTCCCGCCTGGAGAAAAGGGGCCTGAAACTGGTGGGGCTGAAACTAATGCAGGTCAGCGACGCCCTGGCCCGGGAGCACTATGGGGAGCACGTAGAGCGGCCGTTCTTTCCAGGCCTGGTAAGTTTCATAACCTCCGCACCCATCGTGGCCATGGTCTGGGAGGGCGAGAACGCAATCAACCTGGTCAGGAAAACCATGGGGACCACGAATCCGGTGGATGCCGACCCGGGGACCATCCGGGGGGATTTGGGGATCAACATCGGCCGGAACATCGTCCACGGCTCGGACGGGCCCGAGTCGGCGCCCCGGGAGGTCGGCCTGTTCTTCCGTCCCGAGGAAATCCTGAGCTATGAGCGCAGCGCCGACCCCTGGATTACTGAACCCTGACCACCTGGGGCGCCTGCGACCACAGGCGTTCCAAGCCGAAATACTCCCGCTCATCCGAACCGAATATGTGTACGATGACGTCGCTGTAGTCCAGCAGTACCCAGCCCGAGCCCCGGGCGCCCTCCCTATGGTAGCGGTTGACGCCGGCCTCCCTCATGGCTTTGCTGATGTCGTCCTCGAGGGCCTCGATCTGCCGGGAAGACTCGGCGGTCATGACCACGAAGTAGTCGGCAAAGGATGCCAGCCGCCGCAGGTCCAGCATCACAATATCTGCCGCCAGTTTCTCCGAGGCCACTTCCACAACTAGCTGGGCAACTTCGGTAGGATTCAGGGTAAGCACTCCTTGTAAGCACTCCTTTATTATAAATGAACGTAATACTTTCCAAACAATAATCATTGTAGTGCACCCGTCCAGAGGCGGTCAACGAATGAGGCCCAGGCGCATCATACGATGGGCCCCCTGAAGGGATGAGGCCCATACCCCGGCCCGTCGGAAAACGTAACAAAGTGTTTACAATTGCCCCTGTTTGGCCTTGACATCGGGGACTACTCACCACGATGGCTGGCGTGTATAATTGGTCTTCTTAACCAAAACAGATTGTGATATATTTAACAATCATTGCCTGGTGTCGCCAATCCACCCAGGCAATCGCCTTCGACCAGTGCACGGCCATCCAACATTCCGTGTCCCGCAGGCGCCAATCGCTACGGAGCCGCCAAGCAATCCTTAGACGAGAAACCTGGCAAACAGGCTGCGGAGGCGGTGAACCTTAGAACGACGAGTATTGGCCGGGAGTCACGCTATGAACCCACAACAAGCTCTGCAACAACTGTCTCGGCATGGGCTATACCGACCTGAGACAGAGCATGACGCCTGCGGTGTGGGGATGGTGGCAAACATCAAGGGCGTCAAGGCCCACTCGATAATCGACGAGTCGCTGGAGGTGCTGGTAAACCTGGGACACCGGGGGGCTTGTGGCTGTGACCCGGAAACCGGCGACGGGGCCGGCATCCTGGTCCAGATGCCTCACGACTTCCTCAAGAAAGTGTGTCCCGAAGCCGGCATCAACCTTCCCGACGCAGGATCTTACGGCTGCGGTGTTGTGTTCCTGCCTCCCCAGGGCGACGACCGGTTGAAGTGCGAGGCCCTCATCGAACAGACCATCGCCGGAGAAGGGCTGGTCTTCCTCGGATGGCGCGATGTTCCCGTCGACCCCGCCAGCCTGGGACGGGAGTCCCGCAAGGTCATGCCCGTTATCCGACAGGTCTTCGTCGGGGTCCCAGCCGGCGGACCCCAGCCGGAACCTCTCCAGCTCGACCGCCGCCTGTACATCGTCCGCAAGGTCATTGAGCACGACCTGGACCACCTGGGAATATCGGAGGAAGCCGCCGACTACTTCTACATCTGTAGTCTGTCCAGCCGGGTCCTCGTCTACAAGGGCCTTCTGATGGCCGAGCAGATGGCCGGCTTCTACCACGACCTGGCCGACCCGGACCTGGTCAGCGCCTTTGCCCTGGTCCACTCCCGGTTCAGCACCAACACCCTGGGCCACTGGAAGCTGGCCCACCCCTACCGCTACCTGGCCCACAACGGCGAGATTAACACCCTGCGCGGCAACGTCAACTGGATGGCTGCCCGCGAGGCCCAGTTCGAGTCTCCCGCCTTTGGCGCCGACATCAGCAAGATTCCCCCGGTGATGACCCCCGGGGCCAGCGACACCGCCTGCTTCGACAACTCGCTGGAACTCTTGATGATGACCGGCCGGGACCTCAGCCACTCGATGCTGATGATGATCCCCGAGGCCTGGGAACAGCACGAGTCCATGTCCCATCTCAAGAAGGACTTCTACGAGTACCACTCCGCCCTCATGGAACCCTGGGACGGGCCGGCCATGATGGTCGCCGCCAACGGGCAGGAGATATGCGCCGTCCTGGACCGCAACGGCCTCCGGCCCTTCCGTTACACCGTCACCCACGACGACCGCCTCATCATGGCCTCGGAAACCGGCGTTCTGGACCTGCCTCCAGCCATCATCAAGGAAAAGGGCCGTCTCCAGCCCGGCCGGATGTTCCTGGTCAGCTTGGAAGAGGGCCGGATCATCGTCGACGAGGAACTGAAGAACACCCTGGCATCCCGCCGCCCCTACGGAGAATGGCTCCGGGAGAACAAGGTCACGCTGGCTGACCTTCCCGACCCGCCTTCATCCAACGGGAGCACCAGCAACGGCAGCGCCCGCCGCGACCTGACTCCCCTGCACCAAGCCTTCGGTTACAACATCGAAGAGCTGCGCATGATCACCACGCCCATGGCCGCCTCCGGCTATGAGCCTGTCGGATCCATGGGCAACGACGCGGCCCTCGCGGTGCTTTCCGACGAGACGCATCTGCTCTTCAACTACTTCAAACAGCTCTTCGCCCAGGTAACCAACCCGCCCCTGGACGCCATCCGCGAGGAGTTGGTCACGTCTACCGAGGCCTTCATCGGCCGCGAGGGCAACCTGTTCGACGAAACGCCGGAACAATGCCATCAGCTCAAGCTGGACACCCCCATCCTCACCAACGCCGAGCTGGAGAAAATACGACACAACCGTGTTGAAGGATTGCGGGCCGCCACCCTGTCCACCCTCTTCGACGCGGAGTCCAATGGTCCGACCCTCGAGCCGGCCCTGGACCGCCTCTGCCGGGAAGCAACCCAGGCCATAGAGGAAGGCTGCTCCATCATCATCCTTTCCGACCGGGGCGTGGACGGTGCCCACGCCGCCATACCCAGCCTGCTGGCTACCGGAGCGGTGCATCACCATCTGATTCGCGAAGGGACCCGCACCAGGGCCGGAATCATCGTCGAGTCCGGCGAACCCCGGGAGGTCCAGCACTTCTCCCTCCTGGTCGGCTACGGGGCCGGCGGCATCAATCCCTACCTGGCCCTGGACACCGTGAGGGAGCTGGCCGAACTCGGGGAGCTCAACGGCACCAGCCCGGACTACGCCGAGAGCAACTTCATCAAGGCCAACGTCAAGGGCCTGGTCAAAGTCATGTCCAAGATGGGCATCTCCACCGTCCAGAGTTACCGGGGCGCCCAGATTTTCGAGGCCATCGGCCTGAACCAGGCAGTCATCGACAAGTACTTCACCTGGACTCCCTCCCGCGTCGAGGGCGTCGGGCTGGACGTAATCGAGGAGGAGTCCCGCAAGCGTCACGAAGCGGCCTTCGGCTTTGGCCAGGTCCCCGGGTCCCGTGACCTGGAGATGGGCGGTTTCTACCAGTGGCGGCGCCACGGCGAGCACCACCAGTGGCACCCAGACGCCATCGCCAAGCTCCAGTTTGCCGCCCGCGCCAACAGCCGCGCCATATACGACGAGTTCGCCGCCATCTCCAACGACCAGAGCCGGAAGATGGCCACCCTGCGGGGACTGTTGGAGTTCAAGACCGGCCGGGAACCCATTTCAATTGACGAAGTGGAATCCGCCGAGGAGATAGTCAAGCGGTTCGCCACCGGCGCAGTATCCCTGGGTTCTATCAGCCGCGAGGCCCACGAGACCATGGCCATCGCCATGAACCGCATCGGCGCCCGCAGCAACACCGGCGAGGGCGGCGAGGACTGGCACCGCTACGTACCCGACGACAACGGCGACTCCCGCAGCAGCGCCATCAAGCAGGTCGCCTCGGGCCGATTCGGGGTCACCCCCCAGTACCTGGTGAACGCCACCGACCTGCAGATCAAGATGGCCCAGGGGTCCAAACCCGGCGAGGGCGGACAGCTCCCCGGTCACAAGGTGGACGAGTATATCGGATGGGTCCGGCACACGACGCCGGGCGTGGAGCTCATCTCACCGCCCCCCCACCACGACATCTACTCCATCGAGGACCTGGCCCAGCTCATCCACGACCTGAAGAACATCAACCCGGACGCCCGCATCCACGTCAAGCTCGTTTCCGAGGTGGGCGTCGGAACCATCGCCGCCGGCGTGTCCAAGGGCCACGGCGACGTTGTCCTCATCAGCGGCCACGACGGAGGCACCGGGGCGTCCCCCGAGTCCTCCATCAAGCACGCCGGACTGCCCTGGGAGCTGGGCGTGGCCGAGACCCAGCAGGTGCTGGTCGCCAACGACCTGCGGGGCCGCATAGTCGTGCAGACCGACGGACAGCTCAAGACCGGCCGCGACGTGGCCGTCGCCGCCATGCTGGGAGCCGAGGAATTCGGCATAGCCACCGCGGCCCTGGTGGTCAGCGGCTGCATCATGCTCCGCAAGTGCCACCTCAACACCTGCTCCGTCGGCATCGCCACCCAGGACCCGGAGCTCCGCAAGAACTTCGCCGGGCAGCCGGAGCACATCGTCAACTATTTCATGTTCGTCGCCCATGAGCTCCGCGAGATCATGGCCGAGCTCGGCTTCCGCACCGTGGCCGAGATGGTCGGCCGGGTTGACCTGCTGGACACCCGGGAAGCCATCGACCACTGGAAGGCGAAGGGTATAGACCTCTCCCGATTGTTGTGCCTTGCACCTCGTTCCGACGAAGTCTCCGTCTATTGTGTTGAGGACCAGGACCACGGGCTGGAATTCGCCCTGGACCACCGGCTCATCGAAAAAGCCCAGCCTGCCATCGACGGTAGTGGCCCGGTGGACATCGACCTGCCCATCCGCAACTCCAACCGCACCGTCGGCGCCATGCTCAGCGGCAAGATTGCCCTCCAATACGGCGAGGAAGGGCTGCCCGCCAATTCCATCAACATTCACCTGACCGGCTCGGCAGGACAGAGCTTCGGCGCCTTCTTGGCCAACGGCGTCAACATCAAGCTCCACGGCGACACCAACGACTACATGGGCAAGGGAATGGGCGGCGGCCAAATCGCCATCGTCCCCCACCCAGAGTCGGGATTCGTCCCAGAGGACAACATCATCATCGGCAACGTCGCCCTGTACGGTGCCACCGGCGGCAAGGCCTTCATCCGGGGCCGCGCCGGCGAGCGGTTCTGCGTCCGCAACAGCGGGGCGGAAACGGTCGTTGAAGGCGTCGGAGACCACGGCTGCGAGTACATGACCGGAGGCGTAACCGTCGTCCTCGGGTCCACCGGCCGCAACTTCGGCGCGGGAATGAGCGGAGGCATCGCCTTCGTCCACGATCCCGATGGCGACTTCGAAGCCCGCTTCAACGGCGACATGGCCGACCTGGAACCGGTCACTGATTCCGCCGATATCGCCATCCTGAGGCGGCTGGTCGGGGAGCACTACGGGAACACCGGCAGCAGCCCCGCCCGAAATGTCCTGGACAACTGGGACCGGTGCCTGCCCCAATTCAAGAAAGTCATGCCCCGGGACTACCGTCGGGTGCTGGAAGAACGGCAGCGGCGTCTGGAGCAGGAAGCCGAAGTGGCCGCTCATGGGTAAGGTTACCGGGTTCATGGAATTTGGGCGCGTCCCTCCCGGACGGCGTCCCCCCCGTGAACGAATCAACGACTATCACGAGTATTACCAGCCCTGGCCCGAGGCTCAGGCCAAGGAACAGGGCGCCCGCTGCATGGACTGCGCCGTTCCCTTCTGCCACATGGGCTGCCCCTTGGGCAACGTCATCCCCGAGTTCAACCACCAGGTCTATCTCGGTAACTGGGAGCAGGCCACCCGCATCCTCCTCAGCACCAACAACTTCCCCGAGTTCACCGGCCGCATCTGTCCCGCCCCCTGCGAGGGTTCCTGCGTCCTCGCCATCAACCAGGACCCGGTCACCATCGAGTACATTGAGAAGGAAATCTCCGACCGGGGATTCGCCAACGGCTGGATCAAGCCCGAACCGCCCGCCGAGCGCACCGGCAAGAAGGTCGCGGTGGTGGGTTCCGGCCCCGCCGGACTGGCCGCCGCCCAGCAGATCAACCGGGCCGGCCACTGGGTCACCGTCCTGGAACGGGCCGACTTCATCGGCGGTCTCCTCATGCTGGGCATCCCCGACTTCAAGCTGGACAAGGACGTCGTCCGCCGCCGCATCCAGCTAATGTCCGACGAGGGGATCGAGTTCCGCACCAACTGCAACGTCGGCGTCAACTACCCCGTAGAAGACCTGCTGGCCGACTTCGACGCCGTCTGCCTCACCGGCGGCTCCACCCAGGCCCGCGACCTTCCCGTCCCCGGACGCGACCTCGACGGGATACACCTGGCCATGGACTATCTTCCCCAGCAGAACCGCCTCCTTGCCGGGGTTGAGACCCCGCCGGACCAGCGCATCACCGCCGAGGGCAAGCGGGTCGTCATCCTGGGCGGCGGCGACACCGGCGCCGACTGCCTGGGCACCGCCCACCGCCAGGGAGCCGAGGTCGTGTACCAGTACGAGCTTTTGCCCGAACCCCCCGTCGACCGGCGCGGGGACAACCCCTGGCCCCAGTGGCCCCTGATTCTCCGCACCTCCGGCGCCCACGAGGAGGGCGGCGTCCGCGACTACAACATCCTCACCAAGTCCTTCTCCGGCCGCAACGGCCGGGTGGAAAAGCTCCACGCCGTCCGCGTGGACTGGGTCCCCGGCGACGGCGGCCGCCCCCAGATGCAGGAAGTCCCCGACAGCGGGTTCGAGATTGAGACTGACCTGGTCCTGCTGGCCATGGGCTTCCTCCACCCCGAGCACGACGGGATGCTCTCCCAACTGGGAGTGGAACTGGACGGACGCGGCAACGTGGTGGTGGACCAGAACAAGATGACCAGCGTCCCCAAGGTCTTCGCCGGCGGAGACATGGTCCGCGGACAGTCTCTGGTGGTCTGGGCCATCTCCGAGGGGCGCGATGTCGCCCGCGGCGTCGACCAGTACCTCACCGGCGCTTCCGCCCTCCCCCGCACCGCCCCCGCCTAGCAGCCAAGCATTCTGGCCTCGCCATCGTTTTCGGTCATCCCTGTCAGGACTTCGTCCCCATCCCTACCAACGGCTTGCCGGGCGAAGAATGCCGGGCTAGGCGTTGCTTCTGGGCGGGTGGATGAGAAGTTATCCATGAAGGCTGTAATTGGGCTCTTGCTCTTGCTGGCCGTCACCCTGGTTTCGGCATGCAGCAGCGAACCGACGCCGGAACCCACCGCCGCGCCATCGATGGAAACGCCAGTGTCGGCAGCGGACGCCGGCGCCCCTGAACCGGCCGCGACCCCGGAGCCCACGTCCACACCCACCCCCGCTCCCACGCCGGCCCCTACCCAAGTCCCCGCCCCGGCGTTATCGCTTGACGTGACTTTGGATACGACGTGGGCGCAGGTGATCACCGCCCTGCCCGCCTGGGAACGGGACTGCATCCGCAACGCCGTCGACAGGCGGGCCTTGGCCGACCTCTCGCAGTCGAGGATAGTGTGGCCGGACGACGACGACTTGGCTGAAGAATGGACCCCGGTCATTTTCAACTGCCTGGCCCCGGACACGGCCCGCGCCGTCTACGCCTCGATGGTGCTCGCCTTCATGGAGCCCGGGTTGTCCGAGGCTGGCATCACCCTTGCCGCGGAGCACCGGCTGTGCGCCCAGGAAGAAATTTCGGATGTTGACGTTGCGGCCATCTTGGTTGACGAGGATGACGAGGCCGGTATGGACGCATGGGGCCGCATTTTCGACTGCTTTCCGGTGTACATGGCAGCGAACCTGGTGGGAATGCCGGAAATGGCAGTGTATCTGGACGATGACGAACTCGCCTGCGTCCGGGAATGGCACGAAGATATTGATTGGGATACCGTGTGGGAGTCTGAAGGTGGGCCCGGGTTTATGTCCATCCTGCCCGGACTGGCGGACTGTTCGCCCGACCTCGTCCTCGGTATGGTATTGCAGGAAAGCGGCACCTGGGTCACCTTCTGGGACCTGGACGATGAGGAGTTGGACTGCCTGCGCGAGGGGATGACTGCCCTTGATTGGGCAACTATACCCCCCGGGGAGGAAGAGGGCATGGCCGCCCTCGCTGATGCCGTCAAGCTCTCCCAGTGCGTGAGCACCGACGAAATAGTGCGGGAGGCTCCTCAAGAGCCCCCGAAGTCCAGCGCCGCGGACGATGAGTCCCTGCTCTGGCATTTCCCCACGAAGGACCCGGTTGCCGGCGCACCGACAGTCTTCGATGGCGTCCTGTACTTCAGTTCGGAAGACCACCACGTCTATGCCCTGGATGCGGCGACCGGCGACCAACTTTGGAAGTTCGAGACCGGCGACGTTGTCTGGTCAACCCCAACCGTGACGGACGACGCTGTTTACTTCGGCTCAGACGACGAGTACGTCTACGCCCTGGACCGCAAGACGGGCGAACTCCTGTGGGAGCACCATACCCGGGATTGGGTCGAGTATTCCGTCCCCGCCAGCGAAGGCGTCGTTTACATCAAGTCCGGGACATACGAGAAGCGGGAAATCCAGGCCCGCGACGGAACGACGGGGGATTTGTTGTGGGCGGTGGAAATGCCTGAGACCAAGCGGCCTCCTGAGGCTATTGGCGCCAATGTCTACGTCCTGAGCAGCGGCAAGTCTGCCGACGAGTTCCACGCCCTTGATGCCTCAACCGGAGAACGGCTTTGGGTGTTGAACATCGAGGACGTCGAATACCCGCCAGCCGTGACCGGGGGTATCGTCTACTTCACGGGTTGGGATACGGTCTACGCGGCGGACGAGGCGACCGGGGATATCCTGTGGAGCTACGAGGCTGAGGAGGGGCCGACTAACTCTTCCCCTGTGGTCGAAGACGGCATCTGCTACTTCGCGCCCGAGGGACGCTTCTACGCCCTGGACGCGGAGACAGGGCAGGTGCTTTGGTCCTACTCGGACGACTACCCGATTCCCATGACTCCGACGGTCGCGGACGGTTTGGTTTACGTGGCTACCTACAAAACCGAGCAGTTCCACGCGCTAGATGCCGCCACCGGCGAGACCGTTTGGAGTCGGGGTATGTTGGATGACGACCTGCGGTCGCTCGCGGTGGTTGATGGCGTCCTGTATGCCGAGGGATGGGACGGTCTCTTGTGGGCGCTTGAGGCGTCGTCCGGTGAAGAGCTTTGGGAATTTTACAATGAGGAGGGCAACCTCCCCGACGGCCCGTCCTACACCGTCGCCGATGGCGTAGTGTATGTTGGTTCTACGGCGAGATACGATTCGGGCGTGTACGCCTTCACCGCTCCGTCACCTGGGGGTTGACCTGCCAGCGGAACGCCCATTACTGACGCGCCGCCCCTTCCCAACCCCCGCACCCCGTCCGTATCATGGAAGCATGGCGAGAACAACCCTCATCCAACCCGCCTTGGAATCTTCCCCTCCCGGTACCCACGACCCAGTGCTACAAAATGCTACAAAAGTGACACAAAATGGCACATTTTTGGGCCATACGTGGCACAGATCAGCCTCGAAAATGGGCCGAAATTCGCGTTTTGACGCCGTCCCCAAGCGTGAAGGGCACAAATGACACACAAACAGGATTTTTCCGGCGTTTCCCGGGTCTGACCCCGCCTAGCCCGGTGGACAAACCCCATGCCGGATACTAGACTACTGGCACCTTCCCCCAATCCCTGAAGACCATCCCCAGGAGGTCCACCCATGCCCGTCTTCACGCCCGAATACCTCGAAAAAGTCGCCTACCACGTCTACGTCGCCAAGGGCACCCCGGCTGACGAGGCCGAGATCGTCGCCCGCCACCAGGTCAAGGCCAACCTCGTCGGCCACGACTCCCACGGAGTCATCCACATCCCCGAGTACTGCGAGCGCATCGACCGGGGACACATCGTTCCCGGTGCGCCCTTCGTCGTAGAAAGCGACACCCCCACCACCGCCGTCATCAACGGCAACTGGGGCTTCGGCTTCGTCGTAACCGAGAAGGCCACCCGCATGGTCATTGAGAAGGCCAGGACCCAGGGCGTCGCCGCCATCACCGTCCACCTTCAGAGCCACATCGGACGACTCGGCGACTACCCCACCATGATCCTCAACGAGGGCATGATTGGCATGATCACCGCCGACTCCGGCGCCGGCCCCAAGGCCGTGGCTCCCTTCGGCGGGCGCGGCCGCAGGCTGGGCACCAACCCCATCTGCATGGGCATACCTAGCGACCTGGAAGGCCCCGTCCTGCTGGACATGGCCACCAGCGCCGTCGCCGCCGGCAAGATCGGCCTGGCCCGCAACCGTAACGAGGCGGTTCCGGTCGGCTGGATCATCGACAAGGACGGCAACCCCACCACCGACCCCAACGACTATCCGGCCGGTGGAGCCATCCTGCCCGTTGGCGCCGACCAGGGGCACAAGGGCTACGGCCTATCATTCATGGTCGAAATCTTCTCCGGCCTGCTCACCGGGCTGGGCTTCGGCATAGACCCCCAGGCCCGCCACAACGACGGCGTCTTCGTGGTCGCCTTCGACGTGGAAAAGTTCCGCCCCCTCGCCGAGTTCAAGAAGGAAGTCAAGGAGTTCGCGGAGTTCGTCAAGACCTCGCCTCCCGCCGCCGGCTTCAGCGAAGTCCTCTATCCCGGAGAGATTGAGTTCCTCACCGAAAAGAAGCGCCGCGCCGAGGGCATCTTCGTAGAGGACGAGACCTGGCGCCAGATTACCGAGCTGATGCACGAGCTCGGCGTCGCGGACACCGTCGGCCAACCCGGCTAAACGGACACCCAGGCCAGGACAAACCAAGGGGCGGGAAACAACCCCCGCCCCTTTGCCTGCTCTCCCCGAACAACCGCGGCCAGCTAGTCTTCCCTCAGCTCCAGCAGCTTCTGCAGCAGCGGTATCTCGGATATCTTCTTGGGGTCCAGGTCTTCCCAGTAGATCCCCACCGGCGTCGGCAACCCTCCCGCGCACCGGATAACTTCTTCCGGCGTCACCACGTAGTCCAGCGGAACGTCGTGGTGGGTCATCGGCAGATCTTCCTCCAGCACCTGCATCGGATGGACCGTGCTCACCACCGGAGTCCCCGGAGCCACCACTCCCGCCGCCACCGCCAGGCCGTACTCCAGATCGGCGAATCCGCCGCCTTTGCCGATGCGGACTCCCTGCCGGTTCACCGCCACCGATCCGGATATCACCAGGTCCACCGGACGCATCTCCTCCACGTAGACCGGGCGTCCGGCCCGGGAAGCTCCGCTGATGGTCGACGCCTTCGCAGGGGGGATGTCCAGCCGGGCCGGGTCCAGCTCCACGAAGCACTGCTCCTTCCGCAGGCGGGGCACGGCCATGTAGACGATCTTCCCCTCTTCCAGGGCAAGCTGCCGCAGGGGGCGCTGGGCCTTGTCCGGGTTGCTCTTCACCACCCGCGCGTTCTGCCACACATCCAGGTCTCCCACCAGGTCCGCGGCGGCCTCCGCGCCTTTGAAGTGGGGAATCTTGTCGTGGACGTTCTTGGCCCGGGCAACCCGGGATTGCTCCATCGCAGTCCAGACTTCCTCACGGATACTGTCCTTGTCCCGCATCGCTCCGCCTCTTTCGGTCAACGTTCCTTGTTCAACGTCCCAGCCCTAACCCAGGGCATAGTACCACAGGGACATAATCTGGCTCACCGGCGGCGGCTCGGCCTCCGGTCCGCCGATCCGCAGGGCCCAGAACAGGAGGGCGTTGATGATGATGACCGGCAGGAATCCGATGGCGACCACGAAGAAGGCCCGCCACGTTGAACGATAGTCCAGGGCTTGACGCACGCCGGTCAGCATCGCCGCGAACTGCCAGATGCGCGGAACGATTTCAAACAGCCATCCAATGGCTGGCAGGAAGATGAAGAAGACCAGGAGGCCGGGCGTTTGAGCAAATCCCGTGCACCTTGAAACCTGCCCCCAGCTTGCCTGGGTCTCCGAGGTTCCCAACATCTTCGTTCCGATAAACCAGACGAACACCGCCCATATCGCCCAGGACAGGACGCCTCTGAGAACTCCGAACAAGAGCCCGCGCACCAAGTCTCCATCACCCTGGAGAAGGCTCCCCGCTCCGATTGCGACAGCCACCAACACCACCACCGCCAACGCCTGGAGCATCGCTCCTTGATCGTGCTCTACATCCTCGAAAGTCTGCCGGTTCAAAGCGGCCGCACCCAACATCCTCTGCAACATATTCATAAGCTCTTCAGCACCTCCCTCGTTGCGTTCAAAACCGGGCTTTCAGGATCGCCCTGCGCCGATTTCCTATTGGACCTCGCTGAGACCGGTTCCGAACAAGGAGTCCACGAACTCCGCGCCGAAAATCCCCACCAAAATCAGCGTCAGCACAATCAGAATCACGAAGACCAAGACGATGGAAATGACCACGACACCAACGGCCCGCCATGTGGACGTATAGTCCAGGCACTGCCGCACGGCAATGACCATTGCAATCAGCTGCCACACTGAGACCGCGAAGAGTATCACTCCGCCGATCCACGGCAGGAACGCGAGGATCTTGAACAGGCCCGGAGCCTGAGCGAACCCGGTCCCCCGGGCCAGCTGGCCCCAGTCGGCATGGGTATCAGGTCCACGCAGGATCGTTGTTCCGATCAGCATGGTCAGAAAAGCCCAGGCCGCCCACCAGATTAACCCGTAAACTACGCCGCCAAACAATCCGACAATGAAGCTGCCCCCTCCGCCGACCACCGACCCCAGACCCGCTCCCAGCCCGGTGGCCAGGGAGACCAGGATCACCACGGCCATCGCCTGCAAGGTAGCGCCGGAGTCGTTCTCCACATCCTCAAAAGTGTTAGCGTCCAGGCGGATCGCTCCCAGCATTCGTTCCAACATCTCTCCCAATCACCTCATTCGTGCCCATCGCAGGGCGTTTTGTGGCCTTCCCCGGCTATGGGCCGCGGCTCGAAAATAATAACATAACGAGGTTCCGCGGCCCCTCTGTTTCCGATACCGGTTCCGCTTATTATGTTAGCCGGTTACCCCTAAGCCTTCCTTCGAATGGGGCCTTGCGCTAAAATTGGTTCATTCCAGACCCGATAGCGATCCAATGACCATTTCCGAACGTGACGACGGGCTGCTCGGCAGCCGAAGACAAAAGCTCCACCGCCTCCGGGAGCGGGGTATCGACCCTTACCCTCCACGCTTCCGCCGCACCGCCTCCGCCGCCCAGGCCACTGCGGATTTCGAGGCGTCGGAAGGTAATGGAGAAGAACAGGACGCCGGTTCGCCGGTCGCCTTAGCCGGACGCATCACCTCCATGCGCGTTATGGGACGCGCCGCTTTCCTGGACCTGCGGGACGGATCGGGCGCCATCCAGGCCCTCCTGCGCCAGAACGTCCTGGGCGACGACTACGAACTCATCAAGGACCTGGACATCGGCGACTTTCTCGGCGTCACGGGCAGCATGATGCGCACCCGTACCGGCCAGGTCACCGTTGGAGTGCAGGAAGCACACGTCCTCTCAAAGGGAATGCGCCCCCTGCCGGAGAAGTGGCACGGCCTCCGCGACACCGAGATCCGCTACCGCCAGCGCTACCTCGACCTCATCGCCAACCCCGAGATCATGGACACCTTTGCCCAGCGGAGCAAGGTCATCAGCGGCATTCGCTGCTTCCTCAACAACCGGGGCTTCCTGGAAGTTGACACTCCTATCATGGTGCCCGTGGCCGCCGGCGCCCATGCGCGGCCCTTTGTCACCCACCACAACGCCCTCGACCAGCAGCTCTACCTGCGCATCGCCACCGAGCTTTACCTGAAGCGTCTCATCGTCGGCGGATTCGACAAGGTCTACGAGCTGGGCCGCGTTTTCCGTAACGAGGGCATTGACCAGGACCACAACCCGGAGTTCACCCTGCTGGAAAGCTACGAGGCCTATGCCGACTACAATGACGTGATGGCCATGGTGGAGGAATTGGTCTCCTCCGTCGCCACCGAGGTTGCCGGCAGTCCCTGCGTACCCTTTGGGGAGACCGAGGTTGATTTCACTCCCCCCTGGAACCGGATCCAGCTCCGGGAGGAACTAGAGCTCCGCAGCGGAATCAACATCGACGCCTTCCCGGATGCAGAGTCCCTGTCCCGCCGCGCCCGGGAAGCAGGGGTGGACACTTCCCAGATGGACAGCCGGGGCCGCCTGATAGACAAGCTCCTCTCCACCTTCATCGAGCCCCGCCTGGTCCAGCCAACCTTTATCCTCGACTACCCCGTGGATATGTCCCCCCTGGCAAAGGGCAAGCCCGACTGCCCCGGCTACGTGGAACGGTTCGAAGCCTTTGCCGCCGGAATGGAGATCGCCAACTCCTATACGGAGCTGAACGACCCCGAAGTCCAGCGGGCCCGCTTCGAGGGCCAGGAAGAGATCCGCCAGACTTACCAGGACGATGAGGTAGATCGGCTGGACGAGGACTTCCTAACTGCCCTGGAATACGGAATGCCCCCCACCGGAGGATTGGGCATGGGCATCGACCGCCTCGTCATGCTCCTAACCGGCCAACCCAGCATCCGCGACACCCTCTTCTTCCCCCACATGAGGACGTTGGCTCCCACGTCCGAGCCGGAGCTGGAATGAGTCACATCCCTGACAACCGCGGAACTAACCCCCAACCCCCCCACCGGTACGGCCTTCCATGCTTTCTATTGAACTAATCCGCCGCGACCCTGATGTTGTGCGCCATGCCCTCGCCGCCCGCGGCGAGGATGATCCCATTGATGAACTGCTAGCTCTTGACGCACGAAGGCGTCAGGCCATCACCGAGGGCGACCAGCTCCGCTCCCAGCGTAACGATGTCAGCCGACGCATCGGCCAGGCCCGATCGTCCGGCCAGCCACCCGCCCAGGACGTCATCGACGAGATGCGCCAGGTCGGGGAACGCATCTCCGCGCTGGAGCAGGAAACTCGCGAGGCCGAGGAGCAGGTCCGCGAGATCCTGCTGGGCCTGCCCAACATCCCCCGACCGGGCGTTCCCCCGGGATTGGATGAGCAGGGCAACGTTGTCCTCCGGACCTGGGGGGAACCTCCGGTTCTGGACTTCGCCCCCAGGCCCCACTGGGACCTAGCCGAGGACCTGGGCATCATCGACTTCCAGCGCGGCGTCAAGCTCTCCGGCAGCCGCTTCTACACCATGTGGGGCTACGGGGCCAGGCTGGAACGGGCCACCGCCAGCTGGATGCTCGACCTCCACGGCCGCGAGCACGGCTACACCGAGCTCATGCTCCCCATCATCGTGCGGCGGGAGATCATGGAAGGCTCCGGCAACCTTCCCAAGTTCGCGGACAACCTCTACCGAGACGACGAGGACGACCTCTGGCTGGTTCCCACCGCCGAGGTCCCCATCACCAACCTCCACCGGGACGAGGTCATGCCCCCCGGCTCCCTGCCCAGCTACTACGTGGCCCAGACCCCCTGCTTCCGCCGGGAAAAGGCCGCCGCGGGGAGGGACACCCGGGGTATCAAGCGCGTCCACCAGTTCAACAAGGTGGAGATGTACAAGTTCGTCGAGCCCGAGACCTCCGACGATGAGCTGGAAAGGCTGCTGGACGACGCCGAGGACGTTTGCCGACGCCTCAACCTTCCCTATCGCATCCTCCAGCTATGCACCGGGGATATGTCCTTTCCCTCGGCCAAGTCCTACGACATCGAGGTATGGGCCGCCGGATGCCAGGAATGGCTTGAAGTCAGTTCCTGCTCCAACTGCACCGACTTCCAGGCACGACGGGCCAACATCCGCTTCCGACGGGAGGCGGGGGCCCAGCCCGAATTCGTCCACACTCTCAACGGGTCGGGCCTGGCCCTGCCCCGGATCATCATTGCCATCCTGGAAAACAACCAGCAGGCCGATGGGTCGGTGGTCATCCCCGAGGAACTCCGCCCCTATACCGGATTCGACGTTATTCCCGCTCCCTGACCGTCTGTCTCAGGCAGATCCCGGAAAACGAGAAAGCCCTCCCGATGAACCAGCCGGGAGGGCTTCGGTCTGTCTTGGGAGGGTTGAGCCGCGTCTATTTCTCGATGGGGGCTCCCACGATGCTGCCCCACTCCGTCCAGGACCCGTCATAGTTGCGGACGTTGGAATAGCCCAGCAGTTGGGTCAGCACGAACCAGGTGTGGGATGAACGCTCGCCGATCCGGCAGTAGGCCACCGTGTCCCGGCTGCCGTCTACTCCGCGACCCCCGTAGAGGGACTGCAGATCGTCGGCGGACTTGAAGGTCCCGTCTTCGTTGGTCGCCTGGGCCCACGGGACGTTGGCCGCGCCCGGAATGTGTCCGCCCCGCTGTGAGCCTTCCTGAGGCGCGGCGGGCGGGGCGAGCAGGGCTCCGCTAAACTCGTCCGGGGAACGCACGTCCACCAACGCGATGTTTCCCGCGTTGACCGAAGACAGGACCTGGTCCCGGTAGGCCCGGATACTCTCATCCGGGTCCTTGGCGGAATAGGAAGACGCAGCGACGGATGGCGCATCGGTGGTCATGGGGCGTGCTTCCGCCTCCCACTTGGCCCGCCCGCCGTTCATTATCCGCACGTCGTTGTGCCCGTAGTATTTCATCTGCCAGAAGGCCCAGCAGGCGAACCAGTTGCTGTTGTCCCCGTAGAGCACCACAGTAGTGTCGTTGGAGACGCCGGAACTGCCCAACAATTCCTCCATCTCCGCCTTGGATATCAGGTCGCGGCGGACTGTCTGCTGCAGCTGGCTCTGCCAGTTCCAGCCGACCGCTCCCGCGATGTGTCCCTGCTCGTAGGCGGACGTGTCCACGTCCACTTCAATCAGCCGGACATTGGCATCGCTGCCGTGGTCGGCCACCCACTGGGTATCCACCAGCGAGTTCGGGTGTGCATAATCAGCCATCACTGCCTCCTCAATGGTTCCAAAATTATCCCGGCTTGACCACACCCAAAGCCGCCACAGAAGCGGCGTCCGCCCTTCATCTGACCGGAGTCCATGGAGCCAGTTTACTCACTGCTCAAAATTGGGGCAACACGACGCGGGAAGGATCGTTAGCCCTTGTCCTCTTCCGCAGGGCTCGGTTCGCCGAAAGGCAGGTTGTTCCGAATGGCCTCGTCGCGACGTTTCAGCCACGCTTCCCAGCGAGCGCGCTCTTCCTTTCGGCCTTCTTCGCGCGCTTCCCGGTCACGTCGTTCCCTGTACCTTTGTGCGAAGACCAAAATGACCTCCTAGGTCGCCAGAATGGTGATGGTCAACCCGATTGCCGGGCCGACCCACTGAAGGATTGCTGTGGCGGTTTCAAGTGGGGCTTGCTGAACATTATAGACCGTCTCGTACACCGTTGCCGCGACCATGAAGGCCCAGACCAGACTAACCGACGCGACGAGATAACGAATTTCCCAATCCCTGAACAAGCCGGCCTCACTGCGAACAAATGTTTCTATATCTGAATCTATACGCTTGGCCGCCGGGTGTAAAGGGCCGCCTGTCAGCAAAAACCCCGGCGCTCTTGCAAACCGCCTTTCCGGGTGTAAACTTGTCTCCAACGGCAGCTTTGCGGCGGCGGAACCCGTCGCCGGGGTAACTGTAACCAACGAAATAACAGCCGTCACGGGAGACCAATCCATGCCCTACACCATCAACCACGTCCACATCCGCTCCCAGGACCCCCACAAGTCCGCCGCCTGGTACACCAAGCACTTCGGCGCCAAGTTGGTCTCTGAACGCACCGTCATGCCCGGGACCATCACCCTGGGTATGGAACTGGAAGGCTCGTGCCGCCTCAACATCTCTTCCAAGCAGGAAGGCACGCCCGACACCCGGCCTTCCGCCGAACTCAACCGCCTCGGCCTTGAACACTTCGGTTTCCACACCGAGGACATCACAGGCGACCTTGCCCGCCTGGAAGCCGACGGCGTCAGGGTGGTCCTGCCCGAAACCGAGTTCACCCCCGGCACCCGTCTGGCCTACATCGAAGGCCCCGACGACGTGCTTATTGAGCTGGTCCAGCGGCGCTGATTCTTCAAGCGGAGTGCCTTATCCCTCTACCCATCTCCGTCGGCGGCTCCCCGTTGTCCTCGCCGACCGCCCCTCTAAACCGGAGAATTGACCAGCCGGCATTCCTGCCCTATCCGGCGGGATTGCCGGTCGCTTCCCCATGACTACCAACGCCGGACCAGATCCGGCCGATAACCCGAACCTCCCCCAGGATCCGTCCGCCTCGGAAGCCCCTTCACCCGGGACCTCCGTCACCGCTGCCGGCGAACCCCGGGGTGACGCGGCGCCTCCCGGGCGGGCGCAGTTCACCCGTTCAAGCAGTTTCTACGCCCTCAAGCGTTACCCCGACTTCCGCTATCTTTGGGTGGGCAACTTCCTCACCGTCGGCGCCCAGTGGATCCAGGTGCTCACCATCGGATGGCTGGTGCTCCACCTCACCGAGGGCAACGCCTTCCTCACCGGCACCGTTGTCGGCATCCGCACCTTTCCGGTGCTGCTCATCGGCCCCTGGGCCGGGGTGCTGGCTGACCGGATCGACCGCCGCAAGATGGTCATGGTCACCCAGGGCTTCATGGCCGCCGCCGCTTGCGGATTCGCCGTGCTGGTCATCCTCACCGACCTGGACGCCCGGCCGGTTGCCGGACCGCTCCAATGGTGGCACGCCTTCGTATACATGGGAATCGCCGGGGTCGCCCACTCGATAATCCAGCCGGTGCGGCAGGCTATGGTTGCCAACACCGTTCCCCGCAACGACCTGGCCAGCGCCCTTGCCCTCACCGGGATAGCCCATCCCTCCATGCGCATCACCGGTCCGGCCCTCGGCGGCCTGCTGATCGTCACCCTCGGCTACAAGTGGAATTTCCTGCTGGAGGCCGTCGCCTACCTGGGTATCGTCCTTCTGATGATTCCCGTGCGCCTGCGCTACCGGGAGGAAGCCCGCCGACGGTCCGAGTCAGCGCTGCGCAGCATGGCCGAGGGCCTGGCCTACGTGGCCAGGGAACCCCGAATCCTCCAGCTCATCGTGATGTCCCTCATCCCCAACTTTGTCTTCTCGCCACTGGCCTTCCTGCTGCCGGTGTTCACCACGGAGGTCCTGCATCGTGGAGCTGGCTCTGGCGGCCTGCTGGCCGCGGCCATCGGAGGAGGCGGCATCATTGCCGCCATCATCGTCTCCAGCATCGGGTATATCGTCAGGAAGGGGATGGCCACCGCCCTGGGGATGGTTGGCGGTTGTGTCTTCGTTCTCCTTTTTGCCCAATCCCACTGGTTCCTGGCGTCGATGCTGCTGCTGGGCGGGCTGGGGTTCTGCCAGTACGTCTTCCGGGTCGGGAACAGCACCCTCCTGGCAACCATCACTCCCGACGCGCTACGGGGACGGGTGATGAGCATCTATTTCCTGGACAACGGCTTCACGCCCCTGGCCACCCTGCTCATCAGCATATTCGTCCACTTCTGGACGCCCACCGGCGCCTTCACGGTAATCGGAGCCGCCGTTGTGGTCTTGGCGGTCCTGCAACTGGCCTTCTTCCGTCAAGTGCGCCAACTGGAGTAGATTCCGGACGAACCGCCGGAAAGTTGACAGCCACTTCGGAGACCGGTTGTAACAACTTGGTAACTTCGGGGAAACCGGGAGTTAATACCCCACCCATACAATCTCCGTAATGCGATAACCTGGTCCGATTGTGATCGATGATTCCAACAGGACTCTCCCCGGGAACTGCCACCAGCGAATACCTTGACCCTTCCGGTTCCATTCTTCCGGCCTACCGGCCCATGATGGACATCCTGGAGGGGATGGGCCCCACCGTTCTGCAAGAACGATGGCTGCGGGCCAAGCGCGAGGTGACTCTCGACGGCTTCACCTTCTCCCTGGAACCGAGAGCTTTCCGTCCCGTTCCCACCGACTGGGTGCCCCGGGTCATACCCCGGGCGGAATGGGAGCCCATCGGGAGGGGCGTGGAGCAGCGTCTCAAGGCCATCAACCGCTTCCTGGCCGATCTTTACTCCGGCACCCAGACCATCGTTCCCAACGACGTGATTTTCACCTGCCAGTACTACTACCCGGAGTACCAGGACTTCCTACCCGCGAAAGATGTCTTCGTCCACATCTACGGCATCGATCTGGTCCACGTTGGGGAAGGGCAGTACGCCGTCCTGGAAGACAACCTGCGGATACCGTCGGGGATAGCATACCAACTCAAGTGCGTGGAAATCGCCCAGCGCATCATGCCGGAACTGGCCGAGGCCTACGACATCATCCGATACGACATACGGGACACCTACCTGGACCTATTCGCTTCCCTGTGCGACACCGAGTCTCCCACCTGCGCCCTGCTCACCGACAGCAAATTCGGAGCCGCCTTCTTCGAGCACCGCTACCTGGCCGACCTGCTGGGCATCCCCCTGGTGGAAGGTTCGGACCTGTACATCGGTTCCGACGGACGGGTCTACGCCAGGAACGTGGACGGCGACGCGGCCGTGGACCTGATTTACCGCCGGGTGGAGGACCTGGAGATATTCCTCCCCGGCCTGACCGAAGCCTACCTGCAGGGCAAGGTGGTCCTGGTCAACGGGATGGGCACCAGCGCCGCCGACGACAAGCTGGTGTTCCTCTGGGTGCCGGAGATGATCCGCCACTACCTGGGCGAGGAGCCCATCCTGCAACAGGCTCCCAGCTACGACCTGAACCAGCCGGAGAGCCTGCGCTACGTCCTGGAAAACCTGGACCGGCTGGTCCTCAAAATCAGGCAGGGATACGGCGGGCTGGGCGTCTACATCATGCCCGACCTGGACGTGAGCTACCGGAGCCGCATGGCCCGCAACATCATCGAGCAGCCCCGGGCCTACATCGCCCAGGAGACCCTTGACTTTTCCAAGCACTTGATATTCGATGAAGCCACCGGCTCCTTCGAGGAACGGTATGTGGATTTGAGGGTGTTTGCCGTCCAGAACGGCCGGGGCGAGGCCCACGCCTTCCCCGGCGGGCTGACCAGGGTGGCCAATGCCAACAGCCGCATCACCAACAACTCGTCCGGTGGACTATGCAAGCCGACCTGGGTGATCCGCTAAACGGTTCCGGGATTGTGGCCAGCTACACCTACGCGGCCCGCTACCGCTACTCGGACACCGTGGTGCAGAACGACAACTTCCTCCGCCTTTCCGCCTACGAGGACGAGCGCCAAGCGCCCGTCAGTTCCTCCGTGATGACGGCTCCCCAGACCCGCCCCGCCGGTTTCACCGACGGCTTCGGCAACTTGACCCACCGGGTACGATTGACTGCCCCCCACCACGAGTTCACCATCCTGGCCATCGGAACAGTCAAGCTGATACAGCCCCAGCCGGTGAGCCTGGACGTAGCGATGCAGTCCCTGGGATACGACCTCCTAGCCCAGCAGTTCGTATCGCCGTCCCTCCTGGTCGCTCCGGACCTTCTCACTGACGAGGCGCGCTCCATCGCCGACGGCGCCGCCAGCCTGATGGAGTCGGTGGACCGGATCACGACCTGGGTACACCAGAACATAGAATACGAGCCGGGTTTCACCCACGTCGGCACCACCGCCGACCAGGTGATTGCCTCTGGAAGGGGCGTCTGCCAGGACATGGCTCACCTGTCCCTGGGCCTGCTCCGCGCCTTGGGAATACCGGCCCGTTACGCCAGCGGCCTCCTGGCCACCCAGGCCGGCGACACTCATGCGTGGGTCGAGTTTCTCCATCCCCAGTTGGGATGGCTCCCCAGCGATCCCACCCGGGGCAAGACGGTGGTCACCGACGCCGACCTGGTCAAGTTCGCCGTGGGCCGGGACTATTCCCAGGCTTCCCCGGTCGAAGGTTCCTTCACCTGCAAGGGTTCCGGCTGGCTGGAAGCGGTGATGGCCCAGGTCCTCCTCAACAGGGAGAGCGTGTCCTTCGACGACGCCGAGGAACTGATCGCCAACCAAGCGACTCCTCCGGCGTGGTTGGCCCAGCAGCAGACCTGCACCGGTCCCTAACCCGCAAGAGGGAGAATCCCGCATGACTGAACCAAGGTCCCTGGCAATGGCCCAAGACCGCTGGCTGACCGATTCCCGGATCTATAACCTGATCTGGCTGGGCCGGTGGCTGGAACGCGCCGAGAACATTGCCCGCACCACCGCCGCGGCCACCCAGCGAGTCCCGCCGGGAGGGGACGCCGCGGGTCTGCAAGCGGCGATGCGGGACGTGGCGGCAACCCTGGGCGTCTCATCCGAAGATTGCCCCGACCTGGCCCGGGAAATCCTCTATGACAACTCCGTGTCGTCCATGCTGCAAAGCCTCAGCAAGGCCCGCATGAACGCCACCCAGGTCGCGCCGGTGGAACTGGTCCGGGCCATCTCCCGGGTCATCCTGACGCTGGAGGCGCAGGAGTCCTCCGGCCCAGCATCGGCGGACGATGTGGCAGGGATCGCCCGTGAGGTGATGGACGGCCTGGCCGCCGTCGGAGATGAGATTGAAAACAGGTGGTTCGGCCGCGAGTCCCTGACCGAGGAAGAGGTCTACCACCGCTTCGTCCAGTGACCCCCCTTTCGTTCACCCGGCAAAGGGGCCCGGGAGCGACAGTGGAAAGGGGCGAAAAAACCTTTTGTGGGACATTTGGGACATTTCGCCGGATTTGAGCACGGAATCCCGGAGTTCAAGGGTCAAAACAGGGGCAAGCTGGGCCACGTTTGAGACTTGCCGGGACACGATTGCGACACGATGGGACAAAGTGAGACAGTTTGGGACATTTCCCCCGTGTCCACAGGGGAGACAACCTAGTAGGAAGACCGGGCGCGGGATATGGGTTGGGAAAAATTCAGCATCAGGGCGGTTCAGGCAGTAATGCTCCTTCGGAGGGGACAGTCGGGGCTAACACCTACGCTATACCCGTGCAGGAGCGGGTGTCAACGGCGTTCTGTCAGTTGGCCGAAGTTTGCGGGGGCATGCCCCAGGAGAGGCCCTCGCGCCTAAGCCCGGGCAATCTCCGGCGACCGGGGGTCAGCTACCCCGATCATGCTGTCCCGGGATACCAGCCTTGCCAGTTCTTCCTCGCTCATGCCGTCGGTGCCCGGCGGGCGCTGGGGCAGGACTAGGTAGCGCAGGTCGGCGGTGCTGTCCAGCACCCGGACCTCCACATCGTCGCTTACATCCAGGCCGAACTCCTGCATGACGCCCCTGGGGTCCACCACCGCCCGGGAGCGGTAGGCCAGGCTCTTGTACCAGTCCGGCGGGGTTCCCAGCAGGGCGCGGGGATAGCAGGAACAGAGGGTGCAGACCACCAGGTAATGCACCCCGGCGGTGTTCTCCACTACCTCCAGCTGCGGAGTCGTCTCCGGCAGGGTGTATCCCAGTTCGGCCAGCGCCGCTTTCGGGTCGGACAACAAGCGCGCCTTGAATCCCGGGTCCGTCCAGGCCCGGGCGACCACCCGCGCTCCGTCGGCGGGAGAGCGGGACTCGTTGATCTCCGCCGCCCGCTGGACCTCATCGGCGGTGCAGACCCCCTTTTCCACCAGCAGGGACTCAATTGCCCGGGCGCGGCGGGCGATGGTCCCCAGCTCCGCGTCCTCCGCCATTCCCGGGTGCTCGTGACCGTGGCCGTCGTGCTCTGCGCTCATGGAATATCTCCTGTTCCTGGACTAGGCCGGTTCCAGCCAGTGCTGGTAAACGTCCACCAGCAGCTTGTCGGAAGCCGGCCCGGAGTAGCCGTCCCAGAGATCGTTCTGAGAAAACTCGATGCGGTACAGCGGCTGCCTGGGCAGCCCGTCTCCGCCGTGGGCCAGGGACTCCGGGTTGCGGCAGCTTCCGCAGAGCGCTTCCACCCGCCCGGTCTTGCCCTGGATATAAGTGGGAGTGCGGAAGTGGCCCGGCGGAGAGCCCACCCTCACCCGTACCCGATCGCCAATCTGGTACTGCACGGACACGGCGGTCACCCTTCCCCGAGGGAGCCAGACACTCGCGCGTCGATCTCCGCGGTGGTGAGGATTCCCTTCTCCACCAGCAGAATTTCCAGCGCGGCGGTCCACCGCTCGTAGTAGCTCATGGATTCGTAGACGGATGGTTCGAGGCTTTCGATGGCCCGGCGCATCTCGTCGGTGGTGCGGATGCCCTTCCGGCCCAGGACCTGGTGCAGCGCGTCCATGCGCCGCTCCCAGTCCATCAACTCGTGCTCGCTGCGGTCGATGGGTTCATCGGTGGGCCATCCCCCTCGGTCATGTACTCTTGGCATAGGGATACGTCCTTAATTCGCCTTATCTGTCCGGCTTCAGCCGCCTGGGTCCTGTACCGGCTTCGACGGGAACCGGGCGACCAGGATGTCGACAATCAGCCTCGCTCCCAGCTGCGCGGTTATTTCCGATGAATCGTAGGGAGGGGCCACCTCCACCAGGTCGAAGCCGATGAGATTGTTCCGTTCGACCAGCGCCGTCAGGCATTCCCGGGCTTCCTGGTAGAACAGGCCCCCGATTTCAGGAGTGCCGGTTCCGGGCGCCTGGCTGGGGTCCATCACGTCAATGTCGAAAGTGATGTACAGGTTCTCGCCCGTCGGGACCAGCTCCGCCACCCCCGACGGCCCCAGCTCCCGGAAACGATTGGTGGTTATGATGAGGCTGCCGTGCTCAATCGCCTCCTCGTAGGGCTGGCGCCGGGCCGTGCGGATACCGACTGACGTGATGTGGTTGACAAAGGGGAGCTCGCGGCAACGCCGGATGGGGCTGCCGTGGGTCTGGAGCGCTCCCTGGTAGTCGTGGGAGTAGTCCAGGTGGGCGTCGAAGTGGACGATGTTCAGCGGCTCGAACCGGCTCAGACCCCGCACTACCGGAAAGGTGATAGCGTGGTCGCCGCCCACGACCACCGGAAAGGCGCCCCGCTCCACAACCCTCGCCACCGAGCGGGTCAGCTTGTCGAAGTTGTTCAGCACGTCCGACGGGATGGTGGTAACGTTGCCGCAGTCGGCCATGGTGATGCCCCGCAGCAGCTCATCCCCCGCGTCAATGTCGAAGAACCCCTCGGCCTCCGCCTGCCTCCCCGATGGGTCCGTGTAGGGATAGGCCCGGGGCGCGTCCCGGATGGCATCGGGGCCGAATCTCGCCCCCGGCCGTCCGAAGGTCCCCTGGTCGAAGGGCATCCCGATGAACGCCACGTCTGCGTCCAGATCATCCAGGTTGTTGCAGAGGGGCACCTTGAAGAAGCTGCGGGGCAACGCCCGCAGGTCCGGCCAGGGATCGCCGCTGGGTTGGGTGTACTGCTGGCTGAAATCCGGCTGGGACATGGGCCGACCGCCTATCCTTCTGCCACTCCGCCGGCTACTCCGCGAAGGACGGCATCACCTCGTTGGCGAACAGCTCCAAGGAGTCCAGGACTTTCTGGTGTTGGATGCCGCCGTAGTTCACGAACAGGATGACTTTCTCCACCCCGGCCTCCCGCAGCGTCTCCACCTTTTCGCACACCTCGTCGGGCGACCCGAACAGGATGACGTCCTCCATCATCTGCCGGAAGTCGAGGGACGACTCGGCGGAAAACCGCCGCCGGTACTCGGCGAAGTTGTCGGGTAGCAGTTCCCCCCGCCGCTCCGGGGGAGCGCCCACCTCGTTCCCGGTTTCCTTGAACCACATGAAGGGGACCCGCGCCTCGTCTAAGACTCGCTCCGGGTCCGGAGCGGTGTACATGGCCCGGGCCACCGTCACCCGTCCCGGCGCGCCGTCGGAATCACCCCCCGCCTCGCCCACGGCGGACCGGAAGTAGTCAAGCTGGGACGCCACGCCGGAGAAGCTTTCCCCTTGACCCACCAGCAGGTTCCAGCCGCGGGCGGCGATGCGATCCATGCTGGGCTGGCTGGACGCCGCCACCCACAAGGGCGGGTGTGGCTGCTGGACAGGCTTGGGATGCACCGTCATGTCGTTGTAGGTCCAGAATTCTCCATCGTGTTCAAAGGGTTCCCGGGCCGTCCAGCCCCGCACCAGCACGTCCAGAGCCTCCTGGAAACGCCGGTCCGCTTCGTCCATGGCGATGTTCAGCTTGTGATACTCGCCCCACTGGTATCCCCTTCCCACCCCTAAATCAAGGCGGCCCCCGCTGAGCAGGTCCACCGTGGCCGCTTCCTCGGCAATCTGTATCGGATTGTGGAAGGGCAGGACGGTTACCGCCGTCCCCAGCCGGACCACGCTGGTCTTCGCGGCCAGGTAGGACAGCACGGAGAAGGGGGCGGAGACGATGCCGTGGCGGGAGAAGTGGTGCTCGGTGAACCACACCGAGTCGTATCCCATCTGCTCCGCCCACAGCACCTGGTCCAGCGCTTCCCGGTAATACTCCACCTCCCGGGTTGGGTCGGGAAGCTGGACGGAATGGAACAGGCCGAATTTCATCAGAAAACCTCGGATAACCTCGTGGCGGGAAAAGCCGTGCCGGGAAAATCGGGTCAGAGGGCCTGCCAGTACCGCCGTCCCTCCAAGCGGACTATCTTGCCGAACCCGGGAGCGGGCAGATGCACCGCGGCCACCGGCATACCTTCCTGCTCCAGCCGGTCCAGCAGGGAGCCGCGGGTGGCGCGGGCCTGGGCGGCGTCCATGTCGGCGCGGGAGACCCAGTCCTGCTCATGCACCTGGGCTGTGTTGTGCAGGACGTCCCCCAGCACCAGCGCCGACTCGCCCTGGGAGCGGATGACGATGCTCATGTGTCCCGGGGTGTGCCCGGGAGAGGGCAGGCTGGTCAGCTCGCTGGTTATCTGCGTCTCCCCCTCCATGAACTCGATCAGGCCCAGGTCTTCCAGCGGCCACACGCACTGGGGAGCGTTGGGGAACCGTCCCTCGACCAGCGCCGGATCGTGACACGCCTCCCAGTCGCCCCGGCTCAGCCAGTAGCGGGCGTTGGGGAAGGTGGGCAGATACCTGCCGTTGTCGGACTGGAGGTTCCAGCCGACGTGGTCCCGGTGCAGGTGGGTCATCACCACCGCGTCAATCTCGCCAGGACTGATGCCGTGGGCCTGGAAGTCGTTGAGCAGCTCTCCCCACGGCGTTTCCGGCGCGTCGGCGGGCTTCGGCCCCAGCCCGGTGTCCACCAGGATGTTCTTACCGTCGGAGC
The DNA here is from genome assembly GCA_965203675.1 of Dehalococcoidia bacterium. Lineage (GTDB taxonomy): Bacteria > Chloroflexota > Dehalococcoidia > Lucifugimonadales > UBA3495 > CATOSK01. Next base: position 567,165 of record CBDBDE010000002.1, on the reverse strand, counting down.
GGATGAGGAAGGCGGCCAGGTTGAAGCTGACCTTCCCTTCGGGGCTGAGGTGGTCCCGGTAGGGCTGCCAATTCTCTTCGGGGATCGTGGGGAAAAAGTTGCACAGGTCGAATTCCAGCAGCCCGTCGGAAAGCGACGTGATGGAGACGTTGCCGACGGTCATGACGTTGTCTGGCATGGACCCTCCCGTAAACTACCTGAAGGGAAAAGTGCGGACGCGGGAAACCGTGGCTGATTTTAACACATAGCCTCCGCGTTCCCTCACCAGGAGGCTTCGCTGCCGGGCTCCGCCGGGAAAATCTTGTAACACCACTGCATAACCACCTAAAATAGCGGCAATGCTGTCAGCACTCCCGAACAACCCCTACGCAATCCCCTCATTGTCTTACCCCATTTCGCCGTTCCAGGGCCCGCTTTCGTGAACATCGTCTCGGCATCGGGCCTGGCCCTGTCCTATGGCGATGTGGAGGTCTTTTCCGGGATTCACCTGGAAATTCCCGACGACGCCCGCATCGGCATGGTCGGCCCCAACGGGGCGGGCAAGACATCCCTGCTGCGGGTGATATCCGGGGAGACCCAACCCGACGCGGGCCGGCTCCGCGTGCATTCCGGCCTTCGCATCGGCTACGTACCCCAGGTGCTGCCCGGTGAAATCCCTGGAACCGTCCGCGACTTCGTCATGACCGCCTTCGACGACCTGCGCCTGCTGGAAGGCCAGATCGAGTCCAGCCTGGCGCTCCTCGGCGGCAATGGGCACGACGGGGACGACTTTCCCGGGGAAGATTACGCCTCCCTGCTGGACCAGCTTGAAGCCCGGGGCGGCTACGATTACGAGAGACGCCTGGAGCGGGTGGCCGCCGGAATCGGCCTCACCCCCGGCACACTGGACACTCCGGCGGACGCCGCCAGCGGCGGTGAGAGGACCCGCGCTGCCCTGGCCCGGGCCCTGCTCTCCCAGCCGGATCTGCTCATCCTTGACGAGCCCACCAACTACCTGGACCTGAAGGGACTGGCGTGGCTGGAACGCCTCCTGAACCACTTCCGCAAGGCTTTCCTGGTCGTTTCCCACGACCGCTACTTCCTCGACCGGGTGGTCAACCGCGTCTGGGAACTGGACCATGAGCGCCTGCAGAGCTTTCCGGGCAACTACACCAAGTACCGCTCCCTGAAAGGCGAGCAGATTGACTGGCAGCGGAAACGCTTCCAGCGCCAGCAGGAATACATCGCCAAGGAAGAGGAGTTCATCCGCCGCTACGGCGCCGGGCAGCGGGCGCGGGAAGCCCAGGGACGGGCCAAGCGACTGGCCCGCATGGAGCGCTTCGAAGCTCCCCCTCCTGACGCCCCTATCCGCCTGGCGTCGGTAACCGCCGGCCGCACCGAGCACGTCGTCCTGCGGACCCAGGACTTGGCCGCCGGATACTACGAAAACGGCCAACCCCACAGGCTAATCACCGTCCCCGACATCCAGTTGGAGCGGAGCACTCGGGTCGCCATCCTGGGGGACAACGGCGCGGGCAAGACCACCTTCCTCAACACCATCCTGGGCGAGCAGCGCCCGCTGGAAGGCTCGACCTACCTGGCCGCCGCCGTGGAAGTCGGCTACTACCGGCAGGAGCACGACTCCATCCCCGAGGACATCACCGTCTTTGAAGCCCTGCTGGAAGCGCGGAACATCCCTCTGCCCGAGGTGCGCCCCTACCTGGCCCGCTTCCTCTTCCGCAACGACGAGGTCTTCCAGGAGGTCGGCACCCTGAGCGGCGGGCAGCGCAGCCGCCTGTCCCTGGCCCGCCTGCTCATCACCGAACCCAACCTGCTGATCCTCGACGAGCCGACCACTCACCTGGACATCGCCACCCGTGAGGCGCTGGAAAAGGTCCTGCTGGACTACGAGGGGACCATCATCGCCGTCTCGCACGACCGCCACTTCGTATCCCTCATCGCCCAGCAGCTATGGATCGCGGAGGATGGGAAGGTGACGGTATTCCCCGGAACCTATCCCGAGTGGGAGCAGAAGAACCGCCCCGAGCCGCCGCCGGAGCCGCGCCGTCCCCGCCCAGCACCCCGGCGCCAGCCTGCCGCCGCCAAGCCGAAGCCCCGGGTAAAAGCAGTTGGGGTCGATATGGCCCAGGTCATTGACGACCTGGAAATCAGGTTGTCCAGGATAGAAACGGACCTGGAGAACGCCTCGGCCGGTCAGGACGTGGACGCCATCGTCCGCCTGGGCGAGGAGCACGAGACCGTGCGGGAAGAGCTGGAAAAAGCCTGGCTGGAGTTCGCCCGCTAGCGCCGCGGATCAGTCGAAGAACTGACGAATCTCGGCCAGGCAATGGTCCGGGTGCTCCATCGGGACGAAGTGGGACCCCTTCCCCAACGGCTTCAGACGGAAGCTGCTGGCCTCCCGGACAAGGTGCTGAACGGCCGGATCCTGCTCCGTCTGCCGGCCGTCGTATTCCCCCACCAGCAGCAGATAGTCGCCGCCCAAGCCCTTCAGGATTTCCGGCGGATTCAGCTCCTGCCGGGCTACATAGAAGGCTGCCTCGGCGTCGTTGGGACACTTTATTTCCACCCGCCCGTCATCCAGCAGCCATGTGCCCCCGTCGATATAGTCGGTGAACACCTCATCGGTCCAGGTGGTGAAGGTGCGGCGGTGACGGTAGGCGTCGAACATCTCGTCCCGGCTGTTCCAGACGGACCGCTTCTGGGTCGTCCTCGCCATGCGGTCCCGCTGCTCCTCGGGCGTCAGCATCTCCATCGGGCTGGGGCCGACCCGGGTGTCCAGCAGCGCCACCTTCCCCACAATGCCGGGATACGACGAATCGGCCAGCAGCAGGGCCATCCCGCCAGCGGAGTGCCCCACCCCGAATGGCCGGTCCAGTCCCAGGGCCTGGATTACTGCCGCAATGTCCGCTCCCAGGTCCAGGAAGGTGTATCCTTTCCCCGGCTTGTCCGTGTCGCCGTGACCCCGCAGGTCGGGGCAGATGACCCGGTAGTCCCGGGACAGGTCCCGGGCGTTGGAGTTCCATACCTGCGCGCACAGGCCGATTCCATGCATCATTACCAGCGGCGGAGCCGACGGGTTGCCCCATTCCAGGTAGTGATGCCGGATGCCGTTGGCCTCCACGAACTTGCTGACCGGTTGCCGGATATCCGCTCCCAATGTTCCTCCCATGACTGATGCAATGACTGACGGCGTTGAGCCCAAAACAGTCTATTGAGGGCGCAAAACCGTGTCAAACGGGACTGTCCGGTTCCAAGGGTCACGCGCTCCGCGCTGGTTCCGGCTCCAACGGGACACGCCGGGAGAAACTCCTGTCCCCCAATGCCGTATAATGGGCGCACCATCCCCGGTCTGGAAGGCGCTCATGCTATTGCACTGGTTTTGGCTCCGGTGCGGTAGTCCCTTCCACCATCGAACCGCCGTCCGCGAGGCCTGACATGACCACCAACCCTTCCGCCAAGGCCGCCCCCGCCCCCGCCCCCGGGTACATCGTGCTGCCCGACGCGCCGAAGCCAGAGGACATGAACAACTTTCTCTTCCTGCACTCTCCCGGCAACTCCCACTTTCTGGCTCTGCACTTCGGCAACCCGGACACCACCATTATGTTTGGCGACGTCTACATCGCCAGGGAACCGACCTCCAGCCAGCTAGGACTGTTCGCTCCCGACCTGTTCATCGCCTTCAACGTCAACCCCGCCGCCGCCAGGGAGCGCAACGGCTATGTCATCTCCGAGCAGGGCAAGCCGCCGGACTTCGTGCTGGAGATTGGGTCGCGCTACACCGGCCGCCGCGACGTTACCGTCAAGCGGGAGGGATACGCCGCCCTGGGCATCCCGGAGTACTGGCGGTTCGACGATTCCGGCGGGCGCTACCACGGCGCGCCCCTGGCCGGGGACCGGCTGGTGAACGGCGTGTACCAGCCCATCCCCATCGAACAGATAAACGCTGGGACGTACCAGGGATACAGCGCGGCGCTGGACTTGTTCCTGCGGTGGGAAGACGGGAAGCTGGGCTGGTACGATCCGGCCACCGGCAGGCATATCCCCCAGTTCAGCGATGAGAGGGAACGGGCGGATGCCGAGCGAGCGAGGGCAGAGGCGGAGCGGGCCAGGGCAGATCAGGCGGAGGCGCGGGTACGCGAACTCGAAGCGGAACTCCGCCGCCGGGAACAAGGCTGATCGCCTCCAGTCCGCGGCTCGGCATTCGCGCTCGCGTTGACAGCCCGACAGCCCGTTTGTTAAATTTGTAACAAATTCGGGTTCCGTCAAATGGCGGCAAAAACCCGTCCCATCCCGCCCCAGGAGGCTTCGATTGCCACGCTACGATTACCAATGTACTAGCTGTGGAAACGACTTTGAACTTACCCAGAGCTTCAAGGAAGCCGGTTCCGGCACTTGCCCCCTCTGTTCCGGGGAAGGCCGCCGCGTCTTCCATGCCGTACCCGTCATTTACAAGGGATCCGGGTTCTACACCACCGACTACGGCCGCCCCAAGACCCGGGTGGACAACACCAAGGAAGAAAAGGAGGCCAAGAGCGGCTCCGAATCTTCCGAGTCCAAGTCCACTTCTAGCTCAGAGACCAAGTCCGAATCCACCGCCGCGGCGGCTTCCGCCGATTCATAGAACCTTCTCCCCAAGGGCCGCCGCTTTCTCCCTCAATCCGGGCAACTTGTCCAAGGGGACTGGGCGGCTTCCTATGTCCGGCCAGCGAATACCGCCCGTCACCCCGCGACTGATGAGGTGACGGGTTTTGCGTGGCTTGGTGCAGAGGGTTTCATCCGCGTCCGTCCAGGTTGACGCTGAGATCGTTTCCTCCATCGGGGCCGGACTGCTGGTACTGCTGGGAGTGGCGGAAGGGGACACCGAGGCCGACGCCGCATATCTCGCGGGCAAGGTCGCCAACCTCAGGATATTCGCCGACGACCAGAACCGCTTCAACCGATCCGCCCTGGACATCGGCGCCGAGCTTCTCGTCGTCAGCCAGTTCACCCTGTACGCCGACACCCGCAAGGGACGGCGTCCCGACTTCACGTCCGCAGCGAACCCCGAAGAAGCCCGCCGCCTCTACGAACACACCGTGGAACTGTTCCGGGAACTGGGCCTAGCCACCGCCACCGGGCGCTTCCAGGAATACATGGAGGTCACCCTGGCCAATGACGGCCCGGTAACCCTGATGCTGGACAGCGCCGACCGGCAGCGTCCCCGCCGCTGAATCGTTCCCTCGGATTAGCGGTGCCAGCCCATTCCCAGGAACAATCCCCGCAGGTAGGCGATTTGTCCGCCGTGAGCCACGGCGTCCCAGGTCATCTGGCCCAACCCGGCCGCCACCGTGCGCGGCTCCGGGGCCGGCGGAATCACCTTGACCACCGCCAGTTCCTCCAGCGTCAGGCCTTCAAGGTAGGCTTCGGCGGCCGCTCTAACCGCCCCGTAGTATCCGACCAGCGTCTCCTTGGAAGGCGCGTCCCACGCCGCCACCTGGTCGGCCGTCCAGCCCACGCCCCGGTCCTCCGGGTCATCGGCCATGCCGAACCGGCCGGCCCAGCCGCCGCTGGTCCAAAGCTGGTCCGTATCCTGCAGGCGGGTGTGGATGAACGTATCCACCACCCGGCACATGTGCCACATGATCCAGGCCACCGAGTTGCACTGTTCGGCGGGGATGCGGGCGATGAGTGCGTCGTCCATGTCGGCCAGCGCGGCGTCGATCATGTCCCAGTTCCGCCGGTGCGCGGTCAAGAGTCCTTCTGCAGGCAGCATAAAGCCCTCCCCTGGATTGCTATTGTCCGGTTACGGGAATCTCCGGCCCCACCCCGTCCGGGAGGTCCACCTCGAAGGCCGCTAGGATCTGGCCTACCAGCAGGTAATGGCCGATCAGGGCGGTGATCTCCAGAGTCTTGCTCACGCCATACTTGTCCACGACTGCTTTATAAGTGGCGTCGCTTATCTTCCGGTACTGCAGCAGTTCCTTGGTATAGGTGACCAGCAGGGCCGTCTCGCCCTCCAATCCATAGGGAGCGGTGCCGTTGGCGATGGCGGCGATGGTATCATCCGGCACTCCGGCCTGACGCGCTAGGCGGGCGTGGGCCGAGAACTCGTATTGGTTCTTGATCTCCCGAGCCGTGGTGATGATGATTGTCTCCTTCAGCGACTCGGGCAGGTCCAGGTTGAACCGGACGTAGGCTCCGGTGTGGGCCACCCGCGCCGCCAGGTCGGGGCTGTGCAGCAGCACACCGTAGGGGCCGCGCACACTGCCGCGGCTGTCGGCTATGGAGTCGTAATACTGGTGCTCTTCGGGTTTCAACTCTTCTCTTGCAACGTTGCCTAGCCGCGCCATGAATGCGCCTCCTTGTATTCCTGACTGTGTTCAGAACTTTATTCAGATCGCCGGATGGCGGCGGAATAGCCCCCTCTGGCTCGCCTCTGATAATACCCGCTAGCGGCAGCCGTGTCGAACCAGTGAACCAGCCGCAGGGGAAGCGTCTGGGACTTGCGGGGTCAACTCAACACCGAAGAGGATCGGGGAAAACGGAACGCCCTCGGCTCATGCTAACCGGAGGTTTCGTACTTGCGCCCAATCCCCTTTTCTTGTAACCTTGGGCTGCCCATTCAACACACGGAGCCGCCAATCCGGCCTTTGAAAAACCATCCGGTGACCCACCCTCCCAACACCCCTGGACAAGTAACCTGAATTGGGCGCATAAGGGGCGGGCTTTTGGGGGAAGGCGGCGACACTCAGACTAGGAGGAAGACAACAAATGATTAACCCGCTGCGCTGGTTGAAGGTACAGAAGGCTTACGCCCACTGTGACATCCCCTGCGGAATTTACGACCCCATCTCGGCGAAAATAGCGGCTCAGACCGTGCAGAAGATGGTCCTGCGCATCCAGTCCCTGGAAGAGGGCGACGACCACGCCGCCTACGCCAACACCATGTCCCGCTATATCAAGACCAAGGAAGACCACGCCGAGCTGTGCAAGCACGAACTCCGCGTCCTCTGGGCAGACTACACCTGGCCCAATACCGACGCCAATGAAATCGCCGCCAAGTTCAACGCCGCCCTCAAGCTGGCCGGACAGTGCAAGCAGACCGTCAGCATGGAAAACGCCGAGAACCTGGTCTCCGCGGTCGACGACATCGCCACCGTCTTCTGGGGCACCAAGGGCGTCGAGTACAGCGACCCCAACGCCGCCGTCCGCTACGGCGCCTAACCCACCCAAGCGAAGTCGAAGGAACCAGAACAGGGGCGGGTCTGCGGACCCGCCCCTGTAGTTTTGCCCGGGGCATGCCGCCGTCCCTACCCCTCCGGCGGCACGAAGGGAGGCATCGGCGGCGGATAGTCAATCAGCGGATCGGCTGACGCCTCCTCCTCGCTCAACCGTAGCCTGTCAATTGACTGCTGCTGGTCTTCGGATGGTACGAAGTCAGGGTTCGGTCCCCGCTCCCGCACTTCCAGCAGGAACTCCAGAAGTCCGGTCACGTCGGCCAACTCCACCCTCAAGTGCCAGTCATGCAGCCGGTCTTTGTAGGAGTTGCGATGCAATTCATCGGCGTACTGCTGGAGGATCCCCAACGCGGGATTGCCGTACTCGGCCGCCATCAATCCCATGATTTCCCGCCGCAGGTTGTGGGAACCGTGCCGCCACTGGCGGTCTTCCCCGATAGCTTTGATGGCATGGGCGACAGCGCCCGCCGCCTTCTCCGACGCCTGCACCCGGTCGCCCTTCTGCTCCAACTCGTAGTGCGCTTGCTGGATCAGGCGGCGGCTCATCTCGGAATGCCGGTTGGCTAGTTCGGTGGACATCAGGTAGTCTCCAGCTCACCCAGGGCCGCCTCTGCCGCCTCTATCGTCCGGTCTATATCCTCTTCCGTATGAGCGGTGGATACGAACCCTGCCTCGAACTGGGACGGAGCGAAATAGACGCCCCGCTCCAGCATGGCGTGGAAGTATCTTCCGTACTGGCCGGCATCGGACTGCTCCACCTGCGCCAGGGCTTCCACAGGGCCGCTGGTGAAGAAGCCGGTGAACATGGACTGCACCCGGTTGATGCTCCCGGGAACCTCGGCCCTCTGGAAAACCTCGGCGATCCCGTCGGTGAGACGCTGTGCCAATGCGTCCAGCCCATCGTAGACCCCCGGCTTCTGCAATTCTCCCAACGTGGTGATGCCAGCCGTGACCGCCAGCGGGTTGCCGGACAGGGTGCCCGCCTGGTACATCGGCCCCAGCGGAGCCACCTGCTCCATGATTTCGCGCCGCCCGCCGTACGCGCCCACCGGCAGCCCGCCTCCAATTATCTTGCCCAGGCAGGTTATGTCGGGAGTGATCCCATACAGCGTCTGCGCCCCCCCGTAGGCAACCCGGAAGCCGGTAATCACCTCGTCGAAAATCAGGGCCGCGCCGTTGTCCCGAGTCAAGTGCTGCAGCCCCTCCAGGAAGCCCTCCGCCGGAGGGACCACGCCCATGTTCCCCGCCACCGGCTCCACGATGACGCCGGCCATGTCCCCCGGGTACTCCTCGAAGTACCGCTCCACCGACGCCAGGTCATTGTAGTCGGCCACCAGGGTTTCTTGAGCGTAGGAGTCCGGCACACCCGCGCTGGTGGGAACGCCGTGGGTCATCGCCCCCGAGCCGGCCCGCACCAGCAGCCCATCGGCGTGGCCGTGGTAGCAGCCCGCAAACTTGATGATTTTGCTGCGGCCCGTGTAGGCCCGGGCCAGCCGGATGGCGCTCATGCACGCCTCCGTCCCGGAGCTGACCAGCCGGACGCTGTCCACCGACGGCAGCGCCTCGCATATCATCCGAGCCAGCTCCACCTCCCCCTCGGTGGGAGCGCCGAAGCTGGTCCCGTTGCCCGCGGCCTCCCGTAGTGCTTCGACCACTGCCGGATGGGCATGGCCCAGGGCCAACGGCCCCCACGAGCAGACGTAGTCAATATACTCGTTGCCGTCCACGTCCCAGACCCGGCTGCCCTGCCCCCGCGCAATGAAGGGCGGCGTTCCCTCAACCGCCCGGAACGACCGTACCGGGCTGTTAACCCCGCCGGGGATGTACTGCTGGGCCTGAGAAAATAATCGTTCGGAATTGGATTGGTTCATTTTTTGTCCTATGCAAACGTGCGAGAGCGCCGAAGGCAGTGGTTTCAGCTTTCTCTGGCTGAGGTTCCGTTTTCCTGACGCTCCAGCAGCCGGACCAGGGTCTGGTTGATTTGGGCCATCGTCTCCAGCAACGCCTGCTGGGTGGCGGCGTTTCGCTGCCGTTCCTCGCGCTGTTCCTGCCGTTCTTCACGCTGTTCTTGCCGCTCCTCCCGCTGTTCTTGCCGCACTTCCTCGAGCAAAGCGTCCACTCGCTGGCGTTCTTCTTCAACCCGCCGGCGTTCCTGCTCGGCACGGGCTTCAGCTTCGTCGGCGCGCCTGCGTTCCCGGTTTAGCATGATTACGTCGTAGCCTCCCTTCAGGGTTGCGCTGGCAAAACCCAGCCCCAGGCACTGGGCCATTATCTGGTGGTTGATGAACCTGGCGATGGAACCAGCGTTGCACAGCCCTTCCCGGGCATTCTCAATGGTACATGGGACCTTGGTAGAGAACCATACCGCCCATAACGCAGCGGCGGTGACGATTCCCAGGGTAACCGGCACCCTCCAGTTCTCGGTGGCCTCGTCTAGGCCGTCCATCCATGACCGCGACCCCCAGACCATGTAGCTGAACTAACCGTCCTCAATCACAACGGGAGTACTTCGAGCGTGGCACTTCTCCACTTAAAAGGAAATCATCCGCTTGCGACAACACCCGCGCAGGGAAGCATATCAATGGCACTCCCGAACTGTTCAGGAACTGTGCGGCCCAGCCCGTTCGAGGCAGGCAATTCGAACCTCAGCTTCCGAGGCCCGTTCCGGGGATGCCGAGGACAGAGCAAAAGCCATCCATGCCTTCCACCCTACTCCCGCAGCCAGCGGGCCACCTGCTTCGCGTGGTAGCTGATGGTTATGTCGGCCCCCGCCCGCCGGATGGCCGTCAGCAGCTCCATCGTCACCGGCTGCTCGTCTACCCAGCCCATCTGCGACGCCGCCTTGACCATGGAGTATTCCCCGCTCACGTTGTACGCAGCCAGCGGATAGTCGAACCGCTCCCGCGCCTGCCGGATGACGTCCAGGTAGGCCAGCGCGGGCTTGACCATCACGATGTCCGCGCCCTCGGCGATGTCCGTCTCGATTTCCCGCAGCGCCATGCGCGCGTTGGCCGGGTCCATCTGGTAGCTGCGCCGGTCTCCAAATTGGGGCGTCGAGTCCGCCGCCACCCGGAACGGGCCGTAGAAGGATGATGCGTATTTGGCGGCGTACCCCATGATGGGAACGTCCTGCTCATCCGCCGCATCCAGGGTTTCGCGGATGGCCCGCACCTGCCCGTCCATCATGGACGAAGGGGCGACCATGTCCGCGCCCGCCTGCACCTGGGCCAGGGCGGTCTTGGCCAGCAATTCCAGGGTCCTGTCGTTGTCCACCCGCCCGTTGTCGATTACCCCGCAATGGCCGTGGTCGGTGTACTCGCAGAGGCAAACATCTCCAATCACCATCAGGGAAGGTGCTGCTTCCTTGATAACCCGGATCGCTTCCTGCACGATCCCCTCCGGATCGTATGCCCCCGACCCGACCGGGTCCTTTTCCGGCGGCAGCCCGAACAGCAGAACGCCCGGGATGCCCAGCGAGGCTATCTCCCGAGCCTCGTCGGCCAGCAGGTCCAGGGACAGGTGGAAGCACCCAGGCATCGGCTCTATGGGTTCCCTGACGCCTTCCCCGTAGGTGACAAACAGGGGATAGATGAAGTGGGACGCGGACAAACGGGTCTCCCGCACCAGCGAACGCATCGTGTCGGATTCGCGCACCCGGCGCAACCTTACATCAGGAAAGCCAAGCATTTTTCCGTTCTCCTCCAATCATGGGACTGTCCCGCAGACCGGGGAAGCCATTCTCCGGCTGGAAATCCCGGCCCGCGCCCGGTCCTGGTGAGACTTTACCAGGAAAAGGTGCCGCTACCGGTTCGCGGCAACTGCCGCGCCAAAGTGAAGGGCCAACGTCTTCACCAGCCCTTCCACCGTGGGCTGCTCCGCTTCCAGGTCCACCCGCAGACCCTGTTCCCGCGCCGCCCCGGCTGTGACGGGACCGATGCACGCGACCAGAGCCTCTTCCAAGTATTGCTTTTCGCCGGCGAGAATGTCCAGCAGGTTGTTCACGGTGGACGAACTCGTGAAGGTCACCACGTCAACACCGCCCGACAACGCTTCCCTGGCCCGCTCCGCCGCGTCTTTCGGAGTGACCGTTCGGTAGGCCGCCACCCGCTCCACCCGGGCGCCCAACTCGGACAGGCCCTGGGCCAAGACATCCCGCCCAATGTTGGAGCCAGGAAGCAGCGCTGGCACCCCCGTCCAATCCCGCGACGCCAATTCCTCGACCACCGACTCCGAGACCGACCTGGCCGGAACGAAATCGGGGATGATGCCTCGTTCCTCCAGCGCCCGCCGCGTTGCCGGGCCAATGGCCCCCACCGTGACGCCGGACAGTGCCCGCGCATCCTTCTCCTTCTTATGGAGGCGTTGGAACACCGATTCGACCCCGTTGACGCTGGCGAAGATGACCCAACTCGGTTCCCCCAGCCGCTCAATCGCCTCGTCGAGCTCGGCGTAGTCGTCCAGCGGAGCAATCTCGATGGAAGGCAGCTCGATGATATCCGCGCCCAGTTCCTCGAGTTGACTCCGCAGATTGGAAGCCTGCGTCCTGGACCGGGTGATCAGCACCTTCTTCCCGAACAGCGGCCGGTTGTCGAACCACCTGATACGCTCCCGCAGGTGGACCACCGGCCCCACGATGGCGATAACCGGCGGCCTGATTCCGGCCGCCTTGCCCTTTTCCACCACGTCGGTCAGGTCCCCGGTGACCGTCTTCTGCCGAGACCAGGTCCCCCACTGCACCAGGGCCACCGGCGTTGTCGGGTCCATTCCCTTTTCCTGGAGGGTTTCCATGATGGACGCCAGCGCTGCCCAGCCCATCAGGACGACCAGCGTCCCGCCCGTATTGGCCAGCACATCCCAGGGGATTGCCGACTCCGGTTTGGACGGGTCTTCGCTGCCGCTGACCACGGTGAAGCAGGTGGAAATCCGGCGGTGGGTAACGGGGATGCCGGCGTATGCGGCGGCGGCCACGGCCGAAGTAATCCCCGGAACTACCTCAAAGGGCACTCCGTTCTGCGCAAGGGCAATGGCTTCCTCGCCGCCTCTCCCGAACACGAAGGGGTCGCCTCCCTTCAGACGGACAACTACCTTCCCTGCCTGCCCCTGCTCCACCAGGAGAGCGTTGATCTCGTCCTGGGTGAGGGCCTGACGCCCCCGCTCCTTCCCGACGAACACCCGCTGGGCGCCCGCTGGAGCCAAATCCAGCAGCGCCGGGTCCATCAGCCGGTCGTAGACGACCACCTGGGACCGCTGCAAACAGCGCATCCCCTTGACGGTAATCAACCCCGGATCCCCTGGCCCGGCCCCAACTAGGTAAACTTTGCCTGAAATGCCTGTCAAGGTTGTCCCCTTAATTCGTGCCCTGGTCCGCAATCAGCTTGCCCGCCCCTTGCCCCGCCAACTGCCGGAACGCCTCCGCTGCCAGCCCCCTCGGATCGTTGGCCGGGCCCGTAATCGTGCAACGAAACGCCTCGTTCCCCGACGGAGAAGCCATGAACGCCGTCAGTTCCAGCCTGTCTCTTTCGCAAGTCGCATAAGCGGCAACCGGGGTCTGGCAGCCCCCTCCCAGGACTTCCAGGAAAGCCCGTTCTGCCGTGACGGCCGACCTGGTAGCCGAATGTTCGGCCGGGGACAACAGATCCAGCATCCGCCCGTCGCCGTCCCGGGTCTCCACCGCCAGCGCCCCCTGCCCGGGCGGCGGCACGAACTCCCGCGGGTCCAGGAACTCGGTGATGCGTTGGGAAAGGCCCAACCGGGACAGGCCAGCCGCGGCCAAGATAGCCCCGTCGCACTCCCCACCTTCCGACTTGCGCAGCCGCGTCTCCACGTTTCCCCGCAAAGGGACCACCCTCAGCTCGGGATGCAGCCGCCGCAGCTGGGCCTGCCTGCGGGGACTGCTTGTGCCAATTCGGGAGCTGGCCGGAATGCCGCCAAGCGGGACTCCCCAGCGGTTGACCTGCACATCCCGGGGGTCCTCCCTTTCCAGGACCGCCCCGATGGTCAGGCCCTCGGGCAGTTGGGTGGGCATGTCCTTCAGGCTATGCACCGCCAGATCGATCTCCCCGGACAGCAACTGCTGTTCAATTTCCTTGACGAACACCCCCAGCCCCATACCCGCCAGAGGGGCCGTTGCGTTGGCGTCTCCCTGCGTCCGCACCACCACGGGTTCAAAGGATAGGCTGGGGTGAGCCTCCCGCAGCAGGTCAACCACGAGTTCCGTCTGGCGCAGGGCCAGCGCGCTCCCGCGGGTGCCGACCCGGACCGGACTACTGGGGGCCACGCCTTCGCGACCCTCCATCGAAGTCCAGTATCCGCCGGGCCAGCTTCTGGGATGCGGCCTCCCGGTTTTCCTTGAGGAACCGGGTGGGCTGGTGCAGCAGCTTCTTCACCAGCGCCTCCGTCATGGCATCCAGGTGAGCGGCCAGCTCCTCCAGGTCCCCTTCCCACTGGCCGCTGGTCCTGGACAGGGTTTTGGCTACCTCCTGCCGCCGGATGGTTTCGGCCTGGGTTCGGATCGAGGCGATCAACGGGACCACGTCCAGCGAGTCCCACCACTCCCGGAACTGCCGCGTCCGTTCCTCGACGATTTCCTCCGACCTCTGCAAGGCGTCCTGGATGCTCTCCCGGGAAGTTTCCGCCAGCATTTGCAGGGAATCTATGTCGTAGACTTCCACGCCCTCCAGCGCGGCGGCGGACGGATCGATGTCCCGGGGAACGGCAATGTCCACCAGCAGCAGCGGCTGGCCGTTCCGCCCATGCATCGCGGTAGAGACCATGTCCCGGTTCACCACGAACCCCGGCGACCCGGTGGAGCTGATGACCACGTCGGCCTCCGCCAGGTTCAGGGCGAGGTCCTCGAAGGGAGCCGACACTCCTCCCAGCTCCTTCGCCAGTTCCTCGGCCCGCCACTGGGTGCGATTGGACACCGTGATCCTTCGCGCCCCGGCGTCGGAAAGGGCCTGCGCCACCAGCCGCCCCGCGTCACCCGCTCCCACCACCAGCACCCGCCGGTCGGAAAGGCCTCCCAGGATTCCCCGGGCCAGCTGGACCGCGGCCTGGCTGACCGAGCGGGAATGGTTTCCGATGTTCGTCTCCCGATGGACCTGCCTCGCCGTCCGCAGCGCCTGGTGGAACAGTCCCGAAAGCGGTCCCCGGACGCTGCCGGTATCGCTGGCCACGCTAAAGGCCGTCCTGACTTGGCCCAGGATCTGCCGCTCACCCACGACCATCGAGTCCAGGCCGCTCGTTACCCGGAACAGGTGGCGGGCGCACTCATCCTCGTGGTGTTGGTACAGGTGTTCCCTCAGTTCATGGCCCGGGATGCCCGACATGGCGCTGAGGAAGTGCCCCACGTAGGCCGGCAGGCCCATACCCTCCGACGACCGCTCATCGGCGTAGGTATAGACTTCCATCCGGTTGCAAGTGGACAGGATCACCCCCTGGGGCGCGTAGTCTCCCAGCAGCTCCAGCGCCTGGGGCAGTTGTTCCCGTTCGATGGTGAGCTTCTCCCGCACGTCCAGGGACGCTGTGCGGTGGTTCAGCCCCAGGACCAGCAGACTCAACTCACCGTCTCCTTGACCCGACCGCGGGGACGCACCGAACATCCTTCCCCGCTGCATTGGGACAGGCTGGGACAGAGGTCCGCCTGGCCGTCATCCATTAAACGTGACAGCAGTTGCTTCAACGCTTCCTGCGCTCGCCCGCCCTGGACCATCTCCAGCAGTTCCTCGGTGATGCAGCACTGCCAGCGTTCCGGGTCGATGACGGCGCGCTTCTCCTTGATTCCCTTCCGCGCCTCGGCCAGCACCGGCGCCAGGTCTGCCCAGCGCAGGTTGGCGTCGTCCGCCAGGGTTTCCCTCATCTTTCGGGCCAGGGCCGGGCTGGCGCCGCCCGTGGAAATCGCCAGCGTCACCGGGTCCCGCTTCACTATGGACGGAGCAATGAATGTGCAGAGGTCGGGATCGTCCACCACATTGAGCAGCACTCCCAGCCGCTCTGCTTCCTCGTAGATTTCCCGGTTGACGTACCAGACGTTGGTCGCCGCCACGGCGATGAACGACCCTTCCAAGTCGCCCGGTTCATACTTCCGGGCAATCCACTCCACGTCGCCCCTCTGGACGGCCCGCTGGATGCCCGGCGTCGCGTCGGGACTGATTACGGTGATGCTGGCGCCGGCGTCGCGCAGGGCCGCGATTTTCCCTTGGGCAATGCGCCCTCCGCCGAAAATCACGCAACGCTTGCCGGCCAGGTTTAGATAAACGGGATAGTACTCGGGCATGATGTCCTTTGGCTGGTTACTCCTTCGGAATCTTGTTTGTCGGGGTCATCGGGGAACCTCTCCCCGCATCCGCAGGGCGCGCAGACGGTTCCGCGCGGCGGTGGCCATCTTGCGTCCGACCCTCCCGCGGTTGGCCCGCTTCCATGTGCGGACCTTTCGCTTGCGTTCCACGCCGCTGTACACTCTTTGACCCTTCATTGCGTAGTAATCTCGCGGAGTAATCTTGGTTGGATAGTCCTGGCCCCGAATCGCGGGGGTCCGCCTAGTCGTCGACGGCGGCCAGCTCCGCCTGCTCGTTTTCCCAGAACTCCTCGTAGTCCTCGACGAAATACTTCACCCGGGTCTTCTTGTACTCCCGGGTGCTGTACAGCATCAGATTGTCGGTGATACCCGTGGACTTGCTGATCTCGTCGCCGATTTCCTCGCAGCCTTCGGGAGTCGTGGCGTGGACCATGGTGAAATGGGTATAGGGCCAGTCCGGGAACGTCGGACGCTGGTAGCAGTGGGTCACCGCCGAATGTTCGGCCATGATCATCCCCACTTCCTCGTGCCGTTCCTCCGGCACCTTCCAGACAATCATCGCGTTGGCCCGGAAACCCGACCGGCGGTGGTGCAGCACCGCGCTGAACCGCCGCATGATCTTCCTTTCCTGGAACTCCGCCGCCAGGGCGAACAGCTCGGCGTTGGTCATGCCCAGCCGCTCCGACATAGCGTCGAAGGGACGGCTCACCAGTTCCAGGTCCTCCTGGAGTTCACGGATGGCCGCCTTCTCCTCCTCTGCCACCGGGACCGCCTGGTTCCAGTCCGGGGCTGGCGTCCGCTGCGCCTGCTCCCCCGGGGCGGCATCGGGATTGTAGTTGTGGGCCGAGCTCTTCCGGTTCACCATGTCGAAGTTGACGCCGATTTTGAAGAACCGGATCGTCGGCATTATCCGGTAGTTCTGCGCCCCGGTCTGCTCCGCCATCCACACTATCGTCGCTTCCAGGTCCCCGTCGGGAGGCACGGCGATGGTGAACCACAGGTTGTAGTAGGACCCTTCCCGGGCGTAGTTATGGCTCACCCCGGGATGGCGGTTGATGAAAATCGCCCCGTCGTGCAGCTTCTCCGGCTCGTAGGCGAAGGCCACCAGTGTCGTCTTGTAGCCCAGCCGCCGCGTGTCGAAGATGGCGCTGATCTGCCGCACCACGTTCTGCCGCTTCAACTCCGCCAGCCGGGAAATGACCTCGTCCCCGTCAATTCCCAATTCTTCGCCGATTGCCCGGTAGGGCTCGTCGGCCAGGGGAAACCGGCTCTGGATGATATTCAGTAGATTTCGGTCAGCCAGGTCCATCTCAGTCCGTCTCCGTTGGCTTTAGGGGTCGGGGGCTCCGCAGCCTGTTTGCGAAGCCATCAGTCAAGAGGTTGCTCGGCGGCTCCGTGCTGGGCGCTCACGCCGCCCCGGGCGGGAACAGCATCCCCGCCGTTCCGATTCAGCCGTTTCTCGTAGGATTCCACGATTCCCACCAGCACCCGGTCCGACGTTTCCAGCACCTGGGGCCAGGACGCGCCGTTGCCCGAATCCAGCACCATGGTGCGGAAAAAAACGAACGCCTCCACCGTATCCTTCAGCGGGGTATGGCGGTCCGCCATCTCGGCGCCGTACTCGTGCCCCAGCATCAGGGCTTCTTCCAGGGTTTCCTGTCGCCGCCGCCTGGGCTGGGATTCCTGCAGCAGCAGCGAGAGCAAGCGACGCCCGAACAGCCGCATCCGGTCGCGCCCTTCTTCCTCCACGCTCTGGAACCACGACTGCCGAGCCACATCCTCGTGACCCAGGCGCCGACGGATCCTCCGCAGGGTGGAACCCTCCAGCCGCTCTCTCGACTCGGCCTCCGCCGGAACGGCCGCCGGCTGGGTCAGGCTGAGCACGTCCTCCCTGGAAAAACGGCGGTGCCCTCCGGGCGTTCGGTAGACCCGCAAATGCCCCAGGTCCGCCCAATGCCGCAGCGTGGCCTCCTTCACCTGGAGGAGACGGCACGCCTCTCCCAGGGAAAGCCATTGGCCCTGGTCGGTGGGTTGGAGGTCAACCATCCGGCGTCACGCTGGAAAAATCTGTCAAAACCTATAAAAACCTGAGCAAATGGGCCGTTTTTCAGGCCCACAAGAGGTTAGCACAAGCGGGTTGCAGCGTCAATAAAATTCAGGGCCCGTTCCGTGGCTGTCCCATCTTCGGCGCCAAGCGAGCGCCATGGATTCCAACGCCGTCGCCCCGTCCTGCTGACACTTGGCCCTTCCCAAGTCCGGCATCCCCCGGCTACCATAGTAAGGTGGAAGATACCGTGAAGGCATCAAATTCCGTTGGCCCGGCCCTCTCCGCCGGAAATGGGACGGAATGGGACAAAATAGGACAGAATTTTTTCTCCGCCGTCCTTTCCCGGTCCAGCCCAACCGTGACAAACCGCGACAAAACCAGGACATTCCGGCGGCAAAACCGGACATTCGAGTGAGAGTTTACGGCCGACCCCCGGGTGTCCCCACGCACGAATGTCGCGAAATGTCGCACTTTGTCGCACATCTCCAACTCTCAGGAGGCTCCCAATGTCCGTTATGGTAACCGGCGGCACCGGATTCATCGGTAACCGCATCATCCGCAAGCTGGTCGAGCGCGGCGAGGAGGTCGTCTGCTTCGACCTGGCTCCGCCCCGGGCCAACCTGGAACCATACCTGGACCGGATCAAGATCTACCGGGGCGACGTGACCCAGGTGCCCCAGCTCCTGGAAGCCTGCCACACTCACGGAGTCCATCGGATAATCCACATGGCCGCCCTCCTGCCGCCCGACACCGAGGACCGGCCCCACCTGGGAATGCTGGTCAACATCCAGGGCACCAACAACGTCTTCGAGGTCGCCCGCTGGGCCGGCATCCAGCGGGTGGTCTACGCCAGCTCCATCGCCGTCTACGGCGTCCAGGACACCTTCGGAGACCGCTCCCTGAACGAGGATGACCTGGCCGCCCCGATAAACATGTACGGAATGACCAAGGCGGCCAACGACTTCGCCGCCGGCAAGTACCGGGACAACTACGGGCTGGACATCCGGGGCATCCGCATCTGCACCGTCTTCGGACACGGGCGCGTCACCGGCATGACCGGCATGATCGGCGGACTCATGGTCTCCCTGCCCGCCATCGGCCAGCCCGTTTCCATGGCCTTCGACCCAATGGAAGCCTCACCCATGATTCACGCCGAGGACGCTGCCGAAATCTTCGTGGAAGCCGCCCTCAAGGAGGACCTCCGTCACAACGTCTACATCAGCGGCGGCCACCTGGCCACCATCCAGGACATGGCCGACGCCGTCCGCGAGTTCATCCCCGACGCCCGCATCACCACCGGCGACCGCCCGGTCCCCCACGTCTACCTCGTCGACAACAGCCGGATGCTCGCCGACATCGGCTACGAAATGCCGCCCCTCCGCGTCCGCGTCCTGGGGCACATCAACGACGCCCGCCGCGAAGCGGGCTTGCCGGAAATAGGCGGGTAGCCCAAACGCCGTTACCCACAAGCCGCCCAGCCCCTCTTAGACAAGTTGCCTCAATCGGGGCGAAAGCGGCGCTCTGAGAGCGACCCGCCCAGCCCCTTAGAGAAGTTACCAATTCGTGGGCGAAAGCGGCGACCCTTTCCAAGGAGATGTACAGTGCCCAAGACGGTGAATGCCCGATTCGCAAACGGAGTGCTGATACCATTGGAGCCGCTTGATTTTGAAGAAGGCACCGTGGTCGCGTTGAGCATCGAGGTGGTCCAGCCCCAGCCGCAATGGCCCGAAAATGCTTCCACAGTCGTCCCAACCGAGGGTGACTTTCTTCCTGACGCTCGGCCGAAAAGACTCAAAAATCTCCTCCGCGAGCAGGAGGTTGAAGGATACTTGAGGAAAAGAGACGAATGATTATCCCGGACATCAACCTTCTGGTTTATGCTCACGACGGGGAAGTGTCCCGACATTATGATGCCCGGCGTTGGTGGGAAGGATTGCTCGACGGAACGGAGATAGTTGGCTTGCCGTGGGCTGTATCGACCGGATTCATAAGATTGATGACCAATCCCAGGGCAGTTAGCAGGCCGTTATCACCCGTTGAAGCCGCCGGTTACGTGAAAGATTGGTTCGGGTGCTCTCATGTCACGCCAGTCAATCCGGGCGCTCGGCATTTGGACCATTTCCGCCGCAATCTCGCCGTCACCGGCAGCGGAACGAATTTGGTGGCCGAGGCCCACATCGCCGCGTTGGCAATGGAGTATGACGCAGAGGTACATTCCAACGATTCGGATTTCGACCGGTTCCCCGGCCTCCGTTGGCGCAACCCCCTGCCGTGACTGCCCGCTCCTCCAAACGGCTGTCGCTAAGGGCATCCTCCAGTCCACCGGCAAATCCGCCTTCACCCGACACCTGCACGCCATCTGCAGCGAAGCTGCCAGGTCATGTCTGACGCCCCCGGAACCCTTCCCCCTTGCGCTATAATGCCCCCAGCGCGTCCTACGTCCTGAGTCCAGGGGGGAATCATGAGCATCGCCATCGGATACGTTCCCGGGGCATTCGGCCAGGGTGGTGACAACCCCGGCTTCCTCAAGGAGCTGGTCGAAGTCGGCGACAAGTACGGCTATGACTCCATCTGGCTCAGCGACCGCATCGTCTCGGACCGCTTCAGCCTGGAGCCCATAGTCGCCCTCTCCATGGTCGCCGCCTACTCCGACCGGATGAAATTCGGCACCAGCGTCCTCGCCCTTCCCCTGCGCAACCCGGTGGTCCTGGCCAAGCAGATCGCCACCCTGGACTACCTTTCCCAGGGACGCTTCTTCCCCGCTGTCGGCCTGGGCCAGGAGGAGCCGGAGGAATACGAAGCCTGCGGCGTCCCCAAGGGTGACCGCGCCCGCCGCACCGACGAGGCCATCGTCCTCATGCGCCGCCTTTGGGAGGAGGACAAGGTCACCCACGAGGGCGACTTCTTCACCTGTCACGACGTCAGCATCACCCCCAAGCCCTTCTTCCAGCCCTCGCCCCCGGTGTGGATCGGCGGACGCAGCCCCGCCGCCGCCCGCCGCGTTGGCCGCGTCGGCGACGGATGGCTCGTCTCTAGCGCCACCCCGTCCGAGGTTGGCGAGGGGAAGGACATCGTCTTCGACACCGCTGACCAGTGCAGGCGGGAAATCGAGGAGGACCACATTGGCGTCCTGCTGGGCTACTACATCTCCGGCGACTACGAGCAGGCGGCCACCAAGGCCCACCAGTTCGTCACCCGCCACCGTCCCGACGCTCACTTCACCGAGTTCACCGCTCTTGGCACCACCGAACAGGTTGGAGAGCTCATCCAGCAGTACATCGACGCCGGCGCCTCCAAGTTCGCCGTCCGCCCCCTCTGCGCCGGCGACGAGTCCATGGAACAGCTCGAGATAATGGGCCAGGAAGTCCTTCCCGCCTTCCACAAGTGACCCGGCCCGCCGGATATTCTCGAATCGGCACCGCGACCGGCCGTTGAGGGAACACCTTGACTCCTGATACGGGAGCGCCGTCCCCGTTGGCGCGGCTCCGGGCTGCGACCCCGCCGGCCCTGCGGTACCGCTCCTTCCGGTACTTCTGGCTGGGAATGCTCTCCTCGGTCACCGGCTACCAGGTTTTCCAGTTCAGCCAGCTTTGGCTGATGTACCAGCTCACCGGGTCCCCCCTGTCCCTCGGGTACGTCGGTCTCGCCAACGCCATCCCCGGTATCGTCCTCAACCTCTTCGGGGGAGTCTACGCCGACCGCCTGGACCAGCGCCGCCTCATCATCCTCACCCAGTTGGTCACCGCATCCCTCATCGGACTGCTGGCCAGCCTGACCCTGCTCGGCCTGGTGCGCCCGTGGCACATTTTCGCCATCGCCTTTTCCGTCGGAGCCGTCGAAGCCTTCAACCAGCCGGCCCGCCAGTCCCTCTACCCCCGCCTCATTGAACGGCGCGTCCTGGTCAGCGCCATCGCCCTCAACTCATCCATCTGGCAGGGCACCCGCATCGTCGCCCCCGCCCTGGCGGGAGTGACCATCGCCCTGGTCGGAACGTCAACAGCCTTCTACGGAGCGTCGGTATGTTCCGCGCTGATGGCCCTGGTAATCTTCTTCCTCCGCGTCCCGCCCGTCGCCGACGCGCCCCGGTCCAGCGCCGCCCGGGGAATGCTGGAAGGCCTGGGGTTCATCTGGAACAACCGCGTCTTCGCCTTCCTCATCGGAATGACCTTCATCAACAGCTTCTTCGGAATGAGCTACATCATCCTCATGCCCATCTTCGCCGTGGACGTGCTCCAGGTTGGGGCCGGGGGACAGGGCCTGCTGGTCAGCGTGAGCGGGGTCTCCGCCCTGGCAACATCCCTCTGGTTCGGCTCCCGCACCCGGGTCTCCCACCAGGGCTTCCTGATGATCGGCGGGGCCGTTCTCTTCGGAGGGCTCATCGCCGCCTTCGCCGTCACCTCCCAATACCTCGGCTGGTTCCCCCTGGCCCTCACCATCCTGTTCCTTGCCGGATTCGCCAACTCCCTCTACATGGTCAACGTCCAGGGACTGCTCCACAGCCTGGTCCCTGACCGGATGCGCGGCCGGGTAATGGGCTTCTTCGGAATGACATGGAGCGTGATGCCCCTGGGAGGCCTCCAGTCCGGCGCCATCGCCAGCGTCCTGGGAGCGCCCGTCGCCGTAGCCATCGGCGGGCTGGCCGTCGCCGCCTTCTCCGTCGGCCCCGCCCTCCTCAATCCCCAGGTCCGCCGGGCAGACCACCTCCTCGCCCAGCGGGAAGAGGCCCTGGCCGCGTCCGCTGGCGACGGAAGTAGTGGCCGGAATAGTGAAGGCAGAAGCTGACTGGAGACCAGGCGAGGCTTGGGGCGAAAGCTCCCGGCGTCCCGGACTCCTACCGCCGCTCCCGCGCCCGCCGGACCCGGAAGTTGGCCCCGTCCTTTTGGCGGCGGGCCCATTTCAGGTATCCCCGCACCTGGGGGTTGGTCTTGAGCAACTCCAGGGAGTGGAGTTCTGCCGCAAGGGTAGACTCGGAGAACATGGCGTGGAGCTGCCGGTGACAGGTGGCGCACAGCCGGGCCTTCGGCCCAAACTTGCCACCTCTGGCCTTGGGGACCAGGTGATGAATCGTGTACCGTTCAACGTCCCTGAGACATAATTCGCAGGACACGGGTTCCGCCTTGCCGGGCAGCGCCTCTCCCGGACCTTGGCCGTTCCGGCGTGGTCGGTTGCCCCGGCTCACCCCGGACTGTCTCCCAGGTAAAGGAACCTCCAGCCGGGCATGTCCACCTGCCACACCCCGTCTTCCAGCCGCATGGGAATGACCAGACCGGACATCATCCGCCGTTCATGCACCCGGTCGTTATCCTGGGTTACGCCAAAGGGAAGAAAGACGAAGGCGTATTCGTCGTTGATGTACCTGGTGGGGGCCACTCCCAGGTCGGTCAAGTCCTCCAGCGGCCACAGCCCCAGCACCGTCTGCCGGAAGTCTTCCATCATGGACGAACGCATGGAGTGGGACGCATCATACCCCGCCTGGTAGGCATCCTGCATGTTGATGTTGTTGCGCGTCGCCCACACTCCCATCCTCATGCCCCGGGTCTCTCTCGACAGCATCGACCATGCCAAGTCCATGTTCCCGTCCCGCACCGCCTCCGCGAATACGCCCGCCCGGTTGCCCACGTCATCGGGTTCCTGGCTCCTTCTATGTCCCGGGATTCGCATCGGCGCTGCCCTTCTCCTCAACCGGTCTCCTTGGCCGGAAACAGGCCCGCAACCCCGCAGGGGACGCCAGCC
This sequence comes from Dehalococcoidia bacterium, assembly GCA_965203675.1. Lineage (GTDB taxonomy): Bacteria > Chloroflexota > Dehalococcoidia > Lucifugimonadales > UBA3495 > CATOSK01. The sequence continues at coordinate 543,872 of CBDBDE010000002.1, read as the reverse complement.
TGCCTTGCGGCCATGATAGCACATCGTTTTTTCTAAACCGCAGCCCTTCGCACCCATCCGCCGCTCTACCCCTCCGCTTCGGGCCTCGGCGGAACGGGCGGACAGCGCGGCGGATGGTCGGCCAACAGGGACATGGCACCGCCCGCGTTCGCCATCGTTTTTCGTTGACACCCTTCCCGGCCAGTGTTAGGATCATTGTTGACCATTTGGGTCAACAATAGGAAAATCCACCGGCAGCGTTGGCTCAACGGAGTTGGCGCTGCCCCATCCGCAACGGGGCCGCTAAGTTTGGAGGAGCATCTATGGCCACCCAGAGAGTAATATCGCGCTCCACCTCGTCCGAGGAACTCCAGTCCGACTACAAGTGGGGCTTCACCATCGACATCGAGCAGGATGCCGCCCCCAAGGGTCTCAACGAAGACATCGTCCGCCTTATTTCCGCCAAGAAAAACGAGCCCGAGTGGATGCTGGAGTGGCGCCTCCGGGCCTACCGCCACTGGCTCCGCCTGAACCAGGAAGAACCCACCTGGGCCAACATTCACCACGACACCATTGACTTCCAGGACATCCACTACTACGCCGCCCCGGTCGAAAAGGGGGACGGCCCCAAAAGCCTGGACGAGGTGGACCCGGAGCTGGTGGAGGCCTTCAACAAGCTGGGTATCCCCCTGGAGGAACAGAAAAGGATGACCGGCGTGGCCGTGGACGCCGTCCTCGACAGCGTTTCCGTCGCCACCACCTACCAGGATATGCTGGAGAAGGCCGGCATCATCTTCTGCTCCATGAGCGAAGCCATCCAGAACCACCCCGAACTGGTGCAGAAATACCTGGGTTCGGTTGTCCCCTACGCCGACAATTTCTACGCTACGTTGAACTCTGCCGTGTTCAGCGACGGCTCCTTCGCCTACATCCCCAAGGGTGTCCGCTGCCCCATCGAGCTGATGACCTACTTCCGCATCAACGCCGAGGAGTCGGGACAGTTCGAGCGCACTCTCATTGTGGCCGAGGAAGGCAGCTACGTCAGCTACCTGGAAGGCTGCACCGCTCCCATGCGCAAGACCAGCCAGCTCCACGCCGCCGTGGTTGAACTGGTCGCGCTGGACGACGCCGAGATCAAGTATTCCACCCTCCAGAACTGGTTTCCCGGTGACAAGGAAGGCAAGGGCGGCGTCTACAACTTCGTCACCAAGCGGGGCAAGTGCGCCGGCCGGAACTCCAAGATTTCCTGGACCCAGGTTGAGACCGGCTCGGCCATCACCTGGAAATACCCCAGCGTCATCCTGCAGGGCGACGACTCGGTCGGCGAGTTCTACTCGGTGGCCCTGGTCAACAACTACCAGCAGGCCGACACCGGCACCAAGATGATTCACCTCGGCAAGAACACCAAGAGCACCATCGTCGCCAAGGGCATCTCCGCCGGGCACGGCGAGAACACCTACCGGGGGCTGGTTAAGATCAACCCCTCCGCCGACGGCGCCAAGAACTTCACCCAGTGCGACTCCCTGCTCGTCGGCGACCAGTGCGGGGCCCACACCGTGCCCTACATCGAGGTCCGCAACCCCACGGCCCAGATGGAGCACGAGGCCACCACCTCCAAGGTCAGCGACGACCAGCTCTTCTACTGCCAGCAGCGGGGCATCGGACTCGACGACGCCCACTACATGATCATCAACGGCTTCTGCCGGGGCATCTTCCAGGAACTCCCCTTCGAGTTCGCCATGGAAGCTTCCCAGCTCATGAAGGTCAGCCTCGAAGGCACGGTGGGATAGCCGCCCGATTTACCCTGGGCCGGACAATCCCGTCGCGCATAAGCTGTGCAGAATGAACAATCGGACCGACTGGCCGTTTTTGGCAGTCTTGGGAATGGGTGCCGTTCAAATCCTTCTCCTGCTCATACTTGTATACCGAACCACATGACTCAAGCGCTCCTCGAGGCATAAACGACTCCATGACCGAACTCCTCAAAGTCTCCAACCTACACGTTGCTGTGGAAGACCAGGAAATCCTCCGCGGCGTCAACCTTAGCGTCAACGCCGGAGAGGTCCACGCCATCATGGGCCCCAACGGGTCCGGGAAAAGCACTTTGGCCAACTCCCTGGCCGGGCGACCGGAATACACCGTCACCGAGGGAGAAGCCCTCTACGATGGAGAGGACCTGCTGGCCCTGGAGCCGGAGGACCGTTCCCGAGCCGGTGTGTTCCTGGCTTTCCAGTACCCCGTCGAGCTCCCCGGCGTCCGCGCATGGCAATTCCTCAAGGCCGCAGTGGACGCCAAGCGGACCGCCGCCGGCGAGGAGGAGACCAGCGCCCGCGAGTTCGACCGGATGCTCAGGGAAAAGGTGCAGCTGGTCGACATTGATCCTGAACTCACCCGCCGCTCCGTCAACGAAGGCTTTTCCGGCGGCGAGAAGAAGCGGAACGAAATCCTCCAGATGGCCATTCTGGAGCCCCGCCTCGCCCTCCTGGACGAGACCGACTCCGGCCTGGACATTGACGCCCTGCGCATAGTCTCCGATGGCGTCAACAAGCTCCGTGGGCCGGACAACGCCATCGTGCTGGTCACTCACTACCAGCGCATCCTGAACTACATCACTCCCGATTATGTCCACGTCCTCATCGACGGCCAGATTGTCCGCTCCGGCGGCCCCGAGCTGGCCCACGAACTCGAGGAAAAGGGCTACGACTGGATTAGAGAAGCCGTCGAAGCCGGAAATTGATTCACTCGCCGGACAATTCGCAACACAATGACAACAACCCAAACCCGCTTCCCCCACTACGCCGCCGACTTCCAAGCCCTCTCCGCCGCCGATGACGGACTGGCCTGGCTCAACCCCCTCCGCGAGAAAGCCTGGGAGCTCTTCAACGAGCTCGGCCTGCCCACCCAGCGTCGCGGCAACGAGAAATGGAAGTACACCGACATCCGCCGCATCGCCAGCGTGCCCTTCGCCAATCCGCTGGACCTGGGACCCGAAGCCGGAATTGACCGGGGTTCCGTCACAGCCTCCGTCCCCTCCAACCCGGGCTGGACCCACCTGGTATTCGTGGACGGGCGGTATTCCCCCAAACTGTCCTCTCCATCCCCGGACGGGGTCCATGCCGGCGCTATCGCCGCCGCCAACGATGGCCTCCGAGCTTTGCTGGAAGAAAAGTTGTCCCGCCAGGCCCCTCCCGACGACGATGGTTTCGTCGCTCTCAACACCGCCTTCCTGCGGGATGGTGCACTGGTTCACCTGCCCCGGAACACCGAGGCCAACGCTCCGGTCAATCTGGTGTTCATCACCACCGGACGCGAGCAGCCCCGGGTGACCCACCCCAGGACGCTGGTCGTGGCGGAAAGCAGCTCCCGCCTCGATCTGGTGGAAAGCTACATCAGCCTCACCGGCGAACGCTTCCTCACCAACGCCGTGACGGAGATAGTGGTCGGGGATGGGGCCACCGTGAACCATCATCGGCTCCTCCTGGAAAACGACCAGGCCTACCACGTCGGTGTCAGCCGGGTCGCTCAGGGAAGGGACAGCACCTTCTCCTCCGCGTCCTTTGCCAAGGGCGCCGCTCTCGGGCGTAACGACTTCCAGGTGACGCTGGACGGCCCCGGCGCCAGTTGCACTCTCAACGGCCTCTACTTCACTGCCGGAACCCAGCACATGGACAACTTCATCAACATAGACCACGTCCAGCCCAACTGCACCAGCCGACTACTCTACAAGGGCATCCTCGACGGGCGTTCCCGCGCCGTCTTCGGCGGCAACGTCACCGTGCGGAAGGAAGCTCAGAAGACCGACGCCCAGCAGACCGACAAGAACCTGCTCCTCTCCCACGACGCCGAGGTGGACAGCAAGCCCAGCCTTCTTATTTACGCCGACGACGTGAAGTGCGGCCACGGCGCCACCGCCGGCCATATCGACGAAGATACCCTCTTCTACATGCGCAGCCGCGGATTGGACATTCCCACCGCCAGCCAGATTCTCATCCATGCCTTCGCCAGCGAAATCATCGAGGCCGTGGAGCTGGAACCGCTGCAGGATTTCCTGGACTCTCTCTTCCTGCAGGCCATACCCACCGCCACCCTGCCTCTCGGGAGGGCGCAGTGACCTCTCCCAACGTCGCCTTCGACGTGGAACGCATCCGTGAGGACTTCCCGGTCCTTCACCAGGAAGTCAACGGGCATCCCCTGGTCTACCTGGACAACGCTGCCACCAGCCAGAAACCCCAGTGCGTCATTGACGCCCTGGTCAACTACTACGCGACCGAAAACTCCAACGTCCATCGCGGCGTTCACACCCTCAGCCAGCGCGCCACCGACGACTACGAGGCCGCCCGCAGCAAGGTCCGCCGCTTTATCAACGCCGCCGAGGACCACGAGCTCATCTACGTCCGCGGCACCACCGAGGGAATCAACCTCGTCGCCCAGACCTACGGTCGCCAGAACATCGGTGAAGGCGACGAGATAATCATCTCCGGGATGGAGCACCACTCCAACATCGTCCCCTGGCAGATTCTCGCCCAGGAGACCGGCGCCGTCCTCAAGGTTGCTCCCTTCAACGACGACGGCGAGCTTCTGCTGGACGAGTACGAAATGCTTCTGAACCCGCGCACCAAACTGGTGTCCATCGTCCACCAGTCCAACGCCATGGGGACCATCAACCCCATGGAGGCCATCATCGGGCTCGCTCACGACCGGGGAATCCCCGTTTTGGTGGATGGAGCCCAGTCCATCCCCCACATTCCCGTCGACGTGCGCAAGCTGGACTGCGACTTCTTCGCCTTCTCCGGGCACAAGCTCTACGGCCCCACCGGCATCGGCATCCTCTACGGCAAGGCGGAACTGTTGGAGCAGATGCCCCCCTACCAGGCCGGAGGGGAAATGATCCGCTCCGTCACCTTCGAAAAGACCCTCTACAACATCCTGCCTCACAAGTTCGAGGCCGGCACCCCCAACATCGCCGGCAGCATCGGGTTGGGCGCAGCCGTGGACTACATCGAGTCCATTGGCATGGAGCGCATCGCCGCTTACGAAAAGGAGCTGCTCGATTACGGCACCGGCCGCCTCAACGGCATCGAAGGTCTCAAGCTCATCGGCACCGCTAAAGAGAAGGGAGGCATCCTCTCCTTCACCCTGGGCGACATCCATCCCCACGACATCGGCACCATAATGGACTCCCAGGGAATCGCCATTCGCACCGGCCATCACTGCGCGCAGCCCGTCATGCAGCGCTTCGCCATCCCCGCCACCGCCCGGGCTTCCCTGGCCTTCTACAACACCCCGGCCGAGATCGACGCGCTGGTGAAGGGAATCGACCGGGTCCTCGAGGTCTTCAGCTAGGCATCATCCCCGGCAGCATAACCTGAAGTTGAGCGAACATGTCTGACCTTAGCGACCTTTACCAGGAAATCCTCCTGGAGCACAACAGCAAGCCCCGCAACTTCCGCAAACTGGACGACGCCACGGTATTCGCCGAAGGTTTCAACCCCCTCTGCGGCGACCAGTACACCGTCTACCTCAAGCTCGGCCGGAACGAGTCCGAGGAGGACGTGGTCTCCGACATCAGCTTCCAGGGAGCCGGTTGCGCCATCTCCAAGGCCTCCGGGTCCATGCTCACCCAGCGGGTCAAGGGCATGACCCTGCCCGAGGCCGACGCCCTGTTCCACCAGTTCCACCGGATGCTGACCGAACCGGGCGCCGAGTTGGACTACGACCTGCTGGACGACCTGGAAATGCTCGCCGGAGTCGCCGAGTATCCCACCCGCATCAAGTGCGCCATCCTCATATGGCACGCCCTCCGGGCCGCCATGGAAGGCAAGAACGACGTGGTGACCACCGAGTAAACCGGCCGCCTCGGCGCAACGCCGACCGCTGTGCCCACTGGTCAGAGAACAGTCCGCTCATGCCGCAGTTGCCCGACTTCCCCCTAGACAGCCTCTACGACGACGCCATCATGGACCACTACCGCAACCCCCGCCACCGGGCGCCGGTGCTGGGTGGGAACATCCAGTCCCACCAGTTCAACCCCTTCTGCGGCGACGAGGTCACCCTGGACATCCGCCTGGATTCCCAGGGCCGCGTGGCCGAGGTCAGCTCCGTTTCCGACGGCTGCTCCATCATCCAGGCTTCCGCCTCCATGATGGCCGACTCCATGCCCGGCAAGACCCTGGAACAGCTCAAGGCACTGTCCCAGCAGTTCCGCAGCATGATGCAGGGACAAACCTTGACGGATGAAACTCTCGCCAGAATGGGGGACCTGCCCGCCCTCCGGGTCGTCCGGCAATACCCGGTCCGAATCAAGTGCGCCCTGCTCCCCTGGGTCGCCCTGGAAGAGGGCATAAAGCAAGCCGCGCCCGCCAACTAAGAAATGATCTTAGAACCCCAGGGCAATCGCATTTGAAAGCTACCACCATGCAGATGCCGCAGCTCGATACCTATATATCCTGTTGTTGAATATTTACTTGTGTAAGTTGTTCGCTGTCCATACCTCCCGTTACCCAGTAGGCGGTTGTGTCGCGAACTTCTTCGGGCCTTCGAGAACCCAAGTGCGATTGCCCCGCTTAGAACTCCCTTCCCCCTTTGACGGGCTGACAGGGGCAGGTATTTTTGCATCATGATGATTATCGCCCCCTCAATGAAGGGGCGTTTGATGGTTCACAAACCCAAAAACCGGGCTTCGGACGCCGACACAGCGTCGCGCGGAGCGGCGGGCAGATCCCATGTTTTCGAAGGTGTTGTGCGTAATTTCGGCCTTTACCTACCCTTGTCAGCCCTTGACGGGGGAAGGTTAGGATGGGGGTGAAGACTCAATTGTCACACCCCCCTAGATTCCCAACCCGGCATACACCGCCGGATTGGCGCAGGCCTCCAGCCGCTCCCCCCTCAGCCCGGCCAGCAGGTTCCGCACCGCCAGTAACATCGTCTCCCGCCGGGTCGGAATGGCCGCGCTTCCGACGTGGGGGGTGATTACGATGTTGTTCAGGGTCAGCAAGGGGCTGTCCGCCGGCAATGGTTCGGGATCGGTCACGTCCAGGCCCGCGGCGTAGATCCATCCCTCCTTCAGCGCGGTATACAGTGCCTGCGGGTCCACCACCGGCCCCCGGGCAGCGTTGATCAGGACCGCCGTGGCTTTCATCGCCCGCAGTTCCGCCTCCCCGATGAAGTTTCTCGTTTCCGGCGTCAGCGGCACGTGCAGCGAGACAAAGTCCGCCGCGGCCAGGAGGGCGGACAGGTCAGAGTACTCCAGTCCGTACTCTGCTTCCAGCTCCGGCTTGCGGGTGCGGGAGTAGTAGATTACCCGCATGTCGAATCCCCTGGCCCGCTTCACCATCTCCAGCCCAATCTCCCCCAGCCCGACGATGCCCAGCGTCGCCCCGTGAACGTCCACGCCCAGCCAGCCAAGCGGGTGGAACGCCATCTCCCACTGTCCGTCCCGCACCCACCGTTCGCTCTCCCCCACCCGGCGGGCCGCGCACATCAGGAGGGCAAAGGCCAGGTCTGCCGTGCACCTGGCCAAGACTCCGGGGGTGTTGCCCACCAGGATCCCCCGTCTCGTTGCCTCGGTGACGTCGATATGGTCCACCCCCACGCCCAGGTTGCTGATTACCTTCAACCCCAGCGCGGCTTCCATCGTTGGCCCGTCCATCCGGTCCATGATGTTGGTCAACACTCCCGCCTTGTCGGCCAGCAGCCTTCGGAGCGTATCCGGCGACGGAGGGTATTCATCCGGCCACACCTCCACCTGGGCTCCCTCTTCCAGCATCTTCACGGCTTCGGGCAATATCTCCCGGGATACCAACACAGCGGGCTTGTCCATAGACCCCTTCCTGTTGCCGGACCGCAAGTTTCCGTGCCGTTGATCCCGTCCGGGCTTGCGCCATTTTATCCAACCCCTGGATGGTTCCGCCATCGCATTACCGCCCCTCCGGCCCAGTGCTATACTTGGCCGGAAATTTCAGAACCCTGGAGGAACCAATGGCCCTGTTTTTGACCGAGCGCGAAGTGGTGGGACTGCTGCCCATGGACGAGTGCATCGAAGTGCTGGACGAAGCCTTCTCCCACGCCGGAGCGGGTCAGGTCGAAGTCAAGCCCCGCTCCCGCATCCGAATGCCCAACGGCTTCTTCCACTTCATGTCCGCATCCGACGAAGGGCACGGCGTGTTCGGCTACAAGGCCTACCCCTCCTTCGCCGGCCCTGCCGGCAGCAAGTTCCTCGTCATGCTCTACGACTTCGAGTCCGGGGAGCTTCTCGCCCTCCTCGAGGCCGGCCGGCTCGGACAGATCCGCACCGGCGCCGCCTCCGGTCTCGCCACCAGGTACATGGCCCGCCCGGACGCCTCCACCGTCGCCGTCTTCGGTTCCGGGTTCCAGGCCCGCACCCAGTTGGAAGCCGTCTGCGCCGCCCGCGACATCAAGCAGGCCCGGGTGTACAGCCGCAGCGCCGAGCGCCGGGAGGAATTTGCCCGGCGCATGAGCGAGCAGCTCAACCTCAACGTGGAAGCCGTGGCAAGCCCCTCCGACTGCGTGGCGGGGGCCGACGTCATCGTCACCATAACCTCCGCCCGCGACCCCGTGTTCGCCGGCTCCGAAATCGCCCCGGGGGCCCACGTCAACGCCGCTGGAGGCAACCACTGGCAGCGCAGGGAGGTCGACGAGGAAACCGTCACCCGCTCCAGCGTCATAGTCGTGGACGACCTCGACCAGGCCAAAATCGAATGTGGAGACCTGATGTGGCTGGAAGCCCGGGGCACCTTCCGCTGGGACATGGCCCACGAACTTCAGGATGTCGTCGCCGGCCGTGTGGACGGTCGTCCTTCCCCGGACTCCGTTACCCTCTTCGAGTCCATGGGCGTAGCCCTCGAGGACATCGCCGCCGCCCAGCTCGTCTACCGTAAAGCCAAGGAGCAGGGCATCGGCCAGGAACTCCCCTTCTGACCCTGCCCCGCTTCGGAACCGGCCGCGGACCCGGCCGGACAAAAATGAAGGCCCCCGCATCAACGGGGGCCTTCGCTGTTGGTCATTTCAGATCGGGTTAGACGACCCGGCCAACGAACCGGTGCTTTTCAGCCTCGCACAGTTCCCGGGACAGCCGTTCCTGTTCGGTCATTGCGGGGCCGGCCAGCATGTCATAAACGTGAACGATCTGGTGTCCCAGCTTGGGCAGAATTCCCTTTTCTTCGGTTTGTACGCGTGTAGCCAACTTCGGTTTCTGTGAACCCCCTGAAAATATATTGGCGCGGTCGCTTCCTTGGTTACGGCACTCCCGGAATGGACGTCTACACCCGGTTATGTCGATAATATGTCGGAAGTAACATCACTTAGTCCAATATACTACCGCTTCAATATCGTGTCAAGGGATATTGCCAAACTCTTAATATAGGTAACAGGAATATAACATCCGCTCAGACGACAGTGGGGAACAGGGCAATCGCATTGAAAGATACCACCATGCAGGTGCCGCAGGACGACACCCATACGACGCCTTCTCAACTGTTTCCTGAAGTAAGCGATTCGCTACCCATTTCCCACTTTATCCAGTGGGCGGCTCTATCGCGAACGTCAATGGGCCTTCAAAAACCCAAAGGCGATTGACCTGCCGTGGGGGAGGGGGAAAGGGCTTTTCTGGGGAGAGGGGATTTTGCGGGCCGACCGCCCCGCAATCCCTTGGGGAAGGGGCTACAACCCCAGCTTGCCGGGGTTCATTATGTTCGCTGGGTCCAGCGCCCGCTTGATGGATTGAATGACGTCCTGGGACGTGCCCCGCTCCCGGGCCAGCAGGTGGTTCAGCTTCACCCCCGTCCCGTGGCAGTACTCCATGATGCCGCCCATGTCCTGGGCCAGCTCCAGCACCCGGGCTACGCCCTCTCCCAGCCTGTCCCGGTAGCCCGCGCCGTTGCTCCGGGAAGGGACCACCATCATTGAGAAAAGCTCCGGGCGGCTCCACAGCGCGTACTCCACCACCCTGGCTCCGTGCTCATCCAGGATCGTCTCGCTCCGGCGCCGGTACTCCAGCACCCGGGAAATCGGCAGGGCCAGGTGCAGGTAATCGAAGCTCCGCCCCCGTTGGCGGTTCCACCGGACCTCTCTGGGTTTGTCCAGGGCCGTCCGCTTGAAGTTCTCCGCGGATTCGTGCCTGTACTCCCAGTAGTCCAGCGTCGGCTCCGGGCCGATGTCCTGGCCTCCGAGCTCCTTGCAAATCCGCATCGTCCGCTGGTGGTTGGCGGCCACTCCCTCCCGGAATCCCTCAAAGAGCAGGTACAGCTTCACCCGCCCGTCCTCTTCCGTCAGGTCCAGGAGCGTCGGGCGGATCCCCAGGGCCATCATCTCCCCCACCGCTTCGAAGCCCCGGTCGAAGCTGTCGAAGGCTGCGGCGGCGAACACCTCCGCCTCCGGCTTGCGGAAGACCTTGACCGTGGCCTTGGTGATGATCCCGAAAACCCCCTCCGAGCCAATGAACAACCGGTTCAGGTCCGGCCCCGTCGAGTTTTTGGGAACGGCCCGGGTCGAGATGACCTGTCCGGTGGGCGTAACCACCTCCAGGGCCGCCACCTGCTCCCCCATCGGGCCGAAGGCTGCCGCTCGATAGCCAACCCCGTTGGTGGATATGGTACCCGCCACCGTCGCTATCGGAACGCTGTAGGGATCATGCCCGGGCATCAGCCCGTGCTCCGCCAGCGCGTCGTGCAGGTCCTCCAGGACCACGCCGGCCTCCACCCTCGCCGTCATGTCCTGCGGGCTGATCGACAGGATACGGTTCAGGCGCTTCACGTCCACCACCATCCCGCCCTCCACCGGCAGGACTCCACCCATCACCCCCGTTCCTCCGCCGTATGGGATAACGGGAACGCGCCACTCGTTGGCGAGACCCACCAACTCCGAAACTTCCCGCACCGACCCGGGCCGCACCACCACCTCGGCTATTTTCTCAAACGCCCCTTCCGCGCCGAAGGCACGCCAGGGACTCAGCGCGTCGGCGGAGTAGCGGTCCAGGTCGTAGGATTCAATCAAGACATTGCCAGCCCCGACCACTCGGGTCAGGACCTCGATCTTCGACGAGTCGATCCTGGCGTAGCTGTTCACGAACCCAGCGGCAGGCGGCAGCAGGATAGACGGGAGATCGCTGGCAAGGCTCGGCCGCTCGCCACTCCGGGGGAAACTGTCGGAGGCAACGCGGCTACTTCCGTGGCTGGCGCTGCCACTCGGTGCCCCGGGCGGTGTCTTCCAGGACGATGCCCTGGCCGGCCAGCCCGTCCCGGATCTGGTCGGCCAGCTCAAACATCCGGTTCTTCCTCAGCTCGGCTCGGGTCTCCAGCAGCATTTCAATAAATGGCTGAGCCGACAGCAGGTCGCCGCCGTCGTCCTCGCGTTCCCTGAACGTCAGCCCCAGCACGCTTCCCAGCTCCGACAGCCGTTCCTGGGCCGACCGGACATCCATCCCCAGTTCCTGGGATCGGTTGATCTCCCGCGCCAAGTCGAAAAGGGACGCAATGGCCTGCGGAGTGTTCAGGTCGCTGTCCATCGCGTTTTTGAACCGCTCGGCGAACGGTGTAGCGTCCAGGGGTTCCCCCGAGTTCCCGTTGCACCGCAGGGCGTGGCGGAAACGCTCCATGCTCCGCTCCATCGCCGACGCCCCCTCCTCCGAGTAGTTCAGCGGAGCCCGGTAGTGGGAACTGAGGAAGTAGAGCCGCAGCGAGTCCGGGCTGTACCGCCCCAGCGCTTCCTCCGCGGAAACCAGGTTGCCCAGCGACTTGCTCATCTTGTCGTCGCCGAACTGCAGCAGCCCGTTATGCACCCAGTATCGGGAAAAGGGCTGCCTGCCGGTGTACGCCTCGCTCTGGGCGATCTCGTTCTCATGGTGGGGGAAGACCAGGTCCATTCCTCCGCCATGTATGTCCAGCGGGTCTCCCAGGCGGTCCAGCGACATCGCCGTGCATTCAATGTGCCACCCCGGCCGCCCCGGTCCCCAGGGACTGTCCCACGCCGGCTCCCCTTCCTTTGCCCCCTTCCACAGGGCAAAGTCCATGGGATGTTCCTTGTCTTCGTCCACCTGGATCCGCGCCCCCGCGATCATCCCTTCCAGCGTCCGGTGACTCAGCTTCCCATAGTCCTCGCTCCGGTTGACCCGGAAGAAGACATCCCCGCCGGCCGGATATGCGAACTCCTCCTCGATGAGCCGTTCTATCGTCTTGATGATGCTGGGAATCTCCTGGGTGGCCCGGGGATAGTGGTGCGCCCGCTTTATGTTCAGCCCGTCCATCGTGGCGAAAAAGTCATCGATGTACCTTTCCGCCAGCGCCTCTTCCTTCACCCCCTCGTCCTGGGCCCGCTGGATGATCTTGTCGTCGATATCCGTGAAGTTCTGGACGTGCAGCACCTCGTACCCGATGTGTTCCAGGTATCGGCGCAGCACGTCGAACACCACGTAGCTCAAGGCATGGCCCACATGCGTGGACGAGTACGGCGTGACGCCGCAGACGTACATCTTGACGGTCTTACCGTCGGCGGGGACGAATTCCTCCTCCCGCCCGGTTAGAGTGTTGTAAAGCTTCATGCTCGGACTGACAGTCGGGAGACTCGTTGGCTGGACTGGAGGCCTGTTGGGTTCATTGCCGGGGCGTCTATTCCCCGGGTAGGTATCTGACGGCCGCCACGGCGCACGCCGCGATGCCTTCTTCCCTTCCGGTGAACCCCATGTAGTCGGTGGTGGTCGCCTTGATGCTGACCTGTTCCGGCCCTACCCAAAGCACCGCGCTCACGTTGTTCCGCATCTCGGAAACGTGCCCGCCCAGCCTCGGCTTTTGCGCGAGTATTGTAGCATCAACGTTTTGAATCAGCCAACCGGACGCCCGCAGCATCTCCCCCACCTTCTCCAGCAGTACCAGGCTCGAAATGTCCTTGTACCGCGGATCGCTGGAAGGGAAATGCACCCCCTTGTCCCCCAGGTTCGCCGCGCCCAGCAGCGCATCCATCACCGCGTGTACCAGCACATCCCCGTCGCTGTGCCCCTCCAGGCCCCGGTCGTGGGGGACGTCCACTCCCCCCAACACCAGTCGTCGGCCCGACGCCAGCCCGTGGGCGTCAAATCCCATCCCCACCCGGAAATCCACTGTCATTCCTGCGCCCTTCCCATCCCCCTCAGCAGTGCCGCCATCACGTCCAGGTCCTCCGGGGTGGTCACCTTGATGTTCCTGTGGGAACCCGGGAACAACTGCACCGGATGGCCCATCATCTCCACCATCGCTGCGTCATCCGTCACATCCTGTCGGCAGCGGGCATGGGCTTCCAGCAGGAGGGAATACCGGAAAATCTGCGGGGTCTGCGCCGCCCACAGGGTGTCCCGCGGCGGCGTTGCGGCCACCAGGTTCCCCTCGCCGGCCACCTTGATCGTATCCTTCACCGGTACGCCGGCCACGGCTGCACCCGTTTCCCGCGCTGCCTGCAGCCCCCGTTCCAGCAGGTCATGACTGACCCCGGGACGCGCCCCGTCATGCACCATCACCCAGTCGCATGGCTCCAGGGCCTTCAGGCCGTTGAGCACCGAGTCCTGCCGCCTGGCTCCCCCCTCGCACGCGGTGCTTACCTTGGCGAAGCCGTAACGGCTGAGGAAGTCCCCCGCCGTTCCCAGGTCTCCCCTCGACAGCACAAGGACAATCTCGTCCACCAGTGGACAGGAATCAAACGGCTCAAGCGTCACGGCTATCAGCGGACGCCCCATCAACTCGGCGAAGGTCTTGTTGACCCCTTCCATCCGGGTGCTCATCCCCGCCGCAACCACAACCACGCCCACCCGCTCGCCCCGCTTCGAGCCGAGGCCCGGTTGTCCGCTGCCAAGCGGTGCGTCTGAGTTCACTGGATCGGCCATTGCGCGGCGGCTCGGGTTGCCGCGCCCTACCTGGGCTGGGCGAAGATTATCCGGCCCGCCGCTGTTTGCAGGACCCGGGTCACCACCACGTCATGGGACGCCCCGATGTACCGGCGTCCGCCTTCCACCACTACCATCGTTCCATCGTCCAGGTAAGCCACTCCCTGCCCCGGTTCCTTCCCTTCCTGCACAATGTTGACCCGCAGGTCCTCCCCCGGAAGGACAATCGACTTCAGCGCGTTGGCCAGTTCGTTGACGTTCAGGACCTGGACTTCCTGCAGTTCGGCTACGCGGTTCAGGTTGTAGTCGGTGGTCAGTATCGGAACGTTCATCGAACGGGCCAGAAGGACCAGTTCGGAATCGACCTCCGCGCTGTGCTGCACTCCCACATCCAGCACTTCCAGGGAAATGTTGGGCTCCTGCCGTAGCCTGCCCAGCACTTCCAGCCCCCGCCGGCCCCGGTTCCTGCGCAGTGGATCGCTCGAGTCGGCGATATGCCGCAACTCGTCCAGGATGAACCGTGGCACCACCAAGGCACCTTCCACGAACCCGGTCACCGTGAGGTCGGCGATGCGGCCGTCGATTATGGCGCTGGTGTCCACCAGGATGGCATTGTTCTTGGGCGGCTTCACCACCCCGTTGGGAGAAGGCCGGGACTCCAAGGTGGGAAACACCGACTGCATTTCGTGAGCGCGTTGGACACCCATCGAAATTCCGGCAAGCCCCAGGACAAAGGTGACCGCCAGCGGCAGTCCCAGTCCTGGCCAACCGTCCAGCGTATAAAGAGGGATTGATAATAGCGAGGCGACTACGAGACCGACCAGGAGGCCGATAGTGCCTGCAACCAGGGTGGGACCGGGAATGTCGTTGATGTACTCGACCGCCTTGTTCAATGGCTTGAGGACGAGGTATGGGGTGACGATCGCTCCCAGCGGGACGCCAGTCAGGGCCAGCGCAAGCCCCCAAGGCAGCAGCCTGTCCTGGCCCGTCGACACCTCGGAGACGATCCTCCCCAGCCTCCAGCCCAGCACACCGAACCCTCCGGCGCCCATCAGCCTGAGGGTCCACACTTCTAACACGGTTTCACCTCCTCCAACTTCAAAAATGTCCTTGCTGTCGGCCCGGAGCCAAAACGCGAAACAGGGTGTGGCCCGTCGCCGCGTGGTTGAAACCCGGTATCATGGCGTGGTGGAATAACCCTGTTTTCTCGGGTCCAAGGATGGGTGGATTTCGGTGAGAATAACATAAAAGCCAGAGTAGAGGAAGGCGCAGACCACCGCAGGCCATGGCAGCCGATAGGACAGAAATTTCTCCTCCAGGCCGGGTTCAGCCGAGACACCGCGCGCCGCAGCTCAAATTGTGGCCCAATTCAATCGCTGGTAAACTTACGCCAACCAACGGGACCTTACCCCGGCCACGGCCACAAAGTCGGAGCTGCTCAGCGAGCCTTAAACAAGTTGCCTTAATTGCGCGAGCGAAAGCGGCGACCCAAAGAAAAAGGAGGAAGCATGATTTACGAACTCAGGACCTACACCTTGAAGCCCGGAGCCGTACCCGAGTTTGAGGAACGCTTCGAGAAGCGGTTGCCCTTCCGCCAGAAGCACTCCGACCTCGGCTTCTTCGGCCACACCGAATTCGGACCCTTGAACCAGGTCGTCCACATCTGGCCCTACGAAGACCTCAAGCACCGCCAGGCCGTCCGTGACGCCATGGCCCAGGATGAAGACCTCAACCGGATGCGCGGCACCGACCTCATCGTCGGCCAGGAGACCGAGATCTACATCCCGGCCCCTTTCATGCGCCCCATGAGCGACCAGGCCCTCGGCAACATCTACGAAATGCGCAGCTACACCTTCCTGCCCGGCGCCATCCCGGCCCTCGTCGAGGCATGGGGAAAGGCCATCCCCCAGCGCGAGGAATACTCTCCCCTGGCCGCCGGAATGTTCACCGAGCTGGGCGGACTCAACAAGTGGGTCCACATCTGGCCCTACGAGAACCTCAACGAGCGCGACCGCATCCGCGCCCAGACCCGCGCCGACGGCGTCTGGCCCCCGGGCGGAGCCTACCGCGACTCCATGGTCCGCCAGGAAAACAAGATGATCGCCCCCGCCTCCTTCTCCCCCATGCACTAGCCCATCTGAGGCAGCATCACGATCAAAAAAACGCCCCGGGCCTGCCCGGGGCGTTCTCTATCCGGAGAAAGGTTTGAGGTCTAGTCCTCCAGGTGGATCGTCGCCGTCACCCGGGGAGCATCCCCCACCACCCGCGTCGTATGCCCGCTGCCGGTGATGTCCTCTGCCAGGTTAACGTCTCCCGGCCCCAGCCGCTGGACCGTCCCGTCCCGGAACCCGATCTCCGCTCCGCCGGACAGTGTTATGATGTACTGCCGCCGCGGTGCGTTGTGCCAGTCGCTGAACCTTCCCGGCTCCGCCGCCCGGAACACGACTCCCTTGGCTTCGTGGAGATCGGTCAGTTGGGGAGAGGATTCCAGGGGAAGCTCTTCCATGTGGGAAAGTCCATCATCGCCGGTGTACAATCGGTAAAACGCCATCGAAACACCTCCAGCTTGGCTCATATCATCCGCTGGTTGGCCCTATCCGGCTCAACCGGGCTTGATTGTACCCGCTGGCCCCGGACGATTCAACGGACTCCAACTCACCGACCGGAATAACCGACGGAGCCGCCCAGCCCTCTTCGACAAGATACCCAATTCGTGGGCAAAGCGGCGACCCTTAGAAAGGAACCAACATGCCTAGGGGGTGTCGTCAAAACAACAGAAGGGTGGTAGATTACTGGGGAAGTGAGAGTGTGGCAGGTGGGGAGCATGACAGCAGCGCATCGGCGCCACGACATGACCGACACCGTTTGGGAACGGCTCAGGCCGCATCTCCCCGGGGGAGAAGGCAAGAGAGGCCGGCCAGCCCAAGACAACCGGCGGTTCATTGATGCCGTCTGCTGGATTCTGCGTACCGGCTCCCCCTGGCGGGATTTGCCTCCGGACTACGGGGACTGGAAGAACACCCACCGCCGTTTCTGCCGCTGGCGGGACCGTGGCGTCTGGGCTGGGCTGTTGGATGCAGTGATGGATGACCCGGATTTCGAGTGGCTGATGATCGACGCCAGCTATATCAAGGCCCACCCTCACAGTACCGGCGCCCGTGGCGGAAACCAGTCCATTGCTCGCACAAAAGGGGGCTGAACAGCAAGCTGCACTTGGCGGTGGACTCCCACGGAATGCCGGTAAGGCTGGCGGTGACCGAGGGCACGACTGCTGACTGTTCGCAGGCCTTGCCCCTGATCGAGGGCATAGAGGCGGAGTACCTGCTGGCGGACAAAGCTTACGACACCAACGGAATCATAGACACCGTCCGGGAATTGGGCATGGACCCGGTGATACCGCCCAAAAGCAATCGGAGGGAACAGCGGGACTACGACCGGGCGCTGTACAGGCTGCGGCACCTGGTGGAGAACGGGTTTCTGGATTTCAAGCAATGGCGTGGAGTAGCAACCCGCTATGCCAAGAGGACGGCGTCATACTTGGCGGCCTGCCACCTCCGGGCAGTGATGATCTGGAGCAAACTCTTTTGACGACACCCTCTAGCAAGAGAAGGTCCGTCCACGTCGAAGGTGTCGAACACGTCGCCCCCATCCCGGTGGGTACCCCTAAAACACATTTTTCTTCGTCGAGATGGATTACCTCCCGCTCCACCAACCCCTCGCCGTCCCTTGCCGGCACCGGGATCCGGTACTCAACGGTCGCAATCCGGTTCAAGATGGTGACCTTCTCGACGAAGATGTTGGCGAACTGGGCGACAATATGAGGGTCGTCAGACTCCAGATACGTCCTCATGTCGAGGGCGTTCCGGATGATGCGCTGGGGTTCATTCACGAAGGTGGCCCTGGTTCTCATATATTCTTTCCTGGAGGCCACTTCGCTTTCGAGTTTCCCCTGCTCGGCAGTTAGTTCATCCAGCCTGGCTCCGATGTCTCCGTGAGGACCGTAGGTTTCCAGGGAGTCCATCAAGTTCTTCTTCCCACGCTTGATTGCAGTGATCCGGTAATCGGCCGCCTTGTTCTTCTTCTCCTCGTCCTCCACGAAGGCGGCATTCTGTTCCGCGACCAGCTGCACCTGTTCCCTGAAGGTTTTTCTGGTCAGGACCTTGTTCAAGAGGTTGCTGAGCATGAGCTCGTGGAACTGGTTCATATCCACGTTCTGGCACTGGCAGAACACTTTGCCGTAGAGGTGTTTCCCCTTGCAGATCAGTTTCGGGTTCTTGGGGTTGGACCGATGGACATTCATCGGCATCCCGCTCACTCCACAGAAGACCTTCCCGCTGAATATGTTCGGGCTTCCGTGAGATCGTGGGGCTCTGGCCTCTCGGGTGCGTCCGGCGATGAGTTCTTGCACCCGGTCCCACTCATCTTGGGTGACCATGGGTTCATGGGCATTATCGCAACGCTCGGTTTCTTCTTGTGATAGGTACTTCGATCTGGACCGTTTTCCCCTTACGACGTGGCCGAGATAGGCCTCGTTCCGGGCGATGTCCAGGACGGCTTCGGTGCTGAAGAGGTTTACTTTGGCGGTCCGTAATCCATCTAGATTCATTTTCATGGCGGTTCCTTTTCCGGAACGCCCTTCCAGCAGATAGTCCCAAACCCGCCTCGCCGTGTCCCAGTTTTCAGGGTCTCTTTCGAGTTTCGAGTGCTGGTTCTTGCCGTCGAACACGGGGTACTTCCTGTATCCGAGGGGCACTTCTTTCGCGACCCAGTATCCCTGCTCCGTGGCCTTGAACTGCCCCCTCCTCACCAACCGGGCTATCCTGGGCAGCAGCACGGAGTTGAAGATGGTGATGATGGAGTACAGGAGTTCGCTCATCTCGTCCCCCATGTGGGGCTCGATGACGGACCGCAACTGGATGTTGTGGCGCTTCAGCGTGCCGTAGAGGTCGAAGAAGTCCTCGGGGTTCCGGGAGAAGCGGCTCAGGTCATATACGTAGATGGTGTCGATCCCGTTTATCTTGTTAAGAGCGATCTCCATCACTCGCTGAAGCCCGGGCCGGTTTTGGTCCCCGCCACTGGAGACGTCGGTCAAGAAACCTACGAGTTCCTTCCCGTTGGCGTCAGCTTCCTTCTTGACAGCGTCCCATTGGGCTCCCAGGGATGTCTTGTCGTCCTGGTTCTCTGTCGACACTCTCCCATAGCCCAGCGCCTTGTTGGACGAGGCTTTTACCTGTCTCATTATCATGGCCGTTTCTCCTAGAGCAGCTTCTTGCCGGTGTAGTGTTCGTAAAGGCGCACGATGAACAGCTGGACGTCCAAAGGCAAGGAGTCCTGGGGGGCTTGGAACTGGTAGAGGTCCGGGTCCATGACCACGTAGCGGTAGCTCCGCATGATGTCCAGGACGGAGATTGCGTCTGGATCGCTGGACTCTTCGTGAGGTAGGTTGGCCACACGGAGGAGTTCATTGAGGGGAACCTGGTAGAACTCAGACAGCTTGGTCAAGGTTTTAAGACCCGGGTTCTTCATCCCGAGTTCCAGGTTGGACAGGTAACTGTTCGGGATCCCGGTATCCCTTTCGACTTCCCGAAGGGTGTGCTCCCCGCGGAGGGTTCTCAGTAAATCGCCGATGGCCGATCGTGGTCTAGGCGTAATCTGGTCGGTTTCCCCGGTGATTTTCGCGTCCATGCCGGTTGTTTCTGATGTCATCTCGTCCTTGTCCTCAAGCGCAGGCGTGCTATAATGGCGGTAAGCATTTTAAGGAAAATCAGGGAGAGGAATTCCATCGGGAAAACCCGTTGTAACCAGTATAGTCCATGCCGAAATTCGAAGCAAGCCGCCATGATGAATGGGGCGAAGAGTATAGCAAACTTACACTACAAGATGGGCAGGAATGGGAGCCTCCTGAGGAGGCCAAGCTCTTCCTTGCCAAGTTGATTTCCCTGGCCACTTGGGGGCAGGCGATTGAAGCTGAGAGGTCCCGTGGTGATTTTTCAGGGGAGGAGATGAGTCCCGTCGCGGCAGACTTCCTGGAGAAGATGGATGGCGACCTCCTCCAGGTCGAGGAGTTGGAATCCTTGGACGTGATGTCCGTCGGGGGAAGCGACGAGATAGCCTTCCGGCAAAAAGAAGAGCCTGACCTTGACGGCCAGGCTCACTCCAGTTGACCCGATACGGTCCCCTTCCTGCTTCACGGCATGGGAATGGTGTCTTCCAGCGCGCCCTTGGGTTCCTGCTCCGTCGGTATGGGCATCATGAACTTCAGTGTGATCTCTTCGGGGGCCACTTCCACCGACCGTATGAAGGTTCTGACGACCTGGGCGGTTTGCCCGGGGCGGTTGGGGTCCCGGTAAGTTTCGGGGTTCAGGGCGTTCGCCCTCAGCCTGTCTTCGTCCATCACGAAGTCCAACGCCCGGAGTTCCCTTGCGGATTTCCGCGCTTCGAATCCGAGTGCGATACCCTGGTCGCCAATATGGGCCAGTTCATCGGTGGGGTCCAGTTCTCCGGGAAGGTCCTGTTGTTCCAGTAGTTCTGTCTCCCGGGCCTTTAGTTGGTCCAGGGCCTGTTCGGTGTGGTCCAGTTGCTGGCGGTGACGGCGGGCTGTCTCTCTGGTTTCCTCCCGGATTTTCTCCACCACGCTCTGCACCGTTTTCTCGGTCATCACCAGTTTCATGACGTGGTCGATGACGGTAATCAGGAGTTTGTCGGCGTTGGCGCTGTTTTGGTGCGAGGGGTGTTGCTCAAGGGTGTTCGGGCAGGTGTAGTCCGGACCCAGGCGCACCATCGGGCTGCCGCAAAGCCTGCACTGGACGATACCGGCCAGGGCCTGGCGATTGTCTTGAGACATCTGCACGAGTTGCATGTTCTCTCCTGGTTGGTTGCGGCTATGTTCTATGAAGCCGCCAGTTTCCGTCAAGTTTAGGGGAAGGGCCGTCAGGGCCGTTTTGTCGTGGAACAGTCGTTCAGTCTTCTCCCGGATGCCGGGTGTCTTCCTCTTCGCCGGAGGTCATTCGGGCGGGATTCGGGTCGAAAGACCCGGGCATTGCCAAGTAAACCGGTGCCTGTATCCGGAGCAAGTCCTCTCCCTCGGGCCACCTGGGGTCAATGTCGGACCCGTCGATGATGAACCTGGCCTTTGAATAGCCTGAAGCAGTGACTTGGCCCCTGATCCTGGCGATGGCGAGGCATTCCGGGCTGTAGGTCCAAACGGTGACTGGGGCGCCCTGTCCAACGCCGTCTGGGTGTCCTGGCTTGGTGAGGGTGAATATGGCTCCGTCATCGGTGATTTTGTCGATGAACCCAAGTGGCATGATAAAGGGCCGTATCATTGTCTCTCCTTTGGGGAATGTCATAGGGACGGGCGCCTGCCTGTCCCTTGGGTAGGCCGTCGTCGAGTTGGTCGACGGGTGAAGCCGTTATGACGAGCCTCACTCCAGCCTGATGGACGTGCATATTCACCGGGCCGAGCGGCGAGAGTAGGCCCGGGGAAGGTTATGCTACCTGTCGAGGCAACCATGGAGGTGATTGTCTTGAGGTTCTTGAGCCCTGTTTCCACGCGCCCCTTGGGCGTGGAGGTTTACGTCTGGACTGGGGGGTTGTCCGGCGAGTGATGAGGTTGTAGACGGGCAAACCGCCGCCCGTCACGGAGGTCTGGGGGTTGGCGGTCCAGGCTTCCGGCATGATGCCGAGCCCTTCCTCGTATCAGTGCGTTCAGACCGGCGGGCCTGTACTTCGACAGGGATGCGGTTGGACCACTGGGTGTACATGTTGTCACGGACTTCGTCAGAGGCCTTGTTTCCGTGTTTTTGTGGTAGAGCTGCTTGTGATTACCAGTTTTCGTAATACCTGGTGTCGGCGTATCCGGGTCGCCCTGGCGGTCTTGGAGGCGCCGGTCTGGGGGTGGCGATGCCAGGAAGCCCAAATTCGGCCGGAGACGCGTTTCAGCCTCCGGACTGGTATATCGGGCCATCAAGGGGTCTGGAGGGGCCTGGAATCGCGGCTGTGGGCCAGGACGGGGGTCGATGGCTGGAGGTCTGGACGTGGGATCCAGTCCCAGAAGTCTTGTCGGCGGGCCGAGGCGCGGCGCAGCCACGGCCGCCCGGGATGCTGGTATGGGGGCGCGGCTTCCACGCCGCCGGTGGGGGCGGTGCCGAATCTTCGGTTGTGCCGGCGGGCCCCGTTCGTCGCGGCATCGGGGTCTGGGCTCGGTGCCGGAGGAGCGGAGTTGCCAGGTCCTGCTCGGGCTCCGTGGTGCTGGTCGGCGTCCTCCCCTGCGGGGTTCGTGGTGCTTGGCAGCACCCTCCCCTTGGCTTCGTTGGCAAGCCGGCTTGCTGGTATCCACGCCGCCGGTGGGGGCGGTCTGGACCTGGTGGTTGAGCTGGCGGCCCTGGATTCCACGGCGGCGGTGTCTGGGCACAGGGTGTGGACTTGCCGGGGCGTAGCATCCACGCCGCCGGGGGTAATCAGGCCGTTGGGGTGGGGATTTGTGCCTGGGAGAAAAAACTCCCTTTATACTATAGGGAGAAATCGATCACCCCTTTTGGACAATTGCAATGAGCAACCCAGCTGAAGCCTTTACACGATTATGAAGATTTTCACATGAATAACGGTGAATAACGGTGTTACGGAATTCGTTATTCACATTGGAGAGGGGGGTGTAGAGGGATTTTGTGCGTAAAAGTTGGTGTCCGAGAGGGGGGTCTGGGCAAAATGAATAACGGAATAACTGAATAACGATGAAATCGTGTTGGTGAGGAGGACAATTTGCTCCTATAGTATAGGGGGATTTTTTCTCAAATCCCTCGTGGAGCCGGGTTTTCGGAGCTCCCAGTGGCCTGGATCCGGGGGCAGCAGGGCATCCTTCATCGCGAAGGCTGGGGTTGCTGGCGTCACTGGTGCTGGGGGTCGTGGGGTGTACCTTGGTTCTCGGCCCACTCTCCACCGATCATACCGCTTGATTGTCGATTTTCGAAAACCGAAGCGCTCCGGCTGTTATATTGGTCAAAAACCGGAAGTTGAGCCTAGAGCGGAATCCGTACCTTCGACCGGGGGCGGAGGCACCAGGTCCGGGGTTGAGGCTGGTTTCGAAGACCGCTGCTTCCACAGCCCCCCAAGCCCGCCGTGGTGCGTTAGGAAACCGTCCTTTGCTGTTTCCAAGAAGAGGGGGCGGTCCTGGGAGCAGTGGCTGCCGGGGATTCGGGCACCCTGGTCATGCCAGGCATGACCGATGACGATGATCATCCCCTTGATGTCCAAAGACTCGCTGCCCCGGCATGGGGGTGACCGCCGATACCTTCTGGCCGATGCCCGGAGTGCTTCGGGGTGGTGGGGCCGTTGGATGATGCGGTAAACAGTCCCCATCCCGTTGACCGACCCCCACGGTCCCGCCAGCCCGGTGGGGCAGGATCAAGCGGTCGGCGGGCAGGCCCTCTGCTGGGTGTGGGCCATGATGCCCACACCACCGTCCACCTGGCAGAGTACCTGGCGGGGGTCGGGTACCGCAGCCGGAAATGCGTCACTGTCTTGAGGGACGGGCAGCCGCACCGTGTGGAGTACGACGAGATCGTCCACTGTTGCGAGAAGTTTTCAATGGTGGATGTCAATGGCCAGGAACAATGGGCCAGTAACAGCGATCCCCATGGTCGGAAGGGTCGCGGCTATCCGTTCCTGTGGGAACACCGGGGGCATGCCCATCCCTCCGTCCTCTTCATTCAATATCGAGCAAACCTCTCCAACTCCGGATCTTCCGGGAGGATTTGTCCGGTTCAGCCGTGCCATCGGCCTGAAGGAGCGGGCGTCGGATGCTCAGGGGCTGTCCCCGGCTGGGCAGAATATCAGATCCGATGACCGCCCACCGAATGTAAGCAACTGATCCTTCAGCTTGGCGGGGATGCAACCGTAGTTCTGCCGGTCCAGGGACAGGAACTCCAGGTCGGGCAGCTCCCACAACTCCTGGGGAACCTCCCCGGCAAACTCGTTGCGAGCTAGCTGCAATTCCTGCAGCCCGGTCAGGTTACCCAGTTCCTTGGGGATCTCCCCTGTTAAGCGATTGCCGCCAAGATTCAATCGACGCAGGTTGGACAATTTCCCCAACTCCGCCGGAATCTCCCCGGTCAAGTCGTTACTCACAAGTCTCAAGCTTCTGAGTTGGGCCAGGTTGCCAAGTTCACGGGGGATGGCGCCTTCCCCATCAATTCCGGAGATATACAGCTGCGTGAGGTGGGAGAGGTTGCCCAGTTCGGGAGGGATCCCTCCGTTCCATGATCCGTCAACACGTAAGGTCCGCAGGTAGGTCAAGTCACCCAACTCGGCCGGCAAGGTCCCATTGGCCCCACTGGAGATTTCCAGGCTGATCACATAGCCCTGGTCGTCGGTCCCAACCCCAGCCCACTCTCCCAACGGCCTGTCGCTGAGCCAGTTCTTCTTGGTCTCGCGGTCCCACCTGGGTCCACCTCCATCCTCGTAGAGGGCAGCCAAGACCTGGAACTCCCGGTCAGCCTGCTGCTGGGTAATCCGATCGGTGGCTGCCGAGCACACCGGAAATGACCCAACCCTTCTGACCGGCCAGTTGCTGGGCAGGCAGCCCGTCAGGGAGTCTTCTCCTAAACCGGCGGATACCAAGCTGGAAAGTTGTCCAAGTTCCGCGGGAATGGCCCCCGACAACTGGTTGCCGGAAAGGCCCAGGAAAGTCAGTTTCGACAGCTTCCCCAGTTCTACCGGAATCTCCCCGGAGAGCTCGTTGGAGCTGAGGACCAGACGCGTCAGATTGGAAAGGTCGCCCAGTTCGGGAGGTATCTGCCCGGTAAGTTCACCTTTACCATAAGGACCTCTGGAAATTTGGAGGAATTTCAGGGTGGAGATCTGCCCCAATGCCGGGGGCAACTCGCCTGAACCTTGCATAAACAGGACTTGAAGCCGGGACAACCTGGTCAACTCCGCCGGAACCGGGACCTGCCCGGCGATGCCAATTAGGTCAAGGGTCTTCACATACGCGGATTGGTCGACCTTGACCCCGGGCCAGGTCCCGATGGGGCCTGGGTGTTCCTCCAGGCCCATGGCTTCGAACACTGCAACCAGGTTTTCCCGTTCCGGTTCGGGGCAGGCGGTAAGGGGTTCCACTTTGACCGCAGAGCGGGGGTGGCCCATCTGGCCGCGGAGTTGACCACGATAGAAGAGCGCGACGGGTATGCACCCGCTGAGTTGATTCCCCGTGAGGTCCAATGCGGTGAGATGCAGGAGGTTTCCGAACTCAGGGGGAATCTCTCCAGCCAATCGGTTGTCGGGGAGAAGCAGCTGCGTCACTGCCCCCTCCCGGTTCGTTGTGACTCCCTGCCACTGGTCCAGGGGTTCGTCGGTAAGCCAACGCCGGTTGAGTTTCCAGTTCTCGCCCCCGGTGGCCTGGTAGAAGGCGATCAGAGCCGCCCGGTCCCTTTCCCCGGGGGGCGGCGTCGGAGTGGGTGTCGGCTCGGGCGGGACAGGGGTATCCGACGAAGAAGGTTCCGCAGCGGCGGTTTCGGAAACCCGTGTGGATGGGGCCGGTTGGGACGACTGTTGGGAGGTTCCGTCTGCTGGCGATGGCGCAGGCCGTGGAGTCGGCGTTGCCGCTGGGGACCGCCCGGAAAGCCGGGGCTCAGGAGTCCCGACGGCAGATCCGATCTGGCGCCCAGTTCCCGGGGCGTCGGGATCATCTTGGTTCCCGCACGCCACTGTAAACAACAATGTTGCAGCCAAGAACGCGGCCGGGCCCATTGACCGAAAGCCGCCTGTGATTTTTCCGACCTTTCTCAGATCGCATTTACGGGGAGCGAATCGGGGAACGCCGGAGAGGTGGAGCTCGGAGGGCCCCTGTGAATGGGGGCAGTCGTTCTCTTTGCCGCATGCCTCGCAAGGGGCCAAGAGGCGCAATCCCACTCGCCTCTGTCGGTTGGCCCCACAGCGAACTGGCACTGAAACTCCCCGCTTTTCCCGATATATTCGGCCAAATAGTTCCGGCTGCCGGCGGTCCGGCTCCAAAAGGAACGGGAAGAATCCGCTATTGCAGCGCGGACAAGTGCGGCCAACATGGCGGCCACGAAGAAGACGAGGAAAACGAAGAAGAGGGGAGCATAAACGGGCAACGGACATGAGGAACCCCCTTGCAGTACCGGGATGGAGGCACTCGTCACAACTACCCGCAACCCTGGAAGTGAACCTACAAGGGGGCGCAAGGCGCCCTCATCCGCAGGTACGGGGGTTCAGTTTTCCGAAGGCAATACCGAGTAGTTGTGACGTGGGGGATTATATCGTTGCCGGAAAAGCCGGAGCAAGCAGCCCTTGAGTGGCAGCCAGCTTCAGGCCGCCCAACGGACATGATCAACGACAGGTATGTAGTTGGATCACTGGGTGGTCGTGTAGTCCCGGAACTTGGCGGTGGGTTCGATGCCATTCACGTGCCGGTGAAGGACTTCAGGAAGGGGTTCAGTTCCAGGATGTCGCCGACCGCCACCCGGTCCAGCAACCCGAGGTCGATGCCATGCGGGAGGGCATGGCCTCCGGACCGCCCGGAGGTGGCGGGCCCGCATCCGGGGCGTTGTAGAAGATCCGCGGCCCGGCATCCTGCCCTACGTCAGGCATGGCCGGGGGAATGGCTTGTGGCTGGCCGTCAGGCACGGAGTTGGCTGGCAGGAACACGGCCAGCGGCATTGACATCGCCGAACTCCATGGCGACAGCTGGCTCCGGGGCGAGGCCGAACCTATCGGGGTTCTGGCTGGCCAGCCAGCCGCCGAAATACAGGGCTAGGATCACAACCAAAATTACCAGGATCGGAATGAAAATCCGCTTCGTGGGTACACCGTCAGAATATTCCCTCTGTCCCGCTGGCAGTCCCGCCGGTCCAGACGTCTTGTTTGGGCGTCGGAGTGGGGCCGGGGCAGCCCGGACACAGGCGGAGCGGGTCTGGCTGGGTGGAGTCGGGGTCGGTACGGGAGTCGGCACGCCCTGGCAGTAGATGGCGCCGATCATCTTCCAGGTCTCCACCTGGTTCACCTCGTGGCTGGGATCTCCCATTGCCCAGAGCCTGTTCACATTCGGTGGTTGCCCTGCGGCAGCAATCATCTGGGAGCACACCTGTGACGTTGGTGGACAGCATGAACCCAGGGTACTACGGGCCGGCATGCCTCCGTTTTGTGGCTGTTTGCCGCAATGCCGTCGAGCCCGACGTTGGGCGGAGTTCCCGTCTGGGCGGTCCTGTCGGCCTTCTGGTGCATTTCCCCTAGCCTGGGTTTATCCTGGGGGCTCAATTCTGATCCGCGGTCCGTGTTTTGGAGACGCAAACTCTGAGGGCAGCATGTGGTTCCGGATATTCGTGGGAGCACTGGTCACGTTCGTGGCGGGGATGACGACCTTCGTGACTGGCGAGTTTCTCGTCCCTGGAGTTGTGCCCGTCACGTCGCCCGTCGGGGGGGTTCTCACACTGGCCGGCGGTATCGTAACGGTGGCCGCGGGGATCGCGGTGATAGTCGCTGGGCCGGAATAAGTCGTGGTGGTGGGGAGACCCATCCGTTCCTTCTCAACCGTCCACCCCGACCTGGCGCTCGGTGTGCTGTGCTCCGGCGATTTCAGGCAGAGTGGTGTGGCGCTTCAGGACCGGCGGCACGGGCTCACCGTCTCCCATCCCGGGAGCCCGGCGGCATGGCTGAGGCATCCCGCCTATCAGGAGCGTGTCCTACCTACAGTTTCTTGATTGGCAAGTTTTCCCGGGGTTCCTGGTCCGCGGTCATCGTGCTCCGGCCCTCGGGCTAAACTCTCTCCCGGAGGGCACAACTCTGCTGGACTATCTGTGCGGGATTATCGCAACCCTGGTCCTGGGCGCCGTCGGGACGGTCCTGTTCTTCGCCGTCCTGGAGTATCTCCATGCCGAACGGGGCGACCTCGGCTGCGGGGTGTTCGTCCCGGCCATCGGCGCCTTCATCACCCCGTTCCTGGTGTGGTGGGGCCTTGAGCTGGCTGGAACGCCGATAAAATGCGTGTGAGGAAGCGGACTGCCCTGTGGGTTATCGTGGGGCCGTGCGCCACCTTCCGGGGAAAGATGGGCTGAATGGATCTTCCACCCCAATGCTTAACCAGCCTAGTATTCAGTCAAACTCGTATTGGCAGATGTCACACCGGGTGACCCGAGATGCTACCGTTGAGGGAGTTAGGTTGTGGAGGGTGTGGCATCCATGGTTCAGGAGAAGTACGGGGTCCGGCTGAGCGCTGCGGAAAAGGGACGGCTCAGGAAGATGATGAGAGTGGGCAGGAGTTCCGCCCAGGCGATTACCCGGGCCCGGATCCTGCTGAAGACCGACGAAGGCCGGAGCGCTTCTCAGGTGGCCGCGGCCTTGGACGTGTCGGAGCGGACCGTGTTCCGTGTTAAGCGGCGGTATGCGGAGGAAGGACTGGAGGAGGTGCTGCGGCACCACAACTCGCCCAACCCGTACCGGAAGGTGGACGACAAGGTCGAAGCCCACCTGATAGCCCTGGCCTGCAGTGCGGCTCCCGAGGGCCATGATCACTGGACGCTGCGGGCCCTGGCGGGCAAGGCAGTGGAGTTGGGGCTGGTGGAATCCCTGTCTCACGAGACGGTGCGGCTGCACCTGAAAAAAACACCCTCAAGCCATGGCGGAAGCAGCAGTGGTGCATTCCCAAGGTAGGTGGGGAGTTCGTAGCGGCCATGGAGGATGTGCTGGACCTCTACGCTGAGCCTTACGATCCCCAGAGGCCGGTGGTCTGCTTCGACGAGACCTCCACCCAACTGCTGGACGGGAGCAGGGCACCCCTGCCGGCAGGGCGCGGACGCCCCAGGCGGGAGGACTATGAATACGTGCGGGCCGGCACCCGCAACCTGTTCCTGACCTGCGAGCCAAAGGCCGGCTGGCGCCATGTGGCAATCACCCAACGGCGCACCATGCAGGACTTCGCCCATCGGATGCGCTGGCTGGTGGACGAGTCCTACCCCGACGTTCCAGTGATCCGCCTGGTGCTGGACAACTTGAACACCCATCGCATGGCGTCCCTGTACGAGACCTTTCCGGCCCCGGAAGCTCGGCGCATCGCCCAGCGGCTGGAGTTTCACCACACACCCAAGCATGGGAGTTGGCTGAACATGGCGGAGATCGAGTTCAGCGTGCTGGCTCGAGCTTGCCTCAGAGGGCGCAACCCGGACCAGGACAGCCTGGAAACTGCCGTGGACGCCTGCGTGTCAGATCGCAACGCTACGGCAGCCGCCATTAACTGGCGTTTCACCGCCAAGGACGCCCGAACGAAGCTCCGCCGCCTCTACCCCTGCCTTTCTTGATTTGACTGAATACTAGATGCAAGTCTTGTGGGATGGTCTGAAAGGAGGTATGAGATGGGACTTCGTTATAGTCGGGGCGGCTACTGCCGACGGGATTCTGGTAGCCCTTCCGTGGGAGGACTTGGGCTCTTCGGTGCTGCTGGGTGATAACTTAGGGCACTGCCCTCTATTACACCACCTCCCAGGTAATAGGATGTTCGAGAACCACACCGGTGGGAACCAAGCCTCGGTACCGACGGGAGGCTTCTCATATTTCTGCAAGAGCGTTCTCGCAACTGGCAGGCTTTCATATGAGCTATTGACGAGTATCTGGACATGCCCATGATGAATAGCGAAGTTGCTGGCTACTTCAGCGCCATCGAACATCTGACGCCCGTTTCTGTGTCCCCGAAGGTTTCGGCCGTTGACGACCCTAGAGGCGATGACCTTTGCGAGTTTCCAGGAGATCGTCCCCGGCTTCAGGAAAATGGAGACGGGTATGGGCTTCCATAACGAGATTTATCGCACCAATAGTCCCATCTTCTTCCACTACTCCGCGAGCAGTATTGGCATCTGACACTATAGGCCTTTTCCAATGTCTGCCGGTCTGCGGATTTCTCGACTGGCCGGACCGCAACAACCATGACACCACGGGGTTGTCATGTGCGCTAAACAGACAACTGCGGACTACGGGGATTTCGGAGTTCCAGCCCGCCGGGGGTTTGGTGAATATCCCCAATCAGGGAGAGCGGTTGTTGAGAGCTGAATGCTTCTATGACCGTAGTGTAGTCTCCGCTATTGAATAATGCGGACATCTTGACCGCCTTCCCGTCCCTTATCGCAAGCAGAGTTGCCCTGCCGTCGAAATCTTCTGGACCTCGCTCTAACCTGATGACGTGGCAAAAGACCAGTTCGTCTAGGGATGGTTCGGATGTACGAAGAGTGTCTGCCGCAGATCGGAGAATGTCGGCGTGCTGGTAGGTGATGGCAACCGACTGTGGGGGAGGACTGGAGCCTCGTAGCAGAGACCAATTGATGTCGATGGAGATTCCCTGACCTCCTTGGGCCAGCCTCGCTAGGGCGTCGCACAGGTTAGCGCTGACTCCTCTATCTGTTGTGCCCTTGAAATGCTCGTGGGACTGGTCTCTCACTGACGCACTGAGGGCTTCCGCGGTGGCGGTCAGAGCTTGAGCCAATGTTTGTGTAGCTTCTCTGGCAAACGGGATTTCGGGGGAATTGTCTGTCGGTTCCTGACAGTGGTCCAATTCCACGGAAACGGGCGAGTACATGGTCAAATGGTAGCCTTGCAGGAAGTCTGGGGAGAACGTCAAACTGTTGAGGTATGAAGATACTTGGGCGCTGATTCCGCCTCGAAACGCGGCCCTGATTCTCCTTGCTTTGGCTGCTTCCGCTGCCCTTGCTGAATACGACATGAGGTCGTAGCCGGCTTCTAGGATGCCGACGCTATTGCCGATGGTCAACGGGACGTGTCGGGCCCCATTGGTTGAGTTTATCCGCACGCGGTCGTTATCGGCTTTCATGAGGTCTCGATAAACGGTCGCCGCCCTCCGGGCTTCTGCCCGCGAGATAATTTCGACAGCGTCTGCGACCCGTTCAGCATGGTCATCAAGGAGTTCGAAGGCTGGCACCGCAACCGTCGCCTTCCGTTCCTCCGTCGTCAGGGTGAAAATCTCGGCGTAACTCCCTCTCTTTCCTTGGTATTCCCAGCCAGTCCTGCGGAGATACGCGTTCAAATTCAGGGCCGTGATGGAGGTGGCCTCTTGGTGGTCTATCAGATCAAAATCAATCATCTAAATCTCCCCTGTCGGCCCGGCGCATCAGTTCTTCCAGGTTCTCAGGAGAGAATATCTTGGTCTTGGGGATGGTGATGGCTATGGTTCGCCTGTTGTGGGTAGGCTCTTTTCCCCTGAGAATAGTCCAGTAGGCACAGCGTTTGGTGACCAAACGCTCCGGGTTCTGATCCAACCACTGTCCCGGATCGGCTGGCACGAGCGTCACGATCAAGATCCGGGGAGCGCAGGTTTGCTTTATGAGCTTGGCATAATTTTCGACCTTGAGCGGGTATGCTATGTGGTCAGCGTGTTCGATCTCTTCCCTGGTGGATTTGGCTTGAAAGTCGATTCTGGGTTCGGTTCCCAAGTCTGAAATTAACTCCCCGTCGATGCCGTCATCGTCCAGCCTTCTCAGTTCAACTTGAACCCTTGCTAGCGATGCGACCGCGGTTATATAGGCGAAGGAAAATTGCTCTTGTGCTCGGCTCTCTTGCACTCGTTTCTTAGCTCCGCCTGCTGCATCGAAATTCGGCGGTGTTCATTTTAGGACGAAAGACAGGCATTGGCTATTGGGTCGCTTTGATGAGATTCAGGCTATGATATTGCAATTATATCAATGTTATCTCAACCACGAACCTTCATTATTGCAGAAATGGACTAAAATAACGGCTTTGGCGTCTAAAGCCGTATCCCACAGGTCTTTGCCCTTGCGGCGCCGATATGCGCCGGTCCGACGGTCCTGCACCGATCATCGGGCCCTTTGGAAAAGCTCATTCATTGTGGATCCCGCTACCTACCGAGAACGCTGATTGACGACTATTAGATCACCCGGCACGGAGGTGCCGGGTTGATCACAAACCTACAAGTGGCATTGTTGAGGCAGATACGAATGGGAGGAAGGATCCAGGATCTTCGCCGACAGGTCCGGGTTGTTCCGGTGACTGCCCACGGGGTGGCTATGACCGGCCCCAGTTCATCCGCGATGCCAACTACCAGCGTGCTGGCCGGCTTCGCCGACGGCATCTTCTTCGGACGGGTGGATCGCCGCCTGTGACAGGTCGCCGATCCCATTCCCACGACCCAGTTCCAGGTGACGGTGTTGGGGACCCTCCTGGGGAGCCTTTCCGGCTCCGTCGTCGTCAGCCAGGGAGGCGGGACTGACCGCCTCTGCTTCAAGTTCCGGATGGCCGATGACCCGCACCTCATGGAGCCGGGCAAGTCCTATCTCCTGTTCACGAAACCCTGGACCTCCCGGGGCTAGCACTCCGTCGTCTCCGGCTACGGGAAGCACGAGGTGGCGTGGCCCCAGGATGCCGGCCGGCTCAGGGAACGGTTCGCCGAATCCGTCAGGAACGAGATTCCCTTCGTGCTGCCAGGGTCTGGGTAACGTGCGTGGATCGGGTTTATGTTGGTTGGCTCCACAGCGGCGTCTTGGAGCCGGAGTACCGTGCCCTGTTATCCTGATGGTAGTCGATTTCCCATCGGGTTCCGGTTGGCGGTAAGGAGGCAGGTGATAATCATGGAAGGTGGCCGGGACGCCGGACCCGGTACCCGGGCAGCCCTGGTGGGAGGCATATTGGGCGCCGTCCCCGCCGTGGGTCTGGGCATTCTGAGGTTCACGCTGTCCGAGGAACCGGAGGCTTTCCCCCAACTGGCCGGGCACATCGCCTTCACCCTGGTCTACCTGGCGCCCTATATCCTGGCCCTCCTGGCCAGGGCGGCGCCGAATCCCGGGGTCCGCGGCGGGCTCCTCCTGGCTCTCGGGCTGCTCTCCCTGGCCGCGAGTTTCTCGGCCTTCTCCCTGGCAACGCTGGCTTTCCTGCCTGCCACGGTCGTGATCTGGTTCGCGGGGTTCAGAAGCCTGGCCGGGGCACGCCGCCTTTGGGCATCGGCCCTGCCAGCCGGGGCTGCGGGTTTGTTGGTCGCGGCCACGGCGGCCTTCGGCTTCTACACCCTCCTGCTGGCCCAGGAAGAGGAGCCACGGTGCTGGGCACAGACCTGGGGGCCCGATGGGCAGTCCCGCTGGGAGGCCCGCCCCGGCCCCGAGAGCCCCGGGGAATTCAGGATTACCGCCATCGGCGCTGGCCGGGCCTTTTGCACGAGCGACATCATCACCAACACCGAGGCTGCTGCCAGCATGGGAGTCCTTGTAGCCGGTTTCCTGGTCATGCTGCCTGCCGCAAGATTCCGCCGGGCCGACTTGCGGGTGCCCTGAAATGGCGGCCCCACTGCCCTGCGGGAGACGACTGCCCCTCCTGGCCCTGGCATGGGCGGCTGCATTCCTGCTCGTCTCCTGCGGGACTGAGCCCGGGGGAGTGTCCGAAGAATCCCTGGCCCAGGGCAGGGCTATTTACGAGGCCAACTGCGCGGTGTGTCATGGCCCAAACGGAGAGGGACAGCCCGGCTGGCACATTTGGAAGTCCGACGGCACCCTGCCTGCCCCGCCACTCAACGGCGATGGACACACCTGGCATCACGGTGACGGCACCCTGTACACCTACGTGAGCCAGGGCGGGGCCGCCTTCGAGTCTCCTGCCGTGCCTAGCTACAAGTCCGGTATGCCGGCTTTCGCCGACTCCCTTTCTCATGAGGAGATCGTCTCCGTCATCAGCTATGTGAAGAGTCTGTGGGGGGACAAGGAGTTCCGGGGAGCGGTGAAGCGGGAGTCCCAGGCGGTGGTCAGCGAGCGGGACCCGTTTCCGGAGGCTGCTCCGTAACTCCGGGCAGTTGACCTCCCCCTCAGGCTGGTGTCACGCACCTGGGCGGGGGCCGGGGAGCCCGTAGTCGTGGAGTTTCTCCCTCAACTCCTCCAGTGACTGCCCGCCAAAGTTCCGCAGCCTGAGGAGCTCGGCTTCGGACATCCTCACCACATCTTCCACCGTGTTGACTCCGGCGCGCTTGAGGCAGTTGTAGGAGCGGGGAGACAGTTGGAGCCGCTCGATGGGAATCTGGAACATGGTCACTTTTCCAGGGTGAGGATGCCGCCCTGGGAGGGCCTTCCCCCTTCGCCGGACTGGCGATGTCGGCACCCCTTGGGCATCCCCTGCCTACGGTCTTTTGATTGGCAAGTCTACCCAGGGCTCTCCCGCCGCACCCTCAGTAGGGAGGCCACACGGCGCCGTCCTCTCTCATTCCGAGCTCGGCAAGCTCCTGTTCCACAGGTTCCACAACCTGCGGCGTGTTGTTGGCGGCGGAATTGACCAGCTTGGAAATCTCGTAGGCGTCCATCGCGTCGGCGTTGTAGGGATTGAGCATCTGTTCCAGCAGGCCGGCGTCATCGACGGAGCCGTCCAGCCATAGGGCTTCCGACTCCCTGGGCAGTATCACCGGCATCCGGTGGTGGATGGGCGCCAGCAGCCGGTTGGCCCCGGTCGTAATGATGGTACAGGACGGGATGACCTGCCCTGCCGGGTCCCGCCAGGTCTCCCACAGGCCGGCAAAGGCGAAGGGTTCCCGGGACTTCAGGATGATGCGCATGGGGCGCTTGGCCCTGCCCCCCGGCGCCTTCTGCCATTCGTAGAACCCGTCGGCCAGCACCAGGCACCGCCGCCTGCGGAGGGCGGTGCGGAAGGAGGGCTTCTCCGCAATGGTCTCCGCCCGGGCATTGATCATGCGGTTGCCAATGGACGGGTCTTTGGCCCAGGAGGGAATGAGGCCCCAGCGCATGAGGGCGGCCTCGCGGTGCTCGCCCTTCTCCCGGACTGTGAGGGCCTGCTGCGTCGGAGCGATGTTGTAGGCCGGTTCGAGGGAAAGCCAGCCGCCATCGAACCCGAACCTCCGGGCCAGTTCGCCCAAATCGGCGATCCGACTGTATCTGCCGCACATATCAGTGTGTCGCTCCCAGGCGATATTTTCCCACGGCGCTGGGGCGTTGTCACATCACCGCCAGTCGTGGGCGGCGGCCATCGGGAGCGCCTGCTCCTAACCGTCCTGCTGGAACCATCGGTCCTCCTGCTGGTCCCGGAACAGGGTCATCTCCCCGCCGTCCTCCCGAGCCACCCGGTAATAGGTCCTGGTCAAGGGCTGGGGCATCCACCACAGGTCGAAGCACCAGCGGTCTTCAATCCTGGCTATCCTCTGCCACCTGTTTCCCAACAGCACCGCCGCGGGTTCGCCCTCCGGTCCCTTCCGGACGTCCACCTGGGATGGCAGGGACAGGGGCTTCATGCCTCCGGTGCTGGAGGAGTCCAGGGGGACCTGCATGGCCCGCATCTCCGGGGCAGGATGCCAGGGCGCAACCTGGACCACCCGGTGCAGGACCGGCCTGCCGCCCATCCGAGCCTGGAGTTGCCGTTCCGCCAGGGCCAGCCGCCGCTCCCGGTCTCCCCGCAGGTCCGTGAGCAGGCCCAGCTGGGTACCCGATTCCCCGGTGAGGTTGGACAAGGACAGGGCCAGGTCCTCCATCGGGGCCTGGGGGTGCTCGGCTTCCAGATGGTCCCGGAGAATGCGGGAGGCCTGCCGCCAGTCCCCCACGGCCTGCTTGAAGTGGAAATGCCTCTCCCAGGGGGAGGCCCGGTAGAGGACACACTCCAGTGCCGCGCCGCCGGCGTAGCGGCCCCGCATCCGCGGGCGCGAATAGGCCCGGCGCAGCAGGGTATCCACGGCGGTCAGCAGGAGCTCCTGGGACGCCGAGGCGAAGGGCAGGGCGGTGTGTTCGGAGACGGTTTCCTCGTAGCGCAGGGGTACCAGGGGGGCGTCGTCGATGCCCTGGGCCAGCTCCCAGGCCCGAAGCCCTTGGGCTCGGAACCGGTTGGACATGGCATCCACCGTCATCGCGGCCACATCCCCCAGGGTGTGCAGCCCGAAGCGGTGCAGTTCATCCCTGACCTTGAGCGGAAGGGGCAGGAGGTCCACCGACTGGGGTGCGAGAAACCCAGCGGCGTCTTGAGGGACCCTGGCTGCCCCCTGGGACTGGCTGGTGCGGGCGGCGACGTAGGCGGGGAACTTGGCGTGGCCCACGCCGACCCGGGGCCCCAGGTCCTGGGGAACGGCATTCAGCAGGGTCGTCACCAGCCGGGCCTCGCCGCCGTAGAGGGCCTCCAGCCCGTCCAGGCCCACGTAGGCCGTGCCCAGATCCCCTCCTTCCACCCGGTCGCTGACCCCCTACAGGGAGGTGAGCATCCATTGGAACGCCCGGCGGTAGCCGGACTCGTCGGCGTGCAGGACAATCCCGCCGGTCTGGCGGGACATGGCCTGTTCCAGGGTCATTCCGGCGGCAACGCCTTTGGCGGCGGGGAAACGGTCGACGACCAGGGGCCGGCCCTGGGAGCGGTCAACGATGAGGACGGGTTGGTCCCGCAGGTGGGGTTGCTTCCGCATCTCCACCCGGGCCCGCAGGTGGGTGACCAGGACGCAGGCGATTTTTCCCTCTCGCCCCGCGGCGTTCCGGTCCGGTCCTGCTCCGCTTATTTCCCGGCTCATCGGCTCTCCCGGGAGGTCGGAGTCCCCCCGGAAGGCCCCACTCCCGGCTGGGCCGGGAGATGATATAGAACCGATGTTCGCAGGTCAATGGCCTGCTGTCACTGCCGGGGGAGACAGGTATCCTCGCCTGGGCGATGAGGAGCATATCTAGGAAGGACTCCGCTTCCTTGCCTCCAAAAGGAGGTGCGGGTACCATCTCGCCCAGGACCTTCCCTTCATCGGCGTTCACGCCGTCCTGCATCCATGGGAAGCTCGCCAGCCTCCCCCTGTGGCCTGGGTGCTTGAGGGAAGGTCCGAAACTGACATCCGCTGGGAGAAGCCAGCCATCCCGGACCGCCCGGATGGACTCCCGCTGTCGGCCCATGGCCTGGACCGACCTTCTGGGTTACCGTGGTCCTTGGCGGTGGCGTGGGCTTCTTCGCCATGCTCCAGGGCGGCTGCCAGGTCCCGGGCCAGGGTGTGGCAGTTGGCCAGGATGACGTGGGCTTCGGCGTGGGTGTGGACAACTTGGGATGTGCTGGGTTCCTGGTCCAGGACGGCCCGGGCGTCGGCCTTGGCCCCGGGGCAGTTCCCGCTGTTCATGAGCACCGTACCCCGGCTCACCCGGTCGGCGGGGAGGTTGTCTAACTCCAAGGCGGCGGTGAAACTCCGGATGGCGGCTTCGTCAATGCCCAGGGCAGTGTGGGGGTTCCCGAGCCAGTTCAGGATGACCCGGCTGGGCTCGCCCTGGAGCCGCTGGGTCTCCCGGAACTCCTGAAGGGCGTCCTCACGCCTGGATTCGCCGGAGAAGGGTTCCGGATCTCCCACGCGATGGAAAGGCTCGGGGCTGGGAGCTGGCGCCGGAGCCTCGGCGACGGGGATGGTGCAGGAGGGGGTCGGGAGGATGACCAGCATGGCCATCGCTGGTTGAGATGAATCTCGTTTCTCTGGATGTCGGGCTGGTGCTGGTGTGGGGACTACCGCTTTCACGGTCTACTTGGGTTGGGTCTCTCCGACCAGTTCAAGCCTCCACTTGTCCAGACCCCTCGAAAATTTCTCAGTGGGTCTGGCCTCCGCCACACGATTCGTGCAGGCTACTCTAGAATCTTTGGGGTGCAACTTCCTCAGATGGGTCTTAACCGAACTAAATTGCAACCTGGTTCATGCAGATGCCTTTTCCAGAGAGCGTGTTCCTCCCAGT
This sequence comes from Dehalococcoidia bacterium, assembly GCA_965203675.1. Lineage (GTDB taxonomy): Bacteria > Chloroflexota > Dehalococcoidia > Lucifugimonadales > UBA3495 > CATOSK01. The sequence goes on along the minus strand of CBDBDE010000002.1, from coordinate 506,345 downwards.
CAGTGGGAAATCCCATGCCGTCTTCCGGTATCGACTTGTATGAATCCGATTCTCTGAGCTGCAGAAACCGCTCTGTCCAATCCCCGTTGGGCGTGATCACCTCCATCAGGTGGGCAGTCATGACTATGGCGTTGTAGACCTTGTCTTGACCCTGGGGGTTGAACGCTTTCCCTGTCTCCAGGGATTTCCCGAGGTTATTGGGAATTTTTAGCCCTGCGCTGATGTTCAAGTCCCATAATCTTTCGTGATGAGCGCATATGTTGCGGATCTTGGTGAGGTGCCGTAGGGCGGAACGAAGGACGGATTCGTCCATCCCGTATTGTTGTGAGATGGACTGCCTGATTTTCCGGTCGCGAGTGCTTGAGTACCATTTGGACAGTTGCCCGAAAGACATGGCGTGTATCACGTCCCAGAGGGCCAGCTGCTGGAAACTGGAATTCTCCTGGTTTGATATCTGCTGGTAGGTTCTTTCAAGCTCCTTCATGTTGTCATTGTGGTACTGGTTGAACAGAGCCCCGTTCTGGTGCGCGTGCTCTCCATGTCCATATTCATACGCAAGCTGGTGTGCCCACTGTGTTCTGACTGACACTTCGATGAAGCTGAAGGCCTCCAGCATGTGGGACCTGAGTCGCTGGTCAAAGAGGTAGCGGGCCATTACGGCCCCAAAAGCCGTACCATTGTTAAACGGGTTCCCTTGCTGTCCCGTCTTCTTGGACTCGAAAGGCCTCCAGTATAAGCTGAGGCGCTGGAAGCCTATGTGGTTCAGGCATCTTTCCGCGAGAGCGGTGTCATTCACCACCATCCCTCGGTCGACCAGGTTTTGAATCTGGTCGGTGACGGAGGTGAGGTGTAAAGATGATGCGTTGCCTACGGGTTGCTGGGTCAATCTAATGCAGCCGGGTAAAAAGAATGCCCCCCCATGGTGCGCCGATCTTACGGGAGGCGTTGGGGGGTTCTATCAATGGCAATTATACCACCGGTTACGTCTGCATGGCAAGTGTCCAAGGGACTTTAGCGAAAGGTAACATCGGTCCCGCTCTTGGTTGGATCCTACCATGGTTACGTCCGATGTCCGTGGCAGCTCACTTCCTGGTCGAGCGGGGGAGCGGACCGGAAGGCTTCTAAGTTTGCAGGAAGATTGCCTCCGGATTATACATGAACCAGCCCTACCCTGTGGAGAATGCCCGCCGGTTGGCGGTGGGGCAACATGAGCAAGGCTCAGGGCGGTCTCTTGGTGGGATTTCCCCGGGAGGCGAACCTTGGGTATATCCCCCACACTCCTGGCAGATGATCCCGGGGTCTGAGAGCCAGCAGGCTACTCCGACCATCCTCGCCCCTTTGGTCAGTTCCCCCAGCCTTCCCTCATCCTGGGTTGTCATGGCTGCGTTCCGCAGTAGGGCTTGCGTAGCCCCCATTATCGAGATGGATGTGAGGTCTGCCGGGGCAGTCAACCCTAGATTCACAGGGCCGGTTGGGAATACTCTACTACCGTCCCTCAATTCGAGGGGTTTGCCGGCGTTGGGTTCGGCATGGACTCGTTCGCTGGCATGGATGTATTCCCCTCTCAACTGGAAGTCACCTTCGTTCTCGGACACCATGGTTTCGATTTCCCTGAAGTTCTGCACGCCGCCCCAGGCATAGGGATTCGCCCCCGGGGGTTTTCCGTAGGCCTGCTCGATTTTGTCGATGTCCAGCAAAAAGGTCCGGTTAAGTGCTCAGGGAAAATGTCCATTAGTCCTGTCCTGAGTGGATAGGTAAGCGGCCCGTCTGGCAGTCCGGTTGACGGGCGGAGCCGGCAGTTCCACGTACTTCCTGACCGTGTTTCGGGAAATACCCAGGTCCCTGGCGATGCCCCGTAGGGAGACACCCTGAAGCCTGGCGTGGTGAACGGCTTTCCAAAGGGCCTGCTTGCGCGGGGTAGCCTCCCGGGGCGGTGGAGCATCGGGCCTGGGGGGTTCAGCGTCCTCCTGGCGCTGGGGGACAGCAGCTTCCAGGGTGGCCAGGCGCTGGAGTTGCAATCTGGTGAGGCCGTGCCGTGCCAGGTTCCTGACCACCTGGGCCATCTCCGGGGTGGGCGCCAGCGCGCCGTTGGAAGCTCTCAAGGCGCCGGGCCTGGGCGGAGCTTCCCGATGGGCGATCACTTCCCCATTGTGCTGGACCATGAGCTGGCCATTGCTTTGCTCCAGGACCTCCACCTTGGTCCCGGCATAGCTGGGCCGTTCCTCACTGGGAAGCAACTGGAGGGTACGCCACTGGAACTTGACGGTGTTGTCCCTGGCCACCTGGCGGGTGTGCTTGAAGCAGAGGATCCGTTCCAGGGACAGGGATGAGTCCAAGGAGCGGTAGGCTACCTGGGCCTGCTGGGCCGGGACGCGGAACTGCTGGTTGAACCGGGGCAGAAAGTCCTGCAGCACGGCGTTGGCCTGGTCGATGGTGGCGACGCCAGCCAGCCTTAGCTCGCTGACCAGCCGGTCCTGGAAGGTGCCCGCCATACGCTCTACCCGGCCCTTGGCCTGGGGAGAACGGGCGAAGACCTGCTCAATGCCCAGTTCCTGCATGGCTCGGCTGAAGTGGGTGGCTTCCACCGGCGGCTGGATATGGCGGGGCTTTCCGGCAAACTTGAAGACCCCGTGCCGGTCGCCATAGAGGGCCAGGGGGAGCCCATAGCGACGGATGACCCCTTCCATCAGTTGGAAGTAGCCCCGGGTGTCCTCCCCAGGCTGGAAGACGGCGTTGGCGACCGTGCCGGTGGCATCATCCACGGCCAGCAGCAGAACGAACCGGGGTCCCCGCTCCTCCAGCCAGGCATGGTGGCTGCCGTCGATCTGCAGGAGCATGCCCTCCTGGGGCATCCGCTCACGCCGTACCCGATGTTTGGGTGGACGGTGCCGTCTGGCGCTGGGCAGGCCGTGGCGGTTGAGGAGGCGGCTTACCGTCTGGCGGCTCAGGTGAATGTCCTCTCGTTCCGCCAGCACCTCGGCCAGGTGGCTGTGGTTGAAGCCGGCGTATTTCTCGCTGGCCAGGATGACCACGGCGGAGGCGACCTCTTCGGGAATGGTGTTGCGGGGCTGGCGGCCTCGGTTGCCGTGGACCAGTGCGGCGGCCCCGTCCCTCCGGTAGGCCGCCAGGACTCGCCGGAGCTGGCGTTCACTGATCCCCAGAAGTTCGACCGCCTGAGATCTGGGTAGTTGATATTCCATCACGCTGTTGAGTACCTGGAGTCTGGCTTGCTCTCTCTGGTTCAATGTCACGTCCTTCATAGGCGGACATTTTCCCTGAGCAGTTCAAGCGGACACTATCGTAGAGCATTGACATCGATTTCATTCTCGATTTGATCCGCCGTCCGCTCGAGTCTATCGAACTCTTCTTTTGTGGGTGCTTCAGGGTGTCCCCTATCCAAGAGGGATTTCGCCAATCGTCGTTTATTCACCAGAGAGTACCTCATGTAGCGAGGGGCCATCTCCGGGTTGATGGCTATGAACTGGGCTATGGTGGCCGTCTCGTGGCAGACGCGCCATTCAACAGTCGCTGGGTCCACCAACCCGTTGTGGAGGAGGGCAAGGACTGCCCTGGCATGGAGGCATGTCCTGGAGTGGAGGCTGCGGAGAGTTCCCCAGTAGGTTTCGTCCATCGTCTTGAACCTGGCGGCTTTGGAGTCTGTGCCGAAATATTCGCCAGCGGAGATGACCATTTCCAGCAATTGCAGCGGCTGCCCCCACCTATGTTGAAAGCGTCTCCAGAAGCCTCTCGGGACTCTGGAAAACACCGGGTTTCTTGTGAATCTCTTCATGGCGACCGCTTGGCGTCTTCCGACCCGTCTGGTCCGGATCTGTCGGTTACGGGGTTTCATATCCGGTCTTCATTCCCTCCAACATTCTCTCCGCCAGCGGATTCAGGACCTTCCTGGTTTCTTCCAGCAGATCATCGGGGTTGTAATGCACCGGCCTCTTCGCGGACCCCTTACCTCTGCTGGGCCACCTGCTCCGGAGGGCCTTGGCCAGCTGGGCATACTGGGGTATCACGTACAATTCCTCCCTCTCCTCGTTTCCTAGTTCCGAGAAGTAGGCGGCCAGGGCATCCCGGAAGTTCCTGCTGCGGAGGGCTTCCCGTGACCAGATCTGCTTGGCGTTGTGCAGCCCTTGTCCAAAGGCCAGCTTGGCGTCTTCCAGTTCCTGCTCCTGGAGCCACATCCCCAGTCCGAAGATGTCGTCCTGGATGCGCTTCGGCTCCATCTCCCGTCCTGGTATCAGGCCCTTCCACTTTGATCTGGGACTTCTCTTGCCGCTGTGCCTGACTCCCAGACGGCACTTCCGAGCCATGGCCCTCCACAGGTCTGCCCGTTCCCCGGGTTCCATGTGGGGGGAGTCCAAGATCCCGGACTCCGCTATGGCTCTTCCGATGGCCCAGCGCTTTGCGAACTCGGTGTGGCGGGGATTGGGGTCCTGCTGGACCAGGAGGTTGATCGCCTGGTCCAGCAGCTTGTCAATCTCCCGGTCCAGGGCTTCTGCCTGGGTTCGGGACTCCTCGGCCCGTATGCCGGTCTGTCCATCCTTCCGGATGGTGCTGGTCATGTTCCCGGACTCGTCCAGGTCCCACATCTTGACGGCCATCAGTTCGGCTCTTGGTAGATCCGGAGCATGGTGGCCACGGTCTGCCTTCTCAGCACGTCGTACTGCCTGGGTTCTTCCTTTCTTTGTGTTCCGTGGCCCTGCTCCAGCCTCTCCAAATCCTCCCTGTACTGATCTCTGAGGTTGTCTCCGGAGGCGCTGTTCTTCAGGATGTCCATGTTGGAGGTGTCGCCATTCTTCAGCGGGTCCAGGGCCCATTCCAGGAGCCCCTGGGCGCAGATTTCGTTGAGGAAGGCTCTCCTCCCCCCTGCCCGGTTGCCGTTCCTTGACTCGGGGAGCTCCTGACGGATCGGGTATCCCAATGGGAACATCAGGACAAGTCGCCCATCGGGGCGGTCCTGCAGGTCCCACATGGGGTGGCTCCCCTCGTCCTCTATGGCCTCCAACTCGAAGGGCAGGTCAGGGCGGGTTCCGCCCGGGTCCACCTCGAAGAATATGGTGTGACTGGCGTGGGCTGTCACCTCGTCGTCTCCCTGGATTCTCAGGTCGGCCCTGATCAAGTGCCGCCCGGGCGCCAGCTCCAAGGCGGACTCCGGTGCGTCGTCAGGGAAAGTTGTGAACAGGAAGATGTGCTCGGAGCCCGCTGCTTTCGGATTAGCCGTGTCCCCCGCGGGAGTTCCTGGTGCTTGAATGACGGTTTCGTCACAAATGAGCAGGTCGCCCAGGCTGGCGTTCACCTCCAACGTTGAGGCTCCAGGCGTGCGGTTCTTGATGGTCACCTGGACCAACACTTCGTCCCCTGAGTTGACCCTGGTTCTCCCGGGGTTGGAGAGGTTTTGAGATGAGATCGAGATCGCGTAGGGGTGACCTTCCGGTGGTGGGGGCGGTTCCACCTCCACATGGATGCGCCTTGCCTTCGTGTCTACTCTTTGTCCGGCGTGATTGATGCTGGCCCTGAGGATGTATTCCCCGGGCTCCGGGCAAGTGATCTGTCCGGTATGGGCATGTCCCTTGATGATCTGGAAGTCTCCGAAGGGGATTTCCACCGGCTCTCCCAAGAACTCCACCTGGGAGGTCAAGACCACCTGGGACGTCCGGTCCTCTTTTCTGGTCATCTCCAGGTCGACCGTCGCCCACCGGTTCTCCGGGGCCGGTCTGACGTCTGCGGTAACAGTGACTCCTGCGAGTGACTGCCCCCAGTCCACCCGGGATGTTTTCGGGTCCGGGAATTGCAGAAAAAGCTGGCATTCCCAGTCGTGGGTTGGATGGGGGTTGTTGGGGTTGCCCTTCTTGTTTGCTCCCGGCTTCGGCGTTTTGGGGGTCGTGAAGGCGGTCAGGAACTCGGCGGCATGCTCGTGGTCCCTTCTGGAGATGGTCTCAGTTTGCGTGGGCTTAGCCCAGCCCTGTTCTTCGGTGAATTCCTTGACGGCTTGAAGGATTGCCTGCCTGGTCTCAGTTACGTATTTCTTCTGTCCGTTGAAACTTTCGTGCTGAGATTTCTCTGATGTCTTGAGCTCGGCCTCAAGTTTTCTGTCGAACTCGGCATATGCCCTGAACCCTGGGCGGTATTCCTGGGTAACCTGGTCCCAGACGCCCAGGGTCTCGATCCATTGCTTGTTACGGAGGAGTTGCACACCACCGTACTGGACCGCGTGGCCTTCGATCTCGTCGGCTTCCAGTTCTGGGGCATACTGGACGACGACCCTCTTGATCAGGAGGCCGTCTCCCACGGGTAAGTTCCTGTATTCCCTAATCTGAGAGCCGCTCTTGCTTGAGTTTTCGTTCTTCCACCACTTGGGAACCTCCACTGTGCTGAAGTTCTCGTCCTCGTCGATGACGTTGATCTCCAGTTCTCCCGTTTGGATTGCCCTCCACCAGGATCTCTGGAGCCATCTGTGCAGTTCCCCGGAATGGATGGCTTCCACGGTCTCATCCAGGAGGAAGGGGATGATGATCCTTGTTCCTGGCTGGTCCAGGTGGTCAAGTCCCAGTGACACGGTTAAACCTTCTTCCACCTTGTACTCTTCCCAGATCGTGAGCTTAGCGTCGTCGTCGAAGAGCGGTGGCGAGAGGATTCCATCTACGGGATCAGCGTACCTCACCCCCATGCGGTACTCTCCGTCCTCCAAAAGGGTGTCGTACAGCATCAGAAGCCGGTCCCGGCCGTCGTTCATGAACGCCCCCGGATTTGAGTGGTAGAGGGCGGCGGACTTTCCCTGGCCCCGGCAGCCCAGATCTCCTTCGTTCTTCTCCGTGAATCCCTGCCCCTCAAAGGCGGCCCAGTTCTCGCCGTCCTTCAGGACATATCCCCTCTCCTGCAGTTGTTCCCTGGGCAGCACTGGACCTTTCAGGCCTCCTGTCCCACTGTCGGTGACGGTGAGCAGGTAGTATTCCCTTCCATCCTGGGATTGCCTACGGTGGAGCTGGTAGTCCACCCGGACCGTCTTTCCTTTCTTCTCGTCCTTGGCGTTCTGGACCGGCTCCTGGGCGAGGGCTCTGAGTGGTCCCATCCCGTAGCTGTCGACGATGTTCCGGACCTCGTTCACCATGTTGGCCGGTGGCGTTACGAACTGGCTGGTCACCTGGGGTCCCTCCTTGGCGCGAACTGGGTGTTACCTGGAGTTCCGGGCTCGGCCCCGGGGCTTCCGTTGACCGACATTCTGGGCGTTGGGGTAGTCCTTCCTGAGGGCGTAGAAGCCCTTGCGGATGGGCCTTACGAACCGCTCGTCGTTGACCAGGCGGGCGACCAGGATCTGGGCGGCGTTTTCCCCCGACAGGTCACCTCCCCTGGCAGTGACCTCACCGGCGAGGTCCTTGTAGTACATGGGCTCCGGGGCCTGGTCGGAAAGAACTTCGAAGGCCACATCCACCGCCCTGGGCTTGGGCGCCGTCCCGTTCCTTCCAGAGTGGGGCGTGGCGCTAATGCTGGTCGTTCCCATTAGGGCGTTCACCAGGTCCAGGCGGTGTTCGATCTCCTGGAGCCGGGCCTCGATCTCCGAGGCCTGGGCCTTCAGGAGAAGCTGTTCCTTCTCCAGCGCTTCCCTTTCTTCCAGTAATGCCTGTTCCAACATCCTTCCACCTCCCGCGGCTGGCACATGGCTCGCCACAGGTTGTTGCAGGTGATTGTAGATAATATCACTTGCTGTGTCAAGCAGTATACAATTGTATACACCGTTATTGGGGAGGGATCCGAGGGGCCAGTTCTTTCGGGGATCTACGGGAGAAAAATGGAGGATGTGGCGGAGGGCATTTCGCCGGCGATTCCTTGGGCGGATAACGGTCCAGCCTTGGATGGGAGTGGTGTCGAGAGCGGGTATGTGGCGCCACATTGGTTCCGCCAGGGTCATTGGTGACAGTTCGGCGTTTTCCGTCGGAGGCGGAGTGGATATTATTGGTGTGAAGTGCAAAAAAGAGAGGTTGTTTCTTGCGGGTTAAGCTTCTTCCTTCCCAATTCTGGGGAGCTATCGTCCGAGAATGGGGTTTGGAGTTCATGGCCCCTTCTGACCTGGAAGGGGCCATGGTAACGCTTTCCAGAGCTCGGGCAGGGTTGGCTGATGAAATCTCTCCCACGTGTCTCTTTCCCGTAGGGTTCGGTGGGAAGGATTGGTCTCTTCCAGTAACGTGTGCTGCGGACGCCAGTCGGGGTAGCCACTCCATTCAAGAGGCTGGCTCGTTGGAGGAGATAGCTTCGCCCGGCCCTCGGGGCCGGTATGTCCTGGCGGTTTTTCCGGACATCAATCATCTCATCCCCCTGACCAAGGGTGTCGCTGGCCGCCCTGCCACCAAATGGCTTTGGGATATAGACGCGGTTCCACCCCGCTCAGTGGGGGTTGGGGAGGCGAGCGTTGCGCACTTCGCCTGTAGTCTTCACGATTCGAATCCCCGTTACCTGGGGGCTGCCGACAATTTGGAAATTCCTGACCTGGGAGGAAGTAGGATTCTCGATGACCGAGAGCCGCCAACTGGGTTGGGCCAGTTCATGGATTCACTATTCGTGCTTGCCTACAGGACTTTGCTGTTCCGGTTCAGCCAGTTGAGGGGTGTGGAGAAAACCGCAATCAGCGCCCTTTCTGAACAGTCTGATGCAGACAACCGGTTCGGCGTCCAGAGTTGCCTGGGGAGGCTCAAGGAATTGTCCAGTCTACTAACCGCGGTCAGCCGTGCGAAGTCTGGTTATGACCGCCGGATTCTCGGCGATGCGTCAGCCCTAGGGCTTATCCACCACGTCGTGGAGTTCTTTCCCAGCGTCAGGTACGCTTTTTCCGAATTCATCCCCTTTGGGTACGGGAGGGGTTCGAGGAGGAAATCCATATGGTCGGCGGTCAACGTCCTGCTGATCAACGGGCGGACATGGCTTGTTCTTTCCCACCCACACACCGGCAATAGTGATGTCCGGGGTATCTCCCAGGAAGTGAGGAGTTGGACCACCACAAATCCGACTTCCCGGAAGCGTCTTGATCTGAATGCCTTTGCAAACCTTACCAACGTATATGTCTCTCCCGTCGATTTCGAGGCTCTCCCAAGTTCTGACCGTTCGGCGTTGGCATCCACAATAGCATGGAAGATTTGTGAAGAGCCTTTTGAAGAGGGGATCAAGTTGTTGCGGTCTGCCCCCAGGGGCCGGGATTTGGTGGAGCGTCTGGAGAGGGAGTTGGGAGGGTATCTTGTCTCAGCCCCACCGGTAGGCCCTTTTCAAGTCGCCCGTCGGTTTTAACGACGTCTCGGAACTCATTGGGCTCAATCGAGAGTCTGGTGTAGGCTTCCCCCAAGCCTGCCACATGATAGAGCGGTTCTCGTTCTGGGAGCGTTCCAGGTCTAATTCCCAGTGTACCTGATGTTAAATGCTTCTGTGCCGAAGCCATCAATCTGGTCAGGTCGGGTCTTCCTGATGACCATGCTGGCCTGCTCCCCTGCGTACCTGATGCTAGGGACCAACGTTGGCCGTCTGGCAGTGAAAGTCGTCCGGGAAGAGCCCGTCACCTGGCCTGGTCCCACTCCCACGGGGGCACCTGATCCCGACGACGGCGGTGGGGCTGTGTACCAGTCCTGTGACGAGGCTGCAGTTGCCGGAGAGAACCGGATCCTGGGCAGCCAGGGGAATGGAAGGGGGTTCCCGAAGGCGATGGTTCCCAGCGCCAGGGATGGGATCAGGATGGAGTGGTGAGTGAGAGTTAGCCTTACTCTGCTGCTTGATGGACCGAAGCTGGGTTAGGGAAGAAGCCACAATACCACTGACAGTTGCCTCTAGCTGCCCCCGGTCCTTTTGTTGTATGGTCTCCGTGCTGACCTCCTCTGACGGATTAGGTGCTAAATCTGAACTTACCGGACAACGTGGTTGTCGTCCCTGCTCCAAGGTAGAGTTATGGCAGACCACTCCGCAATTGAATGGACCGACTCGACTTGGAACCCGGTTACGGGCTGCACCAAGGTCTCCCGGGGTTGCGATAACTGTTACGCTGAACGGTTCGCCGAGCGGTTTCGAGGCGTCATTGGACATCCTTACGAGCATGGGTTCGATCTTCAGCTCCGCGACGACCGTTTGGGCCAACCCCTCCGTTGGCGGCGACCCCGACGGGTCTTCGTGAATTCCATGAGCGACCTTTTTCATAAAGAGGTGCCTTGGGACTTCGTAGACAGAGTATTCCGTGTCATGGAGCAGGCAGATTGGCACATGTTCCAAGTCCTCACCAAGCGCAGTTCGCTGATGAGGAACTATCTCCTCTCCCGGTACAGGTCTTCAGTCGTGCCCTCCCACATTTGGTGCGGGGTTTCGGTCGAGGACAGCTCCGCCTTGGTCAGGGTGAAGCACCTGCAGGAGGCACCCGTGTCGGTCAAGTTCTTATCCCTCGAACCCCTGTTGGGGCCCCTGGACCAGTTGGACTTGGCCGGGATCTCCTGGGTGATCGTTGGAGGCGAGAGTGGCCCTGGCGCTCGTCCCGTCGAGGCGGATTGGGTGTGTGATGTACGGGACCTCTGTGCCGTGAGTGATGTTCCCTTCTTTTTCAAGCAGTGGGGCGGGTTACGCCCCAAGTCGGGCGGGCGTCTGCTGGATGGTGTCGAGCATAATGGCTTGCCCTTGGTACTCGCTGATGCGTAGGTGGTATTCAACAAGTTAATCGAGGTGATCAAGGTTTATGGCTGCCCCTTCCGGTGTTACATGGGAACTGCTTCCCCATACCGCTGCCAAGCACGAAATCCTGCGTCAGTATCTGGGTGCATGGTTTCCGATACTGGGGATAGGTACTGCCCTTGAGCTATATTATTTTGACGGGTTCGCAGGGCCTGGAGAATACACAGGAGGGGAGACGGGTTCGCCCCTTATCGCCTTGGAATCCGCCGCAAGGGTTTCCCATATGCTCCCCTCTGATGTCCATTTCGTTTTCTATGAACTGGAAACTCAGCGGGCTCGCCACCTGGCTCAATTGCTTGATTCCCGCCGTTTCCCTCCTCATTTCCATGTCGATGTCCGTTCTGCGAGTCCTTTTGAGCAGGTCATGACCGAGTATCTCGACAAATTGGAGTCCAGTCTTGCTCCTCCTCCCATGTTCGTGTTCATAGACCCTTTTGGTTGGACTGGTTTTCCTATGGAGATCGTCCGGCGCATACTACAACTCCCTCGTGCGGAGGTATTCATCAACTTTATGTACGAGGAGATAAACCGGTTCATCGCTGTCCATGGACAGGATGCCAACTTCGACGCTCTCTTTGGTTGCCATGACTGGGCGGAGGTAATTCATGAGCCCGATTCCAGGAAGCGCAACCGCCAACTGTGGTCCCTGTACGATTCCCAGTTGAGGTCGGCTGGGGGTGCGAAGTATGTCCGTTCCTTCGAGATGAGAAATGACAAGGATGTCGTTGACTATTACCTCTTCTACGGCACTGGTCATCTCAAGGGCCTTGAGAAGATGAAAGAAGCTATGTGGAAAGTCGACCCGTCCGGGCGTTTTCGGTTCTCGGATGCAACGGATCCCGCCCAGATGGCCCTATTCGGTGATGAGCCGGACCTCCCTGCATTGCAAAAATTGCTGGGCGACCAGTTTTCTGGTTGTCAGCACCGGTATTCCGAGGTGCGAGACTTTGTTCTTACTGGGACTCCATTCATTGAATCCCATTGCAAGAGAGTCCTCCGGGACATGGAATTATCGGACTATCCTTCTTTGCGCGTCTCGGGGTCGGGCCCATCCCGTCGTAGGGGCGATTTCGCTGATCTTGACGCTATGCTTGAGTTCATCGACGCCCCCTCCCAGTTGCCGATGCCACTCTGAACTCCTCCTGCTGATCCAACTGCTTGGGTCGGCCCTCTTCTCCTGAGTTTCACTTGTAGTTGACAGGGAGGGGTCATTCCTGCCTCCGATCCAGCATAGTGAAGCACCCGACCCCGCTGCGGAACTTCTCCGTGTCAATGGCGGCGGGAAAATGGCCCTTGGGCCAGGTTGGTGGTGGGATTGTAGACTAACCAGCCGTCCCCGGCGCTGTGCTACCTGTGAGTTTCACCGTTTATGGGTGCCTGAAGTCCAGGATAGAGAGTGGAACAGTCTTAGCTTGTCGTATGGAAGCCCGACTCCCAACTCCGGCTCAAAACTGCAACTGCACACCGTCTCATGGACTACTCGGGCCAACTGGAGATGTCCTACCTGAGACCAAGTTGTAATCGGCGGAGTTAAAGTGTTCCAGGCAGGCGGATTGACCAGCTGAAAAACGGCGGTTGAAAAATGTACCGCCTGCCGCCATCCATAGGTTCGAAGTTGAGCCAATGGATGGTGGATGGATGTTCCAGGTGGACGTATACCTGCGGGTCCGGCGATCGGTGATGGTGGAGGGGATGAGCATCCGGGAGGCCTCCCGGGTGTTTGGTCTGCACCGGGACACGGTGCGCAATATGCTGGCCTACTCGGCCCCGCCCGGGTACCGGCGGCAGACCGCACCTCGCCGACCCAAGCTGGAGCCCTTCACCGGCGTCATCGACCGCATCCTTGAAGAGGATCTCCGGCATCCCCGGAAGCAGCGCCACACCGCCCAGAGGATCTTCCAGCGGCTGCGGGACGAGTATGGGTTCGATGGCGGATACACCATCGTCAAGGACTACGTCCGTGAGCACCGCCGCCAGACCAGGGAGATGTTCGTGCCGTTGTCCCACTCCCCGGGGCACGCCCAGTGCGACTTCGGCGAGGCCCTGGTGGTCATCGGTGGATTGGAACGGAAAGCCCACTGCTTTGTCCTGGACCTGCCCCACAGCGACGGCTGCTTCATCAAGGCCTATCCCGCCGAGACCACCGAGGCCTTCCTGGACGGCCACGTCTCGGCCTTTTCCTTCCTGGGAGGAGTTCCCCAGGGCATCCTGTACGACAACACCAGGCTGGCGGTGGCGAAGATACTTGGGGATGGCCGCCGTAAGCGGACCCAGGCCTTCAGCGAACTCCAGTCCCCACTACCTGTTCGAGGACCGGTTCGGTCGTCCCGGCCAAGGGCAACGACAAGGGGAAGGTGGAAGGACTGGTGGGCTACATGAGGCGGAACTTCCTGGTGCCAATTCCCTCCTTCGACAGCTTCGAGGCGCTGAACACCCACCTGGAGCGCCGCTGCCTGGCGCGGATGGACCGCAAGCTGCGGGGCCACACCGAGACCATCGGCCAGCGTATGGAACGGGACCTGGAGACCCTGCTGCCCCTGCCGCCAGCAGCATACGACGCCTGCGACAAACGGGCGGGCCGGGTGAGTTCCCTGTCCCTGGTCCGGTACCGGACCAACGACTACTCGGCGCCGGTGGCCTACGGGCACCGGGATGTCCTGGTGCGGGGCTACGTGGACCGGGTGGTGATCAGCTGCGGCTCGGAGGTCATTGCCCAGCACCCCCGCTCCTACGAACGGGACGACTTCATCTACAAACCCATCCACTACCTGCCGCTGCTGGAGCAGAAGACGGCGGCCCTGGACCAGGCCGCGCCCCTGCAGGGGTGGGACCTCCCCGAGGAGTTCGCCACCCTGCGCCGCCTCCTGGAGGCCAGGATGGGACGGCGGGGCAAGCGGGAGTTCGTCCAGGTTCTGAGGCTCATGGAGAGCTTCAGGCTGGAAGAGGTGCATGCCGCCGTCAGGGACGCCCTGCGCCTGGGGGCACTGAGCTTCGACGCGGTGAAGCACCTGGTGCTCTGCCGGCTGGAGGGCCGGCCGCCCCGCCTGGACCTGGAACTCTATCCCTACCTGCCCCGGGTCAGGGTCTGCACCACCTCCGCCGGGGACTACATGACGTTGCTGCCCGGGAGAGCGGCATGAACGACCGGCCGACCCTGCTCCTGGAACACCACCTGAAGGAACTCAAGCTGCCCACCTTCCTCCGGGAGTACGGCAAGATGGCCGCCCAGTGCGCCGCGGAAGGCGTGGACCATCCCCAGTACCTGCTCCGCCTGGCCGAGCTGGAACTCATCGACCGCCGCCAGCGCATGGTGCAGCGCCGGACCCGCGCCGCCCGCTTCCCCACGGTCAAGAGTCTGGACACCTTCGACTTCACCGCCATCCCCTCGGTGAACAAGCAACTGGTGATGGAGCTGGCCCGCTACGAGTATATTCAGCGCCGGGAGAACATCATCGCCGTGGGCAACAGCGGCACCGGCAAGACCCATGTGGCCCTGGGGCTGGGCCTGGCAGCCTGCCAGCGGGGGATGTCCGTGGGCTTCACCACCGCCGCCAGCCTGGTACACGAGCTGATGGAGGCCCGGGATGAGAGGCGCCTCCTCAACCTCCAGCGGAATCTGTCCCGCCTCAGCCTGCTGGTCATCGACGAACTGGGCTTCGTCCCCCTGTCCACCACCGGGGCGGAACTGCTCTTCGAGGTCTTCAGCCAGCGCTACGAGCGCGGCTCCATCCTGGTCACCACCAACCTGCCTTTCGACGAGTGGACCGAGGTGTTCGGATCGGAGCGCCTCACCGGGGCGTTGCTGGACCGCCTGACCCACTACGTCCACATCCTGGAGATGAACGGCGACAGCTACCGCCTCAAGCATAGCCGCGACAACGCCGCCGCCCAAACTCCAGAAGAACCAGACGACACTAGGTAGCCCGGTACACCTTCCCGCTTACTCCACCGGTTGCCGCCGCAAGGGTCAGGGTGACATTTCCCCTGACCAGTAGGTCCGGACACTCATGCTGGCCATTCATCCCGGGTGGTACACTTTTGCTCCGCCACCATGGCCCACTTTCCCCCCGCCATTGACATAAGGGCGTGCCTACATTGGTCGTGCCTGGTCAGGGCGGATACAATGCCCGCCATGGCGCTCCCCAACCTCTGGCCCGATCTCAAGCTCGGCCTACTCCTGGTGGCAACCGTCCTGCTTTTCCAGGCGGGCCGTTCAAACGGCCTCTGGGGCCTGCTTTCGTCCGACCCGTTCGACTTTTCCGACCTGCAGCTCGGCCTGCTCTCCGCCGTCTTCGGCCTGGGGTCCCTGTTGGTCGTGGGAGTAGCCTTCTGGGTAGACCGGCGCCCTCCCCACGGCCTGTTGGCCGTTGGCGCCCTGCTCCTGACCCTGGGTGTCGTCGTGCTCAATGTCTCCCACAGCTTCGGGCCGGCCGCCATGGGCATGTTCCTATTTGGCGTTGGCGGGGCTTTCACCGGGTCTCTGGTTTTCTACACTGTCGCTGTGAAGGGATCCGCTAGCCACCTCACTATGTGATCCGGCCAGATCGTTTGTCCACTGATAATGGGCAAATCCCTCAGTCTTTGGTCTTGTGGGTTCTTTGGTGAGATAATCGTAACCCAACTTGGTTCACCATCAGTTCTGTCGGAGTTTACGCTATGGTTACAGTTGGCGAAGTTCCTCCAGGCGGCAATGTTCTTGGCTCGATTCCAGTTTCCATCAACTATGACATTATTAGGTTGTTCTCCGAGGGATTGTATAGGAGTCCCCACAAAGCCATCGAGGAGTTGATAAGCAACGGCTATGATGCCGCCGCGACCGAGATTCATGTAATACTGCCAGACGACCTGAATTCGGATAAGCCTTCGGGCTCTTTGTTCGTGATTGACAATGGTTTGGGGATGGACCAGGAAGGGTTCTACCAGTTGTGGAAAGTAGCTGAATCGAACAAGACGACCCCTACGGCCGATAGCAAGACGCGACCACCGATAGGGCAGTTTGGGATAGGCAAACTGGCTGCTTACGTGTTGGCATCACGTATCACTCACATCAGCAATGTGGATGGCAAGATTCTCCTGGCTTCCTGAGGTGGACCCGGAATTTCGGACAGGTGGCTAAGTGAGAGTCCCGCTCCTAAACTGAGGGCAGCGGTTGCTGTCGGAAGGAGCAGGAAATGTCACAAGGACGCAGGAAACACAGCCCAGCTTTCAAGGCCAAGGTGGCGTTGGAGGCGCTGAAGGGCCAGGAGACGGTGGCCCAGCTGGCCGCCAGGTATGAGGTCCACCCCGGACAGATTCAGGCCTGGAAGAAGGCTCTTGCGGAGGGCGCCTCCGGGGTCTTCAGCAACGGCAATGACCAGCAGTCGAAGAAGGACGCCACCCTGGTCGCGCGCCTGTACCAGGAGATCGGCCGGCTGAAGGTGGAGCGGGATTTCTTGGCGGAGAGGTCCGGTCCATGAGTCCGGCCCGGCGGCGGCAGATGGTGGACCGGGAGCATCCCTCCCTGTCCCTGGTGCGCCAGTGCGCTTTGTTAGGCGTCAGCCGTTCCAGCATCTACTACCGTCCCCGGGCTGCATCGCCAGAGGACCTGTCCCTGATGGGAGAGATCGACCGGCAGTACCTGGAGACGCCCTTCTTTGGGTCCAGGCGGATGAAGGCCTGGCTGGAGCGGCAGGGGATGCCGGTGAGCCGGAAGCGGGTGCAGCGGCTGATGCGGGCCATGGGGCTGCGGGCCATCTACCGCCGTCCCAGCACCAGCCGGCCAGCGCCGGAGCAACGAGTCTATCCCTACCTGCTGAGAAATGTCAGGGTCACCCGGCCCAACCAGGTGTGGGCCGCGGACATCACCTACCTGCCCATGGCCCGGGGCTTCCTGTACCTGGTGGCGGTGATGGACTGGCACAGCCGGTACGTCGTGTCCTGGCGGCTGTCCAACACCCTGGAGGCCGGCTTCTGCGCCGCGGCGCTGGAGGAGGCTCTGACCAAGGGCCAGCCCGAGGTGTTCAATACCGACCAGGGGAGCCAGTTCACCAGCCTGGAGTTCACCCAAGTGCTGCAGGACCGGGGCGTGAGGATCAGCATGGACGGCAAGGGGCGGTACCAAGACAACATCTTCGTGGAGCGGCTGTGGCGGACGGTGAAGTACGAAGAGGTGTACCTGAAAGCCTACGCCAGCGTCCTGGAGGCCCAGCGGGGGCTGGAAGACTATTTCAGGTTCTACAATGGGCTCAGGCCCCATCAGGCCCTGGGCTACCGGACTCCCGCCGAGGTGTTCCATGGGGAGCAGGAAGCCGTAGAAGGGGACTCTAGTGCAAGGAGGTATTCACCGGAAAAGGGGATCCAAGCATTGGCAGGAGCGTTGGGATTCTCACTTAATTCAGCCCTGATCCTGTCCAAATAATGGGCTCCACCTCAGGTCTCGCCCTCCCCCCAGGGCGAAAATCATCTCTCGGAGGGAAGCTTGTGTCGGGTTCCCTCGAACATCCCCTCATAGCCGAGGTCTACGACGCGATTCCCAGCCACCAGAATCGCCCTGACGTTGCGTTCTACACCAGGATGGCCGGCAAGTCCAACGGTCCCGTACTGGAACTCGCCAGTGGAACGGGCCGGGTTCTCATACCCATAGCGAGGTCGCGGAAGCCGGTATTCGGGCTGGAAAGTTCCGAGCATATGCTTCGCCGGTGCCGGGAAGCCCTGGAAAAAGAGCCCCGGGAGGTCCGTGATGAGGTCCAGTTGGTCCACGGCCGTATGGAATCTTTTCAACTGGAGGAGCGGTTCGGCCTGGTCATCTGCCCCTTCAACTCCTTCCTGCACCTGCTGTCGGTGGAAGAGCAGTTGTCGTGTCTCCACTGCGTGCATGAACACCTGGAGCCGGGCGGCAAGTTTGCCTTTGACGTATTGGAACCGGACATCCCCAGGATGGCCAGTCCTGGATTCACCGAGGAGGGGCAGCCCCAGCGGTTCGGGTTGTACGCCGGGGGCACTGTCGAGCTCCGGCATAGGAACAAGTCCATAGATTTCCGAAGCCAAAGGATCGAGAGCGAGTTGATTCTGGATGTCGTGTACCCCGATGGGAGCAAGGAGCAGGTGCTCCATTCCTTGCAACAACGATACCTGTTCCGTTACGAGGCCGAGCATCTTCTCGAGCGTTGCGGTCTCGGGGTCGAGTCCCTGTACGGCGATTTCGATGAGAACCCACATGGGTCAGCCGGTCCCGGGCCATTGGTGTTCGTGGCCAGGAAAGGGTAGGTTCTCCGGGCCCCGGACCATCCCCTCGCGTTCCTCTCCGAGGCCCTGACCGGGGCAAATAGCCCGGCCTGGGGGTATACCCCGCTCCCCTGCCGCCCGGCAGCGGCTGAAAATGGCGATCTGCGCCTCCTGGCGCGATTCCGCTATCCTGGAATCCCTGGCGGAGGCGGATGTGGATGCTCCGCCCCCGCCCAGCAGTCTTTCCCCCTGGCCCTGGGCTCCCCCTGACCGTCCCTTCGCCTTATGGGAATCGGCGCTCCCTCCGGTCTGGACCCTACTCCGGCTCCTCTTCGTCGTCCTCCGGCATGCCCTGTTCCCAGGCATCGGTCACCTGGTGCGACCGGTGCAGGGTGTATCCCACCCAGTCGTCGATCTTGATTATCCGGGCGTCCTCCCGGTCCGCCGCGTTTTCCTGGGTTGGCACGCTGACTATTATGTGCACCTGCCGGCCCTCCATGTCCATCACGACTCTGGCTGGCTCTCCCCGGGAGGCCCGGGCCGCTGCTCCGACCACCGCCTCTCCCACTGCCTGCCACTTGTGGCGCTCCTCCCAGTTCACGGCCTCCCGCTCGATGGCCTCGGCCTGGATATGGCGCATTTCTCCGGCTTCCCGGCAACTCAACGAGCAGGACTCGGCGTCGATGACGGCGGTGGCTGATGCGGGAATCTCCGCCAGTTCCGGCTCCATGGACACCCGGTGATCCCCGCTGGCGTAGATGACCGCCCGCATGAAGTAGTTCAGGCAGCCCCGTTTCTCCTCCGGGGTGGCGTCCCTGGCCGTTGTTCGGCGGTATCTGGAGGCCCGCCGGGAACTGGACCCCGACACCGACGACTTCTGGGTGGACCCTGACGGGAAGCCCATGCAGGGCAAGTGGCTGTACGACGTGTTGAGGAGGTACGGGGACCAGGCCGGTATCCCCGATCTTCACCCCCACCGGTTTCGCCACACCTTCGTCGTCGCAATGATCAGGGCTGGAGTGCCGGTCTCCGTGGTGGAAGTCATGGGCGGATGGGAGCGCATCCCCAAGACCTACCTTCGCACCTTGGGCGACGAGGCAAGCCGCCAGTTCCAGGGATACTTCTCCCCCGGGGACCGCTTCGTCCGCCGCACCGGTCTGTACGGGCCGCCCGGAATGCCTTCCGTCGTCCCGGATAACTGGGGCATGAGCTGGCCGCCCAGTTTTCCGTTCGAGGACCCCGGGGCCGGCATGCTGCCGGTGTTACCCCGGGGCCCCCTAGGTGAGGGGGAGGTTGGGAGGCAGTTGCCTCTTGTGTCCGCCGACGTCTCCCCCAACGGGACGGCGGGGGACTGGCCCCCGTCGGAACATGCAGAAACCCCCTTCGGCCCCCAGGCAGAGAGCGAGGGAACCCAGGTCTCCCAGGAGGTCCTTGGTTTGCTCCTGCAGGAGTTCCACAAACATCGCCGGAATCCTGGCTTGAGTTAAACTGAGTTAAACCCAGTACTCAATTGAGCCTGAAACTGCCGGTTATCCCGGTTTTTGGACTCGTTGAGTTAAACTGAGTTAAACCGAGTGGATTTACAAAAGATTGACAGGTCAGGTCCGTCACCGCCAGTTCCTCACGTAGTCCCGCTGCTCGCCGGTCTCCGGTGATACCGGGCTGGTCCAGCTCCTCGGCACGTCCCGCCACCATTCCCTGATCTGCTCCAGGGCTTCGTCCCCGGTCATTCCCTGCCGGACCAGCCAGCATCCCACGACGGTTCCGGTCCGGCCCACGCCGCCCCAGCAGTGGAGGTACACGGACTCGCCGGCCTCCAGCGCCGCGTCGATGGCGTCCAGGGTCCGGGTCATGTCCTCCAGGTCCCGGGGGATGCTCATGTTCCGGATGGGGTGCGGGTCGTGGACCCCCTTGGTCCCCAGTCGTTCCGCCTCCTGTTTGAGGACCCCGGCGTAGGGTTCGAGCAGGTCCCGTTCTTCGGTCAGGTTGATGAAGCGGGTGATGCCCGCCTCCAGGAGGCCGCGGATCTTCTCAGCGGCTATCTCCGGGTTATGGTTGCCTGGGTATTCCCCGGCCCCGAAACGGCCCTGCCGGACCCAGTAAGAGTTGTGGATGGGCGGCTTCGGGTGTCCCGCGGCTTCGGTCAACTTGCCATCCCTTCCCCTCCAGCCACTGCTGGGCCTGAAGAGCGGTCTTGTTCCAGTACCCTTGGTAGCCAGGATTTTACCTGATGGAGGACCACCGAGCCACGGGCGGGGCCTCGGTGGGAATTCTTCCGTCGTTTCGAGACGGTCGGGGAATCCCATTGGATCACTTCGCGGGCCTTTTGGACCGGAACTCGTCACTCCCGGTGATTCCGTGTTGGTGCCGAGGTACTTTACAGATTTGTTGGTTTTCGTAATTCGAGGTGTCGGCGTATCTGGACTGTTTGGGAGACCCAGCTTGCGTCTGTCTGGGGGGCAGTGACGCCAAACCCCTCAAAATCGGCCGGAGACGCTTTTCAGCCCCCCGAGTGGTATATCGCGGGGCATCAGGGAGTCTGGAGGGGTCTGGAATCGCGGCTGTGGGCCAGGACGGGGGCTGTTTTCCTGGGGTCTGGACGGGGGATCTGGGTCAGGAGGTCTTGGCGGTGGGCCCGGGAACGGCGGGGCCACGGCCGCCCGGGATGCTGGTGTGGGGGGCGAGCAGGCGGACTTCGCTCCGTGAGGCTGTGCGACTGGACAAGGTTATGGGCCTAAAGTGTCGAGTCCTCGGGCTGCGGGGTCCACGCGGTCCGTGCCTGGTTGTGGGTGCTGGGACTGGGAACTGGGTGCCGGCGGCATCCACGGCCGGGGCTGGCTCCGCGTTCTGGGCTGGTTTCCACGCGGTCGCCTCCTGGCGGAGCCTCTGGTTTCCACACGCGGGGGAGGGGTTGGGGGCTGGGGGAGAAAAAACGGCCTTTATACTATAGGAAGAAATCGATCACCCCTTTCGGACAATTCCAACGAGCAACCCAGCTGAAGCCTTTACACGATTATGAAGATTTTCACATGAATAACGGTGAATAACGGTGTTACGAAATTCGTTATTCACATCGGAGAGGGGGGTGTAGAGGAATTTTGTGCGTAAAAGTTGATGTTCGAGAGGGGGGTTGGAGTCAAATGAATAACGGAATAACTGAATAACGATGAAATCGTGTTGGAGGAGAGGACAATTTGCTCCTATAGTATAGGGGGATTTTTTCTCAAATCCCTCGTGGAGCCGGGTTTTGGGACGGTCGGCGGATGTCCGCAACCGCTGCAGCCGGGGGTGTCCTGTTCTCCGACGGGTCTGCCGCTGAGTTGGCGTTTTTCGAAAACCGGGGTGTATTCCCGGTAACTGTGGTCTAGATTCGGATTTAGCCCTTCGGTCGGAAACCGTACTATCGAGCCCGGTTCCTGGGGCCGATGGGCTCGTTCTGGGGTTTGGGAGCTCACGCTGTCGCGGGAAGCTCTGTCTCGGCCAGCGCGACGTAGCCGGTTGCGTCCTGAATGCCGGCCTGGACGGCGGCGGCACTGCGGGTGTTGTCGTAGAAATTGACGTGGAGCTGCTCTACAGCATTGAAGAGCACCAGGAAGTCCGGGTTCCCGGTGGTCTGGGCCAAGCCTCGTGCGATCCGTTTAAGGCTGCGGTGGTGGGCGGCACCGCCCCAGGCTTTCCCGGAGGCCTGTCGCAGGTCTCCGAGTTGGATTTCTGTGTCGGCCTGTTGCAGGAGATGGTGGGCTGCCGCCAGGTAGTCGGCGGTGCTCAATTGCATGCTCGGCCTGTGCGGGGCGCTGTGGTTCAGTCGCTCAGTTGGCGGTTCATCCGTTGGATGAATTCGCCGGGGCGACCCGTTCTTCGTTACGGCTCCCTAGGGTTGAGGTGGCCCTGCCAACACATCCAAGGTCTCTTGAATATCGACGAGCGGGTCGAACCTGCCGATTGGGTTTACAATGGCGGGCGTGTTGCCCCCGACCCTGCCTCCAGATGTCAGGCTCGGCATCCTGTTAGTATCAGCCGTCCTGCTTTTCCAGGCGGGCCGTTCAACCGACCTCTGGAGCCTGCTTGCTTCCGCGCCGTTTGACTTCTCCGACCTGCAGTTCGGCCTGCTGTCCGCCGCATTCGGCCTGGGGTCCCTGCTCGTCGTGGGTGCGGCCTTCTGGCTGGACCGGCATCCGCCCCACTTCTTGATGGTTGCCGGAGCCCTGCTCCTGGCCCTGGGAGTCGTGGTTCTCCATGTCTCGCACAGCTTCGGCCTGGCCGCTGTGGGCATGTTCCTGTTCGGCGCCGGCGGCGCTTTCACCGGTTCCCTGGTCTTCTATTCGGTCGCCGTGAAGGGATCTTTTCGGTTCAGAGGGGCGCTGATTGGAGCCCTGGGATTGGCGCTGACCCTCAGGTGGGGGGACCTCGGAGATCTGGCCTTCGCCCTGAAATGGGGGGACTGGGCCAGTTCCGATCAGGCGCCCGGCGTGTCCGCCTGGTTGTGGCCGGTGGGCCTTGTGCTGGCTGGCGGGATATTGCTGTTCCTGCTGCTGCCCCGCTGGTCCAGGGGGACCTACGGACCTGGGCCGTCCCTGAGGGAGGTCATCGCTGTCCCGGGAGCCAACGTCCGGTTGGCCTGGGTGACGGGCGTCTACCTGGTGGCGGCGATGGTCCTGGCCGCGGGTTCGACACACCTCCGGTGGGTCACGCTGGCGATGTTGCCGGATGGCGCGGAGCTGGACTTCGGGTTCCGCGCCCTGGCCCTGGCGGGTGGGGTGGGTGCCCTGCTCTGGGGAATCGCCTCGGACTTCTTTCCCGTGTGTCGGCTTCTGGTCATCCTGGCGGTCCTGTCCCTCCCTGCGTTGGGTTGGAGTTGGGCCTTCGACGATCCGGAAGGAGGGGCTCTCCTGCTGGCTCTCGTTCGTGGCGGCCTGATCAGCCTGTCGTGGGTCCTGATGGCGGAGGTCCTGCCCGAACGCCACTTCGCCAAGCTGGCACTGGCCGTCATGTTGGTCGGGTTGTTGGGAAGCGGGTTGGGACCGGTCTACTGGGGCTTCGCCCTGGACCTCTGGGGAGCCGGCTCATTTTTCTGGATTGTTCTGGCCGAAACCGTGGCGCTGGCCGGGTTGGTTGCTCTGGGCCCAGGACGGTCTCCGGTTAGCCGCAGGATGTGCCCGCCGCCGGCGCAGTAAGCCGAGGGGTCTGCGGTGATGACATGAGCTACGTCTTCTTTGAGGAGGGCGGTGACACTACAAACCAGCAATCTCAGAGGGCGCAGTGTACTCTGGAATCTGGTATTGACGAACAATCGCCCGCCGGAGATGCGCTGGTTTTATGCAAAGGTTGGTTGTATTCTACCGACATTTGCGGGAACCAATTGAAGTGGGTTCACTCATCAATTTGGTGGAATGAATGTGGTCGCTCAGATAATCCGAAGCATAGAAGAGCCAGACCAGATAATTCACTTAGCGGCATTCATGGCGATTCTATTGGTCGTTGCGTCACGGTGGTGGAATAGGGAACCCGCGATTCCAACAACAGATGCGCCGTACCGGCGCTTTACTATCAGGCTTCGCTACACAATTTATTGGCTCTTTGGGATAAGCATCGGGGTCATGGTATTGTTAGGCACTTACAGGATGTGGGAAACACTCGGAACACCTAAGTCAACTTCTAGCGAACCAGCCTCGGATGCTAGGCCAGTTAACTCTGACCGTACTCCACAACCCTTTGAGAAACCAGAAGCTGATGACGCTAAAAGGCACGAACCAACTGATCACCGCACCGGAGAAGGTGATCAAGCCAGCGAAGATAAGGGTGGAGTTGTTCAGTGAAGATCCCCAGTAAATAATGGCTATTCCGAACCCCGCAGTGATGCTCGTGAGCAACAGGAAACGGTTGATCCAGTGCAATCCCAAGGTTGGGATGTTAGATTCCGGACGGTTCTCGGGCTTAGTATCAGCCTCAGGTGGATCAGAGACTTCTACCGCTGTTTCTCCAGGTACCTCGGAGAGGTGAGAGACTGGTAGAGTCTCTTCTTCGGGATTTCCGCCACTCTGTGCCACGGAGTCGGATACCGGGGAGAAGGAGGGAGGTAGCACAAACGGTTGGGTGTTTCCCATCCGCAAGCCTGCCGTCATCAGTGGAAGAATCCCGCTAGATACTCGCTCGTTCAGCAGACGTTGAACGGCGGCTTGTGAGAGTCCGACATGCTCTCCTGTGTACATCGCCCCTTCTGGTAGGCCAAGGGTTTCGCCCGGGTACTTAGACTCCAAGAACGCCCTTAGCATGACTCCCTGCTTGGCAAGCTCTGACAGGGAGTCTAGGGCATCCGAAGCCATGACTGGTCGCCCAACGAAAAGCACCATTGGTCTTGTTGAAGTTTGGTGAACCCCGTATTGCTGCCAAGATAGTTGGCCCTCCAACATCTCAGTCATTTTGGGCGTGTTTTGCCCTGACAACTGTGTCAATGGCCCGAGTCGGGCGAAGTCATTTTCCACCATCAACTCGTTCATGGTGAATTCCTTTGATCTAGGCTATCCTGGAAGTGCTGAGATTCTTCCCAAATCGAGTTCAGCGAAGTCGCGATTTCTTCCCCCGAAGGAAAGCGTTGTTCGCTCACGTGTAAGTTCACGCTCATAAACACGAGGGCCACGTTCGGGTCGTTGAACCGAGGTTCAACATTGAACGTCCATAGTCTTGAATCGTCGCTAAAGATGGCTCTGCAGGTGGCTCCGGCAAAATCCCAATCTGGATTGCCTGGAGGTTCCGATCCCAAAATTCTCTCCCCTAGGTAGGAAAGGGCGGATCTCCCTGAATCTTGCTCCAAGACCATATCCATGTTGTAACCGAAAGCCCTAGGAGCTCGTTCTCCTAATTCCGTGTGGTTTAATGCCTCTGAGATTACTTCCGAGAAACGGTGCAAGTCTGACCTGGATGGGTACTGCCGTGAAATTGACGTTCTTGATGGGAAAGACTCGATTGCAATCCTCTCCCTGTCGATTGCCACGGTCTTCCCCTGTTCAGTTTCCCCAGACAGGAGATTAGTTGTGCGGTTTGGTTCTACCTTTACGTCTGGCTCCACCGCATCAACAAAGGCTCGGACTTGTTCTTGGGTTGACAGCAACTCAATGCCAACCAGGACGAAGTTGATTACTATTACGTCTTTTAGCGTGGCGGTCATTGTTAATACGCTCAGTAAAGCCAATTTTCACTTTATAGCATAGCATAGTGGGCCCGTCCATCCGTCCTCATATGAAGAGATGAGGTGGACCCGGAAATTCGTACAGGTGAGGTGGAACCCGTTATCTTTCCTTGTTGATGAGGTCGACGAACAGTCTTGCGGTGTGCTGACTGTTCTTTCTCGAGAGGAAGAGCTGGCACGTGACGGCCATCCCGGTGCCGATGATGGTGCACGACGATGTGAAGGCAAACAGGAAGGGGGCGGGATCCTCTTCTTCGAAGAGCCCGTAGAGGGCACCACCAAATATTGATGCGGCAACAACCCCGATGACAGTTCCCGTCAACAACACAGGGATGGAGCCCAGCACAGCCTTAATCAGACTAATGATCGCCCTGAAGGCATTCATTAGGAACATGTTAAAAGATGTTGGCTATTCGGCAAGATAGCCTTACTCCCGGACTACTGTACCTGTCGCAGTCGTCGTCAACGAAGCCTGGGTGGCAGCCCGGTGCAAGTAAGAGAATCAAAACACTGCCGAGAAAAAGACCGACTGAGGTTGCCTTTGATCTCTTCACTGGGCGAAACCTCGATGTGGCGGGTTGAGCGGCAGACTGGAAAGCAATCCAGCCCTTTCCCCACTGAGAGTCAAACACCATTCTAACATCCCGGGAATACCCTTCAATTTTCCCTGGTTGCCTCGATGTTGCTCGCCTTCGCGTTCCTCTGAAGCTGGGTCCAGTTCTTTCTGATCTCGGGACCCCTGCCCGGGATCACCCTCATCTACAAGTTGGTGGTGCCATTCAAGCACGCCCTGTTTATCCTGGTCAGCATTGGTGCGGGGCGTCACCTCCGCCGAGTCCAGCATGGAGTCGGGTAGGACTCCCGCTGTTAGAGGGTCGGGCAACTGGAGGAGCGACAGTCCTTGGCCATCCCATGAAGGAGGCGTCTGTGGGTTCCGGGTCCAATGCCAGCCCGTTGCCCAGGTCTGGTCCGGATGGCCCTGGAGCTCGAATCGTGCGGCAGCCAACGGCATGTTTCCCCCGGCCAACCCGGAAAACGGTCTGGAGTATCCCCTAGCGTTCCTCTCCGAGGACCTGACGGCCCAATCCAGCCTGGCTGGGAGTATACCCCGCTTCTGCCCCGCCCTGTGCTTCTCTTCGAGGGCCGATCTGCTGATTCTGGAAAGGTCCCCTCCCTGGCACCGGAGCAGCAAGTCGGAACAGCCGATGGGGCGCGTTGTCATCACGACATTGGGCATGGTCCGGGATTGCTGGCTGGCGTATCCGGAAGGCATGGTTGGTGTTCGCCCCGGACTCCCGAACCCTATGCCAACTCAGGGCCGGGCATGACACGGATGTCACTGCGTTTGACGATTCAGGGGGCCAGGAATACCAGCACCCGTCTGGGCACCAGGCTGGTGACGCCGGCCCGGAGCAAAGCGGACTCGTCGCCGTTGGGGATCTCGCACTTCACCGTGAGGGTGGAGCCGTTCCCGTGCACCCGGGCCTCCGGGGACCAGGACTCGCAGTACTGGGCCAGCGGCAACACCGGGGTCAGACGGGGCATGTAGGACTCGATGCGTTCCACCAGGGTACCGGCGTCGAGTTTCGCCCAGTCCCGGTGGGGGTAGTAGAGGGAATAGCGCAATGCCGCGGTATCCGGCGTCTTGCTGAATCCGGCCCCGAAGGCTTCCCACTGGTGCATCACCTCCCATTCTTCCGGCCGGTCCCTGCCGCCCGGGACCCGCTCGGCGGGGATCCCGATGTCCGGGTCCAGGGTTGCCTCCCGGGTGAGCAGGGCGGCAATCTGGGGATCGGACAGTTCGGCGGCTATGCTGGCAAAAGCCGGGGAATCGGCCACGGAGGGCTCCTCCCCGTGGCGGGTCTGGAGGAACTGGAGGATGGGCGGGGTGTCGGGCGACACCACCAGGAGGTTGTTCCCGACGAAGATGCGGTTGGCGTGGCCCAGGGCGCTGCCGGTGGCGGGGTTGGTCAGGGACACGTCCTGCCCGAAATCGTCTCGAATGGCGTAGTAGACCTCGTCTCCCGCGGACTCGGTGCGGTAGCCCAGCTCGGTGAGGCTGCGGATGAAGGCCTCCTCGTCAAACTCCCCGATGATGTGGTTGGTCTCCCCGGGCGACAAATTGCCCATGCCGGTAAACGTGACGTCATCCACGTCGAAGAAGGAGAAGCCGTAGGCATTCTCCCAGTCCGGCATTGTCTGCCTCATGGTGGTGAGGAGGTGGGAAACCGCTTCCCCGGAGTGCCTGAAATAGTCCTTCCTCTGGGTTTCCGGCAGGGCGATGAAATCTTCGAAGCTTGCCGGCCTGGGTGCGCCTGCCGCCTCCAGGGCCTGTTTCCGGTTGGCAAACCAGATTCCCCTTTCCGCGAATTCCAGGGGCAATGCCTCTAGGGACCCCAGCAGTTCGGACCCGTCGGGGTTGGAAGTGACCGGGCCGGTTTCCGGAGTGTCGGGGGGTGTCGGGAAAGGTTGCTCCATGGCCAGGAGTTCGGTGGGCCCTGGTGACTCCGGGACGGATGCAGCCTGTTCCAGCATAGGCGCGGTCGGCTCTGGTGTGGATGCTGTTGCGCAGCCGGTCAATGCGAGGGTGAATATCACGGTCCCGAAAATGGAGAGGGCGAGCCTTCTGGAGGTCAAGACCAGCATGTGTTCCCCTTCATCAAGGTGCAATGTTGCTGCCGTGGAATGCAGTCGCCAGGGGTTTCCTCGGGATATGGGGGTCACGGGGACGGTGCGGCGGGCGAGCGCCTTGTCTCCACCCGGATCCAGGGCTTCCATGCGCCCGGTCTATCCCCTTCAGGTTTCGGTCCTGCCGGCGGCGATGAGTTTCCTCCGGAGAACGTATGCCGTGGCCAACATGAGAGCCAAGGAACAATCTCGCTGGCGACCGCCAGGTAGAGCTTTCTCATGGCCCATTCCCCGGGAACCAGGCCCTCCGGGCGTCGCAGAGTGTCCAGGTACTCGCCCACTCCCCAGGAAGTCAGGGAGGTCAGGGTCAGTCCGATGGTCACGACCAGCTCTGCGGCTAGGAGCCTGGCCCGGAAGCTCCGGCCTGGAAGGAGTCCGACAATGCGGACCGTGAGTGCTGAAACGGCCGCGTATATCAAGAAGCTCAACATGGATGGGTTCTCATGTCTGTTCTCCCTTGCCCTCCCGGTCCCGCCTGGTCTCGTTGAGCATCAGGAACCCCGCGGCCCCGCAGGCCGCGATGGCGACCACCGCCGCTCTTCTGACAACCCATGGGAGGTCGAAGGGTATGTCGAACACCGCTAGGTTGAGCATGAGGTAGCCTGCAGCGGCTGCCAGGGCCAGGATCCAGCCCAGGGCTTTCCAACCTGTCGATTGAGAGTTTTTCATGGTGATGGATCAGGGCGTGGCCGTTGCCACGGGCTGGAGTTGAATTCCCCTATCTCCCAAAAGCGATGAGATGATTGGGAACTTCGGGGTCCGGTTTCTGGACCTGACGTGCCGTGCTTTTCTTGGGAAACACAGACTCGTTCATGAGGTCAGTTGCTCCCTCGTTCCGGTGCCTGGCGGGGAGTATACACCTCCACCTTGTTGGTCACTCCTGTTGGACTGGCCCGGCACCTTATGGCCTTGCCCTTCCCCTGAGGCGGAAACCATCTCTCGGAGGGAAGCTTGTGTCGGGTTCTCCGGAACATCCCCTTACAGCCGAGGTCTACGACGCGATTCCGGTCGCTCGGAATCGCCCTGACGTTGCGTTCTACACCAGGCTCGCAGGGAGTCGAGCGGTCCCGTGGTGGCACTCGCCAGCGGAACGGGCTGGGTGCCCATTCCCATTGTGAGGCCTGGGAAGCCAGTCTGTGGCCTTGAGGCGTCGGAGCGTATGCTCCGTCGTGCCGCTCCAGTCGTCTCCTTCCGTCGCCGGGTTGGTGGCCTGCCCGGTGTGGTCGTGTTCCTCACCGGGTTATGGGCTGTCCCCTGTCCTCTCCACCTTCGGCGGCAGCCGTTGCCAACATATCCCGGATGACCCGGAAGGTGGCGGCGTAGCTGGCCTGCAAGCGGCTGGCGGCCCACTCCGGATCGGACCGCAGTGCCTCCAGGTCGATTCTGAACAGCGGCAGCACTGACCGAGGCAGTTGCCCCGGGTCGTCCAGTTCCAGGGCCCGGGCGTGTTCTGCCAGGATGTTGGGAGTGTCGTGGTCGTAGGCGTCTAGGAGGTGGTCGAGCCAGCGGTCTACCCAGGGCGCGTATCCGTTGTCCATGCCATACCCCCGTCTCTTTGATGTTGTTTGAGATGGGGATTCTAATGGGCCGGATGGTCTCCCGTCCCACCTAAACTGTCAGTAACCGCCACCGTGGAACGTCTCCTGATTGAAGGTGCCTCGCTTCCACGGGCACCAGCCTCCGCAGCCGTAGGGATTGGCGTAGCTGACGATCCCCCGTGCTTCAGGGCCTGGTGACGGGTGCTGTCGTCCTGGTTGAAGTGGAGGTCCTGAGCGGTCTCTGGCTGGGTTTCCTGCGAGAAGGCGGCCGGTTGGGCCAGGTCCACGCAGCCCGCGTCTGAGGAGCCTTGGCTTTCCGTGGTCAAGCGGAATTCCCGGTGTTGCTGGTCGGCGCGGATGTCCTGAGGGACTCGGCGACGTGCTGGAATACCGCCCTTATCTTCCATTCATCGACGGGGTGGAACCACTCCATAAAGTCTGCCACAGTGGCTCCGCTCCCGAGGTTCTCGAAGAGGGAGTAGACGGGTAGCCTTGTGTCGGTGAACAACCAGTCGCCGCTGTGCTTGCCGGGGATGCTCTCGATCCCCGGGCAGGTGTTCCAGTCGACCATTGGTTCATCTCCTTCTGGAAAGTGTGCCCGTCCGGTTGGGGAACTGGAACTTGTCCAGGATTGTCGTGGACGTTGGGTGAAAGTCCTGAACTTGGCCTGCTGGCTGCCTAGTTGGGTCCGGCGCTGTCGTAGCCGGTGAGCAGTTTCTCTACCCGCTGTTCCAGGGCCTGGGCTATGGCCTCCAGGGTGCCGAGCTTCGGCACGTGTCTTCCGTTTCCCACCCGTTCCTTTTGGAGCGTGGTCAGGATTATCTCGTACGGGTTCCGGAGTTCAATTGAGCTCAGCCCCGCTTGGTCTCCGACATCTGGAATATCCTTGAACGGCGCTGTTCCGCTGCAAACATCTATGAGGGTGGTGATGATGCCCTCGTTGCTGAGGGCAGCGGCGACCATCATCCGGTGCGCGTTGGGGGCCTTCGGGGTGCTCATCAGTTCACTCTCAGTGGATCCTTCTCCCAGCGTGCCTCGTGGGTCGTGCTCCCACCGGTTGTCCGGGAGAGCCAGGTTGTCCTAGCGGTGATGGGTCCCTGTTGTGACATGCAGACCCCAGCCGACGGTTTAGGTTGTCGTCTGGGATTTTAGCACTGGAGGTTTCGTGCGTGTGGTTGCGGCGGTCTCCGGTCTGGAGGCTGGTGGTGTCGTATGGGTGCGTTCGCTCTGAAACGCCCCAGAATGGCCTTGCCGGGGTTTGTTGCCTTTCCGGGGCGGGCATCTCACCCTGGAAAGGGCCTAGTCGGGCTGTTTGGCCCGGTTCTGGCCTAGGACGATGGGTCCTTGGCCCGGGTTCCGCCGTTGGTCAGAAGAACGAGGCTTGGCCGGACTGCTGGATCCCGGCCTGGGTCTTTCTGGCCTTGGCGATGCCGGCCGCGTTGGGGGGTTGGGGTAGGGGGAAAGAGAACTTGATTGTGCGGCCTACTACCCGCGAGTGCGGGGTTTGCAGATACACTGGAAGGTTAAAGAACAGGGAAGGGGGCGATCCTCGCGGGTGCGGGGTTTGCTTACGGTCAAGCCGTTGGAGCATCATTGGGGCAGGTCTATCCTCGCGAGTGCGGGGTTGGTCTTCCCAAGGCCGCTCGGGGGCAAAGTGAGTGAGGTCTATCCACGCGGGTGCGGGGTTGGCATCCACCACTGCCTCCGCATCGCTCAACGCCAGGGTCTATCCACGCGGGTGCGGGGTTGGCTCACGCTCTCCGAAACGGGCGATGCTGCCCGGGGGTCTATCCACGCGGGTGCGGGGTTGGCGCTTTGCGGGTGATGATCTTTATTCTGTTGTATGGGGGTCTTGTCTTATCTCGTAGATATGCCAGACGTAGGGCGGGGCCATGACGGTTCCGACTTACTCGCAGCATCCCGGGATGGGATGTCTGGTTCTGACGACTATGAACTCTCTCCTCCTGAAACGCGCCGGGATGGACGTAGCCGGGGGTTATTGCCTTTCTGGGCAAATCCTCTCACCTTGGAAAGAGCCTAACTGTTTTGTTTGCCCCGGTTCCGGGCCGGGACGACGGGCCCTTGGTCCAGGTCCCGTCAGTGGTCAGAAGAACGAGGTTTGCCCTCCAGCCTGAGCCTGCTGTTGCGCTTTCTTGGCCTTAGCATTCCTGCGGTACTGGCGATGCCGCTCGGCGCAAGGCCCGCAGCGGGTCTGGTTTTTGATTGGGATGCCGTAACAATCTACGCATAGCCCGAGTTCCTTGGCGGTGGATGTCCGGCGCTGAGTGTGGCCGCGGTTCTTTTCCTTGCGTTCAGGATTTTGGCTTCTCTTCCGTTCGTACTCTTTTCTTAGTTGGCGCTTTTCTTCGGCAGTGGCCGGGGCTATATTAGTGGTGGCAGGCTTCTTTCTCGCTGGTGGTTTTGCTGGCTTGCCGGTGGCCTTGCTTCTGGGCTGGGGCTTCCTGGTTCTGGGCTCTCTGACCTTCCGCTGGCGGCGCTTGCGGCTCCGCTCCGGGATGGGGAACGTCATGGTAAAAGAATGTGTTTTAGAGGGGCCGATTCCTATGGGCGCCGTCGTCGGCAACATGCTCTTCTCCAGCGCAATCGGCGGCATTGACCCCGCCACCGGCGAGACCCCGCCCGGCCTCGAGGAGCAGTGCATCCTCGCCTTCGCCAACATGAAGACCCTAGTCGAAAACGCCGGCGGCAGCCTGGACGACGTCGCCTCTGTCAAGGTCTATATGAAGGACCGCAGCCGCCGCGACGCCGTCAACCGCCCCTGGCTGGAAATGTTCCCCGACGAGGACGCCCGCCCGGCCCGCCACGCCATCGAGTACGACGGCTTCCCGCCCGGCGTGGAAATCCAGCTCGAAGTCATCGCCGTCCTCGGATAAAGGAGCGCCAGCGATGCCATCCCTACTCGGAATCCACGGCGCGGTCACGCCCCCGGGACGCCTTCATCGGGCCCTCCAACTGGCCCTCGACATCGTCGGACCAGCCTATCCCGGTGTTGCCGCCGGACTCCTCCACCTCGGGGACTACTCCGTCTCTTTCGCTGATGGCCGTCCCCCTGCTGACTTCCCTGACGACACCGGAAAACTGGTGGAACAGGTTTCCTCGGCGGATATGCTTCTCATCGCCACCCCCATCTTCCGCGCCTCCTACACCGGCGCCCTCAAGAACCTCCTTGACCACCTCCCCGTCGAAGCCCTCCACGGCAAGGTCTGCGGCCTCATCGGAATGGGTGGTTCCGATCACCACTACCTCGCCGTGGACACCCAGCTCCGCCCCGTACTCGGCTGGTTCGGCGCAGTCCTTACTCCCACCACTGTCTACCTCCAGTCCCGCGACTTCCAGGACGGCCAACTCGCCAATCCCCAGGTCATAGCCGACCTCCAGTCCCTCGCCTCCGCCGTCGTCGCCACTCACCACGCCTTCGCCGGCAAGCCTGGCTGTCTCGGCCCCAGCCCCTTGGCCGGGTAAAGTCCTTCGTATCCTCCCCAACGGAACAGGCCCGTGACGGATCGTCACGGGCCCGGAATCCTCACACCGCCATTGTCGAAGCGGTCTAACGCATCCTCAGCTCATACTTGTAACCGGACGCGGCCCCCCGCTCCGGCAGCGGAGGCTGCTCCTTGGCCGGATAGCGGTAGTTCGGGTCTCCCGCCGGTTTCTCTCCGATTGTCGCCCGCAGCACCCCCAAAGCCTCCACGTCCATCTCCACCACGTCCCCCGGCTGCAGGAACCGCGCCTGCGGTATCCCCTTACGGATCGCCTCTCCAATTGATCCTCCGCCCACCGTGCCGCACCCCAGCACGTCTCCCGCCGCGATCCGGCTGTCGTGGGACGCCCGCTCAATCAGGGACCCCCAGGTATGGTAGGAAACGCTGGCGTCGCTGTCTTTCACCCAGTAGTCCCCGTTGACCCGGCACGAGCACTTTACGTCCAACCGCCCGTCCTTCAGCAGGTGCGCCACCTCGTCCGTCGTCACGATCCACGGCCCCAGGGTTGACGCCGAGTCCTTCCCCTTGGCCGGACCCAGCCCGACCGCGCTTTCGTCCCGCTGCAAGTCCCGGCAGCTCCAGTCGTTGAAGATGCAGAACCCCGCGATGTACTCCATCGCGTCGGCCTCGGATACGTTGCTCCCCTCCTTTCCCACGATGCAGGCCAGCTCCAGCTCGTAGTCCAGCATCTGCGCCGCCGACGGATACGGCACCGTGTCGTCCGGCCCGTACACGCACAGAGGGTTGGAAAAGTAGAAGATCGGCATCCGGTACCACGCCTCTTCCCGCTCCCGCGTCCCCTGCTGCGTGGCGTGCTCCTCGAATATCATGAAGTCCCGGATCGTCGGCGGACGCAGCAAAGGCGACCGCAGCCGCACATCGGACAGAGCAACGCTGGGAGCGCCCCTGCTCCCTGATAATGCCTCGCCCACTCGCTGCACCGCCGCCGTGTCCGATTCCAGCAGCGCCTGGACGTCCCGCAGCGTGTGGTCCACTCCGATCAGCGCCGTCACGTCCACCACCCGGTCATCCTGAAGCACACCGCAGCGCGGCCCGCCCCCGGCGTCGTAAGTAAGCAACTTCATACCGCAACTCCTCCTCGGAAAACCTTCTCGCCGCTGCCCCGGGACATCCGGGCTACCCTCCGGCCACCCACTCCGCCACCCGCTCCGCAATCATGATTGTCGTCGCGTTGGTGTTGGCCCGGATACAGTCAGGCAGCACCGAGACATCACACACCCGCAGGTTTTCCAGCCCATGCACCCGGCAATACTGGTCCACCACCGCCATCGGGTCCGACGCCGGGCCCATCTTGCACGTCCCGGAGATGTGCTGCGTCGTCGTCACGTTCTGCCTCAGCCACCGGTCCAGGGCCTCATCCGACTCCAGGTCCGCCGCCGTCGGACTGATGCACTCCTCCACAAACTCCTTGTAGGAGTCGTGCTCCAGAAGGTCCAGGCAAATCCTGACCCCCTCCCGCAGCCGCTCCCGGTCCCGCTCCTCCTCCAGGTATCGGTAGTCCAGGAAAGGCTGTTCCGTCGGATCGGTCGACGCCAGCTTCAACTCTCCCGCCCCATCGGCCAACTCGATGATGCACGTAAACCGGATTCCTTCGCCTTCCAGCGGGTCACCGCCCATCGGAGACGAGAAGGAAGACTGGAGAATCTGCATGTCATTCCGGTCCGGCGACCCCTCCGCCGTGTACCGCAGCGCCAACTGTGTCCGCGGCGCCTCCGGGTCCAGCGGAAAGTCCTCACTGACCCGTATCGGGATGCGCACGTTGGGATGGTCCCGCAGGTTTTGCCCGACCCCCGGCAGTTCGTGATTGACGGCAATGCCCATTTCCCCCAGGTGTCCCTGCGGCCCTACCCCGGACAGTAGAAGCAACTGCGGCGATCCAATCGCCCCGCCGCTGGAAATCACCAGGTCCGCCTCCACTGTGAACACCTCGTCCCCGCTCTGCACCTCCACGCCCGTAGCCCGCTTGCCTTCAAACAGGATCCGGCGGACGGTAACGCTGGAACGCACCGTCAGGTTCAGCCGGTGCCGCACCGGGTTCAGGTACGTCAGCGACGTGCTCATCCGTACCCCGTTGGGGTTGTTCATCGGTATGGGGCCCACGCCCCACGACTCGGGATGGTTCATGTCCGGGTCTTCCGGGTAGCCCGCTCCCCGGCAGGCCTCGAAGAAGGCCACCTGCGCCGGCAGCCACGTCTCCCGCTTGTGCCGCCGCACCGGGATCGGCCCGTCCGACCCGTGGAAGTCGTCGTGGATGTCCGTGTCCGTCTCCAGCTTGCGGAAATAGGGCAGCGTCTTTATGAAGGACCACTCGTCGTTCCCCCACGACGCCCAGTTGTCGTAGTCCTCGGGGACGCCCCGCAGCAGCACCTGCCCATTGATCGCGCTGGACCCGCCGACCACCCGGCCCCGGGGAACCGGCATCGTGTTCCCCTGCTCGGGAGTGGCATAGCCGTTGAACGACCAGTTGTGCGGCGCGTTCACCGCCGACGCCACCTGGTTGTACCCATACTTGAGATCGTCGGGATAGCTCTCGAAGTCCGGGTAGTCCGGCCCCGCTTCCAGCAGCAATACGGAACGGTTGGGGTCTTCCGACAAACGCGCCGCCAGGACGCATCCCGCCGATCCGGCCCCGCAAATCACCACGTCATACTTCACGATATTCCTCCACTAAGCCGCCTAGGGGCCTTGGACAAGTTGCCTTGATTCGCCCCCGAAAGCGGCGCCCTTCAGATTTGATGATTGGCTCCAGGGACACTCTAGTCCCTGACGAACTCTTCCTGCAGTTCCATGAACTCGGCGGTTTGGTTGACCTGTCTAAGCAATTCGGGAGAGGCCTGCGCCTCCACTAGGTCTTCCAGCGCCCCGCCGTCCCTTAGGTGCAGCAGGCTGTCGTGGATCGCCTTCACCGCCGCCGCAAAGGTCGGGTTCCCCAGCATCAGGATGCGGTACCCGTTGTCCGCCATGAACTTCGGATCGTCCCGTGCCTCCACTGGCGGCCCCAAGATGGTCAGCGGCAGGGACGTCGCCTCATGAGCCGCAACCATCTGCTCCGTCGTCCTCACCCCGGTCAGCATCACCGCCTCCGCTCCCGTCTCGGAATACGCCCGCAGCCTGTCCTGGGCTTCCTCCACCGGGCAAAGTCCGAAGGCCGCCGACCGAGCCACAATGACCGTCGTAGGGTCCAGCCGGGCTGCCACTGCCGCTCGCAGCTTGCCTACCTGCTCCTCGGTGGAAACCAGCCCCGGGTCCGCCACATTGAACCGCTTGGGGACTACGTTGTCCTCAACCTCGATGGCCGAAACCCCGGCCGCTTCCAGCTCCCGCACCGTCCGGTGGACGTTCACCGCGTTGCCGAATCCGTCCTCGGCGTCCACCATCAGGCTCACGTCGGCGATGCGGATGATCCGTCGGCAGTGGTCCACCACGTCTGACATGTTGGACAGAACGAGGTCCGGCACTCCCAGGTTGGCTACCTTCCCCACCGACCCGGACAGGACGCAAACCTCGTAACCCAGCATGTGGGCAATCCGCGCTGACAGCGGGTCGAATATATTGGCCGCCAGCGCACAGGTATCCGCCCCGATTACCTGCCGGAACCGTTCTCTCGCTTCGGACATTCCTGGAACCTCCCTGTGCAACGGCTGGACCAAGAAACTATTTCAAAAGTCCCTTCCCCCTCGACCGGGGGCGGCTTGGGCGAGGGTGACCGGTAGTATGAAGTCACCCTTACCCCCGATCTCCATCTTCGCCGGGGGGTCTTGAGACAGTCCCTACTCGTTGGGTATCCACATCACCGACGAAATCTCGCTGAACTCCCGCCACAGCTTGCTCCATGAGTCCCCGCCGTCGTCGCTCCGGTACAGGTACCCGTACCGGCTCCCCGCGAACAGCATTTGAGGATCGAAGGTGTTGGCGTTCACCACCCACATCGCCGTGTTCGGCTCCACCGGCAGCGGCAGGCTCTCCCACGTCTTCCCCGTATCCCTGGAGCGCATCACCGTCCCCGTCCGTCCCGGGGTCGTGTCTCCCAGGGTCAGGAAGATGGTCTGCGGGCTCCCCGGCTGCACCTGGATGCCCCGTGGGTAGTGCATGGGAAAGTTCTCCCGCGCCCCCACCGCGGCCCAGCTTCCCCCGCCGTCGGTGCTCGTCCAGACATCGTTGTTCACGACCACCACCACCGTCTTGGGCGGCCCGGGCGCCACCGCCACGTTGTGAACGTCCAGGTTGGGAATGGCCCCGTTGATGGACTGCCAGGTCTCACCGCCGTCCGTGCTGTGCCGCACCCCGTCCACTTCCAGGCCCACCCATATCTCGTCGTGGTCGTCTGGATCAATCGCAATCCCCGTTACCCGCGGCGTCCCCACCGCCGGGCACTCCTCGGCCACTTCCGCCGGACGCTTCTCCCACGTCTTCCCCCCGTCGGTGGACCGGAAAATCGCCGCCGGGATAGGCGTGCCCGTCCCCGCGTACATGATGCTCGAGTCCGACGGATTTATCGCCACCTGCCACACGCACAGTCCGTTCATCACCGAGTCCACGAACTCCCAGTTCTGCCCGGCGTCTTCGCTCCGGTACAGCCCCTTCTCCGTGCCGGTGAACACCACGTTTGGATTGCCGGGGTGGTTTACGATGCACCGCACCAGCGCGTCCGAGTGAAGACCCGCGCCGATGCCGACCCGCCCCCATGTCTCCCCGCTGTCCCCGCTTCGTATGATTCCCTGTCCGACGGTCCCTACCAGGATGCTTATGTTGTCCGCCATTTCTCACATCCTCCGATTCAACGAGGTCGGAAAATGCCCGACCCCGCCTGAAATTTGCCCCATTTTGGCAGACACCCACTCCCAATAGCAACCGCATCCTTCCAGTGCCGAAGCACGATTGTAAAGTCCGGGATTGGAGTTTCCTTCAACCCATTACCCGTCGTTCCTGCGCAGGCAGGAACCCATCAGCCTCCCGACAGCCCCCGTAACCTCCGGAGTAACCCCCAAATTGATGACAGTTGCCTGTGTCCAACTCCTCCGTTCACCAGCTATCATTGAATCCAAGCTGAACTCTCGATCCGCTCTTGCCCGTCAGAAAGCACCAAAATGCATCAAAATGCACTAGGAGAAATTTTCTCCCGCCGTCCTCGCCCGGATTGCTCGCTCTTCATTGTTCCGGGACAAAGTGCGACAAAACCTGGAAAAAGCACGACAAATCACTGACAAAACCGGATATCAACAGTTCTAAACGCAACGGTCTGGCCCCCACTTCACGCTCAAATGTCGCACTTTGTCGCAGTTTCTCAAAAAATGCACTTCCGGGCCGGGGCAATGGTCCAGCGCGTCCCCGCATGTGATATGTTAGGGGCAATTCAATCGCCCCCCTTGGCGAATCGAACCCCGATGGAGACCATCCCATGAACGCATCCGAAGCCTTGTCCCGGTTCATCGTTGACACCACCTACGACAGCCTGCCGGCGGATGCCGTGGCGGCGGCCAAGGTCGCCATCCTCGACGGCGTGGCCAACATGGTCGCCGGCTCCACCCAGGAACTCGCCGACATCATCGGCCAGTACACCCGGGAGTTGGGAGGCTCCCCGGCCTGCAGCGTAATCGGCTGGGGATTCAGCACCAACGCTCCCGCCGCCGCCTTCGCCAACGGCGTCTTCGGTCACTGCCTGGACTACGAGATTCAGGGCTTCCCTCCCACCCACGGCACCTCTTCCTGCCTCCCCTCTGCCCTCGCCCTGGGCGAGACTCGCCGGGCCTCCGGCAAGACCATCATCGAGGCCTACGCCCTCGGCTGGGACATTCAGGGCCGGATGCGCGCCGCCTCCGCCCCGGCCTCCAATCCTGCCTTCCACCCGCCCGGCATGGTCGGCCCCCTCGGCGGGGCCGCCGCCAGCGCCAAGGTCCTCGGCTTGGACGCTGCCCAAACTCAGATGGCCCTGGGCATCGCCGCCTCCCGGACTGGCGGCCTCACCGCCAACACCGGCACCATGGTCAAGTCCACCCACCCCGGCAACGCCGCCCGCATGGGCGTCGAAGCCGCCATCCTCGCCGGAATGGGGTACACCGCCAGCGAGGAGGTCTTCGAGTCGCCCGTCGGATACGCCGCCGCCCTCTTCGGCGGCAACGTGGACTGGAACATCCTCACCGGCGGCTTCGGCTCCCCCTGGCGTCTGGTGGACCCCGGCTACGACGTCAAGCGGTTCCCGGCCCAGGTCTACATGCAGAATCCCATCGAGGCCGTCCTCAACCTCCGCAGCGAACACAACCTGGACGCCTCCATGGTCGACCGGCTGGTCATCCACCGCCGCGGCCGCGGCCACTCCGGCCCCATCCCCACCAGCGGCCTGGACGGCAAGTTCAGCGTCGAGTACTGCGCCGCCGCCGCTCTGCTCGATGGCCGGGTGGTCATCGACACCTTCACCGACGAGCGCCGCTTCGCTGAAGACATGGAGGATACCCTCCGCAAGGTCCAGGTCGACCCCGACGCCGACGACAGCGCCGGTGTCCGGGTCACCGCCTATCTCAAGAATGGCGGCACGGCCACCGCCGAGTGTCGCAGCTTCAAGGGCTCCGCCGGCAACCCCATGTCCCGGCAGGAGCGCATGGACAAGGTGTGGGACTGCATCGGACGTGCCCTCTCCCAGTCCGATGCCCAGCGCGTCATTGACCTGTGCGAGGACCTGGAAAACGTCGAAGACATTTCAGAGCTGATGGGCATTCTCGGCCAGGCATCCCCCGCCCGCGCCTGATTCTCTCCCGGCGGCCAGGGATGCAGCCCGCCAGTCGATTCGTATCCGCCAACGGCCTGAGCCACCACTACCTGGACTGGGGCAATCCGTCTGCCCCGCCTCTGCTGATGCTCCACGGGACCGGCCACTGCGCCCAGGTCTGGAACTATGCCGCCCGTGCCCTGCGGGAAAGGTTCCATGTCATGGCCTTCGACCAGCGCGGCCACGGGGACACAGGAGTCCCGGCCGATGGCTTCACCTTCGAAGCTCTGGCCCGCGACCTCTTGGAAGTCATCCGCGAACTTGCCCTTGGGCCCGTCGACATCGTCGGCCACTCTTCCGGCGGCCTTGCCGCACTTATCGCCGATTCATGGCAGCCTGGAACCATCAGGCGGGCGGTGCTAGCCGAAGTCGTGATCCAGCGCACCGAGGGATCATCCGGCCCCGACCTGGCCGAGGTGGCTGCCCGAACCCGTCGCAAGGACGCCACCTGGGAGTCCCGCCGGGCCCTCTACGACGGATACCGGAATCGTAACGCCTACCGTCCGTGGCACGAGGATGTGTTCCGGGACTTCATCGACGGCATCGCCCGGGAAATGCCGGACGGCAAATTGGCTCTGAAGTGCCCGCCGGAAGCGGAAGCCCGGTTCTACGAAGACCGGGCTTCCCTGGATATGCTCGCTCACCTGGGCAGTTGCCGGGCCGAGTACCTGCTCTTGCTTGGCAACTACTCCGGTCCGCAGGCTCAGACCCCGGAGTCTCCTGGCGTGATGCGCTTCAGGCAGTTGCTCCCGTCAGCCCTGGTCAAACCCATGGGCGTGGGTACCCATTTTCTGCCAATGGAACACCCCGATTTGGTGCTCCATGAAATCGCCGCCTTCCTCGGACGGGACCCGAGCTAAATGGGCAGCTTCGGCTCTCCCCCCTCCGGCGTGTCGATCTGGAAGGCGTTGGCGTTGAACGCCAGCGTGGTGTAGTACCCCATCAGCGTGGTTAATTCCGTCACGCCCAGCGGCCCCAGCAGGTCCACCGCCGCCTGCCAGGTGGAGTCCTCCACCCGGTGGTTCTGGAACACCTCGGTAACGTAGTTCACCACCGTCTGCTCGTCCGGCTGCAGCTGCGGCAGCGGCTTCCCGTCCCGCAAAGCCTCGACGAACTCGGCGCTGATTCCCTGCTCCCGCGACCGGGCAGCGTGGGCGTGCCAGATGTACTGGCAGTCCATCGTCCGTGCCGTTAGGATCATGGTCAGCTCCTGCAGCTTTTTAGGCAGCGACGACTCGTCCCGCAGGTAATTGACCAGTGCGTTGGCCCGCTTTCGCATCTCCGGGCTGTGAATCATCACCGAGCCAGGGCCGCCAGTGACCGTCCCTCCCGTGGCTGCGGTCTCGTGATCGAAGGCATCGCGCAGGTTCTCGGGCACCTGGTCTCTCGTAACTGTAGGTGTGCGCGGCATGTGACTCCTCCTGAAGTGGCTGGATTTGGAACTTGCCTCCGCCTTGGCGGCGAAGGCGGCGGGCCTCGGAACAAGGCAGCCCCGTCCCGGCAGCATCATAGCCCGCTCCAATTGGGGAGACAAGGCATGGTGGCCGTATCCGGTGGCAGTATCAATGTCTCACGTTCCATACTAGAATACCCTACCAGCAATCCCAGCCGCCCCGGCGCCTTTGGAGAAAATAATGGCAACCGTGAATACTGTCACCGGACCCGTCGACACCGCCGATTTCGGGTTCACCCTCAGCCACGAGCACGTCGGCACCAACGCCGCCGGCCTTCGCCACACCTACCCTCAGTTCATCGACCGAGAGGGCATCAGGGAACAGTCCATCGCCGCCATGAAGGCCGTGTACGAAGACGGGGTCCGCACCATCATCGACGTCAGCACCTTCGACCTGGGCCGGGATGTCAACCTTATTCGCGAGGTAGCCGAAGGCAGCGGAATGCAAATCGTCGTCGCGACGGGCAATCACCTGGCCGTCCCACGTCCATTCGGTGATGTCTCCCCGGATGCCATCGCGCCCCTGTACATCAGGGAGGTCGAGGAAGGTATTGAAGAAACCGGCATCAAGGCCGGGATAATCAAGGTCGCCAGCGACCGGGGCGGCATCACCCCACAACAGGAAATTGTCCTCCGCGCCGCCGCCCGCACCCAGCAGGTCACCGGTGTCCCCATATCCACCCACACCTGGTCCCCGGAAAGGATCGGGGATGCCCAGGTCGCTATCCTGGAAGAAGAGGGCGTCAATTTGGACCGGGTGTACATCGGTCACAGCAATGACGACACCAATCTGGAGTATCTCCTCGGCCTTCTCCACAAGGGAGTGTGGCTGGGACTCGACCGGTATCCAGGAGGGCTTGTCCCGGGAACGCCCAACTGGGAGCAGCGCACCGAGGTCGCCTGGAAGCTCATGGAAGCCGGATTCACCCAGCGGATCATGCTCTCCCACGATTACTCCGTGCCCAAGGCCCGCTACGGAGCGGAAGTGCAGGAGGCCCGCCGGCGGGCCAACCCCGACGGCTACAACTTCATCCCCCGGTACGTTCTTCCCCGTTTGAAGGAACTCGGAGCCACCGACGCCGACATCCGGCAGTTGACCGTGGAAAACCCCCGTCGTTTCTTCGAAGGCGAATGACCCACCCAGTCCCCACGCACAAGTTACCTTGATAGCGCGACAGAAAGCGGCGGGTCGAGCGATTTAGATGACCCCCCGTTACAAATGGTACGCCTTCGCCGCTATGGCGGTAGGGACCTTCGCCTCCGTCGTCGACTACGGTAGCGTCACCGTCGCGCTGCCGTCCATCGCCGCCCACTTCCAGTCCGACATCCCCACGGTCCAATGGCTTGTCATCGGATTCGCCATGACCATTATCGCCCTGCTCCTTCCCATGGGACGGCTCGCCGACCTGGTGGGCTCGAAGAAAGTCTACGTGGCAGGTTCGCTGGTTATGGTAGCGGGATCTGTCTCCGCCGGGCTGTCCTCGGACCTGATGGTGCTGATTCTCTCGCGCATTGTCCAGGGGACCGGCGCCGCTATGACTCAAGGGACCGGCATGGCCATCGTGATTGCGGCCTTTCCGCCCTCCGAGCGTGGGAAGGCCATCGGGTTGATCATGACCATGGTGGGAACCGGGGCCATTGCCGGGCCGGCCACCGGTGGGTTTCTGGTGGATGCCCTGGGCTGGCGGGCGGTGTTCTTCGGGACCGTTCCCCTGGTGCTCATCAGCGTCGCGATGGCTCTCGTCGTGGTTCGCGACAACCGGCAGATGGCGAATTCCCTTAGAAGCCGTTCTGGCCGCTTCGACTGGTTCGGTGCGGGAATCTCCTCCGCCGCCCTGCTGGCCCTGTTGCTGGGCATAACGCACGCCCACAAGACCGGCTGGACGTCGTGGCCCATCCTCGCGGCTGGGGCAGCCTTCCTGGTCCTGTCCGTTCTCTTCGTCTGGTGGGAACTGAAATACCCGTATCCCATGCTCCAGTTGCGGCTGTTCCGCCGGCGCAACTTCTCCCAGGGCGTGACTTCCAACTTCCTCATGTTCCTGGGGAGTTCGGCGGTCCTGTTTATGACGCCCTTCTACCTGCAGAACGTCCTCGGCTACCGCCCATCGCTGGCCGGGCTCGTGGTGGTCCCCGGGGCCTGCTGCATGGCCCTGATCGGACCATTGAGCGGCCACCTGTCCGACCGGTTCGGATGGCGCAAGTTCACCGTGGGTGGGACCGTGCTTTCCATCACTGGGGTATCCATCCTGTCCAACCTGTCCGAGGATTCCAGCCTGTTCCTGGTGGTGCCGGCCCTCATGCTCCAGAGCAGCGGCATGGGGATGTTCTACAGCCCCAACACCAGCTCCATCCTCAGCGCGGTCCGGCGGAACAATCACGGAGTCGTATCCGGGTTCCTCAACCTTATCCGCAACGCCGGCAACGTCGTCAGCGTCGCCATTGCCACCGCCATCGTGGCGTCCACCATGGGAGCCATGGGATACGAGCCCAGCCTGGATGCCGTCCGAACCGCCGCTGGGTCCGGCGTAGAATCCGCCTTCACGCTGGGCCTGAAGTACGCCTACCTGACGATGGTTGCATTCCTGGTCTGCTCCGTCCTGGTATCCACGCTCCGCTTGAGACCGGGGATAGACGCACCTCCCCTTCCAAGGGCTCCCATAGAACGGCAAGCGCGGACGGAGGGTTGATCGGTGGGGATGCAATGCTGCTTGATGGACAACCGGCTCTCTTCGTGCCAACATTGGGCTGAATCAACTCCTTCGGCGGGACCGCAATTGCCGAGACATCTCCAGGGAGGGACAGATGGCGATAGTTTCGTTGGAAATAGGCAACCGGCAACCCCTGGCCCAGGGCGAATCCTTTGGAGAAGTGGGCGCATACGTACAGATTGACGGCACCGCCCATTTCGCTGTGGACCCCCTCGATCCGGCCAACGACCTCATCACCGACCTCAAGCTGGCGGCCCGGGACGAGGCGGGACTCGTCCGGTTCTCCGCCGACTTCCGCATTCTCCAGCCGGAGGACCCTTCCCGCGGCAACCACCGGGTCTTCTTCGAC
This sequence comes from Dehalococcoidia bacterium, assembly GCA_965203675.1. GTDB lineage: Bacteria > Chloroflexota > Dehalococcoidia > Lucifugimonadales > UBA3495 > CATOSK01. The sequence goes on along the minus strand of CBDBDE010000002.1, from coordinate 462,235 downwards.
ATTTTGAACCGGGGACGTGGTACGGCCCTGCGCAACTTCAACGACGCACCCGACCTCGCTGCGGACCAGCCGCTGGATGTGGGAAACGGGTTCCTGATGAGACAGGGTTACACCGTCGTCTGGTGCGGCTGGCAGCACGACGCGCCCGATGCCCCGGGGATTATGCGGCTCAATGCGCCGGGGGCGTTGGAACCCGACAGTTCGCCGGTCTCGGGGAAGCTTGTGGTGACCTTCCAACCCAACGCGCTGGTTCACGAGCAGTTCCTTTCCGACCGGAATCACCGTCCCTACCCGGCCGCCGACCTCAATGACCCCGACGCCTGCCTTACCGTCCAGGACCACGAGGACGCTCCCGAGACGGTCATCCCCAGGGAAAAATGGTCCTTCGCCCGGATGGCGGATGGCCATGCAACGCCGGATCCCGCCTACGCCTGCATGGCCGACGGATTCGAGGCCGGCAAGGTTTACCAGGTCATCTACCGCACCGTCGGAGCTCCCATTGTCGGGCTGGGCCTGGCTGCGACCCGGGACCTCGCCTCTTTCCTGAAGCATGGTTCCACGGCGGACGGAAACCCTTGCGCCGGGGACGTGCAGCAGGTCTACACCTTCGGGTCTTCCCAGAGCGGGCGCTTCCTCCGCGACCTGCTCCATCTCGGGATGAACATAGACGAGTCCGGCCGCAACGTTTTCGACGGCCTTATTCCCCACGTCGCCGGCGGCAAGAAGGGCGAGTTCAACCATCGGTTCGCCCAGCCTTCCAGCCAGGCCAGCCGCAGCCCCAACAACATGTTCCCCTTCAGCGACATCTCGCAGACCGAACCCGAAACCGGGATCACTGACGGGGTTCTGACTAGGCTCCAGGCCGCCGGACAGGTGCCCAAGGTTATGTACACCTACACCTCTTCGGAATACTGGGGAGGCGGCGGGTCCCTGGTCCACATCGATGTAACCGGCAAGGAGGACCTCGAAATTCCCGAGAATGTCCGGGTGTACGTCTTCGGGAGTTCCCAGCACCCCTTGGGGACGCCCAACCTGCGGGACTTCGATCCCGTCAACGGCAACCGGGGGCAGCAGCCATTCAATTGCACCGACTACCGGCCGCTCCTGCGGGCTGCCCTGGTGAACCTGGACCGCTGGGTCACATCCGGGGCGGCGGCCCCGCCTAGCAGTTACCCCCGGCTGGCCGACGCTACTGCGGTCGGTCCCGGTGAAGTTGCTTCCACCTTCGCCCGCATCCCCGGCGTCAACTTTCCCTACCCTCTGCGGCGTTTCCGCCGGCTGGACTTCGGGTTTGAAAACGGCGTAGCCACCCGGATTCCAGCGGAGTTCGGCGCCCCCTATCCCAACCCTGTCAGCGCCGTCGACGCCGACGGAAACGAGGTGACCGGTATCCGTATGCCGACCACCCAGGTCCCCCTTGCCACCCATACCGGCTGGAACCTCCGCCACTCCGACATTGGAGGAGAAGGCCAAATCCTGTCCTCCGGCGGGGCCACCGGCGGCACCCTCATCGGGTCTTCCATCCCCTTCCCAGCCACCCGGGCCCAGCGCGAGGCGGCCGGAGACCCACGCCTGTCCATAGAAGAGCGCTACTCGTCGCGGGACGATTACGTCGCCCGCGTCGGTGCGGTGACCCGCAAATTGGTGGTCCAGGGGTACATCCTCGAAGAGGACATCGGCCGGATAGCCGAGTACGCCTCAGCCCACTACGACGAACTGGCAGCCCGCACCCTCGAACCTCAGGCCGCGGACAACTAAACCCGCCAACCCGTCACAGGAACACCCCCACAATCCGGCACGTCAGCAGGAGAAGCGATGACAACGGTTAACCACGACGGAGGCGAGGCCATCCTTGAGGCGTTCCGCAACCTTGGGGTGGACTACATCATCTCATCCCCCGGGTCGGAGTGGGCCCCAGTCTGGGAAGCCCTGGCCCGACAGCGGATCAACGAAACTCCCGGCCCGCAGTACATCAACTGCTGGCACGAAACACTGGCCGTCGACATGGCCATCGGCTACACCAGGGCCACCGGGAAAATGCAGGCCGTCCTGCTCCACGCCGGCGTCGGCCTTCTCCAGGGGAGCATGGGCGTCCACGGAGCAACCCTGGGCGAAGTACCCGTGCTCGTCTGCTCCGGGGAGGCCAACAGCTACGGGGAGAATCCAGCGCTGGACCCCCAGGGACAGTGGTACCGCAACCTCAGCGTCGTCGGCGGCCCCAACCGGTTCGCCGATGAATTCGCCAAGTGGAGCGGGCAGGCCACCAGCCCATACACCCTCTACGAACAGCTGGTCCGCGCCGGCGAGCTGGCCCAACGTATTCCTATGGGACCCGCCTTCCTGGACATCCCCATCGAGACCATGATCCACCCGTGGGCGCCGCCGGAAAAGCTCCGGCCCGTCCCGCCCGCTCCCAGGACCCGGCCCACCCAGGAATCGGTGGAGGAGTTGGCCTCGTTCATCGAAAGCAGCAAGTTCCCTCTGATCATCACCGATTGCGCTGGCCGCGAACCCGAGGGTTTCCACAACCTGGTCCGGCTGGCCGAACTGTTCGCCATTCCCGTCGTGGAAAGCGCCGCCACCTACGCCAACTTTCCCAAGAGTCACCCGCTGCACCTGGGATTCGAGCCTTCCCCCTACCTGGACCGGGCTGACCTCGTGCTGCTGGCCGGCAGCCGGTCGCCCTGGTATCCGCCCAACGCCGGCCCGAAACACGCCACGGTGTTTGCCATGGGTGAAACTCCCATCAAGGCCCAGATGGCCTACCAGAACCTGCTGGCGGACCGGTACTTGGAGGGAGACCTCACCCTGACCCTCGGATTGCTCGCCGACGCTCTCGCCCCCGCCGCCGCCCGCAGGTCCGGCGAAATCCAGGAGCGGATGTCTCTGTGCCGGTCGGAACATGAACAAATGGCGAACCGCCGCCAGGAGCTGGAAACCGCAGTGCAGTCCAACCGCCCCATAGACCCGGTCGCCCTCTGCGCCGCCATCAGCGATGTCATGCCGGACGATGCGGTCTTCGTGGAGGAGGTCACCTCCCATCGCGGTGTCATATCAAACCACGTCCGGTGGAACTCGCCCCACCGCTATTTCCATCCCAACGGCGGACTGGGGCAGGGATTGGGAGTTGCCCTGGGAGTCAAGCTGGCCAAGCCGGGCCAGCCGGTGGTTGCGCTGATGGGCGACGGCGGTTTCCTCTACAACCCGGTCACCCAGAGCTTTGGAGTTTCCCGGGAGGCCAACCTGCCCTTCCTCACCGTGATTTTCAACAACGGCAATTACGAGGCCATGCGCCGCAACCACCTGCACTACTACCCGGACGGAGACGCCGCCCGCTCGGAAATCTTCCACGGCGTCCACATTCCCGGCCCGGACTACGCCGGGCTCGTGGAACCCTTCGGCGGGTACGGGGAGCGGGTGGAGGACCCGGCGGATCTCAAGCAGGCCCTCCGCAACGGCCTCAACGCAGTCCAGGAAGGGCGGATGGCTTTAGTCGACGTCGTGCTGAGCCGCTAGGGAGGGACATCCCGGGGCAGGAGCGACGCCAACTCCTCCGAGATCCCGAAGTCCTCCACCAGCGCCGCAGCAACTTCTTCGTGGGAAATCGGAGTTCGCTCCACGCCGCCGTCAGGAAGCGTTTTCATCCGTTCACCGAACGCGATTGTGTCCACCCCGTTCTCCCGGTTTTGCCGGATGTACAGGGCGTTGTTGAAGTTGCTCCTGAGACGGGTGCGTTCATGGTACTCGTTGAACCGCCCCAGCGGGACGCCGATTTCCTCGATGCGGCAGACCAATCCCTCGGGGCGATGGGCCGGATACCAAAGCACGGTCCACTGCCCGTCCCTCCCCTCCATCGAGACCCGCTCCGAAGGATGTACCGGGTGGGGCAAGGCAGCGTCCAGGAACGGGACGGGCCGGCGGGTCAGCATGGACCCATCGACCAGGTAGCGTAAACCCTCGACGGTGGCCGCCACCGACCCGTGGGTCGGACCCACCGCATCAGGGGACGACAGCATCGTTGCCGCCACCCTCTCCACCGGGAACCCGATGGCGTCCAGCAGATCGTGGATGGCATGGCTGTTGGACCAGCACGTGCCCCCGGTGCCGTGAGCCAGCCATTGCCGGAAGAAGTGGTCCGATGTGTGCCCGGGAATAGGGCCCTCGGCGGTCCCCGAGTAAAACAGGCGTTTCTGGATATTGTCGAAGGGAACACTCATCGACCACTGGTAGTAGACCGAGCACAAACCGGCCCAATCCGACGATGGGACATCCCGGAATCCCAGCTTCTCCAGGATCGGGTCTATGAGTTTTGGGTCCAGCATATTTCCCCTTCCGGCATCATATCCATGCCGGGCTCAGGGCGCACCCGGCAAGGACTCACAGGCAATCCCGTTGTTGTCCCCATCCAGCCGGTGATCGTCCCTCTCCGGTCCGCCGGCGGCCACGAAAAATGTCTGGGACTCCTGCCAGGTTTCAAAGTCTCCGCAGTCCCGGTCCGGCCCGTCTGGATCGTATCGCATGTTGTCCGTGGCAGAAGCCGCCGGCGCCTCGGTGCGTTCCCGGTAGGGTTGGTTGCCGACGATCGGGTAGCCGGTGGAACCTGCGGTTATCGCCACCGGGGCGGAACAGGTGGCAGCCATTTCCCGCAACGCTTCCAGCTCTTCAGGCGTTACCGAGAGGTTCCACCGTGTCTTTATACCGGCCCAGTTCTGGGCGTAGTCGCACCAATATCCTTTGTTATCCGGACGCCACTCCTCCGGGCCTTTCCGTCCTTTGGCACGGTTGGCTGCCGCCGTCACCGCCAGCAGGTGCTCGGGGTGGGACAGGTCGTTGGCGTAGGCCTTTTTCCGCTCCCTGTTCCAGCCCCACGCCCCGGAACGGTGGGCGTTGGCCAGAGGCACTACGTGATCAACGTCAAGTTCACCCGGATCATCAACGGTCAGGCCCGTGTACGGGTCCTTCCAAGAACCGAAATCGACCCTGCATCGCCTCTCCGTTTTGAACCTGACCGGCGTTGTCGATTCCGCGACCAGGGTCTCCTGCCGGGCATCCTGGCAGTCCCCGTCTTCGTCCGACCAGTGCGGCCATTCGCCCCGGTCATACGCTGGAATATCGCCTGGAACCTTGCTTACGTCCAATTCAAACGACGCTTCCTGTGGTTGTGGGACAGGTGTTTCCCCTGCATAACCAGCCACCAAGGTTGACTCGGACACGGTGGCGGTCGGAACCTGCGTGGGTGACTCCCGCTCAACCCGGGTTCCCGCTGTGGCGAGCCGTTCCCGCGGGTCCAATTCTGGCGTGGATAGGTCCAGCCCGCAACCCGTCCAGAGCAGAGCCAACACTCCCGCAATAGCGCTGGCCAAGAAGCCTGATTTCGCGGGGGATGTCCCTCTAATATGCCGTCCGGGACAGCCCTGTAAACCCGGCTGGGTTACCGTCTCTCTTCCACTCTCCCCCGCCTTCAATCCACCCTCCGGTGTTATGTCCCATTCCGGGGACCGTCATTCCATGGACGTGAACTCCCCGGCGTACTCGTTGGGCACCGGGTCCCGGGGGAGGCGGCCGAAGGCCAGGGTCTTGGGGAGGACGATGCCGCCGGAAAACACCATCTTCATCGCAGCTTCCACGCTGACGCTGGTCTCGAACAGGTCGTCCTCCATGACGAACGCCATGTTTCCCGACGTGGGATTCGGCACCGTGGGTATGTAGACCACGGCCATGGTCTCCCCTGTCTTTGAAGACATCGCCCGTCCCGTTACGAAACCCATCGCGATCATACCCTCCCTCGGCCACTCCAGGAATACGACCCGGCTGAAACGGTACTGGGAGCCCATCGTGGATGCCGCCTGCTGGGTGACGCCGTAGACTGTGCCGATCACCGGCAGACCGTTGAGAACGGTGCTCTTGAGGTCCATCAGCATCCGGCCCGGCCGGGTGCTTACCAACAGTCCAATCAGGTAGAACACCACGACCAACCCGATGATCCCGATCCCGGGAACGTCCCAGGGCTTTCCCTCCACGAAGTCCAGGGGACGAATGAAACTGTCCGTCTTCTCGATTACGAATGCAATGACCAGTACCGTCACCATGAGGGGCACCAGTTCCATCAATCCACTCACGGTCTTTCCCTGGACATGCCCTTCAATCCTGCGGAAAAATCCTGCCCTCCGCGGGTCTCTCGAGTTGGCCTGGGGCAGGGGTTCGGAGGCGCTGTCGGCCATTCTTCACCTCGCGAGATAGAGACGGAATTGCGCTAGATCACCCCAAGCGGCGCGGCCATCACAGCCGCCTTTCCCTATCCCCAACCAATGATACAACAGGGACGGCGGGTAATGGACAATAACAATGCCCGAAGAACGGGGAAACTGGGAGGTGCCGGACGGGGCCAAGGGCCAACCGCTCCGGCACCTCGCGCGTTGGCGACGGAAACGCTACAGCATCGCTTCGTTCAATCTGACGCCAAATCCCGGGGCATCATTAGCGACGATGTAACCGTTCTCCGGGGATGGTTCATCGAGCCACAATACATCCCGGGGCTCACGGATGTGGTCGGAATGGAACTCGGCCAGATCTGCCCAGTCGCTGGACGCGATGAGATGCAGGCCCCACACCTCCCCGCCGCGATGCGGGGATACCGACACATTGGCTTTCCTCCCCATTTCCACTATTCGCATCCCCGCGGTGATTCCACCGCACCAGGTGATGTCCGGTTGCCACAACCCCAGGGCTCCACTCGCGGCGATCTCCGCGAACCCGAATTGGGTGGACTCGTGCTCACCCCCGGCTATCAATGTCGGCGCGACACGGGGCCGCAGCTCGGCCTGGCCGGGCAGATCATCCGGCGTCAGCACGTCCTCGTACCAGTCAAGGTTGAACTCGGACAGCCGCCGGTGCATATTCAGCGTCACGTCCCGGTCCCAGGACATATACGTGTCGATCATCAAGCGGGCCTCGGCCCCGAAGAGTTCCCGGGCTCGGTTCGCCGCGGCCCAGGCAGATTCGTAGTCGGCCTCTTGCCCCGACCAGCGGTGGGGAAATTTGTGCGCCAGGAACCCCAGTTCGGAGTAAGACTCGGAATCGGTACCGGTGGCATACGCCAGCACCCTTTCTTTCTGGAGTCCCCCCAGAATTTCGTAGACCGGGACGTTCTGCGCCTTCCCCAGCAGATCGTACAGGGCGAGATCGACACCGCTCAGCGCCATGATCGCCAGCCCCTTCCGGCCGTAGGGCAGGGACTCCTGGTAGAGATAGTCCCAGAGGGCAACGATATCATCGACGCTTTCCACTTCTCGGCCGAGCAGCAGATCTCGGAAGTGCCGGTTCACCACCTCCACCCCGGCAACTCCGCCGCCGCCATACCCCAGGCCGGCTACCCCCAAATCTGTGGAGACGCGGACAACGATCTGCCAGAAATGAGTCCGCCACGACGGGACTACGTGCTGGTACCTGGGGTAGACCGCTTGAACGTCCGTGATTTTCATGACCTGTCAGGCACCCTTAATCCCTCGCCGTCAGATGACCGAGCCGCCTAGAGGCGGGCGAGGAGGCCCACTTTCCAGGAACTTGCCGTACCCGGGCCGTTGTTCCAGGGCGCCCCGGTTCAGCAACACCTGCCCCCGCAGGAACGTCATCCAGGGACGCCCCTTGACCTCCCAACCTTCGAAAAGGGTGTATCCGGCATTGCTCAGGTGGTCCCGCGCCGTGATTATCCGGTCGCCGTTGGGATCGATTATAAGCAGGTCCGCATCCGAACCCACCTGGATAATCCCCTTCCGGGGGAACAGCCCGAAGATTCGGGCCGGGTTCTCCGACATGACGCGGGCCAACCACCAGATGGGCAGGCCACGCCTCACCACCCCCTCGCTGTACATCAGAGGAACAATCGTCTCTATGCCAGGGGAACCGAACGGGACCGACGCCCCGTTGGAGTCCACGAAGATGTTGTCCCAACCGGGTTGCTTGAGCTCCTGGGGATAGGGGGCGTGATCGCTGGCGACGATGGAGATGGACCCTTGACCCAACCCCCGCCACAGCGCGTCCCGGTCCGGTCCGTCCTCTGGGCGGAGCGGCGGACCGATCTTGGCAAGGGGCCCGTACTCCGCCATTTGTGCGTCGGACAGCAGGAGGTATTGGGGGCAGGTCTCGGTCCAGATGGGTTGTCCCAGGCTCTGGGCCTGCTGGATCTGACGCAGACCCAGCTGCGTGCTGAGGTGGACCACGTAGGCGGGACATCGGGTGGCACCGCTCATCTTCACGGCCCGGTTGATGGCCTCTTCCTCGGCCCAGTCCGGGCAGGCGGACGGAAAGTCCGTAGGATGAGTATGGCCATCGGCAATCAGCTTGTTCTCCAGGTACTCGATTATGTTGCCGCTCTCGCAGTGGAGTTGCAGCACTCCCCCGCCCCGGGAAACCAGGTCCATCGCCTGGCAGATGTAGTCATCGTCGCACATCCGGCCCGGCCGCTTCTTGTAGGTCATGAACATCTTGTACGACTTGACGCCCAGGTCTATTGCCTCGGGCATCCCGGACAGAATGGACGGCCGGTTCTGCAGGATGAAGTGGAAGGCGAAGTCCGTTAGGGCGTTTTCCTCGACCTGCTCCCGGGTCCGGTGGATTGCCTGGCCAAGGGTTTCGTCTCCCTCCAGGCTATACGTGCCGAACGGGACCAGGGTCGTCAGTCCAGCGTGGGCTGCGGCCAGGGAACCGAGCGCGTAGTTGTCATGGCCGTCGAGATGCACGTGGCTGTCGATAAGGCCGGGCAGGATCAGTTTTCCCGAAGCGTCCACGTATCTGTCGGCTTCGGGAAGCAGCGAATCCGGCCCGATGGCGACTATCTTCTCTCCCGCGATGGCTATCGAACCCTCGTAAACCTGGGAGGAAGTTACAATCTGTCCGCCTACGATTACCGTATCGACGTGAGACTCAGGCATAGCTTCCTCCAGGCTGGCCGCCTTGGGGCCTACGAGTTATCGGGAACAGGCCACCGCGAATCATACCGTGAGCCCGGTGAGGGGACAAGGCGACCGGTCTGGCCCCCGATGAACCGCCTAAAAGCCGGCCACCAATCCGCTGAATGCCTCCTGCCAACGCCGCGCCAGAGCGACCTCCCGGCCCCTGTGCTGGTACCCGTCCGAGTCGGGGCCGGTGTAGTGGTCCCGGTACCATGCCACGGTGGCAGCCACCCATTCTTCCACCGGGGTCGCCGCCAGCCCGATGTCCCGCTCCGCCCGGCTCCTCCGGTGGATATTAGCCACCGGACGGGTCAAAGGCGCCATGTACTGCCCCAGCCCGTCAGTCCTGCTGATTACTTCCCGGGGAACATACACCAGTTCCGGGACCTGCCCCGCCGCGGTCCAGATGAGGTTGACCCACCGCTCAGGTGTCATAATTTCTGGCATACCGACGAAATATGTCCTCGAAACTGTCTCAGGCCGGTCCAGGACTCGCACGAAGTTGGCTGCCGCATCCACGCTGAACAAAGTCCGAAACGCCCCCCGCATATTGTCCCCCAAGATGACCGGCCCGCCGTCAAGGGACCGCTGGACCCACCACCACATTCGTCCCGTCGGGTCCCCCGGGCCCATGACAGCGGGGATGCGGATGATCGTCCAGGGAACGCCCCCGCCGTTTTCCAGCAGCCATTTTTCGCAGTGGCGCTTTCCGACGGCGTAAGGGTCCACACATTCAGGATATAAGTAGTCGATGGTGCTCCAGTCCACAACCGACTCGTCGTATGGGCAGTGGCGGGTGAAGTCCACCATCCCTTCCAGGTATACCGAGCTGGTGCTTACCAGGAGATACCGGCCCACGCTGCCCCGGAAGGTCTCGACGGCAGACTGGACATCCTCCCAGCGGTATGCCTGGGTATCGACGACCGCATCGAAGGTCAAACCGCCCAGCTTGTCTTGGAAATCCCCGGGTTCGTTGCGGTCCCCGGCGATGTGGCTGATCCGGTCCCACCATTCGGGACGGGTGGTTCCCCGGGAAAATACGGTCACGCTGTCTCCCCGGTCGAGGAGCAGTTCGACCATGATTTTGCCCATGTAGCCGGTGCCGCCAATTACCAGAATGTCCAAGGGGATAACCTCCTGAATCGCGCTTGGGGACTGTGACGGTGGGGATGGTACATCGGCTCGCCTGGACTGCCGCCAGCGGCCCGGTAGCCCAAACGGCCCGGTCCCGGGGAGCCGTCCCTGGAAAAGCCCTGGGTCTGCCGATTTAGCGGGCCGTCCAACCCCCGTCAACGATCAGCAAGTGTCCGGTGGTGGCTGCCGCCGAGGGACTGGCTAGGTAGACTGCTGCGCCCACCAATTCTTCGGGACGCATCCGGCGTCCCAGCGGCATATTGACGGCCAGGTCGGCCTGCAATTCGTCCGCGTCCCGGGTGTCGGCTTCCAGCAGGCCCGGCGTCTCCGTCGGTCCCGGGCCGATGGCATTGACAGTGATTCCATATCGGAGCCACTCCAGGGCCAGCGCCTGGGTCAGGCTGGCAACGCCGCCCTTGCTGGAGCAGTAAGCCGCCCGGTTCTCGCCGGCAACGACGGCAAGCTGCGACGCGACGTTGATTATGCGGCCCCCGCCCCGTGGAATCATGACTCCGGCGGCCGCCTGGGAACAGAAAAAGGTCCCCTTGAGGTTGGTGTCTATGACAGCGTCCCAATCCTCCTCGGTGACTCCCAGGGCGGGACTGCGGCGGCGTATCCCGGCGTTGTTAACCAATATGTCCAGACCGCCCAGGTCCGAGGCTGCCTGGCCCACGGCAGAGCGTATCTGGTCCAGGTCAAGAACATCCAGGTCGTAGACCGGGGAACGGCGCCCCAGGGCCTCGATCCGCTGTCTCACCTCATTCATGCCGGCCCGGTTGGAAGGTATGTCCGACACGGCCACATCCGCCCCGGCCTCGGCCAATCCGACGGCCAGGGCCGCGCCGATGCCCTGGGCGGACCCGGTGACGAGGGCAACTCTTCCTTCCAGGCTCAGGCCGGTGTAACCCATGCATTCACTCCCCAACAATCAAGCAGGCTGCAAGCGCTGGACGGTTTCGGCGCAAGCGGTTATGCAATCCCAGTCATACAGCATGGGAACCATCGCAACCTTCCGCCAGGGCTCGCTCTGGTCGGCGTAGTGAGAACTTCCCGGATGACCGGAGCACCCCAGCGGTATCGCCCACAGGCAGTTGTTCCAGTCCGAAAGGTCGTAGGCGTAACGGGCGACGGATAAACCAGCCACCGTGGCGAAGTCGGCCGGCGCGTAAGCTCCGGCCAGCGGGGTTTCACCGTCGCCGGACATGGCGATGGCGGGAGGATCGAGCAGGAAGGCGCAATCGGGAAAGGCGGAGGACAAGGGGTGGACGGGCCTCGCCTGGTGCGCCCTTCCCCAGCGCCACTCCGAGCGGTCATCCCCCAGCCTGTCCGAAAGGAAGACCATAGCTTCCCGGAGGGACTGGTCGAGAAGGTCCGTCCAGGTAGAGCCCGGCGGAAGCAAGCCGGCGTCCCTCTTCTCCATGGCGGTGGTCATCAGACTCTTGAACCTGGTCAGGAATACCCCGGCCCCCCGGCCGGCCGGGTTCAGGGCCAAGTGCGCTAGATCCTCCCCCAGGTTATGCCGGAGCAGCCTTTCCAACAGGCGGTCGCGGGCCGCGCTGTACACTGCGGGAGCCACGGCGCCGGCGTCCATGTTCCGGTCCCATCCCAGCAGTAGATCCTTCGCCCATGCCGGTGCTTCATCCTCGAAATCCACATTCCGCAGCAGGTCCAGCAGCGCGCCGGCGGGAATGGAGCGGCGCTGCCGGTGTATCCCTGCCATATCAGCGGCGGTGGGCCGCTCCATGGAATTGATCGCTCGGGAGATCAATTCGACCCGGTAACCGGGGGAGAAATCAACCCCAATGTGATAGGGATAGCTGTCGTCGACCGGCTTGTTGTTGGCAGTGGCGATGTACCCGGTGTCCGGATTGCTGGACCGGGGCATCTCGTCGAATGGAATTCGCCCTTGCCACTCGTGGCTGCCGGTCCATCCGGGCACGGGCAGCCAGCCGTTGAGCCCGTTGCGGAGCGGTATCTCGCCCCGGACGAGGTATCCGATGTTTCCCGAGACGTCGGCGAAGACCAAATTGTTGCACGGGTCCACCCACTCCCGCATCGACTCGGTCAGCTCATCAGCATTGCGGGCAACGAGCATCCCGCGAAGGGTATCCGGCCAGGCGGATGGGCCGTCGGTGGCTGTGTACCGGAGAGCCAGTCCCGTCCCGGAGGCGGGGGCGCCGGAGACGATGGGACCGTGATGCGTATTCCACGATGTCAGGGGGACATCCTCTGCGCCCCGTACCCGGATCGTCTCGTGGCGCACCTCCGCCCGGCGCCATTCCTCCTGCCAGAGATAGTACTCGGGCATGCCCGGGTGGAAGTGCTCGATGTACAGGTCCTGGTAGTCGGCCCAGGTATGGGTGACGCACCATGCCACCCGCGGGTTGTGGCCGAAGTGGGGAAAGCCGGGCAGGCCGGGGAAGGACAGTCCAACGACGTCGAAGCCGGGACAGGCGACATGGTTCTGATAGTAGACGTTGGGGGTGTTGAGGGCCCGGTGGGAGTCGCCGGCCAGGATGGGCTTTCCCGAGGCGGTGCGCCCGCCGGCGATAACCCAGCTATTGCTGCCCAGGTCGGACTCATGCAGCTCGTTGACGGCAGCGGCAGCCGCGCTGAGTTCCTCCAGGCCCCGCTGCAAGCTGCCTTCGTGGCGAGCGCCAGGCGGCAGGATGAGAAGCTGGCCAGGTTCATATCCGGGAAAGACCTGCGCCGTCTTCTCCGGCCCCAGGGCCCTGACCAGGCGGGCCCGCAGGACCTTGGACTCGAAGATCCCCATCGGGAGGTGTCGCACCTTGTAGACCACCAGGCCGTCCCAGGGCTGCCAGGGCTCGGGGGTTGCGCCGGTAATCTGGAACTCGATGGGCAGCGGGTCGGCGGAATCTATATATGCGTTCACGCCGGCGGCGTAGGCGTCGAACATCGCCCGGGTCTCCGGGGAGGACGCCCAATAGTCATCCCTGGCGCTGCGTTCCAGGAGGCAGCGGCGCATGAACTTGTCCTGTTCCACTCCCTCCGGCCCAACGACTTCGGCCCAGCGTCCCAGGCCCCGGCAGCGGTCCTGCTCCATTTGCCAGAAGCGGTCCTGGGAAGTGGCGAACCCCTGGGCGAAGAAGGCGTCGGACTCACTCTCAGCGCGGATGTGAGGGATGCCCCAGGCGTCGCGATGGATGAGCGCCGGGGCGTCCAGGCCGGGCAGAGACACATCTCCGGTTACGTCGGGACAGGCCCGGAGAAGATCGTCATGGGTGAGTCCTGTAATGGTGCTCAATGATCAGCCTCAGACGGGGCCAAGCCCCTGGGATGGAGTCAGAAAGCCCCGCGGGCTTCGAGTCCCAGGAGCGCCTGTCCCGCGCTTTCGTAGTGGGCATAGCTGGCCTGAACGTGCTGGGTGATGACGTGCATGTCCTGGAAGCGGCGCTGGATCGGGTTCGAAGCGAAAATCGCGCCGGCGCCGCAGAGGTTGTAGGCAATGTCGACCACCTGGGCCGACATCCTGAGAGCATGGGTGGCCGCCACCCGCAGCTGGAGGCGCTCCTCCACGGGTACGGTCCCGTCCCGGGAGGCCGACTCCCACACCGTGTTCACCGATTCCTGGAGGAAGCACTGGGCGGACCGGTGTATGGCGTGGGCCTCTCCGACTTGGCGCTGGGCCGGCTGCTGGTCCCGCAGGACGGTGCTGGAGCGGCCCGGGGCCCGGGTGGAGGCGGTCTCGATGGCGATTTCCAGGCTCCTTCGGGCCACGCCCAGGGCCACGGTGGCGAAGCCCGATCCAAACAGCAGCGTCCTCGGAATGGCGTAAAGCGGGCCGCGTTCGTTATGTTCACCTTCGAACTGGTAGGTGCGGTTCTCTGGGATGAACATGTCGTCCACCTGGAAGCTGAAGCTGCCGGTGCCCCTGAGTCCGGCAACCTGCCACAGGTCCACAAACTTGACATCTTCCTTGGGCATGAGCAGCATCCGGGTGCCGGCCCGGTTGCGGGCTGCATCCAGGACCTGGCCCGGTTGCCCAATAGGAGCGAGGGCGGCAATCCAGGTGGCATGGTCGCTGCCGCTGCTGAAGTTCCAGTGACCGCTGAGCCGGTAACCGCCTTCCACTGGAACCGCGATGGATGCGGCGGTCGGCGGGCCATTGGTCACCACGGCCCTTGGGTTGGACCAGATTTCCCGGGCGATGCTCCGGTCCATCATGACGGCGCTTGTGGAAAAGACGTTATTCTGGTTGAGGCACCAGCCGACACTGGCGTCGGCCGGGGCAAATGCCTCTAGGATGCGCAGAAAATCAGGGTGGGCCATTTCGGCCCCGCCCAGGGACCTGGGAAGCAGCAGCCGGAAGAAGCCTCCGTCAGCCAGCGCGTTGGCCAACTCGCCCGGCATCTGCCGGTCCAGGTCGATCCGGTCGGCGGCTTCCGCCGTTTGTTCCGCCAGGGGACCGGCGTTCCCCAGGTAATCGTCAATGCCGGGGATGACTGCGTTCTGTTGCATAAAGTGGCTTCTCGCGTCGCGTTCGGGCTAACCTGTCCGGGCTGTGCGGACCGGCACCGGCTAAATTACATGGTGGGCGGCGCCGGTGTCAAAGTACCGAATTGACTCATAACTAATGTTACCGGGGAGGGTATCGTTGCCTCGTAATTGATGTTACCGGGGGTGACATGACGCGAGGCGGGATGAAAGAGTATTTGGGCGCTATTCGGAACCGATACATTCATTGCGATCGCAATGAAAAGAGCCGGATTCTGGATGAAGCGGTTCAGGTCACCGGTCTGCATCGCAAAGCCTTGATCCGGGCCTTGCGGACGCCACCGCGGCCCACGGCCGGTGGTAAAGTGGGCCGACCCAAGCGCTATGGCCTGGAAGCCGCCACGGCCCTGAAGACCCTGTGGGAAGCCAGCGACCGGGTCTGTGCCAAGCGGCTGCAACCCTTCCTCCCCGAGTTGCTGGAGGTCCTGGAACGCCACGGGGAACTCAGCCTGGAACCGGAACTCAAGGACCAGGTATACGCCATGAGCGCCGCCACCATCGACCGGCTGCTCCGGCCTCACCGCCAACCGGAACTGCGGAGACCCTTCTCCACCACCAGGCCCGGCTCCCTGCTCAAGGCATCCATCCCCATCCGCACCTTCGCTGAATGGAACGAACACCGGCCCGGCTTCCTGGAAATAGACCTGGTGGCCCACTGCGGGGAAAGCACCGAAGGCCAGTACCTCAACACCCTCAGCGCCGTGGACATCGCCACCGGCTGGGTGGCCTGCCGGGGCGTCCTGGGCAAGGGCCAACAACGAGTAGACGGCGCCGTCCACCACATCGGCCAGAACCTGCCCTTCCCCCTGTTGGGCCTGGACTCGGACAACGGCAGCGAATTCATCAACCACCACCTCTTTGCCTACTGCCAGCGGAAGTCCATCACCTTCACCCGGGCCAGACCCTACCGGAAGAACGACAATGCCCACATCGAGCAGAAGAACTGGTCGGTGGTCCGCCGTCTCATCGGCTATGACCGCTACCATTCCCAGGCAGCCCTCCTTCAGCTCAACCGCCTCTATCCCCTGGTAGAGCGCTATGTGAACTTCTTCCAGCCGGTGATGCAGCTGCAGGAAAAGCAACGCCAGGGGGCCCGGATCCGCAAGGTGTATGATGCTCCCAGGACTCCCTACCGCCGCCTGTTGGAACTGGGAGTCCTTTCCCAGCACCAGCAAACGCGGCTGGGTCAGCAGTACCAGAGAACCAACCCAGTCAAGCTGTTGAAGGACATCAACAAGGAGCTGGATCGCCTGTGGCTGCTGGCGGATGCTTAACCGTAGACCACTCTGAAAGTAACGCTAATTTTGAGGCAGCGTATCACCCTTCGGTAACAGTTTATTTTGAGGCAACACGAGTACGATGCGCTGCTCTTCCACATAATTGGCAGGAGGAAAAGGCTCCCAGACCGGACCAGTCCACTGGAGCGGGTGCGCCGGAAACTCCGCGGGGGTTTACAGGCCATGCCCTGCCCTCCATCATGCCAACGTCACCACCAACATGAACACCAAATGGAGGTAGGGCGAGGCCATGGCAGCTGACTACCTGGACCAATTTGCTGAGTTAGTGGCAACTACCCGCACGGAAGACCTCCCCGACGCAACCATCGTAGCGGCCAGGGATGTGGTGCTGGACACGGTCGGAGCGATTGCCGCCGGAAGCCGCTTGCCCGAGAACGCCAATCTTGCCCGCCTTGCGGCAACCATGGGCGGCCCAGGGAAGGCCACGGCGATAGGACTGTCTCAGCGGCTACCGGCGATGTGGGCAACCATGGTCAACGGGACCGCAGGCGTCGCTTTGGAAATGGACGAGGGAAGCAGGTTGGGCGGAGGGCACCCTTCCATCCACGTCACGCCCGCGGCCCTGGCGGTGGCCGAGGAGATGGGATCCAGCGGTGCGGACACCTTGGCGGCGATTGTAGCGGCCTACGAGGTGACGTCGCGGATCGGAACCGCCACCAGTGTCCGCACCGAGGTCCATTCCCACGGCACCTGGGGGACCATCGGCGCGGCGGCGGCAACGGCCCGCCTCCTGGGATACGGCTTGGCGGACACCAGGCTGGCGATGAACCTGGCGGCGTCCATGAGCCCGGCCAACACCTGGACGCCCTGCTTGGACGGCGCGACCGTGCGCAACCTGTACCCCGGCCGGTCCGGGTTCCAGGGGATACTGGCCGCCCACCTGGCCCGCTGCGGATTCACCGGGGTCGAGGACGGGCCGTCGGACATTTACGGGTCAATCCTGGGAGAGGGATTCGACGTGGAAGCAGCGGCCGCCGGCCTCGGCCAGGGTCCGATGCGAATTCAGCAAAACTATTTCAAGTTCCATGCCTGCTGCCTGTACAACCATCCCGTGCTGGACGCGGTGCAGCAGGCGTTGGCGGAGCATTCTTTCCGGGCGGACCAGGTGGAAACCGTCGAGGCGGTTACGCCACCCATCGTGCGGATTATGGCCGACCCGGAACCGGACAATATGCTGGCGGCCAAGTTCTCCATTCCCTACGCCGTCGCGTCCCTTATCGCCCGCGGCAACACCGGGGTCACGGCCTTTTACCCGGAGGAAGTGGGCAACGAGGAAACCAGGAGCCTGGCGAAACGGGTTAAGGTGGTGCCGGACGAACGGATGAACCTGCGCCGCTACGACTATCCGGCGGCGGCGGTGACGGTCCGGTTGAAGGACGGCAGGACACTGGAGAGTTCAGTGGTCAGCCAGCGGGGGGATTTCTCCAACCAGGCCCCTCGCGAGGACCTTCTGAACAAGTTCCGGGTTCTGGCCGGGGCTACCTGGGATGTGGAACGTATCGAGCACATCATCGCCACGGTGGAGCGGTTGGACACCCTGGGTTCCACTTCTGAGTTGACTGGGCTGCTGACGGCCCCCTGAGCCAGTCCAGCTCGTAAACCGGCCAGGTTTCTGAGATCCTTCGCCCCGCCCCTGCCGGAACTTGGCCGCCTTTGAGCAATCTCCAGCCTTCCTATAAAATCCTGGTATTCCAACTCGAAACGCCAACGGAGCGGGACCTATGTCCAACGGCTTGATAACCCCGGAAGTTGCCGCCCTCATAGGACGGGAGTCCGACCCTGAGCGCAACAGATTTCCCATCAGTGCCGAGATGGCCTACGACGTGGCCGACAGCATTGAAGACTACAATCCTCTTTACGTCGACCCAAACTATGCTTCCAGTAGTCGGTTCCAAAAACTGCTGTGCCCGCCCCTGGCTGCCTGGAAGGATATCGCGCCGCCCATCGGCTATTTCGGGGCCGGGCAGGAGTGGCACTTCGAGGTGCCCCTCCCGTTCAACAGCTACGGTCTGAACGGGGGCAGCGACTGGCAGTTCCTCGCTCCCGCCTGCGTGGGATCTTGGATCACGCGCCGGTTCCGAATCCTGGACATATTCGAAAAGGAGGGACGATCCGGCCCCTTGGTTTTCATCGTCCGCCAGGAAACCCAGACCGACCAGCATGGTACCGTCCTCAGTCTGGCCAAGCGCGTCAGCATACACCGGGCCCTTCCCACCGAAGCAGAACCCAGCCAACCCGCAGCGGTGGCCGAGAACCTGACCACCGTGCCCGTCGCTCCCCCCGACCCGGAGGTGATCCTTCCCAAGCCTTCTCCGGAAAAGCGGGACCAGCGGTACTTCGAGGATGTGGAAACCGGGATGGACCTGCCGGAGGTGGTCAAGGGACCCATGACCACCACTCACCTCATACGCTGGGCCGCCGCCAACGGCAACTACGCCCGCATCCATTGGGACCTTCCCTTCGCGCAGCTGCACCAGAGGCTGCCCAACGTCGTCGTCAACGGGTCTCTGAAGAACCAGTATATCGGACAGCTCTTGCTGGATTTCGCCGGCGAGGAGGGCTGGTTCCGGCGCTTCTACGTGGAGCACCGGGGCATGGACTTTCCCGGGGACACCCTGACCGCCTTCGGGGAGGTCACCGGAAAGTGCGAAGTGAACGGCTTCGGACTGGTGGACTGCCGGGTCGGGTTGCGGAATGATCGTGGACACCAGACCGCCTCAGGGACCGGGACCGTGGTATTGCCCCGGCGTGGCCAGCAATTGCCCCTAGTGTGGCCGGAAGAACCCTGGTAGTGCCCGGGATGCTGGAAGGGATACGGGTCCTTGAGCTGGGAGAAGGGATTTCGGCGCCCTTCTGCGCCCGGCTGCTGGCCGATTACGGAGCAGATGTCGTCAAACTGGAGCACCCAAGCGGCGACCCGGGGCGCCGGTCCGGGCCCTTCGCGGGCGATGACCCCCACCCGGAGAAGAGCATCCCCTTCCTGTACCTCAACACCAACAAGCGCAGCATAACCCTGGACCCCGCCACGGCGTCGGGGCGCCTGCTCCTGGACCGGCTTCTGCAAACCGCCGACGTTGTCGTGGAGAACATTTCCCGCCCAACCCCCGGGAACCAGCCGGGATTTCCCGGCCAGCGGGAACCCTCCGAAAAATACTTCCCGGCGGCCATCTTCCCCGACATTTTCGAGGACCAGGACCGCCTGGTGGTGACATCCATTACCCCCTTCGGCCAGACCGGGCCGCGCCGGGATCTGGCAGCCACTGATATCGTCAACCTGGCCTTCAGCGGGTTGCTGTACCACTCCGGGGATTCCGACCGGGAGCCTCTCCGTAACGCGCTGGACCAATCCCTCTATGTGGCCGGAATCAACGGCGCCGTCGCCACTACGGCGGCATTGTTCCACAGGTGGACCACCGGCCAGAGCAGCAGCGTGGATGTTTCAGTGGTGGAATGCCTTGCATCCCACCTGGTCCAGGCCGTTCCCTACTACAACTTCATGGGGGCTATCAAAGGACGCCGCCCAGTGCGTGGGTCCGGGTTCGAGGAGCTGATGCCCGCCCGGGACGGGTACGTAATTCCCTCGGTCCAGGGTTCCCAACCCTGGTCGGCAGTGGCCGACCTCATCGGAGTGCCCGCGCTGCACGACGAACGGTTTTCCACCGGGGCGGGGCGCATCGAGTTCGGGGAGGACCTCAACGCCCTGCTTCTGGAGGGCCTGGCTCAGTGGGACCGGAAGCCCCTTTTCCAGGCTTCCGGGGAACGGCGCCTGGTCTTCGGGATGACCCAGGATGCGGGGGACCTCTGCCAGTGCCCCCACCTGTGGGAAAGGGACTTCTTCACCACCGTCGACCATCCCGTCGCGGGAACAGCCGATTACCCCGGGCTGGGGCCCCGGCTCTCCGGCATGACCTACCGGGTCCGGCGCCCCGCGCCTCTTCTGGGACAGCACAACGCCGAGATATACCGGGATGAGCTGGGACTAACTTCCGGGGAATTGGTCCAGCTCAAGGCGGCCGGGGCTATATGAGCGGCGGCCCTCTGGAAGGTATCCGGGTCGTCGACCTGAGCCGGGTCTTCGCCATGCCCTACTGCGGGGCCTATCTGGCGGACATGGGGGCCGAGGTCATCAAGGTCGAGACCCACCACAGCCAGTTCGTGGACACCACCCGCACCCTCAACGGTCCCTACCCGGACAACCTTCCCGTGGCCGACTACTGGGAACGGGGCGGTACCTTCCACACCCTGAACCGGAGCAAGCTGAGCCTGACCCTGGACCTCCGGTCTGATCGCTCCCTGCGCCTCCTCCGTGAGTTGGTCTCCATATCCGACGTGCTGCTGGAAAACTTCACACCCCACGTCACCCGCCGCTTCGGACTGGACTACGCCACCCTCCGTCAGCACCGTCCAGACCTGATCCTGGTGTCCAACACCGGCTACGGCCACAGCGGTCCCTGGAGCGATTTCGGGGCCATGGCCACCGCACTGGAACCCACTCACGGCACCGGGGCATTCACCGGATACCTCGATGTCGACTCTCAGGGCCGTTCCCTCTCCGGGAGCATCCCCAACAAGATCGCCAACTCCTACACAGACTTCCTGGCCAGCTGGAGCGCCCAGCTGGCGGTCCTCGCCTCCCTCCTCCACCGTGCCCGCACCGGCCAAGGCACCTGGATAGACTTGGCCATGTACCAGAACGGCGTTTCCTTCATGGGCGAGGGCTTGCTCGACTTCGCCTTCAACGGCCGCCGCACCCGCCGCATCGGCAACCGGCATCCTGCCTTCTCTCCCCACGGGTGCTATCCCTGCCTGGGGACCGACCAGTGGGTCGTGCTGGCCGTCCGGGACGACGCCGAGTGGCTGGGCATCTGCACGGCCATCGACCAGGCGGAACTGGCAGCGGACTGGCGGTTTCATGACCCCATCGTGCGGCACCACCATGCAGATGATCTAGATGCAATTATTGCGGAGTGGACCCGCCAGCGGACTCCCCTGGAGGCCATGGAGGCGCTGCAGCGGGCGGGGGTGCCCGCGGGACCAGTTCTCGATGCCCGGGGGCTGCTGCAAGACCCACATCTGCGGGAGCGGGGCTATTTTGAGAAAGCCGAGCACACCCCGGAGTCCGGCCTGGGAACGAGGGAATACGTGAGCCGGGGGTGGCGTCTCTCCAATGCCGATGTCTCCATACAGGGCCCCGCGCCGACCCTCGGGGCCCACAACCAGTACGCCCTCTCCCACCTCCTCGGCCTTTCCGGCGCCACCATCGCTGAGCTGGAAGATGAGGACGCTGTCGGCTCAACCCTCCTCGGCGCCAGCGAACCCGCCTCCGTCCCTCTCGACCGACAGGTTGAGTTGGGCTGGACGGTAGACTATGATTCCGATTACCAGCAGCGCCTGCCATACGACGGCACGGCTGACGAAATGGGTGAAGGCCCTTAGAAACTATCTCAAAACGTACTTTCTGAAACCTGAAACCCGCTGAAACCCGAAACCCGAAAAATGGGGACGAGACGGGGGTCTGGATTCCCGCCTGCGCGGGAATGACGGGAGGGAGGAAGCCGGTTTTGAGATAGTTGCTTACCAAAACAGACCGGAGTGACCCGATGGCTGACAAGAAGATCCTCGACGGCGTCCGCGTCCTCACACTCGAACAGGTCCACGCCCTGCCATGGGGCACCGGATTTCTGGCCGACTACGGCGCCGAGGTCATCCGCATCGAGAGCGCCGACCACCTCCAGGACCGCAAAGCCGGGCCTTTTCCCGGGGGCAAGGCCGGCGAGGAATGGTGGAACGAAGGCGGCGGTCTCGTCTACTACGGGACCCGCAACAAGCGCAGCCTCTGTCTCGACGTTACCGTCCCCCAGGGCAAGGAAGCCTTTCTCAAGCTCGTCGCCAAGTCGGACATAGTCACCGACAACTTCCGGCCCGGCACGATGGCCCGGTTCGGCTTCGACCACGAGAGCCTGTCCGAGATAAACTCACGGATCATCACCCTCAGCAGCACTGCCTACGGCTACACCGGCCCCTGGCGTCGGGCCGGCTCCCGTGCCCGCACCGTCGACGCGGCCTGCGGCCTTTCGTTCCTCACCGGCTACGAAGGCGGGCCCTCCATGCGGGCCAGCAACAATTACATGGACCACTCGGTAGGCAACAACGTCGCCTTCGCTCTCCTGCTAGCACTATACCAGCGGAACAAGACCGGCAAGGGCATGCGCATCGACCTGACCATGCAGGAGACGGGCGTTTCCGCCATCGGCCCGGCTGTCCTGGAAGCTCAGCGGGGCATCACGCGCGACCGGCTGGGATGCGGCCACTGGTGGAAGGCCCCCCACAATGTCTACCCCGCCCGGGGCGACGACCGCTGGATCGTAATCGTAGTATCCAACGACGACGAATGGGAGGCCCTGCGCGATGCCATGGGAGACGCCGACTGGGCCCGAGACGACAAATTCGCCACCGTGCTGTCACGCTGGGAAAACCGCCACGAGCTGGACCGCCGCGTCGCAGAATGGACCTCAGAGCACGACGACATCGAGCTGGCGAAAAGACTCCAGGAGCTTGGGATCAGCGCCGGGGCGTGCCTCACCGCCCAAGACCTGACCTGCGACCCTCACCTCCAGGACAGGGACTACCTGTGGGAGTACGCCAATCCCCAGGCCCCCTCGGCGGGCCCCCGGATCTTCGCCGGGCGCCCCTTCCGCGACCCCAACCTTCCCACCGGCCTCCACCGAGTCGCGCAGCTCGGCGAGGACAACGGGTACGTCCTCGGAGAAATCGCGGGCATGTCCCAGGCTGAGATAGACCAGATGTACGAGGAGAGCGTTATATTCTCCCAACCCAAGCCCGGGGAACGCGCCCCGTGACCGGCGCGGGTGTCCGGCGACTCTTGCCGTAGTAGTTAGAAATTATCTCAAAACTATTAGAGGGTGTGTGACAATTGAGTTTTCACCCCCATGCTAACCCCCGCGCAGGCGGGGGCAGGCTCTTCCCACGCCAAGGGGGAAGGGACTTTTGAGCAGGGCAGTCGCATGAGTGCCAGTTCGTTCAGACTTCCAGTGAACGGCCAACGCGACATTGCGGGAACATACGACGAGGGTCTGGATTCCCGCCTGCGCGGGAATGACGGGAAGAGCGTCGAAAGGACCGATTCAGACTTCATGCGATTGCCCTGGACTCTTGCCGCAATAGTTAATCTCATCTTCACCGCCGGAGGACTTCATGCCCGGGATACTCTCTGATATCCGCGTCCTGGAGCTTACCCACCAGCCGTCCGGGTCTTTTTGCGCCAAGCTGCTGGCCGACCAGGGGGCCGACACCATCAAGGTGGAACCCCCCGGCTGGGGAGACCAAGTCCGTCACGAGCCACCCTTCCTCGGCGACGATCCCCACTCCGACCGCTCGACCGCCTTCCTCGCTTTCAACACCAACAAGCGCGGCATCACCCTGGACGTGGAACAGACGGAGGGGCGGGACCTTTTCCTCCGGCTGGCTTCGACGGCCGACGTAGTGATCGAGAGCTTCCGTCCCGGAATTTTGGACGAATTCGGCCTTGGTTACGACACCCTTTCGCAAGCCAACCCCCGCCTGGTCCTGGTATCCATTTCCTACTTTGGACAGACCGGCCCCTACGCCGGATACAGCGGTGACGACCTCGTGGCACAGGCGATGGGAGGATACCTGTACGCGGTCACCGGATCATCCAGCCAGCCGCCCATGGGAACAGCCCTCCAGCAGATGGAGATCACCGCGGCGCGGAACGGGGCCATCGCCATAATGGCGGCTTTATTCCAAAGGGAGCAGTCGGGCGTTGGCACCCACATCGACGTTTCCACCATGGAGGCCGCGGTCTCCACTCCCTCCGGGTTGATCCATCCCTTCACCTACACCGGCCGCAGCCCCCACCGGGGCGGCAGCGATGGCAACGTAATGGACGGGATGCACCTTCCCACCCTCGACGGGGAGGTCACGCTGACGACCGCCGGCACGGGCGGCCGCCCCATGGAATCCTGGGCCGAGTTCCTGGAGGAACCCGGACTGCTTGACCCAAGGTTCTCCAGCCGGCAGGGCCGCATGGAACACTGGGAGGACCTCCACGCCCTGGTAGCTCCCAAGCTGGCCCAGTGGAACAACCTGGACTTGATGCGGGAGACCATGGCCCGCGGGCTGGTCATAGGCCTCGTGCAGAGCCCGAAGCAGGTCGTGGAGTCCCCCCACCTTGAGGAGCGCGGCTTCTTCGTGGAACTGGACCACCCGGAGGCAGGCACCCTCAGATACCCGGGCCCAGGGTTCTTCGTTGATGGAGAGAACGGGATGCAGAACAACCGGGCAGCTCCGCGCCTGGGGGAGCACAACGTCGAAATCCTGGGCGGAGAACTGGGTCTGTCCCTGCGGGAACTGGGACTGCTGCGGGCGGCGCGGGTTATCTAGCCCTCACGATGAAGAGGAGCCGTTACTCTTCGGCTACCTCACTCTCAGCCACGATGTAGTTACGCAGCAGGCCGATGCC
Source organism: Dehalococcoidia bacterium (assembly GCA_965203675.1). Lineage (GTDB taxonomy): Bacteria > Chloroflexota > Dehalococcoidia > Lucifugimonadales > UBA3495 > CATOSK01. The sequence continues at coordinate 437,831 of CBDBDE010000002.1, read as the reverse complement.
GTCGACGGAGACCGAGATGGTATCTCCCGGGAACATGTCGCCATCGGCTCCCTGAGTGCCCAGCATGAGGACGTCGCCGGGGTGGAGAGTGGTGTACCGGCTCATTTCCTGGATCCACGTCGCCGTGTCCCAGATCTGGTTCCGGGAATGAAAGTCCTCCCAGACCTGGCCATTGTGGCGGACAACGATGTGGAAGCCGGTGGGATCGGCGCCAGTGACGATGTACGGACCCAGGGGCTTGAAGGTGTCGCAGTTCTTGCCCCGGAACATGGTACGGTCATTGGACTGCCACACGCGCTGGCTGATGTCGTTGGCGATGGTGTAGCCGAAAACGCAGTCCAGGGCTTCGTCCCGGGACACGTTGCGGGCCCTCTTTCCCATCACGACGGCGAGTTGTCCCTCGGGCTGCACCGCTCCCGAGCAGTCCCCGGGAACCACAATGTTATCCTCCGGGCCGATGATGGCGTGAACGGAACGGAAGTTGGGTTCGGGGATGGCGGGGTAGCTGGGCCGGGCGCCCCGCCGCGCCGCCATGCCTTCCACGTGGCCCCGGTAGTTGGGACCAGCGGCGTAAAGCATCGGCGGGATTATAGGGGCAAGAATCCTGACATCCGCCAGGGAGTAACGGTTGCCGGTGGGCCGGTGTTCCTGCAGGGGATGCCCCGCGACCTCCGCCACATGGGTCTCGTCCTCCTCAACGGTACCGAAGCTGACAGAACCGTTGTGTTCAAACCGGCACCATTTCATCTCGGCCTCCTGCATCGTCCTTGAGCTGGATTCAGGGCTGGGATTTAGAAACTATCTCGAAGCGGGAATGACGGGAGCGAGGAAATCGGTCTTGAGATAGTTGTTTATTCTTCCGAATCAGGCTTGCGATTCAGGTTTATGGGCAACCACCCGGGCCAGGGACTGATCGCAGGACCAACCCTCCCAGTAGTAAAGCACCTCAAGCGGGTGACAGGCCTGCTTCAATTCCCCCGGCTCGGCAAGGAAGCGCCGGGATGGCCGCTCGTTTCGTTCCAGGTTGGGCACCGTGAAGACCTCGGCCACCAGGATGCCGCCCCTTGCCAACCGGTCCACAATCCCGGGAAACAAGCCGGGCTTCCAGTAGTGGAAGCAGGACACGAGGTCGAACGGGCCGGAGGGCAACGGATCGGTCTCCAAATCGACCACCGCGGTTTTCAGCGCCAGTCCGTCGGACTCCACCGCTTCCCGGGCCAGCGCCAGCCCAACCGGGGAAATATCCACCGCCGTTACGGCGTATCCGCGAAGCGCGAGCCAGCGGGAAAGGCGGCCGGCACCGGCGGCGATGTCCAACGCGGAACCACCAGCGGGGAGCCAGGGTTCGATGCCCGGGAGCCAGGCAGGAGCCCATTCAGGGGAGGACGCCACGTAATCGCCGGAGGCGTACCGTTGGTCCCAGCGGATCCGGTCGTCGGCGGGCATAGGGCCTCCCAGGATGAGCGGCGAAGTTAGTCCGGCGGCGTCAGGACTCCGCCCAGAAGGTGTCGACAGCCGCGTCGGGAAGCAGGAACTCGAAGCCGTTGCGCTCGGCGTACTGGCGGTCGAGGTCGGTGTCTCCGATATGATAGTAGACGTCGGCATCGAACTCGGACTTCACCTGGTCAAGCTGGTGTTTCAACACCGTAAATTCGACGAGAATCTCTGCGTTGCTCCAGATGCGCTGCTGATTGCGGACGATGCGGTCGGAGCAACTGCCGATGATGTAACCCTGGCGCCGGGCGTTCCGCACCATATCCAGGGTGACGCAGCCGGGCGGGTCGCCCACTTCAAGGGTGCCGTCGATGTCGAAACTGATGAGCTTGGCCAAGAAAGATCCTCCGTCGAATGTGTCGTCGCCGGCGATTGGGCCGCCGGATCAGCTAGCTGGGATGCTTCCCGAACATTATCCAGCCGCCGCTGGAAGGCGTGCTGAAGGCGCACAGGGCCGTCTCACACCGGACCTGCACCTGCCGCGGCCCGGCGGTCCCGCGAAGCTGTTCGATGCTATCGGTGTACATGGCGGTGCGGGTGCGGCCGTTTCCCAGGTTACCGCCGCTGGAGCTGAAGGGATGAGGGCCTTCGACCCGAATGTCCTCGGCATAGAAGGGGAAAGCGTCGCCACGCTTGACCCCGTGCCACTGGAAGGCTTCCAGGAAGAACTGGGTCATGGTGGCGTAACCGTCATAGGGGTTGAAGATGTCCACGTCCGCCGGGCCCAACCCCGCTCCCTCGTACATCCGAGCGGCGGCCCGGTCGGTCCACATCTCGATTTCGTCCAGGTCCGGCTGGGTGGTGCGGTTCCGGAAGTTGTGCTGGGAGTGGTTGAGGACGTAGACCGGGGGCTGTTTCATGTCCCGGGCCCGCTCCGCCGTGGTGAAGAGATAAGCGGCAGAGGCGTTAACGGGGCGGTCGCAGTCCCAGATGCGCAGGGGGTTGAGGATGTACCGGGAAGCCTCATACTCCTCCCGGGTGATCATATCCACGCCGTGGTTGTAGTTGAAACCCCAGGGAGTCATCAGGCCGTTACGGTGCTGGTTCATGACGAAGGGAGCCAGGTCGTCGTGATGGCCGCCGTACTTGAGGCAGTACTGGTTATGGGGAAAGATGTTGATGAAGTCGTTGCCGCCGTGGTTTCCCCAGGGCACGGTCCACTGGCGCGCGCCCCGGGCGTAATCGTCCGCGTTCTCCCCGCCGCGCCGGTAGCGGCCTTCCAGGTTTCCGGTGGGATAGATGACGAGGCAGGTGTTGCACAACCCATCCCCGACGGCCTGGGACGCCCAGCCGACCATCTCGCCGATGGTGGGCACGTTGTCGGGGGCGTAGCGTATGTTGGGGAAGCCCATCTGCTGGATGAGCCACTGGGCATTAATGAGGGTCAGGCCCCATTCGGAATCGTAAGGGGGGTCGAAATAGGGACGGGGGGCCCACTGGGAGGAGGAACCGCCGCTGGCTCCAGCGATGTGGCTCTGGCATACGAGGATGCCGTCCACGTCATCAATGGTGACGCCGGCTTCGTCCATGGCGCGCTGGCAGGCGAGGATGGTGAAGGCGCCAAGGGTACGGTCCATGTCGACGCCGTCCCAACGGCGGTCGATTGGAGAGTGTCCGACACCGGCCACCGCGACCTTGCCGCGGTGTTCCCAAACTCCCAGGCCGTCTCGGTCACGGCGCCAGCGGTAGTCGCTCTGACTGGTCATGGCATGTCCTCAAAAGTCTGTTTGTGAAAGGGGAGAAAACAGGAAGCGCAGGATACGACGGGACGGGAACTATCCGATGACCCGCCATTCGTGGATCAACTGGTCGTGAGCAACTTCCTCGAAGGTAATTTCCACGGCAGCACCGACGGGAACCTGGTAGGGCGGGGTTCCGGGGAGGTTGGAGTAGAAGTTGACCGACGTATCCTCGTCGAGGGTGACCATCGCCAGGTTATAGGGCTGGTCCGGCATACGGCGGTTAAGACGGCCATCTTCGATGACGATGTATGTAGCGACGTGGCCTTTTCCCTCGACCTCTTTCCACTCAAGCTGGTCAGCCGAGCCACAGACCTGGCAAGTGGGCTGGGGAGGATACTGGAGCTTGTTGCATACAGTGCAATACTGAAGAACCAAGCGGCGTTCATTCACCGCATCCCAGAAGGGCTTGCTGAGGTCGTCGGGGACAGGGATGACCTTGGGCATCGTCTTGCTCCATGAAGGTGTTCACGCTGGCCGGTCCGGGGAACATGCGGCGGCGACGGCCCCCGCAAGACCCATCGCAGAATAGAACAGGTTCCAAGGGCTGTCAACGCCGCTGGGGTTGGGGGACGGGGCAATCGCATTTAGATTTTTGAAGAGTCAGTGGAGCCGCCGCCAACTCGACAAACAGAAGAGTGGACAGGGGATTTCTTGACACTGTTTTGGGGGGTTATTATCATCGGCCAATCCCACAACCCCGGCGCGGACACCGGCCGGGGAGAGGTCGCCATGCCCCCCAACCTAGTTTCCGAAACGCTGCGCCGGGGCCTGTATACCAGCGTTGTCGGCCGCCGGCTGCTGTTCTTCCAGCAGCTGGGGTCCACCATGGACCGGGCCGTGGGGGAAGCAGAGGCCGCAGCGGAAGAGGGGACGGTGGTGGTCGCCGAAACCCAGACGGCCAGCAGGGGAAGGCTGGGAAGGACCTGGCTGTCCAAACCAGGGAACCTGTATTGTTCCATAGTCCTGTACCCGTCGCAGGATGAGCTGCCGTTCGTCAGTCCGCTGGCGGGGGTGGCGCTGGTGCGGGCGATAAGGAGGACCTGCCGGCTGAACCCGGCGCTGAAGTGGCCCAACGACGTCATGGTCGACGGCAAGAAGGCGGCGGGCATCCTGGTGGAAAGCGCCGTGTCCGGCGACCAGGTCAAGCACGCCATCCTGGGAATAGGAGTGAACGTCGGCCTGACGCTGGAGGAACTGGAAGAATTGCCAGTGGAGGCCACCAGTCTCAACGCCGAGACTGGGAGGGAGACCCCGAGAGACAAACTCCTGGCGAGGCTGCTGCACGAGATTGACGGTCTCTACCTGCAACTGAAACGCGGGGTGTCGCCGCTGGCGGAGTGGCGGGGAATGCTTGAGACCCTGGGCCAGCAGGTGGAAATCGCCGGGCCCGAGGGACCGCTGTCGGGGTTGGCGGAGAAGGTGGACGAGCAGGGGAACCTGATCCTGCGCCTGGACGACGGGCGCCGGGTGCTCCTGACCTCGGGGGATGTCACGCTACGACAGGCGGGGACCGCCGCAATTTCCTGACCCGGCCCGGGGCGGGTCTCGTGGAAGGGGGTACTGGGCAGGGCCATCGCGTGAGTGCCAGTTTGGCCAAATTTCCAGTGAACGGTCAATACAATTTGCAGGGAACAGATGACGGGGGTCTGGATTCCCGCCCCTTTCCCTCCCTCGTCGTCCCTCCTCAGTCGCCAGGGGCAGGCTCTGCTCGAGAATGACGGGAGGAGAGGTGAAAGGGTCGAGTCAGACTTGATGCGATAGCCCTGGGGTGCCGCCAAAGAGTAAGAAGGGGAGTTCTATGCTGGAACGGTTGAGCCTGGACGGAAAGACGGTGGTGATCACCGGCGGAGGAACGGGACTGGGGCTGGCGATGGTCAGAGCCCTGGCCCGAGCCGGAGCCAACGTGGTCATCGCCGGACGCCGGCCCGGTCCCATCGAGGACGCCGCCGCCGAAGTGGAGGGGCTGGGGAGGGAGGCGATGGCGATTCCGACGGACGTCAGCGACTCCGGGCAGGTGGACCGGCTGATTACAACAACGGTGGAACGGTTTGGGCGGATCGATGTGCTCATCAACAACGCCGCCATGGTCTCCGAAAATGTGCGAAAGCCCATCTGGGAAATCTCCGACGAAGAGTGGCAAGGAGCGATGGACGTGAACCTGAACGGGGCGTTCTTCTGCTCCCGGTCGGCGGCCAAGCCGATGGCAGGCCAGGGCGGCGGGAAGATAATAAACGTGGCCTCAGGGTTCGGCCTGCGGGGCGGGCGGGACATCTACATGTACTGCTGCAGCAAGGGAGCGGTGATCCAATTGACCCGGGTGCTGTCGTTCAGCTTGGCCCGGCACGGCATAACGGCCAACACCATCGCACCGGGGTTCATCCCGACCCGCAGCACGGATGTGGATATGCGGAACACCCTGCCCCCTTCGGGGGACTATCTGCCCATTGGCAAGCTTGGGGTGCCCGAGGACCTGGGACCGGTGGCGGTTTTCCTGGCGTCCGAGGCGTCGGACTACATGACCGGCGAGACCATCATCGTTGACGGCGGCGGGCTGGCGGGAGGGATTTCTCCGACGGGCCATGCTCCGCTGGCGGACCTGGAACCGTAGCGGAACACGACCATCCATCCCCGCCCGTCCGAGGGCCATTCAACAGGCAAAGAGGAGTCCCGAATGCCCATTCTTTCCGAGTTCGACCTATCCGGCCGGGTGGCGATCCTTCACACCGCGGGCGGTGAGGAAAGCCCGGGACTGGCATCGTCGCTGGCGGAGGCAGGGGCTTCCGTTTTCGCCGTAGGCCGCAGAGAGGGGCTGGTGGAGCCGATACTGTCGGGGCTGGGAGGAAGCGCCGGGCATGGGTCGGCCGTGTCGGGACTGCGGAACCGCTCGGATGCGGAGGGGGTGGTTGCCGGGTGCGAGGCGGCTCTGGGGAAGGTGGACATCCTGGTAAACGATGCCAGGAGCTTTTTCGCCAAGCCGGCGGCGGACATATCGGAAGAGGAGTGGGACGAGGTCCACTCGCGGAACCTGCGGGCGGTCTTTCTCCTGTGCCAGGCAGCGGGCAGACACATGGCGGGCCGGGAGTACGGAAGGATCGTGAACGTGATCACCGGCACAGCGGAGCGAGGGGTGATAAACGCCTCGGCCTTTGCCGCCACCCAGGCAGGGCTGCTTTCCCTGACCCGGTCGCTAGCGGTGGAATGGGGGCGGGCGAACATCCGGGTGAACGCGCTGGGGACGGGGTGGACCATCGCGGAGGACGTGCCTCCGGAGGTGCAGCAGGAAGAACTGCTGGTGCGGTACACGCCACTGCGGCGGAAGGGCCATCCGAGAGATATTGGGCCGCTGCTGGTTTACCTCTGCTCGGAGGCCTGCGATTACGCGACGGGGCAGCCGGTGTACGTGGACGGGGGGTTGAACGCGCACCCTTAGGGGGTGTGCGAGACCGTACTGTCCTGAGTTGGAACCGTGCGAAATGGGGACGAGACGGGGGTCTGGATTCCCGCCTGCGCGGGAATGACGGGAAGGAGACTTGGGGATCCCCGGTTACGCGCACTGGTTCTGAAATAGTTCCTAAGCATTGGCGATGGGCGGGTCCGAGAGGGGCGGGGGTCCGGGTATAGCTCCGGCGAGGACGGACTGGACGGCGGCCAGCGCGGCAGCGAGATCACCCGGGGTCAAGGAGCCGAGTTTCCTGAGAACGAGGCCGCTTTCGACGGTGGCCACCCGGGCGCGGACGATGGACGGGCCGAGGAGCCCGGCAGCGCTCCAATCCTGGATGAGGCAGTCGCCCACGCGGGAAGGGCCCGAGACCCGGCCGGTTAGCTGGGCGATGATGAGCTGCCCGGTCCCCTGGTTGTAGCTTGTTCCGCTGATGATGAGAGCCGGGCGCTTCCGCCCTCCCGCACGCTGTCCAAAGGGGAAGGGGACGAGGACGACGTCGCCAGGCTCATAGGCGGTCATAGGCCGAGTCCTCTTCGCTGTACCAGTCTTCGGCGAATCCTGATTCGGAAAGGTCGGCGAAGGTTGCGGCGGAGGCCAGTTGCCCCAGATGCAACTCCCGGACCGCCCGGGGGGTCACCCGGTAGAAGGTGCGACCGTCGGCAGCCTGCCAGAGGTCGAGGTACTCGGACGAGACCTGGGCGCCGATCCAGGTGTGGCTGAGGCCGCGCTGGTCAAGGAGTTCGAACAAGCGGCGCTGTTCGATGACGCCGGCCACATGAATCTGTTCCAGCAACTCACTGCGGGGGTCGGCCGGGCGAACCTCGGGAGTCTGCGCCTCGAGGTCACGGAGCAGGTCTTCCAGCAGGCCCAGCGTGCGCCGGATACTCCGCAGGTAACGCTGTCCCTGGCCGCTGCCGCCGGTGGTCATGGTGGAACAGGAAGGTCGGCGCTACCAGCCATGTTCGACCTTGTCCTGGAGGATGCGGGACAGGGCGGAGACGGGCACGCGATCCTGGTGCATGGTGTCCCGGTCTCGAATGGTCACTGCATGGTCGTCGAGGGTGTCGAAGTCCACGGTGACGCAATAGGGGGTGCCGATTTCGTCCTGGCGACGGTAGCGGCGTCCGATGCTCTGGGCGTCGTCGTACTGGGCGTTAAGGACGCGGCGAAGCTGGTCATAGACGGCGCGGGCGGTGGGAACAAGACGTTCGTTCCGGCTGAGGGGCAGAACGGCAACGGTCACCGGGGCCAGCTTGCGGTGGAGATGCAAGACGGTCCGGGTGGCGTTCCCGTCGGGCTCCTCATCGAAAGAGTCGAGCCAGAAGGCGAGGGTGGCCCGGTCGACGCCGCCGGAGGGCTCGATGACATAGGGGACGTAACGCTCGCGAGTCTCCTCGTCGAAGTAGGTCAACTCCTCGCCGCTGTACTCAGCGTGGCGGCCCAGGTCGAAGTCGGTGCGGTCGGCGATGCCCTCCAGTTCTCCCCAGCCCCAGGGGAAGCGGTACTCGATGTCGTAGGTGTCCTTGGCGTAGTGGGCCAGTTCGTCCCCCTCGTGGCGTCGGAGGCGGAGATTGTCGCGGCGGATACCGTGGCGGACGTACCAATCGAAACGGGACTGGACCCAGCGGTCGAGCCATTCCTCGTCGGTGCCGGGCTTGACGAAGAACTCGACTTCCATCTGCTCGAACTCCCGGGTGCGGAAGGTAAAGTTGCCCGGGGTAATCTCGTTGCGGAAGGCCTTTCCGATCTGGGCGATGCCGAAGGGGAGTTTCTTGCGGGAGGAGTTGAGGACGTTGGGAAAGTTGACGAAGATGCCCTGGGCGGTCTCGGGGCGGAGGAAGACCTCGTGGCTGGTGTCTTCGACGGGGCCCATGAAGGTGCGGAACATGAGGTTGAAGCGGCGGGGATCGGTGAACTCGCCGCCGCAATCGGGGCAGGTGGCAGTCTCCAGCTGGTCGGAGCGGAAACGGCGGTGGCACTGGCGGCACTCGACGAGGGGATCGGTGAAGTTCTCGACGTGGCCGCTGGCTTCCCAGATGCGGGGGTGCATGAGGATGGCCGAGTCCAATCCCACCACGTCGTCGCGTTCGCGAACGACGGAACGCCACCAGGCCTCCTTGACGTTACGCTTGAGCTCGACACCGAGGGGACCGTAGTCGTAGGTGGAGCCGAGGCCACCGTAGATTTCGCTGCTGGCAAAGATGAAACCGCGCCGCTTGGAAAGAGACAGCATCTTGTCCATGTCGGCGTAGGGAAGGACTCGGACCACGGGAAACGCTCCTGGGCAGGGATGGTTGGCAACTAGAGAGTATCAATTCCGCCGGGGCGTGTAAACCGGGGCTGAGGAAGGGGAAGGGCTATCGCATTCGGATTATCGAAGCCTCATCGAGGTTCACGGTACAGCCGGCCGTCGCATCAAGTGATGGATGGACTGTCAGGAACTTACTCAAGGCAACAGTTGATAATGGGGGATATGGGTATCGGTCTGCGGCATCTGCATGGTGGTATTTTCCAATGCAATTGGCCTGGGACAGGGGTTAGGCCACAAGACAAGCTCACCTCCGGTTTCCGGACCGTGATTGGAACAGGGGGCGGGGCGGGAAGATCCCGGGAATGACGGGGAGAGTGGCCGGCAAGTGACTCGCGGCTAGTCGCTACGCTCCAGAAGTTCGTCGGGGATGCCGGAGAGGAAGGCCTGGGTTTCGGGGATGCTGTCCTGGCGGGTGAGGTCGAGGTGGATGGGGGTGATGGAGATGCGGTTGTTCTTGACGGCCCAGGCGTCGGTGCCGTCGCCGGTGTCGGCGTGGACGGGGCGGTTGCGGGATATCCAGTAGCGCTGCTGGTGGCCCATCCCCTCAGAGCGAACGGACTCGCCGTAGGAGCGGCCGGACAGGCGGGTAACCTGGACGCCGGTTACCTGGGACTGGGCGACGCTGGGAACGTTGACGTTGAGGAAGAAGGGTTGGTCCGGCGGTGAGGCGGCGCACCGGGCAGCGGCCAGCTCAAGGAACCGGGCGGCCACGTCGAAATGGGGGTTGACGATGGTGCCGACGGATACGGCGATGGTGGGGTTGCCGCGGACGTATCCCTGAAGGGCGGCTCCCACCGTTCCAGAGACCATTATGTCCCATCCGAGGTTGGAGCCGGTGTTGATGCCGGAAACGACGAGGTCGACCTTGCCCGCAAGCTGCTCCAGGGCGAGGAGGCAACTGTCGCCGGGGGTGCCCTCGACGGCGTAGGCGGTGACGGGTTGGCGCAGTCCGCTGCCTCCTTCGGCGGCAAGCTCGGGGCAGTAGGCGGCGACGGGCACCTGCCTGGCCTTGACGGGGCGGTGAAGGGTGAGGGAGGCGCCGGTGCCGCTCTGCTCCCGGTCGGGGGCGGAGACGAAGACTTCGCCGACACGGCTGAGGGCCTGGGCGGCGGCCCAGAGGCCGGGGGCATGGATTCCGTCGTCGTTGGTCAGCAGGATTTTCAGGGCGTCAACTCCTGGGAGGTTTTACGGGCGAGGGGATTATAGCAGGGGAGCGGCGAATTATTTTCCAAGGACGGGGTTCCGTTGGGGGATTTATCCCCCAAACGCCCTAAAGCCAGGGTTTCGGCTGGCGGGTTGTACCAGCTTATCCGGTAACCTATGATAGTGCGGTTTCGCCTGAGACGGCGGGGAATGAATTCCGGCGGGAGCCGATGAAGGTCTTTGACAATGTCCCTTGAAAACGTATTGCCCGATAGCGCGGAGATTGACTCCCAAGGACAGCTTTCCATTGGGGGATGCCTTGCCGTCGACCTGGCGGAGGAACACGGCACTCCGGTGTACGTCCTGGACGAGGCGACGATCCGCAACCGCTGCCGGGAGTTTGTGTCGGAGTTCAACCGACTGTACCCGGGGACGCAGGTACTGTATGCGTCGAAGGCGTACATCAATCCGGCGCTGGCGCGCATCTTCAACGAAGAAGGGCTGGGGCTGGACGTCGTATCCGGGGGGGAGCTGGCGGTGGCGCAGGCAGCCGGGTTCCCACTGGGGAAGGTGTACTTCCACGGGAACAACAAGACTCCGGCGGAGCTGGAGGAGGCGGTGGCGCAGGGGATCGGGCGGGTGGTGGTGGACAGTTTCCACGAGCTGGACTTGCTGAACCGTATCGCAGGCGAGGCGAGTAAGGTGCAGGACATCCTAATCAGGGTTTCGCCGGGGATAGATCCGCATACCCATGCCTACACGACGACGGGCATCATCGACTCCAAGTTCGGGTTTTCGATCCAGACAGGGGACGCGGAGCGGGCAATTCGGCAGGCGTTGGGGGCGGACAACCTGAAGCTGCGGGGGCTGCATTTCCACCTTGGGTCGCCAATCTTCGAGCTGGAACCTTACGAGGCAGCAACGGACCTGGTACTGCGTTTCGCGGCGGGGTTCAGGGAGGAAGGACTGGAGCTGGAGGAGTTCAGTCCGGGCGGGGGGTTCGCCATCGCGTATACGCGGGACCAGGAGCCCCCATCGGTGGCCGACTATGCCGGGGCCATCGTGGGAACGATGGAGTCCACCTGCGAGGAGCTTGGACTGTCCCGACCAAAGCTGCTGGTTGAGCCGGGGAGGAGCATCATCGGCCCGGCGGGGGTCGCCTTGTACCGGATCGGGGCAATCAAGGATATCCCGGGGGTGCGGAAGTACGTGAGCGTGGACGGCGGGATGGGGGACAACATCCGACCGGCGCTCTACCAGGCTTCCTACGAGGTGATTTCGGCGGGGAAGGGAAACGCATCAGCCACTGAGACGGTAACGATTGCTGGGAAGTATTGCGAATCGGGGGATGTGCTGGCTTCGGACATTTCGCTGCCGAGGGCGGAGCCGGGGGATGTCATTGCCATTCCGGCGTCCGGGGCGTATTGCCCGTCGATGGCGAGCAACTACAACCTGAATCCCCGGCCTCCGATGGTCCTGGTGAACGGCGGTCAGAGCCGGTTGATCCGGCGGAGAGAGAGCTACGCAGACATGATGCTCTGCGACGTCGGTTTCGGTGGATCACAGCAGTCAGAAACGGAAGAGTTGGACGAGAGATTGCGCTCGCAGTTCGATTCGCTGCATGAACGTACGATAAGGCGTTCCGAGGAGAACGCATTGTTGGCGGACGCAATGAAGGATATCAATGCGGAAGGTGTGCCCGAACCTGATCAAATCGACGATGAATTGAACAGGCCAGACTATGATGAAGAGTTCGATGCCGAAGGGAATTATCGAGGTTTCTAAGCTCGATGTGGAGCGTTGACGGGCAGGAGCATATCCTGGCGCAGTTGGAGCCGTCGCTGCAACAGGGTCGCTTGGCCCACGCCTACCTGCTGACGGGGCCGCCAAGAATCGGGAAGCTGACCCTGGCGATGGACCTGGCGCGGGCGGTGAACTGCCTGAACGGACCAGGAGCACCATGCCAGGATTGCGACCAATGCCGCCGCATCCGCGACGGGCTTCATGCGGACGTCAGGGTGATCCGGGTGACGCAGCGGGAGGCGGGCGGGCCGACCCGGACGGTTATCGGGATCGGCGACGTGCGGGAGGCGCTACGGCAGACCAGCCTGAAACCCTTTGAAGGGTCCGGCATAGTCATCATCTTCGACGGGGCGGAGTTGATGAGCGAGGAGGCGGCCAACGCGCTGCTGAAAGCGCTGGAGGAGCCGCCGCCCGAGGTACTTTTCCTGCTGCTGTCCACGGACTCGGGGGCGCTGCTGTCCACGATCCGGTCGCGGTGCAGGCTGCTGGAACTGAAGCCGGTGGCTAGGGAGAGCATCGCGGCGAGACTGTCCGGCCGGTTCGGTGCGGACGGGGAGTTGGCGGAGAGGCTGGCACGGCTGTCCCGGGGGTGCATGGGGTGGGCGGTGGATGCCTGGAACAATCCCGAAGTCCTGGAGCAACGGGAGGCGGACCTGCAACAGATTTACGAGGTGTGCCGGGCGGGGTTGGTGCAGCGGTTCAACTACGCGAACGAGCTGGCAGGGCGGTTTTCCAGGGACCGGGATGGGGTGAAGGAACTGCTCTTCCTGTGGCTGCAGTGGTGGCGGGACCTGGCGTTGATCAAGGAAGGGTGCGAGCAGTTCGTGGCCAACCGGGAGTGCCTGGCCCAACTGAGGCTGCTGGCATCCGGGCTGGCAACGGCGGAGGTGGTGGGATTTCTGAAGGGGCTGCACCGGACACTGGAGGCGCTGGACAGCAACGGCAATCCGAGGGTCGCCCTGGAGGTTCTGATGCTGGACTTGCCGGCGGTTGGGAACGAGCGAATCGGCGCAGTCTGAGGAAGTATCTCAAAACGTGCATACCGGAAACCTAAACCCGCAAAATGGGGACGACGGGGGTCTGGATTCCCGCCCCTTTCCCTCCTTCGTCGTCCCTCCTCAGTCGCCAGGGGCAGGCTCTGCGCGGGAATGACGGGAAAGATGTTGGGCGTGGGAAACAGGGTTGGGGGGATAGCTGATGGGTTCCTGCCTCCGCAGGAACGACGAGGGGAGAGGGGATGACGGGAGGGAGGATAGTGGTTTTGAGACAGTTGTTGAGTCCGGGTTATCCGACGAGGCTCCAGGGGACGTAGGGACGCCACTCCTCCTGGATATTGTAGTTCTGCAGCATCCGGTAGGGGTTAGGCTGGGGCGCCTTGGGCTCGCGCATGAGGCGCATCTTGGCCTCGGCAGGGGTGCGTCCGGCCTTGCGCAGGTTGCAGCGAGAGCAGGCAGCGACAACGTTTTCCCAAGTGTGAGGGCCGTGCTGGCGCCGGGGGATGACGTGGTCTAGGGTGAGGTCCTGGGTCTTTTTCTGGCAATACTGGCAGGTGTACTGGTCGCGGAGGAATATCTCTTTCTTGGAGAGCTTGCGGGGGGTGTAGGGGCGCTTGACGAGGTAGACGAGGCGGATGATGGAGGGGACGTCGAATACGGTGGAGATGGTCCGGACTTCTCCGCTGTGGTTCTCGAGGAGTTCGGCCTTGCCCTTGTCGACGAGGACTATGGCGCGGCGGGCGGTGCAGACGTTGATGGGGACGTAGTTGAGGTTAAGGACGAGGACGGGCTGGCCCAAGACGTTCCGCACAGGCCCGCCGGGGGCGGCCTCGACGCTGGATTCGTCCGGTTCTTCCGATGCGGGATGCCCGTTGGATGGTTTTTTGGCCACCGGTCCGGTACCTCGGTCAGGTTATGTGGGCATTTGGGCGATTATATATCAAAACGGTTTTTGACGCCCGGTGGTTTTGGGAAGGGGCTGCGTTGGGGGATCATCCCACACCCCCCGAAAGATAAGGCTGGGGACAGTTGGCTAAGGAGTGGGTTGGTATTGGGTCATGGTACGCCATTCGTCGACGAGAAGGCCGAAGAGCAGCGTGTCCCACCAGCGCCGCTTGAAGTATTCATTGCGGCGCAGACGACCCTCCTGACGGAAGCCCAGGCGTTCCAGGACACGAACCGAAGCGGTGTTGTCGGAGACGCACCAAGAGGAGATGCGATGGAGGCGCAGTTCATGGAAGCCGAAGTTGACCATCGCCAGAGCGGATTCGGTGGCGTATCCCCGACCCCAGAAGTCCGGGGAAAGTTCGTAGCCGATGTCAGCCTCCCAGTCGTTGCCGGGCTTGCGCCTGATGCCGCAGGAGCCGATGAGTTGTCCGCTTTCGGGCAGGGTGATGGCCAACTGGAAGCGGCGCCGGGGCCGCTCGGTCTGTTGGCCGGTTTGTTGGTCCAGGAACATGGCCACGAAAGCGCGGGCGTCGGCCTCGGAGCGGGAATCCCAAGGGTAGTACCGGAGGTACCGGGGGTCTTGCTGGTAGGCCAAGACGGCAGGCCAGTCTCCAGAGGCGAATTCGCGAAGGTGGAGGCGTTGGGTGGTCAACTGCATGGGGTCGGAAGGTTCATAAGAGGTCGACGAGCTGGTCGAAGAGATTGTAGTCGTTGACCACCAGCGGGGAGAGGGCAGACCGGGCGATGGCGGTGTCCACCGTGGCGCGGAGTCCGCTGGCGGGGAGGCGGTCAACAGCGGCCGCCACCAAGAGGAGCAGGAGGAATCCGAAGACGAACCCGACGATTCCTCCAGCCAGCTTATTGGCGAAGCCGACAAGGGGGACCCAACTGGTCACGGGACTCCAGACGGCAGTGACGAACCGGACCGCGCCAATTTCGAGGGCGAAGACGACGACGAATCCGACCATGGCCTGCACGGGCTTGTCGCCGGGCAGGAAGGAGAAGAGCTCGCCCACCGGGGCAGCGAGGATGCTGGCCACGAAAAGAGCGGCCACAGAACACACCACGCCGAAGACGCCCAACTGCCAGCCGAGGAAAGCGGAGACAGCCCAGACAAACAGGATCAGAAAGTCCACCCAGTTCACGGCGCCCTCCCATCGCCGTTCTCCTGACACGCAGAAGCGGGAACCGTGGGGCGAGATGTGGGAAGTCCATCCGAATGACCAGCGAGCCAGGACAAAGCCAAAACGGCGGTGGCTCCGTAGAGCCAGCCTCCGATAACGTCACTGGGCCAGTGGGCGCCAAGGTAGACCCGGGAGACGCCGAAAGACAGGATGAGCACCAAGAATACGGCGCGAAGGGCCAACCGGAGGCCAGGCCGTTGAACCCAGGCTCCGACAAACATCAGGGCGAGCCCGAAGAAGACGGTGGCGAAGATGGTGTGTCCGCTGGGGAACCCGTAGGATATGCTCCCGACTTCGGATAGCCAGGAGTCGGGGCGGGGACGGGCGATGAGGAGTTTGAGTCCGATGCCGAGGAGCATCAGGAACGCTCCGGCCAGGGCGGTGAGGAATTGCATCCGGGGGGCACGGAACCAAAGGACGGCAAGCGACAGCAGGACGAGGACGGCAGCGACGGGGACGGAACCGGTCCAGGCAAGGGCGGCGGCAACAGCGGCGAGCACGGGGGTTTGAGCGGCCAGGGCCTGTTCCAGGATCCAACGGTCTCCCGGGAAGGTGGGGAACCGGGCCGCGAGAACGCATAGCGCCACCAGGGATACCGCCAGAGCAGCCCCGACCCCAACATGCCCAAACCATTCCGTCCGGCGTCCCGTGGTCAATGGTCTCATCGTCATTCAATTATATCCGGCAGCACGAAACGGGAACACGGCTGGCGGCGACGTGAATGATATAATTCGGGCGATCCGAATCAGGGCATGACAGGAGATTTCCCTGGATATGGTCAGCGTAATCGCCATGGACGGACCGGTGGCTTCAGGAAAGACGGTGGTCGGCCGGGAGGTCGCCCAGCGGCTGGGTTTCCGGTACCTGGACACGGGGCTGATGTACCGGGCGATGGGCTGGCAGGCCGTGAACAAGGGTGTCCCGCTGGATGATGCCTTTGCCCTAGCGAGGCTGGTGGTGGAGACGGAGATCCTGCTGGCGGACGATGGGAGCGGGCGGGTGACAGCGGACGGGCGATCCCTGGGAGCGGAACTGGAGCACCCGGATATTTCGCGAAGCGCATCCCTGGTGGCGACAGTACCGGAGGTGCGGCGGGCGATGGTGGCGCAGCAGCGAGTCATCGCAGCCGAGGGGAGGATAGTGATGGTGGGAAGGGACATCGGGACGGTGGTGCTGACGGATGCGGACCTGAAGGTTTATATCACTGCCTCGGCGCGGGTGAGGGCGCGGCGGCGGTGGCGGGAGATACAGGCGGCGGGGCAGGAGATGGACTTCGAACAGGTGCTGCAGGACACGGAGGCGCGGGACCACCGGGACAGCACCCGGTCCGACTCGCCACTGAGAGCCGCCGAGGACGCGGTGACGCTGGATACGGGGGAACTGGATCTCGAAGGGTCGGTCCAGGCCATCCTTGAGCTTATCGGCGAACGGGAGACGGAGGGTCGCGAAGGGCCTTGACCTACCTGTACCAACCGGGGCGGATGCTGGCGCTGGCCTGCTTCAACACCTTTGGCCGGCTGGAGGTCACGGGACGGGAATGTGTCCCGCCCTACGGGCCGCTGATCGTCGTGGCCAACCATATTTCCTACAACGACCCGCCGGTGCTGGTGCCGAGCATAGGCCGCCCGCTGAATTTTCTCGGCAAGAAGGAACTGTTCGCCAATCCCTTCAAACGTTTTTTCATGGAGGGGTTCCGGGTGCATCCGGTGGACCGGGAGGCCGCCGGGGTGGATGCGATGCGCATCGCCATGCAACTGCTGGAACGGGATGAGGCGGTGGCGATGTTCCCGGAGGGCAGGATCAGTCCCAACCACGCGATGCAGCGGGGCAAGGGCGGGGTGGCGATGCTGGCCATCAAGACGCAGGCGCCGATTCTGCCGGTGGGGATCTACGGGACGGAGAAGTTTTCCGAGCGACGGATGCCCTTCCCGCTGTGCCGGTTCCACGTGAACATCGGGCAGCCATTCACTCCTCCGGTCCTGGAGGGACGGGTGCCGCGGGAGGTGGTGAACAGCGTGCTGGAGATGATAATGGCGCGGGTGGCGGCGCTGGTGCCTCCGGAGTACCAGGGGGTGTATGGGCCCAGGGCGGCGGGGGCACGGCCGGGTTAGTTTTCCAAGGGAATCCTCGTTTCCGGTCAAGCCGGCAATTGAAGGGCCCGTTCGTCGGTGGGAGTGTGTCCAAGACGGTCAGATGGGAAGGTCGATGTCGTAGCGGGAGACGATGTCGTCGATCTGGGCGGCGGTGGCGTCGTCCGGGGGGACGAGGGGCAGGCGGGGGGCGCCGACATCCATGCCTGCCTGGTTGACGGAGTGCTTGACGGGGATGGGGTTGGAGACGATGAACAGTCCCTTGAAGATGTCCATGAGGCGGTGATGCTCGGAGGCGGCCCGCTCGATGTCTCCCTCGAGGATGAGTCCCATCATCTGCTTAATCTGGTTGCCGACGAGGTGGGAGGCGACGCTGACGATGCCGTAGCCGCCCATGGCCATGATGTAGAAGGTCTCGTTGTCGTTGCCGCTCCAGACGCGGAATCCATCCGGGGCGCCGCCGATGATGCGGGCGATCTGGTCGAGGTCGCTGCTGGCCTCCTTGACGCCGACGATGTTGTCGATCTCGGCGAGGCGGAGGGTGGTCTGGGATGTCATGTTGATGCTGGTGCGGCTGGGAACGTTGTAGAGCATACAGGGGATGCTGACGCTCTCGGCGATGGCTTTGAAGTGCTGGTACATGCCCTCCTGGGGCGGCTTGTTGTAGTAGGGAACGGTGAGGAGGAGCCCGTCGGCGCCGACCTTTTCGGCCTCGCGGGACATTTCGATGCTCTCGGCGTTGTTGTAGTTGCCGGTGCCGGCGACGACAGCGCCGCGGTCGCCGATGGCCTCCTTGACCTCGGCGAAGAGGCGGAGCTTTTCTTCGTTGGTGAGGGAGGGGGACTCGCCGGTGGTGCCGGAGACGACGAGGCCGTCGCTGCCGGAGTCGAGCAGGGCGTTGGCGAGACGCCGGGCCTGGGGGTAGTCGACCTTCCCCTCTTCATCCATGGGGGTGATCATGGCGGTGATGAGCCTGCCTACCTCGGTCATGCTGAACCCTCCTGGAAGTGACTTTTGGGGATTATACACGATGGGGAAGGGGGGTGGGGGAGAGCTACTCTAGGGGCGATATCTTCCCGATGGGTTCAAGGCGTTGGGCATGGCCCCAGGCATCCAGCAATTCATCGCGGTGTTGGGACGCCCATTCCACGACCATACCCTGGGCTCTGGGAGGCAACCGCCCTTGGAGAACTGCCAACGTGGATATTCCCATCAACAATTCGTCACCACCGTAAAGAGCGTGGAAGTGAGGCGGGCCGTGGTCGGCAAAATACATGCGGATGACTATGCCGTAAAACCGACAGAGTTCAGGCATTTTCCAACAGCGCCCGTACCCCCGGCATCACATCTTCGATGGGTTTCCCGGTAAGTTGCAGGTAGAGGGCGTCGGGGCAGAGTTCGATTTCTTCTCCCCAGGCGATGCCGCCGTCCGGGGTTATGAATACGGCCTCGAAACATCCGGGTTCATTCCAGAGGGAAAAGACGCCTCGTCCAGCCATGCTAGAAAGGTCGACTTCGCCGGCTGACCCGTCGGTGTAACTTATCCAGATGTGGTAGTTCTCCCGGGGCTCGACGGCAGTTGGCCGGTTCATGCTTTCTTCCTCTACGGGCTGAGCGAGTGTTCCGCCAGACGTTCGGCGGCGGTTATGTAGTCCCTGGTGGCGTGGATGAGGGTGGGGACTTCTTCGGAGCCGCAGCGGTCGTTGTAGAAGCATTGGCCGTGGAGACGGTAGATGGACTGGTAGTAGTGGGGCTTCATGCTCCTTACTGCGTGGTCCCGACGGGCGAGAGCGTCCAACTCGTCGGAGGTGCGAGCGGTAGTGCAGGGTTCGTCCCCGGTGCGGGCCATGATCAGAGCATCGGTGGCCCGCTTGGTGGCGCACCAGGCCTTTTCGGCGGCGCCACGGATGTCGTCCGCCGCCAGCCTTTCAAGGGCTGAGAGTTGGAGATGGCGGGCATCGGCGAAGATGTCCTGGACTTCCCGGGTGATGGTCATGGGTTCTCCGGTCTCGACTAGCTGGAGGCGGCGGTTTTGGGTTGGAGGGCGTTGCGGGTTACGAGTTCTTCGGCGATCTGGATAGAGTTGAGGGCGGCGCCTTTGCGGAGGTTGTCGGAGACGATCCAGAGGACAAGGCCGTTGGGGTTGGAGGCGTCGCGGCGGATGCGTCCGACGAAGACGTCGTCCTTTCCGGCGGCATGGGCGGGCATGGGGTAGACGCCGTTGGACGGGTCGTCGAGGACGGTGACGCCGGGCATCCCGGAGAGGGCTTCGCGGGCTTCGCCGGGGGAGACGGGACGTTCAAACTCCAGGTGGACCGCGGCGCTGTGGGAGACGTAGACCGGGACACGGACGCAGGTGGCGGAAATAGCGATGTCCGGGGCGTGGAGAATTTTCCGGCTCTCGTCAATCATCTTCTGCTCCTCGCGGGTGTAGCCGCTGTCGAGGAAGCTGTCGATGTGGGGGAAGACGTTGAAGCCGATGCGCTGAGGGAGGCTGTCCGGCTGGACTGTCCCGTCGCCCCCCATGAGGGAGCGGGTCTGCTCCGTCAGCTCGTCCATGGCCGCTCCGCCAGCCCCGGAGACGGACTGGTAGGTGTCGGCAACGATGCGTGTGACGGGGCTGAGTTGGCGCAGGGGATGGGCGACCATGACGAGGGGAGTGGTGGAGCAGTTGGGGATGGAGATGATTCCCTGGTGCCATTCCACGTCGGCGCCGTTGACCTCGGGGACGACGAGGGGAACGGTGGGCTCCATGCGGAAGGCGGAGCCGTCGTCGATGACTACCGCTCCGGCTTTCACCGCCGCGGGGGCGAACTGGCGGGATACGGTGGCGCTGACGGATATGAAGGCGATGTCAACATCCTGGAAGGAGTCTTCCGTGGTCTCCTGGACGGTGTGGTCCCTACCGTTGACGGTGATGGTCTTCCCGGCGGAGCGTTGGGAGGCGAGGAGCTTGAAGTTGTGAGCGTCCGGGCAGCGTTCTTCCATGATGCGGAAGAACTCGGTGCCGACGGCTCCGGTGGCGCCGACGACGGCGATGGTGAGGTCGCTGAGGGATTGGGTGGGCACGGTGGTTGCTCCGTTAAGGGTTACGTTGGGGGACCCGTCCCCCAAACCCCCTGAATTAAGAGATTCCTTAGAGGCCGAGGATGTTTTCAAGGCCTACTACGAGGCCGGGGTTCTGGTTGGCGTGGCGGATGCAACGGATGACGCCGGGCATGTAGCAGTCACGGCCGAGGGTGTCGTGACGGAGGGTGACGGTCTGGCCGGCGGCGCCGAAGACGACCTCGTGGTGGGCGCTGCGGCCGGGCATCCGCACGCTATGGATGGTGACGCCGTTGAGTTCGCCGCCCCGGGTGCCGGGATGGTTTTCCTTTTCGGTGATGTTGCGGTCGAACTGTTTTTCCTGTCCCAGGGACTGGGCGAGGGCCAGGGCGAAGCCGGAGGGAGCGTCGATCTTGGCCTCGTGGTGGGACTCGACGATGTCCACGTAGTCGAAGTAGGGGGCGGCCTGCTCGACGAGCTTCTTGAGGACCACCGCTCCGAGGGCGAAGTTGGGGGCGACGACGATTCCGATGCCCTTTTCGTTGGCGAGCGCATCAAGGCGCTCCAGGTTTTCTCCGGTGAGGCCGCTGGCACCGAGGACGAGGTTGGCAGAGAAGTTGGCGGCGACGTCGACGGCCTCCATGCAGGCGGCCGCGTTGGTGAAGTCGACCATTAGGTCGGGGTGGGTGTCAGAGAGGAGTTGGCCGAGGTTGGTGGAGAGGGGCACGGAGCCTCCGGCGGCTAGCTGGAGGGAACCGCCCCGATCCTGGCGGCAGGTCCCCCCGACGAGTTCAAGGTCGGCCTCGCGTCCGATAGCGTTGACGGTCTCGGCGCCCATCTTGCCGGTGGCGCCGTGGACGACGACTGTTATGGGGGGCATGGCATCCTCCTGTTTCGCCTCCGGGGCCGGTCGCCGTGAAGTCCCTACTGGCTCCCTGGGGCCGCCGGGACGGCGCAGTTCGAGGGGTTAGGGTGGGATTGATATTATCACGGGGGCCTGTCGGTGGAGAAGGCGGCGGGCCGGTCTGCACACGACGAGGGGCGGGGATGAAACCCCGCCCCTGGCTTTTACTGCTCTGCCCGGCGCAGCCGGATACGTTAGCGGTCGGTGCGGGGGCGTCCGGTGCTGGAGTTGTTGCCGAGGAAGCGGCGCTCCTGGTAGCCGCCGCCCTGGCGCGGGCCTCCGGTTCCCTGGCGGGGGCCGCCGCCCTGGCGATTGCCGCCGCCGCCCTGACGCGGACCGCCCTGGCCACCACCCTGACGGTTGCCGCCCGGTCCGCCCCGGCGGTCGCCGCCGCCGCGGTTGCCGAATCCGCCACCGCCGCCGCGATTACCGAATCCGCCACCGCCCTGGCGGGGGCCGCCGCGACGGTCTCCGCCGCGGTCGCCAAATCCCTGGCGCGGGGCCGGAGGCCGTGGGGTCGGGGGCTGTCCCCCGTCGTCGTCGCCGAAGAGGGCGCGGCGGGAGAGGTTGAGGCGGCCGAGGTTGTCGATTTCCTGGATCATGACGGTGATTTCCTGGCCGATGTCGATGTCCGGCTCGACGTCGCCCATTTCCTCACTGCGGAGGAGGCCGTCCTTGCCGGGGATGAGCTCGACGAAAGCGCCGAAATTGGTGAGGCGGCTGACCTTGCCGGTGAGTATGTCTCCGACGACCAGCTCGCGGGTGAGCATTTCGATGCGGCTGCGGGCCATGTCGATCATGGCCTGGTCGGTGTGGCCGATGGTGACGCCACCTTCATCGCCCACGTCTATGGAGCAGCCGGTCTCCTCGATGATGCCGCGGATGACACGCCCGCCGGGGCCGATGACGGCACCGATCTTCTCGACGGGAATCTGGATGCGAATCATCTTGGGGGCGTAGGGACTCATGTGGTCACGGGGCTGGGAGAGGGCCTCGTTCATCTTGTCGAGGATGAAGAGGCGTCCCTGGCGGGCCTGCTCGAGGGCCTCGCTGAGGACAGCCTCGGAGAGTCCCTTAATCTTGCAGTCCATCTGGAGGGCGTTGACGCCCTGGGCGGTGCCGGCGACCTTGAAGTCCATGTCGCCGAGGAAGTCCTCAATTCCCTGGATGTCGCTGAGGACGGCGTAGGCCCCGTCGGGGTCGGTGATCAGTCCCATGGCGATGCCGGCCACGGGAGCGGAGATGGGCACTCCGGCATCCATGAGGGCGAGGGTGCTGCCGCAGACGCTGCCCATAGAGGTGCTGCCGTTGGAGCTGAGGACCTCGGAGACGACGCGGATGGCGTAGGGGAAGTCGGTCTCAGAGGGAAGGACGGATAGCAGGGCGCGCTCAGCCAGGGCACCGTGTCCGA
Organism: Dehalococcoidia bacterium; assembly: GCA_965203675.1. GTDB lineage: Bacteria > Chloroflexota > Dehalococcoidia > Lucifugimonadales > UBA3495 > CATOSK01. Next base: position 415,319 of record CBDBDE010000002.1, on the reverse strand, counting down.
TTTCCCGCCGTCCGGGGGAGCCGACGCGGCGGGCCTCTCCGACGGAATACGGGGGGAAGTTGTAGTGGTGCATGTAGCGCTTGGTCCCGTCGGGGCCGACGGTGTCCAGGGTCTGCTTCATGGTGAGAGAGGCCAGGGTGGCGATGGAGAGAACCTGGGTCTGGCCGCGAGTGAAGAGGCCGGAGCCGTGGGTGCGGGGAAGCACTCCGGCTTCGCTGGTAATGGGGCGGATCTCGTCCAGGCCGCGGCCGTCGGGGCGGATGTTCTGGCCAAGGATGCGGCGGCGGACCTCGGACTTGACGACGGAGTTGAAGGCCCCGCCTACGTCGGAAGCGGAGTAATCCTCGGCGAGTTCCTCGGCGATGGCGGACTCGAGGTTGTCGAGGGCCTCCACGCGCTCGGCTTTCATGGCGTTCTGCTCAAGGACGGCGGTGAGACGGCCGTTGAGGCTCTGGTGGATGCGCTCCTCCAGTTGCTTCGCCCCGGCGAGATCTACGTTGACCTCGAGCTTGGGGTTGCCGGCGCGGCTCATCAGGTCTTCAATCATGTCGATGGCGACCTGGTTGGCCTCGTGGGCGCGGCGGATACCCTCGACGATAACCTCTTCGGAGACCTCGTCGGAGCCGGACTCAACCATGATGATGGCGTCGCGGCTGCTGCTGACGACCAGGCTGAGCTGGCTCTCGTGGATCTCGTCGTAAGTGGGGTGGATGATGTACTCGTTGTCGCTGGCGCGCCAGGCTATCCGGCAGGCGCCGATGGGGCCGTCGAAGGGAATCTTGGAGATGGACAGGGCCGCGGAGGCGGCGTTCATGGCGAGGACTTCGGGGGGGTTGACGGGGTCGGCGGATAGGACGGTGAGGATGACCTGGATTTCGTTGTGGATGCCCTTGGGGAAGAGGGGACGGATGGAGCGGTCGGTGAGACGGGCAGACAGGATGGCCTCGGTACCGGGCCGTCCCTCCCTTCGGAAGAAGCTGCCGGGGATCTTGCCGGCGGAGTAGAGGCGCTCCTCGTATTCGACGGTCAGGGGGAGGAAGTCGATGTCGGCGCGCGGCCGGTCGGACATGACGGCGGTGGCGAGAATGACGGTGTCGCCATAACGGAGGGTGATGGAGCCGTGGGCCTGGAAGGCAAGCTGTCCGGTCTCAAGGGACAAGTTCTCATGGCCCAGCACGCGTTCGACAACGGTAGGGATGGTCATAGTAGACATAGTGAAGGTTTCAGACCTCGCGTTTATTTAAAGGGGGAGCGGCCAAACCAGCCAAGGCTAGACACAGCGACGCGTACCCGGGGAGGGTACGAAAACCAGGGGTCGGGGTACGGGGCTACCGGCGCAGACCCAGGCGGCTGATGAGGGTCTGGTAGCGGTTGACGTCCTCCCGGCTGAGGTAGTTGAGGAGGCGGCGGCGCTTGGAAACCAGTCCCACCAGCCCATGACGGGAGTGGACATCCTTCTTGTGGGTGCGGAGGTGGTCGGTAACCTGCCTGATCCTCTCGGTGAGGACAGCTACCTGGACTTCGGTGGAGCCGGTGTCGGTCTCGTGGATTTTGTACTCTTCGGTAAGGCGCTGCTTGGTGTCCTGGTCTAGCATCAGTTAAGTGTAACCTTTTATCTTTCCCTTTACGTATTCCGGGACAGGATAGCATATTCGGGAGTTGGGGCGCAACGCCACCTGCCGGGCTGTTCGAGAATTATGGAAAGACGATGCACTGCGACCGGGATATGGACCGTAAGAAGAATTCATTGACGGCATTACGGTAATAGCGTGACTTGTTACAGACATGAAGAACACAGCAGGGGCCTGCCTGTGGTATAATTGATAATTAGTATCATACATCAAGGGGCGGCACCGAGACCGCCCGTTGCTCTGAGGCGGGGGGATGAGCCTCCTCCGGAAAGGAATTGGAACCGTGACAACGGAAGCCGCAGAGTTGAGCCGCACAGACAGGAACCTGTGGAGCGCGATTGCCGCCGAGGCGATGGCGCACCTGAAGTACAACGCATACGCCCATAAGGCCCTGGAAGAGGGCTACCCGGAGGTGGCGCAGGTGTTCCAGGAGGTGGCGGGAGCGGAGAACGTTCACGGCATGAACCACCTGAGGGTAGCCGGGCATATATCCGGCACGGCGGAGAACCTGCGGGAGGTCGTCACCGGGGAGGTCAAGGAGTTTGCCACGGTCTATCCGAGGATGATACGGGAGGCTTTGAGCGATGGGCGGGAGGATGCGGCCGACTCCTTCGCGCTGGCGCTGGAACGGGAACGGCACCACCAAGGGGTGTTTTCCCAGGCGTTGGAGCTTCTGGAAGAAAAGGAGGCCCGGCTGGCCCGGGAGACGGAGAACCGGCCATCGTTGAGCGACGGGGCCGTGAGTGAACGAGAAGGAAGTGGCTCCGGCACATCAGTGACGCGAGTTGGCGAGGCGCCGACAGTGTCGCCCCTGACCACGCCACTGCCGGCGGGGTATGACGGGGAGGAGATGGACCTGCAGACCTACGTGGACGCGACGCAGGAGGTGGACCGGGAGCGGTTCCGGGTGGCCAACCTGGGGCGTCTGCGGGAGGTGGTGTTCGGAGCGCAGGACGGCATCCTGAGCACGGTGGCGCTGGTGACGTCGGTGGCGGTGGCGGTGGGGAGCACGTCAACCGTCCTGGTGGCGGGGCTGGCGGCGGCCCTGGCGGGGATGGTGTCGATGGCGACCGGGGCGTACCTGGGGTCGCGGGCGGAGCAGGACGTACAGCGGGCGGAGATCGAGCGGGAGGCCAGGGAGCTGGAGGAAAACCCGGCGGAGGAGTACGCCGAGCTGATGGTGATTTTCCAGCGGGAGGGGAAGTCCTTCGAGGAGGCGCGCCAACTGGCGGACCAGATCTCGGAGGACAAGGATCTCTGGCTGAGTACGATGGTGGAGAAGGAATTGGGCTTCAGCCTGGAGGACACCTCGAGTCCCATCAAGGACGCGGTGGTGATGGGGGCGGCGTTCATAATCGCCGCGGCCATTCCCATTATGCCGTACATGGTGTGGAACGGCTGGGTCGCGATCAGCGTCTCCATTACGGCGGGGCTGGCGGCACTGTTTGCGCTGGGGCTGGCCAAGGGGCGGATTGTAAGGAGGTCACCGCTGAAGCAGGGGCTGGAGATCCTGGGGATTGGGGTGGCATCGGCAGGGGTTGGGTTCCTGCTGGGCGAAGGGATACCAAGGTTGATTGGGTAGTGGGTGATTCAGGCCCTATTGCATCCGGCCCGGCCCGCCGAGTCGGAACGGCGCCGCTGATAGACAGGGTACGCTGGGGGAATGAATCACGCAAACTCCCTGAGCCAGGAGTTAGCGGAATTGGGCGAGCAGCTCGGGAGCCGGGCGAGGATAATAGCGCCGGTTGACAGGAAGGGGATGGGATATAATACTGCGCGTCGCGAGACCCGGGGGTAGAGTATGACAACTGCCGTTACCGACCATATTGAATTGGCGAGACAGTTCCTGCAGAGAAGCAAGGAATACCTCAACGACGGGGACCTGCATCAAGCCTCCGAGAGGGGTTGGGGCGCCGCCGCGCACATTGCCAAAGCCGCTGCTGCCGCGAACGGTTGGGCGTATGAGCATCACGACCAATTCGACATGGTCATCCAGAATGCCCGCCAAAGGTTTCGTCAACCGAGCCTGCGGCAGTATGGGCATTCGGCTCTTGTCCTGCATCGTAACTACTATTTGCACCCGTCCCTGCTGAACTCCGAGGCCATACGGGAGGATATCGAAGACGTAGAGACGATGCTGAACGTCCTGGAACCGTTCCTCACATAGACGCCCGTAATTCCAAGCCAACAGCACCCAGGGGAATCATTTTCTCTGGGTGCTGTTGGTTTATTCGGGAAGTAAGACGAACGCAGGCCGGCTAGGGTCAACCGGGTTTGCGAGCAAGTTTCCTAAGGGACCAGGGGGTGGCCGATGAAGGCCCAGTAGGGGAGGACGAGGAGGAAGAGGACGGCAATCGCCACCACCGTCATTACCAGTCCGAAGCGCAGTATCTCGGGGTTGCCGATGTTGGCGCGGGTGTAAACGAACACGGCCGAGGTGCCGCCGGCCCCGTAGTAGACCACCGAGTCTCCGACGACTACCGCTGCCAACCCGCATACCAAGGGGTCCAGACCCAGGGACTCGCCGGTGGCCACGGCGACGGGGATGACCAGGGCCAGGTAGCCAGCAATGTTGGGAACCAGCACCCGAACGACGGCGAAACAAACGCAGAGGGTCAGGAGCATCAGCGGGGGGCTGGTGAGGATGGGGGAGACGCTCTCGACGAGGGCGGCGGAGAACCAGGCTGCGCCCCCGGTGGTCACGAAGGCGTTGGCCAGACAGAGGGAAGTAGCGATGACGAAGAAGTTGGTCCACCCGACATTCTGCTCGAACTCGCGCCAGCTGAGGATGCCGACCCGGGGGAGCAGGATGACAGTGAGGGCGATGAGGGCCGGGACGGCGGGGTGGAGTCCGTGGGCGAAGTCGGTGAACCAGAGGAGGGCGGTGACGAGCACGATGACGCCGGCGCGGACCTCGACCTGGCTGACCGGGCCGGTGGATAGCTGGGCAGCGCCCCCGGTGTCCAGCCGGAAACCGGACCGGTAGAAGACGAAGAGGACGGTACCTCCGACAATGAGATTGGCGTAGAAGGGGACGCTCATGAGGATGAACCACTGGGTCCAGGAGAAGTCTCCCAACAGACCAGAGGCCACAACGGGGGTGATGCCTCCGGCGAGCAGAGCGGTGGAGCCGAGGCGGTTGAGGCTGCCCATGGCCAGCATGATGGCCTTGTGGTAACGGTGTTCCTGGGGAATGTTCCAGTGGCCCAGCACGCGCTCATAGACATGGACCATGATGGCGCCACGGGTGCTGGCGGAGGGCAGGGCGAAGGTGAGCAGGGCGAAGGAGAGGAGCATCTGGACATAGAGTAGGCGGGGGCTTCCGGCAGCGCCCCGGATGAGAAAGGTCGCCATCCTTTCGGCCAGTCCTGAGTATTGGACGGCCAGTCCCAGGGTGAGGATTCCAACAAGGAAGTAGGCCACTGGATGGGAGAAGCCATAGAGAGCTTCCCCCAGTCCTCCGACGGCGCCAACCAGGACGAGAAGAATGACGCCCATGATGCCGGCGACGGGGACGGGTATGGCTTCGGTGGCCCAGAGGATAACGGCGAAAACCATGACTGCCAGGGCGCGCTGTCCCTGAACGGTCAGCCCCTCGGGGGTGGGGATGAGAAGGATGACGGCAAGGGCGGCGACGGCGACGGCGATTTTGCCCGCCGTGAGGGGGTTGGCGATGAGCCGCTGGATGGTGGAGGTGTCGGAAGCGGTTTCGGTGGTCATGTTGGAGCGATGCAACAGATCAATGGAATAGGCAGGGAATTCTCCCCTTTCCCTACGGACCCTTTTCCCGCGAAGGATGGCGGATTATAGCACGACGCGGGGGAGGCGGTGGCGCGGGCGAATGAGTGGAGCAGGGGGCAGCCCGTATGGGAAAGGGCCGCCGGGTCTTCTTGAATTGGGCCGGGGTTTTCCTATATCATGCAGCCCTTGGAGGCCTGCCCCCGATGACCGCGATCAGCGCCAAAAGAGACGTTCTTTCCGTCAGCGATTTGACTCCAGCCGAGATGCGGGGAGTGGTGGAGCGGGCGGTGGTGATGAAGCACGAGGCGGCGGGGCAACCGCTGCGGGGGATGAGGTTCGCGCTGCTGTTCGAGAAGCCATCGCTGCGGACCAAGGTGAGCTTTCAGATCGGCATCGAGGAACTGGGCGGGTATTCGACCTACATGGGGCCCGACGAGGTGGGGCTGGGGACGCGGGAGCCGGTGTCGGACGTGGCGCGGGTGCTTTCCGGGTACGTGGACGGCATCATCGCCAGGGTGTTTTCCCATGACGCCCTGAAGGAGTTGGGCGAGTACGCCAGCGTTCCGGTGATAAACGCGCTGTCGGACTGGGAGCATCCCTGCCAGACGATGGCGGACTTGCTGACGATACGAGAACGATTCGGCCCGCTGTCGGGCCAGAAGCTGGCGTTCATCGGAGATGGGAACAACGTGGCGCGGAGCCTGTGCCTGGGGCTGCCGCCGCTGGGGGTGAGCTTCGCGATTGCTTCTCCCGGTGGGTACGAGCTTGACAGGGAAACGGTAAACGCCGCCCGCGCATCGGCCGCGAATGGGGCGGATGTGATAATGGTCACCGCTCCGGCAGAGGCGGTACGCGACGCCGACGTGGTGTACACGGATGTGTGGACCAGCATGGGGGACGAGGCGGAGACTGCGCAGCGGGAGGCGGCCTTCCAAGGGTACACGGTGGATGAGGCATTGCTGTCCAAGGCCAAGGCCGACGCGGTGTTCATGCACGATATGCCAGCCCACTACGGCGAAGAGGTGGCGGAGGGGATGTTGGAGCATCCGCAATCCCTGGCGTACCGGCAGGCCCACAACCGCCTCCACGCGCAGAAGGCACTGCTGGAGTTTGTCTTCGGGAACGGATAGAGGCCGGCGAGCCCGCAAACCCAGATTAAGCCAGACTTAGCCAGGAATCCCGGGTCCCTATTTCCTCAGAAACTGCGAGAGTAAGGAAGGCAGTTCACGATGGTACAGCAGAGTCCTGCAACGCCTTCCGAAGGCATTAACGCAGCCACGGCAACAGGCCAAGGTACGCGCGATCTTCCAATGGTCGCGATTGTGGGTCGGCCCAACGTGGGGAAGTCGTCGCTGTTCAACCGCATCCTGCACCGGCGGCACGCGATTGTTTCCGACGTGGCAGGTACGACGCGGGACCGGCTCATTTCGGAAGTGACCTGGGACGGGGTCAGCTTTATCCTGGTGGACACCGGGGGGCTGGAGTCGGACCCGGAGGGGCATATCCGCGAGATGGTGCAGGAGCAGGCGGACATGGCCATGTCCAACGCCGAGGTGATCCTGTTCCTGACCGACGCGGTGGAGGGCCTGACCCCGCCGGACCAGGTTATCGCGGAGAGGCTGAGGCGGTCGACGAAGCCGGTGATCCTGGTGGTGAACAAGGTGGACAACGACCGGCGGGAGATGGGGGCCGCCGAGTTCTACGGGCTGGGGATGGCGGACACCCATTTCACCAGCGCGTACCACAACCACGGCATCTACGACCTGATGGACAAGGTGCTGCTGCGGCTGCCCGCGCCGAACCTTCCTCCCCCGCCACCGGACGGGGAGGAGGAGGCCCCGCCAGAAGCGCCGGCAAAGCTGAAGCTGTCCATTGTGGGGCGGACCAACGTGGGCAAGTCGATGCTGGTGAACACCCTGCTGGGAGACGACCGTTCCATCGTTAGCCCGGTGGCGGGGACCACCCGCGACGCGCTGGACACGGACTTCTCCTACGGGGGGCAGGAGATAACCGCCATCGACACGGCGGGCATCCGGCGGCCAGGGCGGGTGGAACGGGGCATCGAGAAGTACAGCGTACTGCGGGCCGTGAACGCGGTGGAACGCAGCGACATCACGCTGCTGGTGACGGACGCGACGGAGTTGGCCACGGCCCAAGACGCCCATATCGCGGGGCTGGCGTGGGATATGTGCCGGGGGCTGATCATAGTGGTGAACAAGTGGGACCTGATAGCGGAGACGGACCGCTACGCCAAGCGGCGGGCGGTGGCGCGGGTGCAGGATACCTTCCACTTCATGCCCTACGTTCCAATCGCGTTCATATCGGCGCTGCACAGCCAGGGGATTGACGGGCTGATGCGGACGGCACTGGACCTGTGGGAGGAACGGCTGCGGTGGGCACCGACGCGGGAACTGCAGTACCTGCTGGCGGAGGCTCTGGTGGACCATAACCCTCCCAGCGTGAAGCGGCACCGGAACCAAAGGCTGCGGATCACCCGGCTGCGGCAGGTAGCGTGCAATCCGCCGACGTTCGTCTTCACGGTGAATGATCCGAAACTGGTTCACTTTTCCTACAAGCGGTACCTGGAAAACAGGATCAGGGATACTTTCGATTTCAGCCACACTCATCTGAGGCTGTTGTTCCGACCGGGATGAAGGGACCAATGAACCCGCTGGTGTTCTGCCTGACGGTATTGCCGCTGCTAATCGCTGGGTCGGCGGCGGTCTACTGGGGGCTGGGAGACGCTCCGGCGGGCTACCGCTACGCAGCTATGCTGCCGCTGGCATATCTAACCGGCTCGATCCCGTGGGGATACCTGCTGCTGAACTGGACCCGGGGAGAGGATGTCCGGGACTACGGGAGCGGACGCACGGGAATGACGAACGTGCTCCGGACGGGCGGCGGGAAGATGGCAGCGCTGGTGCTGCTCCTGGACCTGAGCAAGGGGGTAGCGGTGGTGGTGCTGGCCCGGGCGGTGCTCTCCGATACGATGGCCGAGGTTGGAGCCGGGCTGCTGGCCCTGGCGGGGCACAACTGGCCGGTGTTCCTGGGCTTCCGGGGGGGACGGGGCGTGGCAGTGGGACTGGGCGGGCTGTCCATCATGGCGCCGTTCGCCGCAGTGATGGCGACGATAGTTTTCCTGCCGGTCGCCCTGCTGAGCCGCTACCTTTCCCTGGGGTCGATCACCGGAGTGGTCATTGCAATTTGCTCGCTGCTGGGGCTGTCCCTGGTGGGAATCTATCCGTTCACCTACACCTGGTACGGCCTGATCGGAGGGGCCGTGATCATCTGGCAGCACCGGGACAACATCCAGCGGCTGATCCAGGGGACGGAGCGCCGGCTGGGCGCACCAGCGACGAGGATTAACTAGACGTTGGCGCATCGTCGATTCGGAAGCCCCCCCGGGGAGAAGGCACGTCCGCGTTTCAGGGCAAGCCACGGCAGCCTGCGAGGGGTCCGGTGAAGGACCAGGTCGCCATTGTCGGGTCGACGACCTTCGGCACAACGCTGGGAATTATCCTGGCACGGGCTGGGCATCCAGCTACCATCATCACCCGCACCCGGGAAGAAGCGGAGGAACTGAGCCGGCACCGCCGCCACAAGCGGTTCCTGCCGGACATACAGTTTCCCAACGGCCTCACGGTTTCCTCCGATGCGTACGCGGCCATCGCTCCGGCCGGGCTGGTAATCATCGCGGTGCCGTCGGACAGGATGCGGGAGAACCTGAGGGCCCTTGGAGGCTGTGTCGCTCCGAACATGGCGTTGCTCTGCGTGGCGAAGGGACTGGAGACTCCCGGGAGCCGGCGGATGAGCGAGGTGATGGAAGAGGAGCTTGCTCCCGAGGTACACCACCGGATCTGCGTCCTGTCGGGGCCTAACCTGGCGAAGGAGATCGTGCAGGGAATGGCGGCCTCCACGGTGATTGCAGGCAGGGACCCGGAAACGCTGACGGAAGTGCAGGAAATGCTTATGTCCGACAGCTTCCGGGTCTACACCAGCGACGACTTGGTGGGTGTGGAACTGGGGGGCGCCCTGAAGAACATCATCGCCCTGGGGGCGGGTTTCGCGGACGGACTGGGACTGGGGGACAATGCCAAGGCGTCGCTGATCACGCGGGGACTGGCCGAGATATTGCGTCTGGCAGTGGCGGCGGGAGCGCAGCCGCTGACGCTGGCGGGGCTGGCCGGCCTGGGGGATGTGATAGCCACCTGCGCCAGCCGGTTGAGCAGGAACCGGTACGTGGGAGAGGAACTGGCGCAGGGCAAGACGTGGCCGGAGATCCGGGCGTCGATGGACAACGTGGCGGAGGGGGTGAACACGACGATTGCAGCGCTCTCCCTAGCGCGCAAGCTGAACGTGGAAATGCCCATCGCGGAGGTCACCCACCGGGTCCTGTTCGAGGACCTTCCAGCCAGGGAGGCGATCAGGCAGCTGATGAGCCGTCCGCCAAGGGCGGAGTGGTGACAGGCCTAGCGAAGGCAGCCTTCTTCCAACCCTTCAACAGCTTCGAGTAGCCAGCGGGCCAGGACCAGCCGGTGGCAGGGCTCGCCACACGGCTCGAAGCAGAGCAGAGTAAATTCTCCCAACGCAGGTATTGATTCCAGCCAGGCTCGAAGCTGGGCAGGGGCGGGATCGTTCGTTCCAGCGACGATGCCATAGCTGCTGGCGTAGCGAAGCTCCAGCCCGGCGCGGTACTCCCGGCTGAACTGGTCGAAGGTCAACAAACCCTTTCGGTAGGCGTCCAGGTGATGCCGTTCCGGGTAGAGGAAGGGGAGGGTCTCCCATTGAACGCGGCGGCCGCGGGGGTGCTGGCGGGACACGCGGTAGGGCTGGCCGACCCAGTGATCCGGTGCGTAGAAGCTGGCGGTGTGGAGCATGGAGGGGTGCCAGTTACGTCGTCGTCGCCTTCCGAACTCAGCGCCGCTAGCGGACTTCGCGGGGGAGGGTAAAGGAGACATCCTCGTCGGCGGTGGTGACGTGGGTGACCTTGTCGGGCTGGAGGGATTCGATGACGCTGTCGACGAGGACCTCGGGGGTGGATGCGCCGGAGGTTATTCCGACTTTGGCCACGCCTTCCAGCCAAGCAGGGTCGATTTCGCCGGGGCTGTTGACGAGGTAGGCGGGGACACCCTGGGCTTCGGCGACCTCGCGGAGGCGGTTGCAGTTGGAGCTGTTGTCGGCGCCGATGACGAGGACGAGGTCGACCATTCCGGCGATGCGGGTGACGGCGACCTGTCGGTTGGTGGTGGCGTAGCAAATGTCGTTGCGGACGGTGGCGCCGGGGAAGCGTTCGGTGATGGCTCCGATGACGCCCTCGGTGTCGCCGACGGAGAGAGTGGTCTGGGTGAGGACGGCGACGCCGGCGCCGTCCACGAAGTCGGGAATATCGCTGCCAGCGGAGTCGTCCACGAGGGTCATGGGAACCTGGCCCATGGTGCCCCGGACTTCTTGATGTCCCGAGTGCCCCACGAGGAGGACCTGCTTGCCCTCGCGGTGGTACTTCTTGGCTTCGTTGTGGACGCGGGTCACGAGGGGGCAAACGGCGTCAATGACCCGCAATCCGCGCTGCTCGGCCTTCTCGAAGTCCTCGGGGGGCGAGCCGTGGGCGGAGAAGACGACGAGGGATCCTGGAGGGACTTCCTCGACTTCCTCGACGGTGACAGCGCCCTTGCTTTCCAACTCAGCGACGACATAGGGGTTGTGGACGATCTGGTGCTTGACGTAGACCGGGGGGCCGAACTTCTGGAGGCAGAGTTCCACGACGTCAATGGCGCGGACCACTCCGGCGCAAAAACCGCGAGGGGAGCTAAGGACTACTTCCACGGGAGGACCTCCTGTTGACGGAACGCTGACCTTGCCGGAGCGTTCCCCGATTCTCGCCTACACGGGAGTGACGGGTTTTGAGTTGGTTAGGCCGTGTCCTTGATTAGGTCGAGGTACTTGTAGCCGGAGCCAGTGTTGAGCAGGACGATGGTCTCGTCGGGCTGGAGGAAGCCCTGTTCCAAGAGGCGCTTCAGGCCGACGAGGGTGGCAGCGCCTTCGGGGCAGGCGATGATGCCCTCGGTGGCGGCGAGCTCGTACATGGCATCGACCATCTCGTTGTCCTCGACGGCGAGGGCGGTGCCCCCGGTCTCGCGGATGGCCTGGAGGATGAGATAGTCGGCGAAGGGGCCCGGGACGCGGAGTCCGTCGGCGATGGTGGCGGCGTTGGGCCAAGGTTCCGCAGTCTCCTTGCCTTCGTTGAAGGCCTTGACGATGGGCTGGCACCCGGAGGCCTGGACGGCGATGAACTTGGGGGGCTTGCCTTCGATCCAGCCAAGCTCCAGGAGTTCCTGGAATCCCTTGTACATGCCGATGATGCCGGTCCCGCCGCCGGTGGGGTAGACGATGGCGTCGGGCATTTTCCAGCCGAGCTGCATGGCAATCTCCAGGCCCATGGTCTTCTTGCCCTCGGCGCGGTAGGGCTCCTTGAGGGTGGAGAGGTCGAAGAGGTCCTGCTCCTCGGCCACGGCGACGGCGATGCGGCCGGCGTCGCTGATGAGGCCGTCAACTAGGTTGAGCTCGGAGCCGGACATGACCGACTCCTTCTTGTTGGCGGATGGGGCGTCCTGGGGCATGAAGACCTTGACGGGAAGGTTCGCCCTCGCTCCGTAGGCGGCGGCGGCCCCGGCAGCATTTCCGGCGGAAGGCATGGTGAATCCGGTGACGCCCAGCTCGTAGGCCTTGGAGACGGCGGCGGAGATGCCCCGAGCCTTGAAGGTGCCGGTGGGATTGAGTCCCTCCTCCTTGACGTAGAGGCTGCGGAGGCCGAGGTTGGCGGCCAGCTGGCGGGTTTCCAAGAGGGGGGTGCCGCCCTCGCCGAGGGTGAGGATGCTGGACTCGTCCCCGACGGGCATCAGCTCGGTAAAACGCCACATGGAGGATACGCGGTCCTGCCAGACGCTGCGGTCGACTTCGCGGCGCATCCGGTCGAGGTCGTAGCGGGCGAAGAGGACCTTGTTGCAGCACTCGCTGGTCTTGCTCAGGCGGTCGTGGGGGTAGGACCGGCCGCACTGGGTGCATTCGAGACGGTCAATGTAAGAAAACATAGGGCCTTCCGTGGAGCAGGTTTGGGTCGGGCGGAGAAATCGTCCGCCTATGATACCGCAAATCGGAGGGGTTAGGGCCGGATGGCGCCGGTCCGGGCGGGCTGACGTTAGCAGGGAGGTTCAAGCGAAAGGGGGCATCCCGTTTAAAGCCTTCCGGTGCGAAGTTCTCCGGCTGGGGTCTGCCATTTGGTATCATGGGGCGGCATTTTTCGAGCCAGAGAGATGGGGGAAGGCAGATGGCGAACGCCAAGATCGAACCCGGGCTGAAGGGAGAGCGGAATACCCTGGTCAGTGAGCACAACGTGGCGGGGCACGTGGACAAGTTCAGCACTCCATCTATGATCGGCCTGATGGAGCAGGCGGCGATTGCCGCGGTGGAAGACTGCATGGAGGAGGGGGAGACTACCGTGGGGTTCGAGGTCAACGTCCGGCACGTTGCTCCAGCGGATATCGGGGATACGATTACGGCCTTCGCGGAACTGACGGAGATAGACCGGAACAGGTTGACGTTTGCGGTGACGGCGGTACGGGGGGACGAGACAGTCATTGGGAGCGGAACGCACCGCCGGGCGATTATCACGCGGCCGGGTTAAGCAACCGGTTGCCCCGCCACGGGCGCGACTTCCGCCCGCCGCCGCCCAGACTGGAATCAGGGGTTTCCGTCGACCTGGACCGTGACTATATCCACGCCGTGGAACTTCTGGTGGCGCACGGCAGAGGCGTGGTGGCGCAACAGCCGGAGGGACAGGTCATCGACCGTTGGCAGGGCGGCTTCGTCGGTGAGGAAGGCCAACTGGTCCTCGATGTTCTCGCGGCGCGTCGTGGCGACAAACTCCAGTTCCGCCCTAGTGGGCTGAAGCCGAGCGGCGATGACCAATCGCGGCCTGTCCGAGCCTTCGGCGCCATCCTCCTGGAACAGCAGAGTGGCGAGAGTCTCTTCGCCGGCTGAGCGCAGACGCAACGCGGAAGCTTCATTCCACGATAACCGGGATGCCAGCCCGGCGAGAAATTCATCGATCTCCGGCAGGGAAGCCATGTCCAGGACGGTCTCGAGGCGCGCGCGGCGGGAGCCCGCGGCTTCGAGCAGAAGGGTGATTCCAATTGCGACAACTGCGCCGATGGTGACGCCGCTACCCAGGAGCGCGCCGAGGTCGTCCCCAAAGAGGTCTCCAGTGAGGGGGTGGCCGTGGAGGCCCAAGCCCAGGGCGCTGGCAAGGGAGACAGTCACTATCCGCCGGGAGTCGAGACCCTCCCGCATGACCGTCTGAAGACCGTTGACGAAGAGGACGCCCATGGCAAGCACCAGGTATGCGCCCATCACCGGCCCGGGAATCGCCAGCAGGAGGGCGGTGAACTTGGAGAAGAAGGCCAGCGTTATGATCACGGCCGCCACGCCGACACCGACCCGGCGGGCGGCGACGCCGGTGAGGTTGACCAGGGAAACACTGAGGGAGGAAATGACCACCGTGGGCAGGGACACGGCGAGGGCGGAGAGGAACATTCCAACGCCATTGACGCTGACCATGCCCTGAACCTGGCGGAAGTCGATGGCCCTCGGCCTGCGCCGGGAGCCCTGCTGAATCGCCACTCCATCGCTGATCGTCTTGAGGCCGAGCACCAGCGTTAGAATCGCAAAGGAGGGCAGCAACGCCCAGAACTCCCTGCCCGGCGTGAGATCTATGCTCAAGTCCGGGACGGCGGGGACGCCAAACCACCCGGCGCTGACCACCTGGTCTCCGTTGAGCACACCGAAGGGGGCGGCGGCGGCGCATCCGGCCAGGATGCTGACAAAGGGAGCGACCAGGCTCCAGCGCCCGCCGGCGCGCAGCATCAGGATGACCGAGACCGCCAGCGTCACCCCGGCAATGACCGGGCCGGCAGCCGCCGGGGCGCCGGCCGGAAGGTCCCGGACGGTGTCGAAGGCGATGGGCAGAACGCTCACGGCGATCAGCATCGTCACCGTGCCGGAGACGGTCGGCGTGATGATCCGCCGAAGCGTCGGCAGCCACCGGGCGAGGGCCACCTGAATAACGCTGCAGACCACCAGCAGGCTGGCAAAGGTGGCCGGGCCGGCTGCGGAGATTGCCGCCACCATGATCGCGATGAACATCGACCCGGGCCAACTGAGGGCGACGTGGCCGGCTCCAAACCACCCCAATCGGGCTGACTGGAACGCGGTGATCACCCCGGCGATCAGCATACCGGCGAAGACGCTCCAGGCCACGAAGGCATCGTCCAGCCCCGAGGAACGAATCGCGACGGCGACGTAGAGCACCGTGGGGGCGACTATGAGCATGGCGCCCTGAAAACCGACGAGGAGGGCTACCGAGGGAGGACAGGCCTCATCAGGTTCAAAACGAATGGGCTGTTCCGGGTTTCCGAGAGTCAATAGTTAGCCTTTACACTGTGGTCCCTCGGCCGAGACAGTTTCCGGGAGGGCCTGCCTGGGCAAGCCTGCCATGACCGCATAGCGGACTCTCCGGCGGGAGTTATGGCTGCAAGGAGGCGACTGCGGGGGCCCGCCTGCGGCTTACGACTCTCATCCGTTGCTGTTTTACATCACCGAGCAGGCCGGCTACGCCCCCACCAATTACCCTATCCCGGCTTGCGGGCGTGGATGAAGTACATAGGCGTGAAGATGCCGAGCCGCCCCGCTTCAGCCATGGCGGTTGCACACAGATTCAGAGTCTGAGACACGCGAGCCGTTCCCCTGGGTACCATATGGAAAGCCTCCAGGGTCCTCAAAGAGTTGTGAGTGGCCCAGCGGCCGAATCTTGAACTGCGGAAGCCGGCAAAGGAGATGCCCGAACCCACCAGCGGCCGGTACCAGGGAATGGACGGGCCGGATTGTTCTGAAAGGTCGAGGGTTTCCAGCACTTGAAATCCAACCGTTCCCAGTGCGTTATTAACAGTCTTCCGGTTGTCGAGTGTCAGAAGGCCGCCCCCCAGCTGGATGTTTTCCTTGATTCTCTGGTGACGGGGATTTTGAGGGTCAAAGCGGTCAGTTACACAGTATTCGTAGGCGCCGAAGCAACCTCCCGGCTTCAACAGGCGAAAAATCTCTGCGTAAATGCTGACCTTGTCCGGCGCGCAGCAAGTCGCTTCAATAGAGTAGACCGCATCAAAGGACTCGTCCGCAGCATCCACGTGCAGGAAGTCGCAATTAATGAACTCGGCCAAATGCGTCAGGCCGGCTTCTTCAGCATATTTGCGGGCGTGTTCCAGTTGATAGGCATTACTGTTTACGCCGACGATCCTAGCGCCGGAATACCGGGCGATCTCCATCAACGGCCCACCAACGCCGCAACCGATGTCGGCCACAACCATCCCGGGGTGAATTTCGAGCTTTTCGGCCAAATACCGCTCGTGGCGTATAAGTGAGGCTTTGAAGCTTTCCCCGGGAACTCGCGGAGCAAAATGAAAAGACCTGCCCCAGCCGTACTCGAAGAAATCGGTAACCAGATCATAGTAAAGATCGTTAACTTCCTTGTAGTCGCCCAATCCGTTTTCCGAGCCGATTCGCTGGTCCAACGTGAAGCGATGTTCGTATTCGCCGATTTTCGGCTGGACTCCTCTGGGACTCTGTTCGCCCTTCAGAATCTCAGAGATTCTGTTTGCCATGAGACCTACTCCCATCTCTTGCCTGAGAGCCAGGGATTTTGCCAATCAATTGAGAGAATATTCAGCAAGAATATGCATCAAATAGTATTGCACAGCGATGGCATGGCAATACAGGGAATCAGTAGGCGACAGCCAATTGTTTCGCCCGTTTGCCCTTTCAAGGAGCGACGGGTCAAGGAGCGACGGGCGCCGACCGTTTAGCAGGGCCGGAACTATTAGGCAAAGGGGGAAGCGACCCTATGCCCAGCTACCCCAGGAAAGGGGTGCAGTGCTACTGAACTCGATAGGGAAGTTCGCCGCGAAGGTTGTACCTTCCATGCTCCTTGGTGGAGGTGAGGGGAATCGAACCCCTGACCTCCTGCGTGCAAAGCAGGCGCTCTCCCATCTGAGCTACACCCCCGGGGCCCGCCCCGGCGCGGCGGCGGAGGCCGTCATGCGAGGCATTTTCATTGTATCATGGCGGTTGGCGAGGGGGGTTCCGCGCAATCCTCCAGTCTGCCTGGGGAGGCCAAGATGGCGCCAACGATCGGCCGCTATGGTTCATGGAAGTCTCCGATAACCACAGACTTGATCGTGGGGGAGTCGGTAGGGTTGGGACAGATTGCCCTGGACGGGGACGACGTCTACTGGGTGGAGATGCGTCCGTCGGAAGGCGGACGGAACGTCGTGGTGAGGCGGGGTCAGGGCGGGACCGTCACGGATATTACTCCTGCGCCGTTCAACGCGCGAACGCGGGTCCATGAGTACGGCGGCGGAGCTTACGCGGTGAGGCGCGGCATGGTGTTCTTCACCAATTTCGCGGACCAAAGGGTGTACCGGCAGGTTGCGGGGGAGGAACCCGTTCCGGTAACGCCGGAAGGGGACCTGCGGCACGCGGACTTCGAGGTGGATGCCCGGCGTTCCAGGCTGGTCTGCGTCCAGGAAGACCATTCGGGAGACGGGGAGGCGGTGAACTCGGTGGTGGCCATCCCGTTATTCGAAGACGCCGCCGTTGCGGTCGTGGAGCCGGAGACGCTGGTTGGAGGGTCCGATTTTTTCTCCTCGCCGCGATTGAGCCCCGACGGGTCCCGTATGTGCTGGCTTAGCTGGAACCATCCGAATATGCCGTGGGACGGAACGGAGCTTTGGGTCGGGGAGCTGGACGGCGCCGGCCGGGTGGGGGAGCGGAGCCTGGTGGCGGGGGGAACTGGCGAGTCCATCGCCCAGCCGGGGTGGTCTCCCGACGGGCGGCTGTATTTCGTTTCCGACCGGAGCGGGTGGTGGAACCTTTACAGATGGTCCGGCGGGACGGAGACGGAGTGCATTCTGGCGATGGAGGCGGAGTTTGCCAGTCCGCAGTGGGTGTTCGGGGCCAACTGCTACGGCTTCGTTTGCCCGGAGTCGGCGATCTGCGCGGTAAACCGGGGAGGCGTTTGGGGCTTGCTGGAGGTCGACCTGGAAACGGGCGACTGGTGGAACGTGGATACCCCCGGGTACTCAGCGATGGGCCGTTCGGACCTGAGGGTGGCCTCCCCTTATGTCGTTTTCGAGGCCGGGGGGCCGACGAAGCCGAACGCCCTGCTGCGGCTGGACCTGGAAATGAGGAGTGTGGAGGAGTTTCGAGCATCGAATCCGGCGGCGGTGGACCCGGGATATTTGTCGGCGCCGGAGACAATAGAGTTTCCGACGGAAGGGGGGCTGACGGCCCACGCATTCTTCTATCCCCCGGCCAACCGGGACTTCCAAGGGCCGGAGGGGGAGAAGCCGCCGCTGCTGCTCAAGAGCCACGGCGGTCCGACCGGGGCAACGTCCAATGCGCTGGACCTGGGGATACAGTTCTGGACAAGCCGGGGGTTCGCGGTGGTGGACGTGAACTACGGAGGAAGCACGGGGTACGGGCGGGAGTACCGGCGGCGTCTGGAAGGCAACTGGGGCATCGTGGACGTGGACGACTGCGTCAACGCGGCCCTGCACCTGGCAAGGCAGGGACTGGTGGACGAATCGAAGCTGGCGATAGACGGAGGGCAGCGCCGGAGGGTACACGACGCTGGCGGCGCTTGACCTTCCGGGATGTTTTCTCGGCGGGGGCGAGCTACTACGGGGTGAGCGACCTGGAGACGCTGGCAAGGGACACGCACAAGTTCGAGTCCAGGTACCTGGACTCGCTGGTGGGGCCGTATCCGGCGGAGGCGGAGGTATACCGGGAGAGGTCGCCGATCAACTTCACGGAACGGCTGTCGCGGCCGATCATCCTGCTGCAGGGGCTGGAGGACCGGATAGTGCCGCCGGACCAGGCGGAGACGATGTTCGAGGCGGTGCGAACGAAGGGGATTCCGACGGCATACATCCCGTTTGAGGGGGAGCAGCACGGGTTCCGGCAGGCGGCGAACATCAAGCGGGCGCTGGAGGCGGAGCTTTACTTCTACTCGCGGTTGTTCGGGTTCGAGCCGGCGGACGAGATTGAGCCGGTGGAGATTGAGAATTTGTAAGGCTTGCGGCGGCGGTGTGGGCGGACGCAGATGAGGCCTTGCCGCAGCACGGCGATGGGCGGGTGTTCTTTCGACATTGGAGTGGGGACGGGGTATTATTGGGTGGCAAGTTGGCCGGGTTGCGCCGGAAGCCAACCGGGGGGTCAACCCGGGAGTTCGAGGAGTTGTCATGCGTGGAGTAGCGATTGTTTCGCCGGTACGGACGGCGGTGGGCAATTTTGGCGGGAGCCTGCGGGATGTATCCGCGGCGGAGTTGGCGTCGACGGTTATCAAGGAAGTGCTGAACCGGACGGGAATCGAGCCTTCCAAGGTGGACGACGTCATCCTGGGACACGGGTATCCCAGCGGGGAGAATCCGGCGATAGGACGGCTGGCGGGGCTGAAGGCGGACCTTCCGATTGAGGTGCCCGGGTACCAACTGGACCGGCGGTGTTCGTCGGGGCTGCAGGCGATCCTGAACGCGTCGATGCTGGTGCAGACGGACAACGCGGACGTGGTCATCGCCGGCGGCGTGGAGAGCATGAGCAACGCCGAGTTTTATGTCAATGAGTCCCGCTGGGGAGCCCGGTTCGGGTCGGTGAACTTCCACGACCGGCTGGCGCGGGCGCGGGAGACCATCTCTCCCGAGGAACGGTTCGGGTATATATCGGGGATGGTGGAGACCGCGGAGAACCTGGCCAAGCAGTATGAGATCGCCAGGGAAGAGCAGGACGAATACGCGCTGCGGAGCCACCAAAGGGCTGTCGCAGCCATCGAAGAAGGCCGGTTCGACGACGAGATGGTGGAGGTGCCGGTGCCCCAGCGGAGGGGCGACCCCAAGCCGTTCAACCGGGACGAGGGCCCGCGAGGCGGACACGTCGATGGAAGTGCTGGCCCGGCTGCGTCCGGTGATGCGGGACGGGACGGTGACAGCGGGGAACGCCAGCAGCCAGAACGACGCGGCATCGGTGTGCATGGTGGTTGCCGAGGACAAGCTGGAAGAACTGGGGCTGACTCCGATGGGCTACCTGAAGGGATGGGCCGTGACGGGATGCCATCCGGCGTACATGGGAATCGGGCCGGTGCCGGCGGTGGGCAAGCTGATGGGCAAGGTTGGCATGTCCCTGGAGGACATGGACCTGATCGAGCTGAACGAGGCGTTCGCGGCCCAGGTGCTGTCGGTGCTGCGGGAGTGGAAGCTGTCCGATGAGGACAAGCTGAACGTGAACGGCTCCGGGATTTCGCTGGGTCATCCGATTGCGGCCACCGGGGCCCGCATCCTCACCACCCTGCTGCACGAGATGGAGCGTCGGGACGCGCAGTTCGGGTTGGAGACGATGTGCGTGGGCGGCGGCCAGGGCGTGGCGGCCCTGTTCGAGCGGCGTTAGGGGAAGCCGTCAAAACCGCCGCCGAGTGGGGCGAGAGGGATCCGGGTTACGTTGGGGGATTCATCCCCCAAACCCCCTTTGCAGGATAGTTTCTAAAGGCGATAGCGGACAGGACCGGGACGGGCAGCCCCTGGAGCATAGGGACTCCGTTCCCTGGGAGAAAAGCAATGGCGAAGCAGGAAAACGTGGCTGATGTGCTGTTGATCGGAGCGGGAGCGTCCGGCGGGGCGTTCGCGTGGAGCCTGTCCGAGGCGGGCATCAAGGTGGTGTGCCTGGAGCAGGGAGGATGGGTGCCAATGAACGCCTTTCCCACCAGCGAGCCGGACAGCCAGCTGCACTGGCAGACTGACTTCGCGGCCAATCCCAACGTGCGCGGGTTGCGGGAAGACTATCCGGTCAACGAGGACGAGACGCCCATATCTCCGCTGATGTACAACGCGGTGGGCGGGAGCACCATCCACTGGGGGTCGCACTTCCCCCGGTTCCATCCGTCGGACTTCCGGCTGAAGACGCTGGACGGGGTGGCCAACGACTGGCCGCTGGACTACTTCGAGCTGGAGCCCTACTACGACCTGAACGACCGGATGCACGGCGTGTCCGGGTTGCGGGGCGATCCGGCCTATCCTCCGAAGCCGGAGCGTCCCTGTCCGCCGCTGTCCATCGGGCGGGCCGGGGAGCGGGTGGCCGAAGGGTTCAACAAGCTGGGATGGCACTGGTGGCCGTCGGACAACGCGGTGTCGT
The DNA here is from genome assembly GCA_965203675.1 of Dehalococcoidia bacterium. Taxonomy (GTDB): domain Bacteria; phylum Chloroflexota; class Dehalococcoidia; order Lucifugimonadales; family UBA3495; genus CATOSK01. Next base: position 394,662 of record CBDBDE010000002.1, on the reverse strand, counting down.
CGGTGCGCTACGACGGGCGGGAGCCGGACTACGGCGGATACCTACGGTCCTTCAGCAGCTCGGACATCATCTACTGGCCGAAGGCGCTGATGAACGGGGCGCAGCTGCGGACCCACGCCCGGGTGCGGGAGATACTGGTGGACGAATCCGGCCGGGCGACGGGGGCGCTGTACTACGATTCCAACGGAAACCTGCAGCGGCAGAAGGCGAAGGTGGTGGTGCTGGCCTGCAACGGCGTCGGGACGGCGCGGCTGCTGCTGAACTCGAAGTCGAGCCTCTTTCCCGAGGGGCTGGCCAACTCCAGCGGGTTGGTGGGGAAGAACCTGATGCACCACCCGTGCGGGATTGCGCTGGGGATCTTCAACGAGTCCTTCGAGCAGAAGGGCGGGCCCAGGGGCAGCGCGATGCTTAGCCAGGAGTTCTACGAGACGGATGCAAGCCGGGGGTTTGTCCGGGGCTACGACATGCAGGTGCTGGGCAACGAGCTTCCCCCGCTGGCGGCGGCCTTGGGCGGCCTTCTGGGGGAGATGGTGCCGTGGGGAAGCGGGCACCACGACGCCTTTGCGGAGCGGTTCGGTCACATGGCCGGCATCACGCTGATGACGGAGGACCTGCCCGAGGAGCACAACCAGGTGACGCTGGACCCGGTGCTGACGGACTCGGACGGGATTCCCGCTCCAAAAATCCAGTACACGGTGAGCGAGAACACGAGCCGGATGCTCGACCACGCGGTGGCCCGGGCGACGGAGGCGCTGGAGGCGGCGGGAGCCAGGAAAGTGCTGTCCGCGAAGCTCCGCCGGAACGCGGGCTGGCACCTGCTGGGGACGGCCCGGATGGGAGACGACCCCGCGAACTCGGTGGTGGACCGCTGGGGGCGGGCGCATGACGTTTCCAACCTGTTCGTCATCGACGGTAGCATTTTCACCACCGGCGCGTGCATCAATCCGACGACGACAATCGAGTCGCTGGCGCTGCGGACCGCGGACTATTTGAAGGGCGAGGGAAACTCGGTGTTGGCGGGATAGCCAGAAACCAGCGGCTCCCTCCAAGCCCGCTTTACTTCAATCGGCCTGTTCTGATGCGGAAACTGGCCCTCTCCGGTCAGGGAGAGGGCTTTCTGCTGACAGTTGCCCGTTGCGGGGGCCGGGTCGGCCCTGCTACCCTGCCGGATACGCTCAACGAGCGACATTGTATGCAGGAGTTTTCTATGCCGAGGGTAGTCCATTTCGAAGTTTGCGCTGACGACATGGAACGTGCCGAGAGGTTCTACTCCGAAGTCTTTGGCTGGACGGTGAACAAGTGGGAGGGCGAAGGCGAGTTCTCGTATTGGCTGGTGAACACCGGGAAAGAAGGGGAGCAAGGAATTGACGGCGGCCTGGTGCAGCGGCACGATCCGGCGCACGTTACCAGGATAGTGCTGGACGTTCCGTCGGTGGACGAATACGCCGCCAGAATCGTCGCCGGAGGAGGGATTCAACTGGTCCCCAAGTTCGCAGTGCCCGGGGTGGGCTACGCCGCCTACTTCAACGACACCGAGGGCAATACCTTCGGAATCTTCCAGGACGACGAAACAGCCGCCTAGCGTCCGGGCCGGGAGCGGGGCCGCAATTGACGTTATCAGGCCTCGGCGATAGTATGAGCCGAACCGCTACGATCAGGTTAGAGGTCCCCAAGGCCAGGGGTTACAAATGCGAGGAGGACAATGATGGCGGACGTATACGGCGAGGGAGATTTCCAGTACACCTTCGTTGGGGATTGGATGAAGCTGCCCGATGGGATGCGTCTCCTGGAGTGCCCAGGGGTGGCGGTGGACAGGGAGGACCGGGTGTTCATCCTGACCCGGGGGGAGCATCCAATTTTCGTGTTCGACAAGGACGGGAATTTCATCCGCACCTTTGGGGAAGGGCTGTTCAGCGACCGGACGCACGGGCTGTACTACAGTCCCAGCGACGGCACCCTGCTGGCGGCGGACGACGGCATCCACACCATCCAGAAGTTCACCCCGGATGGCGAGAAGGTGATGGAGATCGGGGAGCGGAACCATCCGGCGCCCAGGTGGAGCGGTCAGCCGTTCAACCGGCCGACGTCGGCGGCGATCCGGCACAGCAACGGGGATGTCTACATCTCCGATGGGTATGGCAACTCGCGGATCCACGTCTACACCGGGGAGGGGGAGTACAAGTTCTCCTGGGGCGAGCCGGGGATCGACGCGGGGCAGTTCATCCGGCCCCACAACATCGCGGTGGACGACAACGAGAACGTTTACGTGGTGGACCGGGAGTGCCACCGGATCCAGATCTTCGACCCGGAAGGCGGGTTCATCACCATGTGGAGCAACATCCACCGGCCCGACTCGATGGTGCTGTGGGGAGACCACATCTACATCGGGGAGCTGAACGGCATGGGCGGCGTGGACGACGCGCCGGGGCTGGGCCACCGGGTGACCATCTACGACCTGCAGGGCAACCGGGTGTGCATGTTCGGAGACAAGGAAGAGGGCGAGGGTCCCGGGCAGTTCATCGCGCCGCACGGTATCGCGGTGGATTCGACGGGGGCGATCTACGTATCCGAGGTCTCGTACACCATCCGGGGGTCGAAGATGGACCCGCCTCGGGAGCTGCGGAGCTTCTCCAAGTACGCAGTCGCGTAGAAACCTTCCAGAAAGAACCGGACGGCAAGAACCGGCGAAAACACCGGCGGCCCCTCCCGAACTCCTTCAGGAGGGGTTTCCAATTGGGGGCAAAGCTGCTTCTGTCCCTGATGAGCGTAAAGTAATGGGAGCGCGGGCATGACCACCACGAACTTGGCCAGGATTGAACGAGTTGACTTGCGGGAGGCTTGGCCGGACGGGGCGCTGAACTTCACTCCCTGGCTGGCGGAGAACCTCGCCGACCTGGGGGAAGCGCTGGGGATGGACCTTGAACTGCGGCAGGTGAATGCGCCTCTGGGCGGATATCATCTCGATATTCTCGCAACGGACCTGAACAGCAACCGTCCGGTGATTATCGAAAACCAACTGGAAGCGACGAACCACTCTCACCTGGGGCTGCTGCTGACCTGCGCAGCAGGGTTCGACGCCGGGTCAGTCATCTGGATAACCAGCGAGTTCCAGGACGAACACCGGCTGGCGCTGGACTGGTTGAACCAACGGACCGGGGAAGACACCCAGTTCTTCGGAGTGGCGGTTGAATTGTGGCGGATAGGGGGTTCGCTGCCCGCGCCGAATTTCCTGTTGGCAGCTTTGCCGGACGGCTGGCGGAAGCAAGGCACGCCAGCGGCCGGCGAGACCCAGGGGTCCCCTCCAGAACCCAGGGAAAGGGAAGCGGAACCCGGGGCAGCAGTCCTTGTCACAGCGGCGCCCGGGGCAGCGGAACCAGAGACAACGGAACCGGAGGCAGCCGAACCCAGAGAAGTGGAACCTGGGGAAAAATACAGGGAATTTTTCCAGCCGCTCATCGACGATTTGCGCGAAATGCACAACTTTACAACCACCCAGTCAGCCCGGTCGCAGAACCGGCACACCTTTTCTGCAGGCTACGGTCAAAGAGTCCTTTACGGAGCCGGTTTCACCGGCGAAGAACAGGCGAGGATCGAGCTCTACATTGACGGGGGCCATGCGGGTTGGAATCTGCGCCTCTTCGAGAGGCTGGAGGAGCACAAAGAAGAAATAGACGCTAACTTCGGCTATGCGCTGGACTGGCAGCGCTTGGAGAACAGCCAGGCCTGCCGGATAGCAATTGACCAGCCCGGTTCGATTGACGATTCTCCCGAAGCGCTGACGAGCATCCGGGGCTGGATGACGGTCACTCTTCTCAAATTCAAGGATGTGTTCGAACCCTTGCTGAAGGAAATGCTGGAGCAATGAGCGGCCACGGCAGAACTGTAACCGCAGCGTGGTCCGACGTCATCGAGGCGTTGGAGCAGTGCTATGAGTTGGGGTGGACGGATGGACTGCCGGTGGCGCCTCCGACGGACTACCGGGTGAGGGAGTTTGTCGAGGCCTCGGGGCGTAACCCGTCGGAGATCGTGGGGGAGTTGCCCGAGCGCCGGCGGGAGATAACCGTCGGGCATGTGGCGGCCAACGCGGTGATGGCGGGGTGCCTGCCGGAGTATATGCCGGTGGTGCTGGCGGAGGCGGAGGCGATGCTGGACCCGGCGTTCAACCTGGTGGGGCCTTCGTCGAGCCTGGGGGGAGCGGGCATCCTGGTGATCGTCAATGGGCCGGTGTCAACGGAGCTGGGGATAAACGGTCGGAACAACCTGTTCGGTCCGGGGAACCGGGCCAACGCCACCATAGGGCGGTCCATCCGCCTGATCCTGATGAACGCCTGCGCGGCGGTGCCGGGGCTTTTCGACCGCAGCGTCATCGGGCACCCGGGAAAGTACAGCTACTGCATTGCCGAGGCGGAGGGGGAAACCCACTGGAATCCGCTGCACGTAGAGCGGGGGTTTGCTAGGACGGACAGCGCGGTGACGGTGTTCGCGGGGGAGGCGCCCCGGCAGGTGCGGGCGGTGGGCAGGCCGGAGGCGATCCTTTACAGCATCGCCGACACGGCGGCTACGCTGGGGACTTCCATGTCAACCGGCGGGTCGGTGGGCGACCGCTCCGCAGGGGTGAGGCAGGGGGAGATTGTGGTCACGATTGCGGGGGAAAGCAGGCTCTGGCAGGACTGGTCCAAGGCCCAGGTCAGGGACTACCTGCAGCAGCGGATCAAGCGTCCGGTGGCGGAGCTGAAGCGGGCCGGGGTGATGGACGATCCGGTGGCCCCGGAAGACGAAGAGACGATGGTGGACCTGATCGGCAGTCCCGACGATATCCTGGTGGTGTTTGCCGGCGGGGAGGAGGCGAATATGTCGTCGGTGATCCCGAGCTGGGGGCCCAAGGTGGGAAGCACGGCGGTGACGAAGCTGGTGACGTAACAGGAAGGCTTTCCGTTACCGCGTCGTGTGAATCCGGTTGAAACTCAGAGGGAGGTTGGCAGGATGACTCAGCCAGCGCAAGGTGAATACGTTCTGGTTAATCCAACTACGGAGCCGGTGGTCGCTCCGTTCGACGGAGCGCCGCGGCTGGCGTCGCTGGCCGGGATGAGGCTGGGGATAATCGACGACAGCAAGCGGAACGCCGACGTGCTGCTGGAAGAGCTGATCGAGGTGCTGCGCACCCGGTACGAAATTTCGGAGGTGCGGTGGCACCGGAAGCCCAGCGCATCGCGCCCGGCGGACCCGGCGGAGATGGCCCGGCTGGCGGAAAGCTGCGACGCGGTGATCGTCGGGGTGGGGGATTGAGGGTCGTGCAGCGCGTGCAGTGTGCACGACGGAATCCACGTTGAGCAGGCCGGGCTTCCTTCAGCGACAATCTGCACCGACCGGTTCGTCCACACGGGCGGGGCGATGGCGCAGATGTGGGGAGCGCCGGACTATCCCACAATCTATATGCCGCATCCGATTGAGAACCTGACCCGGGAGCAACTGCGGGAGCGGGCCGAGGAGCTGGCGCCGACGGTTGTAGCCATCCTGACCGGGGGTTGACCACGGCCGAGGGTTTTCCGGTTGCCACTTCCTCGACAACCCGAACTCCGGTATCCCGAACCCCGGCAGAAGGAACCCCGGCAGAAGGAACAAGGGCGCAACTCCCCCTGCCCGTAAATCCGACAGAGGAGGCCAGTTGGGAACAATAACAGACATTCTGGTCGCTGTAATGGCGCTGGTCGTCATCGCCGTTTGCCTGGCCGCCGGGATGCTGATCATCAACATCTACGGCCCATTGAAGAACACGGCGAACAACCTGGAAGCGGCCTCCGAATCCGCGGTGGTGGCCTCGGACAACATGATAGCCGTCACCGATGACCTGGCCGAGGTGGTGGCCGCCGCCCACGAAGCATCCAGCAACCTGGCCGAAATCACGGGGGAGATGAAGACGGCGTCGGACCAGATTGCGGCGGTTTCCGAAGGGGTGGCGGACATATCAGAAGAGGTGAACCAGGCTTCGGAGCAACTCACCGCCGCATCCCAGAAGCTGTCGACGACGGTGGATGAAACCAGGGAGAGCATGGGAACGGTGCTGGACGCTCTCCGGGGGGCGGGGATGATTTTTGGAGGGAACTGAAGGAGCTGGCGATTGCCGGATTATCCCCGCAACGCCGGGGGCAGCAGAATGGGTATGGAGTCCTTGATGGGGTAATCGTCGTCGCAGGTGTTGCAATGGAGCGACCCCTCGGTTATTTCCCCAGAATCCTCGGTGACGACGTTCAACCGGAGTTCCCCCTTGCAGACGGGGCAGGCGAGGATTTCCATCAAGTCTCGTTTCAAGGTTCCTCCGACAGGCGGCGCTCAATGGCGGCGCCCGATGTTTTCTTTCGATTGGTTGGATCCCAGGCGTTACGTTTCCAGGCCCGCCTCGAACAAGGCGGAGAGGACGTCGGCGAGTCCAATGACGATAACTCCCGCGACGAGGACGGCGGTGGTGCCCGTGAGTTCCCTGCGGGCGCGCGCCCACCATCCGGCGGGACCGGGTCCGCCCTCAGGAGAGGCCCGACGGCGCAGGAACCATACCATGCCGAACATATACAGGGCCAGCGCCACCTTGACGGACAGGACGGCAACGTATGCGGTGGAGACGGCGCCAGCCGTCAGCCGGGCGGCGGAGAGGACGATCCCGGTGATGATGAGAAGAGCGATGGCGGTGTTGACCAGCCCGCGAAACTCACTGCCGATGGCCCGCTGGGAGTCGTCTCCAGCAGGAGCCCGTTGGAATGCCGGGCGGAGCACGAGGATGTAGAAAATGCCGCCGCCAACCCATGCTACCGCGCCAAGGGCATGGCCCCAGCGGACGATCACCAGAATCCAGTCCAGCGGGTCCATGCTACTGCGCTAAGGGGTATGCGGCCACGGATGGATTATCCCAGGCCCATGCTTTCGAGGATTTCGACGATGGTTTCCAGGTCCATGGCGCGGGTTACGACCCGGGCCACCTTGCCGTCGCGGTCTATGAAGTAGGTGGTGGGATAGAACTCGATGCCGTAACGTTGGGCGACCGTCTGTTGGCGGTCGGTGGCAAAGTCGAAGGTCAGCCCATACTCGTCCACGAAGTCCCGGGCATCCTGCTCGGAATCGAATCCCCGGGGGACAAACAGCCCTATGAAGCGGACATCCTCATCCTGGAAGTCACGCCAGGCCTGTTCCAGGTGGGGCATTTCCTGGCGGCAGGGCGCACAGGATGGGTACCAGAAGTTGAGCACAACGTTGGTCCTGCCGGCCTGGTCGGAAAGGGCGAAGGGGTGACCGTCGAAGAGGTCGACCCGGAAGTCCAGGGCGGGTTCCCGGGGAGTGCAGGAGGCAACCAAGGTCAACGCAGCGGTTGCCAGCAGGAGCAGGATGAGGAAGCGTAGAGGGGTTTTCAACATGGGTGAGGGCGAAGGGCCTCTCCGTCGGTGGGGGCGGGATTCATCCATTCTATCCAGCGGGGTTGAAGGGGGTCAAACTGGCCTTGACGGAGATTGGGGGGCGGGTACAATCGCAGGAATCAGGTGGAGTTTCACACCGGAGAGGGCGTTGCTATGAGGTTGGAAAACAAGGTGGCCCTGATCAGCGGGGGAGCGAGGGGACAGGGCGAGGTGGAGGCGAAGCTGTTCGCAGCAGAAGGGGCCAAGGTAGTCATCGGTGACATCCTGGAGGATGAGGGCCGTCGGGTGGAGGCAGAGATTAACGAACTGGGCGGGGAGTGCGTGTTTGTGACGCTGGACGTTACGAAGGAGGAGGACTGGGAACGGGCGGTGGCGACGGCGACGGAGCGGTTCGGCAAGCTGGACATCCTGGTGAACAACGCGGGGATTTTCAAGCTGGGCACGGTGGAGGACACGACTCCCGAGTTGTGGGACGAGATCATGGACATCAACAGCAAGGGGGTGTTCCTGGGGACGAAGTACGCCATCCCGGAGATGCGTAAGGCCGGGGGCGGGTCCATCGTGAACATTTCATCGGTGGCCGGGCTGATCGGGACGCAGTACTCGGCGGCATACGGGGCATCCAAGGGGTCGGTGCGGCTGTTGACCAAGGCGACGGCGACGACCTACGCCAGGGAAGGGATAAGGGCCAACTCGGTCCATCCCGGGGTCATCGAGACGCCGATGACGGCCCCCAACCTGCTGAGGAACGAGGAGATACGACGCCGGTCCATCGAGCGGCACCCGCTGGGGAGGATAGGGCAGCCGGAGGACGTGGCCTACGGGGTGCTGTTCCTGGCCTCCGACGAGTCTTCGTTCATGACGGGCAGCGAGCTGGTGATTGACGGAGGGCTGACGGCGCAGTAGCACTCGAGCTTGGGGTTACGCTGGGGGGTGCATCCCCCAGACCCCCTGATTGAGGTGTGCTTGGATTCTTTCGGAATTTTGGATTCACTGCAAATGGAGAAGGCCGGCCCAACTAGCCGGCCTTCCTGCGTTGGTTTCCGGATCCTGGGTCAGCGGCCCATGGCGTACCCGTCGCGGCGGAGGTCGGCGCCGGCAGAGAGGCCGCCGCGTTCCCGGTCTATTTCGATGCCGCAGAGGGCGCCCATGCGGGGGGTCCAGTCGTTCCAAACGTCGACATCGTGGCCTCGGGACCTCAGTTCTTCGACAGTATCCTCGTTTATGCGTCCCTCGGCTCCGACTAGGCCGGGATAGTAGGCGTGGGGCCAGAAGGAGTTGGGGAAGCTCCAGGTGGATACGCGGGGAGCTTCGACGGCCTGCTGGACATCCATGCCGAACTCGACCATGTTGAGGAACATCTGGGTCATGGACTGGCACTGGACGTCGCCGGCCGGGGTGCCGAAGGGCATCCAGAGCTTGCCGTCACGGAAGGCCATGGCCGGGTTGGGCGTAAGGCGGGGGCGCTTTCCTGGGGCCAGACAGGCGGGATGGCCGGGGTCAAGCCAGTTCTGCGAGCCCCGGGCGGAGACGACAAATCCTAGGCCGGGGAGGACCGGGGAGCCTCCAATACCGTCGCTGGGAGTGGCGGAGAAGGCGTTGCCCCAGCGGTCGACAGTGCAGATGTAGCTGGTGTCGGCCTCCATGCGCCCGGCGACGGGCTCCGGGCGGCGGTACTTTCCGTTGACGTGGCCGTTGATGTCGCCGCCTCCCTGAAAGGCCCAGGGATCGCCGGCCTGGGGCATCTCCGGGTTGGCGCGGCGGGGGTCGATGAGCTGGCGGCGGAGGGCTCCGTAGGCTGGATCCAGAAGGCCATTCATCGGCACTTCGACGAAATCGGGGTCGCCGTAGAAGGCGTCCCGGTCGGCGTAGGCCAGCTTCAGAGCCTCGATTAGGGTGTGGAGGTGTTCGGGGCTGTTGTGTCCCATGCTGCCGAGGTCGCAACCTTCGAGGATGCTGAGAGCCTGGAGGGTCACGGGGCCCTGGGTCCAGGTGCCACAGGTGTAGACGTCGGTGCCCTTGTAGTTGATGGTGGGAGGCTGGTCGACGCCGACGTGGAACCGCGCCAGGTCGTCCATGGTGAGCAGGCCGCCCTCCTCCTGGATGAACCGGACGATTTCCTCGGCGATGTCGCCCAGGTAGAACAGGTCGCGGGCGGCCTGAATGCCGGTCTCCCGGTCGCTGCAGGACTGCTCGGCTTCCATCATGCGCCGGAAGGTGCGGGCCAGGTCCTGCTGGATGAGGACATCGCCGGTTTCCAGGGGTCGTCCGTCGCGGAAGAAGCGGGCGACGGTGCTGGGCCACTTGATGGTCTCCCGCTCGTCGTGGATGAGCTTGGGGGCCTCGCGGACAAAGGCGTTGTGCAGGGACTCGGGAATGGGGAAGCCGCGCTCGGCTATTTCCAGGGCCGGAGTTACGACCTGGGAAAAGGTCATGGTGCCATAGAGCCTGAGGGCGGTGAGCCATCCGTCGGCGGCGGCCGGGGTGACGGTGCGGAGAACGCCGGATGGAAGCTGCCCATCGTGGTTCCGGTTGAAGTAGTCAACGCTGGCGGCCTGGGGCCAGCGGCCCAATCCGCTGATGCTGACGATGTCGCCGCTGGATACGTCGTGGACGATGATGGGGGCGACGCCGCCGAGACTGGTGTACTGGGGAAGGACGACGTTGAGAGTCAATCCGGCGGCGACTCCAGCGTCGGTGGCGTTCCCGCCCTGCTCCAGGATGCGGAACGCGGCGGCGGTGCCGAGGTAGTGTCCGGTGGACGCCATGTGGGTGGTGCCGGTGATGAGGGGGCGGTAGGACCTCAAGCCTAGTGCCACGGTTGCACCTCCTGGGGGAGATTGTCGTCGGGATGGAACCATCCCGCTGCGTCAGTTCAGGTCGGAAAGGCGGGGCATGACCTCGTTGGCGAGGAGGGTCATGGATTTCACCCACTTCTCCTCGGGTTCCCACTCGTGGCCCATGGCCAGCAGGACGCCGAAGCCGCCAACGTCCTGGTGCAGTTGGCGGAGCTTTTCCGTAACGTCGTCCACGCTTCCCACGATCCAAACGTTGTCGATGAGATATTCGGGATTAACTTCCTCGTCGGGAATCTCCCGGTCGCCCTTGAAGAGGCTGAGGGAGTCCATGTGGGCCATGAGGGGGATGAAGTAGCCGCGGAAGTCTCGGCCGATGGTGCCGTTGAGGACCGCATCGCGGGCTTCCTCCGTGGTCTCCGCAACGAAGATCTCCTTGGCGATGCGCCACTGGGAGCGGTCGGGAATTCTGCCGGACCTGGCAGCGCCTTCCTCCACGGCGTCCCAGTGAGTCTTGAGGGTCTCGGTGGGGACGAGGTTGATGCTGAGGGGGAGCCAGCCCTTCTCTCCGGCGAAGACCAGGGTCTCGGACTTGGCGGAGACGCCGGCCACGCCGATGGGAGGGTGGGGCTTCTGGAAAGGAGTCATGTGGAACTGGAGACCGATTTCCGGGACGGGCTGGGGTATGTTGAACTTCCAGAAGGGGTGTTCGTAAGTACCGGGGGCGGGGTTCTCCCACATCTGGAGGATGAGCTCGATGGAGTCGCGGGACATTCCCCGGTGGGCGCCGGTGGAGGCGTCGAAGCCGAAGACCTCGAAATCGCCGGGGAAGCCCCCTGAGCCGACTCCCCAGTGGAACCTTCCCCTGGCCAGGTTGTCCAGCTGGGCGACCCGGTGGGCGATCATGAACGGGTCGTGGTTGGGCATGCAGGTGACGCCGGTGCCGAAGATGAGGTTCTTCGTGCGGGACAGGGCGGCGGCGATGAACTGGTCCGGGGCAGGAATGTTCTCCCAGACGGTGGTGAAGTGCTCGCCGATCCATGCTTCGCGGTAGCCCAAGCGGTCCAGGGATTCCATCTGGACGAGGTCGGCCTCCATGGTGACGGCGGGGTCGGAGCCTGGGGGATGGAGGGGCATGGTGAAGTAGCCCACTTGCATGGACGGGGCCTCGCTTTCGGTGGGTATAATCGTTGGGGGAGTATAAACCATCGCTCCGGGGTACTCAAACGAAGGGATACCAGGAATGTTGTATGAAGTGGAAGTGGTCGCGGGCGGAAACAGCCCGATGGACCTGAACCGGGTGTTCGACCTGCTGGGGGAACCGGTCCCGGTGGTCAGGGTGGTCTCGTCCGACCTGTCGGGAGAGGATGTGTGGTGCGACGTTACCGGCTGGGGGGAGGAAGGGGCCTGTCCGGCCTACGCGGTGCAGGCGGAGGACTCCGGCGAGGGCGTCGTGCTGCTGGTGTACGGCGGGGAGGACGGGATACGGCTGAAGCCATCGGAGAGATCGGGGGAGTGGGACCTGTCCGATGGAGGACAGTGGGGGGAGCCCTGCCTCATGCTGGGCGCGGACACCCCCTTTGAGAGCACCGGATAGGGTGAGAGGTCAGTTGTCGGCGACCGGGGCGGACTCCCGCTGGGTGAAGGCGGGCATGACATCCCGGGCAAAGACGGAAAGCTGCTCCTTGAACTCGGGCCAGGGCATCCCTTCCGGCCACTGGAGGATGAGGTCTTCCAGGCCGGGATACCTGGCTTCAACATCGCGCAGGTAGGAGATAAACTCGTTGGGGGGGCCGCAGAACCAGGCCTTCTGCTGGACGCCGTCCTCGATATAGGGGACCCGGGTTGGCGCGCCGGGGGTGCCCCAGGGCCGTCCCTGGGCGTCGGTGTAGCGGACGAATCCGAAGGGAGCGAACCACTTGTACCGCTCGTCGTGGTAGGGGCGGACGCGCTCGATGGCTTCCTGCTGGGAACCGGCGATGTAGAAGCCTATTCCGAAGGCCATATCCTGTCCGAGAATAACGTCCCGGCCGGCGGCCTGGGCAGCTTCGTGGAAGCCGGAGATGAGTCGGTCGGCCAGCACCTCTCCGGTCAGGGCGACGACGCCCTTGAATCCCATCCGGGCTATGTATTCGAGGGTGCGGCCGCTGGCGATGGGCTGCCATATCTCCACCGGACGGTTCAGCGGGCGTGGGACAAGGGTGATGTCCTTGAGCTGGTAGCCCCGGTAGGGAACGTCGGCGGGAAGGTTGTAGTACTTGCCCTGGTGGGTGAAGGACTCTTCGTTGAAGGCCTTGAGGATGATCTCAATCTGCTCCTCGAACAGCTCCTTGTTGGCGTCGTTGTCGATGACGGGAGCGCCGAAGGTCTCGACCTCCCGGGAGTGGTAGCCGCGTCCCACGCCGAAGATGAGTCGGCCGCCGGTCATCACATCGGCCATGGCGAAGTCCTCGGCGAGGCGCAGCGGGTGCCACATGGGGACGATGTTGAATCCGGCGCCGAACTTTAGCTGCCTGGTCATGCCGGCCAAGTGGACGCCGAGCAGTGTCAGGTTGGGGAAGACCTCGTATCCCTCGCGCTGGAAGTGGTGCTCGGCGGTCCAGAGGCAGTAGAAGCCGAGCTCGTCCATGTGGACCGCCAGCTCCTCGGCGTGGCGGTAGGAACGGACGAGATGATCGTTGGGGTAACGGCGGTCGTCTGCGGGGGTACCGTCGGAGCCGACGTTTTCCAGGTCGGTTTGACCGACGTAGAGGACTGAAAAGCGCTTGATCATGAGGCGTTGTCTCCGTGGAGGGCGGGTGTTTGCGGCGGCAGGGGTTGGACACCTGCCAATGTTCCCGAATGCCAGGGCAACGGGGATTATATCACGGGGCATTGAGCGGTTATCCCCGGCCGCAAAGGGCCGGATATAATTGGCTATCCGCCAGCGGCGGCAAACCAGGGAACGGACAATTCCCCGAAACTGGAGCAAGGTCAAGGAGAGGGTGATGGACCTGTCATTGGAAGGCAAGGTGGCGATGATTACCGGCGGGAGCCGGGGGCTGGGGAGGCAGTGCGCGACGGCGCTGGCCCGGGAGGGATGCCGCGTGTCCATCTGCGGGCGGGACGCCCGGCGGGTGGAGGAAACGGTGGCGGAGTTCGCGTCCGAGGGATGGGATGCCCGGGGAAGCGGAGCGGACGTGACCGACATCGAGGATACGGCCCGGTTCTACGAGGAAACGGTGGCGGAGATGGGCGCGCCGGACATCCTGGTGAACAACGTGGGAGGAAGGCGGGGATCGATCCGGTTCGACGAGACGAGCATGGAGCAGTTCCTAGAGGGGCTGGAGGTGAACCTGATCAGCGCGGTCCGGCTGACCAAGCTGGCCCTGCCGCACATGGAAGGCCAAGGCTGGGGCCGCATCATCAACATCGCGTCCATCTACGGCCGGGAGCACGGCGGGTCGATAGACTACATGACGGGAAAGGCTGGGCTGATCGCTTTTTCCAAGCACCTGGCCCTGCAGCTGGCTCCGACGGGAGTGCTGGTGAACTGCGTGGCGCCGGGATCCATCGACTTCCCGGGGAGCACCTGGGACCGGTTCCAGCGGTCGTCAACGCCGGACCAGGTGAACGAGTTCGTCAGCCGGAACCTGCCGATGGGCCGGTTCGGGTGGCCGGAGCCGATAGGAGAGACGGTGGCGTTCCTGGCGTCGGACCGGGCAAACCTGATTACCGGGGCCTGCATCAACGTGGACGGGGGGCAGTCCAAGTCCCTGTTTTAGAGTGCGTCGGCGCGGGGTGCCGAGGTTCCCGGAGGGTTACGTTGGGGGATGCATCCCCCAAACCCCCTGAAAGAGGGGGCAATCAGGCGTGGGCGAGATTGCCGATGAACTCTCGCCACGCGTTGACGCATCCCTCCGGGTCGGAGTGCTGGATGTATCCGGTGCCGCCGGGGATTTCGACTAGGCGGCCGTTGGGGAGGAGGTCGGCCATGCTCTGGGCCCGGTCGGCGGTGTTCATCGAGCTGTTCGCGCCGACGATGACCAGGGCCGGCGTCTGGATCCGGGGCAGGATGGGCGTCAGGTCCTGGGTGGCGAGGTAGCCGAGGGTCTCGACAACGACGCGGGGCTCGGTGTTCTTCATCTGCCGGGCGTACCAGTCATGGTGGGCCGGGTCGGAGTGACCCGGCTCGAGCCGCTGGTCGGCGGTGCGGTCCACCCAGGCGCCGATTCCCTGGTCGATGATGAGCTGGCGGTTCTCGCCGTAGCTGGTGGAGGCGGTGAAGTTGTAGGGCGAGGTGCAGGCGGTGACGGTGTGGAGACGGTCCGGGTGGTCGTAGGCGAACTGCAATCCGATGGTGCCTCCAATGGTCTCCCCGATAAAGTGGAACTTGTCCACGCCGAGCTGGTCGAGGAGGTTGATTAGGTCAGTGCCGAAGCCGCTGAGGGACCAGCCGTAGTCCGGCGGCGGGACGGAGGAGCGGCCGAATCCACGGCCGTCAACGCGGATAACCCGGTATTGACGGGCCAGTAGCGGGACCCACTCGTACCAAAGGCGGGAGCTCTTGGCGTTGCCGTGGTGGAGGACGATGGTTTCCGGGGTGCGCCAGGGGTCGGTGTAGTCGTCGGCCTCGTAATACATGGCCAGATCGCCGGGAAGGTTGGCGATGGGCATGACATTCCTCCTCGTAGTTCTGTGATCCCGTCCGCCTTGCGGGGGGCGGGATCCCCATGATGCCGGACCGGGCAGTGAAGGTGGCTAGTCAACCAGGGGGATGGCGATGGACACCCGGTAGTGGTCGCCGTGGACGGCGGTGGTGTGGCCGCGCCCGGTCAGGTCGTCGGCGAGAAGAACGTCGCCCGCGTTGAAGATCCGCTTGGTCCCGTCGCCCAACCCGATTTCGGCCTGCCCTTCCAGGGTGATGACGTACTGGCGGCGGGGTGCGACGTGGAAATCCTGGAAGTCCCCGACTTCGGCGCGGCGGAACTGGATTCCGGTGGCGGCCTGCATGGCGGTGCGCTGGGCGTTGGCCACCTGCTCATAGGGAAGGTCCAATTCCTCGAAGTGGGACTCGCCGTCGTCGCCGGTGTAAACGCGTACTACCTGCATGGTGCTTTCTCCTGTGGAGGCGGTGGATGGGTGCCTGGTTGGCATGATAGCAACGGGGTTGGGGGGCGTCAATTTGGATCAGTCCGCCCGGCCGGTGGGGCAGAGGTCGCGGAGGCAGCAGTCCGGGCAGCGCGGGGTCTTGGTGCAGGCCCGCTTGGCGTGTTCGTCGAGGAGGGCATGGTATTCGTTGAAGAGGGCGGCATCCGATGGCAACGCCCGGTGAAAGAGAGACTGGTAGGCGTCGTAGGTTTCGCGGCCGTCCGGGGGAGTTATGTTCATTCGCTGGAGGATGAGGCGGGTGTAGGCATCGATGACAAAGGATGGCTTTCCGGCGGCATAGACGAGAATATCGTCGGCGGTCTCGGGGCCGATTCCGTGGATGGAAAGGAGCTGGGGGCGCAGGCTCTCCAGGTCCTGAGCCAGGAAGGCGTCAAGGTCGCCGGCGGATTCCCGGTAAACGTGGGCCGCGAAAGCCTTCAGCTTGCGGGCCTTGGCGTTGTAGTAGCCGCTGGAGCGGATAACACCAGCCAAATCCTCCTCAGGGCAGCGGTGGATGGCTCCGAGTGACCAGAGGTTGGCCTGCTTCATTCTGGCGATGGCGAGTTCGACGTTGCGCCATGCGGTTGACTGGGTGAGGATGGCCCCGACTACCACGTCGAAGGGGCCGTCGCCGGGCCACCATCCCTGGGGGCCGTATGCCCGGTGGAGCCGCCGGTAGATTTCGGGCAGAAGGACTGATGGGTCGGGAGTCACAGGAGCACCGGGATGCGGTCGGCGAGAGTGATTTCTCCAGTGGTGACGGTGCAGCTGTAGGCGAGAACCTCGACTCCAGAGGCAGCGGCCTGCCGGAGGGTCTGTCCGAAGAGGGGGTCAGCGTCGTCGTAAGGGGTGAAGTCCTCCGCATCGCCGCGCTGGATGACAAACATGGCGGCGGCGCGGTATCCCTCGGACCGGGCGTGGATGAGGGTGTTGAGGTGCTTGACGCCCCGCAGGGTGGGCGCGTCGGGAAAGAGGGCGCGGCTATCCTCCACGAGGGTGACGGACTTGGTCTCGATGAAGCAGGGAGGGTCATGCCCTTCGTCGTGCCCTTCCAGAAAAAGGTCGAGGCGGCTGTCGGTGTAGGTGACTTCCCGTCGGACGGTGGTGTAGTCCGAGAATTCGGGGACGCGGCGTTCCCCGATGGCCTCGGCGGCGAGGGCGTTGGGGAGGCGGGCATCGGCGGAGCAGAGCGTGAACCCCAGGTCTACGAGGGAGAGGTCGTAGGGGCATTTCCGGTGGTCGCCGGAGACGGGCCGGAGCAACATTCCGTAGCCGGGGACGAGGAGCTCGTGAAGGCGTCCCGAGTTGGGCAGGTGGACCATCTCCTCCTGCCCGTCCACCTCAACGAGGGCGGCGAAACGGTTGAGACGTCGGATGAAGGCGCCGCGGACGAGGTCAGGAGGAAGTTTCACGGGAGTCAAAAAGGGAATGCCTGGGTGTTGCGGGCGGGGATATAATAGCCGGAATATCTCAGCGGCGCCATGCGCAGGCGTCGAGCGCAAGCTGAGGGAGCGGGAAAGGACGGATGGCAAGTTTCGTCGAGCGGTTGGATGCGGCAGCGGCAGCGGCGCATAGCCTGGTGTGCGTGGGGCTGGACCCGGACCCTTCCCTGATGCAGGTCTCGGACGTGGCCGAGTTCAACCGGGGAATCGTGGGAGAGACGGCGGCGTGGGCGTGCGCGTTCAAGCCCAACCTGAGCTTCTACGAGGCACTGGGCTTGGAAGGGTGGAAGGCGCTGGAAAGCACCATCGCATCTATCCGAGAATTGGCGCCGGAAGCCGTGGTTATCGGGGACGCCAAGCGGGGGGATATAGGACCGTCGGGTGAAGCCTACGCGCGGGCGATGTTCGGGGTGTGGGGGTTTGACGCGGTTACGCTGAATGCCTGGGGAGGACGGGACACGATGGAGCCCTTCCTGCGAGACCCTGAGCGGGGCGGGTTCGTCTGGTGCCGGGGCTCGAATCCCGGGTCAGGAGACCTGCAGGATGTGGAAACGGTGAATGACGGTACCGCCGAACCGCTGTACCGGCGGCTGGCGCGGGAATCCCTCCAATGGAACGGGAAGGGGAACCTGGGGCTGGTGGTGGGAGCGACAGTGCCTCAGCAGCTGGGAGAAGTGAGGGAGATGTGTCCCGGCGTGCCGCTGCTCATCCCGGGCGTGGGGGCACAGGGAGGTGAGCTGGAGGAATCCGTACGGAAGGGCGTGGACGAGTCCGGGCGGAGAGCAGTAATCAACTCGTCCCGGGGGATCATCTACGCGTCGCGGGGCAGCGACTACGCCGAGGCCGCAGGCAGGGAGGCGAGACGGCTGCGGGATGCCATCAACACCGTGCTGGAGGAGGAGGGCAAGGGGTGGCGCTAGAGCTGCGGCGGGGCGACGTCATCCGCACCAAGAAGAAGCATCCCTGCGGCAACGACCTGTGGGAGGTGACGCGGCTGGGAGCGGACATCGGGATTGTGTGCCGGAAGTGCGGCCGTTATGTAATGCTCCAGCGGCGTTACCTGGAGCGGAGGGTCAAGGCGGTGCTGCCCCGGGAGGAGCCGGAACGGGAGTCCATTCCTGACACCGGGCCGGAGAGCGCCCTTCGTTGATAGCCGCCTCAATCAGGGATACCCTCCGGGACCACCGGGGGGTGGCTTTCCCTTTGTCTCACCATTTTCGTTACCAGCGTCGGGATGGGGATGATATCCCCGGTCCTCCCGCTGTTCGCCGACCACGAATACGGCGTTACCAGAACGGAAATCGGCCTCGCCGTGGGAATGTTCGGGATCGCCCGCCTGTTTTCCAGCCTGCCGGCCGGGGTGCTGGCCCAGCGGTACGGTACCCGGTTCACCCTAATCCTGGGGACGGCCGTGAACCTGGTGGGCGCGGCGATGGTTGCGGTGTCCTTCAACTTTCCGTGGCTGATTGCCTGGCGGTTTATCGGCGGGTTGGGGGCCAGCGTCTACACCCTCGGGGTTTCGGTGTACCTGCGGGACGCAGCGACGCCGGAGTCGCGGGCCCGGTTCTTGTCGCTCCACGAGATGAGCATCCTGGTGGGTCAGAGCGTGGGGCCGATTTCCGGCGGGTACGTGGGGGAGTTTTTCGGGCTGCGGATGCCGTTAATCCTGCAGGCGGCCTTCATCCTGGCCGCCCTGCTGGTGCTGTTCCTGCTGGTTCCGGAGACCAGCCCCAGGACCGGGGGAGCCACCCCGCCGACTGCCCGGCGGGCGCCATCCGGAGCCGGAGTGGGCAGGCGGGGAGCCTTGACGCGGCTGCTGCTCAGCCCAGCGTTCATCTTCGTGGGGCTTTTCAGCCTGATGATAGTGGCGAACCGGCAGGGAGGCCGGTTCAGCGTGATGCCCCTGTTTGGCGAGAACAAGGGGTTTTCCCCGGACCAGATCGGGACGTTCATCAGCGTCACCCACGTTCCGCAGTTTTTCACCACGATGGCCTCCGGGTTCCTGTCTGACAGGTTCGGGCGGAAGTTCCCCATCGTTCCGGCGACGGTGCTGATTGTGGCCGGGATCGGGGTATTCGTGCTGGGGGACACTTTCTTGACCCTGTTGATTTCGGGCGTGCTGCTGGGGTTGGGGGAAGGACTTGCCGGGCCGCCAACGGTCACGGTGTTCGCGGACATCGCTCCGCCGGGAATGGAAGGGGTGACGATGGGGCTGTACCGGACCTTCGGAGGGGTCGGTTCGGTGGTGGGAGCACTGGTGCTGGGCGGAATCGCTGACCTGGCCGGGTTCGCCTGGTCGCTGTGGGTGGACGCGGCGCTGCTGGGGATCGCCGCGGTGGGGGTCATGCTGCTGGTGCGGGAAACGGCGCGGAGCCGACGTGAGGGGGAAGGACGGATGCGGGGGGCTCCCGGCGGTTAAACCAGGGATGGGTCAACCGGCAGACTGGCCGGATGCGGCGAGACCGCGGGTGCTGTTCCACTCAGACCATTCCTGGTGGAAGCCGGTCAGGTCTCCAACCAGCGTGTCGATGAAATTGCTGACGGCCTTGCCGAGGAACTTGCCCTTGAGGGTGCATATTCCCATCTTGAAGGACGGGAAGAGATGGTCGAGGCGGGCGACTCCCAGCTTGTCGTGGTCGTCCGGGTGGAGGGTGAAATCGCTGGCGATGGCAACGCCAAGGCCAATCTCAACGTAGCGCTTGATGAGCTCGGTGTTGTCCATTTCGAGGACCAGATCGTAGTTGACGCCGCGTTCCCTCAGGGACTGCTCGACGGTGCGGCGGGTCAGGCTCTCGGGCCCGGCCAGGATTAGGGGCCAGCGGGCGGCATCATCCAACTGGATGGGCTGCAAGTCGAGGAGTTCGTGGTTGGGTGGCGTCAGGAGCACCGCGCTGTAATCGAAGAGCTCGGTAAACTGGAGGGACGGATCGTCGGCAGGAGGAGCGGAGCACAGGGCCAGGTCCAGTTCGCCGGACTTAACCAGCTGCATCAGGGGGCCGTAGGGACGGGCGATGAGCCGGAGGCGGACATCCGGGTACTGGGACCGGAAGGACTGGATGGGCTGGGGAAGATGGTGCAGCACCAGGTCCGGGTAGGCCCCCACGACGAAGGACCCCCGGCGCTCCGAGTAGTCCATCTGGTTCTTCAGCGTGTCTACTGAGTCCACGATGGGCGTGATCAGCTCGAGGAATATCGAGCCTTCGGAAGTGAGCTGGATGGGGCGCTTGATGCGGTCGAAAAGGGTGATGCCGAACTCTTCCTCCAGCTTGCGGAGGTGGGTGGTAACAGTCGGCTGCCCGAGTTCCAGCCGCCGGGCGGCCTTGGAAACGCTCCGCAGCCGGGCGACGTGGTAAAAGCTGATAATCTCCCTAAGTTCGATGACGTTCCCCCCAACGTGCGCCGGGCAAGCTGGCGACACAGATTATTCAATAGAATATATCATATAATATCACTTGACAAAATACGGCCGGAAAATCAGAATTACTAGCGTCCGTTAGTGTACCCAACGAGAAGGGGCTAAGGGGCGGGACTCCGGCTCCACCACGCGATGACGGAGATGGCGGCATGGCTTTTGTGATCACGGAGCCTTGTATCAATGTCAAGGATGCCTCGTGCGTGACGGTTTGCCCGGTCGATTGTATTCACACGACCGACGACGACGATATGTACTATATCAACCCGGACGACTGCATCGACTGCGCCTACTGCGAGTCGGTCTGCCCGGTGAACGCGATCTTCGACGAATTCACCGTCCCAGCCAACTGGCGGTCGTACATTATGAAAAACCGGCAGTATTATCAAAAATAGCGGACGAACCACCGAACTCCAGCTCATCCTTCGCCGCCTGCCCTGGCCTTTCCAAATTGAGTCGCGGGTGCGCTGTACGGGGTCAACGTCAAACTTTGCCTTCTCAAACTCACGCCGGTCTAATGACCGGCGTTTGGCGTTTTAGCGCCCGGTCTGCCAGGGGAACCCGATGAGCCTTCTCTCCGAAACATTCCGCCGGATGAACGTCCTGGGGACGTTCAAGGAACTGGGGACCGACCGGCAGCGGCGGGAAACGATGATTGCGCTGGCTTCGACGCAGATGCTGGTGCAGCTTTCGAGCATGCCGATAGCGATGACCATCCCGTCGGTGGCCCGCCATTTCGACGTGGACGTGGCGCAGGCGGCGTGGACGGTGATAATCCGCCTGTTGATGCTGGGCAGCACTGTTTTCTTGTCGGCCCGGTTGGGCGAGAAGTACGGCCACGTGCGGGTCTTCTACCTGGGCGTGATCGTGATGTGCGTTGGGAGTGTTCTGTCCGCAACGTCCCAGAATATCCTCCAATTGGTGGTCTGGAGCGGCCTGGTCGGGGTCGGCGGCGCGCTGATAACGGCCAACTCCAACGCGATCCTGGCAATAGTTTTCCAGCCGGACGAACGGGGCCGGGCTTTTTCCGTTCCGGTGGTGTCGGCCCGGTTCGGCTCTCTCGTAGGGCTGGTCCTGTTCGGAATGTTCCTGTGGCTGCCGACGGCAGGTTTCGTGGACGTATCGTCCTGGCCGCTGGGCCTGGGAAGCATCGTGGGATGGCGCCTGGTGTTCCTCACCTCCCTTCCCATCGGGTTGCTGGCGCTCAAGACAGCATACCCGCTGCTGAAGTACCACGCCGAGCAGTTCTCCGAGGACATGGCGCCGGTGAGCATCAACTACATCGGCGCGGCGTTAATGGTGATAACCCTGGGCACGTTTGTCCTCTCGGGGCTGCATATCCACGGCGGGCCGGACAGCTTCGTGACCAACGACGCGCTGCAGTATCACATCCCGATGCACCTGCTGTTCTTCGCCCTGCTGGGGTTGTTCATCCTGGTGCAGAGCCGGACGGCGGACCCCTTCGTGGACTTCCGGTACTTCAAGCAGAAGTATTTCTCGCTGGCGTTGTATACGAACACGACCTTCCATTTCTCCATGCTGGCAGTGACGACGCTGATTCCCATCATGGTGGAGAACGGCATGGGGAAGCCGCCGATCTTCGTGACCTTCGTGTTGCTGCCGAACCAGTTGCTGGGGCTATTCCTGCCCACGCTGGCGGGATGGGTCTATGACCGGTACAACCCGAAATGGCTGCGCCCGGGAGCGTTGGCCAGCATTGCGCTGGGGTTCCTGCTTCTGGGAGGATTTTCCCAGAACGTGGCCTGGTGGGGCGTCCCTCTGCTCATGCTGCCGACGTATATCGGCTCCAACCTGTTCAACACGGCGAACAACGCAGTGGTGATGAACACCCTGCTGGAAAACCGGAGCTTCGCATCCGGGATGCTGGAAACCACCCGGCAGATGGGGCACACGCTGGGAGCGACGGTCGGGGCCACCGTTTTGGGGCTGGTGCTGCCCATCGGGATAGTGCTGCTGCCCCTGCTCGAATCGCAAGCGGCCTACCGGGCCGGGTTCGCCTACGCGGCGCTGGCAGTGGTGGGGACCATGCTGTCCGGGAGCCTGGCGGCGATGTTCCAGAAAATGCCGGAGGGGATACAACGCAGGAGGCCGCCCGAACCGGCGCCGCAGCCCACCGGCGGGAACGACTAGGGGCAGACCCGGGGGACATCCAATCCGGTTGTTCTGAGGAAAAGGGACGGCGCATTGCCGTCCCTTTTCAGGGTTTCCTTCCACCACGCCTCACCCTACGCTGGCCTCCATGACGCATGGCCCGGTTTGTTGCCACCTTATGGGGGGCGGGCTACACTATTGCGGCGGCCCCCGGACGGGTCAGCGGCCGCTTCCAAGACTAAGGCGCCGGGGAGGATTGAAGGGCTATGACGCTGTTCTTGCGGGACGAAGAAGTCAACCAGTGCGTGGACATGGCGGGCATGTTGACCGCCATCGAATCGATGCAGTCCCACTTCGGGCAAGGGGAGGTCTACAACCTTCCCCGCCGGAAGATCATCGCCGAGGGCGGGCAGTTGGCGGTAATGGGCGGGGGCATGTTCCATGACGGCGTCCTGGGGGTGAAGACTTACACGGTGGTGCGGGGGCAATACTCCTTCCAGGTCAGTCTCTATGACGCCGACAGCGGGGAGTTGCTCTGCTACACGCAGGCGAACCGGCTGGGGCAGCTGCGGACCGGAGCGACAACCGGGGTCGCCGCCAAGTACCTGTCCAACCAGGACGCTGCGACGGTGGGAATTATCGGCACTGGATACCAGGCGCCGACGCAGCTGGAGGCGGTCTGCCGGGTCAGGGGGATCAAGTCGGTAAAAGCCTTCAGCCGGGACCAGGAACGCCGGAAAGAGTTCGCCGAGAGGATGAGCGGGGCGCTGGAGGTCGAGGTCTCGGCGTCCGACAGCGGAGAAGAGGCGGCTCGAGGATCGGACATCGTCATCTGCATCGCTGCGACGATGGAGCCGGTGGTGTCTGGAGAGTGGCTTGCCGAGGGTGCATTGGTGATAGGAGCGGGTCCGACAACGTGGCGGGCCAGGGAGGTGGACGACGCCGTCTTGACCCGGGCGGACCGGATCGTAGTGGACTCTCTGGAACAAGCGCCCGCGGAAGCCGGGGACATGACCAGCGCCGTGGACCGGGGAATCATGCAATGGAGCCGGGTGCAGGAGCTCCGTCAGGTCGTGTCCGGGAACGTGCCGGGACGGGGCGGTCCGGAGGAAATTGTCTACGCCAAGCTGATGGGCACGGGCGTGGCGGACGTGGCGGCAGCCAAGCTGGCCTACGACAAAGCAACGGCAGCGGGGATCGGCTACGTGACTCCCTGGTAGGGGTTACCCGCGTCACGGCACGTTCACGCCGGGCATAGCCCGTCATCATGGGGAAGGCCCCCTAAGACACTATCTCAAAAGTTCCTTCCCCCGTGAAGGCAGGGGTTGGGGTGGGGGTGAGAATTCAATCCTCACACACCCTCTGACGCCTAGCCTCCCGGCGGCCTGATTATGACGACGGTGTCGCAGATGAGGTCGTGGAGGCCGCGCTTGTCGGAACGGACGCCGATCATGATGTATCCGATTCCCACCAGCAGCAGGGAGAGTTGAGAGGCGAAGTAGCGCAGCAGGGCTCGGCCGGGACCCACCCTGGAGCCGTCGGACCGCACGACGTACATCTTGAAAAGACGCTTTCCGATGGTGGTGGCCCATAGGGCGACGGCGGCAGTGAAGTACAGGATGTTCAGGCCCAGGTTCAAGAGGTCCGCCCGGGAAATAATCTCGGTGGAGTCCTCGTAGGCTTCCACGAATTCGATGAAGTTCTGGCCGGTGACCAAGGGAAGGGCCGCGAAGAAGACCACCAGGAGCAGGAACGCATCCACCAGGAATGCCACGAGGCGAATCCAGAATCCGGCGGGTCGGCCCATGGAGTACGCGGGGGCGTCGGGACGTTCCCGGAACCAGGCAGCGAAACCGCCTGCCGAGGGAGTGGGGAAAGCCGTGGTTGGTGCAGCATCCAGGGCAAATCCGCAGGCAAGACAATAGGATGAGCCGGGCTGGTAGGGTTCCTGGCAGCGGGGGCAGGCCTGGGGATGTTCCAAGGGGACCGGATCGGCCGGAGCGGCAGGCCCGGGAGCAGTCAAAGCCGTCCCGCAGCTGAAGCAGAAGTTGCTGGAACGCTCGTTGGCTGCGCGGCACGAAGGGCACCACAACGGCAGGGACGTTCCGCAAGAGGCGCAGTAGGCAGCCCCTTCCTGGGCCGCCGCACCGCAGCGTGGACAGTTCATTCCACCAGTCCTCGGCAAGGTTGGGAGAATTATAACGCTTCGGGGAACCGTCCTCGAAAGCGCCGTGGCCACGCGATGGGCCTTTCGCCTGCGGGCCTACCGCGGCGCCGGGTTGGTCAGATATTCCTCGGTGCGGCGGATGCTGTATCCGTCCTGGGACATGAGGAGGCTTTCCACCGCGGCCCGGGCGGTGTCGAGGGAGGTGAAGCAGGGGATGCGCCGCTCGACGGCGGCCCGGCGGATCTCGAATCCATCGCGCATTACGGAGGATGACTCCCCGATGGTGTTGACCACGGCGGCCACGCTGCCGTCCTCAATGATGTCCAGAACGTTGGGGTGGCCTTCTCCCAGCTTCTTGGCTATGAGTTCGACCTCCAGGCCGAGGGCGTTGATCATGGCGGCGGTGCCCTCGGTGGCGTAGATGCGGCATCCGGCCCTGACCAACTCGCGGACCAGGGGGACGGACTCGGCTTTGTTCCGGTCGGCGATGCTTACCAGGACGCCCATGCCCCGCTGGAGATCAAGGTTGGCGGCAACCAGGGCCTTGGACAACGCGCTGGGGAACTCGGCGTCGACTCCCATGACCTCGCCGGTAGACTTCATCTCCGGCCCGAGGAACCAGTCCACCCCCACCAGCTTGGACATGGAAAAGACCGGGGCCTTGATGCCGACCAGCTTCTGGCGGGGCCACAACCCTCCCTGGAATCCCATGTCGTCCAGCGTCTTGCCCAGCATGATGCCGGTGGCTAGCCTGGCGACGGGAACGCCGGTCACCTTGGAGATGAAGGGAATGGTCCGGCTGCCCCGGGGGTTTACCTCGAGGACGTAAACGGTGGTTTCCTGGGCGGCCGCCGTCGGCAGGTTGGGGCTGCGGTAGGCGCTGCCTCCCTGGATGACGAACTGGATGTTCATCAGTCCCTTCACCCCGAGAGCCAGCCCGATGCGGGTGGTGTACTCGACCAGGGTTTCGACCTCTTCCGGGGTCAGGTTCAAGCCGGGGTAGATGGCCATGGAATCGCCGCTATGGACGCCGGCCCGCTCAATGTGCTCCATGATCCCCGGTATCAGCACCTGGTGGCCGTCGCATATCGCGTCGACCTCGCACTCCTTGCCCTCCATGTAATGGTCGACGAGGACCCGCTGGGAGTGGGAGACTTGGGTGGCCGCGGTGAGATATCGGATGAGTTCGGTGGCGTTCTGCACGATTTCCATGGCCCGCCCGCCGAGGACGTAGCTGGGGCGAACGACGACCGGGTATCCGATGTTCTGGGCGATGCGCAGGGCCTCTTCGACGGATTCCACGGCGGCGCCGGGGGGTTGAGGGATTCCCAGCCGGAACATGAACTCCTCGAACTTGTGCCGGTCCGAGGCAATGTCGATGGCCTGGGCGCTGGAACCCAGGATGGGCAGCCCGACCCGGTCCAGGGACTGGGAGAGGTTGATGGCGGTCTGTCCGCCGAACTGGACGACCGAGGGGGGAGGGGCGTCGGCGATGGTCTCGTTGTCTATAACGTCGCGGACGGCCTCCTCGTCCAGTGGCTCGAAGTAGAGGCGGTCGCTGGTGTCGAAGTCGGTGGAAACCGTCTCCGGGTTGGAGTTGATCATGACGCTACTGACGCCGGCCTCAGAAAGGGCCCAGGCGGCGTGCACGCTGCAGTAGTCGAATTCGATACCCTGCCCAATGCGGATGGGGCCGCTGCCGATGACGACGGCCTTATCGCCGGGAAGGGGTTCAGCCTCGTTTTCCTGGTCGTAGGTGCTGTAGTAGTAGGGAGTGGCCGCCTCGAACTCGGCGGCGCAGGTGTCCACCATCTTGTAGACGGGCTTGATGTCCCAGTCCAGTCGCTGGGCCCGGACGCGCTCGGGGAGCATGTCGGCGAGGGTGCCAACCTGTTCGTCGGAAAAGCCGAGACGCTTGGCCCGAAGGAGCAGGTCAGGAGTCAACTCCTCGGCCAGCAGCCGGCGTTCCATCCCGACGATGCGGTCCAGGGCGCTGATGAACCAAGGGTCTATGAAGCTCCTCTGGAGCAAGTCCTCCAGCGGGACGTTCCGCCGGAGGGCTGCCGCCACGGCCCACAAGCGGAGGTCGTTGGGGTGCAGGGGAAGCGCGTCGAGGCAGAAGTCCTCCCCGGGGCGGCGCCAGTCCGGGGACTCCCACATCATGGTCCGGTTCCCCAGCTCCAAGGAACGGGTGGCCTTCTGGAGAGCGGCTTCGAAGGAACGCTCTACGGCCATGACCTCTCCGGTGGCCTTCATCTGCGTCGTGATGGAGCGGTCCCCGTTGGGGAACTTGTCGAAGGGCCAGCGCGGTATCTTCACCACGCAGTAGTCCAGGGCCGGCTCGAAGGCCGCTCCGGTCTTTCCGGTTACGGCGTTGACTATCTCGTCCAGCCGCTTGCCCACGGCAATCTTGGCGGAAACGCGGGCGATGGGGTAGCCCGTCGCCTTGCTGGCCAGGGCGGAACTTCGGCTGACCCGCGGGTTGACCTCGATGACGTAGTAGGGAGAGTCGGGTTCCCAGCTGGTCTGGAGGTGCTGCTCCACGACGGGATGGGGGCGCAAAGCCAGCTGCACGTTGCAGCCTCCCTCAATGCCAAGCCCGCGGATGATCCGGAGGCTGGCGCTGCGGAGCATCTGGTGTTCCTTGTCGGTGAGGGTCTGGCTGGGAGCCACGACGATGCTGTCCCCGGTGTGCGCGCCCATCGGGTCCAGGTTTTCCATGTTGCAGACGGTGATGCAGTTGTCGTCCCCGTCGCGGATAACCTCGTACTCGATTTCCTTCCAGCCGACCAGGGAACGCTCCAGCAGGACCTGGGAAATGGGGCTCATTGCCAGGCCTTGGCGCACGATTGCCTCGAATTCCTCCCAGGTGTTGGCGATGCCGCCCCCGGTCCCGCCCAGGGTGTAGGCGGGACGGACGACCAGGGGGAGCCCCATTTCCCTCCCGA
Source organism: Dehalococcoidia bacterium (assembly GCA_965203675.1). Classification (GTDB taxonomy): domain Bacteria; phylum Chloroflexota; class Dehalococcoidia; order Lucifugimonadales; family UBA3495; genus CATOSK01. Next base: position 367,253 of record CBDBDE010000002.1, on the reverse strand, counting down.
AAGACACGGCTTCCTCGTAAGTGGAGACCGTGGTGTTGGGAGGTTCGGGTTCCCCTATGTCGTGCAGGAACTGGCGGAAGAAGTCCCGGTCCTCGGCCTTCCGGATGGTTTCCAGCGGAGTGCCCAGGAGGCGGACGTTGTACTTCTCCAACACCCCGGCGTCGGCCAGGGCCACGGCCAGGTTGAGGCCGGTCTGGCCTCCCAGGGTGGGGAGGATGCCGTCCGGGCTCTCCCGCTCGATGATTCGGTCCAAGACGCCGACGGTGAGGGGTTCGATATAGACGCTGTCGGCCACTCCCCGGTCGGTCATTATGGTGGCCGGATTGGAATTGACCAGGACGGTCTGGACACCTTCTTCGCGAAGGGCCTTGCACGCCTGGGTGCCGGCGTAGTCGAACTCAGCGGCCTGGCCGATGACAATGGGGCCGGAGCCGATGACAAGAACTTTTCGGGGTTTCCCCGCCCCATCAATCACGGGTACGCTACTCCTTCGATGGCCGTGCCCCCGGATTGGGCGGGCCGCCCGGGAAGGAGGCGGGAGGAACGGCCTGGCTTAAGCTGTCGGGAGCAGTCCCGGCAGCTGGATGAGCTTCCGCTCGTGCATGAGGTTGAGCATCTGGTAAATGAACGAACCGTAGAGACGCCCGTCGTTGTCGAGCATGTGCATCCCCGGGAAGTCCTGGCTGGAGCGGGGCGGTATGGTGAACACGGTATGGTGGTTGTCCACCTTCACCAGGTCCACGCAGCCGACGGGCTCCGGGAAGACGTGGCCGTTGGTCAAGTCCACGATCTTGACCCACAGGCTCCAGTTCTGCCCGAGTTGGGCGCGGGTCACTGTTGCCATCTGGTAGCCGAACCTTTCGCAGGTCAGCGTGGGGACCACCTCGTCGAGCAAGCCGAGAGTCCCGGACAAGTCCAGGGGCAACTCCATCTCGACCCCTTCTTCTAGCAAGACCATGCTGAACGACGACATCAAAACCTCCCGGCGCCGAAGAAAATTGAAGAACAGTGCGCAAAGACGGGAGTGATTGTACCGAAGACCCGGACAGATCCCCAAGAAAGGAGAAGACCGGGCTTTGGGAGAAAGCGCCGCCGTTCAGTGGCAGTCGGCCAAGGAGCGTGGGACTGGAGCGCATTAGATCCCGGCCCATTGTGTAGAAGCTAGGCACCGTGGAAATCGGCCACCATGCCGAGAAACTGGTCGAAGATGTACTCGTTATCCCGGGGGCCGGGGGAGGCTTCCGAGTGGTACTGGATGCTGAAGAGCGGGTAGCTACGGTGGGCCAAGCCCTCAACGGTGTTGTCATTGAGATTCAGGAGGGACACTTCCAGCCCCGGGGGAAGGGAATCGGCGTCCACCGCATAGCCGTGGTTCTGGGCAGTTATGTACACCCTTCCGGTGGAAAGGTCTTTGACCGGATGGTTGGCGCCCCGGTGCCCGAACTTGAGCTTGTAGGTCGTGGCTCCCATGGCCCGGGCGATTAGCTGGTGGCCGAGGCAGATTCCCATCATGGGGACCCGGCCGACCAGTAGCTTCACGTTATCCGTCACGTAGTCCAGCAGCTGCGGGTCGCCAGGGCCAGGGGACATGAGAATGCCCGACGGTTTCAGGGCCAGCATTTCTTCGGCGGTTGTTGTGGCCGGAACGGCGATGACCTCGCACCCGCGCTGGCGAAGGAGGCGGAGGATGTTGTACTTGAGGCCGCTGTCAGTGACCAGAATACGGTAGCGGTAGGCTTCCCCGGCGGAGGACTCTTCCGAGGAACCGTCATCCCAGGAGTAACGCTGCCCGGTAGTAACGGTCTTGACCAGGTCGAGGTCGTCGTAGCGGGGAGCTTCGGCCAGCCTTTCGCGGGCCCGTTCCAGGGGTTCGGTGGTGATGAGGCCGGTCATGACCCCGCGGGTGCGGAGGCGGCGGGTGATCGCCCGGGTGTCGACGCCGCTGATACCGGGAATGTTCTGGGACAGCAGGTACTCGTGGAGGGTCATCCGGCTGTCGCCGTGGCTGGGAAGGTCGCAGTGTTCCCGTACCACCAGGCCGCTGACCTGGATACGGCGGGACTCGAAATCCTCGGAGTTGATCCCGTAATTCCCGACCAATGGATAGGTCAGGGTGACCAGCTGACCTGCGTAAGAGGGGTCGGTTAGGGCCTCCTGGTATCCGGTCATGCTGGTGTTGAATACCACCTCGCCCCAGGTAGAGACGGCGGCGCCGAAGGACTCGCCCCGGTGGACGGAGCCGTCTTCCAGGAGAAGGCAGGCGGGTTGGCTCAGGCTGTGATCAGTCAATTAGCGGTCCTCTGAACCAGTCCCTTCCCCCTCGATGGGGGAAGGATAGGATGGGGGTGATGGCATACCTTCTATACCTCTGAGTCAGGCCCTTCCCCCTCGACGGGAGAAAGAGTCGGGTCCCGGTATGCCACCTGTCCTCTGGCTATGGTGCATACCACCGCACCGGTGAGGACGGTGCCTGCGAGGGGAGTGTTTTTTCCCTTGGAGAGGAACTGGGAAGTATCAACCGTCCATTGCCGGGAAGGGTCGAACACCACGACATCCGCCGGAGTTCCGGGCCCCAGGGTTGCGAGAGGCTGATAATCTGCTCCCAGGACCCGGGCCGGGGCGGCGGTAAGGCGTTCGATGAGCGTTGGCAGGTTGATGCGTCCAGCGTGAACCAGTCCCATGAGGGAACCGAAGGCGGTCTCCAGGACACTGATGCCGAAAGCGGCGTCCTGGTAGGTGACCTCCTTGCTGGCTACGTCGTGGGGGGCGTGGTCGGTGGCAACGCAGTCGATGACTCCGGAGGCCAGTCCCTCAATAAGGGCTTCCACATCCCGGTCTTGGCGCAGGGGAGGGTAGACCTTGGTGGAGGTGTCATAGCTGGCGGCACCGGCGATGTCAACCATCCCGCGGCATCCCAAGGCCCAGCGGTCGTTGATGGTCAGGTGGTGGGGACAGACCTCGGCAGTAACCGGGATGCCGCGTTCCTTGGCTCCCCGGATGAGGGCAACCGATCCGGCGGTGCTGACGTGGGCCACATGGAGTTTCCCGCCGCTGAGCTCGGCCAGAGAGATGTCCCGGGCAATCATTGTCTCCTCGGCGGCGGCGGGGATGCCGGGCAGCCCGAGGCGGGTGGCTATCCAGCCCTCGGCCATGACGCCGCAGCAGGACAGGGAAGGTTCCTGGCAGTGATTGGTGATGGGGAGGCCCAGGTCGCGGCTGTAGGTCAGGGCGAGGCGCATGAGGTTGTCGTCATAGACCGGATCCCCGTCGTCGCTGAAAGCCACGACACCGGCGGCGGCCAGCTCTTCCATGTCGGCCAGCTCCCGGCCCTTCCTGCCCCTGGAAACACAGCCGATGGGAAGTACCCGGACGGCGGCTTCGGCAGCGGCGCGGTCCCGGATGTACCCGACCAGCGCGGAGTTGTCGATGGCCGGTTCGGTGTTGGGCATACAGCAGATGGTGGTGAACCCGCCCCGGGCAGCGGCGGCGGCTCCGGTCGCTATTGTTTCCTTGTACTCGAACCCGGGCTCCCGGAGATGGCAGTGGAGGTCGATAAATCCGGGCGACGTGACCATTCCCGCGGCTTCGATTACCAGGGAGCCGTCGGGGACGGCATCGGGCGGAACAAGCCCGCCGACGGAGGCGATGGATCCGCCTTGGATTAGGACATCGCCGACGGCGTCGACGTTCCGGGCTGGGTCGATGATCCTGGAGCCGCGGATGAGGATGGTTTCGGGATTCAGGCTGGCCGTCATGCTTGGTCGCCGTCCCGGGAGGAATTGGCGATATGGGCCGCCCCGCAGACCTGGTAGAGGAGGGCCATGCGGACGGCTACCCCGTTGGTAACCTGTTCCTCGATGACCGAGCTGTCCCCGTGGGCGAGGCTCGAGCTGATCTCGATTCCCTCGTTCATGGGGCCGGGATGCATGACCAGGGCGCCGGGGTTGGCGCGCGCCATGCGGCCTTCGGTCACCTGCCAGCGTCGGATATATTCCCTGAGGCTTGGGAAGAACCCGCCGGCCTGCCGCTCGCTCTGCAGGCGGAGGGCCATAACTACGTCGGCGCTTGCCACGGCCCGGTCGAGATCGGTGTCGATGCGGACGGAAGAGAGGGGGTGGTCCGCCGGGAGGTAGCGGTCAGGATCCAAAAGTTCGGGCGGTAGGAGGGTCGCCGGTCCCGACAGGGTCACTCGAGAGCCGGCCTTGGCGAATCCCCAGAGGGCTGAGCGGGCTACCCGGCTGTGGAGGACGTCTCCCACGATGACGACCTTGAGACCATCCAGCCGTCCCAGCTTGCTGCGAACGGTGTACAGGTCCAGCAGGGCCTGGGTAGGGTGGGCGTGAAGCCCGTCGCCCGCGTTGATGACGCTGACCTTCGGCAGGTGCCGGGCGAGGAGGTTGGGAGCGCCGGAGTGAGGGTGCCGGATGGCTATGACGTCTACTCCCATGGCCTGGAGGGTGAGTCCGGTGTTGAGCAGGGACTCGCCCTTCTCCACGCTGCTGCCGGACTCGCTGACGTTGATGACGTCGGCGCTCAACACCTTCCCCGCTTCCTCGAAGGAGACCCGGGTGCGGGTGCTGGCCTCGTAGAAGAGGGTGACTACAAGACGGCCCCGAAGGGTGGGAGCCTTCTTGATGTCGCGATGGAGGATGTCCTTCATCGCCGTGGTGTTGTCCAGGACGGCTGTTATTTCGTCCCGGGTGAAGTCGTCCAGGTCCAGAACGTGCTGGCGGGCGGCAGGCTGAACGCCGGGCGCCGCGGCAGCCGCTACTTCTTGGGAGGCACGGGCAAGAGTCAACGAGTCAGTCCTCCCTCCGCAGGATGGAGACCTCGTCCACGCCGTCGAACTCGGCCAGCCGGACCCGGACCTGCTCCCTGAGGCTGGTAGGCATGTTCTTGCCCACGTAGTCGGCGCGAATGGGGAGTTGACGATGGCCCCGGTCGAGCAGGATGGCAAGGCGGATCTGCTGGGGGCGGCCGAAGTCGTTGAGCGCATCCATGGCGGCTCGGACCGTTCGCCCGGTAAAGAGAACGTCGTCTACGAGGACAACGTTCCGGTCCTGGATATCAACGGGCATGTTGGTCCGCTTGATGGCCTTCAACTCCCGCCGCTGCAGGTCGTCCCGGTGCAGGCTGATGTCCAGCTCTGCCACCGGAACCGCGCTGCCCTCAAACCGGGAGATGTTGTCCGCCAGGCGCCGGGCCAGAAACACGCCCCGGGTCTGGATGCCCGCGATGACCAGGTCTTCAATACCCCGGTTGTGTTCCAGGATTTCGTGAGACACCCGGGTCAAAGCCCGGCGGATGTCCTCCCGGTTCATTACCTGATGTTCTGTCATCGTTTCCAGGGTCAGCGCGGTCCCAGAAAAATACCCTGCCGCAGACCGGCAGGGTAAGGCTCCCCCGCTTCGTCGGGTGCAGGGGCATCCAAGCCTGGGAAGGCTTTCCACTTTGCCAGCCTCTCGGGACTGTCTTAAAAGTGCGGCGGGGAGGTGTTGCCTCAACCCCGCCGGCCAAGGTGTTCTGTTGTGCGGGCCGGAGTATACCAGAATCCGGCGCGAGGTTAAAGGGATTGGTCAGACCAAAGACCCTCACGCCGCCACCCGTTTCCTGCGGTTGGCCAGGTAGTCTACCAGGACGTACTGGCCCAGGTTCTCGGAACTGCTGTAAAAGGCCCGGCCCCGGTTGATCCGGGTGAGCCGGTCGATGAAGTTGACCAGCTGGTAATTGTTCTCCAGCATGAAGGTGTTGATTACGATGCCCTCCTGGGTGCACTTGCGGACTTCCTTCAGGGTTTCCAGCTCCGTGCGGTAGCTGGGCGGATAGCTGAAGAAGGACTGCCCGTTTTCCAGGTGGGCGGTGGGCTCCCCGTCGGTGATGAGCAGAATCTGCCGGGAGCCGCCCTTCTCGTTGGCGAGAAGCTTGCGGGACATCATCAGGGCGTGGTGGAGGTTGGTGCCGGAGACCCAAGCGTTCCAGTTGGTCTTGATCAGGTCCTCTTCCTTGATCTCGCGGGCGTAATCGGAGAAGCCGATAACGTGGAGGGAGTCCCGGGGGTACTGGGTGCGGATCAGCGAGAAGAGGGCCAGGGTGACCTTCTTGGCGGCCTGGAAGTTGTTGAACAGTCCCATGGACCGGCTCTGGTCGAGTAGGACGGCGGTGGCGGCCCGGGTCATGTGCTCCTGGCGGTGGATTTCGAAGTCCTGCGGGCCCATCCGCACCGGGATTTCCGGGCCGGAGCGCAGGACCGCGTTCTTGATGGTGGCCTGCATATCCAGCAGGAAGGGGTCGCCGAACTCGTAGGGCTTGGTGTCTCCCAGAAGGTCTCCGCCGGCGCCGCGCTGGTCAAGCTCGTGGTTGCCCATGCGGTCCTTCTTGAGGTGGACGAAGACCTCCTTGAGGGCCTTCTGGCCGATGCGGCGGATTCCCCGGGCGGTGAGCTCCATCCCGTCCTCGCCCGTGATGTATCCCGCCTCTTTGAGAAGCTGCTGGAGGCGCTCCAGCTGCTCCCAGGCTTGCCGGGCTTCCTCGCCGAGAAGCTCGGCCAGCTTTTCCGGGTCTATATCCCCCAGGTTGCCGGTGCGGATGGCGTCCTGGATGGACTGCTCCAGCCGGTCCAGGTCCTGGAGCTGGCGCATCATCTCCCGGGCCTGCTCCATGGTCAGGCTGTCGTCGCCCAGGAAGGGGTACTGGCGGCGCAGATCGTCCATGGGCATTAGCTGGCCCATGAGCTGGGCGAACTCGGCCATCTCCCGCTGGGTTTCGGGGTCGAGAGCGGCGTTGAGGGCGTCCTCCAACTGCTGCCGGGCCTCGGGGGACATGCTTTCCATCATGGACTGCATCTGGGCAAGCTGCTGCTGGAGCATTTCCATGAGTTCGTCGAAGCTCTGCGGCGGATTGGGGCCGAACATCTGGCCCCACCGCTGCATGAACCCTTCGAAGTCAGGTTCCCGCCCCGCCATCTTGTCCCGCATCATCTGGTTCAGCTCGCGCATCATCTCGCGGGTGGCGGCCATGTCTTCGGGAGACATCCCCTGGAGCTGCTGCTGCATCTGCTGGGATATGTTCTGGGCCATCTGGGACTTCAGCTCATCCAAAAGCTCCTGGAACAGGCACTGCGCTTCCGGGTCCATGAACTCGTAGTCCATCAGCTCTTGGATTTGCCCGGCCAGGCTGTCGGGCAACTGGTTCAGGGTATCCAGGTTGCGCTGGGCCCGCTGCTCCAGCATGTTGAGCAGGGCTTCCTGCTGGGGACGGTCTTCTTCGGAAGCCGCGGATACTTGGTCCCTCGCCTCGTCGAGACGCTGCCGGATGCCCCCCCGTTCGGTGTCCAGGATTTCCTTGAGGCGGCGCTCCAGGTCCTCCACCACCGAGTCCATGTTGTGCTGCTGGAGCTGCTGCCTGCGCTGGTTCTTGAGGCGTTCCATCAAGTCGCGCAGACCACCCATTTGCTGGCCGTCCGGGTTCTGCATCCCGTTGCGGAAGAGCTCCCGGAGGGCGCGCATGACGTCGCCCTGGCTGAGCAGCTCGTCGGAAAGCTGGTCCATCAGGGCGTTGGCGTCGATGCCGAAGATTTCCTGGGTGCCGTCCCAGCGGCTGTACCGGTAGGTGCCAAAGAGCATGATGGCCTCGGTGGGGCCGACAACCCTAAGGTTGTCAGCCGGAGGTGACGTGCGGGAGGTGACGCGGAGGTCGTTTAGGACAAGGAACGCGTCGGCTAGCCGGCGCCGATGGCCGCCAGTCCGGCGTCGGCGCACTCCTGGTCCTGGGAGTAGTGGCCTCCGCTGACTCCGATGCCTCCGATCATCACACCGTCCACGTTGATCGGGGTGCCGCCGCCGAAGAGGATCATGTCCTCCTGGTGGGGCAGGCTGTGGAGCAGGGGCGGGTCGTCCTTGATGAACTCCCACAGGCCAAGGGTGGGGAAGCCGAAGGAGATGGCGGTCCAGGCCTTCTGCTGAGCGATGCGGACGGCGAGCAGGGCGGCTCCATCCATCCGGCTGAAGGTCTTGAGGTTGCCGTCGGGGTCGCAGATGGCGATGGCCATGGGAACGCCGATTTCCGCGGCCTTGGCCTCGGCGGCGGCGATGGCCTGCCGGGCGGCTTCCAGGGTAATGCTTTTCCGGTCAAAGGACGTTGGCATGGGGAATCCTCCTAAGAGGTGAGTGTCGCCGGGCTACTATACCCCAACCGCCCCGGAGCGGCTACTCTCCCGCCTATATGACGACGCGGCCGCCGGTCCGAACCTGGATGCTGAGGTCATGGTCGTCGAGCAGGGCCATGCCAATAAGAGGGGTGGTGTCAGCCGCGTACGCAACAACATCTCTCATCTGGCCGTCCCACACCACGGTGACGCCATAGGGAGGAAGGATCACCTCGCTGCCGTCTGCCAAGACCACACGACTGACGCCAGCGAAGGCCAGTCCCGACTCCGTCACCACGGCTTGGGGCAAGGTGAGGAATCGGTTGAATCCAGTGTCTACCACGGCTTCTATTTCCAGCGTTTGCCCAGCCGGGCCCTGTAGGGGAAGAGTCACGACGGCTTCACGGGCAGCGTTCACCACCCCTTCGATCACCCAGTCCTCCCCGGGGTCCCGCCTCCGATGCTAGCTATCGCACGGTAGCCGACCCGCAGCAGCCACACATTGGCGGCATCCGAACGCTGTGCCCGCAAACCCTCCACTGCGGCAAGCTCGCTGTCGGCAACGGCCCAACTTCCGCTTTCAACATCGATGGCGACGATCTCTCCGTGATGGCCGGTTTCGACCTGCGGCCTGACATCCCGCTCATATATCTCATCGCCCATGTGGGCAATCTCTTCCAACGGGCGGGTTGGCGCGGTGGAAATGGATGGCTGCGCGTGTGCCCTGGTCTCCTCGTCTCTCATGCGCCCCCCATACAGCGTTCTTCGGCAATACCCATTCTACCCCTGGCGGTACGGTGCGGAAACCCGCGCATGGTGTTCCGGCAGGGTAATCCCCCAACCCTGTCTCCCGCACCCAACACTTCTCCCGCCGCCCCCCGCGCAGGCGGGGGCGGGAATCCAGCCCAGGCATGGGGAGGACGCCGCTACACCACCCGCGCGCCAAGAATCTTATCGATATGCTCCAGGGCCCACCGGTGCGCGTCGGGGTCGAAGCTCGCGACGCAGTCGGCGGGGATTTCCACGTCGTAGTCCCGGTTGCGGGCGTCGCTGGTGGTGTGCATGACGCAGATGTCGGTGCAGACCCCGCAGATGATGACCCGGTCGGGACGGTGTTCGGCCAGCCGCTGTTCCAGGTCGGTGTTGAAGAAGCCGCTGTAACGGTTCTTGGGGACGACATTGCTTTCCGTGACGAACTCGGCCAGCTCCGGAATGACCTCGGGTTCCTCGGTGCCGATGACGCAGTGCACCGGGAACATACGGAACTCCAGGTCATCGGGCAGGTGGTGGTCGCAGACGAAGACGATGTCCGAACCAGCGTCTCTCTCCCGGCGGAGCAGGGCCTGGACGTTGGGGATGATTTCCCGGGACTCGTCGCCGCAGTAGAGGTTGTGGCCGGGTTCCAGGAACCCGCGCACCATGTCGACAACAATCACCGTGTTGGGCATGTCGGGCCTCCTTCAGGATGACGCTGTGGAGCGTTACCGCTGGGATTCGACGGCTTCCAGGAAGGGTACGCCGTCAACCAGCACATCGTCGATGACGGCGTCTCCGTCCCGGTCGACGAACACCCGGACCTTGACATCACCGGCGCGCTCGACGATGTGGCCGGTGCCTTCGGGAACGAAGTAGGTTCCGATGCCGAAGTCAAGCCAGCCGGAGTCGTCGGCGTATCCCGTTAGGAACAGTTGGCCCGGCCGGGGACGGGTGCGGGTGTAGCTGGTGGCCTGCCAGATGTCGCCCTGCCGCTCCAGGGTGACGAACATCCTGGCACCCCTCTGGAGATCATCCCGCAGGCGCGGGCTGGCGTCCTCGACGCGCCGGGGAATGCCAATCTCGTATTCGAGAATGGCGTAGTCCCCCTGGAGGAGGGAACGGGGGTCTACGGGCACGGTCTGGAGAACGACCAGCTCTCCCGTCTGGCGGACCTGCTCCCGGAATCCGACGATGCCCGCCAGGACGACCAGTTGGGCCGCCACGATTATCCAGAAGGCGATAGAAAACCTGGCGGTCATCGGCTACCTCCGGGTCCAGGCTCTTGGTCCGAGCCTGGCTGCCGCAAGCGCTGGAGGACCCGGCGGCGGGCCCGTTCCAGCAGGAACCCTCCGACGAGGAGGAGCAGTCCGGCAACGATGAAGACAACGGAACGGTCCAGCAGGTCGAAACTGTACTCGAAGTACCGGGTGAAAATCCAGATGCTGAAAAACCCGATGGACAGGTTGATTAGGGCTTCGCGTCCCCGTAGGTAGCCCAGATAGGCCAGCCCGACCACTCCCAGGCCGTAAAGGATGTTGGCGGCAAGCGGGTACGCAGTTCCCCCATCCAACGGCAGGAACACCACCAGGACACCGAACAGCAGCAGCGCCAGCGAAGGGACCGCTTCCGTCAGCAGGGCCGCCAGCGGCTGCGCCCGTTGCCGGGCATGGAGGGCCATCCATACCCAGGCGGCTGCCAGGGCAGCGACGGTCGCGGCGGCGATAGCCCAGTATTCCAGGGTCACCGGGAACACTACGCCGGAATAGTCCCGGGAGCTCTCGGTCCAGTCCCAGAGGTCTCCAAACCCCCAGAAATAGAGGATGCCGAAGATAACGAGCAAGCCCATCAGCTGGAAGGTGGGCACGAAAGGGCGGACGGACGGGAAGGGCTCGTGGAGCCTCCCGAAGGCAAAAAGGGCCAGTCCCAGGGCCAGGTAGAGGGGCATGGCCAGTGACGGGATGAAGTCTTCGTCCAGCAGCCACTCCTGCCCGCGAAAGCCCACCGCCGCCAGCCCGGTGACCAGGGCCAGGATCATAACCGGCTGAGACCGCACAACATAGGCGAGGGGCAGCACGCCGAGAAACCAGTAGAGGACCAGGTTGGGGTGGTTCACCGGGATATGGTAGGTCTGGGCTATTAGATGAATAGCGGCCCCGTAGGCGATGCTCCCCAGGAAAATCAGGGCGGTCCCCACCCGGGGATAATCAAACCGGTAGCGCAGAAGGAACCCGGCGCCGTATATGACGGGTATGCCAATGAACATCATGGCGAGCTTCACGCCCGGGGAAATCTCCTGCCAGTTGGCGGCAACGAACAGGATGACTCCCAGCCCGACCAGGACAGCTCCCATTATCAGCAGGACGGTCACCAGCCGGTTGCGGGGCGCTTCGGCGGCTTCCGGGAAGTCGTAGGAGCCGAGAATGGCGCGGGCCTGTTCCCCGGAGATTATTCCCGAGGCGCGCCAATGCTCCACCTCGGCGGGCAGGCCGGCCAGGAACCGGGGTTCGGCGGGACGGGGGCCGCTGCCGGCTTCAGCCATTCATCAATTCCCGGATGCCCGCGCCGGGCAGTGCGATTTGCAAGACACCACTCGAAAACACCCACATGTTGGTGCTGAACGTTGGTGCACATACTTCCTGCTTTCAATCATTGCCTTTAGCCGGAATATCGGGAGTCCGTGGCCAGCATACGGGACAGCCCCACGGTCTCGAAGGCTTCCGCGAGAGAAGCCATGCCGGGCATGAGTTGTTCGGTGGTGCCATGTACTTTCAGGTGACCCATGAGATCGCCGACCACCCGGCACGCCGCCATCAGGGCGCTGGCCGGGAAGATGACCATCTTGAAGCCCATCTCTTCAAGCTCGTGGGCGGGAATCAGGGGGGACTTTCCGCTCTCGACGAAGTTGTACAGGAGGGGCACATCGAAGATGTCGGCGACTTTCCGTGCTTCCTCCCGCGAGCGGAGGGCCTCGATGAACAATGCGTCCGCCCCGGCGCGGATGTAGTCTTCGCACCGGCCCATGGTGTCGTCCCATCCCGTCACGGCCAGCGCATCCGTCCGCACAATAATCGTGAAGTCGGGATCGGTGCGGGCGTCCACGGCAGCCCGAATCTTCCCGCACATTTCATCCCTCGCAATCACCCGCTTGTCATCCAGGTGCCCGCACCGCTTCGGAGACTCCTGGTCCTCGATATGCACCGCCGCAACACCCACACGTTGGTACTGGCGAATGGTCCGCTGGATGTTGAGCATACCGCCGTATCCGGTGTCGGCGTCGGCGATGATGGGGACGCTGACCACCTCGGCCATGGCAGCGGCGTGGGCGGTCATTTCGCTCATACTGGCGAGGGCAAGATCGGGATACCCGAGGCGGGCGACGGACATTCCGGCGCCGGTCATGTAGACGGCGGGAAAACCGGCCTGCTCAATGATGGTGGCGGTGAGGCAGTCGTAGGCGCCCGGCGCTACGATTATGCCGGGCTTGCCGAGGAGCTGGCGGAAGGTTGCGGTGGCGTCCATGCTGAAATCTCCGAAGGTCTGACTGAACCAGGGTTCAGGAGAAGGGGCTCCCGGCCAAGGCCGGGTACCGGTCAGGCGATGAGGCCGCCATCAACGGTTATAGCCTGTCCGGTAATGTATCCGGCTCGGGGGCCGGCCAGGAAGGCCACGACCTCGGCGACTTCGGCCCCGCTCCCAAACCGCCCCATGGGGATGCGGCCCATAATCTGGCGGCGGGCATCGTCGCTAAGCTGGTCAACCATTCCTCCGGTGTCGATGAACCCAGGGGCAACGGCATTGACGGTGACGTTGCGGGATGCCACCTCCCGGGCAACGGCCTTGGTGAAGCCGATCAGCCCGGCCTTGGCGGCGGCGTAATTGGCCTGCCCGGGGTTGCCGCCGATGCCAACGACAGAGGAGATGTTTATGACCCGTCCAGAGTGCCGCCGGATCAGCTGGGGCATGACCTTCCGGGTGCAAAGGAAGGCGCTGCGGAGGTCGATGTCCAGGACCTCGTCCCAGTCCTCCAGGGACATCCGGAGGAGCAAGCGGTCGCGGGTGATGCCCGCGTTGTTGACCAGTATGTCGATACGGCCCCAGCGTTCGGACGCCGTGTTGACCACCGACTCGGCGGAGTCTTCCTGGGAAACATCGCCGGCAATGGCGAAGGCGGCGCCGCCGGCGGCAGTGATGGTTTCGACCACCCTGGTGGCGGCGTCCAGGTTGGTGTGGTAGTTGACGGCGATGCCGGCGCCTTCCTCGGCCAACCGGCAGGCGATGGCGGCTCCGATCCCCCGGGAGGCCCCGGTGACCAGCGCTACTTGTCCTTCCAAATCGCGGGGGGCCATGAAATCAACCGGTGGCGGCAGACTGCTGCAGGGAGGCCAGTTCCCGCCGCATCTCCCCCACCATGTCAATGGACACACACATCACGCCGGTGCGGATGGCGCCCGTAACGCCGTCGGCCCGGGAGGAGCCGTGTCCGAGGATGACGGTCCCGTTGACCCCGAACAGGGGCCCGCCCATCTTGCGGGGGAGATTCATTGATGTCCAGAGTTCTTCGATAAGGCGGGACGCACCGCCTCCCGGAATGGCCGAGGACAAGCGTTCCTGGAGGTATTGTCCCAGGGCTGAACCCAGGCCTTCGGTGAACTTCATGAGAATGTTTCCGACGAAGCCGTCGCAGACGACCACATCAGCCTTGTCGCTGAAGAAGTCCATTCCCTCCACGTTGCCGACGAAGTTGAGGTGGCTGTCCTGGAAAAGCTGGTAGCTCTCCTGGACCTGCCGGTTGCCCTTGGCCTCCTCGGCGCCCACGCTGAGCAGGCCGATGCGGGGGTTTTCGATGCCGAGGAAACGACGGGCGAAGACGGAGCCCAGTGCTCCGAAGCTGAGCATGAGGGCAGGGCGGCAGTCTACATTGCTGCCCATGTCCACCATTACGGTCCGGGGAGCGAGGCCAAGGAAAGGGCCGCCGATGCAGGGACGGTCCAGACCTTCCATCAGTCCCAGCACCATCACCGCGCTGGCCATGGAGGCTCCGGTGGAACCCATGGAGACGAGCAAGTCCGCCTTACCTTCCTTGATGATCCTGGTGGCGACCGCGATGGAAGCTTCCGGCTTGTGTCGGAGAGAAAGTACCGGGTGTTCGTCGTCGCCAATCTTGCCCTGGGAGGAAACCACGGTAACGGCTTTGCCGGCGACGCTGTGGCGCGAAAGTTCTCGCTCAACGGGTTCCCGGTCGCCTACTAGGATTACCTCTGCGTTGTGCTCTTCCAGTGCTGCCAAGGCTCCCGGAACGGTCTCCGGCGGCCCATAATCCCCACCCATTGCATCCACGACCACCCGGATGGGGGCCGAATCTCCGTTTCGCTGCATACCTACACCCTTGCTGGCTGATCAGCCGGACGGTGTTCCCCAGATCCGTCCGGCAGGTCCACGGTTGCGGAGCCGCTGATTATCTCGCTGCGGGTCTGCCGGTTGCGAACACCGACAGAGCACGTCACGCGGCGGCGATTCCCGCGATGTTCTTCCCTGGCTATTTTACCCCAAGTTTCGACCTCATCGCCCACGTAAGCGGCGCCTTTGAACCGTACTTTCAGCGAGCCTGTTGTCAGCCATGCCCCCCCGAAAGAAGCGGCCATCATTTCAGAGATGAAAGCCAGGGTCAGCATGCCGTGGGCGATGACTCCGCCGAAGCGGGTGCCCGCGGCAAATTCGCTATCCCAGTGCAGCGGATTGTGGTCGCCGGATGCCTCGCAGTATTCGTCCAACTGGCCCTGGGTAATGGTCTTGACCACCGGGGCCAGTTCCTGGTCAGGTCCGGTCATGGCTGTGCCCCTCCGTCGGGGGACTCTCCGAGGCTGACTTCGGGAGCCGGGGTCAACACGGTGGTCCTGCCCCGCTGGACAAGCTGCCCGCCGGGCCCGGACAGCGTGTAGGACACAGTGGTGAACTCCAGCCCTCCACGGCGGCGGGGCGGCTCCTGCCGCACGACCCCGGCTACACTGGACCCAATCTCCAAAGGGGCGAGGGTTTCCATTTCCTGCAGACTGTGAATAGTCCCGCCCGGCAGTTCCAGCGTCTCCAACACTCTCCCCAAGACGCAGGCGGTCAACGCCAGGGGCGGCACCAGGCCGAGCTGAAGATAATTCACGGGGGCCTCGCCCACAGCCTCCACGTAGGATTCGACCCATTCCGGGGTGACCAACCATTCACCCAGTTGGACTTCATCGCGGAATTGCTGCGCCCTATCTCCCATGGACATGCTCCCCGGAGCGGAAGCCGGACCCATTCGGACAATCCCGCCGTGGGTAGGCGGCGCAGTTCATCCTTCCGGGCGACGACGTTGACTCCGGCGTGAGAAAGTGGTTCGGGTTCGCCAAGGGGTCAGCCCTGGAACCCGAAGGCCTGGACGGCCTGTTCCACGATGTGTTCGCCGATAGCCAGGGAGGAGGTGGCGCCGGGAGAGGGTGCGTTGAGGACGTGGATGGCGTTCCTCCCGGTGAGGATGTTGAAGTCGTCCAGCAGGGCTCCGTTGCGGGCAACGGCCTGGGCCCGGACACCAGATCCTCCGGCCACCAGGTCCTCGGAGCGGATTTCGGGGATAAGGCGCTGGAGGTCGCGGACGAACACTTTTTTGGAGTAGGAGCGGTGCATTTCGCCGATCCCGGTTTTCCAGTGCTTCATGGACATCTTCCAGAAACCGGGGTAGGTGATGGCTCCCAGCGTTTCCCCCAGCTTGATATCGCGCTTGGTGTACCCCTCGCGGGCGAGGGCCATCACGGCGTTGGGACCAGCTTCCACCTGCCCGTAGACGTTGCGGGTGTAGTGCACTCCGAGGAACGGGAAGCGGGGATCAGGGACGGGATAGATGAGGCCCTTGACCAGGTGGCGGCTTTCGGGCCGCAACGTGAAATATTCGCCCCGGAAGGGGAGTATTCGGACGCCGGTGTCCTCTCCGGCCATTTCAGCGATCTTGTCGGCGTATAGGCCGGCACAGTTGATGATGTGCCCGGCCCTTACGTCGCCTCCCGTGGTCTGGATGGTGGTCAACCCTGCGGATTGGTGGATGGCCTGCACGGGGGCGCTGGTGAAAACGTCGCCGCCGGCTTCCTGGAAACGGTTAGCGTAGGCGGAAGCGACCTTGACGTAGTCGACAATGCCGGTCTGGGGCGACCAAAGGGCTTTGACCGCGAAGGTGTGGGGTTCGATTTCCTGAAGGCGCTCGGGGCCGATCACCTCCAGTCCTTCAACGCCATTGGCGACTCCCCGATCGTAGAGGTCCTGGAGCCTTCCCAACTCCGATAGGTCGGTGGCGACGATGGCCTTGCCGCAGCGTTCGTACTCGATCTCGTTTGCCTCGCAGAACTGGACCAGCTTCTGTACCCCGTCAACACAGAAGCGGGATTTCCAGGAGCCGGGACGGTAGTAAATGCCGGAATGGATGACACCGCTGTTATGCCCGGTCTGGTGAGTGGCCAGCTGGGTTTCCTTTTCGAGGACTGCGACCCTCTTGTCCGGCATCCGCCGGGACAACTGCATAGCAGTGGACAACCCAAGGATTCCCCCGCCAATGATTGCGACGTCGTATTCGCTGGACTCCATTGACTTCTCCGATTCCGGGGATTGGCATCCCCCTCAGCCGGCGGGGGACAGGCAGCGGAAAGCGGGATTTATAGTATCATAGCCGGAACCCAAGGACACGGGCCTCCGGGCAAGGCCGTGCGAGGAACAACAACGATGGAATCCGGAGACTTATGGAAGCTAGTCCTGTTCTTTATCTGCCTCGTGCTTTCGGCATTTTTCTCCTCCTCTGAAACTGCCTTTATCGCCTTCCCGAGGCCGCGGCTGCTGCGGCTGGTCAACGACGGAAATTCCAGGGCAAACCTGGTGTCCCGTCTAATAGGTCATCCGGAACGGCTGCTGGCAACGGTATTGTTGAGCAACAACCTGACCAATACGGCGGCCGCTGCGCTGGGCACAGCCCTAGCCATTAACCTGATTCATAACTCCACCGTCGCCGTCCTGGTCTCCACTTTCGGGGTCACCTTCCTGTTGCTGGTGTTCAGCGAAACGCTGCCGAAAACAGTGGCGTGGAAGCGGTCAGAAACGGTGGCGATGACCTTCGCCCGCCCCTTGGCCCTGGTCCAGTGGGTTTTGTCTCCAGCGGTACACCTGCTGCAACTAATCACCCTGATGTTTACGAGGCTGGTGGGAATCAGCGGGTCGGCGCCTCGGGACAGTGAGCAGGAGATACGGACGCTGATTACGGTAGGGGCGCAGGAAGGAGATGTGGAGCAATCCGAGGCGGAGCTGCTGGAGAAGGTTTTCCGGTTCGGAGACCAGAGGGTCATGGAAATCATGACGCCCCGGCCGGAAATAATCTGGATCCGGGAAGGAACGCCGCTCAAGGAATTCCTCAGCATCTATTGCCAATACCGCCATACCCGTTTCCCGGTCTACACGGATACGACCGAAAACGTAATCGGACTGATTTCGATCAAGGACCTGCTGCAGGCCCTGGGCGAGAACCAGATGCAAGAAGACGATCCGGTAACCACCTTGCTGCGGCCGGCAATGGTGGTGCCGGAGACCAAGCTGGTGAGGGAGACTTTCGCCGAGATGCAGGAGTCCGGCCAGGGGATGGTGCTGACCATCGACGAATTCGGAGGAATCGCCGGGCTGGTCACCCTGGAACAGCTCCTCGAGGTCATCGTAGGAGACGTAACGGAAGAAGGGGAGCCGGTGGTGTCTGCTTTCTCGCTGGTGCGGGACCACGTCTACCGGGTTGACGCCGGAATGCCCATCAGCGAGGTCAACGGGGAGCTGGGCCTGACCCTTCCCGAGGGGCAGTACAACACCCTGGCCGGCTTTATGCTGGAGAAGCTGGGGCGGGTGCCGGAACCAGGGGACTGGGTGGGCCATGACGGACTGGTGCTGACCGTTTGTGAAATGGACGGAGTGAGGATCGCCCAAGTCGAGGTAGAGGGCACCTGGCTCTAGCGCAGGCCGAGCGACCGGAGTTACCGGAGCGTCCCGGGTTCCTTGACCGGCCCAGGGGCCTGTGATTTACTGACCCCACCTGCCGGCCGCCCAGAGGGTCGGCCATTTGGAGCAATGCGCCATGCAGTTTGGTATGTTCATGGAGTTCGGTATCCGGTCGGACGGGAGCCAAGCGAGCGCTTTCAGGGAAGGGTTCGACCTTGTGGACGCGGCCGAGAGCTGGGGCCTGGACGGAGCGTGGCTGGCGGAACTGCACTTCAATCCCACCCGGTCTGTATTGTCCTCGCCGATAACCATCGCCAGTTCTATCGCCACCCGGACGAAGCGGATGCGGATCGGGATGGCGGTGTACGTGCTGCCGCTGAACAACCCGCTGCGGGTCGCTGAGGAGGTGGCGACGGTAGACCACATCAGCGAAGGGCGCTTCGAGTTTGGCATTGGCCGGAGCGGGTTTGCCCGGGCCTATGATATGTACGGCATCGATTACCACGAGAGCCGGCAGCGGTTCCAGGAGACCTTCGAGGTCCTGCAGGCGGCGTGGAAGGGTGAGCCGTTCTCCTACCACGGCGACATCTACCAGTTCGACGACGTGACGGTGACTCCCCTGCCTTACCAGCAGCCCCATCCGCCGGTGCGGATCGCTGCGACTACGGCGGAAACGTTTCCGTACATGGGGCAGCAGGGCAATCCTATTTTCGTGGGGCTGCGGGGAATGGACATTCCGGAGCTGAGCCGTTGCATCAAGGAGTACCGCAAGGCATGGCAGGAAGCGGGGCATGAAGGCGCCGGGAACGTATCCCTGCGCATCCCGGTGTTTGCCGGAGAGACCATGCAGCAAGCGGTGGACGAGCCCTTCGAGAGCATCAGCGCCTACTTCAGCCGGATGGGGAACTTGTACCGGGAGTCGGCGGGCCAAGCCGGAATCGACGCGACCGAGCTGAGAGGAAACCGGGCCGACCGGCTGGCCGCGCTGTCCTACGAGGACATCCTGGAAGCTAAGGTGGCATTCGGGAGCGCGGAAGGGTTGATCGACCGGTTCCACTTCCTAGAAGAGGAGTTGGGGGTCAACAGCATCGTTGCCGAGCTGAACGCCGGGGGGCTGGTTCCGGCGGACCGGGTGCAGCGGAGCCTGCGAATCCTGACCCACGACGTCATGCCGGCCTTCAAGTAACCAGGCAGTACCCGCACCGGCGCAAGACAAGGAGCGACTACAGTGAACATCGCCATCCTGGACGACTACCAGGCCGTAGCAGGAGAAATGACGGACTGGTCGGACCTGCCGCAAGGCTCCAACGTCCGGTTTTTCCACGACCACCTGTCCGACGAGAACGCGCTGGTGGAGCGGTTGAAGGACTTTGACGTGGTGATGGGGATGCGGGAAAGGACACCGTTCCCGCGCAGCGTTTTGGAGCGGCTGCCAAACCTCCGGCTGTTGATTACCTCCGGGCGGGGGAACGCGTCATTCGACCTGGCTGCGGCGACCGAGTTGGGTATCACGGTGTGCGGCACGGACGGTGGGGGGGAAGGTCCCACTGAGCTGACCTGGGGTCTCATCATCGCCATGCTGCGCCAGATTCCGCTGGAGGAGCGGACGGCCCGGGAAGGCCACTGGGGAGTCCACATCGGCGTGGGACTAAAAGACAAGACCATCGGCCTGCTTGGCCTGGGGCACATCGGTTCCAGGGTGGCGCGGGTGGCCAACGCCTTCGACATGAACGTAATTGCCTGGAGCCAGAACCTCACCGAGGAACGGGCGAGGGAGTGCCAGGCAACGCTGGTGGACAAGGAGACCCTGTTCCGGGACTCGGATATCGTGTCGATACACGTCCGGTTGAGCGAGCGGACCAGAGGACTGGTCGGGGCCGCCGAACTGGGCCTGATGAAACGCGAAGCCTACCTGGTGAATATTTCCCGGGGGCCCATCGTGGACGAGGCGACACTGGTGACGGCGCTGCGGGAGAAGCGAATCGCGGGAGCCGGGCTGGATACCTTCGACGTGGAGCCCCTGCCCCGGGACCATCCGTTCCTCAAGCTGGAAAACACGGTCATCACTCCACACATCGGCTACGTAACGCGGGAGGCCTATCTGGGGCATTACCGGGGAACGGTTGAAGACATCCGTGCTTTCGCGGCGGGGGAGCCGGTGCGGATGCTGAACCCGGAAGTCAGGGACACCCCGCAACTGCGGGCCCCGGCGGGCTGAGTCCGGGCGGCTCTTCAATCGACCATCAACACACAGGAGTTCACCATGAAGGCGGTACGGATACATGAGTTTGGCGATCTGGACGTCCTGCGGTGGGAGGACATTCCGGTGCCCAAGCCGAGCCCCCACCAGGCGCTGATCAAGGTGGACTCATCGGGGGTCAACTACGCCGACATCATGCGCCGGAAAGGCGGATACCCCGGTCCCAACCTGCCGTCGACACTGGGCCTGGAAGCGGCAGGGGTAGTCGAGGAGCTCGGATCGGAAGTTACCGGCCTGACGGTGGGTCAGCGGGTAATGGCGATGGGGCCACAGGGGAACGCGGAATATGTCGCGGTCAACGCCAACCTGGCGTTTCCCTACCCGGAGACCACCGATCCGGTGCAGGCCGGGGGAATGCCTATCGTGTTCTTGACGGCCTATCATCTGCTGAAAACGCGGGGAGGGATGCAGGCCGGGGACACGGTGCTGATCCAGGCCGGGGCGTCCGGCGTAGGCACGGTGGCGACCCAGCTGGCCAAGGCCTGGGGGGCGCGGGTAATCACCACGGCGTCCACGGCGGACAAGCTGGAGTTGTCCCGGTCGCTGGGGGCCGACGTGACCATCAACTACACCGAAGAGGATTTTGAAGAAAAGGTCCTGGAACTGAGCGACGGAAAGGGAATCGAACTGGTGCTGGAGTGCGTGGGCGGCCCGGTGCTGGAAAAAAGCGTCCGCTGCGTCGCTTCTTACGGGCAGCTGATCAGCTACGGAAACGCCTCGGGAACGCCGGCCAACATCCCGTCCGGTGACTTCACCTCGGCCAACCGGACCATCAACGGGTTCAGCATGGGACGTTCCCCGGTAGGTTCCCTGGACCACAAGGGGGCCATGGCCGAGTTGTTCCCGATGATTTCCAGCGGGCAGGCCAGGCTGGTGGTGGACCGGGTGATTCCCATGTCGGAGGTGGCCCAGGCTCACCAACACCTGTCGAATCGCGGCAGCCGCGGCAAGGTAATTCTCACTCCTTAAATGCTAGAATAGCTGCCGCCAAAGGCAGACCCAAGCGAGGAGTGGGGAGCATGACCCAAGGGGTTTCGGCGCGCTCCGGCGATATGATGGTGCTGGTGGGCACCAGGAAGGGAGCGTTCATACTGACCGGCGACGAGTCCCGCCGCCGCTGGCACCTGTCCGACCTCTTCTCTCCCGGCAGCGACGTATTCCACCTGGTTTACGACCGGCGGGGTGAGGGCAAACTGTTCGCCGCCACCAACAGTATGTGGTTCGGGCCCCAGGTGGAGTTCAGCCAGGACCTGGGCAAGACCTGGGAGCAGGCGCAGGCCCAACCCCGTTTCACCGACAAGCCGGAATATGCCGAGCATGACGGCCCGACGGTCAGCCGCCTCTGGCACATTGAGCCAGGCCGGGAAAGCGAACCGGGAGTCGTTTACGCCGGAGTGCAGCCCGCCGCGCTCTTCAAGTCCGAGGACGGCGGCGTTACCTGGCGGGAGGTAAAGGGACTATCCAGACACCACACCCGTCCGGAGTGGCAACCGGGGTTTGGCGGCCTCTGCCTGCACAGCGTCGCGCTGGACCGGAACGAGCCGGACCGGATGTGGGTGGGAATCTCCGCCGCGGGGGTTTTCCGGACCGACGATGGAGGAGAAAACTGGCGCCCGGCCAACCGGGGAGTGCGGGCCGACTTTGATCCGTCAAACCCCCTGCCGGAGTGGGGCCAGTGTCCTCACAAACTGCTGTCCCATCCGTCCAGTCCCGGAAGGCTGTACCAGCAAAATCACTGCGGGGTATACCGGACGGACGACGGGGGCGACGATTGGCAAGATGTCACGGAAGGGCTGCCATCCCGGTTTGGATTCGTCGCGGGAATCAATCCCCGTGACCCCGAAACCCTGTACGTGGTGCCGGAGGATGAAGCCCTGGGAACTGACGTCGGAGGCGGGTTCCGCTATGTATCGGGGGCGAAATTCCGGGTCTTCCGCAGCCGCAACGGAGGCCGGGACTGGAAAGCGCTGACCAACGGCCTGCCCCAGGAAAACGCCTACCTCCATGTACTGCGGGAGAGCATGGCCACCGACTCCCTGGAGCCAATGGGGATTTACGTTGGCACCGTCAACGGCCAGATTTTCTACAGCCGGGACGAGGGCGACCACTGGGAGTTGATGGTGGAGAACCTGCCGCCGATCAACTCGGTCGAGTGCGCCCAGGTGTTATAGGGGCGGGAGGCGAACCGGGGTCTGCCGCGACTGCCGCCCAAGTCTCTTTATCCCAGAACCCGGGCCTTGATAGTTTCGAGGAGGGACCAGAGGCGGCTCCAAACGAGGCGGCGCTCCGCGTCAGAGAGGGGGCGGCCCAAGGACTGGCGGCAGGCTGCGACGGCCTGACCGGAAAGGAATCCCCAGCATCCGGGTTCCTCGCGCATCCAGCCGATGACCTTGTCCCTGTTTTCCTGGACCACCTCGGTGAGAATGGGGTCGAGGGTTTCCAGCGTCAGCGGCTGGGTCTCCGGCACGCCAGTCTAGCCCCCGCCGACGGGACGGACGATTTCCAGGGTGTCGCCGTTGGCGAGGGTGATGCCGGAGAAGTTCTCCTTCTTGACAACCTCCCCGTTGTAGCCGACGGCCACGAAACGGAGGTTAACGTCGACGGTCTCCAGGAATTGTTCCAGGCTGAGCTCGTCGTCGGCCTCCCGAGGCTTGCCGTTGACTGTCAGGTTAATCACGGTGGACCAAATCCTCCTTGACGGCGGGGCGCGCTTGGGTAATGGTCTGCTTGATAAGCCGGGCGGCCTCCCCAGGATCGGGGGCGGCCAGGATCGCTGAGATAACCGCAACGCCGGTTGCTCCGGCATCCATGACCTGGGCAGCATTTCCGGCATTGATACCGCCAATGCCTATGATGGGGATCGAACACCTGGACGTGATGCGGGCTATCAGGTCCGTCCCGGAGGGTTCCTCCCCGGGGTGGGACGAGCTGGCGAACATGGTGCCGACCAGCAGGAAGTCCGCTCCATCCCGCTCGGCCTGCATTGCTCCTTCAACGGAATGGACGGAACGGCCGATAAGGGAATCGGCACACAGGACCCGGCGGGCATGGGCCGGGGAAAGGGCTGCTTCGCCAAGCTGGACTCCTGACGCTCCCGCGGAACGGGCCACGTCAACGCGCTCATTGACAATCAAGGGAGCGGAGCCGGACAGAGCGTCCTGGATTTCCGACGCAAGCACAAGCAAGTCTCCGCCCGCGAGGTCCTTTTCCCTAAGCTGGACCAGGTTGACCCCGCCAGAGACGGCTTGAGCAATGCGGGCGGGCAGGTCTCCGGCCGGGACCAGGCGCCGGTCGGTTACCAGGCAGAGGCATGGCTCCGGCAAGATTGACACGGTTTACCTTCCGGCGGCGGTGGGCTGGGGAACGTCGGTAGTGGGGCTGCTGGCCGCGGCATGGGTGCGCGTGGGGATCCGCCCGGCCAGGAAGGCACTCCGTCCCGCTTCGACGCCGTGCTTGAAGGCCTCGGCCATGAGGCCGGGCTTCTCGGCCTGGGCGATGGCTGTGTTGACCAGCACGGCGGAAGCGCCCATCTCCAACGCCTTGGAGGCATCGGACGGGACGGCCAGGCCCGCGTCCACGACCACGGGGATGTTGGCCTGCTCGATGATGATGCGGACTTCCTCGACAGTATGGATTCCCTGACCGGACCCGATGGCAGAACCCAGGGGCATGACGGTGGCGCAGCCCACTTCCTCAAGGCGCTTGGCCAAGACCGGGTCGGCGTGGATGTAGGGCAGAACGGCGAACCCCTCCTTGACCAGCTGCTCCGCCGCTTCCAGGGTCCCCTTGGGGTCGGGGAAAAGATACTTGGGGTCTGGGATAACTTCCAGCTTGACGAAGTGGGTCTGGGTTACTTCGCGGCCGAGACGGGCGACAAAGAGGGCCTCCTCGACGGTCTGGCATCCGGCGGTGTTGGGCAGGATGGCGTACTTGTCCGGGTCGATGTAGTCGAGGATGGTCTTCTCGTCCGGGTTGTCGAGGTCTAGGCGGCGGATGGCGACGGTGACCATCTGCGTGCCGGAGGACTCCAAGGCTGCAACCTGGTCTTCCATGGAACGGTAACGGCCGGTGCCGACGATGAGTCGGGAAGTGAATTGCTTGCCAGCGATGACCAAATCATCCGACATGGTGAAGTCTCCTTCTAAGGATCGCGGCCTTCGGGGCCAGTCGAGGCAACTTGTCCAACCCCCCTGGGCCACTCCTTAATCCGGCTCTGAGCAAAAAACCGCCAGACAATGTTGCTGGCGGTTGCAAGTGTTGACTAGCTCCATTCCCTGCGCCGGCATTATCCGGATCAGGTACAGGCGGTCGGCGGCGTTGGCCGCCCTCTCAGCCTGGCTTCCCCAAGCTCCCGTCAGAACCAAGAATGAGTATGGAATTGTACGTGGGGAACTTTAGCACCGGGCCGGGGGGAAGTCAACGGGAGGCGGAAGGGAAACGGGAACCGCACGCATAAGGGGACTCAGCCGATTTTTTTGTTTTATGGGACATTTCAGCGATTTCAGGGAGTTTTGTGCTCAAAAACTTCGGGAAACACGGGAAAATTTGTACCCTTCAGGGACAATTTGAATCGTTTTTGCGCCGGACTGGGACACGATTAGAGACGCGATTGAGACATTATGAGACAAATTGGGACATTTTGGGACACAGTTCCGAAGAGGCCGGAAGGTGGAGGGAGGGTTGTCAAAGCAAAACACTGGCACGGTTGGCAAGGGCCTAAGAAGTCTCCTCCGGCGGATATTAACGCTATAAGGGAAACGCTCCATTGTCAACGGCCAACTGTCAGTGGTGAGCGGGGACGCAAAGAAGAACCGCCGGAGGGTTCGATTCCCTCCGGCGGTATCCGACGGGTCCAGGATTGAGACGTGGTTAGACGGGAGCGGCGACGAGGTCTCCCATGGCTTCGTAAGCCCAGTGGAGGAGCTGGTCGGTCTCCTGCCAGCCGATGCAGGCGTCGGTGATGGAGACACCGTACTCCAACTGAGAGGGGTCTTCGCAGAGGCGCTGGTTGCCCTCGTTGAGGTTGCTCTCCAGCATCACGCCGATGATGTCCCGGTCTCCGCTGACCTTCTGGGACACAACATCCCTGAAAGCACGGCCCTGTTGCGTGTGGTCCTTGTTGGAATTGCCGTGGCTGCAGTCGACCATGAGCTGGGACCGGACGCCGGCCTTCCCCAGGCGGTCCTTGGCCTCGGCGATGGCCTCGGCGCCGAAATTGGGGCCGGCGTTGCCGCCGCGCAGGACAAGGTGCCCGTCGGGGTTGCCGGTGGTGCGGATGAGGGCGGTCTGCCCATCGCCGTCCATCCCCAGAAAACCATGCGGGCTGCGGGCGGAGAGCATGGCGTCGACGGCGATCTGGGCATTGCCGTCGGTGCCGTTCTTGAATCCGACGGGCATGCTCAGGCCGCTGGCCATCTGCCGGTGGATCTGGCTTTCGGTGGTGCGGGCGCCGATGGTGCCCCAGGTTATCAGGCCAGCCAGATATTGAGGGACGACCGGGTCGAGGAACTCGGTGCCGGCGTACATTCCCATCTCACCGATCTCAAGAAGCAGGGAGCGGGCGGTACGGAGTCCCGCCTCGATGTCGAAGGTGTCATCGAGGTGGGGGTCATAGATAAGGCCCTTCCAGCCAACGGTCGTGCGGGGTTTTTCGAAATAGACCCGCATCACGATAAGAAGGCGGTCACTGAGTTCCTGGGCCAATTCCTTGAGGCGGCCGGCGTACTCCAAGGCCAAATCCTTGTTGTGGATGGAACAGGGGCCGACGATGAGCAGCAGCCTGGGGTCCTCGCCGTTCAGGACCCTTCGGACCTGCTCCCGTCCCTCCACGACAGTCTGTTCAACGGAGGCAGTAATGGGCAGGGAATTGACGAGATTTCGCGGGGTTGTCAGGGGTTGCATGGACTCGATGTGTACATCTCTGGTTGCCGACGGTTGCACGGTGCTCCTCCCAAATAAATATCGTGACCCGGGTAACGGTCCTACATCCACGCCCGATCAGCCAATCCAGGCCCAGCCTCCGGCACCGAAACCAAAAAACCCCAACCTATGCCGGCTGGGGTCTGGTGTCCTCCTGGCTGCCTTTGGCTAGCACACCAAGCCTTCGCCGACTGGCTGGCAGCCGGTAAAGAAATAGCAGCAATAACCGCAACCGTCCCAGGTAATTTTCATTGCGGAAAAGATACTACTCGCCCCCCCGGTTGAAGTCAACAAGCTTTAGAAGCATTTCCATCTTGGAATCGTTTTTGGGACATTGAGACGGGCATTGACAACCCGGTTTTTGATGCTAAAATTCGTTTTCGCAACTAATTGCAAATAAATCCTGATTGCCATAACTACCAGTGACAGAAACCGAACGCGCCATAGAAACCCTCCGGGAACAGGGACACCGGCTGACGCCCCAGCGGCTGCTGGTGCTGCAAATCGTGGGGGCCGGGAACGGCCACATGGGGGTGGACGAGGTCTTCCGGCAAGCCAAGGAAGCATATCCATACATGGACATCGCCACGGTATACCGCACGCTGCACCTGTTCAAGCGCCTGGGCGTGGTGACCGAGGTGGCGATTGGCGACCGGCTGCATTACGAATTGACCGATCCCTCGGGGAAACATCACCACATGGTCTGCGAGGAGTGCCACGGAGCGTACAACCTAAGTCCCCACTACCTGGAGGAGTTCCGGGAGACCCTGATCCGCGATTTCGGGTTCGAACCGGACCTGGAGCACTTTGCCGTTCCGGGAATCTGCCTGGAATGCCGACAACTAAATCCCACGGATGGAGAAACCAAGTGAGAAGCCCAATAGAGATAGTCAAGCCGTTTTCGAGCGCTTTCATGCCGTTCATAGCCGGAGCCGCGTTGTTGGCGCTGCTGCTGGCAATGGCCGCCGGTTGCGCCCCGGCCGCGGACCAAGGGACGTCCGGGTCAGGAGCGGGGCAGGGCCAAGGGGCCGCCGAGCCAACAGCGGCGCAGAATCAAGACGCGATGGGTGACGGCGAGCCGGACCAACTTAGGGTTGTCGCCACGGTCGCGCCAATAACGAGCCTGACAGAAAACATTGGCGGCGACCGGATTGCCCTGGAGGGCGTGGTGCCGGAGGGGACCAACTCCCATACCTACGAACCGACTCCGTCCGTCGCTTTGTCCCTGGCCGGCGCGGACCTGTTCATCGCCAACGGCCTATTCCTGGAAGAGCCGACCATCGAACTGGCGGAGGCGAACCTGCCGGAGGGGGCAGTGATCCTGACCGTGGCGGACAAGTCCATTACCAGGGAAGAGTGGGTGTTCGATTTCTCTTTCCCTGAGTCGGAAGGGCACCCCAACCCCCACCTGTGGACGGCGCCCCTGATGGCGAAGAAGTACGCGCAGCTCATACATGAACAACTAGTGGTACTGGACCCGGAGAACCAGGGTTACTACGACTCCAACCTGGAGAGGCTGGAGGCCCGGCTTGACGAGCTGGACCGGAAGATTGAGGAGGTGGTGGAGACAATCCCGGCGGAGAACCGGAAGCTGCTGACCTACCACGACTCGTTTCCGATTTTTGCCCAGCGTTACGGGTTCGAGATTATCGGAGCAATCCAGCCATCGGACTTCTCGGAGCCATCGGCCCGGGAGGTGGCGGAGCTGATCGAACAGGTCAAGGAATCCGGGGTGCCGGCCATCTTCGGTTCGGAGGTTTTCCCAAGCCCGGTGCTGGAGACCATCGCCAGGGAAAGCGGGGCGGAATACGTGGATGACCTGCGCGACGACGACCTGCCCGGAGGGCCAGGAGACCCGGACCACACTTACATGGGCCTGATGGTTGCAAACATGAGGATTATGGCACCGGCGCTGGGCGGTAACGCCGACGCCCTGCACGAGTTTGAGACCGGCCTGGTTTTCGAAGAAGAAAGCGCGGCGAAGTACCCGCAATAGGAAAGGTCCCGGCCGGGAGAACCAAAGGACACCAAATGCTGCATCCCTTTCCCCATGAACGGCACAATGGCCAGCCGATAATCGAATTGAGCAACGTATACGCGGGTTACGAGAAACAGCGCGTGCTGCACGGAATTGACCTGCGCATCATGCCCGGGGATTTCATCGGACTGCTGGGTCCCAGCGGCTCGGGAAAGACCACCCTCCTTCGCACTCTCCTGGGGGCAACCAGCGTTTACTCCGGTGAGATCTACCTGCACGGCCAACCATCCAGGGGACTGCGTTCCCAGGTTGGATACGTCCCGCAGCTTGAGACCATCGACTGGAACTTCCCGGTGACGGTAGAGGAGGCGGTGATGATGGGCGCGACCCGCCGGAGCCCGCTCTTTCCCTGGCACCGGGGAAGGGACAAGAAGACGGCGGGAGAAATGCTGGACCGCCTGGGGATTTCCCACCTTGTCAAACGCCACATCCGGGAGCTGTCCGGGGGGCAGCAGCAAAGGGTCTTCCTGGCAAGGGCGTTAATCAGCAATCCTGAAGTCCTGCTGCTGGACGAACCTACCAGCGGGGTCGACATCAAGACCCGGGACGAGGTGATGCACCTTCTCCACGACCTGAACCACCAGGGGATAACGGTAGTGCTGACCACTCACGAAATCAACGCGGTGGCGGTCCATCTTCCGTGGCTGGTGTGCATCAACCAGACGGTTGTGGCCGAGGGTTCCCCACCAGAGGTAATCACTCCCGAGAACCTGAAACGGACCTACGGCGCGGAGATGCCCGTCCTGGATTTCGAGGGTATCCCGCTGGTGGCCGAGAGTCCTCATTTTCACGGGGTCAACGGAAGGAAGAACGGCAAGAGGGGAGAGGTTGTGACGGCGCCGGGCGCGGCGGTGGATATGGAAAAAGAGCGTGTTTGAGCCACTCCAGTACGACTTCTTCGTGCGGGGACTGGCCGCGGCGACCCTGGTGGGGGCGCTGTGCGGGTTGATGGGGGTATACATCGTCCTGCGGAAGATGTCGTACATCGGCCACGGCCTTTCTCACTCGGTGTTCGGGGGAGCGGTTGTCAGTCATGTGATGTCCTTCAACTTCTTCATTGGCGCAAGCCTGTGGGGTTTCCTGTCGGCGGTCCTGATTACCCTGACCACCCGAAAGCGGATGATCGGGTCGGACGCGGCCATCGGCATCATCACGACGGCGAGCTTTGCCCTAGGAATCGCGCTAATCAGCCGGTTTAAGACGTTCACCCGCAGCTTCGACGCCGCCCTGTTCGGGAACATACTGGGGGTAACCGAGGGAGACCTGCTGGCGATCGCGGCGGTGGCGGGGGCGACGACGATTATCCTCCTGGTGGGTTACAAGCTGTTCCTTTTCGCCACTTTCGATCCTGAGGTGGCGCAGTATTACGGTGTTCCAACAGTCTGGGTGGACACCATGTTCTCGCTGATCCTGGCTGCGACCATCGTGGTGTCCATGCAGGTGCTGGGGGTAACGCTCATCGCGGCGGCCATCGTCATCCCGCCGGTGGTGGCCCGGCTTCTGACGGACAAATTCAGGAATATGACGCTGCTTTCCACCGGGATCGGCGCTTTCTGCGGCCTGGGCGGAATTTATCTCAGCTATTACGTGGACGTCTCTTCCGGAGCCAGCGTGGTGTTGTTCTCGGCGGCGCTGTTCGTAGTCGCCCTCGTTTACAACAATTTGAGAAGCACCCTGGGAATCGCGGCCAACCGGGCCCGGCTGCTTTCGGGAGAGGCGGGAACCATCGATTAGCCCGGCCCGCAGGGATCTGCTCCTTCATCACCCCCTGACGTTTGATTCGTCAATACTCCCAAAGCCCGTTTATCGAATTCTGTTGCGCCGGATGCTAAACTTACCGCTAACCAAAACCGTCCAGGCCACGGTCGGGATGAACTCCTGAAAGGAGGACGGACATGGCCCACCAACACCACCATCACGCCGTCCCGGTAAGCACCGAGGGACAGGAGGGGTTCCGCAAAGGAGCGACCTTCATTGTCGGCGGCCTCACCAGCGGCCACGGGGTCTTTCACTGGATTGCCCAGAGTTTCATTGTCGTGCTGCCCGAGGTCCGGGACGTTCTGCTGGGCGGGAGCAACATCGCCGCAACCAGCATCCAGACCACCAGGGAGATTGCCTCGGGGGTGGTGGCCCTGCCGGGCGGGGTGCTGACCGACGTGTTGCGCCGGTACTGGGGCTGGGTGATGGCGATTTGCATGGCATTGTTCGGAGTCGGATGGCTCCTGATGGCCGCGGCCGGATGGCAGGTTCCGGGCAGCGCCTGGCTGGTGTCCCAGCAATCCGCGGAGGCGCTGGAGACCAGCTCATCCCTGAATCCGGTGGGGTACGCGTTGCTGTTAATCGGAATGGCGGTGGTCGCGGTCGCCGCATCGGTGTGGCACCTGCCGGCCATGGCGGCGTTGTCGTCCCACTTCAGCCACCGGCGAGCCTCGGTCCTGTCCTTCCACGGAGTAGGAGGGAACATCGGTGACGCCCTGGGCCCGGCCCTTACCGGACTGCTGCTGGTGGTGATGACGTGGCAGGCGATTATCACCATCTACGCTGCAGTACCCATCTTCCTGGCCTTCGCCGTCTTCTGGGCCTTCCGTGACATTGGGCAGCGGGCCGCGGCGGCGGTGGCCGGGCGGGCGACCAACACGATGCGGAACCAGCTTGCAGAGACCCGGCTGCTGGTGAGGAACCCCCGGGTCTGGGGCCTGACCGTCGTGGCGGGACTGCGGGGCATGGCCTATCTGGGGTTCGTGACAGTCCTGCCCCTTTACATGGCCGACGTGTTGGGCTTGAAGGTTGACATTACGGAAGGGAACTACGAGAGCTTTGTGATACGGGGAGGTCTGATTGGCCTGCTGGTGCTGGTCGGGATATTCGCCAGCCCGGTGATGGGGTATCTTTCCGACCGGTTCGGACGCAAGCTGGTGCTCATTCCCGGGATGGCCGTCCTGGGAATCGTGACCCTTCTGATGGCTCCCCTGGTCAACGACCCCGGCGACGTGTTGATCATGGCGGTGCTGCTGGGGGCGCTGGGCCTGTTCCTTTACAGCGACCAGCCGATTCTGACTGCGGCGGCGATGGACGTGGTCCGGGAAGGAACGGCGGCCACCACTCTCGGTCTGCTGTCAACCACCCGGTTCATCTTCGCGGCGGCATCACCCCTGATCGCCGGTTGGCTGTACACCATCAACCCGGACAACCTGTTCTACTACACAGCCGCCCTGTACGGGGGCGCAATAGTCCTGTTGCTCCTGATCCGGCTCCCCCAGCCCGCGTTCGATCCGGAAGACCATCACGGGGATGACGGACATGGGGGACACGGTCATGGGGGCGGAGACGGGCACGGCGGCCACGGTGAGCACGCCGCGCATGGACACGGCGAACACGGCCACGAACACGGCGCCCACGCCCAGCACGGACACGAGGGGCATGGAGAGCATGGCCACGGGCACGAATCCCAGGCCCAGTCCGGCCATGACCACGGGGAACACGGCCATCACGGAGAGCACGGCGGTCATGGAGAACATGGCCACGAACACGGTGGTCACAGCCACGGCGAGGAACCCCACCGGCACTAAGGCCCCGCCTGCTCCTAGGATGAAGTCTTCGCGCCCGGCAGGACTTGTCGAACTGCCGGGCGGCGCTTTTTTCGGCATACGGCGTGAAGGGCCGCCTCCTCCGCAAGCTGTTCGCGTGGTTGGGTAGGGTTTCGGGCTGATGGCGGCAGGCTTCAAACTTCCCTGGATGTTCTGGCTTGATGTTGGACTGAAGGCGGCTTTAATTTGCCTGCTGGCCTTCGGCGCCTTCTCAGGGCTGCAACAGTTCGAGGGCAAGGCCTTTGCATGGCGGTTGATCGCCTATCCGCCCTGCACCTTGATAATCCCGCTGGGTTGGGCGCTGTTGGCACGAAGATCGGCATTTCCTTACGCCGCCGACGTCCTCTTGACCCTTCCCTTCCTGGTGGACACGGGCGGGAACACGCTGGATCTCTACGACACCGTCGCCTGGTGGGACGACCTGAACCACCTGGTGAACTGGGCGCTGTTGTCGGGAGCGATAGGAGCCCTGTGCCGTCGCGTCAGCACCGGACCCTGGACGACCCTGGGCCTGGTGGTCGGATTCGGGGCGACGACGGCGATCCTGTGGGAGCTGGCCGAGTACGCCGCCTTCATCCACGACTCGCCGGAACTGGCCACCGCCTATACGGATACTTTGGGCGACATGGGACTGGGGCTGGCGGGTTCGGCATTGGCCGGAGGCGTCTCCGCCTGGATGGTCACGCGGAGACCATGCCAGCAGGATGGGGAGCCGGGTGCGAGGAAAGCCTGCCACGATTGACAGTCAATCGTCCATCCCGAGAAAGGTCGTCCGACCTGTCCGGAAACACGCCTGCGCCGTGCTATACTTACGGAAACCGTTATGTTAAGGAAGGGAACCGTTTATGGCTTTGAACACCGTTGCCATTCTGAGCCCCGGGGATATGGGTCACGCCGTGGGGCAAACCCTGCGGGAACATGAACTCCGGGTGGTGACCTGCCTGACAGGCCGGAGCGGCCGGACGCGGGTGTTGTCCGAGAAGGCAGGGATAGAGGACGTGGCCGATTTCTCGGAGATGGTGGCGCAGTCGGACCTGATCATGTCCATGACAGTCTCCGGGGCGGTCCCGGAAATCTGCCGGCAGGTCGCGGAGGCGGTGATTGAAACCGGGCACACGGACCTGCTTTTCGCCGAGTGCAACGCCATCGCTCCGGCGACGGCCCGAGAAATGGAGGATGTCATCACGGCATCGGGGGCGAGGTTCCTGGATACGTCCATCATCGGCGGACCGCCACGCGACGGGCGGAGCCCCAGGTTCTATGCGTCAGGAGCGCACGCTGGGGAGTTTGAGCAGCTGCGGGAGTTCGGCCTGGACGTGAGGAACATCGGCAAGGAGACAGGGCTGGCCTCCGGCATCAAGATGTGCTACGCGGCCATGACCAAGGGATCGGCGGCCTTGCATTCCCAACTGCTGATGGCTGCGGAGATGATGGGTCTGTACGGGCCACTGCTGGAGGAGTTCCAGCGGGGCCACACGGCCACAATACAACGGATGGAGGGCTGGATCCCCGGGGTTCCTGCCAAGTCCCGGCGGTGGGTCAGCGAGATGCAGGAGATCGGCAAGACCTTCGGAGACCTGGGAATGACGCCGCACCTCTTCCAGGGAGTCGCCGACATGTACCGCCTCATCGGCGAAACGCCGCTGGGCGACGAGACACCAGAATCGCGGGACGGCATCCGCTCGTTGGAGGAGACCATCCGGCTGCTGGCCGGAGAGGTTGACGGCACGGCGGGGTGAGTAGCCGGCCAAACACAACACAGCCTTCCGGCTGATTGACCAAACGCAGGTTGACCAAAGCACAAATCGGCCAGAACTACAAACCCCCGGGGCGCGGGCCCGGGGGTTTTTCATTGCCATGACGGAAGGGGGAGGCTATGCCTCGGTCTGCTCGGTCTGGCTGCCGTTGACCGTGATGGTGATGTGGGCCATGGCGGTGTCGTCGGGGGCGCCGTGCCAGTGGTTCTCCCCGGCGGGAATGATCACCACGTCGCCCTCGTTGACCACGACGGTCTCATCGTCGGTGGCTACCTTGCCGGTGCCCTCGGTGACAATCAGGATCTGGTCGCCGCTGTGCTTGTGGAACTTGTTGCGGGAGCCGGCGCTGAAGCTGACGATTCCGAAGTTAAAGTTGCTGCTGTCGCCGGGCTGGAAAATTGTCTGGCGGGCAACGTCTCCGGTGAATAGCGCGCTGACTGCTGGTTCCTTTGGCACATCGCCCATCTTTACGATCTTCATACGGACCTCCTATTGGTGACAGGGTGGGGAATGCCGGTCGGCTCGACCGGCTGGCGTCCCAATGATACCGGCTGGGGGTTTTTGAGTCCAGCCGGACCAGGCTGGAAGGAACGGCTCGGGCAGCCTGTTCAGGACCCGGATTTCCCCTGCATGTCTCCCAGCAGGCGGGCCAGGGTGGAGGCAAGGAGGCTGGGACGTTCCGAGTATTCGGGGGTGGGATACCACTCGTAGTCGAAGCTGCGCAGAGTCGTCCCGTCAATGCTGCAACGGAGGCTGGATACGATGACCTTGAATCCGGTGGCATGGGTCGCTTGCTCAGCCAACTGCTCCATGACGACTTCGGGACAGTTGAAAATCACAAGGAACCCGCCCTGGCGCGATCCGTCGGTGACCCGGCCGCGAAAGACCTGGCCGAGGACCTGGGCCTCGACTATCTCGTAGGAGCGGGCGGCAATGCCCTGGTCCGGCCAGCCGATGTCGATGGTCCCGCCAACTTCCCAGTGATGCACTTAATCATCCTTCCGGACGCGGAGCCGCCCGGCGCAGCGCGGTCTTTATGGAGTTCCGGTTGGGCGTGGCGCCAGCCGCCGTCATGCTAAACACCGGGGGAGCATAACGCAAGGCGGAACTATCCGGACCCGGTTATTGGCGGCGGAGGGTCAGGAAGGCCAGGGGCGGAGCCGAGACGGCCACCAACAGCAGGGCCGGGGCGGCGGCCTGGGCGAAAAACGCTTCCGATGCCGCGGACCAGATTACCGTCGCCAACGTCTCGAAACCGATGGGCCCGAGAACGAGGGTAGCCGGCAGTTCCTTCATCGTCAGCAGGAAAACGAGGCCGGCGCCCGAGAGCAGTCCCGGGCGAACCAGGGGCACTGTTATCGAAGTGAGGACCTGCCGGGGGGTCCGCCCGAGGGTCCGGGCGGCGTTTTCCAGGTTGGGGTTGAGTTGGAGAAGGGAGGCCCGGACCGCCCCGACGGAGGTGGGAAGGAACAGGATGACGTAGGCCGCTATCAATATCCCCAGGGTCTGGTACAGCCCCGGCAGATAGTTGGCCCCGATGAAGACCAGTCCTAGGGCTACCACGATGCCCGGCAACGCAAACCCGAGGTAGGTGATTCTCTCG
This sequence comes from Dehalococcoidia bacterium, assembly GCA_965203675.1. Taxonomy (GTDB): domain Bacteria; phylum Chloroflexota; class Dehalococcoidia; order Lucifugimonadales; family UBA3495; genus CATOSK01. The sequence continues at coordinate 332,202 of CBDBDE010000002.1, read as the reverse complement.
AGCAGGATGCTGAGGAAGCCGGGGAACCGGACGACAACAATGGCTACCGGCACACCGGCCACCGTGGCGGCAGCGGCGGCCAGGAAAGACACATAGAGGGCGTTCAGGGCGGGGAGCCAGGAAACCAGGAAGGGCTCGCCGGCGGAGACACCCCGGACCACCCAGAACACCAGGACCGCCAGGGGCAGTGCCAGGGCAAATAGCATGACCGCTGAACAGAGGCCGGCCGCCGGCCAGCGCCAACCTCTCAAACGCACTATCGACGGTGGGCGGGGCGCCCCCTGGTCGCTCCGGTAATACGCCGAGCGGGTGCGGATTACTCCTTCGCAACCCAGGGTGGTCAGCGCGACCCCGACCAGCACCAGGGACATAACGGCCCCGAGAGTGCGGTCGACCCCCGCGTCGTACTGCACAAAAATGGCCCAGGTAAGGGTCTCGTACTGGAGGAGGGAGACCGCTCCGAAGTCGCTGAGCGTGTACAGGGCCACCAGCAGTCCTCCCGCGGCCATGGACGGGCGCAGCAGAGGAAGGGCAACCCGGAAGAATGTCTGGCGGGAGTTGTATCCCAGGGCGCGGGAGCTCTCCTCCAACGCGGGGTCGATGCGGTGCAGTCCGGCCTGGATGGTGAGAAGGACGTAGGGGTAGCTGAACATGGTCAGGACAACGAAGGCTCCGATGAAGCCGGTGATATCAGGGATGCGCTCCACCCCTGCGACGTCCTGCAGGAACCCCTGCAGGATTCCGCGCGGGCCGAGGGCGGCAACAGCCACCAGTCCTCCCACGTAGGTGGGCACCACCAGCGGCAGCGCCAGGACGATTCCCCAGAAACGCCGCCAGGGGACGTCTGTCCTGACCACCAGCCAGGCCAGGGGAAGGGAGAGGAGGATGCAGACCAGGGTAACGGTCACCATGAGGAGAAGGGTGCGGCCCAGGATCTGGAGCATCCGAAGCCGAAACAGCAAATCCCAGGTATCGGGCCCCCCGTCCAGGGTGCGGACCAGGAGGTACACGGGGGAGACCAGGAGCAGCAGGGTAACGGCGACGGCCGGGAGCAAGATGACCACCGGCGGCCGCCGGGATCGGGAAATTCGGCTAAAGACGGACCTGGAAGCCGCCCGAATCAAGGAGATCGCCGGCGGAGAGGTCACGGCAGACCAGCCACGGAGTTTCCCTCCCCCGCGTAGCCCGCTCCCGCTTCCTCGGAGGAGCGAAGGAGCGAAAGCGGGCCACAGGGAGGGCAAGGACAGGGGCACACAACCGCTCGGCAGGTTGTTGACGCGCCGACGCTAACCTGGAAGGTGTGGCGGTAAAAAGGGTGCAGCCGGATTGTCAATGAGTACACCAGTCCTCAGTTGTTAGTATACATTAATTATATTTATATGTCAAGACATATTTAAGTAGTCGGCAGTACGATATCCCACCGTAGCTTCGCAAGACATCTTGTGCGAAAGTCTGACTCAGCCTTCCAAGATTACGGAGAAGGGGCGCGAAGACAGTGCATAGCCAAGTCCCAAAGTGCAATCCGGTTGGTATCATCCCCGGGTGCCACTCATTCCATCCGGGGTGGCACCTCTCTTCAATCCGATGAACCCCTCTCGGGAAGATGCCTTCGCAATTGTCAGCGCTGAGGGAATCGTCACAGGCGTTGCTATCGTAACACGCCCCATTTCAGCATGTGCATGTGTTGACAGACCCCAATCCGGCGTGTACCCTTATCCGCGCTCAGTATGGAAACGAATCGCATATCAGTCTATACGCAGTCCATTGAAAGGTTAACCTTACCGTCCCTGACCACCGGCACACAAACCCGGTTATTGGGGAACCCGAAGGGAAGGTTAATCGTAACCGAAGGCGCAATCACAGGTTAATGTCAATTCCCGACACCATCGCAACCCTCTGGAAAGATTTTTCAGGACGCAGCTACGGGTTCACTGTGGGCGCGCCGGTTTCCATAGCCTCGGCGGCATCGGAAACCGCGCTGCATTGCCAGTCGCTGTCCAAGAGCTTCGACGGCGTGGCCGCGGTGACCGATTTCAACCTGACCATCCGCCGGGGACAGGTAACCGCCCTGGTCGGTCCGAGCGGTTGCGGCAAGACGACCGCACTGCGGATGATAGCCGGGTTCGAGACTCCCGACCAGGGAAGCATCGCCATCAGTGGCCATCCGGTGGCGGGCCCTAACGTAAACGTCCCGCCGGAAAAACGACGGGTCGGCATGGTCTTCCAGGAAGGCGCCCTCTTCCCCCATGCCTCGGTGGCGCAGAACGTGGGATACGGGCTGGGGAAAGATGAAAACCGGCGCCGCCGGGTGGACGATATGCTGGCGCTGGTCGGGCTGGGCCACTTACGGGACAGAATGCCCCATGAACTTTCCGGGGGGCAGCAGCAGCGGGTGGCCCTGGCCCGAGCTCTTGCGCCGCAACCGGAAGTTCTCCTGCTGGACGAGCCCTTTTCCAACCTGGACCCGGGGCTGCGGGAACAGGTCCGTGGCGAGGTGATGAGTATCGTCAGGGAGCACCGGGTTACCGCAGTCTTCGTCACCCATGACCAGGACGAGGCGCTGCTGCTGGGGGACGTGGTAGCGGTTATGCACAATGGGCGCATCGAGCAAGCGGATGCGCCGGAAACGGTGTTCCACCAACCCGCAACCCGCTTCGTAGCCGAATTTTTGGGGACTGCCGATTTTCTGCCGGCGGAGGCGGCCGGGGGAAGCATCGAAAGCGAGATCGGCGCCGTCCCCAACCCTTCAGGAGCCGATGGCTCGGCCCGGCTCGAGTTGATGGTGCGGCCCGACTGTATCGAATGCATACCTTGCGAAGACGGCACCGGCACAATAGTTCACCGGGAATTCAGGGGAGCCTTCCACATGTACCGCGTGGCGCTTGAGTCGGGAGCAACCGTCCGCTGCCTCCTCTCCCACACCCAAGACTACCCGGTGGGAGCCAGGGTGGAAGTCCGCCTTCGCAACGGGCACTCCTTCCTGCCATTTGCCGACGGAGTAGCCCTCTCCCCCTCCGCCGGGTTGGCCCACTCACACCCCTAGCCCCAGTACCTGTTATCAGACCTGGTTCTCAGACCTCGTCATCAGACCCCTCAATGCCCGGCCGGTTGTACGGCTGGCAGGCATTGTTGTCCCGTTTGACGCTCCGAGCGGGGCATGAATATAATGGGGCCACTCCATAGGCGGTCCCACGGAAGGAGACTTCATGACCACACACGAAGCTGTGCTGCACCCCAGTTTTCTCATCGACGAACTGAAGAAAAACAACATCTCCCACATCGTCTGGCTGCCCGACAGCGAGACCAATTTCATGTACAACATGCTGATGGAAGAATCGTCCATCGACCTGGTGCCGGTTTGCCGGGAAGGCGAGACGATGGCCATCGCCGCTGGACTGTGGGTCGGCGGCAAGAGGCCGGTGGTATTGATCCAGAACACGGGCATCTTCGAGTCCGGCGACTCGATCCGCGGCCTGGGGCTGGACATCAACCAGCCGCTGGTCATGTTGATCGGCTACCGGGGATGGACGCGGCGCGGCCCCACTCCCGACTCGGCGGCGCGGTATATCGAGCACATCCTCCACGCTTGGGACCTGAATTACTACCTGGTCGAGACCGACGAGGACGCCGACCGGATCAGCATCGCAATGGAAGAGGCGGAGCGGACCCAGCGCCCGGTGGGAGTGCTGATCGGCGCAGAGTTCGGGTCGGGCTAACGGACGGGCTTGGACCCATAACTCCCTGAAGACCATTCCAATCCAGGAGACAACCCATGATCAACAACCAAGACGCGGTCCGGCTGATTGACAGCAAGCGTGACGGCTCCATGATAGTTCCCACGATGAACGCCAACAACGTTCACTTCGGGTTGCCCACCGTCACGACGGACCAGAAATTCGACCTTCCGGTGTCCGGGGCGATGGGCAAGGCTTCGTCCCTGGGACTGGGGCTTGCGCTGGCCCAGCCGGACAAGAAGGTGTTCGTCCTGGACGGCGACGGCAGCCTCCTGATGAACCTGGGAACGCTGGTGACGCTGGCCAACAAGGCCCCGTCCAACCTCTACCACTTCCTGTTCAACAACGGGGTCTACGCCGTGACCGGCGGACAGCCCATCCCCGGCTCCAGCCAGACGGACTGGGAGGAGATGGCCAAGGCGGCGGGCTACGCGGCGGTGTTCTCCTTCGACAACCTGGAAGACCTGGCCACTGGAATCGACGAAGTGCTGGCCGCTGAGGGGCCGGTGTTCGTCCACCTCGCGGTGGAACCGGAGATCGAAAACACGCCGGTCCAGTTCCGCACCCGCCCCAGCCGGACAGTGCAGCAGGCTTTCCGCGAGCTGCCGGAGGCGCTGGGCGTCCGGTAACTCGGCAGGCCGCCCCAATATGGCCATTCACGCCGGGACAACGGCTGCGTTGTTGTCCCGGCGGTTTTCGTTTGGGCAGTCAATCCAGCCAATCGAGCCTTGCCTTCGGGCCAGGATGCGGCAGGTTGACCGATGACTGTGCTGAAAATTATCGTGAAGGGGCTGGCGGGACGGCTGCTGGCCTACGGGGTTTTCGGGCTGGGATTCTGGGTCCTGTACCGGTCCCTGTTCCAATCATCTCTGTGGACCGGGGTCCCCATGGGCGTGGCCGGCGGAGGGCTGATCCTGGTAGGGATGTACCTGATCGTTACCGCAAGGCGTTTCACCGGAGCGCCGCGGGATGACGGCCCCGCGGTGGAACAAAACCAGGAAGAAGACCAGCCGGAAAGAATTCGACGGGAGGACTAAAGCGGTGATACCAGCCATGGATGCCGCCAAGGCAGTGGAGTTCCACCGGGGCAACGCCCTGGTGGTGGCAACGTCGGCGGCGCTGCGCGAGTGGAACCAGGTATCCCAGAGACGGGACCTGGACGTGGACCTCACCGACTGCATGGACCGGGCGCCGGCGGTGGGGCTGGGACTGTCCCTGGCGCAACCCGACCGCAAGGTGCTGGTGCTGGACTGCGACGCAACCCTAAGAACCGACCTGGCCGGACTGGCCACCGTGGGGGAGTCCAAGCCCGAGAACTTCGTCCATTTCGTGTTTGAAGACGCCGGTTACAGCTCCACCGGGGGAATCCCCATCCGGGGGCTGGACAACCTGGACTTCGCCTCCATTGCCACCGGCGCCGGGTATGCCCGGACCTACCAGTTCGACAGCCTGGAGGAATTGCTCATCGGCATGGAGGAAGTCATGGCCCAGACCGGACCCACCTTCGTGGTGGTCAAGGTCATACAGCAGGAGGACCCGCCGCCCTTTCCCGACCGGACCATGGCGGAAGGATGGGCTACGGTCCGGGAAACGCTGGGCAGGGACAGCCAATAAAGCAGCAGGCCGGAGGGTCCATTCCTCCGGCCTGCGTTTTTGGTGGACTTACCATTGCCGCCTGCGCCCTGGGACCTGCGGCCACTATTCCCAGATGGCAAAGACCTTGAAGGAAACCTGGGACTGTTCGTCCAGGGTCTCCACGATTTCGGCTGGCTTGTCTCCCACCACTCCCAGGGTGATGATCCAGTTCAGGAACTCGTGGTCGCCGGAAAGTCGGATTTCCTCCGGCGTGAACTGGGCGACATTGCGGCCCTTCCCTTCCTTGAGCCAGCCCAAGGTGCGGCGGTCGAATTCCTCGTCGAACTCGGAGCAGTTGTAGCGGTGGGTCAGGAAGCTGTGGGACCAACTGGATGAGGCCACAATGGCGACCCGTTCCACTCGTCCGTCCAGGAACTTGCGGATTGCCTGTCCCAGCTCGTAGCACCGCTTGGCGGTGGGCCGGGGAGGATAACCCGGGCCGGCTTCCTCGCCGTAGCAGTTGACGAACAGGGGCAGAACGGGAAGCTTGCACTCCTGGTTCAGGAACATCAGGGGGTTGATGTGGGCGTGGGGGAGGCCCCAGTCCCATCCCTTCAGCTCGGTGGCCGAGGACATATCAAACCCTTCCAGGATCAGGAAGTTGACCATGTCGGTGGCGAAGGCCCCCGGGGTCTGGAAGGTGTATTTCTTGTCCTGGGGCTGGTCCCAGATGTTGATCTTCCCGCCGGGACGGTGGAAGGGATAGCCGTCCACCTGGTCTCCGGTGTAGAGGCAGAAGGTAGGCAGATTGTCCCGTTTGAAGTTCTCGGCCTGGTCATCGCCGACCACGATCACGAGATCTGGATTCCAGGCATGAAGCTTGTCCTTCAGGACAGCGAAGGCGTCAACGATCTTCTGCTGGTTGACCCGGTCGTGGCTGAGGCCGTTGTCGTCGCCCAGTTCCTCGACCATCTTGGCGGGAGCCTGGTAGTTGGGAACGCCGCCGTAGATGCGGCGCCGGATTTCCGGCCACTGTTCCGCCGGATTGAGGATCATGGGAGCATGAGAACAACCGAGACCCAGAATTTCTGCCATTTGTACTACTCCTGGATTTGATTTACTGGATTACCTTCCGGCGCAGGGGGCTGTTCCCCGTCCGGCTTGTAGGGGAGCACCATAATTTGCTGGGCCACATTGTACCCAATTGGGACCCGCTCCTTCTCGGTGCTGACCGTCATCACGCCGACGTAGGACGCGGCTTCGACCACGGAAACGCGGCGCCCGGGGATGAGGGAGGAATCGTCGAGAAAGCGCAGGAGCTGGGAATCCTCCTCGGGCACCCGTTCCACCACGTATTCAACGTCCATGACGGCCTGGTCGAGGGTCAGCGACCCGGCCGGGACGTTGGGTTCGCCGGAACCCGGGATTGGACGTCCGAAGGGAGACTTGGTGGGGTAGCCGAGACGTTCCAAGAGTTTGGCTTCCAACTCCTGGGACATCCCGTGTTCCAGTTGGTGGGCCTCGATGTGGGCCTGGTGCAGGTCCATTCCGAGAAGACTGACTACCAGCCATTCAGCCAGCCGGTGCCGGCGGGCGATGTCCTCGCCTCCGGCCAGTCCACGCCTGGTCAAGCGAATGCGCTTGTCCGCTCCCAGGTCGACCAACCCCTGCTTCTGCATCCGGCGGATCATGCCCGCCACCGACGGCACGGAGGTCCCAAGGCCCTCGGTGGGGGGAAGCTGCTTGAGAGCGTCGGTCATCTGGGTGACCGTGGGAGTCATTGAATCTTCCCACAGCTTGTAGAGGGAAAGCAGGTAGTTTTCGGTGACCGAGGACAGCCGGTCATGGGACTGTCCGTCCTCGGGAGCTTCGGAGGGAGTTGAGGTTTTTCGTGCCCGAGGCATGGTTCTCTCCCATACAACCGGGGCCATGAAATGTGGAAAATGGAGGATGCCGCCCCGGACGCCCGCCGTGAATAGCAGATTACAAAGTTCCTCCTACCGTGTCAAACACTGCGTTGCGGGCCAATCTCCCGGGGGGCGATGACGCCGAAGATCCGCGCTAGAACTCGGCGTTCTTCGGAGTTCTCGGAAAGGGGCTGATGTCCCTGATATTCTGCATTCCGGTGATGAACTGGACGGTGCGCTCGAACCCCAGCCCGAACCCGGAATGAGGAACGGTGCCGTACTGGCGCAGGTCGAGGTACCACCAATAGTCCCGTTCATCCAGCCCGGCCTGCCGCATCCGGTCCAACAACAAGTCGTGCCGTTCTTCCCGCTGGCTGCCGCCTATGATTTCCCCGATGCGGGGCACCAGGACGTCCATGGCCCTCACCGTGTCGCCGTCGTCGTTGAGGCGCATATAGAAGGCCTTGATGTCCCTGGGGTAGTCGGTGACCACGACCGGCTTTCCAATCCTCTTTTCGGTTATGTAACGCTCGTGCTCTGATTGAAGGTCATGGCCCCACTCCACGGGAAACTCGAAGGACTCGCCGGATGCTTGCAGCATCTTGATGGCTTCGGTGTAGGTAATCCGCTCGAAGGAGGACTCGATGATGCCGTTCAGGGTTTCGATGGCGGCCTTGTCGTACCAACGGTTGAAGAACTCCATATCCTCCGGGCAGTGTTCCAGGACGTAGGCGAAGACGGATTTCAGGAAGTCTTCGGCGAGATCGGCCAACCCGTCCAGGTCGCAGAAGGCGACCTCCGGCTCGACCATCCAGAACTCCGCCAGGTGACGGGAGGTGTTAGAGTTCTCGGCGCGGAAGGTGGGCCCGAAGGTGTAGACATTGGACAGGGCCAAGGCGAAGATTTCCGCCTCCAGTTGCCCGCTGACGGTGAGGAAGGCGGGACGCCCGAAGAAGTCCTCGGTCGCATCCACCTCGCCGTTCTGGCGGGGCGGGTCCTTGAGGTCCAGGGTGGTGACCCGGAACATCGCTCCGGCGCCCTCGGCGTCGCTGGCCGTGATCATCGGGGTCTGGATGTACTGGAAACCCCGCTCCTGGAAAAAGCTGTGGATGGCGAAAGCGGTAGCGTTGCGGACCCGGGCCACCGCCCCGAAGGTGTTGGTCCGGGGACGCAGGTGGGCAATCTCCCGGAGGAACTCGAGGGTGTGGCGCTTCTTCTGCAAGGGATAGGTCTCCGGGTCGGCCAGTCCCAGGACGGTCAGGCTGCCGGCGTTGACCTCGAACTTCTGCCCGCGCCCCTGGGACGGGACCAGGCTCCCCCTGGCGCTGATGCTCGCGCCGGTGTTCAGGGCGTCAACCAGGGCATAGTCGGGGCAGGACTCCTCCACCACCACCTGGAGGTCGCTGAGGGTGGAGCCGTCGCTGATCTGGATGAAGGTGACAGCGCCGGAGGAACGCCTGGTCTTGACCCAGCCCTGGACCTGGACTTCTCCACCGGCGGATTCCCGGTCGAGGATGTCTTTGATTCTGGTGGGTTGGACTGGCATGACAGCCACCTCTCAGGGGAAAGGTCGGTGGCCGAATTTTAGCACCGAGAACGTTAGGGCACCAACCATAGCCAAGCAAATATATGTCTTATGACTCTTTGACACAAAAGACCATAGGCATTATACTTTGCCTATCGGCTAGCTATGCTAATAATGGGTTTGGATTGCTAAATTATGGAACCGCAAAGGATTTCCGGTTTTTCAAAGTTTGCCACGGCATGGATCACGGCCAACCCTGGTGCTACAGCTAACGATGCCTATGAAGCCGCTAAATTTCATTTCGATCGCGAAGGCATTCCTTTAAGTGCAGCGGATGACCCTCGGAGTTCATTGGTATGTACCTTGCACAAATACTATCGGAAATACGGTTTAAGCCGCGTAAAAGGACGCGACGGGCGTTACCGATACTATCCGTCTGGGGCCGAACCTCGCGCCGACGGCGAAAGCATGAACACCAACAAAACCAATATGGAACAGGAGGTCGCTCAAGAAGCCGGAGCGGATCCCGAGAACCAAATGAGAATTGACCTGTCGAATCGGTCGGGTTGCTGCGTTAAGCTGTCAGTCGATGACTGCGCGAAGGTACAAGCGTTGGTGACTCTAGGCAAATACGCTGATGAACATGCCGCACATCAGGATTTGGTCAAACGTGGGTTGGAATCAGTGTTGGCAACGTTATGAAATCAAACTTGGACGGTCGATAGGAGGCTCCAGTGGATGCGGACAAGTTGAGTCCCGTTCATCCGGGGGAAATCCTGCTTGAAGAATTCATGAAGCCGCTGGGAATCTCTCCCGAGAGCCTGGCCAAGGATTTGGGACTCGAGCCCGACGCCGTGGGTGGGATTGTCAGTTGCAACCGCCCGGTTACGGCGGAAACGGCGCTGCGGTTATCCCGGTGTTTCGGGACCTCTGAACGGTTCTGGTTGAACCTGCAACGCAGTTACGACTTGGAAATCGCCAAAGACAGTCTGGGGGACCGGTTGGATACAGAAGTGCGGGTACTGGCAGCCAATGGCCCGCTTCCACGAGAAACCGCCTGACTTGGGCATGAACTGTGCGCTTGACGACCGCTGCGATTTGTGTGGAGGGCAGTTGGAGCCGGGGACGGCCACCCTGGAAATTTGGCGCCAGCAGCAATTGATGGTCATCCGCGACTTACCCGCCGACGTATGCCTGCAATGCCACGAGCCTTACCTCGCTCCAGAAACTTCTGACAGGCTCGACCGATTTATGGACACCACCGAAAAGGTCAAACCCCGGCAATACCTTACTGTACCGGAGTATTCGGCAACCCAGACATTGGAAGACTCCTAGACCTCCGGCCGCATCCGGTGCCAGTCCGTGGCCTGCTCGTAGGCGTGGGCGATGTTCAGGAGATTTGGTTCGGACAGGTGGGGGCCGATAAGCTGCATTCCCACGGGCAGGCCATCGGAAAAGCCGCAGGGGACGGATATGCCCGGAAGCCCGGCGATGTTGACCGGAAGGGTGCAAACGTCGATGAGATACATCTGCACCGGGTCGTTGACCTTCTCGCCCTTCGGGAAGGCGACCACCGGAGACGTGGGCGTGGCCAAGGCGTCCACCTCCCGGAAAACCCGCGCAAAGTCTTCCCGGATGAGCGTCCGCACCTGCTGGGCCTTCAGGTAGTAAGCGTCGTAATAGCCCGAGGACAGGGCGTAAGCGCCGAGCATTATCCGGCGCTTGACCTCTATGCCAAATCCCCGCTCCCGGGTCTGCTCCATGGCCTCCCAGGTGTCGTTGGTGTCCTGGAAGGAGTAGCCGTACTTGACGCCGTCATAGCGGGCCAGGTTGGCCGAGCATTCGGAGGGAGCGATGATGTAGTAGCAGGCCAGGGCGTGGGGAGTGGTAGGCAGCGAGACCGGAAAGGCGGCGGCCCCCAGGGATTCCAGGACGGCTATGGCTGCCCGCACGGCTCCCGAAACCCCCGGCTGGGTCCCTTCCCCGAAGTATTCCTCCGGGACGCCGATCCGCATCCCGCGGATGTCCCCGGTAAGGGCGGAAACATAGTCCCGGGGCTGGTCGGGAAGGGTGGTCGCATCCCTTGGGTCGTGGCCGGTCAGGGCTTCCAGGACCAGGGCGCAATCGGCGACGCTGCGGGCGATGGGACCGATCTGGTCCAGGGATGAGGCGTAGGCGACCAGGCCATAACGGCTCACCAGGCCGTAGGTGGGTTTCAGCCCCACGACGCCGCACATGGCCGCGGGCTGGCGGATGCTTCCGCCGGTATCGGAGCCCAGAGCGTAGGGCGCCTCTCCCGACGCCACAGCCGCCGCCGCTCCGCCGCTGCTTCCGCCCGGGATGCGGGACAAGTCCCAGGGGTTGCTGGATGGGAAGAAGGCCGAGTTTTCGCAGGACGAACCCATCCCGAACTCGTCCATGTTTCCCTTGCCCAGCAGGACGGCTCCCCGGTCCCGAATCCGGCGGTAAGCGGTGGCGTCATAGACCGGGACATAGTCCTCGAGCATCCGGGAAGCGCAGGTGGTGGCGATACCGGCGGTGCAGATGAGGTCCTTGACCTGAACGGGGATGCCGGTTAGTGGATAACCTTCCCCGGCCGCAATGGCCCGGTCCGCCTCTGCGGAATGTTCCAGGGCGGTGCCCGCGCTGACGGTGACAAACGCCTTGACCCGCTCCTCCACATCCCGGGTCCGGTCGAGGAATGCCTGGGTGAGTTCGGCCGATGTGATTTCGCGCCGGGAGAGAAGGCCGTGAGCCTCGCCGACGCCCAGCTGCCAGAGTTGGGGCAACGCCTACTCCTCCAGCACCGGCTTGACCCGGATGAACTCACCGTCGGTCACCGGGGCGTTCCGCAGCACATCCTCCTGGGGGAGGCATTCCGACGCTTCGTCGTCCCTCAACACGGTTTGCAGGCTGCCGGCGTGGCCGGTGGGCGCGACCCCCGAGGTGTCCAAACCGCGAAGGACTTCAAACTGGTCGAGAATCTGGCCAAGTTGCTCCCGGAGGGTTTCGACCTCCTCATCGGTCAGCCCGATGCGGGCCAGCGCGGCGATATGTTCGACTTCGGAACGAGGCAGTGGCATGGTTCTTCTCCGGCCGGGCCGGCCTAGTTCATCTCTGCGCCGCCGGAAACGCTGATGGACAAGCCGGTGATGTAGTCGGACTCCTCGGATGCCAGGAAGGCGGCCATCCTGGCGATGTCGTCCCCGACGGCCACCCGGCCCAGCGGCACTCGGGTGTTCCGGTCCTGGATCATCATGGCCCGGTGTTCCTCGGAGGACTGCCCCTGCGGGACCAAAGCGGCGGCGATGAAGTCCACCCGCTCCGTGTCCACCAGGCCGGGGCAGATGGCGTTGACGTTGATGCGCTGGGCGGACAGCTCCTGGGCCAGGGCCTGGGTGAACCCGACAATGGCAAACTTGGAGGCGCAGTAGGCGGCATAGCGGGCGATGCCCCGCTTGCCGGCCCCGGAGGATATGCTGATTATCTTCCCGGGGCCGCCCCGTCCCACCATGTGCCGGGCCACGGCGCGGGAAACCAGGTAGGTGCCCCGCACGTTGACCCGCATTACCTCGTCGAAGGCGTCCTCTTCCAGTTCCACCACCGGGACCCGGTCCCGTCCCGGACGGGAACCGGCGTTGTTGACGAGGATGTCTATGTGCCCGAAGCGTTGCAGCACCTCGTCCACCATGGACTGTACCTGCCCGGAGTCCGACACATCGGAGAAAATTCCCAGGGACTGGCGGCCCAGAGCCTCGATTTCGGAGGTCACGCTGGGCAAGCCCTCCCAACCGGCTTCCCGGTCTTCGGGCCGGATAGCCTCCAGGGAAGCGGTCACGTCGGTCACCACAACGTCGGCCCCTTCCGAGGCGAGGCGGGTGGCGATGGCGCGGCCGATCCCGTTCTTGCCGCCGGCGCCGGTTACGATGGCGACTTTTCCGTCCAGGTTGTACATGATGGCTCCTTGTCAGAACCTGAGTATCGTATCAGAGGATATCGGCAGCCCGTCACAAATGCCAGTCGTCGCCGGCCGGAGGCCAGGGATTATCCTCCGCCAGAACCTGGGACAACTGGATGAACGCTCCTTTCATGGAAGCGGGGTGCAGCCAGATGGAGTTGAAGCCCAGGTTAACGTAGTTGTCCGTCCTCCGGGAAGTCGCGAAGCGGATATCCTGGCCCTGCAGGTAAGCGTCGGTCGCCAACGAGTCCTTGATCTCGAAGATGGTGAGGTAGATTCCTTCGCCGTAGCGTTGGAGGAATCGGGCGGAAGAAGTGTCCGGGCTGGTCGGCTGGGCCAACTCGATGAAGGTCCGCCGGTCATTTAGCGGAAGTACCGCGATTTCCAGGTCAGTGAAGCTGATCTGGAACCGGCGGGTGGGAGCGATTCCGAACATGGCGCTCCAGCGTTCGATGGCCCGGTCCAGGTCGTTCACCAGGACCGCCGACTGCCGCAGCTGGGTTAATCCTTCGGGCGTGGGGGCGGACTGCCAGTCCGGTCCGGCCGGTGGCCAAGGATTGTCCTCGGCGGTGACTTCCACGATTTCTAGGAACGCCCCATTGGTATCCTCCGGGTGCAGGAACGCGGACCGGTAGCCGTCGAAGTCAGACTCGGCGGTCGCCTGGATCCCCATGGACCGCAGGTGCGGAATCAAACGGTCGTAGAAGGAAGTCTCAAACACCAGCCGGTACGGGGCCTCGCCCCGGGGCTGCAGGAAACGGCCCACCGGAGAGTCCTCTGCCGTCGGTTGCAGCAGTTCCACAAACGTGCCCTCCCCCGCCGGCATAACCATGCTGGCTAGTCCGTATTCGGGAAACTCCCGGCGGGAGGACGGCTGCAGTCCAAGGATGCGGCGATAGAGCGACTCGGCTTCAGGAAGGTCCCGGACGAGAAACGCTGCCTGCCGCAGGCGGTCCAACATAGCGGTGGCGGGGTCAGGCGGATTTGCTGGGCAGGCTGACTAGCGCGGTCCCGCCGACGTAGCGTTCCCCGGCCTCGCCGGTCATCAGGATGTCGCACTCCACCAGGTTTTCGCCGTCTTCCTGGCGGGTGTCGGTAACCGTGGCGGAGATATTCAGCGGCTTGTTGTGGGGAACGGGCTGCCGGAACACCACGTCCAGGTCCCGCATGGCGGCGGGGCCCGCCCACTGGGTGAGCAGTTGGGCCATGAGGGCCATGCTCATCACCCCGGGCAGAATCGGATAGGGCAACCGGGACCGCTCGGCGGTGGCGGCATCGGTGAAGCGGTTGGGCATCGGGTTGCCCCACTGCTCACAGAAGTTAACGACCTCCGGGTCGCTGACAATCTTCTGGAGGGGTCCGATTTCGTCTCCCAAGTCGACGTCTTCAAAGAAGGTGGTTGCTTGTCGCTCCATGCTATTACGCTCGTTTAAACTCCGATGCAGTGGCCCGCTCGGTCATGGTTACTCCCTGGCCGCGTAGGACTCCTGAACGTCGGCAACAACGTCGCCGTGCTGGTTGCGGAAAGTGGTCTCCCATACCGTGAAGACCATCGTCCCGCTCCGTCCCGTCTTGGCGTAAACGTCTTTGAGGTGGGACGATGCCGTAAGCTGGTCCCCGGCATAGATGGGAGCGCGGGCCTGTACTCGTTGGCCCGCGTGGAACCGGGCACGCCCGAACTTGAGCTGGATATCGGGGAGCTCGACGTGCCGCACGAAGAGGGTACACATGGTCGGAGGGGCGATGAGGCCCGGGAACCCAGCTTCCGCGGCGGCCTCGTCATCGCTGAACACTGGCGCGGGTTCCGCGGTGCTCTCGCTGAAGGCCAGCACCATCTCCCGGGTCACTTCAAAGGGACCGGCCTCGTGTTCAACGCCGTAAAGGGACCGGTCGTATTCCAGTTCCATCGTCATAGTGAGCGCTCCTGTACGAGTTGGGCGACGGTGGCTTCCACCCGGACTGGTTCGAACTTGCCGGAAAGCAACGCCTCGACCAACTGGGCCTCATTGCGTATGTCAGCCTCGAACCTGGTCAGGCAGGATGCCAGGTGGCTGGCAAGATGGGCGTCGCTGCCGCCGGTGCCCAGGTATCCCATGGACTGGCACAGCTCTTCGGCCCGTTCATTCTCGCCGGCCCGGCTGCCTCCGTTCACGCGTTCAACGATGCTAACGTCGTCGAATTCCTCGCCTTGTTCCATGTAGTCAACGAAGCCGATGCCGTACCTTCCTGGATGGGCGGGGAACGCGATGGCTCCGTGGTGCCGTGCGGCTTTCATCAATTCCCTGGCGTCCATCCGCACGTCGGCAAAGTTGATGTCCCGGGTCAACCCGGGGGTGACCCCGTAAACCAGGAAGTGGCCGTACCGGGTGTCCAGTTCCGACGCCTTGAGGATCAGGACGTTATATTCCTTCGCCAGTTGGGAATAGTCCAAATCGGCATCGAACTTCCGGTGCTCGGTGAGGACGAAACCGTCCACCGTGTAGCCCCGCTTGTTCCGCAGGACCTGGATCCATTTGACGTATTGTTCAACAGTGGCGCGGGAGTCGTCGGAGGAAACCGAGTGGGAGTGCAGGTCCAGGTACATGGTATCAGTTACGCCTCCATTGGGATGGCCTAAGGATAAAGGCGCCCTTCCAGTGGGCGAAAGACCATAATAATGGGTGGCGGGTTTTTCTTCAACCGGAACTTCCGCGTCGGCAGCGGTGCAATTTAGGTGGTTTCGTTCCTTGCCCGCCTCCTCTCCTTTAACCCCTGTGGCCCGGCCGACCCTCGGCCCATTGTCCCCAATGAAATGAGGGATTGGCCCACAGGCTTGCAGGAGCCGGAAATGAGGAAATCGGTGGGTCCGGTGGAAGGCATGGAGGGCTGAATTCGTGCTCAAAAAAGTGGAGCCGGTGAAGGGAGTCGAACCCTTGACCTACGGTTTACGAAACCGTTGCTCTGCCACTGAGCTACACCGGCTTTATGGGATTATTGAACACGAAATGCGGGAGGAAATCGGCCTCAAGAAGGAACTTGAGTCCCTTTTACTCTTCTACTTGCCATTCACAGCCCAGACCTCTGACCTGCGACGTTTGCTCTGACTCCATGCAATTCTACTATACCAAGGTGGACGGCAAACAGGGGGTCAAGCAGAGACATCATCCGGCGGGTTCCGCCGAGAAACCTGCCCGCCAAGCCTGGCCGAACCGGTCCACTGCGTTACACCACTCCGTCGGCAGCACGGGGAAGTTGAAGCCCAAGGATGAATTCAATGCCGGGATGACCCTGCCGTTCCGGCTCGACGGTCAGGACGTGGACCTCTCCGCAGCCGTTCAGCTAAGAGGATGTGCGAGAATAGGCACCCACTCTCGGCCGAGTCAGTCCTGCAGATTTCTGGTCACGTACCCTATTGGAGTTTTCCGCACTATCCGGCGAAGAAGTCGAAGATGTTGCTCAGCTTGGAAGTGTCGCCCTTGTAGATTTCGGTGTAGCCGCACTGGTTGCAGGACACGGTGGTGAACTTCTTGTTCTGGACATCGAAGAGCTTGGCGAAGTTGCCGCCCGTGGCGCGAAACTCATCGGTGGAAAACCCGGTGTGGTTGCATTTGACGCAGTAGAAAGTGGTCCTGACCGCAGACATATTTACCCTCCTGCCCCAGCCGCCCTGAAGCTTGGAATATATGAAAAAGACATAACCAGTATCGCGCGGCCACGGGCAGGGTTGCAAGTGTCCTGGGGGGATGGTTCCGGGTAGTTTGGATGGACGCCGTACCGGAAAGACCGCTCAGGAGATTACGCCACCGCTTTTCGATGCGCGTACTCCAGGACCGCGCGGGCCAGGAACCCGGAGCGCGTCTCACCCTCCCGCTTCGCAACTTCGTCGGTCAACGCCAGGATGGGGGCAGGCATGGTGATGTTCACCTGCACCGTCTTGCCGGACACCTTGGAAAGGTCCACATCCACCAGGGCCCAGAGACCGTCGGCGTAGTAGGGATCGGCCCGATGGACCTCCCACGGTTGCTGCTCAGGAATGGGCTGGCCATCCATCAGCAACCCCTCGACGTGGCAGAGAATGGCTTCCTGGGACATCTCCATAGCCTCTTCCAGGGTGTCGCCCGCTGAGAAGCACCCGGGAAGGTCGGGCACGGTTACCCCGTAGCAACTACCCTCGTCCTTGTGAACCACGATGGGGTATCGCATTATCGCGTCCTCCAATCCCACCCGGCCTGCCGAAAGATGCTGCGCAACGTCGACAAGGGTATATCCCGTCGGGGGCGCTGGACCGTGACCCGGCCCGGCTTATCGGGGTGTGTAAACTGGCGATGGCTGCCCCTGGAGTTGTGGGGAATCCACCCTTCGCGTTCCAGCCTTCGTATCACTTCTCGGCTATCAATGGTGTTTAGTGTACACACCGGCTCGAGCGAGCGGCAAACCACCGCAGATTGCGACCCGCAAAACAAAACGGGGAAGCCTCGCGGCCTCCCCGTCACTTCGCCCCAGTCAACAGTGTATCCCAGCCGGATTACTTTCCGCTGGTGATGAAATCCGCCACCCGCTCCCCGATGGCCATGGTGGTTACGTTGGTGTTGGCGCGGATGCAGTCGGGCATGATGGAGGCGTCCACCACCCGCAGTCCCTCCAGGCCGTGGACCCGGCCGTACTGGTCCACAACTGCCATCGGGTCGTCGGCGGGGCCCATCTTGCAGGTGCAGGATATGTGCTGGGATGTGGTGACCTCGCGGTTCATCCACGCATCCAGGGCCTCGTCGGACTCCAGGTCGGCGTCGGTGGGGTCCACCCGCTCCTGGATGATGTCCTTGAACGCCTCGTCCTCGCCCAGAGCCACGCAGATGCGGACCGACTCGCGGAGCCGCTTCCGGTCGAACTCCTCCTCCAGGTAGTGATATTCCAGGACAGGCTGGTCCGCCGGATCCGTGGAGGCCAGCCTGAGCTCGCCGGCCCCGACGGCCAGGTAGATGCCGGCGGTCATGCGGATGCCCAGGGGCTGCATCCGGTTGCCGCCCCGGTTCACCCGCTCGGTGGCGAAGGACTGCATGGAAATCTTCATGTCGTTGCGCAGGTCTGACTCGTCGGCGGTGTAGCGCAGGGTGAGCTGCATCCGGGGCTTGATACCGTCCAAGTCGAACCCTTCCCTGGTGCGCCAGGTCACCCATACGCCGGGGTGGTCGCGCATGTTCTGACCGATCCCTGGCTTGTCGGAAACAACGGGGATGCCCAGGCTTCGCAGATGCTCCGCCGGTCCTACGCCGGAGAGCATCAGGATCTGCGGGGAGCCAATTGCCCCGGCGGACAGGATGATCTCCTCGCCCTCAACGACAAACCTCTCGCCGCCGCTTTCCAGGTCGACGCCGGTGGCCCGGTTGCCGTCGAAGATGAGCCGGTACACGGTGCAGTTGGGGCGGATGGTCAGGTTGAGGCGGTGCCGGGCCTGGTCCAGGTAGCCCAGGGCAGTGCTCATGCGGATGCCGTTGGGGTTGTTCAGGGGCGTAGGACCAACGCCCCAGGTTTCAGGATGGTTGTGGTCGGCGCAGTCCGGGTAGCCGGCAGCCAGGCAGGCCTGGTAGAAGGCTTCCTGGGCGGGCAGCCAGGTCTCCCGCTTGAAGCGGTGCATCAGGATGGGGCCGTCGCTGCCGTGGAAGTCGTCCCCGCCAAAGTCCGGGTCGGTCTCGATCTTGCGGAAGAAGGGCAGCAGCTTCTGGAAGGTCCACTCGTCGTTGCCGAAGGACGCCCAGGTATCATAGTCCTCGGGGACTCCCCGCAGGAAGACCTGTCCGTTGATGGCGCTGGAGCCCCCGGTCACCTTGCCCCGGGGGACCATCATGGGCGGTGCATCCTCGGTCGCCTTTCCGGTGAACTGCCAGTTGTGGTCGCTGGTCATCACATCAGCTTCCGTGGCGTAGCCGAACTTGACCTCCTCGGGAAGGTCTTCAAAGTTGGGATAGTCGGCGCCGGCCTCCAGCAGCAGGACGGAGCAATTGGGGTCTTCGGTCAGCCGGGTGGCCAGGATGGATCCGGCCGAACCGGCCCCGATGATTATCTTGTCGTACTTCATGGGCCCACCTCCTTAGTGCGATTGCCCCGGGGCGGTTCACGTCGTCAGGGGCGCCCTTGACGGACCCCTGACGTTATCGCCGTTCAGCCGCCGGCTTTTACGGGCTGGTGGGACTTGAGGAAGTCGCGCACCTGATTGATGGTGGCGGCCTTAATGTCCTCGGCCTCCTTCCAGGGATAGGGGGTCGCCTCGGCCCTGGGAGCGATCTCGATAAGGTCCATGGCGGCTTCCAGGGAATGGGACGGCGTGTCGTCGGGCATGACCAGCAGCGGAGTCTGGCAAGAGCGGGCGAAGTCCCGGGAGACGCTGTACATGAAATCCGGTTGGACGCGGTACAGGTTGTGCAGGTACTGATCAATGGTCTCCATGGTCAGGCCGGGCCGCTGGGAGCACAGCTCGGGGCCCCAGCTATCGTGCCCGGAGTTGTACATGGAGTCCGGCGTGGCGCTGGCGTGTCCAACGGGCTGGCAGAGGACCGCGGCCAGAACCCGCTCGGGAGCGCGTTCGACGAGCTTCATCGCAAAGGGGCCGCCGATGCAGTAGCCGATGAAGAAGAACTCATTGATCCCCAGGTGGTCCATGAGGCCCAACTGGTCATCGGCGAAGGCCCCCCAGGGGTCTTCGACCTGGACCGGGCCGGTGGACTGGCCGCCGATAGCGTTGCGCTGGTCCATGGTGATGCAGCGGAAGTCATCCTTGAAGACCTCCATGGCGTTGAAAACCTGCCTGGGCCACCCGTCCATAACAGAGTTCAAACCCCCACCTGGGGTCGCCAGCAGGGGGAAACCGGACCCTACCTCCTCATAGTGGATGGTGACGTCGCCATTGGTGTAAAACGGCATACATTTTCTCCTTGCGCGAACCGATTCCGGCATCTGGAAAAATTGTAGCCGGGCAAACCGGGTTGTCAAGGCGAGAGCCGATGGCCGGAACGGGAGCAGACGCCCCGCAGCCCGCCAGCCCCCCGAGGCCCGAAGCGGCGGGGTAGAGCGGCGGCCCGTGCCCCAGAGGCAGCCGGGGGGGCGAGCGGCGGAAGGGCTTGGAGTGGCGATTACAGGAAGCCGAGGGGCTGCGGTTTAGAAGGGGTGTGGTGGACCCATGCAGCATGGGTCCGGCGGGCCGGTTGGCTGGTCTCCTATGTTATACTCCGCACCTGTCCCCCTGCTGCGATGATGCGAAGCGTGAGCAGGGGGGATTCCGGTGTTGCGCCGGGCGCAATAGAATAGCAGCACAATCCAGCCAGTGGCGGAGTTTGTTCGATGGCCGGCCCCATCACCTTTGTTGAACGCGGCACCGTGACCACCCCGAGGGGGTTTTCGGCGGGGGCGACCTACGCCGGGTTGAAGACCTATTCCGAGGATAAGCTGGACCTGGGAATAATCGTGTCCGAGGCCCCCTGCGCGGCGGCCGGCGTCTTCACCACCAGCACCATTAAGTCCCCGACGGTTACGGTGAACCGGGAGAACCTGGCCCAATCGCCCACCCGGGCCATAATCGTCAACGCCGGGATAGCCAACACCTCGGTCGGAGAGCAGGGGTACATAGACGCGAAGGAAATGACCGCAGTGGCCGCGCACAAGGTGGGATCCAACCCGGAGGAGGTGCTGGTTTGCAGCACCGGCGTCATCGGCGTGGAGCTTCCCATGTCGCTGATCCGGGACGGGGTTGAACGCATCGAGTTCGCCACCGGAGACGACGGCGGGCACGACGTGGCCCGGGCGATGATGACCACCGACACCCATCCCAAGGAGGTTGCGGTGCGGTTTGAGGCCGGAGGAAAGCGCGTCCTCCTGGGCGGCGTGGCCAAGGGCTCCGGGATGATTCATCCCGACATGGCTACCATGCTTTCCTTTATCACCACCGACGCCGCCGTGGAACCTGGGTTGCTGGACGGCATGATAAAGGAAGTGGCCGATTCGTCGCTGAACATGCTTAGCGTCGACGGCGACACCAGCACCAACGACACGCTTCTGGTGCTGGCCAACGGGATGGCCGGCAATGATGCCATTGCCGCCGGCACGCCGGATGCCGAGACCTTTAAGGAAGCCCTGTTGCAGGCTTGCATCTACCTGACCCGGGAGCTGGCCAGGGACGGAGAAGGCGCATCTCACCTGATTACCGTGGAGGTGTCGGGAGCAAGGGATGCGGAAGACGCCCGCCGGGCGGCCCGCACCATATCGGCCTCCAACCTGGTCAAGTCGGCGGTCTACGGAGCCGACCCCAACTGGGGGCGCATCCTGATGGCGGTGGGGCGCAGCGGCGCCGCTGCCGATGAAACCAGGATCGACCTCTTCATCAACGGGGTGTGCATCATGGAGGCGGGCAGCCCCATACCCTTCCACCGGGACGCGGTGGTCGCGCTGATGAGGCAGCCCGAGGTATCGATCCGAGTCCAACTGAACCTGGGGGACGGGGAAGCCACCGCGTGGGGCTGCGACCTGACCCAGGAATACGTCATCATCAACAGCGCTTACACTACCTGACCGGCGTCCGGCATTCATCGCCATGGCGCCCGGTTTGACCCAACCTGCGGTTTCCCCAGAGGACGGCGGGGTGTTCTGCGTGACAGACCGTGTTGAGACTCCTGCCCGCGTAATCTCTGCCCCACGGCGGCACTCATGACGAACAGGAGGACCGAGTTGTCCGGCCCGCCAATAGTGGTAAAGATTGGTGGCAGCACCCTGGGCAGCCACGATACCAGCCTCAAGGACCTGGTCACGCTCCAGCAGCAGGGCCGGAACGTGATCGTGGTGCACGGCGGCGGGAACGTCATATCCGACTGGATGCAGAAGCAGGGAATCCCGCCCCGTTTCGTCAACGGCCTGCGGGTGACTGACGCCCCCAGCCTGGACATCGTGGTCGCGGTCCTCACCGGCCTCATCAACAAGGACCTGGTGTGCCTGCTGCACGAGCTCGGGGGCCGGGCGGTGGGCATCAGCGGAATCGACGGGGGAATCCTGCAGGCGCACATTGCCAACCCGGATCTGGGTTTCGTGGGTGAAGTGGTCGAGGTCAACTCCGGGCCCCTGGAGACTCTGGCCGAAAGCGGATATATTCCCTTGATGGCGCCGCTGGCAATGCACCGGCAGGACGGTTCGGGCCACGCGGGGAAGCCGCTGAATATCAACGGTGATACCGCGGCCGGCGCGGTGGCCCGGGCGGTGAAAGCGGAGCGGTTGGTGTTCCTGACCGACGTGCCTGGAATCATGGACGGCAACGGGCGGGTCATCCCCCATCTGGACCGCCGCCGAGCCAGTATTCTCCGCCAGTCCAACGTAATCAGCGGAGGAATGATTCCAAAACTTGAGGCGTGCATCACGGCCCTGGAAAACGTCCCCCAGGCCCAGATCATCGACGGTACCCAGCCCAACGCGCTGCTGGACTGCATAAATGGCGCAGCCCAGGGGACCCGCCTGGTGGGCAACCTGTGAATCGGCCCATCTTCCGCGGGCCCGACAACGGGCGGCCACGCTGATCGGTGTTCCAACTCTCTTGAGTCAGACTGTTTCACGAAATTTCCGGATTTCCCGGCGCCACACCGGCGCCGCCGGAATTTATGAGCACCCATGAGCTACGACCTGACCAACGACTCGGAAGACGCTCCTCCCCCGCTGCCGGGAATCAGCGCGAGGGCGCTCCATCGCCTGATCCGGGGAAGTTTATTCGCCGGTGCGGCGGTGACGCTGGGGTTGGCGGTGTGGTGGCTGGTGTACTTCTACACCAACCTGGTGTGGTTCGACCTGTTGGGGTTCGGGGAGGTTTTCTTCCAGATCGCCCTGATCAAAGCGCTCCTGTTCTGCCTGGGGACGGGGCTCGCCTCCCTGATTCTCCTTTTCAATTTTTCCCAGGCCATCAAGCTTTCCTGGGGGCCAACATCGCTGCCGGTGACCGTGGACACTTTCCGCCTGCTCCTGACGCTGATAGGCGCCGGTATGGCGCTGGTGCTGCTGATAGCCTCGCCCATATTCGGAACGGCGATGGCCGGCCGGTGGGAGTCGGTCTTCCTGCTGCTCGCCAGGGTGCCCTTTGGCATTTCTGACCCCGCCTTTGGCCGGGACTATTCCTTCTACGTCGTCATCCTGCCTGCTTTGAATTTCGTCCAGGGTTGGCTTCTGGCGCTGGTTATAACGGTCATCGTTTCGTCCCTGGCGGTGTACCTGGCCATGTTCGGGCTGCGGGGCATGAACATGGTGATTACTCCCCGGATGCTGCGTCATGCCGCCATCTTGGGCGCTGTGCTGATGCTTGTCCTGGCCGTGGGGCACGTTCTCAGTATCTACGGCCTGGTGCATTCGGAGGGAGGAGCGGTCTACGGCGCGACTTATACCGACGTTCAGGCGAGGGTGCCAGCCCTGCTGCTGCTGACGGTCATCGCCCTGCTTTCCGCCGCCGGGATGGTGGGGAGCATCTTTTACCGCGGATTCCGCTTAATGGCGGCTTCCTTCAGCCTGTGGGCCATCGTGGCGGTACTGGCGGGGTTGGTGTTCCCGCTGGTGTTCCAGCGGCTCCAGGTTTCCCCCAACGAATTTGCCAGGGAAGCCTCATTCATCGAGCGAAACATCGAGGCCACCCGGGCGGCCTATCAGTTGGACCAGATTAAGGAGAGCGTCTACCCGGCGGACGGCAAGCTGGATGAGGCGGCCATCCGGGCCAACCAGGACACCCTGGACAACATCCGCCTCTGGGACACCGGACCGCTGCGCGACGCGTACAACCAGCTCCAGTTCATGAAGCTCTACTACAATTTTTTGAACATGGACTCGGACCGCTATGAGATCGACGGACGGGTCAGGCAGGTATTGGTTTCGGCTCGGGAACTGTACTCGGAAAACCTGGACCCCGCGGCGCAGAACTGGGTCAACCAGCGGCTCCAGTACACCCACGGGTATGGCGTCGCCATGAGTCCGGCCACCGGGTTCACTCCGGGCGAGGGCCGTCCGGAGTTTTTCATACAGGACATTCCGTTGACCGGCAAGCTGGAGATAACCCGTCCCGAGATTTACTACGGAGAATCCCCGGTGGACTACGCGGTGGTCAACACCAGCTTGCCGGAGGTCAATCCCAACGAGGAGTATGAGGGCTACGACGGCACCGGCGGGATACCGCTGGGCAACCTGTTCCAGCGGGCGGCTTTCGCGGCCCAGCTGGGTGACATCAACCTTCTGCTGAACGACCGGATCGGACAGGACAGCCGGCTGCAATACCGCCGGCAGATCTCGAACCGGCTGGGGGCGCTGGCGCCCTTCCTGAAGCTCGACCGGGACCCCTACCCGGTGTTGGACGATAGCGGAAAGCTATGGTGGATCCAGGATGCCTACACCACCACCGACCGTTACCCCTACTCGACACCCAGCGAACACGGCTACAACTACATTCGCAACAGCGTCAAGATCACCATAGACGCCTACAACGGGACGGCGGCCTTCTATGTCATAGACCCGGCGGACCCCCTGCTGCAGATGTACCGGAGGGCCTTCCCCGAACTTTTCCAGGACATGTCGGAAATGCCAGCCGATCTGCGAAAGCACATCCGGTACCCGGTGGGGTTGTTTTCGACCCAGACCAAGCTGTACCTGCGCTACCACGTCACCGATCCGCAGGTATTCTTCAACCAGGCCGAGCAGTGGGCGATTCCGCTGGAGACGCGGATCGCCAAGCCCGGCGTCGCCGTGGTGCCGTCCTACCTGCAGTTGAAGCTGCCGGGGGAGGCTAACGAGGAATTCATCCTGCTCATGCCATTCACGCCCGCCGGCGAGAAGAAGAACCTGGTGTCATGGCTGGCCGCCCGCAGCGACTGGCCCAACTACGGCCAGCTCTTGGCTTTCCAACTGCCCACCGACCGTCAGATAGATGGCCCCAGCCAGGTTGAGGCCAGGATTGAAAACGACAAGACCGTTTCCCAGCAGTTTACCCTGTGGGGAGCCGGGTCAGGTTCCCAGATAATCCGCGGGCAGCTTCTGGTAATACCCATCTCCGGTACTATAATCTACGTGGAACCGCTCTACCTGCAGTCCCAGGCGTTGAACTTTCCCGAGCTAAAACAGGTTATACTAGCCGACGACAGCAACCTGGTGATGGCGGATACCATTAACGAAGGCATCGCCATGCTGGTGGAAGCCAACGGTGCGGCAGAATCCGGCGGGCCCGCGTCCGCGCCGGTTGAAGCATCCGGGGACCGCGCTCTGGACCAGTTGCTGGAAATGGAACAGGAAATAGAAGGCCTCCAGGACTCACTGCTGCAATTGCAGCAGTCCCTGGAAGGACTCAGGGAAGCATTGGCCGAGCCGTCAAGGGAGCCATAGAAGGGAATACTAGACAAGTTGCCTTGTGAAGATCTCCCGGAGGCGGCGATCGTTAGAGGAGGAAAGACCCCATGACCATTAGCGAGCAGTGGATCGCCAAGGAACAGCAGTACTACGCCCAAACCGTGCGCCGGCAGCCCGTGGTAATCGTCAAGGGCGAGGGCACCCGGGTCTGGGACGCTGATGGCAAGGAGTACCTGGACTTCGTCGCCGGGTGGGCCGTGGACAATCTGGGACATTCCCACCCTGCCATCACCCAGGCCATCGTGGAGCAGGCCGGCACCCTGATTCAGACGTCCAACCAGTTCTTCACGGTGCCCCAACTGCAGCTGGCCGAGCTGCTGGTGGAAAACAGCTGCCTGGACCGGGTCTTCTTCGGGAACAGCGGGGCCGAGGCCAACGAGGGCGCCCTGAAACTGGCCAAGAAGTACGGCAAAGCAAACCGGGACGGGGCCTACGAGGTCATCACCGCCTTCAATTCCTTCCACGGCCGCACCGCCACCACCGTTGCCGCCACCGGGCAACCCCACTATCAGGAAGCCTTCCTCCCCCTGCAGCCCGGGTTCGTCCACGTGGACTTCAACGACGTGGAAGCCATTATGAACGCCACAACCGACCGGACGGCTGCCGTAATGCTGGAGCCGGTGCAGGGCGAGGGGGGAGTCAACATTCCCGACGACGACTACCTGGTCCGGGTGCGAGAGTGGTGCGACCGGAACAACCTGCTGCTGATCCTGGATGAGGTTCAGACCGGAATGGGCCGCCTCGGCAGCCTGTTCGGGTACGAGGAATACAACGTGGAGCCGGACGTTATTACCCTGGCCAAGGGGTTGGGTTACGGCGTTCCCATCGGCGCCTTCATGTCCAAGGAATCGGCCATGGCGCTGGTCCCCGGCGATCACGGCTCCACCTTTGGCGGCAACGCCCTGACCACCGCCGCGGCCTATGCGGGCACCAAGTTCCTCATCGACAATGACATTCCGTCCTACGTCAAGCAAATGGAGACCCATCTGCTGGACCGGCTCAACGGCCTCAAGGCACGTTTCTCCTTCGTCACCGATGTGAGGGGAAAGGGCCTGCTGGCGGCCCTGGAGTTCGACAGCGACGTTTCCGGCCAGGTGCTGACCAATGCCAACGAGGCCGGAATCCTGCTCAATGGAGTCCGCCCCAACGCCGTCCGGTTCATGCCTCCCCTGACCGTCACCCCGGAGGAAATAGACGAGGGGATTGGCCGCCTCGAAGATGCGCTGGCGAAGATTTAGGGGGGCTTTGCCGCTCCCCCAGGCTGGAGGATATCCAGCTGTCCATTGCCCGGAGATTCGATTTCGGGCTTGCCCCGGCGCCGGAACAGCCAAGCCACAGGATATTTGGAGTCAGAAAGGACAGACGTGGCAGGACGCGAGTTCTACGTAATCATCGAAAAGGACGAGGACGGGTTTTTCGTGGGCGAAGTCCCACAGTTAGATGCGTGTTACAGCCAGGGCCGCACCGTTGACGAGTTGATGGAAAACATCAAGGAAGTCATACGGCTCTGTCTTGACGAAGGGGACCCTGAGTCCGCGGGGGAATTCGTAGGGATTCACCGTGTAGAAGTCTAACCTGGATGGTGCGAATCCCCGCGTTGAGCTCGGACGAAGTTATACGAGCTCTCGAAAAAGTTGGGTTTCGGATAGTACGACAGAGGGGAAGCCACGTCCGGATGAGAAATGAAGACCAAAAGTCGGTTACAGTTCCGGTTCACCGGGGAAGTGACATCGGCCGAGGGTTGTTGCGCAAAATCCTGCGGGACGCCGAACTCACCCCAGAAGCATTTGTTCAACTTCTTCGCGGCTAACTCACGTTGATCCCTGACGCATCAATGAGGCCAGACCAAATAACTCGAAAATACGATCAAGAATCGTCTGCCGGGACGCACTGAGCGTAGCCGGTGCTTCGGCGCCAGCCCCGAACCCCCAGCAATAACCAAAACGGAGACCGACCCCAATGACGCAACCTTCGGCAAACCCCGGCAAGATAGTCCTCGCCTACAGCGGCGGGCTCGATACATCCGTGGCCGTCCCCTGGCTCAAGGAACACTACGGAGCCGAAATCATCACCCTGACCATGGACCTGGGCATGGTGGACCTGCCGTCTATCCGGGAACGCGCGATGGCGGTGGGCGCGGCCAAGGCCCTGACCGTCGACGCCAAGGATGTCCTGGTGGAGGAATTCCTCTTCCCCGCGCTCCAGGCCGGCGCCATCTATGAGGGGGTATATCCGCTGGCCACCGCCCTGGGCCGGCCGCTCATCGCCCGCTGCCTGGCGGAGGCGGCCATCAACGAAGGGGCCTACGCCGTCGCCCACGGCTGCACCGGAAAGGGGAACGACCAGGTGCGCATCGACGTCGGCGTCGCCGCCCTGGCGCCGGAGTTGAAGGTGATCGCTCCCATCCGCGACTGGGGCATGTCCCGGGAAGACGAGATGGACTATGCCCGGGAGCGCAGCCTTCCCATCAGTGCCGGCAAGAGCCGCTTCTCGGTGGATGAGAACCTGTGGGGACGAAGCGCCGAGGCCGGCGAACTCGAAGACCCGTGGCAGGAGCCACCCGAGGAAGCCTACGAGTGGACCAGGCCGGTAGCCGAAACCCCCCAGGAAGCGGTGTACGTGGAAATCCACTTCAACCGGGGCGTGCCCACCGCCGTCGACGGCGAGAGCATGGGCGGCTCCGCACTGATAAACCACCTGAACCGGGTGGCCGGCAAGCACGGCGTGGGCCGCATCGATCACGTCGAGAACCGGCTGGTCGGCATCAAGTCCCGGGAGGTCTATGAAGCCCCGGCGGCGGTCACTCTCCACGCCGCCCACCAGGCCCTGGAGAACATGACGCTGAGCAAAGAGCAGGCCCGCACCAAGGCCCGCATCGCCCAGGAGTACGCCGACCTGGTCTACAACGGGCTGTGGTTCACCGCTCACCGGGAGGACCTGGACGCCTACGTCCAAAGCACCCAGCGTTACGTTACGGGAGACGTGCGGGTCAGGCTCCACCGGGGCACATGCACCGTGGTGGGACGCACCGCTCCCCAGGCCTTGTACCAGCACCAGCTCGCCACCTACGACCGGGGAGACACCTTCGACCACTCTGCCGCCGAGGGTTTCATCTCGATCTACGGCCTGCCCGTCAGGACCCAGAACCGGGTGCAGCGTGACTGACCTTCCGGCAGCTGCGCCAACCCAGCTATTCCAGGCGATGCCCTGATGCTGCCTTCATCCCAGCCATGGCCCACGGATACCCACCCCGCGGAGGATACATGACCCTAGCAGACCGCATGAATCACCTGGGCACCGAGACCGCTTTCGAGGTGCTGGCCAAGGCCCGCGCCCTGGAAGCCCAGGGGAAGGAAATCGTCCACCTGGAAATCGGGGAGCCGGACTTCGACACCCCCAGGCACATCGTCGAAGCCGGGATACGCGCCCTCCAGGATGGCCAGACCCACTACGGGCCCACTCCGGGCATTCCCCAGCTCAGGGAGGCCATCGCCCGCAACAGCAGGGAAGTGAGGGGCATCGACACCGACCCGGCCCATGTGGTGGTCACCCCCGGCGCCAAGCCCATCATGTTCTACGTTATCCTGGCCCTGGCGGAGCCGGGGGTGGAGGTCATCTATCCCAACCCCGGTTTCCCTATTTACGAGTCCATGATCCGCTTCTCGGGAGCCACCCCGGTCCCCATGCGCCTGATCGAGGAGAAGAACTATCATCCCGACCTCGAGGACCTGGCGTCCAGGATCACCGACAAGACCCGCCTGATAATTCTGAATTCCCCGGAGAATCCCTGCGGGTCGGCCCTGACCCGGGAGGAGATGGAGACCATCGCCAACCTGGTGAAACAGCGGGACGATCTGTACGTCATGGCCGACGAGATCTACAAGGATATCCTGTACACTGGGGAGCACCACAGCATCGCCGCCTTCCCCGACATGTCTCGCCGGACCATCATCCTGGACGGGTTTTCCAAGAGCTACGCCATGACCGGCTGGCGGCTGGGGTACGGCATAATGCCGCCGGAACTGGTGCCCCACATCACCCGTCTGGCCGTCAACAGCGTGTCCTGCGCCGCTACCTTCAGCCAGTTTGCCGCCATCGCGGCCCTGGACGGTCCCCAGGACGACGTGCAGGCGATGACCCAGGAGTTCGCCCAGCGGCGCAGGCTGATTACCGATGGCCTCCGCAGCATCGACGGGATCAACTGTCCCGAACCGGAAGGGGCGTTCTACGCCTTCCCCAGCATCAGGGAGACCGGATTGAGCAGTTCGGAGTTCGAGGAACGGGCCCTGAGCGAGGCGGGGGTCGCCATCCTCTCCGGGTCCGCCTTCGGCCAATACGGCGAAGGCTATGTCCGTTTGTCCTACGCCAACTCCCAGGAAAACATCACTAAGGCGGTGGAGTCCCTTCGGAAGTTCGTTGGTTCCCTTTAGTCCGTCGGGCTTGTCCTGAGCCAGGAAATCGGAGGGCGCAGATATGTTCACCAAGGTGGAGCCGGCCGGGTTCTTCATGTACACCGTCCAGATGGCCTTCGATCCCTTGTCCCCGGATGCGGAAGACGCCGAAATCAGGGAATACCTGGTGCAGCATGAGCTGGAGCCCCGCTACCAGTGGGAGGCCGAATTCGACGGGCGCAACTGCGAGTGGATGCAGTTCGGGGGATGCTACCTGGGGAAACACCTCCAGGGGATCGGGCAAATCCAGCGCAAGGCGGTCGAAGTGGAACTGCTGACCGAGGGGATCAACAGCTACCTGGACGAAAACGCCGAGGGTGCGGCCGACCTGTCCGGTGAGGCCCGGGACAACCTGGTTGCCGCGCTGATCGCCGAGTTCCAGCGGGACGAGAACTTCTCTCCTGACGAGCAGGGACAGCTGACCGCCAGCCTGGACCGGGAGGAACTGGCCGAGGCCACCAATCGCCTGCTCGCCGCCTAAGAAACTATCTCAAAAGTCCCTTCCCCCTTGACGGGGGAAGGTTAGGATGGGGGTGAAATGCTGTCGCGTGGTACAGATGTAACGCACACACTGTGTTCACTAATAGTTTTAAGATAGTTTCTAACCCCTGCCCGCTGGGATTCCGGATACGCGTAGCCCCGCCAGTACTGCTGGCGGGGCCTTTGGTTTCCAGAGCCGTTTGCCCAGGACATTTGATTGGAGCGGGCGATGGGAATCGAACCCACGTAACTAGCTTGGAAGGCTAGGGCTTTACCACTAAGCTACGCCCGCGCTATTGGGAGGCCCATTATAGGTTGTGCCCACCGCGGTGTCGACTGGAATCTCCACCCCGTCACCGGCCTCCGGGGGGGCAGGATGCGGAGAATCTCCCGGCGATGAAAGCGGCGCAGGTTCAATCAATGGCCCAATCAATGCCGAAGGGCAATGGCCCGCCGCCTCCAGTTGTTCCTGCAGGTTCTGCGTGCTCAACGAATACTCGGCCAATTCGTCCCTGAACCTGGCCCGGGTTTCTTCCAGCTCCCGTTTCGCCTTCTGGACCCGGCGGATTTCAATGATGATGGATCGGGCGGTCAATGCCGGCCCCAGCACTATCCCCACCACACCAAGGATCCCCACCGCGAACCGTATGCCCGTCGAGGCAGCGACGGAACCTCCGGCCCCACCACCAACAGAGGCGAATCGGGGCGCAATGGTCACGACCCGGGCCAACACCGGGCGCACCACCGTCGCGCCTACGGGCCTTGCCACGTTCAGGATCGCCCCCGACGAGGTCCTCCAGATAGTGCCGGCGGTAAAGCTCGCGGCATGCTGACCGACGATTCTCCTGCGGGAATGAATTGGACCGTCCGCCAGGGTCTGCCGTCGGCGCTTCAACACCCTTCGCCACCGGGGCAGCGGCTTCTCCGGAGTCTCCTCCGGGTCCGGCTCATGCAGCGCCTCGGGCAGTTCCGGCTCCGCCAACCCCAGTTGGAGACACAGGCCGGTCTGCTGGTCGTATAGGGACTGCATCTGCTCCCGGTGTTCCGCCTGCAGGGTTTCCAGTTCAACCCTCAGCGCGGTGAGCTTACTGCGGGCCCGCAGCTTCGCGACCACCTGGGCCACGGCCGACCCTCCGGCGATTCCGAGAGGTACCAGGATGAGGGGAAGAGGCATTGGTTAGTACAATTCCATCCGTAATTGCTCTAAGTATTTTAGCACGGAGGGGCTGCGGTTGCCGTCGCGACAACGGCTTCCGGCCAGCCGCCCCTCCCGGGAGAAATCGCCCGCGCCTGTCCGCCTGAATCCACCCGCGTCCTCGTCGCGTTGTGTTATGTTGATACTCGGCCTGATTTATCCTGCCCTGCACCGGGGAGTTCCAATTTGCCGCATCGACACCGCACCCCGTTAGCATTCATTGCCCTCGTTGTTGCCGCCCTCCTCGCGGTGGCCTGCGAAGCCAGTCCCCCGGAATCCTCCCCAACTCCCACTCCGGCGCAGATGGCACCCACCGCATCTCCCACCGCTCTCCCCTCGCCGGAACCGTCGCCACGGCCCGTTCTTGAGCCAACACCAACACCCGCTGCGGCCGCAACCGCTGCGCCAGTGCCCCAACCGCGTCCGGCTGCACCCCTCCAGCCAACCCCGACGCCCGGACCAACTCTTGCCCCGCCAGTGACGCCCGGACCCCAGCCTACGCCGGCTCCCCAGCCCGCTCCGGCGCCAACCGCCACCCCCGGACCGGAACTGGCCACTCCTCCTGCGGAAGAAACGGAGCGGCCCATCCCTCCCATAGCCGGAGAGCGGCCTCACAGCTTCACCCATCACGGGGTTACAGTTGAAGACCCGTGGCACTGGCTGGAGGACGAGGACTATCCGACGGTGGACGACGAGGATGTCCTGGCCTACCTCGAGGCCGAAAACGACTACTTCGAGGCCAGCATGGCACCCTACCGGGAGCTGATTGACACCATCTTCGAGGAGATCAAGGGGAGACAGCCGGGGGAACTGGCCAGCCTCCCCCGGCGCCGGGGGGAGTGGTACTACCAGTGGCGTTATGGCGAGGGCAGCCAGTACCGGCAATGGCTCCGCTGGCCTGCTTCTGCCCCTGACGCCCGGGAAGGCCCCCCGGACGGCGCGGAGGTCTTCCTGGATGAACCGGAGCTGGCCGGAGACCTGGAATACTTCCGCCTGGGGTCGCTGTCCTTCAGCAACGACGCCTCCCTGCTGGCTTACAGCACCGACATCGACGGATCGGAGCAGTACACCCTGGAGATCAAGGACCTGGCAACCGGGGAGTTGCTGCCCGACCGGATTGAGCGGGTCCGGGGCCGGGCGGTCTGGACCCCCGATGACAAGTCCTTCTTCTACACCGTGCTGGACGAAAACGGCCGCCCCTGGCAGGTGCGGCGGCACATCCTCGGAGAGCCCGTGGAGAGTGACACCATCGTGCATCAGCAACCCGATGCCGGGCTGTTCGTGTGGGTATCGGACACGGCGTCCAAGAAGTACATCATAGTCAGCGAGGGCGACCACGCAACCTCCGAGCGTAGGCTGATCCCGGCGGACGACCCGGCCGCCGAGCCGGTCCTGGTGGCTCCCCGACGCGAAGGACACGATTATTCCATTGACCACCAGGGAGACCGGTTCGTCATAATGACTAACGACAACCACCAGAACTTCCGCCTGGCCACCGCACCCGAGGACGATCCCACCGAGGCGTCGTGGGAAACCCTGTTGCAGGGTTCGGACTCGCTGTACATCAACCACTTTAACCTGACGGAGGAGTTCGTCGCGGTGGAGGAACGTATCGACGGCCTCGACCAGGTGCGGGTAATCAATCGGGCGGGAGACTTCGCGCACATCGAATTTCCGGAGAACGCTTACACCGCCTACATCAGCAGCGACCCCGAGTTTGACTCGGACACGATTCGCGTCACCTACACCTCCATGGTCACGCCCCGCACCGTGTTCGACTACCACCTGGAGACGGGAGACCTGGAAGAGCGGCGCGTCCAGGAGATTCCCAGCGGGTACGACGCCTCCCAGTACGTAACCCACCGGGAGTTGGCTACCGCCCGGGACGGAGTGGACGTGCCAGTGTCCATCGTCCGCCACAAGGACACTCCGCTGGACGGGTCCGCGCCGCTGTACATTTACGCTTACGGCGCCTACGGCAGCGCGGTCTCACCGTCCTTTTCCACCTCCCGGCTGTCCCTGCTGGACCGGGGCTTCATCTACGCCATCGCCCACGTCCGGGGAGGCGACGATCTGGGATATCACTGGTACGAGGCCGGCAAGCTGTTCCAGCGGACCAACACCTTCAATGACTTCGTGGACGTGGCCCGCCACCTGGTGGAAGAGGGATATGGGTCGGAGGGCCGCATCGCCATCTCGGGGGGCAGCGCCGGAGGGACTCTCATGGGCGCGGTGGTGAACCAGGTCCCGGAGCTGTGGGGAGCGGTGGCCACCCAGGTCCCCTTCGTGGACGTCCTCAACACCATGCTCAACGCCGACCTGCCCCTGACGCCGCCGGAGTGGCCGGAGTGGGGGAATCCCATCGAGGACAAGGCCGCCTTCGAATACATCCGTTCCTACTCGCCCTACGACCAGCTCAAGCCCGGCGAATACCCGCCGGTCTTGGTAACGGCCGGCCTCAACGACCGG
Organism: Dehalococcoidia bacterium; assembly: GCA_965203675.1. GTDB lineage: Bacteria > Chloroflexota > Dehalococcoidia > Lucifugimonadales > UBA3495 > CATOSK01. The sequence continues at coordinate 298,527 of CBDBDE010000002.1, read as the reverse complement.
CGGGTAACCTACTGGGAGCCGGCCAAGTACGTGGCCAAGCTGCGGGCGGTCAAGACCGACGACAACCTGGTGCTGCTCAGGACGGACATGGGCTCCGGTCACGGCGGGAGGTCGGGCCGGTCGGCGTGGTGGTACGAGACCGCCGAGCAGTTCGCCTTCATCCTGTCCAGGCTGGGATTGGTGGAATAGCGCCGCCCATCTGCGGAGTTGCAATTTAGGTGGTTTCATCCCCGGCCGCGTCCTTCTCTCCCGTCATTCCCGCGCAGGCGGGAATCCAGACCCCCGTCGCCGTTGGGCCGCGCCACCTATATTGGAACGCTACCCGCCCATCCCGCGCGGTTTCCCGCGGGAGAGCTTTGATTTATCATAGGGCCGGACGGGTGACCGCCCGTCCCAGCCGGTTGTCCTCTGCGGTGAACCATGCGCATCTGCACGACCCTGCCCAGCGCCACCGAAATCGTCTATGCCCTGGGATTGGGTGACCAGGTAGTGGGAGTTTCCCACGCCTGCGACTACCCCCCGGAAGTCCGGGGAAAGCCCGTCGTGTGCCGCACGGTCCGGCAGCTTTCCCACTTGGACAGCCAGGAGATTGACGCCATCATTCAGCAGGCCCGGGCCAACAACAATCCGGTCCACTGGGTGGATGGCGATGTCCTCCGGGAGCTTCGGCCTGACCTGATCATCACCCAGGAACTGTGCGAAGTGTGCGCCATCGGCAGCGGATCGGTATTCGAGACCGCGGCCCGGGTGCTGGACTACCAGCCGGAGATCCTCACCATCCGTCCCGCCGGCTTGGAGGACATCTTTGGGAACATCCTCCGCATCGGCAGGGCAGCGGGTGTCCCGGGTCGGGCGGAGGAATTAGTCGGAGCGCTGAGGGGCCGGGTGGAATACGTGCGGGGACGGCTGCAAGGCGGACTTTCCGGCGGCCCCCCCGTTCCCAGGGTGTTCTGCATCGACTGGCTGGACCCCTTGCGCAACACGGGGCAGTGGACCCCGGAGCTGGTGGAACTGGCGGGCGGCGAGGAGGGCCTCGCTGAGAAGTGGGGCATTTCCCGGGAAGTCGGGTGGGATGAGGTGGAGGCGTACCAGCCCGACTACATCATGGTCATGCCCTGCGCCTTCAACATGGAGCGCACCATAGAGGCGGCCCGGCAACACCTTTGCAGCCAGGCCGCATGGCCCCGGCTGAACAGCGTCCGGCGGGGGAAGGTGTACCTGTTCGACGGGCAGATTCCCAGCCGTCACGGGCCCCGGGTGGTCGACGTGATGGAGGGGTTGGCCGAAGCCATGTATCCCCGCTCGTTTCGGGGGCTGGCCCCTCCCGGAGTGTTCATTCCGGCCCCCTTCGATTGATCCGTTGATCCGTCCCGGCCGGCGACAGGGAGAAGGTAAATGCTTTACATGGTGGAACTGAAGCACGATCCCAGGCAGTGTCCCGGGGTGGCCTTGGATATCCGGGACCGGGTGCTGCGAATGGCGGAAACCAGGGAGCAGGCGATGGAGTTCCGGGGATGCACCTACCGGGGTGGGTGGGTCGGCAAGTCGTCGCACATGACGTTCCTGCTGATCGACGGCCCGGACGCTCACGCGGTGGATGACGCTGTGGTGGACCTCGGGTTCGCGGTGTGGAACACGGCGGACATATATCCGGTCATCGGCTTGGACGACGCGGTGGAAGGGCTGCGGCAGATGCGGGAGAGAGACGCGGCGGCAGGCCCCTGAGTTCCTCGCCGGAGCCGATTACGCCCAGGTGGTCTTGTCGTCGGGAATGGCGGCGTAGAGCAGGCCGTCCCGGGCCGTCACCTCGAAGCGGTACATCTGGGCCCGGGGGCCGTTGACGCAGATGCCCTCGGAAAGCTCGAACCGCCAGCCGTGATCGGGGCACATGAAGCAGTTGTCCCAGCGGACGATCTGTCCCCAGGCGTGGGGGCAGATGGCCGAGAGCAGGTGGTACACGCCCGTCTTGTCCCTGACCAGGAAGTAGTCGTCCCGCCCGATTTCCACCGGGTAGGGCAGGTCGGTGAAGGACGCCTCCGTTCCCAGTTCGATTTCCCGCACCGAGGGGTTGGCATCGGCAGTCGCCATAGTTCATTCCGTCCGCTCAGGTTGGGGCCAGTGTAGAGGACTTGTCCGGGGGGCGCAACCGGAGGCTACCGACCAACATCATGCTGTCTCTGAACAGGTCAACGGGGGTTTTGCTAACCAACATGTTGGTGTTAGGATGGCAGGTCTGCCCCGGGACGCCCCCCTTCCCAGCGGCGGCGGTGGACGGTATTATTGGCGTCACGGCATTTGCGCGCCGAATCCCATCCCGAAAGTGAAGGAATAAACACCATGCCCAATATCCTGGAGGACAAAGTCGCCATCGTCACCGGCTCGGGCCGGGGCGTCGGGCGCGGCGTGGCCATGCTCATGGCCCAGGAAGGCGCCCAGGTGGTCATCGTCGACCCGGGCGTCAACGTGGACGGTTCCGGCTTCGACCAGTCGGTGGCCCAGATGGTAGCCGACGAGATTAACCAGGCTGGCGGATCTGCGGTGGCCTGCACCGAATCCGTCGCCACCATGGAAGGCGGGGAAGCCATCGTCCAGGCAGCCATCGACAACTTCGGCAAGCTGGATATAGTCGTGACCTGCGCTGGCATCCTGCGGGACCGCATGGTCTTCAACATGACCGAACAGGAATGGGATGACGTGATCGCGGTGCACCTGAAGGGCACTTTCACCGTGGTCAAGCACGCGGCCATCCTCTTCCGGCAGCAGCGGTCTGGGCGCATCATCACCTTCACCTCGGAATCGGGTCTCATCGGCAACAGCGGGCAGGCCAACTACGGCGCGGCCAAGTCGGGGATAGCTGGTTTCACCAAGGTGGTAGCCAAGGACATGGGCCGCTACGGCGCCACGGCCAATGCCATCGCGCCCCGGGCCAGCACCCGGATGATCAGCGCCATCCCTGATTCGGCGGCGGAAATCCGGGCTAGGGGAGGCGTCGCCCCCATCTCCGGCGAGGAGCAGATCCGGGATCTGGACCCGGACGCCATTGCCCCCTTCGTCTGCTTCCTGGCCAGCGACTACGCGGCGCGGGTCAACGGGCAGATCTTCCTGGTCTACGGCAACCAGGTCTCGCTGATATCCCAGCCCAGGCCGAAGAAATCCATCTTCACCCCCTCCGGGCACTGGAGCATGGATGAGCTGGCGCCGCTGGCCCGCGACGTGCTGACGGCCAATGTGGACAACCCAGCGCCGGCGGCCACCCAGGGGTAGAACCCGGCCACAATTAGTTACGAGAACCACCGGCATTGCTGGTACCGCCAGCACCGCCGGCACATCCCAGGAAAGGAAACCAATTATGCCCAACTTGCTCAAGGATAAAGTCGCCATCGTTACTGGATCGGGCCGGGGAGTCGGCCGCGGGGTGGCGATGCTCATGGCCGAAGAGGGGGCCAAGGTGGTGGTAGTCGATCCGGGCGTCAACGTGGACGGCTCGGGCTTCGACCAGTCCATCGCCCAGGTGGTGGCGTCGGAGATCAACGAGGCGGGAGGCACGGCCGCCGCCTGCACCGAGTCCGTCGCCACGATGCAGGGCGGAGAGGCCATCGTCCAGACGGCTATCGACAACTTCGGCAAGCTGGACATCGTTGTCACCTGCGCCGGCATCCTGCGGGACCGGATGGTCTTCAACATGTCGGAACAGGAATGGGACGACGTTATCGCGGTCCACCTGAAGGGGACGTTCACGGTGGTCAAGCACGCGGCCATCCTCTTCCGGCAGCAGCGGTCCGGGCGCATCATCACCTTCAGCTCCACGTCGGGCCTGTACGGCAACAGCGGACAGGCCAACTACGGCGCAGCCAAGGACGGCATCGCCGGGTTCACCCGCGTCGTCGCCAGGGACATGGGCCGCTACGGCGTGACGGCCAACTCCATCGCCCCCAGCGCCCAGACCCGCATGACCGGAAGCGTCCCCCAGGAGGCCCGGGACCTGCGCTCCTCGCGGGGCATTACCGCCGGTTCAGGACTATTGGGCGAGGCTGATGACGTGGCGCCTTTCGTGACCTGGCTGGCATCGGATGAATCGGCCCACGTCAACGGGCAGGTCTTCCACGTCACCGCCGGGCTGGTGACCCTGCTGAACCAGCCCGAGCCGGTCAAGACCATCCAGAAGGACGGCCCCTGGAGCGTCGAGGAACTGATCAGCGTGTTCCCCGCCACCATCGGGATAGAACTCTACAATCCGGCGCCCCCACCCCCGCCCTCCGCGTAGGAGATTTCCAGGGGCAACCCCGTACCCGGTGATGCTGGCGAAGAATCCTGGTACCGGACGAAGGGAACAATGACGCAGACGGCAACCCCACAGGAAATTCTCGCGGACGCCCGGGATGTCCATCAGCAAGCCTTGGGAAGGCTTGCGGCGGGCGATATCAGGGACGCCGCCGAAAAGGCATGGTGCGCCACCAAGCGGGCCACTGACGCCTTGATTCTGGAGCGCACGGGCAGATTGCCCGAAACGTCGTCGGAAACCTCTCTGGAACTGCGGCGGTTGATTGTTGCCGATCCCACTGCCAGGCGGTTGCGGGGAAGGTACTACGCCCATCAACGCATATTGCATGGGGACTGCTTTTACTCCGGGTTGTGCGACCCGGTTGAGGACACGGTTTCGCTAATCCGGGAGACCGTCCAGTACCTCGACGACGCGGAACAAACGGCATACCCCTAAGCCACCCGGTGCGACTCTCTGCCCGGAGAAGAGAAACCGGCCCCAAGTATCTGTCCCAAAAGTCCCTTCCCCCTTGATGGGGGAAGGTTAGGATGGGGGTGAAAACTCGATTGTCACACACCCTCTAGGTAACTTTTCCAAGCCTGCCCGTCCCTCCCCCGTCCGTCTCGTTAACGATGCTCGGAACGGCCTGACCCACAATTGGTGATATAATTGTGAACAAATCGTTTATATCGGCAAGTTGTTCCGATTTCAGGAGGATAGCATGTCCCGGTTTCGCAGTTGGTATCTGCCATTCTTGATTGTCATGACGGCCTGCACCGTCTTCGCCGCAGCCTGCACGCCGGCAGCGGAAGTTCGCGAGGTGCAGGTAACCGTCGAAGTGCCCGGTGAAACCCAGGTGCAGGAAGTCCCTGTCACCGTCGAGGTGGAAAAGGAAGTCACCAGGGATGTCCCGGTCACCGTCGAGGTTGAGAAGGAGGTCACCAGGGATGTTCCCGTGACCGTCCAGGTCCCCATGGAGGCCCTTGACCCCCTCATCGTCGGCAACCTCAACTCCTTTACCGGCTCCATCGCCGAATTCGGTCCTCCCCTCCGCAACTCCGTCGAGCTCGCCGCCGACCACGTCAACCGCGCCGGAGGAGTCGGGGGCGGCTCCATGGTCATCATCAGCCGGGACACCGCCGTCAACCCGGTCCAGGGCGTAGACAGTGCCAAGGCCTTGGTTGACGTCGAAAACGCCGTCGCCATCGTCGGCGCCCTTTCCAGCGGCGTCACCATCGCCGTTGCCCAGTCCGTTACCATTCCCCAACAGACCCTCACCATCTCGGGAGCGTCCACAGCTCCCAGCATCACCGTCCTCGAGGACGACGACTTCCTTTTCCGCACCACGCCCTCCGACGCCGCCCAGGGTGTGGTCCTGGCCCGCGTCGCCCGCGAGCTGGGTTACGAGACCGTCGGGATCATGTACATCAACAACGCCTACGGCGAAGGTCTCGCCAACCAGTTTGAGGAAAGCTTTACCGCTCTCGGGGGACGGGTCCCTTCCAGTGTCCCCCACGAAGACGTCCAGCCCACCTACGTTTCCGAGCTGGAAAAGGCCACCAGCCAGCAGCCCGATGCCCTGGCGGTCTTGAGCTACACCGGGCAGTCCTCAGTCTACGTCCGCGAGGCGTTGGAAGGCGGCTACGCCGACAAGTTCCTCCTTGCCGACGGCACCAAGGGCCCGGAATGGATAGAAGGCATCAACGCCTGGGAGGCCCTGGACGGCACCCTCGGAACGGCTCCGGGCAGCGAGGGATCGGTAGCCAAGGACGCCTTCGAGAGCGCCTACACCGAGAGCTACGGTTTCCCACCTTCCCATCCCTTCATGGGTGAACACTACGACGCCACCGTGCTCATAGCCCTGGCCGCGGCCAAGGCCGGCACCACCACCGACTCCGCCGCCATCCGCGACGCCCTGCGGGACGTGGCCAACGCCCCGGGCGAGGTAGTCGGCCCAGGACGCGACGAAATCGCCCGCGCCCTCTCCCTCATCGCCGACGGTCAGGACATCAACTACAACGGCGCCGCCGGCGACATCGAGTTCGACGAAAACGGCGACGTCTTCGGCACCATCGAAATCTGGCAGGTCAAGGACGGCGAAATCCAGTCCACCGGACGCTTCGAACTTCCTTAGACCGTCTAAGAAACTATCTCAAAAGTCCCTTCCCCCTTGACGGGGGAAGGTTAGGATGGGGGTGAAACGCCACCGCATTATACGGATGTAACGCACCCACTATGTTCGCTGATAGTTTGAGATAGTTTCTAAGCCCCCACCCCAGGCAAAGCGGTGGCCCCACAGGCCGCCGCACTTGTTTGGAAACCATCCAAAAGCCCCTTCCCCCTTGCCGCCGGAAGAACCTGCTCCCGCTAAGGAACGTCACCCCCGCGTAGGCGGGCATGGGTCAGGATGAGGGGAAGCAAGTCCCTTCCCCCTTGACGGGGGAAGGCTAGGATGGGGGTGACAGAACTGGCTTTGAGATAGTCTCTTACTGGTCCGGTATCCGGGCAATCCGCCGTTCTTCTCCCAGGATCCCTCCCGGCCGCACCAGAATAACCGCCACAATCAGCACCCCGATCATCATCAGCCGGAAACTCGGGTCGGCGAATATCCCGGGCAGGAACTGGGTGCCCGACCAGATTCCCCACACGATGAAAGCCCCCAGCACCGCCCCAAGGTTGTTTCCCGATCCGCCCACCATCAGCATCGCCCAGATAATGAATGTCGCCAGCAGGGGATCGAAGGTCAGCGGCGCCAGGAACCGGAAATGATGCGCGAACAGCGCCCCACCTATCCCCATTATCACCGCCCCCAGGACGAACGCCTGTAGCTTGAACCGGAAGACGTTCTTCCCACTGGCTTCCGCCGCCGTCTCATCCTCCCGGATCGCCCGCAGCACCCGCCCCCACGGCGACTTCACCGCCCGCTGCAGCATTACAAACACCACCACCAGGACCACCGCCGCCACCACCATGTACAGGAAGTCGTAATACCTGGGGGACACCAGGTCCGACAGAAACGCCGGTATCCGGTACAACCCCTTCGAACCGTTGGCTACCCATTTCTCGTTGAGAAAGAACAGCCGCACCGTCTCGGCAATGCCCAAAGTCGAGATCGCCAGGTAGTCGTCCCGCAGGCGCAAGGTGACGTAGCCTATCCCCAGGGCAACCACGCCGCACACCGCCGCCGCCGCCAGTATCCCAAGGATGAACCACAGGTCGAAGCCCAGGTCCAGCAGCCAGACCTCCGCCATATTCCCGCCGAAGACGAAGTCCTCGAACAGGGCCGGGTCCGGGGGCATCGTCGTCAGCAGCGCCGTGGTGTAGGCTCCCAGCGCGAAGAACCCGGCTATCCCTATGTTGAACAGCCCGGTGTACCCCCAGTGGACATTCAGCCCCAGGGCGAATATCGAATAGATGCTGGCGAAAATCAGGAAACCGGCCAGGTAGCTCAGGAGCCCCGCTGCTTCCATCCTCTACACCCCGTCGCCCTGGTTCATCTTGTTGTTGTTCCCCGCCGTCAATTCCGCCCTCCTCCGAAAGTGCCCCGGGGCCATCGCGTATGAAAAACACCCACAAGTTGGTGCTGATCTTTGGTGCACCTAACCGCCGATGACAACCTTTGAGTCATGACAGGACTTCCCCCATCCACCCCTCCGTTGGTCCGGTTGGCCGGCGCCTCCCCGGAGAAGGAAACCAGGCCATCGCTGGCGCCTCCCGGTTTCAATTCCGCCCTGCTCCGAAAAGGCCCCGGGGCCTAATCAACAGGATCAGTATCATCATCCCGAACGCCACCGCCGGCTTGTAGCTCGGATTGATCCACTGGGTCGAAACCTCGGAAGTCACCCCGATCACGAACGCTGCCACCAGGGCCCCGTAGGGGTTCCCCAGTCCTCCCAGCACCACCGCCGCGAACAGCGGAATCAGGAATTTCCACCCCATGATCGGCACCAATTGGGCCTGGTAGACGGCCAGGAGTATCCCCGCGGTGGCCGATAGCGAGGCTGCCATGCCCCATGCCCACCAGATAACCCGTTGCGTGTCGATGCCGCTGACCCGCGCCAGGTCGGGATTGTCCGCCGTCGCCCGCATCGCCTTGCCCATCCTGGTCCGGGTCAATATCACGTAAACGGCCGCTGCCAGGATGACCGCCACTACGCCGATGAAGATGGCGTCGGGCGGAACGCGAATGTCCATCGGCAGGTGGAAAACCTTCCTCGTTTCCCTGGGAAAGTGCTGCACCTCGCTGGTCCAGATTACCTGCACCAGGCCCCGCATCGCGATGGCGAGCCCCAGCGACGCCATCGACATCACCACCACGTTGACCCCCCGTGCCCTCAATCGCCGGTAGATGGTTGCATCAATGATGATGGCCCCGGCCGCTACCACCGCCACGGCTATGGGAAGCGCGATCAGCACCGGGTACCCGAAGGTGAAGGGACCCAGCCCGCTGCCTTCGATTCCCAGCGGGGCCAGCGCCCCAACCACAATGAACAGGCCCACGTAGGCCCCCATGGTCATGTAGTCCCCGTGGGCCACGTTGGCAAAGTTCATCAGGCCGTAGACCAGGGTCAGCCCGATTGCCCCCAGGGCGATAATCGCCCCGATGAACACCCCGTTCACCACCAGGCTCATCTTCACGAACGGCAGGAACCCGACCCCCACCGCGACCAGGACCAGCACGACCGTCGTATGCGCCGGCGTCCAGGCCAGCCGCACCCGCCCGAACCCCTCCTTCCAGGATGTCATCAAATTCCCGCCTCTCCCCAATACAATCCCGTCTACCCCCCCAAATAAAGGGTGCTGATTTCCGGGTCATTCAGCAATTCCCTCCCGTTGCCTTCCAGCCGGTTTTCGCCGGCGACCAGGACGTATCCCCTCTGGGACATTTGCAGCGCTTCCCGGGCGTTTTGCTCGACCATTAGCAGCGCGACCCCTCTGCGGTTGATCTCCCGCAGCCGCTCGAAAACGTTGTCCATCATCACCGGAGAAAGCCCTGCCGACGGTTCATCCAGCATCAACAGGCTGGGATTGAGCATCAGCGCCCGGGCAATCGCCAGCATCTGCCGCTGGCCCCCGGAAAGGCTGCCCGCCTTCCGCTCCGGCCGGAAGCCCAGGTCCGGGAACAGGTCCAGCATATCCGCCATCCGCCCCCGGATGTCGTCCCGCCTCACAAACGCACCCATCTCCAGGTTCTCCCGGATGCTCAGGGAAGGAAAGACATTGTTGGTCTGGGGGACGTAGCAAAGACCGCGCCGGACTATCAATTCCGCCGGTGAACCCGAAATTGCCTCCCCCTGGAACCTCACATCCCCCTTCCAGACCCCCACCAAACCCACGATAGCCTTCATCAACGTAGACTTCCCGCACCCGTTGGGTCCGATGACGGTGACGATTTCCCCCTCTTCCACGGCCGCCGAGACACCGTGAAGCACCTCGGTTTGCCCGTATCCGGCCACCACCCCGGAAGCTTCAAGGAGCGCCACTCAACCGCCTCCCCAGGTACGCTTCCATCACCTGCGGGTTCTGTTGGATATCCAGAGGAGTGCCTTCGGCGATTACCGAGCCGTTCGCCATGACGATTATTGGGTCGCACATGGTCATCACGAACCTCATATCATGTTCAATGATAACGAATGTAATCTGCCGCTCCACGCTGGCTGTCAGAATGTTCCTGGCCAGATCCTGCAGGAGCGTCCGGTTGACCCCGGCTCCCGGCTCGTCCAGCAGCACCACTTTGGGCTCGGACATCAGGGTCCGCCCGAACTCCAGCAGCTTCTTCTGACCCCCCGACAGGTTGCCGGCATATTCGTTCGCCAGGTGGGAAAAGCTCAACAGTTCCAGGATCTCCAGCGCCTGCTTCTCGATGCGTCTTTCCTCCCTGGCCACCCGTCCCGGCAGCAGCCATGCCGCCCAGACCCGCTCCCCGGTCTGGAAACCCGGCACTAGCATCAGGTTTTCCAGGACCGTCATCCGCTGCATTTCCCGGGGAATCTGGAACGTGCGGACCAGCCCCAGCCCGAAGGTTTGGGACATACCCATTCCGTCGATGCGCCGGCCGTCAAGATAAATGCTTCCGCTGCTGGGAGAGACCGCGCCGGACATCAGGTTGAACAGCGTGGTCTTTCCGGCGCCATTGGGGCCGATGATTCCCGTAATGGTCCCGGGCATGATTCGCACCGAACAATGGTCAACCGCGCGGAGGCCCCCAAAGTCCTTCACCAGGTCCCGGGCTTCAAGAATGGGAGATTGTGAACTCACCCGGTCTCCTTTGCGGGGCCTCGCCCCGCTTGGTAGACGAATCGGGGACGGCCCGTCCGGGCCGGTTACATCCCGCTGGCTGCACCATGAGAACTAAGCAACGGGAACCCCTGGAGTTGACGTGAAACTGCTGCGAAGAGCGCCGCACTTGATGGACCCGCTCAGGGGTCCCCCGGCCTGGTCCGTCCCGGCCTCCACGCCCCCATTATCCCACACAACGCGGAACCCATGATGCACCCGTCGGCCTGGCACACGGGAGCGGGAGTAGATAGGCCTCCCGGTCCCAGGGGTGAATGTTTTGTGATGGAGTTTGGTAAACTAATTGGTACAACAACCCGAATGTGAGAGGCGACCATTGAGGACTTTCGTCTTAGCCATTTCAGCTGCATTAATCTTGATGTCATTTGCGGCTTGCCAGGGAAGCCCCGGTCCAGCCGGCCAGCAGGGGCCTCCCGGACCGGCGGGTCCCGGTGGTCCGGCCGGGCCCTCCGGGCCCGCCGGTGTAGCTGGAGAGCAAGGGCCCCCCGGAACAGCAGGCCCCGCTGGTCCAACCGGAGGACAAGGGCCGGCCGGGCCCGCAGGGGCGGCCGGTGAAGCGGCCGCTCTCGACGAGGCTGATCTGCAACAGCTTCTTCAACAGATGGAAAGCGAGCTCCAGGACAGTCTGATCGACGCCATCGCCGAGGCGAGAATATCCGCCGACAGCCCGGCAGCCGGTCAACAGCCGGCGGCGGACCAACCCCGGGTCTCCGCTCCCCCCAAATGGATGCCCGAAGAGTACACTAAATATTTTGTGCGGGAAGCAATCCGGCGTTACGAGGCTGACGGACTGGATTCCACCGTAGCCTTCTACAACACCCCGGAGAGCGCGGACGGCCAGTGGTACGTATTCATAGCCGACGAAAGTGGGACCATGGTAGCCCACGCCAACCCCGCCCAGGTTGGCCGGCCGACGGACGATATCCTCGGTCCCAACGGCTATCCTTCCGGCGCCGCCGTGGCCGCCACCGCCGATGAAGCCGGGGCCTGGTTTGATTACACCTTCCTCAATCTGGCCACGGGCACTGTGCAGACCAAGCATTCATGGATGGTAGTCCACGACGGCATCATCTTCGGCTCAGGCTGGTACGAGGAGGGGCCCCGCAAGACCGACGCCCCGGCCTACACCAGGGCCTTCGTGGAGCAGGCGATCAACCTCTACAACGCGCTGGGCCTGGAGGACACCATTGCCTACTACAATTCCAAGGGCAGCATAGACGGCCAATGGTACGTCTTCATCGTCGAAGCCGAAAGCGGCCTCACCGTCGCCCATCACATTCCGGCCTTGAGGGGGAGGGACCCCAGCCTGCGAGTGGATCCCACGGGATACTTCTACGGTGACAACCTGCTGGCGGCCACCGAGTCAGGTAGGTGGATCGAGTACGTCATAACCAACCCCGAAACCGGCGAAAACCAGCGGAAGCACACCTTCGCCGTCCTTCACAACGGTTACATTTTCGCTTCAGGCTGGTACGAACAGTAAACTCCGCCGCCCTTGACATCCTCCCAAGGCTATATTACGTTATTGACACCACCCCACCACCTCTCAGGTGGCGGCGCAACCGGAACGAGCGGAAGTGGCTCAGTGGTAGAGCATCTCCTTGCCAAGGAGAGGGTCGCGAGTTCGAATCTCGTCTTCCGCTCCATACTTCCACAGTTTTTCTTCATAACCCCCGCTTCCCTTGCTTCTTCGCCGGTATCCATCCCGGTGGTTGGTGCCTCGATTATAGGAATTGTACCCGCCTCTCCCGGTTCGTCTTTGAAGCTCCCCGTGTTCACCTTTCTGGTGATGTTCCTGCTGGCCTGCGGCACCCCGGATCCGCCGCCGGCCCCGGAAACCCGTCTGCCAACAGCTGCAGCGGAAGTTCCAACCGCTACCCCAGCGCCCACGCCCACCTCTGCGGCGACTCCGACGCCGACCCCCAGTCCCACGGCAACCCCTCTGCCGTCACCGGAAACCGGCTCCAGCAACGGCCGACCGGTCAACCTTCCCGCCGACGAAGGCCGCCACCGCGATCCGGTGGAATGGTGGTACTTCAATGGGCACCTGGAGGACGAGGTTGGCAACGATTACAGCTACCACTACGTTGCCTTCGAGTTCGTCACCCCCGAGGGAATCGTCGCTCGCCTGCTTCAATACAGCTGGGACGATCACGGGACCGGGCTCAGGAACGCCGGGGAGCAGTTCTACCTGCCCCAGGCCGGGCTGCCCCAGCCCGCGAACGCCGGACCCACCCCCACTCCGGTCCCCCTGGACCTCGAAACCGGCGAGATTGACGTCAGGACCGGGGACTTGGTCCTGTCCGGCGATGGGCAGGAATACTCCCTGGCTTTCCAGTTCCCGGCCGGCCCCTCGGTCCGGCTTTCCGCTTCCTCCGTCAAGCCGCCGCTGCTGCACCGGCAAACCGGCCTGGTTGACCTGGGCCCGGCGGGCAAGACCTGGTACTACACCCGTCCCCGCCTGGAAACTTCGGGAACCGTTACCATTGGCGGTGAAGCCGTGCCCGTCGCTGGGCTTTCCTGGATGGACCACCAGTGGGGCGACGCCACCACCGCCCTGGAGGTGGGTTGGGACTGGCTCAGCCTTCACCTGGGCGATGGCGCCGACCTCATGGTCTCGATAGTCTGGGAGGTGGACGGCAGGGAGCCCATCGCCAGGTACGGGACCCTGGCCCTGCCCGCGTCCGGCCCCGGTGAAGGCGGGAGGATTCTCTACCTTGATGCCGGAGAAATCACGCTGACGCCGACTGGCTCGTGGGCGAGCCCGCAGACCAGCGGGGTGTACCCCATGGGCTGGGAGTTGTCGGTCAGGCTTGACGCCACCCGGCCGGACCTCCCTTGGGCCGAAATGACGCTGGAGCTGACCCCGCGCCGGGAGGACTCCGAGTTTCCGCCCAGCCCCTTCGTGCCAATAGATTACTGGGAAGGTGCGGTCACCGCCGAGGGCCAGCGGGACGGGCTGGCCGTTTCCGGAGTGGGGTTCGTGGAGATGGTGGGTTACGCGCCCCGCCGGGCCCTTTCCCTGCCGGGTCAAGCTCCCTAGGTCCGCCGCTTAGTCGCCGGGCGGAATCCTTTTCACCCGGTGTTAGAATTGAAATGTTGTCCGGTGAATCCCGGACCATGATTCCCGTGCGGGCAGGGCGCCGCAGGAAGTGATCGACCGTTAAGTATGCTGGAACACCTGGGAATCCGCTGGGGGTACGTATTTTTGCGCGCCGCCTCATCCATAGCCGAGGATGACGTCAAGTACCTGATGACCCAGGCCGTGGAGATGTACCTGGAGGGGGAGGACCAGCGGAACATCCGCGGGTCCAACTTCGAGGGCAGGCTGACCACCGAGGCCAAGTATGAACTCCTGGGAGAATTCGGCGGCCAGCGGTTCGACGCCGAAATAGAATCCATCTACGGAAGGGACAGCGCGACCTTCCTGGTCAGCGAGCAGACCCGGGGCGTGGGCAACGCCATTTCCTTGAATTGACCCCGGCGCCCCGGATTGGGCCGCTCAGAGATGAATGCTCACCCGGCAATCCCGTCCCGGTGTCAATTGCTGCGTCCGGTTGTGCTAAAATTTGGTCAAACGCGATTCTGAGTTCCGGCTGAACCCCGGTGGCCCGTGCAGGCCGTCTGCCCCGGTCAACCGCCCGCCCCGCATTCCCCTGGTAACTGGCGAAAAGGAGATGGTGCCTTGGTTGCTACGAACGACATTTCCACCGAAATTTCACTCTTGGCCCACCTGATGCGCCGGGCCGGCTTCAGTGCCCGCCGCGAAGAACTGGAACGATACCAGGCCAAGGGGTACGACGCCACCATTGATTGGCTGCTGGACCCCTCCGAGGACGACGGAATCGACCAGGATATCGTCGAACGCTACTACATAGACATCGACGATCTGCGGAACAATGACCCCACCAACGCCTGGTGGCTGTACCGCATGATCAACACCGCCAATCCGCTGCAGGAGAAAATGGCCCTCTTCTGGCACGGGCTCTTCGCCACGGCCTACGAGAAGATCGAGAACGGGCGGGCGGTGGCCTCCCAGATTGAGACCTTCCGGAGCCTGGGATTGGGCAACTTCCGCACCATGCTGGTCGAGCTTTCCCGGGACCCGGCCATGATCATCTGGCTGGACAACGACACCAACCACCGGGAAGCCTTGAACGAAAACTATGGAAGAGAGCTGCTGGAACTGTTCTCCATGGGCGTCGGCAACTACACCGAGGACGACGTGAAGGAGTGCGCCCGGGCCTTCACCGGCTGGACCATCGCCAACCGCAACGCCCGCTACCCCTGGGGACCCTTCCCGCTGGAGTTCGAGTACCGTCCCTGGGACCACGATGACTCGGTGAAGACCTTTCTGGGGGAGCAGGGACGCTTCAACGGGGAGGATATCATCGACATTATCGTCAAGCAGCCGGCCACCGGGCGGTTCATCGCCGAGAGGCTCTACAACTTCTTCGTGTCCGACGACCCAGCCCCCGCCGATGCCATCGAGGCCCTGAGCGCCGCCTATTTCGAGTCCAACTACAACATGCGGTCCGTCATGGACGTGCTGCTCCGCTCCGAGTTCTTCAAGGACTCGGCCTATGCCAAGGTCAAGAGCCCGGCCGAAGTCGTCGCCGCTATCCTGCGGATGGTGGGCGATTTCCAGGAACCGCGCCCCGGACTGCTGGAAACGACCTTCGAGTCCAAGTACATGGGACAGGAGCTGCTCAACCCCCCCACCGTCGAGGGCTGGCACACCGGCAAGGAGTGGATTGACAGCGGCTCGCTGGTTGGCCGGGTCAACTTCGCCTCCGACCAGGTCGGGGACCTGAACCACGTTGGCGTGCAGGACATCGTGGACCGCCTGGCTCGGAAGGGCGGCACCGTAACGCCGGAGCAACTGGTAGACGGCTGCCTGGATCTCATCGGCCCGCTACCAGTGGAGGAAAAGACCCGCACATCCCTAGTGGGCAAGGCCATGAACGGGGGTAACCTCTCGCTGGAGACCGAAGCGGACCGGGAGGAGTTCGCCCGCCGGGTTACCGAAATGCTCCAGTTGATAGTTGCCACCCGCGAGTTCCAGTTCTGCTGAGGCCTGGAATCGAGAGCACCTTCAACTCCCAGGCGGTAAGTGAGGCAATTGAAGACGTAGAGATATCCGTGGCAAAGATAGACAGGCTAATCTGACCTTGCGACAGGGTGATGCCATGACCACAATCGCAGCGGGGACCCGCACCTATGAGTATGACCACACCATCGGGATGGACGACTTCGCCGGTCGCGCCTTCCGCAACCTTTCCGACTTGGCCCTCGGACCGGAGGAAGTCCTGTACGTGCTGCAGCGGGGGGAACCCCTGCACCACAACGTTTCGGTGAAGATCTGCACCGTCGGCGAGGAATGGATTGGCGACTTTGGCCGCTACGGCACTGCCCCGGGTCGAATGGTCTGGCCCGCCGGCATCGCCATTGACCCCCGGCAGCGGCTGTTCGTCTCCGACGAGTGGAACCAGCGCATATCCATCTTCGACACCGAGGGCAGTCTGCTGGACGAGTGGGGCGAGACCGGCAGCGGGCCCGGCCAGTTGAGGCGTCCCTGCGGACTGGCGGTGGATTCGGAAGGAAACCTGCTGGTGGTGGACTCGGGCAACCACCGGATTCAGAAATTCACCCCGGAAGGCCAGTTCCTCGCCAGCTTTGGCGAACATGGCCAGTCACCCGGGCAGTTCAACCTGCCCTGGGGCGTGGCCGTCAGCGATGCCGGTGACATCTACGTGACCGACTGGCGCAATGACCGCATTCAGAAATTCACCCCATCCGGCGGCTTCATCCTGGAGTGGGGCGAGTCGGGGAGCGGGCCGGGCCAGTTCAACCGTCCCGCCGGAATCGCCGTAGACCGGGACGGGGATGTCTACGTCGCCGACTGGCACAACGACCGGGTGCAGGTCTTCGACGCAGCCGGCGAGTACATCACCCACTTCATTGGCGATGCCACCATGTCTACCTGGGGAGCGCAGCTGATGCTGGCCAACCCGGTCATGGAGGGCCACCGCCAGACCGCCAAATATCCCGAGCGGGAGGGGCGACTGTACCGCCCACGCTCCGTCAAGGTGGACCGCGAGAACCGCATCTTTATCGTGGACTCCAACAAGGGCCGCCTGCAGGTCTACCGCAAGCTCTAACCGGTCTTCGCCCTTGGATCGCCATCCCTCAACTCCCTCGTTTTTGAGGGGGGTTGGGGGATGCATCCCCCAACGTACCTCCCGTCCCTACCGTGTAAACTCAGCGCATCGCCCGTTTTGCTGACAGCTGGCCCCTTACGGACCGGCGCCCGACGACGTATGATGGTTACATCCCGTCGCATTCGGAAGTGTGGATTCGGTTCCGAAGGCCCGCCCAACCTCGCAAATGGGACAGTTTGGGACAGAATAGGACAGATAAAAAAGTTCCGAGGCCCAGCTGCCTGGTTCTAACCCCTATTCCAGCCCGTGAATTGTCTCCGCCGTCCGCCGGGCCCGTTCCGGGTCGATGGGATTCGCCACGACGCCGTCCTCTTTGAGGCTGGTCCCCACCACCGCTCCGTCAGCGTATTCCAGGAGTCCCCGGGCGTTGCCGGCGTCCACGCCGCTGCCGACCAGCAGCAGGTGGTCCGGGACCGCTGACCGGACAATCTTCACATCTCCCGCGTCGGCGGGGAGGCCGGTCACCGGCCCGGTGACAATCAGCCCGTCAGCCAGCCCCCGGTAGGCCGTTTCCTTCGCCATCAACGCCAGGTCCACCTCTCCCAGTGGGACGGCGTGCTTCACCAGGACGTCGGCCAGAATCTTCACATCGGCGCCAAGGAACTGGCGCAGCCGCACCGTCTCGTAGGCCTCTCCCACCACCAGCCCCTCATCCGCGGCCATCACCCCATAGTGGACGTTGGCCCGCACGAACCGTGCCCCAGCCGCCGCCGCAATGGACAAGGCCGAGTAGGGGTCGTTGCGGAGCATGTTGATTCCCACCGGCAGATGGGTGCTTTCCACGGCGCGCTGCACCGCCAGGGTCATGCCCGCCACCGTCACCGGATCGACCCGTCCGATGCGGAAGGGTGCATCCCCGAAGTTTTCGACGATGATCCCGTCGGCCCCGGCTTCGGTGAAGATTCCCACCTCCCGCTCGGCCCGGGACATCACCCGGTCCATCGAACCGCCCCACCGGGGAGACCCGGGCAGGGGCGGCAGGTGGACCACACCGATGAAGACCTTGCCGGTGGTCTGAAACAATCCCCTCGTCATGCCTGTTTCTCCCCTTCGTCCGGCAGCCAGAGCCGGGCCGCGTCGATGATCCGCATGAACTCCACGTTGGGGAAGGACTGGATGTGGTTGATCAGCCGCTCCAGCATCCGCAACCTGCCGGGCCGCCCGATGTACTGCGGGTGCATGGTCAGCGTGAATGCCCTCCCGTAGTGGTACAGTCCCTCGAACTCGTCGGCCCAGTTGGAGAAGACCTCATCCGGCCCCCGCATCGGCCCCAGCCGGTTGGCGGCAGGCGCGTAGACAAAGTTGGGGGCGTCGTCCAGCAGCCAGTGGATGGGCACCTCCACCATCCGGCGTCCCGCCGAGTCAGGTTCCAGCAGGTACGGAGCGTCGTCGCCCATCAGGCTGCTGTCGTAGAGAAAGCCGCGTTCCCGCAGCAGGTCCAGGGAAACCTCGCTGAGTTCCCAGCCGGGGGAGCGGTATCCCACCGGAGCCGTTCCGGTAATTCCGGCCAGGATTTCGGTCCCCCGGTCCAGCACCTCGGCCTCTTCTTCCACGGACATGGTTGCCGGCGCCTCGTGCATGTAGCCGTGATGGCCTATCTCGTGGCCCCGGTCGGCAATGTCCTCCAACAGCGAGGGATGGGTTTCGGCCACGAATCCGGGGATGTAGAAGCTGGCGGGAATCGAATACTGGTCCAGCAGGTCCAGTATCCGGGGAGTGGCCACGCTGGGGCCGTATTCCGCCATGGACATGAGGCTGGGGAGCCGGGCGAACTCCGGGTCACGCCGGATCCAGGAGGAAACGCCGTCCACGTCGAAAGAAAGCATGGCGGCGCACTGCACGTCGCCGGGCCAAATACCGGACATCCCTTCCTCCATTGGTGCACAGGCGGTGGGCCTGAAGCCGCCGCCGGGCCCAGATTCTCCGCGAATTGTACCGGACTATGGGCGTCGGCCCAACCGGCACGGGGTTAGGAACCGGATTTTCCTAGCCCCTGGCCGCGTAACACCCTTGTTACAAAGAAGCAACACGCTTGTTACAAAGAAGCAATAGCCGGTTAACAACTGTTCCATAAACTCGGCATGAATTGGCCACCAAAAAGGAGGAGATATGTTACGGAGAGCCTTATTGCTGGTGATGGTGGGGTTGATGGCAGCCGGAATCCTGACCGGCTACAACCTGGCTTTCGCCCAGGACGTCACTTCGGACGCCGACAAGCTGGACCAGGGCGGCAACGTCATCTGGATGGTCGGCGCGTTCCTGGTGTTCTTCATGCAGGCCGGTTTCGCCTTCCTGGGAGCGGGTCTGATACGAAGCAAGAACACCACCAACTACCTGACCAAGAGCTTCATGGACTTCGCGATTGCGTCGCTGTCCTTCTGGGCGTTCGGTTTCGCCCTCATGTGGGGTACGTCGGCGGCGGGCATAGCGGGGACCACCAACTTCTTCCTGACGGATGCTGCGGACGGGCAGACCTACGTCGACTTCGTCTTCCAGATGGTCTTCGCCGGAACGGCCGCCACCATCGTGGCCGGCGCCATGGCCGAGCGGACCAAGACCCAGACCTACCTGGCATACAGCTTCCTGATCGGCGCAGTGATCTACCCCCTCTACGGACACTGGGTATGGGGCGGAGGCTGGCTGGGCAACCTGGAAGTCATCGGCCTGCCCGCTGCCGCAGACTACGCCGGCTCGGGCGTTGTCCACGCCGTCGGCGGCTTCCTGGCCCTGGCCGGCGCGGCCGTGGTGGGAGCGCGCAAGGGCAAGTTCAACGCCGACGGAACGGCCAACATCATTCCCGGCCACAACATTCCCTTCGTGGTCATCGGCACGTTCATCCTGTTCTTTGGCTGGTTCGGGTTCAACATCAACACTGGGGACTCGATAGGACTGAACGCCATTAACACGCTGCTGGCTGGCGCGACCGGCTCGGTGGTGGCCCTGTACATCCAGTTGGCCCGCACCGGCAAGCTGGACATTCTCATGGCCTGCAACGGCGCGCTGGCTGGACTGGTTGGAGTCACGGCTCCGGTAGCTTTCATTGCGCCTTGGGCGGCCGTGGTGATAGGCGCCCTGGCGGCTCCAATAATGATGATATCGGTCAACGTCATCGAGAAGTTGTTCAAGATTGACGATCCGGTGGGCGCCATCTCGGTCCACGGCACCTGCGGCTTGTGGGGCCTCCTGGCGGTCGGCATCTTCGCCAATGGGAACAACGGAGTCACCGGGTTGGTCGGCGGCGATGCGACGCAGATCGTTTCGCAGCTCATCAGCATGGGCGTGGTCCTGGCCTGGGCTTTGGTCACCGGCTTTGCCATGTTCCTGGCCCTGAAGGGCACCATGGGCGTGCGGGTTTCCGAGGAAGAGGAAGAGGTTGGTCTGGACGTTTCCGAGCAGGCCGTCCACACCTATCCCGAACAGCTTTCGCAGGCTTAACCAAGCCCGCGTCTTACTCTCCTCATCTCGGGGAGCCGGAGGTTGTGGCCTCCTCCGGTTCCCCTTTCTGTTCATCAGGGGAAGCGTCCAGAGAGCGGGGAAGAGGAAAAGCGGTTGTTTCGTAACATATTGTTAACACCGGCGACAATCCTTTGTAACAAGTAGGCGGCAAAATAGAACCATAAAGTTCGCCGCCAATGCAGAGGAGTACAGGTTTAATGGAAATCATCGCCGCCGCCGGAGCATTCATCGGTCTGTTCAGTCTCTGGGTAATCGTTCCCAAGGTTCTGATGAAGAAGCACGCTCCGACCGAGTAGTCTTTTCGAGCAACATTCGTTTCCCAAGAGGTTCCGAAGACCGGGGACTGGTGAAGCCCCCGGTCTTCTGCTGTTTTGCGGAAGCGAGTTTCGAGAGATGTAACAAAAAATTAACATCTTGGAAAACAGCATGTAACACTTGGGCGGCAACATGACTGCATAACGTTTCAGCTAGGAGTTTCGCACCAATGGAGATCGCAGCCGCAGGAGCCTTCTTTGTCGTACTTTTCGCCCTTTGGGCAGTCCTGCCCGCCAAGCTGATGAAGAACCGGAAATAGACCGGACCGTTGCCTGGCGGAAGACCTTAACGTACCGGCCACCCAGCCCATGTTTCCTGGTTATGCCAGCGGCATGGGCTGTAATACGTTAGAGGGCCATTTCCAAGAGGAGTCCGGGGCAGCGGCGCAGAGCCGGTTGTCGCGGAAGTTGAGGAGAGGAGCACTGACCCATGAATAGCGGAGACATAACCTGGATACTGGCGTCATCGGCTCTGGTCTTGCTGATGACTCCCGGTCTGGCATTTTTCTACGGCGGACTGGTGCGGCGGAAGAATACCAACGCGACCATCATGCACTCGTTTATGTCCATCGGGCTGGTTGGGGTGGTATGGGTACTGTGGGGGTACAGCCTGGCCTTCGGGCCGGATTTCATGGGGTGGGGCATAATCGGCGACCTGTCATGGTTCGGATTGGCGGGGGTGAGCGCCACTGAAGCCGGCCCCTATGCGGACAACATTCCCCACCAGGCGTTCATGGTGTTCCAGGGGATGTTCGCGATCATCACTCCGGCGCTGATCACCGGGGCCTTTGCCGAGCGGATGAAGTTCAGCACCTACCTGATCTTCATCGTCCTGTGGGTGACGATAGTTTACGCGCCGATAGCCCACTGGGTGTGGGGCGACAACGGCTGGCTGGGCGGCCTGGGAGCCCTGGACTTCGCCGGCGGGACAGTGGTCCACATCAATTCGGGAATCGCAGCCCTGGCAGCCGCCCTGATCGTGGGACGCCGCCTGGGGTTCAAAACCCAGCCGATGCCTCCGCACAACGTTCCGATGGTGGTCCTGGGAGCGGCCCTGCTCTGGTTTGGCTGGTTCGGGTTCAACGCCGGCAGTGCGCTGGCGGCAGACGGCACGGCGGTCAATGCCTTCGTCGTGACCAACACAGCGGCGGCGGCGGCAGTCCTGGCCTGGGTTGCGGTCAGCTGGGTGTTCGGCAAGCATCCCAGCGTAATCGGAGCGGCGTCGGGGGCCGTCGCCGGCCTGGTTGCGATTACTCCCGCTGCCGGATTCGTGGGAGTGGTCCCGGCCATCATCATCGGCTTGGGAGCGGGCGTCATCTGCTACGCCGCGATTGAACTGCTGTTGAAGCTGAACATTGACGACGCCCTGGCGGTGTTCGGAGTACACGGCATGGGCGGCGCCTGGGGCGCGCTGGCGACCGGACTCTTCGTGGGCATCGGCTACGGGGCGCTGGAAATAGGCCGGGGCGAGCAAATCCTGTATCAAATCGTGGGAATCGTCGCGGCCGCGGCCTGGTCCTTTATCATCACTTCAGTGATACTCCTGGTCCTTAAGGCAGTCATGGGGTTGCGGGTGCCGGATAACGACGAAGAATCCGGCCTGGACTTGTCGGTACACGGGGAAGGTTCTTACACTGCATAGGTAACATCGGCGACAGCCGACGGGCGTTACTCCGTCGGAGTGCAAACTGGAAAACAAAACTAGAGAGGTTTGGAGCAATGAGTTACAAGGCGGAATACATCTGGATTGACGGACAGGAGCCCACAGCCAAGCTCCGTTCCAAGGGCAAGATCGTGCCGGACGGCGAGGACCCCCCCGTCTGGGGATTCGACGGTTCCAGTACCAGCCAGGCTCCCGGCGAAGCATCGGACTGTGTGCTGAACCCGGTTTTCGTGTGCCCGGACCCAGTGCGGGGCGGCAACAACAAGCTGGTGATGTGCGAAGTGTTGCTGACCGACATGACTCCCCACCCTTCCAACACGCGCGCCTCCTGCGCCGCCGCGGATGAAAGGTACCGGAGCTTCGACACCTGGTTCGGCATTGAGCAGGAGTACACCTTCTTCAAGGGAGCCCGCCCGTTGGGCTTCCCGGAAAACGGCTTTCCCCCGCCTCAGGGCGGCTACTACTGCGGAGTCGGTATTGACGAGGTCTTCGGGCGACCGGTGGTGGAAGAGCACATGGACGCCTGTCTGACCGCCGGTCTGGAAATCTCCGGCATCAACGGAGAGGTGATGCCGGGGCAGTGGGAGTTTCAGATCGGCCCGTTGGCCACTCCCGCTGTTGGAGACCACCTGTGGGTTGCCCGGTGGCTGCTATACCGCATCGCGGAAGAACATGAGATAACTGCCACCCTTGATCCCAAGCCGGTGCGAGGAGATTGGAACGGGGCCGGTGCCCACCACAACTTCTCCACCAACCAGATGCGGGACTCCTACGACGCCTGCGTTGCCGCGGCCGAAGCCCTGGGGGCCAACCACAACGAGCACATCGTCAATTACGGACACCGGATCGAGGAGCGGCTGACGGGGCTCCATGAGACCTGCGCCTACACCGAGTTCCGCTACGGCGTGTCGGACCGGGGCGCATCGGTGCGGATTCCCTGGCAGGTGGCGCGGGACCGCAAGGGTTATATCGAGGACCGACGTCCCAACGCCAACGTCGACCCATACGTCGCCACCCGGCTGATTGTCGAGACGGTCTGCGGAGCAGCGTCCGCCTAGGGGCCTTGGCCCACGGGCCATTCCAGGCGTCGCGCAACACCGATACGGCGCCGCTCCGCATTGGGGCGGCGCCGTCCTGTCCCACCGATGCCCCGAAGTGTTCAGTTAGACAAGAATTAGCCCAGCCACGACGGAGTCAGCAAACCATGATGAACGATGATCGCGCCGCCGAGCGCGAGTATGTGCTGAGGAGCGCCCGGGACAATGACGTGAAGTTCATCCGTCTCTGGTTTACCGACATCCTGGGGAACCTGAAGGGGTTCGCCATAACGGTAGACGACCTGGAGGACGCCATCGAGCGGGGGGTGGGATTCGACGGGTCGGCGATTGAAGGGTTCGCGCGCATCAATGAGAGCGACATGCGGGCTTTCCCCGACCCGGCGACGTTCACCTTGCTGCCGTGGCGTCCCAGGCAGAATGCCGTGGCGCGGATGTTCTGCGACATCACCACGCCGGACGGAAAGCTGTTTGCCGGGGACCCGCGCAGCGCGCTGAAGCGCAACCTGGAAAGGGCGGCCGGCCTGGGATACACCTACTACGTGGGGCCGGAGTTGGAATTCTTTTACCTGAAGGACCAGAACACGCCCGAGCCGCTGGACAACTTTGGCTACTACGATCAGCAGTCGACGCATCCCACGGCTGACCTGCGGCGGGACACAGTGCTCAACCTGGCCGACATGGGCATTCCAGTGAAATACTCCCACCACGAGGGAGCCCCCAGCCAGCACGAGATTGATCTCCAATACACCGACGCCCTCACAATGGCGGACAACGTCACAACCGCGAAGCTGGTAATCAAGGAACTGGCCCAACTGCGGGATGCCTATGCTTCCTTCATGCCCAAGCCGCTGACGGGAGAGAACGGGTCCGGGATGCACGTCCACCAGTCGCTCTTCCTGGGGGACCAGAACGCCTTCTTCGAACCCGAGGACGAATCCCACCTCTCGGAAACCGGGAAGCGGTTCATCGCCGGGCTGCTGCATCATGCCCGAGAGATAACACTGGTGACCAACCAGTGGGTGAACTCGTACAAGCGGCTGGTGCCGGGTTACGAGGCCCCGGTGTACGTTTCCTGGGCGCGGGTGAACCGGTCGGACCTTGTGCGGGTGCCGGCGTACAAGCCGGGGTACGAGAGCTCGATCCGGGTGGAGTACCGGGCCCCCGATCCCGCATGCAATCCCTACCTGGCTTTCAGCGTTATGCTGGCGGCGGGTCTGAAAGGGATTGAGGAGGACTACCCGCTGCCGCTTCCCATTGAGGAAAACGTTTTCGAGATGTCGACCGCGGAGCGGCAGGCCAAGGGTATCGGCAATCTGCCCGGAAGCCTGGGAGAAGCCCTGTCCCTGGCCCGGGACAGCGACCTGCTGCGGGAGGCCTTGGGGGAGCACATCTACGGAGGACTTATCCGCAACAAAGAGCGGGAATGGAGCGACTACCGGGCTACCGTGACCGACTACGAGGTCAGGAACTACCTGCCGGTGCTGTAACGGAGACCGGCCCGGGTCAGGGCAATCTGACGGAGACGCCACGGCGCATGGAATCGTAGGCCGCCAGCACTATCCTGAGGTCGGTGAGGCCCGACTCTCCGGTGGTCTCGGGTCGGCGGTTTTCGCTGATGCAGGCCATAAACTCCCTGACCATTCCGACCAGCCCTCCCCGGTCGGCGGGGAGGACCAGAGTCTCTTCATGGCCGTTTCTCTCCAGGCGCATGACGGTGGCGTCCAACTCAAAACCGATGCGTCCCCGGCCACCCGAAACCGCAGCCCACTGTGGCAGAGGACGCTGGGCACCGGTCCAGGCATGGTTGATAAGGCCCACCGGGCCGCTGTCCCAGGAGAGGGTAGCCACTACTCCGTCTTCCCCCTGATGCCCGGGCAGGCTGGGGGAAATCTGGGCAGCGTAGATCCGCGATGGCTCGCCCAGCAACTGGCGGAGGAAGTGCACTTTGTGGATTCCTCCGTCGATCAGCACTCCGCCGCCGCTGAGAGCCATGTCGCCGCGCCATCCTCCGGGACGGAAGGGAGCTTCCTCCTGGACCTGGGCCAGCCGGACTCCTCCGATTGCCCCCTGGTCCACTAATTCCTTGCATTTCCTGACCTGGGGGAGGTAGTGGTAATTCTCGGCGATCATCAGGGTGACCCCGGAGTCGCGGCAGACGCGGATGATGGCTTCGGCCTCTTCCAGGGTGCGGGCTATGGGTTTCTCCAGCAGGACGTGCTTGCCGGCCCGGGCGGCCAACTCGGCGTGTTCCCGGTGGAGGTGGTGGGGAGTGCAAACGTAGACAGCCT
The DNA here is from genome assembly GCA_965203675.1 of Dehalococcoidia bacterium. Lineage (GTDB taxonomy): Bacteria > Chloroflexota > Dehalococcoidia > Lucifugimonadales > UBA3495 > CATOSK01. The sequence continues at coordinate 272,969 of CBDBDE010000002.1, read as the reverse complement.
CGACCCGGGGATCGGAGACGGCTTCGGAGTAGGAGCCGAATGCCCCAGCGCCGCCGAACCGGCCGGCGTATTCCCGGGCCCGGGCCGAGGCGCGGCTGGCGAAGTAGAGGTCGAGGTCACGGCGCAAAGGAGTGAGTGCCCCGGCAAAGGTGGCGGCGAAGCTGCCGCAGCCCAGGACCGCCAGCCCGAAGCTCACTTTTTCCCAGCAGCTTTGGCCTGCCTGCGGGCTACGGTGCGGCGGATGTAGGATGCGGCATCCGGGGTCTTGCAGTTGGTCTGTCCGTGGTCGACCTCAACCTTCCCAATGCGGGACGCCGCTTCCAGCGCGAGAGCTTCCAGAGCCGGGTTGCGGATGCCGACGGCGATGAGGGCGCTGTTCATGGCGTCCCTGACCCGGTTTGGACGGGAATGAATGCCGGACTCGATGACGGCAATGAGCTCCACGAAGTAGTCATCCGGCAGGTCTCGGTCCTTCATGGCCAGGTTGGCGGTCATGTGCCAACCGGCCCGTCCGGGCCACTCGGCATCGTCGTCCCGCCACTGCTCGGCCTTGAGCCGGGCCAGGGAGGTGCGCCCGGCGAACCCGGCAAAGGAATCGGTGATTATGTAGTTTTCCAGGTCGCGGCACCAGGACTCCAAGAGCGCACCTTCGGCGAGGGCAGGGTCGGCGACCATCGTCGCGAGAATGCGGCAGTCGTGGTTGGCGGTTTCCCAGAGGGCAAGGGAGAGGCGGTGGTCCTTCTTGATGCTCTTCTGGAGTTTCTTGAGATTGGCGAAGCTGAGTCCATACTGGCCGCCGGAGACGCCGTGGCGGGCGTAGACCCTCCGGTTCTGGGCGGTGCCCAAGGATTCCATTTCCTGTAGAAGCTGGGCCAATTCCACGGTTTTCATTCCCGTTACTGGTGCTGGATTGGGTCCAGAGGGTTCAGACGCAGTATATCGGGAACGGCACCGGGGAGAAAAGGCGGGGTCCGGCAACGGGCGGAACATTCCCTGTTCCCGGGCCGATGAGGAGTGTTTCCTGCCACATTTTGCTACATTTCGCTACTTTGGCCCAATCGAGAGTCCGGCAGAACCATATTGCGAGGCGTCACCGGGGCGCGGATTCCCGCCTGCGCGGGGGTGGGCTCTACCTCCGCAGGAACGACGAGCCAGGCCGGAACGAAACCACCTAAGTCCCATGCCACCGCCGGAAAACCGGACAAAAGAGGACATTTACGGACATTTGAACGTGGGATGAATGGGTTATTGTCAGCGATTGTCCGGTCATTGTCCGTGTTTTTCCGGCGGTGGCATGGTTTTGTCCGGTTTTGTCCGCCCTCCGGCGGCGGGTAGAACGGCCCCGGTTTCGACGCTGGAAAGATTTTTTCTGTCGCTTTTGCCCATCCCGGTGGATGTTGACGACACCGGAATGAGCTGTCCGAGCCAGCGGGCATAACTCAAGGGTAAACACCGGGCACCGGGCTGCGCAAGGGCGAAGTGTCAGTAAACCGCCTATCCGGCGGGTTCGACGGACAAGGTGTAACTGGCGGGCTGGCGGGTGGGGTAGCCGAGGGGAGCTATGACGACGACGAGGCGGTCAAGGGCCTGGGGGTCAGAGACGATGAATTCTCCGTTGTTGGCTTCGTCCAGAACTATTCGATCGACCTGAGCGGCGCCGTTCAGCTGGATGACCTGGACAGCGAAATCCTGGGGAACGCGGTTGCCGGTGAAGACGAAGCCATCGGGCTGCCACGCTCCCGGGACCGCCTGTCCGCCAGCGGTTATCCCCAGGTTGCGGAGGCAGATGCCGGTGCCGTGGATGGCGTCGTCGGTGACGTACTGGAACCGGAGCCATATTTCCTGCCCGATGTAGGGCGACAGGTCGACGGTCTCGTCCGTCCAGTCCAGGTTGCCGGAATAGCCCGGGCCGAAGATTACGCCAAGGTCACTGGGAGGATAGGATGACGGGGCTTCGACGACTTCCCAAGTTTTGCCAGCATCGGTGGACGCCTGAAGGTAGGCGTAGTCCCATGCCTTTTCGATTTCTGACCAGACCTGGTATTGGAGTTGGGCCTCGGAAACATTCCGCAGGTCAACCTGGCGGGTGAGAGTGGTGGTAATTGAATCTCCCAGGTTGCCCCACCAGCAACCGTCTGGTCCAACGTCCACGGGAAGGAGAGGGGATGCCACGGGTGCCGAGAATCGGATGCGGGCAGTGCCTTCCAGGTCTTCCAGCTCAATGTGGTGAGCGGAATACTGTGGGATATCCGATTCGTGGGTGGAGAAGCCCTTGATGGTGTCCGTGGGATGGCCGCCAACGGCAAATTCGCCGATGCTGTATTTCCCTTCCGGGGCATCAAGGTAGAGGGCGACAGCCCAGTCAGCGAAAACGTCGTTGAAGGTCGTGTCGTAGCCCTGGCTGAGGAGGTAATCGTCGATGCCGGCTATGCCGTCGGCGGGTTCAGCGAGGAGGGGACGCATATCCCCATCCCGGGAATTATGCTCTTCCAGGTAATGGAAGAAGAGGGATGAGGCCCAATAGTTGTGGCGGGACAGGCCGGGGTGGGTGGTCCAGTTGACCAGGGAGACGGAGGGTGCCGGGGAGCCTATCCGCAAGCCAGGCTGCCCGCGGCGGAACCTAGTGACGGCCAGCTCCGCCAGTCCCTCGTCCACCCAGGTTTCCTCGGACTCGTCGGCGTGCCAGTGGATGGCGTGCTGGAGCTCGTGGGCGAGGACGTCCAGGTAGCTCTTGCTGGTGACTGGCACCGCCTTGACATTGATGTAGATGGCCTCCCTCTGGTTGCTGCGGGAGGAAATCTCAATGGGATACTCGTCGAGGGAGCTATAGTATCCTGCCGCTCCCCTGATATCGCCGTTGATTACAGCCAGGCGTGGGTCTCCGTCCACGCCGGGAATCCATTCCTGGCCGAAGGCTGCGGTGACGGCTGGGTAGATGTCTTCCTCGAACTGGCGAGCGGCTTCGGCGAGTCCGGCAGAATCCACTTCGACGCCCTGCTCCACGTACCAGTAGGCGTGGGGGGTTACCAGCTGCAGCACGAAGTCGGATTGGTACGCCTGGTCCGCGCCGAGATCAACCATCCACAGGGTTTCTTGAAGGCCAGGCACTTTCTCCCCCGGTTTGCCCGAAGCGGTCCGGGGGATATCGTCCGGGTCTGTGCCCAGACGCAATTCCGCGACTAACTGGAACAGGTCCCGGTCCGGGGGATTGGGGAACAGTTCGTCCCGGGCATCCGCAGCGGCGGCGGTAAAGGATGCCGCTGGTTGGGCAGACGGGACCGGCGATGGGGCCGGCACTGTCCCGGGAGTGTCAGGGGAGGGTACTACGGTGCTGCCGGGAGCTGCCGCAGAGGTGTCTGGAGCTGGTCTGGCAGCCACAGGAGTCGAAAGGGGTTCTTCAGCAGAGCAGGCGGACAAGACAGACCCGGCCAGCAGCGCAAGCAAGGCCAGCGTCGCTGGAAGGGAGCGCCGGGTCAATTGAACTGGCTCATGGCCCGGTCGATCCCGTCCAACAGGAGGCAGTCGGCGGCGGACACCACCTGCTGAATGACCTCGGCCATCACAGCCGTCTCCTCGCCGGAGAAACCGCCGATAACGTGAGCCACCTGATTAACGTCCTGTCCCGGCCGCCCGATGCCGATGCGGATGCGGGGGAAGTCAACAGTCCCGAGGGCGGCAATGATGGAGCGGACGCCGTTGTGGCCGGCGTCGCTGCCTCTAGGACGAAGCCGAAGCTTTCCCACAGGGAGGGCCATTTCATCGTAGATGACCAGCAGGTCCGGGGGTTTGACCCCGAAGCGGGCGACCAGGTAGTCGATTCCCTCGCCGCTGCGGTTCATGAATGTGCGGGGCTTGGCCAGAACTATGTCCTGGTCCAGGTGGCGTCCCCGGCCCAAGACGGCCTTGGCACGGCGTTCCGACAGGCGGATGTCCCACTCCCGGGACATGAGGTCGATGCACTTGAACCCGACGTTGTGACGGGTATCCCGATAGCGGGGGCCGGGGTTGCCGAGGCCAACGATGACGCGCATGGAGGTATTGTACTATCGGCGCAGGTGTTCTTGCCTAGCCGGAGCCGGAAGTCAGATCGCGGCGGTGCAGTCCGTAGAGGGTCAGGCCCCAACAGAGGGCGGCGTATCCGAGCACAGGCGCAAGGAATACCCAGCGCCCCAGGTCATCCTCGCCGTTGACGAAACGGGAAGTGACTCCCCGGAGAGTCCACCGGGTGTAGTCTTCCACCGGGAACTGGAGGGCTTCTCCCAGGAAACCGGCCAGGGGATAAACCCAAAGCTCAACGAGGACGATTCCGATGCCAACGCCCAATCCAAAGGCGGTGGAGCGCCCGGCGGTGGTAAGGACAGCGCCGAGTCCCAGGTAGGCCAGGGCAACGAGCCACGAAGCGCCGAGCTGCACCAGGGTTTCTCCCCAACCGGCGGTCTCGGTGATTGCTTGCTCCATGCCGCCAGCGCTTTCCGACGACTGGCCGGCCGCCAGACCGACCGCGGCGGACACCAGCCAGGCGGCGATCCAGAAAATGAGCAAGATTGCGGCAAGGAGGAGCAGCTTGGCGAGTCCAACCTGCCACCGGGCCGTCCCCCGGGCGGTCAGGGCGCGCCAGGCGCCCGAGGCGAAGTCACTCCCGAAGATCATGCTGGACAGCACCACCGCCAGGAATACGCCGAGGCCGGACAAGGCTCCCACGGCAGTGGCGGGGTAATCGGCGGGTGAGCCGGCGAATCCACCGAAGTCCGGCGCGAAATACCGGAAGGCCATCAAACCCGCCAGTCCGAAGGCGATGGCCGCTGCCGCCAGTCCCATAATTACCCAGAAGGGAGCCCGGCGGGACAGGCGGAACCACTCCCAGCGGAGGGCGGTGAGGACACCGGCGGCCGCGCCCGACCAGATTGAAGCCGGGTCAGTCCGGGCCGCCACCAGTTACCTCCATGAAACCAGCCTCCAGGGAGCGGGAGCCGGAGCGCATACCGGATATGTAGACTCCGGCGTTGGCGAGGTCGCGGGTTATCTCCCACTCCCGGCCCTCCGGGGACCCGACTTCCAGCCCGTTGGGGGAGTCCTCGTCCACCTGCCAGCCGGCGGCGCGGAGAAGCTGGGCCGCTTTCGAGTCATCGGTGGTGCGGACGGCGACACGGGCCGGGCCGCCGAGTTCGGCGACGGGGCCGGAAAACAGCAAGTGTCCTCTCCGCATGATGGCGACGTGGTCGCAGACCTGCTCGACCTCGTTCAGCAAATGGCTGGCCAGGATGATGGTGCGGCGTCCGCCGGAGCACAGGGTGTTAATCAACTCGCGCACTTCGACGATGCCCACCGGGTCGAGGCCGTTGGTGGGTTCGTCGAGGACCAAGACATCCGGGTCGCCAAGGAGGGCGGCGGCGATGCCGAGGCGGGCTTTCATCCCGGTGGAGCAGTCGGAAAATTTCCGGGCAGCGACTTCTCCGGCGAGGCCGACGGTTTCGAGGAGCAGATCCAGTTCCTCTTCCCCTCCTCCGGTAGCGTAGACCCCCTGGAGGCATTTGAGGTTGTTGCGGCAGGAGAGGTTGGGCCAGAAGACGGGGCGGTCGATGAGCCAGCCGATGTGCCGGCGGACTTCGCGGAGGTTGGTGGCGCCTGCCATGCCCAGCAACTCGATGGCACCAGAGGTCGGGCGGATGAATCCGGCCAGCATGGACAGCAGGGTGGTCTTGCCGGACCCGTTGGGGCCTAGCAGTCCGAAGACGCTGCCCGCCGGGACTTGCAGCGTAACGTCATTGACGGCTTGAACCCGTCCGAACCGCTTGGTGAGGCCGGAGACGGCGATGGCAGGGGAAGTGGTGGTCACAGCTGGTATTCGGGGCGTCGCAGGAGCTGGCGGGCGATGACGGTGCGGAGGATCTCGTTGGTGCCTTCGCCAATTATCATGAGGGGAGCGTCCCGGTAGTAGCGCTCCACCGGGGACTCCTTGATGTACCCGTAGCCGCCGTGGATGCGCATGGCGTCCATGGCCACTTCCTGGCAGATTTCGCTGGCGTAGAGCTTGGCCATCCCGGACTCCAGGTCCACCCGTTCGCCGGAGTCCTTCTTCGCAGCGGCGTCGTAGGTGAGCAGGCGGGCGGCCTGGACCTTGGTGGCCATGTTGGCCAGCATGAGCTGGATGGCCTGGTGCTCGGCGATGGGCTTGCCGAAGGATTCGCGCTGCTGGGCGTACCTGATGGCCGCGTCGAAGGCGGCCTGGGCGACGCCGACGGCGCGGGCGGCTACGTTGATGCGGCCGGTCTCCAGTCCGCTCATAACCTGGCCGAAGCCCCGGTTTTCCTCGCCGCCGATGAGGTTCTCGGTGGGAATGCGGAAGTCCTCGAAGATGAGCTCGCAGGTGTCCAGGCCCCGGTAGCCCAGCTTGTCCAGGTCTCGGCCTACGGTGAAGCCGGGGCCGCGCTCAATGACGAAGGCGCTGATGCCCCGGTAATTCGGCTCGGCTTCCTTGTCGGTGCGGGCGAGGAGGCAGAAGGCGTCGCCGTAACGTCCGTTGGTGATGAACATCTTGGTGCCGTTGATGACGTATTCCTCGCCGTCCCTCTCAGCGGTGGTCTGGAGGTTGGCGACGTCGGTGCCGCCAGCCGGTTCGGTGAGGGCGAGGCCGCCTCGCTTCTTCCCGGAGGCCAGGTCCGGGAGGAAGCGCTGCTTCTGCTCCTCGGTGCCGTAGTGGGTAAGGACGTAGGTGAGGATGTGGTGGGTGCCGATGGCACCGCTGATGCTCATAAAGCCGCGGCTGAGTTCCTCGAAGATGGTGGCGAAGGTGGTGTAGTCCAGCCCCAGGCCCCCGTACTCCTCGGGGACGGTGATGCCGAAGAGGCCCAGGTCCTTCATCTTGTCGATGAGGTCGTGGGGAACGATGTCCTCCAGATCCAGTTGGGCGGCCACTGGCTCTACGTCGCGGCGGACGAAGTCGCGGACCAGGCTAACGATCTGGGAACGGGCTTCTTCGGGAGTGACGGTGGTCAAGGGACGCTCCTTTGGGCACGCTCTGGCGGGCCGGGAATGCCGGGAGATTGGGGTCAGTCTAGCGGGAGGAGTTGGGGAGGGTCAAGGAATTCGGAAAGGGGCAAGCAGGACGTTGGGGGATTCATCCCCCAAACCCCCTGAATATGTGGGTTCGATGCAAACAGGACTGCGGTTCTCCTAGCGTTCTTCGTCCTGAATAATATACTTAACTGACACAAATACAGTTGAGGGAGACGGCTGCTATGTCCGACCCCATTGCGGACCGGGTGGATGAGCTTCGACGGGAGTTGACCCACCACAACCACCGATATTATGTTCTGGATGACCCGGTCATCAGCGACGGAGAGTATGACCGGCTGCTGGAGGAATTGAGGGGCATCGAAGCGGAGCATCCCGAACTGCTGACGCCGGATTCGCCGACGCAGCGGGTGGGCGCGGCTCCGGCAGAGGGATTTGTCCAGGTGCAGCACCGGCGACCCATGCTCAGTCTGGGCAACGCCTTCGACTTGGAGGGGATGGAGGCGTGGCACCGGCGGGTTTCCGGGCTGCTGGATGGAGCCTCGTTTCCGATGGTCTGCGAGCTGAAGATTGACGGGCTGGCGGTGAGCCTCATCTACCAGGATGGGAAGCTGGTCCAGGGAGCAACCCGTGGGGACGGCACCACTGGCGAAGACGTGACCCAGAACCTTCGCACCGTGCGGAGCATTCCCCTGGAATTGATGGGCGACCCTCCCCCCTATCTGGAGGTGAGGGGTGAGGTCTACATGCCGCTGGACAGCTTCCGGCGGCTGAACGAGCAGCGGGCTGAACGGGGAGAGCAGCTTTACGCCAATCCGCGCAACTCGGGGGCGGGGACCATCCGCAACCTGGACTCGCGGGTGACGGCGGAACGCAATATGCAAATCTGGGTGTACAGCCTGATTGACGCCGGGGACCATCCCATTCCGGACAATCACTGGGAGTCGCTGGAGTGGCTGAAGTCGCTGGGGTTCCGGATCAATCCGAACAACCGGCTGTGCCAGACCTTGGAAGAAGTGGAGGACTACTACCAGTCCTGGCTGGAGGGCCGCCACGGCCTGGGGTACGAGGCGGACGGCGTTGTGGTCAAGGTGAACTCCTTCGGCTCCCAAGACTCCCTGGGCATTGTGGGGAGGGAGCCGCGCTGGGCCATCGCCTACAAGTTTCCGGCGGAGCGGGCGACGACGCGGCTGCTGGACATCGGCATCAACGTGGGTCGGACGGGGAGCCTCAATCCCTTCGCCATGCTGGAGCCGGTGGTGGTCAGCGGGGCGACGGTGCGGAACGCGTCACTGCACAACGAGGAAGACATCCACCGGAAGGACATTCGCATCGGGGACTGGGTGGTGGTGGAGCGGGCCGGGGATGTTATCCCGCAGGTGGTGGCCCCCATCGCGGACCGGCGCACCGGGGATGAGAAAGTTTTCGAGATGCCGGAGCGGTGTCCCATCTGCGCTACGGAGATCATCAAGGACGAGGACGACGCGATGCACCGCTGTCCGAACGTATCCTGCCCGGCTCAGTTCGTTGAGTTACTGAAGCATTTCGTGGGCCGGGGGGCGATGGACATAGAGGGGTTGGGCGAGCGGTGGTGCGGCATCCTGATTGCGGAAGGGCTGGTCAAGGATTTGGCGGACCTTTACTCGCTGGAGAAGGAACAGCTTCTGGGCCTGGAGCGGATGGGGGAGATTCTGGCGGCGAAGATCATCGCCAACATCGAGGAGAGCAAGCAACGGTCTTTGCCGCGGCTGCTGTTCGCCCTGGGCATTTTCCATGTGGGGTCCGAGGTGGCGGAACTGCTGTGCCAGCGGTATTCCTCGCTGGGGGCGCTGATGGAAGCTCCGGCGGAGGAGCTGACGGAAATTGCGGGGATAGGGCCGAAGATTGCCGAGAGCATCGTCAGCTACTTTGCCGTTCCCGGGAACCGGTCGGTGATTGACAAGCTGCGGGAGGCGGGGGTTGATCCCCAGCACGAGGTAATCGTTCCGTCGGCGGATGAGCTTCCCTGGAGCGGGTTGACCTTCGTGGTAACGGGCACACTGTCAACGATGACGCGGCGGGACGCTGAAGGGCGGATCAAATCTCTGGGCGGCGCGGCCACGTCGTCGGTGACGCGGAAAACCCGGTACCTGGTGGCCGGGGCGTCGGCCGGTTCCAAGCTGGCGACGGCGGAGCGGCTGGGTACGGAGGTGCTGGACGAGGAAGCTTTCATTAGGCTTTTGGAGAATCCGGCGGAAGTCGTGTTGGAGCCGGAGCTTCCCCTTTCCTCTTGAGGGGACTGTCCTCCGGGGTTGGGCTAGGCGGGGTTGAAGACCAGCCAGGCGGCCTTGGCGTCGCTGTTGCTGCGCCATTCGTGCTCGGCGTGGGGCGGAACCAGGGCTATGTCACCCTGCCGGACAGGGTAGTCCTGCCCGTCCACCTGGAGGATGCAGGTCCCCTCGATGACGAATCCCAGGTGTTCGCCGGGGTGGGCGTGTTTCGGGGCGGTGCTGCCCGGGTCCAGGCCGCGGTAGGCCATGATGTAGTTAACGGCCCCATCATCGGCCGTGAGGACACGGCGGGCGGGGCCGTCGCTCTGGTCTATCTCGGAGAGGTTGCGGATGACCGGGAGCTGGCCGGTTCCGCTGCCAGTGCGGTTCCCGCCGCCTCCGCTCTGGGCGGCGATGAGGGGGTTGACCTCGATGCGCCGGATGTCTCCCTCCCCGCCGTTGTTGAGGGTGTAGTGGTCCACGTTGGGCGGGACGAAGATGGCGTCTTCGGCCCGGACCGGGTACTCCTTTCCATCGCAGAACAGAGTGCCGGAACCGCTGATGATGAACACTTCGTGCTCCCACTCGTGGATGTGGTGGGTGCTGGTCCCGCCGTGGGGAATCTCCGAGTAGGAGAGGGTGCAGGTCGGCGGGTTGTCCTCGAGGGTCAGGAGCCGGGCCCGTCTGCTGTCGGGATCGTATACGTCTTCGATGTTCCTGATCAGCGGTTCCATGGTTACCCCCTGAGGTCTACTCGTGGGCGGCGGAGTCGAGGTGGTTGAAGGTGACGCGGACCATGGGGAGGTCGCCTTCGTTCTTCCACTGGTGCAGCTCATTGGGTGGGACCAGGACGGCGTCGCCCTCGGCGACCAGGTATTCCTGTCCGCCGCAGACAAGGGTGCCGTGTCCTTCCAGGCAGAAGATGACGTGGTCCCAGGGGTGGGTGTGTCCGCCGGTCTCGGCGTGGCTGACCGCTCCTGGCTGCATGGCGCCGTTGTAGAGCATGAGGTAGTTGGGCACTCCGTCATTGGGGCCGAGGATGCGGCTGCCGGTCTCGGCCGTCAGGTCGTCCCGGTTACGGATGACCGGGGGCTGGCCGCTCCCCTGGCTACCACCCTCGCCGCGGGGCGCGCCGGGCTGAGAGGCGGCCAGCGGGTTGATTTCGATGCGGCGCATGACGCCCTCGCCGCCATTGTTGAGGGTGTAGTGGTCCACGTTGGGGGGGATGAACATGGCGTCGCCGGCCTTGACCGGGTACTCCTTGCCGTCGCAGACGAGAGTGCCGGACCCTTTGATTATGTAGACCTCGTGCTCCCACTCGTGGATGTGGTGGGAGCTGGTCTTGTCCGGGTAGATTTCCGAGTAGGAGAGGGTGCAGGTGGTGGGGTTGTCGTCAATGGAGACGAGGCGGGCGCCGGGCCCCTCGGGCTTGTAGACGTTCCTGAAGTTGCGGATTATCGGTTCCATCTCGCGTTAGCTCCTTATCGCAAGTTCAAGTTCGGGAAGTGGCGGTCTAGTGTTCGGCGGATTCGGACTCGATGGCGTTGAAGGTGACCCGGGACAGGGTGGTCTGGGTGTCGTTGCGCCACTGGTGAAAGACGTTGGGCGGAACCAGGACGGCGTCGCCGGCCCTGACGTTGTGGCTGGTCCCTTCGATGACGATTGAGGCCTCCCCCTCCAGGACGTAGACGACGTGGTCCCAGGGGTGGGAGTGTCCGCCCTCGGCGGCGTGGCTGACGTGGCCGGGCCCCATGGGGTCATTGTGCAGCATGACGTAGTTGGGCACTCCGTCCTTGCTGCCGAGGAGAACGTGGCCGACGGAGCGGTCCAGGTCGGCATGGTTGTTGATGACCGGGGGCTGGCCGGTTCCCTCGCCGCCGTCGTTCTGGGCTCCGCCGCTCTGGGCAGCGATCAGGGGGTTGACCTCGATGCGATCGATGTCTCCCTCGCCGCCGTTGTTGAGGGTGTAATGGTCCACGTTGCCGGGGATGTACATTGCGTCGCCGGCCTTGACCGGGTACTCCTTGCCATCGCAGATGAGGGTGCCGGTTCCCTTGATTATGTAGACCTCGTGCTCCCACTCGTGGATGTGGTGGGAACTGGTGCCTCCGGGGGGAATGCGGGAGAAAGTGAGGGTACAGGTGGGCGGGTTGTCGTCCAGGTTGATCAACCGGGCCGGAGACCCGTCGGCGGGCATCGCGTCGGCTACGTTTCTGATAACCGGATCCATTCTTGCCACCTCCAGCGGTAAGTTCGGTGCAGGTACCGGGACGATTGGGGACGCTTCCGACCATCTCCTGAAGGAGCGGTGGAGGCAGCCCAATTATAGTCATGGGGGATGGGACGATTCAACGAATTGCGGCGTGTGATAGTATTTGGGAAGGCCGGGCGCTTCTTCGGCCGCGCCCGGCCTTCCCTCAAAATTCTCCACGGAGCCATCAATGCTGAGCAACGAACTGCGGCTAACGGAGCTTTCCCACTGCGCGGGTTGAGCCGCCAAGATGAGTCTGGAGGACCTGGTACAGGTCTTGAGCAAGGTGCCCCTGATTTCGGACCCCGACCTGCTGGTAGGGACGGAAACTGGAGATGACGCGGCGGTCTACCGGATCAACGATTCGCAGGCGCTGATCCTGACGGTAGACTTTTTCCCGCCGATTACCGACGATCCCTTCGAGTTCGGGGAGATTGCCGCGGCCAACTCGCTGAGCGACGTCTACGCCATGGGCGGGCGTCCGGTGGTAGCGCTGAACATCGTCGGGTTTCCGGCGTCGCTGGACAAGGAAATCCTGGGAGAGGTGCTGCGAGGCGGGTACAGCAAGGCCAACGAGGCGGGCTGCCTGATTGCCGGCGGTCACACGGTGGACGATCCGGAGCCGAAGTACGGCCTTTCCGTGGTGGGGCTGGTGGAGCCCGGGAAGCAGGTCAGCAACGCCGGGGCCAAGCCCGGCGATGCGCTAGTTCTGACCAAGCCGCTGGGCACGGGGATCATCACCACCGCGGCCAAGCAGGGCACGGTGGAGCCGGACGTGATGCAGGGCGCGGTCAAGACCATGTCCACCCTGAACCGGGCTGCTTCGGAAGCGATGATGAAGGTGGGGGTGAACTCGGCCACCGACATCACCGGGTTCGGCCTGATGGGCCATCTGAAGTCCATGGTGCGGGGCAGCGGCGTCACGGCGGAGGTGACGCTGAGCGCGGTACCGGTCCTCCCCGGGGCGCGGGAACTGCTGGAAAGAGGTGTGGCGCCGGGAGGGACGCACCGGAACCTGTCCAGCGTTGCGGACGCGGTGCACTGGGACCCGGCCCTGACGGATAACGATCAACTGCTGCTGTGCGACGCGCAGACCTCGGGCGGGCTGCTGATATCCGTTCCGGCGGACCGGAAGGATGCGCTATTGGCGGAGCTGGAGACGCGGGGGGCGACGGGGACGGTTGTCGGTTCGGTGACGGAGAGTTCCCAGGGAATTATCCGGGCTCTCCCATAAGCGGCCCTGAATTCGCCGTAAGACGTTGGGAACAACTAAACGGAGGAGCTAGATTCGGATATGGCCCAGCCAGAGTTTGGCCTGAAGAGACCCGAGCAGGTGAAGGTTGCCCCGGACCAGGGAAAGGGGGACCGGGTGCCGCCGGGTCAGTTCCTGAGCAACAAGTTTCCGGTGCTGACATACGGCTCCGCTCCTGACATTGATATGGCGACGTGGCGGATCCGCGTGTTCGGGCTGGTGGAGCGGGAGGTGACCCTCAACTGGCAGGAGTTCACCCAACTGGCATGGAGCGGGATGACGGCGGACTTTCACTGTGTGACCCAGTGGAGCGCGCTGGACAACCTGTGGGAGGGTGTGACCTTCGAGACGTTGGTGGAGACGGCGGGTCCGAAGCCGGAGGCCCGGTTCGTGATGGCGCACTGCTACGGAGGCTACACGACCAACCTTCCGCTGGATATTTGCCTGGCGGAGGGATTCCTGGCCCACAAGCGGAACGGGGAAGAACTGGGGAAGGATCATGGCGGGCCGCTGCGCCTGGTGGTGCCCAGCCGGTACGCCTGGAAGAGCGCCAAGTGGGTGAACGGGATCGAACTGATCGCGGAGGACGCCCCGGGGTTCTGGGAGCAGCGGGGCTACAACAACAACGCGGACCCATGGCAGGAGGAGCGTTTCTGGCCGGAACTGACCAAATAACGGGAAACGTTGGGCTGAACAAAGGACTCCCCCGGCGGTTTGTCCGACCGGGGGAGTCCTTTGTTGGGAGGAGCAGAATCAGCGGGCCGGAAAGGCCCAGGGGTCTAGGCGGCCAAGGGCAGTTCCATGGCCTCAACGGTCACGGGTTTGGGCTTCCTGTCTGCCGGCTTTTCCAGCGAGTCCAAGTCCTTAATGTAGCCGCACTGGAAGCAATTGAGATAGCTGCCGTAGCAGTCCCGGTTGAGGTACAGGTCTCCGGAGCACTTGGGACAACTCTTGAACTTAATCACCGTCGGACCTCCTTCCATCAGTGTCATCCCTGGCTGGACCCTCCATCCGGCGTCCAGCAATTAATGCGTCGGCGGTTAGGAACGATGCGTTGGAAATATCATACGAGTTGACATGAGTCGTGTCAATAGGTATTATACTTCCCATGACGAGCAACAACGGAGAAAGAGAAAACGGACAAGGACGGGCAAGGGCCCGGGAGGGAGACAGAACGGCGCCACCGTTCCAATTCCCACCCCAATGGCCCGGGGAAACGGGCCTGGCGAGGAGCCAGCCGGAGGACATGGGGGGAACGGGGAACGGTCCAAGGCCCGAGGCAGCGGAGTTCGAAGTAGAGGGCGTTTACATCATCAGCGTTGCAGCCCGCATCCTGGACATGCACCCGCAGACGCTGCGGAAGTACGAGCGGCTCGGGCTGATAAATCCGGACCGCACCGGGGGTATGCTGAGGTTGTATTCCCGGTGGGACATACGAAAGATCCTGCTGATCCGCCACCTGATGGACAACCTAGGCCTGAACCTGGCCGGTGTTGAATTTGCGCTGGCACTGGTGGAAAATCTGGGGAAGATGCGGCAACGGGTGGCATCGCTGCCGCGGGACAATCCGGCCAGAAAGCTGGTGGACCAACAAATCACGCAATTATGCCGGAACCTGAATTTGCCGGAGCCCGGCTTTGTCCCGGGGGACGCTGCTATGCAACAGGAGGAACAAGGACCAACCAATGACCGATAACCACTCGGATAACAATTTGTACGTGGAACCCGCAGCCGAAGCAGACGCAGTGGGGTCCCAGGGGATGACACCGGAGGAACAGGTGGTCAGCCTGACCCAAAACCTCGAGACGGCGCAACAGGAATTGCTCCAGAGCCAGGACGCGATGCAGCGGGCCCAGGCCGAGCTGGTCAACTACCGGAAGCGGGCCGACGAGGAACGCATTTCCTTGCAGCAATATTCCAATAGCCGGTTGATCGTGAAGCTGCTGCCGGTGTTCGATGAACTGGGGCTGGCGGTGGACCACGCCGACCAGAACGATGCATCCGATCCCTGGGTTGAGGGAGTACGGCTGATCCAGCGGAAGGTTTTCAACCTGCTGGAATCGGAAGGGGTCTCCCGAATCGAGTCCTTGGGAAGCGCTTTTAATCCGCTGGAGCATGAGGCGGTGGGCACCCAGGAAACGAATGAATACCCCCCGGGGTTCATCTCGGAAGTTGTGCGGAACGGATACCGGCTGCACGACCGGGTAATCCAACCGGCGCAGGTTGTGGTGGCCCGGGAGGCAACTCAACCATGATCAACAAGCCCGGGGGATACTTTCCGGGCGCGGCCTTGCTGTGAGAGCAAAGGCGGCAGTAACGAGGACTGGAAAACGTAGACCTAATCCCTTTTTTCGAGGAGAACGAAATGCCTAAAGTCCTTGGTATAGACTTGGGAACAACCAACTCGGTGGCCGCCGTCGTTGACGCCGGCGACCCGGTGGTGGTGGAAAACGCCGAGGGGGGACGCCTGACTCCGTCGGTAGTGGCGGTGAACGCACGCAGCAGCGAACGCTACGTGGGGCAGACGGCCAAGCGGCAGGCAGTGACGAATCCCGAGAACACGGTGTTCTCGGTGAAGCGGCTGATGGGCCGGAAGTTTGAAGACAACGAAGTCAAGACGGCGGTCGGACGGCTGCCGTACAAGATCGTCCGGTCATCCAACGGGGATGCCCACGTGGAAATGGCGGGGGAGAGCTACGCTCCGCCCCAGATTTCGTCCATGGTGCTGCAGAAGATACGGCAGGATGCGGAAGCGAAGCTGGGAGAGAAAATCACCCAGGCGGTGATTACCGTTCCGGCGTATTTCAACGACGCCCAGCGGCAGGCGACCAAGGATGCGGGAACGATTGCGGGACTGGACGTGCTGCGAATCATCAACGAGCCCACCGCGTCCTCACTGGCCTACGGGCTGGACAAGAAGCAGGCGGACGCCACCATCGCCGTGTTCGACCTTGGCGGAGGGACCTTCGACATAACGATCCTGTCCATGGGCGAAGGGGTCTTCGAGGTGAAGTCCACCAACGGGGATACCTACCTGGGCGGAGACGACTTCGATGAGAAGGTCCTGGAGTGGCTGCTCCAGGAGTTCCGGCAGGAGACGGGCATCGACCTGCGGAATGACAACATGGCCCTGCAGCGGCTGCGGGATGCGGCGGAGCGGGCCAAGATCGAGCTTTCCAGCACCATGGAGACGGAGATCAACCTGCCGTTCATCACCGCTGATGCCAGCGGCCCGCAGCACCTGATCAAGCCGCTGAGCCGGTCGAGACTGGAGCAACTGGTCGCCGACCTCGTTGACCGCACGGAACAGCCCTGCAAGCAGGCACTGAGCGATGCGGGGCTCTCTCCCAGCGAGGTTGACGATGTGATCCTGGTGGGCGGCATGACCCGTATGCCGGCGGTTCAGGAGAAGGTGAAGTCCATTTTCGGCCAGGATCCCAGCCGGTCGGTGAACCCGGACGAGGCGGTGGCGTTGGGCGCCGCGATCCAGGGCGGCGTGCTGGCGGGAGACGTGAGCGACATCGTCCTGCTGGACGTTAGCCCGTTGACGCTGGGACTGGAGACCTTGGGGAGCGTGATGACGACGCTCATCCCGCGAAACACTACCATACCTACCAAGAAGACGGAGACGTTCACCACGGCGGCCGACTCGCAGACCAGCGTGGACATACACGTGCTGCAGGGGGAGCGGCCGATGGCGACGGACAACAAGTCCATTGGCCGGTTCATCCTGGACGGCATCCTGCCGGCGCCGCGGGGAGTGCCCCAGATCGACGTGACCTTCGACATTGACGCCAACGGCATCCTGAGCGTGTCGGCCCAGGACAAGGGGACCGGCAAGGAGCAGAAGATCGTCATCCAGCCCAGCTCGGGCCTATCCCAGAACGAGATCGAGGACATGGTCAACGAGGCCAAGTCCCACGAGGCGGACGACCAGCGGCGGCGGGTGGAAATCGAGACTCGGAACCAGGCGGACTCCCTGGTCTACAACACGGAGAAGATGCTGGCGGACAACGCCGATAAAATTCCCGAGGACCTGAAGACCGAGGTCGAGGGGAAGATCGCGGCCCTGAAGGGAGCCATCGAGGCGAATGACGTGGCCCAGATGCAAACCGCGATGGCCGACCTGAACGACTCGATGCAGCGGTTGGGGCAGGCAGTGTACGCCCAGTCCCAGCCGGGAGCGGGCGCCCCGGATATGGACATGGGCGGCGAACCGCCCTCCGGCGACGACGGCGGGGACAACACGGTGGAGGGCGAGTTCCGGGAGGTGTAAGGGCCGGCACGGACGACAAAAGCGTTGCTGGACATATTACTGTCGGAAGAGGGATTCTGATATAATGGGATCAGGCACCAAGCAAGCCTGTCCGCAGGAACAACCCGGAGAGTGATGATGAGTGCACAACAAGACAGGGCAGACCAAGAGGTTTCAGGGGCCGACAACACGTTGGTAATCGAGGGAGTGGAGCAGAACCTGACGCCCCTCCAGTATCACTACCTGAGCCTGCTGCAGCGACTCATTGCCACGAAGAACAGCTACCAGGGCAACCCGGAAGTTGAGGAGTGGATGATGGAAGCGGTGAAGAAGTCCATCTACTCGGCCTTGAGGGACTGCATGGAAGCCAACGTTGGAGACACGGCCAAGGAGATGCTGAACGCGGACGCCCACTTCGATTAGTCCAACACCGGCGGAGGCCGGCCAGCGAGCCAATTTTCTGGGAGGTTAGTCCTTGGGGCTAACCTCCCAGTCCGTGTATGGGGAACACTTCGCGCTTGATGGCCGCAACACTCCCCTCGGCCATCCGCCGGGCGTCATCGCGTACTTCCACAGGCACATCGGTCTCGACGGTGTCGCGGAGGCGGGACAGGCGGTGTTCCCCCGCGAAAGATGGAGGGATCTGGTCGGGCCACTCTTCTCCCAGCATGATGCCGTAGGCGAGGGTCCAGCAGCGGGCCACCGCGCCGAGATCATAGCCGCCGCCGCCCAGGGCCAGCCAGGGAAGGCCAAGGTCGGAGAATTCCGCGACGGCGGCGGTGAATCCGCGGGAGGTGACCTGGAGGTGGGTGAGGGGGTCGGTGTGGTAGCTGTCAATTCCCATCTGGGTCACCAAGATGTCTGGAGCGAATCCTCGAATGAGGGGAAGGACGATCTCTCGGAAGGCCCAGAGGTACAGGTCGTCCTCGGTATAGGGGTAGAGGGGGACGTTGACCGAATATCCCGAGCCCGGTCCAGTGCCGGTCTCGGAAGTGAAGCCGGTCCCGGGGAAAAGGTAACGTCCCGATTCGTGCATGGAGATGGTGAGCACCCGGGAGGCGTTGAAGAAGGCTTCCTGGACTCCGTCGCCGTGGTGAGCGTCGATGTCCACGTAGGCGACGCGCTTGCCGTGGTTGAGGAAGTGCTTGATCGCAATAACCGGATCGTTGAAGATGCAGAACCCGGAGGCGTGTCCGGCGGCGGCGTGATGGAGCCCCCCGGAGATGTTGTAGGCCACATCAACCTGTCCACCGAGGACAAGCTCGGCGGCGACCAGGGAGGCGCCGGTGCTAAGTAGGGCAGCGGCGTACATTCCCGAATAAACGGGATTGTCGCCCGCGGCGCTGAACCCGTAACGTTCGGGGCGGTATCCAGATAGCCCCAGGCTGAGGCTGCGGACGGCGGCGAGGTAGTCAGATGTGTGGAAGAGCTGGACCTCCTCCTCGGCGGCAGCCCGGGGACGGACGAGGCGGGAGTCCCGCCCGTCGAAGGCCCCGTAGGCGTTGAGCAGGTCGAAGGTGTGCTTCAAGCGGATGGGGCGCATGGGGTGGTCCTGGCGGAGGACGTGACCGGCGAGGGCGTCTTCGTAGACAAAGGCGGCGCGGGGCATGGGGCATCTCCTGAATCATTCGGGCCAGGGCGTGGATTAGACGGGAACTGGGCAGGAGCATAGCGAACCTGCACCATTGAGGTCAACGGCTGGGTGATATACTTTCGATATCATGCATGATGGATCCGGGAAATGAAGAGAGAGCCCGGCCTGGGAGTTTCCGGGGTTGTCCTGGCGGGAGGCCAGAGCCGCCGGCTGGGCCGGGACAAGGCCGTGGAGCTCCTGAGTGGGCAGCCAATGATCCGCCGGGTGCTGGAACGCGTGGCCGGACTGACATCGGAGAACATCGTGGTGGTTGCGGACCGGACCCGGGGAGATGCGCTGCCTCTGCTGGATAACACGCGCGTTGTCCTAGACGTTTATCCTGGAATGGGGTCGCTGGGGGGTATATTTTCCGGGCTGGCGGCGGCGGAGAACGGTTGGGTGATGGTGACGGCATGCGACATGCCCTTTCTGAACCCGGATTTGTTGGGATACCTGTTGACTCTCCGGGAGGGGGCTGACGTGGTGGCTCCGGTTGTGGAGGGAAGGCCGGAGCCGACCCACGCGCTTTATTCCAGGGAGTGCATGCCCTTCATTGAGGAGCGGTTGAGGGCGGAGGAACTGAAGATAACCGGCTTCTACGGCGGGGTGAGGGTGCGCTACGTGGAAGAGGGGGAAATCCGGCGGTTCGACCCGGAGCTGCTGAGTTTCTTCAACGTCAACTCGCCTCAGGACCTGGAGCGGGCCCGCAAGCTGGCTGCAAAAGGGCGGTAGGGGAGAGTTCCCCACGGGAATCCCGCCCTCCGCACCCTGCAAAGTTTCTCCAAATTCACCGATTATCCTGTCCATGGCAGAATCAGCCGTGGAGAGGTGGAGAAATGTTGAACAGGCGGAATATCCTCATCGGGATCGGAGCGTTCCTAGGTGTGGCGGTTATCGTGCTGGGAGCCATCGGAGTGGCTGGGCTGGTCCTCAAGCGCGACCATAATGATGGGTGGAAGCGCGGCGGGATGCTTTCTTCCGCCTCGCCCGCAATGGTAGACCGGGCGGCCGGAATTCTGGGAGTGGAGCCGGAGGAGATGCGGGCGGCCATCATTGAGGCCCGCCGGGAGCAGGCCAATGAAGCTTACCGGGCGGGGCTGGACCGGATGGTGGAGGCGGGAAAGCTGACACAGGAGGAAGCGGACTCCCAGTACTCCTGGTTCCAGGATCGCCCCGACAAGGACCTCGGAAGGCAGGGTTGGAGGCGGAGCGGCGACGGACACGGCCGGGACGGAGAGTTCCGGCGCAACAGCCGGGAACGGCACGACGGGTTTGGCCCCAGATTTGGGAAGCGCTGGGACCGGGACGGGGATGGCTCTCACGAAGACGGCGGCGGTGACGGCCCATAGCCCACCCCGGAACCTCTGCCTGGGAGCCTGGTGGGTTGTTTGAGGGAACGAGAATGACCGGCACTGTCCTCATAGTCGAAGACAATCCCCACACCGTGGAACTGGTGAGCCTCTACCTGCGACAGGACGGTTACTCCGTCCTGTCCGCAACGGATGGCATTGCCGGGCTGGAGCTTTTCGGGAAACACAGTCCGGACCTGGTGGTGCTGGACCTTATGCTTCCCAGGCTGGATGGGCTGGAAGTGTGTCGGAGAATGAGAGCCGCGTCGGAAGTCCCGATCATCATGCTGACGGCCCGCGTGGAGGAGGAGGACCGGGTCTCGGGCCTGGAGATAGGGGCGGACGACTACGTGACCAAGCCCTTCAGTCCCCGGGAGCTGGCAGCCCGCATCCGGGCAGTCCTGCGGAGGGCAAAGGCAGATACCGTCGCCCGAGGCGGCGCACCGCTGGTACACGGGGCAATTTCGGTGGATACCCGGACCCGGACGGCGACGCTGGACAGGGCGGTCCTCAAGCTGACTCCAACCGAGTTCCGGCTGTTGACGCTCCTGGTGCGGACGCCGGGCAAGACATTCACCAGGGATGAGATCATCGAACGGGTATTCGGGTACGACTTTGACGGGTTCGACCGCACGGTGGATTCGCACGTCTCCGGGCTGAGGCGAAAGCTGGACCGGGGAGGTGACCGGAAGTACATCCAGACAGTGTACGGGGTGGGTTACCGCCTGGGCGACGGATAGAGATGCGTAGGTTCCTGTTCAGCCTTTGGTTCCGGCTGGTGCTGGGGTTCGGCCTGATCCTGGCCGCGACCCTGGCCAGCGTCAGTTTCTACATCGCCGAAGCCTCGGAGCGGGAGGCCGCCGGGTTCGAGCGGCAGCAGGAGACGGTGCGGCGGGAAAGGGCCCACCGTCTCATCGTCCGCACCCTGTCGGTGGAGGAATCCGGGGCGGCCGAGGAGTCTCACGAGTTGCAGAACACGCTGGAACGGGTGGGGCCGGCGGTCGGCCGGAGGATAGTTGTGCTGGACAAGGAAGGGAACGTAGTCGGGGACTCGGCCCGGCGGTCCGGCCATCCGGGGCATCGTTGGAAAGACCGGGGAACGAGGCGGCCCATCGTGGTGGAGGACCGGCAGGTGGGGTTTATAGAGTTCGGGCCGGCGCCGGAGGGAGAGGAACCCGATGATCCCCAGGTCTCGAACCTGGTGTCTTCGCTGAACGCCTACCTGCTGTGGGCGGGCGTGGCCGGTGGCCTGGGCGGAGTGGTGCTGGCGTCGCTGGTGTCGCGGCAGATCCTGGCCCCGGTGAAGGCCCTGGGTACGGCGGCGAACCGGCTGGGACGGGGAGACCTCTCTATCCGGGCGGACACCAGGGGGCCGGCAGAAATCCGGGAACTGGCGGACAGCTTCAACCGGATGGCGGGGAGCCTGCAGTCCGCGGAGGCCCAACGGAGGAGCCTGGTGGCGGATGTGGCCCACGAACTGCGGACGCCGCTGGCGAACATCCAGGGATACCTGGAGGCCGTTCGGGACGGACTCCTGGAACCCAACGAGCAGACCATCGACACCATCCACGGGCAGGTGCTGCACCTGGGAAGACTGGTTGAAGACCTGCGGCTGCTGGACCAGACCGAGGGCGGATTGTCGCCCCTCGACATGGCGCCGGACTCGCTGCCGGAGGTGGTGGCACGGTCGGTGAACGCCGCCCGTCCGAGAGCGGAGGCGAACGGCATTCGGCTTGAGTATGACGAGCCGGAGGAGCCGGTACTGGTGCTGATGGACCGGACCCGGATCGCGCAGGTGGTCTCCAACCTGCTGGACAACGCCTTGCAGCACACCCCGCAAGGGGGTCGGGTTGAGGTTTCCCTGGTATTGCTTGAAGGTGACCGGGTGCGCGTCGCGGTAACAGACGATGGAGAGGGGATTCCCGAGGAGGACCTTCAGCGGGTATTCGACCGTTTCTACCGGGTGGACTCGTCCCGCTCCCGGGCGAGCGGGGGAGCCGGCCTGGGGCTGACCATAGTCAAGAGGCTGGTGGAAGCCCACAGCGGCAACGTGGGAGCGGAAAGCCCCGCCCCGGGCGGAACCAGGGTCTGGTTCGAGCTGGCCCGGTTCAGCGGCTAACCATCGTCTGACAGCGGTTCCGGTCAAGTTTAACCCTTAGCTGGGCTGAAACCACGGCCTGGGAAAAGGGGCGGCCCTGAGGCACCCCCGGGGGCAGGCTCCGCTCAGGAGCTGTGATCAGGGGCGGTGCAGGACAGGAGGGCTTGCCCCGGTCGTCCGTAATCTTTCCAGAGGCACAGCCATGAATAGGCACCTACGCCATGGCGGGCCGCGACATCGAAAGTCAGGATGGCGGGATCATCGCCGGTGGCAGGATGTCCCGCCCAATTGCGGGTGTTGTGGTTGTTCAGCTGCTGCTTCAGGCACTGACCGCCGCTCCAGCTGTAAACGACGGGATAAACGTCCACATGCTGCGCTCCTTCCTGCCGGACCTCGAAGCGGTAAATCATCCCGGCCCCGGTCTCGTACCGTCCGGTGTCTTGCCACAAGGACCGCCAACTGTAGCCCGGTTGGGTGAATCCCGAAGATTCTGCCGATTTGACATCAAGGCCGTCGAACGCCACCCGGCACTGGGATGATACTTGCGCGGCGGAAAGCTGGGGCGTTGGTGTTGGTGCTGGTGCTGAGGTTGGAGTCGGCGGGGGCGGA
Organism: Dehalococcoidia bacterium; assembly: GCA_965203675.1. Classification (GTDB taxonomy): domain Bacteria; phylum Chloroflexota; class Dehalococcoidia; order Lucifugimonadales; family UBA3495; genus CATOSK01. The sequence continues at coordinate 250,259 of CBDBDE010000002.1, read as the reverse complement.
ACGGGCGTGGCCGTCGGCAAAGGCAGGGGAGTTTCGGTGGGTGGCGGAACCGGCATGGGAACAGGAGTAGCCGTCGGAACGGGGGGCGGTTCGGGGGTAGGGGTGGGCGTCGATGTGGGAATGGGGGTGGGTGTATTCGTTGGAACGGGCGTATGCGTGGGCGTTGGGGAAGGCGTGTCAGTTGGTACGGGCGGGATCGGAGCACCTGCGGGGTTCCCGGAGGGGTTGCCGGATACAGATGCGGAAACCCCACCGGGAGGGAGGTCTGCACCGGGTGGAGGCGCGGCGGGGGGTGGGACCAGGTCGTCCGCCCCCAGAATGCCGATGGCCAGGGAAACCAGGCCCACGACGGCGACGACGGCCAAGACCGCTACGCCCCCTCCTATGATTATCTTCTTCCAGGCACGGGTATCTAGCCTAGCCAGCGCCCCTATAACCCCGGCCCCGCCAGCCCCGGCCGGTGGACCGGGCAGTGGAGTATAGGATGCCGCGACGGGACGGGCCATTTGCAGAGTGCCCGCAGCCACTCCGGGGACCGGGGCCCCGCATCCGTGGCAAAACCGGTCCGTCGGGCCGACGGGCTGTCCACAGGACCGGCAGACCTGGCCCGCCGGTGTCTGGGAAGGGGCCTGGGCCGGAATGGGCGCGCCGCATCCGTGGCAAAACCGGTCGCCGGGCGTAAGCGGTTGGCCGCAGTTGGCGCACCTGGGGACGGGAGCCGCCGGCCCGGGTCCGGCGGCAGGAGTTGACGGGGCGGGAGGTGGGGTTGGCGCGGGCCGAGGGGCCGCCGGTGCGCCACCGGCTGTCGGATTGGACTGGACCGGCGGGGTTGCCGGTGTGGAGGGAGATGGGGCCAGCGTGGGGCTCGGGGGAATGTCGTGGAGAATCTCTTCCAGGTCCGGCACGTCTGCGGCCGGAAGTGCGCAGAACTGCTCCAGCTTGCCGGCCAGCGTGGCGACCATCGGGTCGGGAGAGTTCTTCAGGCGGCCGAACAATTGGGAACCAGCCGGGTCGGCGTAGTCGTCCCGGGTGAAAATCAGGTTGTCCTCATTGAAGAACCCGTCCCACAGCCCCGGGTCGGCGGCTATACCCAGGAGGCTGGTGTAGATGACCAGAGTCGGGAAGTTGTCAACGTAGTCGTCGTAGTCGTCCGGCGACCGCTGGGGATGCTGGTAGTTCTTGTGCCCCAGTTCCGGGGAACGTTGGCCGCGAAACTGGGGCAGGAACATCCCGTCATAGTCCACCAGGCGTATGTCCCCGTCGTGCTGCACCATGACGTTGCCGTGCTGCAGATCGTTATGGGCAATGCGGAGGCCGCGCAGGCTGGCGGTGGGCCCGCCCCGCCATTGGGCGGCCAGCCGCCGGAGCAGGTCCGGGTCGTTCAGGTTGGACTCGACGAATTTGCTGAGCGGCGCTCCCTCCACCCACTCCATTTTGACGATGGGGTACCAAGTGCCCCGGGAGTTTATGCCCCGCTCCAGGTACTCGAAATCAACGAAGGAGGGAGGCAACACGCTGATGAGGTAGTTGCTCAGCTGCTCGTAGCGGCTCTGCTGATCGTGAGGCTCGCGGGTAAAGCAGCGCACCGCGAACTTTTGCTGTCCGACGGTAACCGGATAGACACTGGCGAAACTGCCGGAAAAGACCAGGGGCAATCCCCGGCGGTTGACTTCGACCTGGGCGTATTCAAGCTCGGTGCCCCGGAAGCATACGCCAGGGTTCTGGACGGCCTCGGTGAAGTCGGTCAGGCCCGGCCAGGGCATCAGCTCTCCACCGGACTCACCTGGACGATGATGAGAGTGACGTCGTCGTTGCGCATGGCCCGGGTCCGGCGCTGGTCCGCCACCCAGGGCTCCCGGCCGGAAGCGTCCAGTTTTTCCAGGATCTCCCAGGGGACCTCCCCGGAAGCATGGCGCGCCAGGAACCAGGCTGACAAGGCGTCGGAAGCGAGGATGAAACGGTCGCCGGGGAAACATTCCCCGCCCGTCCTGCGAACTCCGTCCCAAAGGGGGCCCATGTTGACCGGATTACTGCAGACCAGGGGAGGGTTGTTGTCAAACCGGGCCGGGTCATCCAGGGGGAACGACACCAACAGGTGGTCCTCCCGGACCAGGAAGAGGCAGCTATCCCCGACGGCGGCAGCTTCCCAAAGTAAGGCCCCGGGTTCATTGGCTGCGGACAGGGACAGGCCGAGAAGGGTGGCGAAGGATCCGGCCCGGGCCTTGGCTTCACCATGCCAGGGTATCCGGTCCCAGGGAACCGCCGCGTGCCAGTCATCCTGGCAGCAGCGAAGCCAGCCAAGCAGGCTTTCCTCGGTCAATCCGCCCAGGTCCAGGGGCCGGTCGACGAAGGCATCGACCAAGGTCTGGGCCCACAGGCGGGAGAAGGCGGACTCGCTGGCTCCATCGGAAACGGCGGCCCGCATGACGGTGGGGCCCCCTGATGGAAAGACCACTCGGAAAGCGTCCTCACATTCGTCGGGCCGGTTCCCGTCCTTGGGAATACGCCACGTTTTCGGGGGGATGAGGGGCATCGTAACTCCCGCGTCAGTGCAGGTCTGTAGCGGCCCGCGTCCCGATGTCCAGGAACTGGACCAACGCGACCATGTCGGCGTTGTAGACGTAACCGCGGGAACCTTCGGTGACGGGCAAGCCCATGCTGCCGGCCATATCCAGGACCGGGTCGGGGAAGACCGAAGACATGCGGAACATCTGCAAGGCGTATTCGTCGGGAGGCAGGCTGTTCTCGTCGGCGGGATATTGGACGGGCATGGCGCTCATCTGGGAAAGGTGGGCATTGTAGATAAGGATGCCTCCATCGTTGGTCCCGAGGCCCATAATCTCCTGGGCCAGGGGTTCCGGGTTGCCGTCGGTTGCCGCCCCGTCGGATATATTGATGACCATGGGAGGATAAGAGTCCGGGTGCTGGGCGGTCCATTCCTGGAGGGCCCGGGCGGCGGCGTCCAAGGCTGCGCACATGGGCGTCCCGAAGCCCGCCACCGGCTGGAGCCACACCGGGATCCTGCGGGTCACGTCCACCAGCCCGCCGGCTCCGTCGGACTCCTTGACCTGGCGCTCCTCAACGTCGGCGGCCTCCACGACCTCGCTCACCGGCAGAAAGGGTTGGTCCGGGGATGTCCCCGGCAAGGCGGTGCCGATGAGCGGGTTCCCGCTGGAGTCGGTGGAATAGGTGATGACTCCGATGTGGAAGTAATCACGGACATCCATTCCCTGGGAGCAACGCTGGGATATGGCGTCCATTACCCGGTTGACGGCGTCGGCTGCGCCGTCCATCTTGAGCTGGCCGGGCTGCCCCCCGAAGGCTTCGGCCATGGACCCGGACTGGTCGAGAAGGAACAAAAAGCACCCCGGATTGTTCCTGCTAATGTCGGCGGTGTAGGGCATATTGGTTGACCTCCCTAGTGTTGATTTGGCTGTTTGCGTTCGGAATCCGGTTCAGCGCGGCGGCGGCTGGGCATGGCCCCGAGCCGGATGCTGTCTTGCGTGGTTGCCCGTCCCAGGACTGGGTGCTCCCCAGGTCCAACCGGAGCGAGAAGGCAGGAAAGCGCCCTCGATGAATGAGGACGGCGAAAGAGAATGGCGTTTCCGGCAACACCGAGGCCCCGTTTGTGCAGGAAACACGAGAGAGCCTGACGGCGCGATAACCGGGGCGGTCTTCCAGGCCAATCGCAACCCGGAGACACAAGCTTCTGTTTCGCTGTGATAGAGAGTGCCCGCCGGTACAAGGGGACGGGCCGATGCTCTGGGCGCAGTTGGCGCGGTGGCTGCTCTTTAGCCATCAACCGCAAGCTGTGCAGGCTGCGCGCCGGATCACCCGGCACACCGCCGATTGAATCCTGCTCAGGCAGCACGGGAATCCGGCCCGGTATGAGGGTCGTCCCGTGAGTCATTAACTCCACAATTGTATCACAAGGTATGGGAGGAGATGGTGGCGGCACTCATCTCGGTGGACACTATGCGGGCGAATTGAGCGGCCCGCAACAGCAATTCAACCCTATCCAACAGTTCGGCAAAGTCGTAAGGAGTCAATCTCCGGCTTCGACCTCGGCCAGAAACCCCAGGACCCGCTCCGTGTATTTCTCGGGTTCTTCCGAGTGAGGCCGGACCTCGGCCCACCGGCAGTTGGGAACCAGGCGGTGGACTTCCTCGGCAAGGCGCCTGGGGTGGATGTCGTTGCCGCCAGGCATAACCATTGCCGGGACCCGGATGCTCCGGAGCGCTTTCCCGGTCATGCCCAACGTCAGGTACGGGCTGCCGAAAAGGGCGTAGATGGTGTCGCGCATGACCTGGACAAAATCCTCAGTGGGCATGGCTTCCAGGGCCTGCCGGTACCCGGAATCGGTCTGGGCTATCTCCGGGCTGAAGGGAGAGAAGCGGTCATCGGGATCGAAGGCATCCACGACGGCGGAGATGTCCCGGTTTTCGGCCAGATCCATGCTCTTGAACAGCTTGCCCGCCAGGTAGGCATCGCAGATAACCCCTCCGGCGATGTTGGAGGGGAAGATGGCGCGGACCCGTTCTCGGCGGCGGTACGCGCAACCCAGGGAAATGGCGGCCCCAAAGGAACCCCCGCCCAGGCAAGCCTGTTCCATTCCAAGGGCGTCCATCAGTCCGAATACGTCGTCGCAAACCATATCCCAGGTCTGGACGACCAGCGGGCTGCGGGATCGGCCTCCGAAGCGGCGGTCGTACACCACCACCCGGTGCTCCCGGGACAAAGCCTCGATCACCGGGTGGTAGCTGGCGGCAACTCCCTGAAGTCCTCCTGGAGAAAGAATGATAGGCGGTCCGGCGCCGGATTCCTCGTAGTAGATGTCGGCTCCGTTTATTCTCGCAGCAGGCATAATCCGACCTCTCTTTGAACGATTTAGGTGTTGCCCTGATTATATGGGGCAAGACAAGAAGGTTACAGTGGTGGGATTCAAGCCCGGGCAAGCGGCCCAGAGCCGGAACCAACGGCGACCGGTTTGGCATTGGCGGCAAACTTGGATTGGGTCCCCGTGTTAGATTGTATGACGCCCATTCCAAAAACCTTCATCATTTCGTCATTTTCACTAGCATAGCCTGTCTGGCCAATTGAGCCTGCAGCCGCTACGATTTCGGAACACAACGAGAGTGGTTGATCGTGTCAGACGAAACCAATCAAGCTTCCTTCACCGCTGCCGAAGCGGAAATTCGCCGCCGCATTTCCAACCACGGGGCAGTAAGCTTCGCCGAGTTTATGGATGTTGCGCTGTACTGGCCGGATGGAGGCTACTACTCCGCCGGTGACCCTTTCGGGCCTTCCGGGGACTACTACACCAGTCCGATGGCGCATCACGCTTTCGGGGCGCTGATGGCGCTGCAGTTGTTTCAGATGTGGCGGCTGCTGGAACGCCCCGCCCGGTTCAGCGTTGTGGAGTTGGGCGCGGGCAACGGGGTGTTGGGCCGCGACCTGCCGGGATTCAGCGAGGAAATCTCCCGGGACTTTCGGGCTGCGCTGCGGTACGTTTGCGTGGATCGCAGGGTCGGGAAGGACGCCAAAGCGGGCATCGCGGGAGTGTCCCGGGTGGCCTCTTCCACAGTGCCGTTCCGGGGGTTGACCGGTTGTGTGCTGTCCAACGAGTTCCTGGATGCCTTTCCGGTGCATCTGGTGGAGCAGACCGGCGGGCGGCTGCGGGAGGTGTTCGTGACGGTGGAGGGCGGGGAGCTGACGGAGGCGTTGAGGCAGCCGTCTACGCCGTTGCTGGCGGATCGGCTGTCCGATTTGGGAGTGGTCTTGGAAGAAGGGCAGCGGGTTGAGATCAACCTTCGTCTTGGCAAATGGGCGGATTCGGTGGCGGGGGCGATGGAACGGGGGTACGTGCTGACGGTGGACTATGGGAGGCTGGCGGAGGATCTGTATTCCTCCCGGGCACGGCCGCGCGGCACGCTGACCACGTTCTACCATCACACCCAGACGGATGCTCCGCTGCGGCGGGTGGGGCAGCAGGATATGTCGGCGCAGGTGGACTTTTCGTCAGTGATGCGGGCGGGGGAGGCCGCCGGCCTGGAAACGCTGGGGTTCACTACGCAGGGCCGGTTCCTGAAGAATTTAGGGTGGGAGAGATTGCGGGCTAGGGTTACGAGGATGGGGCCGGAAGTTCTGTCGTTGCGGGAGCGGCGGGCGAACCTGGCGGGGATGGAAGACCTGGTGCGTTCCGGCGGGCTGGGGGACTTCCGGGTGCTGGTGCAGGGGAAGCAGGTTCCGGCGGGCGAGCTCTGGGGGCTGGCGGCAGAGATGCCGGAGGAGTTGTCCCGGCTGCTGGATAGGCTGCCTGCCCCGCTGCTAGGCGAGGGGCATATCCGGCTGGCCGAAGGGCGGTGGCCGCGTCCGGAGCATGAGTTCGAGCTGATGGAGCTTTGGCCCGGTGAGGACGCCGGACCCAATCCTAGCCAGTGTTGAGGTCGATCTGGGCGGCAACAGGCTTCATGCTTTCGATGATGAAGCTGATGTGCTCGTCCAGGTCAACGCCCAATTCTTCAGCCCCGCGGCGGATGTCATCCCGGTTGACATCCTTGGCGAAGTTCTTGTCCCGCATCTTGCGCTTGACGGAGGCGGGGGTGACGTCGTCCAGGCTCTTGGAGGGGCGCACCAGGGTGACCGCGCGGATGAAGCCGGAAAGCTCGTCCACGGCGAAAAGGGTATGCTCCATGAGGGATTCCCGGGGTATGCCGGTGTGGTCGCCGTGGGTGAGGACGGCCCGGATGATGTCCTCGGGGTAGCCGTGCTCCCGGAGGATTTCGGCTCCGAAGGTGGGGTGGGACTCGGGGGTGGGGCAGATTTCCCAGTCGAAGTCGTGGAGCAGCCCGGCGATGCCCCAGCGGTCAGCGTCCTCGCCATATTTGGCGGCGTAGCCCCGCATGGAGGCCTCAACGGAGTAGAGATGCTTCATCAGCATCTCTGTCTTGACATGCTGCTTCAGGAACTCGACGGTGTTGTCCCGGTCCATTACGTCCATTGTGGGGACCTCCGTTTAATCTTCGGCGACAGGTGATTCGTCCCCGGAAGGTGAGACAGCTTCGAGGACGTTTGAGACGGTGCGGACGACCCGGGGCTGGCAGCGCACGGCGGTGGTGAGGAAGCCGCTGTGGGCGACCATCCGGTGGGCGGGCCGGACGCTCCGCTCGGCCACGTGCCAGGGCCGGAGCAGGGTCTCGACGGTCTCGATCATCTGGAAACGGCCGTCCTGGCGTAGTTCCTCGGCAAGTTGGTGGACCTGGAGGACGGTGGGGAGGAAGCTGAGGAAGATTCCGCCCATGACCAGGGCGTCCGCCGCCGCGCCCACGGCCTGCCAGGGTTCGGGAACGTCCAGCACGATGCGGTCAACTTCCTTCTCGACGATGCCCTGGTAGATGTCGCCGATGGTGACGGTCAGGTTGGAGGCGTCGGGCGTGACCTTCTCGATGTTGCGGCGGGCGGCGGCGACGGTCTTCTCGTTGATTTCATAGGTTATGACCCGTCCCGCTGAGCCGACCGCCCGCAGTAGGGCGGCGGTGAGGGAGCCGGAGCCTAGGCCGGCCTCGACGACGGTCGCGCCGGGGAAGATGTCGGCCAGGGTGATGATGTTGCCCAGGTCCTTGGGGTAGATAATCTGGGGCCCGCGGGGCATCTCCAGGACGAAGTCGCCCAGGGTGGGGCGGACGGCGAGGAAGACGTGCCCCCGGTCGGTGCGGTACCAGCCGCCGACGGTGGAGTCGATCAGGTTGTCGTGGGGAAGCTGTCCCAGGTGGCTGTGGAAGGTCTGACCCGGACTCAGGGTCTGCAGATAGCGGCGGTTCTTCCGGTCCAGAAGGAGGGCCATCTCCCCTGCCCCAAAGAGGTTCTTGTCCCCGGAGGCTCCGCCCATGATTGTCTAATCCCGGACGGACTCGGGGCGGGCGCCTTCCAGGTAGTGGGTGTGTTCGGCCGAGTAGGGGTCCAGCGCTGGGAAGAAGACGAACAACTCGGCGGTTTCGCCGCCGGTCACCCGGAAGGAGTGCTCCGCACCCGGCGGAATGACGACGGTGTGGTCCGGCCCCACCGTCTGGGTCTCGCCGTCCATGCTGACTTCGAGGGTGCCCTTGAGAATGACGATGAGCTCGTCGATGGTGTGGGTGTGGAGGGGAGCTCCGGCGCCGGGCTCGGCGGTGTTGATGCTGAAGGTGCTGGTTACGCCCTGCTCGTGTCCGGCGACGTCCCACTTGCGGTAGCCGGGACGCCAGGGTACCTCAGGGGCGTGGGCGTGGCTGATGATGGGCATGGGTTCTCCTGGCAACCGAAGACTTTATGCGGTGTTTTCAGGGCATTGTACCGCATAATGTCGCATGAGGCTGAACCGGATGGGGTTACCTTGGGGATGCATCCCCCAAACCCCCGAGTTCAGGGGGCTAGCCGTCGTCTTCGGGGCCAGTGAGGGCCGGGGAGCCCCGGTAGAGCGCGATGCCCAGGACGAGATACCACAGCATGATGACGATGCCGGCGATTCCGACGAGCCGGTAGAAAAGGGCGGGGTTGTCACCGTACTGGGCCAGGAAGAAGGACAGGATGGCCGCAACGGACAGGACCACGGCGGCAATGGACAGGACCTTCTGGATGCCGGCGAACCGGGAGGCCAGTCCCACGCCCAGGGCCAGGGAGCCGATGAAGAGGATGAGGGCCGCGGTAACCCTGAAGCCGCCCCGCACGGCCTCGATGGTCCCGACGGAAGCGTAGAGTTGCTGCTGCGGAATCTCGGTCACGGCGGGAGCGGTCAGGATGTGGACCACCAGGTTGGTCATGCCCCGCCCGATGGCCAGGCCGGCGAGGGCAAGAACCAGGGTCAGGACGCCGGGCTGGACCAGGATGCCGGTGACGGTCCGGTTGTTCTGGGCCCGCATGAGGTGCCAGAAGCCCCAGATGGCCAGGACGGCCCCGATCATTCCCAGGTTGGCGCTGAGGTGCCCCAGGGTGGGGTATTCGCCCATGGCGCGGATGATGGCGATGACCTGGCCCGCCCGGGCCGATGCGACGAAGATGCCGCCCGGGGTCAGGACGATGGCCGAGAGCATCAGGATCGGGCCGGCAATCAACAACATGCCGGCCAGTTTGCTGGCGGAAAGACCGTTCACGATTTACCCTCCTCGTATGCGCCGTACATCCGGCCTCACAGGTGGCCGTCTGGCCGGATGCCGGTCCCCTGTAGACACGGGGAAATCATTTCTGGGGAAATCATATCCAATCTGGTGGGCGCGAAACCCGCGTCTCAATCGCAAACCGGACCTGATACGGAGTTTCACAATGCGTAAAATTTCGCAAAAAGGCCATAAATTGTCAACCTGACCCCATGCCGGTGGCGAAAAGGTGAAGTCCCCCGGCCCCCCGGATTAGAGGCTGGATTATGGGATGGACTGACTAATCGGCTTTGCGCGGGCGGCTGGGGCTGGGATAAAGTAGTTGTCGCTATGATGAATCGTTATTTCACCCTGGAAGAAGCTATTGCCAAGCTGCCCTGGCTGGAGGAGAAATTCGCCGAGATGGTGCCGGTGCGGAACGAGCTGGCGGTCCGGCAGGAGGAGCTGATCGGCCTGCTGCGCCGCCGCCGGAACAACGGGCATTCCAGCAGCGAGGAGGAGATTCACGCCTGCCAGCAGGCGGTGAACCGGCTGACCCGGGACCTGCAGCGGCACCTGAAGGAGGTAACCGACGAGGGCATCCTAGTGCGCGACGTGGGCCGGGGACTGGTGGACTTTCCATCGCTGCGCGACGGCCGGGAGGTCCACCTGTGCTGGCTGCGGGGAGAAGAGACCATCGCCTACTGGCACGAGACCGACGCCGGGTTCCCCGGACGCCAGCCGTTGTAGGGGTGTGCCATCCCAGCGAACAAGGCCGTAAAATGGATTTGAGCCAGGATATTGATCAAGGATTGCTGGATGCTGGAAGTCGATAGAACCGCAGTCATTTTCGCCGACGCCTGGGTGCTCTACGAGGATGCTATTGAACAACTGGAAAATGGGAAGCTGCGCAACGCGGCGGAAAAGGCGTGGGGAGCAACCAAGCGGGCGGGGGATGCGTTGGTCCTGGCACGGACGGGGGACGAACCCCGAACGGCTGGGCGTACCCTGCGGGCCCTGAGGCTCCTGCGTCGCGATGACCCGGACCTGGAACCACTGCTGTACCGCTACACTCACCGGGGCAACGTCCTGCACGGGCGGTGTTTCTACGACGGGGTCTGCGACCCTGAAGAAGAAACAGCCTGGGATATCCGGGAGACTGCGGGGTTCATACGGGACGCGGAAGCGGCGGCAGGGCGGTCGTAGCCTACTGGCACGAGACCGACGCGGGCTTCCCCGGCCGCCAGCCGCTTTAGCCATGTTTCGGGTTGAAGGGCGTCCGGGCCGCTATGATAATCTGGCGGAACGGGAAACGATGTTGGGAAGGGCTGGGTGGAAATAACTTTCGCTAACCGGAGGCTGGCACAGGTCTTTGCTTCCCAGCGAACTTTGCAACGGCAGTACGGCAGGCGTATGGCTCTAACAATCATGCAGCGCATTGAGGGGTTGCGGGCCGCCGGAACGCTGGCAGAGGGGCTGCACGAACCCAGGTCGCGTATGCACCAATTGGTTGGGGACCGGGACGAACAGTTTGCCGCTGACCTGGTGCATCCTTATCGTCTCATATTCCGCCCCGCTCACAGTCCTGTCCCGCGGAACCTGGACGGAGGAATCGACACGGGTCAGGTCACGGCTGTTACGATTTTGGAAGTGGTTGATTATCATTAGCAATGCCGGAACAACACCGGTAAGATACCGGCAAGAGAACGCAATGATGAGAATTCAAAAGCGGCGATTCAATCCGGACTACGCGAATCCGCCGGGTCGGCTGCTGGAAGAAGACCTTAAGCTAATGGGAATCTCGCGGGGTGAGTTCGCCCGGCGGTGCGGCTGCACGGTCAAAGAACTCAAAGAGATCATTGCCGGCGCTGCGCCCATCAGGCCGCAGACGGCGATACAGATTGCCTTGATTTCCGGCGGAGATCCTGACTTCTGGCTGCGCCTGGAGTCCAATTACCGCCTGCGCCTGGCCCAGCTTGAGCTGATGGAGACAGCCCCGCAATATGCCGAGTGGGTGAGGAGATTTCCCATCGAGGAGTTGGCGGCCCGCGATGAAATTGAAGAATCGCATACTATGGCGAGCACGGTCTGCCAACTCCTTACTTTCTTCGGAGTCGCCACCCTGGAAGAGTGGCGGGCCAAGGAGGCCACGGCCAGGGACGCCCGCCGGTTTTCCCGACCGTTTGACGGGGACGAGGCGGTGCTGGCTGCCTGGCTGCAATTCGGGGAAATAGAAGCGGTTTACGCCGATTGCCCCGAATATAACGAAGCGACGTTCAAGGAGGCGCTGGGACAGATACGGTCCCTCGCAGCCGGTGGGAAAGAGGATATCCGGCAGGAGGCGCTGCGCCTCTGCGGCCGGGCCGGGGTCGTGCTGGTCTTCAGCGAACCGCTGGCGGGACTGGAGATCAACGGAGCGGCGTGGTGGTTGTCCCCGGACCGGGCGGTTATCCAGCTAAGTCCCCGGCAGGAGACGGAGAACGCCCTGTGGGCCTGCTTCTTCCACGAAGCCGCACACATCCTCCAGCACAGCAAGAGGGACATTTTCATCGACCTGCCATCCGGCAACAGCAGAGAGGGCAACCATGTCACCAACAATAGTTGAACACGAAGTGGAACCCTGGCGAAAGCGGCTTTACCTGCCCGCATACCGGGTTGGGGAGGCGGCGCGGTACGCCGTGGTCTCGCACCAAATGGTAAGTTACTGGCTGCGGGGAATCAGAACGCACCAGCCGAAACTCAGTGAACGCTCTTCCTGGCAAGGGTTGTCGTACTACGAGTTGGTGGAGGTTGCTTTCGTAGCCACATTCAGGAAGCTGGGCGTGTCCCTGAAGCGGATCAGGGAGGCCCGGGAGTTTGCCGCCGAGGCTCTGGAGAGCGAATACCCCTTTGTCCAGCACAGGTGGTTCACCGAAGGCCCCCGCATGATGCTGGATATGAAGGCGTTGGATTGGCCCAAGGCAAGGGGGGCGGCGTATGCTTCGGGCAAAACGGCGGTGGCAGGACCCATCGTTTTGGGCCAGGGCGGACCGGCGGCCTGGAGCGGGAAGGTCAAAGAGCGTTTTGCGGAGTTCGATTACGAGGGCGGGATAGCGGTGGTGTGGCACCTGGCCGGGAGGGAAAGTCTGGTGATTATCGACCCTCGGATGTCCTTCGGCACTCCGACAGTTGGCGGGCTTCCAACGTGGGTGCTGAAAGGGCGGTGGGAAGCAGGGGAGGGCATCGAAGCAATAATCGCCGATTACCGTCTGAAGGAAGAAGAGATACGGGACGGCTTTGTTTTTGAAGGCGTGGCGCTGGAAGGTTAAGGCCGCACAACCCGACAATGCTCGCGCCCAACGCTCCGACACTTTTCTTCGACCGGGACGTGGGAATCGCCCTGCCACAAGCCCTGGAAGTAATCCAGCTTCCGGTTGCTGTAGAGTACCATCAGAGCCATTTCCCACAAGGGTCACAGGATCCGGAGTGGATGCCGGCTGTAGGGCGGAGGGGGTGGATCCTCATCGGACACGACAGCCGGCACCACCACCGGCCGATGGAACTCGAGGTCATTCGCGAATACGCGATGGGGTGTTTCTACCTTTGGGGAAACAACGACCGGAGCTGGGAAAAGATGCGGTGCTTCCTGAACGCTTACGAGCGTATCGTGGAAGCCGTCGCCGACACGCCGCGCCCCTTCATCTACCGAATCACCAAGTCGGGAAGCCTGAATGACGTTTCGATGCGCCGACGCGGAGGCTTAATGACTAACACCCTCTTCTACGGAGACAACCTCCTCGTCCTGCGCGACCACGTCCCCGACGCCTCCGTGGATCTGGTCTACCTGGACCCGCCCTTCAACTCCAACGCCTCCTACAACGTCCTCTTCCGGGAGAAGTCGGGCGAGGAGTCGCCAGCCCAGATAAAGGCGTTCACTGACACCTGGGAGTGGACCCAGGAGACGGAGGCGACCTACGAGCTGGACCTCATCCAGAGCCCGGCGGTGCCGGCGGCGGCGCCCCAACCCAATGGGGCGAACGAGATATTGGGAGTTTCGTAAATGGTTACAAAACCGAAGGCATTTGTTTTGATGCCGTTTGATGAAGAATTCGATAGCGTTTACGAACGTTTCATTAAGTCTACGTTGGAAAAGTTCGGATTCGAAGTATTTCGGGCCGACGATATTCAAGGTCAGCAGAGCATTCTCAAGGACGTCCTCAAAGGGATTCAAGAAAGTGATCTGATTGTAGCTGACTTGACCGACAACAACCCTAATGTGTTTTATGAGCTTGGCATCGCCCATACGTTCAGGAAGAAAGTGATACTCACTACACAAAGCATTGAGGATGTACCATTTGATCTCAAACCTTACAGGTTGGTGGAGTAAAGTACCCATTTCGTGAAAATTGAGGCGGCTTTCGATAAGTTGGCAAGCTATGCCGAGGAATTCCTGAAAGGCAACATGCCGTTCGGCAACCCCGTTACCGATTTCGTACCTCAAATTGAGCCCCCAAATCACTCCTTCCATGAAGTTCACTCCCAAACAGCGCACACGGTGGAACAAGGTGCTGCTAACCCGAAGCAATCAGTTACTGATGCGGCACAACCAACTTCTAGCGAAGGGGATGACCGTGGTTTTCTTGATCACTTGATAGAGGTTAACGACGGTTACACTTCTATCGCCCAGTTGGTTGAGGGAGTGGCAGGCGACTTGCAGGGATTGACACAGTCGTTGGAAACGGCTACCAGAGATTTCCAATCGCTTGGTGCCAACCCCAATGCTTCTACTCCGACGGCAGCACAGCGTGTGGCCAGACGACTGGGTCGGCAAATAGGACTCTTCACGCCTAGGTTGAAAGCTGCAAACGCGGAATATGCCGATACGGCTCAGGGCATCGAAAACAGTTTGGAGTTTTTGGTCGGCTTCTACAGGGAACAATCTGAGGTAACAGACCCAGAAGTAGAGAAGAACTTGGCGTCGCTGAGGGAACTCTTGGCTGTCGCCGAAGGTAGCCGTGACTCGTTCAATGCCTTGGCGGACACGATGGACGATTTACCGTTAATCGAACGACGTCTCAATCATGAAGTAACACGGAGCCGTGACGAGATCCGCGCCATGGCAGGCAATATCGACAAAACAATAGCTTCGATTTCTAGGGCCCTGAGATACTATTCCTAACACCCTCTTCTACGGCGACAACCTCCCCGTCCTGCGCGACCACGTCCCCGACGCCTCCGTCGACCTGGTCTACCTCGACCCGCCCTTCAACTCCAACGCCTCCTACAACGTCCTCTTCCGGGAGAAGTCGGGGGAGGAGTCGCCCGCCCAGATCAAGGCCTTCACCGATACCTCCCGTAGGCGGGAATCCAAACCCCCGTAAACTCATCCCCTCAGCAATGGCAACCGAAGCAAACCCTCCCTACCGTCGTTCCTGCGGAGGCAGGGACCCATCAGCCTTCCCAGGAACCGCCGCGGACAACGCAAGACCGGCCCCATCCCACACCCAACACCTCTCCCGGCAACCCCCGTAGGCCCTTCCAACAACTGCCGCCCCCTGAGCGCAACTTTGCGATTGTCCCACCCGCTGACAGTTGCCCATTGACACCCCCGCTGCCGCAACACTAACGTTGGCAGCAAAGAACATCGGAGCAGGAAATTGGTGCGGAAGGATATTCAAAGAAAGCTCAGCCATCCCCTTTTGCCAGCCCTTGAGCCCTGGATCCCCCCGAACCTTAGACCACGGAAAATGTCCCTTTGCCCACGTTCAAATCACCCAAAAATGTCTCAAAGTGTCTCAATTCGCGTCCCATTCACGTCCCGCAACAGCCCCAAAGTGCCCCAATTTGACGCCAATGTCCCGCGGGTCCAGGGGGTTTTGAGCACGAAAACCGCCCAATGTCCCACAATGTCCCTTTTTCCATAATCGCCGACCAAGGAGGCGGCCCTTAGTAACTATCTCAAAACCAGCTTCCTTCCGTCATTCCCGCGCAGGCGGGAATCCAGACCCCCGTCTCGTCCCCATTTCGCACGGTTCCAACTCGAGCAGTACGTTCTCGCACACCTAGTCAATAACATACCGGCGGTTTACACGGAGTTTACCCAGATTTAGCCGGATCGTTACAACTTCGTAATCCCCACGCAAAAAACCGCCGCCACACTGGTATCAACCTGAATGGGATGGTTGGTACAGGCAGATGCAATCCGGCGCGGGAACCCTCGAAACCCCGACCCACTGCCCATACTGCGCCTTCCAGTGCGGGATGAAGCTCAGCGGCGGCGGGGCTGGGCCATCAATCACCGCCGACGATGGGTTTCCCGTCAACAAGGGCGCCCTGTGCATCAAGGGCTGGACGGCGGCGGAAACCCTGGGCCATCCCGACCGGCTCCTCACTCCCCTGGTCCGCAACTCCGCCGGGGAGCTGGCCCCCGCCACCTGGGACGAGGCCCTTTCCGCCATAACCCGGGCGATTGAGGCCACCCAGGCCAGTTACGGGAAAGACGCCGTGGGCGTCTTCGGCGGCGGCTCCCTGACTAACGAAAAGTCCTACCTGCTGGGCAAATTCGCCCGGGTGGCCCTGGGCACGTCCAACATCGATTACAATGGCCGCTTCTGTATGTCCTCCGCAGCGGCGGCCGGGATTCGGGCGTTGGGCGTGGACCGGGGCCTCCCCTTCCCCCTGGAGGACATTCCTAACGCCGAAACAATCCTGCTGGTGGGCAGCAATCCGGCCGCCACCATGCCGCCGATCATGCAGTATTTCGAGGCCCAGCGGGAGAACGGCGGCAGCCTCATCGTCGCCGATCCCCGGCAAACGGCCACCGCCGAAGCCGCCACCCTCCACCTGCGGACCGCCCCCGGCTCCGACGCCGCCGTGGCCAACGGGCTGCTGCACATCCTCATCGGGCGCGGGCTCATCGACTCCGAGTACATCGAAGCCCGCACCGAGGGATTCGAGCGGGTCCGGGGCATCGCCGCCACCTACTGGCCGGAGCGGGTGGAGCGCATCACCGGGGTCCCCGAGAGCCAGCTCCTGCAGGCCGCATATATGCTGGGGCGGTCTCGCTCCGCCATGATATTGACCGGCCGGGGCCCCGAGCAGCAGTCCCAGGGCGTCAACAACGCCCTTTCCTTCATAAACCTGGCGCTGGCCCTGGGACTGGTGGGCAAGCCCAACTCCGGCTGGGGTTGCCTCACCGGCCAGGGCAACGGCCAGGGGGGCCGCGAGCATGGGCAGAAGGCCGACCAGCTGCCGGGTTACCGCCTGATAACCGATCCCGCCGCCCGCCGGCATGTGGCCTCAGTGTGGGGCATCGCTGAGGAAGACCTACCCGGCCCGGGCAAGTCCGCCTTCGAGCTGCTGGACTCCCTGGGAAACGAGGGAGGCGTCCGCTGCCTGCTGGTCATGGGGGCCAACGTGGTGGTTTCCGCGCCTGATTCCGGCCTGGTGGAGCGGCGGTTGAAGGCCCTGGACTTCCTGGTGGTGGCGGACTACTTCCAGTCCGAGACGGCCCAGCTCGCCGACGTCGTCCTGCCGTCCGCCCAGTGGGCCGAGGAGGACGGCACCATGACCAACCTGGAAGGCCGGGTGGTCCTGCGGCGGGCCGCGTTCGCTCCTACCGGGGAAGCGCGGACCGACCTGGCAATCATCCAGGCCCTGGCCGCCCGGTTGGGCAAGGAACGCTTCTTCTCCTTGCCCGATGCCGAGTCCGTGTTCGAGGAATTGGGCCGGGCCAGCGCCGGAGGTCCCGCCGACTACTCCGGGATGAGCTACGGGAAGATCGCCGCCAACCAGGGCCTGTTCTGGCCCTGCCCGTCTGGGAAACCGGAAGGCACCCCCCGGATGTTCACCAACGGCTTTCCCACCGCCAGCGGGAAGGCCAGGTTCCACCCGGTACGCCACCAGCCCTCCGGGGAGGAGCCCGACGACGAATACCCGCTCTACCTGACCACCGGACGGGTGCTGGCCCAGTACCAGTCGGGTTCCCAGACCCGGCGGATAGCCCAA
Source organism: Dehalococcoidia bacterium (assembly GCA_965203675.1). Classification (GTDB taxonomy): domain Bacteria; phylum Chloroflexota; class Dehalococcoidia; order Lucifugimonadales; family UBA3495; genus CATOSK01. Next base: position 233,163 of record CBDBDE010000002.1, on the reverse strand, counting down.
CTCAACGAGCTGTCCCCGTCTCCCGAGGCCGAGGTCCACCCTGCCACGGCGGAACGCTGCGGCCTGTCCGACGGCGACCCGGTAAGGCTGGAAACCCGGAGGGGAAACGCCACCCTGACCGTGAAACTCTCGCCAACCATCCGCCCCGACACCGTCTTTGCCCCCTTCCACTGGGGGGGCGAGCAGTCGGCGAACCGGCTGACCAATCCGGCCCTTGACCCTATCAGCCGGATGCCCGAGTTCAAGGTCTGCGCGGTGCGGATCCAACCCGTACCGACCCAAAACGCCACCCAAGGATAAGAGGCTCTTTATGTCCGAAAAGCAGCGCCTGGTAGTCATTGGCAACGGCATGGCCGGAGGCCGGTTCGTCGAGGAAGTCATCGCCCGGGGCGGCGCCGAGCAGTTTGAAATCGTAATGTTCGGCGAGGAAGGCCACGGCAACTACAACCGGGTGCTGCTGTCCGGCGTCCTGGCCGGTACCCACACTCCCTCCGACATCCTCATCAACCCGGTGGACTGGTACCAGCAGAACGGGATCAAGCTCTACTCCGGCGTCCGGGCCGGCTGGATTGACCGCCTCAGCAAGTCGGTGTACGCGCCCGGCGGCATCGCCGAGCCCTACGACAAGCTGGTGGTTGCCACCGGAAGCGGGGCCTACGTTCCGCCCATGGCCAACCTCTACAACGAGGACGGCGGGTTCATCGACGGCGTCTTCGTCTTCCGCACCCTGGAGGACTGCCAGATGATGACCGGCTACGCCGCCAGGGCAAGCAAGGCCGTGGTCATCGGCGGCGGCCTGCTAGGGCTGGAAGCTGCCCGCGGCCTGATGGGGAAGGGGCTGGAAGTCCACGTCGCCCACCTGAACTCGCACCTGATGGACACCCAGCTTGACGCCGAGTCCGGCCGGATGCTCAGGCAGCAGATGGAAGACCTGGGCGTCACCATTCACCTGAACAAGATGACCACCGCCATTAACGGCGACGGAAAGGTAACCGGCGTCAGCTTCCGTGACGGAGAGGAGCTGGACTGCGACATGGTGGTCCTAGCCGCCGGAATCCGCCCCAACGTTGACCTGGCCAAGCAGGCCGGCCTGCAGGTGCAGCAGGGGATCGTGGTCAACGACGATCTTTCATGCCGCAACGACCAGGACGTCTACGCCATCGGCGAGTGCGCCCAGCACCGGGGACGCCTCTACGGGACCATCACTCCCGTCTGGGAGCAGGCCGTCACCCTGGCCAGCCGATTGACGGGGGCCAACCCGGAGGCCAGCTACCGGGGCTCCCGCGTCTCCACCAAGCTGAAGGTGATGGATGTGGAACTGGCGGTCATGGGCGACCGGGACCCCCTCTCCGATGCCGACGAGTTGGTCAATTACAGCGAGCCGGGCCGAGGCGTCTACAAGAAGCTGATTATCCGTGAAGGGCGGCTGGCCGGAGCAATCCTGCTCGGCGACGGCCCGACCTCCGCCGGCGTCATCCAGGCCTACGACCGGAACAGCGAGCTGCCCACCAACCGGTCGGAACTCATCTTCCCCGGCACCGCCGCGAAGACCGTGGACGTGGCCGAGCTCCCGGTCAACGCCCAGATCTGCAACTGCAACGGCGTATCCAAGGGAAGGATCGCCGAAGCCGTCGAGGAAGGGATGACGAGCCTCCAGGAAATCTGCTCCGCCACCCGGGCGGGCAGCGGCTGCGGCACCTGCAAGACCCAGGTGCAGGCCGTCCTCGACTTTGCCATCGGCAGTGGCGCGGACGATTCCTCCCGAAAGCCGGAACCCGCTCCCCGGGAGCCGGTCCTGGCGGTAAGCCGGTAGGGTTGGCCGGACCAAGTTCTCTTCCCTGCATCATCCCAGCCGCGTCCCACAAGCGGCGCGCACCACCGGAGAAGCCGAATGAACAAGATTGAAGAGTACAAGTCGGAAAAGCCCGGCCTCGAGGTCATGCACGACCTTCCCCGCTACGCCGAGGAGGGCTGGGAGGCCATCACCGACGGCGACAAGGAGCGGCTGAAGTGGCTGGGGGTCTTCTTCCGTAGGCAGACGCCGGGCAAGTTCATGATGAGAGTCCGCATTCCCAACGGAAAGTCCAACTCCGAACAACTGCGGGTCATCGCCGAGCTGGGGCAGGATTGCGGCAAGGGGTTCGTGGACATCACGACCCGCCAGCAGGTCCAGCTCCGCTGGTTCAGCATCGGCCAGGTGCGGCAAATCTGGGAGCGGTTGGAGAGCGTGGGGCTGGTGTCGCTGCAAACCGGGATGGACAACATCCGCAACGTCGTCGGCTGCCCCCTGTCCGGCCTGGCCGCCAACGAACTGCTGGACGCCTCCGCGGTGGTGCGGGAGTACAACGACATGTTCGTCGGCAACCCCGACTACGCTGATCTACCCCGCAAGTTTAACGTGACCATCACCGGCTGCGTGGACAACTGCACCCATGGGCCGACCCAAGACATATCCCTGACCCCCGCAGTCAGGCCGGACGAAGGAGAGCCCACCCTAGGCTTCAACGTGGCGGTGGGCGGCAAGCAGGGCTCGGGAGGGTTCCGTCCTGCCACGCCGTTGAACGTTTTCGCGACTCCATCCATCGCCGCCGAAGTGTGCAACCAGATAACCCTGATCTTCCGCGACCACGGTCCCCGGGAGGCCCGCAACAAGTGCCGCCTGGCCTTCCTGGTTGACGAGTGGGGGCAGGAGCGGTTCCGGGAGGAGCTGGAAAGGCGGATGGGATGCGTCCTGCCTTCTGCGGGCCGGGACATGGCGCCGGAAGGCGCCAGCACCGACCACATGGGCATCACTGCCCAGAAACAGGATGGGTTCAATGCGGCTGGGCTGGTGGTTCCTGCGGGACGCATTTCCTGTGATCAACTCCTCGAAGTGGCCCGCATCGCCGACGCCTACGGTGACGGGAAGGTGCGTTTGACCCCCGGTCAGAACCTGATCATCCCCAACGTCCCCGACGCCCGGTTGGAGGAACTGCAGGCGGAGGCGCTGCTTTCCGAGCTGCGCCACGACGCCCCGGAGATTATGAAGGGGCTGGTGAGCTGCACCGGCATCGACTACTGCCACTTTGCCCTCATTGAAACCAAGGAACTGGCGGTGCGGACTGCCGCGAAACTGCACAAGACCCTGGGAGAAACTGGGCATCTGACCATGCACTGGTCGGGATGCCCCAACGCCTGCGGCAACCACACCGTCGCGGACATCGGCATTCTTGGCAAGCGGGCCCGGGTGGATGGGAAGGTCATCGACGCCGTCGACGTTTCCCTGGGAGAGAAGTTCGCGGACATGGCGGATGGAGAATCTCTGAACAACGTCCCCTGCGATGCTCTGCCGGAAGTCCTGACCCGAATCCTGGGCCGAACCCCCGCAGTCGTGGCTTAACGCTTAAATCCCTGCATCGCGCCCAAAACACCCTGGAGGAGTCATGGAAACCTCGCCCCGCCCGTTAGGCAGCAGTAAGGCAACGCGCATCAACCTGTTCAGTCTCCGCAAGCCCCACATGCGGACCTTCCACATGACCTGGTTCGCCTTCTTCCTGGCGTTCTTCGGCTGGTTCGGAATCGCCCCGATGATGGCGCTGGTGCGGGACGACCTGGGCCTGACCAAGACTCAGATCGGAAACACCATCATCGCCTCGGTGGCGATCACCATCATCGCCCGCCTGGCCATCGGATGGCTCTGCGACCGCATCGGCCCCCGGCTGGCATACAGCGGGCTGCTGGTCATTGGCTCCATTCCCGTCATGTGCATAGGGCTGGCCAACAGCTACGAGTCCTTCCTGCTGTTCCGGCTGGCCATCGGGATCATCGGAGCCTCCTTCGTCATAACCCAATACCACACCTCGATGATGTTCGCTCCCAACGTGGTGGGCACGGCCAACGCCACCACCGCCGGATGGGGTAACATGGGCGGCGGGGTGACCCAGATGGTCATGCCCCTGGTCCTGGCGGCTGTGCTCATGTTCGGCGTTGGCGAGACCTTGGGGTGGCGGGTGGCGATGGTGGTCCCCGGTGTCGCCCTGCTCCTGACCGGCTTCGCTTACTACTTCGTCACTCAGGACTCGCCAGAGGGCAATTACCGGAAGCTGCGGAAGGAAGGCAAGATGGCCCCTTCCACCGCGGTCAACGGTTCCTTCCTGGCCGCGGCCAGGGACTACCGGGTCTGGGCGCTGTTCATCATCTATGGGGCTTGCTTCGGAATCGAGCTGACCATCAACAACGTCGCGGCCCTCTACTACCACGACCGCTTCGGCCTCAGCGTGGGCATGGCGGGCCTGATTGCGGGGCTGTTCGGGTTGATGAATGTCTTCGCCCGCACCCTGGGAGGAATCTTCGGGGACAAGTTCGGCATCAAGTTCGGCCTGAAGGGACGGGCGATGTTCATGGGCACCGTCCTGGCCCTGGAGGGACTGGCCCTGATCCTGTTCTCCCAGATGGGGGCGCTGTTCCTCGCCGTGGGTGCGATGATCATATTCAGCCTGTTCGTGCAGATGTCCGAGGGCGCGACGTTCTCGGTGGTCCCGTTCATCAACCGCAAAGCCCTAGGGTCGGTGGCAGGAATCGTCGGAGCCGGGGGGAACGCCGGAGCGGTGACGGCGGGGTTCCTGTTCCGGGTGGAAAGCCTCAGCACCGAGCAGGCACTGCTGATCCTGGGAGTGGGGGTGTTCCTAGTGGCTCCGCTGGCCTTCCTGGTGCGGTTCTCCGCCCGCACCGAAGCCGAGGAGAAGAGCGCGATGGAGCAGGCCTTGCGCAGGAGGGAACAGGGAGACGAGGCGTTGGCGCCGACGCCCGGGGACTAGTGGTCGATCAGCATCCGGATGGATTGCCGGTTCACTGTAAGGGTCAGAATCAGAAGTTGTGGGGGGTCCAGGGCTGCAATTGGACGGCGAACATGCGGTCGGCCAGGAACAACGCTCCGGGAGTTTTTTCCTCGACGAGACCGGCCCGGGCGAGGGTGGTGAAGGGGGTGCCGCCCAGGTAAGCCGAGGCCAGGGCGGAGACGGTAAGCGAGAGGTCGGGAGGGGTTTCGGATGCGGCGGCCGAGCCGGTGCCGCCGGACACTTCCAACTGGAAGCGGCCGTCGTTCCAGGGGCAAACATCGTCGAGAACGTTGAGGACGAGCAAGCCGTCGGCGGAGTAGGCGCGGCGGGACAGGGCATCCGGCACGTCTACGATGCGAAGCCACACGCCGTCGCGGGGCATCCGCTGGAGACGGCGGGGGTCGGCAAGAAGCCAGGGCATGGGATCGTCGACGGGACGCTTCAGAGCTTCCATGGAGTTCATCAGGTCGGTGTCGAAGCAGAAACGCCAAAGGGCGGAGACGGCGTCGGTGGAGGCTCCCATCAGATCGTTGACGGTGACGGTGCCGTTGGAAGTCCGGTAGGTGGCGTATCCGTCAACCCGGCCGTCCTCTTCGTAGACGACGTGGAAGAGTCCGCCGCGTCCTCCCTGTTGGTGCTCCGGGAGGCGGGAGTCCTGGCCCCACTGGCGTAGGGCGGCGGCGGGAAATACGCCGGGACGTCCGGCGGTGCACCTATTGAAGACCTCCGAGAAGCGGGCGGCGGTCTCGAAGGGGTCGACGAAGGAAATCTGTCCTTTGCTGTTGTGCTGGCGGGCGAAGGCGGTGTGGTGCCGGTCGATGGTCCAGCGTTCATAGTGGGAGCCGACGCCGTAGCCGAAGCGGCCGTAAATGACGCTCTCGGTAGCGAAGAGGGCGGCCAGGGGTTCGCCGCGGCGATGCACGTCCTGAAGCTGGTGAATCATCATCTGGGTCATGACGCCACGCCGCCGGTGGGTGGGCTGAACGGCGACGTTGGAGACGCCGGCAACTGGGCAGGACCCCCCCGGAATGGTCAGTTCCACATGATGGGAATGGGCGCCGCCGACGATCTGTTTCCCGTCGAAGACGATTATGGAGCGGTCGAGGTCGAATGTGGGACGGAGCTGCTCCGGGTCGTGAGCCAGGCGGTTGCCGTGGGCGCGGGACTCGGCCCGCATCCAGGCTTCAAACTCGCTGTCGGTGACGTTCCTCAATTCCAGCATGGCAGGTTCACTCCCCGCAACCGGGCGGAGTCGGTCTACAGCGAGGGGTAGCTGGGACCAGCGGGGCCAAAACGGTAACGATCCTTGCCTTCTATCAGAGCGGACGGTCCGGCTTCAGTTGCCACCCGAAGGCGGGCCGCTGGAGAGCAGGCGCTAGTTGTCGCCGACCGTAGCGGGGGCCTGGGCCCGGGCAGCACGCTCGGGCCACCACCTGTCATCGTAGGCGCTCCATGTATCCCGGATGTGAGGCAAGACCTCGTCGGCGAAGAGCTGGGTGTTCTTGAGGGTAAGATCCTTGGGCATGGTGCCGATGTGGAGCAGGCACATGAGATGGCCGACGCGGAGCATCTTGATGGCCTCGGCGAGCTGCTCGCGGACGGTGGCGGGGCTGCCGGCGATGACGTGGCCCTGCTCGATGAAGTCCTTCCACTCGAGTTCCTGCGCCGCCTTCTGGGCTTCCTCTCCTATCTGGGGGCGGACCGACTCGCGGACGGAGGCGATGGAGCGGTATCCCGGGGTCTCGGCGAAGGGTGGGTGGATGCGGAGCATCTTCCGGTAGAAGTACTTGACGTGGTCGGCGTACTCCTCCTCGGCGGACTGGTCGGTCTCGGAGACGCAGACGAGCTGGAGGAAGCCAAGGCGATGGGGGTTGTCATCTATGCCCCGCTGGGCGACGCGGTCCCAGAAGCCGTTGACGACGCGAAGGCCGCGCAGGTAGCCGAAGTAGCTGAGATAGCAGTAGACGTAGTCGCGGTCCAGGACCCAGTCCCAGGTCTCCAGGCTGCCGCTGCCGGGGATCCAGACCGGCGGGTGGGGCTGCTGGAGGGGACGGGGCCAGATGTTGACGTAGCGGAGCTGGTTGAACTTGCCGTTGAAGGTGAAGGGCTCCCGCTCGGTCCACGCCTTCATGATGAGGTCGTGGGCCTCGGAGTGCTTGTCGCGGAGGGTGATGGGGGTCTGCCCATAGGACAGGGTGGTGTCCATGGAGGTGCCGACGGGGAAGCCGGCGACGAGGCGTCCCTTGCTCATTATGTCGAGCATGGCCATCTCCTCGGCGACGCGGAGGGGAGGCTGGTAGAGGGCGAGGCTGTTGCCGAGGACGATGAGGGCGGAGTTGGAAGTGGTGCGGGACAGAACGGAGGCGATGATGTTGGGAGATGGCATCAGCCCGTAGGCGTTGTTGTGGTGTTCGTTGACGCAGACACCGTCAAAGCCCACTTGGTCCGCGAACTGGAGCTCCGCGATGTAGTCGTCATAGTGCTGCTGGCACAGCTCGGGGTCGAAGAGGCTGTTGGGGGGATCTACCCAAGCGCTGCGGTACTGGTGCTCAAAGTCGGCCGGGAGGTGCTGGTAGGGCATCAGGTGGAAGAAGGAGGTTTTCATCTGGACAATTCCTCTCTCCGGGCCCGGCGGGGCCGAACCCCAGCGTTAAGGCATGATAGCACAGGGGATGGTTCGGGGGTAGGGATTGGAGTCGATCAGGGCCGCGAGCAAACCAAGAGGCCTTCGTTCAGCGTCCGAAGGCCTCTGTTGGTTATCCAGGGAGGATCATAGTCAGGAGCCGAGGAGCCAGCCCTTGACGGCGGCGATAAAGTCCTCGGGGTTGTCCTCGAAGACCATGTGTCCGGCCCGCTCTACTTCGACGACGGAGCCGTTGGGCAGGGTCTCCACCATCTGCCGGGCGCCTTCGAGGGTGAGCAGATCAGTCTCCTTGCCCCGGACGACCAGGGTGGGGCAGGTGATGTTGGGTATGAGGGGCCAGAGGTCCTCGGCAGGGGCGGCAGTGCCGTTGCGCCGCTGGTCGCGGATGGCCAGGTCGTACTTCCAGCCAATCTTGCCGTTGGGAAGCTGCTTGGTGGCGTACTGGAGGCGGCGGCGCATGACACGCTCGGAGGAAAAACGGTTCTGGCGGTTCATGTATTCGAACACGGCGTCCAGGGAGTCAAACTCCTCGGGGACTTCCTGGAGTTCGCGGGTGATGCGCTGTCCGCCGGCCGGGTCCACGGTGGGGCCGATGTCTACGATGACGAGTTTGGTGAGGCGGTTCGGGTGGCGCCCGGCAAAGGCCATGCTGTTGCGTCCGCCCATGGAGTGACCGATGAGAGAGAACCGGTCCAGCTTGAGGGCATCGGCGAATCCCAGGATGTCGGCTACGAAGGCGGCGCCGGAGTAGTCTCCGCCGGGAGCCCAGTCGGTGTCGCCGCGGCCGCGCTGGTCGACGGCTAGGACGTGGTAGTCCTGGCAGAGGGCGGCGGATACATCGTCCCAGGAGTGGGCGTGTCCCCGCAGGCCGTGGAGCAGGACGAGGGGTTGGGCGTCTACGTTGCCCCAGTCGAGGTAGTGCAGGTTGATACCGTTGGCATTGACGGTCATGTTCCTGGGTTGAACCTGGGTGGTCATGGCGTTTCCTCCTTGAGCGGATTGGGGTTGAGGGTTTGGGCTGGGATTTTCCGGGTCAGCGCCCCTGCCAGTTGGGCTTGCGCTTTTCGGCGAAGGCGCGGGGGCCCTCTTTCGAGTCCTCTGTGGTCAGAAGCTGGTCGTACATGTGGTAGGTGAGAGAGGATATGTCCTGGGTGGACATGTTGAGGCCGCGGTAGGCGAGCTCCTTGAAAAACTGGACGGCCAGGGGAGCGTTGGCGGCGATCTGCTCAGCCATATTCATGGCCTCGTCCATTAGCTGGTCGCCGGGGACCACCTTGTTGACAAAGCCGATGTCATAGGCGCGCTGAGCGCTGATGGGCTGGGCGGTCATGCAGAGCTCGAGGACGGCAGAGAGGCCGATCATCTTGGTCAGGATAGTGCCGAAGGGCGGCAGCAGACTCCACTTGGTCTCGGTGATGCCGAGCTGGGCGTCCTCGGCAGCGATGCGGAGGTCGCACATCTGGGCGATTGACCATCCCCCGGCCAGGGCGTACCCGTTGACGGCGGCGATGAGGGGTTTCCAGGTCTGGGGCCACATGTAGGGCCGGTCGGGCTGCATGCTGTCGGCGGCCCTGGCCTGGACTCCCTCAGCGTTATCGACGGCCCGCTCCTTGAGGTCGCGGCCGGCGCAGAAGGCGCGGCCGGAGCCGGTGATGATGCCGACGTAGGAGTCGGGCTCGCTGTCGAACTGGGTGATGGCTTCGGCCAGCTCACGCCGGAGTTGCCGGTTTATGGAGTTGAGGGCGGCGGGCCGGTTGAGGGTCATGGTAACGATGTTGCCCTGCTTTTCATACAGGATGGTTTCAGGCATGTTTCAGTCTCCTTGCGGGGTCTGGGAAGGCCGTCAGGCGTATTCTCCGAGATAGGCGCCGCCGATGACGTGGAGGTGTCCGTGGCTCTGGCTCTGCAGTCCATCGTAACCGAAATTGGAGAGGATGCGAAAGCCGTTGGGAGCGAAGACGGCGCCCATGTCGACGGCGGTTTTGCCGAGACGCTGCATGAGTCCGCTGCTCCACATCTCCATCTGTGACAGATGGCGCTTGGGCATAACCAGGAGCATGACGGGCACCCAGGTGAGCCGGTTGACGATGACGATGATGTCCTCGTCGAGATAACGTACCCGGGCGGGTTCGTTTCCGGCGGCTATCTCGCAGAAGACGCAGCGGGGGGCGCTGGTCATGCAGCGAGGCCGGCGGAGGCGGGGATTCGGTTGCTGGCGGGTAACATCGGGGAGACTATATGGGGGTGGCGTGGGGTTGTCAACGGAGGATTCGGTAGGTGCGGCGGGGTGGAAGGTTCCGTTAGGGGGAGGTGGGTGTGGTATTATTAGCGCCATGTACAGACTTGCGATTCTAACGGTCAGCACGTCAGGTTTCTTCGGGCAGCGGGAGGATACGGGCAGCGAGGCAATCAGGGAAGTGCTTTCCCCGCCGGACTACGATGTGGTCCGGTACGAAATAGTCTCGGACGAGAGGGACGACATCTCCCGGAAGATGGCCGAGTGGGCGGACGCGCCGGACGTAGACTTGGTAGTCAGCACCGGCGGTACGGGATTGGGCCCCCGGGATGTCACCCCGGAAGCGTGCTTGGCCATCGTCGACAAGGAAGTCCCCGGCATGGCCGAGGCAATGCGGGCAGAGACGCTGAAGTTCACCCCCATGGCGATGATCAGCCGTTCGGTGGCCGGGATACGGGGCTCCACCCTGATCCTGACTCTGCCGGGCAGTCCGAAAGGGGTCAAGGAGACTCTGGAAGTGGTCAAGCCGGTCCTGCCCCATGCCATTGAGCTGCTGCAGAGGGAATCGGTGAGCGAACACCCCAACGCTTGATCTATAAACGAAACCGCGCCGCTTTCGCCCCCAGTCAAGGCAACATGTCCAAAAGGCCGGTGCAGCGGGAACCGTCCCGCGTTAGTTTTCCAACCAGCGGCATTCCAACCTATTGCGGAGACACCCAGATGAGCACTACCCCTGGCGAGAACGAAGTCTACTGGCCGCGAGTCAAGGAAATCCTGGACAACTGCATGGAGCGGTGGAAGGAACGCTGGGAGCGGGAGCCGTACCCGGGCATTCACGAGTACTACTGGGAGACTTCCCAGGAGTTGCAGGCGTCGGTGCTGAACGGATACCGCTCTATTGAGCCCGGACTGCCGGGGCGGGAGACCCACCTGGTGCGTTCGCTGCTGCGGGGCTGCGGGACCTTTGGGAAGATGCCCCTGCGGGGGCCGTTCGTCCCGCGCTCGGAAGTGGACGAGATTGCGGCGTGGATCGACGCGGGGATGCCCGAGGGACCGCCGGACGGGAACGGTTCATCCGACTAAACAGGCGACTGAACAGGGCAGGCGGTAAAGCGCCGTTTCCGGTAAAGCGCCGTTTCCGCAGACATCGGGAAAATGAACCGCCGGAGTTGGATGCCAACTCCGGCGATGTTTTGTCCGGGTTGTTGACCCCGGGAAGGGAACTAGACCAGCACTGCCTCGCGGGTCTTGGAGTAGACCTGGATGCGGCCGCGGGTGTGGTCCAGAATCGAGATACGGTCCTTGCCGTCGGTGGCCACGGCGCAGGGGTGGGAGAAACGCTTCTCGAAGTCGGTGCTGTGAGAAGCGGCGATCTGGCGCTGGCGGATCATGTCCGGGTTGGACAGGAGCTTGTCCTTGCCCCACTGGGAGAGGACGTGGTCGCCGCGCATCTGGGTGATGAATCGGCCGTCGGGAGCGAGGACCTGGACCCGGTTGTTGAACCAGTCGGCCACGTAGATGTCGCCGTCCTTGTCGACGGCCACGCCGTTGGGGCGGCTGAACTGGCCGACGCCGTCGCCGGTGGAACCGTAGGAGGCCTGCCACTCGCCGTCGGCACTGAACTGCTGGATGCGGTCGTTGCGCCAGTCGGCCACCAGGACGTTGCCCTCGTTGTCCAGGGCGATGCCCCAGGGCATGTTCAACTCGCCGTTGCCGGAGCCTTCGCTGCCGAACTTGCCGAGGAACTGGCCGTCCAGGGTGAACTTCTGGACCCGGTGGTTGCGGCTGTCGGTGATGTACATGACGTCGCCGCTGATGGCGATGCCGGCGGGCCGATCCAGCTCGCCGTCGCCGGAGCCGGCGGTGCCCCATTTGCCCAGGAACTCGCCGTCGCGGTCGAACTTGGTGATGCGGTTGAGCCACTCGTCGGCGACGTAGAGGTTCTCGTCGCCGTCAATGGCGATGGCCGAGGGCCAGATCATCTCTCCGTCGCCTTCGCCGTAGGTACCGAACTCGCTGATGTACTCTTCATCCATGGTGCAAACGGTGACGCGGACGCCGTCGGGCCGGTTTTCGTAGGACCGGTTGATCACGTAGACCGTATCATCGGAGCCGAGGGCGAGGTCGACCGGGTTGCGGAAGCCGGTCCCGGCGAACTCGTTGCGACCGATGGAATGGCTGTAGGTGAAGGTGCGGTCGCTAAGCCCAAAGAAATGGGTGCTCATAGCTTTTTCCTTTCTAAATCCCGCCGCTTTCGGCCCCGATTAAGATAACTTGCCCAAGGGGCCTGGGTGTCGGGATTTCCCATGCTTGGAATGGTGGAAGCACCGGCCCGGCGGATAAAACCGGGCCGGTGGTCTGCTGCTGTTGGCCTAGAGGAACGCGACCTTGTCGAACTGTCCGGCAATGGGGACTGGGTCTACGCCGAGCCAGTCCTCGAGCAGGCACTGGTAGACCTGGCGGAAGTCCATGTTGTGAGCCAGGTTGCCGCCCTCTTCCTGCTTGTCCGGGTCAAGGGACGGGTAGGTGCCGTAGATGCCGCCCTTGACGTGCTCGCCGATGGCGAACGCGACGCTGCCGGCGCCGTGGTCGGTGCCCGAGCCGTTGTCGCCGACCCGGCGGCCGAACTCGGAGAACATGAACAGGGTGACGTTGTCGCTGGCGTTGTGCTCGCGGAGGTCATCCATGAAGTTCTCAACGGTGGCGGAGACATCGGTCCAGAGGGCCGAGTGGGCCTGGGCCTGGTTGGCGTGGGTGTCGAAACCGTTGTACGGGGAGGTGGTATACAGCACCCGGGAACCGAAACCGGCCAGGTGGGTCTGGGCGATGTTCTTCATGTACTGGCCGACGGCGGTGGCCGAGTACTCCACGCTGGAGGAGTACATGTCCGGGGCGGTGGCCAGGATGTCTGCGCCCTTGAGGGCGTCGGTGCCGGTGCGGCGGATGTAGTCCAGCGCGTAGCCGGTGCCGATGGTCGGGCCGTACATGCGGCCGAAGACATCCAGAGCCTCGGCGCGCTGGTCCTCGCCGTCGATGCCGGTCAGCAGGCCGTAGGTCTCCAGGTTGCCGACGGAGGCGACGGGGACGCCTTCCTTGGCGAGGGCGCGGGGGAGGCCGCGGCCGAAGTTAACGCCGGTCAGCACGTTCTCGGCGTTGGGGTCGAGTTCCTTGATGGCCTGACCCAGCCAGCCCTCGGTGCCGATGGCGACGGGCTCGCAGGTATGCCAGATGTCCATGGAGCGGAAGTGGGAATAGCTGGGATGGGGATAGCCGATGCCCAGGAAGATGGCCAGCTTGCCCTCGTCCCAGAACCGCTTCAAGGGACCCATGGTGGGGTGCAGGCCGACCTCGTCGTTGAGGGGAATGACCTGCTCGGCCGAGATACCGAGGTTGGGCCGGAAGTCGCGGTAGTGCCCGCTGTTGTAGGGGATGACGGTGTTCAGACCGTCGTTGCCGCCCGACAAGGACAGCACTGCCAGAACATTATCCTTCTTGGTAGAGACCATTATGTTCCTCCGTTAGTTTTCTTTGTGCAGGTATCCTGTCGGAGCCTAGCCGAACTGGTACTCGGAAGTGGCGGCGATCATCTGGAGCATCTCGCCGGAGCGGCGGGCGAACTCGTCGCGCTCGGCATCGGAACCGTGGGTGAGGTTGCCGCCGCGCTGGGCGTGGGAGACCAACTGGTCCCGGGTCTCCTCGGTTACGGCGAGCTGGCCGACCATGTCCAGGCAGCCTTCGACGAACTGCTCGGGGGACAGGGAGTCGCCTTGTCCCATGAGGCGGTCAATGATGCCCCGCACTCCGGGGAGGTCAGTCTGGCCCATGTAGTCGGCGGCGAAGTTGATCCGCTCGACCAGGGTGCCGCTGTCGATCCACTCGTGGCCGGTGTGCCAGCCTTCGACGGTGGGCGGGTTCATCAGGTCCATGCCCATGTACTTGGGCTCTTGGGAGATATCGAACAGGCCGGGCTTGATTTCCCGGTGGTCACCAACCAGGCGAAGGGTGCCCACAACCATCTCGGCCGGGTTCTTGACCTTGGTGTAGCGGGCATTCTTGAACTCGTCCGAGTTGAGCAGCACTTCGAGCATGGCCTTGATCTCGTAGCCGGAGTCGAAGTAGGTCTTCTCCAGCTTCTCGATGAGCTCGGTGTGCTGCGGGGGAGTCTGCCGCCAGGAGGGAACCGGAACATCGTCGCCGATGAAGTAGTTGCACAGGTGGCGGGAGATGAACCGGGCAGTGGCGGGCTGCTGGCAGATCATGTCGATGATATCATCGCCGTTCCAGTTGCCGGTCTGTCCCAGGAAGGTCTTGTCGGACTCGTCGTGGTCGGCCGGGTCGAAGCGGAACTGCCAGGGGCTGCGGCCGTAGGGGAAGGGCGGGTAGGCGGGAGCGATGTTCCAGCCAGTGAAGGCGCGGGCGCAGGCCTTGACGTCGTCCTCGGAGTAGTTGAAATTCTCGTCCTTGCCGACGCCCATGGAGAACAGCTCCAGAAGCTCGCGGCCGTAGTTTTCGTTGACGGCGACCTTGTGGCTCTCGCAGTTGTCCAGGTAGTAGATCATTCCGGGGTTGGTGGACAGCAGGACGAGCATGTCCTTGAAGTTCCCCATCCCATGCTGCCGGAACATCTTGACCATGAGCCCCATTTCCTGGCCGCTGTCGATCTTGCTGTGGCCGGCGCAGAAAATCATGTGCCAGAAGAGGGCCATCTTCTCCTCGAGCTGGCGGGGGTTGTTGATCATGTAGTAGATCCACTGCTGGACATTGGTCTCGATGGCAGCGGCCTCGTGATAAGCGGGCTGATAGCGCATCAGCAGGTCTTCGTCCAGGCCGGGGGTAGACTCGGGGTTGAGCATTTCGGCGACAGTCGCTTCGTATCCGGCAGCGGCTCTCGCCTCAATCTCCTCCCGGCTAGCTCCAAACCCGGCGCGGCGCAACAGGTGGGCCATCAGGGCAATGTCTTGTTCAGCCATAAACTCCTCCTGTGGATTTGTTGTACTTGTGGGTTCGTATTGATAAACCGGCAACCCGGTTACACGCCTTCCCGATAAGGGTATCCGATATTCCGGGCAATGGCCTCCGGAACCGCTAATTTGTAACGGTTATAAGGAGATAACATGATAGTATTCCCCGATGGCAGTGTCAACGCCGCCAGTGTTCATTGGGGAACCGCCGACAGCCCCTGTCCTGCCCGGCGGGACTATCACTTACATTATAAAAAGAAGGCGGGCAAAAATAAAACGCCACAGGTGCGGTTCTTCCGGTCTGGTTGGGAGAGACACCGGTTTGTTCCCGGGCCGCTTGCCGCATCCAATGGATTGTTGGCGGGAGCCAATAGGAACGGGTAGAATGCAGCGGGGCTGGGATGGGGATTGTCGTGGGAATCCGACGGGAGCGGCTGGATGGCAACGGTCAGGGACGAGCCTGCTGAGGGTCTGAAAATCGTCGTAATCGGGGGCGGCACCGGCACGTCCGCCGTGCTGCGAGGCCTGAAACAGCACACGAGCCGGGTTTCCGCCATCGTAACGATGTTCGACAGTGGCGGCAGTTCGGGCTTGCTGCAAAAGGAGTTCGGCTATCCACCGCTGGGCGACCTGAGACAATGTCTGCTGGGGTTGAGCGTAGGGGATGCCGCCCGGCCATTGCGGGACTTGGTGGATTTCCGGTTCGACGGCGAGAGCAGCCTGAACGGGCACAGCCTGGGCAATCTGCTCCTGGCTGCGCTGACCACCCTGGGCAAGGACCTGGAACAGGCCATCGACGAAATGTCCGGGCTGCTGAATATCACCGGAGAGGTGATCCCCGTTTCCCTGGAACGGGCCGACCTCTGCGCGGAGCTGAGCGACGGCCGATTGCTGAGGGGAGAGTCTGCCATCGACCTGAGGAGGCAGCTTCACCCCAGCATTGAGCGGGTGTTCCTGGACCCGGCGGTCCCGGCAAACCGGAGGGGAGTGGACGCAGTGATGGAGGCCGACGTGGTGGTCCTGGGTCCGGGGGATCTGTATACGAGCATCGTCCCGAACTTCCTGGCGGAAGGAATGGCCGAGGCGCTTTCGGCCACCCGGGCCACGCGCGTATATGTCTGCAACCTGATGACCAAGCTGGGGGAAACCGACGGGTTCACGGCTTCCCGATTTGTCCGTGAGATGCAGAATTATGTGGGCCGGGACAGCCTGGACTGGGCGCTGGTGAACTGCGGGGATATTCCCGACGAAGTCAGGACTGCTTACCGGCAGGAGCAGGCCCGCCCGGTGGAAGCCGATATCGAGGTGGCGGGGGGGCTGGTCCCGGGCGTGTACGCTGCCGTCCTGGGGAACGACGACGTTCCTCTGATGCACCGATCCAGCCGGGTGGCTGAAGCGGTCCTGGATATTGCAAGGCAAGGGCGGGTATCTGGGACGGTCGTCCGCCAGTGCCCCCGCCGGCCAGGCCCCTTGGACAAGTTACCCAGCTTGGCACCGAAAGAGGCGGGGGTTAGAAAAGAACCCTCTAGACTGGAAGGGATAGAAGGCTTCGCAGCATTGGGGTCCCAGGCATCCCAGGCCGCACCGGTCCCAGCTACGGAGCAGGACTGAAGGTCACTGCCGGCGGCGGGCTGGCGCGGCGTTGCGGAAAGATCGGGGCAACTGGCAGTCACCCTTTTAAATCCTGGCTGTTTCAAAGCCAAGGGGGGCATATCCCTAGCGACGGGAGCACCATTCGAAGTCAGAGCCGTCACAGGGCGGATTTCCGTGGTCCAGCATCCGCCCGGCTGGATTCCCTGGAATTCATAGGGACCTGCGACCCCAGCGGCATGCGGCACCGGCTGCGGTCGATGCCGGACAGTTGCCGCAGGGGATGGGAGCAGGGTACGGGATTCGTTCCTCCCTCCGGTTGGGGTCGTGTCCGGCGTCTGGTACTGGCGGGTATGGGGGGTTCGGCAATAGCAGGGGACCTGGTTTCGGACTTGGCATCGGCGGTTGGAGACCCACCAGTGTCGGTGGTGCGCGAACTGTCCCTTCCCTTCCTACCAGATGACGAGACTCTATTGGTGGCGTGCAGCCACTCCGGCTCGACGCGGGAGACGCTGGCAATGTTCCGACAGGCACTCCAGGGGGGAACGCCGGCCCTGGTGATGGCTGGCGGTGGCCCGCTGGAGGAGGAGGCGCGGCTCGGGGGGACGCCTTCCCTCAAAATTGATACTCCTGGTGAGCCCCGGAGCGCCCTTGGGTTCAATCTGATGCTGTTGCTGGGTGTCCTGCAAAGCTGCGGCTTGCTGGCAACTCCCTCGATGGTTGCAGAACAGGCGATGGCGTCGGTTGAGGCGGCGGCAGCGGGGTGGGCGGAAGAGGTTCCCGTGGCGGATAACCCGGCAAAACAGCTTGCATCCGAACTGCGCGGGAGGGCAATAGAAATTTACGGCGGGGGCATCCTTTCCGGGATGGCCCGACGCTGGAAGACCCAGTTCAACGAGAACGCCAAGGTATGGGCCTTCTTCGAGGCCCTTCCGGAGGTCCTCCACAATTCGGTGGAGGCGTTTGCCAGTCTCAACGGGGCGGCGCCAGTGTCGCTGCTGCTCAGGCCTTGGGGCTGCGGAGTTGAGTTGGAGCGCAGGTTCGATATCGCGGCCGAGTTGCTGCAGGAGTCGGGAGCGCCCTGCCGGGTGGTTCATGCTCCCGAGGCAAGCCCGCTCTCTCAGGTGCTGCACCTGCTGGCCCTGGGGGACTACGTGAGTTTCTACCTCGCCATGCTTCGTGGGGTTGATCCTTCTCCCACACCGGGAATCGAGCGGGGGAAGGCGCTGCTGGATGCCTCCGGTTAGCCGGGGGCTGGTTCCGTTGGTATACTTACCGGAGCAGCGCGAGGCGTGGGCGAAGGCAACGCCAGGGAGGTACCCGCCATGAAATGGGCTTCCGAACTTTCCGACAAACCAAGTCTGGATGACGCAATCGCCGATTGTGTTGCCAGCATCAACCGCCAGATGGATGGGGCAGCCGCCGACCTGGCGGTGATTTTCGTCTCCGCCCACCACGAAGACCGATATGAAGACATACCGGAGATGGTCCGGGAACAGCTGGGCATTTCCAATATAATGGGGTGTTCCGGTGGCGGCATCATCGGGAACGGGCAGGAAGTGGAGCAGCAGCCGGCCGTTTCGGTCACCGCGGCGAGTCTTCCCGACGTGACCATCCAGGGAATACACATTCAAGGCGACGCCCTGCCGGACCTGGATGCCGGCCCCAATTCGTGGGAAGACATCATGCAGGTGGCCAGGAGCGACGATCCGCAGTTCGTCATCCTGGCGGACCCCTTCTCGTTTCCGGTGCAGAACCTGATCCTGGGGCTGGATTTCGCCTTCGAACAATCGGCCAAAATCGGGGGACTGGCCAGCGGAGCCCGGCAGCAGGGACAGAACGCGCTGTTTCTGAACGACCAGGTATTCCGCAACGGAGCGGTGGGAATCGCGCTCCACGGCAACATCGTAGTGGACACGGTAGTGGCCCAGGGATGCCGTCCCATCGGGCAGCCGATGCGGATCACGGGGAGCCAGCGCAACCTGCTGCAGGAGTTGGACGGAAAGCGCCCGCTGGACGTTCTGCGGGAGTTGTTCCAGCAGTTGAACGAGCGGGACCGTGGGCTGATGCGGACATCCCTGTTCCTCGGGGTGGTGATGGACGAGTTCATCGACCAGCCCAAGCATGGGGACTTCCTCATCCGCAACGTGATGGGAATGGACGAACAGTCAGGTGCGGTGGCCATCGGGGAGTTGCTGAAGGAAGGGCAACTGGTCCAGTTCCACCTGCGGGACGCCGAGACCTCGGCGGAGGACCTGGTAGCGGTGCTGGAGCGGTATGCCGGGGATAACCGGGAAAACCAGGCCCAGGGAGCGCTGTTGTTTTCGTGCCTGGGCCGGGGGCAATACCTGTACGGCAAGCCAAACCACGACTCGGAAGTATTCCGGGACAAGCTGGGGCAGGTGCCCCTGGGCGGGTTCTTCTGCAATGGTGAGATCGGCCCGGTGAGCGGGACGACCTTCCTGCACGGATACACCAGTTCCTTCGGGATATTCCGCGCGAGGAGCTGATTTCGCGACTCCTGTGAGGAAACTTTTCGGGGCAGGCTTAAGCCTGCCTCTTTCCTATCTGAGGGGCCGTTTCCGGGCCACCGCTAAGCAATGACTAGTTCGGGAAGACCCGCCATCAAAGTAGGGATGTCGGCATCCCTGTCGGGGCAGTTCCAGGTGCAGGGACGCCATGCGCTGACGGGGTTGCTTGCGTGGGCGGAGGACGTCAACAGGTCCGGCGGTATGCTTGTCGGCGCGGCCCAGCTACCGGTGATGGTGGTCCATTACGACGACGAGAGCCGGAGGGACCGGGCGCGGGAGATAACCCGCCGGTTGGTCCTGGACGACCACGTGGATCTGCTGATGGGTCCCTATTCCACCGCTCTGTCCAACGCGGCGGCAGAGATTTCCGAGGAACTCGGCTGGGTTATGTGGAACCAGGGTGGGGCCGGGGACGGCATTTACCGGAGAGGTTACAAGGGGGTAGTGGGGATTCTGACCCCAGCCAGCCGTTATCTATCCGGCCTGCTTGCCCTGGTCCGGGAAGCCGATGGAGGAGCTCGGACGATAGCGGTAGCGCAGTCGGGGTCCGGGGCTTTTCCGCGGGCGGTGACCCAGGGGATTGAGAGAGAGGCCAAAGAACTGGGGTTTGAGACTGTCCTGATGCGGCAGTACGACCCGGAGCAACCCCGGTTTGACGATATTGTTGGGAAACTGGCGGAGTTGGAACCGGATGTCCTGGTCGGCGTGGGGCGAATCTACAACGACCTGGATTTCGCCCGGCGGCTGGCGGAGGCACGTCCTAGGATCGGAGCGGTGGCGGCGGTGGCCGCCGGAATCCAGCAGTTCCGGGATGAGTTGGGCGCGGAAGCCGACGGATTCATCGGGCCGAGCCAGTGGGAGCCGGGGTCAACGGGAACTGTGGAATACGGCCCTCAGGAAGCCGGCGTGGTGGCTTCGCTGACGCGCGCCGGCGGCGGTCCGCTGGACTATCCAATGACCCAGGCTTACGCCGCGGGGCTGGTGGCGCAGCGGTGCGTTGAGGAAGCGGGTTGCCTGGAACCAGCCGCTCTGCGAAAGGCGGCGGGAGCGCTGGATTTCACGACGTTCTACGGCCGGTTCCGGGTTGACCCGGTAACAGGGGAGCAGGTGGGCCGGTCGGTATCCCTGGTCCAGTGGCAGCACGGGCGGAAGGTTGTCTTGGGGCCGCCGGAACGGCGGGAGGGGGAGTTGGCGTATCCGTGGAGGGGCGGTTAGGGAAGCCGGTTTAGCGGAGGAAGTCATATAGCAAGACGAGAAAAAGAGCGGGCAGCGCGCCCGCCCTTTCCTGTTTCGGGGGTAAGCATTTCGAGGGTGAGCCGGGTCAGGCTTCGAGCTTGATGGGGTTGCGGAGGACGCCGATACCGTCGATTTCGACTTCGCAGACGTCGCCGTCCTTCATCTCGCCGGGCTCGCCGGGAGTTCCGGTATAGATCATGTCCCCGGGCTCCAGGGTAACGAACTTGGAGCAGTAGGAGATGAGGGTGGCGATGCCGAAGATGAGATAGGACGTGCTTTCGTTCTGGACCTCGACACCGTTTATGCGGGTCTTGACCCGGACGTTTCCGGGATCGATGTCATCCACGATGAAAGGCCCGGCGGGAGAGAAGGTGTCGGCGGACTTGGCCCGCCACCAGTTGCGGTCCTCCCGCTGCCAGTCGCGGGCGCTGACGTCGTTGCCGCAGGTATACCCAAGGACATGGTTCATCGCGTCGGCCTCGGAAACGTTGCGACACTGGTCCTTAATCACGACGACCAGCTCACACTCGGCATCCAGGCGGGCCGTGTCCTTGGGACGGACGATGGTCTCCTCCGGACCGATGACCGAGGTGGGAGTCTTGTAGAAAACCATGGGCTCGGTGGGCCCCGGCCGATCGTGGAGGTGACTGGAGTAGTTGAGTCCGATAGCCAGAATTTTGGGCGGGATGCAGGGCGCCAGCAGCTTGACCTCGTCCAGGGTGTGGGTGTGGTCGGTGACGGTGTAATCTCCGAAGGGAGGGGCGCTAAGTTCCTTGACGGAGTTCCCTTCGACTACACCGTAGCTGATGTCGCCGTGGGCCAGGTAGCGAGCGATTTTCATGGCGATGCTCCTTGTCTAAAACGTGGGGTCGTCACCGCCGTCGAATACCGCCGGGGGACGACGGTATTTTACCCGGAGGCAGGGGGATTTAGCTAGCGACCCCGGAACCCGCCACCGCCCCAGCCCAGGGGCAGGACCTCGGCCAGGACCAATCGCTGACGCACCGGATCAACCACTAGGTTGAAATTCTCCAGCGTGGTGGCCCCGATGAGCGCGCCGTCGTCCGGCCCGAAAATGACCGAGCAGGTGCGGAACTCATCGCTCATCTGCACCCTTGCTTCCCCATAGGAGTATTCCACAAGGCTACCGTCAGCGATAGAGAATGTGTAGTTACGCATCGGTTCGATGTGTAGTAGTGCCAACAGGGAGGCAGGGAACATGGAATGTATCGCGCCGGTGTCCACCATCGCTTCCACCTCCACCATGTCGCCGCCGGCGGGGTTCCCAATTTTCACGGTCTGGTAGAACACTCCCAAGATAGGTTCTCCTTAACCCAGGAAATTGGTAGTTTCGTCCAGTCTGTCACCACTGACGGGCGTCCCTAGCTTTCGATTACCAGCTTGCCGAAGAAATTGCGATCTTCCATGACCCGGTGTGCATCGGCAACGCCTTCCAGCGGGAAGGTCTGGCTTACGATGCCGCGCAGCTCGCCCCGGTTGACCAAGGTCATCACGTCGCCGAAGGTCCGGCGGCTCCGTCCCCCGCTGCCCATCAGGTGAAGGGGGCGTCCCTGGAGGATGGAGAGGTTCATCTCGGTGCGTGCGCCGGAGGTTACCCCGGTGATGACCAACCTGCCGTTGGGCTTGAGGGACAGCATGCTCTCCTCCCATACGTCGGCTCCGACAACGTCGAATACCACGTCCACACCCTTGCCGTTGGTCAATTCCATGACGGATCGGCTGATGCTGTCGGTCTCGCGGTAGTTGATAACCTCGTCGGCGCCGATCTCTTTCGCCTTTTCGATTTTCCAGTCGACCCCGGCGGTGGTGATGACGCGGCATCCCATCATCTTGGCGATCTGGATGCCCATGCTGGCTACGCCGCTGCTGGCGGCGTGGATGAGGACCTCGTCCCAGGGGCGGATCTGGGCCTGGGTAACGAGGCAGTGCCAGGCGGTGTGGCAGGCCAGCGGCAGTGAGGCGGCCTCGGCAAAGCTCATGTCGTCCGGGACCTGGTAGGCGTTGATGGCGGGGGCGGTAATGTACTCGGCGTGGCCGCCGTCCAGGTCAACGCCGAGGCGCTTCTGCTGGGGGCAGTACTGGTCCAGTCCCTGGATGCAGTACTCGCAGGTGCCGGCGCACTTGATCCGGTTGTCCAGGACGACGTGGTCTCCGACGGATAGGCTGGTGTCGGCGTCGGGGCTGATCTGCACGACTTCGCCGGCCACATCGCAGCCCATGATGCGGGGCAACGGCCCCTGGTAGCCGCGCCCGGAACGCATTCCAATGTCGAGGCGGTTGAGGGCGCTGCCGCGGACGCGCAGCATCACCTCGCCGGGGGCTATTTCCGGCTCGGGGCGGTCCCCGCAGGTCAGGACGTCGGTACCGCCATATTCGCTAATATAGACAGCCTTCATGCCTTTTCTCCCGTGGTTGAAGGTGGGTTTCAGACCAGCAGGCGTTCAACCCTCTCGACGAACCCCTCCACGTCACGGAGGCCCGCCCTTACCTGGCCGGGGCGATAAAACCCTTCGTAAAAGTTGGTGTGCAGGTCACTGGCGAGGCGGAACAGCCGGTTCAGTTCTTCGTCCCCGGTTTCCCGGGCCAGATCATCCACCGCTGCATAAAGCCAATTGTGTCGGCGGTGGCGCCAGCCCCGTTGCTGGGCGATGACCTTGACCATAAGGGCCGCTGCTCCCCAGCCCTTTTCCGAGGCTTGGGTCAGGTCTCCAGCCTCCAGTTCCTGGTATGCCTTGGCCAGGTTTTCCCGACTTCGTTGTTGGTAAGTCTGCGCTTGCTGCATAACACGATTCTATCAGAAAAGGCCGGAGCAAAATTGACTGACCGTCGGGGCTGCTCTACACTCGGCTCAGTTGCCGGGACCCGGCGTTCTAACCGGCGTTGCTGAGAGGAAAAACGATGCGCTTCGGGATGTTTTACGAGCTGCAGATGCCCAAGCCGTGGTCGGCCACCGCCGAGTACGACACGCTGTGGGACGCCGTCCGGCAGGTGGCATACGCCGAGGAGATGGGATTCGAGCACGTCTGGCTGGTGGAACACCACTTCCTGCCCGAGTTCGCCCACTCCAGCGCTCCGGAAGTAACCCTGGCGGTGATGGCGCAGGAGACGGAGAAGATGCGGCTGGGATTCGGCGTGGTGCTGGCTCCGGTGCATCATCCTCTGCACGTGGCGGCCCGGGCGGCGACGCTGGACATCTACTGCAACGGGCGGCTGGACGTGGGCGTGGGGCGCACCAAGGGGCCATACCAGATAACTCCCTTCGGAACGTCGGTGGACCAGACCCAGAGCATGATGGTGGAGACGCTGGAGTGCCTGGCGGGCATGTGGACCCAGGATGTCTTCTCCCACGAGGGTGAGAACTGGAGCATCCCGCCCCGGGAGGTCATTCCCAAGCCCCTCCAGAAGCCGCATCCGCCCCTGTGGATGGCCTGCACCCAGGAGGACACCTTCCGTCTGGCGGGACAATTGGGGCTGGGATGCCTGGTGAACACCCTGGGCGGCACCGACAAGACCCGGGGGCTGGTCAACGCTTATTACGAGTCCATCGAGAACTGCACCCCGGTGGGACACTTCGTCAACCGGCAGGTGGTGGCGTCGACCATGGGATTCTGCGACGAGAACGGCGCCCGGGCCCGGGAGAAGGGGGCCGGAGTTGCCAACTGGTACCTGACCCAGAGCCGCCAGCGGTTCACCCTGGAATGGGCTGGGGTCGACCCCGACGCAGTGCCGAAGGAATACCAGTTCTACGTGCAGGGCGGCGCCGTCCGGGGCGGCGGGCCTTCCCAGGACCCGCAGCAACAGAAGCCGCCAACACCGGAAGAACTGCTGGCGGGCGGGGGCTACTGCGTGGGCAACCCGGACGACTGCATCCGGGTTATTGAGGAGTTCGAGGCGATGGGCGTGGACGAGATCATGCCCATCTTCCAGGCGGGTTATGCCACCAACGAAGAGGTGATGAACTCCATCCGCCTGTTCGGGAAGTACGTCATCCCCCATTTCCGGGAGAAGGAAAGGCGGGCGGCGGCGCAATCCGCGAGCGGCCAAAGCTAGACAACTGCCACACTTCTGCCGGTTGTTGTAGGCAGACATTCCGACGAAACCAATGACGCCTTCGCGTCCCGGGAGGAACCATGAGTCTTGATGTTTTTGACGTAACCGGCCAGAAGGTCCTGATTACCGGCGCCGGGCGCGGAATCGGGAAGGGGATCGCTCTGGCCTTCGCCGAGGCCGGCGCGGAAGTGGGGGTGAGTGCGCTGACTCCCACCGGGGTGACCCAAGTGGTCAAGGAGATCGAAGCCCTGGGCGCCAAGGGCCATGCCTTCACCGGCGACGCCACCAAGGCGGCGGATATGGACCGGGTGGCGGAGGAAGCCATCGCCGCCCTGGGTCACATCGACGTCCTGGTTACCTGCGTGGGAGACTCGATACGGGGATCTGTCGCCCCGCTGCCGGGCAGCTCCACTCCGGCGATGACGGAGGAGAACTGGCACTTCATCGTGGACATCAACCTGACCCAGGCCTTCCAGGGGTGCCGGGCCGTGGGCCCGCATCTGCTGGAACGGCGGCAGGGGAGCGTCATCAACGTTTCCGGCTGGGCCGCTTTCCGCGGGCGTCCCGAGTCGGCGGCCTACGACGCTTCCAAGGCTGGCATCATGCGGATGACCGAGTGTCTCTCCCAGGAGTGGGCGCCCTTCGGCATCCGGGTCAACTCCATCGCGCCGGGGAGCTTCCCTGACCCCGAGCAGATTGGGGAGGAGGCTTACCGGAACCGGAACGAGGCGGCGAAGGGGACGGTCCCGCTTGGACGAGTGGGCCGTCTCAAGGAGATCGGCTACCTGGCTGTATACCTGGCGTCCCCGGCGGCAGCCTACGTGACGGGGCAGACCTGGGCGGTGGACGGCGGGATGAGCGTCAAGCACCCGAACCCGTAGCGTTCCGGCGCGGGATTCGCCCGGTTGTAGAGGAAGGGCGGAGGTGTCCGTTCCAAACGCGGGGAACGCCATCGTCGTGTCCGGGCTGAGGAAGGGTTACGGCGACCATCCGGTGCTGGCGGGCTTGGACCTGACCGTACCGTGGGGCGAGTTGCTGGTACTGTTCGGCGCCAACGGAGCGGGCAAGACGACGCTCCTGCGGGTCCTGTCCACCCAGGCGCGGGCCGATGCGGGAACGGTCACAGTAGCCGGGTTCGACGTTCGGAAGCAAGGGAGGAGCGTCCGCCGCCGCGTTGGTGTCGTTGGCCACCAGGGCTTCCTCTACGATGACTTGACCTGCCGGGAGAACCTGGCTTTCTACGGCCGCCTCTTCGGCCTTTCCCAATTGGACCGCCGGGTTGACGAGGCCCTGGGGAGGGTCGGGATGAAAAACCGGGCGGATCAGCGGGTGAGAACCCTTTCCCACGGAATGACCAAGCGGGTGGCAATTGCCCGGGCAGTCCTGCACGGCCCCGAGGTGCTGCTGCTGGATGAGCCGGAGGGCGGGCTGGACCCGGAATCGGTGGAGATGCTGCGGGGAATCCTGGAGCAGTTCACCAGTGACGGCAAGACGGTGGTGATGACCACCCATTACGTGGAGCGGGGCCGGGAGTGGGCCCACCGGACAGCGTACCTGCGCGGCGGCAAGGTGGAGGTCGAGGAGCCGGAAGCGGCAACTTCCGGGTCGGGCTCCCCTGGCGGCGGGGCTGATGATTAACGCCCTCCATCCGGTGGGGGTCATCCTCTGGAAGGACCTGCTCCTGGAGCTGCGGTCGCGGGACATCGTAGTCTCAGTGGCGCTGTTCGGATTCCTGATGGCGGTGGTGTTCAACTTTGCGCTGAGCGTGAACCCTCAGTTCGTCAATCCGCTGGCCCCGGGAATCCTCTGGGTCGCCTTTGCCTTCGCGGGCACGCTGGCGATGAACCGGGCCTTCGTGCGGGAGCGGGAGCAGGGCGGGCTGGAAGGATTGCTGCTGACGCCGGCGAGCCGGGAGGCTATCTTTTTCGGCAAGGCGGCAGTCATATTCATCATCATGCTGATCGTGGAGGCCGTGCTGCTGCCAATCTTCGCGGCGATGCTTGGATTTTCCGCCCTTTCCTGGCAGCTGGTTGTCGTCCTGGTGGTGGCGACGCTGGGATTCGCCGTTGTCGGGACACTCTTCTCGGCGATGGCGGTGCAGACGCGCTCCCGGGAAATCATGCTTCCGGTGCTGTTCTTTCCGGTGATTATCCCGGTGCTGATCGGAGCGGTGGAGGCATCCGGGGAGGCGATAAACGGCGCGCCGGCGGGGGCTTTCGGACGGTGGGTACCGTTAATCGCCGCTTTCGATGTGCTCTTTGTGGTAATATGTCCATGGGTATTCTCCTTCGTGGTTGAGGAGTAAGCGTTGGCTGCGAACTCCGGCCGGCAGGAAACGCGCACCGGGTGGTGGCGGTCGCCGGCCAACTGGCTGCTCGGCATCGGAGCCGTCCTGATGGCGTGCGACCTCTACCTCATATTCGCTGTGGCGCCCACGGAAGCGGTGATGGGCGACGTGCAGCGGATTTTTTACGTTCACGTTCCCCTGGCGATAATGTCCTTTCTGGCCTTTGCCGTGGTCTTTGTTGCCAGCATCGTCTACCTTGCGCGCAGAGGGGAGAGGTGGGACCGGGTGGCCCATGCCTCCGCCGAAGTGGGCCTGGTGTTCGTCTCGTTGGCGCTGATTACGGGAATCATCTGGGCGCGGCCGGTGTGGGGAGTGTGGTGGACGTGGGACCCCCGGCTGACGACAACGCTGATCCTCTGGCTGATTTACGCGGCCTACCTGATGATCCGCTCCTACGCGCCCAACCGCTCCCGGGGAGCGGTCTACGGGGCAGTGGTGGGGATCGTGGGATTCGTGGATGTGCCCATCGTGTACTTCTCGGTTAACTGGTGGCGGTCCCTGCACCCGGAGGCGGTGGTCGGGCCTCTGGCCGAAACCGGGTCCCTGGAACCGATAATGACGAACATCCTCATGTTCTCGTTCCTGGCATTCCTGGTGCTGTTCCTGTACCTGGTGGTGGAGCGAACGGCTTTGAGACGGGCCGAGGACCGGGCGGCCGCGTTGAGATACACCCGGTTGTCCTCGGAAGCCTAGGACAGTGGGGGAACAGGCGGGGCTGTCAGTGTTGCTACAGGCCGGAGTGCCGCCGGCCAATGTTCCGTTCATAGTCGCCGCATTCGTGGCAACCGGCGTTGCCCTCCTCGCCTACGGGTTCTATGTCTCCCGGCGGCGGCGGGAAGCGGAACGGGAAGTGCTGAGGCTGAAAGACGATGGACGGCATGACGGGCCGGGTGGTTGATGGCAGAAGACTTTCCGGCGCTCCAGGGGTCAACAATCTGGATGATGAAAATTTTCGGGGTTACAATAGCTGCTGGGACATTCCAGTCCCGGATTGCAGTCCGATAGAGGCGACAAGTGGCGGAAGCTGAACCGCAGCCGGTGCGGCTGCTGACCGACGAAGACGAATCCGCGAGAGGGCACCGGCTCCGGTTCATCGTCCTGGGAGTTGCGGTAGCCGTGGCCGTGGGATTCATGGTGTATGCTGCCTTCCCCAGCAATACCCAGTACTTCCTGACGGTGGACGAGTTCATGGCCGGAGAGGAGTACCAGGACGGCCAGATGCTGCGGGTCTCGGGGAAACTGGTGGCGGACAGCTTCGTGCGGGAGGAAGGGTCCACCCAGTCCTACTTCCGGCTGACCAGCGGCGTCGAACAGGCAGACCCACAGGTCACGGCTTCCTACGTCGGCGTTATGCCGGACCTGTTCTTCAACCCCCATTCGGAAATAGTCCTGGAGGGCCGGTACACTCCCGAAGAGGTGTTCGAGACGGACCACATCCTGGTCAAGTGTCCCTCCAAGTACCAGGCTCTGGAAGAGGCACAGGAAGGACTGCCCTACGAGGAGTATCCCGCTGCGGAGTACCCGTCGAGCGGGTGATCAAACGTTTTCCCTTATCGGCAACAGGAACGCCCCGCCGGACTGGCGGGGCGTTCCTGTTTGACCGTCGGTTAGGGACAAGACTATATGGCGTAGGAGTTCATCAGCTCTTCCAGGGAGCGTCCCCGGTTCTTGCTCCAGACATCTTCCAGCCGGCCGTCCAGGGACTGTCGGCTCTCGTCCTGGTAGATGACGCCTAAGGGCAGTCCACGCTGCTGGATCAGGGAGTAGGCAGCGGCCTTGTCCGAGGCATCGTGATCTTCGGGCACGTCCCAGATGAGGGGCTGGATGCCCTCGCGGGGCTTGCCCTTGAGCAACTCGTAGGTGTCGTTATAGGTCACGCATGGCGACTGGACGTGGACCATGGCGAAGCCCTTGTGGTTCATCCCCTGGGTTATAAGGGAGGCCAACTGGCGGGGGTTGCCGGAGAACGCGGAGGCGATGAAGGAAGTCCCCAGAGTCAGGTAGAGTTCCAGCGGGTCAGTCTCGTGCTCCAGCTTACCGAAGGGGGTTGAGCTGGTGACTGTGCCTTCCTTGGTAGTCGGAGAGCTCTGGCCCTTGGTGAGACCATAGACCCCGTTGTCCATTATGACGGCGCAGACATCGAGGTTCCGCGACGCCTGGGGGCCGATGTGCTCCCCGCCGATGCTGAGGAAGTCGCCGTCGCCGGCCACGATTACCACGTTCAACTCGGGACGAGCCATCTTCACGCCCATGGAGATGGGAAGCGTCCGGCCGTGGATGCCGTGGAATCCGTAGGGCTGGGAACCTTCCAGGAGATGGACCAGGTTGCCGGAACAGCCGATCCCGGCGACCACCACGTTGTTTTCGATGGGCTCGCCGGTTTCCTCCAGCCGGTTGATCATGGCCAGTTCAAGGGCACGGCGCACACCGAAGTCCCCGCAGCCAGGGCACCACTTGAAGTCATACTCGGGATTCTTCTTGCTCATGCCCGCACCATCTCCTTTTGGTGAGACTGGGTCATCTCGCTGATTTGCCTGACCAACTCCCGCACCTTGAACGGCAGGCCGGTGTACTGGGTTATGGAATAGGCGTTCACTCCCAGGGACCTCAGAATCGAGGAAAACTGCCCCTGGAAGTTGAGCTCAGGCACTATGACCAGCTCCTTGCTCTTGAGTTCCTCCAGGAGCTTGGGAGGAAGGGGATGCAGGAACATAGTGTAGTTCCATCCAACATCGACTCCCTGCTCCCGCAGTTGCCGGTAGGCTTCGTATCCGGGGCCCTTGGAACCGCCCCAAGGCATAACGGCCACCCGGGCGTCCGCGTTTTCCGACTCGTAGTATCCATCTTCGAGAAGACCCAGCTTGCTGAAGCGCCGCTCGGTCATCTGAATGTGCCGCTCGGGCAGGTGGGTGGTGTCGCCCATGGCATCATGCTCCGAGCCGTTGGCGACGTAGGCGCCGGGGTTTCCCGGCAGGGGCATGGGGGAGAGCTCGAACCCGTCGTAGCGCTGGTACCCGTTGGTTCCCTGGTAGGTCTGGCGGTACTCGACCTTGACGCTAGATACGTCGGGGACCGGGATGTTCTGGACTCGTTCGGCCAGAGACATTTCGGTCATCAAGACGACCGGGCCCTGGTAGCGTTCGGCCCAGTTGAAAGCCCACATCGCCCCAAAGAAGGCTTCCTCAACAGTCCCGACGGCAATGATAGGGATTCTAACGTCGCCGTGGGCGGGGAACATGCAGGCCATCAGGTCCGACTGCTCCGTCTTGGTGGGCAGCCCGGTGGCGGGACCGCCGCGCTGCACATCGACGACCACCAAGGGTATCTCGGCCATCCAGGCCAGGCCCAGTCCCTCGCTCATCAGCGAGAAGCCGGGGCCGGCGGTGGCGGTCATGGCCTTCTTGCCGGCGAACCCGGCTCCAAGGATGCCGGTGATGGACTCGATTTCGGAACTCACCTGGTAGGCAAACTTGCCTGGGCCAACCAGATTGCGCTCCATCCAGACCAGGATGGTGGTGGCGGGAGAGATGGGGTAGCCCACATAGAAGTCAATGCCGGCGGCCGTGGCGCCGAGACACAGGGCCTCGTTGCCCTTGAGCATCAATTGCTTGTAATCGGGCATCTGGGGAGGCGCGAGATCGCCAAGGGCGAAGCCGCTCTGGGCGGTATGCTCGCGGCCCAGTTTGATGGCCTGGATGTTGGAACGGATGATTTCGTCGTCGTTGGCCCGGCCGCGGCTGAACCGTTCTTCGACGAAGCGCTCCAGGTATTCCTGGGGCATGTTGACCAGGTGGGCCAGGGCGCCGATAACCACCATGTTGGCGGCCCGGTTGTTGCCGGTGGAGCGGGCCAGCTCGTCGATGGGCATTCCGACGACCCGGGCTTCGCCCGTGGGTGTAAATTCCTCGAAGTCCCGGTCGTTGGAGTTGTAGATGATGACCCCGCCGTCCCTGACTTCCCAGCTATGGGTCTCGTAGGCTTCCCGGTTGAATGCCACCAGGACATCGACATCATCGCCGGCGCTCAGGATGGGAGAATCGGAGATGCGGGCCTGGGTCCAGGTGGGGCCGCCCAGGATCTGGGAGGGGAAGGTGGCATAGGTGAGGGCGTGGTACCCGACCTGGGTGGATACTTGGGCCAATCCTTCGGCCGAGGTAACTACTCCTTGTCCGCCTTCTCCGGCGAAGCGGACTACGAAGTCGCGCATTTGCATCAAAGCTCCTCCCGTCTAGTGGTACGGTAAAAATGGTGAAGCAGGGGATAGTCGGCGGGAGTGCCGGGATACCGGGCCGAGGAGGGCAAGCCAAGAGTGGCCCGGCAGGGGTGCCGGGTCGCGGATTTATTGAAGGTCGTCATCTTCTCTTTGGGCCGCCACTACCCTGCCCTGGCAACCTGACAAGGGCGGGTATGGCTGCGGCGGAGAAAGGCGCAGACTCTGACGACGGCGCTTGGTCCACTGGCCCGCCAGGTAATCCTCTACTGTGGTTGGGCATAACTGGAGTAGGTTGGAACCACTCGGCAGTAGCCGACTTTGTTCAGCGGAATATATCATTGGCGTCGAATCGATGTCAACGCAAAAAAGCCGGTGCGTTTGTTGTTCTAATGGAACCTCTGGATAACCGGCCGGCGGTCCATCGGCAAGCTCACCACGAACCGGCCGATTCGGCTGCCGGGAATAATCGGAAAACCCTGGATAAGCCCCTTTGATGGCATGAATTAATTGAGACACGTGCACAACCTCTTTCTCCTGTCTTCCCCGTTCAGGAATCCAGAGTCATGTTTGCGTTGAGCTGTACCGCCCAAGACGGAATCCTGGCCTTCAGAGGGAGTGTGATAAATGCCAGGTTGCCATCCCGTCATTCCCGCGCAGGCGGGAATCCAGACCCCCGTCTCGTCCCCGTTTCGCTCGGTTCCAACTTCGGGCAGTACGTTTTCACACCCCCTCTTAGCCGCTGCCAGCGGCGGCAGGCCATAAACGACGTAACGGACGTCAAAACAGCCATCAAGACCGGCAATATGACTATAACTTCCCGCATTTCCTTCATGAAAAGGTCCATCTGGCTCGGCTCGAACCACCATCCGGAGAGGTAATCCCAGTAGTAGCCGTAGAACTTGGTAGATGCGGCGACAATTCCCGCCCCGAATAATCCGATTCCTAATCCCACCAGAACAGCCCGACGGGTAGAAATGCTGGTCGAGAGGATGCCACTGAGCAGTCCCGCGACTACCCCGGTCATCAGCGGCATCGTGAAATACAGGACATTCACTGCAGTGAGAAGCCAGTCGGTCCAGGAAGATACGTCGACGCTCTATGCAGAGGAAGCGATGGCGAAGGTCACTAAGGCCGTATTCTTCTCCTGGTTTGCTGCTACTGAGTGACGGCCGTGACGGTGACAGCCACTGATCCGTCGCGGCCAAGGATACTTGGGACTGAGCGGTCGTTCAACAGCCTTAGTCGTTCAATATCGTTGAAGGACTAATGCGACCGCGAAAGGCGGACAGTGTAATCATCAACAATTCCGTCGTTTTTCGAAGTCCCCTTTCCGGGCTCCGTGGTTTCGGGATTGTCTCGTCGATGGGATGACATTTCCAGCCCAAAATGCTAGGATTCATCCGTATAACTTTGCCATTATTTGGAAAGGATGGTTGTAAAACCCCACTTGGGAGGACAGGCTATGGATGACCATGACATTGGCTTGATGGCTCACCTCATGCGGCGAGCCGGGTTTGGCGCCCAGTACAACGAAATTTCCGAGCGCGCCGCCAAGGGGTACGAGGCAACGGTGGAGGAACTGCTCAACCCCACCGAGGAATCCCACGGAATGAGTCTCGACCTTTGGGAGCGCAGCTTCCTGGAATGGAACCACTTCATCCGCTGCGTGCCGGAATACGTCGCCTGGCGGATGATCAACTCCAGGAACCAGTTGGAAGAAAAAATGGTGCTGTTCTGGCACGGTATCCTCTGCACCGCCGACAGCAAGACACAGAGCTACGTCACCTCGCAGGCGGAGCTGGACATGCTCCGGCGCAACGGCATGGGCAACTTCCGGGACCTGTTGCTTGAAATCTCCAAAGACCCGGCCATGATCTACTTCCTGGACAACTGCCTCAGCCACAAGGGCAACATCAACGAGAACTACGGCCGCGAGTTGCTGGAGTTGTTCTCCATGGGCGTCGGCAAGGACGGCCAGTTCAACTACACCGAGGATGACGTTAAGGAATGCTCCCGGGCCTTCACCGGCTGGACCATCGCCAACAACATCCCCGGCCAGCCCTACGGCCGCTATCCTTCCCAGTTCGTGTACAACCCCGCCGACCATGACGAGGGGGACAAGACCTTCCTGGGCGAGACGGGCAACTTCGATGGCGAGGATGTCATCGACATTATCTGCAAGCAGCCCGCCACCGCCCGCTTCCTTTCCCGCCACATCTACAACTTCTTCGTGGCCGACGAAGCCCAGGTGCCCTCCTGGATGGAGACTCCGCCCCGGGACGCGGACACCATCAAGATGCTGGAGGACGAGTACTTCCGGTCCGGCTACGACATCAAGTCCATGCTGCGGGTTCTGTTCCACTCCCACGCTTTCAAGGAAGCCCGCTTCTCCCGCATCAAGGGCCCCATCGAGACGGTGATCGGGACCATCCGCCTGGTGGGCGACTGGGATACCCCCAGGCCCGGCTTCGAGGTCATCTTCGACGAAATGAAGCACATGGGCCAGGAAATCCTGAACCCTCCCAGCGTGGAGGGCTGGCACACCGGCAAGGAATGGATTGACGGCGGCACCTTGGTGCGCCGGATCAACTTCATCGCCGACTACGTGGGCGACCTGACCCAGCCCGGCATCCGGGACATGGTCCAGAAGCTCCAGGCCGAGGGGCCGGTCATTTCGCCGGTGGGGCTGGTGGACGGTTGCCTGCGGCTGCTCGGCTGCTACGAGCTTGAACAGGAAACCCGCCGGATGCTGATAACCCACGCTGAGAAGAGCGGCGACCTGCCCACCACCAACAAGGAGTTCGCCGGGCAGGTTGCCCAGATGCTCCAGATGATCGTGGCGACCAAGGAATACCTCTACGCCTGACCGGAACTTTCGGTTGGCTGAAACCCATACGGAGCCGCCAAGCGAGCCTTTGAGAACCCACCCGAACAAACAGCGAGCGAAGGCGGCGACCCTTAGAAAGAGAAACTAAAATCGAATTCCGCTAAGGAGAAGACGATGACCACCAACAAGAAAGACCCGGTCCTGGTAATCCTTCAGATGACCGGCGCCTACGATGCCCTGAACACCTTTGTTCCCTACGGCGACCCCCACTACCAGGACTACCGGGATGTGCTGCGGCTCTCGGCGGAGGATGTCCACGCGGTGGACGACTACGTGGGTTTCAACCCCGGCATGGGTCCCATGAAGGAGCTTTATGACCAGGGCAAGGTGGCCGTCATCCAGGGCATCGGCTATCCCAACCCCATCCGCTCCCACTTCCGCTCCCTGGACATCTGGCACACCGCCGAGCCGGACAAGATGGTCACCGACGGCTGGCTGGGCAAGGCCATCCGCGACCTGGACCCCAACAAGGAAAACATCCTGACCGCCGTCAACTTCGGGCGCGGTCTTCCCCGCGCCCTGGCCGCTCCCGGCGTCTCCGTCGCCTCCGTGGGCGACCTGGCCAGCTACGGCGTCCTCACCGGCATCGACGGCGAGGACCAGCGCATGGACGCCCTGGACATCTTCGGGCGCATGTACTCCCCGATGATTGGCTCCGGCCCGGTCAACGACTACCTGTCCCAGACCGGCCTGGACGCCCTCAAGGGCGCCGACATCCTCAAGACCGCGCCGGACATCTACTCCTCCGGCATCGAGTACGGCGGCAGCCCCTTCGCCCAGTGGCTGAAGAACATCGCCCAGGTACACACCGCCGGCTTCGGCACCCGGGTGCTCTACACCGGCGTCAACCCCGGCACCTTCGACACCCACGCCAACCAGCACATCACCCTGCCCAGGCTGTGGAACGACGTCACCACCGCCATCGGCGACTTCTACCAGGACATCAAGGAGCACAACGCCAACGAGGAGGTCGTCATGGTGGTCTTCACCGAGTTCGGCCGCCGCGTCAAGGAGAACGGCTCCGGCACCGACCACGGCTCCGGCGGCGTGGCCTTCATCATCGGCGACGCGGTCAAGGGCGGCCTCTACGGCGAGTACCCCTCCCTCGAGCCCGACAAGCTGGACGAAGGCGACCTGCGGTGGAACAACGACTTCCGCGGCACCTACGCCACCCTGCTGGAGGACTGGATGGGCCTGGACGCCCAGCCCATCCTCAACGGCAGCTTCGAGAAGTTCGACTTCATCAAGTAACAACGGCAGATTGACGGCAAGGGCTGGCGGCGCAACACTGCCGGCCCTTCTGCGTCCCGCTAACAGACCGTAAGAGAGGAAACATGGTTACTACTGAGATTGCGCCCATAACCTTCCAGTACAGCCATACCATCGGTAGGCAGGAGAACCGGAGCGGCTCCGGCTTCTTCTACCCGGTGGACATCGCCCGCAGCGGCAAGAACCAGTTGTCTGTCATCAGCCGCGGCTCCGAGACCCCCGCCTTCTTCCCCTGCAAGCGCGTGACCGTATTCACGGTGGATGAGCAGTTGGTCCAGGAGTTCGGCCAGAAGATTCCCCCGGAAGACGCCGATGAGAACGCTCCCGCCGGCACCTTCATGTGGCCCACCGCCCTGGCCGTCGACAGCGAGGGCAATACCTGCGTCGCCGACGAGTGGCTCCAGCGAATCACCGTCTTCAACAAGGATGGCGAGTGCACCGGCCAATGGGGCAAGGAAGGGACCGACGACGGCGAGTTCAACAAGCCCTCCGGCCTGGCCTTCGACGCCCACGACAACCTCTACTTGGTAGACAGCTACAACCACCGGGTCCAGGTGTTCTCCAGGGACGGAGAGTACAAGTTCCAGTGGGGCAGCGAAGGCACCGGCGACGGACAGTTCAGCTTCCCGTGGGGCATCGAGATCGACTACAACGGCAACGTCTGGGTCGCTGACTGGCGCAACGACCGCATCCAGAAGTTCGCCCCCGACGGGACTTTCCTGATGAAGTTCGGCTCCTCCGGCGATGGGGACGGACAACTCAACCACCCCACCAAGGTGGCCGTGGACAAGGAAGGCATCATCTACGTCGCCGACTTCAAGAACGACCGCCTCCAGGTCTTCGACGCCGAGGGCAACTTCATCACCAAGCTCCTCGGCGAAGCCACCCTGTCCTCTTGGGGACGGGAGCGCGTCGAGCTCGACCCCACCATCGTCAAGGCCCGGGAAATGGCGCATAACCTCCACGAACGAGAGAAGCTGTTCCACGGCCCCATCTCCGTCGAGGTGGACGACGAGGGCCGCATCTTCGTCTTGGAGTGCCCCCGCCAGCGCCTCCAGGTGTATCACAAGCAGCACGCTATCTTTGGCGGCGGTCAGCTCTAGGCTTCCGCTCAGAACCGGCCACCCTGGAAGGGGCCCCGTTGCTGGGGCCCCTTCTTTTTGCCCCGTACACGGACAACTTCCGCTGGGAACCCTGAGCGTCAACCTGGCTAAAATGGGGAATGCCCACCCGCCGCCAAACCGTCCCCGTTGCAGTCCGCCGGATCATCGACGGAGACACTGTTGAAATCGACCAGCGCAATAACCGGGGATGGCTGAGGGTCCGCCTCTTCGGCATCGACGCCCCGGAAATTGACCAGGACGGCGGCTGGGACTCCGCATACCAACTCCAGGACCTGCTCGACGGCGGTGACGACCTCATGCTGGAGACCATTGCCTTCGACCAGTACGGACGCGCTATCGGCATCCTCTACTGGCGCAGGCAGGGCCGCCGCCGCTCCGTTAACCTGGGAATGGTCCATTCCGGTCACGCCTTCGCCTCCACCTACCACCGCTCCCGCGCCACCGTAGAGCGCCTGGGGTTCTACCGGGCTGAACGCAACGCCCGCCGACACCGCCGCGGCGTCTGGGCCGCTGGATCCGACCCTGTCCGTCCCTGGGAACACCGCCGCGAGACCCGGGCACCGGTCCCGAGGAGGCGAAGATCTTCCCGCCGAGGTTGCAGCCTGTGGATTGTGGCGGCCGCACTCGTCGCCCTGGTTCTTCTGGCAATCTTCCAGCGAATCGAGTAACGTATCATCCATTCCAGCCCACCGCCGCGCGGCGGCCCGAGGAGCGTCATGCCCCAGCCCATCGGACCCGAACTCGTTTACCGGCTCAAGACCGTCGCCGAACCTTCCCTGGCCCGGGACGGCGCCCATCTCGCCTACACTCTCACGTCCATCAACCCCGAGGACTGGCAGGTCCATTCGGGGATCATCATGACCCATCTGGGAAGCGACCAGACCCACGAGATATCCGACGGCCCCAAGGACTCCTGCCCCCGCTTTTCTCCCGACGGCCGCCGGATGGCCTTCCTCCGCGCCGATGAGGACGACCACAAGCAGCTTTGGGTCATGGACGCCACCGGAGGGGAGGCCTCCCTCCTGCTTTCATCCCCCGCCGGAATCGTGGACTACGCCTGGAGCCCCGACGGGTCCCGCATCGTCTACTGCGCCGACGTGCAACCTGAAGCGGCGCCAGAAATTGCCGGAGACAAACCCTCCGACGTGCCCGAGACGGTACCCGAGACGAAGGAAGTAAATCGCCTCCGCTACCGCTTTGACGGTCTCGGCTGGCGCGGCGATTCCCACTTCCACCTCTTCGTCGCCGACGTTCAGAGTGGCGACTCAACTCAGCTGACCGATGGCGACTGGGACGACATAAACCCCGTGTGGTCCCCTAACGGACAGAACATCGCCTTCATATCCGAACGGCGCCCCGACCGGGACCACCGCGCCCAGACCCAGGTCTACGTTGTCCCAGCGGGCGGGGGAGAGCCGGAGCTATGGTCCGAAACCCTCTCTAGCGTCGGCGGACTGGCCTGGTCCCCCGACAGCAGCCGCATCCTCACCGTCGGGTCCCAAGCCCCCGGATTCCAGGTCTTCTGGCAGGGCTGGCTCTACATCCTCCAGCCAGGCCAATCCCCCCAGGTCATCACCAATGATTCCTTCAAGCCCGTCTTGGCCTTCCCCCCCACCTTCCGCTTTCCCGAAGTCCGGTGGAGCGAAGGCGATACCATAACTATCCTCGGGGAGCGCCACGGCGAGTCCTTCGTCTACCGCGTTTCCGTCCCTTCCCGTACCGCCCAGCCGGCCTTCGGAGGCTCACGCCTCATCTCCGACCTTGTCCTCGACCAATCGGGAAACAATGGCATTGTCGTCTCCTCCTCCCCTGACTCCCCCGCCGACCTTCACCACCTGGACTTTTCGTCAAGCCGGTCGCGCCAAGTAACCGAATACAATAAGGAATACCTGGTGGAAAACCGTCCCGCTTCCCTGGAAAAACTCACCGTCTCCCGCGACGGCTGGGACATCGACTGCCGCCTGTACTTCCCGCCGGACTTCGACCCCGCCAACCGTTATCCCCTGGTGCTGGACATTCACGGCGGCCCCAACGGCGCCTTCTATGACTCCTTCGTTGCCTGGCAGCAGGTCCTCGCCACCGCCGGATTCCTCGTCCTTGCTGCCAACCCCCGCGGCTCATCCACCTACGGGGAGGAGTTCATGTCCGCCGTCCTCGATGACTGGGGCGGAGAGGACTACCTGGACCTCACCGCCGCCCTCGACGCCGTCGTCGCCCGCCCCTACGTCGACGAGGCGCGCCTCGGCATCCACGGGTACAGCTACGGCGGATACATGACCAGTTGGACCGTGGGGCACACCTCCCGGTTCGGCGCCGCTGTGGTCGGGGCCCCCTGCATCAATCTCCTCAGCATGTACGGTACTTCGGATATCGGCTCCACCTTCGGCGAGCTCCAGTGGGGCACGTCCATTGAAGCCGCCGCCGAGGCCGGACTGGACGGCGGCGGGTACAACCCGGACGGCTTCCAGCAGATGGCGGCCAAGCTCCTCGACCGGTCCCCCATAACCTACGCCCCCAACGTCACCATCCCGGTCCTGCTCCTCCACGGCGAGTCCGACGCCCGCTGTCCCATCTCGCAGAGCGAGGAGTATTACACCATGCTGAAGAGGCTGGGAAAGGAGGTCGAGTTCATCCGATTCCCGGGAGGCTCCCACTCCTTCCCCCGCACTGGCCACCCCAAGATGCGCGTCGAATACCTGTCCCGCACCCTCGAGTGGTTCCAGCGCCACCTTTAGCAACACCGATTTCCCCCATTCTCTCATTTCCGCCCACTCTCCCGTCATTCCCGGGAGGCGGGAATCAGACCCCCGTCTCTTCCCCGTTTCGCGCGGTTCCAAGTCCGGACAGTACGTTCCCAGACACCCTCTTACCCCACTCAGAGCCGCCGCGCCGGATCACCGTGTCGAGGCCGCCGGGGTCAACTCCTGGAACCACTCGACCCGGCAAAGGTCCTGAACCAGCCGCACCGTCCGCCCATCCTCCGTAACCGCCCGGAAGCCGAGGCCCACTCCCGGCTCAGTGCCGCCGTCAATGGCGGACAACTCCCAAAGGTTCTCGATGTCCACAATCCGCTTCCATTGGCCGCCCAGCCTCAACCAGGACCGGCCGCTTCCGTCCCGTTCCAGGACTTCCACCGGCAGCCTTCCCCGGTGTCCGCCGAAACCACCTAGACCCAGGTCCATCACTGCCTGTACCGGACTCACCGTTCCAATCATCTTACCCCCGTTTGTCACTCATAGCCTCTTGGTGCGACATAATATAGAACGCACGTTCTTTACGCAACCTCCAACTGTCATCAATTTCTGCCTCCTTCCTGTCGGAGTAATTGATGACGCTCGCTGCCTTGCGGCCCGGCACCCTTGACCCTTAACATGTACACATAGGAAACGGCTGGGATGGAAACCGCCCAACGCGCTCGATAACCTGAGGTCAAAGCCCGTTGAATGCAACAGTTTGCAACAAAATGCGACACAAAAAATTCTGACTGTTCCCGTGACACCCAAGCCTTCCGTCCAAATACCCAAACCCCGCACGTTGTGTTATCCTGTTCTCCGTTCCGGGACTCCGGGATAAGACAACCTTAGAGGCCATCGGCATGGACGCATCCCAACTCGTTCCCACGGAAGCCAACCCCAAGATTCCCAACTTCGGGCCGGGCGATACCGTCCGTGTCAACTTCCGCATCCGTGAAGGCGAACGGGAGCGGATTCAGGCCTTCCAGGGCGTGTGCATCCGCCGGCAGAACGGCAAGGGTCCTGCCGCCAACTTCACCGTCCGCCGCATCGCCGGCGGCGGCATCGGCGTCGAAAAGGTCTTCCCCCTCTACTCCCCCTTGGTCGAGTCCCTGGAAGTGACCCGCGAGGGTAAAGTCCGCCGCGCCAAGCTCTACTACCTCCGGGGCCTCCAGGGCCGCGCCGCCCGCATCAAGGAAAAGCCCAGGGCCCGGCGCCAGCGGCCGCAGCAGCAGTCCTGATCCTGGATCCAGTCCCCGCTGCCCAACTCGGGCGCGCAGCCGTTCTCCCGATGGCTGACTTATGGACTACGCAGAAGTCGCGGTTGACGCCCCGGTAGGTCCATCCCGCACCTTCTCCTATCATATCCCGGACGCCTTTCCCGTCGAACCCGGACAACTGGTCTGGGTCCCCTTCGGTCGCCGCACCCTCCAGGGTATCGTCATCAAGCTCGCTGCCTCCCCCCAGGTCGATGTAACCAAGGACATCCTCCAACCCGTTGAGCCGTCCCCTCTCCTCTCGCCCTTGGCCCTCCAGATAGGCGACTGGATCAGCCGCTACTACCTCGCCGGACTGTTCGATTCCCTGGCCCTGTTGCTTCCGCCCCAGTTCAAGGCCCACGTCACCTCCACCATCACCCAGGGGGACATTGATTCCGAAGTCCCCGAATCCGCCTCGCCAGCCCTGGACAACCTCCGCGAAGCCGGCAGGATGCCCGAAGCCGATTTCACCAAGTCCCTAGGACGCGGCGGCTTGCGTACCGTCAACCGCCTGGTGGAGCGCGGCACGATTCGCCGCAACGTCGCCCTACCCCACCCCGGCCGTTTCAAATACGATAGCCAGGTCATCCCCCTGTCGGGGCTTGACCTGGAAACCCTTATCTCCGATGGTCTGTCCGAACGCCAGTCCCAACTCCTTTCCGCTGTCTCCAACCCGCCACAACGAATGCCCCTCGCTTTGGCCCGCAAGGAATTCGGCGCCTACGCCGTAAACGCCCTCGTGGACAAGGGCTTGATTGGCCTCGAGTGGACCAGGGCCAGTCCGCCCTCAGTTCCTCACCTTAACTCCCCGCCCTCGGGCTCCCTTCTTACCCTCACCCCCGAACAACGCTTCGCCGTCGAACGCATCTCCGCCGCACTGGACGGGTCGGACAGCCGCCATCGCAGCTTCCTGCTCCACGGAGTCACCGGCAGCGGCAAGACCGAGGTCTACCTCCGCGCCATCGAGCACGCCGTGTCCCTGGGAAAACAGGCCATTTTCCTCGTCCCGGAAATCAGCCTCACGCCCCAAACCGTCGAGCGGGTCAGTGCCCGCTTTCCCGGGAAAGTCGCGGTCCTCCACAGCCGCCAGAAACCCGGGGAACAGTTTAACCAGTGGTGGGGCATCCGGGATGGCCGTTGCGACGTGGTTGTTGGCCCTCGCAGCGCCCTGTTCGCTCCCCTGCCCTCGATTGGCCTGATTGTCATCGACGAAGAACACGAGGCCACCTTCAAGCAGCAGGAAGGGAACCCTCTGTATCATGCCCGCACCGTTGCCCTGGAAATCGCCCGGGTCACCGGCGCGGTGGTCGTTCTTGGCAGCGCCACGCCGGACGTGGAGTCCTACCACATGGCAGAGCGCGGCCGGCATTGCCTCCTGCGGCTCCCCCACCGCATCTCCCGGGCTACCCCTTTGCCCAAAGGAGCGTTACACGACGATGCTCCCCAATACCGCGCTATTCCCCTCGCCCAGGCTGAAATCTGCGATATGCGGGAAGAGTTGCGCCAGAGCAACCGCAGCATCTTCTCCCGCACCCTCCAGCAGGCGTTGCGGGACTGCGTATCCGCGGGACGGCAGGCCATCCTGTTCCTGAACCGCCGCGGCAACTCCTCCTTTGTTCAATGCCGCGACTGTGGATACGTGGCGGTCTGTTCCGGCTGCTCGGTCTCCTTGACCTACCACTCGCCGGACGATCCTTCCGGCGGGCGTAGCGCCGGCCCCTACCTCTTGTGCCATCAGTGCAATCGACGGCGCCGCATGCCCGCGACCTGCCGGCAATGCCGGGGTGGACGCATCCGGCAATTGGGCATCGGCACCCAGCGCGTGGCCCAGGAGGCGGGACGCCTATTGCCCGGCGTCCGGGTGGACCGTTGGGACATGGATACCTCCCGCGGCGGTGACAGCCCAGATGAAATGATGCGCCGCCTGGCCTCGGGCGAGTCCCAGGTGCTTGTCGGCACCCAGATGGTGGCCAAGGGATTCGACGTCCCCAACGTGACCCTGGTTGGGGCCGTTCTTGCCGACGTGGGAATCAGTTTGCCGGACTTTCGCGCCGGCGAACGGGCTTTCGACCTTCTTTGCCAAGTCGCCGGCCGGGCCGGAAGGGGTACGGATCCCGGGCGGGTCATTATCCAGACCTACAATCCCTCCCACTACGCCATCTCCGCCGCCGCCGGACAGGACTACCTCAGCCTGTACCGGCGGGAAATCGCCGCCCGACGCGAGCAGGGGAATCCCCCCTTCAACCGCCTGGCCCACCTGGTGTATCAGGACACCAACTCGGACAACTGTCGGCGTCAAGCCTTCGCCACCGCCGACCTCTGCCGGCAGATCTCCTCCGCCCGGGGTCTCTCCGGCCTCGAGGTCATCGGACCTGCTCCCGGCATCCCCCAGAGAGTCCGCGGACGCTACCGGTGGCACCTCACCCTCCGTGGCCGCAGCATCCACCGCTTCCTCGAGGATCTGACCCTGTCCCCGTCCTGGACCGTGGACATCGACCCCGTCCGGCTCGTCTGACCCCTGCAAACTTCGTTCCGGCCCCGGCCATTGTGCCGGCCCGCCTTTGCACTCTCAAAACCGTCTGTTTATAATCATTGCGTACCTTTATTTGATTTCCTTGTTGAAAGGTTGTCGCCGTGGCCCTGTTGAAAATGCGGCTCGTCCCCGATGGCATTCTCCGCGAGAGAGCCAAGAAAATCGGCAAAATCCCCCCCACCTTGAAGCAGTACACTGCCGACATGGTGGAGACAATGCATGCCGAAAATGGCGTAGGATTGGCTGCCAACCAGGTTGGCTCCCTCCAGAAGGTGGCGGTGATCCAGTTGCCCGACTGGGACGAACCCATGATCCTCATCAACCCCGAGATCGTCCGCCGTGAGGGGGAGCGCGAGGTTGAAGAAGGTTGCCTCAGCATCCCGGGATACCGGGGTACCGTCAAACGGTCCGAAAGGGTTCGCGCCCGAGCCCTGGACCTCAACGGAAAGGTTGTGCGAATTCGGGCGGAGGGACTCCTGGCCCAGGCATTGGAACACGAGACCGACCACCTCAACGGCATCCTTTACATTGACCGGCTGGTGTCCCAGGACACTCTCCACCGCATCGGGTACGAACCTTCCTCCGAGAGTTCCAGCGGAGGCGCTTCGGAAGCCGCCGAATCCGAGCCCGCCCACCCTCGCCAGGAATGATCGGCCCCCCGCTCCCTCCGCTCATCACGCTGGGAGACTCCTGCAGCCCTTTCGGCGCCAACCCTTCACCGGGCGTCAGCATTCATCCGTCCTGTTCCTGAGAACCGATCTTGTCCGCACCGAATTCTTCCCACGACCTTCTTCCGCGCATTGCGGCATTTTTTCAAGAACGCCGCCAGCCAGCGTTTCTCGTCGGCGGGT
Organism: Dehalococcoidia bacterium; assembly: GCA_965203675.1. Lineage (GTDB taxonomy): Bacteria > Chloroflexota > Dehalococcoidia > Lucifugimonadales > UBA3495 > CATOSK01. Next base: position 189,862 of record CBDBDE010000002.1, on the reverse strand, counting down.
TTCTCAGGGACAGGCTCTTGGGACGCCGCTCCCACGACTTGGATCTGGCAATTCAAGGTAACCCGTTGGAATGCGGCCATGACCTGGCCCAATTCCTGGGCGGAACCCCCGTCCCCATATCGGCCCGGTGGGTTTGCCGGATAGCCTTGCCCGCCGGCGCCGACGGTCAGGGACAACTGGACCTCGCCGGCTTCCCCGGGGACATCTACGGAGACTTGCAGGGCCGCGACTTCACTATCAACGCCATGGCCCTGCCCTTGGAGCTATGGGACGCCGACCACTGGGACGAGCAGATTATCGACCCTGTGGAGGGCCGAACCGACCTCTCCCGCAAGATCGTTCGCGCCACCGATGACTCGGTCTTCGACGCCGACCCCGGACGGCTCATGCGGGCGGTCAGGCTGGCCAACTCCCTCGATTTCCGGCTGGACCCCGAAACCGCCCGGTCAATCCGGTCCCACGCCGACCTGGTCCATCGGGTTTCGCCGGAGCGGGTCCGGGATGAACTGCTGGCCATCTTCGCTGGCGACCGTTCCCGCGTCGCTCTTGAAATACTGGACCGTCTCGACCTCCTGTGCCGCATCATCCCCGAATTGGCCGTCACCAAGGGCGTCGGCCAGCCCCGAGTGCATTATTGGGATGTCTGGGGGCACTCTATCCACGCCGTGGAGACCGCCGAACTCGTCACCCGGGGACATCAGAACTCCCCCATTTACTCCATGGTCCCCTGGGCCCCCGAGTCCGAAGCTCACTTCGGCGAGATAGTCAGTGACGGCCACACCCGGCGAACCATCCTCAAGCTCACCGCTCTGCTGCATGACATCGCCAAGCCCCAGACCAAGGCCGTCGACGCTTCGGGCCGAACCCGTTTCCTCGGCCACTCGGAGCAGGGTGCCAGGATCTGCGAGGACAGGCTGGGCCAGCTACGCCTTAGTTCCAGGGGAATCGCCATGGTTTCCAAGATGGTGGAGCAGCACCTGCGCCCCGCTTCCATGAACCAGGATTCCGAATTGCCCTCCCGGCGCGCTGTCTACCGCTACTTCCGCGACCTCGGCGAGGTCGCCCTGGACACTGTCTACCTGGCAATGGCCGATTATCTGGCCGCAAAAGGCCCGGAAGTTTCCTACGATGATTGGGCCCGCCATGCTAAAATTATGGCGCACATTATGCAAACCGGCGCCGAACAGCTGTCCCCCGAGCGGCCGGCCCGGATCATAACCGGACACGACCTAATGCGGGAGATGGGCCTGTCCCAGGGCCCGCTCATCGGCGAACTCATCGAACGAATCAACGAAGCCCATGCCGCCGGCGAGGTCGCCAGCCCCCAGGAAGCGCTGGAACTCGCCGCGGCTCTTGTAAATGGCCGGAACGGTCATTCAGGCGACCAGGAGTAATTCATGCGTGGCCGCAGCATCCGGCTGACAATTTTGATTCTGGCCATCCTGGCGATTTCCGTCGCTTCCCTGGCTTTCTCGGAAATCAACATCGATATCCCCGGCTTCCCCGAGGTTCAACGGGGGGGCACGGGCCCCCTGGGGCTGAAGCTGGGATTGGACCTGCGCGGCGGCGCCCACCTGGTCTACCAGGCGGATGTCGGCACCAAGATCCGTGCGACCTTCCCAGAAGCGGCAGACGTTGCCGCGGTCGAGGAGATGCTGGATGAAGCGGGTGTCGTCGGCTACGAGACTCGCCTGCTCACGCCCGAAACCATTGAAATCGAGGCCCCCCTGCTGGACCAGCCGACCCGGGCCGCCGTCGAGAGCGGATTGCTGGACGAGCTTGGCGTGGTCGAAGCCCCCAAGTTCACCGAGACTCTTCCCCCGGATGCCGACGACATGGAAGGCGTCATCAGCATCATTTCCCGCCGCGTCAACTTGTTCGGGACCGAGGAACCCATCGTTCAGCAGTTCGGCGAAGACCGCGTCATCGTCCAGTTGCCCGGCGCCTCCGGCTCCGTCACCGACGTGGAGTTCGAGGAACCCGCCGACTTTGAAGATATTGCCGGGCTGCTCCGCAAGATGGAGTTCGTCGACTACACAATTTCCGCCGAAGGAGACACGGGTTACCGCATCAGGATGCCTGTCTCCTTGCCCCGCAGCCGCCAGGACGAGTTGGAAGACGCCTTCCGTGACCAGATCGGCGCGGTCGACAGCTTCCGCGTCACCGGAGGTATCGAGGCCGCCAAGTCCCTCATCGGTGGGACCGCTTTGCTCGAATTCCGTGAGCGGATTTGCACCGATGCCTCCTGCGCCGCCTTCACCGACTCGGAGCTCAACCTGACTGGCGACGACCTCGTTAGCGCCTATGCCTCCACCGATCAGCAGACCGGAGAGTGGGCCGTCAACATCCAGTTCAACGATCGCGGCGCCGATATTTTCGGTGAGCTCACCCGCCGCATCGTCGGCGACCCCACCAGGCGCATCGCTGTTTTCATTGACGACCAGCTCGTCATCGCTCCCGTTGCCCGGGCCTGGATCCGCGACGGGCGCAGCCAGATAACCGGCAATTTCAACCGGGAGGAGGCCCGCACCCTCTCCATACAGCTCGAGTCCGGTCGCCTTCCCGTTCCCCTGGAACTAATCCAGGAGAGCGAGGTTGACGCCCTGCTGGGTTCCGAGTCCCTGGAAAAGAGTCTGTTGGCCGGTATCATCGGGCTGGGCCTGGTCATCGTGTTCATGCTCGTCTACTACCGCATGGCCGGAGTGGTAGCCGCCCTGGCTCTTGTTTTTTATTCCATCGTGGTCCTGGCCGTCTTCAAGATGATTCCGGTCACCCTTACGCTACCCCACATCGGGGGATTCATTCTTTCCATCGGTCTGGCCGTCGACGCCAACATCCTCATTTTCGAACGCATGAAGGAGGAGATTCGCGTCGGCCGGACCCTGGCATCGTCCATGGAAGTGGGCTTCAGCCGGGCGTGGCCCGCCATCCGGGACGGCAACGTATCAACCATCATCACCTGCGGCGTTCTCCTCTGGTTCGGCAGCCGCCTGGGTGGAGGACTGATTAACGGTTTCGCCCTGAGCCTGCTCATCGGTGTGATTGTCAGCATGTTCACCGCCGTCGTCCTCAGCCGCAACGTGCTGCAGTTGTTGGCCTGGGCCGGCTTTGCCCGGCGCATTAACCTGTTTTCGCCGGAGAAGGTTGAACGTCAGCCGTCAGCTACGGGACGACCCCAGGCCGTGCGGGGAGGCCGCTAGTCATGTTGAACATCGTCGGAAAGCGCGGTTGGTACTTCATTATCTCCGCTTTGATTATCCTGCCCGGCCTGGTTTCCATGATTATCCCTCCGGGTTGGTCCACACTGGACTCCGGTTTGAACCCGGGCATCGACTTCACCAGCGGTTCCGTCATGGACGTCAGGTTCGAACGCCCGGTGTCCCAGGGGCAGATACAGGAACGCATGAATGCCCTTGGCCACCCCGAAGCGTTAATCCAGAGCACAGGCAGTAATTCCGTCCTGATTCGGACCAAGGTGTTGGACGAGGCCGAGTTTGGCGGTGTATCCGAACGCCAGCGTATCCAGGACGACCTGGAGGACAACATAGCCGGAATCGAGTCCATCGCCTTCGACTCCATTTCGCCCATCATCGCCGCCGAAACAGTCCGCAACACCTTCCTGGCCCTCCTGGCTGCGTCGGTTTTCATCCTGCTCTACATCTGGTACGCCTTCCGCCGCGCTCCCCGCGCTTACCGCTACGGGATCAGTGCCGTCATCGCACTGGTGCACGACACCCTGATAGTCCTCGGTATTTTCTCCATCCTGGGCCGGTTGATTAACCTGGAGGTCAACTCAACCTTCATCATCGGGATTCTCACCGTCGCCGGTTACAGCGTCAACGACACCATCGTTGTTTTCGACCGGATCCGGGAGAACGTCATTCGCCACCCGGAGCGGGCCTTCGACTCCCTGGTCAACCTGAGCATCGTCGAGACCATCGGGCGCTCCCTGAACACCAGCTTCACCACCCTCATGGTTCTCCTCGCTATGCTCTTGATTGGCGGCCCCAGCATTCGGGGTCTGTTGCTGGTGGTTGCCATTGGAGTTGTGGTCGGAACGTACAGTTCGGTGTTCATCGCCGCTCAGTTCCTTGTTATCTGGGACCGCCGCGAGTTCGGGAACATCTTCCGTTGGATGCGCCGCTCCCCGGCCGCCGCCGGAACTGCGCTCTTTTCCCTGATAGGCAAGTAAGGATTGCCGGAACTAGCCCCTCGCTGCCACTATCTCCACCCCGGGAAATAGGAGGCCGACATGAAAATTGGAGCGCACGTCTCAACCGCCGGCGGGATCAGCAAGGCCGTCGACCGCGGCGCCGACATCGGCTGCGAGACCATCCAGATATTCGGCTCCTCACCCCAGAGCTGGGCATTCAAGCCCGTGCCTGACGCCGAAATTGACGCCTTCCGCGCCAAATCGGAGGAAACCGGGTTGGCCCCCGCCTTCCTCCACGCCATCTACCTCATCAACATGGGAACACCCAACCAGGTGAACCTGGAAAAGGGCATCCAGTCCCTGGTCAACTACATGACCCTCGCTGCCGAGATTGGGGCTGGTGGCGTGATCTTCCATCCTGGCAGCCACAAGGGAGTCGGTTACGACGCCATCTTTGAACAGGCCGTCGCCGGCATCCGCCAAGTCCTCGACCAGTCCCCCGACGGCCCGTACCTCTGCCTGGAAAACATGGCCGGAATGGGCCAGCACATCGGCGCCAAGTTCGCTGAATTGGGTCAGATCATCAAGGCGGTGGACAGCCCCCGCCTCCGCATCTGCCTCGATACCCAGCACAGCTTCGCCGCCGGATACGACCTCACCACCGCGTCCGGCGTCAACGCCATGATGGAAGAGTTCGACGCCGACATCGGTGTTGACAAGCTGGTTGCCGTCCACGCCAACGACTCCAAGCAGCCCTGCGGCTCCGGCGTCGACCGCCACGACAACATCGGCGAGGGCCTGATTGGAGAGGAAGGCTTTGAAGCCGTCATGGCTCACCCCGCCTTCCAGGACGTGCCCTTCTTCCTCGAGGTCCCCGGCTTCGGCGGCAAGGGCCCCGACCGGCCCAACATCGACATTCTTAAGGATATCCGCCGGCGGGTCGGCGCCCGGCAGTAGCCCCGCGATGGTCCCCGTATCTTCCCGCGAGTTCGCCAGGATGGTACGCCATGCCTACCATGCCCTGCCCGCTCACATCCACCGCCGCATGGAAAACGTCGACATATCCGTCGAGGACTGGCCGAGCCTAGACGACCTGGAGTTGTTGGAATCCCCCGGCACCCTTTTCGGATTGTTCACCGGGGTCCCCGCCACCGAAAGGGAAGGAGTCGGACCGGCCTTGCCCGACCGGATCATCCTTTTCCGTGGCCCCATCCTCGAAAGCTGCTCCACCTTGGAGGAAGTGCGGCATGAAATCCGGGTCACCCTATGGCATGAGGTAGGACACTACCTCGGCATGGACGAGGACGCCCTCCACCGCCTCGGCTACGGGTAAGCCATACTCTTGAACCCCGCCGCGCGTTGGCTCACCACCCTCGGGCGTGTCATCGGCTCCGGGTTCGGAACGGGACTCTCCCCCGTCGCCCCCGGAACGGTCGGCAGCCTTGCCGCCGCAGTCATCTACTGGGTGCTTCCGGTGGGAAGCACGTCGCCAGCGTTCTACGGGATGATCGTTGTCGGGTTTGTGCTCGGGATCTGGGCAGCGGGGACCCTGGCAACTCCCGACGAACCGGATCCATCAAAGGCGGTCTGGGACGAGTTCGTGGGCCTCTGGGTCACTTGCCTGCTTCTTCCCAAGGAGCTCGCTTGGCTGGCCGCCGCCTTCCTGTGCTTCCGCATACTCGATGTCCTCAAACCCTGGCCCGCTCGCCGGCTGGAATCCCTCCACGGCGGATTGGGAATCATGGCCGACGACCTCGCCGTAGGCTTGTACGGCGCCGTCGCCCTGAATGCTATACGCCTGCTGTTCCTCCAATGAACGGTGCTGTTTTTTGCCTGCCTCCCCGTCTTCCTGCGCTCACCCCAATCTGCGGCTCGCGCTGGGCTATCCCACATGAAAACACCACCATGTTGGTGCTGATCCTTGGTGCGCATATATCCTATCGACAATTATTGCATGGAGCGCAGGATGCAATGTCCATCCTTCACTTTACCGGGTAGGCCACGGCATCGTGAACGTCAATAGGTCTTCTAGGGCCCAAACGCGATTGGCCTGGCGGTTAGCGAAAGCTGCCTTGACGCGATTCGCCGCTTAAACTACACTTCTCGTGATTTTTACCAACACTTCCCAACCTTGTGCCCACACAGGCGGGCAAACGGGCGACCGACCGCTTCATGGACCTTAAGCAGTACATCCGCGATATCCCGGACTTTCCCAAGCCGGGTATCCTGTTTCGGGATATAACGCCTCTGCTCAAAGACCACCACGCCTACAGCACCGTGGTGAACGGGTTTATCGCCCGGTACTGGGACCTGGACTTCAACTCCGTTGTGGGCATCGAGTCCAGGGGGTTCCTGTTCGGCGCGCCCCTGGCCTACCAGATGAACAAGCCCTTTATCCCCGTCCGCAAGGAAGGCAAGCTGCCCGCCCACACCCACTCCGCCGAGTATTCCCTGGAATACGGTTCCAACGTTATGGAAGTTCACTCGGGAGACATCGCCCCGGGCGAGCCGGTGCTGATTCTGGACGACCTGCTGGCTACCGGCGGGACGTTGGAAGCCGCCGCGAGGCTGGTGGAGATTTCTGGTGGCGTGGTGGCCGGCATCGGGTTGGTCATTGAGCTCACCGAACTGGGCGGTCGCGAGCGCCTGTCCAATTATGACGTTTTTTCATTGGTGCAATATTAAGACCAGACTGAACCGGCGGTTTTCCGACAGTGCGCGCCGCCTCCTCACAGGCCCTCCGGATCCATCCCGGAAACCAGCGTTGGTCTGATCGGAACGGCTTCAACACAAAGCGAAATCAGGAGGAGCAGATGGCAGACAAGGCTACGATTGGCGATTTTGAGATGACCGCGGTCATCGACATGGTTCCCCCGTCCCGCACCCCTTCCGCAATGTTCCCCGAGGTCCCCGAAAGCGATTGGGAGCCTTACAAGGACGCCCTCGAGGACGGCCAGTTGCAGCTTTACTACGGGGTCCTGGTCCTCGTCAGCTCAGACAGGACCATCCTCGTCGACACTGGCATGGGCCCCGGCCCTCACCCCGACCGCGGCAACGTTACTGGCAACCTGTATGAACTGGTCAGCGACGTTCTCGCCCCGCCGGACAACACCCGCAACACCAACGTATCCCCTTCCGACCAGGTCAACTTCGTAATCCACACCCACCTTCACGCCGACCATGTCGGCTGGAACCTCCGCTATTCCGGCGGGATGCCCGCCCCCAACTTCCGCCGCGCCCGCTACATCATCTCCAAGGACGACTACGACTATTACACCGAAGAGAAGATGCTGGAGCAGAGCCCCCACGTTCAGCGGCAGGTTATACCCCTCCGGCGCCTTCGACTCCAGCAGATTGTCGAAGGCGAGCACGAGGTCTCCGAAGGCGTCATGGTGGTGCCGGCCCCCGGGCACACTCCCGGGCACCAGGTTGTCCTGATCAACTCCGGTGGACAAAAGGCCATGGTTGCCGGGGACTTGCTCCACAACATCGCCCAGGTTTCCGAGTCCACCTGGTGCGCCGGCGTGGACTGGAACAAGGAGATCAGCGCCGCCAGCCGGGAGAGGCTGCTGGACCTTGCCGAGAAGGAGGGCTGGGTTGTCGCAGCGGGCCACTTCCCTCCTGGCAAGCAGATTGGCAAGGTCGTTCGCGAAGGCAACACCCGGCACTGGGAACCCCTGTAATTTCCCGCGCGTCTCAATTCCCTTGAGACTTTCAGAGGGGCAGGACTCTTTCCTGCCCCTCTTTTGACGGCCATTCCCTCCCATTACCCAACCCTGCCAGACCTTCATCCCTTCCAATGTGTCCCCTAACTCGTTTGCACTATGCCCAAAGAGGCCGGGGCATGGGTTATAATTGCTGGGCACCCGCGCTGGCCTCCTGTGCCCGCGGTTTGTCCAATCCTGGAAGTCATGGTGAAAGGAAACCGATGAGCAAGTTTCTCGATGTTCTTGAGCGGGTCAGGGACGGCGTAACCGCTCCTTTGGGATTCGCCGCCACCCGGGCTGAGAAGCTCCCCGGAATCGCCTTGGTGGGGCACATCTCCGCATCGGCTGCGGACAGCCTTGCAGCTGCCGGTGCCTCGACCGACGCCGTCATTGTTTCTGGCGGAACCTCTCCGGAAGATCTCAAGGGGCTCGCCTCCTCGGTTTCCGTGCCTCTTGGCCCTCGCGTCGCCTCCCTCAGCGCCGAGGATGCCGAGGCCTACCAGTCCAGCGGCTCCGACCTCCTGGTGTTCGACCTGGAAGGCACCGCCGCTTCCGCAATGGCTTCTGAAGACATCGCCCGTATCCTCTGCGTTGAGACCGGCCTCGAAGAAGCCGAGCTTCGGGCCGTGGCTTCCCTGCCCGTGGACGCCTTCCTCATTTCAATGAAAGAGGTATCCGGCCCCTGGACCCTGCAGCAATTGGCGGTTTTGGGTACCGTTAGCCGCCGCGTCGACAAGTACATATTGCTGGAAGTCTCCGAGACCCCCGGCAGCAAGGACCTCGAGACCCTACGGGACGTGGGCGTCAATGCCCTCGTCGTTGACGTTGCTTCCTTCGGAGCCGACGGATTGTCCCAGCTTCGCACCGACCTGCTGGACATGCCCCGGCCGTCCCCCCGCAGCCGCTCTCGCAACCGTCCCATCCTGCCCGGCAGCGGGTATTCCCCGCCTCCCGAGCCGGAGCCCGACGAGGACGAGGACGACGATTAGCATCGAGCCTTCCGGAAACAGTGCTCGTCGATAGCTCCTCCCTGGTTCGCTGCAGGTCTCGCTAGGCCATGCTGCTCGGTGCCTATGAGCTTCTGCTGAACGATCCGGCGTCTTTTGTGCGCCTGATGGCCTTGGTCTCCTTTTCCTTGCTGGTGGCCGTCACCGTCCACGAGTTCAGTCATGCCCTCATAGCCACGGGACTGGGCGATGGAACCGCCCGCCGCCTGGGACGCCTGTCCCTCAATCCCGTCCGCCACCTCGACGCCAGTGGCACCCTGATGCTTCTCATCGTTGGATTCGGGTGGGGCAAACCCGTGCCGGTGGACCATCACCATCTCTCTTGCGGACGGCTGGGCATGACCCTTGTAGCCCTCGCCGGGCCTTTGTCCAACCTGGTGGTCGCCTTCCTCGTGGCCATTCCCATCAAGCTCGGCATTCTTGGGGTCAGCCCCCTGGCCATCGGCCGCACCAACCTGGTCATGACCGGAGGTTTGCGGGAAGGGATCACGGACATTGCCATGATGGTCGTCCTGTTCAACCTCCTGCTGGGAGTTTTCAACCTAATCCCCGTCTTCCCTCTGGACGGCTCCCGGGTTGTGGGTGGGTTGATTCCCTCCCGCTGGGCGGGCCAGTACGCCCACGTGGAGCGCTGGGGGCCCGTCGTATTGATAGCGGTCGTCCTCGTCGACGTGGTGTTCCGTATCGGCATCCTATGGAGCATCATCGGCCCGGTGGTCACAACCTTGATGACCCTCGCCACCGGCTTCTGACTCCAACCGGGCCCCGGCTCCAGGGATCAGATGGGAATGAGCATCAACCGCCTGATGGCCCGAATCGCTCGGTCTTGATACGTTCCGGCGGCAGATTTTCGGCAACCAAAATATCGGCGACGGCTTCTACGAATGGCGTGGGGCCGCAGATGTAGCTTAGTGGCAGTTCCCCATCCAGCTCCCGCATAACCTCTTTCACCATCGACCGGTCGACGCGGCGGGCATATCCGCTCCAGCCGGAGGGCTGATCACGGGTGAGGGTCAAGCACACTGACAGGGTGGGGTCCTGTTCTGCCGCCAGCTTTAGGACATTCCAGTAGATGACATCGCCCAGCGACCGGGCTGAGTAAAGCAGGATTGCATTGGCATCGGGGGCGGCCGCCAGCTTGTGCCGTATGATTGACATCAGCGGGACCACTCCTGACCCCCCGGCCAGCAGAAGCAACGGTCCGCCATCTCCCGCCCGCCAGGTGAAGGGGCCGCCGATGGGCCCCCGCAACTCGACCCGGTCGCCCGGTTCGACAACGTTGTGGAAGTAGGGCGATACTTCTCCGCCGGGAATCTCTTCTATGGTCAGGTCGATGGTGCCCCGGGTCTCCGGGGCCGACGCGATGGAGTAGCTGCGCTGGGCCTGGTACCCGTCGGGAGCCGTCAATCGCACATCGTAGTGCTGTCCGGCGCGGAAGGGGGTCCATTCGGGCAGATGGATGGTGAAGGTCTTAGCCCGATAAGTTTCTTCCGTGACATGGGTGACAACCCCGGTCTGCCAGCGCAGCGGGAACGGGGGTGGAAAAGGTCTGGGCATAACGGTTGGGGAACGCCGGAACCGGGTCTAGTCGCCCCAGTAGCGCTGTTCCTTCCAGGGATCGCCGTACATGTGATAACCGGCCTGCTCCCAGAATCCGGGGCGGTCCTGGGTCATGAAATGAAGCCCGCGCACCCACTTGGCAGACTTCCAGAAGTAGAGGTGGGGCACCAGCAGGCGGGCCGGTCCGCCGTGGGACGGCTGCAATGGAGCGCCATCGAACTGCAGGGCCACCATGCCCCTGCCGTCCAGCAGGTCCGCCGCCGGGACGTTAGTGGTATATCCCCCATCGCAGAAGGCCATGATATAGGGGTCAGGATCAGTGATTCCGGCCGCTCCCAGGATGGTATCGAAGGCCACCCCTTTCCAGGTGGTGTCCAGCTTACTCCACTTGGTGACGCAATGGATGTCCACGAAGATCTCGGTCTGGGGCAGGGCGATGAACTCTTCCCATGACCATTGGGCCAACAATTCGGCCATGCTGTCTACCAGACTGAAGGTCCATGTGTCCAGGGACGTCCGCGGAGTCGGCCCGGCTGACAAGACCGGAAACCCGTTTTCCAGGTACTGTCCAGGTGGAATCGGCCGGGGCGGCTCGGAACGGCGCCGACCAAAGAACCCTCGTGAAACCATGGAACCTCCGTGGGATGCCAGTGTGGATTTGCCGGGCAGTTTACCAGATTCGCTTCAGGAGAACCGCCAAAGGGACTGAGCGGTACGCCCGAAAATCCACTCCAAATCGTCCTGGCTGCAGAAGGAGAGCTGCTCCTGGGTGAACCGGAGGGCGTTGCGGTACCCTTCCCGGAGGATAACCCGGGGGTAGTCGCTGCCCCACATCATACGATGGGAGCCGAAGGCGTCGTAGGCCATCTTCAGGTAAGGAGGAATGTCCTGGTAGGGGAAGGGAGGGTTGCAGAACTCGCCCATCCCGTGCAGCTTGATGTATGTGTTGGGAAAACGTGACAGCTCCAGCACCTGCCGGTACTGGTCGTCAGACGGACGGGAGTCCTGGTAGTCACTGACTGCGTTGAACCCCATTCCGCCCAGGTGCTCAATAATGAGTTTCAGATGAGGCAGCTCTTCCACCATCCCCTCAAATTCAACCGTCAGGAACCCGTCCACCGGCCCGCCCACGCTGACGCTCATACCCAGATCAGCCGCCTTCCGCCAGATGGCCAGGGGGTCGTCCCCTGGGGAGCGGTTGAAGTTCCTTAGCCTGATCGACTCCGCTCCTTCGTTTCCCCAGCGTTCCAGGTCACTGGTGGCCGATGGACTGTCCACATCCACCCGGCAGACTACCGCCAGCCTTCTGGGGAACCGGCGCATACACTCAATGACATAGCCGTTGTCGGTGGTAGTGGAAGACTGAACTAGGACGGCGTGCTCGACGTCGTTGTACTGCATTTGAGTCAACAACATCTCCACGGGTTCGTAAGTATGAAGGGCTACGTGCACGTGGGTATCGGAAACAATCATTGCGGCCTCTGGACCAGGGAATAGGGAGGGCTAACCTACGGTTCACATTATACCGCCGAGGTTAGCGAAAGACGAAGCGGGCGGCAGAGGCCGCCCGCTTCGCAAGGCTTCATCCGGCTCCAGGGAATCAGATCCGGCGGAGCTTGGGGTCGAGCGTGTCGCGCATCCAGTCTCCAAAGAAGTTGAAAGCCAGCACCACAGCTGTTATTGCCAAGCCAGGCAACAGCGCCAGCCACCAAACATCCAGGATTACAGAACGGCCTTCCGACACCATGATTCCCCACGCAGGGGCTCCTACGGGCAGCCCTAATCCCAGAAAGCTTAAAGACGCTTCCAGCAGGATGACCTGGCCGATCTGCAAGCTTGTGATGACCATCAAAGTGTTGATGGTGTTGGGAAAAATGTGACGGGCAATAATCATTGGCATGGGTAGGCCGGCTATCTTGGCGAACGTTACAAAGTCCAGCTCTTTGATTGCCAAAACGTCACCCCGGATCATCCGGGCAAACCTGGCCCAGACGGTGACCGCAACCGCCAGGATGATGTTTTCGATCCCCGCGCCCAGAATAGTGACGATAATCAACGCTACCAGGATTGTCGGGAACCCCAAGGCGGCATCGGCAGCCCGCATTATCAGTATGTCCGCCCAACCTGTTCGGAATCCTGAAATGAGTCCTAGAACCGTACCTACGAATGCTCCTGTACCCAAAGCTATCAAGCTAATGAACATGGCGGTCCGGGCACCATAGATGAGACGGCTTAGCATATCCTGACCCAGAACGTCGGTACCCAGGGGATATCGCCAATCCCAATATTCGCCCATATAAACAGGCGAGAATTTGGCATCCAGCATGTTGATCCCCGTGGGGTCGTGGGGAGCCAGCCAGGGGGCGAAGACGGCGCAGGCAAGAAGGACGACCATAATAGTGATGGATATCCAGGGCAAGCGGGCTTGCCTGGCCCACCTGGGGAAGGCCAACAGGCGGTCAACTCGGGTCGGTGCGCTAGCAAGAGTAGAAGCCACGAATAACCTCCCTACTAATCGTACCGGATCCTGGGGTTCACGTAGGCGTACAAGATATCAACCAACAAGGCGGTGACGATGTAGAGCGCCCCTGCCGCCAGCACCGTGGCCTGTACGACCGGAAAGTCCCTCTGGTTGATTCCCTGGAGCATGAGCCGTCCAACGCCTGGCCAGGCAAATACAACTTCCACGACGACCGAACCGTTAAGCAATCCCGCCAGGGTCAGGCCGGAAAAGGTCATGACCGGGATAACTGCATTCTTCAGGGCGTGCTTATAAACCACAATCCGCTCGTTTAAGCCTTTGATCCGGGCGAATTTCACGTACTCGCTGTCCAAGACCTCCAACATGCTGGACCGGGAAAGCCGGACAACCCCGGCCATGCCGTTCCAGGACAGGACGAAGGCGGGCAGAATGAAGTGGTCGATCCCCCCGCGGCCGTGGGTCGGAAGCCATCCCAAGATGGCGCCAAATAGCAGAATCAGCATGATAGCAATCCAAAAGCTGGGGGCTGCTATTCCTGCCACGGCAAAGAACTTGCCCATCTGGTCGAAGATGGAGTCACGTCTCACGGCTGACAAGACTCCAATGGGGATGCCAATGACAATCGTTATGAGGAAAGCTGCCCCAGCCAGCTGGATGGTGGCGGGGAAGCGTTGGAAGAGCAGGTCGCGAGCATCCCGTCCCATCGTGAAGGATTTGCCGAACTCGCCCCGGGCCACTTTCCCGAGGAATAGTCCATATTGGACGTACAAAGGTTTGTCTAGGCCCAAGTTCTTCTTCAGCTGCTCATACTCTTCAAATCCGTCGTCGGGACCCAGCAGATAAGCCGCTGGGTTGCCGGTCATGTGCACGCTGAGGAATACCGCCAAGCTCAGGACCATCAGCGTGATTATTGCTTGGCCCACGCGTATCAAGATATAGCGCTGCATTGGCCACCTTGCTAGGGAGCTTTGTAGTTCCTGAGGTTAAGTTGAGGCCCCGCCTCCCCCCTTGGGGAAAGTGGGACCTTATTGGTGATGGTCTGCCCCGTCAATGGCAGGGCAGACCACATGTTGGGTCCTAGTTGTCGGCTAACTCGATGGTATGAAGGGCCGAAATGTATTCGGATACACCGTAGGGTTCCCACTTAACTATTCGGGGACCCACACCGATGGGCGGGTTGAGATAGCCTACTGATATCTGGTAGGACTCCTCCTGGAATCGGAGCCAAGCGTCGTTGTAAGTCTGTTCATAACCAGGCTTACCGGTGGCTGCTAGAGTTTCCTCCATCAGCGTGAACAGTTCATCGTCTCTATGGACCCGTGTTGCCCCTACATCGGTGAGCTTCTTGTGGATAGCCAGGAAGTATAGTCGGGCAATTCCGGCCGCATCCAGCCTTGTGTTCTGGGCTACCCAGTTGATTTGCCCGTCCAGTTTTTGGACCTCTTCGTTGCGTAGGAGACCCCAGTTGACCTTGTCCATCACACGGACTTCGGTCTCAATGCCCAGTTCCTTCTCCCACATGTCAGCGGCGAGGCGGGCCGACTCGATGAGGTTGGGGACAAGTTGGTCAGCGTAGGTGTTGATAACAAAGGTTCCGAAGTCCTTCCCACCGGGGTTGTCGGGTGTCTTGTACCCGGCTTCGGCGAACAACTGGCGGGCCTTGTCCGGGTCGTGGGGCCAGGGCGCCAGATCGTCACTGTAGCCGATGGTGCTGGGTGTAACCACCCACCAGCCCTTTAGCTCCATAACCTCCGGTCCGAAGAGCCGGTCCCGCAGCAAGTCCTTGTCCAGAGCATAATTGAATGCCTGGCGTACGCCCTTGTTGTTGCAGGGCAAGCCTTCGTTATAGCAGCCCCAGAAATGGGACTCGACAATGACCGCTTCAGGGCTGAACACCAGCTGGCCCCCGTCGGCCTCGACCTGCTTGCGGGTTGCCATGCTGAGCCGGCCAATGTCAGCCTCACCGGCCCGGATCGCCGCCACCCGGGTAGATTCGTCGGGCACCTGGCGCATTTCCAGCGTCTGGAAACTGAGTCGGCGGTCGGTCTTGAAACCGTGGTCCGGCTGGTAGTAGTAACCGTCGTGGCGCTCGAAGAAGAACGCTTCCAGCGGAACGTGCTTGACCAGCCTGACTGGCCCCGCTCCAATCGGGTTCTTCTCGTAGGCGTCGAGTTCCGCCTGGTCGTGGAGGTTAGCACGCGCGGGCATCACCTGGCCCATGGAAGCCCCGCCCTCGTTTTCTGACCAGTAAACTGGCGCCTCCGGAATGCCAACTGTGCTGTATACGCTTACCTGGTTCGGCCCCGGTCCCAAGTCGATACGGTCCATCTTGGTCGCATAGGCGACAGTGACACCGCTGTAACCCCACTCCTCGGCACCAGGGCCTACCGAATGACGCAGGGTCCACAGCACATCCTCGGGTGTGATTTCCGAACCATCTAGGACATCAAAAAGGCCGGGGATTTACCCCGACCCCTTGGGAACGAGTTGCGGTTGGTGGGAAGAGCCGGTCAGATACGCCGCAATTTAGGATCGAGAGTGTCGCGCATCCAGTCGCCGAAGAAGTTGAAGGCGAGAACGACAATGGTTATCGCTACACCGGGGAGCAACGACAGCCACCAGACCTGCAGCAAGACGGTACGGCCTTCCGAGACCATTATCCCCCAAGCGGGGTCCCCTGGAGGTAGCCCCAAGCCTAGGAAGCTCAGAGAAGCTTCCAAGAGGATTACCTGTCCGATTTGCAAGCTGGTGATTACCAGCAGGGTGTTAATGGTATTAGGGAAAACGTGGCGAAGGATGATCATTGGGGTCGAAAGCCCTGCGATCTTGGCAAAGGTCACGAAGTCCAATTCCTTGATGCTTAGGACGTCCCCTCGAATCATGCGCGAGAACCTGGCCCAAACGGTTAACGCCACTGCCAAGATGATGTTTTCGATTCCGGCTCCCAAGAGCGTGACGATAATCATCGCGACTAGCACGGTAGGGAAGCCCAACGCGGCATCGGCGGCACGCATAATCAAGTTGTCGACCCACCCCCCTCGAAAACCGGCGACCAGCCCAAGAATGGTTCCGACAAACGCTCCGGTGCCCAATGCTACGAGGCTGATGAAGACGCCGGTACGGGCCCCATAAATCAGGCGGCTGAGCATGTCCCGCCCCATGACATCTGTGCCCAATGGGTAGGTCAGGTTTTCGAACGGGGCCAGCCTGGCCTTGCTCATGCTTATTTGCGTGGGGTCGTGCGGTGATATCAGGGGAGCGAAGAGCGCGCATATCAACAGGACCGACATTACCGTCAGAGGTATCAATGGCAACCGGCCGCGTTGGGTGGCTCCAAGAAACACCCGCAAGCGGGTCATGGGACGGTTGGCTGCAGTTAAAGTAGATGCCACAAATTCCTCCGGGGTTAATCGTACCTAATTCTGGGGTTAACGTAGGCGTACAGGATGTCCACCAACAGGGCAGTGACTATGTAGAAGAACCCGGCTGCCAATACAGTTGCCTGGACTACGGCGAAGTCCCGGGTTTGGATTCCCTGCAGCATCAGTTGGCCAATACCCGGCCAAGCAAAGACAACCTCCACCGCCACTGAGCCGTTCAGAAGCCCCGCCAACGTAAGTCCTGAGAATGTCAGCAACGGGATCACAGCGTTCTTGAGAGCGTGTTTCCAGACCACCAGACGTTCGTTCAATCCCTTCACCCGGGCAAACTTCACGTATTCGCTGTCAAGGACCTCCAGCATGCTGGACCGTCCCAAGCGCACCATTCCGGCCATTGCGGACCACCCAAGAACGAAAGCAGGCAGAATAAAATGTTCAACGCCTCCTCTACCAAAGGTTGGCAGCCATCCTAGAATGGCGCCGAAAAGCATAATGAGCATTATGGCGATCCAGAAGTTGGGTGTGGCGATCCCCATAATCGCAAAAAGCTTGCCAAAGTTGTCCAGGAACCCGTCCCGTTTAACAGCCGACAATATGCCCAACGGAACCCCAACGATGACCGACAACGCAAAAGCAGCACCTGCCAGTTGCAGAGTGGCCGGGAGACGGGACATCAGGATATCCCGGGCGGGCCGTCCCTTTAGGAAGGAAGTACCGAAGTCCAGTCTGGCAATATCGGTTAGAAAGTCCGCGTATTGAACGATGAGGGGTCGGTCTAGGCCAAAGTTCTTCTTGAGTTGCTCGTAGTCGGCCTCTGTCGTTTCAGGCCCCAATAGGTAGTCGGCGGTATTGCCCGTCAAGTGAACACTAAGGAAAACCGCCAAGCTCAGTATCAACAAGGTGATGATTGCCTGGAAAACCCGGGTAATTACATAGCGTTGCATGAAATTTCCTTGACCGGAGAAACCGATGGGCGGCAGGTGGAAGGAAAGCTCGTTCCCCCACCTGCCGACCCAAGATTAACCGCCTCCGCAGCAAGCAAACTGTCGGTGCGATCCGCCCGCGCTGCTATTGATCAGCGAGCACGATTGTGTGGTAAGCGGAGGGGTAGAACGCCAAGGGTAATGGCTGCCAACTCTCTATACGAGGGCCAACCCCCCACTGCACATGGACGTATCCCATGGCCATTTCGTAGTGTTCTTCCCGGAGCCTCACAAACACGTCATGCCAGACTTCGTCAATCTGGGCAGGATCAAACACGGACAAGGCTTCCTGAACCTGGTTCACGATTTCCGGCGTGTGGCTCCAGTTGCCTCCCTTTGACCCATCCTTGGGGGCGGTCCCGTAACTAGAGCGGGCAGCACTGCGGCCGTCCCGGCGAGCTTCATTGTCGCGCCACAGAATCTGACCAGCCAGCGGGTCGCGGGCCTTTGTCGCCTTCTTCAGGGCGGTCTCGTCGCCGACGCGAACCTCGGTATCAAGACCTAGCTCGTCCTTCCAGTAGTTGGCTGCCAACTGAGCGGATTCGGGCAGGAAGGGCACGGCCCGAGACGACCAAGTATTTACGATGAGCTTTCCGAATCCCTTTCCATCGGGGTAGCCGGCCTCGGCCATCAACTCCCTGGCCTTGTCGGGGTCGTAAGGGAAGGGATCCAGGGCGGGGCTATAACCAATGGAACTTGGAGTCACATGCGCCCAACCCTTGGCCTCGAAGATCTCCGGGCCACCAAACAGGTCGTCGCGGAGCGCATCTTTGTCGATGGCATAGCCCAATGCCTGCCTGACCCGTTTGTCATTGCAAGGCAGGTCTGGATAGTAGTCCCAACCACAGCCAATGAACATTATGCGAAGGTAGGAAGCTTCCGGCCCGACAATAACTTGTCCGCCACCGGCCTCGACCTGGTCCTTGGTAGCCAAGCTAACCGGAGCTATGTCCGCTTCCCCGGCCCGTAGCGCAGCAGCACGGGTGGATTCTTCGGGTATCTTGCGCAGGTCCAGGAACTGGAATGGAACGCGGCGGTCCTCGGCGTAGTACTGGTCGAACCGCTCGAAGGACATTACCTCATCCTCCACCTGGCGGGTCATGGCCATGATGCCAGCACCAATCGGGTTCTGGTCATAAGCGACCATGGCTTCGGCTTCATGAATAGTCGCCATTTCTCCGGCGGGCCGGATGATGCCCTGGCAGGCGCCACTGGCATCGGAAATAAATCCTTCAAAGCTGGAATCGATGTTGATGTGGGTGATGCTGACCTGTTGAGGCCCTATCTGCTGAATCAACTCCACGTTGGAGGCCATATTCGCAGCACTGGAACTCGTAGCCACTTCCTGGGCTCCGGGGCCCCAGGCTTGCAGCCAGGTGAACAGCAGATCCTCGCCCGTAACCTGGCTTCCGTCATGGAAGTAGCCGTCATCCCTGACTGTGGCGGTCCAAGTATGACCATCTTCAGACAGTTCCCAAGAGGACAGCATCCCGGGGATGGAAGCACGGTTTGCATCGGTACGGATCAGGAAGTCATGTATTACGTTGTAGTGATTGTGGCAGTTGGTCCCATGCACTGGCAGGAACCGGTGTCCCCAGCCACCGACCATCACGGTCAGAGTGATGTCCGCCACTTCGGCCATCGCTTGGGCGGGCTCCGCCGCTTGCTGGGGTACAGCCGTGGGGGCCGCTGCCGCCGCCGGAGCGCTCGCCCCGGAGCTTGCGGGAGCCGCGGCAGCTGGTTCCGCTGCGGCTGGTGCGGCAGCCTGGGCTGGTTCCTCGGGTGCTTCAGGCGCTTGGGCAGCGGACCCGCAGGCGACACCCAAGATCAGGGTTAGCGCCATAACGGCCAACAGCCAAGATACGGGTTTGGTTTTACTAGAATACCAATACTGCATATAGTCTTCCTCCGAACCTTGAACAGGGTGCTTGTCGAATACCCCTTATGTGTGTGCCAGTTTCGGACGGGTCTTAAGCAAGGCCTCTTCGCAATCGCCGAGGTACCCAGGGTGGTTCCTTCAGGCGGTAATAATCAATCCAGGATGTGGACCTGGCTGGATCCTAGCTTCGCGAAGCCCTGTGACGATATGGCCCACCCGTCGCGCTGGTTCTGGCACTCCTTCCGCTGGGGGTGGTCGAAAGGTGGGGCGAGTTTAGCATCGGTGTTGGATACTGTCAATTTGGCGGCGGGAACAATCCAAAACCCGTGGATGATGCAAGGTTTGGCTACGAAAATAGCAATACCAATAGTATATTCAATGCCGATATTTGGATTGGGGAAGCATAAAGCACAGCTTGCCTGTCATGAAAACGTTACAGGCCGCCCAGTAGCTGGGGCGTTGCTTACCTTTCAGTAGGGAATAAAGGGAAAGCCGCCGCAACTGCTCTCTGGGGAGGACTTGAGGGATGAGTGGCAGTTAGACGCGTCGCAACTTGGGATCTAGGGTGTCGCGCATCCAGTCACCGAAGAAGTTGAACGCCAAAACTACGACAGTTATGGCCAGGCCGGGGAATAGAGATAGCCACCAGACCTGGAGCATTACCGATCGGCCTTCAGCAACCATGATCCCCCAGGCGGGGTCACCGGGAGGGAGGCCCAATCCGAGGAAGCTAAGAGAGGCTTCCAGAAGAATGACCTGTCCCACTTGCAGGCTTGTGATAACCAACAGGGTGTTGATGGTGTTGGGGAAGATGTGGCGGGCAATAATCACAGGTGAGGATAAGCCTGCAATCTTGGCGAACGTTACGAAATCCAGCTCTTTAATCGACAATACGTCGCCGCGGATCATCCGCGCAAACCGCGCCCAGACGGTGACAACCACAGCCAGGATAATGTTTTCGATGCCTGCCCCCAGGATGGTCACGATTATCATCGCAACCAGGACGGTGGGAAACCCCAGAGCGGCGTCGGCAGCGCGCATGATCAAAATATCGAACCAACCGCCCCGGTATCCCGCGGTCAAACCCAAGACCGTGCCCACAAACGCCCCGGTCCCCAAAGCAACCAAACTTATGAAAACGCTGGTGCGGGCGCCGTAGATCAAGCGACTGAGCATATCCCGCCCCAGAATGTCGGTCCCCAGAGGGTATTGAGAATTCTCGAACGGGGCTATCCGGCGGTCGAGCATGCTGATGGCGGTGGGGTCGTGCTGGGCCAGCCAGGGAGCGAACATGGCACAGACGAGCATAACCAACATGATGGCTACCGGAACCCAGGGCAAGCGTAGAACGCGGACCCGGTCGCGCAGTTGCTGAACTTTTCCTATGTCGCGGGATACGATTTGGGTATCCGTAGCCAAAGTGACCCTCCTGGCCTATTGGTAGCGGATCCTGGGGTTAACGTAGGCGTAAAGGATGTCTACCAAGAGAGCCGTTACGATATAAAACAACCCGGCTGCCATTATAGTCGCCTGGACTATGGGAAAGTCGCGTCGAGTGATCCCTTCGAGCATCAGGCGGCCGATTCCGGGCCAGGCAAAGACGACCTCAACGGCGACGGAACCGTTCAGCAGACCGGCGAGCGTCAAGCCTCCGAAGGTCAGTAGAGGTATCACTGCGTTCTTTAATGCGTGCTTCCAGACGACCAATCGCTCAGTGAGGCCTTTGACCCTGGCGAACTTGACGTATTCGCTGTCCAACACATCCAGCATGCTGGAGCGGCCGAGGCGCACCATGCCCGCCATGGCAGACCAGCCGAGGACAAACGCCGGCAAAACGAAGTGGTCCAGTCCGCCCCTGCCGTAAGTGGGCAGCCACCCTAAAATAGCACCAAAAAGCAGGATAAGCATGATGGCTATCCAGAAATTTGGCGTGGCGATGCCCAGGATAGCGAAGAACTTGCCGAAAGAATCCAAGAAGGTGTCGCGTTTTAGAGCGGACAGGATTCCGAGTGGCACTCCCACCACAACACTCAGGAAGAACGCTGCGCCGGCGAGTTGGAGCGTAGCCGGCAGACGCTCCAGAAGAACATCCCGGGCTGAACGGCGCATAAGGTGGGAACGCCCGAAGTCTCCCCGGACGATGTCGGTCAGGAAATCGCCATATTGGACGATCAGGGGCCTGTCGAGCCCCAGATTCTTCTTGATTTGCTCGTAATCGGTGTCCAGGGCTTCTGGTCCGAGCAGGAGCACCGCGGCGTCACCGCTGAGATGGACGCTCAAGAAGACGGCAATGCTGAGGATCCATAAGGTAAAAAGGGCCTGTACAACCCGGAGCAAGATGTAACGCTGCACGGATATTCCTTAAGCCAGTCGGGGATAGCCAAGAGTAGCATGTTATACAAAACCCGCGATGTCCTGAGCAATCATCCGGCGATCAGCTCCTGGCATCGCGGGCTCGAGGGTTGCCGTCACGAGGTGCTACTCATCTTTTAGCACTAAAGTGTGGACGGCTGATGGGTAAAACGCAAGGGAAAACGGCTTCCAATCCTCAACCCTGGAGCTGACTGCCCACGGGATGTTCACATACCCTATGCCCAATTCGTAGGTCTCCTCGCGGAGCCTCTTATACATGGTATTCAGGGCGTCGGGCCTTGCGTCCTTGTCCGTCTCGGCCAAAGCGTTCTGCACCGCCTGGAATAACTCGGCATCATTGTGCCGGCGGCCTTTGTGGTCCGGGGTCCCGTAGGAGCTGCGGCTGATGCTGGCAGCGTCGATGCGAGCTTCGTTATCCCGCCAGAGGATTTGACCGTTGAGTTCCTGGGCCAATGTGGCTTTCTTCAGAGTCGACTCGTCTCCCACCCGCACCTCGACGTCCAGTCCGAGTTCTTTCCTCCAGAAATCGGCGGCCACCTGCGCCGACTCGGGCAGGAAGGGCATTGCCGTGGAAGTCCAAGTGTTCACGATGAGAGGGCCAACCCCTTCTCCTCCCGGATAACCCGCGTCTGCCAGGAGTTGCCTAGCTTTCTCAGGGTCGAAGGGCCTGGGATCCAGTTCTTCGCTGTAGCCAATGGTACTGGGTGTCGTCGCGGCCCATCCCTTGGCCTCCATTACCTCAGGCCCGCCATACAACTGGTCCCTTATCACTTCCTTGTCCAGGGCGTAATCCAATGCCTGCCGGAACTTGATGTCGTCGCAGGGATAAGGCTCGGCAGAGTTGTTCATACAACCCATCAGCATTATCCGGAAGTAAATTCCTTCCCGACCAAAGATCAACTTTCCCCCGCCGGCTTCGACCTGTTCACGAGCGTCCAGGCTAGTGGGCGCCACATCTGCCTCACCAGCCCGAATGGCTGCCACCCGGGTCGCTTCTTCAGGCACGAGCCGAAGATCCAAATTGCTGAAGTTTACCCGGCGGTCTTCGGGAAACCCGTTCCCGGGATGGTAGTAATAGTCGTCGAAACGTTCAAACTCCATTACTTCGGCGGGGATGTGGTTGGTGAGAGCCATGGGGCCAGCCCCAACCGGGTTCCGAGCGTATGCTTCTACCTCAGCTTCGTCGTGAAGCTGATCCCGCTTGGGCAGAATCACGTAAGGGCTTGGGCTAGCGGCCGAGAAACTGCCAACGTCGAAGCCAGCGTCGGGGATCTCGATTGTGATACTCACCGTGTCCGGCGCGGTCTGCTCAATGATTTCGACGATTCGTGCCCTGGAGTGAGCACCACTCTGAGTGGTCCACTCCACGGACTCGGGATTCCACATGTGCTGCCAAGTCCACAGCACATCTTCCCCCGTCAACTCGGTGCCGTCGTGGAACATTACGCCCGGCCTAACCTTGACCCACCATGTGCGGGCGTCGTTGGCGAGTCCCCATTCCGACGCTATTCCGGGGAGCAGTTCCCCTACGTCGTTGGTCTCAAGAAGGAAACCACCAAAGAAGCGAATGTAGTTGTTGCTACCACCGACGTCGAAGGCGTAATCAAAGTTTTCGCTGCCCAAGCCGCCAATCATCCACGTTACGGTGCCTCCGTGAACCTCAGTGGTTGCCGGAGCCGGCTCGGCAGCGGCCGCCGCAGTCGGTTGAGGTTGGGCGGCGGCAGGAGCGGGAGCAGATGCGGCGGTATCGGCCGGTTGGGTATCCGCTGGGGAAGTGTCCTCCGCCGCCGAGCCGCAGGCCACGCCGAAAGCCAACAACAGCACAAGGGCAGGAATCACCCAAATACGAAAAATAATAAAAGGATGCCTAATTTCCATCATTTTCTTCTCCCATTGGCTTCAGAACAGCTATATTCAAGGAGATATATCGGCCGCGGGCACGAATAGTGGATATATGGATTCCTCCATCCCTGCGAAAAGTTGGCGGTAGTCTAGCAACAGGTTAGTGGAGTGTCAATCTTCTTGGCCGAATAGTGAGATATATCCGGTTGCCACTATGCAAGTCATTATCGGAAATCGTACAACATGAGCCGGAGATGGATAAAAACAGGCGATTCGAAAATGTCAGAAGTTGACAGGCTATCCTGCAAGTAGATGCCTGGGAATAGAGGTATCGCTAATTATAGCCTTGATAAACGGCGAATAGCGTAGCATCGAATGGGGACAATTTCCCGACGACGGGTTTTTACCCGGATGTGGTCTCCGGGCAGCGGGGGACTGAAGTTATCGAGACGAAGTGGGTTCGTCGGCTCCCATGGGTGTGGCTTGGGTGGTCATCGGGGTTACCTTGGGGCGACTTTCGGCGCGGTAAATGACGATGGCCTGCTGCGTCACCCCGATGGCGGTGGCGACCAAGGTGCCGGTGACCGCAGCCGTAATGTGAATCGTCGTGTCCATGGCGAAGCGGCTCCACCAGTAATTATCCGCGACGCCGGGGCCCCAGTTGTGGGCCCCGTAGACTCCCGCCACGGCCGCGGCACATACCACGACCCACATCGTCCAGGAGTAGTACCGGCTCCACCGAAGACTGATCCAGCCCAGGTTGGCTCCGATGCCCGCCGCAACACCAATGAATACGAGCTGGATATTGAAGTGCACTACGAAGGACCAGGGGTATTCCGACAGCAGGTTGAAAACCCGGCCCGAAACGTCTCCTATGAAGCTCATTACGATGGCGAAGGCCAATCCTGCCAACATGCGCCCAGTCCAGACACCCAAAAGTCCAATACTCATTTCGACGCCATCACTATCAGCGGGTCCGTGGAAGAGGATACCTGCCCGTTTTGGACAACCCCGCATTTAGAAGTCCCTTTTAATGCTATAATACACCACGAATGGCGGCGGAAGAACGCCGCCAGAATACTTGCACCTCAAGGAGGTTCATCTCTATGCAGCAGCGTACCAGGGAAAGATTCGACGCCGGAGCCGTCTCGTTCATCGTCCAGCACGAGCTCTGGGACGGCAACATCCAGGACCACTCCGACCAGGGCGTAGCCATCCTCGTCCAGGGCGGGAACGACACCACCGTCCTCCGGTTCAACTGCTTCGATATTGAGCGGAGCTACGTATATGGGCCGGAAGGCAAGAACAAGTTGTTCCGCATGGATCCCACGGTGGACGGCAATCCAATCGGCTGGTCGGTCACGCAGATTCGGAACATCCTTCCCGAAATGGTGACCGAGGCTGGGTATCCGGAGGTCGCCGGGCAGATTGACAAGAGCAAGGTTGCCGAAGTCCTCAAGGACCTGGAAGCGACGGCCCGGGAACTGTTCGCGACCGGCCGCAACACGGTAAAGCACAACCGGGGCCATGATATGTTCGAGGCCGGCAACTTCCGGTTTGGCCTTGAGATGCGGAAGCAGGCCGGCGGCGACGGCGGCCTGGCCATTCACGTCCTCGCCGACCTGGCAGGCACTCCCGGCCGCACGTACATGGAGGAGACCGAGCTCCTGGCCTTCGACTGCTTCCGGATCGACCCCCATTACCACTACGGTCCCCGCAACAAGAACCACCGGATCTTCTGGGACAAGACCGTGGTCCCCGACACGCTGGAGTGGACGCTGGAGCAGTTCCGCACCGGCAAGCTGCGGGACATGATCGCCCGGGCCGGGTACCCCGGCGTGGCAGCAGATTACGACCAGCGCGTGGTAGATGAGATCTTCCCGGCCCTGGCGGCCCGGGCCCGGGAAATCCAGGCCCAGCCCCTGCCTGAAGAGCCCACTCCCAACCTGGTCCCCCGGTAACCCAACTCTTCCCAAGGGAAGGATACCAACGGGGGCGCCGGAACCGGCGCCCCTGTTCTTATTTCCGCGCTCAGGACGGGGGACAACGGCTAGGCAGCGGAGGGTTTGAAGAAGGGGATGCTGATGCGTTCGGTGGCCTGTACGAAGGTGACCTCGACGGGCATCCCGACTGTCACGTCGCGGGGGTTGCACTCGACGATGTTGCTGAACATGCGGACGCCCTCTTCCAGCTCGACGAGGGCGAGTACGTAGGGGACTTCCTGGGCGAATCCCTGGGTGCGGTTCTGGTAGGTGACTGTGTAGGTCCAAACGGTGCCGCGACCAGAGGACTTGACCCACTTGACGTCGGTGGACCAGCAGTTGGCGCAGATTCCCCTGGGGTAGAACTGGTACTGGCCGCACTTCTCGCAACGCTGGATGACCAGCTCGCCGCGGCGGCAGGACTCCCAGTAAGGACGGGTTTCACCGACGACGGTGGGCAAAGGCTTGGTCCACTCTGGCATAACTAGTCCCTCCCGAGGATTACGGTGCCGCCGCTGTGGCGGGAGCCGAGGGCGCCGCCGGTGCCGTGGCACAGGGCAATTTGACAGTTTTCGACCTGGCGGGGAGTTCCCGCGAACTGGTGCCGGAGCTGGCGGGTGGCTTCCAACAGGAGGAAGATGCCGCGCATCCCCGGATGATTGGAGGACAGGCCGCCGCCGTCGGTGTTGATGGGCAGCTCGCCGCCCACCTTGAGACGCCCGCCCGAGACGAACTCTCCGCCCTCCCCCTTTTCGCAGAATCCCAAGTCCTCCAAGGTCTCCACGACGGTGATGGTGAAGGAGTCGTAGACCATTGCCATGTCGATGTCGGCGTGGGTGACGCCGGCCATTTCGAAGGCACGGGGGGCGCTCTGATGGGCTGCAATGTAGATGAGGTCACGCTGCCCGGCGCCCTGATGGGCAATGGCCTCCCCGGTGCCGAGAACCCAGACGGGATGCTGACGGCAGTTGCGGGCGACCTCCGGGGATGCCACGACGACCGCCCCGCCGCCGTCGGTGATGACGCAGCAGTCAAGGAGGTGGAGGGGGGACGAGATCATGCGGGCGTTGACCACATCCCCGACGGTGATGGGGGTGCGGAACAGGGCGTCGGGGTTCATGGAGGCGTGGTGACGCATGGCCACGGAGACCTCGGCGAGTTGCTCGGAAGTGGTGCCGTAGAGGTGCATGTGACGCCGGGCGATGATGGCGTAGAGGCCGACGGTGGTCAGGCCGTAGATTTCCTCGAAGCTGTCGGGGGAGGGGTCGAGGCGGGGGTGGCCGTAGCGTCCGACGCCGCCGGTGCCGACGGAGACACCGCCGGAACGGGCGAGGCTGCTGTAGGTGATGACAGCGCAGTTGATTCTTCCGGCGGCGATGGCGGTAAGGGCATGAGAGAGGTGGAACTCGAAGGAGCCGCCGCCGACCGTGGTATTGTCCACGTACCTGGGGTACATGTTGAGGTAGTCGGCAAGGTTCATGCCGCTGTTGCGGATACTGCTGGAGGCGGTGAAGAGGCCGTCGACGTCGTTCTTGGTGAGGCCGGCATCTTCGAGGGCCTTGATGACGCTCTCGCCCTGGATCTGGAGCTCGCTGAGGTCGGGGGCGTAGCGGGTGACGTGCTCGTGGATGCCCACGATGGCTGCGCCGTGCTTAAGGTCGACCATACGAAAGAATCCTCCAAAGGGGGCTGAAACGGGGCGGCGCCATTATGCCATAGAAGCAGGGATGGGGACAAAGGAGGGACGGGAGTGGGTGGGACGATAATTTAAATGTGTCCTATTTTGTCCGATTCTGTCCCATCGAGGAGGGCTGAAAGGGAGTTATTGGAAGCGGGGAGGAGGGGCCGTTTTTTGTTTTTGGGACATTTGGGACGTTTTCGAAGGATTTGAGCACGGATTCATGGCACGGCGAGTCCCAAAGTATGCCAATGGAGCGGCCAAGTGTCCCCTGATCGGGGCAGAACCGGGGCAAAGTGGGACATTTTTGAGACACTTTGGGACATCGGCTCTGAGGGCGGTGGGACCAGCAGGTTTGCACGGGAGCAAAGGAAATTTTCCTGCCACATTTTGCTGCTTTTTGCCTCATTCGCGGCGACTGTTAGGCGTCCACGGGTCGGCCACCCCTGAATTTGGGAGGCGGTTGTACGGGGAAGGCGACGATGGCTGTTCCACCCTTTGATGGTACGCGGGGGAGGGGATGGGGCGCAAGGGGGAGAGCGTCAGTAGTTGGGGGCCTACCTTATGTTGCTTTCCCGATGAATCCGAGTCTTTGCGCGGGCCCTTGAAGTGTTGAAACGGTGGGGTGGTTGAAGCCGGATTCGTTTCGATTACAGGAGCCTCAATCGTTCCAAATGCTCAACCGTCCATTGAGCACGGGCTTGGATCATCCTTCTCAATATGCCGACCCTAAACGTTTCGCCCGAGTGGTGGAACGAAACTGTCACTCTGCGGCCATCCGGGTGCAGGTAATGTTGATGGCTTCCGGTTTGCCGGCGTAGCACAAAGCGGCCCCTAAGCAGTGCGTTGGTCAACTCACGAGCGGTTAAGCCGCGTAGTTTACTCCAGTCGATGCCCAATTCAGACCGATACTGCAACCTGCTCATGGGGAACACTGCTTAAATCCCCGGATTCTTTGGGGATGGGAGCTCCTTCTTCTAACAGATCTTCCACCACGATGCGAATGACCTCATAAATATTCTTCCGAGCCTCGTCCCTGGTATAGCCCCACGTTTCCGCTGCGTAATGGTCCAAGGCAGGACAGTAGGCCAACCACCGGTCTTCGTCGGGTTCAATTGAGACGCGAAACGTGTAAGTTTGCAAAAGAGCACCTGCTGGAAACAGGTTATAGACAGCTGAATCCGAACTCTATTATGCGTCTGATGGTACGCGGGGGAGGCCACGAGGCGCAAGGGGAAGAGCGTCAGTAGTTGGGGGGTTGGGTGGCGGGAACAGGGGATGGTGAAGATATCCGGCCGAACCTCACCTCAGAGGAGCCGCAGCCTGACCAAGTCCCCTTCGGACCAACGAGCCTGGACGACGATGATGCTGCGCAACGTCGCCAGCGCGAAGGTTTCGCCCGGACGGCTGTAAGGCATTGTCACTCGACGTCCGTCGCGATGGGCAAAGCGGGCATGGCTGCCGGTTTGCTTGGTCATCAGGAATCCGGCTTGCAGGAGCACATTGACGGGTTGGCGGGCCGTGAGTAATCGGAGGCAACTGAAGTCGACATAGCTCACCGGTTGAGCACAACCAAGGTTTCCTCGGAAATTACGGGTTGACCGTCGCCGGGCATGGGCTTACCTTCCTGCTCGAACTCGTCCAAGATCATTTCCAGGACTTCCTGGATGTTTTTCAGGGCATCTTCGCGGGTTTGTCCCCAAGTCGAGGCCCCGATGTGTTCCCAGGAAGGGTAAAAGGCCCTCCAACCTTCCTCGTCGGGTTCGATAACTACGGAGAAAACGTAGGTTTGCACGGCGTCCTCGTCCGGCGTTGCTTTTTCGGGCGGCTTTTGAGTCCATTATACATTGGGAGCATCGGTCTCCGAGTCTGGGGTTCTTTTGACAGTGAATAGCAACACTGCTAAGGTTTGGGGTGCTTTCGGGGCGGGTGCGAAGGAGAGTGACGCGGGAGGCCTCGGGAGCGTATCCAAGTATGTTTTCGGTGAGGGTGCAACTGAATGAACTGGGCCGAGACCATTGTGCAGGCGCTGAAGAACTGGGACACCTCGCTGATTGCCTACGTCCCGGATATATCGATTGACCGGGTGACCAGCCGGATAGACGCGGACCCGTTTTTCCACCTGGTTTCGTGCAGCCGGGAGGAGGAGGCGGTAGGCGTGGCCGTTGGCGCCTATGCGACGGGCCGCAACTCGGCGGTGTTCATGCAGTCCAGCGGGTTCGGCAACAGCGTCAACGCCATCGCCAGCCTGTGCATTCCGGCGCGGACACCCATCCCGATGTTCATCAACTTGAGGGGCGGCACGGGGGAGTTCAACATCGCGCAGGTGCCGATGGGGCGTTCCACCCGTCCGATCCTGGACCAGTTGGGGCTGGTCCACTACACGCTGGAGGACGAGTACCGGATGGACAACATCGTCGACGGGGCGATGAAGCTGTGCCACGCCAACCGGCAGCCGGTAGCCATCTGCCTGACCCAACTGCTCCACGGAGGGAAGATTGCTTAGGTTCGAAGCTACGCAACTGGTATTGAAACACGCCGGAAACCGGCCCATCGTCAGCAACCTGGGGCCGACGACCGATGAACTGTGGCACGCGGGTCACCGGGACCGGAACTTCTATACCTACGGGAACATGGGGCTGTGCTCTTCGATCGCGCTGGGGATGGCGGTATCCACGGGTGAGCAGGTCATATCGCTGGACGGCGACGGGTCGATGCTGATGAACCTGGGAACTATCGCGACGATAGGAAGGGAGCAGCCGAAGAACCTGATCGTTATTGTCTGGGACAATGAGCAGTGGGGGCAAACGGGGCACCAGGCCAGTCATACGGCGCACGGGACGGACCTGGAACAGGTGGCCCGCAGCTGCAGCATCGAGCATACGGAGACGGTTCGGGACCTGGAATCGCTGGAGGGCGCGCTGGTGCAGGCGCTCGAGCAGGAAGGCCCCTGGTTCATCGTGGCCAAGATCGAGGAGGCGGGTTACATGCCGGTCTCGCCGATTGAGCCGGAGATGACGCTTTACCGGTTCAGGAACTCGTTCCGGGAGTAAAGCGACGCCCAACCTCTGGGCAACCGCTTGTGCGCTGGTCTGGCCGGGCTGGTGGTCAGCGACCAAGACGGACCAAGACGATGGAAGCGGAGTGGTCTTGAAAATATGAAAGCCCGGGCATTTGTTGCCCGGGCTTTCGCGTTTGTCCCCGAGGGACGGAGGTTCCGGCTGATTAGGCCAGGTTCTCCTTGAAGAAGGCGATGGTGCGGGCGAGGGCGTCGTCGGCAGCGGCCTGGTTGTAGCTGCCGCGCTCGTCGCAGTTGAAGCCGTGACCGGCGTCGGGGTAGGACTTGAAGTCGTGGGAGACGCCGGCGGCAGAGAGGGCCGCGGCGATGGCATCCACATCGGCGGGAGAGGGGTTTTCGTCCTGGCCGCCGAAGTTGCCCAGCACCGGGCAACTGATGTTGCCGGTCAGGTCGATGGGAGCGGGACCGTCGCCGAAGGGAATGAGGATCCGCCCACCGTAATACACCGCGGCGCCGCTGAGGCCTTCGCAGCTGGTGGCGGCGAGGTAGGCAATACGTCCTCCGACGCAGTACCCGACGATGCCGACCTTGTTGCCGTTGGTGCGGCGGAACTGCTCGGACTGGGTCCACTTGATTACTTCGTTGATGTCCTCGACGATTTCGTCATCGCGGAGGGCTTCCATGTAGCGAGTGCGGGCGGGGACGTCTTCGTCGCCATAGCCGAGCTTGGGGTTGGGATGCTCGCGGTGGAACAGGGCCGGAGCGACGGCAACGAATCCCTCGGCGGCGAACTTGTCGCAGACGCGCTCGATGTGGCGGTTAACGCCGAAGGCTTCCTGGACGACGATGATGGTCGGCCAACTGTTGCCGGCGCTGGGCAGGGGATGGCTGACGTACATCGCCATGTCCTGGCTTTCGGCACCCTGCTGAGCGTCATAGCTCTGCCCGGGGTGGTCTTCGCCTTCGCCACCGGCAAACCTGAGATGTTCCCAAAGTGATGGCATACTTAGCCTCCTCCTCCTAAGTGAGTTTCAAGGCTCCGCCGCTATTGACGGGAACGATCCAGCCAACGGTCACCGGACCGGATTTGGCCAGGGGTTCCCCGGGGAGCAAATTCACATATCCTGGGCGGCGCAGTTGCGATGGGGTACAGCACCCTCCCAAGTTGGGCCGATTTTAGCAAAGGTGAAGGGAACATACAAGCCGATGCACGAGGGCGGGATCCCGGAGGCGGGAGAGTTTTTTGCGTCGCATTTTGTTGCAATCTGTCGCATTCCGGCCGGTACAGGCTGGGTTTGCCGGGTCCCTGATATGCGATTGAAGATATGGTATCCAAAGGGCGGCAGGGTTGGGAAGGGGGCAACTGTCAGTAATCCGTGGCGTGGTATATTCCGGTTTGACCCGGAACGAACACCGTATGGGAGGAATTGATGGCGAAGGTCGGATTCATTGGGTTGGGCACGATGGGCGGGCCGATGGCGCAGCGGCTGCTGGACGCCGGCCACGAGGTGACGGGGTACAACCGCACCCGGTCGCGGGCGCAATGGCTAGCGGACCTGGGGGTGGAGTTGGCGGACAGTCCACGAGCGGTGGCGGTGGCGTCAGAGGTCACGCTAGCCATGCTGCGGGACACGCAGGCGCTCCTAGAAGTGGCGGAGGGCTCGGAGGGGCTGCTGGCGGGGCTGTGTCCGGGGAAGGTGTTCGCGGACATGAGCACGGTGAGCCCGGAGGCGAGCCGGGAGCTTTCCCAGCGGGTGGCGGAGACGGGGGCGCGGATGCTGGACGCGCCGGTGTCGGGCAGCCAGGTGACGCTGCTGGCGGGGAGGCTGTCCATCATGGTCGGGGGAGAGCGGGAAGTGTTCGAGCGGGTGAAGCCCATCCTGGAGGCGATCGGGCCGACGGTGAACTACGTGGGGGAGAACGGGCTGGCGGTGACGATGAAGGTGGCGACGAACCTGAGCCTTCCGGTGCAGGTGCTGGCCTTCTGCGAGAGCATCCTGCTGGCGGAGAAGAGCGGGATTCCCCGGGAGACGGCGATAGAAGTGCTGCTGAACAGCGTGGTGGCGTCGCCGGCGCTGCAGTACCGGATTCCGCTGATCGTGGAGCCGCCGGAAGAGCCGCTGTTCGACGTACACATGATGCAGAAGGACCTGAGGCTGGCGCTGGAGATGGGGGAGGAGCTGGGGGTGCCGCTTCCGACGACGGCGCTGAGCAATCAGTGGCTGACGGCGGCGCGGGGCTTCGGGGTGGGGGATAGGGACTTTGCGGCGCTTTATGAGGTTCTGGCGGGGTTGTCGGGGGAGGGGGAGTGACCCCTTTCCCTCCCATTTCGTGCGACGAACCTGCTTTCCAGCTACCTTCCCGAGTTTAGACGAGTCATTCCCTAATCAGGGGGACTGCCGGTCTCAAGTCGAGCCAATCGACAGTTGCGCAACTGCGCGGTGGATGAGGTTGCGGGCCATGGGGAGCTTGTAGGCGTTCTGGGTGAGGGGGCGGGCTTCGGGGAGGGCGAGGCTTCCGGCGTGGGATGGGTCGATGTCGGAGACGGGTTGTCCGGTGAGGTAGTCTTCGACTTCGGAGGCGCGGTAGGGGATGGGAGCGACTCCGCCGAGGGTGACGGCGGCGCGGTTGATGGCGGATCCGTCCGGGGTGTCGTGGAGGTCGATGACGGCGGCGACGCTGACGAGGGCGAAGTCGCCGGCCTCGCGCTCGCGGGCCTTGAGGTAGAGGCTGGGGCGGGTGGTGTTTCCGGCGGACAACCGGGGGATGCGGACGCGGGTGAGGATTTCGCCGGGCTGGAGGCAGTTTTCGCGGGTGACATCGGCTGCGGGGGAGGTGAAGTAGTCTCCGATGGGGATGGAGCGGTCGCCGTTGGGTCCGGCGGTGTCAATGACGGCGTCGAAGGCCAGGAGGGCGACGGCGGTGTCGGAGGGGTGGACGATGTAACAGCGGTCGCCGCCGGTGAGGCAGAGGTACTTGCTGTTTCCGGCGATGGCGAAGCAGTGACCGCCGCCCTTCTTGAGGCATTTAGTGAGGGGGTGGCGGTAGTACCAGCAGCGGGGACGCTGGTTGAGGTTGCCTCCCAAGGTGCCGACGTTGCGGATCTGGGGGGTGGCCAGTCCGGCAGCGGCCTGGGCCAGGGCGGTGAATTCTTCCCGGATGATGGGGTGCTCCGCGATTTCGGCGATGGTGGTGGCGGCTCCGATGGTGAGTTCTTCATCGGAGACGGCTATCCCTTGCAGACCGGGGATGTTGGCGAGGCTGACGAGGGTGTCCGGCCGGGCGACGCCTTCCTTGATTTCGCTGAGGAGGTCCGAGCCTCCGGCGATGGGGAGGGTATTGTCCGATCCGTCTGCGGCGGCAAGGAGGGCGACGGCTTCGGGGATGGACTGGGGTGAGAGGAGCTGGAAGGGAGGCATGGGTTACTCCGGGGAGCCGTAGATGAGGAGCATCTGGTTGATAAAGAACTGGGTGGCGCTCCAATGTTCCATGAACGCAGAGGGAATAAGGCTGCCACGGTCGGCGTGGATGTGGAGGTGGACAGCGTTTTGCCAGTTTCTCAGCATGTCAGCAGCCATTGGGTCCTGTTCAACCAAATCGCGCAGGAATCTCATCTTGGCTCTCGTGGGGCCGGGGGTTTCTCCTTGTTGATTGGCGACGGCGTTGATGCACTGCTTGGCGGACTCGTACAAGAGAGCCCCCGCAGAATCAAGATCGCTGTCCCGGTCGAGCAAAATTTGGGCCCGACTGCGGTAGTTGCGGGCCATAGCTTCGTGCAGTTCCGCTCTGGAACTGGACTGTGGACTAAAGGTCACCCTGGCACTCTATGATGAATCCCCGCATGGTCTCGTACGCGAATTCGAGTTCATAATCTTCGAGAGTGTCCAATTCCGCGTGGTCACGCAGAAGTTTGCCAGCCCCCAATCCGCCGCGGTAGTGGAATTTAGGGACGGAGCCGTCGGCTTCCAAAGCCTTGGCGACGTCGATGAGTTCGGGGTCGCTGCGGTCAATTCCCCGGGAGTCAGCGAGGTTGATGAAGGTGGCTTCGGTGGCTTTCCAGAGAAGGCCGGCGGCGTGGCGGTGATTGCCGGCGGCGAGTTCGCGGTCGGCCAAGTCCACGTATTCAGAAGGGGTCATCCCCTTGGTTGGTTCCGGCGGGGCAGGCTCGGGAGTTGCCATGTTTATCGTTCCTTTTGGAGTGGTCCGAATCCCATTTTAACTTGCCCGTAGACTATTGGGAGCTGTTGGAAGCGATAGCGGCGAGTATCCGGTCGGGGGTGAAGGGTAGGGTGGTGAGGCGGAGGCCGGTGGCGTGGTGGATGGCGTTGGCGATGGCGGCCGCCGGGCCGGGTGAGGGTACTTCTCCCAAGGCCTTGGCTCCCAGGGGGCCGACGGGGTCGATGTTGTCGGCGAAGATTACCTGGAGGTCGGGGTAGTCGAGGATGGTGGGGCTCTTGTGCTCCAGGTAGCTGGGGTTGAGGGTGACGCCCGTGGGGCCGTCGGTGACGAGCTCTTCCGACAGGGCGAAGCCGAGCATCTGGGAGACGGCGCCCTCGGCCTGGTTGAGGGCAAGGCGGGGGTTGATGATGCGGCCGGAGTCGTGGGCAGCGACGTAGCGCAGGACGCGGACCCTTCCGGTGGCGGTGTCGACCTCGACCTCGCAGAAGTGGGCGCCGAAAGAGTTGACGATGTAGTCGGGGCTGCCGGGGGTGATGGTGGCCTCGGCGGAGATATGGTCGCCGTCCATGCGGGCCGCAACTTCGGGGATGGTCATGCGGCGGGAGGGGTCGGAGCGGACGAAGATGGCACCGTCGGCGGCGTCGAGTTCCGTTACCGGGGCTTCCAGCCCGACGGAGGCGATTTCGAGGAGACGCCGGCGGATTTCGGTGGCGGCCCTGACGACGGCTGTGCCGGTGGAGAAGGTGGCAGTGGAGCCAGCGGTGATGGGCGCGTCAGGAGTATCGGCGGAGTCAGCGAAGTGGGCGGCGATGTCGTCCGCAGAGACGCCAAGGACGTCGGCGACCATCTGGGGCAGGACGGTGGATGCGCCTTCGCCCACGTCCATCAACCCGGAGGTGAGGGTTATCCGGCCGGAGCGGTCCGTCCGAACTTCGGCGGCGGAGACGGAGCCGGGGCCTCCTCGATAAATCATCATGGCCATTCCCTTGCCGCGCTTGAGGAAGGGGTCGCCGGAGTAGGGCATGGGATTGTCCCAGCCGAAAGCCTCAGCGCCGCGGCGCAGGCACCGGTCCAACTCGTTGCTGGAGAAGGGGATGCCGCCTTCCAGGGGCTGGCTGTCTATGATCTGGTCCGGCGGGGACTGGCGTTGGCCGGGCTGGCCTTCCCGGGGGACGTGGTTGCGGAAGCGGAACTCCAGGGGGTCTATTCCCAACTCTCCGGCGATGCGGTCCATGAGGGTTTCCAGGGCGAAGTGCCCCTGGGGAGCGCCAAGGGCGCGGTAGGAGCCGGCGACCGGGCAGTTGGTGTAGGCGGGGAGGGCTTCATATTTGACGTTGGGGCAGCGGTAGAGGTAGAGCATCCCCTGGCCGAGGCGGCGGGCGACTCCGGCGACGGAAGCCTGGTAGGCGCCGGTGTTGAGGAGGGCCTTGCCGTGGATGGCGGTGATGGACCCGTCGCGCTTGACGCCGATTTTGAGGTCGATCTCGGCGGCGTGGCGGGTGCGGCCGGCGACGAACTCCTCGGCGCGGGAGTATTCCACGCGCACGGGCCGTCCGGCGCGTTGCGACAGGACGGCGGCGATAGCGCCAAGGCGGGACTCGTCCTTGTTGCCGAACCCAGCGCCGAGGAAGGGGCCGACGACGCGGACGCGGGATGACGGGATGCCCAACGCTCCCGCGATGGCGTCGCGGTCGACGTGGACGCCGCGGGTGGACTTCCACAGGGTCAGCGAGTCGCCATCCCAGGATGCCAGGGCAGCGCGGGGTTCCAGTGATGTTGCCGAGTGGGTGGGGACGGAGTAATGCTCCTCGAAGACCAGGTCGGCTTCGGCGAAGCCTTGCTCGGCGCTGCCTCGTTCCAGGGAAAGGGGTTCGGGGATGGCCAGGTTGCCGCCTGGGTGGATGGCGATGGCGTCCGGTCCCAGAGCTTCGGCAGGGTCGAGGATGAAGGGGAGGACGCGGTACTCGACGTTGATGAGCTCCAGGGCGCGGCGGGCGGTGTCGAGGTCATCAGCGGCGACGGCGGCCACCTCGTCGCCGACGAAGCGGGCGCGGGTGTCCAGGATGAGCAGGTCAGGGGCGAGCTTTCCGGTGGGCACGGTGAAGGGGGTGATGACGGCGTGGACGCCGGGGAGGGCCTCGGCCTCGGTGGCGTCGATGCTAAGGATGTCGGCGTGGGGGTGGGGGCTGCGGAGGATGAGGCCGTGAGCCATTTCCGGCAGCTTGAGGTCGGCGGAGTAGCGGGCTTCTCCGGTCAGTTTCTCGCGGAGGTCGCGGCGGATGGCGCTGTGTCCAGCGGTGGTCATGGCGGCAGGCGGCTCCGTTGGTTGGATGGCCGGGACGGGTAAGGGACCGGAGGCGGGCTGGGCCAAGCTTAATGCCCGTCCCAGACAGTGTAAACCGGAGGGAGGGTTACGTTGGGGGATTCATCCCCCAAACCCCCTGATAAAGGGCTGGCCCCGGCATTGAGCCGGGGCCAGCGGGTGCAGACCGTGGAGGCGTTCTGCCGGAATCAGGCCCGGCGAGGGAGGGGTTACAGGATTTCGTATCCTTTCTTGGTGTCGCGCATCACGTCTTCACCGAAGTCATTTTCCACGTCGCGCCAGACGGAGTGGATGTGGTTGGCGCCGTTCTGGATGTTGTCGAACTCGATGATGAAGTTGCCGCCGTGGATGCGGTAGTAGTGGTCACGGCTGCGGTCTAGGGCGCCGGACCAAACGACGCGGAAGTTGTCCAGTCCGCCGGCGCGAATGTCGGCCATCTTGCTTTCGGCGTACTCGGAGCGCATCCCGTTGACGTACTCGGTGATGAGAGACATGAGGGTCTCGCGCTGGGAGCCGGTCATCTCGGAACCGGCGACGCCCTCGTTGTCGTGCACGGCGGCCTTGCTGGAGTTGTAGGTGAGGATGTCCCAGGGGGCCTTGTCGTGGAGGATGGCCCGGGACTTCTGTTCGTCGTCGAAGCTGTTAATCAGCTCGATGGCCAGGTCTTCGCGGCGGTCGAGGATGCGGAGACCCTGCTTGTCTCCCTTGAGAACCTCGGCGGGGTTGGCGCCCAGGAAGAAGGGGGTGACGGAGATGATCTTGTCGTCCCAGCAGTTGATGTGAAGGGAGACGTGGTGTCCCTCGGCACGCCAGCCCCAGGGGCCGTCGCCGCCGGGCTCGCCGAAGACGGTCCAGTAATAGAGCTCGGGGTTGCGGTCCCAGTTGGCGCTGCCCTCCTCGACCTCGATGGGGCCCAGGACGAGCTCGTGCTCCATGATGAGCTTGGCCTTCTCGGCGGTGTCGGGGGCCAGGGTGGAGTCGATGATGGCGTAGGCTAGGTCCCGCTGGTTCTGGTCCATGTCGCGGAGGGCAAGGCCGTGGCGGTTGAGGGGCGGGTAGTACCAGAAGATGCGCTCGCCGTCCCGGAAGTCGTAGGTGCCCTTGGCTTTCTGCTCCGGGCTGAGACTGTTGAGCCAGTTATTGCAGGCTTGGGCGATTTCCGCCGTAATCTGCCCGTTGGCAAAACCTTTAACTGCGACCATTTGGCGTGTTTCCTCCGTTGTAGATAGTTGCGGGGCCGTATTTGGTCCCGGTTGCAGGGGGGAGTGTATTAGCGGGGGAGAAATGGTGTCAAGGTTGGGGGAGGGAAGGATCAACCGAGCAAGTTTGCGATGTGCTCAAGTTGGGCAACGATGTCGGCGAGGGTAGCTTGGTGCGAAACCCCACGTTTAATCGTAATTCGGATGAAATCCTGGTTACCCGAGTAATAAGGGACATCTTGCAAATGGGCTGGAGGGTTTTGTTGTCTGAGATCAGCGAGTTTGTCACGGACTGTCTTGGTGAAGTTTTTCGGGTTTTCAAATCCGAACCAAAGTGGGGTGTCATGGTTGTCCCACAACTGGAAGTCGATCCCAAGCCAGGCGATGACCCCTGCAATCCTGAAATAACGGCGATAATAATAATCGGGGGCGTTGCCAGCACGGAGCCCCGAGGTACTCACGCACCCTTTCTGCGCGCCTTCTCGGACTGCCTCGATGGCCAGTTCCTTCAACTGGGGGATCAAGTCAATGTCGCGTGGATCCAGTCGCTCTGGCATAGGATGGTACGCAGTCGCGTCTTCCAGTTCAACCAAGCCTTGGAGTTGGTGGATGTCCCTTACGGCGAGCTCGTCGCCGGTGGCAACACATTTGAGCATCATCTGTTCGAGCAAGAAACTCCACCCGGTGAGGACCAAGAATCTGCCGTATCCTACCGAAACGCTTCGTACGTCAGGGATAATGCTTTTCTGTTCCAATTTGAAGCCTTCGGACCGCGACACACGATTGCAGAGTTCCAACCACAGTTCATCAAATCTCCGATGTGGCGCAATCACCATAAGGGCGGATGGCACATTTGTCGGTAAGCGCTCCAGGTACGTTACGGGTTGGGTCGGCTGCAACGCCGCATCGAATTTCGCTTCGACCAGAACATGCTCCTTGCCTTGTTGGTTCACGCAAGCCAAGTCCGGGCGGTTACCCTCGACGGCCGACTGAGTTTCGACCCTAGCTATGCCGGCTACCTCAGGAATTTCCGCCCGCAACAGACTGTAAAGAGCGCGTTTTGAAGCGTCCGATTGTTGCAAAATATGTCCGAGGGCCGCTACCGCGATATTTTCGCGCTGGTTGGTAAGCATCCAAGAAAGGTGCGCGAGAACAGTCTCCCTCATTGGCATCACGACCTCCAGCTAATATACGATAGCGGCCTGTTGTGCCTAGACGATGTGGTACATAATCAGGTGCTGACGGAGGACGTCGTAGGCGAAGTCGTTCTTGACGTCGCGCCAGACGGAGTGGATGTGGTTGGCGCCGTTCTGCCGGTTGTCGTACTCGACGACGAAGTTGCCGCCGTGGAGCCGGTAGTAGTGAGGCTGGCCGGCGTCGACGGGGCCGCCCCAGGCGACATGAATCTTGTCCAGTCCGCCGTCGTGGAGGAGGCTGTCGAGGCGCTCCTGGGCCAGGTCGGCGCGGGCTTTCATCACGTAGTCGGTAACCAGGGCGGTGAGCACCTCGCGCTGAGTGCCGTTGAGCTGGGTAGCGGGGATGCCGGCCTCCTCGGGGAGGGACGCCTGGGAGGAGTTGAAAGTGATGATGTCGGCGGGGGCCTCACGATAGATGACAGCCTTGGAACGCTGGCCGGAGTCCATGCTTTCCATGAGCTCTAGGGCCAGATCCTGGCGGCGTCCTAGGATGCGGAGTCCCTGCTGGGAACCATGGGGGACGCGGGCCGGGTTAGCGCCAAAGAAGAAGGGGGTCATGGACAGGACCTCGTCGGCCCAGACGGAGTAGTGGAGGGAGACGTGGTGTCCCTCGACTCGCCAGCCCCAGGGATGGCCGGCGTCTTCGGGATCGCCGAAGATGCTCCAGCTGTACAAGAGGGGGTCGCGGGGGTAGGTAACGGCGTTCTGCTCGACTTCCAGGGGGCCAAGGATGAGCTCGTGGTCCATGATGGCTCGAGCCTGGAGGTTGGCCTCGGGGCTGAGTCCGGTGGCCATTAGCCCGTAGGCGAGGGATCGCTGGGGGCCTTCCATGTCGCGGAGGAGGAGGCCGTGGCGGTTGAGGGGCGGGTAATACCAGAAGATGCGTTCGCCGTCGATATAGTCGAAGGTGGCGGCGGCCTTCTGGTCCGTGGACAGGCTGTTGAGGAAGGCGACGGCGGCGGTGCGCATTTCGGATGCGGCGGTATGGGTGTGGGAGTGGCCGTTGCCGTGGGAATGGCCGTGTTCGTGCTGGGTCTCGGTGGTCATGGGCTATGCCTCCTTTTGCGTTCTTCCGGTATGGGATTGGAGATGTGGGTACCGCATCGGGCGTCCGCCAGTCTTCCGGCGATTCTGCCTGTATTCTAACCCCGGTGACAAGGGGTTGCGGCACGTTAGGAGGATGATTGCAGAGTTGCCCCTGGGGCCGGCAGTTGTCGAGGGGCTTACCGGGGTCTGGATTCCCGCCTACGCGGGAAAGACGGGAAAGATGGGAACGCGGGGGCAGGCCGTTCTTGGGCGGAAATGGTGGTGGTTGGCAGGGAACGCCACGCCGTGTCACTGGACCGGGGCGTCGGAGGCGGGAGCAGGGTGCGGTTGGATGGGAAGTATCAACAGCGCGGCCACCACAAACACCACCGCACAACCCACCAGCAGGGCGGAATACCCGAGACCGGGGGCTGCCAGGTTCAGGAGGTCTACGCCCGGTCCCAATAGCTTGGCCGACGCTGCCCCCCCAATGGTGGCCAGGTTGACGATGCCCATGTGCTGGCCTTCCCGGCCCTCGGTGCCGAGGTCGTTGGCCATGGCCCAACTGGCGCTGAGGACCACTCCCACGGAACCGCCGACGAGGCTAGCGACGAGGAGGGCTTCGGTCTGGTTCCCGGCGGCGAGCATGGCAAGCGTGGTCGCAGCGGATGCCAGGGACCCGCCGACCACCACGGGCTTCCTCCCGATGCGGTCGGACAACTGCCCGGCGGGGTATACGCTGACAATGAATGCCCCCCCGATGAAAAGGATCATCAGTCCCAGGGTCTGGGCAGGGTTGTCGACGCCCACGACGTCGTTCAAAAAGAACAGTCCATAGGTGGGGAATACTATGACGGCGGTGACCAGGAGGTAACGGGAGACGAGATACCAGGGCAGGTGGGGATGCAGGCCGGATGGATTCCTGAGGGTCTCGATGTTGCGCCGGTATTGGAAGCGTCGAGACCGTTCACGGGTGACCACGGTATAGGAGCTTACGAGGGCTGACGCGATGACCGCTGCGGCGATTACCGCCAGGGCTACCCCCAGCCAAAAGGAGGCTTCATCCCCGGTGTAACGGCTCATAACGAGTCCGGTCAGGGCCACCAGGGTTACGCCACCGGCGCCGTCGGCCAGGATTTTCAGCGATGAGGCGACGCCTATACGGTTGGTGGGGACAAGGTCGCGGATGAGGGCGTGGAATGGCCCAAACCCGATGCTGGCATTGGCCTGGATGAATAACCAGAGAATGAACAGGGACCAGTAGTCATCGGCTACCACCAGGCCGGAAAGGCCGAGGGTAACGAACACTGTGCTCCAGACGATGAAAGGGACACGCCTTCCAAAAGGCGTTGAGGTGCGGTCGCTGTACCATCCGGCGATGGGCTGGACGAGGGCGGCAACGATCATTCCCGCGAAACCCAGTCCGCCCAGGAAAGTGTTCTTGGCGCCGGACGGAGCCAGCTCCAGGATCAGGCTGGGAATAATGACGGCTTCCATGGCCAGGAACATGCCGGTGATGCCGAAACCGAAGGCGGCGAGACCGGTCAAGGACGGGATAGTCCAAGCCTGGGGAGCGTGGGGGTCAGCTTGAGTCATTGGCAGACGGGTGCGTTGAAGACGAAAGGAGCGAAAGCAATGAACGGTGCATTCCCGGTGTGCCCGGCCCGGGGAAGGTTGGATGTGGCCACGGCGTTTATAATACAACACCAGTTGTTCCGAAGCATTGCCATCGACCACCGGGAAATTTCCCGAAGGGCTGGACCAACTACGCCGGCCTGGGTCAATTCCCCGGGGTCAAGGAAGGTTTTTCAAATGGCGAATTCTCCCAGCATCTGCTCGCTGCTGCCCAGCGCGACGGAAATCCTGTTCGCCATGGGGTTAGGCGACCATATCTGCGGGCTAACGGACCTCTGCGACTATCCGCCCGAGGCGTGCAACAAGCGGGTGGTGTGCCGCAGCAAAATCGACCCATCGGTGATGTCCAGCGAGGAAGTCGAAGAGGCCATGCGCCGGATACTGGAGTCTGGGGAGAGTCCTTACGACTTGGACGAGGAATGGCTGAGGGGAAATCCGCCGGATGTGGTGCTGACCCAAGACCTTTGCTACTTCTGCGAGGTTGATGCCGCAACCGTGGGCCGGGCGGTGGAGCCAATGCCGGTCCAGCCGGAGGTGCTGATACTGAACCCGAGGACCGTCGA
Organism: Dehalococcoidia bacterium; assembly: GCA_965203675.1. Lineage (GTDB taxonomy): Bacteria > Chloroflexota > Dehalococcoidia > Lucifugimonadales > UBA3495 > CATOSK01. The sequence continues at coordinate 147,696 of CBDBDE010000002.1, read as the reverse complement.
GGAAATTTTCGACAGCATCTACGACGTTGGAAGGGTCTGTGGGGCGGAGGGGGCTGCGGAGCGGATAGCTGCTGAAATGCGTTCCAGGGTGGAGGCGGTGGAAGCGGCGGTATCCGCAGCCTCATATCAGCCAAGGGTCTATTCACTGGAGGGAATCAACCCGCTGGTAATAGGAGGGCACTGGATACCGGACATGCTGCTCCGGGCAGGAGGACGGCAGGAGTTGTACGAACCGGGTTGTCCGGCCGCCCGGATAGACTGGCAAGAGGTGCTGGATTACGTCCCGGAAAAGCTGTTCATTGACCTTTGTTCGTCTGATTTGGGCCGGCACATGCGGGAGGTTTCCTGGTTGGCGGAGCAGAAGGGCTGGTGGGACATTCCGGCGGTGAAATCCGGGGAAGTGTATCTCATCGACCACGTTTTCTTCAGCAGGCCCGGGCCCAGAATAGTGCAGGGACTGGAGATGCTGGCGGAGTTGACTCATCCTGGGCTGTTTTCCGGTTCGATCCTTCCCGGCACGGTGGCAAAGCTGGAACCTAGCTGCGGGGGACGGGCGGGGGCTGTGGAACTGGCGGACTGTTTCCGGCCCTTCCCCAACTGACGGCCATGTCGGGGCAGTGGGTTGGCGGCGGCGGGTAGTTTGTTGGCTAGAAAATACGGGTGGGGTTATAATTGCCCAAAAATCAGCCGGACCGATGCCACGGATCCCTCGGATGCCCCGCTGAATCAAGAATTTCCCGGAAGAAGGTACAAAGTTGGTAGAAAGAGACGAGTTCAGGAAAGCGATGTCCAAGTTTGCCACGGGCGTGACCGTGGTAACCAGCGTTGACGACGAGGGTGTCCCCCACTCTATGACCGCGAACTCGTTCACCTCGGTATGCCTGGATCCCCCGACCGTGCTGGTGTGCGTGGCCCACGGCACCCACACCCACGGCTACGTAGAGCAGCAGGGCGGGTTCGGGATCAACATTCTCTTCGAGGAACAGGAGGACCTGGGGGCGTACTTTGCCAGGCGGCCCGAAGACCGGACGGGTTCAGTGGAGTACAACTATACGATGACGGAAACCGGCATCCCCATCCTGGACAAGTCGATGGTCTTCATGGGATGCACCGTGGTTGGCGCCCATGTCTACGGGGACCACACGGTCTACTTCGGTGAAGTGCAGGAACTGCAACAACACGATGATGGGTCGCCGCTAATGTTCTACCAAAGCCGGTGGTACCACCCCAACGCGGGGTAACCGGGATCCCCGGGGCGATCTCAGCGCGGTTTGTAGGCCGGGTTAGCGTCGGCCCAGCCGCTTGACGAATTTCTCGATAGCCAGGTTAACCTGGCGGTACTGCTGGAGCTGGACGAAATGCTCCGCCCCTCCGATGATCACCCTCTTGGATCCGGGAATACGCTGTGACAGGTAGTCGGAGTACCGGACCGGGGTCATGCCGTCTTCCTTGCCGCAGATAATCTGCGTTGGAAGTTTAATGGCTTCGACTTCTTCCATTACGTCGAAGCGGTCGCAGGCCATCAGGTCGTTGTGCTCAACGGAAGGGCCGACTTCCCTGGCCCGCATCATGAGGGCGTTGACGATGTCCTGCTCGACTCCGGTGTAGTAGGACCTTTGCCGCTCGAGCCAATCCGGGTCGTCGGGACCGGCCAGGCGGGACTGGGCCAGGTAATCGGGGTGAACCCGGAGCCTGGCGCCGGTGCCGACAAGGATCAGCCCCTTGAGTTCATCCGGGTATTGCAATGCGTATTGCATCGCAATGGCGCCTCCCATCGAATGGCCGCCCAGGACCACGTCCTTGTAGCGGCGGGCCGCGATAAATCCCCGGACCCATTCCACGTAGCCCTCCACGGTACTGCATGGCTGTCCGGCAGGATGGCCCGGAAGATCTATCGCCTTTGAATTGCGGAAGTGCCGGAGCTGGTAGTAGAAGGAGAGGCTGGAGTTCCCGGCTCCGTGGAGGAAAACCAATTTCATCAGACTTGCCCGTTTATACGAATGTAGCCCATGCGGTGATTGCAAATCGTTGTTCAAGCCGACGGAGATTATATCGAACTATTATGGGTGCATCAAGTATTTCGAAAGCAATGTTCAGGAAAACGCAATGCTTAAGACATGAGTGAGAATATTAAACACCTATTCCTGATATGTATTCGTATTATTGAGTGGGGAAACTGAAAGGCAATTCAGCGGATGCCGGGTTCCCGGACGCAATTCCGAGAACTCGGGGCCACGCTTCCGGCAGTTTGCTCTACGAAACGGGCACCTGGTATTCCCGGCAGGGAAAGGCAAAGCCCGGTTCCGAAAACCTCCCTCGGTTGTCCGGGACCGGGCCTAATTCATGGGAAGGGAACTACTTCCCAGAGGAAGAATTTGGCTTGTGGCCGTTGCGGGACTGGCCAGGGCTGGATTCCTCCTCGTCCGGGATCAGGTCCCGCGGGCAGAGGGAGACGGAGGCGACGTAGTCTTCGTCAACCCGGTCCCGCCAGAGGATGACTCCCTGGGTGGCGCGGCCAGCGCGGCGAACGCCGTCCAGGCCGATACGGACGATCTGGGCCTTGGCCGAGATGATGAACAATTCTTCGTCGGCCGACTCCGGCTCCACCTTGATGATGGCGGCGACCGGCCCGGTCCGTTCCGTCACCTTGAAGGTGATGATGCCCTGTCCGCCCCGGCCCTGGGTACGGTAGAGTCCAAGGTCGGAACATTTGCCAAATCCGCGCTCGCTGACCACGAGCAGTTGGTCGTTGGCCTGGCCGGGTTCCGGGTTCGGGGCTGGATTGTCGGGATCAGCGGTTTCCTCCGGGCTGCCGGCAACCACGGCCATTCCCACAACCTGGTCGCCGGGTTTAGTGAGGTTTATTCCCTTGACACCGCCGGCGTACCGAGTGCGGGTCCGGAGGTCGTCGACGGCGAAGCGGATGGACATGCCCTGCTTCGTAACCATGACCACGTCATCGCCTTCCCCACGGGGGCACACGCTGATGAGTTCGTCGTCGTCCTTCAGGTTCATCACAGCGAGACCCTTGGGGCGGATATTGCCCAGCTCCTTTTCCTTCAGCGCTTTTACCTGCCCCTGCCTGGTGGCGAGAATAAGCAGGTCCTCCTCCCGCGCATTCTGGGTGCGGAGCATGGTCTGGACCTGCTCTCCCGGGGCGAGAGGAACGAGGTTGATCATCAATGTGCCGCGGCTGGTTCGGGAGGTGTCTGAGGGGATGTTGAAAACCCGCACCGGATAGACGCGTCCCCGGTTGGTGAACATAAGGAGGGTGTCGTGGGTGTCGGCGATGACGAGCTGCATGAGGTCGTCGTCGTCGCGGATGTTCATGCCCCGGACGCCCTTGCCGCCGCGGTGCTGGGTGCGGTAGGTCTCGCGAGGCACGCGCTTGATGTATCCCCGCTGGCTGAGGGTGATGACAACGTCCTGGTGCGTGATGAAGTCCTCAGCGGACTGCTCCTCGACCTCGTCGGGGTAGATGACGGTCCGTCGGGCATCGCCGAAGTCGGTCTTGAGCTTGACGGTTTCCTCCTTGATGACCTCACGAATCTTGGCGGGGTCGGCTAGCAACGCCTCGAGCTCGCCGATGGTGGTCAGCAGGTCCTGGTGCTCCTTCTCCAGGCGTTCCCGTTCCAGGGCGGCCAGGCGGCGGAGCTGCATGTCGAGAATGGCCTGGGCCTGGGGTTGGCTGAGGTCGAATCGCTGCATGAGGTTGGTGCGGGCTTCTTCGACATCGGCCGAAGCGCGGATGGTGTTGATGACCTCGTCCATCTGGTCGAGAGCGAGGAGCAGTCCCTGGACGATGTGGTCACGGTCGCGGGCCCGCTGAAGCCGGAACTCGGAACGGCGGCGGATTACTTCCTCGCGATGCTCGATGAAAAGGGCCAGGGCTCGCTTGAGAGGGAGCACCTGGGGCTGTCCGTCGACCAGGGCGAGGACAATGGAGTTGAAGGCGCTGCGGAGGGAGGTGTGCTTGTAGAGGTTGTTGAGCACGATGGTCGGCTGGGCATCCCGGCGCAAATCGATGACGACGCGCATTCCGTGACGGTCGGACTCGTCCCGGATATCGGAGATCCCTTCGACCCGTTTTTCCCGGGTGAGCTGGGCGATCTTCTCCACCAGGGTGGCCTTGTTGACCTGGTAGGGGAGCTCGGAGACGATAATTCGCTGCCGCCCGCCCCTCACTTCTTCGATTTCGGTAGCGGCTTCCATGACGACCCGGCCGCGGCCGGTGTTGTAGGTGTCGACGATGCCGGAGGTACCGCGGATGATGCCGGCGGTGGGGAAGTCGGGCCCGGGCACGAGCTTGATCAGGTCCTCGGCGGTGCAGTTGGGATTGTCGACGAGATAGCAGACGGCGTCGCAAATTTCGCCGAGGTTGTGGGGTGGGATATTGGTGGCCATGCCCACGGCAATGCCGGTGGTCCCGTTGACCAGCATGTTGGGGAGGCGGCTGGGCAGGACGGTGGGTTCTTCGATGGAATCGTCGAAGTTGGGCAGGAAATCGACGGTGTTCTGGTCTATGTCCGCCAGAAGCTCCTCGGAGATCGCGGCGAGGCGGGCTTCGGTGTAGCGCATGGCGGCGGGCGGGTCCCCGTCCACGCTGCCGAAATTCCCCTGCCCGTCGATGAGGGGATAGCGCATGGAGAAGGGCTGGGCCATGCGCACCAGGGTGTCGTAGACGGACCCTTCGCCATGGGGGTGGAACTTGCCGAGCACCTCTCCGGCGATCCGGGCGCTCTTCCGGTGCTGGGAGCCGGGGCGGATTCCCATATCGTGCATGGCGTAGAGGATGCGCCGCTGGACGGGCTTCAGACCATCGCGCACGTCGGGCAGGGCCCGGGCGACGATGACGCTCATGGCATAGGTCAGATACGAGGTACGCATCTCCTCTTCGATGGGGATGGGGTTAATCCGGTCTTCCGGGGGCGTGGTGGCGGTTACCATGAACCTGTGCTCCTTCTGGTTATCATCCGTTCCGACTACAAGAGGGCCCCGTTATACGCAGAGTCCCGGTCCGTTTCGCGGTGGCTCTGCGGATCTATGACACGGGCAGATGCCCGGAATGTGGCGCAAAAGCGGCGCTTGCCGGGCGGGGGACGCCAATTGGTCAGCGGCGGCCGGTCCGACCGAGGTGGTCCGAGGCCCGGTCTATAAACGCGGCGAACAGGTTGTTAAAGCTTCTGGGAACTTCGTTCTGCCGCTCGGGATGGCACTGCAAGCCGATTACCCAGCTGTGACTGGGGCTTTCCAGCCCTTCTATCAGGCCGTCATCAACGGCGTAGGCGGTGGACATCAACCCCTCCGCCCGCTGGGGTTCCCGAAGGCCCTGGTGGTGAATGCTGTTCACCCGGAAAAAGCCGGCGGAACCAATCACAGCGGATGCCTTGGCCCCGGGAGCGAGATAGATGAGGTGCTTGGTCGTAGTATCGTCGGCGCCGTTGCGGTGGCCGGGCAGGTCCTGGATGAGACTCCCGCCGAAGGCGACGTTGAGCAGCTGCATTCCTCGGCAGATGGCCAGCACCGGCATGTCCTCGGTCAAGGCGTATTCCAGGGCTTCCAGCTCCATGTCATCCAGGGGACGGCAGAGATCCAGCCCGGCATCCGGTTGGGGGACTGCCCCGTAGAGCCGGGGGTCCACGTCGGGACCGCCGGAAAGGAGCAGGCCGCCCACACCCTCCATCAACTGCCCGGAATAGCCGGAGGCGCCGGGAGTAAGGATGCGTACCTCCGCACCCAAGGATTCCAGGACTTGGACGTATTCTTCAGCATTTTCATGGTCTACTGAAGTGACGGCGACGGTGGTCATCAGGCCAGGCTGCGATTAGAGATTCAACTGATAGTTTACTATAATTGATGAGAAATTGACAGATTTTCGTAAGCGAGTTAGGGGGAAATCGTGCTCCGGGGGCACCGCGCGGGCGGCAGTTCCGACATCCGGAGGCCGGCCCTGGCCTTGCCGTGCCTCGCGCCGCTTCGTCGGGAGACGACGCCGGGAACCGGCGCGTTGCCGGTTACCCGCGGGATTCTCGACTCGTTGTAACAACCGGGTAAGGTTGGGATATAATCAAGGAGTCGGCAAAGCGGCGGCTCTGCCGGGTCTTCCAGGGAATAAAAGACCAGCTTTCTCCGAGAGGGCAAGAGATATGAAAGAGGTCATTCAGGAAGCGGTGAAGCTTCTCGAAGAAGGGCAGCCATGCGTCCTGGCGACGGTGGTGCGGACCAAGGGCTCCACTCCCCAGAAATCGGGAGCGATGCTCCTGGTCCGAGACGACGGGAGCGGGCTTGGCACCCTGGGCGGCGGCTGCGTCGAAGGGGACATCTGGTTTGCCGCGCAGGAGATCCTGCGCAACAACGGCGGGCCGGAGTTCAAAGACTACTTTCTGAACGAGGACATCGCGGCCAGGGACGGTCTGGTCTGCGGCGGGACGATGTACTTCTACCTGGAACCCTTCCGGGAAGCGGCGGATTTCGCCGAGGTAGGGCAGGAGCTGCTGGACGCGTATAACGGAGGGGAGCCGGTGGCCCTTGCCACGGTGGTCAATGTTCCGCCGGGCGCCCAGGGAATGGGGGCCAAGCTACTGCTCAGGAGCGGAGGTCAGGTTTCCGGCACGCTGGGCGATCCTGAACTGGACCAACGGGCGATGGACCTGTGCCGCCAGGTTGCCGAAGTCGGCAATATCGAGAGCTTCATAACGGACGCGGGCGTCGAGGTTTTCATCGAAGGGTTCACGACTCCGCCGACCCTGGTGATGGTAGGCGGGGGGCACGTCGGAAAGGCCACCGCGGACCTGGCCACCACCCTGGGATACCGGGTGGTGGTGGTGGACGACCGCCCCGAATTTTCCAACAGCGAGCGGTTCCCCTACGCCGACGAAACGGTGGTGACCCCCTACGACGACTGGTCGAGCCAGGTCTCGCTGAACGTGAACACCTTCATCGTGGTGGCGACCCGGGGGCACCGGTTCGATGACATGGCCCTGGAGTCGGCGCTGAACACCCGGGCCCGCTACATTGGACTCATGGGGAGCCGCCGCAAGTCGCTGATGATCTACCAGCGGCTGCTCCAGCAGGGGGTCACGCTGGACCGGCTGAGGGATGTCAAGTCTCCCATTGGACTGGACATCGGCGCGTTGACACCCGAAGAGATTGCCGTGAGCGTGATGTCGGAGATTATCATGACCCGGCGCGGCGGCAAGGGGGGTCAACTGAAGATGGACGACTGGTTCCTGGAACGGTCGGCGCAGAAGGTGGCCCGCATGGTCAACGCCTAGCGGGAAGGGACAGAGAGTGTCCAGCCGTCCCGGGAAGGTGACAGCAATCCTTCTGGCGGCGGGGGAGTCCCGCCGGATGGGGGAACTGAAAGCCCTGCTTTCGTGGCAGGGCTTGACCTTACTGGAGCATCAGGTCGCCGTCCTGCGGGAAGGCGGGGCGGATGAAGTTATCGTTGTGCTGGGACACCGGGCGGAGGAATTGCGGCCGCTGCTGGAGGGGAGGGACGGGGTCGGATGGGTGTTGAACCGCGATTACCTGGAAGGCAAGACCACATCCATCAAGGCCGGTCTGCTGGCGGTGGACGGCCGCAGCACAGGTACGATAATGTTCCTCAACGTGGACCAGCCCCGGACTGGGCAGACCATCCGTCGGATTGTGGATGCGCACCAGGGCGGGGATGCCCTTCTGACCATTCCCTGCTGCAACGGGAAGGGAGGACATCCGATCCTGGCGGACGCCTCCCTGCTGGACGAGATGCTGGGTATCGAGGAGGAAACCCAGGGAATGCGCGCCGTCACTGAACGGCACCGGGACCGAACGACGCGGCTGGAGCTGGGGCTGGAAGAACTCCTGTGGGACCTGAACACTCCCGACCAATACCGCACGGCTTTGGAGGGAAGTGGGTGAAGGCATGATCCCCTTCCCGGTCATTGGATGAGAAAAGGATCAGGACTCGGCGGGATGCGCCGAGTCCTGACTTTTTTGCCCTCGTTGCCGGTATTCCTACCAGCGGGGCCGGACCGGTTAGGCCCGATCCTGGAGCGTCCGGCGCCTGTGCGCGCCTCGCCCCTTCCCTGTCGGTGGACGCCTTTGCCGTTGGGGTTACCCGTCGACTCCTAACGCCCACCAACAGGGAGGCAACAAGGAAACTTCCAATTATGGTGCAGTACGAATACCTTAACCATATTCCACCTCCTGGAGGGCTTTCGGAGCCAAGCGGGTGAACTGATCCCCGCTTGCTACAAAATCAGGTTACCACCCGCCGAAAGTGGGTGTCAACGATTTTTGGACGAAATTGGTCTGACTTATTATCCAATATTTATTATTGCGGACACGCATCCAGGGGAAGAGACAAGGGATGGCACCCGAACTTGCCCGGAAAGGCGTACGCCCGGCATCAGATCCCAAACCGGGTGTCCCTGGAGCCGGTTCAGGAAGGGAGGCGGGGAGGGGCGGCGGCCGGAGCGGACTCGTAGCCGGTATCCGGGGGCAGGTCTTTTCCGTGAGCGGCCTCAACGGCGAGGCGGTCGCAACGCTCGTTTTCGGGAACGCCGGCGTGGCCGGGAACCCATCGGAAATCGACGTCATGGGCGGCACTGGCCTGGAGCATTCGTTCCCAGAGGTCGGGGTTAATGGCTGCTTCCCGGCGGTTGCGCCTCCAGCCGTTGACTTTCCAGCGGCGGACCCATCCCTTGGTCATGGCATCGACGACGTAGCGGGAGTCGCTGAACAATGTAACCCGGCAGGGCCTAGTGAGGGATTCCAGGGCGACGACGGCGGCGAGAATTTCCATGCGGTTGTTGGTGGTGCGGCGGTAGCCGCCGGATATTTCCCGGCGGTGTCCCCCGGAGATCAGGACGGCGCCGTAGCCACCGGGGCCGGGGTTCCCGGTGCAGGCGCCGTCGGTGTAGATGGTGACTTTGCTTGTTCCGTGTTGCGTCAATCTGATCCTGGGTGTTCCGGCCTGCTAGGCGGTCCTGGTCCGGGGACCGCCGGTGATGGGAAGCATGAGCGAGACCAGGAAACCTCCGAGGTAGAGGGCGGCGGCGAAGTAGAAGGCCGCATTCCAGCCGGCGAACTGGGCTATAACCCCCGACACCACGGCGGCGGTGGCTCCGAAGGCGGCGTTGCTGCCCCACATCAGCCCGATGAAGGTGCCTTCCAGCCTACGCCCCTCGACCACGTCGATGGCCGCCGCCTGGGTCAGGGAGTTCACCGAGTAGCTGAACAGTCCGAAGAGCACCACGGCGATGGTCAATATGGGGACCACGAAGATCCCTGAGAAGGGTTCTTCCAGGGCGGCCACGGGCAGGTTGCCTCCCCAGACAATGACCAGCGGCAGGAGCACGGCCACGCCCATGATGAAGGCGATCACGGGCTTGCGCCCGATGCTGTCGGACAGGCTGCCGAACAGGGGGCCGGCGATGATGCCGGGAGCGGTCAGGAGGGCAAAGTGGACGCCCATGACCCAATAGCTGAGGCCGAGGCCGCCCTTGTCTATGGGCTGGGTCAGGTAGAGGGGGAGTACCCAAAGCACGGTCCGGTCTCCCATGCCCCTGACCGCCGAGACGATGAAGATGGGAACGATGGCGGCAAACCCGCCGCCTCTCATGGCCTCCCGCAGGCTGTCCGTCTGGGCCCGCAGGCGTTCCCTGGTGTTGCCATGTCCGCCGCCGTGAACGTGGGCCGCTGCCGGAGCCGGTCCGCCGCCGGAGGCAGTTCCCCCAGCCGCGGCCATGGCCGGGGCGCGGGTCAGCCCCACATTCCAAAGGAACACGAGAATCATGAAGGCGAGGAAGAGCATGATGGGCGTTCCGCCGCCGGCAATCCAGCGCCACCGGTCCTCCTCCGCGATTCCCATCGCTCCCAGGGCCGCGGCGCCCAACAGGAAGCCGACCACGATGGGAGCGACGGTGTCGCCAACGTTGCCGGCGGAACGGTGGAGGGAAATGAACAGTCCCCTTCGCTCGGGGAATCTCTGGGCCAGCAGCCCCAGGGCCGGCGGGTGCCACAAGGCGCTGCCGGCCGACGCGACGACCAGCGCTGCCAGGATGAGCCAGTAAACCGGCAGGACCGCCACCAGGAAGAAGCCCGAGGCGATGAGAAACATGGAGAAGGCCAGGATGGGCCCGCGGCGCTCCTGGAACATGTCGACCACGAAGCCGCCGAAGACGCTGGTGAATCCGCTGGCCAGCTGCCGGACGGCCGTCAAAAGGCTGGCCTGAATTGGAATCAGGCCCAGGCTGTCGTAGATGGCGGGAATCAGGGCTAGGAAGCCGTGAGCGTACATGTGCTCGAGGCCATGGGCGCCAATGAGGCTGGTGGCCATCACCTTGTCCTTGGCGCGGGACCCCGGTTGTTGAGGAAGAGTGGCTGTGCTGGGGGCAGACTGTGCCATCACGAACCTCTTGAAGGATGTCGGCGTTTATGACGAGAATGGCCCAAGTATACACCCAACCCGCGCCGACAATCCGGGACGGAAAGCAGCGAACAAACCCTGGCGAGTGAGTAAGCCGCCTCCTCAGTATTCCAGGAACATCTGCTGAATCTGGTCACGGTCGGTGGTCTGGGTGAGGGCGAGCATCAGGAGGACACGGGCCTTCTGGGGCAGCAGGTTGTCGGAGACGATGAATCCCTGCCGCTCCTTGGCCGGGGTCATGACCACGCGGCCGGCGCTGGACCGGGAGGCCAGCACGACGATGATGCCCCTTCCGACCGCCCGGGCGGCGGCTTCGATGACCAGCGGAGGGAAAGTGCCGCCTCCGAATCCGGCGACGACCAGCCCGGGGGAGCCGTGGCCGGCCACGGCGTCGATCAGCATCCCGTCGGAGCCGGCGTAGGAATAGACAATGTCCACGCGGGGCAGCACGGTGGACGAGTCCACCCGGAAGGGCGTTGAAACGGTGTGTTTCCGAAGCGGGGCCCGGTACAGGACCACCTGTCCGTCGGAGTCGGAGTAGCCGAGAAAGCCCAGCTCGTTGGGCTTGAAGGTCTCCACCCGGAAGGTGTTAGCCTTGGTTACGTCCCGGGCGCACTGGATTTCGTTATTCAAGATTGTCAGCACTCCCAGACCCGCGGCTTGGGGAGAGGCGGCAACCCGCACAGCGTCCAGCAGATTCAGGTCGGCGTCGGTGCTGATGGACGTGGGAGGGCGCATGGCCCCGGTGACGACCACCGGCTTGGAGGACTTGACGGTCAGATGCAGGAAGTAGGCGGTCTCCTCCAGCGTCGCCGTCCCATGGGTGACGACGACCCCATCCACCGGACCCTGCAGCAAGTCGTCTATCCGGGCCGCCAGACGCACCCACTCCGGCGCTCCAATGGCGGTGCTTCCCACGCTGATCAGATCCTCGGAGGAGACCTGGGCGATGGACATGACCTCGGGGACGCGTTCCAAGGACTGCTGGATGGTAAGGTGTTGTCCCAGTTCAGGGTAGAGGATGTAATCGAGTCGGTCGGGGCCAACTCCGGCGATGCTGCCGCCGGTGGCTACAATATGTATGCTGGGTAACTCGGTGGTCATAAGAGCTCCTGACCCGCGGTGGCGATGGGCGGTACTGTCCTTTATAGTGACCTACTAATATGGTGCCTTTCAACCGGCGGGAAGATTGGGTCTAGTTTCTCCGAGGGTAGGCGGGGCGGCAATCCCTGTCAAACAACGGGTGAAGGACCACCACCCAGGGAAGACACGGGCAACCCACGGGAGGAAGCGACAGTTGCGAATCCTGGTATGTTCCGATGTTCACGCCAACCTGGAAGCGCTGCAGGCCGTGTTCAGCGATGCCGATGCCCGGGGCGGGTTTGAGGAAGTCTGGGTCCTCGGGGACCTGGTAGGATACGGCCCGGACCCGGAAGCCTGCGTCAGGCTGCTTCGCGAGTATCCCCTGGCGGCGGTGGCGGGGAACCACGACCATGCGGCCGTGGGCAAGCTGGACCCGGTGACTTTCAACCATGCGGCGGAGGCGGCCGCCCGGTGGACAAGCGGTCAACTGTCCGACGATACCGCCCGCTTTTTGTCCGGCTTGCCCCTGGTGGTCTTCCGGGGAGCTTTACCCTGGTCCACGGGAGCTTGCGGGCTCCGATTCACGAATACCTATTAAATGAAGAATCGGCGCGGGGAACGCTGCGGCTCATGCGTTCCCAGTTCTGCATGGTGGGGCACTCTCACTATCCTTTCCTCTGCCAGGAAGTGGAGGGCTCGCCGGCGTTTGTGGAGTTCGAGGAAGGCCGCTCCTATCCGTTGGACGGGCGCCGCTGGATAATAAACCCCGGCGGCCTGGGACAACCGCGGGACCGGGACCCCAGGACGAACTACGCTATATATGATGACGCTGAAGGGACGGTTGAACACCGGCGGGTGACCTACGACATCGCTGCCACCCAGACGAAGATCAGGAAGGCTGGGCTTCCCGAGTACCTGGCGGCGCGGCTAAGCGATGGCGTTTGACTGCCGGACGGGGTCAGAATCCGTAACGCAAACGGGGTACCACGCTCGCCGTGCGTCGGCTGCTGCGGGGTTGCCGCAGGATATCCAGCCATCGTGCCCGCATGGGTGGTTAACGGGCGGATTCCCCGTGTTGACAAGTAAATTTCATGTTGATAGTCTGGGTTGCCATAGATTCAAGGCGTTCAGGGCCCGCTAGCTCAATTGGCAGAGCAACTGACTCTTAATCAGTAGGTTCTCGGTTCGATTCCGAGGCGGGTCACCAACGGTCTGGCGTTGCCGGCCCCCGGGAAGGGGGAAGTGTCGGAATTGGTAGACGAGCATGACTTAGGATCATGTGCCGAAAGGCGTGGGAGTTCGAGTCTCCCCTTCCCCACCACCGCATCCGGCGGCATCGTGGCTATATAAGGAAGGGAACGGCTCCATTCTTGCTCCAACGCATTCGGCACTGGTTCCTGTGAGGAGGTCAAGTGGTATCACTGCTTGAAGTCAAAAACCTGAAGACCGCCTTTTTCACCTTCGAAGGCGTGGTGAAGGCGGTGGACGGGGTCAGCTACGAGGTAGAGGAAGGCGAGACCCTCGGCCTGGTGGGGGAAAGCGGCTGCGGGAAAAGCGTAAGCGCGCTTTCCCTGATGAGGTTGATCCCCGACCCGCCCGGCAAGATCACCGACGGCGAAGTGCTGTTTGAAGGCGAGGACATCCTGAAGATCGACATGGACGACATGCGCCGGATCCGCGGCGGAAAGATGTCCATGGTATTCCAGGAGCCGATGACCTCCCTGAACCCGGTCCTGACCCTGGAGAAGCAGCTCAGCGAAACGCTGCAGTTGCACAAGGGAATGAGCCGGGAGGAAGCCCGCCAGGAGTCGGTCAGCCTCCTGGGACGGGTGGGAATTCCCGACCCGGAACGCCGGGTCCGGCAGTATCCCCACCAGTTCAGCGGCGGGATGCGGCAGCGCGTGATGATCGCCATGGCCCTGAGCTGCAACCCCAAGCTGATCATCGCCGACGAGCCGACGACCGCGCTTGACGTGACCATTCAGGCCCAGATTCTCGAGTTGATGAAGAGCCTGACCACCGAGTTCGGCGTGGCCCTTATCGTTATCACCCACAACCTGGGAGTGGTGGCGAGATACGCCGACCGGATGAACATCATGTACGCGGGCAAGATCGTCGAAAGAGGATCGGCCCGGGAGATCTACAGCAACCCCCGCCATCCCTACACGGTCGGTTTGCTGAACTCGGTGCCCCGGCTGGACCTGCCCCGGCGGGCCAAGCTGGACCCCATCGAGGGGCAGCCGCCGGACCTGGTCAACATACCGCCCGGCTGTTCCTTCCGGGACCGGTGCCGGTGGGCCGTTGACAAGTGCGCCACGGATGAACCACCCCTGGTGGAGTGGGCCGAGGGACACCTCACCGCCTGCTGGCGCTCAGATGTCCTGGGGCCGGAAGCGCTGGAATTCATGCGGGATGCCCAGGAACTGGCTGACGAAAGCGATGTACAGGTCACCGCCGGGCAGGTGGAGATCGGAAATCAGGGCACGGAGAGTTAATTGCGATGACGACTATGCCTTCCGCGGAACCCCAGGGCGGAGCCACCGGCGTGCAGGATGATCTCCTGCTAGAAGTCAACAACCTCAAGATGTATTTCCCGGTCACGGCTGGTCTCATTTTCCAGCGGGCCGTTGCCCAGATCAAAGCGGTGGATGACATCACCTTCTTCGTGCGGCGCGGAGAGACGCTGGGCCTGGTGGGAGAGAGCGGCTGCGGGAAGACGACCACCGGGCGCTGCATCCTCCAGCTTTACAAGCCCACCGACGGGCAGATCCTGTTTGAAGGACAGGAGCTGGTGGGCCTGTCCACCCGGCAGATGCGGCAGATGCGCCGGCAGATGCAGGTGATTTTCCAGGACCCGTTCAGCTCGCTGAATCCCCGCATGACCGCCGGGAACATCATCGGGGAACCGCTGATCGTTCACGGCCTGGTCAAGAGCAAGGAAGAATACCGGGAGCGGGTGGCCGAGCTGCTGCAGAACGTGGGACTCAATCCCTACATGGCAGACCGCTTCCCCCACGAGTTCAGCGGCGGGCAGCGGCAGCGAATCGGCGTCGCCCGGGCGTTGTCCGTGGACCCGAAGCTGATTGTCTGCGACGAGCCGGTCTCGGCCTTGGACGTATCCATCCAGGCCCAGGTGATCAACCTCCTGGAAGACCTGCAGGAACGGTTCTCGCTGACCTACCTGTTCATCGCTCACGACCTGTCGGTGGTGCGTCACATCAGCGACCGCGTGGCGGTGATGTACCTGGGGCGGCTGGTGGAAATCGCCGACCGGAATGAAATCTACCGGAACCCGTTCCATCCCTACACCAAGGCGCTGCTCTCCGCGGTGCCCATACCCGACCCGGTGATTGACGCCCAGCGGGAACGGATCATCCTTTCGGGCGAGGTGCCCAGCCCGCTGAACCCGCCTTCGGGCTGCGTGTTCCACCCCAGGTGCCCCATCGCGATAGACGATTGCACCCAGGCTATCCCCGACCTTCGGGAGGTAGAGCCCGGTCACTGGGCTTCCTGCATCAGAGTCCCGGGTTACGGCTCCTACTAGCTTCCAGCCTGGCTCTTGTCGGCCTTCCAGCCCCGGCTTATATGGCAAGCCGGGGCTTTTACATTGATGGCAACCGGGAACGGTAGCGTTCCAGCTTCGGGTTTTGCTTGTGGGCGATTCACCTCCGTGTTACCATTTCCCAGTTATGGACCCTCAGCAAATCCGCAATTTTTGCATCATCGCCCACATCGATCACGGAAAGTCCACCCTGGCGGACCGGTTCCTGGAGATTACGGGCACCGTTCGCGCCCAGGAAATGAAGGCCCAATTCCTGGACCAGATGGAGCTGGAACGGGAGCGGGGCATCACCATCAAGGGCAAGGCCGTGACGATGAACCACCAGGCTTCGGACGGCCATTCGTACCAGTTGAACCTGATCGACACTCCGGGCCATGTGGATTTCAGCTACGAGGTTTCCCGGGCGCTGGCCGCCTGCGAAGGCGCGCTGTTGGTGGTCGACGCGAGCCAGGGCATCGAGGCCCAGACCATCGCCAACACGCTGCTGGCCATGGAATACGACCTGGAACTGATTCCGGTGGTCAACAAGATCGACCTGCCCCAGGCCGAGCCGGACCGGGTGGCGGCGGAGCTGCAGCAGGTATTCGGGTTCCGCCCGGACGAGATACTGTTCGTATCCGCCAAGGCGGGCACCGGGGCCAGGGACATCCTGGATGCGGTGGTTCAGCGGGTGCCGGCTCCGTTGGGGACTTCCCACGAGCAGTTCCGGGCGCTGGTGTTCGACTCGGTCTACAACTCGTACAAGGGAATCATCGGGTACGTGCGGGTGGCTCACGGGCAGGTGGGCAAGTCGGACAAGATCATGGTTATGTCCTCGGGGCGCAACGCGGAGATCGTGGAGTTGGGGGTGTTCGCCCCGAGCCCGCAGCCGGTGGATGTCCTGCACAGCGGACAGGTGGGGTACATCGCCACCGGGTTCAAGGATGTCCAGGAATGTGCGGTTGGCGACACCCTGACCAACCTGGCGGACCCCGCGACCGAACCGCTCCCGGGCTATGTTGAGCTCAAGTCCATGGTGTTCGCCGGACTATATCCAGCGGACGGTGAGGACTATTCCAACCTGCGGACGGCGCTGGAGAAACTCCAGCTTAACGACGCTTCGTTGACCATTGAACCGGAGAGCAGCACCGCCCTGGGGTTCGGGTTCCGTTGCGGCTTCCTGGGCCTGGTCCACCTGGAAATAGTCCAGGAGCGGCTGGAGCGGGAATATGACCTGGACCTGATCGTCACCGCCCCCAGCGTCGCCTACCAGGTGGTGCTCACGTCGGGCGAGACCATTCGCGTCGACAACCCTTCCAAGCTGCCGCCGCCCAACGAGGTGCAGCAGATCCAGGAACCCATCCTGGACCTGACCATTGTCGCCCCCAGCCGCTACGTGGGCACCATCATGGAGTTGATGCACTCCCGCCGTTCTGAGTACAAACGCGTGGAATACATACAGGGACTGGCCGGCGATGGCGGCGGAGAGTCCAGGGTGATGATGGAGTACACCATGCCCCTGGCGGAGATGCTGGCTGACTTCTTCAACCAGCTCAAGTCCCGCACCCAGGGATATGCGTCGCTGGACTATACCTTCCAGGGGTACCAGGCCGCGCCGCTGGTCAAGATCGACGTCCTGGTGAACCACCTTCCAGTCGAAGCCCTCTCCATGATCGCCCACCGGGACCAGTCGGTCGTTTTGGGGAGGAGCGTGGTGCAGAAGCTGCGCTCGACCATTCCGCGCCAGCTTTTTGAAGTCCCCATCCAAGCCGCTATCGGAAGCCGGGTGATCGCCAGAGAGACGGTGCGGGCGCTGCGGAAAGACGTGCTGGCCAAGTGCTACGGCGGCGACATCACCCGCAAGCGGAAGCTGCTGGAGAAGCAGAAGGAAGGCAAGCGGCGGATGAAGAGCATCGGCCGGGTGGAAGTGCCGCAGGAAGCTTTCCTGAGCCTGTTGGGCATCGGCGAAGGAAGCAACTAACCGCCGGCCGAATGGCCCGCCCCCCGGCTTACAGCCCCAGGCTCTCCCTCAACTCCCGCATCTGCGCCAGGTGCTCCGTCCAGTGGCGGTGGAACAGGCCCCGCAGCAGCATGTCGGGGGTCCGCTCCTCGTAAATCCCACGGGCGGTCAGGTGAGCAGTAGCAGTGGCTGTCTCGATAGCTTCGGCGGTGGAGCCGTTCACCGCCTGCTCCAGCTCATTCAGCACCCGGGCCAAGTCTTCCCTCACCTGCGGATAGTCGCGCTCCAACCGGGCCGGGTCCATGTTGTTGAGGTCGGGGGTGACCTCGAATTCCCTAATCGTCCCGTTCAGCAGCCCGGCGACCAAGGCCCCGATGCCTCCCTTCGGTGTGTCCACCAAGTGATACACAACTTCGCGGGCCGACCAATCGTCCGGGCCCGGTTTCCAGTCGAGGCAGTAGTCCATTCCCAGGAGCAGAGACAGGGCCTGTTCGCGGACAGAGCGGATGTTGTCGAGGTGTTGTTCCTTGGATGTGGTCAACGTTGTTCCTCAAGTGCGGCGGTCGAAGTACTGGGCGGGGTCACAAGGGAAGGTTCTTCACCAGGGCTTTCACCGCTTCCCTGGTCTCATCCTGGGCGAGGCCGAATTCGAGAGAAGCACGGAGGAGGCCGAGAGGATTCCCGCCGTCGTATCGCGTGCCCAGGAACTCGTAGGCATACAGGTCCTGTTCTTCGAGGAGCAGGGACATCCCATCGGTGAGCTGTATCTCGTCCTTCGCTCCCGGGGTTGTACGCTCCAGGCATTCGAAGATTTCGGGCGGCAGGATATAACGTCCCACTACCGCCAGGTTCGATGGCGCTTCCTCTATGGGAGGTTTCTCAACCAGGCGGTGGACCTGGTGTACCCTTTCTTCTCTACGGGTTGCCGCCACGACGCCGTAATTGGGCACCAGTTCCATCGGCACCGCCTCCACGGCCACCACTCCGGCATCAAGGCGTCCGGCCACTTCGAGCATCTGGGTCAGGGCCCCCGGGGAGTGAGCGATGATGTCGTCGGGGAGGATGACCGCGAAGGGCTCCCCGCTAACGGCGTTCTTGGCCTGAAGCACAGCGTGGCCCAACCCCAAAGGCTCTTCCTGGATCACAAAGGAAACATCTGCCAGCGAAGAGGCATGCCGGACTTTCTCCTGCAAGTCGGCCGCGCCGGATTCTGCCAATCGCCCCTCCAACGCAGTCGCCGGCTGGAAGTAGGCGGCGATGGACTCCTTCCCCCGGGCGGTGACGATGATGACCTCCTCGATTCCGGCTTCGGCGGCCTCTTCCACGACGTACTGCAGCATGGGCCGGTCGAGGATGGGCAACAGTTCCTTGGGGACCGACTTGGTAACGGGAAGGAAGCGTGTCCCCAACCCGGCCGCGGGAATGACTGCTTTGCGTACTTTCATCGCGCTCATGTGCGGAGGAATTCTAACATCGGCCCCGTAGGGTCAACCATCCTGGGGCAGTTCGTAGTTGAACTGCCAATTGATTCCGAACTTGTCCGTGCAGGCCCCAAAGTAGGCCCCCCAGAAGGTGTCCTGCGCCGGCATCGTCACCGTGCCCCCTTCGGATATCTTCCCGAACAACTCGTCCGTCTCTTCCCGGCTGCTCGTCGGATAAGTCAGCGCGAAGTTGTCCCCGATCACCCGGGGCGGCCCGAAGTTCGACGGCATGTCGCTCCCCATCAGCACCGAGTCCCCCACGTTCAGGGTGACGTGCATGACATTGTTCGCCTCGGCTTCCGGCACACCCATGTCCGGCGGACCTTCCCCGAAGGTCGTCATCATGGCAAACTCCCCGCCGAACACCGACCGGTAAAACTCGAAGGCTTCCCGACAGTTGCCATTGAAGTGAAGATAGCACAGGATGGGCATTATTCCTCCTTGTCGTCCCGGTTGTCCAGGCTGGTTGTCCAAGTCCTAGTTGTCCATTGTCTCCAGCGTCGCCAGCACCCGCTCCTGCAGGTCCTCAAAGACGTCCTTCACGCTCCGCCGCGCGTTTATCGTCTCGAACCCATACTGCTCGCTCAGGTTGCGGAACTCATCCAGCAGCGAGCCCTGGTATTCCACGAAGCAGGCGTGCCGGTCCGCCCCTCTCAGGAAGTCCTCCCCCGACTCCCAGTGGTCCAGTTCCCGGCAGGCAAGCACCCGCGGCAGCAACTCATCCACGTCAATGTCCAGGTACAGGATCCGGTCCGGCACAATCGCAAACTCCAGGACGTCGTCCAGCCACCGGGCCGGAACCCCGCGCACTCGCGCCCGAGCGATCATCGAATAGATGTACCGGTCCGCGATGGCGATCTTGCCCGCCTGCAGCGCGGGGATGATGCTCTTCTCCAGCCGGTCCCAGAAATCTGTTGCGTAGAACAGGTTCAGCGTAATATGGTCCAGGGTGTGGCCCCGCATCGCCCGGTCAATGCCGGCCCCGGTCAGCTCCGAGCGGCGGAATCCTGTTTCCTGCACCGCGTATCCCGCGTTTTCCAGCCATTCCTTCAGCAGGGCGATCTGCGTTGACCGTCCCACCCCGTCGGTGCCCTCCACAACGATGAGCCGCCCGGGCATCGGATCCTGACCGAACTGGAGCGGAGCATGGCCGTATGACTTGGGCGTAACCATCTGTAACCTCCCGCTGTAAACTCCCGGTTGTCACCCATGAATCGTTATAGTGGAACCCTCCGGCCAGCCCCCCCGAGGCGCGAACGAAGCCGCCAAGGAGCCTTGGACAAGTTACCAAACTTGGCGACGGAGGCGGCCACTCTTAGAACAAGCGTAGAGCGGCGGAAGGGGTTGAGGGGCTGCGGTTCATGAAGGGAGGCTAGCCGTCAGCCACGTCAGCCGTCTCCCGGCTGTAGTGACCCGGAGGCCGGATGTAACGGCCGGTCAGCCCGAGGCTGCTCAGGGCCTCTGTCACCGTCTGCCCGGGCGCCTTCATCACGCCCTCCAGCAGCGGCTCCACGTACTGCCGCACCAACTGTTGCTGGTTGGGAATCGGCTGCGTCGCGTCAATGGTCACCAGCCCGAACTCTTCCGTCAGGCTGTCGTACTCATCCAGCAACTTCCCCTGGAAGGCACGGAAGGAGTCCGCCCGGTTGGACGCAAATCCCATGTCCGCCCCCGACTCGTAGAACCCGATCGATTCCCGCCCAGTCGTAATCCGGTGGATGGACTCCTCCAAAGGCACCTTGAAGTACAGGGCCAGCGACGGCTGGACCGCGAAGGAGTAGATGCGCCGCAACCAGTCCCGGTTCACTCCCCGGGCCGCGTCCCGGGCGAAGGCCGTGTACACGTACCGGTCCGCCAGCACAATCGTCCCTGCTTTCAATGCCGGCAGAATCTGGGTATAGACCCGGTTGGCGAAGTCCGCGGCATGGATCAGGCTGAACGACATCGGGGTAAGCAGCCTCCCGTCCTTGCCCCTTTTGGTGGTCCGCCGAACGATGGGGGACGAGTTCCACTCCGTGAACACCGTGACGAACCCCATGTTGCGCAGCCACTTGCCGCAAAGGTCCAGTTGGGTGCTCTTCCCCGAACCGTCGATCCCTTCGACGATGATGAGACGCCCCGGGTACTCTCCGTCAAAGGGATGGTCTCCGAACCGCTCGCCCATGGGAAAGCTCGTCTTGAATTCGTGGCCGTTCATTCACCGCCTCCTTGTCCATTGGTGGACTCGACGTGGATAGGTTGGTCGAACTCTTTCCCCCAGCGCTCCACCAGTCCCGACGCCCTCAGTGGCGTCCACACTGGAGTCGTCACCGTCACTGCCCCGTTTTCCCTGGTAATAGACACCGCTTCCGGCGGACAATCCGGGGGCAATCGCCGGTCCAGCTCGTCTGCCGCCAGCAGGACCGCCGCCGCCTGCCCCAGGAGCCGTTTGTCCCCGCCGGTCAACACCGGCGTATGCCGGTACTGCCTCGGCAGCCTTCCCCTATCCGCCACCAGCAGCATTCCCGCCACCTGCGCTGACTCCCGGTGGCTGTACCCGGGAAGGTCCGAGCGGGCGACCACCGCCGCAGTCCTTCCCAGCCGGTTGTAGAAGTCTATCGCGCTTCCTATGTCAAGTAGCATCGCCGCGCACTGCACCGAAGATGTCATCCGCCGGTGGCGGAACATCCACGCCGTCTTGGCCAACCGCAGCGCCAGGTTCGCCCGGCGGGGGCCTCGCCTCCAGAAGCGCAACGCGAAGCGCTTCACCAGGTCGGCCACTCCGGCATCCCTTATCCGCTCCCGCTGCGGCAGCGTCACCGGCCGTCCCCCCGGAAGGGGATTCGGGTGGCGGGCCAGGCCCTCCCTAAGCCCCTGGCCTGAGACCAGTATCCCACCTGCTCCCGTGTGTTCCATCAGGGCCCGGGCCACCAGCGCTCCCCCGACAATGGAATGGGTCCGCTCGGGATTCATGCCTGTCATCGCCGCCCGCTCCGCCCTGGTCGAGTTGACCAGCGTTTCAGTCAGGCAGTCCAGACCTTCCCCGCTAATATAGTACCCGTGCATCTTCAGAATCGGATACGCCGACCTTCGACGGTCCAGCTTGGACAGCAGGC
Source organism: Dehalococcoidia bacterium (assembly GCA_965203675.1). Lineage (GTDB taxonomy): Bacteria > Chloroflexota > Dehalococcoidia > Lucifugimonadales > UBA3495 > CATOSK01. The sequence goes on along the minus strand of CBDBDE010000002.1, from coordinate 126,122 downwards.
GGATGGACCCGCCCGACCCCACCAATGTTCCCGAAGCGCCCAGGTACGGTATGCCTTCTTCTTCCAGGCTTTCCCGTATGTGCCGCACCGCCATGGCCGCATCTTCCGCCGATGGCCGGTCGTTCAATCGGAAACTGTTGGATATCCGCAGGCTTCCCAGGGGCAGCGTGTGCCCGCTCTCCAGCGTCCGGTCGGCGAAGGACACCACCTCCATGCTGCCTCCGCCCAGGTCGGCCAGTATCCCGTTGGTCACCGGCAGGCCGTGGACGCCCCCAATGAAGCAGTATGCCGCCTCGTCCTCACCGCTGATTATGCGGAAGGTCACCCCGAACTTCCGACCCACCTCACTGATGATCTCGCTGGCGTTCTGCGACTCCCGCAGCGCCGCCGTGCCCACCGCGTTGATGCTCTGCACCCCATGGGCCAGGCAGACCTGTATGAAATCCTCCAGGGCCGCCAGGGTCAACGCCAGCGCGTCCTCCTCCAGCGTACCGTCCGCACCGATCCGGCTCATCAGTTCCAGGTTCATCCGCTGCTGGGCCAGGACCTCGATCCCTCCGCCCTCATGCACCTGCATCACCACCGCCCGGGCCGAACCGGAGCCAACGTCAATCACCGCGGTGGGCGGGGCATCCTGCCCCATGTACCCCCGGTGCATCCCGCTGGGTTCGGGAAGCTCCCAGATGGAACGGCTGGCCTCGAACTGCTCCGTTCCCAGCGTCAAATTGCCTGCTTGCGCGCCTGTCGTCATACCCTGCCGCACCTTATTTGGGGAGCATCCTGCCCGGCTCCTACCGGAGTTGCCCTGCGCCGCGATGATAACCCAAAGCCCAAAATTCCGGCAACGTGCCCTTAGGCCCCGGCAGCCTCTGTCCCCCGCGCAGTGGGTTGTAATTTGGGGAGCCCTGCCTGATGACAGTTGCCCCTTCCCAACCCCGCTTCCCCCTTGCTACCATGGTCTTGGGAAACACTCGCGTAGCCGCTGGGCGCTCGTCCGGGCGTCCGTCGGGATGTGGCGGAATGTAGCAAAATGTGGCAGAAATAAATTCTCCCCAATTGCCTCCATCTCCAACCTTCCCGAACCCACGACAGGATTGGACAAAACCGGACAAATGGCGGACATTCGACGGAAAAAGGCGGAAATTTAGCGGACAAAGAGGACAAAGTGCCCCACCCTCCCACGCTCAAATGTCCCGAAATGTCGCACTTTGTCCTACTTTTTAGCGTTCTCCTTGCCCCGGCCCGGATCCCAGCCGCCGGAGGCGCGGCCCGGCATGGTTTCCTTGACAACAAAATAGGCCCTTTGCTACCATCCCCCGTGCTTTTGGACGGCTCTTCGCGGCTTTCCCTCCCCTCTTCCCCAGACCCCGGAGCCGCCCAGCCCCCTTTGGACAAGTTGCCTAAATCGGGGGCGAAAGCGGCGACCCTTAAAACTGGAGTTGCCTGACCTGTGTCTTTTGTAAGTGGACTCAAGTGTAGGGAATGCAGCCGGGAATACCCCGCTGAGGCCCTCAACGTTTGCGACTTTTGCTTCGGCCCCCTTGAGGTCGTCTACGACTACCAGACTATCTCCGAGGCCGTCACCACCGACGAAATCTCCCGCGGCCCCCTGAGCATCTGGCGGTACAAAGACCTTCTACCGGCCAGCGGCGATGACCCGGTGGACATCATGGCCGGCTTCACCCCCATGATCAAGGCCCGCAACTTGGGCAAGCGGCTGGGGCTGAACAACCTCTACATCAAGAACGACAGCGTCAACCCCTCCTATTCCTTTAAGGACCGGGTTGTTTCCGTGGCCGCCACCAAGGCCATCGAGTTCGGATTCGAGACCCTGGCCTGCGCCTCCACCGGAAACCTGGCCTGCAGCGTCGCCGCCCACGCCGCCCGCGCCGGAATCCGCTCCGTCGTCTTCATCCCCTCCGACCTGGAGCGGGGCAAGGTCATCGGCGCCGCCGTCTACGGCCCCACCATGGTCGCGGTGGACGGGACCTACGACGAGGTCAACCGTCTCTGCAGCGAGGTCGGGGACAACTATCCCTGGGCCTTCGTCAACATCAACATGCGTCCCTACTACGCCGAGGGCAGCAAGACCCTGGGTTACGAGGTTGCCGAGCAGTTGGGCTGGCGCCTCCCCGACCATGTCGTCGTTCCGTCGGCTTCCGGAGCCATGTTCACCAAGATCTGGAAGGGCTTCAACGAGCTGGCCTGCCTCGGGCTGCTGGATGGCGTTGACGCCATGTCCTTCGGCGCCGACCAGAACACCGTTCACCATCCCGCCGTCACCACCCGGATGCACATGGCCCAGGCCGAAGGATGCAGTCCCATAGTCACGGCCTGGAAGGAAGGCCAGTCCCAGGTCCGTCCCGTGCGCCCCAACAGCATCGCCAAGTCCCTGGCCATCGGCAACCCCGCCGACGGCATCTACGCCCTCCGCGTCATCAACAACTCCCAGGGCAGCGGCAACTCCGTCCCCGAGTCCCAGGTCGTGGAGGGAATCAAGCTCCTGGCCGAGACCGAGGGCATCTTCACCGAGACCGCCGGCGGCGTCGTGATTTCCGCTCTGAAGGACCTGGCCGAGTCCGGGGCCATCGGCCCAGACGAGCTCACCGTCGCCTACATCACCGGCAACGGCCTCAAGACCCAGGAAGCGGTGGAGGAAGTGGTCAACCCCTTGGCCGTCAAGCCCACCCTCAGTTCCTTCGAGGAAGCCCTCAGCGGCCGCGCCGCGGTGAGTTCCTAGCCTGGTGAACCCCCGGACTTAGGAAGTTAGCGCAAGATGGACCGTCAAAGAGTCCGGTTCACGTTCCAGAGCGAACTGGTCAAAGAACCGATAATCTACCGGCTGGGGCACGACTTCCATATCGTCACCAACATCCGCCGCGCCGACATCGGCGAGCAGATGGGCTGGGTCATCCTCGAGCTGGACGGGGAAAAGGAAGAGATCGAGCGCGGCCTCCAGTGGGTCAGTTCCACCGGCGTCCGCGTCGACCCGGTGGGAGGAGACGTAATCGAGGGCTGATCCCTCCCGCTACCCACCATCCCGCATCTGTCGAAGGACGTTGACCCTCCACCACGCAATCAGAAAAGGAGTTCCACACATGGCCGTCTTGGTTCGCATCCCCACCCCCCTGCGGCGCATGACCAACGGGTTGTCCCAGGTCGAAATGGACGAATCCAACCTGTCCGAGATGATCGACAGGCTGGAGTCCAACTACCCCGGCTTCAAGGAGCGCCTCCTCGACGAGGAGGGCGAGCTCCGCTACTTCGTCAACATCTACCTCAACGGAGAGGATGTCCGCTTCCTCGACGGCCTCGGCACCACCGCCAAGTCCGGCGACGAAATCAGCATCGTCCCCGCCGTCGCGGGAGGCTGAGCCGCTTCCGTTTCCCGATTCCACCGTCATCCGGAAAAAGGCCCGTGAGTTCCGGGCCTTTTTCTTTTTCAGCGGCAGTAGCGGCTTTCGCGAAAATGCCTGAACAAACTCGCTCAACCAAACCAGCCGCCCGTCGGAAGCGTCATACCGTTCCCAAGCCTCGCCGGAGCCCCGGGACCCTCGCAAAGTGACCTTCATCCCGGAGTTGGGACTCCCCTCCTACCTGCCCCTTTGGCTCGCCGGACTGTTGCTGGCATTGTCCTTCGTAATCGGCATGATGGGCGGACTCATCGGCCTGTCCCTGGGCACGATGAGGCTGCCGGCCATGCTGCTCCTTGGCATCCCCCTGCCCGCCGCCGCCAGCGCCAATATCCTCATCAGCAGCCTTACCGCCATCAGCGGCAGCTATCGTCACCTCCGCGACGGCCGGGTCAAGCTCCCCCTGGTCCTGGTTGTCGGACTGCCGGCCTTCGCCGCCGGCTTCCTGGGAGGGTTCTTCAGCGCCCGCGCCCCCGTGAACCTGCTCATCGTGGCGGCGGGCATCCTGATTCTGTGGCAGGGGATCGAGCTGGGACTGCTGGCCAAGCGGCGGGCCGGCGGCGGCCACGCTGCAGACGACACCCTGACCGGTTCCGAGGGACGTTTCACGCCAACCCGCCTTGTCGGCGGCGGCGCGGCCAGCTTTGGGCTGGGACTGCTGGCCGGGGCCATCGGCCTGGTCCTGGGGTCGGTGAGGCTCCCCCTCATCATCCGCGTATTGCAGGTGGACCCCCGCATAGCGGCGGGCTCCAACCTGTTCATCGGAATGATCATGGGAACCCTGGGTTGGATAGGCCACCTGTTCAACGAGCCTACCAACCTGGCCCTCTTGCTGATTCTGGGAGTCCCCGCCGTTGCGGGCAGCTATATCGGTGCCAGGCTGACGGGACGCATCAGCGTCAACCTCCTCTTGCTCATCATGGGAGGGTTGCTGACGGCGTCGGGCGGGATGATGCTCTGGCGAGGCATCAGCGCCCTCGTATGAACCGCTCCGTTGATTGGCCGGAGCAACCGGCCGGACCTACCCCTCTACCTCCGTACCTCCCAGCCCCTCTTCCTTGAAGAGCTGCGCCTTCCGCGCGTAGTTCTCGGCGGTGCGGCGGATCATGGCGTGGTGTCGTTCGTTGGTGGGTTCCTCCCGGGCTGACGCCGGAACGCCGACCACGAAGGAGTTGGGTCCGAATTCCCTGCGCTCCAGCACCACCGATCCGCTGGCGATGACCGAATTCTCCCCCAGAATCACCCCGTCGTTCAGGGTGGCCCCGTTGCCGATGAGGCAGTGGGTCTTGATGTGCTTGGCATGGCTGGTGACGCCGTGGCCCAGCGTCACGTAGTCTTCGTAGATGGCATCGCTGTCGGCGTGGAGCACGCAGTTGTCCTGGATATCAACGTACTCCCCCAGGGTGATCTTGATGGTGTCGGCGCGGATTACGGAGCCGGGCCACACGCTGGAGTAAGCGCCGATCTCCACGTCGCCGATGACGTAGGCTGCCTCGCTGACCCAGGCGGTGGGATGTACCTTGGGTGTCTTGCCCTGATAGCTGCGGATGGTCATGTTTTCCTCGTAGGTAGGGTTTCGGGTGGGTCGTAGGCGGGACGGATAGTTGCGGGGTAGGCACAGGGTCAAGCACCCCGGGCCGCCAGCCATCTCTCCTTCTGCTGGCGCCGGGTTGCTTCGTCTGTGGGATGATATTCGGCCCAGAAGTTATCCCGGAACCGGTCAAACCGGTCCTCCAGTATGGCATCTCTGGCCTCCTGCATCAGCCGCAGGATGAAGCGCAGGTTGTGGATGCTGGCCAACCGGAGTCCCAGCACCTCTTTCGCCTTGAACAGGTGCCAGAGGTAGGAGGCGGTGAAGTTGCGGCAGGCATAGCAGTCGCAGTCCTCCTCCAGCGGTGCATCCCACTCCGAGAACCGGCGGTTGGAAATGTTGACCCGCCCGTGTCTGGTGAACAACGCGCCGTTGCGGGCCACCCGGGTTGGCAGCACGCAGTCGCACATATCCACGCCGCCATGCACCGCCTCCACCAGGTCTTCCGGGGAGCCGACGCCCATCAGGTAGCGGGGCTTGTCCTTGGGAAGGAGTGCCGTCACCTGCCGCGTGGTCTGGTACATCTGGTCCTTGGACTCCCCCACGGCAAGACCGCCGATGGCATACCCGTCGAAGGGGATGGAAGTGATCACCTCGGCAGACTCGGCCCGCAGGTCGTCGAAAGTGCCGCCCTGCACGATGCCGAAAAGCGCCTGGGACCGGGCGGTGTTGGACGCTGCGTGAACCTCGTAGCACTCCCGGGCCCAGCGGTGGGTCCGCTCCATGGCCTGGAAGATCCGGTCCCGGGGAGCGCCGAACTCAATGCACTGGTCGAGGCACATGATGACGTCGGCGCCTAGTCCTTCCTGGTTTCGGGTTGCCAGCCGGGGAGTGAAGCGATGCTCACTGCCGTCAATGTGGGAACGGAAGGTAATGCCCTCTTCGTCGACGGTCTTGAGGGAGCCCATGCTGAAAGCCTGGAAGCCGCCGCTGTCGGTGAGGATGGGACGGTCCCAGGCCATGAACCCGTGCATCCCACCGAAACGCTCCACCATGGGAACACCGGGGCGCAGGTAGAGATGGTAGGCGTTGCCCAGAACGATTTCCGCTCCCACGGCCTTCACCTCGTCGGGAGTGAGGGTCTTGACGGTGGCCTGGGTCGCCACGGGCATGAAAGCCGGGGTCGCGACGGTGCCGTGGGGCGTGATCAACTCTCCCGCCCGGGCTTGTCCGTCGGTCTTCAGGACCCGAAAGGAAAAACAGGTTTCGGTCATTTGCTGCCTTTGGGTGACATTTCTCTCACCGGGGACATTCTACCCCAACCGGCGCATGGCGGCGCGGGAAGGTCAGTGGCTCGCCGCGAAACGGCGGAGGAGGGCCCTTATCAGCAGGGCTGCGATTACCAGCCCCATCGTACCGGAGACGCCCAGGAGGACAAAGGCCGCGATGTCTCCCAGGAACTCCAGCCCTTCCGAAGTGCTGGCCACCTGTTCCAGGGCCACGGCGGCGCAACCGCTGAGGACAGTGACGCCGTAGAGAATGCGTATTCGTCCCGGGTCGACGAAGCGGGTGGCGGTGGCCCCGATCTGGGAGCCGGCCGAGGCGGCGGCGAGGATGATGATGGCCATCAACGGGTCGACCTGGCCTCCCAGGGCGTAAAAGAAGGTCCCGAAGGAGCCGGTGATGATCACCTGAAAGAGATCGGTACCGATGGCCACTGTCGTGGGTACGCCCACCACAAAAACCAGGACTGGCATGAGGATGAACCCGCCCCCGGCCCCCAGCAGTCCCGCGAAGAAGCCAATGCCAACTCCCACCATGAAGGGCACGAAAACCGAGATGCGTTCGATGCCGGATACCGGAAGGGCGATGTAGGTGGGCCGGACACCCAGCCACGGCAGCCACACGGAATGAGGCGGGATCCGCATGGCCTGGACCCGTCGGGTCAAATGCGCGGTGGAGACGTTTTTCCCTGCGGAAGTGGCGGAACCGGCGCGGCGGCGGGTCTTGATGTAGTCGTAGACCAGGAAGGTTCCCAGGAGAAACAACACGGCTACGTAGACGTAGCGGATGACGGGGCCGGCCAGTCCGGCGGCTTCCAGGGTGGAGTTAAGCCGCTCCGCAAGGAACACGGCGGGAACTGTCCCGCAGACCATGATGATTCCCAGTTTGAAGTCAACGTTGCCCAGTCCCCGGTGCTTGAGCATGTTGATGATGGAGGACCCCATTATCAGGGTCAGGCCGGTCCCGACAGCGAATATGGGCGGGACGCCGAAGACAAGCAATCCCCCGGTTATCAGGAAGCCGCCGCCAACCCCGAAGAAGCCTCCCAGGGTTCCCACGATAAGGCCCAGCAGCAGGAGCAGGACCGGGTTGACCACCACGTCGGCGTTGGGGAAGAGCATCCGGGAGCTAGTGGCCTCCGTGGGCGGCGGAATCATTGCTTCCCTTCCGTGAGCCACCCGAAAAAACCAGCGACGCACCTCGGAGGACGATCTCCCAGAACCCATACAGGACGAGCCCGGTCACGGCAATGACCGCCATCACGAGGAGGGCCCACAGGATAGGCGACTCGGAGCTGAAGGTCTTGAGAAAGCTGGCCAAGGATTCGTGCATCGGTGAAGTATAACCCATCGGGACCGGGGAGGCCGGAAGCAACCGGGCGCGGCACGAGTCACGAAAACCCGTCATGGTCTGGCGGGTTTTTGACTGGATTTTGGGGTGACGGTATACTGGAACTGTTGCCAATAATGTCTTTCCGGGGTTGTCCTGTGCGTGGAAGCCCCGGTTCTTCCAGGGGTTTGTCCCTGCCTTTGCTGCCCCCTCTCACCCAAATTATCGACCAGTTGAATGGGACCCAGGAGTGTTATGTCTTTTTTGAAGAATCAGGACCCGGACGTTGCCCGGGCGATTGAGCAAGAGAACGGCCGCCAGCGCGACAGCGTGGTGCTTATCGCGTCGGAGAACTACGCCAGCCGGGCGGTCTTGGAAGCCCAGTCCGGCGTGATGAACAACAAGTACGCCGAGGGGTATCCCGGTAGGCGCTACTACGGCGGATGCGAGTTCGTCGACGTCGTGGAGCAGCTGGCCATCGACCGGGTGAAGCAGGTTTTCGGCGCGGAACATGCCAACGTCCAGGCCCACAGCGGCGCCCAGGCCAACATGTCCGTCTACTTCGCCCTGCTTGAGCCCGGGGACACCGTGATGGGGATGCAGCTGGACCAGGGGGGCCATCTGACTCACGGCGCGTCGGTGAACTTCTCGGGCAAGCTGTACAACTTCGTCCCCTACGGCGTGGACCGGGAAACGGAGCTTATCGACTACGACGAAGTGGAGCGCTTGGCGAAGGAATGCCAGCCCAAGCTCATCGTCGCCGGATGCAGTGCCTACGCCCGGATCATCGACTTTCCCCGCTTTCGAGCCATCGCCGACGAAGTGGGAGCTACACTGATGGTGGACATGGCCCACATCGCGGGGTTGATCGCCGGCGGGGCCCATCCGTCCCCCTTCCCCCACGCCCAGGTGGTGACATCCACCACTCAGAAAACGCTGCGGGGCCCCCGGGGCGGGTTGGTATTGTGCCAAGAGGGCCTGGCCCGGAAGATAGACTTCGCGGTGTTTCCCTTCATGCAGGGCGGGCCATTCATGCACGTCATCGCCGCCAAGGCGGTGTGCTTTGGCGAGGCATTGAGTCCCGACTACGCCCGCTATGCCGGGCAGGTCGTATCCAACGCCCAGACCATGGCCAGCGAGCTTTCCGAGGCAGGGCTGAGGCTGGTCTCAGGCGGCACGGACAACCACTTGATTCTGGTTGACCTCACTCCCCTGGGGCTAACGGGCCGGGCGGTGGAGGTTGCTATGGAAGACGTGGGCATAAGCGCAAATAAGAACGCGATCCCTTTCGATCCCAGGCCACCCCGGGTGACCAGTGGCCTGCGCCTCGGGACACCCGCGATAACCAGCCGGGGTTTCAAGGAGGCGGAGTCGCAACAGGTGGCCCAGCTAATCGTCCGCCTGCTGACCAACATGGAGGATGACGGCGTGAAGCGGGAAGTGGCCGACGGCGTCAGGGAGATGACGGCGAACTTCCCGGTGCCGGGACTCGATTTGTAAGAGCGGGCCCAGGAACTCGGGCAATTGACTGCGGGCACGGTTGAAAGAATCAGCTGTGCCCGTTAGCGTTTCCCAATGGCAAATTCCAGGATTTCTCTCGGAAATGGGACCGGGGATATAAATGGGAGTGAGTCTTAAGCGGCACCGCTACCTGCTGCTGGGCACAGCCGCGGTCATCGTGATCACCCTGGGGGTGCTGTATTTCCTGGGGACGGTGTTGCTTACTCTGGGAATCAGCGCCGTGGCGGCCTATGTTTTGTTGCCGGTGGCCCGCCTGCTGGAGCGGGCGATGCCCTGGCGGGAACGCCGTCCCGGGCTGAGCCGAGGACTGGCCATAGGGATAATCTTCCTGGCCGTCGTGGGGATTTTCGTTGGATTGCTGGCGGCGGTGGTCCCGCCGACCATCGAGCAGGGACAGCGGTTCATCCGGGACTTCCCCAGCTTTCTCAACTCTGCCCGGACTACGCTGGAGAGCTGGCTGACTCAGTACGCCGAGCTGGTCCCGGTGGACCTGCGGGATAGGGCGGAGTCAACCCTGGCCGATGCCGGCGGGATCATAGGCCGGGCCGCATGGAACCTGGTGACGCAGGTCCTGTCCATAATCTCCGGGTCCATCGCCTTCATCCTTGGACTGGCGACCGCTCCGGTGCTGATTTTCTACCTGATGAAGGACTCGGGAAACATCAAGTCCTCGCTGGCCGCTCCCTTTCCCTCCGCCCTGCGGCCTTACCTTCAGGATGTGCTCGACATCGCAGACCGGACCGTCGGTGGATACATCCGAGGTCAGCTGTTCCTGGGGCTGGTGGTGGGAGCGATCGTCACAGTTGGACTGCTTCTGCTGGGGGTGCCCTTCCCCTTCATGCTGGGCATCGTGGCCGGACTGACCGAACTGGTCCCCATCATCGGGCCGTGGATCGGCGGGGCCGCCGGGGTCCTGGTAACCCTGGCGACGGCACCGGAAAAGGTTCCCTACGTCATCCTGCTGTACCTGGCGATTCAATTACTGGAAAACACCCTCCTGGTCCCACGCATACAGGGGGAGTCCCTGAAGCTGCATCCTGTGATCATCATCCTCGTCATCATCGTTGCCAGCAACTACTTCGGGTTCTGGGGGGTCATCCTGGGACCACCACTGGCGGCAATGGGCAAGGAGATCGGGGTCTACTTCGCGCAGCAATGGAGCCGGGTGCCGGTGGAGGCGGATGAGTGCGAGGAGGATCTCGGGGAGGACGTAGAAGATGAAGAGGCGGTGGGTGAAACGTAGGGATGCCACTCATCCCACAGCCTGTTTACACTGAAATGCCGCACGGCCCGTGTTGAGCCGCCTTGGTGCCGATGATATAATCTGCGCCAGTGTCAAACTGTAGAGGAGTCCTTTTTGCGTAACTACGAGCTGGTAGCCATCCTTAGCCCCATGCTGAACCAGGACCAGGCCACGGAGGCGTGGGGACAGATCAAGGAGTTCATAACCAACCGGGACGCCGAGATTACCAGGGAACAGGCTTGGGGCACTCGGCGGCTAGCGTATCCCATCCGCAAGGGTTCGTACAACTTTCTCGAGGGCAGCTACTATCTGACCCAGTTCGCCACCGAGCGTCCCTTCAACGTCGAGTTGGAGACTTTTCTGCGCCTCGATGAACGGGTACTGCGTTCGCTGGTGACATTGACCGATCCGAACCTGCCGCTGGCTCAACCTGGAATGGCCGCAGCCCGTGCGGCCGCCGCCCAGCAAGCGCAGGCCGCCGCGGCTGCTCAGCAAGCGTCGGCGGAAGGGACTCCATCTCCCGGGGGAGATGCTGCCGCCGCTCCCACAGCCGGGGTTGCCACGGAAGCTGCGGCCGATGCTCCTGCGGAACCTGCGGCGGAAGCCAGTGCAGCCGAGCCCGCAGCTGCTGAAACGGCGTCCGTAGCCGAGGAACCTCCAGTGGAGGCAGCTCCCGCAACAGAAGATACCCCTGCCGAGGCAGAGCCCCAACCGGAAGCCGAGCCGGTTCCGTCCGAATCCGCTGAGTAGAGTAGCGGGATGAACAAAATCATCGTAATCGGTAATTTAGGGCGTGATCCGGAGATGCGATACACGCCCAACGGGGCAACGGTGACCTCTTTTAGTGTCGCCTCTAGTCGCCGGTATACGACCAATGGTGAACAACGCGAGGAAACCGAATGGTTTAACTGCAGTGCTTGGGGACGGCTGGCCGAGACCTGTAACAGCTATTTGACCAAGGGCCAACAAGTCTACGTTGAAGGTCGGCTACGCAGCCGCACTTACCAGGGAAACGACGGCCAGATGCGTGTTTCTCTCGACGTTTTTGTTACTGAAATGCAAATGCTTGGGAGCCGTCAGGGCAGTGGCTACGATCAGGCGCCTTACGGCGATGACCAAGGCCAAGGGCAAGCCTATGGAGGCGCTCCATACGGGGGCAACCCGGGCCAAGGATACGGCGCCCCCCAGGGAAGCGGCGGTTACGGCGGGGGAGCCGGTTATGGTGGCGGTCCCGTCGACGACATCGACGACCTGCCGTTCTAGTCCATCGAATCATTGGGGAGGAACATCCCGTTTATGACCACCACACAACAGCCTTCACCCGCCACACCCGAGCCGGGCGCCGTAACGCAAACTCCCGCTCCCGCCGCGCCCCAGACCGGAACGGCTCCGGCTGGAACACCACCGGCGGGCGCTCCGCCGGCGGGTGCGCCTCAAACTGGGCCTGGACCCCGTCCGGGAGGTCCGGGTGGTGGGCCCAGGCCGGGGTTCCGTCCCGGCGGTGGTTTCCGCCCCGGTGGTGGGCCACGCCCAGGTGGTGGGCCGAGGCAGGGCGGAAGGCCCCGGGGACGGTACGGCCCACGTCGGCGGGTATGTTCCTTCTGCGTGGAGCACACCAAGTACATCGACTACAAGGACGTTGACCGGCTGCGAAGGTTCGTGTCCGACCGGGCCAAGATCGAGCCCACCCGCAAGACGGGAGTATGCGCCAAGCACCAGCGAATGCTGAGGTCCGCAATTAAGAGGGCCCGTCACCTGGCTCTGTTGCCCTTCGCGCCCAATCCGTCAATCATATCCATGGGCTTGGGTTACCGCCGCTAGCCGGCGACGGGGTTCCTCCAGGATTGTTCCCAACCCGCTCTGTGCTGCCCTGTACGCCGGGGCAGTCTACCTGGCGGGGCAATTCACCCGGCATTCTCCAGTATCCGGCGAGGTCTGTTTAGGAATGGCTCTACCCTGGCGACGGCGGGCAACTGCGACGGAAGAGGAGCCGCTCTCCCGGCGGCGTTCCCGCCGCCGCCAGCGGGAATCGGAACGCGAGTCGCGCCGTGAAACCGCTGAACAGGCCCGCCGTCAGACCGAGCGGGCCCAGCAGGAGCGGCGGCGGCAGCGTCTCGCCATAACTGTCGGTTCGGTACTCATCCTGGCGGTCCTGGCCATAGTCGGTGTCGGGGTTTACTTGGAATTCTGGCTTCCTCCCCGGGTCACCGCCGGTGAAATCCGGGGGGTCAAGTTCACTATGGGAGACTTGGTGGACCGCATCCGGGTGCTGCAGGGAATCCGTCGGTACGAGGGGGGGTTCGTCGACCTGAGCGTCGTCCCATTTGAGTATCTCCAGGACATGCTTAACTCCGAGATTCTGCGCCAAGCTGCCCCGGGTTTGGGGATAACAATCACCGACGATGACCTGGACGAAGCTCTCAGGGACCAATTTTATCCGAACCCTCCTGAAGGCCAGGAGGCCGATCCCGGCCAGCTCGACCGCGAGTTCGACAACAACTACACCGGTTTCCTCACCCAGGTGCGGCTTACCGACGACGAGTATCGCGACCTCCTGGAGGAGCAGCTCCTGGGCCGCGACCTTACGCTTATGTTCGCCTCCACCATTCCCGAAACAGCGGAGCAGGTGGAGGTGGAGTGGATCCGTATTGACCTGCAGGACAATACCCTCGACCCGAGAGCAGTGCGGGAACGCCTCGACGAGGAGGAGTTTGCCGACGTGGCGGCAGAGGTGCATAATTCCTCCGGCTTTTCTAACCTGGACGGTTACGTCGGGTGGGTGCCGCAGGGGGCCTTCCCAGACCTGGACGAGACGATTTTCGGCACTCCCGACCCGGCGGAAGGAGAGGCATCCGCCGATGGTGAGAAGATTGAACCCCTGCCGGTGGGCGAGATCAGCGAGCCCGTCTTCCTGAGAGAGGGTGTCTACATAATCCGCAAGATTTCCGGCCCGGAGGAGCGGGACATGGAGCCGTTTATGCAGGCCAAGCTGGCCCGGGAGCTGGTGCAGGAATGGCGGGATGAGCAGCTTTCCCGGGGTTCCAAGGAAGGTTGGTTGAAGATCAATTTCGACAGCGACCGGTACGCGTGGGTGGCTGACCAAGTCCGGGTGACCGCCCCCCGGGTCGACGAGCCCGCCCGTCCCGACCAAGGCGGCTTTCCGCTGGGAGGGCAGTAACCCGCCCCCATGAGCCAAGCCAGGAAGATAAATGTAGGCCTCATGGGCCTCGGCGTTGTGGGGGGTGGTGTGGCCTCCGCCCTGCTGGACGCGGACCAGCAGGTGTCCGCCCAGGTGGGAATGCCGGTGACCCTGAAGAAGGTCTTGGTCCGGGACTTGTCACGGCATCGGGACACGTCCGTTCCCGTAGAAATGCTGACGACCAACCCGGAAGACCTGCTGGGCGACCCGGATATTGACATGGTGGTCGAGGTGATGGGCGGGGTAGACCCCGCAGCCCGTTACCTGTCCACGGCCCTGGCCTCCGGGAAACATGTGGTCACCGCTAACAAGGAAGTGATGGCCAAGCACGGACCGGAGCTCTTCGACGCCGCCCGCCAGGGAGGAGCCAACCTCTTGTTCGAGGCCAGCGCCGGTGGTGGCATACCCATCATCGGCAGCTTGATGGGGCAGCTCCTGGCCAACGAAATCCGGTCCATCCGCAGCATCATCAACGGGACCACTAATTATATCCTCACCCGCATGGCCTACCAGGGCGCCCGGTTTTCTGATGCGCTGTCCGAGGCCCAGGAACAGGGATACGCCGAGGCCGACCCGACCAACGACGTGGAAGGGTACGACGCCGTCTACAAGATCTCCATCCTGGCATCGCTGGCTTTTCACCAGCGGGTCCCGCCGGAAGACGTTTACCGGGAGGGTATTTCCAGGCTGGAACCCCAGGACTTCCGGTACGCGCGGGAGTTGGGATACGCCATCAAGTCACTGGCCATCGCCACGCTGGACCCGGAGGGGGTCGGGGCCCGCGTGTACCCGGTGTTGATACCCGTCGATCACATGCTGGGCAAGGTGGACGGGGTGTATAATGCTGTGGAAGTCACCGGAAGCCTGTGCGGACAGGTTCTCTTGCATGGTATGGGTGCCGGCAGGGGCCCGACCACCAGCGCGGTGGTAGGGGACTTAATCGACATCGGCAGGCGCATCCAGGCCAAGGAGCCCCCGGCGGATGCAGGTTTTTCCGGATCCTCGGGCCGCAAACCCCTTCCGGTCAGGTCCATGGACGATCTTTACACCCGGTATTACATTCGCCTCAACGTCACTGATCAAGCCGGGGTGCTGGCCCAGATTTCCCGAATCCTGGGGGACTTGGGCATCAGCATCGCTTCCGTGCTCCAGAAGGACACCTTTCCCCAGGACCAGACGGCGGAACTGGTCATAACCACCCACCCTTCCAGGGAGGCATCGGTCCAGGAGGCGCTGCGGCTGGTGGGTAGCTTGGGCGTGGTCAACCGGGTAAGCAATATGCTTAGGATAGAGGAGTAGTCCAGGCGCGGCGGCAAGGTCAGAAAACAGCCGCGCAACTATTTATGGGAATCGGGGTTTTAGGGAAATACAGAGCTTACCTGCCGGTGAGTGACTCTACTCCCATGATCACCCTCGGCGAGGGCGATACCCCCTTGGTGAAGTCCAATCGGCTGGGAAAGGAACTGGGTTGCGGAGAGCTCTACTTTAAGCTGGAAGGCTGCAACCCCACAGGATCCTTTAAAGACAGGGGGATGGTTGTAGCCATTGCCAAGGCTCTGGAAGAGCACAGCGTGGCTGTCATGTGCGCTTCCACCGGGAACACCAGCGCATCGGCGGCGGCTTACGGCGCTTACACTGGCCTGCCGGCCCTGGTCCTGATTCCCAAGGGGGAGGTGGCGCTGGGCAAATTGGCCCAGGCTATGGCCTACGGGGCCCGGATAATCATGGTCGACGGCAACTTCGACGTCGCCCTCAAGCTGGTCAGAGACTTCACCGCCAAGCACCGCATCACCCTGGTCAACTCCGTCAATCCCCACCGCCTGCAAGGACAGAAAACTGCCGCCTTCGAGGTATCCGACGTTCTCGGGGATGCCCCTGACCTGGTGTTTATTCCCGTCGGCAACGCGGGAAACATCACCGCCTATTGGCAGGGATTCAAAGAGTACCATGCCGCAGAAATGACCACCCGGCTGCCCCGCATGATGGGCTTCCAGGCCGACGGGGCAGCGCCCATCGTCCGGGGACACCCAATCAACAATCCGCAGACCATCGCATCGGCCATCCGAATTGGCAATCCGGCCAGTTGGCAGAGTGCGTTGCAGGCGCGGGACGAGTCCGGGGGCATAATTGACGCGGTAACGGACGACGAAATCCTTGAAGCCTATCGCCTGCTGGCGTCCCGGGAGGGAGTGTTTGGGGAGCCCGCATCGGCGGCCTCGGTGGCAGGCTTGATCAAGACCGTCAACCAAGGGTTGGACCTGTCGGATAAACGGGTAGTATGTATAATCACGGGAACGGGTCTGAAGGACCCGGACCTGGCGGTCAGCAGCGTACAAGCCCATACCGTCGAAGTGGAACCCACCATGGAAGCGGTGGAGGCCGTGGCTCTGGCCGCCGCCAACTGAGACCCATCCGGTTGACTAGCTTCTTGCGGGAAACACGCCCAGGGCAAGGGAGCCGTTATCCAGCAGCGCATCGAAAAAGCGGTCTTTGAAATCCTCGACGCAATTGGGGACAATCCCCGCCGGGAAGGGTTGCGCGATACCCCCCATCGCGTCGCCACCATGTATGGAGAGCTTTTCTCAGGCGTCGGTCTTGACCCGGCTGATGCCATTGATGCCGTCTTTGACGAGGACCACCGGGACCCGGTGGTGTTGCGGAACGTGACGTTCTATTCGGTGTGCGAACACCATCTGCTACCCTTCTTCGGGCGGGCCCACCTAGCCTACATCCCCAGCGGACGGGTGGCCGGCATTAGCAAGTTGGCCCGGTGCCTGGAAGTGGCTGCCCACCGTCCCCAGGTGCAGGAGCGGCTGACCAGCCAGTGGGCCGACGCGGTGTTTACCGTGCTGAATCCCGCTGGCCTGGTTGCCCGGGTAGAGGCAGAGCATCTGTGCATGTCGATGAGGGGAGTGCGGAAACCGGGCAGCGAGATGACAACCGTTGCCGTGAGGGGAAGCTTCGATGGAGTCCCCTTCGACAGCGCGGGCCTGCTGGCCTTGTTGAGGGAATGACAGGCCGATTGATGACTCTGGGAAAGCGGGCATAGCCGGTTAGATCAGTAGGCAGCATAGATGGCATTCACACCTTTCGAGTCCTTCGAGACGATCCAGCGGCAGTGGGAAGACCTGCTTTCGGTGTGTTCCGTCGACACCCTCTATCTCACTCCCCAGTGGCAGAAAATCTGGTGGGACAACTACGGCTGCGGCCGCGAGATGGCCGGCTTTTATGTCGAAGACCCCGAGGATTCGGACACCGTTCTGGCTATCGCATCCCTGTCCCGGCGGGGCGGAGTCGCGTCGCTGGTGGGAAGCCCGGAGACTTTCGACTACAACGACTTCATGGTCCGCCCCGGGTACGAGGCGGAATTCTTTCCCAAGCTGCTGCACCGCCTGGACTCCCAGGGAATGGCGCGGCTGGAGCTTTACTCTCTCCGGGAGTCGTCTCCGACTCTCAAATTCCTCCCTGGCACGGCCCGCAGCAGCGGCTACGCGGTGGAAGTGTCGGAAGAGGACGTGGCACCCGGTCTGGACCTGCCTAACACCTGGGACGAGTATCTGTCCATGCTTTCCAAGAAGGATCGTCATGAACTCCGGCGCAAGTTCCGGCGCCTCGATGGGTTGGACGAATGGCGTTGGTACGTGGTCGACACCGAGGACGAAGTTGTGGGTCGGTTGGACGATTTTCTCCGGCTGATGAGAATGAGCGACCCGGAAAAGTCCAACTTCATGACGCCGAAGCGGGAAAAGTTCTTCCGGGAAATGGCGCGGCGCACCGCTCAACTGGGACTCATCAAGCTATTTTTCATGGAGGTCAACGGCAATCTGGCGGCTTCCAGTATATGTTTCGACTATGGGTCCACCCGCCTGTTGTACAACAGCGGGCACGACCCGGAGTTGCGGTATTACAGCGTGGGGCTGCTGCTGAACGCGCTGTGCCTGCGGGACGCCATCGAGCAGGGGAAGGCCTACTTCGATTTTCTGCGCGGGTCGGAACCGTACAAGTATCACCTGGGCGGCCGGAACCACACCCTGTACCAGATGGTGGTTACCAAGAGTTGAGTGTCAACCGGGTCGCCTTCATCAGCTTTCATGCCTCTCCACTGGCCGCCCCGGGGGTGGGCAAGGCCGGTGGTATGAACGTCTATGTCCGGCAGTTGGCTGCCGCCCTTGGGGAGTTGGGCGTTGCGGTGGATGTTTTCACCCGGAACCACCCGGAGGCGGCCGCGGTCATCGAGGATGCGGGGCCGCTGGTGCGGGTCGTCCACCTGCCCGGCGGCGGTGACGACGTTCCCATGGAAGGGTTATTCGACCACCTTCCGGGCTTCCTTGAAGCGGTGGCTGGCTTCTGCTCCAAAAAGGACATTGCCTACGACGCGGTCCATTCTCATTACTGGATGTCCGGGTGGGTCGGACAGCGCTTGGCCCGGCGTATGGGAGCGCCCCACGCCGTCACCTTCCACACCATGGCGCTGATCAAGATGCAGGCCAGGGCTGGCGAGTCGGAGACACCGGAACGGCAGCAAGTCGAGCGCGAGTTGATAACAGATGCCGACCGGGTGGTTGCGTTCAGTCCCCACGAGCGGGACTCCATGGTCCGGCTCTACGGCGGCGACGCGGAGCGGATAACGCTGGTGCCTTGCGGGGTGGACCTGTGCCGGTTCCAGCCCTTGGAACGCTCGGAAGCCAGGTTGCGGCTGGGATTGAACGGGGAGAAGGTGCTGCTTTTCGTCGGCCGGATGGAGGAGCTAAAGGGTCTGGACTTGTTGGTGCATACCGCCGCGCAAATGGAGACGTCCGACGGAATGCGGGTTCTGGTGGTCGGTGGAGACGACGGCAAGCAGGGAGAGGGAGAGCGCATTCGCCGGTTGGCCCACGACCTCAAAGTTGAGGACATATTCGACTTCGTGGGGAGGGTGGATCAGGCGGAGCTACCCGTGTACTACAGCGCCGCGGACGTTTGCGTCGTCCCGTCCTTCTACGAGAGTTTCGGGTTGGCAGCCCTAGAATCCATGGCCTGCGGCACTCCGGTGGTGGCCTCCCGGGTTGGCGGTCTTTCTACGGTGGTACAGCACGGGCGCACCGGTTATCTCAAGTCCTGGCGCTGTCCCGAAGCCTTCGCCAACTCGGTGGAAATGATCCTGTCCAGCAAGGCCCTGCAGGATAGCATGGGAGATGCTGCGCGGCGCAGGGCCCAGGACATGAGCTGGGAGCGGGTGGCGGAACGAATGCTGGCGATTTACGAGGATGAACAGTCGGGCCGTCCGCGGTAGGAGTCCGGTGATTGTCTGCGGGTTATGAATACGGCGTCGGCGCCGGCTTCACCTAGTTCTCCCTTCCTGGTTCGCCCGCGTTTGAAGATATAGGTTACATGGAGGTATGCCGGGCATGGCAGAAACCCCAGAACGAGTCCTGGTTGTCATTCCCCATCCGGGCAGCGCGGAAATCTGGTGCGGCGGTACCCTGGCGCAATGGGTCCAGGAGGGCGCCGAAGTGCATTATGTTATCTGCACCGACGGCGGCCGGGGAGCGGACCAGCCCGGAATCACCTCGGAAGAATTGGCCACTGCCCGTGCCCGGGAGTTGATGGATGTGACGTGCATCCTGGGCGTGGACGATGTGGTGATGTTGAACCACGCCGACGGAGAACTGGAAGACACCAGCGAATTCAGGAAGGAACTGGTGCGTGAGATCCGCCGCATCCGTCCCGACACCGTCATCGTCCCCGAACCATACCGGATGGACCTGACCTGGCACCGGGACCACCGGATAACCGGGCAAGTGGCCTTGGACGCAGTGTTCCCATACGCCCGCGACCATCTCCACTTCGGCGACCTGTGGAGCAACGAGGGATTGGAGCCCCACAAGACGGGGACGGTCCTGTTCTGGGGCACTGAGCGGCCCAATGTCTTCATCGACATATCCGCCACGCTGGACCGCAAAATAGAGATGGTTCAGACCCGCCGCTCCCAGATGGGTGGTCACAGCGAGGACGAGGTTTCCAGCTTCGTGCGGGAACAAGCGAGGGAGGCCGCCTCTCCTCAGGACTCCCTGGAATATGCCGAGGCGTTCCGCCGGGTCACATTCCGCACGACGTAGGGCTGGACAAGTCACTGGTCTCGGTTGCAAAAGGAAGGCCCGGGCTTGGTCCCGGGCCTTCGGTTCGCCGCTGGAAGCGTCGAGGCTTACTGCGTCAGTTGTAATATCATGCTGACGATGGCCGTTACCAGACTCCCACCCGCAATGCCTATGAGGACCATCAGCAACCGGTGCAGATCGTCCATGCGGCTCTTGAGGCCGTTAATCTCCCCCCGCAGTTCTCCCAGTTGCCCGTCCAACATCGTCATCGCGTTCCCTAAATGGGCGACTCTCCCGGCTCTGCTAGCATCACCTCCCGAAGTAGCGGTAGGGGCGGCCCGCCATGGGAGAGCAGAGCGTCGTGGAAACCCTTTAGGGTGTATGAGGGGCCCTCCTGGCGGCGGTAGTCCTCCCGCAGTTTGAGGATCATCAGCTTCCCCAACGTGTAATTCAGGTACCCTGGGTCGAAGGTTCCTCTTAATGCTTCCCGTCGGGCCGGATACTCCTCCATGTAGGCGTAGTCCATGAAAAACCGGGTGGCCTCGTCCACGGCCATGCCGTCGGTGTGCATACCCAGGGAGCATAGGTAGCGGCAGTTGCGGACCAGGGCCTCCAGCAGCTGGGTCACCTGCAACTCCCGCTCGCCCCAGCCGTAATCCGTCTCCAGCATCATCTCCTCGGTGTAGTGGGCCCATCCTTCGGTGAAGGCGTAGGACGACGCGACCCGGTTGATCAGGGTTAGCTCCGGCCCGTACCGGTTGTGCAGGTGATGGGTGAAATGGCCGGGGTAGACCTCGTGGATGGAGATGATGCGCATGGTGGCGTAGTTGAAGTTGGACAGCCATTCCTCCTGCCGGCTCGGCGGCCAGTCATCCTCCACCGGGGTCACGTAGTAGAAGGACTCCGTCGCCCGGCTTTCCAGCGAGCCGGGGCTGTCCATCGCGGCGAAGGCGTAACGCATGTAGGCTGGAGTCTCCACCACTTGGCAGCGGTCCTCGGACGGCAGGCTGACAACGTTGAAGTCAACGAGAGATTGTCGGATATCTTCCAGCATCTCCCGGGTCTCGGGGATCAGTCCTGACGCGGTGGGGTGGTTCCGGCTGATCTCCGCTACCGTCTCCCGCACCGAACGATCAGGGTGGATGGCCGCGGCGGCTTCGGCCAGCCGGTCCAGGTTGGACTGGAGGTTGGCCTGCCCCAGTTCGATGATGTGGGAAAGGGGTACGGAGAGGCCCTCCCCGGTACTCAGCATGTCCGAGTAGAGGCGGCTTCCGATGGCGAAGTCCTGGTGAGCAGCCCTCCGGCGGTCGCGGAGACTCTCTACAAAGTTGTCGATGGCGGCGGCGGCGGTTTCCCTGACCTCGTTGAACCCGGTCAGCACACCGGAGTCGCTGCAATCGGAGGCGGCCTGCGCCAAGTCCTCCCGGTAGAACCTAGCCATGCCGGCGTAGCTTTCGATGCTCATGTCCAGGACCGCCTCTCCAACCTGGGACTCGAGGTAGGTGTCCAGCACCCGCAGGAAGTCGGGGACCTGCTCCATGGCCAGCGTTGCGGAACGGAGGCGGTCGGGCAGCGGAGCGTAGTCCCGCCGAACGTATCCACCCATGTTCAGGTAGCCGACCTGGCGCATCGGGTTGCGCTCCATCGGCCGCATCTCTTCCAGGTTGAACAGCTCCCGCCGAAGGAACAGGTCCAGCAGGCGCACGCTCAGCATTTGTTCCGTAGTGAACATGGTGACGTTCAGGGCGGATAGCTGGGCGAGGCCGTGGCGCAGGCTTTCGATTCGTCGTCGGGTCGGGCCCGGCGACAGGTCGGGGAGCCGCCCGTCGTATTCGTGGACCCCGATCCTGGAACCGGCGGTGGGGTAGAATTCCCAGTGGTTGCGTACCTGCTCTTTGGCCAGTCGGTCGAATGCGTCGAAGGCGGCGTTGCCGGACATGAAGGGCCTCGCTGGGATAAATTGGCCGGCCCCGCAACGCGGGTCAGCGCGAGGGGGCCGGTCTTGCATACCGTAAGGGGTGGTGGAACGTCTGGCCGCAAACGGCTGGGCGGGTGTTTACTCCACCACTTCGCTGATGAGGAATTCGGGAGTAATGTCGGTGAAGTTGGGAACGTCTCCGATGAGCTCGCGTCCATGGGTCTTGAACCCCTCGTGAACGTTGTCCACGGTGTCGAAGTAGAGGGTTCCCACCGCCACGAACCTGGGCGGCGCACTGGGGTCGGTGTCGGAGATACCCCTTTCCACCTCGATGCGGCCTAGGCCGAAGGACTCCAGGCGCTCCCGAACCAGGGGCATGTGGGTGTTGGCGTAGTAGTCGATGTTGAAGCTCTTGCCTTCTTCGTTGGGATAGTAAACTGATACCTTAATCATGGCTCCGTACCTCTCGGGTTATCGGGTTGCGGGCCAATTGTAACCCAAGCATGTAACGGTTACTACCGCCGGAAGGAAGGCTGGTGGACCGTAGAAAGCCGGGATGGGGTCGCCAGTGCAAGAACTACAACAGGGGCGCGCCGCGGCGCGCCCCTGTGCATATCCCCGGAACTTGCCGTGGACGGAGAGGTTACTTCACCTCGACGGCGGCTCCGGCCTCTTCCAGCTTGGCCTTGATGGAGTCAGCCTCGTCCTTGGCGATGCCTTCCTTGACCCGGGCCGGGGCGGACTCGACCAGTTCCTTGGCTTCCCGCAGGCCGAGGGCGGTGACCTCGCGGACAGCCTTGATGACGTTGATCTTAT
The DNA here is from genome assembly GCA_965203675.1 of Dehalococcoidia bacterium. Lineage (GTDB taxonomy): Bacteria > Chloroflexota > Dehalococcoidia > Lucifugimonadales > UBA3495 > CATOSK01. The sequence goes on along the minus strand of CBDBDE010000002.1, from coordinate 103,791 downwards.
TCTCCCCGAAGTTCTGCAGCATCACGTCGAACTCGGACTGCTCATCCTCAGCGGGGGCGGCTTCGGCCGCGGCGGCTCCGGTGGCGGGGGCCGCGACGGCGACGGGGGCCGCGGCGGTCACGCCGAACTGCTCCTCCAGGGACTTGACCAGGTCGGACAGTTCAAGAACGCTCATCTCCTTGATTGCATCCAGGATCTCTTCTTTGGTGGTCATCTCTTCCTCCTAGCTATTGTTTGCATGTCGGTTAATGGGATTGTTCCAGATTATAGCGCTCATGTAAATCGGTTCGTTATGTTGCGGGAAGGTCGATGATGCCCGCGCTGCCCGGGGCATCCGGTTTGTCATCCTCCGGGCCCGTGGGACCTCCGCTGCGGACTTTCCCGTTCCAATCCTCGATAGTCACCTCCACCAGGGCCGTGACGCCCAGGTCCTGGGACGGCGGCTCGTGATAGTCCTGCCCTGACGATCGGCCCGGAAAGTAGCGCTGGACCATCTCATCGAACAGTTGAAATTTCTCCGTCTCGTCGGTAACCTCCCGGGAGCCGCCGAAAAGCACCACGCTCCGGTAGTTCATGGAGTGGTTCATTGCCTTCCGGGAGTACACCAGCCCGTCGGTGATAGTCACCGAAACGCACACCGGAGCGCCGTCGGACAGGTGCTTGAGCAGGCGGCTGCGAATGGACCCGTGCAGGTACATACGGTCCGGGCGCGAGGAATCGTAGTGGTAGGACATGGGAATGACTACCGGGAAGCCATCCTCGACGATTCCCACGTGGGCTACTAGTCCCGCGGACAGTATGTTGACTGCTTCCTCCGGGGCCGCCCGTTCCGGGTGGTTCCGTATCGTCGTCCGGCAGGTCGACGCTGGTATGCCGGTGGTTGGCTGCATCAATGGTTAATCGGCGGGCGCCGCCGCTCCTTCCCCGGCCTCTTCCAACTGCTGGATCCTGGCCTGCAGCACTCCCCCGAAGGCCCACAACGGGCCGTTGAGAACGTTGATCAAACCCGAGATCGGGGCCTGTATCTGCCCCAGCAACTGGGACAGCAGAATCGGCCGCGGCGGCAGGGCAGCCAGACGCTCCACCTCCGGGGTTGGTAGGGCCGGTCCTCCCCCTACCACCGCTCCCTGGATGGTCAGGGCGGAGCGGGTGGTTCGGATGTAGTCGCTGAGGGCCTTGGCCACGTCCACCGGCTCGTCATACCCGAAGGCCACGGCAGTCGGGCCTTCCATGATGTCCTTGAGCTGGGGCATGTCGGCAGCGTCGGCGGCCAGGCTCATCAGGGAATTCTTGATGACGACCAGTTCGACTCCCGCCTCCCGGGTGCGTCGGCGCAGGTCCGTCATTTCGTTGACCGGAATCCGGCTGAACCCGGTGGTAACCGCAATGGAGCAGCGTTCCAGCTTCTCCTGAAGCTCCGCCACTTTGTCTACTTTGGCTTGGGTGGGCACGATAGTCTCCTTCCTGTGGAGAGTTTGGGTCAGGTTTGCTTGGCGGGAAAAAGAAACCCTGCGCCAGTCGGGAAGCGCAGGGAACAGATTGAACAGGGTTACGCACTATGAAGGTGCGTGTCCCATGTATCCTTGCGCCTCGGCGGGCGGTTGCTTATCAACCGCAACCCTTAACCCCTTGGGGACCCGCTGTCTCCGGCTGTTCAATTTTCGGGATTATACACCAATTATTCGGGCGGTTTAAGTCCCTGCAGCGCTCCCAGGTCAATGGACACGCTGGGGCCCATCGAGGTCGTCATATAGGCCGTCCGCAGGAAGGAGCCCTTCACGGCCTCGGGTTTGGACCGGACGATAGCATCGACCAGCACCGCCAGGTTCTCCATCAGGGTTTCCGTCTCGAAGCTGCACTTGCCGAACTGGCTGTGAATGATCGAAGTCCGGTCGGTGCGGTACTCCAGGCGCCCGGCCTTGGCTTCCTGGATGGTCCGGGGAAGATCCCGGGCCTGCACCATGGTGCCTGTCCTGGGGTTGGGCATCAGGCCCCGGCGGCCCAGGACCCGGCCCAGCCGTCCGATGCGCGGCATGATCTCGGGCACCGCTAGGCCCACCTCAAAATCCACCCAGCCGCCTTCGACGCGCTCGATGAGATCGTCGTCGCCGACGTAGTCAGCCCCGGCCTGGCGGGCAATGTCGGCAGCCTCTCCGTTAGCGAAGACCACCACCCGAACCTGCTTGCCCAGCCCGTGAGGAAGGACGGTGACGCCCCGGACCATCTGGTCGGCGTGGCGGGTGTCGGCGTTGGTGCGCAGGTGGATTTCCATGGTCTCGTCAAACTTGGTCGTGGACGATTCCTTGAGGAAGTCGATGGCCTCCTGGGGTGGGTAGGCGCGTTCCGCGTCCACCGTGGCGGCAACGCCGGAATAACGTCGGCTGTGTTTGGGCATCTCTCTATCTCTCCCCTGGCCTCGCAATGTCAGTCGCTGACTTCAATGCCCATGCTGCGGGCGGTGCCTTCGATGATGGACATGGCATGTTCCACCGACGAGGCGTTGAGGTCTTTGAGCTTGGTTTCGGCAATTTCCCGGAGAGCCTGCCGGTCAATTGCACCGGCGGCTCCATCGCGGAAGTCGCCCCGGCCCTTCTCCACGCCGGCAGCACGGCGGATCATATCCGAGGCGGGCGGCGTGCGGGTGACGAAGGTGAAGGAGCGGTCCTCGTACACCGTCAGGTGTACCGGAACGATGGTACCGGCCTGGGTGCCAGTCCGCTCATTGTACTCCTTCACGAAATTCATGATGTTGACGCCATGCTGGCCCAGGGCCGGTCCCACCGGCGGGGCCGGAGTGGCCTTGCCGGCTTCCAACTGGAGCTTGATGATCGCGCGCACTTTCTTGGCCACCGGTCCTCCTTAGGTCCTTTCCACCTGTAGAAAGTCCAGTTCCACCGGTGTTTCCCTGCCGAAGAAGGACACCAAAACCCGGACTTTGCCTTTGCTCTGGTCCACGTCGTTGATGGAACCGATGAAATCCACGAAGGGCCCCTCGGTGATGCGCACCGCATCGCCCTTCTGGAGGCCGATATTGACCCGGGTCGGCCCGGACTCCACCTGTTTCAGGATGGCGTCAAGCTGGCTGTCCTCCAGGGGTACCGGCTTGGGACGCTTGTCGTAATCGTCCTCGCTGGATACAAAACCGGTGACGCCCGGAGTGTTGCGGACAACGTACCAGCTTTCATCGTCCATCTGCATCTGGACCAGGATGTATCCCGGAAACAGCTTGCGCCGCTCGGAGCGGCGCTTGCCTTCCTTGAAGATAACCTCTTCCTCGGTCGGGACGATGACCTGGTAGATCCGGTCCTGCATGTCCAGGCTCTGGATCCGCAGATCCAGGTTCCTCTTGACCAAGTCTTCCTGCCCGGAATACGTATGAACGATATACCAGTGAGGGTCCTGGTCCTCTTCAATTCGATTCAGGTTGTAAGTAGTCATGGCGAATCCCCCTCGCCCGGACGAGTCACTTCGTCAGGCGGGTGTGTATCACCCTGGAGCCGGACGTAAGGCGCTAGAAGATGAAGCGGTTGAAGACCTCGGCGAACACCCGGTCCAGGCCGCCCAGGAAAACGCCCACCGCGATGGCCAGCACGATGACCACCATGGTCAGGCGAGCAGTCTCCTCCCGGCTCGGCCACACCGACTTGCGGAGCTCGGAAATGACCTCCTGCATGAAGGTGACCGGATTGACCCGCCCCATCGCGCGGGGCGCCATGGGGTTGGGACGGCGGGCAGATACCCGTGCCATGTCCTATCTCACTTCGCGGTGGACCCGGTGGGTTCGGCACCGGGAGCAGTATTTCCTCAGCTCCATGCGCTGGGTGTCGTTCCGGCGGTTCTTCACCGTAGCGTAGTTCCGCTCCCGGCAGTCGCTGCACTGCAGGGTGATGACGCCGCGGACATCGGTGGTCTTCCGTGCCATTTTCTAACCCCCCAACCTGACGATCCACAAAGGACCGGCATTGAATGGATAACCGGCCGTCTCAGAGGACAGCCGGTTGCGGTGTTTCTAGTCGAGCAGCTTGGTGAACACGCCGGCGCCGACGGTGCGTCCGCCCTCTCGGATGGCGAAGCGTAGTCCCTCTTCAATGGCAACCGGGGTGATCAGGTTGATGGTCATGGTGATGTTGTCTCCGGGCATCACCATCTCCACACCCTCGGGCAGACCGATCTCGCCGGTGATGTCGCTGGTGCGGATGTAGAACTGGGGCTTGTACCCCGGGAAGAAGGGGGTGTGCCGCCCGCCCTCCTCGCGGCTGAGGACGTACACCTCCGCCTCGGCCCGGGAATAGGGCCTCATGGAACCGGGTTTCACAATGACCTGGCCGCGCTCCACCTCGTCCCGATCAACGCCCCGCAACAGGATTCCCACGGCGTCGCCCGCCTCGGTGGTGTCCAGCAGTTTGTGAAACATCTCCAGTCCGGTGGCGACGGTCTTGCGGACGTCGCCGTAGCGGATGATCTCGATTTCCTCGCCCACCTTGAGCGAGCCGCGCTCGACCCGGCCGGTCACCACCGTGCCCCGGCCCTTGATGCCGAAGACGTCCTCCACTGGCATCAGGAAGGCCTGGTCAGTGATGCGGGTGGGCAGAGGGAAGTAGTCGTCCATTGCCTGCACCAGGTCGACGATGCCCTGTTCGTATTCCGCGTCGCCTTCCAGCGCCTTGAGGCCGCTGACCCGGACGATGGGAGTGTCGTCGCCGGGGAACTCGTACCGGCTGAGCAACTCGCGGACTTCCAGCTCCACCAGCTCCAGAAGCTCCTCGTCGTCCATCATGTCAACCTTGTTCAGGGCAACAATGATGCTGGGCACTTCCACCTGGCGCGCCAGCAGGATGTGCTCCCGGGTCTGGGGCATGGGGCCGTCGGGCGCGCTGACCACTAGGACGGCGCCGTCCATCTGGGCCGCTCCGGTGATCATGTTCTTGATGTAGTCGGCGTGTCCCGGGCAGTCAACGTGGGCGTAGTGGCGGGCTTCGGACTCATACTCGACGTGGGCGATCGCGATGGTCACGCCGCGGGCCTTCTCCTCGGGAGCGTTGTCGATCTCGTCCAAGCCCCGGAAACTGGCCAGGTTGCGCTCTGCCTGCACCCGGGTGATGGCGGCGGTGAGGGTTGTCTTGCCGTGGTCAACGTGACCAATGGTGCCCACGTTCATGTGAGGCTTGGACCGGTCGAACTGCTGCTTTGCCATTTGGGGTTCCTCTCCTTAGATTCTGCTAACCGAGCTTTGGTTGGTTAACCGGGTCATGCTTGCCGTGTTCATTGCCTGTTCATGGTCTGACGCCGCTAAACCGGCGTCCTGTCCCGGCTCTTCCGGTTGGTGGCGCTGGAGCCCAGAGGCGGGATTGAACCGCCGACCCCGTTCTTACCAAGAACGTGCTCTACCGCTGAGCTATCTGGGCCCTTGACCTCTGACGCCTCTCCGGAGCGGTCGACCCCGGACGGCTCTGTCACCGGAACATCGCTAGGATTTTCGTCCGGGAACGGCCCATTCATGGAAGGTTCCCGGTGCGATTACGGTGGTGGAGGGGGCAGGATTCGAACCTGCGAACTCCTTCCGGAGGCCAGATTTACAGTCTGGTGGCTTTAACCGCTCACCCACCCCTCCGTGAATCCATCTCCTGGACCAACAACCTGGTGTTTGCTGTCCTCCCGCACGCCCGGGACACCGGGTGCGGACACAATTTACAGAGCCCCAGAGGGGACTCGAACCCCTAACCTGTCGATTACAAATCGACTGCGCTACCGTTGCGCCACAGGGGCATTGGTGCTGGACACCCGGTACACCAGAAAAAGGCCCCGCGACGTCGGGACCTTCTCGGGCGCCACTGAATGTTCCTTGAAGAGTATACATTTCCAGGCAGCCGGGAGTCAATAGGTTGAATCGGCGGTTGCAGGACGATTACAAAGTCAGGGAGGGAAGGTGTACAAAGGGTATGACAAGAGAGAGATGGGAGTGTGTGGATATGGATGCGGCGGAATCTCTGTTCCAAAGTCTGGAGCAGGTGTCGGACCCCAGGAGAGCCCGGGGAGTCCGTCATCCCTTTCAGGCAATCCTGCGGCTGACCCTGTTGGGCTTGGTCTGCGGCCAGACTACCATGGCCCACATCGCCCTGTTCGCCAGGTTGCACTGCCCAGCGCTCCGAGAGCCTCTGGGTTTCGTGCGAGACCATCCGCCCCATGCCACCACAATCTCCCGGACCCTGGCTGGCATCCCTTATGAGGAATTGCAGGGAGCCTTGGGCGCGTGGGTGGCCCGAGTGGTGGCGAACCGGGAAATGCACGCCTCGGTGGACGGCAAATGGGCCAAGCAGTCCGAGGATGCCCAAGGCAATCCCCTGGTGATGGTGAACGTGCTGGCTCACGACCTGAGGTTGTGTCTTGCCCAGTGGCCGGGGTCGGAGAAGCGCTACGAACCAGCAGTGTTGCGGGAGCAACTGGGCCCCTTGTTTGAGCGCTATCCCGGCCTGAGGTTGCTGACCATGGACGCTCTCTATGCGGAGCGGGACCTGTGCCAGGCTATAGTGGACCACGGACGGGACTACGTGGTGCGAATCAAGGGAAATCGGCCGGAGGTGCTGGCGGCATTGGCCGAAGGGTTTGCCAAGGAGGAATTGAGCGAGCCTGGGGCGGAGAGTGTGGAAAAAAGCGGGTGCGATAGAGAAGCGGCGCATCTGGGCCGATGAAGTACTGGCCGGCTATGTCCGGGAGGAGTTGGGATTCCCTGGGGCGAGGCAGGCGGTGATGGCGGAGAAGGAGACCGTGGACCTGGCCACCGGTGAGGTGAACCGAGAGCACTGGTACCTGTTGACCAGCCTGAAGTCCCAGCGATGGGCACCGGAGGAGTTGCTCCAGGTGATTCGCAACCACTGGGGGATCGAGAACAGCCTGCATCACGTGAAGGACCGCAGTTGGGATGAGGACGTGCACACGCTGCGCCGTCCGGGTCTGGGTGAAGTATACGCCAGTCTGGTCAACACGGCGCTGAACGCCCTGCGCCTGGAGGGCTGGTTCCCCAAGGCAATGTCCATGCCACTGAAAGCCAAGACCTGCGCCTTCCGCCCAAAACAAACTATCGCCCGCCTCTATGGCCAAGCTCCCTGACTTTGCAATCGTCCTGGTCAATGGCGCTGGCCCGGTTCCATCGGGATATGGGGATGCTTTCCAAGTCTGGTAAGTGCAATGCCTTCGATTCCGCGGCCGATGGGTTTATCCGCAGCGAAGGATGCGCCGTTTTGGTCCTCCAGAATCTCAGCAAGGCGGAAGCCGATGGCAACCGAATCTGGGGGTTGGTGAAGGGGACTGCGGTCAACCAGAGCGGCGTCAGAGCCGCCCTGCCGGTACCCAACGGGCCTGCCCAGGAGCGGGTGATGGAGGACGCCCTCGCCATGGCGGGAGTTGATCCTGACGGGGTGGACTACCTGGAAGCTCACGGAACCGGCACCGAGTTGGGGGATTCGATCGAACTCCGCGCCCTGGCCTCAGTTTACGGTCGTGTCAGGGAGCCCGATAGTCCCCTGCTCCTGGGTTCGGTCAAGACCAACATCGGGCACGCCGAATGGGCGTCGGGGATGGCCAGCGTCATCAAGGCTGTATTGGCAATGCAGCGGCGCGTTATCCCCGCCCACCTCCACTTCCAAAACCCCAATCCCAACTTCGACTGGGAGCAATTACCGGGAAGGATTACTTCGGAAAAGACCCCGTGGCCTGACGTTTCTGAGCGGCCTCCCCGTTCCGCAGTGAACGCCTTCGGACTTTCCGGCACCAATGCTCACGTCGTGCTGGAAGGCTACCCACCCTCGATCAGTGACCCCGAGTTTGATGTAGGATCTTTATCGCCCTCGGGCCAGCCCCAACCGGTAGGGTTAATCCTGCCAGCCCGGTACGGTGATATGCCAATCCTGGATGAACCCGGATCGGCCCGCACCACCAGGATTTTGCCCCTGTCCGGGAAGTCTCCCGAGGCCCTGCGCCGCCTGGCAGAAGCTTACCTGTCGTGGCTGGATCGCGGGGACGTAAAACAGGCTGCGGAAACCCGTGCCAGCGAGTTCCTGGCGGACATGGTATGGACCGCCGGCACCTGCCGCAGTCATTTCTCCCACCGGGCCGGGGTAGTTTTCAATGACTCCACTGACCTCGGGGCCGAGTTGAACCAAGTTATGGAAAATGCCAATGGTTCGAACCAATCGGACGTCCCCGGACCAGTGCGAGTCGCCTTCCTGGACTCCAGCTTGGATAACCAAAAGGCCAGCTTGGGGGAGAACTTGTACCGGACAGAGCCGGTCTTCCGCTCAGTTCTGGACCGCTGTGACCAACTGGTGAGTCAAGCGAGAGGTCAGTCACTGTTGGAAGTGATGTTCAGCAAGGGCACTGCCGGAGAGTACATGTCTCAACCGGAGTGGGCCAACTCCGCCGTGTACGCGTTGCAAGTCGCTTTGACCGCCCTGTGGGAAAGTATAGGAGTCCTCCCCAGCGCGGTTCTAGGCCGGGGCATCGGGGAAATCGCTGCGGCCCACGCCGCGGAAGTGTTGAGCATGGAGGACGGATTGAAACTGGCAATGTCGTTCACCGGCCCGGAGGCCGCCCTGCCGATGGTTCCCGTAGCCCCGCCGGCCTTGACCTGGATCAGCGGCATCAACGGAGGGCCGGTCCAGGACATCGCCAAAGTGGACAACTCCTTCTAGCGGAGGCTGCTCGGGAGAGACGACGCGTTCGAGGATGGGGCGAAGGCGCTGAGCCAAGTCGGCGTCGATTTGGCAGTAGTCCTGGACTTGGTGGCCGGCGGCAGCGAAATGGTGGACCTGGCTCCAATTCCGGTCCTGGACTGCCGCCTCAGCCCGGGGGGCGATTCGTCGGGCAGCGCCGGGCGTTTTCTCCAAGCGGTTGCCGCCGCGTACGAAGCCGGGGTGCAGGTCTCGTTCCCAGGGCTTTTTGCCTGAGAAGAGCGGTCCCGCATAGCTATTCCCCAGTATCCTTTCCAGCGCCGGAGTTTCTGGGTGCTACAACGCAAGACCACCCGCTGACGGGAGGTAACGATGCGACGCAAACGCCGCCAGACACGCAGGGGCACCCTCATCTCTTCGCGGATATTGCCGGATGGGACTGGCCCGGAAGATCTCCAACCAAGTCCCATCACATTGGGATGTTCCCACGAAAAGTCCGAAGACGGTCAGCTCGGTGCCACCATCACTGCCCCCGCTCACTGCCCTTTTCCTGCATACTCTTGACCTTTACATCCTGACATCCATCATTGCAAATGTGGGAGCCTACGGGCGAGGGGATGCGGGTGACGCCACCCAACCCCGGCCGACTGATCGGGTTGGACAAGACCGTGAAATCTTCTTGACAGCCCCATTGGAGTGGGATACATTGTTTTGCGTTCCGCCGAGGTAGCTCAGTTGGTAGAGCACGGCACTGAAAATGCCGGTGTCGACAGTTCGATTCTGTCCCTCGGCACCTTCCCCAGCATCCCCCAACCCCCCGCTTCCACGTCCCAACGGCTTCACCAAAAGCTTCGGGCCGTCACGAACCCTGAGTGACGGCTTCCGCCCCGCTCGTCCATTGGACCCGCCAGCAGAAGCCGACAAGGAGTCCTGGGCAATTTGCCTTAATTGGCGACGAAGGAGGCGATTTTAGAGGGTTGCTTACCCTGTCCGGCAGGGTAAAATACTGGGAGCCTGTGGGACAGGCGGCTTTGCGGCGGTATCAGAGCTCGCCGCGCGATACAACTACCGGGAGGCGCGGGTGTCCGACAGCAAGGAAGAGTGGCGCAGGAACACCCTGGAACCGGCGGTCCGGCGGTTTCCCCAGCGGGAGGAGACCTTCCAGACCGACAGCGGCATAAGCATCGACACCGTCTACACAGCCGAGGATGCGCCGCAGACCGATGCCGATTACCTGGAATCAGTGGGGTTTCCCGGGGAGTACCCATACACTCGAGGCGTTCAGTCCAATATGTACCGGGGGCGCCTGTGGACCATGCGCCAGTATTCCGGCTACGCGACAGCCGAGGATACTAACCGCCGCTTCCGATACCTCCTGGATCAGGGACAGACGGGCCTTTCGGTCGCCTTCGACCTTCCCACCCAGATCGGGTACGACTCGGACCATCCCTTTGCCGAGGGAGAGGTGGGCAAGGTAGGGGTGCCGGTCTGCACACTTGAGGACATGGAACTGCTGCTGAAGGATATTCCCCTGGACAAGGTCAGCACTTCCATGACCATCAACGCCACGGCGTCGGTGCTGCTCTGCCTGTACATCGCCGCCGCCAGGAAGCAGGGGGTTTCCGAAGACAAGCTCAGCGGCACGCTGCAGAACGACATTCTGAAGGAGTACATCGCGCGGGGCACCTACGCCTATCCCCCCCGGCCTTCCATGCGGCTGGTAGTGGACGTTTTCAAATACTGCGCCGAGCGGGTGCCTCGCTGGAACACCATCAGCATTAGCGGCTATCACATGCGGGAGGCCGGGGCCACGGCGGTGCAGGAGCTGGCCTTCACCTTCGCCAATGCCATCGCATATGTGCAGGCAGCGGCGGATGCGGGGCTGAACGTGGACGACTTCGCGCCGCGCATCTCCTTTTTCTTCGTGGCCCAGAACAATCTGTTTGAAGAGGTGGCCAAGTTCCGAGCGGCCCGCCGCATGTGGGCCAGGATAATGAAGGAACGGTTCGGGGCCGAAGACCCTCGCTCCATGATGCTCCGGTTCCACACCCAGACCGCCGGAGTGACGCTCACCGCCCAGCAGCCGGACAACAACCTGATCCGCAGCACGGTGCAGGCGCTGGCGGCGGTGCTGGGGGGCACTCAATCGCTGCACGTCAACTCCCGGGACGAGGCTCTGGGACTGCCCACTGAGGAGTCCGCCCAGCTTTCCCTTCGGACCCAGCAGATAATCGCTCACGAGAGCGGAGTGGCTGACGTGGTGGACCCCCTAGGCGGGTCCTACTTCGTGGAGAGCCTGACCAACGAGTTGGAGGCGCTGGCCTTTGAGTACATCGGCCGCATCGACGAAATGGGCGGAGCGGTAAACGCCATCGAGCAGGGCTACCAGGTGCTGGAAATCGGGGAGTCGGCCTACCGACTCCAGCAGGAGATCGACTCCGGCCAAAGGATCGTAGTGGGTGTCAACCGCTACGTAACCGATGAGCCTCCAATGGATAACCTGTTGCGGGTTGACGCCGAGGCAGCCCGGCAGCAGATAGCCCGCCTGGCCCGTCTACGCAGCGAGCGGGACGGAGCCAGGATGTCCGAGGCCCTGTCCCGGCTGGAAGCGGTGGCCCGCAGCGAGGACAATACCGTTCCGGCGGTCTTGGAGTGCGTGGAAAGCTACTGCACGCTGGGCGAGGTCTGCGAAGTGTTCCGAGGAGTGTTCGGAGAGCAGCGGGAAGCGATGGGGTTCTAGTCGACCCGGTTTGATGCCGTGGCCAGAGAAATTGGAAATGGGAGTGACCTGGTGACCACACAAATCCTGAACGAAGAAGAACGGATGCTGCAGAACCTGGTGCGGGACTTCGCCGACCGGGAGTTGAAGCCGCGGGCCCGTCAACTGGATGAGGACGAGGAGTTCTCCTGGGAAAACTGGAAAGGGATGGCCCAACTGGGCCTTACCGGAATCGGTATTGACACGGCCTACGGAGGCAGCGGCGGCGGATACCGGCAGGTGGCGATTGCGGCGGAGGAAACGGCCCGGGGAGATTCGTCCGCCAGTGTCACGCTGATAGCCCACCTGTCGCTGGGGACCTCCACCATCGCCCGATTCGGCAACGAGGAGCAGAAGCAGCGGTTCCTGCCCTCGCTGGCCTCCGGCAAGGGTGTGGCGGCCTGGGCGTTGACGGAGCCGGGGGGAGGGTCGGACGCGGCGGCGCTCCAGACGACGGCAACCATGCGGGACGGCACCTACTTTCTCAACGGCACCAAGCACTTCATCACCAACGCCGAGATTGCCGAATCCATGGTGGTGTTCGCCACCCAGGACCGCTCCCAGGGGTACCGGGGCATCAGCGCCTTCGTCGTTCCCCAGGGGTCTCCGGGCCTGACCATCAACCCGCAGCACGGCAAGATGGGCATGAGAGCTTCCAGCACCAACGAGGTAGTGTTCCAGGACACACCCATTTCCTCCGAGAACCTGTTGGGAGAGGAAGGCCGTGGGTTCCGCTACGCCATGGATATCCTTGACTCCAGCCGGATCATCATCGCCGCTCAGTGCGTCGGCATCGGGCAGGCGGCCTTCGAAGAAGCGGTGCGCTATGCCCAGCAGCGGGAGTCCTTCGGGCGTCCCATCGCCCAGCACCAGGCGATCCAGTTCATGCTCGCGGACATGGCAACGGACGTCCACGCCGCCCGCACCGCGACCATGCAGGCGGCTACTCTTAAGGACGACGGGCTGCCCTACGTCAACGAGGCGTCCATGGCCAAGCTGCTGGCTTCGGAGATGTGCGTCCGGGTGAGCTCCCAAGCACTGCAGGTCCACGGCGGTTACGGTTACTTCAAGGACTCGCCGGTGGAGCGTTTGTTTCGCGACGCCCGGGTGACCACCATCTACGAGGGCACGTCGGAAGTGCAGCGGCTGGTAATCGCCCGCCAGGTGCTCCAGCAGTACCCGGTCTAAACGGGTTCGGGAGGACGGCACAATGGCTGGCACCTGTCCCTTCGACCATATTGACCACGTGGGCGTGGCGGTCAAGGATATTGAGGCTGCCCTGCGGGTGTTCCAGGAAGTGTTCGGAGCGCCGCCCTCGGAAGTGAAGGTGCTGGAAGACCAGGGCGTCCGCGCGACATTGGTGGAGGTGGGCCAGACCCGGCTCGAACTGCTGGAACCTCTGTCCAATGAATCGGCTGTGGGGCGCTTCATTGAGCGCCGAGGCGAGGGGCTGCACCACCTGGCCCTGAACGTCAACGACATCGCCGGAAAGCTCAAGGCACTGGATGACCAAGGCATCCGGCTGGTGGACAAGGAACCCCGGGAGGGCCTGTCCGGGACCATCGGGTTCATTCATCCCGCGTCGGTGTTCGGCGTCCTCACTGAGCTGGTGGAGAACGACCGGGGCTAGTCCAGCAGGCTGGCGGCTGGACAACTTCAGAACGACCAAGCGGGGACAGTGCGTTGCCGGCTCACGTCATTTTCGGGGACAGCTTCCTGGTTGCGGAACGGCTCCAGGCAGTGGAGGCCGGGCAGAGTGAGTCCCTGCCGCTGGACGCCAACCGGCACCGGCTGGCCGCCAACCAGACCAGTCCCGCCGAGCTGGTGGGGCTGTGCAACGTCATGCCCTTCCTGGACCCACAGCGGATCATCATCGTTGAGGGCCTGTTGGGGACCTTCGAGACCCGGCAGGGCGGGGGAAGGGGCCGGCAGACGGGCGGGCGGCAGTCCCAGCGGGGCGTCGGGGAATGGGCATCGCTGCCTGACGTAATTCCCAACATGCCGGAGACCACCATCCTGGTGTTCACCGATGGGGCGGTTTCCCAGAACAACCCTCTGCTCCGGGTGCTGCAACCCCACTGTGAAATCCACGTAGAGAACGCGCCGACCCGGGATTCGCTGGCGGTTTGGATCAAGAACCGGGCGGAGGGTAAGGGAACAGCCATCGCTCCCCAGGCGGTGGCTGCCCTGGCCGGCCTCTTGAACAATGACCTGTGGGCCCTGGACCGGGAACTGGAGAAACTCTCCCTGTATTGCTCCGGCCGGGCGATTGAGGAAGCCGACGTGCGGCAGATGGTAGCCCAGGCCCGGGAGGCCAGCATTTTCGCCGCAGTGGACGCCATCCTCGATGGCAACCCGGGAGCGGCGGTGGGACTGCTGCGGCAACTGGCCCGCGACGGACGGGACCCGTCCTACATCATCACAATGGTGGCCCGCCAGTTGCGTTTGATTGCGCTGGCCAAGGAATTGGGCCAGGGCGGAATGGCCCAGAACGACATCGGCTCCCAAATCGGCGTGACCGCCCGGTACCCGCTGCAGAAGACCATGGAACAGTCCCGGCGGCTGTCCTGGGAGGACCTGAAGGTGCGCTACCGGAGGCTGCTGGAAGCTGACCTGGCCATCAAGCGGGGGCTGCAGGAGCCCGACGCGGCCCTGGAACTCATGGTCGCCGACCTGGCCGGGAGCGGGCGTCGTCGTTAGAGTCCGGCGCTAAAGCTCAGGGATGACCGGGTTGTAGCAGGCAACTTGGTGGCCTGGTTCCAATTCCTGCATCAGGGGGCGGTGCTCCAGCCGACAGGAGTTGACGGCCTTGGGACAGCGAGGCAGGAAGGGGCATTGCTCGGGCAGGTTAACCATGTCCGGTGGGACGCCCCGCAGCGGCTCCAGCCGTTTCCTGGCGTCGTCCAGACGGGGCAGGGCCTGGATCAGGCCCCAGGTGTAGGGATGGCGGGGTTCCTTGAACAGGGGCAGCACTTCCGCAGATTCAACGACGGTTCCGGCGTACATCACTCCCACCTGGTTGCCCATGTGCGCGACCACGCCCATGTCGTGGGTGATGAGCAGGACGGCTGATCCGAAGTCCTGACAGAGGTTCTTGAGACGCTCCAGTATCTCGGCCTGGAGCGTCACGTCCAGGCCAGAGGTAGCTTCGTCGGCGATAAGGAGCTTGGGACGCATGACCAGGGCGATGGCCAGCATCACCCGCTGGCACATCCCGCCGCTGAGGGCGAAGGGGTACTGGTTCATGATGTGGCCGGGCTCGGGGAGGCCCAGCTCTTTCAGGATTTCCTGGGACATTGACGCCGCGGCGCGGCCCGAGACGTCGCTGTGGGCGAGTATGACTTCCTGGAGTTGCTGTCCCACAGGCTGCACCGGGTTCAGGGCGGCCTGGGCATCCTGGAACACTAAGGAAAGTTCTTTGCCCCGTATGCGGCGTAGGTGGGAGTCTCCGGCCCGCAGCAGGTCCACGCCGTCAAAGATAACGCGCCCGGCAGGAACGGTAGCAGTGTCGGGAAGTAGGCCCATGATGGCCAGGGCGAGAGTGCTCTTCCCCGCGCCGCTCTCTCCGACAAGGCAGTAGACCTCCTCGTACTGCTGGATGATGTTGACGCCGTTCAGCGCCTTCACCGTACCGGTGTTGGTGTCGATGTGGACGTGGAGGTCCTCGATTCTCAGAATTTCGGCCATTTCGGGCTCCCGTCCGTGGCTCACCAGGTCCGGCACCACGGGGATGGGTAAACTCCCCGCTGTCAGAAGCGGTCTAGTCGGCGGAGGCTGCCTCCCTGGCCAGCGGGCGATTCAGGCGAGTCCTGACCAGGTCCTCCGGAACGCAGACCCCCTGCTTCAACTCGGCTACAAGGTCCTCCAGGCCGCGGACCCGGCGAGTGAAGCGAGTGGCAGCCGTTCCGAGTTGCTCGGCCCGGTGCGCGTCGCTGCCAGCCACCCCCGGCAGGCCCAGCATTCCCCGGAGATCGCTGGAGAAACGGTTTTCCGCCTCGGTGCCGCGCCCGTTGTGGCTTTCAATGGCGTCGCACAACCCGAAGAAGGCGTCCCGGGCGGCCTGTCCGAGCATTCCCTCCCGGACCTCCGGGTCCCGTCCCGGGTCTTCCAGGAAACGGCGCCGGTAGGGATGGGCGGCGATGATAACCGCACCCTGCCGGTCCGCCAGCCGCCGCAGAAATTCGGGCTTATGGACGCCGAACTCGTAGCGTTGCAGTCCGAAAACCAGAGCGTGGCCGGAGTCGGTGTTGAGTTCGGTCCCCGGTATCACCAAGAAGTCGTGGCGCCGCTGCAGGGCGCGGACCTCGTCCCAGCTCCAGAAGGCATCGTGGTCGGTGAGGCAGACTCCGTCCAAGCCCAGAGCCTTGCTTCTTTCAACGAGGGTGTCCACGTCCATGAAGCTGTCGTCGGACTTGGGATAGGAGTGGGTATGAAGGTCAATCAGCAAGTCGCGCCTGGCCGCCTGGCTCGGAGATTATCACCAGATAATACCAAATAGGGGCAGAGGTTGGGAAATTTGCCTCGCTTGGGACCTAACGGGGAGTCCAGGAAACGATGCAGGCCTGGAGGGGGTTGCTTCCCGCTATGCGCCAGGTTTCGTCGTCTCCGCATTCCAGGGAATGGTCGAGGAGGGACGTGAGCCGCTCCGCCGCCGGGGTGCCGGGGGAGACGTAGAGGCGGCGGGCAATCATCTCCCGGGCCTCCTCCTCGCTGTCGAATCCCCGGGCCGGGTCTGGAGGAAGCTCCTCGACCTGGTAGACGATTCCAAGTTCGTCCAGGACGCTGCGGAACTGGGGCAGGCTGGGCAGTGAGCGGCGGGGTTCGCCATGCACCTTTTCCCACAGTCCGTAGAGCTGGGACTGGGGAGCCGCCTGGAACATCACCACCAGAACCAGGCGGCGGGCGCGGGTTTCCAGCTTGTGGACGAAAGGCTCGATGTCCCGTATGACGTACAGTACATGGCTGCACAGCACCACATCGGCCGGTTCGACCCCGGCGTCCAGCCACTCCGATTCCACCACATTGACGGCAATGCCGGATTCGGCGGCAGTCTCGCGGAGGACGGCGCACATGCTGGGGGACGGCTCGACGGCGGTGACGGACCGGCAGGACAGGGCCAGCGGCAAGGCCAAGCGTCCACCGCCAGCCCCCACGTCCAAGAGGGAATCCTCCGGCTTGAGGCAGGCGCGGAGCCGCTCCACCAAGGCGTCGCCGGTGCGGCGAGGGTCGGCCTTGAACTGGCGGGCGTACTGGGTCCAGTGGTCGGCGGGACGGGTCTCCCGCATCCGGTCCGACTGTTCGTGTTCAACCCGGACCATCTCTCCCCAGGTTTCGACCGCGCTCATGGCAACTCCCCACGAATGGAATCTGCGATACTGGGATTATAAACCCCGGGTTGTCATGGGAGTTGGAGACTTGGAAATAGGAGAAATCCTGGGCAAGGGCTGGATCACGGTTCTGATAGCGGCGTTGGTCGCCATGGCCTCCGGATGCGGAAGCGGGCCGGAGACTGTGGCGCCAACGGAAGGCCCGCCGCCGGATGTGGTTGGGACAGCCGAACCGGAGACAACGGAGCCCCCATCGGCACCGGCATCAACTATGGCAGCAGGAGTAGGACCTATTCCGGTTGCAACGCCGCCGGTCGGGTCGCCAACTGTAATGCCCGCGCCGGTGGCCCCGCCGATTCCCGCGTCCGTTCCCGAGGTCGTCCGTTCCCTGAAGCTGGAGCCGGTGTTGGGCGGAATGGAGTTCGATTCTCCGACCAACCTGGTGCATGCGCCGGATGGACGGATATTCGTCACCGAGCAGGAAGGGCGAGTCCTTGCTTTCCCTGAGGGGTCTCTGTCCAGCGCGAACCCGGCCACCGGGGAACTGCTGGACATCCGCGACCGGGTCAGGACCCGGGGTTCGGAGGAGGGTCTGCTGGGCCTGGCCCTGTCCCCGGACTTCACCGAAACCGGGCATTTCTTCGTGTACTACTCAGCCTCCGATCCCCGCCGCTCGGTAGTCTCCCGGTTCGTCATCAGAGCAGGGGAAGAAAGGGCGGACCCGGACAGCGAGCTGGTGATCCTGGAAGTGCCGCAGCCCTATTCCAACCACAACGGCGGACAGATTGCCTTCGGGCCGGACGGGCACCTGCACATCGGCTTGGGTGACGGGGGCTCGGCGGGCGACCCGTTGGGGAGCGGGCAGGACACTTCGACCCTGCTGGGCTCGATCCTTCGTATCGACGTATCAACATCCACGCCGCAGGAACCGTACCGGGTCTCGCCGGACAACCCTTTCGCCGGCGGCGGCGGCCGCGGGGAAATCTGGGCCTACGGGCTGCGCAACCCCTGGCGGTTCTCCTTCGACCGCACCACGGGAGAAATGTGGGCCGGAGACGTGGGACAGAACCGCTGGGAGGAAATTGACCTGATTGAGGGGGGAGGCAACTACGGGTGGAACATCGTGGAGGGCAACCACTGTTTCGCGCCCAGCGACGGCTGCCGGCGGGAGGGAACGGTCCCGCCGACATGGGAATATCCCCTGGAGGGCGGGGCTTGTTCGGTAATCGGCGGGTACGTCTACCGGGGAGAGGCCATTCCATGGCTGGGCGGCGTGTACGTATTCGGCGACTTCTGCACCGGGGAGGTCATGGGCCTGCGGCAGGACGGCGGCCGTTACACGGACGAACTGCTGGCGGGAACCGGCCTGCGGATAGTGTCCTTCGGACAGGACAACTCCGGAGAGCTGTACCTGCTGTCCCAGCGTTCCGGCATTTTCCGCCTGACCACAGGGCCGTAGGGGGAGAAGGCCAAACGCATTCGGGTCCTTGAAGACCCATAGATGTTCGCGACACAGCCGCCCACCGGATAAAGGGAGAGGTAGCGAAGAACTTGCACTAGACAATAGTCAACAACGAGGTATATGGGTATCGAGCTGCGGCATCTGCATGGTGGTAACTTTCAAATGGGATTGCCCGGGCAGGGGGGAGTTTGTCAGTCGGCCGGGACGGCCAGTCCTTCGTCCGCCAACTGGTCGATAATCTGGTCGGCCTTGAACTTGCCCACCTTGAGGCGGCGTTCCAGGTATGACGCCGATAGGTGGGGATTGCGTTCGGCCAGGTCGCGGGCCTGCTCCATCAACTCCTCTTCGACATCGTTGAACCCCTCGTCCTCCTCATCTTCTTCATCAAGGGAGATATGGGGCAAAGGCGGGCCTTCCTGGTTCACCCAGAACTCGACCAGCTTGTCCACCTCATCGTCCACCACCAGCGTTCCCTGCACCCGGCGGGCCTTGGGGGAGTCGTTGTTGAGCAGCAGCATGTCGCCCTTGCCCATCAGCTTTTCCGCTCCGACCGCATCCAGGATGACCCGGGAGTCGACCTGGGAGGCGACGGCGAAGGCGGCCCGGGCGGGAATGTTGGCCTTGAGCAACCCGGTAACGACGTTGACCGAAGGCCGCTGGGTCGCGAGAACCATGTGGATCCCGGCAGCCCGTCCCAATTGGGCCAGGCGGACCAGGTTCTGCTCGATTTCGAACCCGCCGACCATCATCAGGTCGGCCAACTCGTCCACGATGAGGACCAGGAAGGGCATCTTTTCCTGGGCCTTGGCGTTGTAGCCGGCGATATTCCGGGTGCCCGACTCCTCCATCAGCTTGTAGCGCCTGGTCATCTCGCGCATCACCCCACGGAGGGCCGGATTGACCTCCTCGGCGTCAACGATTACCGGGGCCACCAGGTGGGGGATTCCATTGTAGGGTGTCAGCTCGACGCGCTTGGGATCGACCATGAGCAAGCGCAACTGGTCGGGGGCTTGGTCAGGAGCAGCGAAGCAACAATGGTGTTGGAGCAGACGCTCTTGCCGCTGCCGGTGGCTCCGGCGATGAGCATGTGAGGAAGAGCTGAGAGGTCCATCGCCACCGCGTCCCCCCCGGTGTCTTCTCCCATGGCTATGGGGAGACCGCCCTTGGCCGCGATCCGGACAAAGGACTCATCCTCCATCACCTGTCTCAGCGGCACTTTCCCCGGGACGGGATTGGGGACTTCCAGGCCAACCAAGGCTTCCCCGGGACCGGGGCTTCGATTCTCAGGTAGGGGGTCTTCAGGGCGAGGGCGAGGTCCTTTTCCCGGGTGAGGATGTTCTGGACCTTCACCCGGCTGCGCTCCATGGCAGCATCTTCGCCATCCTTCCTGCGGGAGTCGCCGCCTCGGCGGGGCACCCAGCCGGGAACGAGGCCGAACTGGACGATGCGGGGGCCGGCCTTGATGGAACCCACCTCGACCATCACTCCGTGGTCGCCCAGGGTCTCCTCGATGTGGCGGGCCATCTCCTTGAGGGGCTCTTCGGGCGTGGAGTAGGGCTCCGGCGGAGCGAGCAGGCCCATCGAGGGCAGTTTCCACTCGGACTTGCCGCCGGGATCAGCGGCGCTGGAGTTGATGCCGTTCAGCAGGTCGTCCAACCCGTCGGAGGCGTCCCAGCCCCGGTCCAGGTAAGTATGGTCTTCCGCTTCTTCGGCCATCGTCAGGTCGGACTGAACGCCGTCGGTCCTGGCGCCGGAGCGTGACCGGAAAAACTTGCGGAATAGACGCCGCTGAGTTCGGGGATGCAGGAAGGCGGCAACGGCGCGCCACGTTCCCCTGAGAGCGTGGAAACCTCCCCGGCCTCCCTTCTGGGCGGCGGCGCCGGCATGGGCCCCGGTCCAGCGCCCGCCCCTGAGATAACCCAGGCCCACCACCCGGGGAAAGGCCAGAAGGGGCAGGACGACAGCCAGGGCCGCCAGCTTGAGAATGCCAAGCCAGAGGGGCTCGCCGCCCAGCACAGCCCCCCACGGGCCACCCAGGCTGACCTCGGAGTATATTCCGTAACCGGGGTTGAAGAAGGACAGGACCCCGATGGTCATGGCCGTCAGCCCGGCGGAGGCCAGCCACCAGTTCCAGTTGCGCAAAAAGCCCCGGGGCCAGTAGCGGAGGGCAACCACCGTTCCCAGGGACCAGGCGATTACGGGAACCCAGCCGAGGGCCAGGGTCTGGAACAGCCACTCCAGGGCCCCGTCATACAGGACCAGGGTCAGTCCGGCGGCGGCGGTTACGGCAACCACCGCCAGCAGGTCAATGGTGAACCCGAGGGGAAAGGGGGAGGCGCCGCCTTTGCCGGAAACCGGCGGGCGGGCTTGCTTCCTGGATGCGGCCATACAGTCTCCACCAGCGCGCCGCGGATTGCCGGGCGTTCCGCCGGCCGTTATACCGGTCCGGCAGACCCGGGGTCAGCTCGCGTTATGGAAATTATAGGCCGCGCCCCGCTCTTCGCCTTAGAAGAATATGCTCAAGAAAGGACGGGTTTGGCCGCGGTCAGCTTTCCAGCACCACCGCCAGCACCATGGGCCGCCGCCGGGTCTCGGAATGGAGGAACCGGCGGGTGAACTCCCGGACGCGGTGCTTGAGGACCTCGGCGTCGAGGGCGAGGGAGGGGTCCTCTCCGACCATGCGCTCCAGTTCAAACCCAAGGGCGTCAAACACCTGGGCCACCTCCGGCTCCTCCATGAACCCGCTGCCGCTTACGCGGGGAGTGCCGGTCAGGCATCCGGAGACCGGGTCGATGGCCAGGGCCACGGTCACCACGCCGTCCCGGGACAGCGCGCGGCGGTCCCGGAGGACCTGACTGGTATCGTCGTGGATGGCCGGGCCATCGATGTAGATGGGGCCGGCGGGAACGGTCCCCACCACTTCCGCCGAGTCCCCGGTCAACTCCAGGACGTCGCCATCTTCCAAGACAAAAATGCCGGACTCGGCCACGCCCATGTCCCAGGCGAGCCGGGCGTGGGCCACGAGGTGACGGTACTCCCCGTGGACCGGAACGAAAAATTTCGGCCGCACCATTCCCAGCATCATCTTCAGCTCTTCCTGGCTGGCGTGGCCGTGGACGTGCACCAGGGCGACCCGGTCGTGAAGGACCTTGGCTCCCTGGCGAAGCAGCCTGTCGATGGTCCGGCTGACGTGGATCTCATTGCCGGGGATGGGCGTCGCGGAAATAATTATGGTGTCTCCGGGCAGGATTCCGACGTCCCGATGTTCCGCGTTGGCGATTCTCACCAAGGCGGAGGTCGGTTCTCCCTGGCTGCCGGTGGTCATCAGGACAACCTTTTCCGGGGGAAGGTCCCGGGCCTGGTTCAGGGGAATCAGCACCCCGTCCGGGATGTCCAGGTATCCCATATCGCAGGCCATGTTCACGTTGTCCACCATGCTCCGGCCCACTATGCCCACTTTCCGTCCGTGCTTGTGGGCAGCGTGGACCACCTGCTGGATGCGGGAAATGAGGGAGGCGAAGGTTGCGACCATGACCCGCCCTTCCGCCTGGCCAATGACCCGGTCGAAGGCCTCATCCATAATCCGCTCGGACGGGGTGAAGCCGGACAGCTCAGCGTAGGTGGAGTCGGAGCAGAGCAACAGGACGCCCCGAGAGCCGTGTTCGGCCAAAGTGGCCAGATCAATCGTGTGGCCGTCGACGGGGGTGTGGTCGATCTTGAAGTCCCCGGTGTGTATCACGGTCCCAACCGGAGTTTCGATGACCATTCCCATAGCGTCGGGGATGCTGTGGCAGACCCGGAACCAGGTGACCTGGAAGTTGTCCCCGAACCGGTACGGGACATTGGGCTCGACGGCGACGGTGGTTGCCCCCCGGGAGGAGGCTCTCTCCTGGAGCTTTACGGAAATCAGACCGTGGGCCAGTTGGGGCGCGTAGACCGGGACGTTGAGCCGGGGCAGTACGTAGGGGAGCGCTCCAATGTGGTCCTCGTGGCCGTGGGTGATGAGAATGGCCCGCACCCGGTCGGTGTTGCCGGTGAGGTAGGTGATGTCAGGGATGATGAGGTCCACCCCGGGCATGTCCTCGGTGGGAAATTGCACCCCGCAATCGATGACGACGATGTCGCCGTCGCATTCCAGGGCCATCATGTTCTTGCCAATTTCCCCCAGGCCGCCCAGGGGAATGACGCGCAATGTTGGGGCCAAAGTTCTGGTGAGTCCTAAAAGAGTGGCAGTTGGCTGGATTGAGGGGATTGTTCGGGGGGAGGGGACGCAGACTCCCGGGTGGCAGCTTCCCCGAGAACAGCTTCCCCGGGGGCGGAGGCATCGCCCTGACGCAGGCGGTCCAGGATTGCGGGTATGGCCTGGAAGTCCTGGACGATGGTTTCCCGGTTCGCGGCGCGGTGCAGGGCCGCCGCGGGGTGCATCACGGGGTAGACGTTCCGGTCGCCATGCCGGCGCAGCCGCCCCCGAGCGCGGCTGATGCTCTCGCCGGGGAAGAACCTGGCCAGCGAGAAGCGCCCCAGAGTGATTATGAGCAAGGGATCAATCAGCTCTATCTGGCGGTCCAGGTACTTGCTACATGCCCGAATTTCTGCAGGCAGGGGGTCCCTGTTCTGGGGGGGCCGGCACTTGACCATGTTGGCGATGAAAACGTCCTCCCGGGTCAAGCCGATGGACTCCAGCAGTTCCTCGAGAAATTGTCCGGCAGGCCCGACGAAGGGACGCCCCTGCCGGTCTTCCTGGTAACCGGGGCCTTCGCCGATGAACATCAATTCGGCATCGTGGGCGCCCTCCCCCGGCACGCTGTTCGTCCGGCCCTGATGCAGTTCGCAATCCGTGCAGCCCCGCACCAGGTGAGCGATTTCGCCGAGGGTGTCCATGCCGCTTCGCTTCCGGCTACAAGCGTGCGGCAGCCATAGGCGCCCGTACACGGGCTTCCAATGGAGCCGGAGGCGGCTTAGCGGGGCCCGAGGGCAGTGCAGGCTTACTCGTCAGTGACACCGTGTTCCTTCAGGTAGTTGACCGCATCCTGGAGGGTGGCAATGCTGCCGGCATCGTCGTCGGAGATTTCCACCGGGTTGTCGCCGGTGGAGAACTCTTCCTCGAAAGCCATAATCAACTCGACCAGATCCAAAGAGTCGGCGCCGAGATCGTCCACAAAGGAGGATACTTCCTGGACTTCCTCCTCGTCCTTACCCAGTTTATCGACAACTATGTCCTTGACCCGTTCGTAGACAGTGGGCAACTAGATTCCCCTTTCGTGTGCAGATTGTTCCTGCGGCAGTGCGCCGGATTCCAAGTCTCCGATTATCGATCCCAACACCCCATTTACGAATCTCGCTGAACTCTCGCTTCCAAAAATCTTGGCCAACTCGATGCTCTCGTTCACTGCCGACCTGCGGGGAGTGCCGTTGTGAAACAGCAACTCGAACAGGGCGATGCGCAGGATATTGCGGTCGACGACGGCAAGTTGCTTAACCGGCCAGGCTGGGGCGTAAGAGTGAATCAACTTGTCCAAACGGGGGAGACTGTTCCTCACGCCGTCCACGAGATCTTGAGCAAACCGGTCAGCATCATCGGGCAACGGGTCTTCCTCGATCACCCACTCCCAGGGAACCTCGGCCGGCCATTCCCTTACATCCAGGGCGAAGAGGCACTGGAGCGTCGCCATCCTAGCTCTCCGTCTGGGGTCAACCCCGCCCGCAATGGTCATAGGTTAGCACAGCCTGGGTGAGGGGGCTACACGATAGCTTCGGACAACTTCTGAATGGAGTCAGGGTCGGAGAGGGTGGAAGCCTGAACACCACGCTCAATTCTCTTGATGAGGGCGGAAAGAACCCGGGACGGACCGAACTCGACAAACTGGGAAACGCCGGAATCAACCATGAACCTGACCGAGTTGCGCCACTGGACACAATGGCAAAGGCCGCTGATCAACTCGGTCCGGACCTGTTCGCCCGTCATCAACGGCTCGCCGCTGACGTTAGCTATTATCGGCACCAACGGGTCGTGGAATTCAACGGACCGGACCGCCTCGGTCAATCCATCCTGAGCTTGTCCCATCAACGAGGAATGGAAGGCCCCGCTGACGGACAGCGGCACCGTTTTCCGCGCCCCCCGGGCCGTGGCCAGATCCATGGCACGGGCGACGGCGATCTTCTCTCCGCTGATCACAATCTGGTCATCGGAATTTATATTGGCCAACTCGACGCCGGTCTCAGCACAGATATGTTCCAGCACGTCTTCGGCAAGACCCAGGACGGCGGCCATGCTGCCAGGACGGTCCAGCGAAGCCTGGTGCATCAGGCGGCCCCGCTCCCTAACCAGCTTCAGGCCGTCGGGGTAGCTGATAACCCCGGCCACCACCAGGGAGGTGTACTCGCCGAGGCTGTGCCCCGCGACCGCCGCCGGAGCCGGAGTGCGGTCGCCAAGGAACTCGCTCCAGGCCCGCCAGCAGGCGATGCTGACCGCCATGATGGCCGGCTGGGAGTTTGCAGTGTCCTGCAGTTCGTCGGCGGGGCCGTTGAAAATCAGGTCGGAAAGGTGGACTCCCAGGCTGTCGTCGGTCTCTTCGAAAACATCCCGCGCCGCCCTGGACGCGTCGAAGAGATCCTTGCCCATCCCTACGGACTGGGACCCCTGACCGGGAAAAACGTAGGAATACCGGGCAGTTTGGGAGATTTCGCCGGTTACAACCATCTAATTATGATCCGCCGGGCGGCTGGAAACCCAAGACTCCGGATGGGCCGGCATTTCATTGCTTGCAACAACGACGCGACCCGTGCCAGCAGCCGGGGGCAAATGCGCCAACCTTCCAACGGTGGCGCCCTCCGCCGCCAAGTCAGGCAACTTGTCCAAGGCTCCCCGGCCTTCGCTCGGGGCAGGCTCTTGGGCGCTCCGTATGGCAACGTTCATCTTCAACCTCCCGTCCCCCAACACTCGTGGCTACCCCCGTACTGCAGCCACCTCGCGTCCACGATAGTACCCGCAGCTGGGGCAGGCGGCATGAGGCAGCTTGGCAGCGCGGCACCTGGGGCAGTAAGCCGGGTGCAGCGGCTTCAACTTGTAGGAAGTGAGGCGCCTTCCCCGGCGCGCTCGGGTAACTTTCTTGTTCGGTACAGCGCCCATCAGGACTCCTAATCAATTACCTGCAGGTCCGAGCAGCGCGGCGAGCTTGCCCCAACGGGGGTCGACTCCGACACTGTCGCACTGGCAGTCCATTTCGTTCAGATTGATTCCGCAGCCCTGGCACAGGCCCCGGCATTGGGGCCGGCACAAAGGCTTCAGCGGGGTATCCGTCAGGATGTATTGCCGCAGCATCTCGGACAATTCCAGATTGTGCGAGGCATCTATCCTGAGGGATTCGGCTCCATCGGGGACATTCAGCCGACGCCCGGTTTGAACGTCCACTATGGGAAAAAACTCCTCTTCAACGCTCAATGCTATCCCAACCGAGCATTCAGCGAGACACCTGGCGCAGCATATCGTGGTTTGAATAGACAGGTCTGCCGTTACCAGGATTCCCTGGTGGGTCTTCATCAGCTGCAAAGGCCCGGACACGCCATCTGCCAACCGGGCGGCTCCGGTGAAGGCTTCCTCAAGCCGGTAGTTCCTGGTGGAGCCGATGGGATCCTTCAGCAACTGCGCAACGTTGTACTGCATTGGTTTCAGCGTCAACCTTCCAAGGGTCGCGCCCTTCGTCGCCTAGGCAGGTAACTTGTCCAAGGCTCCCCGGCCTTCGCTCGGGGCAGGCTCTTGGGGGCTCCGCCCGCACGAACCACATGGCCGCCCGTCCGGTTGATTCGTAGGATTATAAGAGAAGCAACCGCCGTGGTGTCAAGAGCGTCCAGCGTGGTCAACATGCCGATTTCGCTCGTGGGAGACCACCAACGGCGGCCCGGACAGCTTCGGCTGGAACGATTCAGCGACCTTACCAACCGTTAGCTGCTATACGGCGGTTGGCGCTCCATTGGATTGGATGTATTCGACGATTTGCTGAGTGGAGGTCCCTGGGCCGAACACCGCGGAAACCCCCATTTGGGCCAGCGGTTCCCGGTCCTGCTCGGGAACGATACCTCCCAGGACGACGAGGACGTCATCCATGCCCTGGGAACAGAGCAGGTCCATTATCCTGGGCACGATTTCCAGGTGAGCGCCGGAAAGTATGCTGAGACCGACCACGCCCACGTCTTCCTGGGCCGCCGCCTGGACGATCATTTCGGGCGTCTGCCGGATACCGGTGTAGATCACTTCCATCCCCGCGTCCCGCAGAGCACGGGCGATTACCTTGGCCCCCCTGTCGTGTCCATCCAAGTCCGGGCTTGGCGACCAGGACCCGGATCGGGTCTGCTGCTTGCGTCATCTGGCGGTCTCAACCTGGCTGTTGTTGAAAAACTGGCGACATTGTACCGCAGCAGGCCGCCTGGAGGAAAACCCGGCGGGGGCGCTCAACTTGAGACACTTTCGCCGGGTGTTTTTTGGAAGACTGCCTGCTATAATCCGCCTTGCCGTCCGGCCCCGCGTGAACTCGGCGCGGGTGCCTTGGATCTAAGGGCCGCCGCCTTCGGGCGCGAATTCAGGTAACTTGTCTAAAGCGCCCTGGGCGGCTCCGTTGATGCGTCCCAGTAGCTCAGGGGACAGAGCGGCTGCCTTCTAAGCAGCGGGTCGCGGGTTCGAATCCTGCCTGGGACGCCACTTTTCCCACGTTTGAGCGTGAATTCGGGCCTTTTTGGCAACGAAAGCAGGCCGCCCGGGCCCTTTTTATCATGCCAAAATGGGCAATCCGACACCCTGCCTTTATTTCACCACCCGCCGGCGCGTCCCCGCTCTGCTTGCCTGCCAGACACTATTCCCAAGGGAGGCAAGTGCGTACCATGACCGACAGAAGGATGCGGCGGAGGACCACCATGGCGGGAAAGAACCTGGACCTGGGGACGCTGATCAGGCAGTTCGAGGTGCACAACCGGTCGGAGGGGAAGTCCCTCCGCACCGTGGAGTGGTACAACCAGGCCCTGGGCCTGTTCCTGGAGTGGCTGCGCGGGGAGGGAATCCCCGCCTCCCTGGACCGCTTGGGCGAGGACGAGGCCCGGGCCTTCATCCTCCACCTCCAGAACCGGGCGGGCGTGGGAGGGAAACAGTCCAGCAGCACGGTCAACAACCGGGTGGCGGGCCCTCCGGGCCTTCTTTGCCTGGCTGCACCGGCGGGGTTATACCGAGGAACACCGCCTCAAGGACCTGCGGCCGCCCAAGGTCGCGGGGAAGGTCATCGAAACCCTGACCCCCGAGGAGATCGGCCGCATCTTCGCCGTCATGGACCCGGGCAGCGTGCTGGGGGCCCGCAACACCGCCATCTTCTCCCTCATGCTGGACACCGGGCTACGCCTCACCGAGACCGTCACCCTGAAGCACCGGGACGTGCACATCGAGGACCGTTACGTCAAGGTCCTGGGAAAGGGAAACAAAGAGCGCCTCGTGGGCTTCGGGGTGGCCTGCCAGCGGGCCCTGGTTCATTACGCCTATCACTTCCGGGTGGAGCCCGCCCACCCGGGGGCTGACACCTTCTTCCTCTGCATCGACGGGCGCCCCATGTCCCAGGACGCCCTGCGGTCCCTGACCGGCCGGGTCTCCCGGGCCGCCGACGTCCCCCAAGCTCCACCCCCACCTCCTGCGGCACACCTACGCCACCGAATACCTGGTGAACGGCGGCGACGTCTTCTCCCTGAAACAGAACCTGGGCCACACCACCCTGGTCATGGTCGAGCATTACGTTCACCTGGCGAGCCAGCGGGTTGCCCTGATCAGCCGGGACTTCTCCCCGCTGGACCGGCACGAGGTGCCCCGGAACCGGCGTTTCCGCCACGCCCTAGGCCAGGAAGACGCCCGGGGAAGGATCTACCCCAACACCGGCCGGGCTTCGCGGCGCCCAGGCCCGGGGTCCAGGGGAACGGCTCCCGCCGGCTGATCCGGGCTCCCTCGCATCAGCCCTCGATGACGGGTTCGCCCCGTCCCCGGAGGGGGGCATAGTCACCCGCCAGGAGCAGCTCGTTGACATCGTGGAGCGATACTGCGCCGGAATCGGCCACGAGGGCCAGCGCCAGCTTCACCACCGCGTCCCGGGAGGGGTTGCGCCGTTCCCCAGATTCCAACCTGAGAAGGTAGGCCTCATTGAGCCCCGAGTACTGGGCCAGCTTGTAGCGGGATTTTCCTGACTGCTGCCGCAGCCTCTTGAGGGTCTGGGAGAACCGGGTGGATCCCTTTTTCGCCATGGTTCCTCCTGGTCCCGGGACGACTTTCCGCGGCATCTGTCGGGAACCGCGGGTTCCTTCCCAGGGATGGAAACTGAGTTGCAATTGGAGAGTAGCAACAACATAGCTACCCATTGTTTTGCATTTTGGGGAGGCGTATCCGACCTGGAATGTCGGTACGCGCCGGACATGCCGGTCCGGCAGCCGCGGCGGATTTCCCCTTGGAGAGCACAGGAATCCCACGTCCTTGTGGGGGACTTCGTCCCTCCATCCATCCGGCGCCATTGCCTCGAGTGCATCAACGGGGCCGAAGCGGGGAGTTAACGGACAGTTTCCAGGCAGGGGGGAATCGGTGCCGGGAACCGGAGAACCCACCCCGGGGCGGAGGGCTAGCCGCTCTGGCCGGGTCGGGAAACTCCGGTCCCGGTGTTACTGCCGGCGATCTGCGTCCCGAACTCGCCGCCATCGCCGTCCCCGCCACCGGTGACGGCCACAACATGGCGGGAGATGACTTCGGTGTCACGGCCCGCCGGGAACATCTGGGCGTCGCCGGAGCCGGGATACCGGGACAGGGCAAGGTCGAAGAACGCTCTTGCGCCAGCGTCGAATGCATCGCCGTGGGCAACGCCGCGGATGTCCCGGGCGACACCTTCCACGTCCACCCGAACTATAACCCCCGCTGGAGCTACGGGCGGCAGCTACCAGGTCCTGAAGGAGTTGCTCTCGTACCGGGGGGTCCTGGGCAGGCCGCTACTCCCCGAGGAGGTCGAGGGCTCCACCCGCACGGCGCGTGGCCGGGATACTGCTACGGACGGGTAGGTGGACTGCGTTCACGGCGTCCCAGGGCGGCGCCAGGGACAGCGCTGTCCCTGGCGCCGCTCACCTTCCTGGCCCCGGGTTGCGCTCAGGGATAGGGTATGAGGAAGGTGGCCACTCCGGCCGCTTCCGCCTGGGACGCTTGGGCGGGGTTCAGCCTGGATGTGATGACCACCGGGGTGACGGCCCCCTCGGTGATGGTCGTCAGGATGCCGGCCCTGGCTTTCGCCCGGTTGATGTCGTCCTCGTCCGCTGTTATGGAGACTTCGATCACGGCGTGCCGGTTGTCCTCGGCCGAGATTATCAGGTCGGCTTCGAATAGGTCGGCGTAGCCGTCCTGGCTGACCAGTCCGTTCCGGATGGCCCGGTCAATGGCGCTGTTCAGCCGGGGGTCGGTCAGGCCCTCCTGGTTCAGGGCAACGTAAGAGCCGGTGAAGCCCAAGGTGATCCTCAACCTGGCCAGGGCCCTGGTGCGCACGGACCGTTCGTACTGTCCGCCTTCCAGGTTGCCCACCCGGCCTTCCAGGTTGCCCACCCGGCCTTCCAGGTTGCCCAGCCGCCCTTCGATGGCATTGAGCCGCCCTTCGATGACGTTGAGCCGCCGGTCGGTCAGGCGGTTGGTCTCCTGCTGGGCCTGGTTGAACTCCCGCTGGGCTTGGTTGAACTCGAGCTGAGCCTCGACGAAGCGGTCGAACCGGCCCGGCAGGTCCAGCAGGTCCTGGGTGAGGAGAAGGGCTCGGAGCGCCTCGGCCCAGGTGGGCTGCTCCCGCAGGATGCGGGCCAAATCCTCGATGGTGTTGATGGTGGTCATGAATGAATTGTACCCCAGCCGGGGGCCGGCTGAAATGTGGGTAATGGGGCCGGTAGTGTTCTACCTGCCGGCATCAGCGCCTCTTTGGGCCTGGGCCGGGGAACAGGACAGCCGCGAGGCACGCCGTCCCGATCAGAGCGGCCGTCACCAGGATCACGGCTCCGGCCCGAAGCACAGGGGGTTCCCCGGCCGCATAACCGGCCATTCCGGTCACCGCCCCCGTGAGCCCCAATGCACCCACCACGATGGCGCCACCGCGGATGATGCGATCTTTCCATTTGTCGGTCATTGTTTTTCCTCCTGTTAAGCTTCGCGTTATGAAGGGAGCAGCGCCCCCGGCGGTCCGTACCCCCGCCCCGGGCCAGGGTTGCCGGAGACGCCGCTCCCGGGAAGTCAGGCGTCGGTAGTCAGGCCCGGGATGTCCAGCCCCGCGACGGCCTCCGGCCCGACGTGGATGTGAATCTGCTCCACGTTCTTGATCACCACCTGCGGCGAGGTTGGGCTGCTGGGTGCGGGGGCCAGCTCGGGCATGATGGCCATCGCTTCGGCCTCGATGCTCAATGTGGTGGGCGGGTACTTGATGGGCTTGCGTCCTTCGGCCAGCTTGGTCAGCCGCTCGACCCAATCGGCCACCCCGAACAGGACCTGGACGTTGCACCGGGCCGCCATGCCCCGGATGGCTTCGTCTTCCTCCATGTCCGGCAGGGCCAACACCGGCACCAGGTAGGTGCCCCGGTGGAGGGTGCGCTTGAGGAATTTCTGGATGTCCATGGTGTCATCCCAAACGTCGGCCAGGAGCGCCTCCTTCAGCTCCCGGCCGCGGTGGGTGACGAGCCAGAGCTCGCCCCGGTCAATGATGTACAGCCCGCCCTTGATCTGGACCACGAAGACGGCGACGTCCTCGGCCCAGACCACCAGGTCCACCTGGCGGGCGTCCTGGTCGACCTTCACCTCGTACAGGGCCCTGCCGGGGAGGTCGCTGGCCTCCAGGGCCTCGTAGATGGCGAACTCCGCCCGGCGGGTGGGCTCCCTCCGGCGGCGTTGCGAAAATGCTGGTTGAATCTTCATGTGCGCTCCTATGTTTCGATGCTTCGATCTTGATGTCCCTCCACCCGGGCGGCAGGCGGGGCACACAAGCCGCCGGGGGAGGTCGCTTAACGGGGTCAGCCTTGGGTCAGTTGATGGGGTGGACCGGCAAAGGTAGTTGACGCCAACCTCTGTTGGAGCAGCGGGGGTTGGGTTTTGTTAGTTACGGTCATAAAATGAGCGAAAGTTACGGAATGGAGTTGACCCACCTGAGAGGAAGGGCATCATCTACGGAGACTCCGTGGAGGTGCCGCAGAGAGATTGATAAAGGTGGGAGACGTGAAAGAAATATACGAGAAGAAAGGGTCAGGCTGTTCGATCCGAGGGATAGCCGATGACCTGGGCATAGCCCGGAACACGGTGCGGCGGTACCTGAGGACGCCTGATGCGATGCGACCCAGGCCGCGGGCGCCCCGGGGGTCGAAGCTGGACCCGTACCTGGAATACATCGACCGGCGGATGGGAGAAGGACTGGAGAACTGCCGAGTGTTGCAACGGGAGTTGCAGGCCCTGGGGTACGACGGGAGCTACACCATCCTGGCGGACTATATGCGTCCTCGGAGGCGCAGCCGTCAGCCCAAGGCTACCATGCGTTTTGACACGGGACCCGGGGAACAGGCCCAGGTGGACTGGGGCAGTTTCGCCTACGTTGACGAAGAGGGTCGCCAGCGACGGCTCTGGGCTTTCGTGATGGTGCTGGGCTGGTCCCGGGCCATCTACGTGGAGTTCGTCAGGAGAGCGGATACGGCCAGCTTCATTCGGTGCCACATCAACGCCTTCACCTACCTGGGCGGGATACCGCGGCGCTGCCTGTACGACAACGCCAAGGTGGTCACCCTGGGCCGAGACCCGGAGGGCCGTGTCGACTGGAACCGGCGAATGCTGGACTTCGCTTTGAGGTTGGGCTTCGAGCTGAAGCTGTGCCAGCCCTACCGGGCTCAGACGAAGGGGAAAGTTGAGAGTGGGGTGAAGTACGTCCGCGGCAACCTGTGGCCCAGCGTACGCTTCACCGACGACGCGGATCTCAACCGGCAGACCCTGGAGTGGTGCGACCAGGTGGCCAACGCCCGGGAACACGGGACCACCCATCGTGTTCCCCGGGACATGCTGGCGGAGGAGCATCCCCATCTGGGCAAGCTGCCTGAGGAGAGGGGCCTGGCCCCCTATCTGCGGGAGGACCGCACGGTAGCTCGGGACGGCTACGTCAGCTTCGAGGGGTCCCGCTATGGGGTCCACTGGCAGTGGGTGGGGTCTACCGTGCAGGTGGGAGTGCGCGCTGGCACGGTGGAGATCTGGGCTGGCGATGGCCGCATCGCTACCCACCCCAGGGCCCAGAGTCCGGGGCGGCGCTTCACCCTCCCCGGCCAGTGGAAAGGGCTGCCCAGCGGTGGTGAGAGTCCTGGCAAACGCGCCGTCGCCGTGCAGGTGGCGGCGGGCGCCGTGGAACGCCGCTCCCTGGAGGTGTACGAGCTGGCCGCGGGAGGTGCGCGATGACCACCATCGCCCTGGAACAGGTCCGCCAGCATCTTCAGACCCTGGGCCTGAAGCAGGCCGTGGAAGCCCTGGACAACTCCCTGGACGCTGCGGCCAGCAAGCAGTTGACCTACCCGGAGATGCTGTCCGAACTCCTGGGTTTGGAAGTGTCCGCCCGCCGGGAACGCTACCTCACCACCAAGACCAGGATGGCTCACCTGCCCTTCCAGCGCACGCTGGAGCAGTTTGACTTCGCCTTCCAGCCCTCCATTGACGAACGTCTGGTCAAGGAGTTGGCCAACCTGGCCTTCGTCACCGAGGCCACCAACATCCTGCTGCTGGGTCCGCCCGGCGTGGGCAAGACCCATCTGGCCATTGCCCTGGCCCTGAAAGCCATCGAGAAGGGCCAGGTAGCCTACTTCGTGCGGGCCTACGACCTGATGGAGGACCTGAGGAAAGCGCGGGCCGAGCACAACCTGGACCGTCGGATGAAAGTCTACCTGGCGCCCAAGGTGCTCATCGTGGACGAGTTCGGCATCTGGCCCTATGACCGGGACTCGGCCACCGCCTTCTTTACCCTGGTGTCCGCCAGGTACGAACGGGGCTCCATCATCCTCACTTCCAACAAGGGATTCGGGGAGTGGGGAGAACTGCTGGGGGACACCGTCATCGCCTCGGCCGTCCTCGACCGGCTCCTGCACCACAGCCACGTGATCAATATCCGCGGTGAGAGCTACCGTCTCAGGGAAAAGCGGCAAGCGGGATTGTTCCCCTCCCAACAGATCCTCTCCCCACCGGTGGAGGGGCCCGGAGAACAGAACGCTTACTGACAGAATCGCTGAGCAATAAAGCAGGGTGGGTCAACTCAAACCCGTAACAGGTGGGTCAACGCTAACCCGTAATTGACAGTTTTCCTTCGGGCGTGGGGCTCGCCGCCACATACCGGCGGGATTCATCAGGTAATGGAGTACGGCGGACCTTTCCCGCGGGGCGGGATGCGCCAGCCATCGTGGCTGCATCCATCGGGGATGATGACGCTCAACCGGCCCCGGAGCTGGTCCAAACCTGGAGGAGGACGGCCCCCGGATAGGTCGGGAGCATTCGCCACCCCCCCGTCACCGTCCCGCCAACCCCTCCTTGATGGTGGCCGTTGGAAGGCCCCCCAGCCACGGCACCCTATCCCGCGTCAACCAGTCCCCCTGTTCGGCGGTCTCTCCCTCATTCGCCAAACTTTGCCTCGCCTTTCCCGATTTACCATTGACCTGAAAGAACATTCCGACCTGCAGGAGACCGTGGATGACTGATGTACGGGAAGGGCATGAGTTTCCCCTAGACCCCATGGAACGGGCCGCTGCCGAGGACAAGGCGAACGTCGTGGTGGTGGTGGGCGGCGCTGGCTCGGGCCGGACCCACACGGTGGTCGCCCGGGTGGCAGGCCTGCTGCGGCGGGGAGCCCCCCCGGACAGCATTGTCTGCCTGTCCCCCACGGAGACGGGCGCGGCGGACCTGCGCCGCCGCCTGGAGATGCACCCGGAGACCCGAGGGGAGCCCATCCGGGTGGACACCTTCCACCAGTACGCCAACGACGTCCTCCGCGGCGGCGGGGCCCGGGCCCTGGGCCTCCCGCCCTACTACACCATCTGGGACCAGGGACGGGCGTTGGAGGCGCTGGACCTGACCCGCAGGTTCCGCCGGCGGGACCTCCTGCCGGCCCTGCGCTGGTACGCCCTGAACCAGGCCCGGTGGGCCGATTCCCCGGAGATTCCGGCGCGGGAGCGCGGCTGGCGGGACGTTGCTGACTTTCACAACTCGGAGAAGCGATGGCAGAACGCCCTGACCCTGGACGACCTGCTGGTCGGGGCGATCCGGGCGTTGGAGCGGGACGAGGATATTCGGAGCAGGTGGATGCCCGGGCACCTGCTGGTGGACGGGTTCGAGGACATCGATGCCCCGCAGTTCCAGTTGCTGGAGCGACTTACCGGCTCCCCCCGCCTGATGACCGGACCATCCCGGTCCCTGACGGTCGCCACCGACCCCAACCAATGCCTCTCCGGCGGCCCGGACCGGTCCTACTTCGCGGAGTACCTGGGACTGCAATTCCCCCGGGCGGGCGACCCACATGCTCCGGCTGAACCAGCAGGCGTCGCGGGAGCTATGGCAGATGGCAACGACCCTCGCCGGAGACGACGCCATGGACGGGTTGACCCCCGATGGGCAGCTGTCCTACGGCGGGGAGCGGGGCCGTCCCCGGCTGGTGGAGGTCGAGGGGACCCTCACCGACCTGGACGGACACTGCCTGGGGGAGGTGGGCAGGCTGGCCGGCCAGGGTGTCCCCCTGGAGGACATGGCCGTCCTATACCGGAGGGGCAACGTCATCCGGCGGTTGAGGACGCGGCTGGCATACCTGGACATTCCCCACCGGGTGCTGGGGGAGGAGCGGCCGGAGCGGGCCGGAGATGCCCGCTGCCTGGCCGCTCTCCTGTCCAGCCTGCTGAACCCCCGGGACCTGTCATCGTTACGCATCGCCGGCGCTCCCGGCTACCCGAACGCTCCCCGCCGTCTCGCCGGCGGGGTCTGCCGCCGGCTGCGGCAGCTGGCCGAAGAGCAGGACCTGGACCTGGTCAGGGCCGCCCGGCGCAACCTGGAAGCGTTCCATAATGAAGAACCCGTTTTCCAGGGACTCTCCTGGTTGGTGGAGGCCTGGCATTCCCTTGATGAGCTGCTGGAGGATCCGAAGAGCAGCCTCCACGGCCTGGTGGAGCTGGCCCTGGATTCCATCCGGCAGGCGCAGCCGCCGGGCCTGCCCCCGGTGGATGAGCCGGAACTGGAGCGGATGCGGGCGCTCTGCGAAGCCACCCCGAAGCTGGCCCACGAGACTCCGCGGCAGCAGCTCCGCCGTCTCCTGGACCTCCTGTCCCCTGCGCTCCACGGCAGCCCCTGCACCGGCGATGGGGGACTGACGCTGAGCACGATCCGCGCCGCCAAGGGCCTGCGGTGGCCCATCGTCTTCATCCTCGACGCCAGCGACCGGACCATCCCGGGCAGGGCCGGTCCCCACAGCGACACCCGGAGGGAACAGCGCCTCTTCTACGCCACCGTCACCCGCGCCACCGAGAGGCTTTACCTCTATTCCCCCGCGGACACCGGCGACGACAGCCGGGACCGTCCCAGCCGGTTCCTGGACCCGGTGCGGGACCATCTGGAACACCAACGGATCGCGGCCCGGGGCCGACGGGAGGAGGCTGGATGACGCTGGGGGCAAGAGCCAATCCCAAGGGCCGCCGGAGGGCGGAGAACCGGCCTGGCAGGGGGAGAATTCCCGCCGGAATCGGAACACCAGTGCGGCCTCCGATGACACCATCAGCCAATCGAGGTTGGACCGGTGGACTCGGTCTGAAACCCGCACACCCGTGCGGATTCCGAGGGACCAAGCAGCCATCCGTGCCTGAACCTGGGGACTTGGAATGCAATGAGGGGAAATGGTGGTCGAGGCAGCGGGGGATATCGGAGCTTCTATGCGGGATTAGCTCACCTGCCGGTGCCCTTCCGGTGAAGGGGCACGGAGCGGCCTTCCGGCCCCGGATTCTGTGGCTGTGGTGGCGAACCGGCGGGTGTCCGAACCAGTATTTTACCCGCCGTCATGGCCCCCTGCCGCCGGGCTTTTAGCCCACGATGTTGACCCGGTTGAAGATGGAAAGGAGGAGCTAAAGATGGGATTGAAGGATCTGGGCGAGGGAGACCTCCGGGTGGTGCGGGCGGTGCTGGAATTGCCGCTGGCCAGCGCCGGGGATATCGCCGCGCTGCAGCGCCGCTCCGCCTCCGGGGTACATGCCAGGCTCCGGGCGCTGGGGGATAAGGGACTGGGCGATGTACGGCTGGTGGAGTCGGTGTCCCTCGGTTGTTCCCGCCGGCGGGTTGACCGGTATTTCCTGACCGGGCACGGGCAGGAGGAGATGGGGCTGTCGGGAGTGACCTGGCATCAGCCCGGAACCCTGGCCCGCCTGCTGGAGCGGCTGACCTCGGTCGAGTGGCTCTATCCGGCGGCCGCCGCCATCCGGGACCTGGGTGAGTTCCGGGACTTCCAATGGGTGGACGGAGTCAGTTTCGACGCGGCCGTCAGGTACGAACAGGGCTGGGTCGTCCTCTTCTGGGCCGGCCTGCTTCGCTCGGAGCGGGTCTTTGGGGAGCGGCTGGAGAAGCTCGGGGATGACCTGCTGACCCTGGCCGCCGGCGCAGGTCTTCCCCGTCCCGGGCTGGTCTGCGTGGTGGCGGGGGACCGGTGGCAGGTCGAGCTGGTGCTGCGAGTGGCGCGTCGGTACGGCATGGAGGACTGGATGCGGGTGTGGTGTGCCGTCGACGATGCCTGGCACGGGGCCGAGTCCACCCTGACCAGCTGGGGCTGGGTGCAGCAGACGGCCTATCTGAGAACGATGACCCGGAGCGCCTGGAATAAGCGGGTGAGGACGTCCCCGTGGTCGCAGGATGGAGGACAGGACGCGGCCCGGGTCCTGCGGGCGGCGGCGGAGTGGTCCGGCATGCCCGTAGCCCTGGCGCGGCATGTGCTGAGGGAGAAACCGTCGGGCACCCGGGCCAAGAACTGCTGCAAGGGGCTGACCGACCTGCGACTGCTGGACCGGTGGGAGGACCGGGGCGGGTACCGTTACCGGCCCAGCCCCTCGGGGATGAAGCTGCTGGCGGGACTGGACCGGGTCAGCGAGACCGATGCCCGGCGGCGGATCCAGCTGGACCGGTGGGAGAAGCGGGACGGGTTCCAGGTCCACGAGTACGGCCTGCTGGAGTTGGTGGAGGACTTGGCGGGGGCCGGACTGACGGTCGCCGCCGGATGGCGCGACTGGGAGAACCTGGGGGAGGGCGGCGGCATCGCTCCCGACGCGTTGGTCTTCCTGGAGGTCAGTCCCTTCGGGTCCACCTGGGCCTACATCGAGTACGAGCGGAGCGCGACCGCCCCCTCCGCCGTCGCCAGGAAACTCCACGGCTTCGACTCACCCCTGCGTTCCGATGACTGGCCGGTCCTGGTGGTCTGCCGGACCGACCGGGCGGAACGGAATTTCCAGCAGATCGGCCGGGAGAGGGGGGTCAGGATGCTGACGACCACCATACCCCGGTTCCGCCGGCACGGGGCGGTGGGCAACCGGGACTGCTGGTCCCGGTACGGCGAGCCCGCGGCCATCGGATAGATGGCGGCAATGACCGGAACCGGAGTGGGAGGTGAACGGCTTGCCAGGTGACGGGGCGCGATATCGCCGGCAGCTGGACCGGCTGATCTCATACCAGGGATGGACCAGGGTCCGGGAGGTCCTGGGCGTTGACGATGTCACGTTAACCGGCCTGCTGGAGGGCGGCCTGGACTGGCCCGCGGATGCCCGGGAGAACTTCGATCGCGCCTGGAGCGTGATGGAGCAACTGGGGGTGGCGGAGGAGGAGTCCAACGAGGAGGACGAAGCGAGTGAGGCCGAGTCCGGGGCTCCTGGCAAGGTTGACCAGGCGCCGGAGGTCAAGGACCAGCCCACTGTCCCCGGCGGGGATGAAGAGCATCTGGCCGGCGCGTCTCCGGCCGTTGTGGATGCGAAGCCCGTTGCGGCGGTCACCAGTGAGGAGGTGGTTCACCGGCGGAAAGCCGTCGCGGCGGCAGTGGCAGCCGAGGGAGTGCAGGACCTGTTGTGGACCGCCCGTTACCTGGTGATCACGGGATACCTGAGGCCGGCAGGCACGTCCCGCCATCAGCGTCTGTCGGCATGGGCCGTGCTCCTGAGGCTGGAGATCGAGCTCATCCGTCGCTTCGAGTACCCGCTGCCCTTGGAGTGGGCGAAGAGGGTGAGATGGACCGCGGGACGGCGGCGGCAGGAGATATACCTTCGAGTCCAGAGACTGGATGAGGTGCGGCGGGAACAACGACGGCAGCACCTGCGGCGTTTGTCCGATTGGCTGCTGAAACGGGATGAGGACCGGGAACAGCTCCTGTTGGAGCAGGTACTGGATGATGCCCGGAAGCGGCGGACGCCCGACCCACTGAAACTCCTCTCCGCCACCCCTAACTGGTGGCAGTTCCACCGGATGGTTCCCCGCGGGCCGCAGCGGGTTGACCCCTGACCTCGCGCCGGGAGTTTATGGCACGGTTGCCTGAATGTGATCCGGCTGACTTTGCCGATAGGCCGCCGACTTTCCTGCCAAACCGGGACCCGTCTTCGGGATGATACCGTCGGCGATATCAACGGGACAACACCGGTCCCGGCTATATGGAGGTTGGCCCATGGCAACGCGTCAGTGCTGTTTCTGGAAATGTTCAACCACCGTGGAGGCAGGACATTCCTGGTGCGGTCAGCATTACCGGGCTTACCGACGCGGCCTGCTGGATGAGTGCCCCGGGTGCGGGCGGGGTAAGGAGCGGCGCTACTCTACCTGCTTGGACTGCCGGGCGGTTCCCAGCGCGCTTCCGGTGCCGGAGGAGCATACCGGGCTTTTCCTGGATCAGGAGTATTACGTCTTCGTGCTGCAACTCGAGGACGGCAGGTTCTTCGTTGAGAGTAGCCGCAGCCCGCGGCTACGCCTCATGGAGCACCGGGACGGTCTCGTCGCTGAAACGGCCGGGTACTACCTCCAGCTCGTGTGGTTCACGGCTTTGCGTTCCCGGAACGAGGCGGAAGCTCTGCTAGCAAGTGTCCGGCGTCTCTGCTGGGAGAATCCCCGGGAGATGCGCAGGTGGATCCTTCGATTCACCGACATGGTAAGAGAGTTGCGAACTCACTGAATTCCGGGGCAGCCGGAAGGTGTACCTGCTTGCTCCATGGCCAGAGGTGGATTGTTCCCACTCGCGCCATCGACGGCACGATGGGACCGACCCGCCACATCATGTCGGACAACCCAGGTCGAACACGTCGTCGGACAGTTCATCGAGGACCCCGTTGATTTCGGTGATGGCGGTCATCACCTCCCGGTTGCTGACCTGGTCTTCCAATGAGGCCATCAGCCCATTCAACTCGGAAGCATAGCGGACCTCCAGATCCCGCAACTCCAGCAGGGTCCGGTAGGCCGCGTCAGCGCGAATCTGGGCTTCTTGACGGAGAGGCGCCATGGTGGCTTCGGCGCGAACCTGTTCGGCTTCCACCCTGGCCCTCTCCGCCCCGGCCCGGGCCGCCTCCACCCTCTGGGAGGCCGCGTCCACCTCCTCGGGATTGCTCTGGGTCTCTACGGAGAACTGACGACCACCTTCAGAGGCTAGGATAACTCCCCTGCCAGCCTCTTCCACCTCCTCCCGTTCCCGCTCTGCTTGCGCCATGGCCCGCTCCGCCGCGGCCTGGGCCAGGTCGGCTTGTTCAATCGCCTCCGCGGCCTGCGCAGAGTCAAATCGGGCAGTTCCGAGCCCGGCATCATGGTGTGAGCGATAGGCGTGTTCCGCCCGGGCCCGGCAGTCCCGGATGGCGGAGCCCGCCGCCACCACCCGGCTGCTAACCGCCCGCTCCGCCCCCTCCACCTCTGCGTCGGTGGGACCCCGGCAGCCCAATAGGGTAGGCAGTATCGCCCCCAGCCCCGCCGCCAGAGCCAGACCCTTGAACATCTTCGTATCCGCTCCCGGGCCGAGGGGATCGGCTTCCCCCGGGGAATCCCATAATTCCGGGCTGAAGACGCGGGCACCGCTCATCCGGGGTATTCCCCCGGGGCCATCGCCGGACCACCGGCATTCACCCTGGCGCAGGACGCAGGGGTGGCGGGAGGGACCTCCGCGCCAGCTGTTCAGGCACGAGACTACGCTGACGCACCCATCGGCCGCTTGCGGAGCGCCGCTGTACCCGGGAATGACCGACCGGATGATCTCGATCCGCTACTCGTAGACGGTCAGCTTCATCACCAGCAGGTCGCCCTTGACATCAGCGTCCTCAACGTCGACGTCCAGATCGTCGCTCTCTTCCAGGAACCCCTGGAGGTCCTCCAACCCTGCTTCGGCCCGGCGCTGGCTGCTGAACGCCACGGCCAGCACAGCCCTGGTGGTGTCCCCGTCCCCCCCGGTGATGGTCGTGGCGGTGGCCTCGCAGCCGGTCAGCAGCTTGGGGAAGCTCCCGAGGAGAGGAAGGGTCTTCTCATAGTCATACAGGTTTATGTTGCGGTACGGGAACCCGTAGTGGTCCTCCTTGCATCCCGCAAAGGCGGTGCTCCACAGGCCGGCGCCGGCCGCTTCCATCGCCCGCCCCAGGGCGGTTCCGTCATCGGCCATGCCTTCCCCCCGGGCCAGGCCCTTCAGCACATCCTTGACCAGGTTCTCCGGCCCCACCATGTAGGAACCGTCCTCCTCGAAGAGGGCGAGGGTGGT
Organism: Dehalococcoidia bacterium; assembly: GCA_965203675.1. GTDB lineage: Bacteria > Chloroflexota > Dehalococcoidia > Lucifugimonadales > UBA3495 > CATOSK01. The sequence goes on along the minus strand of CBDBDE010000002.1, from coordinate 62,821 downwards.
GGTCTGGGAAGGGTGCCGCCAGATGGGGAAGTCCCGGTATGTCTCCCGGTCGAACTCCGCTGCCTCCAGCCCGTCCCTGATGGCGGCAAAGTCCAGGTCTCCCCGGTAGATCCGGTAGCCGTGGTAGGTGCCCCTTTCGTTGACGTAGACGGTGGTGACCGTTTCCACCCGTTCCACGTCCATGGGAAAGTCGCTCACCGCCTCACCCTCCTCCCAGTAGTCCAGGAACGCCTCCTGCACGGAGGCGGTGTCCTGCCCATCCCTGAGGAGCAAACCGGGGAACTCCTCGGCGTCAATATATGCCCCGATGTCCTTGACGGAGACCACGTTGGCGGAATCCAGGATCATGCCCTGGGGATCGCCATCACCGCCGGGTCCGCCGCATGCCGCGGCGGTGACCAGGGTGACCACCGCGGCGGCCAGGGATGCCAGCCACCCGGCCCTTCCAGCGGTTGGCCACATTTTCTCAACCATGGCTTCCCTCCCTTGGCGATGCGGGGTTCCCGAATCGGGGTGATGGAGAAAGCGGGAACGACCGCATCAACATCTCCAACCACCGCCCCCGTGATGTAGATCCCAGGGAAACCGGCGCCGTCCGGCCCATCAGCGGGGTTGAGTGCCTCCCCAGCACATGGCCGTACCACCGGACTTCAACCCGCAGGAGATGGAACCGCCGGCAGCGACGGCCGTGAATGTCCCGGGCGGGGAGTAGGCCTGGCCGGAGCTGTCGTTGCCCCAGCACCGGACCGTCCCGTCAATCTTCAGGCCGCAGGAGTGGGAAACGCCCACGGACACGGATGAGAAGGGGCCTTCGGGAATCTCGTCGGGGTTGAAGGGTTGCCGCTCTCCCCAGCAGACGATGGACCCGTCCGTCCGTACCCCGCACATGTAGACGCCAACGCTGAGGTCGGAGTAGGCGCCGTCGGGGATGGGAATGTTCTTCCAGTAACTCCCCGCCTCTGGCCCCCAGCACTCCACCGATCCGTCCCGTTTGATTCCGCAGGAAATTCCCTCCCCGGCTACTCCACCCCCGGACCGGACTTTGAGGAAGGCCCCGTCGGGAGGAGGAGGTACCGGCCTAGCGCCGCGGCCATGGGCGCACGACACCGACCCGTCCGTCCTCAGTCCGCACAGCAAACCACCTCCTGCGTCGATTTCCGTGAAGGGTCCCGATGGGATCTCGGCTTCCGTGGTTCCCCGGTATGCCCAGCACTCGATGGATCCGTCCGAGTCCAGCCCGCAGGCCCGGCCTGGGCCGAAGGTGATGGAGGTCAACGGGCCCGCCGGAGGTCTCACGACAAAGGACCAGTTCTGGCTCTGGCAAGTGATATAGCCGTCGGTTCTCAAACCGCAAAAGTAGTTGCCGGAAACAGAGATGTCGGCGAACTCTCCCTGGGGATGGGCGAGGTCCATATCCAGGTCTTTGCACTCCAGGGACACGTCCGGAATCACCCGGCATACCTCCGGACCTGCATCAAAGCGCTCAGCGCCACCCCAGCACAACAGGGCGCCATCCGTCTCCACGGCGCAGGTATGGGTCCCGCCCACGCTGACCTGAGCAAAGGAACCGCGTTGGGGTACTGCATTTGCGAACCGGTTGTTCCCCCAGCACACCAGGGCGCCGTCCGTCTTCACCCCGCAAGTGACGCCTTCCAAATACCCGGGGGCGCTCACTGAATTGAAGGAGCCCTCCAGGACGCGGAGGGCGCTGGAGAGCCGCTGGTTCCAGCACAGGAGCGCCCCGCCGGTCTTCAATCCGCATCCGGTGAACGGGGTCCCGCTGATGGCGGTGAAGGCTCCCTCCGGCCATTTGCCCCGGAGGTAGCCCTGATCGCCCCAGCAGTCCACCCCGCCGTCGGTGCGGAGCCCGCAGGTGCCGTTGCCGCGGGCCTCCACCGCCGTGAACGTGCGCCCGCCGGGCACGCGGGTCTGGCCGGCCCGGTCATCCCCCCAGCAGACCACCGCCCCGTCAGTCTTCAGGCCGCACGCGTGACCGCCGCCGACGCTGACCGATGCGAAGGATCCCTTGGGCGGCATGACGCGGCCCCGGTCACTGCCGGAACTCCCGCCGAGCGTCCAGCATCCCAGGGAGTTGTCGGTCTTCACCCCGCAGGCGTTGCCGCCGACGCTGATGGAGGAGAAGGAATCCCTGGGGCTCGGGAGGGAGTTGTAGGGGCTGGGGCCCCACCAGCAATCGACGGTCCCGTCGCTCCTCAGGCCGCAGGAATAGTTGTAGCCGGTGCTCACCGAGGTGAAGGTGACGGCCGGCGGTTCCGGGGTGTGATCGGGGGTGGGGCTGGCCGGCGGAGCCGCAGCGGTGGGAACGGGCGCACTCAGGGCAGGTGTGATCGGTGTGGTCGGCTCCACCAACGGCTGGGACCCGGGCGATGAAGCCGCGGGCGTTTCCGTAGGATCGGCCCCCGGCTGTGCGGCGGGCTGGAGCGCAGCGGTTGGAGCGGAGATGGAGACCGGTTGAGCCGCTTCGGAGGGAGCCGTGGCCGGCGGCGGGGTCGAGGGGGTCCTATCGGGCCTGGGAGTAGGTTCCGCCGGAGGACTGCAGGCCAGGACGGCCAGCACAACGAGCGAGAATCCGAGGACGAAAAAGGGGAGTCGGCCCATGGGAACCCCCTTGCGGTAAGGATTTCGGCACTTGCGACGGTAACCTAGTCCTCGTTCGAGCCGACAAGGGGGCACGAAGGGTGCCAATTCCTTGAGTTCCGAAGCTCGAACCTGAGGGTGTTGCCCATGTTGAAGACTGGGGTTACCGTCGCACCCGGAATCGTAGCAAGGGGCCGGAAGCGTGTCAATCGAGGATCGCTTCGCCTTCCGCGACGCCTTCCGGTCTAAGGACTCTGGTGCGAATTTGGGAAGGCGTGGGGCTTCCACGTGGCCAGTTATCGTGAAAACAACGGTCAATGAATCTGGTCATCGGCATTCTTTCTGGTCCCTGGTCTAAGCTGTCATTGACGCCCGTGTAAAATCGCCGGAGAGGCCGACCATGGGAACCGGGAATTGAACCCGGCACCGCGGCCTGGAGGGGTGGAGCGGTCGTAACCCGACCTTTCGGGCTCCGGGTGATCCCGCGTTGACGGTTGCTTTCGAGGGCCAAGGAGGAGAGAGACGAATGGCCGCGCTAACGACTTTCTGCAACACCGATTCCCGGGCGCTTCAGATTGCCCATGAACTGCATCGGTCGGAAAACCCCTCCCTCACCATTCTCTTCGGTTCCAGGGCCAGGGGAGATTTTGCCGAAGGTAGGTCCGATGTGGACATCATGCTGGTGCAGGAAGAGCCGCCCACCAAGGAGCAAGCGAAGCGAGTGGACTTACAGTCCCTGTCGCTGTCGACCTCCCTTTACCGGGGATATCCGGTCCGGGTCAACGTGGTATGGCAGACGCTGGATGAGTTCGACCGGAGGCGGCGCGGAATAAACGCCCTGGAGGCCCGAGCCGTAGACCACGGAATAATCCTCTCCAACATAAACAGGGACTACGGAACCTGGTCGAGGCGCGCGAAAACGTCCTACTTTGTCAGGAAAGCGGAGCTCCACCTGGGCTTCTTGTTGGAGCGTAAAGAGGGGCGACAGCTGGGGGACTCCCGATCAGGCAACCGGGCTTTCCTGGCGATGCAGTCAGCACTGAAGGCCGTCGTATACGCCTCTGGAGAATGGTGTCCGGAGGTTGAGGACATCGGCATGCTGAATGATTTTGCCGCCAGAGCGGATACCGAGTTCACTTTTCGCCCTGGGGTTGATGTTGATGTTTACAGCCAGTACAGCTCCCTCAGGGAAGGACTGCCCATCGAACGTCCCCTGCTCGGGATCGCCAACTACAGGTCTATGGTGGAGGGGGACGTGCGAACCATCCTGACCAGGGTACAGACGGTCAGAGAGTCCTGGACGGTCCTTGGGTCCTAGACTTTCCTCGTGTCCGACAGGCTAACGCTCCGGATCCCCTTGTACCAGGAAACCACCTGAGCGTCATCACGGTAAGGTTTTGGGTGTCCGCGTTGCTTGCAAAAGCCGTCGGACTCTCTCTACGATGGTCCGGACGGCCCGGTCCCGGTAGGGCAGGGGCTGCCCGTGCCGGTTGGAGAAGACCGCCCTATGGCCCTGCCTGCACCAGGCCGGCCGGCTTGGGAGTCATAGCCGGTGGTGTCAATTACGGGTTAGCGTTGACCCACTTGTTACGGGATTGAGTTGACCCACCCCGCTTAATTGCTCACCGATCTTGTTAGTAAGCGTTCTGTTCTCCGGGCCCCTCCGCTGGTGGGGAGAGGAGCTGTTGGGAGGGGAACAGGCCTGCTTGCCGCTTCTCCCTGAGCCGGAAGCTCTCGCCCCGGATGTTCAACACATGGCTGTGGTGCAGCAGCCGGTCGAGGACGGCCGAGGCGATGACGGTGTCCCCCAGCAGCTCTCCCCATTCGCCGAATCCCTTGTTGGAAGTGAGGATGATGGAGCCACGCTCGTACCTGGCGGACACCATGGTAAAGAAGGCGGTGGCCGAATCCCGGTCATAGGGCCAGATGCCGAACTCGCCCACGATGAGGATCTCGGGTGCCAGGTAGACTTTTATCCGGCGGTCCAGGTTGTGCTCGGCCCGCGCTTTCCTCAGGTCCTCCATCAGGTCGTAGGTACGGACGAAGTAGGCCGCCTGGCCCTTCTCAATGGCCTTTAGGGCCAGGGCAATGGCCAGGTGAGTCTTGCCCACGCCGGGCGGCCCCAGCAGCAGGACGTTGCTGGCCTCGGCCACGAAGGCCAAATTCGCCAGTTCCTTGACCAGGCGCTCGTCGATGGAGGGCTGGAAGGCGAAGTCGAACTGCTCCAGGGTGCGCTGGAAGGGCAGGTGGGCCAGGGCCGTCTTGGTCTTCAGGTACCGCTCCCTACGGGCGCCCACTTCGGCGCCCAGGAGTTGGACCAGCACATCGGGATAGGGCAGTTGCTGGTTCGCGGCGGCATCCAGGGTGTTGTCCAGGACTTCCACGGCCTGCTTGAGGCCCAGGGTCTGCAGGTGCTGACGGGCCTGTTCCAGGGCGATCATCGTCATCGGGCACCTCCCAGGGCGGCCAGTTCGTAGACGTCCAGGGGGCGGCGTTCCACCTCGCCCACCGGGATCTGCACCGCTACCGCTTCCTGGCGGGGTCTTCCATCGCCCCTGGGCAGGCCAACCCACTGGCCGGGCAGGATGAAGCGCTGGCCCTGCTTCTGGGCCCGGGGATGCACGGCAATGCGCTCGTCACCGACCCAGACCTCCACCGTCCCCTGGCGCTGGCCCACCTGTACGGTCTTTCCCACCCATTTCCAGTGGACGCCGTAGCGGGAGCCCTCCCAGCTGACGAAGCCGTCCCTGGACACGGTGCGTTCCTCCCGCAGGTAGGGCGCCAGGGTGGCTCGGTCGGGCGGCTTGCCCAAGTGGGGACGTTCTTCGGACAGCATCTCCGACGGTATCCGGTAAGTCGTCCCATGCACCCGGGCGTTGGACACCACGTCGCACCACTCCAGGGCCTGGCGGTTCAGATCGGCGTCGTCGGTGAAGCGGATGCTGGGCCACATGTTGCGCCGGACGTACTTCACCCCGCTTTCCACTTTTCCCTTGGTCTGGGCCCGGTAGGGACGGCACAGCCGGATGTCAAAGCCCACCCGCCGGGCGAAGTCCAGCATCCGGAGGTTCCACTCCACTTGGCCGTCCTCGTTCTTGCCCAGGGTGACCACCTTGGCGTTGTCGTAGAGGCAGCGGCGGGGCACGCCCCCCAGGTACTCGAAGGCGTTGACGTGGCACTGGATGCAGGCGGCGGTGTCCGCCCGGCGCACCAGTTCCACGTAGCAGGCCCGGGACCAGCCCATGGTCATCACGAAGACCCAGATCCGGTGCCTCTTCCCGTCAGCTCCGACGTACCCCAGGCTGCCCCAGTCCACCTGTGCCTGTTCCCCCGGAGCCGTCTCAAAGCGAATCGTCGCCTCGGGCTGACGGGGCCGGCGCCGGTGTTGCACATAGTTCGTCAGCGTGGCGTAACACCCGTCGTAGCCCAGGTCCCGCAACTCCCGCAGCAACACCACGCAGTTCTCCAGTCCCTCTTCCATCCGGCGATCAATGTGCTCGGTGTATGCGTCCAGCTTCGAGCCTCGCGGCAGCCGCGGTTTGGGGCGCATCGCCTCCGGGGAATTCAGGTACTTCAGCACTGTGTTCCGGGCCAGGCCCAACTCCCGGGCAATGGCCCGAGCCGAATGACCCTGCCCCTTCATCTCGTAGATCTCTTTCACTTGTCCACCTCTCAGCAAGTCTGGCAGGCACCTCCACGATTGCTCCGTGGATGATGCTCACCGGGTCAAGGTGGCTCAATTCCAACTTAGAGATTTTGGCTCACTTTAAAGTTAGAGATGACACGTCGGGGATATCAACGGGACGCCACCGGTCCTGATAATTTGGAGGCCCCCCTATGTCGACCCATCAGTGCAGTTTCTGGGACTGCTACACCGACTCCGAGCGAGAGGAGGCCTGGTGCCGCGAGCATCTCCAGGCCCGGCGCCGCGGCCTGGTGGATGACTGCCCCAGGTGCGGAGCCGGCAAATACCGGCGCTACTTCATCTGTCTGCGTTGCCTCCGGGCTGCCACCGCCTATCCCTGGCAGGAGGAGTTCCACGTCTACGTGCTGCAGCTCGGGGATGGGGGATTCTTCGCCGGTTACAGCAGCGACCTGGAGCTGCGCCTCATGGAGCACCGGGACGGGTGCATCCCCGCCACCAGAGGGCTCGAGCCCCGGCTTGCCTGGTTCACGACGGTGGAGTCCAGGAGAGATGCGGAGGCGCTGAAGGCCCGTATCAGGGCCCTCTGCCGGGATGATTCCCGGGAGATGCTGAGGCGGTTACTCTGGTTCAGGGACCTGGTGCGGGAGTTGCCCATCCCGGTGGTATAGGGACGGATATTCCGGCCTTGTCCCAGGCAGGGGCGGTCTGCTCAGCCTGCTCTGGGTCTTGATGGCCGGGTCTCCGCCGGTCAGTACTTTGCCAGGCGGGCCCTGGTTGTCACCTGGGTGGGCTGACTGGGCGGTTCCATAGGGGTGCTCTACCGGATCTGGGCCCACTATGCTTGGGGCGTGGACGCGGTGTTCTGGATCGTCCTCGCTGAGAGGTCGGTACTGGTGGTCGTGGTGACTCCGAAGCCCGGGGTTACGTAGGCGGAAGGGTTATCAGTTAAGACCAACCGGACCGCTTTGGCGTTGGCCGTCGGGTCCGACACGCTGTCGTGGCCGTCTTACCTGTGTGACGTTCGGGACTCTCTTCCGCCGTATCACCTGGGCCGCAGCCCGGGGCTGCCGGGCAACCGCGGAGGAAGCTGGGCGTTTCGGACTGGCGGTCGCAGATGCGCTGTCCTTGGTTCCGGTTTACGGCGGGTGGGGCTTGGCCGTGGTGCTGGTTCCGGTCGCGTTGGCTGGATCTGGGCTGCTGCCCCTTGGGTTCGGCGCGCTGGTCTGCTGGTGGCCTCGGGAGTCTCGACAACCCAGGCGGCGTTCTGCTTCCTGCCCACTGTGGGCTGAGTTTACATCCCGGTGGCCTCCCTGCTTCTCAGGGACGATGTCGTGGAGGACCAGGCATCATGAATATCCCGTCAGGTTCCCGGTGTCAACGCCAGCTCAATATTGAGCGTTTTCGCCAACTCACAAATGACCCACCTGAAGTTGGCGGTAAATTCCGCCAACTTAAAATTGACCCACCTCCTTTCAGTTGCTCAGCGAAAAGGTCCGCAGCTTAGTGCTCAACGATTCCGTCAGTAACCGGGGTTATGAGCGCTGTTTCCGGCCTTGAGGGAAGGTGTTGCTGGGCAGGGAAGAGACCCGCTTGCCGCTTCTCCCTCAACCTGTAGCTTTCTCCCCGGATGTTCAGCACGTGGCTGTGGTGCAGCAGCCGATCGAGGATGGCCGAGGCGATTACCGAGTCTCCCAGGAGTTCTCCCCACTCGCCGAAGCCCTTGTTGGAAGTGAGGATGATGCTGCCCCCGCCCGTAGCGGGCGAAGACGATGGTGAAGAAATCAGCGTTCCCATGAAAGACCCTTCCCAATTCGATGGCGGCGCCAACCCCGGATGGAGCAGGGGAAATGACTCATCTGGTTCTCTGTTCAGCCTCTTCGGGGCGCTGCTATAATCCGGGATCATGGGCAGGAGACATCGACTCGCCCTTCTTCTCCTGATTGCGGCCCTGACGGCCTCCGCCGGAGTGCTTTCCGGCCAGCGTCGTGGCCGGTGGCTGGAACTCCCCCAAGCCCCCCGGGGAACCATCAGTCGCAGCGGCCGCCGTCCCCGCGACGCCCGAAGAGCTGGGCCACGTCCTGTTCTATGACAACCGGCTTTCCGGCGACGCCTCGGTTTCCTGCCCCTCCTGCCATGCTCCGGAAACGGGGTGGACGGACGGTCAGGCCCTGTCCGCGGGATACCGGAGCACCCTCCACTTCCGCAACACGCCGACCATCCTGAACGCCGGTCGGATGGAGCGGCTGGACTGGGATGGACGGTTCGCCGCCGGGGACATGGACAGCCTGGTGCGGGACCACATCGCCGAGGCCCACTTCATGAACATAGACGGCCGCCTGCTGGTGGAGCGGATGAGGCAGGTCCCGGTCTACGAGGAAGCCTTCCAGCGGCTCTACGGCAGTGAGGTGTCCTACGGCAAGGTGCTCAACGCCCTGTCCGCCTTCGTCTCCTCCAAGAACTCCGTCAACCACCCCTACCTGCGCCATCTCGAGGGCGACGAGACCGCCCTGGACTCCCAGGAACAAGCGGGACTGGAGCTTTTCCAGGGGAAGGCGGGGTGCGCAGCCTGCCATGGCGGGGAGCTGCTGTCCGACGGCGGGATGCACGCCATCGGGGTCCCTGACAACCCGGAGATATTCAGCGACCCCCTCCGGCACATCACCTTCCGGCGTTTCATGCGGCTCCAGGGAGTGCCGGAGTACGTTTCCCTGCGTTCCGACCCGGGGCTGTACGCCGTGACCAACGATGAGGCGGACCGGGGCAGGTTCCGTACGCCGTCCCTGCTGGAAGCCGTCCGCACCGCTCCCTACATGCATAACGGAGTGTTCGCCGGTCTCGAGGAAGTGGTCCGCTTCTACAACGACGGGGGAGGAGGGGGAGAGAATATCGCGCCGGAGTTGCAGCCCCTGGGCCTGACCAACGCCGAGATAGATTCCCTGGTGGCCTTCCTGTCCGCCACTGGGCAGCGAGGAAGAACCCGCCGCCCCGCCGGAATCGCCGCCCTACGAACTGCGGACGCTGGGCAGCAACTGATGACCATCTTCGACCGCAACTTCTTCGCCTTGACCATCATCGCGGTGGTGGCCGTCGCCGCCTTCGTGGCCCTGTTCGCCGTCGCGGGAATCGGGGTGAGGGATGATACCGCCCGGCGGGCGGCGCCACCCGGGGAGGCCCCGGTGGATTCTCCGGCGGAGATACCATCCCGGGACGAGTTGCGGACGATGGGCCTGGGGCCGTTGCCGCCGGTGACCATGCCGGCGGACAATCCCTTCTCGGAAGAAAAGGCAGCACTGGGGCAGCTGCTCTTCTTTGATCCGCGCATGTCCGGGGACGGGGCGGTGAGCTGCGCCACCTGTCACGGGGCGACGCTGGGATGGGGGGACGGCAACGCCTTGTCCCTGGGCTATCCCGGAACGCTGCACTGGAGGAACTCCCAGACGATCATCAACAGCGCCTACCACCCCAAGCTCTTCTGGGCGGGGGAGTCGAAGAGCCTGGAGGCCCAGGCCAAGTCCGCCTTCACCGGCAACGTGGCCGGCAACCTGGACCCGGTGATGGCTGAGGAGCGCCTCCGGCAGATGCCGGAATACGTCCGGCGGTTCAATGAAGTGTACGGGGCGGACTCCCCGTCCTTCGACGACGCCCTAGGGGCCGTGGCGGCCTTCGAGGCGACGATTGTCTCCCGCAATGTTCCCTTCGACCGCTACATGGATGGGGACGATTCGGCGATGCCGGAACCAGCTTTGCGGGGACTGGGCCTTTTTGTCGGGAAGGCCGGATGCGTGGAATGCCACGGCGGGCCGCTGTTCACCGACCAGAGCTTCCACAACACGGGCGTCCCGCCGAACGCGGAGTTCGAGACCAGCGTGCTGCGCCAGATCACCCTGCGCTACCAGCACCGGGCCCGGGGAGTGCCGGAGGAGGTCTACCGCAGCGCCGACCGGGACCTGGGCCTCTACTACACCACCAAGCAGGAGGCGGACAAGGGGAAGTTCCGCACCCCCACCGTGCGGGAGGTGGGTCAGACCGGGCCGTACATGCACAACGGGGTGTTCAAGACCATCCCAGAGGTGGTCGACTTCTACGACCAGGGCGGCGGCGATGACCCAGGCAAGGACCCGCTGCTGCATCCCCTGGGTCTGAGCCAGCAGGAAAAGGACGACATCGTTGAGTTCCTACTCAGTCTGACCGGGGACGCCATTATCGTGGACCCCCCCGACCTTCCCGAATACGAGGTCTTGCCGTGAACGAGAAACATCCGCCCAACTATCCGGCAAGCGCAGAAACGCCAAGCCCCGCCGGACTGCTGGAAACGCAGATTACCCGGCGGCGCTTCCTGTTCTTGTCCGCCGCGGCGGTCACCACCGTCACCCTCTCCCAGGTTATGCCGGGTTCCCTGTTCCAGGCGGAAGTGGCCAGCTACGAGGGAGCCAGGATTGGCAGTCTCAGCGGTCTGCGGGCCGGACAGCCCCAGGAGTTCCGGTATCCCTGGGACGACCCCAACTGCGTCAACTACCTGGTGAAGCTGGGCGTTCCCGCCGGAGGGGGCATCGGGCCGGAGCAGGACGTGGTGGCTTTCAACACCCTGTGTCCCCACATGGGGATGCCCCTGGTCGGGCAGTACCACGCCGATTCCCAGGTGCTGGGCCCCTGCCCGCTGCATCTCAGCACCTACGACCTGACCCGCCACGGGATGGTCGTCGCCGGACACGCCACCCAGGGGCTGCCGCAGATCCTGCTGGAAACCCGGGAGGACGACATCTACGCCGTCGGAGTCATGGCCCTCATCTACGGTTTCGCGGACAACGAAGCGGACCCGGCCCAGGCATAGGACAGGGGGGATAGCAAATGCCGGAAGAGTACGTTCCCCAGGACAGGGTTCCCCTTCCTCCGCCGGATGCGAAAGTCCACACCACGGCCTGCGACTACTGCATCGTCGCCTGCGGCTACCGGGTGTTCACCTGGCCGGAAGGACAGGAGGGCGGCCCCAGGGCCCACGAGAACGCGCTGGGCCTGGACTTCCCGACCCGTCTGCTCCAGGGGTGGGTCAGCCCCAACCAGCACAACATTGCCATCATCGACGGGCAGCGTCACCACGTCGTGGTCCAGCCCGACCCCAACGCGACCGTGGTCAACCGGGCCGGCAACCACAGCATCCGGGGCGGCACCCTGGCCCTGAAGGTCCACAACCCGGACGGGCCAACCAGGGACAGGCTCAAGACACCCCTGCTGCGGGTAAACGGGGAACTGACGCCGGTATCCTGGGACGACGCCTTCGAGATAATGGCCCGGGTGTCCCGCCACGTCCTGGACAACTACGGCGAGGCGGCGTGGGCGATGAAGACCTTCTCGTACCAGTATTTCGAGAACACCTACGCCATCTCCAAGCTGGCCTTCCGCTCCATTGGCACGCCGGCCTACTCTCCCCATGACAAGCCGGGCCGGGTGCGGACACCGCCGGGCTGGACGACTCGGGAATCAACCCCTTCAGCGCGTCATACCAGGACTGGTCCGACGCCGAGGTCATCTTCCTGTCGGGGACCGACCCCTTCGAGAGCAAGACCATCGTCTTCACCGAATGGATGATGACCGGACCCAGCAAGAAGCTCATCTTCACCCTGCCGCGGCGCACCACCGGCGTGGCCTGGGCCGAGCAGAACGGAGGGATGCTGCTCCAGCTCATCCCCGGCAGCGACACCGTCCTACACCTCGCCATCGCGAGGGTCATCCTGGAAAACGGGTGGGAGGACCGGGAGTTCATCGAACAATGGGTCGCCAACTCCTGGGAAATCGATGCCGGCATGGGCCGGGGGACCAGAAACACGCCCTGGCAGTGGCGGACCACCTGGGGCCGCCTGGGCACCGACTTCGAGGGATACCGGGAGTGGCTGTTCCAGCAGCCCCACGCCGAGCTGGACCAGGCGGAGCGGATCACAGGGGTCCCACGGGAGCAGATCATCCAGGCGGCGGAGATGCTGGCCCGTCCGGTGGACGGCCGCCGCCCGAAGACGTCATTCGGCCTGGAAAAGGGCAACTACTGGTCCAACAACTATGGCAACACCGCATCCTTCGCCGCTCTGGCGCTGATCTGCGGCGCGGGCAACCGGCCCGGGCAGGTGGTTTCCCGGCTGGGAGGCCACCAGCGGGGATGGATGGGCGCCGCTCCCTACCCCATCGACAAGTCGCCCCACCAGCTTCCCGGGAGGCGGCGGCAGGAAATCGACCTGGACCGCTGGGTCGAGGCGGGAGAGGTCAGGTTCGCCTGGGTCATCGGCACCACCTGGATCAACGCGATGGCCGCATCCCAGGAACTCCATGAAACCTTCGTCAGGATGACGACCGGCAGCGAGCACCAGGTGTCCTCCACCGACGTGGACGAGGCGGCGGCGGCCCTGATCCGGCGGGCCGACAGCGGCGGCATGGTCATCGTGGACCAGGACATCTACCTCCAGTCCCCCATCGGCGACGAACTGGCGGACATCGTGCTGCCCGCCGCCACCTGGGGAGAGCACGATTTCACCCGCTGCAACGGCGAGCGGCGCCTGAGGCTGTATTCCAAGTTCAACGACCCGCCCGGCGACTCCCGCCCGGACTGGTGGATCATCGGGCAGTTCGCCCGGAGGATGGGGTTCCCGGGCTACGACTGGCAGGACTCCAATGAGGTGTTCGAGGAGGCCTCCCGGGCCAGCCGGGGCGGGGTGCTGGACTACCATGCCCTCGTGGTCCAGGCCAGGGAGCAAGGGCGCCGGGCCCACGACCTGCTCCGCGACCTGGGAACCACCGGCATCCAGACCCCCATCCGCCTGGTGGACGGAGAGCTGGTTGGCACCCAGCGGCTCCACGACTCCACCCTGGAGCTGGGGCCGCCCCAGGGGCCGACCATCCACCGGAAATGGCTCACCAGCTTCGGAACCCACTCCGGGAAGGCCGTCCTCAACAAGTCGCCGTGGGAGTGGTTCAGCGACTTCTACGAGCGGGTGACGCCCACCGGGGACGAGCTGTGGGTGACCAACGGCCGAATCAACGAGCTGTGGCAGTCGGCCTTCGACGACCTGCGGAAGCCCTACATCCACCAGCGCTGGCCCGACACCTACGTCGAGATTCATCCCGACGATGCCGGTCCCCGGGGAATCGAAAGCGGCGACGACGTCTTGATGGAGAACGACGACGTCCTGGTCCAGACCGGCGGTTTCCATCCGGTGGAAGGCGACGGGTTCCTGTTCAGCAAGCTGGACGAGCAGGGCCTGATCCGGCGGGGGCGGGGCAGCTGCCGGGCGGTGGCCATCGTGTCCGCCGACGTGCGGCCGGGCGTCCTGTACACCAACTTCCTCTACTCGCCGGGCTGGCCGGAGACCGAGTCCAACAGCCTGGTGCACCGGGTGCCCGACCCGATCACCAACCGGTACCGCTTCAAGCTGGGGAAGGGGAGGATACGGAAGATCGGCGAGTCGCCGTTCAAGGACTCGTTCAAGGCCATGACGTTCAAGTCGAGGACAATCATTTAGCGCCGAACCAACAACAGGGGCGCCACCAGGGCCTTAGAAGCGCCTTGGCCGCCGCCACGTACTTGCGCACCGTGTTCCGAGACAGGCCGGTGCCTGACGCGATCCGCTGATGGCAGGCGGGAGCGGGGCAGCAGCGGATGATTTCTACTATGTCCATTCTGGAAACCTCCCGGTAGGCCATGCCTGCACCTCGGGTCTGAAGTGCGGCAATGGTCGCCGATTTGGCTTCCAAGGGGGCCAATAACCGTTGTAAAAAAGGTTGACCATAGTCACAAGGCTATGGTCAGCCAAATCTGAAGACGCGGTCTGTGCCGCGCCGCCGCCCCAACAGTTCAAGACGGCTCCGCCCGGGACTCTCACCCGGGAACACCGAACGGGTCCGGATACGGGCCATCCCCACCAGGGACAGTCTGAACCGGATTGGGCCGGCGTCTCCGCCTCCCCAGCCGGTGCTGCGCTGCAAGCGCCGGTCTCAGCTGTCCCGAAACCGCACCCCAGTGCGCCCACACGTGCTTCACCCGCTTCCTTGCAGGTACGGTGAAGGCGACGTGAACGCCGTTGCCAACGGGACAGACCCGCCGGCGGGGGATGCGCTCGGAGCAGCCGAGCAAACGCCGGGCCAGCACCAGGGCGGACGCCTGGTGGACGCTGAGCCCGTATCGTTCCATGAACTTCACCCGGCCGATCACCGAACTGAAGGCCGGGTTGACCTGGTGCACCTCCACTCCCTCCCGGTGCCCCCGGGAGAGGAAGTAGGCCTTGACCTTGCCGTAGCTGAAGCTGGACAGCATCCGGCTCCGTCTGCGGGACTCGCCCTCCAGCACGGCCTTCTTCTGCCGGAAGTCAAGCCTCTCGATGACGACGGGCTTGCCCGCCTCCCAGGCATACTCAACCACGCCAGCCACGGCGTCGCCGATGATAGCCTCGGCCTGGTAAGTGCTCCTGCCATAGGTGACCAGGGGCACCCGCCAGGAGTTGATGTAGTTGCCCGAGCCATCGGTCTCACAGACCGCCAGGTGGTCGGCGTTCAGATCCACGCCGATGGCCCCGCGCCGCCGGTCGCTGACCACGGGCACGTCCATCATCTGCGTGGTGGCGAACACCCGCCAGCCCTTCCCGTCCCGCTTGAACCGGTAGCTGACCGCCTGGCCCAGACCGGTGCCCCGAGCCGCCTTCTCACCGTGTTCACGCCGATACACGGCGTACTCGGCATTGCTCTGCAGGGCCGCCAGCACCCGCTCATGCCCGTAGGCAAACCGCACGCCATCAATCGCCAGGTGCTTGCCATGCTCGGCGGCGAGGCAGTCGGGCAGCCTCAGCCGGAGGGTCAACGTTCCATCATCGGCTATTGTAGCCACGCACAGCTGGCAGCCTGCCGTCTCATCCCGGCTGCCCAGCACGAAGAACTCGTCGCTGCGGGCATCCCGCCAGTCCCGGAGCCATTCCTCTTGGCTGGCGTAGCCGTTGGTCTCCAGGTCATGCTGTTTGCGCCATAGCCGCTTCGACCCGAAGCAAAGGCGCACCCGCCCCTCCCCAATGTCGGCTTCCAGCCCGGCCAGCCTGGACTTCAGATTGGCCAGCCGCCGCTTCTTCTGGTGCACCTGATCCCGCCGGCGCTGTAGCTGAACCTTCCCGATCTGCCGCTCGGCCCGGGCAATCCGGCGCCTGAGATCATCACCACGCAGCTTCTGCTGCTCCTTGACCGACGATATCTTGCCTTCCAGCGACACCCGCACCCCGTTGAACATCCGGGCCGGTATCCCGTACCGCCGCAGGTACTCGCCTTTCAAAGAGGCTGCCGGTCTTCCCGCCGCCAAAGCAGAGAACAGCTTCCGCTGCACCCGCCCGTACAGCCCGGCGTACGCCGACAGCGCGGCATCACCCTCCGACCGGTCACGGCCCTGATAACCGGAGATGCGAGCCTGGTAGGTGGCCTGCATCAGCCCTCACCCGCCGCAGCTATCGCCCGCTCCGCCCGACGGCGGGCCGAACGCCTGCCATACAACCGGGCGCAGAGGGACGTCATCACCTCGGTCACGTCCCGCACCAGGTCATCCTCCAACTCCCCCTCATCCATCACCAGGATGCGGCCTCCCCGGGCCATCAGGGCCGCCTCCAGGTACTCAAACCCGAACCGGCACAGCCGCTCCCGGTGTTCCACCACTATGGTCCCCACCTTGGGGTCCGCCAAGACACGACTCAACTTGCGCCGCTGTCCATTCAGCCCAGAACCCACCTCCTTCACCACCGCGGTCGGCTGCAATCCCCGCTCGGTGGCCCACTCGGCCAGCCGACCGGCCTGCCGGTCCAGGTCGTCCCGCTGGTCCGCCGAGGAAACCCGGGCATAGAGCACACAACCAGAGGGAGGCTCATCGGGAACGATGACGTAATAGCGGCCGTTGGGGAGCTGCTCTATCTCAAGGCCCGCCGGCAGCTTCCCATCCCGGTGCAGGCGGGAGGTGGTGGCCTTGTTGAAACCGTAGAGACGGCCCCAGGCCGTCAGGCTGATGCGCCGACTGGTAACATCCATGATTACCTATTATACACCTTGACGCCCAACCGTTGATACCCCAGGGCGTCCTGCAGCTTGGCCTCGACGTCCCACCAGTCGGTTTCCTCCTCGCCTTGGGCAGGTCCGTGCTCCCATCCAAGTATGACCGGGATGCCCTGCTTGAGGATCGTGTTGGCGAAGTGGTTCCGGAGCCTGGCTCCCCTGCCAAATTCCTCCAGTGTCATCGAGAGCACGTCGATGCCCGAGGCCCCGGGGAGTTGCTGTCGCTGGAGCCGGCGTGCCTCCGATCTCACCGCCTCGAGGGCATCCTCCGTTGGTGCGGACTCCACGATGATCGCCACGTCCACGTCGGAGCCGGGCCGGTGGTCGCCCCGGGCCCTCGACCCGAACAGGAAGGTATGGTTGGCGCCGGCCATCTCGTGGACCTGCCGGGCGAGGGTCCATGGCCGCTTCGTGCTCGTTCATACCGGGATCGTAAGCCCCACCATAGTACCCTGACCGTGCTCCATCTCCCGGAACTCTGGCTCGTTGGTTCCGTACATCGTCAGCGGCCCGGCGCCCGAGTGGATCAGGAGCTTCCGCCCCGGCTTTCGCATCTCCGTCACGGTCATCCAGAGCCCCAAGCCTCTGGTCGGGTCGCCCGTTCCGGAGACAAGCTCCCGTGTGGCCTTCTCGATGGCCTGGGAGTCGCTCTCGGGCACGTCCAGGTGGGGATTGTTGGCCAGGGTTGCCTGGATTCCAGGGCCCTCGTCGGCCACCACCACGTCGAAGGCTTCCCCGCGGCGGTGGGGCAGGTACCGGACATGGGCGTGAGCGCCCGGTTCCGCCATCCCGTGCTCAGCGGCGTTGTTCACGATCTCGGAAAAGACTTCCAACAGCCCCGGCCGCACGTTGGGGGAGCCCAGGTTCCGGTCCGCCAGGGCCTCCTCCAGGTCGTCGGTGAGCTCTTGGGCCTCCCGCATCGACCGGAAGGTCGTGGGCTCGAGGGCGTACTGAGTACCTTCAGCGCTCATCTCCCCTTCCATGCACCGGGGTGAACCAGGATTCTTGGCATCCCCGGACCCGCTGCCTCCACAGCCGCCACGCTCCATGAGGCGGGCTTCCGAGAATCGCTCCAGGTTCCCGGGGAAAAGCGGTTAAGGATTCCCCCGGTTTACCTGTGCCCAGGGCACGTTTCGTTCCGGAATGGCCCGGTCCCGGGCTGGGATGAGCATCTTGGGGAGGAGGTTCGGGGTTTGTTCCTCGGTCTGGGTGATTCCCAACCGCGGCGCCTTGTGGCTCTCCCGGCTCGCCGCCAGCTTCAGCTGAGGCCCTTCGACCCTGGATGGTCAGCCTCGCCGGTGCCGCTCCAGTTCAGCCTCCAGCTCCCTGACCCGGGCCTCCGCGGCCATGCGGGCCTCCCGCTCGTTGCGGGCTCCTTCTTCCGCGGTATCCGCCCGGGCCCTCTCCTGGTCGAAGGTGGCGATGTGCTGCCCGGTCTCCGGATCATGCCAGCCCAGCTGGCCGTGGTCCCACCGGATCAGGAGGTTGAGCACTCTGCTGTAGCCCTGCAGTACTCCTTCCCCGACGGTTTCGATGGGGACCGGTTCATACCCGTCTTCCGCCAGCCGGTCTCCAGCCAGAAAGGTCCCATGGAACTCCCCGGTCTCGTCGAACCGCCAGTACTCGGGAATTCCCAGGCCGGCGTAGGCCTCCCTCTTCCCGACCGTGTCGTGCTCGCCGGTGCTCCGGGAGGCGATCTCCAGGACGAAGTCCGGCGGCTTGCCCTGCTCCGAGATGACGTAGCCGTTGTCCTCCCGGTAGGCCTCCGGGTCGGCGCCGAAGGCGACGAGCAGGTCCGGCGCCAGGCGTTCCGACGCAGGGGACCCCGGCTCCCTAGTGATGTACCTCTCGCCAGCCACGATGGTTGTCCCGGGGTTGCCCAGGTGCTGGGCCAGGTGGTGGACGCCGCCGTTCCGCGCCAGGTGGTCGAAGCTGGTCATGTCCTCGGGCTCGCCCTCCGGGGGGTCGGGGAGTACGAAACTCTTCCGGTGTTTCTGGTTGCCTGTCTCCGTATGTCGGGTGGTCATGTTGGATCTCTCCGATCGGGCTTCTCCGGATCGGGTTTGCTTGAAGTGGTGCGGGATATTCTAGCCCACTGTCTGCAGCTGGGGAAGAGAAGTGTCGGGCGGGGATACGGCATTGCGTTCAACCGTAGACCCGAGCCGAGTTGACGACTGTGCTAGGGGGTTGACCAGCCGCCTCCTGTCCGGAAGGTCCGGGTTCTGGTCCTCCGGTTGCCCCGCATGGTCCCGAGCCTGTGGCCTTGGTTGAAGATGCCGGTGTTTCGGTGAGCTAGAAGAGGCCGAAGGGGTCCCTCTGCCGGGCGGTGCGGGCAGTCCTGGACTTCTTGGCCTTCGTGTCCGCGGTCTTCTTCGCGACGGCGTCGAACTTGGATTGAGGGATCGGCTTGGCCGGCGGCGTTTGCGTGGCGGGCACCCCGGCTGCTTTGAACTTGTTCCGGAACTGGCGGTCGGTTGTCGCGCCCTTTCTGGTGTTGCAGGTCCGGCAGATGAGCTGGAGGTTCCGTTTCTGGTCCGACCCGCCTTTGGTCATGGGATTCTTGTGGTCGATGTCCATCAGGTCGATGCCGGGCTTCCGCCCGCAGTACATGCACTTGCCTTTCTGGGTCTTGAAGAGTTCCCCCTTCAGTTCCGGGGAAAAGCTCTTGCGCCGTCGCTGGGGTTCGTCGAACAGGTACATTTCCTGATTCCCTTCCGCAGAGTCTTGGTTATGATTTCCAGTGTAGGTTCCTCCTCAGTGTCTGGTTCAGTGTCTTGGCGATGGATGCCGTTGATGATTCTCCTACGCAGATCTCCTCGACCAGCTTGTTCTGGAACTTTCCCCTTTTGCTCAGGTCATAGATTTTCCAGGTTGAGCCGTCGGTGAGCACCAAATATCCCTTTCTTTTCCCCTCTGCATAGGAGAGAATCTGCCTCTGGATCGCGGACGTCTCCAGGTTTTTCCAGAGAGTCTTCGCTTCGACTGCGATCGCAGGTTCACCGTCGGGGCTTTCCAGAAGTGCGTAGTCCACTCTTCCCCAATCCGTTTCGTATTCGACCTCCACTTGACTGACGTCGGATAAATCCCATCCCAGGGATGTCAGGATCGGGTCGATGAGCGAGTACCTGGTTTGATACTCATGGGATTCCGAGATGAACTCCCCTACTTCGTCAATGACCTCTTCGATCTGCTCGACGGCTTCTCGGACATCCTTCTCGCTCATGGGTCCCCCTGTTGGTCCAGCGTCTCTCGGGAGTGGGACCATTCCCAGAGTATATCTTCTACTCTCAGCCCTGGAGTTGGGCCAGGTTGGTGGCGAGGTTGTAGAAGAACCAGCCGTCGCCGGTCACGAAGGTCTGGGGCTTCGCCGTCTGGGCATCCCGCATGATCCCGAACCCGTCCTCATAGGGCTCGAAGCTCACGATCCGGTCGTACCGGACCCGGAACTTCTTCCGGCCGCCGGCGAAGTAGACATGCTTGGTGGTCAGACCCAGCAGGCCCGTGTCGGCCTTCACCGTCTCCTCCCACTCCACGGGCCGGCTCCGGAAGGTCGAGGGACGGTAGTAGACGCCCCTGGCGACCCGGATGCTCACCCCGTGGGAACTGCCCCGGCGCTCCCGGCGGGTGACCGTCTCCAGGTAGTCCACACCGTCGATCACCCACACGAGCTGCTCGGACTTCATCAGGTTGAAGGGAACCCGGCCCTGGATGTTCTGCCGCTGGGGGACGATCCCCATGGTGATGTCCCGGATCACCGCGGCCTGGACCAGGCTGGTCTGGGCGCCGTTGGCGTTGACGTCGGTGCTGGTGAGCCCGAAGTGGTCCAGGTACCGGGACAGGGCGTTCTCCTCGTCCAGGGTCACGATGCCGTCCAGGGTGGCTCCCTCGACAGCCTCCTCCCAGGCGCGGATGAGGAGCTGCAGGCGGTTCGTGCCGCTCATCAGGGCCTGCCGCAGGGCATTGTCCACCTCCTGGAGGGCGGCTCCCCCATCCCCGTCGGCGAGGGCGGCGCGCCTGGCCTGAGCCGAGATCCGCTCGGCGGACGCCCGGTTCAGGACCGCGGATCTGGTGACGACCCCCGGAGGTCCCCGATGACGAGGCGCTCCCGGAAGGTGCGGAGCCTGTCCTCCTCCTGGGTGAGGATGCCGTCCTGTGTGGCGTGCTGGACTCCCTGGGCCCACCCGTCGGCGATGGCCTGGGAGACGTCGTCCTCGGTTGCCTTGGCCCGGGCGGCGATGGCCTGGAGGGTGCTCCGGAGGGCGGTCTCGTTGAAGGATGCTGTGTCGGCGGCCTGGGCGCGAGCTGGGTCATCTCCCGCATTCCCTGGGCGTAGAGGTCACGGCACTGTCCGTGCTGCTTGCGGAGGAAGCCCGCTGACTGGTTGCAGTAACGGCAGGTGCCCATGGATGGCCTCCTGTACTATGACTCTGGTTCTTGGGAGACAGGTTCTTGTCCTAGGTGAATGATCCTCCGAGCTCGGGAGGTGTCTCTGACTTGAAATCCATGTCTGGCCCCAACCTCTATCTCCACAAGGGTTTGTAACTTCCGTAGCTTCGATTCTTCCTCAGGTTCGCTGGGAAAGTGGGATGGATTCTGGTCCAGGAGTTCCCGTGCTCGTTCGGCGGAGATGTTGCTGATGTCGATACGCAGCTCTTGGTCTCCTTCGCATTGGGCTCGGATGAAACATCCCCACCTCTGGGGGTCGACGATGTAAACTCGTCTATCTCCGTCTCTCGGCCCCCTCAGAAGTGCGTGCCCATGGTACCGCCCGATTTCTCCTGATTGATCTCCTTCCGGCGTTCGCCATGCTGGCATGTAACCTTCGGCTTCGTTGGCGTTAAGGGTTCGCATGTCGTCCCTGAAGATGTGGATGTGCCTGTCCGGTCTATCTCCGCGCCAACCGGTCAGGGACATGCGCCTTTTCCCCGCCGCAGGAACAGGTCCGGCAGCGTTCCGGCGGCCAGGTACGGGTCTCAACACCTCCACTGGAACCGTGCGGGGCGAGTGCTGCGGTGGTTGAGCCGTTGGCCGTCGCCAAGTCCGGGCCATATCCGCAGAGCGCTACCTCACTTGCCGCCCAATTTCGCCCGTACTTCGTCGACTTCGGCGGCGCCGAGGATGCGGAACACATTGATGCTCCGGTCTTCGGCGGCCACGCCCCTGAGAGCGGGGCGGCCGTTCTTCATCGTGACCAACTCCATGGAGTCCTCGGCGATGTCGACCTTCCGCTTGAGCTTGACCGAGTAGGCTTGCAGGGGCCATTCCATAGTTTTCACTCCTTTGGTGAGGTGGGATTCGCGCAGTCCGGAGCAAGGGTTCTCCCAGCGGCATCGCGGTCTGCCTTGCCGCCGGGAGCGGGTTGCCCTGGGAGCGGCAAACCCTTTTACTCCAATCTCTGCTGATTCGTCAACGTGGCCGCTCTCCGCCACGCTCCGGCGGGGTTTCCCACGGTTGCCGAGATATAATTGCTGACCGGTGAGGGGACGTGACAGCGCGTGGCCTGCCGGAAATGTGGTTGCCGCCAAGCCATCGCGATGGAAATAACACAACCAAGTACAAAAAAAGGGCCTTAAACATATGACCAAGGATACGGCTGATGGTGTAGCGTTACCCTCGACTCCTCTGCCCGGAAGGCACCCAGAAACCGGGGCAGCCGGGTGGGCCAGCTGGAAACCGCTCCACCACCGGGGTCTGTGGCGTCGTGTTGATCCGCCGAATGACGGGGCCTGGGACCCAGGGATTGAGACATGACCTATGACAAAAGGCTGCTGCCCGGCCCAACCAGGAAGGTGCTTGGCATCGCAACCGCCGCGCTGGCGCTGCTGGTGATGGCAGCCTGCGGCGCCCCTGCAGAAGTTCCAGCATCCCCAACGACGCCGCCCGCGGAGAGCGCTCCAGAAACAGGCCGCAAGGACCCGGGGTTTTCCGATGAGCATGTGCTTTTCGGACAATCGGCGGCGTTCACCGGGCCGGCCCAGGAATTGGGCAAGGAGATGCGCCGGGGAATTCAGGCGGCATTTCACGAAGCCAGCCGAGCGGGAGGCGTCCACGGCCGGCAACTGAAGCTCGAGTCGTTGAACGATGCCTACGAACCCGCATTTGCCTCTTCCAACACCCAGCGGCTGATTGAGAACGAGGGGGTGTTCGCGCTCATTGGAACGGTGGGCACTCCCACCGCCAGGGCTTCGTCCCCGTTGGCCCACGCCGCAGGGACGCCTTTCATCGCTCCCTTCACCGGCGCCGAGTTCCTGCGCACCCCCGAACTGGGCAACGTCCTCAACCTCCGCGCCTCGTACTACCAGGAAACCGAGGAGATGGTCGCCCGCCTCACCGGGGACCTGAACATCACCCGCGTGGCCGTGCTCTATCAGAACGATTCATACGGACGGAACGGGCTTGAGGGGGCGCGGCTGGCCCTGGAGCGGCGGGGACTGGAGCCGGCGGCTGCCGGGCATTACGAGCGCAATACCAGCGCCGTCAAGTCGGCAGTGTCACTAATCATCGCCGCGGAACCGGAAGCCGTCTTAATGATTGGGGCCTCCGCCCCCGGTGGCTCGGGCTGTGGAGTTGGTGCGTCGTGAAGCGGACCCGGTCCTCATGGCCGTGTCTTTCGTGGGCAGCACGCTCTGGCGGCCGAGCTGGGCGACGCCGGAGCGGGGGTGTACGTGACGCAAGTGGTCCCCCTGCCCGGGGACACGAGCATTCCCGTGGTCGCCAGGTATCACGCCGCGCTGTCGGCGTACGATCCCACTGCGGAACCCGGGTTCGTATTCCTTGGAAGGGTACCTGGCGGGACGCCTGGCCATTGCCGGTCTCCAGGCCTGCGGCCCTGACCTCAGCCGCGAGTGCTTCCTCAACGCCTTGTACAATTCCGCGAGCATAGACATCGACGGCATGCGGCTGAGGTACGGGCCCGGCGACAACCAGGGGTCCGATGCGGTGTTCCTTACCATGATCGGCGCCGACGGAGAGTACCATCAGGTGGATGAACTTGGGGGCACGCCCTGAGGCGCGAGTCCCGGGTTACGCCATTCCCGAGCAACGGAGAATCCTCAATATGCCCGTAGAAGTGCTCTCGTCAGACGGTCTGGGGGAACTGTTCAGATTTTCCGGGAGCGCGTTGGTGCTGCGCCAATCGCTGGTGGCCCTGGCAGCCCTGATCATCGTCTGCAAGGTGGCCGAAGGGGTCTTTCGCCGGTTGCGGTTGAACGCCATCGTCGCCTACGCGATGACCGGAATCCTGCTGGGTCCGGTAATGGAGTTGACCGGAGTGTGGTGGATCGAGTCGACGCTCTACCTGGAGTTGATACTGACGCTGGGCGTGTTCATATTCTTTTTCCTGATTGGCTTTGACGAGGTCGACATATCCAGCTTCATGGCTTCGCTGAGGGGGCACTACTTCTTCGCGGCCGTACTTTGCGTGGCCATCTCGTTGGGGATCTCGCTGCTGGTGACCACCGACGTCGTTTTCGATTTCGGGCTGTCCCTGGTCTTCACGGAGTCCCTGGCGTTGGCGGGCGTCCTGTCCATGACCAGCCTGGGCATCGTGGCCAAAGTGCTGTCCGACGACGGGCATCTGACACAACCCATCGGGTTGCAGATTTTCACGGTCGTGATCATCGTCGAGTTGATTGCCCTGCTGATAATCGGGTTCAATATCGGCGAACAGGCTCAGAACATAACCCCGCTCGGAATACTGCTTCTGCTGGGAAAGGTAGCGGGATTTGCGGTGGTGTGCTGGGTTCTTTCATCCCGGGTTCTGCCTCCTCTGTTCGCCCTGTTGCAGCGTGTGCTCCGTGTCCCGCAGCTATCGTTTGGCCTGCTCCTTGGCGGCCTGTTCCTGACGGTGTATGGCGCGGAGGCCATCGGGCTGCATGGTTCACTGGGAGCGCTGCTCTTTGGGGCGTCGCTTTCCGGCCTGTCCCACCAGGTGCGGCGGGAGATCATTCCCGGGGTCCGCAGCATAGCGGAGGGACTGTTTACGCCGCTGTTCTTCGCCTCCGCGGGGTTGAGCTTCAGTTTTGCCTTCGTCACCCTGCCGCCGTGGACGATGGTGGGACTGGCGCTGATCCCGCTGTTCGGGAATTTTACGGGAGCCTTCATCGGCGCCTACGCGTCGCGCCTGACCGTTCCCTACGCCGTGGCGACCGGCTTGATGGGCAAGGGAGTGGCCGAGATTGCCCTGCTGCTGGTCCTGTGGGATTCGGGAATCATCGACGAGGTGGTGTTCTCCTTCCTGGTCCTGGTCATGTTCTGCTACATCCTGTTCATGCCGCCGGTCATCAGCTTCGCGGTCAATCGAGCCAGCCGCAGGCCCGGCCTGCCCGAGCAGCTTGATGACATTCCGCTGGGGGCCGCTCTCACCAGGCGTTTCGACCTGGAGGACATCGGGGTTGCCGATATTCTGGACCGCACACGTCAGCATCCGGGGTCTTCGATTACGGTGCGCGAGTTCATTGAACGATGGACCGTGCCCCACCAACACGACTATGTCGTAGCGGATGAGGGAGTGTTGGTGGGCATGGTGTCCCTGGGAATGCTGCGCTACCGGCACAAGAACACATACGCCCGAATCCCCCTCGGCGACGTGCTGCGCAGCCAACCAATCCCATGGGCCTGGCCCGATGAGAACGTCGAAGACGTGCTGCATCGGATGACCGAGAATTCCCTTTCCGTAATTCCTGTTTTGGAAAGGGATTCGGAAAAGTTTCTGGGCGCGATCACCGCCAACGACATCATTGCACTGATGACTACGGAGGCTACTGGAGAGTATTAGCCCCAATCCACCGGAATCGTCGGTCAATGTCTCAACCTCTACCCTGCGGCAGTCGTGTGGGTAGCGCTCGTTTTGTTTGGAGCAGCAGGTGGAAATCAAAGGGGGTTCCAAGATGGACTGGATCCTCGGATGGGTAATGGTGGGCGCTGTTCTGGGCGCCCTTTTGGGAAGCGCTGCGGCAGCGTACTTCACCGTCAAGATGGAGGAGAAGGACCATGCCTGGGGTGTGTGGTTCGTAGCGCCTGCTGCCGGGTTTATTTTCGCGGCGGCGGCGGCGTTCATCCTGTTTCAGTTGGGACGTGCCGCCTTCGAGAGGGCAGTCGGTTGATTCAGGAGGATTCTGCCGACCGGATGGAGGGCAAACCGCCCCATAGAGATATCTCCCGTGAGATTGGGACCGGCGCTGCAGGTTGACCGCAGCGGGTCGTCGCAATGGCTATTCGGATAGTTTCCCGGCATCCAGGCGGTGTTGCCGCCCCCGCAGATTGGGCTGCCGGACGGAGTTGCCGCATTACCTGGGTGCCGGGCCAAGGACCTGGTAGCCATTGTTCAAGTCCGTCCGTTCGGCCAGGGGCAGGATTTCGACAACCACGTTGGCCAAGCCGACAACCTCGCCGTTCTCGTCGAAGCTGTAGTTGTCGCCTATCGCGCCACTCCAGGTGATTTCATACAGGCAGTCCCGGAACGCATCGGCGTCCTGGTCGTCGTCGA
The DNA here is from genome assembly GCA_965203675.1 of Dehalococcoidia bacterium. Classification (GTDB taxonomy): domain Bacteria; phylum Chloroflexota; class Dehalococcoidia; order Lucifugimonadales; family UBA3495; genus CATOSK01. The sequence goes on along the minus strand of CBDBDE010000002.1, from coordinate 37,031 downwards.
TTCTCCGCAGACATTCCGCGGTGATGTGGACGTCGTCGTATGCCGACCCCACGTACCAGGAGAGGGTCAGGTAATCGTAACGCTCCCTGAATCTTTGCAGTACCTGCTGTCCCTTGCCGTTGGACGGGTCAATGTCAGCCAGGATGGCCTTCACCCCGGTGGCAGCCTCACCGGCAATCTCCAGCGCCGTTGTTCCGGCCCCCACGTCCTCCGTATAGATGGGGTCCTCGTAACCCAGCTCTCTCAACTGTTTGATGATTGTCCCGCCGGTGAATTCCGACTGCGCAGCGAGATGAACGGCGTCGGGATTGGCTCCCACCAGCTTGGTGAGATACGTCCGGAAGTCGGTGATGTCCGAACCATACCGCTCCTCGGCCACCACCGTCCCACCCAGCTTTTCGAACTGTTCGACGGTGGTCCGTCGAATACCCTCGGCGTAGTCGGTGGCCTCGGTGATGGTCGCCAGCGTGCGGACGCCGTCGGCCCACATCACGTTGCCCGTTTCCAGGCCCCGCTGCTGGTCGCTCATGGAAGTGCGGAAGATGTAATCCCCCGCGTTGGCGATGTCGGGGTTCGTCGCCAGCCCCGAGAACAACACCACGCCATCAGCCTCGGCCAGGGGAGCCGCGCCAAGCATGGCGCCGCTGCACGAGGTGCCCAGGATGATCTTCACCCCGTCTACGCCGGTCAGCTTGTTGTAGGCCGTGATGGCGTCCTGGGCGGCGCACTTGGAATCTTCGACTATCATCTTCAGTTCCCGTCCGTTGATGCCCCCGGCCTCGTTGATTTCGTCGGCGGCCATCTGCTTGGCCCGGACCGCCACGTTCCCGTAGGTTTCGCCCGGCCCGGTGACGGACTCCATCACGCCGATTGTGAAGGGTTCGTCAGATGCCAGCGCCGGTACCGGCGTTGCGGTTTCATCGACCCCACAGGCCATCACGGCCAACGCCAGCACCAGGAGCGAAGCCGCGGATACGATCAGGTTGCGGTTATCCATTTCGTCTGATTAACCTCCAGAGGTCCCTTGGGGGGGGTGAGGACATTGCTTCAAGCCGGGCCGGAAAACGGCGCAACACGGCTACTTCCCAACCCGCTCGAAGACCAGCGCCTGCCTACCTTCGCTATGAAGGTGTGAGTCGTTCCTCAGAGACCTCGAACAGCTCCACAGTCGTCAACAAGTCCTGCATCCGTTGTTCCTGTCGGAATAGCGCCTGGGAAGGGCAACCCGCTTCCGTCCACGTCAAGTGGTCAAGGCGCAGTTCTGGCTGCCGCGCCCTGTATCTCGCACCGTAGGAATTGCAGCCCGTCCATCCGGTCATATCTGTGGCGGTGGTGAATTTGGCAGTTGGGTCCCCCACCACCACCTCGGCGGGAGCGTCGGCATTTCCCAAGGCCACCAGCCGCCACTCCGTACCGGACAACGGGTTCCCTTCGCTGCCACAGGCCGCCAGAAGAAACAGGAATCCAAGCAGAAGCCAGAGCATCATTCTTCTCCTTCCAGGAGATGACCTTCCCTGGGCGGCGACGTTTGCTGCATTTTCGCGGTGGGTAGGGGAGACATTCCATCCGCGCAGGAGCCTGCTCCACGGCTGGGCCGATTCGCCCGGCTGCCCGCCGCGTACGGCCGCCGGGAGACGCCGACGTAAGCACAGCCCGCCCGCATCGTCAAGTTTAACGCAGCCGAAGCGCGGGCGTGCGGGTTGGGTTGGACTCCCGCGCAAATGGGTTCAGCGCGTCCAGAGACTTGCGCCCCAATGAGGCCGGTATTCCGCCACGGTGCAGGTCGCCGTTCCGCCCTCGTCCATCGCCAGGGGGCTGGCGGGACTCACCGTCACCCCGGCGGTGTCGTCGTCCACGATGGTCAGGACGGCGGCGGTCAGGTTGTCGTGGGTGACGTCGGAGAGCACGATCACGGCCAGGCTCGCAGTCCCGTCCTCCTCGCCCAGGCATCAGCCATCAGGCGCGAAAACCGGCCCTCTCAGGAAAATTACCCCATGGCGCAGCCTCGACCCCACCGCGCAAGACGGAATGACCTCGCTTGTCCTTGCACCTGCGGCGAGTCTCGTACTGCGCCGGCGAGGGGAGGGCCAGCCGTAGGGCCGGGGCTGTATGACGTTTCCGGCGGCTGCCCGGCTGACGCTCGGCGCCGGCAGCCTGTACATTCAGAGATAGTCCCATAAATGTCAACTAACTGCGACCACGCATCACATTGACTCAAAAAGTTGCCGTTGTAAAAATGGTTGACTATAGTTACAAGGCTATCGTCAGCCTTCTCTGAAGACGCGGCCAGTGCCGCGCCGCCGCCCCAACAGTTCAAGGCGGCTCCGCCCGGGACTCTCACCCGGGAACACCGAACGGGTCCGGATACGGGCCATCCCCACCAGGGACAGTCTGAACCGGATTGGGCCGGCGTCTCCGCCTCCCCAGCCGGTGCTGCGCTGCAAGCGCCGGTCTCAGCTGTCCCGAAACCGCTCCCCAGTGCGTCCACACGTGCTTCACCCGCTTCCTTGCAGGTACGGTGAAGGCGACGTGAACGCCGTTGCCAACGGGACAGACCCGCCGGCGGGGGATGCGCTCGGAGCAGCCGAGCAAACGCCGGGCCAGCACCAGGGCGGACGCCTGGTGGACGCTGAGCCCGTATCGTTCCATGAACTTCACCCGGCCGATCACCGAACTGAAGGCCGGGTTGACCTGGTGCACCTCCACTCCCTCCCGGTGCCCCCGGGAGAGGAAGTAGGCCTTGACCTTGCCGTAGCTGAAGCTGGACAGCATCCGGCTCCGTCTGCGGGACTCGCCCTCCAGCACGGCCTTCTTCTGCCGGAAGTCAAGCCTCTCGATGACGACGGGCTTGCCCGCCTCCCAGGCATACTCAACCACGCCAGCCACGGCGTCGCCGATGATAGCCTCGGCCTGGTAAGTGCTCCTGCCATAGGTGACCAGGGGCACCCGCCAGGAGTTGATGCAGTTCCCTCTGGCATCCGTCTCCGCCACCGCCAAGTGGTCGGCGTTCAGGTCCACGCCGATGGCGCCCCGCCGCCGGTCGGTAACCACCGGCACATCCATCAGCTGCGTGGTGGCGAACACCCGCCAGCCCTTCCCGTCCCGCTTGAACCGGTAGCTGACGGCCTGGCCCAGACCGGTGCCCCGAGCCGCCTTCTCACCGTGTTCACGCCGATACACGGCGTACTCGGCATTGCTCTGCAGGGCCGCCAGCACCCGCTCATGCCCGTAGGCAAACCGCACGCCATCAATCGCCAGGTGCTTGCCATGCTCGGCGGCGAGGCAGTCGGGCAGCCTCAGCCGGAGGGTCAACGTTCCATCATCGGCTATTGTAGCCACGCACAGCTGGCAGCCTGCCGTCTCATCCCGGCTGCCCAGCACGAAGAACTCGTCGCTGCGGGCATCCCGCCAGTCCCGGAGCCATTCCTCTTGGCTGGCGTAGCCGTTGGTCTCCAGGTCATGCTGTTTGCGCCATAGCCGCTTCGACCCGAAGCAAAGGCGCACCCGCCCCTCCCCAATGTCGGCTTCCAGCCCGGCCAGCCTGGACTTCAGATTGGCCAGCCGCCGCTTCTTCTGGTGCACCTGATCCCGCCGGCGCTGTAGCTGAACCTTCCCGATCTGCCGCTCGGCCCGGGCAATCCGGCGCCTGAGATCATCACCACGCAGCTTCTGCTGCTCCTTGACCGACGATATCTTGCCTTCCAGCGACACCCGCACCCCGTTGAACATCCGGGCCGGTATCCCGTACCGCCGCAGGTACTCGCCTTTCAAAGAGGCTGCCGGTCTTCCCGCCGCCAAAGCAGAGAACAGCTTCCGCTGCACCCGCCCGTACAGCCCGGCGTACGCCGACAGCGCGGCATCACCCTCCGACCGGTCACGGCCCTGATAACCGGAGATGCGAGCCTGGTAGGTGGCCTGCATCAGCCCTCACCCGCCGCAGCTATCGCCCGCTCCGCCCGACGGCGGGCCGAACGCCTGCCATACAACCGGGCGCAGAGGGACGTCATCACCTCGGTCACGTCCCGCACCAGGTCATCCTCCAACTCCCCCTCATCCATCACCAGGATGCGGCCTCCCCGGGCCATCAGGGCCGCCTCCAGGTACTCAAACCCGAACCGGCACAGCCGCTCCCGGTGTTCCACCACTATGGTCCCCACCTTGGGGTCCGCCAAGACACGACTCAACTTGCGCCGCTGTCCATTCAGCCCAGAACCCACCTCCTTCACCACCGCGGTCGGCTGCAATCCCCGCTCGGTGGCCCACTCGGCCAGCCGACCGGCCTGCCGGTCCAGGTCGTCCCGCTGGTCCGCCGAGGAAACCCGGGCATAGAGCACACAACCAGAGGGAGGCTCATCGGGAACGATGACGTAATAGCGGCCGTTGGGGAGCTGCTCTATCTCAAGGCCCGCCGGCAGCTTCCCATCCCGGTGCAGGCGGGAGGTGGTGGCCTTGTTGAAACCGTAGAGACGGCCCCAGGCCGTCAGGCTGATGCGCCGACTGGTAACATCCATGATTACCTATTATACACCTTGACGCCCAACCGTTCGAACCCCTACCGGCTGGGGCACGCCAGGACGCCCTGCCCGGTAACCGGTCCATGGGCGTTGGGCACGGCCTCCGGCGGCGGGTTGCTACTTCATCTAGCGGCCATTGCCGGACCGCACCGGTCTCGCACGAGGAGCGAGAGAAAACCCATTCCACTACACGTATAAAGGTCCGCATTTATAGAGCCATCTTTTATATAGACTAGTGTATAATCCAACCCGGCCGATTATGTGATCAGAACCCGAACCCCCGCCGCCTTCGTTGCTGAGGTTGACGGCTCCCGGGCCGGGCGGAAGAAGTGATGGAATCAGACCAGCGAGACCGGGAGATAGCGGCGCTGCAGGAACGCCTGTCCCTCCTAAGCCAGGCCAGCTTGCGCATCAACGAGAGCCTGGACTTCGACGAAGTGCTCCAGGGGGCGCTGGACTCGGCCCGGTCCCTGACGGCGGCCCGCTACGGCGTAATGACCCTGCTGGACGACGGGGGACAGGTCCAGGACTTCCTGTCGTCGGGGTTGAGCGCGGAGGAGTCCGAGCGGCTATGGCTGATGCCCGATGGGTTGCGGCTCTTCCGGGCCCTGACCAGTATTTCCGAACCGGTGAGGCTCCCAGACCTGGTGGAGCACGTTCGCGCCCTGGGCTTCACCCAGTTCACCATTCCCCTGCCGGTGGGGGTATTCCGCTTCATGGCAACACCCATGTTCCACCGGGGGGTGCGGGTGGGCCACGTCTTCGTGGGGGACCGGGAGGACGGCGGGGAGTTCTCCCAGGCCGACCAGGAGACCATGGTGATGTTCGCCTCCCAGGCGGCCCTGGTCATCGCCAATGCCCGCACCCACCGGGAGGAACGGCGGGCCAGGGCCGACCTGGAAACCCTGGTTGAAACCTCGCCGGTGGGCGTGGTGGTCTTCGACGCCGGGACCGGGGGGATGGCATCGGTCAACCGGGAGGCGTTGCGCATCGTGGACGGCCTGCGGGATGGGGAGCAGACGGCGGAGGACCTGCTGGAGGTGGTGACCTGCGTGCGGGGCGACGGCCGGGAGGTCTCCCTTCGGGAGCTCCCCCTGGCCGAGGTTCTTCAAGCCGGCGAGACAGTTCGGGCGGAGGAGGTCGCGCTGCGGGTTGCCGACGGCCGAAGCGTCAGCGTCCTGCTCAACGCCACGCCGATACACTCGGAGAACGGGCAGTTGCAGTCCTTTGTCATCACCCTGCAGGACCTGACTCCCCTGGAGGACCAGGAGCGGCTGCGGGCCGAGTTCCTGGCCATGGTGAGCCACGAGCTCAGAACCCCACTGGCGGCGGTCAAGGGGTCGGTCACCACCCTGCTGGAGGGGGCCGGGGCGCTGGACCCCGCCGAGGTGACCCAGTTCCACCGTATCATCCGGGACCAGTCGGACCAGATGCGTTTTCTAATCGGCGACCTCCTGGACGCGGCCCGCATCGAGACGGGAACCCTGCCGGTGGTCCCGGAGCCCTCGGACATTCCCGCCCTGGTGGAGGAGGCCGGGAGCCGGTTCCCGGGCGGCGCTGCGAAGAGCCCCCTGCACGTGGACCTGGCGGAGGACCTGCCCATGGTGATGGCCGACCGGCGGCGCGTGGTCCAGGTGCTTGGCAACCTGCTCTCCAACGCCGCCGGGTACTCCCCCGAGGGGTCGCCCATTACGGTGTCGGCGGTACGGGACGGGTTGCACGTGGCGGTGTCCGTTACCGACCGGGGCCGGGGCATACCGGTGGAGCTGCTGCCGGAGCTCTTCCGCAAGTTCTCGCGGGGTTTCGACCGGGACACGGCGTCGGGCGTTGACGGGTCGGGGCTGGGGCTGGCCATCTGCAAGGGCATCGTGGAGGCCCACGGGGGGCGCATCCAAGCCGAGAGCGACGGCCCGGGCCTGGGGGCGCGGTTTACCTTCACCCTGCCCATCGCCGAAGGGATAGCTGCCGCCGCACCCGCGCCGCCATCCCCCGCGCGGACGAGGCGGACGAGCAGGGAACGGGTGCGGGTCCTGGCGGTGGACGACGACCCCCAGGCGCTGCGCTACGTCCGGGACGTGCTGACCAGGGCGGGCTACGGGCCCATCGTCACCGGCGACCCCGCCGAGGTGCCCCGCCTCATGGCGGCGGAGAAGCCCCACCTGGTGTTGCTGGACCTGGTCCTGCCGGGCAGCGACGGAATCGAGGTGATGAACGACATCAAGAGGGCGGCGGACGTGCCGGTGATCTTCCTGTCGGCCTACGGCCAGGACGACACCGTGGCCCGGGCCCTGGACATGGGGGCTGACGACTACCTGGTAAAGCCCTTCTCACAGACGGAGCTGGCGGCCAGGATACGGGCGGCGTTGCGGAAACGGCTGGAGCCCTTCCCGGGCGAGCCCTCGGGGGGTTCCTACTCTGTGGGAGGGCTGAGCATCGACTACGCCCGGCGCCGGGCGTCGGTGGATGGGGAGCCGGTGGAGCTGACGGCCACGGAGTACGCGGTGCTCTACGATCTGGCGGTCCACGCTCCCCGGGTGCTGAACCACAGCGTGCTGCTCCAGCGGGTGTGGGGGCCGGAGCGGGTCGGCGAGGGCTGGCTGGTGCGGGACGTGGTGAAGCGGCTGCGCCGCAAGCTGGGGGACGATGCCGCCGACCCCAGGTACATTTTCACCGAGCCCAGGGTGGGGTACCGGATGCCGGTGGGGGAGGGAGAGGAAACATCCCCGGCCTCTCCAGGAACCGGAGCACCCGGCGCAGACGATGTCGTCTGATGTTAGCCTTGTCATTGTCCAGTGGAAATGTCCGCCTGAGTGCTCAATGAATATGTTGGGAACTATCTACTTGACGATCCAATTTCTTGGATCTCCAGGTGATCTTCATGAGCGCACCGTTGAAAAAAAGGTTGACCATAGTCACAAGGCTATGGTCAGCCAAATCTGAAGACGCGGTCTGTGCCGCGCCGCCGCCCCAACAGTTCAAGACGGCTCCGCCCGGGACTCTCACCCGGGAACACCGAACGGGTCCAGGACCAAGCCATCCCCACGAGGGACAGCCCGGACCGGATTGGGCAGGCGTCTCCGCCTCCCCAGCCGGTGTTGCGCTGCAAGCGCCGGTCTCAGCTGTCCCGAAACCGCACCCCAGTGCGCCCACACGTGCTTCACCCGCTTCCTCACGGGTACGGTGAAGGCGACGTGAACGCCATTGCCGGTGGGACAGACCCGCCGGCGGGGGATGCGCTCGGAGCAGCCGAGCAAACGACGGGCCAGCACCAGGCCTGCTGCCTGGTGAACGCTGAGCCCGTATCGTTCCATGAACTTGACCCGGCCTATCACCGAACTGAAGGCCGGGTTCACCTGGCATACCTCCACTCCATCCCGGTATCCCCGGGACAGGAAGTACGCCTTGACCTTCCCGTAGCTGAAGCTGGACAGCATCCGGCTGTACCTGCGGGACTCGCCCTCCAGCACAGCCTTCTTCTGCCGGAAGTCAAGCCTTTCGATGACGATGGGCTTCCTGGCCTCTTTGGCATACTCCACCACGCCGGCCACCGCGTCGCCGATGACCGCCTCGGCCTGGTGAGTGCTCTTGCCATAGGTGACCAGGGGCACCCGCCAGGAGTTGATGCAGTTGCCCGAGCCATCCGTCTCACAGAGCGCCAGGTGATCCGCGTTCAGGTCCACGCCGATGGCGCCCCGCCGCCGGTCGGTAACCAGCGGCACGTCCATCATCTTGGTGGTGACAAACACCCGCCAGCCTTTCTCGTCCCGCTTGAACCGGTAGCTGACGGCCTGGCCCAGACCGGTGCCCCGAGCCGCCTTCTCGCCGTGCTCACGCCGGTAGGCCGCGTACTCAGCATTGCTCTGCAGGGCCGCCAGAATCTGCCCATGCCCGTAGGCAAACCGCACGCCTTCAACCACCAGGTGCTTGCCATGCTCATCAGCCAGGCAGTCGGGCAACCGCAGCCGGAGGGTCAGCGAACCGTCACCGGCGACACCGGCCACGCACAGCTGACAGCCCGCCGTCTCGTCCCGGCTTCCCAGGACGAAGAACTCGTCCCTGCGGGCATCCCGCCAGTCCCTGAGCCACTCCGCATGGCTGCCGTACCCGTTGGCCTCCAGGTCATGCTGCTTCCGCCACAGCTTCTTCGACCCAAAGCAAAGGCGCACCCGCCCCTCCGCAATGTCGGCTTCCAGCCCAGCCAGCCGTGTCTTCAGATTGACCAGCCGCCGTTTCTTCTGGTGAACCTGGTCCCTCCGGCCCCGCTCAGCGGCATCAGAGATCTGCCTTTCCGCCCGGGCAATGCGCCGCTGCAGGCTGTCCACCCCCAGTTTCTGCTGCTCCTTGACCGAAGCCACCTTGCCTTCCAGGGAAACCCTCACCCCGTTGAACATCCGGGCCGGTATCCCGTACCGCCGCAGGTACTCGCCTTTCAAAGAGGCTGCCGGTCTTCCCGCCGCCACAGCAGAGAACAGCTTCCGCTGCACCCGCCCGTACAGCCCGGCGTATGCCGACAGCGCGGCATCTCCTGACGCCCGGTCACGGCCCTGATAACCGGAGATGCGAGCCTGGTACGTGGCCTGCATCAGCCCTCACCCGCCGCAGCTATCGCCCGCTCCGCCCGACGACGGGCCGACCGCCTGCCATACAACCGGGCGCAGAGGGACGTCATCACCTCGGTCACGTCCCGAATCAGGTCATCCTCCAATTCCCCCTCATCCATCACCAGGATGCGTCCGCCCCGGGCCAGCAGGGCCGCCTCCAGGTACTCAAACCCGAACCGGCACAGCCGCTCCCGGTGTTCCACCACGATGGTCCCCACCTTCGGGTCCGCCAGCACCCTGCTCAACCTGCTCCGCTGGCCGTTCAACCCGGAACCCACCTCCTTCACCACCGCGGTCGGCTGCAATCCCCGCTCGGTGGCCCACTCCGCCAAACGGCCGGCCTGCCGGTCCAGGTCGTCCCGCTGGTCCGCCGAGGAAACCCGGGCATAGAGCACACAACCAGAGGGAGGCTCATCGGGAACGATGACGTAGTAGCGGCCGTTGGGGAGCTGCTCTATCTCAAGGCCCGCCGGCAGCTTCCCATCCCGGTGCAGGCGGGAGGTGGTGGCCTTGTTGAAACCGTAGAGACGGCCCCAGGCCGTCAGGCTGATGCGCCGACTGGTAACATCCATGATTACCTATTATACACCATAGGGCCCAACCGTTGATACCCCTTGGGGTTAAGCGCCCGGAGCGGAGTTCCCTCGCTCCTTTTCAGAATGTTGATCGCGGCGTTTACGTCGCGGTCCATTTCCTGTTTGCAGGCGGGGCACCGGAACATTCGGTATTCCTCCTGGGCTGTGCCCAGCAGTCCGCACTGGCTGCAGGTCCTGGATGTATTTCTGGGATTAACTTCAGCGTAAATCCTGCCGGCCCACTCTGCCTTGTAGGATAGCTGCTGGCGTATCATCCCCCAGGTCTGCTCGGCGATGCTCTTGTTCAGGCCGCTCTTGGCGGCGACATTGGTTCCCGGTTCTTCAATGGTTCCCCTGGACGAGGCGGAACGGCAGCTACAGGCCCGCATGGGCGGCTGGCCGGTCCCGCACCGGGTGGTCGAGGTGGCGCCCTGGCACCCGGCCCCGGAGATGCGGGCCATGCAGGTCCCCTGGGACGCCTCCGGCGCGGGAGGCCTGAGTCCCCCTGTCCCTACCCTCCCAGGTTGAGGTTCGCCGAGGGGCCGTCGGGAGAGCCGGCGGCGCTGCTGGGGCCGCCGTGGAGGGATGTATCCTGCACCCTGGACCGCTGGTGGTTCGACCTCTGGTGGATGCCCTCCCCCCTTGACCAGGGCCCGTTACCGGGTGGGCTGGTTGGCAGGTCTCAGTCCGCCGTTTCGGGCGTTCGTGTCCCCTCTGGCTCCTACAGCCTGGGGTCAACCGGCTCGCTTTCCAGGGCCAGGACGGCGAAGGCGCACTCATGCACCCGGTAGAGAGGCTCCCCCTCGACGAGACGCTGCAGGCCCTCCACGCCCAGGGCGAACTCCCGAAGCGCCAGCGACCGCTTGGTGGAGAGGCCTCGACTGCGCAGCCGGTCCATGTTCTCCGGCAGGGTGTACTCCGGCCCGTAGATGATGCGCAGGTATTCGGCCCCCCGGCACTTCATGGCGGGCTGCACCAGGCCCCGCTTCCCGGTGGCGATGCAGTCCACGGGCTTCACGACCATCCCCTCGCTGCCGATGCCGGTCAGCTCCTCCCACCAGCGTACCGCTTCCAGCTCTTCAGGGGAGCCCAGGTTCACCGTCCGATGCCTGGTTGCCCGGAAAAGCCCGGGGTCGGCCTGACCCAGGCGTTCGGCCACGCCCATGTGCCAGAGATGGGTCTTGTCGGTGTGCACCTGGCCCTCGCTGGCCAACAGGTGGAAGGGCGCCAGCCGGAGGTCCGCCAGCGACGTCACCGGCCAGCAGTAACGGGCGTAGGCGTCGCCGTAGAGGTGGGTCAGGTGCAGCCGCTCTTCGACGCCGGCGAGGCTCTCGCCAGCGTCAATGCCCCGTTCCAACGCCTGATGGAGAAGCGCCGCCGCGGCCGTCAGGCTGGTCCGGGCCGCCGCGCCCACCGCCGCATACTGCTCTCGGAGCAGGTCCTGCGCCTTCACGGACCACGGCATGAGTTCACAGTCGAGGACCATCCAATCGGTCCCCAGCTCCTCCCATAGACCGGCTTCCCCGACCGCCGCGCCGACCCGCTGCAGGAACTCCCCCTCAAGGGAGCGGTCTTCAAAAAACCTTCTTCCCGTCCGGGTGTAGCAGGCGCCGGCGCCCTCGTCGGTGATGCCGAACCGCCGCTCGATAGCCGCGGCGTCCCTCCCCAGAACGACGATGGCCCGCGAGCCCATGTGCTTCTCCTCGCAGACCACGCTGGACACGCCGTTGTTGCGGAAGTAGGCGAACACCTCCGCCGGATGTTCCAGTACACCGGGAAGCTTGGAGCTGTCACAGGGAGAAATAGTAGGGGGCAGGTACACCAGCCAGCGGGGGTCCAGGGCGAAACGGCTCATCACCTCCAGGGCCGCCGCCGCGTTTTCTTCCCGGACCGTGATGTTGCCCCGCAGCCGGGTCGCCACGATGCGTTTCCCCAGCACGTCATCGATGTCAAGAAGGTTTGCCGCGCGGGCCTCGCCGGGCCCAGAGGGTTCCTCCTGCTGGGAAGGCTCGGCCAGGGGTTTCGCCGGCTCATAGTGGACCCGCACCGCCGGGACCGATACCAGCTCCTTTTCAGGGTAACGGAGCGCGGTCAGTTTGCCGCCGAACACACAGCCCGTGTCCACGTTGATGGTGTTGTTGAGCCAGGCGGGCTCCACCACCGGGGTGTGGCCGTAGACCACCATCGCCCGGCCCCGGTAGCCGGCGGCCCAGTTGTAGCGGACCGGGAGGCCGAAATCGTCGGTCTCCCCAGTGGTCTCGCCATAGAGGCAGAAGTCCCGCACCCGCGCCGACGCCCGCCCCTGGTATTCCTCCTTCATCCCCGCGTGGGCCACCACCAGTCCGCCATCGTCAAGAACGTAGTGGCTGATCAACCCGTCCAAAAAGGCGGCGACCTGCTGCCGGAACTCCGGGGACTCCAGTTCCAGTTGGGCCAGGGTTTCCGCCAGTCCGTGGGATACCTGCACGTTCCGGCCCTGGAGCTTGCGGGATAGCTTGGACTCGTGGTTGCCCGCGACACACAGTGCGGTACCCTCGGACACCATGCCCATCACCAGCTTCAGCACCCCTGCCACGCCGGGACCACGGTCCACCAGGTCGCCGACGAACACGGCCTTCCGGCCCTCGGGATGACTTGCCGACAAGCCAACTTCCCCGTCGGCGCCGGCCCGGGTTTCCAATCTATACCCGAGGCGTTGGAGCAGAAGGGCCAGCTCGTCGTAGCACCCATGCACGTCTCCGATGATGTCGAAGGGCCCGTGCTCGTGCCGGCGGTTCACCCACAGCGGAACGCGCTCCACGGTGGCGGCCTCCACCTCCTCCGGGGAATTGAGCACGAAGATGTGGCGGAACCCCTCCCGTTTCAGCCCGCGCAGCGACCGCCTTAGCTGCTCCGCCTGCCGGCGCACCACCTGGGGGCCAAACGCCCGGTCGGGGCGTTCCCGGTTGCGGGACAGGCACAGCGCTTCGGGCATATTCAACACGACGGCCACCGGTAGGCAGTCGTGTTCCCTGGCCAGCGCCACCAGGGGCTTGCGGGCCTGGGGCTGCACGCTGGTGGCGTCGATGACGGTGAGCCGTCCGGCCCGCAGCCGCGTGGACGCGATGAAGTTGAGCAGGGCAAAGGCGTCGGGCGTTGCGGCCTGGTCGGCGGCGTCATCCGCCACCATCGCCCGGCAGGCGTCCGAGGACACCACCTCGGTGGGCCGGAAATGCCTGGCGGCGAAGGAGGACTTCCCCGACCCGGATGGTCCGATGAGCGCCACCAGGCACAGTTCAGGAATGGTAATCTTCATCGGGTGAAGACCCCCATCTGGGTCGGCGCGCCGTGGACGGGGTCCTCGGGTCCGATGTCCTCGAACCGCACCTCGTACTTCCGGCGTTCCGCTGCCAGCCTCGCCCAGATCTGGAACTGCTCCCGCGTCCACTCGAACCGGTGGTCCCGGTGCCGGAATGTCCCGGCGGGAAGGCCGGAGAAAAGGGTGTTGTACTCCGCGTTGGGCGTCGTGATCAGGACCGCGCCGGGCCTGGCGGACCCGAACACCACCTCCTCGAAGGCGTCCAGGCGCGGGGCGTCAATGTGTTCGATCACCTCCATGGCCACCGCCGCGTCGTAGCCGGACAGCCGCTGGTCCCGGTAGGTCAGGGAACCGTGCAGCAGGGTGATGCGCTCCCGCTGCCGGTCGGGCAGGGTATCGAGGCGGAGGCGCCGGTGGGCCGTTTCCAGTGCCCGGTGGGAAACGTCCAGGCCGGTCACCGCACCAATCCCGGGTTCCCGGAGCAATTCGCCCATCAGCCTTCCCTCGCCGCAACCCAGGTCCAGCACCCTGGTTGCCCCCAGCTCCCGGAGCGTGGTCAGCACGGACTGTATCCGCTGCTCCCCCAGCCGGAGCGGGGCTTCCAGCCGCTCCTCTTCCTGCTCCTGCCTCGCCGCGGCGGCGCCAGGATCGGACTGGCCGGCGTCCAGCAGTTGGGCCAAGGCCTGGTGCACCAGACCGCGCTGGTGCTTCAGGTAGCGGCGCGAGATCAGGTCCCTCTGGGGATGGCTGCCCAACCACCCCTCGCCGAAGCGCAGCAGCTTGTCCACCTCATCGTCGCCGACCCAGTAATGCTTGTCGTCGTCCAGGACCGGCAGCAGCACGTAGAGGTGGGCCAGCAGGTCTCGGAGCCGGCACTCCGATGCGAGGCTCACGCTGAAGTAGGGACTGTCGCCCCATTCGGGAAATCGCCCGTCCAGTGGGTGCCCCTGGATCTCGACAGCATAGCCAAGGGGCTCGAACAGGCTCCGGACGAGGCCCGCTCCCTCCTCGGACGGGACCGCTGGGATCCGGGCCTCCAGGGGGATGGCCGACTCCGCCAACTCAGAGCGGTCCCGGCTGTTGCCCGCCAGGGCGCTGCGGAATACGGTGGCAATCGCCACGCTCAGGTGGGAGGACGCGACGTAGGGGCGGTCATTGACGTACTGTTCCGGCCAGCCGCCGGCATTGGCCCCTCCGGCCTTCGGCCGCACCAACCCCACCGGATCAATATCCAGGAGCAGAGCTGCGGTGCAGCGGTCGGCGTCCGCTTCGGGGTAGAAGACGTCAGCCCGCCCGAAGGGCAGCCGGAACGACTGCAACCGGCCCGGGTTCTTGTGCAGCAGGAATCCCAGGTCGGTGGCCGGCTGATGCGTCGTGGAGATGGTGAGGAGCATGTCGCCAATCATAGGGCGGACAACCCCGGCTATCAAGGGAGTTGAAGACTGTTCTTGACGGATGCTTTCGCCAGCTTCTCCTCACCTGTGGTCGTCCCGGAAAGGCCCCAGTCAAGACCCCCTACCTCAAGGCTGCGTTTAGCTTTGGTGGATGAATCCCAAAGGCTCGCCCGGGCTTTGCCAAGGTCAGCAATTGGGCGGATTCCGGGGGTGCGATATAATGAGCCGTGGATGTTCCAGCATCCACGGCTCGGTGTAGGTCCAAATACCCAACCTTCCCACAGGAGAGCTATTGTGGCCTACGATCCCAATCGTAAAATCTCTCTCGAAGGTATCACAAGATGCCTGGCCGACAACCCAAGGCTCGATTTAGTCCGGGAGGAGGCACTCGAAATCCAGCGTGAGATGGAAGAAAACGAGAGGCGGGCAATCGAACGGTCGGTGGACCCGAGATACCGATGGTGGCGCCTGTGAACCCGCCATCCTCCAATGGAGAGCGTAATGGCCGGTTATAACCTTTGCGTTAACCAGCTGCACAGGCTCGCCACCATTCATGCCCCCTCCGACAGTTGGCAGCATTTGCCCCGGGACCGTCGCAACGGCGAGAACAGCAAACGTGGGTTCTTCTGGGATGGCCCCTACAACACCGAGGACGAAGCTCAAGACGCGGCGCAGGAGCTAGCGGAGGCGGGAAGCTATGCCGTCCACCGCTGCAAGCGATGTTTCCACGTCCCGCAAGGAATGACGACACGCCAGAAACAGGCAAGGGAACGGGTAGCCCGGGGGATCGGATGTTGGGGGTGGGCGAACAACCAAGCCGACAGGGGATGCCTAGTTCCCGGACCCGCTGATCCGCCGCCCAATCGCAAAGGAGAACGTCGTGACCTTTCCCACTGACCGGCGACCCCGGAATTTTTGGCCCCCGCTTATCACCAAGGCCGTTCAAGCCAACGGCGGGACGGCCACCGACCGGCAGATTTACGACTGGATGGCTTTGAACGTCGATCTCAATGAGCGAGAGCGGAGTGAGAGCCAATGGAGCAACAATCCGGCTTTCTATGACACTGTGCGCGGCACCGCCTACAAGATGGTTGGGCGGGGCGATCTCATCAAAGTCCGAGACGGTGCGTTCCGGTTGCCCTGAGACCAAACCTTGCCATACCACGCCATACGCTACCCCGATCTACCCCAACACACCCTAACATACCGGACCGAACCATACCGGGATCCCTCTCACACTAAACCTGGCCTTACCCAAGCGAACCGGACTCTGCCTTGCGGAGCCGTGCCCTACCTAACCCAACCAAGCCATGCCTTGTATTCAACCATACCGCGCCTTGCCGGATCCTCCCTTACCCCAACACACCTTGCCAAACCGGGCCGCGCCCCTCTCCCCGACCCGCTGGAAGACCAGCACCTGCCCGCCTTCGCTGTGCAGCGTGAGTCGTTCCTCAGAGACCTCGAACCGCTCTACCGTCGCCAACAAGTCCTGCATCCGTTGTTCCTGCCGGAACAGCGCCTGGGACGGGCAGCCCGCTTCCGTCCACGTCAGGCCGTCAAGGCGCAGCTCCGACTCCCCCGATCTGTATCTCGCCGCGTAGGAATTGCAGCCCGTCCACCCGGTCATATCCGTGGCGGTGGTGAACTTGGCAGTTGGGCCGCCCGCCACCACCTCGGCGGGAGCGTCGGCATTGCCCAAGGCCACCAGCCGCCACTCCGTATTGGCCAACCGGTTCCCTTCGCTGCCACAGGCCGCCAGAAGAAACAGGGATCCAAGCAGAAGCCAGCGCATTATTCTTCTCCTTTCCCGGGATGCCTTTCCCTGGGCGGCGACGCATGCGGTATTTTCGCGGTTGGGGGGAGATTCGAACCCGGCAGGAGCCTGCTCCACGGCTGGACCGAAGCGTTCAGCTGCTGCTACCAGGACTGCCTCTCCTCCGACGAGGCCAGCCTCACCGTCACCTCGAACTCATCGCTGACCCAGTTGCCGTCGATTCCTCCGCAATTTACTCAGATCAGGACTGGACCGGGGTTTGCTGCAGGATGAACTCGGCGCGGGCCGCCCAGCCGCCTAGTTGATGATGGGGATGACCGCGCTCACCGGGCTGAGCCGGACGGGAACCTCCACTCCTTCCGGCACCTCCACCTTGATCCGTACCTCATAGCTCACCACTCACCTTTCCGTGCGCGGTTCATCGGCCAGTTCGGCTACGAAACCGGGGAATCGCCGGTTGGGGACCAACTCGATGGTGACCTGAGCGGCGCTGAACCACCGGGAATGCCGAGTTGCGACGCGAGGACCAGGGTTCAAAGGATCAGCGGTGCAGCACCGCCGGGTCTGCTCCCAAAGTCGGCAGGGGGGTCACGGGGTATGTAGCGGACAGGACGGCCCTGAGCGGGCGCGCTAACTTCCCGTTGCTGCCGTTGCCGCTGGTGTCGAACACGTTTGCACTGTCTCCCCTGGATGCCGACCTTATCCCGGTGGGGGTTGGCGCGGCACGTTGGGACCCTGCGACGCGGCTGTCTCCAGGGCTGCCGCACCCGGGCCCCGGCCCCGTTCCCGCCCTGCGGCGCGGGACTGCTGCTGGCGTAGCGGGCGCACGAACACCAGCCAAACCCTACATCATCAGACGTAGAATAGTCCGTATCGTTAAGGCCTCTTTTCTATGACTTATTGTATAAACAGTCTGGCAAGCTATGCTATATGGGCCGGACTCCCAAGCACCGCCGTTGCAGCGGCTTTAAGGTTCCGTGCAGGGAGGAAGGAATGTACGGTTAGAACAGCCGCGCCGGGAGATCGCAGCCTCCGTGGGCGTCTGTCCCGACTGAGCCAGGCCAGCCAGCTCTCGTTGATTCGTCGGCCGGACTAGTGACTCCGGGCTCCACCCTGGCGCTCCCCGGCCTGGCGGCGGTTATGTTGGCGGCACGGGTAGCTGGCGACGTGGCGGGGGCGGCGGTGGTCGTGAGGGCAACTGCGCCATGGCCAAGCGCGGGCGTCCTGCTGCAGTTGGACTCCCGCGCCAATGGGTCCAGTATTCCAGGGAACTTCCGCCCCTGTGTGACCGGTCATTCCTTCACGGTGCAGGTCAGCGTCTCCGCAGCGCTGTATACCTCGCTCTCGTCGGCAAGCTGGTAGACCACCGTGACGCTGATGCTGGCCTCCGTACCCGCCTGGTACTCGCCAGGCCGCCGCAGCAGGGTGAGGCCGATGAGCCGGCCAGCTTCCGTTCTGCCGTCGGGCAGGGTGAGCTCGTAGTCGTAGGCGTAGGTCTCGCCGCCGGACCACTCCGGTGCGTCCCACAGGAAGGCCACCTGGCCGGTCTTGGCGATGCAGCGCAGGTTGGCCGCCGGCGTGGGCGGGCCCGTCACCGACACGTAGAATTGGTCGCTGACCACGTTGCCGTCGGAGTCCTCCGCCGTTACGGTGACGGTCGCCGACCCGTCGGCCACCGCAATCACCGTCAACGTGCCCTGGAACAGGATGGCCTCAGCCACCTCAAAGTCCGAGGTGTCGGCGGTGATGGTCAGCGCGTCGCCGTCAGCGTCACGGAACACCCCGGACAGGGAGATGTCCTGCGTGGCTTCCGCCTCCATGCTCAGGTCGCTGATGGCCGAGGCCACCACCGGCGCGGCCTTCACCGTCACGGTGAAGCTGTCCTCAACCGTTCCGCCGTTGCCGTCGTCCGCCGTAACCGTGATGGTGGCCGTGCCACGGGACTTGGCCGTCACCGTCAGGCTGGAGTAGTCGCTGGCCACCGACACCGTGGCAACGGCCTCGTCGCCGGACGTGGCGGTGACGGTCAGGCTGTCGTTGTCAGCGTCTGCTGAACACCCCGGACAGGGAGACCTGCTCTGGTCCCGCTCTCGTTGACAATGGCGGCGTCTCCGATGGCCGAGGATACCGTGGGGGCCTGGTTGGGCGGGCCCTGCTGCTGACCCGGCGGCGTGGTGTCCGTCACCGCCACCGGGACCGCCGCCGGACAGCCGGACGGCGGCGTACTTGGCGATCGGCGCTGGCTGACGCCGTGGCTGATGCTCCACCCTCTCGTCATCCGTGTCCGTGTCGGCAACGCCGCTGACCGTGAAGGTCAACGGCGATGTTCCAGCCCGAGCGGCGTGGAAGGTCCGGGACGCCGGGGACACCGCGGCCGCCCCGGCGTCATCGCTGGAGGGCGTGACGGTCACGTCCGCCGCGGGCCGGCTGTCCAGCACCACGGTGTAGCTGGCCGTTCCGCATCCTCGTCCACCGCCAGCCCGCCGGCCGCGCTCACCGTCACCCCCGGCGGTGTCATCGTCGGTGATGGTCAGCGTGGTCCTGTCCTCCAGGACGGCCGTGCCCAGGTCGAACAGCGCCGACAGCGCCACCGTTTCG
Source organism: Dehalococcoidia bacterium (assembly GCA_965203675.1). Classification (GTDB taxonomy): domain Bacteria; phylum Chloroflexota; class Dehalococcoidia; order Lucifugimonadales; family UBA3495; genus CATOSK01. The sequence goes on along the minus strand of CBDBDE010000002.1, from coordinate 18,277 downwards.
TCTCCTTCATCCAGGTCGTCGCCGGTGATGGAGATGGCGGCCGTCCCGGACCGCTGCCCGCCCGGAATGAAGATGCCCAGCGGCATGGTGAAGTCAATGTCCTGGGAAGCCGTGCTATCCTCAGTCCGCGAACAGGAAACCGCCGATGCCGCCCTCCGGGGCCGGGGCGTCCAGGGTGGCCGTCACAGTCACCCGCCCGCCGCTCTCGCTCACCGACTGGCCTGCGCCCAGGGCCAGGGTCACGGCGGTGGGCTGGCCCTCGGCGCCGGGGCTGCTCTGCCGGCCGCTCTGCTGGCCGGCGATGTTGCCGGTACGGGCCCGCTGTCCGCCACCGTCAGCTTCACGCTGGGGCCGGTGGCCCCGTCCAGCGGGTCAACGCCCCACTCCGCTCCGCGATTCCTCCTCGTTCAGGCCCAGCCGCTTCCCACAGCGGCAACCCCTCCAGGTAGCTGAACGGAAGGGTGACCAGAGATCGTAGTTGACCACCGCCGTCTCCCCGCCGCCGGCACCCGGAGGCGTCCACCTGGAAGTCTTACCCCCTCGCGTTCCACGGCCGCGCCCATGCCGGTCCTCGGGCGGACCCCACCATTGCCGTCCGCCCAGAACGCCCGGCTGGGAGGCGGGTTGGAGGGCAGCAGTATCCTGCCCTGCTGGTAGCAGCAGCGGCCCGGTCAGGCAGTCCAGCCCCTCGTAGGTGGAGGTAGACCATCATGGGCCACCGGGGAGCCCGCTTCAGCCTGACGTTGAAGCGGGCCGAGCCGCCCTCGTCCACTTCGAGTTCGTCCGGGGTTGCCTTTACCGCCGAGCCGGCCTGGTGCAGCCTCACCTGGACCGGACCGGGACCACTGGCCGGGTCCGTGGCTGTTCCCGGCCCGCACCTGGAAGCCGTAGGTCTGGGAGCGCGGCAGGCCGCGGACCGTCACGCTGGTCGCCGTCCGGGGCGACACCTCCGCCGGGTTGTGGATGTTGGACCGCCATTCGTAGTATTCCACCGCGCCGCCGGCGCTGGGCGGGTCCCATTCCAGCGTCACGTAGTTGCTGCCCACCTGGGCGATGCGCAGGTTCTCCGGCTCCCCCGGCAGGTCCGTCCGGCGCCCCCTCCGTGGTGGCGCAGGCGCGGGCGGCGAAGGGGCCGGTGCCCCCGGCGTAGACCGCCGCCACCCGGTAGCAGTACCGGTCCCCCGGCAGCAGGCCGGTGTGCTGGTCGCTCCTGGGCATGGTCCGGTAATTGTGCCTCAGCGTCCGCCAGTCTTCAGTGGCGGCCGGAGTGTAGTCGATGCGGTAGCCGGTCACCAGGTCCGCGCCGAATGGCCGGCGGGTCCCAGGTCAGGTCGATGCGGTTCCTCCCGTCGGCCGCGGCATTCAGGTTCCGCGGCGGGCCCACCTCCCCGGCCGGGACGGCGAACACCCAGCCGCTCTCGTATGTCGGAGCCGCCCACGGTGCCCACCGCCTTCAGGCGGTACTGCCGGGGCTTCGACGACAGCGGGTTGGCGGCGTCGGTGTGGGGGTGGGTAGTTGCGCCGGGTCCCAGGGTTGACGCGGTCGCCAGCGAGATCCAGGTGACGCCCCGGTCGATGGAGACCTCCAGTTCGTACCCGGTGAGGGTCACGCCGGCCACGGCCTCGGGCGCGTTCCACGTCAGGGTGACCTCCGTGTCGCTGGCCGCCGTCGCCGCGAAGTCCCTGGGCGCTCCCGGCGACGGGTAGTTTTCCGTGGCCAGGGCGTAGGCGTAGCTCGCTCTGCACCGCCACGCTGCCCACGGTGCCCACCGCCTTCAGGCGGTACTGCCGGACAGCATCCGCCCCCAGCGTATTGTCGGTGTGGGGGTGGGTCAGTGTCGTTGCGGAAAGCACGGTCCTGGTCTGCCCGGCCGGCAGCCAGTTCCAGGTGACGCCGCCGTCGGTCGAAAGATCGAGCTCGTAGCCGGTGACGCTCACGTGGGTCACGGTGTCGGGCGCGCTCCACGACAGGGTGGCCTGCGTCGCGCTTTGACCTGTGGCGGTGAAGGTCTTGGGAACGCCCGGCTTCGGGTGCGCCGAGGGTGGCGGTTGCCCAGTCGCTCTTCACCGTCGAACCGTCGATGGTTCCCACCGTGCGCACCCGGTACTGCCGGAGGATGTCCGGCGTCAGGCTGGCCGCCGTCAGAGCGGCGTCGGTGTGGGTGTAGGACGTTGCGCCCGGTCCCAGAGCTGCCGGGGTCGCCAACTGGTGTCCAGGTGGCTGCCGCTGTCCTCCGAGACCTCGATCTCGTAGCCGGCCACGGTCACGCCGGTCACGGCGATCGGGCGCGTTCCAGGACAGCCCGTCAATCTGCGTCGCTGCCGGCGACGGTCGCGGTGAAGTCCTTCGGCCTGAACGGCTTCAGGTGGCGCCTCCCTGAGGATTCGGACCACGGGCCGTGGTACTCCGAAGATCGTTCACCGCCCGCACCCGGTAGTCCGGATGGTCGCTGCCGGGAGCCATGTCCAGGTAAGCCGTTCCCTTCACGTCCGAATGCCAGCGTCATCCAGGGGCTGGCCGAACTGCTGCACCTCGTAGTGGGTCACCGCATGTCCGTACAGTGTTCTTCACTGGCTGCCACACGTCAGGATGTTGGCCACCGGCGTTTCCATCACCTTCACGCCTTTCGGCGCGTCCGGTGAGGCCCATCGCCGCGTCCCGTCGCGCAGCGCCACCGATCGTCACGGTGTTGTTCCCCTCGACGTGGTCGTAGTAGGCGATGGAGTGCTCGAGCGTAACCCGTCGGTACGCTCCCCGCGGCGCATTCCAGGTCGTTGCTCGGGGGCGGGGTCGCGCCCGTCTTGATGCGGACGCAGTAGTCCTGGTCCTGCCTGCTCTCGATGACGTTGCGGTGATGGCGGGCGCCACTAGAGCAGGGGGCGATGAGGGTAAGGGTCGGGTACTCATGCGGCATGACCGTAGGGGCGTTGGTCGTCGGCGTCTCAACCTGCGGATGGTCCAGACGCCTCTCGCAGAGGCCGCTCATGCAGGTTCCCCTGGACGTAGCTCCCCGTGGCTGGGGACGGCGTCCGCTCCCTTCCGGCACTCCGGTCAGCGTCACCCGGACGGACCGGGCAGACGTCCGGACCGTTGTTCACGGCCAATCATGGTGTAGGCCCGCTGGCCGGTGGATAGCTCGGCGGGGCTGGCCCCGGCGTCCCGCACCCCCAACTCCGCCATGGGGCCCACGTGGAAGATATACGTGCCGCTGCCGTTGTCAACACTCCGGTGGTGCCGGAAAGCGCGGCCCTGATATTCCATGGTCAAAAGCGCCTTGTATGTGCCCAAACTGCCCATAAATCTACTTTGACGTCGACATAATAATCTAGATCGGATCGTTTCCTATATCTGACAGGTCAAATGAAGATCCGATACGTGACCTCTGAGGTATCCATGAGCGTCCAAGAGTGTCAAAATTACCTACTCTGCGTGTCATCAGTGTTGGTCAGCAGCCAGCGGCCCGGCGCGTCTCCGGTCGCCAGGCGCGGTTAAGTCGTTCACGCGATTCCTTGCATTGCCCAACTGCCTGATCGGTGAGTTTGCGTTCCTGGGCGTCTCTCAAATCCATTATGCCTACCTGTGGACCAGATTACGCTCCCGCCTTTGCAAGGTACTTTCCTTCACTCGGGGTCAGGGACATGGACGATTAGTTCATTAGGTTGCGCGATTAGACTACCAGAGCTGATATGTGCCCTGTCGGTGACTCCCGGCTCCACCACCAGTTCCAGCGTGTCCTCGCGTTGGTGCAGGGGTAGGCATGTGACGCCGATGCAGGGATAGAAGTCGAACAGGGTCGGCCATCGTGCCACTGCTCAACACCACTTTCGACGGCGTGCCCAGGCATGCGGTGTACGGTGTCGTTCAACTGCTTCGAGGGGTCCCAGGCGAACCGGGGCATCGACCCTGTCCAGCTCCACCGTCAGGCACCGCTCTTCCAGGGGCAGGTCCTCCAGGCTGTCGGCGGTGAGGTTGACCGCCACCTGGATAGCGGACTGATCACAGGGTTCAAGTCCAGACTGCAGAATGCCCACGTTCCATATCCCGGTGGTCGTATTGAACGTCGTGCCGGACGGCGGATCCGGCTGGGTCACGGCGAAGGACAGGCCCGGCGAAAGGCTGATTTCGACTTGTACCTCTAACATACTATGATCCTGGGTTTGGCTCCTTATGCCACGGAAGTATGTCCTGATGTAACGGCCATCGTAACGTTCATTATTGGCCGTCACCGTGAAGGTCGTCGCTTCCCCCGGCCGCGGGGACGGGTTGGATACGCTGACCTCCGATGACGGCAAGGTCGACGTCTCCGTTGGTGTGATAGTTGACTCCATTACCAGAGCGGACCACACGACGGTTGACCAAGGCCCACGTGTCTCAGTGGCATTGTTGAACCGGAAGCGCGACGGTTCCACCGGGTCTGATTCGATGATTTCCGCATAAAGCCGCTGACAGCCACCTTTGCGACGGTCCATCAGACTCCTGTTCCCGTGATTATTGGGAACTCAAGGATTGAAGCAGGTTCTCTTCGCGCTGCCCCCGGGCGGCAGGTTACTGATGGTCCATAGCACTTCCGTGAGTGGGTCACCGCGGATTCCGGTCACTTATGGTACAACTCGCACCTTTACGACGATAGAACTGCATTCTCGGATGAGCCCCGACCGGTGTTGTTCTTCACGGTAACGGCCCAGGACACGAAGCCGTTATCATTGGATAATCGTCAAAGTCATGGCTCGGAGGTCAATAGTCAGGTCGGCAAGGGGAGTGGAGGGATTCGTTAACCCTGCTGGGCGTGGGCCAGCGCCTGGTGCAGGCGGCGACAGGCCGCGATAGCGGCCAGCAAGACAACCAGCGTCGTCACGAGGCGAAAGAGGATGTGGGATGCTAATGTCATTCCCCCGTCGAGGGGGAAGGGACTAACCAACCGTCTCAAAGCCATTGAGGGGAGTTTCACCCCCATCCTAACCTTCCCCCGTCAAGGGGGAAGGGACTAACCAATTGTTTCAAAGCCATTGAGGGGAGTTTCACCCCCATCCTAGCCTTCCCCCGTCGAGGGGAAGGGACTAACCAATTGTTTCAAAGCCATTGAGGGGAGTTTCGCCCCCATCCTAGCCTTCCCCCGTCGAGGGGGAAGGGACTCCTGCCTGCCCTTGTGAGGCCGTCAAGGGGGAAGGAACCAAATGACCTGCTTACCTTCCCCCGTATCGCCGGGCAGCGGTGAAGTACCGCCGCCCGGCTTGTCCGGGTCGGTTAGTTCCCCCAGGTGATTGTGATTTCGTTCGAAAACACGAACGTTGGCAGCATGGAGGGTGTGTTTGAGTTTGCCCACTCTACGGCTGCTCGGTACGTCTTGGTCGTTGCGCTCGATTGCGGAATGGACCAGGTGGGACCGGCGTCAGGGAGGCTGAGAATATGCCACAGAGTACGATGATTGGCTGGGTGGAATCCCTCTCCCCACAGGTAGGCGGGCGTCTGGCCTCGTCGTTCCGGCGTCGGCTCAAACCAGGCGGTGAAGTTCACCGTTTCGCCAACCGGCAGGGATTCCCGGTCAGCCCGGATCTTCAACCCCGGTTCCTGGTCCTCCAGGGATATCCTGACGATCATGGTATCGTCGATCACGGGTTCGGGGCTGTCTTTGTCGCCCTCGTGGTTGAGCTTGTCGGTGACGGTGAGCTCGAGGTCGTAGGAGGGCCTCGTCTCGAAGTCCAGGCTGGCGCCGTCCGCCACCACTATCTGGACGGTGTGGGGGTTGGTGCCCGCTACCGTCTTGAAGTTCTCTTTCCCGTCCCCCTCCAGGTCGTAGTAAAGGGTCACGGCATCAGCGTTATAGACCGGTATCGGGTCGCCGACCTTGACGCCGCCGGGGGAGTTCTCGGAAACGCTGCGGTTGACGCCGAATATGGGCGGCTCCGTCTCGGCGAGCTTGTCGCCCACGTGGAAGGTGTACGTCGCCGTCCTGGTCTCGGTATCGTTGCTGCTGATGGGCTTCCAGTCCTGGCCTGCGCCGTCTGGCTTGTTATCGGTATCACGGACATGGCCCTGGAGCTCCACCAACAGCTCGTAGGTGCCGGGCTTGGTGAAGACCCACTGCAGGGCCTCGTACTCGCCGGGGTCCATTACCATGTCGGTCGCTTCATCGCCGGGCCTGAAACCGTCCCAGACGAGTTCCGCCCTTGCGTTGCCGGCCTTGGGGGCCTTGTAGGTGAAGAAGTGGAGCACGTCTGCGGAGTTGGTCGGGTCGCCCGGGTAGCTCTCCGCCTCGAGCTTCCAGCGCATGGCTTTGTGAGGATTGCCATTGGCATCCATGCCTGGCCGATGCCAGTAATCGCCGTCGAACAGGGCAGTGGAAAAGCCAATGCCCAGGTCCGACGTCTCGTCCTTGTTCGCGCCGGTAGTGGTGTCCGGGTCATCCAGCCGCAGCCACCAGACCTGGGTCCCGGCGGGCACCGGGTCACCTTCTTCAAGACCCAATCCCTTGCGGACAGCCGGGTATTCTTCCAGCGACAACTGGCCGGCGGTGGCCTCGGCGTTGGTGGCGACCACGTCTTCCTTGTGCTTGTCCAGCACGTGCATGATGGCTTCTTCGATGTCGATGTTGGAGACTTTACGAGTGGTTACGGTTGTACCATCACGCCGCTTTTGCGTGACCATCTTGGGCGGGCACTCGTTGATGTAGAGGACGCCGATGTCGGGCGAGTCGCCTTCCACGCTGCGGCCCGTTATGCGCCAGTAGGCGTCAAAGAAGGCGAAGTGGCCGGTTCTCACCTCGTGGGGCTCGGGCTGGAAGGCAGTCCCGGCACCGGGGCCGCAGGGCTGGGGGTCGGGGTAGGTGGCGAGGTTGACGCCGTCGTCGGTGTTGCCGCCGCCGGTGCCGCCGTCGGTACTCTGGGCCTGGGCCGGCCCGGTGGCGTAGGCCACCGCCAGCAGGGTGATGACCACAGCGGCCATGGCCAGTACCGCCCCGTAGAGTGTGAAGCGCCTGGGTGCCTTGATAATGGTATCCATCATGGGTTGCCTGGTCCTCCTTATATGTGTTGTTTTCCCGGTATGTGGTCTTGGTGTCACGCCATGGGGCGCGGGCGGGTATCCTACATTGGTGCAGCCTCCTTGTTGGACTGGTTGCCGCCGCCGGCGCGCTTCCGCCAACGGAGGGAATCCCTCCCGCTGGAATGAGCGTCCCGGCAGGCAGCGGCCACCAGATGCAAAAGAGCGGCCCTCCCGGGAACATGACGGTCATGCTCCCGTGGCGCGGTTATCGTTGGAGGCGCGGCAATTCCCATGTTGCGGACGGCGGGAGCGCCGCCCTCCGCTTTCTCCACCCGTTGGGCCGGGGCTGCCCGGCCAATACTGGGTATCAGTAACTGCGGCATTGAGATATAGTCTCATAACTGCTCATTAACTGATAGAAGGTATCAATTAGACTCAAAAAAGAGAGTTGCCCCTACCGGCCTGCGTTTTCGGAAATGCCCGGCCCGGCAACCGGCCGGGGGGCAACGGGGCTGGCCGCCCTCAGGAGGCGGCGCGGCTTCCTGCTGTTGCTGCTGACATCCAACATGACGTGGCTTTCCACCTATTGCCGGCCCTCCGCCCTTCCCGTCCGGTCCCTGGGTCCCGTCCCCCGGCGGGGCGGCAGCCGCTTTGTCCGGCGGACCTTGCCGGCCCGCTGCGGGTATGGCGCAGGGAACCAGCAGCGAACCCTAACACCATCATCAGTAGAATGTCCGTATTTTTTTGGTCTATGCAGGGCCTATTTTGCGCGAGTATTTGTATGATGTTATGTGGTCAGATACGATGCCAGGCCCGGGCCCGCGCCATCATCGTTGCGCGGTCGCAGGGGTACGGGCCGGGCGGGGGAGGGGCGGTTGCTGGGGGATGCTGACGCACCTGCGTACATCAACACCGGGGCAGGGGCGGGGTAGCGGATGGCGGCGGGGGAGAGAAACGCAGGGGAGGTGGAGGCGTGAGCGACGCTGTCAAGGACACCCTCAGGCCCTCGGGCGCCTTCATGTACGCCAGCCATGTATCGTCGCTCACCCGCCCATCATGGGCCGCTGGGGCTGGCGGCAGGCTTCAGGGGGTGGCGTGCCGGATGGCGGTGGGGGGAGGACTCAGGGAGTGGTGGAAACGTGAGCGACGCTGTCAAGGACACCCTCAGGCCCTCGGGCGCCTTCATGTACGCCAGCCATGTATCGTCGCTCACCCGCCCATCATGGGCCGCTGGGGCTGGCGGCAGGCTTCAGGGGGTGGCGTGCCGGATGGCGGTGGGGGGAAAGACTCAGGGAGTGGTGGAAGCGTGAGCGACGCTGTCAAGGACACCCTCAGGCCCTCGGGCGCCTTCATGTACGCCAGCCATGTATCGTCGCTCACCCGCCCATCATGGGCCGCTTGGGCTGGCGGCAGGCTTCAGATGGGGCCGGCATTCGGTCATCCCCGCCCGGGGGACTCGTGCCCGCCGTCCACCAGCCACTGACCACCAGCCACTGACCACTAGCCACTAGCCACTAGCCACTGACCACCGGCCACTTCACTCAGGTCTGAAGTCCTCCGGCTGGAGGGGGAACCAGAGCACCTGGCCGCTGTCCAGCAGGTGCTGGATCCGCTGGTCGTTGTTCACGCTGGCGATGGCCGGGGTTGCGCTTTCGCCGGTGGCCTGGGCCAGCAGCCCCGCGTTGCGGCTGGCCCGGTCGGTGTCCCTCTGGTCCGCCGTGTAGGAGGCTTCCAGCGCGATGAAGCGCACCCTCCCCTCCCGGTCGATGGTCCGGACCACCAGGTCGGAGTCGTAGAGGCTTCGGCGTTCCGTGTAGGGAAGCCCCAGGTTTCCGGCGTCCCGGAGCATCTGTATCTTTGCCCGGCGGTCGTAGTAGTCGTCGTACTCCAGTCCCAGGTAATCGGTGATCTCGTCGATTCTCGACAACACGACCGTCCTGGCGGTCTTGCCCCCCGGTCCTCCGATGGACTCCTCGATGAGGCGGTTGGACTCCTCGATGCGCTGGTTGAACTGCCGCTGTTCCTCGTTGAACTTGAGATAGTCCTGGTGGAACCCCATCAGCTTGTTTATCTGTTGCTCTATGCGCTGGTTGAAGATGGTCTGCGCTTCCATGAACTCGGCGGTCCGTTTCATGAACGCGGTCGTCTCGCTCACGAACGTCGCGAACCTGGCCGGCAGGTCCATCAGTTCCTTGCTCAGTATCAGGCTCCTGGCCTGTTCGCGGAAGGCCGGGTCCTCTTCCAGCAGTCTCAGGAACGCCCTGGCGTTGTCTTCGGGAGTCATCTCCATTCCTCGTCCGGCCCTGATTTAGCCCCCGCTCTGGGCCGGAGCAGCCCGGGGGCCGGTGGTCAGTGGTTGGCGGTCTCCGGGCTTTTCCCCGTGCCGGCCCCGGCTACCACCGGGCGTTTTCGTCCAGCAGGGCTCCTCCTCCCAGCACCGGGCGGGCCTCCTCCCGGTGGTGCCAGCGGCTGACCTGATGCACTTCCGCCCCCGGTTCTCCGCCGGCCGGAAACGCGGTGAACCGCACTATCCTGTACTCGCGCGGCTCCGGTTGCACCCGGGCCATCACGTCGACGTGGCCCTGTCCCCATGGGACCCGGACGGTCCGGGGGATGTCGTACTTTTCCAGCGACCGGCCGGGGTCCCGGTCTGCTTCCTCCAGGTACAGCAGGTAGGCTTGGTGCCAGAAATGTTCGGTGAGGCCGGCTTCCCGTGCTGCTGCGTTGCTGAAGAAGTCCCTTGGGGTTGCTCCGTTCCAGTTGTCCACGGGGCGTTCTCCTGTCCTGGTTCACCGGTGTGCTGCCGGAATCCTCGGGCCTGGGCCGGTCCCCGTTTCCCCGGGGTTTGCACCCAGGCTGGACCCGTTGTTCCAAAGCAGCGGGGTTCATACCCGTGTCCACGGGGTCTTCCTGACCACTAGCCACTGACCACTGACCACTGATCGGGGGCGAACAGTCCGGTGGGGTCCGCCGGTGACCACCGGGCTGATGTACCGCCGGGCTGATGTACCGCCAGCTGTTGTGGACCGTGGTCTTCAGGTCGCCTATGTACTGGTCCAGGAAATAGGCGTTGCCGGTCCTCCCCGGATGGTCGAATACCATCCCGTCCTTACTTTCTTCAGGAGGGTCCGGAAGACGTATGAACGGTTCGGGTTCCGGCGTCATGTCAATCGTGTTGCCGGTGGTCATGGCGCTCCTCGCGGCTATGGCGGGACATCCCGGCATTGCGGGCCGTATTGGCCGACCCGGTGCCGGCGGACTTCAGGGTTGCCCCAACGCGGCAGCCGGACGGTCAGGCCTCTCCCCGGGAGATACGCGCTTCCAACTCCCGGACCCTTGCTTCAGCGGCGGCGCGGGCTTCTCTCTCGGAGTCCAGTTCGGCCTCGGCGGCATCGGCGCGGGACTCGGCGGCGTCGGCACGGGACTCGGCGGCGTCGGCGCGGGCTAGTTGGTCTTCATAGGTGAGCACGCGCTGCCCCGTGGCCGGGTCGTCGAACACCAGCTCGCCCTGCTTCCACCGCAGGTACAGGTCCAGCACGGCGCTGTATCCCTGCAAGCTGCCGTCCGGCAGTTCCTCGATGTCCATGGCCACGTATTCGCCGTCCGCCAGCCGGTCCCCGGCCAGCCGCTCCCCGTGATGCCGTCCAGTTTCCGTGTGGTCGAACCTCCAGTATTCCGGTATTCCCAGGGCGGCGTAGTCCCGCCGCTTGGCTCCCACGTCAACGTCCGCCGTGCTCTCCGAGGCCACTTCCAGCACGAAGTCCGGCGGCTTGCCCTGCTCCGATACGATATACCCGTTGCTGGCTTCATAGGCGTCAGGGTCCACGTCGAAGGCTACCAGCAGGTCGGGCCGGCGGGCGCGGGACTTGTTGAAGCGGGCATCCGGCACAATCCAGCGGTCGGCCTCGACCAGGGTGGTGTCCGGGTTGCCCAGGTGGATGGCCAGGTAGTGGGAGTTGCCGGCCTTGAACAGGCGGTCGAACTGGGTCATCTCGTCGGGCTCCCGCCGGGGCGGGTCCGGCAGGCGGAACCGGCCTGGGGTTGGCGGCGTCCTGGCGCCGGTCTTGGGCGTGCTCATATCGCACCTGGCAGTTGGCGGCTGGCCGTCCCGCTCTTCAACAAGCTCCCCGGGCAGGCTTGGCCGCGCTCTGGCTACCTCTGTGAGGGGTTCTCAGTCAATTGACATTCTACACTACCGGGCAAGACCACCTGGCAGGTCCGGGCCAGCGAAATTGTCCCCGGAATGGGCTGGCAGGGGGAAGGGACCTGGCAGCGGCAGCGGTCAGGGATCCTGGCGGCGCAGTTGTTCCTCCAGCTCCTGGACCCTTGCTTCAGCAGCGGCGCGGGCCTCTCTCTCGGCGTCCCGCTCGGCCTCGGCGGCGGCGCAGGTCTGCTGCTCGGCGTCAGCGCGGGCCTCGGCAGCGTCGGCCCGGGCGCGTTCGTCCTCAAAGGAGGCGATGTGCCTTCCCGTCGCCGGGTCGTGCCAGGCCAGCCGCCCCTGTTCCCAGCGGATCAGCAGGTCCAGCACGGCGCTGTATCCCTGCAGGCTCCCGTCCGCCAACTCTTCAATTTCTATGGCCACGTATTCGCCGTCCGCCAGCCGGTCCCCGGCCAGCCTCGCCCCGTGATACTCCCCAGTCTCGTCGAACAGCCAGTATTCCGGTATTCCCAACGCCGCGTAGTTACCCCGCTTCGGCCCGGTATCCTCCGCTCCCGTGCTCCGGGAGGCTATCTCCAGCACGAAGTCCGGCGGCTTCCCCTGCTCGCCGATGATGTACCCGTTGCTGGCCTCGTAGGCCGCCGGGTCGACATCCAGCGCTATCAGCAGGTCGGGATAGCGCCGGGAAAAACCGATGGGGAGGTGCCGTTCCGGCAGCATGGTGATGTAGCGTTCGGCCGGCACCAGGTTGGCGCCGGGGTTTCCGAAGTGCTGGGCCAGGTGATGGGTGTTGCCCGGTTCGTGGAGGTGCTTGACGCTGGTCATCTTCTCGTCGGGTTCCCGTTCCGGCGGGTCCGGCAAGCGGAAGACGCCCGCGGCTTGGGACGTCCTGTCAAAGGTTTCGGGTGTGCTCATATCGCACCTGGCAGTTAGCGGCAGCGCCGCTGCTTCGGCTCCCCTGAAAGGCGTCTGTTCACGGTTGGCATTCTATACTGCCGGGCCATTGCCGGAAACCCGGAAGTCCCGCAGTATTTCCAGTCCCGGCATTCCATTTCCCGGCGGTACATGCGATGTCCAATGGTGAGCAGGCGCGGACCTGCCGGGATCGCGGCGGGCATGGCCGCAATGGACAGTCCTAGCGGCTGGCTCCCCTTTGCCTGCCGCAATCGGGTAAGCTGGAGAACACGGGCGAGGTTATTGATTTCGGGACGCCGGTGCGGGTAGGCTATATCGGCGGCTATGGGGCCAGGATCGGGCTCAGTGCAGACGCCACAACCCTGGCCGATGGCCGCCGGAATCATCACCCGTCTGGATTCCTGTTGCGGCCGGACAACGCTGGCTGCTGCGCGGTTGTCGAATGGCGGAGGAACTACCAAACACAGCGGCGCAACTCGCGCGAACCCCCGGATGCACCTGTCGGGGAACCAAGGCAGGGCGCTGGTGGCCGGGGTCGTTTGCCTGGCGCTCATCGGAGTGCTGGTTGTCGTCCTCGACTGGCGCAACGTGCGCATGTCTATCGCCGCCGCCGATTGGCGGCTGGTATCCGCCGCGGTTGTCACAGCCTTTTTCTCCTACGCCTGCTCGACCTACAGCTACGCCCTGCTGAACCGTTCCTTCGGAATAAACCTTCGCCCCCGGACGCTCCTGGGGATTGGGTTCGTTTCCTCTACCATGATCACCATGATAGGCGGGGTGGCAGGCCATCCGTTGCGCCTGTTGCTATTGGTGCGGCGCGGCGTCCGCGCGGGAGACGCCCTGGCGCCGTCTTTGTTCCACGGATACCTGGAAAGCCTTATCTTCTTTTTCATCATTCCCGCAGGGCTGGCATATCTCGCGTTTCGCCATACGCTGCCAACCCCCCTGGCAATGGCTGCCGGAGCTGGTGCCCTGGCGCTGGCAGTGGGTTTTGCCGCCGCCGCCTTGGTGATCTTCGTGCATCCTATACGTGGACGCACCCTCGGGTTCGTGGGATGGGTCTGGCGGATGGTGACGCGGCGCAGGTTGGCCCGCGGGCTGAACGACTTCGAGGAGACCCTCCGCCACGGTCTCTCATCGGTCACTACTCGTCCGGTCCACCTGATTGCGCCCGTCGGGCTAATCGTATTGGACCGGGCTTCACGAGTCGCGGTGGTCTGGCTGTGTTTCGAGGCCCTGGGCGGCGGAGTCGCGCCGGAGGTGGTGGTGACCGGGTTCGCCATCGGCGTGGCGGCCGGAGTGATGTCCATGGTGCCGGGTGGACTGGGAGTGCAGGAAGGCTCGATGGCCGGGGTCTTTCACCTGCTGGGCGCGCCGCTGGAGCAGGCTGTGGCTTGTCACCCTGCTGTTCCGGGTGGTCTACTCGGTTATTCCCTTCCTGGTAAGCCTGAGCCTGTACTGGAGGGCCCTCCGCGCCAGAAGGCCGGTGGACTAGCCGGCGGACTCGGGCGGCCTTGACGCATCGTGTTGCTCGTCGGCGTGATAGGAGCTGCGGACCAGCGGGCCTGACGCGACATGCTTGAACCCCATCCGCTCCCCGGCCTCCCGTAGCATGGCAAACTCCTCCGGCGTGTAGAAGCGGTCGATGGGGATGTGCTTCGCCGACGGGCGCAGGTACTGACCGATGGTCAACAGGTCGCAGTCAACTTCCCGGAGGTCCTCCATCGTTTCGATGATTTCCTCAATGCTCTCACCCATCCCGGCAATGATTCCGGACTTGGTGACGGTGGCGGGGTCAAGCTCCTTGGCCTTGGCCAGCAGGTCCAGTGACAGGCGGTAGTCTCCCTCGGGCGGACCCGGTGAAACACCCTCCGGGTTGATTCGATGTTGTGGTTCAGGACGTCCGGCCCTTCGTCGACCACTTTCTTCAACGCAGTCCACGAACCGGCAAAGTCGGGAATCAGCGCCTCCACGCGGCATCCGGGCGACTTCTGCCGCACCTGCCTGATACAGGCAGCGAAGATGAAGGCCCCGCCGTCCTGGAGGTCGTCCCGGTTCACCGATGTAATCACGCAGTAGCCCAGGCCCATCGTGGCAACCGTCTCGGCCAGGCGCGCCGGCTCCTGGAGGTCGATCCCGGTGGGCCGGCCGGTGGTCACCGCGCAGTAGTGGCAGCGCCGGGTGCAGATGTCCCCCAGGATCATGAAGGTGGCCGTGCCCCGTGCCCAGCATTCTCCTATGTTGGGACAATGGGCCTCTTCGCAGACGGTATGGAGTTGCTGCTCCCGCATCAGGTTCTTGAGGCGGATGTAGCCCGGGTTGCCGGGCGCAGGGACCTTGAGCCATTCCGGTAGCCTGGGTCTCAGCGGCGCTTGCCTGGGTCCACTAGCCATGAGGGACCCGTCCCGTATGTCGACTGGTCCCCTGCATACAGTTCCCGGAGAGAGTTGCCCCCCTCGCGCGGGCGGTGATGGGAATGGACTTGCTCGGAGATGGGTTCATATCTGCGGCACCTCACGGAGCGTCACGCGGCACTTCTCCGCCCGGATGATCGCGTCGATGTCCGCCACCGCCTGCTCCAATTCCCCATCCCGGTTGACCACCCGGTAATCGAATTCCCCGGCACGGGACAACTCGTCCCTGGCGGTTTGCAGCCGCAACTCCAACTCCTCGGCGTCCTCGGTCTCCCGCCGGGCCAGCCGGTCCCTCAGAGCATCGAGACTTTCCGGGACCATGATGATGAAGACCGCGCCGGGAACGGTCTTGCGGATGGTGGCGGCGCCCTGCACGTCGATCTTCAGGAACACGTCCCGGTTGTCCCACAGGGCGTCCCGTACCTGGCCGCGGGGCACGCCATACCACTTTCCGTACACCTGGGCCGATTCCAGCAGCTCGTTGCGCTCTCTCAGGTCCAGGAACGATGCGGTGTCCAGGAATATGTAGTCCGTTCCATCCTCTTCGGACTCCCGCCTGGGCCTGGTGGTTGCGGTCACCGCGAAACGCCACGGGCGGTCAAGCCGTTTCAGCGCGTCCAGGGCTGCGTCCTTGCCGACGCCGGAGGGCCCGGAAAGCACCACCAGCAACGGCGAAGACGAGAGATCCTCAGGTGCTTTGTCCATCTGTCACGTCCGGGTTTGGATAGCTGCCGAAGATGCCCGGGACCAGCCCCATCTGACTCCGCCCGCTACCTGCGGCGTTCCTGGTCGCGGCCGCCGAAGAACTGCCGCGATTTCTCCATCAGCCTGCGTCCGGCGAACATCTCCCCCATGCTTTCGGCGAAGCTGGGTAATTCCGGCGATGCCTCCCGGGACCTTGAGTTGACTTCTCCGGCCAGCCACTGGCCCCGCGCTACTGCGGCATCCTCAAACAGCTTCTGGAGGCCCTCTACATCGGACTCCATCGAGGGCTTCGACAGGCCTGGTCGGCCAGGACCTGGATCGACCGCTGCAACTCCTGGGTGTCCTCCTTGGTCTGAGTGTCCAGTGACTGCCGGATGTGGTAAAGCTCGCGGATGAAGGCGTCAATCCACGCGACGATGTGCTGCGAATTTGTCGCGCAGATGTCCCGGTGCATGATGGGGTCTCCCGACGCAAGCCGTGTCAGGTCGTGATAGCCAGAGGACGCAAGTTGGGCGATGTCTTCCCAGTTGGCGCTCTTGGAGGTGCAGCCTACCAATCCCACAGAGAGCATGAAGGGCAGGTGACTGACGGCCGCCACGAAGCTGTCATGCTCGTCTACGCCGATGTAGAAGGGGCGGGCGCCGACGGCCTGCACCAGCGTAGCCACCTCTGATACGGCCTGCTCGCGGGCGTCGGCCCTGGGTATTACGCAGTAGGCCTTGTCGCGGAACAGGTTGGCGTCGGCGTTCTCCGGGCCGGGCGTCTCCCTCCCCGCCATGGGATGCCCGCCGACGAAATCTATGCCCCGCGGCAGGTACTCTCCGGCCCAGTCCATGACCACCCGTTTCGAGCTGCCAACGTCGGTTACCAGGCAGCCATTCGGAAGCTCCGGGCCAATGATCTCCATCAGTTCCTTCATGGCCATGACCGGAGTGGCCAAGACCACGATGTCCACATCACGGAGGGCGTTCAACAGCCGGTTCTCAACCCGGTCGAACCCGCCTGACTTCTGCGCGCCGGCCCGGGACCGGCTGTCGGAGTCCGTGCCGACGATTTCGACGTTTCTCAGGTTCGCCTGCTTCAGCGCCAGCGCAAGAGAGGTGCCGATTAGCCCCGTGCCGATTATCGTGATCTTGGCCAAGACATTCCTCCCGCGCCGGTGGTTAGTGGAGAGTGCCGACCCGCCGGGCACTAATCACTAGATTGCGTTTCAGGCTATCTTACACCATACCCGCTGGCATGGGGAACCTGTGCGCCGGCTTATGCCGCCCCTGCCGGGCTTGGAGGGCTGACGTCGGCAATTACGCCGCTATGGGCTGCGCCAGTATCCAGAGACTCACGACGGTGTACATCACCATCAGCGTGAGCATCGGGTACTGGCTGTTCATCGCCATGCTGCGGTCCGGGAAAATGCGCATGGACGCCAGGTGGGCCAGGTATACCGCGATGACGTGCCCCACTACGACCACGGCCACCGACAGGAACCACAGGATTTCCGCCGTGATGATGCCCTGGTATACCTGGTAGTCTGCCGTGCCGAACAGGTCCCATCCGAAACCGAATGGGTCGGATGCCAGGTTGATGATCAGTTGCCCTTGGACCAGCAGCAGGGTGATGAAGTGGGAGATGTTGTAGGCCAACGCTATGGGTATCAGGGAATAGGCGAAGGCCCGGGCCAGTTCCATCGCGCCAGGGCTCTTCCCCACAGCCCCCGCCATGAAGAAGCAGAACAGCAGGTACACGAGGAAGAAGGCCACCGGGAACAGCAGTACCCCCAACGTATCGGCAATGGTCAGACCGTTCACCACCGGATTGCCCATCAGCGTTGGGAAGGCGGTTAGAAACACCGACTGGACGTTGGCCCATGCCGATGTCGCGCCGAACCCGTCGAATGTCACCGTCGCCAGGAGGAGCACCACCACGGCCAGGACGTCGTTGGAGACCGGCTCATTCCGGGACAACCCCATTGCGAACGGACGGAGGTTGATTTGCCTGCTGCCTGGCTTCTCGAAGCATTCGTAGCAGTCCACACAGCCGTCCCACTCGCTCAGGTCAAGGCTTTCCGCTGTTGCCTGGCATCCCGACGCGCACGCCCGGCAGACTTCCGGGTCTGCCACACGCACCTCCGTAATGGAGAAACGGGCCAGGAAGCCGAACACCACCGAGAACACCTCTCCGTTCCTCAACCACTGGCGCTTGCCGAATATCGCCATCCCCGCAAACGTGATCACTGAGTAGATGATCGCCATCCATGCCACCAGCACCGGGACGGCGGACCTGGGAAAAGCGTCCTGGAGCCATGCGAATGCCAGGAATAGGACCAGTGCGGGCCACATCCCCCACCCTTCCGGGTACTCCCGCGCCGGGGTCAGTTGGGAACCCGGTCGCAACTTGCCGTATATCCACTCCCACCAGCCGAACAGTATCTTCCACGGATTGATGACAGCCCAAACATTTCCTATCAGCGCCGCAACGTAGGCCATGCCCACCCACCAGATAATCCACACGAAACTGGGGGCGAAGTTGGCAGAGGGCGTCTGGTCTCCAAACAGGCCCGTAACAATCACGGCCACCAACAGGAATACTGAGGCCACCTTGATGGGAAATCCCAGGAATGGAGCCGTGAGGACCCACCTCAACCATCCATGCCGAAGCAGATCGTACCGCCAGTAAGAGCCACTGCGTGACGTCCCTCTGACGAACAGGCCCATGACGGCAAACGACAGGGCCACCACCGCGCCCGATCCCAGCAGGAAATACCCCAACGGCACCGGCAATTCTGTCCGCTCTCCGAACCCGTGAGCGTAGACCGGAGCGGCTCCAATCAACAGGACAAACGCCGACAACGGAAGAATGGTCTTGAGGTGTTTCATGGCAACCCGACGCTCTTAGGTCTCACGCTGCCGCCGTCTGCGTCCTGCACGTATGCGGTCCATATCCATATCCCAAGCGCCGTTAGCGCCACGAATGCCGCCAGGACATAGACCAGGTCGAGACCCTGTGCGGGCCTGACCTCCATCGGCAGCACAAGCTGGCCCGGCCCCATTGGGCCGTCGGCATCTACCGTCAGCGTCCAGGCGCCTTCCGCATCCAACGGCAGAT
>CBDBDE010000001.1:0-1144123 GCA_965203675.1 Dehalococcoidia bacterium | reverse complement strand
ACGCCCCAGGTCTCCGTCCACTACCCGGCCGGCCCCAAGCGGTTGGTCCGCTACAACCGGGAACACGGCACCATCCAGATCGCCCAGTTCTACGACCAGCCCTACACCCACAGCATATTCACCCCCAAGCTGCGGGTGGCCCTGGTCAACCAGGAAGTGTCCTTGAGCAACCCCGAAGGCACCTACCACGTCCAGCTGCAGCTGGACCCCACCGGGGTTTCCGACAGCGAGCAACTCATCTTCGAGCAGACCCGGCCCAGGCTGGTGGAGGATGTGCTAGCCGAGCTCCGGCTGTTGGTGGAACGCATCGAGGAAAACCGGGTCAACTAGGCCCGGTCCCATCCCCCAGGGCATCGGAAAAGCGCCGCTCAACCAGCGGCGCTTTTTCCTTTTTGTCCTGTGCCGTCCGGGATAGGGGGTTACTGCGGGACGGTCAGTTCCGCCAGGACCTCTTCGCTCATGGTGAAGCTCTGCTGCTCCGTGGGAAAGTCTCCATCCCGCACCTCCCTCGCATAGTCGATGAAGGCCTGCTTCATCGCTTCTCCCAGGGTTGCGTACTGCTTGGCGTGTTTCGGGACGAAGTCGGTGAACAATCCCAGCATGTCATGGAGCACCTGCACCTGGCCGTCGCACTTGGGACCGGCGCCGATGCCGATGGTGGGAATGGTCAACCTCTGGCTTATCAGGCGGGCCAGGGGAGCCGGCACCAATTCCAAGACCACCGAGTAGGCACCGGCGTCCTGTAGCGCCTGGGCATCCTTGAGCAACTGCACCGCTTCCGCCCGGAGGCGTCCCTGGACCCGAAAGCCGCCGAAGGCGTTGACCGATTGGGGCGTCAGCCCAATGTGGCCCATGACCGGAATCCCGGCCTGGACGATTCGGTGGACAGTCTCCGCCACGGCTTCGCCTCCCTCCAGCTTCACCGTCTGGGCACCTCCTTCCTGGAGGAGACGGGCAGCGTTGGTCAAGGCCTGGCCCTGGTCCACCTGGTAGGTCATAAAGGGCAGGTCGGCAACTATCAGCGCCTGCCGGCAGCCCCGGGCGACCATTTTGGTGTGATGCACCATGTCGTCCATGGTCACCGGGATGGTGGAATCGTAGCCGAGGACGACCATTCCCAGGCTGTCCCCCACCAGCACTATCGGGATTTCCGCAGCATCGGCCAGCCGGGCGGAGGTGTAGTCGTAGACGGTCACCATGGGGATGCGTTCCCCCCGGGACTTCATCCGGGCAATATCCCGGATCGTCACTCTGGGCATGAATCCCACCTCCGCAGATATTGGTTGGCCAGTGCCCGCATTCCGGCAACAACTTCCGAGGATATGTCCCGCCGTTCGGCTAGGAACAGGGAAGCAGCTGTAAGCGCGCCGTAAGCCAGGGCCGCGGACGGGACCGCGTCCCCCAGCGCCTCCATGTGCGTCTTCATTGTGGCCACGTCGCCCCGCACGGCGGGCCCGGTAACGCTGGGCGCAATCCCGTTCCGGCCGATATTCTCGATAGTGGTCCCGGCAAGAGGCACCAGGGCCGCCAGGGCTTCTTCTTCCGTGTATCCGATGGCGGTCCAGCAGTCAACCGCGGCCTGCAGCAGGACGGCGAGATAACCACATGCGAGGATGGCCGAGGCGTGGTAGAGGGGGCGGTCCCGGTCGGGAATCTTGACGGGATGGCCTCCCAGGGCGCGGGCCATCCGGTCCAGGTACTCCGGCAGCCACAGCTCGCCGGCGACGGCAAAAGCAATCCCTTGCAAGCGGGCCTCGGCATCTTCGGCCCTGGTCAGGCCGGCGAAGGTCTGGAAGGGGTGCATGGCGCCGACCGCGGCTCCCTGAAGCGCGGCAGGCCGCAAAATCTCAGTGGACGACGCGCCGCTGCAATGGACGACACCCTGGCCGCTCCGCCACGTGACCCGGGAGGCTACCTCAGCGATGACCGAGTCGGGAGTGGTTATGAACACCAGGTCCGAGTCGTCAGCCAGGGCCTGGAGACTGTCGTAGGCCCGGCAACCGTCCACCCGTTCCGAGAGCCACTGGGCGGAGGAAAAGGACCGGCTGGCTGCCCCGGTGACCGGATACCCCCGGGCGGAGAGCGCGAGGGCCAGCCCCCGGCCAAGCAAGCCGATTCCAATGAATCCGATGCGGGAAGGCCCGTCGGTCATCCGGGCTCAGCCGGAAGGAAGGCTGGCGGTGGGAGACCAACGCGGAGGTCAAGAGCCGAGCCGGCGCCGGGGATGGCACGACGCGGTGAGGCAGAAAGCGGCGGAGTTGGACTGGTGGACTTGGCCGTCTCGGTCATCTGAGGATCCCAGCGGCCCACGGGTATGCCGTTGTGGGTAGACATTCACGCTCACCCCCGGTCCGGTGGATGGCGTGGCAATTCTAAGCGTGGCCCTCGAAGAGTGTCAAGGCGATCATGACGGGACGGCCGTTCATCGGAGAGACACCGTTTAGAAAACAACCTGTTCGCTTGGCCTATGTTAAAATTAACATCAGGAGTTATCTTCGGATTATCCTACCTTTCCGGACCCAAGGTCTGGCACGCCGCCTAGGAATTTCACCGGCGTTCCGGCCCGACAACCACCCCGGTTTCACAGCAATAATCACTTTGGAGGTATGAGAAAGTGTACAAGAACTCGGATGGACAGGGCATCGTGGCAGGACTGGTGGTCGGCGTGGCCGTCGGCGTCGCAATAGGGCTGCTGCTGGCTCCCAAGCCGGGCGAGGAGGCCCGCGAGTTGGTGCGTCAGGGGATTGCCGACGGGATCGACCGGGTCCGCAGGATCCGCGAGGAGCGGCAGTCCGCCGAGTAGAGGACTGCCATCATTCAGGAAGGGCCGCGAGTGGCCGCTGCAGTACCGCGAAGGCGCAGAACCGGACGGGTGTTGACCCGTCCGGTTGACGGTTCAGGTGCGCCGCGAAACGGGAAGGAACGACCTCGGAAATGACGGTGCGCCAACCTGGCAGGCAGTCGACGGCGGCGCGAGTCGGAGAGGTCATCGCCGCAGATTCCACCTCGTTTACCGTTCAATGCTATGAACTGTATGGCTCGCCTCCCCTGGGCAGCTTCATCCGGGCCGGGCGCCCGGGAATCTACGGGGTGGTCAACAATGTGCGGACCGAACCGCTGGACCCCAGCCGACCGGTCCTGGCGCGGGGACGGGACCACGAGACGGAGGACGAAGTCCTGCTGGAAAACCCCCAGCTATCCCGGTTGTTGACTTCCCGGTTTGACGCTGTCACCGTCGGCGCTGCGGGATCCTCCGGGTTTTCCCCCTGGCTGCCGCCCATGCCGCCCAGGGTTCACGCTTTCGTCTATGTCTGCGGGGATGAAGAACACGCCATGTTCGCCGCCGACCCAGGATTCCTGGCCCGCCTCGCCCGTCCCGAATGCCCGGCCTCCGACGACGTAATCAGGTCGTGCCTGCTGGGAATGGTGGACGGCCGGCCCGACGGTATGGATGTGGCCCTCCGGGCGGGCCGGGCGCTGGCGGGGCAACTTACCGGGGACGTCGCGCGCATCAACGCCATTCTCTCCGGGGTTGGAAAGTGACGGACAGAGGACACGGACTGTTCCCCAACGGCGCGGGCGCATGGGAAGGGGGCCGGGAAGGAGACCCGGAAGGCCGCCGGTTGGGACAGGTTATCGGCGGGTCCCTGAGCCAGGGAGTGCAGGCCAGACTGGACTCCACCGGGGATGTGTCCGTGGAGGACGTAAAGGTCGGCTCCTTCGTGACCATCCAGGGAGAACGCCAGAGGTTCTTCGGCGTGGTGACGGACGTATCCCTGGCCAGCAGCGACAGCCGCCTGTCCCATACGCCCCCGGAGGCGGACGACACGCTGGTGGCCCGGGTGATATCCGGTACCGTGGCCTACGGTACGGTGAACATCCTGCCCCATCTGACGATGCCCGTTGCCGCTGGCGGTCCGCCGGAGCCTCCCGTCGCCGCCAAGACCATTCCGGCCCACTTTTCCCCAACCCACGCCGCATCCCAGCAGGACGTGGACCTGGTGTTTGGGCAGGAAGACGAGAGGCACTTCTGGATTGGCAACCCTCTGGACATGGACACCAGGGTATGCCTGGACCTGGACGAGCTGGTCAAGCGGTCCATCGGGGTCTTCGGCAAGAGCGGCACAGGCAAGACCTTTCTGACCCGGCTGCTCCTCCTGGGAATACTCCAGGGAGGGCAGGCTTCGACGCTGATCTTCGACATGCACAGCGAATACGGCTGGAGCGGCCAGGACTCGGACCGCAACGTGTCGGTCAAGGGACTGAAGCAGCTTTTCCCGTCCAACGTATCCACCTTCACGCTGGACGAGGAGCGGGACCGCTGGCGGGGGACCTCAGCGGACGAGGTGGTGCGGATCGGTTACGAGGAGGTGGAACCGGAAGACATCGAACTGCTGAGGGAAACACTGAACCTTTCCGAAGTGGCGGCCTCGGCGGCCTATAACCTGCGGCTGAAGTTCGGACAGCAGCATTGGCTGGAGCGCTTTCTGTCCATGGAGGGCACCGAGGACATCGCCGGCCTGGCCAACGATGTCGGGGTCAACGCCCAGGCTCTGGGCTCCTTGCACAACCGCCTGCTCCGGTTCAAGCGGTTCGATTTCATGCAGGCCAACACCCGCTACGACACCGCCGCCCGGATCGTGGAGCACCTGGAGAAGGGAAAGCACGTAGTCCTCGAGTTCGGGCGGCACGGCCGGGACCTGAACGCCTACATTCTCCTGAGCAACCTGCTGTCCCGCCGCATCCACAACCGCTATGTTGAGCTGAAGGAGATGGCCGAAGGCGGGAAGGTCAAGGACCCGCAGCCAGTGGTCATCGTCATCGAGGAAGCCCATAAGTTCCTGAACCCGGCGGTCGCATCACAGACCATCTTCGGGACCATCGCCCGGGAGCTGCGCAAGTACAACGTCACGCTGATGGTCATTGACCAGCGGCCCAGCGCCATCGACTCGGAGGTGATGAGCCAGCTGGGCACCCGCCTTACCTGCCTGCTGGACAACGACCGGGACACCGACGCCGTCCTGGCGGGCACCGCCGGAGCGCGTCAGCTCCGGGGAGTGCTGTCCCGCCTGGAAGCCAAGCAGCAGGCGCTGATCTTCGGACACGCCGTTCCGATGCCAGTAGTGGTGCATACCCGGGAGTACGGCTCCCAGGACTCCTACACCCAGTTCAGCCGGGGATACGCTCCCCGCACCGGGGTGCTGTCCGAAAGCCCCCGGGAGCGGCTGGAACGGGAAATCGATGAACTGTTCTAGCCCCGACATATCGAGGGCCTAGCGCGATGCGGGTGATCAGCGACACCGGGGAGATGGCGGCAGCCTGCAGCCAAGCGGGAAAACCGTTGGGCCTGGTGCCGACGATGGGGGCCCTCCACGAAGGCCACCTTTCCCTGGTGCGGCGGGCCAGGTCGGAAAACGAAACGGCGGCGGCCACCATATTCGTCAACCCCACCCAATTCGGGCCCGGGGAGGACCTGGCAGCGTATCCCCGGGACCTTCCCCGGGACCTGGAACTGCTGGAGGCGGAAGGGGTTGACCTGGTCTTCACCCCGACGCCGGAATCGCTGTACCCCGCCGGATTCGCCACTTGGGTGGACGTGGGCGAAATCGGGGAGAAGCTCGAGGGAGCCATACGTCCGGGGCATTTTCGGGGAGTGGCGACGGTGGTCTGCAAGCTGCTGAGCATCGTCCGGCCCGACCGGGCCTACTTCGGCCAGAAGGACGGGCAGCAAGCGGCGGTCATTAAGCAATTGACCCGGGACCTGAACCTGGGGCCAGAAATAATCGTGTGCCCCACGGTCCGGGAATCCGACGGGCTGGCCATGAGCAGCCGCAACGCCTACCTGACCCCGGAACAGCGGCAGGCCGCGCCGGTAGTGTACCGGGCACTGTCGGCCCTGGAATCCGCTTGGAACTCAGGAATAAACAGCGTACCGGAGTTACAGGAAAGAGCGCTGGACCTACTCCGCTCAGAACCGTCGGTTGAAGGTGTGGGACTACGTGGCAGTCGTCGATCCCAACGGTTTCCACGAACTGGACACAGTCCTTCCCGGCGCCATGGCGTTGACCGCCGTCCGCATCGGCGGCGTCCGGCTGATAGACAACGTGGTGCAGGGGTAGGGGGGCTATCCGGAAACGTTTACGACCTGTACCACTAGGTCTCCAGTAGACACCAACCTGTCATTTTCTGCCAAGTTGCCGGAGTAACCCTCTGTGGTCGTGAAGCGCCGGGGTGCAAACACATGGAACAGTCCAGCGTAAAGGTCGCCCTTCAATGCGGGAGTGCGAGCCGGATTGTTCGCCGTGGGGGGTTGTTGAGAATGCGTGGCGGCAATTGAGTACCTATCCTCCACGCTTGTTATTCGTAAACGGGCTTTGGGTATTTCCTGTTTGACATTCCCTAGTAGCTCTCCTGTGTCAGGATCCTCAATCGCGTGTTGTTGTTGCACCACGATGTCAAACAGCATACCAACTTCGACGTTATCGGCTTTTCCTACGTTCAAAGCCACTTGCCAGTCGGAAAAGACCTTCGCTACCTTTCCCCGTATCCTATTTTTTTCAGCCGTCAATCTGTCCCCTCCCCTTCCGTTGTGATGGAGTGAACGACTGTCTCTCCAATGTCCTGGAAGTCTTCTGGGATAACATCCCGCCAATCGTTGATGGCGCTCACGGCGACCCGATTCAGAGCGTTTACCATATGATGCAACATAGCAACGCGTTCGTCCGCGGTATCTCTTGCTATTCGTTCGATAGGCTCGTGCAATTCTATCAAGTTATCGTTCAACACCATAACACTTCGAAGGGCAGACCGGGCGTGCGGGCGAATCACGTCCTTCCCAGCCTGCTCGGCGGACGCTTTCCCAAACTTGTACGAGCCGTATAAACCGCCTGCCAACCCAACGAACAGTACGAGGATTTGGAACAGGACAGTCTCAAGACCGGAAAGAGGTCTTATAGAAGCTGTCCATATCATAGCACCGGCAAAGACAAGAGACGCCAAGACGGACGCAATGATGAGAACCGCTTCCCACCGAACCCACCTGAATCTTGTTATGGACCGATGAGAGTGAACGTCCAATCTGGTGCTAACCTTCGTCGAGAGATTACCCCTGCTCCCCTACCCCTGCGTCAACTCCCGGACCGTCTCCGTCAAGGCGGGAAGGATCTTCTCCCAGTCGCCGACCACTCCGTAACGGGCTTCCTTGAAGATGTTGGCCTCGGCGTCCTTGTTGATGGCCACTATGACCTTGGAGCCAGAGCATCCGGCCATGTGCTGGCTGGCCCCGGATATAGCGACGGTGATGTACAGGTCGGGAGTGATGGTCTTGCCGGTGAGGCCAACCTGGTAGCTGGCCGGGACCCATCCCGAGTCCACGGCGGCGCGGGATGCGCCGACGCCGGCTCCCAGCAAACCGGCTAGTTCCTCCAGGTTCTTGAAGGGATCGGGGCCTCCCAGCCCCCGGCCGCCGGACACGACTATGCGGGCGTCCTCCAGCTTGATGCCTTCCGACTGTTCCATGACGGTATCCACCAGGGTGGCCCGGGCGATTCCTGCATCCAGGTCCACGGGGAAGGATACGGTGTCGCCGGAGCGCCCGGCGTCCGGCTCCAGCGGCTCGTAGACCTTGGGGCGCACAGCGGCGACCTGGGGCGTGTAGTTGCAGCTCACCACGGCTACGGCGTTGCCGCCGTAGACGGGACGGTTGGCCAGCAGCTTGCCTGTGGCGGTGTCCACCGATACCTCCAGGCAGTCCTGGGCCAACCCGACTCCCAGGCGGAAGGCTAGGCGGGGAGCGATCTCCCGTCCTTCGTTGGTGCGTCCGATTAGGACGACGCTGGGATCAGCCTCGCGGCACAGGGACTCCATGGCGGACAGGCACAGGTCAACCTGGTAGGCGTCCAGGGCCGGGCTCGTGACCAGGTACACCTTGTCCGCGCCGTGGCTGATTGCATCCTGGGCGGCGGCTTCGGGAGAGCTCCCCAGCAACCCAATGGACAATTCCTCGCCCAGCGCGTCCGCAACACCGCGTCCCGCAGCCAGAATCTCCCGGGCGGTCAGGCTGAGCTCACCGCCGGTCAGTCCTTCCAAAACCAGGACTCCCTGAGCCATTGGTCCCTCCGTTAATCGCTTCTCTGTTGATGGGGTTGGGCGCCGGACGGAACAGCGCCGGCGCGAGGCAGATCAATCTAAATTGCGAGACCATGTTGAACGGCCCTGCATCGAATGGTTCCGCGCCTAGATGAGCTTGTCTTCCCGCAGCCGCATGGCAAGCTGGCGGGCCGCGTCAGCTTCGTCGTCGCCCTCGATGATCTCGCATTCCTGGGTGCGCTGGGGAACGAACAGGTCGTGAAGAGTGATGCGCGGCTCCAGTTGTCCGGCATCGGCCTCCAGGTCTCCGGCAGCCCAGATGGTCGGGCGCTTGCGGGTGGCCGCCATGATGCCCCGCAGGGTCGGATATCGCGGCTGGCCCAGCTCGTTGCTGACCGTTACCAGGGCAGGCAACGGAGCTTCCACCACCTCGTATCCGTCGGGTATCAGCCGCTCCACAGTGACCTTGTCGCCGTCAACCGTTACCTTGCGTCCCAGGGCAACGCAGGACATTCCCAGGATTTCGGCCACTCCCAGAGGCACCTGGGCGTTGTCCCAGTCCGATGCCTGGCGCCCGCAGATGATTAGGTCGAAGCCGCCCAGCTTCTTGATGGCCGCAGCCAGGAGCTGGGCGGTGAAGAAGCTGTCGATGGTGTTTTCGAAGGCGTCGTCCTGGAGCAGGACAAGCTCATCCGCCCCCATGGACAGGGGCTTCTTCATCACGTCCAGGGCAAAGCTGGAACCGGCCGAAATGACCGTCACCGTGGCTTCCTGGGCGTCCTTGATCTGGAGGGCGGCCTCCACCGCGTTCTCGTCGAAGCCGTTGACCACCGGCGGAATGTTGGGCGGCGTCACCACCCGCTTGGCCGCGCTGTCGATCTGGAACGCCGCCATGGGCATTTCCGGGTCAATGACCTGCTTGGCCAGAACGCCGATGTTGACCGGCATGGCTGATCCTCCGAAAGGCGACAAAAATAGCCGTCCGTGACAGCACGGACGTTGGCAAGGGGAATTTATCATCGCCCGCCGAAGGTGTCAACGAAAACAGCCGCTCCAGTAGCCGCACGGGGAGAACGCAGGAATCCACCGGCCGATGACCTCCCGGTGATATAATCGACGAAGAGGATGGACGATCCCCGGGCCTCTGTCCTGGCCTCGTCCAACCCCGTCCGGCCGGAAGAACCGGACAACTCTCTTCCCTATTGGAGCGACAATCGAATGAACACCGTCAAGACCTTCTTCCTGCTGATGGTACTGACCGGCCTGCTGCTTATGATCGGCGGCATCTTCGGCGGAGAACTGGGAATAATCCTTGCCCTCGGATTCGCCCTGATTATGAACGTTGGGGCCTACTGGTTCAGCGACAAGATCGCGCTTTCAATGGCCCACGCCAAGCCCGTCACCCAGGAGGATGACCCGGAGTTGTGGGGGCTGGTGGCGGAGCAGGCGTCCCTGGCCGGCCTGCCGATGCCCCGCGTCTACGAGATTGACAGCGCCTCTCCCAACGCCTTCGCCACCGGCCGCAACCCGCAGAACGCGGCGGTGGCCGCCACGACGGGAATCCGGCGGCTGCTGACCCGGGAGGAACTCGGCGCGGTGATGGCCCACGAAATGGCCCACGTTGGCAACCGGGACACCCTGATAATGTCGGTGGTGGCCACCATCGCCGGGGCCATATCCATGCTGGCAATGATCGCCCAGTTTTCCGCCATCTTCGGCGGAATGCACGGCGGGCGGGACCGGGGTGGCGGGGGGATCATCGGGCTGCTGATAGTGGCCATCGTCATGCCGCTGGCGGCGACTGTCATCCGCCTGGCCATATCCCGGGCGCGGGAGTTCCAGGCCGACGCCACCGGGGCCAAGACATCGGGCAACCCGGAGGCGCTGGCCCGGGCCCTGGAAAAGCTGGAAATGGGAGCCGAGATGCGGCCCATGCAGGTGTCTGAAGCGGCCTCCCATCTATTCATCGTCAACCCGCTGCGGGGCAAGACGCTGAGCGGCCTGTTTTCCACCCATCCGCCCATCGAGGAACGAGCCCGCCGCCTCCGCAACATGCGCCCCAACTTCTGAGCGATCCCGGCTGGACCGCCAAACGCAAGAGGGGAGTCCTGAATCGGACTCCCCTCGCTTTTCCGGGACGGCCAGGGTCGTGTCAGAAAATAGCGATGGGATTCACCGGGCTCCCCGTCACGTTGCGCAGCTTCAACGGCCCCATGGACAGCATGAACTCGTAGCGGTTCCGCCGCTCGCAAGCCTGGGCCAGGTCTTCCAGGTTGGCGTTGTCGATGAGCCACAGCCCCAGGGTGACCAGGCAGACGGTGTGCAGCGGCGCGGTAATGGTGTCGTAGTGGCTGGGGCGCACGTCGTTGGACGTGTCGGTGCCCAGCATGGCGACGCCCCGTTCCTTGAACCACGGCGTGCAGGCCACCTGGCAGGCGGTGAAGGGCTGGGTGTTGGGGCGGGGGCCTTCCTCCAGACGCATCCGGTAGTTTCCGGTGCGGACCAGGAGAATGTCGCCTTCCTCGACCTTCACTCCCTCCAACTCCTCGGCGGCTTCCAGGTCCTCCGGCATCACCGGGTCATCCGTTGCCAGCCATTTCGTCCCCCGCACCTTGGTTATGTCCAGCAGCACTCCCCGGGAAACGATGCCGTCGGAGGCCACCTCTATGGAATGGCTCTGGGCGCCCTCCCGGGAGGTGATGAGGTTGGCGGGCTTGCCGTTGTACAGCTTGGCCTGCCAGGAGTAATGGGACAGGGAGTCGATGTGGGTGATGCTCTGGCCGTGGAAGACCATCCCGATGAACTCGGACGCTCCCCGGCGCACCAGCTTGCGCTCCGGCGGGTCGGTGTCCCGCCCCTCCCCGCTGTCCACCATGTACCGCTGCACCTGGAAGGTCACGTCGGGAGTCATTTCGGTGGTTATGGGACGGGCACAGCTGACGGTCTCGCCGTCCTGCACCAGGGAAGCCGCCTGGGTCCGCTTGTCCGGGGTGATCAGGTTCAGGCACCCCTTCTGGTCGTCATCGCCCCAGCGTCCCCAGTTGCTCAACGAGGTCATCCATTCCAGCACCTGGGCTTCCGAGGGAATGGTCCTGGTCGTCATCGCAAGCCTCCATCTCTCATCACTTGGGCTGTCCTGCGGCCCAGAAGTCACCCGGGCGTCAGGGTCTTGATTCGCCCTATTGTAAACCCGTCCCCCGGACAAACCAACGGCGGGACAATTACTCCTTTCCAGCCAGCACCGAACCCAGAAAAGAGGGATACCCCCGCAGGAAGTCGGAGGCATCCGAGGCCCGGCGCCCTTCCAGTTGTACGCTCCTCAATCCCAGGACTCCCTCACCCGTGACCACACCGCAGGGAACGCCGGGATCTTCCAACCCAACCACGGTGCCGGGAATAGAATCCGTTTCCCCCGGCGCGGGAGGCGCAGCCACGTCCACCAACTTCAGGCCCTTCCCTTCCCACGACGTGAACAGTCCCGGCCAGGGAGTGTAGGCCCGGTGGAGGCGTTCCAGTTGCCCCGCGGGAAGGCTCCAGTCCGCGGCCCCGTCGGAGCGTTCCAACTTCCGGGTGAAGGAGGCGGCATCCTCGTCCTGCGGGACGGCGGTAATCTCCTCGCTGACCCACCCATCCAGGTTCTCCAGCAGCAGGTCCGCTCCGACCCGGAAGAGCTCCGCGGTGAGGGAACCGGCGGTGTCACTTGGCGCGATGGGATGCTCCCGCTGGGAAATAATCGGCCCGGAGTCCATTCCCTCGTCCAGCAGCATCAGGGTGACGCCGGTGGACTCGATTCCATCCCGAATGGCCGTTGCCACCGGCGAAGGGCCCCGGTATTTCGGGAGCAGAGACGGATGCAGGTTAAGGCACCCCCCCGCCGCCGCCTCCAACACCGGCCCGGGCAACAACCGTCCGTAGGCTGCCACCACCAGCACGTCCGGGCGGAAGGATGCCAACTCATCCTGCGCTTCTTCCCGACGGAACCCGGCCGGCTGGCAGACCGTAAGGCCGCGCTCCAGCGCATACTCCTTCACTGGGGGCATCTCCACCGACCGGCCCCTCCCCTTGGGCCGGTCGGGCGGCGTGTACACCGCAACCACGTCGATTCCGGGAGCGTCCACCAGCGGCGCCAGCACCGGAATGACAAATTCAGGGGTGCCCATGAAGATCAGGCGCACGGGGATGGCCCCTCGTTCGAACCGTTAACGCAAGCCCCGATCCCCGCGAAGTCCGAAATCAATGCTGTTCTCGAGGACGTGAGCTCCAAAACGCGGGAATTATCGTCTTGACACGGTTCGCCCCCATGTAGTAAATATATCCCAACCGCTGGGCGGGAATTTGGAAGAAGGAGGTGATAGCGCATGGAACATAGTTTAATACGCAGGGGCGATGGTAGGCATCTGTCTGGACACGACGGGGTGACCAGCTCCTAACTAGTTTGGACCACATAAGTGAACCCGTCGGTCGGGCCCAGGCCAATGTCTACCATCGCCCCTGAGACCCAGAGTTTCTAAGGGTGGTGCCCAAAAGGCCGGGCCCGATCCCCTTTTCGGGACTTTCCCGATAAAATCTTCCCAAAAAACGAAATTTCGCCGGAGACTGAATGCTGAGGATTCGCCTAAGAAGGGTCGGAAAGAAGAAGTACCCGTCATACCGCATCGTCGTCGCGGACTCCAAGTCCCCCCGGGACGGTCGCTACGTCGAGTGGATTGGCAACTATGACCCGATGGTCGACCCCCCGGCGATTACCCTCAAGGCTGACCGGGCCTTGGACTGGCTCCGCAAGGGAGCGCAGCCTTCTGATCCGGTGCGCCGCATCCTGGAGCGCGACGGCGTCTTGGCACAGCTGAACGGGGACGCGCCGGAAGAGTCTCCTGAGGAATCAGGGGCGGAATCAGAAGAGCCCACCGCCGAGGTCGAGGAAACGGAAGCCGAGGCGGAAGAAACCGCCGCGTCCTAGTCCTCTCCAGCCATGAAAGAACTCATCGAGTACATCGCCAAGTCCCTGTGCAGCGACCCCGATGCGGTCACCGTCACCGAGTCGGTGGAGGGCGGACAGGTGATCCTGCGGCTCGAAGTCGCCCCCGAGGACAAGGGCAAGGTC
Source organism: Dehalococcoidia bacterium (assembly GCA_965203675.1). Lineage (GTDB taxonomy): Bacteria > Chloroflexota > Dehalococcoidia > Lucifugimonadales > UBA3495 > CATOSK01. The sequence goes on along the minus strand of CBDBDE010000001.1, from coordinate 1,130,934 downwards.
ATCGGCCGGCAGGGACGGGTCGCCCAAGCGATGCGGGTCCTGCTCCGGGTTTCCGCCGTCAAGGACGACACCCGGGCCATCCTGGAAATCGTTTAACTCCCCCTCTTTTCCAGTTTTGGAGCACCCCCGGCCCGATTCCGACAACGATGTCGCCGTCGGGTTGGTTCTGGGCGTCCATGGCTCCCAGGGACAGGTGCGCGTCCGGGTCCACAGCGACGACCCCCACCGCTTTGATCCCGGGCAGACTATCTATTGGGAAGATACTCCCCTACGAATCACCGAAACCCTGTCGCGTCCCCCCAACCGGGTCATCCTGCGGTTTGAAGGCATCAACTCTCCGGCCGCGGCCCGCCCCCTGTCCGGCCAGTGGCTGACCGTCCCCCGGGACGCCGTGGATACGCTGCCGGAGGGCGAATACTTCCATTTCCAGCTCATCGGACTGCGGGTGGTCACGGTGGAAGGGGAAGCCCTCGGAGAAGTCTCTGAGATCATCGAGACGGGCAGCAACGACGTCTATGTCGTCAACGGCCCGGCAGGACAGGTGCTCATCCCGGCCATCGCCAGCGTGGTACAGCAAGTGGACCTGGAAAAAGGCGTTATGACGGTGCGTCTGATGGAAGGAATGCGGTAGCGGCGCACCACCTCTGGCACGCCGAAAGGCACGCAAAGGCCGGGACGCGTTAGTCCCGGCCTTCAAGTTATTACCCTCTGACAGGACTTACTGGTTGGCCAGGGGAATGGTGCAGGTGACGCAGGGCTGGTCCCCGTACGTGCCAGTGGTGTGGCCCTGGCCGGTGGTGTCCTCCACCAGGCGGGCGTCGCCGGGGCCGAAGACGTGCTTGGAACCGTCCCCCAGCCCGATTTCCAGCTGGCCGGACAGGATGATTACGAACTGGCGGCGCGGCGCCGGGTGCCAGTCGGAAAACCGTCCGGCGGCAGCCTCGCTGAAGCTGATCTGCGTGGCAGCCTGGGCGCTCTTCCAGTCCGGCGTCTGGTCCAGGTCGATGGTCTCGATGTGGGACTGGCCGTCGTCCCCGCTGTAAAGTCGGAACGTTCCCATTGTCTTCCTCCTCGTTAATTATGGTGGTGGTTGCGGCTAGGCCACGGCTGAAGGCTGCTGGGCCTCGACCCTGGTGATGAACTCCAGCAGCCGCCCGGCGTAGAAGGTGGACTTCATGTGGTAGCGGTTGGTGGCGGCTATGCCGGGGAAGGTGTTGTCGTGCTGCCCGATGACCGCCCATTCCTCGTCGGTCCACGCCGACGGGACCAGCTCGGCGTTGGGGACCAGCCGCTTCACGTTCTCCGCCGCCGACCTGTGGTGGACGTCGTCCGGCGTGTTCCCTTCGAAGGCCAGCACCGGGCAGGATATGGACCTCAATTGCTCCTCGGTCAGGTCGCCCACCGGGTTTGGCCGGGAGAACTGGTCCCGCCAGCGGCCCATCACGGTGCAAAACTCTTCCGGGTCCATGGACAGTATTTTCTCCAAGTTGTCGGCGTTGTCCCGAATGCGCTGCTCGAAGAACTCGGTGTCGGCCACGGCAGGCATCCCACCCCGCTCCGCCGCCTCGATGTACTGGCCGTAATAGCCTGGGGACATCAGCTCCGCGCTCCTGGGTCCGCCGGAGACCTCCCAGATGAACACTCCCTTGACCACCTCCGGGTGCCGCACCGCCACCGTCAGCGACGTGCGGGAACCCGCCGACCCCCCGGCCAGGTAGGCCGGAGCCGCATCGAGATGCTTCAAAAGGGCTGCCATTTCCTCGGCCCACAGGTGCTGCTCCGACAGTTCCCCGCCGATTACCACGTCGGACTTGCCGCAGTTGCGCCGGTCGTGGATGATGACCCGGCAGTGGGGCGAAAGCAGGGCCGCCATGGGCCGCAGGCCGTTGTGGTCCACCCGTCCCCCCGGGGTCAGCATCACCGCCGGACCGCTGCCGTATTCCTCGTAGTACAGGTTGACCCCGTTGATGTTGGCGTAGGGCACGGTCAACTCCTTGTCCGGGCCGTCCCCACCATGCGGCGAACATCCGGCCCCGGTTCCGGTATGGCCGGATATTAACACCCGCTTCAAGCCAATACAACGAACAAACTTCCAGCCAGGGCAAGGGGGAAATTCCCATCCGCCACCGGCTGGCACAGCGCAGGGTGCGAGTAGCGCCCACAGCCCGCCCCGGTGTACTCTGGCCTAAACTTCATACGCAAACTACGGAAGGAACACCAACATGGAAAAGATACGGAAGGACTACCCTCACATCGCCCCCTCCGGCCCCACCTTCAGCCGCTCCGTGCGCGCGGGGAGCCTGCTGTTCATCGCCGGATGCACCGCCCGGGGCACGGAAGCCCAGGGCAAGTCCATGATGGAGCAGTTGCAGGTTACGCTGGACCGCATCATGCGCATCGTTTCCGAGGAAGGGGGATCCCCGGGGGACATCGTCAAGATCACTACCTTCGTGACCAGCATTCCCGATTGGCGGGCGGACCGGGAACGGCAGGAAGCCCTCTTCAACGAGTATTTCCAAGGCCAGTTTCCCGCCAACACGCTGGTCGAAATCACCGCCCTGGCGGAAGCGGGGCTGGACGTGGAGATCGAAGCCATCGCGGAACTGGGATAAACCCGGGTTGCCGCCCGGAGCCCGGCCTGAACAACTGGCGCGAGCACGCCGGTTTCGTCATTGCATCCCGCCGGGCCGCGATGATACAGTTGGATTGCCTGGCAATATCCACGCAAAGCATGAAATTTGTACCACTACGGGCTGATAGGCGATATGTCTTCGGCGGCGCTTGTCGGAACCGACGGCTCCGTAGACTGGTGTTGCCTGCCCCGTTTCGACTCCCCCAGCGTTTTCGCGGCCATCCTCGACGATGACATTGGCGGCCGCTTTCAGATCGCCCCCACCGGCCCGTGCACAGAAACCCGCCAGCAGTACCTCCCCGACACCAACATCCTGGAAACCGTCTTTACAACGGCCTCCGGCGTCGTTTCCGTCACCGACTTCATGCCCATTTCCGATGACGACGAGGACGGCAACCCCGACGAAGCGCCGCGCACCCCTCCCGAAATTCACCGCATAGTCACCTGCCGGGCCGGGGCGGTGGGCCTCCGCTGCGTTTTCCAGCCCCGGCCCGACTACGCTCGGGCCGCGCCCAGGTTCCGTCCCCACATGAGCGCCCCGGCAGGAAGGGCCATTGAGGTCAGCGGAGGCAGGCAGCCAATGACCCTGCTGGGCAGCATCGCCCTTCCCTTCGACGACCACGGCGTCGCCTGCGATTTCCTCCTGTCCCAGGGGGAACAGGCCACCTTTGTACTCGCCTACGGCCACGGCCGTCCCGCCGGCCTGGAGCGGTATCGGACCGAAGAACGCCTCCGGCAGACCCGTGACTACTGGCAGACCCTGGTGTCCGGCATGGACTACGAGGGGCTGTGGCGGGAACAGGTGGTCCGGTCCTTCCTGGTGCTGCACCTGATGATGTACCGACCCACCGGCGCCATCGTTGCCGCGCCCACCGCCAGCCTTCCCGAGACCATCGGCGGGACCCGCAACTGGGACTACCGCTTCTCCTGGCTGCGGGACACCAGCTTCACCGTGGACTGTCTCTACCGGCTGGGAGACGCCTACGGGGCCGACCGGTATATCCACTGGCTGCTGGAACAGTGCCAGCTCCACCGCACCCGCACCCGCATCGTCTACGGCATCCACCCCGATTCATCCCTTAAGGAATACACCCTGGACCACCTCAAGGGCTACGAGAACTCCCGTCCCGTCCGCATCGGCAACGCCGCCGCCGAGCACATCCAGATGGACGTATTCGGCGAGGTCATTCTGTCCATCCACTCCCTCCTTCTGCTCCACGGCCAAATCCCCGACGGGGCCTGGGAGCTGGTCCACTCCCTGGCCGAAACCGTCATGGAGAACTGGCGCCGCAGGGACCGGGGCGTGTGGGAAGTGCGCGGCGAGCAGCAGCACTTCGTCTATTCCAAGGTGATGTGCTGGGCCGCCCTGGACAACGCCGCCTACATCGCCGCCGCCCAGGGTGAGCGGAATTGTTACCGCCGCTGGTCCCTCACTGCCGACACCATCAAGGCCGAAATCCTGGACCAGGGCTGGAGCCCTGACAAGAAAGCCTTCCGGCAGCGTTACGGCAGCCACGCCCTGGACGCCTCCAACCTGGCGATCCCCTTCATGGGTCTGCTGGAAAGGGATGACCCCCGCATCCGGCAGAACGTGGACGCCATCGAGCGCGAACTCACCGATGGCCCCCTGGTCTGGCGTTACCTGCCAGGGGAGACCGACGACGGCCTGGACGGCCAGCCGGAGGGGGCCTTCACCCTTCTCAGCTTCTGGCTGATGGGCAACCTGATCTACACCGGCCAGACCGACCGGGCCATGGACTACTTCCACGAGATGATCACCAAGTGCGCCAACCACCTGGGACTGTTCGCTGAAATGTACGAAAAGAGTTCGCAGAGGCAGCTCGGCAACTTCCCCCAGGCCTACTCCCACATCGGCCTCATCCACACCGCCCTCAACCTGTCCGGCTACATCGCCGACACCCCCACCCGCCGACGGCACCGAATCCGCCCCAATTAGGCTGCCGTGCTATACTCCCGGCCATTCATTGCCTCCAGGAGCATAGCCATGACCACGACGGCCCCCGCTTCCAATCCCGACCGGGTTTCCCGCGCCATCACCGTCGAAGCCGACGCCCGCATGATGGACCGGATGAAGAAAGAGTCCTACATGAGAGGATTCACCATCCACTGCGACGAGCGGGAGCCCAACGGCGACAACTCCGCCCCATCGCCCCTGGCCTACTTTGCCTCGTCCATTCTCTTTTGAGAGATGACCCAGCTTGAGCGGTACGCTCAGATGATGAAGGTCTCCGTCGACAAGGTGCAGGCCCACATCGCCCTCAGCGTCGGAGCCGAGGGATCCGTCCTGGCCCAAACCATCCAGGCCCGCGCTGACAAAATCGAAATCAGCTATGAAATAGAGTCGTCGGAGCCGCCGAAGCGGATTGCCGGCCTGGTCCGCAACGCCCGCAACGGGTGTTATGTCCGCCAGACCATTGGCCGCCCGGAGCTGTTCCACGACACCATCACCCTCAATGGCCAGCCGCTGGACACGAACGACTATCCGCCGCCCTCCCACTGAAACCCTGGCGCCGGGGAATGGCTGCGCCTGCCGGTCAAGCCGTCGGTTTCTCCGCGACTAGGTAAAGCCACGGCGCTCCCAGCTCGAAGGGTTCCCCTTCCAGGGACCCATAGGCCCGCAGGGCGCCGAATCCGGCTTCGCGCAACAGCCCCGCCAGTTCCCGGTAGGTGTACAGCCGGAGCGAAAACCACCGCTTGGCAAGTTCCCCGTCACGGATGAAGGTCCACTCCGACTCCAGCCGTCCCGTTTCGTGGTCGTACTCCCGCTCCTCCAGCGCCACCAGCTCCCCCGCCGGGTACCAGGTGCGTTCCTGCGGCTCCATGCCGGGAAGGCTGGTTTCCGCCAGCGGGGTGTCCAGCAGGAACCGCCCGCCGGGCTTCAGCGCCCGGAACACCGCCCGCAGGAAGTCGGCGTTCCCCGGATCGTCGAAGTAGCCAAAGCTGTTCCACCAGCACAACACCGCGTCGAACTCGCCATCCCAGGGCAGGTCGCGCATGTCCCGCTGCTCCCATGCAACAGACACATCCCGGTCCAACGCCCCCCGCCGCGCCGTCTCCAACAACTCCGCGCTGAAGTCCACGCCGGTGACGGAGTAACCACCGGCGGCCAGTTCCAGGGCCATCCGGCCGCCCCCGCAGGGAACATCCAACACTCTGTCCCCGGGGGAGAGTCCCAGAGCCTGTTCCACGAACCCTGCCTCCGCAATCGTGGTCTCCCCGTCGCGGGAAAACCGGACGAAGTCCAGCGCGGACCCGGTGAAGAAGTCCCGGAACCAGGCGGGGTCGAAGGGAAGGAAGGAATCGGAAGAGAACGTCAAAGCGGTGTTAAAATACGCCAAATCCCACAAGGGCTTCAAGGCGGCTGCCATGATCCAGATCACTGACGAAATGCGCCGGCACATCAACCACGCCCGGGACAACGGCAACCCCTGCATCATGGCCACCGCCTCCGCCGACGGGACACCCAACGCCGGCTACCGGGGCACCATCATTGTTTACGATGATCAGTCCCTCGCCTACCGGGAGCGGGGTGAACCCCGGGAATTGGAGGACAGCCCCCGGGTCGTCCTGCTCTACCGCGATTCCGCCACCGGGACCGGCTGGAAATTCCGCTGCACCGCCCAGGTCCACCGGGACGGCCCGGTCAACGAAAACGTCATCGCCCGGCTGTCCGAGGCAGGTCTCATCCAGGACCCCCAGGGCGGCGGGTGCGCCGTCGTGCTCCGGGTGGACCAGGTCTTGACCCTGTTCGGCGAGGTCCTCCAGCAGCGCACCGAAAACCTGGACTGGTAACCGGGAGTAGCAACATGGCTGATGTCTTGGATCCACGGGCGGCAGGAGGCCGCCGCTTTGAAGGCAAGGTGTGCGTCGTCACCGGCGGGGGACAGGGCATTGGCTCCGCCACCGTCCGCCGCATGGCCCAGGAAGGAGCTTCCATCGTCATTGGAGACATGGTGGAGGCCACGTCCCGGAAGGTTTGCCAGGAGGTCCGTGACTTCGGCGGTCAGTGCATCGTGGCCCTGGGGGAGCTCTCCAAGTGGGAAAACGCCGAGGCATTGATGGCCCGCGCCCACGAGGAGTTCGGGCGCATTGACGTCCTCGCCAATGTCGCCGGAGGCACCATTTGGTTCCAGTCCTTCCAGTACTACACCCCGGACCAGATCGAAGCCGAAATCAACAAGAGCTTCTGGACCGCGATGTGGTGTTGCCGTGCTGTCCTCCCCTACATGATCGACCAAAAGAGCGGCTCCATCGTCAACATCGCCACCCACGCCGTCACCGGCGCCTTCCGCGTTCCCTACGCCGCCGCCAAGGCCGGGCAGATAGGACTGACCAGCTCCCTGGCCCGGGAGGTGGCCCACCTGGGCGTCCGGGTCAACTGCGTCGCCCCCAGCGGCAGCCTCGCCGAGGACCGGGTAACTCCCCGTGATTACGGCGTCGAAGTGGACGTTCCCACCCTGCCCCAGGAGGAAAAGGACTACCAGGAACGCTACCGACAGGAGACCCGGCTGGTGGAAATCCCCATGGGGCGCCGGGGGGAAGCCGCCGAGCAGGCCGGCGCCATCGCCTTCCTCGCCTCTGACGACGCCTCCTACATCACCGGACAGGTCCTCCCCGTCGGCGGAGGACAGCCCTACCCATTTTGAGCTGTCCCGATGGATGATGGCCTCTCGATCCTCACTTGCCCTCCTTGACATTTCTGGTAGCATTTTTCCAAATCCACCACTCCCATCCATCCTCCCGGCGCTTCCCGGGGGGATGCGGAACACCCGGAGGAATAACAGTCATGGGTCTCGGAAAGCTGTTGATGAAACCCCTGTCCGGCTACCCGGGCGGTTACAAGCATATGCGTCGGGGGACCCAGGGATTCGACCAGACCCCGCCCTTCCAGAAGCCTGACGACCCCGGCGACCGGCGCAGCCGCATCCCGTCCACCGGCTACCGGGAATACTGGTATCCGGCCCTGCCCGCCAAGGACGTCAAGAAGGACAAGCCCGAGGTGCTGCGGATGCTGGGCACCGACGTGATATTCTTTCGGGACACCAAGGGCGAGGTGCAGGCCCTGCTGGACTGGTGCCCCCACCGGGCCGTCTACCTGTCCATGGGCCGTTGCTACTTCGAAGGATTCGTCACCTGCCCCTATCACGGGGCCACCTTCGACGGCGACGGCAACTGCGTAGCCTTCCTCACCGAGGGGCCGGACTCCAAGATGGCCGGCGCGCCCGGCATGAAGGCCCGCAAGTTCCCCACCGCAACCATCAAGGGAATGGTCTTCGTCTGGATGGGCGACGGCGAGCCGGTCGACCCCCAGGAGGACATCCCGCCGGAGATGTTCGAGCCCCACAACATCTTCCGCCCCGTCTTCACCATGTTCGACTGCAACTGGGTCCTGGTGCTGGAAAACACCATGGACGCCCACAACGCCTTCATGGTCCACCGCAACGCCCTACGCATCCTCAAGAGCCGGCTCGGCGGACGCCCCCGCACTCCCCTGGGATACCGGGTTAACATCGTCAACAACAAGAACGTCCACTACCGGCCCGGGCGCGGCAAGTCCTCGGTGGAAAAGTTCTACGAGGACGAGAACGGCAACGTCCCCTACCAGATGTACTACCCCGGCGTGGACGGCGTCTGGCCTCTCCACCGCTGGCGTCTCATGTGGACCTGGATCTGGGACCGCAAGGCGAAGAAGCGCGGGCAAGGGGCCGGCCGCCTCCAGCCGGAGCAGGCCACCGACACCCCGGACGTCAACGAGTGGAACGGCACCCGCCTTCCCGGCATGTCCCGCACCGGCGGCAACGCCCGGTTCTTCCGCAGCACCCGCTGGGCCGTTCCCGTCGAGGACAACCTTACACGCATGGTCTATCTCAACGTCGAGCGGTACTCCGGGCCCCCAGGCATCTTCCGCCGCCTCTGGAGCAACACAACCTGGCCCTACCGCAACTGGGAGCTCAACTTCAACTTCCGCAACCAGGACTACGACGCGGAGAAGTACGTCCAGTACGACCTGCCCGAGTACCTGTCCTCCACCGACTCGGTGGTTGTCGCCATGCGCCGCCTCTTCGTGGAACACGCCCGCGATGTCCAGCGCCGCCGCGCCATCGAGGAGGAACTCCCCGAGCAGTTGGAGGAAACCGAAGCCGAGATTATGGTCCGGGAAGGCGACGCCCGCGTCGCCGCGGACAGCGAGTCCTTCGACCTCACCAGGCTGGAAGAAGAGTTGTTGCGCCGCGTCTGACCCCTCTTCTCTGCCCCGTCATCCAGGAAGGACCGCTCCCCGCAATGTGGAGCGGTCCTTTCACTTACTGCCTTGCCGGAATGGTCCCCGCACCAGACCCCGTCACCAGGGCAGAACGGCCTCCGCCTCCCGCAACAGCTTCCGCCTTTCCTTCAGGTCGGGAATGTGCGTCGCGACCAGGCTCCAGAACTCCCTGGAATGGTTCATCACCGTCAGGTGGGCGAGCTCATGCACCACTACCAGGTCCGCCAGGTCCGGCGACAGCATCATCAACCGCCAGTTGAACCTGATGGTGCCGCCGGATGAGCAGCTGCCCCACCGCCGCTTCTGATTCCGTATCAGGATTTGGCATTTCTCGCCCCGTCCCAGGGCCGGCCACCAACGGTCCACCACGGCAGTGAGATGCTCCGCCGCCTGCGCCCGGTACCACTGGAACATCGCCTCTTCCGCCGAGTCCACCGCTTCCTTCTCCCCCAGTCCCGGCGGCAGACGCACCCACAGTACCCCGTCGTCCAGCCGGGCGGTCGCCCTTGCGACAGGCGCCGTTTCCACCAGGAGCGGGACATTTTGCCCCAGCAGCGGCGCAGTGTCTCCCATCGCCAACCGGGGGGGCGGCTTTTCCTCGACCGCTGCGGCCAGCTTTCCCAGTATCCATTCCGCCCGCTTCAGCACGATCCGGTCCAGCTCCGCCTTGGCCGTAACCACCGGAGCGGCAACCCGCACCGTCCCCCCGTGAATCGAAATCTCCACCGTCTTCTTCCGGCGGGGGCTCCGGTGGACATCGTACTTGATGGCCGTCCCCCGGAAGCAGACCGACGCGGGTTCGACGGTGGCCTTCAACCCACGCCGCGCCATCGCGGTTACCCGCCCATGCCGGTCACCCGGCTGGTTTCCCCGAGCGGACCCTGACACAGACACCGCAACCTGATTCATCAACCGCACCTCCGGAGTCTCCGAGGAAATGAGAGTAGCCGGAACCCAACCGCCAAAAACAGAATTTTCCAAGCCTAGCCAACTATACTCGGCTATATCTGCCGGGTTCCGGTCTTCTTGCCCAACGCTATTTCCGATCCAGGGTATACACTTTTCTCGTAGGACTAAACAGCCCCGCTCTCGCGGCCCATCTCGCCTTGATCAAGGAGGCTCCTGATGAGAATCTTCCGCTGGATCATGGTCGTGCTGACGGCCCTTTACGCCCTCTTCGCCGGGTTTACGGCGGCGGTCGGCTTGTTCGCAGATGGCGGCACTGTATGGGAACGAATCCTGGTCTCCGGGATTCATCCCCTGGGGGCAGTAGCCTTGCTGTTTCTGGTTTGGCGGCCTCATGGGGGCATCGGTCCCGGCGCCCTGGTTGCTCTGGCTTTGGTGGTCCTCAGCGTCATTGGGGACGGAGCCGTATTCGTCGCCATCACCACGGGCGTCATTCCCGGGGATGCCGGCCTCGCGGTTGCCTTCGCCTTCGTTCCCATCTTGGGGATCGCCTACGTTATCGCCGGACTGGTTTCCGGCGGCCATATTTCCAACCCGGAAGCCGCCGGTTAACCCGGGCCTGCTCCACCGAACGAAAGTTGCCCGGTGGAGGGTGAACTCTCCACCGGGGCCCTTCCTCTTTGCCTTATCCTGTGACCGGAAACGGATTCGCTAACCCTACCTGGTAAACGCGACTCCAAACGCCCGGGGCCCAACGTACACCCCCAAGGCCGGCCCAAACCGAGTCTCGATGATCTGGTCCTCCGGAAGCAGGTCGCTGAGGCTGCGTTTCAATTCCATCGAGCGTTCCGACTCGGTGCTGTGGATGACCGCCAGTTGCCGCAGGGGCGCCTGTTCCCTAGCCATTTCCGCCAGCCGGCGCACCGCCCGGTCCAGGCTCCGGGGGCGCTCCAGGGGATGTACCTCCCCATCCTGCAGCGTCAGAATGGGCTTGACCTTCAGGAGTGACCCGGCAAAGGCCTGGGCCTTCCCGATACGTCCCCCCTTCTGCAGGTACTCCAGCGTATCCAGGGCAAGGACGCAGTTGACCTGCGGGAGGGCCGCCCGCACCTTCTCCGCGGTTTCCCGATGGTCCAAGGCAGTCTGTGCGGCCCGGGCCGCTTGCAGCGCCAGCAGTCCCAGCCCGATGGAGGCCATCTGCGAATCAATCACGGTTATGGGAGCGGATTCCCCGACCTCCGCCTTCGCCTGTATTGCCGAATTGTAGGTTCCGCTCAGCTTCTGCGAGACATGCACGGATACAATCTCGTGCCCCTCGTCCAGAAGCTGCCGGTAAACCGCCTCGAAGTCCGCCACCGTGGGTTGAGAGGTGGTGGGAAGGCGCTGGCTCGATCCAAGCTTCTGGAAAAACTCGTCCGGCTTCAGGTCCACCCCGTCCCGGTAGCTGTCGTCCCCGAACATTACGTTGCAGGGCACCACTGTTATCCCCAGGTCTCCGGCCAAATGCGCCGGCAGATCGGACGTGCTGTCGGTAACCACGCGTATCGTCATACCTATACCTCCGCCGGGCGTACCGGCACATTCATCAACAAGGAGCTCGATTAGGAATCTCGATGAGGACCCTCGGTCGCTCCCCGGCCCTACTCCACCGAAACCAGGTAGGGATAATGCGGCTGACCCCCTTCGATTACGTCAACCTGCAATCCCGGGACCAGTTCTTCCAACCTGCGGCCCGTCTCCTCCGCGTCTCGGCCGGTCAAAGGTTCCCCCCAGTACACCGTCACGATGCTGTCCTCGTCCAAGTCCACGCCCTTCAACGCGTCGAGCAACGCATCTTCCGCAGAGCCGCCCAGCGCCGCCAACCCCCCGTCGGAAAGGGCCATGAACTGCCCCTCCTTCACCGCCACCCCATCCACCGTGGCGTCCCTGACTGCGTGGGTCACTTCCAGCGTAACCACCGCTTCCACCGCTTCCCTCATCGCCGCCAGGTTGTTCTCCGCTGAGCGGACCGGATTGAACGCCAGCATCGCCGCCACCCCCTGCGGAACGGTGGTAGTGGGAACGACGTGGATGGACTGCCCTTCCAGGGCCGCCTGCGCCGCCTGCTCCGCCGTCAGGACAATGTTTTTGTTATTGGGCAGGACGATTACGTCGCTCAACCCGGCGTCCGCCGCCGCCTCCGTCAACTGCTGGATGCTGGGATTCATGGTCTGCCCGCCCCTGACCAGCCCGGCGCAACCCGCGTCGCGAAACAGCTCCGCGAACCCGTCTCCCGAGGCTACCGCCACCACGCCGGTCCCCGGCTCCACCGCTGGCCGGTCCCGGTGCCCGGCTACCCAGCCCCGGTTCTGGATGCTCATGTTTTCGATGCTGATCTGGGACAACTGCCCCATGCCCACCCCGTAGGTCAGCGCCGCTCCGGGATCCATCAGGTGGGCGTGCACCCTGATCATCTCGTCGTCCCCGATGACCACCACCGAATCCGCCAATCCGTTGATGTCCTCCCGGACTTGTTCCAGGGAAAGTCCCTCCCCCTCCAGCAGGAATTGGGTGCAGTACCCCCACTCGGCCTCTTCGCTGGAATGCAGGAAGTCGCCGCTGATGCTGGTTTCCACCCCGGTGAGGGCGACCTCAATCCCCGAGATCTCTCCCAGTTCCAGCTCGACCGGGGCGGTGTTTCCCGTCTTGAGGAAGTCCAGCGCACCGGCCAGGATGGCGACTATGCCCAGCCCCCCTGAGTCCACCACTCCGGCCTCCTGCAGGGCCGGCAACTGGGTTGGGGTCAGGGACAGGGCGACCCTTGCCTGCTCCAGGGCGGTCTCCCACAGCGCCAGCGGGTCCGAGACCCCTTCCCCCAACGCCCGCTGCACTTCCTCGCCCGCCCGACGGATGACCGTCAGCATCGTCCCTTCCTTGGGATCGCCGACGGCAGAGTAAGCCGCCTCCGAAGCCCGCGAGAACGCGCTGCCCAGGGCCTGTCCATCGCAATCCACCACTCCTTCCAGACCCAGGGCCAAACCCTTGAAATACTGGGAAAGGATCACCCCGCTGTTGCCCCGGGCTCCCCGGAAGGTCCCGTTGGACCAACTCCCCGCCACTGCGCCAATCCCCCCCGAGTCATCCAGGTGTTCCACCCCCGAGCGCATGGTCAGCAGCATGTTCGTTCCGGTGTCTCCGTCGGGAACCGGAAAGACGTTGAGGCTGTTAATGACCTCCCGGTACTGCTCCATGCACCGGGTGGCGGCAAGCAGGGCCTCCCTGAACTCATTTCCTGTAATACCCGCCATGTCCTGACCAACCCCTGAGACACACCTTATGATGATATCCGATTATAACCGAAACCGTGTCTCACGCCTTTTCATCTTGGAAACGTGAAACCGGGGTTTTCAGAATCGACTCGCCTCAAGGGAGGAAACCCCGCCGCGCTCCGAAACCGGAGTACTGCCCTTGACTTATCCTGTGTCACGAAAGTATCAATCCGTCCTGGGGCATCGTCCACGGCAAGGCATAGACCGGAGCAAACTGGGGCGCCCGGGGAATGGGCATTTCGCCGAAAGGAACGTCAATCACCACCGGGGCCCCAAGGGCCAGGGCTTCGGGAATGAGGGTTTCCAACTCAAGGGGATCGCCTGCCCTCATTGCCACCGCGCCAAACGATTCCGCGAACTTGACGAAATCCGGGTTGTGCAGGTTCGTCTCATAAGCTCCGGAAAATACCTCCTCCAGGTCTCGCGCCACATTGCCGTAGGCGTCATTTCTGAAGACGACAGTAACCACGTTGATTCCGTACTTCACCGCCGTGGACAACTCGGAGGCGTTGAACATGAACCCGCCGTCCCCGGTGATGCAGACCACCGGACGGTCCGGCCTGGCAACCTTGGCCCCCAGGGCCGTCGGGAAGGCATATCCCAAGTTGAAAGAGTAGCCGGAGTCAATATAGGTCTTCGGGTGCTTCACCTGCCAGTGAGTGCGCGCATAGTAGCCGAACTGGGTGACATCCCACACCGTGAACGCATCCTCTGGAATCCCCGTCCGCATCGCCTCAATGACCGGGAACTGGGGCTCCCGCAATCGGATGTCGTAGTAGGAGATAAGGTTCCGGGCCGCCTCGACCGCTTCCGCCGGGGAAGTCCGGTCTCCCGCGTTCTCTTCCAACAGGTAGGGAAACAGAGCTTCCAGCGTCGCTCCGGCGTCGCCAAGGAGGGGAATGGTGTTGGCTTGGACCCGGTAGAGATCGGTCTCCTCGATATTGATATTGATGAGCGTGGACCCCTCTCCGGCCGGATTGCCCAGGGAAAACCGCGTCCCGATCCCAATGACCACGTCCGAGGACTGCATGACTTCGAAGAGTTGGTTCATTTCCTGCCGCTCGCCCCTGGGACTGAAACACGAGCCGTAACACAGGGGGTGTCCGTCCGGCATGGCTCCCTTGCCGCCGCTGGAGGTAACCACCGGAATGTTGGTCGCCTCCGCCAGCCTCACCAGGGCTTTCTCCCCGTTGGACCGGGCCACCCCGCCTCCCGCGTAGATCAGCGGCAGCCTGGACCGGGCGATTACCCCCGCCGCCTCCCGCAGCAGGTCGGGGCTGGGCACTATCCGGGATACCCGGGCGGGACCCCCCAACTGCACTTCCTCCCGCTCAACCCCCACTTCCGGCGGGACCTCGAGGAGGACCGGACGGGGGCGCCCGCTCCGCATCTGCCGGAAGCCTTCCGCCACCGCGGCCGGGACTTCCCTCGGCCTCATCACCCTGCCTTGCCACTTGGTCACTGGCCTCACCACGCTGGCCTGGTCCTGGATTTCGTGGACCGCTCCCAGGTTCTTCCCGATCATCCCCCGGGGTATCGTCCCGGAGATGACCATCACCGGAATAGAGCGGGCATAGGCGTTGGCCATTCCGGCGGCAGCGTTGTAGAGCCCTGCCCCGGGCACCACGAGGGCCACACCCGGTTTCCCCGACGCGCGGGCGTAACCGTCCGCCATGTATGTTGTGGCCTGCTCGTGTCGGGTTGTGATCATTCGGATGCCGGGTTCCTCCCGCAAGGCCGCAACGATTCCATAAACCTGGATTCCCGGAATCCCGAAGACGACTTCAACTCCCTCGTTGACCAGGGACTTAACCAGTGCCTCTCCACCGCACAACCCGGCCATAACTCCCACTCCTTTTCGGGCCCGCTCTTGCCCCGCGAAGTATCGGCCCAAAGCATAGCAGAAAAAGGGGTGTCAACCCCCGCCCATGCTCAACGGGAACAAGGCGCCCGCGACGCCCCGTCGGCCAGGCACTCTACCCAGTCCAACCCTGCAAGTCAGGGGGATTTGGCGGATGAATCCCACAACCTGGCCGGTTAACCCATCGGTTGTCCCTGGGCTCTGTTGCTGAGACAATGACCCGGTTAGCCGCCGGGATGCCCGGCGCCGGCCAGAGCAACCCGCCGTCAACCGGATTCCATCTTAGGCCCCATAAGGCTCTCCCCCGAAAATACGACACCTCCCGGCCCCCTCCCCCAAGCAACACCATGATGATGCGTCCGGCCCGCAGCCTCTCCCAGAGTCTCCCCTTCTTCTACGGATGGGTAATCCTCTGTTCCGCCGCCAGCACCCAGGTGGCCCGCAACTCCGCCGCCAGCCTCACCATCGCCGTGTTCATGTTCCCCTTGGCCGAGGAATTGGGGTGGAGCCGTACCCTCATCGCCGGCGCCGCCAGCTTCGGCGGCCTGGCCGCTTCCGGGGTATCCCCGGCGGTGGGATGGCTGGTGGACCGCTACGGTGCCCGCCTGGTTCTGGCCTCCAGTGTCTTCATTCTCGGATTGTCCACCATCTCCCTGGCCTGGGCCACCATTCCCGTGGCCTTCTATCTGGCCTACGGAATCGGACGGGTCATCTTCGCCAGTCCCATTCCCATCGCCGCCTCCGTCGTGGTGTCCCGCTGGTTCGTCAGGAAGCGGGGACGCGCCAACGGAATGCTGTTCGCATCCCATTCCATCGGGCTGGTCTCTTTCCCCATCATCGCATCGGCGATCATCGCCGGGCCCGGCTGGAGGGAGGCATGGATTGTCCTGGGACTTCTCGTGTGGATTACCGCCCTAGTCCCTGTAACGCTCCTCATCGTCCAGCGGCCCGAGGATATCGGCCTGCTCCCCGACGGGGATACCGAGCCGACCACCGACACCGGAGCGCCTGCTCCGCCTGTCGAAGAACCAGCCTGGACCCTGAAGGCCGCCATGCGGACTCCCGCCCTCTGGATCCTCGCCGCCGGAGTCGGCACCCTGTTCCTGGTGCAGGCCGGCATCAACACCCACATGGCCGCCCTGCTGCGGGACCAGGGCCTCAGCGCCTGGTGGGCCGGCGTTGGCCTCGGTCTCAGCGCTGCCTTCATGGGGGCCGGCAGCCTGCTCTGGGGATGGCTCGCAGAAAAATTCCCGCCCCGCCATGTCCTGGCCGTCGTTGCCCTGGCCGTAGCCGGTCCTGCCCTGCTCTACCTAACCGCCGACACCACCTTCGAGGGTATCGCCTACTCCTCCATCTTCGGCTTCGGCGTGGGCGGAATGCTCTCCGTCCCCCCGGTGGCCTACGCCGACTACTACGGCCGGCGGTCCTTGGGAGTAATTCGCGGCGTCACCGAGCCCTTCACCAGCCTCGAACAGGCCGTCGGAGCTGTCGCTGCGGGCATCGTATTCGATTTCACCGGCAGCTATAACATCGCCCTCGTCTCCTTCGCCGCCCTCGGCGTCCTGACCGCCATCGCCATCCTCTTCGCCAAGCCCCCTGGCCAGGCCCCGGTCCAGTCGCCCGGACCGGCCAAGGCCGCCGCCCGCTGAAGTCCGGCATTGGTAGCGTAGAAGCTGCCAGTGCAGGATCATTGCCATCGAGACTGAAGGGGAACGCTTTCTTGTCAGTCCCCCGGCCATTCCGATACACTTTGCCCACTGTACTTGAGCAGTACGGAGCAATGGCGCCGGGAGATACTGTGAACCAGACTATCGTCGACCATGTGGAACTGGCCAAGAATTTCCTTGCGAGAAGCCGGGGTTACCTGGCCAATGGCGACCTGCACCAGGCGTCGGAAAAGGGCTGGGGAGCAGCGGCCCACATTATGAAAGCGGTTGCCGCTGCCAACGGCTGGGAGTACGAACATCATGACCAGTTCGATATGGTGGTCCAGAACGCTCGGCAGAGGTACCGGCAACCCAGCTTGCGGCAATATGGGGAAGCCGCCGAGTCCCTGCACCGCAACTATTACAGGCACCCCTCCCTGTTGAACGCCGGCGTCATCCGTGAGCGGATCGACGACGTGGAGCAGATGGTGTCCGTCCTGGAACCCTTCATCACTTAACTGGATTTCCCCGTCTTTCCAGAGCAGGAGCGAATCCACTCCCCGGTCGTCCCTTGCCCGTTCGCCATCATCATCTGCAACAACCTTCCCGCTTACACTTCGCAATCAACCTTTTTACTGACACTTGCCTCTTTCCAACCCTGGTGCCCGGCGGTTACGCTTTCGAGTGGAGCGCTTGCTTCCACTGCCTCCATGAGGCACCCGGTATCCGCAGCCCAGGCTGAAATGGGACAGAATGGGACAAAATAGGACAGATATTCTTTTTGTCCGGCCCCCGCTTCGTTGACAAACCCGGCCTCCCTGCGTAGTATCGCCCTAATAGGCGCACACCGCATTTCTCACCACGAGCGATGCACCGGGAATGGAGGTGTAGGCATGGCGACAGTGGAGCAGAGGGCATCCTACTGGGAACAGGCCAGGGAGCAGGGGTTTGACCTTTCCTGGCTGAGCCAACTGGAGGAAAACGTCGCCTCCGACAGCGTCGAAGAGGTTTCCGCCAACGACACCGGCCGGGTCCAGGGCTCCATCCCCCGCAACGGCGTAGCCCGCTTCGGCGCCTACACCTTCCGCACCAAGAGCGAGGTCTGGGCCCATAACCTGACCAAGCTCTACCACGAGTTCGTCACCCGCCAGTGGAGCTCCGCCACCGACATTCCCTGGGAGACCCTCAAGCCCCTCCCCGACGACATCGAGGCCGCCGAGTGCCAACTCGCCACCTTCTTCACCCAGGTGGAGTTCGTCGCCTCCGACGTTCCCGGCCGCTTCATCTCCACCATGTCCCCCGACTACCATGAAGTCCGTCTGGCCCTCCTGGCCCAGGTCATGGATGAGTCCCGACACCTGGACGTCTTCCGCAAGCGGGCCCTGTCCAACGGCGGCGGCCTGATGCGCATGACCGACAGCGTCAGCGACGTAGTCGGTGGCAGCACGGACAACGCCCGGGAGTTCACTGAGCTTTCCTCCCGCCTCCACATCACCGGCGAGGGCAATGTTCTCACGCTCTTCCGCCTCGGTGAGATGATGGCCTACAACGAGGCGGAGAAAGCCATCTACCGCCGTTGCGCCCAGGACGAAGCCCGCCATGTGGCCATCGGCGTCCTCCACCTCCGGTACATGAACGAGTTCACCCCGGAACGCCGGGAAGAGATCCACTCCTACCTCGACGAAGGGGAGGCACGCCAGTCCACCGGCGCCGGCGGCGAGAATCCCGCCGGCCGCAACCAGTTGACCAGCGACGCGCTGGCCGTCCTCCTGGGCGGCGGCAAGGACAAGGTGGACGAGGGCCAGAAGATCCTCATGGCCATCCGACAGCGCCAGGTAAAGGAATACTTCCAGCGTCTCAAGTCTGCCGGTTTCGACGACCGCATCGAAAGCGGCCGCGTCAACCCCACCATGCTGGAAGCCTACAAGGCCGCCGCTTAGAAACCGGACCATGCCCTCTACGGACCTCCCGCCCACCTATGCGGGAGGTCTTGTTTTGCCCCCGGAAGGGTTGACCATCCAACCAGCGCCCCAAGGGAACAGTAGTGGCCTCTGACGAAGAACGACAACCGGATACAGCGGCAAGGCCGGCTTCCCCCGAAGATGCACCCTTTGTAGACCCTCCCGCGGCCCCCGCCCCTGACACTTCCCCCCTGGGCTGGATGAACGACACTCTGGAGTGGGGAATCCGGGCCACCCCCGGCAAGCACGGTCTGACCATGCGCGAGCTGAACCTGGGCAGCTACGGCCGCATCCCGGAATACAGCGCCGACATGAGCCGCCGCCCCCGGGGAGCCTTCCCCATTCCCGGCGTTCCCCGCACCGACGTCTACTCTCTTAGCTCCAAGGTCGATATATGGGCTGACAACGCCGTAGACCTATACGAGGAAGCCATCCAGCGGCGCTGGATGGCCCACGCCGACGTTGCCTGGGACGACCTGGCGCCCCTTCCCCGCGACCTGGAACTGGCCATGTGCCAGCTCTGCACCGAGCTCGCGCAGCAGGCCTCCATCGAGACCGACGTCATCGGCCAGTGGCTCCACAAGATGAACTACGCCTACCACGAGGTGAAGACCTTCCTTGCCTCCCAGATTTTCGACACTGGGCGTCACTATTCCGTCTTCCGCCAGCGGGTCCTCGCCAACGGCGGCACGCTGGGGCTGGAAAGCTTCGGGCAGATGAACCGCCGCCTGGTGGAGACCCGCAGCGGCTGGACCGAGGTCGCCCTGTTCCTGTACTTGGTCCGTGGCCCACTGACCCTACTCCTCTACCGGTTCGGAGAGGCTTATGCTCCCCACGCTGCGGAGAAGTTCATGTTCCGCAAGTGCATGGAGGACAAGGCCCGCCACCTGGCCTACGGCATGGCCCACGTCAGGTACGCCGTCGAAAACCGTGACCCCGGGTTTGGCATGGGTCTCAACAACCTCATGCGGAGCGTGGAGCGGGACCTCTCCCAGGAAATGCGGGACCCGGTCCTGTGGGAAGCCCTCGCCATCATCTTCGGCGGCAGCGTGGCCAACATGGCCACCGGAATGAAGATCGTCAAAGACCTTCAGCAGCGGTACATCGAAGAATACCTGGCCCGGATGCAATGGGTTGGAATCGGCAAGACCGAAGCCAACCTTTCTCCCGACCTGGCCGTCTACCTGCGTCGGCCGTCTGATCCCCCTGCGGAACCCGCCCAAGCCGAGGCCTAACCGTGCCTATCTACGAATACCGTTGCCGCCACTGCGGAGGGGTCAACAGCGTGTTCCTGCGCTCGATGAGTTCTCCCGACCCGTCCAACTGTGGCCTGTGCAACGCGGAGGGGCTGGAACGCATCATCTCCCGGGTCGCCTACCTGCGTTCCGAGGCCGACAAGATGGAGCAGTTGGACCCCAAGTATTTCAAGATGGTGGATCAGGCCCTCGCCAACGCCCCTCCTGACTCCGACCCCGGCTTCCACATGGACAAGATGGTCCCCTTCAGCCAGGCCAGGGAGACCGGGGAGCCCTACTTCAAGGAGTAGCCGGGTCAACTACCTTCGGCAAGCCCTCCCATTCCGCCCCATTCCAACCATCACCAGGAGGCAGCCAATGAGCGCCCAGGGCGCCGAATCCTTCCTTTTCCCCTCGGTCCTGTGGTTCCGGCAGCTCCAGGAATCCGTCAACAACGACCCCGAGTTCCGCCGCCTTGGCAACGTCGACGCTGTCATGGGCGTCAAAGTGGACGACCGGGTCTTCATCATTACCTTCGAAGCCTTCGAGTGCACCGGCGTCAGGGAGGGAACGGAGTACGACCTCATCGACGCCGACTTCTTCCTGGAGATGTCCCCGGAGCAATGGCGGGAGTTGTTGACCAACACCCGGGAAAACGGCGGAGCGGACTTGAGCCACACCCTCAACACCCTGGACCTGATGATCGACGGCGGCATCTGCCAGAACTCCACCGGAGACCAGCTCCGGGCCGACATTTTCTTTCGGGTCAACCAGAGCCTCCAGCACTTCTTCGACGCCTCGGCGGCCCTCAACACCGTTTTCGAGGATTAGCGCTGGGTTGCGACCGGATTAACCGGCCGTTTCACCTCCGGCTTCGCACCAGAGCCTCCCCCCGATGGTGAGGGTAATCACCACGTACAACGCGTCCACCAATGGAAAGTAGATCAGGTGGGATGTGACCGCATCCCCCGTCTCGCTATCAGGATTCAGCGTCCAGAACCACTCCCAGAAGAACCACATCGTTAATACGATAGTCCCCAGGAACACGGCATTCACTCGGACTACGTCCAGCGTGGACGCGCTCCCCGGTTCCGACTTGTGCAGGAGATACTTCCATTTGGCGGCGATCACCAGCGACACTACCACCCCGACCGCCATCACGTAGTTCAACGCCCGCCACGCCGGGTAATCCGGCGACCCATCGTGAAACAGCGGAGTCACCATCAGCAGCACCATCGCCGCTAACCCGGACAATATAATCAATACCCCTAGGCCCTTTGACAGAAACGCCATCACCATCCAACCTCCCTCGCCCCGCCCAGGTATCAAAACAGGGTTTCAGCGCATCCCGAGTCGCATTCTGGGTGCCTACCAGCGGCTGGACTCTTCCGAGTAGACGTGGTCCGGCAACGCGTAGGTTATTCCGATGTCCTCGTACACCGAGGCATCCAACAGGGATTGGAAGTTGGCGAAGTTCCGATTGCGAAAAGCCCTGGGGACTACCGCGTCGAGAATGCGGGAATACTTGGACTGAAACCTGAACCAGGGAAGCACACCAAAGGCATGACCCGCCGGGTATCCAAGCTGGTCGGCCATTTCATTGCCGATGAGAGCCCGGGAAACGCTGAACACGTACTTGGCCAAATTGCGCCTTTCCTTCGGCTCGCTTATCCCGGCTACCAGTGGAGCGGCATTGACCAGGGAATTTGCCATCACCACCGACTCTATTTCGGGGTCGGGCTCACAGATATGGCCTATCTCGAAAATTCTCAGGGCTTCGGCTTCATCCTTGAACAATATAGATTCAGGTATCCCCATGAGGTATCCCGAGTACCGCCACACCGCCATAAACCCGGCTCGTTCTTCATCATCGTAAACGGCTCCCAGGCTCTTCATGTGGTGCAGGAGCCGGGCGGAAAATGCCGTAATTGCCATGCCCACGTGCGCGGCGCTGATTGGTGTTCCCCAATCATCCGTTTGCCAGTCGTGGGATTCCTTCAGCAGCTTCCGGACTCTGGCGTGGATCAAACGGATGCGGACCGACAACTTCCAGCCGTCTCCGAAACGCTCGAGACCGTGAGGCATGAAAATCTCCACCATGTGGCGGTTGTTCTGCCTCAACCGTCTGACGCCCTGGTCCCTCAGGCGCCCGGTGATAAAAAACGACTTGCTGATATTGGACGAGAATCCTTCCACCAGGACTCCGCCCACCATCCCCGCCAGCACCAGGCGGGAATCCCGGTGAAACATGCGGACTCCGGGCAGCAGCGCGTCAAAATCCACCCACGGCGGAGGTGTGCCCGCATCTTCAAAGAACTCCCGGACAATTGGCGGCGCGTCCTGCAGATCTTCCGGGCGGTTGTCCATGCCCGCCTGAATGAAGAGGTACGACTCGGCCCTTGGGTGACGGGCAAGTTCGTCCGTCATCTCATCGGCCAGCGGGTCTCCGACGGTGGTATGGGCCACGTAACGTTCGGCAAGCTCGGCATCCACCGCTCGCGCGGCTCGGAGGCCCGCCTCGTAGGCCGCCGGAACAATTAGGTTCCGGTCCCGTTCTTCCTTTCCAAAGTTCATGCCCAAACCTTATTCATCCCCGGCCTCCACCCGCACATCGGGTAGCCACCGCAGGAACCCGGGAAGGTACCAGTTCCCCTTGCCCAGCACTTCCATGCTCGCAGGAACCAGGACCGAACGGACTAAAGTCGCATCCAGGAAAACGGCCACCGCCAATCCGAAGCCCATCAGTTGGTTGACCACAGTTTCGCCGGAGGCAAAGGCGCCAAACACCACCACCATGATGAGGGCTGCGCCGGTGATCAGCCCGGCAGTGGAGCGCAAGCCGTAGGCCACGGCCTCGGTGTTGTCACCCTGCTCGTCGTAGCGTTCACGGATCCGGCTGAGCAGGAAGACGTGGTAGTCCATGGACAGCCCGAAAAGGATGGTGAACAGGAACAGGGGAAGCCACGCGTCAATGACGTCAGCCTGCTGAAATCCGAACAGGTTGGCCCCGACGCCCTTTTGGAACACGAGAACCAACAGGCCGTAGGTCGCGCCAACGGACAGCAGGTTCATGATGATGGCCTTTATCGGTATGACAATGGACCGGAACACCAGCATCAGGATAATGAAACTGAGGCCTAAGACGAAGGCAAACACGATGGGAGTGTAAACCCGGACTATGCCGTAGAAATCCGCTACTTCGGCCGTCAGGCCTCCAACGTACACCTCCGCCGGCACCCCGGCGAAAGCCTGAGCGATATGCGTTTCACGGAGGATGGACATGGTGTCCGCGGCCTCGGGGCTGGTGGATTTTCCGGGGAAGGGCAGGACCAGCAAGCCCAGATCCCGTTCCGGGTTGACCACCATGGGCTGGGGCGGCAGAGGGAAGACCGGGTCGGCCACCAGGGACTGCTGCAGCTTCTGCACAGCTTCCATCACCTCGGGATTGTCCACGTCACCGGAAATCACGATTTCCGCCGGGCTGAGGAAACCCGCCGGGGTTACTGCTCCAAAGGAGAATTCCTCCTCCATCAACAGGAAAGCCTTCTTGGTTTCCGCCTTGTCCGGGAAGGTGTTGACGTCGTTGAGCCCGGTCCGGATGTCCAGGTAGAAGTAGGCCAGGACGATCATGGGTATGCCCACGATGAGCAGGCTAATGACCGGTTGCCAGGTGACGACCCGGGTTATGAAGTCCCAGAAGCCTCCCTCCGAGGTATCGGCCCCCTTCAGGGCAAACCGGGAAATGAATGGGACGGTCAGGAAGTTGACCCGCGGTCCCAGGAGCGCCAGGACCGCCGGCAACAGGGTCAACGTAGCCGCCAGGGTCGCCAGCACGACCAGGATGGCCCCCAGCGCCAGGGACTGGTAGAAGGAGGCGGGTACGATGAGCAGTCCAATGAGGGCCAGCACAACGGTCACTCCGCTGAACAGGACGGTCCGCCCGGCGGCGTTGCCGGTCCGCACAACTGCCTCCCGGGGGGCAAAGCCCCGCCCCATTTCTTCTTTGAAGCGGAGCACTATCAACAGGGAGTAATCGATTCCCACCGCCAGGCCAATCATGACCACCATTATGGTTACGAAGAACACCAACTGAAACTGCTGCCCGATGAGGGCCACGGCAGCCAGGGCAACGATTATGGAAACTATGGACAAACCCAGGGGGATGAACGTGGCCACCACCGCTCCAAAGAGCACCAGTAGCACTATCAGGGCGACCGGAACTCCGAACCTTTCCCCCTTGGCCAGGTCCTGCTCGGCCAGTTCGTTGTTTTCGTGAGCGACACTGGCATCCCCGCCGATGAGCACCACGAAATCATCCGCTTCGTTGGCCTCTTCAACGACGTGGATGACTTCCACGACGTTGGCCGTGGCCTCCTGGGACGTACCGGCCAGGGTGTAATGCATCATCACGGTACGCTGGCTGGAGGAAACCAGCAGAGGGATCAGCTGTTGCACCTGCTCAGGTGGTATGGCAGGCCCGGCATCGAGTACCTGGTAGTAGTGGGATACCGGGGCGTCGGGCAGGCCACCAGCCACCAGATCGGGCAGAAAATCAGAGATTTTCCGGTCGTCTATCCCTCCCGATATGATCCCTGGGCCCAAGGCGTAGATGTCATGGTGCAAGGTTTCCACCTTGGCCCGGAAGGCTTGGTCCTCAACCGTCAGCGAGGGCGATTGAACAATCACTATTTCGGCCAATTTTTCTGGGCCGCGCAGGCGTTCTTCCAGCAAGGCAGCCGCTTTTTCGGACTCGTACCGGCCCGCCAGGCGAAAGTCGGTGGTAGTGGCGCTGTCCAGCAGGGCGCCGACAATGCCTGCGCCAACCACGACCAGAACGACCCAGATGGCGATGACGAACCACGGCCGGCGCGCGCTTATTCGAGCGAGAGATTCGGTCAACAGCTAACCCTCCGCCACCCTGCTTTTGTTAAGTATTCCACTCATCCTGTGTCATTCCCCCAAGCAAACGGGTAGCTCTGCCCGGCGACCCACTATCCTCGTTGCAACCCCTTTCCCTTGGCTACCACACCGGATGAAACGGTCAAGAGGTTTCACCGGCCAGCCTCTTACACTGGCTCCAAATTATACCCTTTCCGGAATGAAAACCCACAAGCGAAACCTTTCCGGCTTCGCTAAACAATCGAATTGGCTCTCGGAATGGGAGTATCGTTACAAATGGTTCAGCATACTTGAGCAACCTTGGAATGCGGGCGGACGCCGCCGTGGCGTACAATACATTCGGAGAAGGCGGTTGACGGCTCCGAATCGGGCCGGCCCGCTTGCTGCTGGAAATGCCGCAAATCTAAGTCTCAACCCAACGGAATGTAGCCCAGGATCATAAAGTTCGCAGCGATGCACACCAATCCCGTTCCTTCAAGTCCTGAACCGGCCCAAGCTACAATTGCCGGTGCAAACACCCGCAAGGCGGAGGTGTGGGCTGGGCTGTTGCTGGTAGTTGGGACGGCCACGACCATCATCATGATCGCTGGACGGGTCATGTCCGGCGCCGACCAGCCCACTCTGGCCGCTTCCCTTTCCGCCATCGCCGACCATTGGAGCCTCTACGGTGTCAGCGGGCTTGCCAGGATGCTCTCGGGAATCGCCTTGACCGGGGCAGCCCTGTTCTTGCTGGGCACGCGGTTGGTCCGGCACCAGCATCTGCCCCGGCCGGTTGCAATATCCTTCGCCGTATCGGGTGGGGTTACGGCTCTGTCCGGCCTGTTGACCTTGATCCTGACCGCACTTGCCTTGGAATTCTCCCACGCCGGGGCAGGCGGGACGCCCGGCGCACCGTCCCAGACGGTCGCCCAAGCGCGTTGGCTCACGGGAACGGCCGGCTTTTCCCTGGCGGGGCTGGCGCTGGCCTGGTCGGCACTGCCCCAATGGAGAGCCGGGGGGTTCTGGAAGTGGTCTGCCCTGTTTTCCCTCGCCATCGGAATCGCAATGCAACTGATCTGGTCCGACGTCCTGGTTCCCATACACCGGTTCAGCGGCGTCGCTTTTACGGCCTGGCTGACGGCAATCGGAGTCCTGCTGGTCGCCAACCGACTGCCGGGTCCCCAAACCCTGCTCAAGGACTGACGGCTTCCCGTTTAGCAACCGCGTTGTGCCGCTGGATTGGCTGAACTGGACATCGTTGTAACCGGGGATGCGCCGGGGTTTCACCGATCGCCGGCCGACCCGCTTCCGGTGTGCCGCTGCACCCTATGGCGGCGGGTTACCGGCCCTGGCCCCGGTCTAGGTAGTCCTGGGCGGAGCCAAGACCTTCTAGGGCCAGCCCGTAGCCCAGCAGGTCATGGAGTTCCTGCTTAAGCTTGTGGGTGAGCAAAGCCCTAGAGTAACGGAGCACCAGCCTGGGTTGCTGGGCCAATTGACGCGCCAGTTCCCACGCCCGGGGTGTCAACTCGGCCGGCGTCAGCACCTCGGCCACCAGCCCCAATTCCCGGGCCTGCTCGGCATCCAGCATCTGCCCCGTCAACAGGAAGTACCTGCCCCGGTTCATCCCCAGCAAGAGTGGATAGATGATGTGCATCCCGTCCCCCGGAGTGAGCCCGCTCATGAAGTGCCCGGAATCCTGGAAGGTTGTATGGGGTGCGGCCAAGACAATGTCGCTCAACAGGGGAAGCTCGGAGTGCCGAAGGGCAGGCCCGTTGACGGCCGCGATCACCGGCACTTCGATGTTGAGCAGGTTTCCCAGCAGGTGCTTGCCCTCCCAGTAAGTGCCGTCCCACTGCGCCGGAGTCCGGCGCGGCACCGTGGCGCTGCTGCCCGCCGGGCCGGTGAAGCCGTCGCCCGCCCCGGTCATAATCACCACCTTGGTTTCCGGGTCGGCGCCGACCGCGTGGAAAACCTCGGGCAGCTCGGAGTGGGGGCCTGCGCCCCACTGAAGAGTATCCCCGTCGCTGTGGAAGGTCATCTGCAAGATGCCGTCAGTCCTCTCCAACCGGACATACTCGAACCTGTCGGCATATTCCTCGAACCTGGCCATGGGAGACCTCCTCTTGCTCGGATTGCTTTCGCCGCGACAAAGCAGGGCCGCCGGTGAAGGCCCGCCGGCCCCGGGATCAGAAATCGCACCATGCCTCCCCCCGATCAGCGGACTAGGACATCGGCCATCCTCTCCAGCTGCTCCCCCATCTCCTGTTCGGTGTCGCAATGATTGGCCCAAACTGAAACCCTTGTTGCCCCTGCGTTCAGGAGCGAGTCAACTGTTTCCCTGGTGGTCTCCGGGGGTTGGCCAAAAACGGAGATCGTCACCGACGCCGGGTCCCGGCCACGCTCGTCGGCCAAGGCGTCCAGCCGTTGGCGTCCTTCCTCCACCCTCTCGGGAGTAATCCGGTTGGGCAGCCACCCATCGGCCCACCTGGCCACCCGCTGCAGCACGTTGGGAGCGTTTCCACCCAGCAGGACCGGCGGGTGCGGTTTCTGGACCGGTTTCGGATACATGTAGACCGGCGGGAAGTCATAGTACCGCCCGTGGAACTCAGCCTCGTCCTTGGTCCACAGCTCCTTGAGGGCCAGCACCGCCTCCCGGGCCTGGGTCCAGCGGTGGTCGAAATCCCCGCCCATCATCGTCGTCTCCTCCCGGTTCCAGCCCGCTCCGACCCCAAAGACGAACCTGCCCTGGCTGTGGAGGTCCAGAACTGAGATCTGCTTGGCGAGTATCAGCGGGTTCCGTTCCGGAACCAGCGTGATTCCGGTGCAGAGTTTGATCCTCTCGGTCACCGCCGCAGCCATGGCCAGGGCGATGTACGGCTCCGAGAAATGCCGGTAGGTCCAGGGAATTTCACCCCCGGTGGCCGGAAAGGGACTGGCGCTGTTTACCGGCAGAATGGGATGCTCGTGGTACCAGATGGACTCGAATCCCAAGTCTTCCGCCTTTTTGGCAATAAACGCCGGGTCCAGGGTGTACGCGGGCAATGGCACTACCAATCCAACGGACATGGTCCCCTCCTTACTCTATGTTGTACCGGATCCTCTTTTGCGGCCTGAATCAGACGGCAATGGAGTAAACCCTGGCCGCCGTGTCGTGGAACATGGCCGCCCGTTCCGCCGCCGAGTAGTTCCGGGAAAGGCGCTTGAAGGCGTTGAACAGCACGTTGTAGGAGTAGGACGGCTTGTCCACCGGGAAGTTGCTTTCAAACATGCACCGGTCCGGGCCGAACTGCTCGATGCAGTGGTCCATCAACGGCTTCAGCGCCCCCGCAAGGTCCTCGGACCCGATGGGAGTATCCCGTTGGTCCCAGTAGTACCCGTAGCGGAGTTGTCCCACTCCTCCCAGCTTCATAATGACGTTGGGACACCGGGCCACCTCCGCAACTCCCTCCCGCCACGCCGGCAGGACTTCGTCGTCCCGGTTCGCGTATGGCCCAATGCGGCACAACCCGCCGATGTGGTTCAGGACGATGGTCAGGTCGGGGACTGCCCGGGCGAAATCGGCCAACTCCCCCAGCTGGTGGAAATACAGGGAGTTTTCCAGGACCAGCCCCATATCGGACAGGACCCTGGCCCCGGTCCGGTAGCCCTCGGTGCCCAATGCTCCCCGTATATCCCGGTTGGCCAGCTCCGGGCTTTCGTCCCACCCGACCGAATGGCGCACTCCTCGGAACCGGCCTGGGCTGGCCTCCTGCATCGCCTCTAGCACCGGCCTCACTCCCTCACCAAGCTTCAGGTCGGCGTGCCCGATGATTGCCGCCGCCGCCCTCGTCGGGCCGTGACTCCCGGTGGCGCTTTCCGACGCGATGGTCTCGATGTACTCCACCTCACCCACCGGCCGCATCTCCTCCGGCCCGTCCTCCCGGTAGTTGCACCGCACCTCGATGAATACCGTGGAGCGGACGTTGTGCCCGCTGTTCACGTCGGCGGCCAACTCCGGCAGCAGGTACCGCTGGTAGTCCACCGGCTCGGGCCGGGATACCCAGAAGTGGTGGTGGGGGTCGCAGATGGGAATCTCGGGCTCCAGGGTTTCCTCAACGGTTTTCGCCAGCCAGTCCAGTCCTCCGGGAGCCATAACATCCTCCTTTGGGGTCTTGGTTGCCCGCATATTAACACGCCGGGGCATGATGGATGGCGGGCATAGGGATGTTGCCGAGTCCCGGAGCGGACAGACAGAGTTACTGGCCGTAGGCCGGAAGTTGGTCGACGGAGAGCAGGAGGTCCAGCACCACTGCCGCGGTGTCCCCCAGCAACTCCTTGTTGATGTGTTCCATCGTGTCCCGTGGTGAGTTGATCCGGGAAAGGTCATCGCCGATGAAGAACAACACCGGCACCGCCGCGTTGCGGAAGTTGGCGTGGTCGCTGCCGCCGCCCACCCGGCGGCTGACTTCCACGTTGACCCCCGTCGTAGAAACGTAGTCCGACACGTGGTTGGTCAACCACCGGTCGCCGCTCACCGTGACCACCCTCCCGCTGCCGATGGCATCTATGTTGACCATCGCGTAGATTCTGGACAGTTCGTCTCTGGAAAGTGAGTCCACGTAATGATCGCTGCCGTTAAGCCCGGTCTCTTCCGCTCCGAAGGCGATGAACCGCAGCGTAAATGGGAAGGACGTGCCCGCCAGTTTCTCCGCCAGCGCCAGCAACACCCCCATCCCCGAAGCGTTGTCGCTGGCTCCCACCGAACCTGGCGTAGTGTCGTAATGGGCACCCACCACGATCACTCCATCCCCGGTGCCTGGCAACTCGGCAATCAGGTTTTGCGACGGTTCAGACGTTTCTTCCACCATCAAAGTGACTTCTACCCGTCCCTCGGAGATCAATTCCCTGATTCTGACCCCATTGGCCTGGGATACCGCTATCGCCGGGATTTCAGCCCTTCTTCCCAGCCTCCCCCGAAAACCTCCGGGCTGGTTGTTGAAGACTATCGCCGCTTCAGCACCGGCGTCACGGACTCGTTCTACCTTGCTGCCGAAGGTGATTTCCCCCCTTTCAATCAGCGCAATCCTGCCATCCAGCCCTTGCTCCGGTATGTCTTCCTCCTTGGCCAGCCCCACGAACTCCACAACCCCGGATATACTGCCCGCAGCAGACCCCGTTAACGGCCTCGCCCTCGGCGCATCCTCTCCCCAACCCGCCGGGGCGTCCACCGTAAGCGACGCCTCCAGGGAAGTCCCCTCAAATTCCTGGCGGGCAGGCGAATAGCCCAATTCGATGAAGGTCGCCATCAGGAAATCCGCCGCCGCTGTCTCCTCCGCCGTTAAACTCTCCCTCGGACCAAGGCCCTCGGCAAGCTCGCGCAGGTACCCGAAGGCGGCCTCCTGAAGTTCTTCCCGTGTACTCGTACCGATGGCGATGGATGGAGTCGCAGGGGCTGCCGTAGCTTCCGGTGTTGCCGAGGGTGCGGCTATTGGACCCGGAGTAGAGGTTTCCGGTCTCGCGACCGGCTCAGGGGTTGCGGTGAGTGTCGGTTGGCGCGTCGGAGTGGAAGAAGCCGGGGTGACCGGGGTTTCCTGGGGCGGGGTTTCCTGCGGCGGGGATTCCAAACCGCAGGCCACCAGCGTCGGCAACGCCAGCATCAGCCCTGCCAACATCCCTGCCCACGATGTCCTGGTCTTCGGAAACCTCACGATTCACCTCTTCTGTGCCCGAAGGTTTTGTGGGACCTGCTGCAATGCACAAGTTTACGCCGGACAGCCAGCAAAAGTTCTTCCAACTTTCCGCTCCGCCGGGATCGGGCCCGCCATCCGTCGAGATATGGCCGCCGCGCCCAACTGCGGGCACCCGGCCTCGACCATATAATAGGGCCAGCCAACTCCCTCGTACGGGTCATAAGGAGCAGTCATGGCGCGGGTGCTCGTAATCGGGGCCAGCGGATTCATCGGGCGGCACTTGGTCCGGCGACTGTCGGAAACCGCCGCTCACTCCGTTGCCGGGGCCTTCCTGTCCCAGCCTCCGCCGGAAGACGGCAACTCCTGGCACAGGCTCGACCTCACTGAACCGGCACAACTGGACCGGTTGTTCCGTTCCGTCCGGCCCGATGTGGTGGTGCACCTCGCCGCCCTGGCCGACGTGAACACGGCGGAACGAGAGCCGGACCAGGCCACGGCGGTCAACGTTGCCGGGACCGAAACCGCAGCGCGGCTGTGCCGCCAGAGCGGCGCCAGGCTTGTCTTCATGTCTACCGAGTATGTCTTTGACGGCGCTAACGGCCCCTACCGAGAGCACGACACTCCCAATCCCGTCACCCACTACGGCCGGACCAAGTGGGAGGCGGAGCGGCGGGTCGCCGAGTTAGCCGGCGACTGGAGCATAATCCGCACCAGCATAGTCTACGGGTGGCCCCACCCGGGCAAGCGCAACTTCGTTCCCTGGCTCATAGACCACTTGGGCCGCAGTCAACCCTATTACGCTCCAACCGATGTCTACCGGACGCCGGTCTACGTGGAACATCTCGTGAATGGAATTGCAGCCCTGATCGATGGGGAATTTCCGGGCATTCACCACATCGCCGGAGGGGACTGGGTTACCATGATGGGCTTTGCTCAGGAAGTGGCCGCCGCCTTCGGGTTGGACCCTAACCTGGTCGTGCCGAAACCGGAACCGGCCGCCCGTCCCGAAAAACTGGGGCTCGACTGCGCGGCCACCATGACCGCCCTGGGATTACCGCACCGGAGCTTGAAGGACGGCCTAGCTTCCCTGCTGGACGAGTCCCGCCCGTGAATGGAAGCTGCATTTGCCCTTCCAGCGTTCGGTGGACCGCGTGAAGAATCCCCCAAATTGTGCTTAAATTACCAGTAAGCCGGGATGGCGGAAAGGTAGACGCGGCGGACTTAAAATCCGCTACCCGCGAGGGTGTGTGGGTTCGATCCCCTCTCCCGGCACCAAACCATCAACCCCAACCCGGTGCCCATCCCCCGAATTCTCAATGGCTCTCCATTTTCTGCCTGACCCCTCTGCTGGTCCCATGTCATGGAGCACCACCGCCTCTATCACGAACTGGCCCACCTGTGGCCCATCCTCAGCCCGCCGGAGGAGTACGCCGTCGAGGCCTGGCATCTAAAGGAAATCCTGCAGGAAAAGCTGGGACCGGGTCGCCACACCGTCCTGGACATGGGCTGCGGGGGCGGGCACGTTCTTTCCCACCTCTCCCAGTGGTTCAACCTCACAGCATTGGACCTCTCTCCGGCAATGCTGTCCCTTTCCCAGCAGCTCAACCCGTCAGTCCCGCACCACCTCGGGGATATGCGGGACGTCCGGTTGGGATTCACCTTCGACGCCGTCCTAGCCCACGACGCCATCGACTACATGCTCACCGAGGACGACCTGGCCGCTGTATTCCAGACCGCCAGGATGCACCTGCGCCCCGGCGGGGTGTTGCTCCTGGCCCCGGACCATTACCGCGAGACGTTTGCCGGGCCTTCGGTCCTCCACTGGGTCCATGAAAGAGAGGGACTGACCGTCACCTTCATCGAACACGCCGACGACCTCGACCCTTCCGACACCCAAATGGAATCCGTCTTCTTCTACATCATTAACGACCACGGTGTCCGCACCATCGAGGAAGACCACCACACCCACGGCCTCTTCCCCAAGGAGACCTGGCTGCGGCTGCTGCGGGAAAACCGGTTCGCCCCGGAGGAGCGGAACTATCCGCCCTACGCCGGCGGCTACGGCGGCAACGTCCTGGTTGGGGTTATGTCCTGACCGGCTTCCCCAACCCCGTCCGCCCTCAGCGGGGTTTGCAGTGGCAATATCCAGGAGGCGTTCCCCCACCACGGCCTCGCCACCGCCGTCAGGTCCACTGTCTCATCCACCAGCCGCTGCGCCGGCCTGCCGTTCAGCGCGGAGAATACATGCGCCCGGACTTCAACATCTCCCTCACCCTGCTCCTGGGATAACCGTTCCAGGTAGCGGGCATATTGGACTACCATCTCCGGGCGGGAAGCCATCTTGGGCGCCTGCCACCCGGTCAAATGCTCTTCCGGTTGAACGACTTTGGCCCCATCCCCGGTGACCACCTCGAAATAAGCGCTGGACTGCTTGTCCCGCAGCTTCATGTGCCAGGAAAAGTCCCTGCTCTCCTCCGTCCAGTGAACATTGCCGGGAATGGCGTAGTGCCGCAGGGGGAGCAGAACCTGGACCGCAACCCAGGCCCCCAACAGGACAACAGCCCAACGGCGCCGCAGCGTCAAGTCCGGGGCATCTGGACTTCTAAAACCCTCCGGCTCAGCCCCGGGATGTGCTGCCTCCTGCCTCCGGAACGGCTCATCCAGGCGCCAGGCGAACAACCCCACGCCCAGGGCCCCACACAGGAGGGTCATGATGTGGGGTTGCTCGGGAACCAACAATCCGGCTATTGTCCCGGCAACAATCCCCGAGGCCAGGCGGCTACCCCGCCAAGCGCACCTACTCTGGATGTCGTCCCACACCCGGCGGGGCCAGTCCGGCCCAAAAAACACCGGAGTGGCCGCGATCATCAGCCAGGGGAATATCCCGATGCTGAACAGGCGGGCGTTCAAGATGTGGAACAGCACCACCAGCCCGAACCCGAAAACCCGCGTCCGCCGGTTGGTGATGTATCCGATGAAGAGCAGGTCAATGGCCAGCGCCCCGTATACCATGGCCCAGACCAATGCCTCATCCTGGAAATAAAGGCCAAGCCAAGGGAAGTCCGGCCGCGCCGCGAGCCACATCCGCAGCGGCTCTCCCCGCAACCAGTCCCCGTTGAGCTTGGCCAGACCCGCGAAGAACATGGGCACGGCAATCTGAAACCGGAGCAGCCAAAGGCTCCATGCCGGAACCGCCGGGGAACGAAGAGCAGGCCAAAGGAGGGAATCGATGGACCACTGACGGTGGGCTGGAAGGACGGCCAGCAACGCCGACAGGAGGCAGATGAGGTAGAAGTGGTTCAGGTAGCGCGCCTTCTCCAGCAGGAAGACGTAGGCGAACATCAGGAAGAAACAGGCCGCGCTGACCCGGTACAGGAACCCCAGGGCGACGAAGCCGGCGAAAATCCCCATCAAGGCGAGGTGGAGGTACATCCCGTCGCCGGGCCAGGGGCGCAGGAAATCCAGCGGCCAGTAGGTGAAGTAGAAATCCTTGCCTGAGAAGTGCCGCTCGACCCAGCCGTTGTCGATGATCCGCCACGTCTCCCACACCATCAGCAGTCCGAAGACGATGCGGAAAACGGCCAGGGACGAAGCGTCGACCGGAGAGAAAAGTCTCCTCTGCCAGTAACCGGCCGACCCGATCCTCTGAATCAAGGTTGTGAACCCGGTCGGGAAAACTTTGGGAATCATCCCCTGCTGAACGGCTGCCGGCAGGAAAGCCTGTAACGGTTATCGGCGACCCAGCGGTACACCCGGCTCCCCAGCCATCCCATCCCGGGAAGCCAGAAAACCGGCGCCAGCGGAAACAGCGCCGGTATTCGCAGGGTCAGTTGCCGGAAGGCGAAGAATCCCTCGTGCAGGTCTGCCGCACCCGCCCGCGGGTCGGAGTCCAGGTAAGCCGACCTTTTCAAGTCCTCCCAGCCTATCCCCCGGGGTGGACTGTCCAGCGATTGAAAAGCCGCCCATGAGACCCGTCCGGCCCGGTCTAGCCGCCCCAAAAGCCCTACCCAGCGGATGCAAAACCCGCATTCGCCATCATAGTAAAAGACCCACGGGCCCGCATCCCGCGGTATCTTGCGTCTTTCCCGTGACCTAGCTGACACGGAGATGCCTCTACTCCCGCTTGGCTTATCCCCTTGACCTGTCCTCAACCTGCCCGATCAGTCCCATTTGATTGTACAACAGGGCCCGTCCTACCCGGCGTTGACTGTCAGTTATGTCACGTATACACTCCCGTGACGGCCGGTTGAAGCCGACCCCACACTCCCCTTCTCCAGGAGCAAAATTCCCTCCATGAATTTTGGACTTTTCTGCGAATGGCCCAATCCCGGGATTCGCAATTGGAAGACCCTGTTCGAGGAAGGCGTCGAACACATCCAGTACTCCGAGGAAGTCGGCTTCGACTACTGCCTCATCGCCGAGCACCACTTCTCCAATTACGGCAATTCTCCGGCACCCCTCCTGCAGGCCCTCCACATCGGGCAGCGCACCCGGAAACTGAAAATCGCCACCGGCATCCTGGTCCTCCCCATCTGGGACCCTCTTCGCCTGGCTGAAGAAGTCGCCGTCCTGGACAATCTGGTCGACGGACGGTTCATCTGCGGCATCGGCCGGGGATACCAGCCCCACGAAATGGCCCGGTTCGGGATCTCGCTCGACGAGTCCCGCCAGCGCACCCTGGAAACCGTGGACGTCCTGGTGAAGGCCTGGACCCAGGACGAGTCCTTCACCTACGCTGGCGAACACATCAACATCGACAATCCCACCACCGTCTGGCCCAAGCCCTTGCAGAAACCCCATCCTCCTTTCTGGGTCGCAGGCACCAGCGTCGAGTCCATGAAGCTGGCCGCGGAACGGGACATGATGCCCATCACCACCGGACTGCTCGGCGCCGCCGGAATGCGCGCCCACCTGGGCGCCCTTGTCCACTTCCGCATGGGAATGGGGAAGCCGGTGGACAACATCGAGATGGGGATGCAGGCCATCACCCACGTCGCCGAAACCGACAAGGAAGCCCGGGCCCAGCTTTCCTACGCCCGCTGGCAGAACCGGGCGGGCCGGGCCCTGAACCGCCTGGACGTCGAGGATGGACGGGTGCAGGTCGGCCCCTACCAGGGAGAGTTGGACGATGATGGCTTCATGCAGCGTCTCTTCTTCGGGAGCCCCGACACTGTTATCCGCAAGTTCCGGGAAGCCGCCGAACTCGGTGTAACCCATGTGAGCAACTGGATGATGTTCGGCGGCATCGAGCACGAGAAAATCATGAAGTCGGTCCGGCTGATGGGCGAAGAGGTCATACCTGCCCTCGTTGATGTCCGGCCGCCGCCGTCCCTTTACGAAGAACTTGCCGCTGAACCGCCCGCCACCACCGAACAGCTCCAGGCCGCCCGCTTCGGGCCGGCCCCGTCGGACGTAACCACCACCTGACCCATCCCCGGTCAGCAATTCCGGCCCGTTCTGACCGCCCAAGCACCTTTAGCTGCGGTGCTTGGTGTGTTACGTTAATTGGCGATATACGTATCCTAACCCCGAAAGAAGGGATTCAATGAGCATACTCCCGTTCAGTCGGATACATTACTTTCCGTACCTATTGGCAGCCATCTTCGGCGTGATTGTCCTTTTCGCATTGTCCGCTTGCTCCGGCGGTTCCGCGCCCGAATCTCCCTCGCCCGCGTCCGGCACAGGCAACCAGATCTCCAGCGCACCGGCCGGCTCTTCCCAACCATCGGGAAGCGGGGCTGCGATGGCGGAGTTTCCCACCCCGGAACCAACGGACACCCCGGTCCCGACCCCAACTACGGAACCAACCGCTACGCCGGAGCCCACCGCCACTCCCGAACCGACTCCGACGCCAACCGCCACACCGGAACCAACCCCGACTCAGACGCCGGAGCCCGCCGCGACACCGGTCCCGGAGCCCACCACGCCTCCGCCCCCATCGGGCGAACAACCGGTGGGGGAAGCTATGGCCCCGTTGGGGGACAATCTTCTTTGGGTAGCCACCTTCGATAATGCCACCAAATCGTGGGCCCTGTACGACCCCAACAACACCTACACCCCCGAACAACTGATTACCCCGCGGGGGCCGGGTCCCAACCGAGATGACATGACCGAACTGAGCCTCGTGATTCCGAGAACCATCTACTACGTCAACGTCAGCGAAAACGTGACAGTGGTCCTCGGAGGAAAAGAGAGGAATCTGGGTGTAGTGGACGGAAACGGGGTCAACATATTCCCTTGGTAAGGCGGTGCGTTGGCGGGCCGGTGCCCCAATTCGGCGCTCTGAGGAACGGTAACCCGGTACGATTCTACTTGCTCACCCGAGGAAGTGCTGCGATGGCCACGCCAGACAAAAGACTGCCCCTCCCGCTCCACGGCATCCGCGTCCTGGATGCGACCCATATCGTCGCCGGACCCTTCTGTTCCCTCATCCTCGCCGACATGGGCGCCGAGGTCATCAAGATCGAACGGCCCCGCAGCGGCGACCTCTCCCGGGGCCGCGGCCCCTTCCTGTCGGGACCCGACGGGCAGCAGGTCAGCTCCCGGTACCTCGGCATCAACCGGAACAAGAAAAGCGTAACCCTCGACCTCCGCGACCCCCGCTGCAAGGAAGCCTTCCGCAACCTCGTCAGGGAATCGGACGTGCTGATCGACAACTGGGGACCGGGTGCTTTCGAGCGGCTTGGACTCGGCTATGACACCCTCCATGAAATCAACCCCCGCCTAGTCTACGCCAGCATCACCGGATACGGCGACAGCGACGGCCTGCGCGGTCCCTACTCCGCCTGGCCGGCCAACAACCTCAGCATCCAGGGCATGGCCGGATGGATGGAGGTGACCGGAGAGCCCGACAGCCCGCCCCAGGCCGTAGGGGACAACATCGGCGACTCGGTGCCCGGCCTGTGGACCGCCCTGGGAATCGTCCTTGCTCTCCGCACCCGCGATCAGACCGGGCAGGGCCAGATGGTGGACATGGGAATGTACGAGTGCATGGTGTCCCACCTCGTCAGCAGCATGAACGTCTACCAGTCCACCGGCCGCAATCCCACCCGCTCCCGCGACCGGCTGGTGACCGCGGGGATGCCCTTCAAGGCCAGGGATGGGTACGTACTCATGGCCGGCGTCCGCTCCTCGGAACGCCTCAAAGCCATGTGGCAGCTCATCGGCCGCGACGATCTCGCCGATGACCCCCGCTACTTGGGACAGGACCCGGACGGCGAGTTCTACTTCCAGAACGTCATCCCAGCCATCGAGGAATGGTCCAGCCAGTTGCCCAAGTGGGAAGTCGCCGAAAAGCTCACCGAGATTGGCTTCTCCATGGGCATCGCCCAGACCATTTCCGACCTGGACCAGTGCCCCCACCTTTCCGCCCGCGATATGTTCGTCTCCACCGGTGACACCCTGGGCGGGCAGTTCACCTCCCTCAAGACCCCCATCCACCTCACAGAATGCGTGGACTTCGCCGCCGACACCCCGCCCACCCTGGGCGAAAACAACCGGGAAATCCTCACCACCCTCGGCGGCCTGACCCCGGAAGAGCTATCCGGGCTGGAGGCGGAAGGAGCGGTTTAGGATACAATGCCCCGGTGGAGACCACTGACTACTACAACGAGGAAGTCAAAGTGGGGGAGACCATGAAACTAAAGGTTTCTTACTTTAAAGACACCGATACCCTTTCGCTTTGGAACGAACAACCCGCTAGTCACGCGGATGACGTGGCCGAGAACCTCATCGCCGACTACAATTCCGAGGGAGACGCGGTGGGCTTCACCCTCGAACACGCCGCCGAGATCCTGTTGCCCATACTTGCCGCCGCCGAGGAGACAGCCACAGTTACCCTGTCCAACCAGGCCGGCTAACTCATGGAACACCGCGAAACGGCCAGGACTCCCAAGCTGCGAATAGACTACGATCCGAAATCCGACACCCCTTACCTCGGCAACGGCAAACCCGCATCAAACGGCGAAGACGTTGCCCAGAATGTCACCGTGTTCTATACCGATGACTTCGACCATCACGGGGTGATGATTGAGCACGCTGCCAAGTTGCTTGTGCCCATCCTGACGGCATCCCCACAGTCCGATGAAACACGGATATCCTACGAGGTTGTCCACCGACGGACACGCTCCCCCGGCAAAATCCGCTATAAGGGATTAATTCGGCCGGTCAGGTGTCAGGAAGAACTTTCCCGTCACGTCAAAAGGCGATTCCTGAACGCAATCCTGGAGAAAAAACGCCGGGCTCCCTACGGTATTCCTGCCAGGTAATATCCCGCCCAAACCCCCCACCCTTCGGATGCCCAACGTGTCCCTTACCGGACAGGGAATCACCTTCCGCGCCGCCGGCGAGCCAACCCAGCTTGAAGAAATCATCATCGACGGCCCCGGCGAGGCACTCGGCGGGCTGCCCTCTCCCGGCTTGGTGGCCCGCCCCCCTACTCTCCGAGCCACCGGTGCGGCGCGTCCCGCAAGCCGCTGAACCCCAGTTCATCGCACAGGGACTCGTACTCCTCCCGCCGCGCTCCCTGCCACTCCAGGTCGCCCAGTCCCTCCCGCAACGGAACGTCCAGCCGGAGCATCGCCAGCCGCTTGTACAGACCCGCCTCCCCCCGGCGCTGGGACAGGCTCTCCGCCGCCCCCTTCGCTCCCCGCACCTTCACTTCCCAATCAGCCGGATCATCGGGGATGCTTTCAAGGTGGACGTACCTCTCCAGCACCTGCGCCGTTGTCTTTGCTCCCCACTTGGGAATCCCCGGAAACCCGTCCGCCGCGTCTCCCACCAGTGCCAGGTAATCGGGGATTGACACCGGAGACACACCAAACTTCTCCCTCACTCCCCCTTCATCAATCACGGTATCCCGCCGCCGGTCCCATACCACCACCCGGCTCGCGGACACCATCTGGGCCAGGTCCTTGTCCGGCGAGCATATCACCACCTGCTCCACCCTGGGATCGTCCCTCCACTGGAATGCCGCCGTGGCGATGGCATCATCGGCCTCGAACTCCGTCATCGGCCAGGTGACGAGGCCCAAGGCCAGGGTAGCCCGCTCCGCCAATCCGAACTGCGCCTTGATGTCCTCCGGCATTCCAGCGCCCGTCTTGTACCCGTCGAACAGATCGTTCCGGAACGACTCCACCACATGATCGAAGGCACATCCCACGTGGGTTACGTCGTCCCGCCTCAGCAGGGTGAGAAGCGTCTGGATAAGCCCCCGGATGGCCGCCGCCTCCCTTCCATCAGGAGCCTTGGCGGATGGCAGGGCATAGTACGCCCGGAAGAGTTCGTAGGTGCCGTCTACCAGGTGGACTTTCATACAACCCCCGCAAGCCGTGGTGCTGCCGCCCAGTCTACACCCGGTAACATGCTGCCGTGTGTCCCGGGGATTTTTCCTCCAGCGGCGGGTGGGGATTGTCCCGGCAGACGTCCTCCCTCACCGGGCACCGGTCGTAGAACCGGCACCGGTCCGGCGGGTCCACCGCGGCCGTGGCCTCGCCCCGGATATCCACCGGCTCCCTCCGGTAGCCCGGGTCCGGCACGGGCACCGCCGACAGCAGCGCCCGCGTGTACGGGTGTTGTGGATGGCTCAGGAGTTCTTCCGTTCCCCCCATCTCCACGATCTTGCCGGAATACATGACCGCGATCCGCTGGCACATGTACCGCGCCACAGCCAGGTCATGCGTAACGTACAGGTAGGTTATGCCCAAGCGGTCGCTCAGGTCCTGCATAAGCGTCATGATACCGGTCCGGATGGACACGTCCAGCATCGATGTCGGCTCGTCGGCAACCACGAAGGACGGCCCTACCACCAGCGCCCTGGCTATCGCCACCCGCTGCCGCTGCCCGCCGGACAGTTCGTGGGGAAACCGGAACAGGTAGGCTGAGGGCGGGGTCAACCCCACCATCCCCAGCAGTTCCGACACCCGGCCCAACCGCTGCTGCCGCGTCCCCATACCCTGCACGTTCAGCGGCTCCGCCACGGTATCGAAAACCGTCCGGCGCGGATTCATCGACTCGTAG
The DNA here is from genome assembly GCA_965203675.1 of Dehalococcoidia bacterium. Lineage (GTDB taxonomy): Bacteria > Chloroflexota > Dehalococcoidia > Lucifugimonadales > UBA3495 > CATOSK01. The sequence goes on along the minus strand of CBDBDE010000001.1, from coordinate 1,090,538 downwards.
GGGTCCTGGAAGACCATCTGCGTCTGCCGCCGGAACTGCTTTAATCCCGTCCCATTCAGGGTAGCCGTGTCCACCATTCCGCTGGATTGTCCCCCATTCTCCCGACTATCTTGGCCGGATTCCTCTGGCAACCCCCGGAACAATATCCGCCCCTCTGTCGGTTCCAGCAGCTTGACCAGCAGCCTGCCGACCGTGGTCTTTCCAGACCCCGATTCCCCTACCAGTCCCAGTGTTTCCTGCCGGAGAATGTCAAAGTCCACCCCGTCCACCGCGTGGACGTATCCGGTGGGCCCCCGCAGCAGGCCGCCGCCCACCGGGAACAGCTTGGTCATCCCTTCCACCCGGACCAGGGCTTCGAATGGCCCATTGACCCCAGACGCACCGGTCATGTCACGCGCCATTCCGGGCCGCCTCTTCCGCAACCAGCTCTGGATCAGGCTCCTCCCCCGCCAGGGGATGCCAACACACTGCCCACCCTCCCGCAAACTCCACCTGGGGCGGCGCGACCGTCCGGCAGATGTCCGTCGCCAGCGGACAGCGGGGATGGAAACGGCACCCCGGCGGCGGTTGAATCAGGTTGGGCGGTTCTCCGGCCAGTGTCTCCAGGGGCCGTTTCTCCCCCACCACGCTGGGGAAGGACGACAGGAGGGCCTTGGTGTAGGGATGCATCGCCTGCCGGAACAATTGGACCGTATCTCCCAGTTCCACCAGCTGCCCTGCGTACATAACCCCCGTCCGTTCCGTTACCTCCGCCACCACCGCTATGTCGTGGGTGATGTACAGCATGCTCATCCCCAGTTCCTGCTGGATTCGCTTCAATTCCCGCAAGATGCGGTCCTGCACGATAACGTCCAGCGCGGTGGTCGGCTCATCAGCGATTATCAGGTCCGGCTCGCAGCTCAACGCCATGGCGATCATCGCCCGCTGCCGCATCCCCCCGCTCAACTCGTGGGGGAAACGGGTCATCACTGGACGGGCCAGCCCGACCACGTCAAACAGGGCCGCTACCCGCTCCCGGGCGACGTCCTTCCGGGTCTCTAGGCCGTGGTTCTGGATCGCTTCTACTATCTGGTCCCCCACCCGGTACACCGGGTCCAAGGCATTCATCGCCGCCTGGAACACCATCGCCACCCGCCGCCAGCGGAAATCCCGGACTTCGCCGCCATCCATTGCCAGCAGGTCCTCACCCCCCAGCATCACTCGCCCGGAAATCAGGCGCCCGTTGTCCGGCAGCAGGTTCATCAGCGACAGCGCGATGCTGCTCTTGCCGCACCCCGACTCGCCTACCAGGCCCATGGAACCGCCCGGCTCCAGTCCGAAGGACACTCCATCCACTGCCCGCACCGTCCCGTGCCGGGTCAGGTAGTGCATCGTCAGGCCTTCCACGGACAGGGCGGGCCGTCCCTGCACCGGCCCGTTTATGTCCGCCACCGGATCACGCATCGTACTGCCGCCGCAACCGGGGGTTCACTACTTCATCCAGCGCCCGCCCGACCAGGTAGAACGCGCTGCACAGCATGGTAATGGACGCTCCGGCCGGGATGATCAGCCACCAGTATTCAACGCCGCCCAGCAGGTATCCTCCCGTCGAGGCCGTGTGGATCATAATTCCCCAGCTCATGCGGATGTTCAGGATTCCGAAGTAGGACAGCACGGCCTCAGAGAATATCGCCCCGGTCACAGTGAACATCATGTACAGCAGTGACAGGGGCAGCAGGTTGGGCACTATGTGAACGAAGATGATGTGAACATGTCCGCCGCCCGCCACTCGCGCCGCTTCGATGTATGGCTTCACCTTGATGCTCAACGCCTGCGATTTCAGGATGATAGCCGTCCCTCCGAATCCCGCCAGGATCCCCAGCACCAGCGCCAGTTGCATTAGGTTCAGGTCGAACAGCGCCGTGAGGACTATCAGGAGCGAAATGGTGGGCAGCATGATGATGATGTCCGCCAGCCGCATCAGCAGCGCATCCACTACCCCGCCATAGTACGCCGCGATTGCCCCGATGCTGGTGGCAATCACCACCGTCACCAGCGCCGCTGTGATTCCCAGGAGAAACTCCGAACCCGCGCTGGACATCAGTTGGCTTAATACGTCCCGCCCCAGCGAGTCCGTGCCCAGCAGGTGTGCCCTCGACGGCGGAGCCGGGTGCTGGAATTCGTCAAACCCGTATCCGGTAATGGGGTCATACACCGATCGGTCCCACACGGTGTTCATCAGGATAGGGTGCGCCAGGGCGAACAGCGCAAACGCCGCTATGATGATCAGCCCGATTACCCCGATCCGGCTGGCCGCAAATATCCCCCATGCGCCCCGGAACGTCGCCCACGCCACCCTCAGCCGGGCCAGTTGGACTCCGAAACGCCCCGGCACTGCCGCTTCTTCGGGGAAGTCCCATCCCCCGGGACCTTCGCCGGAAACGCCGGGCCCGGGGACCACCGGCACGGTCACTGGTACCTCACCCGGGGGTCCAGGTAGACGTAAAGGATGTCCGCAATCAGGTGCGCCACCAGGGTCATCACCCCCAGCAGCACGAACGCGCCCAGGGCTAGGGGCATGTCCTCCTTCAGGACCGCGTCAAGAAGCGTCCGGCCCATCCCCGGCCATGAGAATATGGACTCGATGATTACGCTCCCGTCCACCGCAAAGGCCAGGCTGAACACCAGGCTAGTCACCACCGGCATCAGGGCATTGCGGGCCGCGTGCCGGTCCCGCACCGTCCGCTCCGGCAGTCCCTTGGCCCGGGCCACCGTCACGAAGTCCTCCCGGATCGTCTCCAGCATACTGTTCCGGGTCAGGAGCATAGTCCCCCCGAAGGAGATTAGCGTCAGCGTCCCCACCGGCAGCGCCATGTGCCGCAGGATGTCCCACGCCAGGTGCCCAACGCCGGACAGCCACCATGCTGCCAGGCCGGCCGCCATTGCCAGTCCAAACCCGGCCAGGACAACCCGTCCTTCATTGCCCGGTGCCCAGCGCCGCGCCGCCAGCGTCGCAGCAAGCAGCGCCACCCCCCACGCCATCGCGGTGATAATCATGCTGGTGAACACCATGTTGGCGTCCACCGGCGACCCCCGCCACAGGGAAGGATCCAGGAATTTGCCCAGCGGAAACCATCCCAGTTGGAAGGCGAACAGCCAGATCATCATTAGCCCGAACCAGGGGGTGAACATCGTGAACAGCAGCACGCCGGACACCGTGGCCGTGTACTCCATGAACCCGCCGCGCCGCCACGCGATGGTCTTCCCCAGCAGGAACCCGGTGTAGAAGGAGACCACCGTGGCCGTCAGGAAAAGCACCGCAGTCCGCGGCAATCGCTCCAAGATGACGTCGATAACCGGCCGGGGGTAATGCCCGAAGGACACCCCGAAGTTGAACGTGGCATAGTTCTGGAGATGGGAGAGGAACTGCCGCCACAGCGGTTGGTCCAGACCGAAGCTGGCCTCCAATTGCGCCTTCACCTCCGGCTCGATATCCGGGTTGAGGGCATAGAAGGAAGCGTAGCTCCCCGGCTGGGCCTGTATCAGGAAGAAGGCCAGCGTGACGAACACTAGGAGCGTCACAACTATCTGGCCAAACCGCCGCGCCAGGTAACCCGCCATAGCCCGCCCTGCCTCGCCCCGGTGTTACTTCAGGACTACCGTCGTCGTCAGGCCGCCCTGGTCCTGGATGCCGTCCAGCACCGTGGTGTAGGGAAACTCCAGCCGGTCCGCCCGGTACGCTTCGATCAGCGGCGTTGTGAACAACACCACGTAGGGCAGGTCATCAGCCAGGAACTCCTGCATCTGGAAGACCAGCCGCCTGGCTTCTTCCAGGTCCGTCTCCTCCAGGAGCGCGTCCGCCAGCGCGTCGAACTCCGGATTGCTGTACCCGCCCCGGTTCAGCCCGTCCTCCCCGGTATGCCGCGAGTGGAAGAACACCTCCAGGTAGTCGGGATACAGGGACAGACCCCAGCCCAACATCCAGAGCTCCAGGTTCTCTTCGTCGCTCAGCCGCTCCACGATAACGTTGAACCCGGTAAGCTGCGCTTTCACCGGAATACCCACATCGTTCAGCCACCGCTCAATCCAGATGGCAAAGGTCGAGCGCAGCGGATCGTAGCCCGCCGACGGGGCCATCAGGGTCAGTTCCTCCATCAGCTCCCCGTTGGGCATCCGCAGTCCCTCGCCCTCCTGCTCCATAAACGCCCCGTCCTCGCTGACCACCGGCTCCTTTTCAAAGGTGTACCCGGCGCCCTTGAGGATCTTCACTGCCTCCGCCACCCGCTCCGGCCGGGACAGCCCCTTCCCGGTGAACTCCACGTTCGGGTTGTACCAGAAGCCGTTACCTTCGGCCACCGTGGTATACATGGGGATGGCCACCCCCTGCAGCACCGTCCCGGTGATGAACTCCTTGTCGATGAGGGTTGCCACGGCTTTTCGGAACGCTATGTCGTCCATGGGGGCCTTGCGCACGTTGAACCCCAGGTATCGGAATCCGTTGGACGCATTCTCCACGATGGCGACCTTCTCTTCCTCTTCCAACTGGGCTTGCAGGCCCTTCTGCAGGCCCAGCGGGTTCATGATGAAGTCGATGTCTCCCTTGTTCAGCGCCAGCACCGCCGTTTCCTGGTTGCCGTAGATGCTGTGGATTGTCGCGTCTGCGTGCGGCCCGCTGGTGTACTCCAGCACCTTATCCCCGGTCGGCTCACCGTAGGCTGAAAACTCGAACGCCCCCGGCTTGGACTCGGCATAGGCGCCGTTGGCGTACTCCGTAACCGTCACCCCGGAAAAGTAGTAGTCCTCGTTCTTCGTCTTCTCCGCGAAGGCCGCCTTCTCCCACTTCTCGAAGACGAAACCGCCCGCCGACGGCTCGTTTTCCGGGACATGGGCAAACAGGAACTTCTGCTGCTCGAGGATCTCCCCCTGGCCCTTGGCCTCTGCCACCACCGGCTCCCAGTACGCCTGGGACAGGATTGGGCAGAATGCCAGCCCAAACTGCCAGATGGACAGGCCCGGCTTCTTCTTGAAGTACACCTTCACCTTGTAGGGTTCCTGCGCCTCCACCTTCTCCACGAACTCGGTGTCCACGATGCCGGCCCAGTTGGCCGACAGCTGCAGGTCCATCACCGTCTGCACCGTGAACACGAAGTCCTCGGCCGTGACCGGATTGCCGTCCGTCCAGGTCATGCCTTCCTTCAGGGTCACCTCCGACGTCCACATGGTCTGCCCATCAACCGTCTCTTCCTGCAGCGGCGTCGGAAAGTCCGCGGCCAGGGAAGGCACCCAGTCGAACCGCTGGTCCGAGTAGGTGAACAGGGAAGCCTGTCCCCCGCCCAGCACGTACCCGTTCCAGATCGTCCCGTCGCCGCTGGAACCCAGGTAGGACCAGTAGTTCGTCGTCGTCAGGTCCGAGAAAATCCCCAGCTTGTAGACTGGGTCGGAGGGGGGAGCCGCCGCCGGACCGCCCGTCGCGCCGCCGGATTGAGTTGACGTAGCCGGAGACGTTGTCGCCGCACTGGACCCTGACGGAGCGGAATCCGCTTGCCCCGTTCCGCCGGCCTGCTCCGCCGGGCCTCCGGGCGTGGGAGTGGCCACCACCTGGACCTCCCGCTCCACCTCCTTAATTACCTCCCGGGCACACCCCAGCATTCCCAGGGAGAGCACCAGCAGCAGCGCCAACCCAATCCATACCCCTCGGGACCCAACCGCAAAACGAATCATAAGTCCACCTGACCACTGTCCTGATTAGCCGCTCCAAGGAAGGCGGCGGGACGAATCATCCCCCGGCTCCATCTCCTGCTACACTCGAACCGCCAGCGAACCCATCGGGTCCCATGGCGGAAGCTCTATCGGGGACTGGTCCCAAGCGTCCTGCAGCTCCTGGGGCAGGTAGCTCTTGGGAGCGGCGATCTCGAACATATACTCGGCGAACCACGAGTCGTTCATCAGGCAGAAGCCCTTGTCCCCCACCTTGTCATCCCAGCTATTCTCCACACGCCACCGCCGCGGCTTCCCGTCCACCACGTCCACGCCCGTGAACAGCATCGCGTGGGTCATCCGCGTCTGCTGGTACTCCAGCCGCGCCGCCTTGTCCAGGGAAAAATCGGCCCCGTAGACACCGGCGTAATCGAACAGCTCCGCGTCCCACAGACCCTTGTCCCGGTCCATCTGCTTCCCGGTGTCGCACCCCATCCAGACCGGCTTTCCCTGCTCCAGCATCCGCTGGGTGATGGACTTGATGAGCTCAATGTCCACGTTCAGGTACTTGACCGACGCACCGTCCACCACATTCCCCAGGTACTGGATGGTGAACGTCCTGCCTTCCGGGCTGGTCGACCGCGGATCATGCACCAGGCAGACATATTCCTCCATGGGAGTCGTCACGTACTTGTCGGCGAACTCCTGCGGGGTCATCTCCCCGTCCCGGCGGAACTCGTTGTCCTTGTCCCGCCACTGCCAGAAGAACTGGGTCGGCGGCGTTCCCAGGTGGATGCTCAGGATTTGGTAGATGGCGCCGAGACACTCTTCCTTGGAGTCCCGCAGCTCATCCATACCGGCCTCTGTGGCGTACAGGTCCCGGATGCGCTTGGCTCCCTGCCGGTACTGGTAGTTCAGCATCGTGTTCATGCGCATGGTGTTGCTGGAGCTCTCCGTCTCCGGCATCACCGACTTGGGCACCACGCCATGCTTTTTCACGACGTTGACGAACATGTCCCATTGCCCGCCGTCTTCCACCCCCCGGGACAGCAGCCATGCCACCGTCCGGTCATCCACCGGACGGTCGGCCGTCTCGATGATGGCTTCCAGCAGGAAGTTGGCCCGCTCCAGCTTGTCCCAGAACATCACGTAATTCTGGCTGAACTCGAACTCCTTCACGTTCAGCACGTCCTTGCTGTCCACCCGGAACATGTTCAGGCCGGCGAACATCCAGCACCGCCCGGAACGCGCCTGGTTGGTCACGCCCCAGTCATCCAGCCTCGTCGAGAAGGTATGCTCCGCTTCCCGGACGATGGAATGGTCTAGGGCGACCTCATTCACGTCCCGCCGCGTCACCACGTTTTGCATAAGGTTGCTTTTCGGATCGGTGCGGAACCGCTCATCGAACTCCGCCACCTGGCCCGCCGTCAGCGCCCCGCCGTTGGAAGAATTTCCGGTCATATTGACCTCCTCGGTTGCACAGTTTTCATACGTTCTTCACAAGTTTACTGGATCTTGCTTTAACCGAACTTCCGGCGGTTGCAGCACGGGACAAATCCGATTAAAGTTGTACCGTTCTCCACCCGGAGCATCACCCGGCACTCCATTATAGTATATTCACCAAGGCACCCTCCAAGGCGGAGCTATTGGGGGGCCTCGGCCACCGGCCGGAGCGAGAGTTGGCTGGAGTGCCACCACCCAACCTTACAGGCGCCCGAGCGATTTAGACTCAATGAATCCCGTCTACCTGGACTATAACGCCACCACGCCTATCGACCCCGCCGTCGCGGAGGCGATGCTCCCCTTCATCCACCACCATTTCGGCAACCCCTCCAGCGGACACGCCTATGGACAGCGGGCGCGGCAGGCCGTCGAGGAAGCCCGCCACGAAGTAGCTGCCCTCCTCGGCTGCCACGACGACGAGATCGTTTTCACCAGCGGCGGCACCGAGGCCAACAACTACGCCATCAAGGGCATAGCCGGATTGGCCGGCCCTGGGGCCCACATCATCACCTCCGCCGTCGAGCACCCCGCCGTCATCGAGGTATGCGGCTTCTTGGAGGAAACCCGCGGCTGCTCCGTAACCTATCTGCCTGTTGACGAGCACGGAATGGTCACCGCCCGGCAGGTTGCCGGCGCCATCACGGATCGGACCGCCCTGGTCACCATCATGCACGCCAATAACGAGGTCGGCACCATCGAGCCCATCCGGGAAATCGCCGACGCCGCCCACGCCAGGGGCATCCCCGTCCACGCCGACTGCGCCCAGTCCGTGGGGAAAATTCCCGTCAACGTCGACGCCCTCGGTGTTGACCTGCTGTCCATCGCCGGGCACAAGCTCTACGCCCCCAAGGGAGTCGGCGCGCTCTACATCCGCCGCGGCATCGCCTTGGAAAAGCTGATGCACGGCGCCGGCCACGAAAACAACTGGCGTGCCGGCACTGAGAACGTAGTCCTCATCGCCGGTCTCGGACACGCCTGCCGCCTGATCCGCGAGAACCTGACCTCTTATGCGGAGCACATGAAGAGGATGCAGGAACGGCTGGAAGCTGCCCTGCGCGGCGCCTTCCCCGACCTCCGCATCAACGGCCATCCCGAGCACCGCTTGCCCAACACCAGCAGCGTCAGCTTTCCCGGTGCTGAGGCCAACCACATCCTGGACCAACTGGAAGGCGTGGCCGCCTCCGCCGGAGCCGCCTGCCACAGCGACCGGGTCGAGTTGTCCAGTGTCCTCGAGGCGATGCGGGTTCCCATGGAACACGCCAAGGGGACCATCCGCCTGTCCGTCGGACGGTACACCACCCCCGACGAAATCGACCGGGCCGCCTTCGAAATCGTCGGCGTCGTCACCTCCCAAATCCCATCCCTTGCTGCGAGTTGACCTATGACTCTGCCCGACCTGCCCGCCGACTCCCCCGCCACCGAACTCTTTCCCCAGTTCCGGTCGGATATCTACCGCATGATTTCAGAAGAAATCGAGGGCCTCACCGACGAACAGTTGGACTTTGAGTCCGATCAATGGGGATGGAGCCAGTGGAGCATCCGCCGTAACCTCAGCCACCTGGCTTCCGGCGACGTGCGCTGGTTTGTCCAGCGCTGGGGCGGCATCATTTTCCCGGATGGCCCCCCTCCCATTGACGACCTCGACGGTATCATCAACTCCGGATACGACCGGCGCCTGGACGAGGAAAAGTACTGGGCCGTCCCGGACATCATGGAAAAGCTGCAGGTCGGCCTGGACATCAGCCAGCAGATCCTTGAGCGGGAGACGGTCGCCAGCCTCCAGTCCTACGAGGTCCAGGTCCCCTATCAGGAGGGCAGCATCTGGTTCTCGGCGGCCCATCCCCGGGGCACCCGCCGGGATCCCGACAACCCCGAAGTGGGATACCTCAGCCTGGAATCCACCTTCCGGCACCGCTACTACGAATACCTGACGCACCTCTTCAACATCCAGCGCCTCAAGCGGGCCCAGGGCCTCGCCGCCCGGGTCGATGTCCCCTTCGAGGGCTACCACGCCCTCCCCGATTGGGACCGCAGCGAACCCTGACACTCCCCCGGCGCCCTGATCGGCCCCGCCGCCCAGGGACATTAGATGAGTTACTTGAACCGGGTCCGAAAGCGGCGGGCCTTAGAAGAAAGGACGAACAAAATGGGAAGGTTGGATGGCAAGGTAGCCCTTATCAGCGGCGGCGCTCGCGGCCAGGGCGCAACCGAAGCCCGTATGCTGGCCATGGAAGGCGCCAGCGTCGTCTTTGGCGACATCTTGGATGACGAGGGTCGGCAGGTCGAAGCCCAGATACGGGAACTCGGAGGCGAGGCCACCTACGTTCACCTCGACGTCACCAGCGAGTCCGACTGGCAGTCCGCCGTGGACATCGCCGTCAGCGCCTACGGCAAGCTGAACGTGCTGGTGAACAACGCCGGCATCCTCATCCGCAAGACCCTGGAGGAGACCACCGGCGAGGACTGGGACCGCATCATGAGCATCAACGCCAAGGGCGTGTTCCTCGGCACCCGGGCGGCCATCCCGGCCATGCGGGAGTCCGGCGGAGGCTCCATCGTTAATATCTCTTCGACGGCCGGGCTGGTCAGCAGTCCCAGCGGCTCCGCCAGCTATACCGCCACCAAGGGCGCTGTCCGGCTCCTGACCAAGTCCACCGCCATCCAGTATGCCAGGGAAGGCATCCGGTGCAACTCCGTTCACCCCGGTCCCATCGAGACCGACATGATCCAGGACTCGCTGAGCGACCCGGCTCAGATGGAACTGCGGATGCAGCGTCTGCCCATGGGCCGCGTCGGCAAGCCCGAGGAGGTCGCCTACGGGGTCATCTACCTGGCGTCCGACGAGTCCTCCTTCGTCACCGGCTCCGAGCTGGTCATCGACGGAGGCACCACCGCCCAGTAAACCACACCGGCCGGCCCCCAGAGGGCTGAGCCAATGGGAGTCCCCGCCCGAGCGAATTAGACGAGTTAGAACAGGAGGCAGGAATATGCAGATTCTTCTCATCGCCACCAACCGCCACCGCCGTCTCATGAGCCGGATGAACGCCCAGCCGGTCCCCATCGGCCTGGCCTACATCGCCGGACACCTGGACCTCGACCGCCACCAGCTCCGCATCCTGGACCTGATGTTCGCCGACGATTACCTGGCCGAGGTGGAAAACACCGTCAACGAGTACCAGCCTGACCTCGTCGGTGTTTCCCTCCGCAACCTGGACAATTCCAGCTACATGGACCCCCAGTGGGCCCTCCCCATCACCAAGGAAGTCGTCGACAAGCTCCATTCCATCACCACGGCTCCCGTGGTCGTCGGCGGCCCGGCTTTCAGCCTCCTGCCCCGGGAATGTTTCTCCTACCTGGAACCCGACATCGGCATCGCCGGCGACGGAGGCGAAGCCTTCGCCCAGCTCACCGACTGCCTGGAAAGCGGCGAGGACTTCCAGCACCTTCCCGGGGTCGTCTCCCGGAACCGGGACGGCTCCCTCAACTTCAACGGCCTGGCCTACTCCGAGTTTTCCGTCCCGCCCCGCTTGGATGAGCTGGACATGACCCGCTACGAGCAGGCCGGTTTCGGCATCGGCATCGTCACCAAGCTGGATGACAACTTCTCCCACGCCATGGACCCGGGCAGCGACCCCAACAACTGGCGCGTCCTCCGCCCCATCGAGGACGTGGTCGGCGAAATCCAGGAAATGAAGAACCGCTTCGGGCTGCGCAAGGTTTTCTTCATCGACGGCGCTGGCTTCAACGTCCCCCTGCCCCACGCCAAGGCCCTCTGCAACTCCATCATTGAGGCCGAGTTGAAGGTCCACTGGAACAGCTACCTAGCTCCCGTCCCCGAGTCCGTCGACGACGAGGTCCTCAATCTGATGAAGCAGTCCGGCTCCGGTCTGCTCATCATGAAGGGCCTCGCCAACCACGATCTCAACGACCAGTCCTTCGAGGAGCGCATGGAGCCCCTGCAGGAGGTCTGCCGGCGCTGCGACGAAGCCGGTCTCAACTACATCATCTCCCAGTTCTTCGGCGAGCCCGGCGAGACCCCGGAGACCGTTGACCAGAAGCTCGACTTCCTCCGCCAGATCCAGCCATCCCTGGCCAACCTCCGCGTCGGCGTCCGCATCCGCCCGGGTTCGGACGTAGCTGACGTGGCCCTGCGAGAGGGAGTCATCACGGAACAGAGCGACCTCATCAAGCCCACCTTCTACCTCGCCGATTCCGTCAAGGACTGGATCGTCGACCGCCTCACCACCGAAGCCGCCGCCAACCCCCGCTGGAACGTCCTCTGACCCTGGTGTGACCACGCCGGCTTTTGGACAACCGCAGGACGACAAGACCCCCGGGACGGCAGCATTAGAATTGCATGAATCCTGGCGGCGATAGCGAGCTCCATCCCCTTCGGTTGAGCCAGGAATTTCGCCTTCTGCGGAAAACCCCGCACGGCTTTGCAACTGCCGACCGCCATCCGACTGTCCGGCAGGAATGGATTGTCCGCATAATCAGGAACCCATACGACCGTTGGGTCGAGGTCGATCCCGAAAGCGGTGAAGAGAGGACAATCCTGGCCGGAAGGGTGCCTGAGTTTGGACAATGGATTAAACTGGTGTTCGTCGGCAGCGTTGAGGACGGTCTGTTCCACACCGCCTACCCGGACCGGCAACTCGCAAAGAAGTATGGGGGACGACCATGGCCGAGCCAATCCTAGACCACCGCGAATCCGCTCCTCTCCCGTCGGCATCCACCGAGTATTGGGCAGGAACGAGTACGCTGTACGTAGACTGCGGCAAGCCCTTCGGGGAGGGGGAGACCATTGCCCAAGACTTGGTCGTTTTCTACGATCGGGAGAACCCGGACGAAGTAATCGGCATTATGATCGACCACGCCGAAACCGTCCTCAAACCCTTCGTGGACGCCATCCTCGCCAAGCATGGCGTGAATCCCGAATCCAGGTAGACGAAGCCGCCCGGCCCATCAGCCCTGCTCTAACCGACGCCGGGCCTTCGGCAACACCTCCGGGTTCACCAGGAACTCCGGCATCCGTCCCTCCAGCACATCCGCCGTCGCCTGCGCCGTCCGCACCTCCAGCTCCAGCACCGACTGCTGGGACAAAAAGGCGACGTGGGGCGTGACGATCACATTCTCCAGGGCAAACAGCGGATTATCCGCCGCGGGTGCCGTTTCCTCCATCACATCCAGCCCCGCGCCGGCGATCCGACCGTCCCGCAGCGCCTCGTACAGCGCACCTTCGTTGATGATAGGCCCCCGCGCGCAGTTGATCACATACGCATTCGGCTTCATCAAGGCAAACTCCGCCGGACCCAGCAGCCCCCGCGTCTCTGCGTTCAGAGGAGTATGCACCGTCACGTAATCCGCCTTCCCCAGCAGTTCCGCGAGCCCCGACGGCTCCACTCCTGCCGGCACAACCGTCCCCTCCGGCAAGTACGGATCGCATGCCGTCACCTCCAACCCGAACGCCCTGCCTTTCCGGGCCACCGCCTGCCCAATGCGTCCCAATCCGATTACGCCCAGCGTCTGCCCTCGCAGCCGGGTCAGCGGTGCTGGCGACACCGACCCGCCCCAGATGCCTTGCTTCGCCACTCCATCATAAAACCCGATCTGCCGATTCCAGGTCAGCAGCAACGCCATCACGTGGTCCGAAACCTCGTCCACGCAGTAATCGGGAACGTAGGTGACGGCGATTCCCTCCTCCGTCGCCGCATCCACCGCGATATTGTCCACCCCAACCCCGTACCGGCTGATGACCACGCACTCCCTGGCCGCCCGCACCACTGCCGGAGTCACCTGCGCGAAGCAGGTCATGATCCCCTCGACCCCTTCGGCCAGCCGGACCAGCGTCTCCTCCCTGCCGTCCGGAGCCTCGATTATCTCCGCCCCGACCCTGGCCAGCACTTCCCGCTCCGGCGCCGTGGACGGCCAAACAAAATCCGTAACCAGAATCTTCCTGCTCACCCAACTCTCCCGATTCTCCAACCCCGAACTGATGGTACTTCCCTATCTCCACATCACACATTCAGGGGGTCTGAGGGATGCATCCTCCAGCGTAGCACCTACCCGGTAAACCGCTCGAACACCGTCCGCCCGGCATAGTCCCCGTTCCGCCCCAGCTCATCCTCGATCCGCAGCAGCCGGTTGTACTTCGCCAGCCGCTCCGACCGGGTTACCGACCCAATCTTGATCTGCCCGGCGGCCGTCCCCACCGCCAGGTCAGCGATGGTCGAATCCTCCGTCTCCCCGGAACGCGCCGAAATAACCGGAAGGAACCCGGCTGCCTGCGCCGTGCTCACGACCTCCAGCGTCTCAGTCAGGGTCCCGATCTGGTTCGGTTTCACCAGCACCGCGTTGGCGGCTTCGCGTTCAATCCCCATACGCAGCCGCAACGGATTGGTCGTGAACAGGTCGTCTCCAATCAGCTGCACTCGCTCCCCCACTCTCGCGTTCAGCCCCTGCCAACCCTCCCAGTCATCCTCCGCCAGCCCGTCCTCGATGGATACAATCGGATACGCCGCCACCCATCCCGCCAGCATTTCCACCATCTCCCCGGTGGTCAAGTCCCGGCCTTCCCGGTGCAGCCGGTACCAGCCCTCCCGGAAAAACTCCGTCGCGGCCACGTCTAGCCCGATGGCGACATCGTCTCTAACTCCGGGTTTCAACCCGGCCGCCCCAATCGCATCCACCATCAACTCAAGCGCGTCCCGGTTGGCGGGCAGCATCGGGCCGAAACCTCCTTCGTCCGCCACCCCACCGGGGAGTATCCCCCGCTGTTCCAGCAGCGACCGCATCCCCCGGTAGACCGCTCCGCACCATTCCAGGGCCTGCCCGTAGCTCGCCGCCCCCACCGGAATCGCCAGGAAGTCCTGCAGGTCAAGGCTCCAGTTGGAGTGTTGCCCGCCACTGATTATGTTGACCATCGGCATCGGCAGCAAAGGCGTCCGGCCGTCGGCCAGGTAACGGTACAGAGGCATTTTCAACCCATCCGCCGCTGCCCGCGCCGCGCCCAGCGAAACCCCGAGGATGGCGTTTGCTCCCAGGTTCGACTTGTTCGGCGTCCCATCCAACGCCAGCAACACATCGTCCACCGCCGCCTGGTCCCGGGCATCCACGTCCCTCGCGCAGACACGGGGACCGATTACGCCGTTGACATTGCTGACCGCCTGCCTGACTCCCCGGCCCCCGTATCGTTCTGGGTCCCCGTCCCTCAGCTCCAAGGCTTCGTGTCGTCCTGTTGACGCCCCGGACGGGACGATGGCCCGCCCGAACCCGCCTCCCTCCAGCGTCACCTCCACTTCCACCGTCGGGTTGCCCCGGGAATCCAGGACTTCCCGGCCATGGATGCGGGCTATGTTGAACTCGGTCGCCACGGTTTATGCGCGCCTTCGGCCCGAGAGCCGGTCGTACCGGGTGATTTCGGTGTTCGCCGATTGGATCATCCCCGCCAGGTCGCTGACACCCCCCGTCAGCAGCTTCTTGGCTAACCCTCTCGCTAGGTCCTTCAACCCCGGATCGACGATGTACTCCACCGGGGACTTCCCGTCCATCCGGGCCAGCATCAGGCACCCCACCTCCGCCACGATGTTTCTTGACCAGCCCGACCCCCCGGAGCCGCTCCCGTACCCCCGCCATAACGCCTCGGCCAACCCGAAATACTGATCCCTTATGTGGCGGTTGTGGATTGCCTTGAGCAGCAGATGGTTGAACATGAAGGCCAGGTCGAAAACCGGATTGCCGTAGTGGACGACCTCCCAGTCCACCAGGAAAACATCCTGGCCGGTCACAATGACGTTCTTGGGACTGTAGTCCCCGTGGACCAGAGCAATCTTGATGCCCAGCATCCGTTCCGACTCGCGTTGTATCGCCCCCGCCACGTCGGGATGAATCCTAGCCGCGGTGCGGTGATACGGATCGATCCTCAGTTGGACGAAGGGACGGTCGTCCTGGAATTGTTCCCGCAATTCCGCCGACCCGCCCGTCCCGGCGTGAATCCTGCCCAGGAGTCGGCCCACCCTCTCCGCCACTACCGGATCGGTCTGGCCATCCAGCAGTTGCTCCTTCCAGTTGACCCCCTCCGCCGGAGCGCAGGACATCACGAACATGAAGCTCTCCCGGTCCTTTTGCACCACCTTCGGAATGGTCCCATCGGGCAGCACGTCCGCCAGCGCTTCGATGCACTCCCACTCCCGGACGATCCGTTCCCGGTCGGCAAACCAGTCCTCTCCTACCCGGAGCTGGGAAAGGGATTGTTTCAGGACGTAGCACTCCAAAGGTGTGCTGACCTTCACCAGGATGTTGGAAACGCCTCCCCCCAGCATCTCCGACACCGTGCGCTCATTCTGCTCCAGCAGGCCTCGTGACCGCAGGTAGACAACGGCTGTCTCTGCGTTAAGGTCGAAATTCATGCCGAATTGTCCCCGGTGTCCTTAGAAACAATCTCAAAAGTTCAGGGCTATCGCATGAAGTCTGACTCGGTCCTTTCACCTCTCCTCCCGTCATTCCCGCGCAGGCGGGAATCCAGACCCCCGTCGTCTCTTCCCGGCAGTATCGTGTTGACCATTCGCTGGCAGTTTGGTCAAATCGTCACTCATGTGATAGCCCTAGTAGACAGGGCTATCTCCCTTGAAAAACACCAACATGTTGGTGCCGCACGTTGGTGCATATACATCCTGTTATCAACTGTTGTCCTTGATGAATCCCGGGCTGTTCATCCCTCGCTTCATCCCGTGGGCCGCTGCCTCCTGAACGCCACCGGGTCTTCGAGAACCCAAATGGGATAGCCCCTGTGGCCCTATCCTCGGGGCAACCCCAGGCCCCGGCTTGCGATGATGTTGCGCTGGATTTCCGACGTCCCTGCGGCGATGGTGCTGGAAAAACTCAGGGCCCACGTGTCCCGTACCCAACCGGCCAGCGGGGCAAGCGGCTCATCCCCGTCCAAGACGCTGTACAGTCCCAGCACATCCATGCAGGTCTTCGCCGACCTCTGCACCGTTTCGCTGCCGAACACCTTGCTCATGGAAGCCTCCCGGTTGGGCACCAACCCCTCTCCCTGCATGTAGGCCACGTTGTAGGCGATCAAGCGGGCCACCTCGCACTCGATGTACCGGTCGGCAAAGGCATTCCGCACCCACGGCTCCGACATCAACGGCCGCCCATTGCGGGAGACTTCCCCTGCGTGAACCCGGGTGTCATTCAGGAGACGCCGGGCGCTAGCCGAGTAGTCAATCCCCGACCGCTCGAAGTCCAGCAGGGTAACCGCCACGTACCAGCCCCGGTTTTCTTCCCCGACAATGTTCGTCGCCGGGACCCTCACATCGTCCAGCATTATCTGGTTGAACTCGTGCTTCCCCGCCATGTTGACAATCGGACGCACCTCCACCCCCGGCGTCTTCATGTCCACCAGGAAGAAGCTGATGCCCCGGTGCTTGGGCGCGTCCAGGTCCGTCCGGGCCAGTAGCATGATCCAGTCTGCCCTATGGGCCATCGACGTCCATATCTTGGCGCCGTTGATGACGAACTCGTCTCCGTCCCGCACCGCTCGCGTGCTCAGGGACGCCAGGTCCGACCCCGACTCCGGCTCGCTGTATCCCTGGCACCACTGGACTTCTCCCCTCGCCACCGGCGGCAGGTGCACCCGCTTCTGCTCTTCCGAGCCGTGGATCATCAGGGTCGCGCCCATCATCCGCACCCCGAAGGCGTCTCTGCCCGGAGCCCGGTGGTAGGACATCTCCTCGTTGAAGATCGTCGACTTTAGCGGAGACGCCGCCTGGCCGCCGTACTCCTCCGGCCAGTGCATCGTCAGCCAGCCCCGTGCCGCCAGCTTGGCCCGCATATCCTTCGCCACTTCCCAGCTTGCGTCGTCAGTACCCGGGTCGCACTGGTCCCAGAAGTCCGTCCGTTCCCCGTCTATGAACGTTAGGAGGTCCTGGCGAAACCGCCGGTCGTCCCGGCTCAGCTCGAAATCCACGCTAATCCCCCTTCGGCGACTGTCCCCCGCCCCGTCTCCGCCGACATCTTACACCAAAATCCGGCAGCTGAACCCCTGATGCTGCGGAATCAGTGTTCTCGCAATGGGTCACGCCTAATAACTATCTCAAAAGTCCCTTCCCCCTTGACGGGGGAAGGTTAGGATGGGGGTGAAAACTCACCGGTCACGCCCCTCCGAAGCCCTGCATCTTTGCCGTCATTCGTGCGCACAGCCCGCCCTGCGCAGGCGGAGGCGGGAATCCAGGCCCCGGCCTCAGGTGCGCCGCACCACCTGAAACGGAACGCTGCCTAGCGACACCTACCCATTGACAGGCCCGGTGCCGCCCTCCTAACGTTGATTGCAGTCGCCCGCCCTCGATGATCCCTGTGGGGCAGCCCTTTAAGAGGGGGGACAAAGTGCGTCAAAACATGGAAAATGATGGTCAATCACTGGACAAATTCCTACATTACCGGTTCTGGGCGCGATAACACACACGCCCTTTTGACGCTCAAATGTCCCGAAATGTCGCGGTTTGTCCCAGTTCCTCGGGGCTCCCTGACGACATGGACCGCACCGATAGAGCAAAATGTAGCAAAATGAGGCAGAATTACTTTTGTGAGCGTCTCCTAGGGGGAAACCGTGCTCGCCCAACCGCCCCTGCGGCAACGAGTCTTCCGGCGCCCCAATGGTATAATTCCGCCCGGCCCACCCGAACCCCGAAAGCTCGGTAGGGGAAACTGATTTCGGAAAGGAAACACGATTTGACCCAACCCTCTCCTGCCAACGACACCCCAACCAGCGGTTGGGCCGCCATCACCGGCCTCCAGGTCCACTACCTCTACTGGTCTCCTCTTTCGGAAACCGCCGGCCTTCCGCCCGTTCTGGCCCTCCACGGCCTCGCCTCATCTTCATCCTGGTATCGGCGTCTCGCTGAAAGGCTCTCCGGACAGTTTCGTATCGTGGCCCCGGACCAGCGGGGGCATGGGCGCACGACCCAGGCGCCCTCGGGCTATGACTGGCAGACTCTCGCCAGCGACGCTGTCAGGTTGCTCGACCACTTCGGTATCGACCGGGCGGTGGTTCTTGGTCACTCTTGGGGAGGCCACGTCGCATCCAATCTGGCAGCCAGGTTCCCCGACCGGGTCAGCCGCCTTGTGATGATTGACGGCGGCTTTCAGGACGGACACCTCCTTCCCGACCCCACCTGGGAGAACTTCCAGCAACGGTTCCGGCCCAGGGATGTTTCCGGCACCAGGACGGAATGGCTGGACCGACTCAGGGAGCAGATGGCCGATTGCTGGGCCGACGACCTGGAACAAACCGTCCTTACCATGGTCTACGAGGATGACGACGGCTTGATTCGCGATATCCTCCATCCCGACCACCACGCCCAGGTGTTGGAAACCATGTGGAACGAGCCCCCCTCTGAGGTACTTCCCCGGGTGTCCTGTCCCACCCTCATCGTGCCCGCCGGGCCCCGGCCCATGCAGGCCAACAGCGAGTACGCCCGCATGAGGCAGGTCATGGTCGCCGCCGCCGAGTGGTTGGTCCCCTATGCCAGGGTCCATTGGATCCCGGAAACCATGCACGACATCGGCTACCACAAGCCCGGCGAACTGGCCCAGGTAATCTCCGAATTCATCCGATCCGGGATGTAAAGTTCTGAGCCTCACTTGCCCCGGAGATTCATCTAACCTTTTCCCGCCGGGCAGGTTGCGGTAATATGGACTCGCTAAGCAGCCTCGTGGTTCCTCCCTTGCGGGAATCACGACACCCCTTCCAGGAGAACAGGATGGCCGAGGGATACGTCAAAGTCTGTACAATGCGCCAACTGCGGGGACGCCGCTGCATTCCGGTTAAATTGGGCGACCACTCCATCGCCATCTTCTACCACGACGGCAAAGTCAATGCAGTCCACAACCGATGCCCCCACAGCGGTTACCCCCTGGAGACCGGCTCTGTCAAGGATGGCGTCGTCACCTGCCTCTGGCACCAGGCCCGCTTCGACCTATCAGACGGGACCTGCGTTACTTCGGAATACGACGATATCGACACCTACGGCGTGGAGATAATCGAAGACGAGGTCTGGGTCTCCCCCGAACCCAACTACGCCTGACGACACTTCCCCCAACTCCTCCGGCAACGGAAATGGGGATGAGTCAACCTCATCCCCTTGCTTCTTTTGGCGCCATGGCCGGGTCCCTGCGCTAGTCGTTGTCCGCCGGCACCGTCTCAGCTTCCTCGGCTGGTGACGAACCGTTGGTGTTCAACCCGTAGTTGATGGCGTGGAGACGGGCGTAGACGCCGTCACGCAGCAGCAGGTCCTCGTGGCGGCCCACTTCTACGATTCTCCCGTGGTCCAGCACCACGATTTTGTCCGCGTTGCGGATGGTCGACAGCCGGTGGGCAATCACGATGGACGTCCGGCCGTGAAGCACCCGCTTCAGCGCCTCCTGGATCAGGATCTCAGTGTGAGTGTCGATGTTGGCCGTGGCCTCATCCAGCACCAGGATGCGGGGGTCTCCAACGATGGCCCGGGCGAAACTCAGCAGCTGCCGCTGCCCCACGCTCAGGTTGACGCCGCGCTCGGCCAGGATGGTGTCGTAACCATTTTCCATCGCCACGATGAACTCGTGGGCTCCCACGGCCTGGGCCGCGGCGATCACATCCTGATCGCTGGCCTCCTCCGCGCTGTATCGGATGTTGTCCGCGATAGTCCCGGAGAAGAGGTAAGGTTCTTGGAGCACCATCGCCATCTGGCCCACCAGGGACTGGCGCTTTACCTCCCGCAGGTCGTAGCCGTCCACGGTAATCCTTCCCTGGGTCACGTCGGCAAACCGGTGAATCAACGTCACCATGGTGCTCTTGCCCGCCCCGGTCGAACCCACCACCGCAACATTCTCTCCGGCCCTGATGTCCAGGTTGACATCCTGCAGAACGTCCACTCCGGGAACGTAATGGAAGTGAACGTTCTCGAACCGGATCTCCCCTTGGATGGGGGGCATCTCCTTGGCGTCTGGCGCGTCCTTCACTTCCGGTTCCAGGTCTAGCAACTCGAAGATCCGAACTCCCGCCGCCATCGCCCGCTGTAGCTGGCTGTACTGCATCGTCAGCTGTCGGACCGGCTCGAAGAACCGCTGAATCCACAGCGCGAAGGCCACCAGGACACCCCATTCAATCTGCTGGTCCTGGGCCATCATGCCGCCGGCCAAGATGACGCCGAACCCCAATCCAATCCCAATCAACAGCTCAACCATGGGTTGTAGGCCCCCAGAAAACCGGCTGGCCTGGAGGTTGGCGTCGAGGTGTTCCTGGTTAAGGTCATTGAAGTGCCGCAGGTTCTCTTCCTGGCGGTTCAGGCTCTGCACCACCCGGACGCCGGTAATGTTCTGGTTGTACTCGCCGTTGACCATGGCGATGGCCCGACGGATGCGCATGAAGGACCGCCTGGCGAACCTTTGCCAGAATCCCAGGATGAAGAACAGGACCGGAATGATACTCAGGCTGATGAGAGCCAGTTTCCAGTCCACGTAAAGCATGATGGCTACGATGCCGACCAGGCTGAAGATGTCGGCCAGGCTCACCACCAGCATCTCGAACAGTTCCTGGAGCTGGAGAATGTCGCTCTGGCTCCGGGACATGATCCTTCCCACCGGAGTACGGTGGTAGAAGGAGGGCGACAGAGACTGCAGATGGTTGAACATCTGGGTCCGCATGTTGTATAGGACGTTCTGACCAACCTTGGACATGAAGACGAACTGGAGGTAGTTGGACGCAAAGTGGACCAGGGTGACCAGCAGGAACAGGACTCCAACTAAGTGAATCCGGGAACTGGCGTCGTCCAGGGCCGCCCAATCCCGGAGGATGGGCCAGTTAATCTCCTGGTCCGCATTGGTCCCGATTCCCCAGTCGATCCCTATCTTGATCAAGAGAGGAATGCACACATTGGCCGCCGTGTAGATCAGGACCACCCCCAGGGTGGCCAGGGCGAGGCCCTTATGGGGGAGGACGTAGGTGAACAGGCGCATGACGACCTTGTTGTCGTAAACGCTGCCCAACCGGTTTTCGTCGCTGAGGTTATCGGTGTTCGGAGCGTTCATGCCGCCGGCGTTCAGGCCGCGCATGCCGCTCATCATTCCACCGCCACCTCCGCCTCCACCGCGCATCAGGCGTCTCCTCCGTCGCGCCCACTGCCGACCGCGGCATCCAGGAGCAATTCCTGCTGGGGACGCAACTGTAACTCGTAAATATCCTGGTAAATTCCCCCCTGCCCAGCCAACTCGTCGTGAGTTCCCTGCTCCACCACCCTGCCATCCTGCAGCACCAGGATCTGGTCAGCCTCCCGCACAGTGCTGAGGCGGTGAGCTATCACAAAGGTCGTGCGCCCCTTCATCACCTCAACCATCGCCCGGTGGATCAACCTCTCGGTTTCCACGTCGACGCTGGATGTCGAGTCGTCGAGGATCAGGATCGGCGGATCCACCAGCACCGTCCGGGCGATGGACAAGCGCTGGCGCTGGCCGCCGGACAGGGTAGCTCCCCGCTCCCCGACCCAGGTGTCGTAGCCGTCCGGGAGGGAAACGATGTGATCGTGGAGTTGGGCCACTCTGGCCGCCTGAATAACGTCATCCATCGAGGCGTTGGCAACCCCGTAAGAGATGTTGTCCCGAATGGTGGCGCTAAACAGGAACACATCCTGCTGGACTATCCCGATGTTCCGGCGGAGTGATTCCAGCGTGAAGTCGCGAATGTCCTGCCCATCGATGGTAATCCTGCCCCCATTTACGTCATAAAAGCGGGGCAGAAGGTTAACGATGGTGCTCTTGCCGCTGCCGGGCGCTCCCAGGATGGCAGTCACTTGCTGGGGAGGCGCATCAATGGCCACGCCAGACAGGGCGGGGCTCCTGGCATCGTAGGAGAAGGACACATCTTCGAACCGGACGTGTCCCTCAGAACGGGCCATGATGGGCGCTCCCGGCTTCTCGCGCACCGGCGACCCCACGTCAAGCACGTCGAAAATTCGCCGCCCCGACGAGATTGCCCGGGAGAAACTGTTGATGATCTGGGCTGACGCCCGGATCGGGAAGGTCAGCTGGTTCAGGTACAACATGAACATGGCCATTTCGCCGGCGCTCAGGTCGCCGCGGATGACTTCCAGCCCGCCGTACCAGAGGATCAACCCCAATGCGAAGGTGAAGTACAGGGTCATCCACGCGCTGTTGACGCCCTGGAGACGCTCTGAAGCGTAATATTCCCCACGCAGTTCCTGGGCTTTGCTGTCGTACTTGCGCTTCTCGTGCTCCTCTGAAGCGAAGGCCTTGACCACATGGATGCCCACGAGGTTTTCCTGCAGGACGGTCACCAGTTCACCGTTGACCTCCTGGACGTGGAGCCACATGGCACGCAGCTTGCCGATAACAAGGGTGGAGCGCAGGACCAAGAAGGGAACGAACACCAGGCTGATCAGGGCCAGTTCCCAGTTGAGGAAGACCAGGATGGTGGTAACCGCAACGGTTCGGACCAGGACTTCGAGGGAACGCACCAGACCCATGTTGACAAACCGCCGGATGGCCTCGACGTCCGCGGTAGCCTTGGACATGAGGTTTCCGGTGTGTTCCAGGTCGTGGTAAGAGAAACTCAGGTGCTGAAGCTTGTCATAGATGGCGTTCCGGAAGTCGTAGGACACCATCTGGGACAAAGAATCAGTGGTGTAGGTGCGGGCGAAATCGCAGAACCCCCGGGCCAGACTTGCCGCGAGCAAGGCGCTCGCCATCATGGCCAGAACGGTGAAGCCGGGCGATTGAGGGACCAGCTCCCCGTCAATAAAGAGAACTATCCGGTCTATGGACTTGCCGAAAATCCAAGGGATAAGAAGAGAAAACCCAATAGCGCCGAAGAACGTGATGTAGGCGATCAGCAGCCGGAGCCGGTATCGGGCGGCCATCGCGGTGATTCTGATTAAAATGCGCATCTAATCGTTAGCGATTCCCCTCCTGATAAGACGATTCGGATTGCCCCTGTCTGCACCGTAGGCCAAAACTAACGCAGCATCGCTTCGCTGACAACGACGGAAAAGCACTGCTGCGGAGCAATTTCGGAATAGAGCGGAATGATCACGGGATTTTGCCAGAGGCTGGAAATCGAGTGCAACAACGCTTGGGACAGCCTATTGAAAAGCGTGGGTATGATAACCGTTGTCACGCCGCATTTCAAGCAGAACAGTTAGCTGCTTTGCTAGGTTTTCCTACTCTACCGATACGAAACGTGCGCAATCCCGTCAGAAGCCAGGGGCACCCTTCAGGCATTTAGGAACCGGTCTGCGAGGTCACATCCGTTCTGGAGCGTTCATTCCCATGAGTTCCAGCGCCCGCTGCAAGGTGATCCTTGCCGCATCTACCAGCTTCAGCCGGGCCAGGGTCAATAGCCGGTCCTCGGGGTTGCTGGAAACCACACGGCAATTTTCATAGAACCAGTGGAACGCCGTTGCCAGTTCCATCGCGTAATGAGGAAGGTGGTGCGGCTCCAAGTTCTTCGCCATCAACTCGATCAGTTCCGGGAACCGAAGCATTGTCCTGACCAGGTTTAACTCGTTGGAGTCGGCCAGCAATGAGACATCACCTTCATCGAAATCCAACCCGCGCTCAGCGGCCAGGTTCAGGATGCTTGCGATGCGGGCATGGGCGTATTGAACATAGTAGACCGGGTTTTCCGACGACTCCTTCTTCGCCAGTTCCAGGTCGAAGTCCATTTGGGTGGATGGAGCCCGCGCCAGGAAGAAGTAGCGGCAGGCGTCGGACCCAACTTCCTCCACCAGTTCCTTCAGCGTCACGAAATCCCCGGTCCGTTTCGAAGCCCGGACCGTGTCATCGCCCCTTTTCAACGTTACCAACTGGGAAATCAGGATAGTGAGCGCCTCGGGGTCAATCCCCAGGGCTTCAACCGCCGCTTTCATGCGGGGGACATGGCCCTGGTGGTCGGCACCCCAGATATCAATCACCTGGGCATAGTCCCGGGCGATAAACTTGTTGAAATGGTAAGCGATGTCCGAAGCAAAGTAAGTTGGCTCCCCAGTAGACCTGACAACTACGTTGTCCTTCTCCTCGCCCAGCATGCTGGAGTTAAACCAGAGAGCATCATCCCGCTGGGATAGAAAGTTCCTGCACCGGAGGAGGTCCATTGCCTTGTCATACTCTCCGTTTCGGTACAGGGACCGCTCGCTGAACCAGTTGTCGAACTCGACCCCGATGCCTTCCAGGTCCTGCCTGATAATGGTGACCATTTTTTCTCTTGCAAGGTCTCCGATTTCCGCAATTGCCTCGGATTCTCCAATCTCCAGGAACCGCGCACCAGCCGACGCCCCAATTTCACTCCCCAAGTCACTGATGTAGTCCCCTTGGTAGCCGTTGACGGGGAATTCGGCGTCGCGACCCATGGATTCAAGGTATCGGGCATAGACGGAACGGTAAAAGAGATCCATCTGATTGCCGGCGTCGTTGACGTAGTACTCACGGGTCACATTGAACCCGGCAGCATCGAGTATCGCGGCTAGTGCGCTCCCCATCACCGCTCCCCTCGTATGCCCCACATGGACGGGACCGGTGGGGTTGACGCTAACAAACTCGACCATTACTTTCTGGCCGTTGCCAAAGTTAAGACGGCCGTATTCGGGACCGGCGCGACGGATGACTTCAACCTGCTGCTGGACCCAATCATGGCCCAGGAAAAAATTTATGAAACCGGGATGGGCCGCCTCCACCCTAGCCACCTCAATGCTGGCAGGCATCCTTTCCACCAGCATTTGCGCCAGTTCCAGCGGGTTGATGCGGGTCGCCCTGGCCAGCCGCAAGGGCAGGCTGGTGGCGAAATCCCCGTGCCCCGGGTTCCCGGGCCTTTCCAGGGGGACCTCGGGAGAAGTTTCCAACTGTACCAAACCTTCCCGGCGGGCCTCCTCGATGGCTTGGGAAACGAGTTGAGATATAGAATCGCGAACCAACGGCGTGACCATAGCCGAATAACCCCTTCAACGCTGCCGCAGCGGGACAATCAGGAATAATAATCGCCCTCCGGCCTAACTAGGAAACGGCGGAAGGGCTCCCGAAGATGTTAACACAAACGCGGGCCAGCTCGGGTGATATACCGGGCCAAAACCCGGGTAATAGGGCCGACTCTTCCTGTGGAGTTGCTATCCTTCAGCGATTTGAAACGGGAATCCCAGGGCGCTCTCCGGGTCTATATTGGCGGTCATGTAACCTTCGGCGCTGCGGGACAACCCGTTGTCACCACGCATCTTGTTGCCCTTTTCCGCCAGACCGCGCGCCACCTCCTCGATCCCATCCACGCCAAAGGCGATGTGGTAGGGTCCTGGGCCTTCCTCTTTGAGAAACTGTCCCATTTTCGAATCAGGGTCGAGCGGCTCCGTGAATTCCAGGTTGGTCTGCCCGACCTTGAAAATGGCGTTCTTCATTCCTCGCTCCGGGAACACCTCAATCTTCACGGGGTCCATGCCAAAATTATCCCTGATGTATTGGGCCATTTCGTCGGCGTCGTGGACAAGAATTCTGACGTGATGCACAAAGTTCAGCATGGCGTTACCTCCATCCTGGATTCCAGTTGCCCGCGGGCCTGTGCCCGGATTCTAAAGGCGGGACCGGGCCGGGTCAAACGATCCGCACCATGTGCCAATAGCATTCTGACCGATTGAGCCCTGTAACCGGATACTTTTCTCCCGCTCTGATAAAATTGGCCGCAAGCGCTCAAAATTTTTACGTTGCTCTGGCTTGGCCATCGACAAGGAGAACTGTTATGTCCGGCGTTTTCGGTTTGGTTGGAGGCGAAGAATTCAGGGTTCGATGCGAGGACATGGATCGGGAGATTATGGCCGCGTCAGGGCAATCTCCAGCCAACGTTGTCATCGTGCCAACCGCGGCGGTCACAGGACCCGCCAAAGCGGCCAACGACGGCGCGACCCATTTTGCCTCCCTTGGAGGGAAAACCAGCCGGCTGATGGTCCTTAATCGCGAGGACGCTTTCAACCACGAGTTGGTACAAGGGATTGAAGGAGCGGGAGTCATTTACTTCACAGGAGGCAACCCCGACCATCTGCTCGCTGCGCTGAAGGATTCGCCATTCCTGGAAGCCATTATGCGCGCCGTGGAGGAGGGAACCGTATTGGCCGGGTCCAGCGCCGGAGCCATGGTCATGGGTGCGATGATGCGCCGTCCCAGTTTGGGCGGGTGGGTGCCGGCCCTCAACATCACTCCCGGAATAGCCGTAATGGCGCACCATGAAAACAGCAACCCCGCCGAGACGTCTCGCGAGCTTCAGGGACAGGTGCCCGACGGCATTACCGTTCTGGGGATTGACGCCCGGTCGGGGTGCCTCGGGTCACCGGGCAATTGGAAGACCGTCGGCTCCGGCAACGTCACCGTTTACCGGGGACCCGAGTGGAAGGTCTACCGCCCCGGAGAGACCCTGTCTGAACCGATCTAATCGGCTGACAATTCGCTGCTGTCACGTAACGGCTTGTGATCTCGATCCTGTGCGGCTGGAACCTGCAATATGCACCCATCCTACCCGCGGCGTGCCCGCAGAGCCTCCCAGACCGCGCTGGGCTTGACCCCAGCCGACGCCAGCAAAACCAATGAATGGTATAACAGGTCGGCCACCTCTTCCGGTAGGTGTTCCTGATCCCCTTCCACCGCAGCGATGGCGGTCTCACCGGCCTCTTCGATAACCTTTTGGGCGACCCGTCCCACCCCCTGCCGCAGCAGATCAGCGGTGTAACTGCCTTCGGGAAGTTCCCGCTGGCGGTCTTGAATCACCGCAAACAACTCTTCCAGGACACCTGACCCCGACTCGGTAGCTTCGTATTCCTCCGGCAGTCCTTCCATTGGGTTGAAAAAGCACGAAGGTTCGCCCGTATGGCACGTGGGGCCGTCCGGCTCGACCTTGAGCAGGATGGTGTCTGCATCGCAGTCGACCCAAGCTTCCTTGAGGTTAAGATAGTTGCCTGAAATCTCCCCTTTGTGCCACAAGTCTTCCTGGCTTCGGCTGTAAAACCAGACTTGTCCACCCTCCACCGTTCGTTTCAGTGACCCCGGGTTCATGTAGCCAAGCATCAACACCCGCCCGGTATTGATGTCCTGGGCGATGGCCGGGACCAGTCCTTTGTCGTTGAGCTTCACTTTCACGATCGCGCTTCCTGATTTCTATCTGGATTAACGAGTTCTTTCTGACAACCAGGCCGGCAACTCTACCAGGGTCTTCGCACAGTAGTCGGGGTCGGGAAGGCCTGGATTCGCGGCGACTTCATCTCGGTTGATCCAAAAGGAGCCAATCCCGCTGTCTCGAGCTCCTTGGACATCCTCGTACTGCTTGTCCCCCACGTACACCGCTTCCTCGGGACGAATCCCCAGACGTCCCACCAATTGGCCAAACAACTCAGGGCGGGGTTTGTAACACCGAGCAGCTTCGGACGATAGCGCTGCCTCGAAAGGGTAGTCCAACCGTTCTAAGCATACGTCCAGGACGCAATCATCCACGTTGGACAGCACCGCGACCCGGTATTTCCCCTTCAGCCACTCAAGGGCTTCCATGGTGTCGTCGTGCAAAGGGCGTCGTCCCATATCCCCGATGAGCGACTCCACTGCCCTTTCCGAATCGCCGTTCAGTCCCAGGGATGCAAAGGTCCTTCGGAAACTGCGCTGCCAGGCTTGCCGGTAGGACTCAAACGGGACTCGGCCCGTGACGCGCTGCTCCCGGAAGGACTGGTCTCCAGTGGACCACTCCCGGCGCAGCTCGGCGGCGGAGATGCCCAGGCCCTGCTGTTCGATCACCCTTTGAAAACTCTCGATCCAGTAGACCTCCCCGTCTTTGACGAGGGTGTTGAACATATCAAAAATTACTGTGGTGATGCCGCTCATTTCTCAGGATTGCCTCCAGACAACACTGCCACTCCGGTCGATGCACTCTATCCCGAGTTCAGCTTATACCGAACTATGGCCCCGTGGTCCCTGGCTGGCGCACCGGCACACCCCGTGCGCCCAGATACCTCTTTGCCTCGGCGATTGAATAGGTTCCGAAATGAAAGATGCTGGCTGCCAGAACGGCATCCGCCTCTCCCGACGTGAACGCCTGATGAAGGTGTTCCAGGTTGCCCGCTCCCCCACTGGCAATGACCGGGACCGGGACCCGGCTGGATATAGCCCGCGTCAATTCCACATCGTATCCGGCCAGATGGCCGTCGGCGTCCATGCTGGTCAGGAGAATTTCGCCAGCTCCCAACTCCACGGCCCGCACGGCCCATTTGACCGCGTCAATTCCAGTGGGGTTGCGCCCGCCATGCGTGAACACCTCCCACTGCGATTGGTCATCCAGCTCCACTTCTCTCGCGGTTCCTGACACTCGCGGTTCCTCTTTGACCCTCTTGGCATCGATGGCCACAACTATGCACTGGCTTCCGAAAGAGGCGGCTCCATCCCGAATAAGGTCGGGATTGTTGATCGCGGCGGTGTTGACGGATACCTTGTCCGCTCCGGCGCTCAACATCCTGCGGGTGTCTTCGACGCTTCTGATACCTCCGCCCACGGTCAAGGGGATGAAAACCTGCTCGGATACCCGCCGGACAACGTCAACCATGGTCTCCCGCGAATCCGAACTGGCGGTTATGTCCAGGAATACCAGCTCGTCCCCGCCTTCCTCGTTGTACAGGGCCGCCAATTCAACCGGGTCCCCCGCATCACGAAGGGAAACAAAGCTGGTTCCCTTGACCACCCTTCCAGCATCCACGTCGAGGCATGGGATTATCCGTTTGGTCAGCATCGGGATAAAACTTTCTGCGAGCCGGTGAGAAACTGCCGGTTTTCCGGTCGACCGAGTATAACATTCCCGCGAGAAATTTCTTACCCTGGCGTTCAGGTTGGCCTCCGAAATTCCAGAAGGTAGAATGATGCCACTCGGAACCACGAGGAGGGATGACCATGGCCATAACCTTGGACGAAGCAAAGAGAATCCTGGACGGCGCGATAGCCCAAGCTGAAGAATTCGGGATCAAGGTCAGCGTCGCCGTCGTAGACAGCGGCGGAAGAACTATCGCCATGAACAAGATGGACGGTGCCATCTGGGCCAGCACCTACGGATGCGTTGGTAAAGCCGTCGCGTCTTCCGCCTTCGGGAGAGCCAGCGGAGAGTTGCAGGAGCGCGCCGACCAGCCCACTCCCCGGGGCATTGCGGCGGCATCCGGTGGGCAGATGATCATGGGCCAGGGAGCCGTGCCGATCGTTCGCAACGGGGTAGTCGAAGGAGCCTGCGGAGTCGGTGGCGGCACCAGCCAGCAGGATGAGGACTGCGCACGCGCTGGAGTGGACCTGATTTAACCCCTGTTGAAACGCATCAAGGCATTTTCCCGTGGGCGATCCTTTGCGTTGGCGGAGCCCCGCCTACGGGACAAGGGCCAAGACGTACACCGGGGCCCCGCTTCCGCCGGCTAACGGAAGCGGGGCGATGATCAAGGTTGTACCCTTCGGTGGAAGTTGGTCCAGGTTGGCTAGGTTTTCCAGGACCAGTCTTGGTTGGGCCAACACCAGGCGATTGACGGCAAAGGAGGTGTCCATTCCTCCGTCGACTCCGTGGGTGTCAATCCCAATTCCAGCCGTTCCCCGTCCTTGCACCAGAAACCGGGCCGCTTCAGCGCCAAAACCGGGGAAATGGGCCGTCCCGCTCGGGTCGAGATTCAGAAACTTCCTCGGCGAGTTCCAGTATTGATGGTAACCGGTGTGCATCAGGGCCACGGAACCCTCGGGAATTGCTCCGTAAGTCCGTTCCCATGTCTCCACTTCTTCTACTGACAGGAGATAGTCCGGGTCTTCCTCCGCTGGCCCACTCATGTCCAAAACGACTGCTTGGACAATGGAGGACTCCGGTTTGTACTGGTCTATGGTTATCCCATCGGGGTAGAAGCTTGCGGGAGCATTCATGTGGGTGCCCGAATGCTCCCCCAACGTTATCCTACGTAGGAAATAACCGTCGCTCTCTATGCGGGAGTGGGCATCCAGCCGGACGGGTGGGTCTCCCGGCCATTGCGGGATGCCGGGGTCCAAGGGATGGCTCAGGTTCACAACCTTTCGCCACGTGACGGAGACGCCCGCCAAACCCTGCGACCCCGATTCCCCTCCGCGAAGCACGATCTACCCAGACCTGCCCCCCACCAGGTGGCGGGGACTCGCCAGCGACTCGTACCTCGCCGTGAAACCGGCTGGACTACTGCCCGCCAAACGCCCGTCAATCCATTGCATGGCTTTCCCTGATGACCCGACGCAACCGATTTCCGGACGCAGCGGGCGAGTCCCAAAGATTGTGTAGCAGATGGCGGGCACAGTTGCCTCGATGACATGACCCCGGTAGAAGATCCTCTTCACAGGCCGTATGTTCTCCAACATTATCTCCTCGCTTTGTCAGGTGTAGTACTCGTGTCGGGTTTCGTCGCTCGCAACGATGGGCCGTTGACCGTACATATGTTCTAACACCTTTTCCGAGTTGTCAAGGAGCAAATGTCACTAAACCCGCCGTTCCGATCCCCGCCTATTCAGCCTCCCTAACGACCACCACAATTGGAGGTCCCAGCCTGCCCGTGTTGTCGCTGCCCCGATAAACCGTCCGAGTAAAGAGGCCACCTTTCGTTGAGTCCAACCGGATGGGGGAACCCCCAGGACCAGTTACCCCAACAGGCAGGAATTCCACAGACGCCAACTTGAACCGTGATGAACCAGCAGGGCCCAACGTGCCTGCCGCAAACACCGCGCGGCCGCCGATGTTGTCCGTCTCAACGTACAACTGTTCCTCCAGCCGGTTTCCCCGATTAATGGTCGAGACCTGCAGAATCGATGGATCGAAAGCTAGAATAACCTGGGCAGCGTCTACCATAGAATTGTGGCGCGGATAAATCCATACCCCTACGACTAAGGAGGATCCAACTTGCACGGTGTTAGCGCTTGCCGACAAGTTCATGTCCACGGTAGGAGGCAAGGGAGTTGCAGTTGCCGTGGGGACCGGTGTGGGATAAGGAGTAGGCGTTAAGGCCAGCGTCGGCGTCGGCGGAACCGTTGGAGTAAACACAGGTGTGATGGTCGGAGTAAAGGCCTCTGTCGGCCTCGGCGGAGCCGACGGAGTACGAACAGGGGCAACGACCGAGGTAACCGCGGGGATAAAGGTCGGCGCGGCGATTGTGGCACCGGGGGTCACGGGGGGCGCCGGGGAGACCGGTGCGAGATCAACCGCGGGGACTTTGCTGGGAATCGGGATCGCAGTGACTGTTGGTGGAAAGAAAGACGGCACAGCCAACGGTTGGGGCGGAGAATTGGACCTGAAGCCATCCCTGGCAACCGGTACCGGCAGGGGAACCGGGACCACCATCCCATCAATCGAGCGAGCCCTGTCTGCCCCGGAACTGGCTCTCGTAATTCCCTGGCCGTCGACTGGTCGGGTTGAGTCGGGCCAAGGGTCAGCGGGAGCCATTGTTTGAGCGGGTCCTTCCCGCTGAGGCTTATCCAAAAGCGACTCATATACGAGAAGGATCGCCATGCCGACTGCCAAGACGGCAGCGACTGCAAGCGCAACCCTCAAAATCGGATGAGTTCTACCAAGGACTTTTCCCACGCCGGCCTACGAGATCATGTGGGTTCCCCTTCCGTTGCGACAGGGTGCCGAAGGAGAGTCCAAGGTTGGCTATCCCGCCAGCCGGGCCAGGAAATCGTCGGTCTTCACCGTAGTCTGCGAGGAATCGGCCATGTTCCGGAGCATGACCTCCCCCCGTTGGATTTCATCATCGCCGACGACCACCGCGTAGGCCACTCCCAAAGCATTAGCTTGGCGCATCTGTCCCCTCAGCGCTCTTGAACCGTTTCCCAGGATTGCACCCGCTCCGGAGCGCCGTATTTTTGCCGCCAGTTCCAGGGCAAAGGGGCGTGCTTCCTGGCCTACGTTGATCACCATGTAGTCAGGATGGTACAGATCCGGCACTTCCACTTCGGCCCGTTTCAGATTCAGGGTTAAACGTTCGATGCCCGAGCCGAATCCAATCCCAGGGGTGGACCGTCCGCCAAGTTGTTCGATAAGGCCGTCGTAACGGCCGCCTCCACAGATGGTTGACTGTGCTCCGACATCCCCCGGCTGGATTTCAAATACCGTCCGGCTGTAATAGTCCAGACCCCGCACCAATCGGTGGTCCACCGTGTAAGGAATTCCCATGGCTTGCAGGTACCCCGCCAGCTTGTTCCAATGGTCCGAGCAATCACTACACAACATTTCCACCGAACGGGGAGCGGACTCTCCCAGTTGCCGGCAGGTCTCCACCTTGCAGTCCAGTAACCGTAGGGGGTTCCGTTCCAAACGTCCCCGGCAATCCTGACACAGTCTGTCACCATGACTGGAGTAGTAGGACTTCAATTCGGCGATATACCCGGGGCGGCAGGTCGCATCTCCAATGCTGTTAATGAAAAGACTGATATCCCTCAACCCCAGCGACTGCATCAGTTGCCAGGCCAATTCGATCACTTCCGCATCAACCGACGCATCCGAGTCCCCGATGGCTTCCACGCCGAATTGGTGGTGCTGGCGGAAACGTCCGGCCTGGGGGCGTTCGTACCGGAAAACCGGGCAGAAATAATACATGCGCACCGGCTGCGGGAGATTGTGCATCCCGTGTTCCAGGTACGCCCGGCAGACTGGCGCCGTGCCTTCGGGACGAAGGGTCAGGTTGTCCCCGCCCCGGTCCTCGAAGGTGTACATTTCTTTTTCGACTATATCGGTCCCCTCCCCCACAGACCGGATGAACAGGCCCGAGTCCTCGAAAACCGGACTGTCGATCCGGCCGTACCCGAAACGGTGCGCGATATCCGACGCCTTGTCCTGGATATAACGCCAGTACTTCTGCTCATCGGGGAGAAGGTCGGTGGTTCCTCGGGGGGCTTGAAACAAAGCTCTCGTATCTCCGGTCAAAGGTCGCTTCCGGTCCGCCGGGCTTTCCCGGTGGTGGCCAAGGCAAAGGTTAATCGACCACACTCGTTAACGCAAACCGGGATTGCTTCCGGCAAATCATATCTTCCCGCTCGACTTCAGGGCTTGGAATTCTTCGGATGTCATTCCACCGATGCTGCAGAGAATGCCCTCGCTGTCCTGGCCCAGTATAGGCGGAGCATTCCCTGGGGTATCCAGCGAACCGGTCAATCGAATCGGATTGTTGACCGTGCGGAACGCCCCGCCGTAGCCATCGCCGCTTTCCACAAACATCTTGCGTTGTTCCAGCTGCGGGCAGCCATCCAAGTCTGCCGTGTTTTGGACAATCCCCATGGAAAACCCGCATTCCAGCAGCTTCTCGTTTGCTTCCTGCTTGGGGATGGTTCCCGACCATTCCTCTATGGCGGGGACCACGTTGTCAAAGTAAAACTCGCCGGTAACTCCCAACCCCAGGTAACGAGGATCCTCGATCAAGTCCTCCCTGCCAATCATCGTCCACAGTGCCTTCCATTTCTCCACGTCCCCACTGCCTGCCAGCACCACGTAGCCGTCTCGGCACCGGAGAGCCAACTGGGCGGTGAACATATTCTCCCGGGCCCGGCTGGTTACTTCACCCGTCGCCTGGTAGTGGGGCATGCTGCTGGTGGTATGCGCCACCATGCAGTCATACATCGCCATGTCCACATGCTGACCCAAGCCCGTCTTGTTACGCGTCTGCAGCGCCATCATCACGCCGAGGGCCGTCCAGACCCCTGGGACGGAATCACCGATGTTGTCCCCTACCATTTGGGGCGCTCCACCGGGATCTCCGGTTATTTCCATCCAGCCCCCCATGCCCTGGACGCAGGGATTGTTGGCCGGCCAGTTGGAATAGGGCCCGCGCAAACCTTCCCCATCCCCGTACCCAGTGATGCTGGCGTACACCAGTGACGGGTTCAACTCCTTCAAGTGTTCGTAACCCAAGCCGAGCCGGCGCAAAGCGCCGGGCCCCCAGTTATCCAGGAGGACGTCGGAGACCTTGACCATTTCCTCGAAAGCCTCTTTGCAGCGGGGCTCTCGCAAGTCCAGCGTGATGCTCTTCTTGTTCCTGTTTATGCCCAGGAATCGGGCACTCACATTCTCGCCGGTTGGTGCGGTGACAAAAGGATTGTTGCCCCGCGCCCGGTCCCCGGATCCCGGCCGTTCAATTTTAATGACTTCGGCACCCATATCGGCCAGGATCATCGCGCAGAACGGCCCGGCTACAATATGGGTGGCATCCAGAACCCGGAGCCCTTCCAATGGAAGCGGCAGCTTCTCCTCACTCGTCATCATGGCAACTCCATTCACGCAACCCTGATTCTTATCTAACCCAAGCCTTTCGGTGCCTAATATAAATCACCCAAGGGACAGTGAAAACCCGAACAGCCACGACTCCGATGAAGACTCCGCTCGTTAAGGCCGATTCGTCGTCCCGTTGACAACTATCTGGGTTAACCCTAAACTCGAAATACGGTTTTCACCGTCCCTGCGGCCCGGTGGTGTAGCGGTTAACATACTGCCCTGTCAAGGCAGAGATCACGGGTTCAAATCCCGTCCGGGTCGCCACCACTGCGGGTAGCAGACTCCTATCTGCATCCCCCACTACAGGAGTCCAATCATCTCCTCTCCCTCTGTGGCATACAACCCGTTGCAATGCAGGGTCTTCTAAACCCCTTTCGCCCTTAATTTCCCCAGCACGACTGCCATCCCAGTTCTCTCCTGGCCCGGGCGACATCCGTTTAATGCTTGCTCCTTTTTGAGAACAAAGCGCATTAAGCCCCCTCCTTCCAGGTTTTCCAGAACGTCGTTCCAGTACCTGAATGCCGTAGTAGCCGGCTCCAGTTGAAGCCCATCAAGTAGCATTCCCCACAAGCCGCGCCTTCGGTGCAGTAGGCAACTTAGTCCGCAACTCGGGAGAAGGCATTTGCACGAGTTCCTCCTGCGGTGTGGCAAAGGCGGGATGCGCCGGGTAGAATGGCTTTCGTGAGCTCCGAAACCAAAAGCCGCAATACCGGCGGTCCCTTGACGGGGATGAAGGTGCTGGACCTGTCGGTGATCGTCGCGGGGGGCACGGCCAGCAGCTTGATGGCGGACTTCGGGGCCGAGGTTGTAAAGATAGAACGGCCAGGGACCGGCGACCCTCTGCGGAACTGGGGCCCCTTCTACGACGGCGTTTCTCTCTGGTGGAAGGTCCATTCCAGGAACAAGAAGTCCGTCACTCTGGACCTCTCCAACCCCGATGGACAGTCCCTGCTCAAGGATCTGGCGAACCGGGCCGATCTTCTGATTGAAGGGTTCCGTCCGGGTACCATGGAACGCTGGGGCCTGGGGCCGGAAGACCTCCACGAAGTAAACCCCGGCCTAGTGATGGTCCGGTATTCCGGCTTCGGACAGACCGGCCCGTATAAGGACCGCCCGGGGTTCGGCACTATTGCCGAGTGCATGAGCGGATACATCGGAATGACCGGCTTCCCGGATACGCCGCCGGTCCTTCCGCCGGTGCCGCTGGCTGACGAAATCGCCGGCGTCTTCGGGGCCATGTCCGGCATGATGGCGCTGTACCATCGGGATGTGCTCACCCGATCCTGCAAAGGGGAGCCCGGCCCTGGGCAGGTGGTGGACGTCAGCCTGTTCGAGCCTCTTTTCCGGCTGTGCATTCCCCACATCACCATGTACGACCTGCTGGGCATCGTGAGGGAACGGGTGGGCAACGACTTCCCCGACGCCGCACCTCGGAGCCTGTTTCAGACCGGAGACGGGCACTGGCTGGGACTGTCAGCCACATCCCAAAGCACGTGGGAATCCCTGGCCCGGGCGATGGGCATGGAGGCGTTGCTCGATGATCCCCGATTCGCGGACAATGCATCCCGGCTGGACAACAAGGACGCCTTGAACGAGGAACTGCAGGGTTGGATCGAAGAGCGTCCCCTGGAACAGACGATGGAAGAACTGGTGCCCTCGGGCGGTGTCGTCGGCCCGGTGTACAACGTCCGCCAAATTGTCGAAGACCCCCACTACCAAAGCAGGAATGACATTGTCGAAGTCGATGATCCAGAGTTGGGCCAGACCCGGATGCTGGGGGTTGTCCCTAAACTCAGCGAAACGCCGGGCCGGGTGGAACACGCCGGACCAACCCTGGGAGAACACAACCACATGATTTACGGTTCGTGGTTGGGGCTCCCCGCTTCGGAGCTAATTGAGCTCAAGGCTCGGGGAGTGATCTAGCCCATGCCAGGTTTTTCCCAATTGGTGATCGCGACCCATAACCAGGGAAAGGTTGTGGAGTACCGCGACTTATTGAAAGACCTGCCCGTTGAATTACTGTCCCTGGGGGACGTCGGGATTGAGGCCGAAGTTGATGAGACCGGTGCCACCTTCGAGGAAAACGCCTGGCTCAAGGCCGACACCTACTCCCGGTTGAGCGGGCTGCTTACCCTGTCCGACGATTCGGGGCTGGAGGTCGAGGCCCTGGGACGGGAGCCCGGGATCTACACCGCCCGCTATGGCGGGGAGCGATGCACCACCTTCCGGGAGCGCGTTCAGTTGCTGCTGGACAACCTGGCAGCCGTCCCCTGGGAAAAGCGCATCGCCCGGTTCAAGTGCGTCATCGCCATCGCCGGCCCCCGGGGCAGGATTGGCTCTGTGGTGGGGTCGGTGGCCGGAATGATAGAATACCAACCGGCAGGCGCGCAGGGGTTCGGATTCGACCCCGTGTTCTACCTCCCGTCCTTTGAGCGGACCATGGCCCAGCTCTCCTTGGCTGAGAAAAACGCCATCAGCCACCGGTCCGACGCCTTGGGACGGGCGCGAGGGCTCCTGACGAGGGTAATACAACCGTCGGACACTGAATAATCTCCATTCCCGCACCGGTCCTGCCGTACTATGATGCTAGTCGACCAGCTTGGAAGGCCAATCAGAGATCTCCGCATATCGGTCACCGACCGATGTAATTTCCGTTGTCCCTACTGCATGCCCGCTGAGATATTCGGCGAAGGCTATCACTTCCTCGATAAAAAAGAACTCCTCACCTTCGAGGAGATCCGCCGGCTGGCCGCCATCTTCGCCGCGCTCGGCGTGAACAAGTTCCGCATCACCGGCGGGGAACCCCTCCTCAGGACCGATCTGGACCAACTCATCGCCCTGCTGGCGGACATCCCATCCCCATCCGCGGGTGAGTTGGATATAACCCTCACCACCAACGGTTACCTGCTGGCGCAGCAAGCCCGCAAGCTGCGCCAGGGCGGCCTGAAGCGAATCACCGTCAGCCTGGACTCCCTCGACGACGATGTTTTCAAGCGAATGAACGGTAGGGGATTCAGCACGGAACGGGTGCTCCGGGGCATCGAGCACGCCTCAGAAGTCGGGTTGGGTCCGGTGAAAATCAACGCGGTGGTCCAGAAGGGTGTCAACGACCACACCATCGTGGATCTGGCCCGCCATTTCAAGGGCAGCGGCCACATAGTTCGCTTCATCGAGTACATGGACGTGGGGAACCTGAACGGCTGGAAGTGGGACGAGGTGGTGACGGCGAATGAAATCGTGGACCGGATAGACCGGGAAATGCCCCTGGAAGCCGTGGAACCCAATTACGTCGGAGAAGTTGCCAATCGCTACCGCTACCGGGACGGCGATGGGGAGATCGGGGTGATTGCCTCCGTTACCAAGCCCTTCTGCGGCAACTGCACCAGGGCCCGCCTGTCCACCGACGGGAAGGTCTTCACCTGCCTGTTCGCATCCGAGGGAATAAGCCTGCGGGACCCCATGCGTGCCGGCGCGGACGGCTTGGAACTGGAAGAGTTGATCAGCAGCATCTGGCGGCAGCGCACCGACCGGTACTCTGAGGAACGCACCGATCTGGCGCCCGTACAGAACCGGCAGGCCAAAGTGGAAATGTTCCGCATCGGCGGATAGCCGGCGGCGATGATGCAGGACAACCAGCAGACAACGGATCCTGGCGAGCCGCTTCAAGTTTTCACGGATGGCGCCTGCCAGGGCCGCTCCGGCCGGGGCGGATGGGCCGCGGTGCTCCTGGAAGAAGGCAAGCGGCGCATCATTTCCGGCAGCGACCGCCGCACCACCGGCAACCGGATGGAACTCACGGCAGTCATCAAGGCCTTGGAGACCGCTCCCGAGGGCCGTCCTGTCACCATCCATTCCGAGAACAAACAGTTGGTGGATGCGGTGCTGCGGGGCCGCGAGGCCAAAGCCAACCGGGACTTGTGGGAGGAACTGGCCGGTCTCCGGTCTGTTCGGGATGTCAGATGGTGGTGGGTCAGGAGCCGCCGGGAACATCCCGCCAGCGAAATCGCCGGCCGGGTGGCCAACATGGAGGCCGGACTGTTCGAGACCCAGGACACCCACCACCGCTACCGGCGGGGGAGCCGCGCAACCTCGGCACAGCGAGGCTCCGCTCGAGGCGGCAAGCCGTCGGCCAACGGGCCTTCCCCCAACAGGAACTCCCCCGGCTCGAGAACCCGCCAGTCCCCCAGGACGACGAGGAGGAAATAGCCATGACCAGCCCGAACATCCGGCGCGGCGATTCCTTGACCCATCTCGACGGCGAGGGCCGGGTCAGCATGGTGGACGTGGGAGACAAGCCGGTAACCCAGCGGGAAGCCGTAGCTCGGGGAAGGGTGCTGATGCAGCCGGAAACCCTACGCCTCATCCGGGAAGGGCTGATGAAGAAGGGGGACGTCCTGACCATCGCGCAACTGGCGGGAATCATGGGCGCGAAGCAGACCTCCCAACTCATTCCGCTGTGCCACCCGCTGCCCCTCAACAAGGTGGACGTGGAGCTGGCACTCAACGAGGGCGACTCCAGCGTGGGCATCACCGCCCTGGCCCGAACCTCGGCCAAGACGGGCGTCGAAATGGAAGCATTGACCGCCGTTTCCGTAGCCGCTCTCACCGTCTATGACATGTGCAAGGCCGTAGACCGGGGAATGCGGATCGATGCTATCCGAGTGGTCCAGAAACGGGGTGGCCAGAGTGGGGACATCGACCTCGACGACTAACCCAGGCAGGATAATCAATTACCGCCGGCTCTCATCGCCTCATCCAGGAGCTTGATGGCCGCCCGCGCGTAGATCACGTACTCCTCAGCGGGCAACTCCATCTCTGTCAACTCCTCGACAAACTCCTCCCCGACAGCCCCCTCGGCGCCGAGAATCCCCACCAGGTCCAGCCCGCAGATGGCTCCTTCCGGTGTTATTACCACGCACCCCCGGTCCACCGGAACCGGCTCGTCCGGTTCCAACTCGATAGCCTGGATGGTTGCCATTCCCAGGAAGGCGGGAAAGGGACGGACCAGTCCCGCCTTCTCAGCCAATGCCTGCCTCAGTTCCCCGGCAATTAGGGAGACTTGGTCTTCACTCACGTTGATTCTCCCCGCTGGCGGCAATTGACACCGGCGTTTCGCCAGACTTACCATCTATGGGTGCAAGCGCGGCCTGGCGGCTGGCCGGGGCGCTTCAGGTGGCAACGTAGCTCAGCGGCAGAGCGGGCGCTTCATAAGCGCTAGGTCACTGGTTCGAGCCCAGTCGTTGCCACCAATTTATCCCCCCGCCATGCTTCTGCTTTCCGGCTTCCTGCTGCCTTCGCTTCCCGCTTGGAAGGCTGGCCCAGCCATTGATGACCGCCGCTATTGACCCGGTTGTCTGTCCCAATTAGAATAGCATCCACTTAACAACCAAGGCACACACGGCACGTAGGGGAGCTTGGTTAAGCCAGGCTGAGAGGGCGACCACAATTGTCGCCGACCGTTGCGAACCTGACCTGGGTAATTCCAGCGTAGGGAATCGGAGCTTCGGTGTTCAGTTATCAACTGAGGCCGCCAAACTTTACCGCGTTGGCGGCCTTTTGATTTGGCCGCAGTTCGAAACGAAAAGGAGGCCGGTTATGGTCCAGGTTTCTGAGGAGATTCTAAACATTCAGGGGAAAGCCGTCTTTCCGGCCAGCCGCAAGGTCTACGTCCCGGGGAGTCAAAACGGCGTGAACGTCCCCTTCCGGGAGATCACCCTGACTCCAACCGGCGGGCGGTTCGGCCAAGAAGAAAACCCTCCGATGAAGGTCTACGACACCAGCGGCCCTTACACTGACGACTCCCAGGTCATCAACCTCGGCCAGGGCCTTCATCCCCTCCGCAGGAATTGGATTATCGGACGCGGCGACGTGGAGGAATACTCCGACCCCCGCGCCTCGGCCACCAACCAGCACGGTTGGCGTGAGTACCCGGGACTGGTGCGCCAACCTCTTCGGGCGAAACCTGGCAAGGCCGTAACCCAGATGCACTACGCCAGGCAGGGGATTGTCACCCCCGAGATGGAGTTCATCGGACTGCGGGAAGGAATCGATCCGGAAACGGTGCGCGCCGAGGTTGCCCGCGGACGGGCCATCATACCCTCCAACATCAACCATCCCGAATCCGAGCCTATGATCATCGGGCGCAACTTCCTGGTGAAGGTCAACGCCAACATCGGAAACTCGGCCGTCACTTCCTCCATCCAGGAAGAGGTGGAGAAGATGCTGTGGGCGACCCACTGGGGCGCCGACACGGTCATGGACCTTTCCACCGGCGCCGACATCCACACCACCCGCGAGTGGATTATCCGCAACTCGCCGGTGCCAATCGGTACCGTGCCCATCTACCAGGCCCTGGAGAAGGTGGACGGGGAGGCCGCCGAGCTGACCTGGGAAATCTACCGCGACACCATCATCGAGCAGGCCGAGCAGGGCGTGGACTACTTCACCATCCACGCCGGCGTGCTGCTCCGCTACGTGCCGTTGACCGCCAACCGGGTCACCGGCATCGTCTCCCGCGGCGGGTCCATCATGGCCGGATGGTGCCTGGCCCACCACGAAGAGAACTTCCTCTACACCCACTTCGGCGAGATCTGCGAGATCATGCGGGCCTACGACGTGGCCTTCTCTCTGGGCGACGGTCTGCGCCCCGGCGCCACCGCCGATGCCAATGACGAGGCCCAGTTTGGAGAGTTGGCAACCTTGGGCGAGCTTACCAAGTTCGCCTGGGAACACGACGTCCAGGTGATGATCGAAGGCCCCGGTCATGTGCCCTTGCACAAGATACAGGAGAACGTCGAACGGCAGATTGAGGTGTGCCACGAGGCCCCCTTCTACACCCTGGGACCCTTGACCACAGACATCGCGCCCGGTTACGACCACATCACCTCGGCCATCGGTGCCGCCACCGTGGGGATGCACGGAACCGCCATGCTGTGCTACGTGACCCCCAAGGAGCACCTGGGGCTCCCCAACCGGGAGGACGTGCGGACCGGCGTTGTCACTTACAAGATCGCGGCCCATGCGGCCGACCTGGCCAAGGGCCATCCCGGGGCTCACCAGTGGGACGATGCCCTGTCCAAGGCGCGGTTCGAGTTCCGCTGGGAGGACCAGTTCAACCTCTCCCTGGACCCGGATACTGCCAAGGACTTCCATGACGAGACCCTGCCCGCCCAGGGCGCCAAGGTGGCCCACTTCTGCTCCATGTGCGGGCCCAAGTTCTGCGCCATGAAGATTACCCAGGACGTCCGGGAGTACGCCAGGAACAAGGGCCTCGAACCCGGCAAGGCCATCGAGCTGGGAATGCAGGAAAAGTCCGAGGAGTTCCTCCAGGCGGGTGCCCGCATCTACCAGGAGTCCTAAGACACCAGGAAGTCCCACGGAGAGTACCGTGGGACTTACTGCAAAGCCTAGAGAAAGAGGGGCGTCTCGCAATTGAGACGCCCCTCGCTCGTTCCGGTTGCCGGAGGACCGTTTTACATGCCGACGCGGATCAAGTCCTTTTCGATAGCCTCGGTCCGCAGGTCGCCTTCCTCACCTAGGTGGGTCTTGATGTCGGCGATGGCCAGCTCGATCATGTCGGCATCCAGTGCAGCCGCCGCATCCGGGTGGCCGGCGTCTGCCAGGTACTCTGCGGCCTTTTCACGGATCTGGTCCAGGGACCATTCGACCTGTCCCTCGATGTCCCGGATCTCGTCCGGGAACTCAACGTGGGAACCACCGGCGCCCAGCTTATCGTAGCCGCCCTTGTGCCAGTGGCCCCGGGGGCCGTGGGGGTCGAAGCGGATGATCTCCTCCTTGTTGACGTCAACGCCGAAGGTGGGACCGCCCATCTTACTCTTCAAACAGCGCAGAGGCCACAGGTAAAGGGAAACGTCCTCGGTCTTGGAAAGCCGGCGCACCAGGACGTGGCCCAGGTACGACTCTCCATCAATCATGGTTGCCATATCAAATCCTCCTCGGTTCCGAAAAGTGAAGCTATCATGCGGCCCAATCTTAACACAACGTCGTTGCCCCCGCATTCGGTGTCTAGCCGGGACCCACTGAAGGACAAAAGAAAGCCCCGGTTAGCGCCGGGGCAAGCGGAGCGGGGTGGGGCCAGACCTCTATTCCTCGGCATCCATGCGCTGCCCCAGTTCGTTGAGAAAGCTCTCGATTTCCGGGGAAAGGTCCACGGTCTCGGCCTTTTCTGCCGGCTTGCTTTCGTCCGCGTCTTCCTGGGCGTCGTAGTAGGCTTCCATCTGCTGGATTAGCTGTTTCAGCTCGGAGTTTTTCTCCACCGCCGAATTCAACTCCCGGTACTGCCGCTGTCCGCGCCTTACCGGAGCTAGGTCGGACGGGATGTTGGAGTAGACCGAGGACAGCACCTCGATCATGCGGGAGGTCCCGGTGTAGTCCTCTTCCAGCTGAAGGTATTGGGGAAGATGCACCATGAAGTTGATGGACTCGACCCCCATCTTGTCGATCCCTTCCGAAACCAGATTCATGATGGTGGTCGGCCCCTGGTAGGTACTGCGGCGCATCTTGAAGTTGGGCACTTCCTTGATCTGCGGCACGTCACCCAGGGAGCCCGTGACCAGCAGCGGCCGGGTGTGGGGGACAGCGTCGTACATCGCTCCCACCCGGCAGTAACGGCCGACATCGAAATGCCTTATCACCTCCAGGATGGAGTCGGTGTATTCCTCGCTGTTGGCGTGGGGTTCCATCAGGTGAAGGAACAGGTAGTCCGGCCCATCATCCGAATGGCTGTACCGGAGGAAACTGTTGGGAACCGTCACTTCCCGCTGGCCGTTGACGAGACGCATGTTGGGGCGGTAACGGGTGAAGTCAAAGAATTTTCCCGGGCGTTCCAGCCTGCCCAGCTCCTCGGAACCCAGGAAACGTTCCAGCCTCCCCAATGTGAGAGTCCCTACGCTGCCGACGTCCACCCAGGGGCGCACCATGGCGAAGACGTGGGGATTCTTGAGATCGGGGACCGGTTCATCAATCTGAAAAGCACCAATATTCATAATTGCATTTTGTCAGAATACCCATTCAGTTTCAAGTGCGGGCCGACACCGTCAAGGCTCTGTCCGCGGCTCGCGGATCGCCGCTGTTTGGGTACACGGCTCCCCCGGTCGCCTAGTCCCGCTGTGTTAGACTCCCCTGCAACCGTTTCCCGTCCTTCCCGGTCGCTCCGAATTTTGTATGGATAGTCCCGAAACCCCACCGCAAAACACGAGACCGCGCCGCTCAATCCCCGGTCTTTCCGGTTACGGGCGGCTGGTGGAACCCATGCGTTCGCCCACAATGCGGATGCTGTGGGCCTCCACCTTCATCAACCAGATGGGCCAAGGAATGCAGCAGGTCATTCTGGGCTGGCTCATCTTCGACATTACCGGGTCCAGCGGAATGGTGGGCGCCATCTTCGCCGCCCGCTCCGCGCCCAACCTGGTGGTGGGACTGGCGGCGGGGCCCCTGACCGACCGCTATGACCGCCGACGGGTCATGCAGTTGTCCATCTGGGGAATGATGCTGGCCTGCCTGGCACTGGCTGTCCTGCTGCTGGCCAACGGGCTGCAGGTGTGGCATCTCCTGGCCCTCACCTTCGGGCTGGGGGCGCTGCAGGCCTTTGCCATGACCGCGCGCCAGGTCTACGTGTTCGACCTGGCCGGCGCATCGGGAGCAGTGGGCGGGATCGCGGCCATCAACCTGGCCCAACGGCTGTCCCAGATGGTGGGGGCGCTGGCGGCCGGAAGCCTGATCGCCTGGCAGGGGGCCGAAGCCGGATTCGTGTTCATGGCTGTCACCTACGGAGTGGGCGGGGCGAGTATCTTCCTGCTCAGGCAACAAGGCGTGTCGGCTCCGGAGGAGCGGGAGACCATCCTGGAAAACATCAGGAATTACATCCGGGCCCTGCGCAGCAACCGG
This sequence comes from Dehalococcoidia bacterium, assembly GCA_965203675.1. Classification (GTDB taxonomy): domain Bacteria; phylum Chloroflexota; class Dehalococcoidia; order Lucifugimonadales; family UBA3495; genus CATOSK01. Next base: position 1,046,149 of record CBDBDE010000001.1, on the reverse strand, counting down.
GTCATGGTGAGCCTGATGATTTCCACCGCGGCGGCGGAGGTGCTGGGGTTCTCCCACCAGGCCATCCTTCCGGTCCTCGCCAAGGATGTCCTGCACGTCGGGGCCTTCGGACTGGGGGTGCTGACCTCCTTCCGGGCGGTCGGAGCCACGCTGGGCGTAATGGCGCTGGCCGTCGCCGGCCAGGTCCGGCGTCCGGGAGCCCTTCTGCTGGGGACGCTGGCAGTATTCGGCCTGGGACAGGTGCTGCTGGGGCAATCGGTCGCCTTCTGGATGGCGCTGGTCTGCGTGGTGCTGGTCAATTTCGCCGCCGCCATAACCGACGTCCTGCACCAGAGCCTGTTGCAGCTGAGCGTGTCCAACGAGCAAAGGGGACGAGCGATGGGTTCGTGGATAGTCGGAATCGGTTCGGCCCCGGTCGGACAGTTGGAACTCGGCTACCTGGCCGAGCTGACCAGCAGCCGGGTCGCCCTCCTGGTGAACGGCGTCGGCCTGGCGGCATTGTCCCTGGTTATGACGGTCTTCCTGCCCCGCCTCCGGCGTCTCTAAAGGAAAGGACCGCAACCGCGACCCCTCTAAAACCTGCGATTACGGTCTGCTCGAACTAGCGGCCCAGATTCCTCAGGTAATGGTATATCCCGAAGGATGCCGCAACGGCGATAGCTCCGATGGCCGCTCCCCAGTGGAGCCAGTTGTCAATGGTGTACCTTTGGCCGAGGTAGGTGGGAGGGATGGAGTAAGCGTACTGCATCCCCAGATAGGCCCCCAGCACGCCACCGGCGAGAACCGCCAGTATGATGCCGACGACCTTGTACCACCGGGCCCCCAGGATCATCCACCCGCAATAAGCGCCCAACCCCGCGCCAAGGCCTATCCCAACGATGTATATATTGCGGTGGACCTGGAGGGACCAGGGAAACTCAATCAAATGGTTGAACAGGATAGCGGCCCATCCGCCGCAGATGCCGAGCATCACTCCAACGCAGAAGCCGGCTATGGTCCTGCCCAGGGGGATTACCCAGGGCCAAACTCCGCCCTCAACCATGTCTGTCTCGCATCTCCTGCTTATGAATAGGAAGCCGGTAGTAAAGGCGCCCGGGGTTGGCCGTGATTACTCCCGGAAATGTTGCCCTTCCATAAATATCATTATACGCCGCTTGAGCGGGAAGGGAATAGAGTCGGGACAACAGGGCAATCGTATTCCGGCGGGGCCAGCGGGCGGAACGCCAAGGCGGAGCGGGGAAACTCCGAATTTTTGATTTTTGTGACAATTTGAGGCATTTGAGCACGAATCGGGCAGGATCTACGTCTCATTTAGCCCTTTAGCGCGCCCAATCGGGGCGCGGTTGTGCCAAATCTTGAGGCCCTTTTGTGACAAACTGGGACATTTTGAGACATTTTGGGGACACCGCTCCAGGCTTTTCATACGGCCGGGCCGGCTTGGTGCGGGGAGCGCTCAGAAAATTTTTTCTGCCCTGTTTTGCCACATCCTGCCACATTTCCTCTGACGTTGGCCGGCGGGCAGGTAAATGGTTGACCTCGCATGGATCCATGGTAGGGGGCGGGAGGCGGGGTTGGCAAGGGGCAGGTGTCAGGAAAAGAAGCGTCCCGTTTCGGGAGGCATGACGACGCCGATGGCAAACTTCCGTTGGCAAAATCCCGGTTGCAAATCGGAGAGGCCAATGCCACAATAGCCCACGCCGTATCCAGCCGTGGATACACGGCATCCGCCTTCCGGCGGCGAAGTTATCGCAACATCTTCGTTCCGACTTACGATATTCGAGAAGCCAACCGCCATGCCAGGTCTCCTTGAAGGGGTGCGGGTCGTCGACCTGACCCAGAACTTCTCCGGCCCCTACTGCACCAAGCTGTTCGCGACGCTGGGCGCGGACGTGGTCAAGGTCGAGCGGCCAGTCACCGGCGATCCCATGCGGAGCTTTGGCCCCTTCGCCGCAGGGACGCCCGACATCGAGGCCGGGGCCTGGTTCCTCTACCTCAACACCTCCAAGCAGAGCCTCACCCTCGACCTTAAATCGTCCGTTGGCCGCCAAGTTGTCCTCGATCTTGTCCGCGATTCCCAGGTCCTGGTGGAGAACTTCGCCCCCGGGACAATGGACCGGCTGGGCCTTGGTTACGAAGAGCTGCGGGAGGTCAATCCTGCACTGGTAATGACATCCATCTCCAACTACGGGCAGACCGGCCCGTACCGGGACTGGAAGGCCACCGAGCTTACGCTGTACGCCGCCGGCGGCCTGATGAACATCACGGGAGAGCCGGAGCAGGAACCCCTCAAGGAAGGCGCACCGCTGGCCCAGTTGGGCGCGGGCCAGAACGCCTTCGTCGCATCCATGACCGGCCTGATGCACGCCGAAGAGACGGGCGCCGGCCAGCACATCGACCTATCCATTGCCGAATACGCCACCAATGTCCTCGAAAACGCCCTCATGCAATACAGCTACTCCGGCGTGGAGTATTCCCGGGTGGGCAACCGGGGATACGGCCGCGCCGCCTGGGGAATCTACCCCTGCCGGGACGGGTTCGTGGGGATCATCGCCGGTCCCGACCAGAACTGGCCTGAAGTTTCCAGGATAATGGACGAAGAGGCTCTGGCCGATCCCCGCTACGCCTCACGACAGGGACGCCTGCTGCACGCGGACGAGGTGGACGCGCTGATGCTCCCCTGGCTGCTGGACAACGACAAGGTGGACATCTTCAAGGCCGGGCAGGAACACGGCCTGGGGTTCTCCTTCGTTTCGACGATGCAGGACCTGCTGGACATGGAGCAGCTGCAGGCCCGGGACTATTTCGAGGAGCTGGACCACCCGGTGGCGGGGACTCTGCGTTACCCCGGTGCGCCCATCAGCCCCCACTCTCCGGAGCCGGCCTGGGTTTACCGGCGAGCCCCCCTGCTGGGCGAAAACAGCCGGGATATCATCGTGGACCGGCTAGGGTACCCCGTGGAAGAGTTCGACTCGATGCGGTCCAAAGGAGTTGTCTAGGTGGCCGCCGTCCAGCCGCTCCGCAATTACCGCATCCTCGACCTGTCCCGAATCTGGGCCGGCCCCTACTGCACCAAGCTGCTGGCCGACATGGGGGCCGAGGTAATCAAGATGGAGTCGATGCGCGTCTACGACTCCCACCGGGGCCCGGTCAGTCCCGCCCCGGGGATCGCGTCCTACCCGGATTCCGAGCCCGGCGAGGAACCCTGGAACCGCAACGGGTGGTTCAACTGCCTGCACATGAGCAAATACGGCATCACCCTGGAGCTGACCACCGGGGAAGGGCGCCGGGTTTTCGAGGAACTGGTCTCCATCAGCGACGTGGTGATGGAGAACTTCCGGCAGGGCAGCCTGGAACGGTTGGGATATACCTACGAGACTTTCCGCGAGATCCGGCCGGACATCATCTACGCATCGATGCCAGCTTTCGGCAACAGCGGCCCCTGGAAGGGCTATGTCGCCTACGGCATCGGGCAGGAACAGCTTTCCGGCATGGCCCACATGACGGGCTACCGGAACGACGGGCCAATGAAGTCCGGGATCAACCACGGCGACCCCATAACCGGGTCCCACGCGGCGGGGGTTATCCTGGCCGCGCTGCGCTACCGCCGCCGGACGGGGCGGGGAATGTTCGTGGACGTTTCCCAGCAGGAATCGGCGGTGTCCCTCATCGGCGGGGATGTCCTGGCCTACCAGATGACCGGCAAAGAACCGGAGCGCCGGGGCAACCGGTCTCCTTACTTCGCTCCCCACAACGTATACCCATGCGCGGGCGAGGACCGGTGGGTCACCATCGCCGCTGCCAGCGAGGAAGAATGGCGGCGGCTGGCGGACGTTATGGAGAGAGAAGACCTGGCCGACGACGAACGTTTCGCGTCGAATGATGCCCGGCTGAAGCACGAGGACGATCTGGACCGCATCATCGGGGAGTGGACGGCCCAACGGGAGGCTTACGAGATAACCCGGCTGCTCCAGGACGCCGGCGTCCCAGCCGGTCCCGTGCTGCGCGGCCCCGATTTGTTGGAAGACCCCCACTTCCGGGACCGGCATACTTTCAACGAGGTAGACCATCCCCAGGTCGGCCCCAAGTGGTACCAGGGATTCGCTTGGCGGATGTCCGAGACGCCGGGGCAGGTCCACTGGCCGTCTCCCACGCTGGGCCAGCACAACCGGCAGGTCTATGGTCAACTGCTGGGGCTCACTCCCACCGAGATCGACCGGTTGGAGCAGGACGGAGTTATTGGGACGAAGCCGACCGGATCGCGGATAATTTAGGGAAGGCCATGGCCAGGCAATCGGCCTTAAAGTGAACCATAATGCCTTCGAAACAACCCCGTACTATGATCGGGCAAGGGCCAACCACCCGGAAGTAAGAGAAGAATGGGTTCGGTTGGTGATAAGCAATCCCACCCGCATGGAGACCCAGGAAGATGGACGAGTGAGACTGTGGGGCTACGTTGGAGAGGCGGAAACTTGGCTCCGTGTCATCCTGGAAAATGGGCAAGTCCACAATGCTTTCCTAGACCGGAATGCACTGAGGAGATGGGGGATACCATGAAAACCAAGCTGGACATCTTTTACTGCGAAGAAACAGACACGTTGGACATGGGCAGCGGACGACCTGCTGGGTACGGCGAGGACATTTCGGAAAATCTCATCGTAAACTCCAATGCCGATGGGGAGGTGGTCGGCTTTACACTGGAACATGCCGCCGAATTACTCCTTCCCTTGCTGAAGCGATACGAGTTTCATTCCAAGCAGCCGCAATAGCCAACCGCTTCCATGCCCGCCGATCCGGAACCCTAGACCAGACAGGGACAAGACTACTAATTTACTACCAACCTGGGAGGTATTACCTTGCCCGAACCCGAAGCTTTGTACGAGATCAAGGACGGAATCGCCTACATTACTCTGAACCGGCCGGAGAAGCTGAACGCCATCGACCCACCGATGCGCCAGATTCTGTGGGACTCCTTCCAGGACGTGAAGAACAACCCGGAAGTGCGGTGCGCCATCGTCACCGGAAACGGACGCGCCTTCTCCACGGGTCACGACCTGGTAGCCATGGCCAACTCCCGGGCCAACGAGGGGCCGAGCACGGGCGACCTTTATGTCGTGCAGGCCAACATCTGGAAGCCAATTATTTCCGCCATTAACGGGATCTGCCTGGCGCAGGGGTGCGGGCTGGCGCTGGGGAGCGACATCCGCGTCGCCTCCACCCAGGCCCAGTTCGGCTGGCCCCAGGTCAAGCGGGGCATTTCCTCGGTGAGCGGGCCGGCCCTGCTGGCCCAGGTGCTGCCGCGGAACATCGCCTTCGAGATCCTGTTCACCGGGGACTTCATCGACGCCGCCCGGGCCCATGAGCTGATGCTGGTCAACCACGTCACGGACCCGGAAAACGTGGTTCCCATGGCCGAGGAGATAGCCCGCAAGATCGTGGCAAACGCTCCGCTGTCTCTAGCCGCAATCAAGGAAACGTCAATCCTCGGAGCGGCCATGGACCTGGAGCGGCGGGTTGTCTTCGCCCAGATGAAGCGGGACATCGTGCTGCAGACCGAGGACGCCGACGAAGGCGTCCGGGCCTTCGCGGAAAAGCGCGCCCCGGTCTGGAAGGGCCGTTAGGCCCCAACATCATCGTGGAAAGAAAGGGGGCACGGTTTCGCCGCGCCCCCTTGGACTGCCCGACATTTATCCAGATCGGAAATAACCCGCAAACGGCGTCTCCGGCTACAACCCCAAGGCTTCGGCCAGCCGACGGCGGTGGAACTTTGGGTCGCCGAGATAGTGATACAAGGTGCGGGATGCGGAGGTGTGGAGGGTCAAGCCGTATTCCGTCATGCTGCCGACTCCGGCGTGTACCTCGTGGGCGAAGTTGCAGGCCTGGTAGTAACCCTCGCTGCCGACCACCTTGGCCAGATGAATGCTGTCCGCACAGTCCCGCCCGGTGTCCAGCTTCCACAGCGCCTCGTAGGCGGTCCAGCGGGCCGCGTCCAACTGGTTGACCAGGTTGATGACGTGGTCCTGGACCCGCTGGAAGCGGCCGATGGGCGTTCCGAACTGGATGCGGGTGCGGCTGTAATCCACCGACAGCTCGTAAACCGCCTGGCAGCCGCCAACTTGGAAGGCCGACAGCACCGGAATCGCCTTGGCCATCGCTCTTTCCAGGCTATCCCAGCCGCCGTTCCATGAACCGCCCAGGACGGACTCCGGGCCGATTTCGACGTTGTCGAACCGGACTTCGGACGTATTCCAGTTGAAGCCGGGCAATTCCCGGGAATGGACTCCCGCAGCACTGGCCGGCACCAGCACGAGGCCGACCTGGTTGTCCGCTTCCGATCTGACCGCGGCAAGATAATGGGAGGCGGCGCCACCATCAAAGACGTAGGCCTTGGTTCCCGCCAGGATGGAGTTGTCGCCAGACTGCTGCGCCCTCATCCTGACGTCCCCGGCGTACCAGCCATAGTCGGCCTCGGTGATCGCCGCAACCAGGCGAACTTCTCCGGATGCGATCCTGGGAAGCCAGTCCCGCTTCTGCTGCTCCGTCCCCCCTTCCATGATTGCGAGGGCAGCCACCACGCCGGAGCTCAGGTGAGGGCCGGGAACCGGTCCGCGCCCCAGTTCCTCGAAAAGGACACCGGTATCAGTGAACGAACCACCCTCTCCGCCGTACTCCTGGGGGACCAGGATTCCCAGCCACCCGGTGCCGGACAGGCGTTCCCAGATCTCCAGCGGCGTGGTTTCATCCGGGGATGCGATTTGAAGCAGGGTTTCCTTGGGACATTCCTGCTGGACGAAGCGGCGGGCCGCCGCTTTCAGCATTTCCTGTTCCGGGGTCAGCGCAAGATCCATGTTACTCCAGTTGCTACGGCATTTTGACGGGCCCGGCTTGGTCGGTCAGGACAGCGCGCCGGCCCGCTCCCGGACCTCGCGCCCGATCCCGATGCGGCGGGCCATGATCACCTTCTGGATATCGGTTGTGCCGCCGGGGTGGATGGCGACGATGCCAGCCCGGGCGTGGGCTTCCATGTGTCCTTCCTCCGCGCCCAACTGGTCATCGAAGGTCAGACCGGACGGCCCCAGGATGTCCAGCATCGCGCCGGCCATCCGCAGACCGGCGGTCTTCCGCAGGTAGGAGGCCTGGGGGCCTTCGTAGGTTATGTCAGCCCCGCTGTGCCGCATCCAGTAGTTGCGGAGGTTCAGAAGCCGGACAATCTCCGCCTCAATATAGACGTCGATGAGCCGGTCCCGCACGTCCGGGTCCTTGGTCATCGGCTCACCCCGGCGGGTGCTGCTGCGGCAGTGTTCGAACAGCCGGTCCACAAGCCAGTTCCTTGCGATCCGGCCCCCGGTGCCGTGTTCCAACTCCAGGTGGGTCGTGGCGACTTTCCAGCCCTGGTTTTCGCCTCCGATGAGGTTGAAGGCCGGCACACGCACGTTGTCGAAGAAAACGGTGTTCTTGATCCCGGAGCCCGCACCGGACTCTCCCCCCGATATGAGAAGGTCCATGGGCTGCACGGTGATGCCGGGCAGGTCGGCAGGGATCATGAACCAGCCCAGATTTTCGTGGCGCTTGGCCTCCGGGTCCGTCACGGTGATGGTCCACATATAATCGCAGCCCAGGCCGCTGCCCACGAATATCTTCTGGCCGTTAATCACGTACTGGTCGCCATCCCGGACGGCCTGGGTCTTGACGTTGGCCAGGTCGGACCCCGCCTCGGGTTCTGATAACAACTGCCAGGTCCGCACCGCGCCGGTGAAGATCTGGGGGAGGAAGAATTCTTTCTGCTCCTGGGTCCCCCAAACCATGATCGACGCGCCGCCCAGCCGGCCGCCGGAATCGTAGTACGGAGGAATGGTCAAGCCGTAAGCGTCGATCTCTTCCTCGATGACCACCGAGTAATCCACATCCAGCCCGCCACCGCCGAACTCCACTGGAGCGGTGGGCCAGAGCCAGCCCCTTGCTCCCAGCTTGCGGCCCAGGTCACGCCGCATCTGGTACTGGTCCCAAGTCAGGTCGGCCGGGTCGGCGGGGTGAACAATATCCCGTGGGACGTTCTCCTCCAGCCACTCCCGGACTTCCTGCCGGAACTGTTCCTGCTCGGGGGTGTAGCGCGGTTCAAAGTCCATGATTCCTCCAGGTTAGTCGGTGTAGAAGAGCTCCCGCAATTCTTCTTCCGGGATGTATAGGCAGGCCCTCCGGTAGATGGTAGAAAGGGTGCCAACGGCTAATTCGCGATGCCTTGGAACTCCCACGTTTTGTGCTGCACCATCCGGTGACAATCTACGCAACTTTATGTGACTGCCTCTTTGTGTATGGACATTGAAGCCAAACCTGAGGAGTATCGAAACAACTTCGTCGCCGGACAAACGCCGCAATCTAGGCATTCACCGGCTCGCATTCATAGACGAGGACTATTGACGGGTTCGGCACAAGTCCATAATCGGCAGGGTCCTCGCCTTCAAGAAACAGTTGCACTACCTCCTGCAAATTGGCCACCATCTCCTCGAAGCTAGCGCCTTGGGTCACTGCGAAAATTTCCCGACAAGACGCTACATAGTAGCCTTCGCTCGTGAAAACGTCGGCAGTCACGGCCGGTTTCATCGCCTCATCCGCCATGATCTTCTCCCTAGCAGCCCAGGCATCGCCAGTTAGGGCCCGAAAGTTTTCTTCGTGGAGCAATTTTCCCCGGTACTCCGCCTACTGCGACCGTAGCGCTCTTCCCGGAAATGCCCCGGTGTGGACGCCATTATCCACGACAACCTGCCCGTTGACTATCACGTAGTCGATGCCCACCGGATATTGGCGGGGGTTCTCAAAGGTGGCGGTGGCCTCGATCCGATCAGGGTCGAAAACGACTATGTCGGCCTTCATCCCGTCCCGGAGGATTCCCCGGTCCCTGAGACCCAACCTCTGGGCAGGCAGGGCGGTCATCTTGCGGACCCCGTCTTCCAGCCGCAGTAGTCCCTCATCCCGGCAAAACTGGCCGAGCACATACGGAAAGGTGCCATAGCTGCGGGGGTTGGGATGCCCTCCCGTCAACAGCCCGTCCGAACCTACCATCTGGGCCGGATGGCGCAGGATCGTTCGGATGTTGTCCGGGTTGCCGGTTCGGGCGACAAAGGCGACCTCCAGGTTCTCCTCGATGAGCAAGTCGCAAATCGCATCGACCATAGTCCCACCCCTGGCCTCGTGCAGGTCAGTAAGCGACCTCCCCTCCCATTCCTTGTTGGCTTCGGATTTGACGTGGCTGAAGATATAGTGCTCCAGAGTCATCCCCCATTGCGGAGTTACCGACTCTCCGATTTCTCCCCGCACGTTCCGGTCCTGGATTCTCCGCAGCAACGCCGCCGGCCCGCCGGAATGGACCCAGTAGGGCAGCAAGGAGTGGAGCAGGGTGCTGGCGGCGGGATAGGGATACTGGTCGAAGGTAACGTCGATGCCTTCGCTCCGGCCTTCGTCAACCAGCCCAGTCATTCTTTCGCCCATTCCATCCACCGGACTATGGTAATGGGAGATGTGAACCGGCACTCCCGTCTTACGCCCGACGGTCAAGGCTTCCCGAAAAGGATCCAGCAGGCCATCCCCCAGGGTATAGCGGGCGTGGGTCATGTAGAACCCGCCATACTCGGCTATCGCCTCGGCCACGGCCACCAACTCGTCAGTGTCGCTGTATGCGCCGGGAGGATACGTGAGGCCCGTCGCGAATCCGAAAGCACCGTCCCGCATCCCCTCACGAGCCAGGTCCTGCATCCGGCGGACCTCAGCCCCCGTGGGCTGACGGTCCTCCCAACCCATGGCCTCAACCCGGATAGCAGCGTGGGGCACGAAGTACACGACGTTGCAGGAAGCCCGCCCGTCGAACAGGTCCAGGAACTCTTTAACACTTCCCCAACGCACCTCCGGCGGGGGATCCCCGTTTACCGCCGCCAGGTAATGGAACAGCGCTTCCTGATTGGCAGGGGAAGCCGGAGCGTAGGACAGTCCGTCCATGCCCAGGGCTTCCGTCGTAACGCCCTGGCGCACCTTGGCCTCGTGCCTGGGTTCGCTCAAGAGAATCAGGTCCGAATGAGAATGCATATCGATGAATCCCGGACAGACCACGCATCCTGAGGCGTCGATGGACCTGGCAGCATCCACGGACGAGACATCGCCGCGCAGAATTCGAATGGTCTCCCCGTCAACAGCCACGCTGCCCCGAAACCAGGTTTCGCCGGTCCCGTCGATTACCCGTCCGTTCCTGATCAGCAGGTCTACCATGCTCTTCCTTCCTGTATATCTCCCGTATATCTGCTTGCCGAGACCGACAGCGCCGCCTTGCCCCGCCCAGACCATGATACATGACGGTTATGCTGAGGCAACCTGCTGAAAGGCATTACGGAATTCGCAGAGAAATATAGAGAACACGCTATTTATCCTTTGTCAATAGGTTTTTGGCCCTGTTTTTGCCCATTTGACATCATCGTGGAATCCCGCTAGTATCGTGGTGCCTCGGCTGGGCATGTTTCCGCGCAGGCTGGAAAGCTGCGGGATGATTCGCCCACAAAGAGGTGCAAACTGAAGAGTTTGTCGGGTGCAAGACAGACTCGGGCATGGCTTTTCGGCCGCCGCGCCGGTGATCTTGCTGGGGATTAAGGCTAATAACGCCTGTTCCCAAGTTCGTCCGGCGTGTTGAGAGGAGGAAGCTAGATGACGAAATCCGCAACCAAGGGTTCCTATTGGGGCCCCCATTGTTACGGACGGGAACATTATCCCGCCGACCCCCCGCCTGATACCTCAGTAGCCCCAACCCCCTCCGAATCCCTCTTCCGCGGCCGCCTCGGCCATTCGCTCCCCTGCGAGCCCTAGCTTTTCTTCACGAAAATCTCCGGTTAACGGGCTTCCGCGTCCTGATTGTATCGGTGCATCCTCCCCGGCGTACCATGCCGGGTGTCTGTTCCCATCCTTTCACAGCGACGCTCGGGGCCCGGAGGGCCGCTTTTTGCCCGGCAAACATTCTCTAGGAGGAAAACCACAGCATGCGCGAACTTATGAGGTCCAAGATCCACCGAGCCACGGTAACCGACTGCCGCGAGGACTATATCGGCAGCATCGTCATTGACGAGAACCTCATGGACATGGTGGATATTTGGAACCACGAAAAGGTCTTGATCTGCGACATCGACAATGGCAGCCGCTTCGAGACCTATGTGATCCCCGGCCCCCGTGGCAAGGGCGACATTTCCATCCAGGGCGCCGCAGCCAAGCTCAGCGGCCCCGGCCACAAAGTCATCATCATGGCCTTTGAAACAACGGACGTCCCCGTGCAGCCGCAGTCAATCCTGGTCACCGAGGACAACCAGTTGGACTACTTCCTGGAGGGGGCTCCCCGCCATGCAGCATCGGTACGCTGAATCAGAAACAGAAGCCTACTACGACCACGAGGACGCCGTATACCGCGCCCTGTGGGACAAGGAAGGCACCGTCCACTGGGGCCTGTTCGATGAGTCCACCGGCCGTGAATTCATGGCCGCCTGCCGGAACCTCAACCGGTTCATGGGCGAACATGGCGGCATTACGTCCAATAGCAAGCTGCTGGACGTAGGCTGCGGAAGCGGCACCACCGCCCTCTGGATCAGCAGGGAGTTCGGGTGCCGGGTATCCGGCCTCGACCTGAGCGGCGTCCGCATAGACAACGCCAGGAAGTCCCTGACCGCAGAGTCAGCCGAAGTGCAGGGCAGGACCGATTTCCACAAGGGTTCGGCCACCGACCTGCCCTTCGCCGAAAACACCTTCAGCCACGCCTGGAGCCAGGCTACCATCTACCACGTTCCCGACAAGGAAGCTGTCTTGCACGAGGTGTACCGGGTGCTCGAGCCCGGCGGTACCTTCGTGTTCGACGACCTGATCAAGCCCCGTCCCGACATCAGCGAGGCCGCCCAGAAGTTCGTTTACGAACGCCTCCTCTACGATACGGATTTTTCCTTCGAGTCTTACCAGGAGTCGCTGCGAACTGCGGGGTTTGAAATCATCGAGGCCCACGACCTTTCCGACCATCTCAAGACCAGCTACGAGTGCCTTTCCGAGTTGGCTTCGGCAGGCGATGCCGAGCACCGGGACAGGTTCGAGTACCTGACCGAAGCATACCGGGAGACGGCCTTGGCCGTGACCCGCCAGGAGGTTGGGTGGGCCATGTTCGTCTGCCGGAAGTAGGCGGACGGGAGGCTGGATAATGACTAGCATGGAACCCCACAACCGGGTCCGGTGGGTTTATTCGTCCACCAGCGACCAGGAACTGGAAGAACGGTACGACCAGTGGGCCCAGGAATACGACCGGGACCTGGACGTCGAGTTCGGGTGGATTTCACCCAGAATGGCTTCGGAATTCCTGGCCAAGCATTGCAGCCCATCCGGCATGGTCCTCGACGCTGGCGCCGGGACCGGGCTGGTGGGAGAGATACTGGCGGCAAAGGGATTTAACAACCTGGTGGCGATGGACCTTTCCCAGGGAATGCTAGATGAAGCGGCCAAGAAGGGAGTCTACAAAGAGTTCCACAAGATGGCGCTCGGGCAGAACCTGGATTACGGCGACGACCAGTTCGACGCGGTAATCGTGGTCGGCGTTTTTACCGCCGGCCATGCCCCAGCCAGCTCTCTCGACGAGCTGGTCCGAATCACTAAGCCGGGGGGACACATCGCCTTCACCATCAGGAACGAGACTTACGAGGAAAACGGCTTCAGGGAACGGCAGGAGGGGCTGGTCGCCCAGAACAAGTGGAAGGTAGCAGAGGTGTCCGACGAATACCAGCCGCTGCCGAAGGGAGAGCCTGAGGTCGTCCACCGTGTGTGGGTATACGAAGTAGTCTAGAACTTCAACAAGCAACCAGAAGCCCCTCCGGCGCCTGCCTGCTGGAGGGGCTCTTTTTATTTCCAGTCTTTTTTGCTGTCCAGGAAACGTCAGGTTGGGAGACTCAAGGCGGCGGGTTACTCCCTCGTCTCCAGCGGAAGCCCCCTTCTTTCGACTTCTTCCAGACACTCGGGACAGCGCAGCGCAGGGTCATGCCCTACCGCCGACCAGATGTTGTCGGTCATCAGGCCGCACAGGAACAGCGCCTCGATTTCCTCGACACCAAGCCCGTCTACGTAGTGGACTTCCCCTTCCTTGGCCTTCGTGGACCACCACCAGGGCGTTACCTGCTGGGCTATGCTGTGGACATGGTCCTTGAAATCGTCCTCCCACTCCCCTTCCGGCAGCTCAACCAGCCACTGGTTGCCGCCGTGAGCCGCCTTCTCCCTCCGGGATGGTAGCCGGCCTTCCCGGGCATACCGTCTCACGACATCCTGGGAAACGTTGAGGATGCGGGAAGCCTCGATAATCGTCACCCACTCTGCCATTCCTTGCCTCCGTGGAGTGTTTTTGCCGGGGGTCACGCGCGGCAGGCCAATCCCAGCCGGCCCAGCACGTGCGGAATAATTCTAGACCAAAGGGTCAGATAGTGGGAACCAGCAAAGGGTCTTCCAGGGTATCCGCCAGCGATCCCCCAGGAGGGACCATCGGGTAGACATGCGCCTCCGGGTTCACCACGAACTCCACCAGGTACGGCCCATCATGGTTCTGGGCTTCCTTCAGGGCGGGCATAACATCTTCCTGGTGGGTCACCTTCCGGGCAGGAATCCCGAAAGCCTCTGCCAGCTTGACGAACTCAGGCCCCGGAATGGGCACCTCTTTCAGGTGATTTTCGAAGAACAGCTCCTGCCACTGCTTGACCATGCCCAGGTACCCGTTGTTGAACAGGGCTATCTTGATGGGCATGTTCTCCTGGGCCACCGTGGCCAGTTCCTGGAGGGTCATTTGGAAACCTCCGTCGCCGGCGATGCTCCAAACGCTGGAACCGGGTTTGCCGACCTGGGCCCCCATGGCCGCGGGCAGCTCGAACCCCATCGCTCCCAGACCGCCCGAGGACACGAATGTGTTCCGTTCGTTGAAGAACAGGAACTGGGCGGCCCACATCTGGTGCTGCCCGACGCCGGTCACGACCACGGAATCAGGATCGTCCTGCACCAACTCGTTGAGCTCCGCCAACACCTGCTGGGGTTGGAGAACATCCGCGTGGGGAATCGCCAGCGAGGGGTGCTCGTTCTTGAGGCCCGAGATGAACCCCATCCATTCCTGCCGTTCGACCCGCTCCACCAGGGGCAGCAGGCGCTGCAGGACCGCCTTGGCGTCTCCAGCCAGCGGCACCTCCACGGGAACGTTCCGCCCAATCTGAGAGGGTTCAATATCCAGATGGACGATGCGGGCGTGGGGCGCGAAGGTATCCGCCTTGCCGGTAACCCGGTCGTCGAACCGCATCCCCAGTCCGACCACCACGTCGGCCTGGTCCACCACGATATTGTTCCAATACATCCCGTGCATCCCCAGCATTCCCAGGCTCAACGGATGGTTGCGGGGAAAACCGCTCAATCCCAACAGCGTGTTGATCACCGGAATGCCGGTCTTCTCCGCCAAGGCCTGGATTTCGGGCTGGGCCCCGGACGCCAGGATCCCGTGACCGCCGATGATGACCGGACGCTCGGCTTCGTTGATAAGACGGGCGGCCAGCGGCACCTGTTCCAGGGTTTCGGGGGAGACCGCCGGGAGCGATGGCCCGGGGATTTCGGGGTATTCGAAGTCGCACAGCTCCAGCTGCACGTCCCGGGGAACGTCGATCAGCACCGGGCCGGGGCGGCCCTCGACCGCGATGCGGAAGGCTTCATGGATGGTGGGGGCCAAGTCCCGGGCCGACATGACGAGATAGGTCCGCTTGGTGCAGACCGCCGCGATCGAGCAGATGTCACACTCCTGGAAGGCCTCGGACCCCAACACCGTGCGGGCGACCTGCCCGGTGATGGCAACCATGGGGACCGAATCGGCCCGCGCCCCCATTATTCCGGTGACCAGGTTCGTCGCGCCCGGACCGGAGGTGGCGACGCACACGCCCGGCTTTCCGGTGACCCGGGCGTATCCATCGGCGGCGTGGGCGGCGGACTGTTCGTGGCGGACCAGGATATGCTTGATCTGGGGATAGCTCCAAAGCGCATCGTAGAACGGCAGGATGGCGCCGCCGGGGTGGCCGAAAATTACATCCACCCCCTCCCGGAGCAAGCTTTCACAGATGATTTCTGAACCCTTCAGCATGGCAACGGCCTCCGCAAGTCTCTGAATTTTCCTGCCGAGACATTCGGGAGAGCCGTCCCGGGACTAAAAAAGTCCCGCCCCAACATAGGGACGGGACTAATACAATTCCCGCGGTACCACCCTATTTGCCCGGAATACCGGGCCTCTCCAGCAGGACACCAACATGCCCCGTCGTTGCTAACGGACGACGACCCCGTCCCGGCTTACTGGCCGTTGCAGGCTTTCAGCTGGAGGCTCCGGAGGGATTTTCGACGGGATTCTGTGCGCCTGCTCACACCGTACCAGGCTCGCTGTGCTGTTCGGCCCGCCTACTCGTCTCCATCAACGCCTTTACACAGGCAAGTTAGCACCTGCGAAAAATGATGTCAAGGGCCTATTTCCGGAAAGCGTTGGCTCCGGTCACCAGGGCCGGAGTTCCGCCCATGACGAAAGCCACGGCTACAGTCTCCGCGATTTCCTCTTCGGTGGCGCCAACGGCCCGGGCCCGGTTGGCGATGTTCTTGACGCCTTCTTCATGGGCCAGCAGGGCATCGCACAGCATCGTCATCAGGACCTTGACCTTCAGGGGAAGCGCTCCGTCGGTCAACACATGGTCCCGGACCGCCGATACATCCTCGTACAGCTGGGGAGCGTTTTCCTGGATTAGTGCCTGCCAAGACCCGGGATTGGGTAACGTCATCGGTCTTTACCTCTTTCAGTTGATGATGGTTGTCCGCGTATCACGCCCTCGACGCTGGGAGCAGCCGTTCCCTAAATCGGCGGCTTTCGCTCATGCCAGGCCGTGTTCTGTTCGTAGGCGTGGCCAACCCTGAGGACCGTGGACTCATCGAAGGGACGGCCCGCGATTTGCAACGCCAGGGGGAGCCCGCCCAGCCCATCGCTGGTGAACCCGCAAAGAACCGAAAGCGCCGGGACACCGGACAGGCTGTACAAGCCACGGAAGCTGCCCTCCACCAGCGCCTGTTTGGCCTGCTCCACCGTTCCTTCCCCGGGTTTAGTGCTCATGACCGCCGCCGGGCCGGAGGATGTGGGCTGCACCAGCACGTCGACTTCCGACAGGACATCCAGGACCTGCTGCCGCACGACGGCGCGCAGCTTCTGCGCCTTGTAGTAGACCTGGGCCGGTATCAGGTTGCCGGTGGTGAAAGCCACCCGGGTGTTGGGGTGGAAGTCCCCGGGCCGCTCCCGCAGCCACTCCGGGTGAATGCTGACCCGCTCCACGTGGGTTATGGTCCGGATTATCGCGCCGGTGTGCCGTGCCAGGGGCAGGGAAATATCTTTAACCTCCGCGCCCAGTCCCCGCAGCACGTCGGCCGCGGCCAGGACTGCGTCCCGGGTCTGTGCGCCAGCTCCAACCTGCTCAGGGTCCAGCAACTCGCTGACCACGCCCACCTTCAAGCCGGAAATGTCTCCGGTCAGGGCGGCGCGGTAGTCCGGGACCGGGACCTGCCTGGTATACGGGTCCTTCGGGTCGTACCCCGCAATTGCTCCGATGGTAACCGCGCAGTCTTCGACGCTGCGGGAAATTGGCCCTATGGTGTCGATGGACCAGCAGGCGCCGTCAACACCATACCTACTCACCCGTCCCCAAGTCGGCCGCAGACCGGCGAGGCCGCAGTTGGCCGCCGGCCCCCGGATAGAGCCTCCCGTGTCCTCTCCCAGGGAAGTCGCGCAAAGGAATCCGGCGGTAGCCGACCCGGAGCCGGTGGAAGATGTTCCGGGGCTGCGGGTCAAGTCCCAGGGATTGCAGGCAGGACCGAAGGCGGAACTGACCGGGTCTCCCAGGGCAAACTCGCTCATGTTCAGCTTGCCCAGCAGGATTGCCCCCGACCGCTTCAGGTTTGCCAGGACGGTCCCGTCCTCCGCCGGAACGAAATCCGCCCGGACCTTCGACGCATCGGTGGTGACGACTCCCGCGCTGTGGATCTGGTCCTTGACGGCTACCGGAACGCCGTGAAGCGCCCCCTTGTGTTCGCCCCGGCCGATTTCCTCTTCCGCCTGCCGGGCGGCCTGCCGCGCCGCGTCCCCGGTCACGGTTATGTAGGCGTTCAGGTGGGGGTTGACCCGTTCAATCCGTTCGAGGTACGCATCCACCGCCTCCACGGGGGAGACGTTCCGCGACCGGATTTCAGCGGCCAACTCCGTCGCGGTGAGAAAGGGAATGTCAGCCTTATCCACGTTGTTCCTCCCCTCCGGGCAGGATCAAAGGAAGGGGCTCGACCAGGTTCGCCTCCGGCAGGTCGATCTCCTCCATCAATTCCAGGATCGCCGTGAGGCCGTTGTTGACCCGGGCCAGTTCCGAGTCTGCAATATCCAGCCCGACAGCCCGGCCCATGGCCTTGATTTCGGCGTTGGTCAGACGTTCCATATATCTCCCTTCCCCCATTCGCCGGACTCCCTGGCTCGACCGCTCACGGCGGTCGATTACCGCGGGAGGAGACACCCGGGACTCCGCTATAACGATGGTATGGTAGTATGTTGCACGGAGGCCCGAATTGTCTACCGACCCTGCCCCCCGCCAAAGCTACCTCGTCAGGATCCGCCAACTCCCCCTCCTGCCCAATGAACGGGCGCTCTGCTCATTCACTCCCGAAGCCGGAATCGTCGGCGAGCCCGTAGCCAACGGAAGGTTGTTCGTGGCCACCGACCGGCGGTTGATGTCTTTTTCCGGGGGGAATTCCGGCGCCGGCACGTTTGTCGCTCCCATCGAGGAGTTCCGGGGGGTATCCATAGATCCCGGGTCCGGCAGCGGCGTGACCCTGGTCCAGGGGATCATCACGATAGCCGTCGGACTGCTGGTCTACGTTGTTCTGGCCTACTGGCTGACCGGACAAATCCAGGGGCCCCTGGTGCCGTTCATCAACATTGACCTGGGCCCGCTCGTGGTCTTGCTCGCCGTCCTGGGCGGAGTCTGGCTCGCGGCCCGCCAGTATTTCGCGCGGGACCACGGAACTTTCACCTTCCAGGGGTCCAACTGGGTCCTGGCTCTGCCGTTCAGGAAACGGGTGCAGGAACCCGATATTTTCCGAGTGGTGAACGCCGTGTTCGATGCCCGGGAACGCCGTCTGGAAAGACTGGGTTGGCAGCCATCTCCAGACGGCGCCTCCGCTGGCGACCTAGGCCAGCGGTAGTCCCGGGTCAATATCCAGGTCCATGCCGAACTGCTCCCCCTCCCTGAGGCGGTAGTAAGCGCATGAAGCTATCATCGCCCCGTTGTCGGTGCAGAGGACCGGCGGCGGGATGATTACCGGCAAGGGAGAGTCGCTCCGGACTTTTTCCCGTAGCAGGGCGTTGGCCGCCACGCCGCCTCCCAGCAGGATGCCCCTGGCAGAGTAGCGGGCCGCCATCTCCAGCAGCTTGACCACCATCACATCCACCACGGACTCCTGGAAGGCCGCCGCCATCTCCCGGACCAATGCCTTCGTCTCTTCCTCGGACAGACCGCCGCTTCCAGCCGGATAAACTCCCCGGTTCTGCGCCATGTGCAGCAGGGCAGTCTTGACCCCGCTGAAGCTGAAGTCCAGCGTATCCCTCATCCACGCTCTCGGCAGGGCCGGGACGACATCGCCCGCCGCTCCATGAGCTTCCCGCTGGATTTCCGGTCCACCAGGGAACCCCAACCCCAGGATGCGGGCTGCTTTGTCGAAGGCTTCTCCCGCCGCGTCATCCCGGGTCCGGCCCAGCAGCCGGTAAAGCCCGTGCTCTTCCATCAGGACCAGGTCGGTGTGCCCGCCGGAGGCGATCAGGCAGGCCAGTGGGAACCCAGGGGATTCGGCCGGACTGTCCGGGGTGTCCAGGAGCCAGGAAGCGTAGAGGTGTCCTTCGAGGTGGTTCACCCCAATGAGAGGCACATCCAGGGTATAAGCCAGGGCCTTGGCCGTGTTTACCCCGGTTATCAGCGCCCCAGCCAGCCCCGGACCATAGGTCACCGCCACGGCATCGATCGTCTCCAGGCCCTCACAGGCAGCCTCGAGCGACTCTTCCAGGGTCGGCACCATGTCCCTGACGTGCTGCCGGGAAGCCACCTCCGGCACGACTCCCCCGTAGCGGGAATGGAGCTCCACCTGGGAAGCTATGATGTTGGAACGCAGGACTCTGCCGTCCTCCACCACCCCCACCGCTGTCTCGTCGCAGGATGTTTCAATACCTAGGATTTTCATGCAGTCATTCCCAGGAACACAGATTGTGCGGGCGCAGCCACCATAAACGGTTGGCCGGGCTCCGATTGTCAACCGGGCCTTGATTGATGGATTGATGATATGAACACCCGGCGGGACGGTCAACTTTACCGTCCGGCCCGGCCGATGCTATCATCCCGGCGTTGGGCG
This sequence comes from Dehalococcoidia bacterium, assembly GCA_965203675.1. Taxonomy (GTDB): domain Bacteria; phylum Chloroflexota; class Dehalococcoidia; order Lucifugimonadales; family UBA3495; genus CATOSK01. The sequence goes on along the minus strand of CBDBDE010000001.1, from coordinate 1,026,670 downwards.
GCTCCTCCGCTACATCCGCCCGGTCCCGCAACGCATGCCCCCCCGGAGACGGACTTGAGATTGTACCTGGTGCGGCACGGTGAGACGGACTGGAACCGCCTGGGCAAGTTCCAGGGGCAGGTGGACGTCCACCTCAACAACCTGGGCCTGGTCCAGGCCCGAGAGACAGCCCAGGCCGCCTTGGCATGGGAGCCCACCGCCATCTATGCCAGCCCGCTTACCAGGACCATGCAGGTTGCCGAGGAAATCGCCAACCTCACCGGATTGTCCGTTGTCCAAGACCCGCGCCTGATGGAACTTGACCTGGGCGATGTTGAGGGTGTCTCCGGTTCGGAAATGCGCGCCGACTGGCCCGAGATACACCGGGTCTGGAGGGATTCGCCGGAATTGGCGGCGATGCCCGGCGGAGAATCCCTGGCGGAATTGGAGGACCGCGTCTGGCGGGCCTTCGTTGACATCGAACGCGCCCACGAGGACGATGACAACATCGTCGTCGTTTCCCACAACTTTGCCATCCGCGCGATGTGCGGGAAGCTAGCCGGCATCCCCTTGACCCATTTCCACCGTCTTTACCTGCACCTGGCTTCTGCCTCCATGTTTCAGCGGGCGGCTATGGGTTGGCGCCTGATTACCTACAATTCCACCCATCACCTGTCCACGGACCCCCAGGCCGGGTGACGACAGGTCAGGTCGGGTTGATGCCTTCGCCGCGGATCATCCGGCGTTTTGAGGAGGCAGTCTCCTCGGCCTTGACCCGGGCCGGGCTCGATGTTCCCGGAACGAAAATAATCGTGGCGGCTTCCGGTGGGCCGGATTCCACCGCCCTCCTTCGCTCCCTGCAACGAGTCGGCACGCCGCTGGGCATCGAGCTGCATGTCGCTCACCTGCGCCATGACCTTCGAGGCGCGGAAACCTTGGCCGATGCGGCTTTCGTTGGACACCTGGCCCGGGAAACCGGACTGCCCTGCACCGTCCGGCAGAGCGACCCGCTGGAACATCGGCGGCAGCGGGGGATATCCTCGTTCGAGCAGGCCACCCGGGAGGTCCGCTATGAATTTCTGTTGGACCTTTCCCGGTCCAAGGGCGCCACCTCCGTGGCGGTCGGCCACACAATGGACGACCAGGCCGAAACAGTAATGGAGCACCTGCTCCGTGGTTCCGGCCTGCACGGTCTGCGCGGAATGACCCAGTCCGCCCCGTGGCCTTGGCCCCCCGGCGCCCAAGGGCCGTTCCTGTTCCGCCCCCTCCTGGCGGTGACCAAAGCGCAAACCACCGCATACTGCCGGGCCCTGGGCCAGGATTTCCGCACTGACAGCGAAAATGAGTCCCCCAAGTTTGCCCGCAACCGCATCCGACACGACCTGCTGCCCAAGCTCGCCTCGGAGTACAACCCCCGGGTCATCGAATCCCTGGTCCGACTCTCCCGGACTGCGGCCACAGATTTGGACTACCTGGAGAGCGAATGTGACCGCATCTGGCCCCAGGTGGAGATAGATCCGGCCGGAACTTCCGGGGACCGGGATGGTGGCGGTTTGAGCCTGGACCGGGCAGTCCTGCAATCCCTCCACCCCTCCCTCCGAAGGAACGTGCTTCGCCGGGCCTTCGCCCTGGCGGCGGGAGATGTCCGACGGTTGGAGGAAACTCACCTCGCCGGGATGGATGCCCTGGTTGCGGGAGGTGCTGACGGCAGATCCTGCCAACTGCCTCGGGGCTGGTGGCTCCACGCATCGGCGGAGTGCATGACATTGACCAGGGAATCCACCATCCCGTGCCCGCTGCCGCCCCTTTCCGGGCAACACCCGCTGGAGCTCCCCCGCAGTCCAGGGGAGAAGGTGGCAGCCACCGTGGAAGGTTGGCGAGTTGCCTCCAGCTTGGTTCCATTGGTTCCAGCACCGGTGGTTGGCGGAGAAGTCGGCCAGGGAGCCCAGGTGGCCTACCTGGACAGCGAAGCCATCCGCAGTCCCGTCCTGGTGCGGACGAGAAAGCCAGGGGACCGCTTCCAGCCAGCAGGCATGACCGGACGCAGGAAACTCCAGGATTTCTTCGTCGACTCCAAGGTTCCCAGACACTGGCGTGACCGGATTCCCCTGTTGGAATGTGCCGGAGAAATCGCCTGGGTGGTGGGGCACCGCATCGCCGAGTGGGCCAGGGCGCCTTCTCAGCCGGAACCGGGGGCCCTGGCGCTCCGAGTCGAGTTCACCCGGCAACCCAACGAACAATTCAGCGCCCGACCCAACTAGCCGGCTGGCCCGGCGTATTCCTAGGGAATGGGCCGAAGTGAAGAGGCAGCATTCTTCCCTTAACGGCTTTTCCGGCTGTATATTGGAGAGAAGCAGACAATATCCGGCGAGAACTGGTTGAGCTGGCCGCTTCCACCCGCAGGAAGGTCCTGCCAACCATCCAGAGAGGCGAAATTGCGGAACCTGGCTAACCTTTTGGTCCATCTCTTTGGGCGCACCGGTGATCTGGACCGGGACTATCTCGCCGTGGTCCACGACCAGTGCCTGCTTTGCGAGGAAGAAATCAGCCAGTCCGAAGCCTACCTGAAGTGGCGGGTCTGCCCTTTCTGCCGGTTCCACTACACCCTCACGGCCCGTCAAAGGATTGACCTCGTGGCGGATACCCGAAGTTTCCGGGAATCCTTCAGGTTCCTCAGCTCCATCAGCCCCATGTCCTTCTCCCCGCGGTCTTCCCGGCAGAACCTCCTCCTCTCGGGACAGAGCCGCACCGGCTTGACCGAAGCCACGGTCACCGGACGCTGCAAAATCAACGGCACCGAAGTAATGCTGATCGTCCTTGATTTCGGATTCATGGGCGGAAGCATGGGAAGCGTGGTGGGAGAAAAAGTTGCCCTGGGCCTGGAAGCTGCCGCCAAGTATGACCTGCCAGCGGTGGCGCTGGTTTCGGGAGGTGGGGCCCGGGTCCAGGAAGGCGTGCTGGCCCTCATGCAGATGGCCAAGACTGTCACTGCAGCCAATCGCCTGCGGGACAAGGGCAAGCCCTTTGTGGTGGTGCTGGCCAACCCTTCCACCGGCCAGGCCTACGCCAGTTTCGCCAACCTGGCCGATGTGATCCTCGCCGAACCCGGGGCCCTCATCGGACTGTCGCCACTGCGGACTCTCCGCGAAGCCTTCGGCAAGCCGCTGCCCTCCGATGCCCACACCGCCGAAGCGCATTTATCCCACGGTCTGTTGGACGGGGTTGTTGACAGGGAGGATCTGAAAGAGACGCTGTCAACCTTGATCAACGTCCTTAGCCTGCTGAAACGCAACGCGCCCGAGTTCAAGGACATTCCCGAGCCGTCTGTTCCAGAAGTTGCCGACCCGGAAGCCTGGGAAGCCGTTGCCCGGTCCCGGCACCCCGGCCGACCCTCTTCATCGGTCTACATTCCAGAAATTTTGGACAATTTCGTTGAGCTGCACGGCGACCGGGTCAGTTCCGATGACCGGTCCATCCTCGGGGGCATCGGTTACCTCGCCGGGGAACCCGTCGCCGTTATCGGTCAGGAACGCCGGATCGTCGGCAGCGGCGACCGTTACCACACTTTTCCAGACGGGCTGCGCAAGGCCCAGCGGATTATCGAAACCGCCGGACGATTCGGATTGCCCCTTGTCACCCTCATCGACACCCAGGGAGCCGATCCCGGCCTGGAGGCTGAGGAACAAGGCATTGGATACACCATCGCTCAAACCCTGTCCTTGATGGCGGACGTTCCCGTCCCCACGGTGTCCGTAATCATCGGTGAAGGGGGCAGCGAAGCGGCGCTGGCGTTGGGAATGTCCGACCGGGTCCTGATGCAGCAAAACGCCATCTGCTCACCAGTTTCCCTCAACCACACCCTGGGGGGGCCTTCCCCCAGCCGTACCCTCGACCGGGAAGCCGCGGAAGCCATGGTTTTGACTGCCGCCGACTGCGTGGATTTGGGAATTGCGGACAGCGTTGTTCCTGAACCCCCCGATGGGGCCCACTCCAGCCCCCAACAGGCTGCCGAGTATCTGCGTTACGCCGTTATGAGGGAGTTTGCCCAGATTACGCGCATGTCCACCGGCAGGCTGCTGCGCGAACGGCATCGGAAATTCCGGCGGATGGGCGAACTCAGCGAGTTTTCCCAGGAAGCGATGAATCGCGAAGTTGATGTTCTACTGAACATCGCCCAGCCCACTGCCCAAGTGGACCGGGGACGCCGGAACCGCCGCAAGGAAAGCGCGTTGGAAGTGGAAGAAGTAGAAGCCGAGGTTATTGCCCCGGACTGAAGAATCGGTCGCCCCGCTTTAAGCGGCTTCCCGCCCCAGGGCGTTCAGGCTTGCCTTCATCGCGCTGGCGATACTTTCGTACTCCACGGCGACTTCGTCGTCCATCAGAACAGTCGGCTTGTCCGCATCCCGGTAGGACGCCCGCAACGCCATGCGGCCCAGGAAGGGAGCGTCAACTTCCTTCGCCATCTCCTCCCCACCTCCCTGTCCGAAGACCTCGCCCGTATAATTCTCCACCACGCCGACGATATTCAGGTTGAGCTTACGTATCATATTGATGCAGCGCTTGGCATCGACATTCGCCAGTTGCTGAGGGGTGCTCACCACTACAAATCCATCCATTGGAATCGTCTGCATCACCGTCAGGGGGGAATCCGAGGTGCCGGGAGGCAGGTCCACCACCAGGTAGTCCAGTTCGCCCCACGCGGTGGACTGGAGAAACTGGTTGATGGCGTTATGGATCATCGGCCCGCGCCAGATGATCGCTTCATCCTCCTTCTCCTGGAAGAAGGCCATGGACACCACCTTGACCCCCCATTTTTCCGCCGGGAGAATTTCCCCGTCGACGTAGCCGGGGGGGTCGGTGACCCCGAGGACCTTGTTGACGTTGGGGCAGTCAATGTCCACGTCCAGCAGCCCGACCTTTCGACCTTCCTGAGCCAACGTGGCCGCCAGGTTGACGGCCACCGTGGTTTTCCCCACGCCGCCCTTGCCGCTGTAAACACCGATCTTGGTGGTGATTCCAGCCAGCCGGTCGGTTATCTGGCGGCGTTGCTGCCAGCTCCGCTTGATTTGTTCCAGGCGGGCGTTTTCCTGGGGAGTAGACATACAACCTCCGCCGGGGCGCAATGACGAGCCGACTTGCCTGGCGGGGCCCCCCGCCGGTCCGCCGGAAACGGATGAGAATTTAGATACCGAGCTGGGCGCGGGCTTCTTCGCTAATCAGGTCAGGGCTCCAGGGCGGATCGAAGGTGAGCTCGATGTTCACTTCTTCCACCCCTTCCACGTCCTGGACGGCCCACTCGGCCTGTTGCGCGATGTGGGGCCCCATTCCGCACCCGGGAAACGTCAGGGTCATCTGGACGAAAACGTCGTTGTTGTCGTCCACCTGGACGTCATAAATCAGGCCCAGATCAACCACGTTGACCGGGATTTCCGGGTCGTAGACGGTCTTCAACGCCTCGTAGACTTCATTCTGGCTAACTGTCTGGGGCATAAACGCACCTCCTGCCCGGCAGCCTGGATCCAGTATAGTCATTCCCGACTTTCCGGGTCAACAATATGGCCGGACCTTCTCCGGGCCCGGCACCCGCGGTCTAGGGAATCAAGATCAGTTTTCCGGTAGTCGCCCGGGACTCGAGCTGGCGGTGGGCCTCCGCGGCCTCGGACAATGGGAAAACGTGCTCCACCCGCAGCTTTAATTCGCCGGACTGCACCCACCCCAGAACGTCGCCGGCCCGCTCCTCCAGTTCCTCCCGGGTGACGGTGTAGTCGCCCAGCCCGGGCCGGGTCAGGTACAGGGAACCGTTCCCCAACCGACGCACGTCCAGCGGATCAGGGGCGCCGCTGGCCTGACCATAAAGGACCATGTGTCCCCTCCGCCCCAGGCAGCTGATGCTCCCGTCGAAGGTCGTCTTGCCGACAGCGTCGTAGACCACTTGCAGACCGGCTCCGCCCGTCGCCTCTTTGACGACCTCCGCGAAGTCCTGCTGTGTATAGAGAATCACGTGATCGGCCCCCGCGCCTCTGGCCAGTTCCGCCTTTTCCTGGGTCGAAACCGTGGAGAAAACATACCCGCCCAGCCGCTTCACCATCTGGATTAGCAGAAGCCCCACGCCGCCGGCCCCGGCATGGACCAGCACCTTGTCCCCCGGCTGCACCCGATACGTCGAATGGCACAGATAATGGGCCGTCATTCCCTGCAGCATGGCCGCTGCCCCATCCTTGGCATCCAATCCTTCGGGCATCTTTACCAGGCGCGATGCAGGGATCACGGCCTGCTCCGCGTAGGAACCGGCCACGCTGGAATATGCCACGACGTCCCCTTCCCGCAAGTCCCCGGCCCCAGAGCCAACCTCCTGGACAACTCCCGCCCCTTCAACCCCCACAATCCATGGCAGGGGAGGCGGATTGACCCCGGAACGGCTGTAAGTGTCGGTGAAGTTGACCCCCACCGCCTGCATCCGCACCAGCGCCTGCCCCTCACCGGGAGTCAGGTCCGGCAGGTCGACGTATTTCATAACATCCGGGCCGCCGTATTCGGTAATCTGTACTGCCTTCATTCTTCAGGTTCCTCCATTTCGGTGCTCCGTACTCTGATCATCTCCGGCTGCTCCCATTTCGGGAACATCCTTCCTCCATAGACGGGGACACTCCCCAGCACTTTGCCCATCCATCGCCTGCCATTGGCCGTAGTATACACACCATCGCAACCGGCAAGCCGGTTTCTTGGACCTCCGGCCCCCGGGTATCTAGTCCCCAGACGCGGCCCGGAACCTCCCCTTAACTGCCCGAAACGCCGGGCCGCGTTGCGGCGGCAACTCGAAACTGCTAAGATGAATAAACTTTCCTAGGGCAAGATTGGTGCCCGATCAGCAGGATAACCCAGTTTCGTTCAGTCTGGGTGAGCAGCCCAGCTGCGACCCGGGAGGTTAAGTGCCGTGACCCTTACCAACTTGTCCTTTTCCGAGGCCCTCACCCAATTCACCACTGCCAAGAAGAACAGCAAGAAACCCCTAGAAAGCCAGCAGGAGATCCGAAGGTTTATCACTTGGTTCGGGCGGGAGCGAATGGTGAGGGAATTGACGCCTTCCGAAGTCGCCGATTACGCCCAACAGGCCGGTTCGGGGGGCCCCGACGCCGCCCAGCGGCTGGCGTCCGTCAAGCTTTTCCTGGCCTTTCTCAAGGACCAAGGCCTCGTGGACACCAGCCTAGCGCCCCACCTCCGGATTCCCCGCACCCGCAAGACAGCCTCCAACGGCAAGACCTCGGCGTCAACCCCCGCCGCCAGCTCCGGACCCCAGCTCAGCCAGGAGGGTTTTGACCGCCTCAAGGTCCAGTTGGAAGACCTCAAGGTCGAGCGGGTGAAAGTCCGCGAAGACATTAAGCGGGCCATGGAGGACAAGGATTTCCGGGAAAACTCCCCCCTGGACGCGGCCAAGGAGCAGCAAGGCCTCATCGAGTCAAGGATCCGCGAGTTGGAGGACAGCCTGAGTCACGCCGAGATCATCGGAGCGAACTCGAGCCAGGAGAGGGCGGTGCGCGTGGTTGTCGGCGCCCGGGTGACTCTCAAGGACACGTCCTCCGGCCGACAGGTGAATTACACTCTGGTCGATGTCCGTGAAGCCGACGTTTCGGCCGGCAAGATATCCACCGCCTCCCCCGTCGGACAGGCCCTCCTGGACAAGATGGTCGGCGAAGAGGTCTCCATATCCGTCCCGAAAGGCACCCTCCACTACACAGTGGAAAAGATCGGCGACTAGACCGCACTCCTCCCGCATAACCTAAGAAGCCCCGGTCACGGAAGGACCGGGGCTTCTTCATTTCAGCCGGCGGGTGCTACTTCAGCTTCTGGACTTCGGCCAGGATGTCCGCCGGGTCCGGCAGGATGCCCGGCGTGTAGGTTTGCCGGTAGGTGATGACCCCTTCCTTGTTGACGATGATCACCGCCCGCGTTCCAGCTCCCCGCTCGTCGTTCCACAAACCGTAGGAAGTGGTCACGGCGCCCTTGGGGTGCCAGTCCGATAGCTCTGGGTAAGGAAGGCCGCCCATTGACGTTGTCCACGCCCGGTGGGCTGCCAGGTGGTCACAGCTTATGCCCAGCACCTGGGCATCATTCTCCTCAAACTGGCCGTTGTATCGCCGGAATGAGGTCGCCTGGTCAGTTCAACCGCCGGTGAAGTCAAGGACGTGGAAGGACAGGATTACGTTCTTCGATCCTCGGAAACTGCTCAAGCTTATGTCGCCCTCGCTCACGGAGGGGAGGGTAAAATCCGGGGCTGCGTCGCCAACTTCTGCGGGCATATCATCTCCTCAACATGGATTGCGCCCCGTCCGGTATGGGACGCAACGCCGATTATACTATCCTGCCCGGCCCGGCGTAATCTCCCCAACGGGATGCCGGTGCTATACTGAGCCCATGTCATGCCCTCTGGACCGGCAGCGTGGAAGTCCAGTTTGACCGGGGAGTCTATCTCCCCGAGTTGGACCTATGGCTGGACTCGCTGCGCCGTCAGGACCGGGGCGTCATCTCCCATGCCCACTCCGACCACTCCGCCCGTCACCACCGCCCCGTCGTCACCCCCGACACGCACCTGCTCCTTTCCGACTATCTCAGCAAGTCCAGTCCCACCGTCCTGCAGTACGGGGAGCCGCTGGAAGCGAAGCGCTACGGGTTAACCCTGTATCCGGCGGGGCATTGCCTCGGTTCATCCCAGGTCCTCGTCGAATCCAAGGACACCGGGGAGCGTCTCCTCTACACCGGAGACTTCAAGACCCGTCCCAGCCCGGTCAACGAACCGCTCCAATCCGTCCCCTGCGACGTGCTGGTCATGGAGTCCACCTACGGCCGGCCCCAGTACGTCTTCCCTGATGAAAAGCAGGTCTTGGAAACGGCCTTCAGGACCCTTCGCCTGTGGTTATCCCAGGGATACCGTCCCGTCGTCGGCGCCTGGCGTTTGGGAAAGGCCCAGGAAATCCTCTATCACCTGCTGCGGGAGGGTTTCGACGTTGCCCTGGAGCAGGGCAGCTTCGGCGTCGCGGAAACTTATCGGGAAGCCGGTGTGGCCTTCCCCGGGGACTTTGGCTGCCTGGACGGAGTCTGGCCCGAAGGACAGGTGGTCATCTGTCCCCCCGGCCGCTCGTCTGCCAAGTCCCTGGACTCCTTCCGCAACCTGCGCCTGATGGACCTCACCGGCTGGGCCCAGGGCGGCGGACGCGGCTGGGGCAGGACTGGCCATGCCAGTCTCCCCTTCAGCGATCACGCCGACTTCAACGACCTTGTCGGATACGTCCGGCAGGTCAATCCCAAGCAGGTCTACACCGTCAACGGCTTCCCTGAACTGGCCGCCCACCTTCGCAGCCTCGGCTATCCAGCGGTGCATCTGGACGGCAAGGGGCAAGTGGACGGCGGGGGTTTCCAGATGAAGCTGGTTTAAGAAAAATGTTTGGGATGATATATAATTCCCTTGCTTAGCCCCAATCCGGCAAACAAAAATGGGCAGGGTACACTCCCCTTTTCTGGTCACACCATTGCCCGCTGCCTTGTCCAGAATGGCGGCGCTCCGCTGGAGCCTTGAAAGAGGCACATGACGCAGGCGATAAGCGTACAGGAGATTTTCTCCGACGCTCACCAACTCCACGAGCAGGCACTGGGTATGCTTGATCAAGGGGACATGCGGGACGCGGCGGAAAAGGCGTGGTGTGCCACCAAGCGGGCCACCGATGCCTTGATTCTGGCTCGCACCGGCCGGATGGTGACACACTCAACCCTCACCTCCGTTGGATTGAAGGAATTGTCCAGAGACTTCCCTGACGTGAAAGCGCTCAATTTGAACGCCCGCTATTACCACGTTCAAGGTTCGCTGCATGGCCACTGCTTCTACCTGGGAATTTTCGACCCTGAGGAGGACGAAGCCCTGATACGTCGTGTTGGGCAGTACATCGATGACGCGGAACGGCTGGCCAGGAGTCAATAATACTGACCAGTGAACGAATGACTCGTTTACGCAGCGACACAATTCCCCGACAAGACATGAGTCATCCCGGAGTTTGGTAAAGACGGGAAAAGTCGCATAGGAAAACAGGCACAAAGAGAGACCCCTTCGGGTGGAATGGGAATGTGACGACACCATTCACCGGGAGGGGTCTTCTATTATGTTGGGGCATAGGGCGGGGCGGAGGCAAGGGCAGGAGGTCGTCGATCTGCTGCATTCTTTCATCGGGCCTTTGGAGCAATGGCTGGACCGGCAGATAGACCGGCGTCTGGTGCGCACCTTTTTCCTGGCCCTGATTGCCATAGTCCGCCTGCGCCACTCTCGGTCGGGACTGTTGCTGAGCGAATTGGGTGCCCATGTCCTCACTCCGGCTCAGGCCCCAGCCGGAACCAAGCGGCTCAGCAATCTGCTGCGCTGCTCCAAATGGTCCCATACTCTCTTGGAGCAGTTCCTGTGGTGGCACGCAGACCTACATCTTGCCCAACTGGAGGAACGAAGGGAGTTGGCCCTGGCCATCTGGGACGAGAGCGTGCTGGAGAAGCCGGAAAGCATCGCCCTGGAGGGTCTGTGCCCAGTCCGCTCCAGCAAGGCGGCCCGCCTCAAACGCATCAAGCCCGGCTACTACCATCCACCGGGCGGACCGCCGGTATTCGTCCCCGGCCTGCAGTGGCTCACCGTCATGGTGGCTGGGATGCAGGGGCCTCCTTCCCTGGCCGCCATGCACTGGTGGACCAGCCGGGGCCATTTGGCCAGCCACCGCAGGGAAGAGACCACATCCCTGCTATCCCGATGCGCCGCATCGTGGCAGAGGCGGGTAGTCCACGTCTTTGACCGGGGATATGCCGGCGCCCCCTGGCTGGGGGAACTGTTGGGGCATCAAGCACGGTTCATCATGCGCTGGCCCACCCGCTACCACCTGGCCGACTACCACCTGGCCGACGAAAAGGGTGAGCGCCCCGCCTGGCAGATCACCCGGGGCAAACCCTCCCAGGACCACCGGCAGATCAGGACCACCGGCAGATCTGGGACCTTCGCCGACGCCAGTACCGCAAGACCGGCATCGTAGCAGTTCCGGTCCGCCATCCCCAACTTGACGGTGAACTGTGGCTGGTGGTTTCCAGGCCCGGCCGGGGCCGCACTCCGTGGTACCTGTTGACCAGCGAGACCATCGCCACACCTGATGACGCCTGGCGGGTAGTCATGGCCTACGCTCGCCGCTGGCAGGTGGAGATGTGCTACCGAGCCTGCAAGACGGACCTGGCCATGGAGAGCCCTCGCCTCTGGTTCTGGGAAAACCGGCTCAAGCTGCTGCTCATGGTCAGCTTGGTCTACGCCTTCCTACTATCCTTGTTGGCTCCAAACCTCGCCGCTTTGGTCCAAGCCCTGTTCCGAACCTGGTGCCACAGAACAGGAGAGCGGTACCGCCATGCTGCGATACCGCTCTCCAGATTGAGGGCCGCCCTGAGTGCTTTGTGGCTAACTCATCCACCTGTCCCAAATACGGGATGACTCATGTCTAATCATGCCATCAGGATGCGAGAGGGCTAGTCCGGCGTCGTGCCCACCGCCGGCAGTTCAGCTTCCTCGTCTGCGGCCAGCATCCGGTTGACGGCGCTGAGGTAGGCCTTGGCGCTGGCGACGATGATGTCCGTGTCCGCGCCCCGGCCCGAGAAAGTGCGGCCCAGGTTATCAATCCGCATCGTCACCGTCCCCACCGAGTCCACGCCTTCGCTGACTGCCTGCACGTTGAACTCGGACAGCTTGTTGGAGCAGCCCACCACCCGGTCTATTGCCTTGCAGACCGCGTCCACCGGGCCGTTGCCCGTCGAGGCGTCGGTGATTATCGAGCCGTCGGGCCCGACCAGCCGCACGGTCGCCGTGGGAATGTCGTGGTCGCCGCTGGAAAAGTGGACCTGGTCCAGCGTGTAGCTTATCGGCTCGCTGGACTCCCGCTTCTCCTCGTCCATGAGGATTTCCAGGTCCCGGTCAGTTACCTCCCGCTTCTTGTCCGCCAGCACCTTGAAAGACTCGAAGACGTTGGTAATCTCCTCCCGGCTCAGTGAGTATCCCAGCGCTTCCAGACGCGCCTGCAGGCCCGCCCGGCCGCTGAGCTTGCCCAGCACCAGGCTGTTCCCGGGGACGCCCACCCGCTCCGGCTGCATCACTTCGTAGGTGGACCGGTCCTTCAGAACGCCGTCCTGGTGAATCCCGGAGGCGTGGCGGAAGGCATTCTCGCCGACGACGGCCTTGTTGGCCTGCACCGCCATGCCGGTGATGCGGCTGACCAGGCGGCTGGAGGGGTAAAGCTGGGTGGTGTCAATGCCGATGTCCACCTGGAACAGGTCCTTCCGGGTGTCCAGAGCCATGATTATCTCTTCCAGGGATGCGTTGCCGGCCCGCTCGCCGATGCCGTTGATACACCCCTCGACCTGCCGCGCCCCCGCTTCAATCGCGGCCAGGCTGTTGGAAACCGCCAGCCCCAGGTCGTTGTGGCAGTGGACGCTCATGGTCACCTTGTCCGCGCCCGGCACATTCTCCTTGATGCTGCGGATGAGGTCGGCGAAGTTGGACGGGATCGCGTACCCGACGGTGTCCGCGACGTTGATGGTGGTTGCGCCCGCCTTTATCACCGCCTCCAGCATCTGGTACAGGTACTCGGGGTCGGTGCGGGTGGCGTCCATCGGGGAGAACTCCACGTCGCTGCAGTACCCCTTGGCCCGCTCCACCATGCTCACCGCCAGGTCCATCACCTCTTCCCGGTTCTTGCGGAGCTGGTGCATGACGTGAATCTCGGAGGACGACAGGAAGACGTGGATCCGCGGCGATTCGGCCACCTTGATGGCCTCCCACGCCTGGTCGACGTCGTTGGGATGGGCCCTTGCCAGGGACGCGATTACCGGACCCCGGACCTCCTTGGCAATGTTGTTTACCGCCCGGAAATCCCCGGGGGAGCTGGCGGCGAAACCGGCCTCGATGACGTCAACCTTTAGCCTTTCCAGCTGCTTGGCGATCTCCATCTTCTCGTCCACGGTCATGCCGATGCCCGCGGACTGCTCTCCATCCCGCAGGGTGGTGTCCAGGAATTTAACTCGCTCGTTAGCCATGATTGGTGTCTTCTCCTTGACTTTAAGACGTGAAATATCAGTAGACGTATTGAGGAGAAGCGGGCCGCAGAGTCACGCAGTCCACCGCAGCCAGCCCAGCCAAGACCAGCGTGCGATGGTGAACTGCACTCAACATCTCCTGCTGCATAAGATTTCGCTCCCTTTGGATGTTTTGGTAATTAACGTCGCGATTCCAGGTTAGAGACCGGGCGATGGGTTCTATCCCCCTAATTTATTCACCACGGTGAGCATCGTTGTTATCCACATGGCGACCAGGGACAGCCACATCGCGATAATCACTCCCAAAATCCACGCCAAGTGCCTGTCCATCTTGGAACTGATGTCCCGAATGTCCGCTCTGATTTGCCGTATGTCTTCTCTTATTTCGGCCGCCTCGCCGCAAGGTGTCAAACCCGAATCTCAAGCCGGGCCAATCTCTCTCCATCGGGAGTTTCGGTTGTGGCAGTAGTCATGGTTGGCCTAGACTTCCTTCGGGTCCAGCCAGGGCATCATCGCCCGCAGACCTCGCCCAACCTCGTGGATCTGGCTGGAGCGGGCTTCCTCCCGCAGCGGCCGGAACCGGGGCCTTCCCTCGTGGTTCTCGGTAATCCACTCCCGGGCGAAGGTGCCGTCCTGGATGTCGGCCAGGATTTTCTTCATGTTTTCCTTGACGTGCTCGTCAATTACCCGTGGCCCCCGGGTTAGGTCTCCGTACTCCGCGGTATCGCTGACCGAATACCGCATGTAGTTGAACCCGCCCTGCTGGATCAGGTCCACGATGAGCTTCATCTCGTGCAGCACTTCAAAGTAGGCCATTTCCGGCGGATAGCCACCTTCCACCAGTGTCTCGAAGGCGGTGTTGATCAACGCCGTGATGCCGCCACAGAGGACCGTCTGCTCACCGAACAGGTCCGTCTCCGTTTCATCCTTGAAGGTGGTGTCCAAGACGCCTGACTTGGTGCAGCCGACGCCCTTGGCGTAGGCCAGTCCGATCTCCCGGGCGTTCCCCGTGGCATTCTGATGCACCGCCAGCAGGCCCGGAACGCCGATGCCATCGAGGAACTGCTCCCGCATCCGGTGCCCCGGAGCCTTGGGCGCCACCATCATCACGTCCATCTCCGCCGGCGGAACGACCTCGCCGTAGTGGATGCTGAACCCGTGGGCGAACATCAGCGCCGACCCCGGCCGCAGGTTGGGCGCGATTTCAGTCCGGTAGATCTCTCCCTGGATGTGGTCCGGGATGGCCACCATCAGCACGTCGGCCGCCTTCGCCACCTCGGGAACATCCGCAACCTCCAGGCCCTCGGCTTCCGCCGCCGCCCGGCTCCGGCTCTCCGGATAAAGTCCAACCATCACCTTCTGCCCGCTGTCCCGCAGGTTCAGCGCGTGGGCGTGACCCTGGCTGCCGTAACCGACCATGCCAATCGTCTTCCCTGCCAGCAGCCCCAGGTCCGCGTCGTTGTCGTAGTAAACCGTGACCATTCTCTTTCTTTCCCCTTCTTGCGATGCCCTGGCCCGAATGGGCCGGTTTTAGTATGAGCCGATTTCCGTAGCAGCCAGCCGGGACCTTCCGTTGCCCAGGTAGCTGATTCCAAAATTGTCGCTGACCTGCGCGTCCGACTTGCCCCGCACCATCGCCACCAGCCCGGTCCGCATGACTTCCAGGATCCCGAAGGGTTGCAGCAGGTCCAGAAGCGCGTTGATCTTGTCCTCTTCTCCCGTCGTCTCGATGACCAGGGACTGGGCTCCCACGTCGACAGTCTTGGCCCGGAAGAGCCGCACTATCTCGATTATCTGGCTGCGGGTTTCCATCGTGGTGCGGACCTTTATCAGGGCCAGTTCCCGAGCCACCACGTCTTCATCAGTGATGTTGGACACCTTGACAACGTCAATCAGCTTGTCCAACTGCTTGGTACACTGGTCCACCGTGTACTCGTCCCCTTCAACCACGAAGGTCATCCGGGACAGCCCCGGCTGCTCACTGTGCCCCACCGCCAGGCTTCGGATGTTGAACCCCCGACGCCGGAAAAGGCCGGCCACCCGGGTCAGGACACCCGGCTTGTCCTCGACCAGCGCGATTATCGTGTGCATTTCTTCGTGGACGCTCATCAGATCACCCGCTCCGGGATCGGCTCCTCCAGCATCTCGTTGACCGATTCCCCTGCCGGTATCATGGGGAATACGTGCTCATCCTGCTTCACGATGAAGTCCAGGATTACCGGTCCCGGCGTGTCCATCGCCTTCTGGATGGCCCCCGCGACCTGTGCCTTGTCCGTGACCCGGATGCCCAGGATGCCGTAGGCGTCAGCCAGCTTCACGAAGTCCGGGTTCCCCGAGTATATGGTCGCCACGAACCCGGTGTCGTAGAACAGGTCCTGGAGCTGCCGCACCATCCCCAGCGTGCCGTTGTTCAGGATGGCGAACTTCACATCTATGTTGTTTTCTACCGCCGTGGCCAGGTCGCACATCGTCATCTGGAAACCACCGTCCCCCGCCACCGACCACACCGTCTTGTCGGGACGCCCCAGCTTGGCTCCCAGCGCCGCCGGCACCTCGAATCCCATCGTCCCCAGACCGCCGGATGTCACCCAGGTGTTAGCTTCCCTGAAATGGTAGTGCTGGGCGGCCCACATCTGGTGCTGACCCACGCCGGTCACCACCAGCGCCTCCCCGTTCGTAACCTCGGAAAGCTGCTGCATCACGTACTGCGGTAGCAATTCGTGCGTATCCCGTATCAGCAGGGAAGGGTGCTCCGCCCGCATCGTGTCAATCCGCTGCAGCCACTCCATCCGCACCGTGCGCTGGACGTGGGGCAGCAGTTGCCGGAGGGCCTGTTTCAGGTCGCCCAGCACCGGAACATCAACCTTCACGTTCTTGCTGAATTCGGATGCGTCGATATCGAAATGGACGATCTTGGCGTTGGGCGCGAAGTCCGCCAGCCTTCCGGTCACCCGGTCGTCGAACCGCATCCCCAGTGAAATCAGCAGGTCCGCTTGGTCGATTGCCAGGCTGGCGTAGGCCATCCCGTGCATCCCCGGCATCCCCACGTTCAGGATGTGGTCCGTCGGAAACGAGCTCAATCCCAGCAGCGTCGTGATTACCGGAATCTGCGCCCGCTCCGCCAATTCCTGCAATTCCTCGAATGCCCGGGAGATGATTACGCCGTGCCCGGCCAGGATCACCGGCCGCTGTGCGCCTGCAATCAGCGCCGCCGCTTTGGCAATCTGCTCCGGGTCGGCCGCCCCCGGCGGGTTGTACCCGGGAAGGCTGACTTCTTCCGGCCAGACAAAGTGCGTCCTCGCCCCCAGCAGCACATCCTTGGGAATATCAACCAGCACCGGGCCGGGCCGGCCCGTGTTGGCGATGTGGAAGGCTTCCTTGATTGCCGGCGCAATGTCTTTGACGTCCATCACGAGGTAGTTATGCTTGGTGATGGGCAGCGTCATTCCCGTCACGTCCGTTTCCTGGAAGGCATCCCGTCCGATAGCGGCTCTCGGGACCTGGCCGGTGATGGCCACCATCGGCACCGAGTCCATCTGGGCGGCCGCGATTCCCGTGGCCAGGTTCGTTGCGCCGGGCCCGGAGGTGGCGGTGCATACCCCGACCCTTCCCGTGGCCCTCGCATACCCGTCGGCGGCCATCGCCGCCGCCTGCTCATGACGCACTAGGATGTGCCGCAGTTCGGGATACTTGGGCATGGCCCAGTAGAAGGGCAGGACCGCTCCGCCGGGAATCCCGAAAACATACTCCACGCCTTCCTGGAGCAGGCTTTCGCAGACGATCTCGGCCCCCGTCATTTCCCTGGGTAACTCCATGGCTATCCTCGTTCCATATTGGGCCGCTTCGCCGCCGTTCAAGGTTGATCTTCCAAGGCGCCTCGATGGCCCCGGCCATAAAAAAGCCCCGTCCCCACGGAAGGGACGGGTTCAGTAGCCCGCGGTACCACCCTTCTTCTCCGGCGGCGCTCACTGCGTCAGCGGACGTTGCCGGAACACTTTAACGGCCTCTATCGGTGCCTAACCGCCGCGCCCTACTGCCGATGGTTCAGGCGGGCCGCTCCTGGGCGAGTTCCGGGTCCTTCTGCCGTCGGCTTCCCACCATGCACCGACTCTCTGGAGACAGGGTGCCCGTACTACTCCCACTCAACGCGGGGTACGACAGCCAACAACTCTAGCAACCCCCTACGAATTTGTCAATGATAATTTTCGGGAGAGGCGAGCCCAACCCGTCGGTTTCTCCAGTCACTCCCCTTTCCGGTTATGCTAGAATACCCCAGCGAGGCTGACCGTGGCCTGCATGACCGGAAGGGGCCCCAAAGTCCATACCCTACCAGGAACACCTCCTGTGTCAGAGCGCATCTTTATCGGGGTCGCTTGGCCCTACGCCAACGGACCTCTCCACATGGGTCACATCGCCGGTTGCTACCTTGCCGCCGACATTTTCGCCCGCTACCACCGTATGCGCGGCGACGATGTGCTCATGGTTTCCGGCAGCGACGCTCACGGCACCCCCATCACCGTCCGCGCCGAGCAGGAGGGGATCACCCCCGAGCAGGTGCTGGACCGCTACCACCCCCAGTTCCTCCGGACCTGGCAGCAACTGGGAGTCTCCTTCGACCTATTCACCACCACCGACACCGAAAATCACCAGCGGGTTGCCCAGGAGCTTTTCCTCGACCTCATGGAAAAGGGGTACATCTACCCCGACAACATGCTGCTGGCCTACTGTGCCGGCTGCCGGAGGTTCCTTCCCGACCGCTACATCGAAGGCCGCTGTCCCTATTGCGGCAACGACCGGGCCCGCGGCGACCAGTGCGACGCCTGCGGCCGCACCCTTGACCCCCAAGACCTCATCGACCCCCGCTGCATCCTCAACGGAGA
Organism: Dehalococcoidia bacterium; assembly: GCA_965203675.1. Taxonomy (GTDB): domain Bacteria; phylum Chloroflexota; class Dehalococcoidia; order Lucifugimonadales; family UBA3495; genus CATOSK01. Next base: position 1,008,719 of record CBDBDE010000001.1, on the reverse strand, counting down.
GAGCCCTGAATTTCGCGAGTCCCAGCACTTCTTCCTCAAGCTCTCGGCCTTCCAGGAGCAGCTTCTCGAATGGATACGGAAGCAGGACCACTGGCGGGCCAACGTCGCCAATTCCACCCGTTCCTTCCTCGAAGGCGGGTTGAAGGACCGTGCCATCACCCGCGACCTCTCCTGGGGTGTCCCGATTCCCCTGGAAGGCTACGACGACAAGCGCATCTACGTCTGGTTCGAAGCCGTCATAGGCTATCTCTCCGCGGCCATTGAGTGGGCGGCCAATAACGGCGAGCCGGACCGGTGGCAGGACTTCTGGAAGGACTCAAGCACTCGCTCCTACTATTTTATCGGCAAGGACAATATCCCCTTCCACAGCATCATCTGGCCCGCCATCATCATGGGCTACGGCCACGACCTGAACCTGCCCTACGACGTTCCTGCCAACGAGTTCCTCAGCCTGGAGGGCCGGAAATTCTCCACCAGCCAGAACTGGGCCCTGTGGGTCCCCGACTACCTGGACCGCTACGACCCGGACCCCCTTCGTTACCTCCTTTCCATCAACATGCCCGAGACCGGCGACGCCGACTTCGCCTGGTCCGAGTTCGTCCGCCGGAACAACGAGGAACTGGTCGCCACCTACGGCAACCTGGTCAACCGGGTGCTCTCCTTCACCTACCGTAATTTTGAGGGAGTGGTCCCAACGCCAGGAGACCTCACCCCTGCCGACCAGGAAATTATCGAGACCGCCCGGGCCGCTTGGGACCGCGTCGAAGACAACTTGGCCAATTGCCGGTTTAAGGCCGCCATCACCCAAGCCTTCGGATTGGCCCAGGACACCAACCGTTACCTCGACGCCCGCGCCCCCTGGCGTGCCATCCGCACCGACTCCGGCGACGCCGCTGCCACCCTGTGGAACGCCCTGCGGGTGCTCAACGCTCTCAAAATACTCTTGGCCCCGTTCCTGCCCTTCAGCTCCGACAGAATTCATAATTTCCTGGGACTGGAAGGTGAGGTATCCGGTCAGCCCTGGGACTTCGCCCACTGCATCGGCCAGATCCAGGCCGGATCTCCCTTGCGGCAACCCCAACCCCTGTACACCAAGCTGGACCCCGAGGTGGTGGAGCAAGAGACCCAACGCCTTGCCGGCGCCGGAGGTTAAGAACAGCCTTGCTCCCCGGACTTGACGAGCGGACCATCACCATCTACGCGCCAATCCAGTCCCGCCTCCAGACCGTCGAAACCCGCCTGCGCAGTCTCGACGAAGCGACCGTCCCCAACCTGAAGATGCTGTTGGACTACGTGCTGTCCACCGGCGGGAAGCGCATCCGACCGGCCATGACCCTGCTGGCATCGGACTTCTACGGCCCCCTGGACGAGTCCCCCATAACCATGGCCGTCGGAATCGAGCTGCTCCACCTCGCTACCCTCATCCACGACGACACCGTGGACGACTCGGTCATGCGCCGCGGCAAGCCCACCGTCAGCCACCAATGGGGTAACCACGTCGCTATACTGCTCGGCGATTACGTCTTCTCCGCGTCGGCAACCTGGGTCTGCGACACGGGCAACCTCCGAGTGGTCTGCCGGTTCGCCGAGACCCTCCGCGAGCTTTCCACCGGGCAGATTAGCGAATACTTCAACAACTATAACCCGGAACAGACACGCCAGGGCTATCAGGACCGGATCTCGCGCAAGACCGCTTCCCTCTTCCGTACCGCGGCGGAATGCGGCGCCATCCTCGGCGGCGCACCCGAACCCCAGATCACCGCCCTCAGCAACTACGGCTTCAGCATGGGCATCGCTTTCCAGGTAGTCGACGACCTGCTGGATTTTCAGGGCGATCCTGTCGAGATGGGTAAACCCGTCGGCAACGACCTGATGAATGGCATCCTCACCCTTCCCAGCATCATGCTTTTGGAGCGTTACCCAACTGACAACCCGGTCGCCGCATACCTGAAAGATCGCACCAATGACCGCCACCTGGACCAGGCCATCGAGATGGTGCACAACTCCGGGGTGGTGGCCGACTGCTACGGGGAAGTGAGGGAATATTGCGCCCGCGGGCTGCGCGAGCTCGAATCCCTCCCCCGATGTGAGGCACGGGACTCTCTCCAGGCCCTCGCCGAATACGTCCGGGAACGTTACCGCTGATGCCGGGAAGCTAAGCCCAATTCTCGAACACGACCCGCCCGCCCACCATCGTTAGCACCGTCTTTATCCCCGGCAGTTCCCTGGGATCCGTTTCCGACGGATCCCGGTCCACCAGCACCATATCGGCTGCCATCCCCGCCTTCAATCTCCCCTTGCCGTTCCCCGTACCCTCCGAAATCGCCCCTCCCCTAGTGTAATAGCTGATCGCGTCCAAGACGGGAATCCTCTGGGATGCTTCCTCGCGCTCCGGCAGCCGCCGCCCCTCTCGCGTGCGCCGCGACACCGCTCCGGCGATTCCCGCCCACGGCCCCGGATCAATAACGGGCGAATCGGAACTGAATGCCAACGGGACCCCGGCGGTAGCCAGTCCCCCTACCGGATAGAGGTCCGGCAGCAGCCCGGGGTCCACGTTCTCCCGGTACCGTTCCCCGTTCCAGTGAATAAACCCCGGTTGCGTAACCACCATAACACCGGCGTCTTTCACACCCTGGATGGCCTCCGTTGTCCCCTCCGAACAATGTTCAATCCGGTCCAAGACCGCCGGGGACAGAAACTTGGGCTGTTGTGCCCCCGCCTTCCTGAAGGCCCGGCAAGCCGCGTGAATCGCCTCCTGCTCCACGGCGTGAATCGCCACCGGAAACCCCGCCGAGTGGGCCTGGGAGATTATTTCCGCCAGTTCGGGAATCCCCGGTTGCAGGTCACCGGTGGTCATGGTCAGCATCACCTTGGCGTGGCCCAACCGCAGCCTGCCGTCCCCATAACCCCACTTCATGCCCCGTTGCGCGAACTCTTCCAGCCGGGACGCACCAGCCATCATCGTCACGCGGCAGTCCAACCGCTCCGACTCCACCAGTTCGGAAAACGCATCCCAACGGGCCCAATCGTTGCCCGGCCCGGCATCCTGCACCGACGTGATTCCACACTCCAGCAGCCGCCCGTTCAACCGGGACAGCCCCTCAGCCCTGATCGCCTCCGTATCTAGCCTGCCGGACCGTCCCAACCGTTCCCGGAGCCAACCTGCCATTTCGTACAGGACTCCCGTCGGTTCGCCACTGCGTTCTGCCCTCTCAATCACTCCGCCGACCGGGTCCACCGTATCCCGAAGGATTCCCGCCAACTCCAAGCCCCGGCTGTTCAGGACCGTCGCGTGACCGCTCCGGTGATCAATCCGCACCGGGTGGGCCGGTGCAGCCGCGTCCAGGTCGCAGCGGGTCGGGTGACGCTTCTCCAGGAGGTCTTGTTCATCGTAACCGAACCCCTTGATCCAGGTTCCAGCCTCCCGCCTCCCCGTCTCCTCGCGGATTACCTGCTGGAGACGAACAATGGAGCCAACCCCGGGCGCCCGGCAGTCCATGCCGGTTAACGCCGACGCCGTGGCAAACAGGTGGCAATGAGCATCATGAAACCCGGGCAGGAGAGTCATGCCCCGGCAGTCCACGACCTCGCTTCTGAGCCCCGCCCATGTGGCCACGCTTCCCTCCGTACCCACCGCCATGATCCTCCCGCCGCCGACGGCAACCGCCTCGGCGGACGGGTTCTCGTCATCCATGGTGTAGACCCGAGCGTTGAGCAGAACTATATCAGCAGTGATGGGACACCTCCTCCCCCTGGCCCGGACCTGTGGACGTTACGTGGACGTTGCAATGTTATAATCCACCAGCCAGCCGGCGCACTCGGCAAAATCAGGGAGTTAACGAGGCACGATGCCCGAAATCGAGATACTTCTCGCCGGTTACACCTTCAACACCGACCAGGCCAACCTGGGACTTTCCACCGTGGCCTTGATTCGGGGGGAAGTCCTCACCGTCGTCGACGTTGCCCACTACGGACGCCGCAACCAGCTCATCGAACAACTCGATCAGCGGGGAGTCCAACCCTCCGACATCGCCCGCGTGGTCCTGACTCACGCCCACTGGGACCATTGCCAGAACACCGACCTCTTCCCCGGCGCGGAAATCATCATCCACGAGAAGGAGCTGGAATACACCCGCAACCCCCGGGCCGGCGACAATGCCACCGCGCGCTATTTCGCCGACACCCTCCGCGGCCAGAACCTGCGCCTCATCTCCGGCGAAACCGAACTGGAGCCGGGAGTAACCCTCATCGAGACCTTCGGTCACACCAGGGGACACATCAGCCTTCTCGTGGAAACCCCGTCCGGCGCCGTTTGCATCGGCGGCGACGCCATTACCGAGGCGGGCACCATCGGACGCGGCGCCCCCGGCCTCATATTCTGGAGCGAGGACGAGGCCCGCGAAAGTGTCCGAAAGATTCTGGAAACCACCCAGGTAATCTACCCCGGTCACGACCGTCCGTTCCGTATCCACGCTACGGGCGAGATAGAGTACCTATCCGAAACCCCATCCCTCAAATTCACCGGCATCCTCGACCATGCCGGGAGCACCTTTTCCGTGGATGTCGCTCTCGCCCCCCACCGCGGCCTCATCGTCCACCCCGAAGCCCGCAGCGAATAGCCGCTTGATTCGGCCGCCTCTCACCGCCACCCAACCGGCCGTTCTACAACATGGCCTGCCGAATTGATCACCCTGTCTGGCAACTGACTATCCCTCAAAGCATCGCGGCCGATGGAAAAGGAGGCTGTGCAAGTTTGCCGTAGCACTTGGGAAGCCCGGTTAGGCGGAAACGCAGCCACAACGCGCTTTTTCGGATACTGGTTGCGAATCGACCGGATCGGGCCAGTCAAGTCGCTGTCAGCTGATACAATCAGCCCCGTATCGAACCTGTCTGCGTGAGCGTCTCCTAGCAATTGGACCGCAATGTTGACGTCGGTCATCTTCTCTTCGTAGGTTCGGACTGTCGCTCCGCATTGATGGCAACTCCATTCCTTCGGCAAGAAATACCCGTAGTGTGTTTCCAAGTTTTCTAGGGTTTCCAACGCCTCCAGATAGGAGTTTTGTCTGGTTGCTTTGCCGGGATTATGAGGTTCATCTGCGACACGGGTCGTGAAGTAGTGGACGGTTTCCAGTTGTTGACCAGGACGAAGCAGCCGTTCAGCTAAACGGAGAAGGTCCAGCCAATAATATCGTCGCCATTTCCTGGACTTGAGGCCATAATAGAGGTTGAAGCCGTCAACATAGACAACAACGCGGTTCATCTGTTGCCCCGCCTAACGGAAGCGGGTTGCCAAATCGTTATGGCAAAAACCATACCGTATTGCCTCAAAATAAAGTGTTACCGAAGGGTGGTACGCTGCCTCAAAATTAGCGTTACTTTCAGAGTGGTCTACGGTTAAGCATCCGCCAGCAGCCACAGGCGATCCAGCTCCTTGTTGATGTCCTTCAACAGCTTGACCGGGTTGGTTCTCTGGTACTGCTGATCCAGCCGCGTTTGCTGGTGCTGGGAAAGGACTCCCAGTTCCAACAGGCGGCGGTAGGGAGTCCTGGGAGCATCATACACCTTGCGGACCCGGGCCCCCTGACGTTGCTTTTCCTGCAGCTGCATCACCGGCTGGAAGAAGTTCACATAGCGCTCTACCAGGGGATAGAGGCGGTTGAGCTGAAGGAGGGCTGCCTGGGAATGGTAGCGGTCATAGCCGATGAGACGGCGGACCACCGACCAGTTCTTCTGCTCGATGTGGGCATTGTCGTTCTTCCGGTAGGGTCTGGCCCGGGTGAAGGTGATGGACTTCCGCTGGCAGTAGGCAAAGAGGTGGTGGTTGATGAATTCGCTGCCGTTGTCCGAGTCCAGGCCCAACAGGGGGAAGGGCAGGTTCTGGCCGATGTGGTGGACGGCGCCGCCCACCCGCTGCTGGCCCTTGCCCAGGACGCCCCGGCAGGCCACCCAGCCGGTGGCGATGTCCACGGCGCTGAGGGTGTTGAGGTACTGGCCTTCGGTGCTTTCTCCGCAGTGGGCCACCAGGTCTATTTCCAGGAAGCCGGGCCGGTGTTCGTTCCATTCAGCGAAGGTGCGAATGGGGATGGATGCCTTGAGCAGGGAGCCGGGCCTGGTGGTGGAGAAGGGTCTCCGCAGTTCCGGTTGGCGGTGAGGCCGGAGCAGCCGGTCGATGGTGGCGGCGCTCATGGCGTATACCTGGTCCTTGAGTTCCGGTTCCAGGCTGAGTTCCCCGTGGCGTTCCAGGACCTCCACCAGTTCTGGGAGGAAGGGTTGCAGCCGCTTGGCACAGACCCGGTCGCTGGCTTCCCACAGGGTCTTCAGGGCCGTGGCGGCTTCCAGGCCATAGCGCTTGGGTCGCCCCACTTTACCACCGGCCGTGGGCCGCGGTGGCGTCCGCAAGGCCCGGATCAAGGCTTTGCGATGCAGACCGGTGACCTGAACCGCTTCATCCAGAATCCGGCTCTTTTCCTTGCGGTCGCCGAGATTGTATCGGTTCCGAATAGCCTCCAAATACTCTTTCATCCCGCCTCGCGTCATGTCACCCCCGGTAACATCAATTACGAGGCAACGATACCCTCCCCGGTAACATTAGTTATGAGTCAATTCGCATACTTGACACGTTTGTCTGGTAAATGTAAACTTATCTTACCCCCCCAGCGAGAGCATCGCTGGCCCGACGTCCCCTCCCAACGGGGGGCGTCTCTTTTTGTTCCACCAACCTTGAACTGGTCACCATGGTTGCACCGCCGCCGCCCTCTGCTCGTCGGCGTGGTATGAGCTTCGCACCAGCGGCCCGGAAGCCACATGCTTGAACCCCAGGTCCTTCCCGATTCGCCCCAGTTCTTCAAACTCCGCCGGAGTGTAGAACCGGTCAATCGGCAGATGCTTGATGGACGGCCGCAGGTACTGTCCGATGGTCAGCAGATCGCAGTCCACGCCCCGCAGGTCGCGCATCGTCTCCACCAGTTCGTTCCTGGTCTCCCCCATTCCGACGATGATCCCCGACTTGGTGACCGTCGCGGGATCAATCGCCTTGGCTTCCGCCAGCAGGTCCAGGGAAAGTTGGTAGTCCCCCTTCGGGCGCACCGACCGGAAAACCCGCCGGACCGATTCGATGTTGTGGTTCAAAACGTCCGGCCTCGCCTCCAGCACTGCCCGCAGCGCTTCCCAGGAACCCGCAAAATCGGGAATCAGGACCTCCACCTTGCATCCGGGGACTTCCTCCCGGATCCTCCGGATGCAAGCTGCGAAAACTCCGGCTCCCCCATCGGACAAATCGTCCCGGTTCACCGAGGTGATTACGCAATACTCCAGTCCCATCATCTTGACCGTTTCGGCCAGCCGCACCGGCTCCAGCAGGTCCAGGCCGATGGGCCGACCGGTGGTCACCGCACAATAGCGGCACGCCCGCGTGCAGATATCCCCCAGGATCATGAAGGTTGCCGCGCTCCGTTCCCAGCACTCGCCGATGTTGGGACAGTGGGCTTCCTCGCACACCGTATGCAGCCGGTGCCCACGCATCAGCTGCTTCAGTTCCATGTACCGCGGCCCGCCCGGCATCTTCACCTTCAGCCATTCGGGAAGCCGAGGGCGCAGTTCCTCCCGGCGGTCCCCCGGGGGAGCGGGACGGTTTCGCTGCGCTTCAACCATATTTGGATCAGTATCTTCCGGCACGAAATCCCTCACGGGCTGAATATAACCGAGCCCTCAGAGAAGCTGGACTACCCTGGGCATTACCCTGCACTTTTCGGCGGTGATAATCGCGTCTATTTCGGAAGCCGTCCGGTCCAATTGTCCATCCCGGTTCACCACCCGGTAGTCGAAGCTGCCAATCTCCGACAATTCCTGCTGCGCCGCCTGCAAACGGACATCCAGGTCCTCGGACGTTTCGCTTCCCCTCGCCGCCAGCCGCTTCCTCAACTCGGAAAGCGACTCGGGCACAATCATTATGCTCACCACTTCCGGGGCCAGCGCTTTCACCGTGGCCACCCCTTGCACATCCACCCGCAGGATGACGTCCTTCCCTTCCTTCAGGGCCTGCCTCACCTGTGCTCGCGGGGTTCCATACCACCGCCCGTACACTTCCGCCGTTTCCACGAACTGGTCTCGTTCCCGCATTTTCAGGAAGGTCTCGCTGTCCAGGAAAATATGGTGCTCCCCGTCCCTTTCCCCCGGACGCGGCTCCCTGGTCGTTGCGGTGACCACGAAGTGCCACGGCCGGGTCATTTCCTTCAAAAGGGACAGAGCGGCGTCTTTGCCCACTCCCGACGGACCACTGATCACCACCAGCAGCGGCGGAGCCGGATTGGACTCGGGAATTACTTGCAACTGGACCCCTCGAACGGGAAAGGGGAAACTCTCGGCAGGCTGGCCGACCCAACGGGTTATCGGTCCCGGTTCCCCCGGAGCCCGCGCATGATCCGGTCCCTTCTGTCCAAGATACGCCGCCCCAGGAACATCTCCCCCATGCTCTCCGCGAATGTCGGCAGTTCCCGCTGCGGACTGAAATCCCGGGACTCCAGCGTCACCGCCCCTGCCATCCACTTTGCCCGCGCGTCAAAGGCATCGTCGAAAACCGTCTTCACCGCCGCCGGGTCAGGACCATCCTCCGCATCCAGCACCTGCCGCAGTTCGTGCAGTTCGCGGATGAACGCATCGACCCACGCCACGATCGGCTTCGAGTTGGTGACGCAGATGTCCCGGTGCATGATCGGGTCTCCCGCCGCCAGCCGCGTGATGTCCCGGTACCCGGATGCCGCCAACTGCGCGATGTCCGCCCAGTTAATGCTCTTGGAAGTGCATCCCACCAGCGCCGCGGACAGCAGGAAGGGGAGGTGGCTCGCGGCGGCCACGAAGCTGTCGTGTTCGTCCGTCCCGATGAAATACGGCTTGGCTCCGATCCCCTCAACCAGCGTCGCAACATCCCCCACGGATGCCTCGCTGGCCCCGCTCCCCGGGATAATGCAGTACACCTTGTCCGTGAACAGGGTTGCTTCCGCTGCCCCAGGCCCCGAAGTCTCCTTGCCGGCCATCGGATGGCCCCCTACGAAATCCACGTGCTCCGGCAGCGAATCCGCCGCCCAGTCGAGGACCACCCCCTTCGAACTGCCCACGTCGGTGACTATGGCCCCCTCCTTAAGCCCATCGCCCATCACCTCCATGATATCCTTCATCGCCATCACCGGCGTCGCCAGCACAACAATGTCGGCATCCTCTATGGCGTCGTAAAACCTGCCTTCGACCTTGTCGAAAGCCCCCATTTTCTGGGCAGCCGAGCGCGCGCTGTGCTCCGAGTCCGTTCCGACCACCATCAGGTCTTTCAGGTTCGATTCCCGCAATGCCAAGCCCATCGAAGTCCCGATGAGGCCGGTTCCAATGATCGTTATCTTCGGCATTGCTTCCTCCCAGGGGCCGGATTTTCCCAACCCCGCGGCCGCCCGATTCGACGGTTTCCAGCCTGAACAATCTTACACCAAACCCCAGGCATCCGAAACCGGACTATTCCCGCGCCATCCAGAACTCCCCGTCCATTTACCCCGGGCGCGCCCTCTTTGAGCCCGCTCCAAACGAGACCCCCGCATTTGACAAACCGGATACCGGGGACTTACGGTAGCCCCGCAGGTGGGACGGTAGAAGCCTGCGGGCCCGCCCCCCTTGCAGACAACGCTGCCCCCCGCCGGACCGGGCCCTTGGACAAGCTGCTGGAATTGGGCCCGAATAAGGCGGGTGTTACAAAAAGGCCACGTTATGGTTAGCTCCCGCAACCCGGTTGCCGACGCTCCCCAGCCCACCCCATCCTCCGACGGTGAAAACGGCGCCCCCTACATCAGCGTCAGGGCCCTCTGGAAAGTCTTCGGCAAGAACGCTTCCCAGGTGGCCGCGCCCGAAAACGAGGGCAAGGACAAGTCCCAGATCCTGGCCGACCTCGGGGCCGTCGTCGCCCTGCAGGATGTCAACTTCGACGTCGCCCGCGGCGAGACCTTCGTTGTCATGGGACTCTCCGGCAGCGGCAAGTCCACCCTCGTTCGCTGCCTCATTCGCCTCATCGAACCAACTTCCGGCGAAATCGTCGTCGACGGCGATGACATCACCCGGATGACCGACAAGGATCTCACCGACTTCCGCCGCCGGAAGATCGCCATGGTCTTCCAGCACTACGGCCTCATGCCCCATCGCACCGTCCTGGACAACGCCGCCTGGGGCCTGGAGACCCAGGGCGTCGACCGGGAAACCCGCTACCAGCGCGTCAAGGAAGTCCTCGAACTCGTCGGTTTGGGCGGCTGGGAGGACTCCTACCCCCGCCAGCTCTCCGGCGGAATGCAGCAGCGCGTCGGCTTGGCCCGCGCCCTCGTCGTCGACCCCGACATCCTCCTTATGGACGAGCCCTTCAGCGGCCTCGACCCCCTAATCCGCCGCCAGATGCAGGACGAGCTCCTGCGTCTCCAGACCGAGCTCCACAAGACCATCGTCTTCATCACCCACGACCTCAACGAGGCGCTCAAGCTCGGCGACCGCATCGCCATCATGCACGACGGCGCCGTCGCCCAGATCGGCTCCCCCGAGGACATCGTCCTCCGCCCCGAGGACGAATACGTCGGCGAATTCACCCAGGATGTCCGGCTGGAGACCATCATGACCGCCAGCAAGGTGATGGTCGCCCCCAAGGCCACCGTCATGGGCCACCAGGGTCCCCGCGCCGCCCTCCACACCATCGGCGCCAGCGACGGCGACGCCGCCTGGGTGGTGGACCGGCAGGAGCACTACCTGGGAATGCTCTCCATCAGCAGCGCCCAGAAGGCCCTCCAGCTTGGCGTGCGCCGCATCGACGAGGCCTGGGATCATGTCGAGTCCAACTACCTCCCCGTCTTCCCCAACACCACCTTCGACCAGCTCATTCCAGTGGCCATGGGCAGCGACTACCCCATCCCCGTCGTCAACGAGCAAAACGTCCTCGTCGGGGAAATCCACCGCAGCGCCCTCGCCGAAGCCATCGCCGAAACCTCCACCGCCGCCGACAGCCACCAGGAAGAATAGTCCGCAGTTCCACCAGAGCAGGAGTTTTTCTCATGGCCGTCCTGAGTCGCACCGACAACGAAACCCAGGACTCCCAGCCAGACCCTTCTCGAGAAGGATCCCAAGCCAGGTTTAACCCCACCCATCTCCCCCGGCGCTACTTCTGGGCCGCCGGAGCAGCCCTGGTCCTGCTGGTTCTCATAGTAAGCCTAGCCACGGGGGGTCCCGAAATGGACTTCCCCACCACCGTCTCCACGGCTGAAGTCCCCACCACCGGCGGCGCGACCATTACCATCGAAAAATCCCTCCGGGAAGCGACCGGGGAAGCCATAGATGACGGCATAGATTGGCTTACCGAAAAGGGCAGTTGGCTGTTCGACGGAGTCAGCGACGCCATCACCTACTCCTTGGTCTATATTGAGACCGTTCTTGAATGGGTTCCCTGGCCGGCCATGCTCGTTGGCTTGGCCTTCCTGTCCTTCGCCGTGGGACGCTGGGCCCTCACCGGGTTGACCCTCGGCGGCCTGCTCTTCATCGGCTTCATGGGATTGTGGCCCAACACCATAGACACCATCGCCTTGATGGTCGTCGCTGTAGCCATTTCGGTCGCCATCGGCTTGCCTCTTGGAGTTATCGGCGCGCGCAACCAGCTCGCCGACAACTTGATGCGGCCCATCCTGGACGGCATGCAGACCATGCCCAGCTTCGTCTACCTCATTCCGGGCATCCTGTTCTTTGGCCTGGGCAAGCCCGCCGGAATCTTCGCCACCATCATCTACGCCGTTCCCCCGGTCATCCGCCTCACCAACCTGGGGATACGCCAGGTTTCCCCCGAAACCGTGGAGGCCGCCCGTTCCTTCGGCGCGACACCCTTCCAGATACTGACCAAGGTACAGGTCCCCATGGCCCTTCCCACCATTATGGCCGGCATCAACCAGACTACCATGATGGCCCTTGCCATGGTCACCATTGCCAGCATGGTCGCCGCCGGTGGACTGGGTGACAACGTCTTGCGGGCGCTGCAGAAGAACCAGCCCGGAAACGGGGCCATCGCCGGAATCGCCATCGTCGTGCTGGCCATAATCATCGACCGCCTTACCCAGGCTATCGCCCGGCGCCGCCAGGACTCGCTGAACATATCCGGATAACGCTCGTGATGATGACGCTCGATGTCCTGCGCCCGCCACCTCAAGCAGCATCTCCTCGCCAAGCCCGGACGCTTCTTGGGAGCATGAAATCTTATTCAGTCGGGACATGACGAAACCCGCCCTTGTCAGGTACGACATTGGCTAAATATCACCCCGTCCGTTATGTCAATCTGCATTGGTTTCTCATTGACAACGGCAGATTTCGTTGGTATAAATGGCAACGCCTTTCTTCATGGACTCGAAGGGAATCAAATCTCGCATATTTTCCTTTTAGGAGGTGTCGATTTTGTTGAATAGATGGAGGCTTGTCTTCGGAGCTGCGGCTATGCTTGCCGTGGTTGCCCTCTTGGCTTGTTCCCCGGCAGCGCCTCAGCAAGTCGAGGTTACCCGGGTCGTCGAAGTACCCGGACAACAGGTCGAAGTGACCCGGGTTGTCGAGTTGCCCGGGGAACAGGTTGAGGTCACCAAAGTCGTCGAAAAGACCGTCGACCGCCCCGTTGAAGTGACCAAGATCGTGGAACGCACGGTTGAAGTTGACCGTCCCGTCGAGGTCACCAAGATTGTCGAACGAACCGTCGAGGTTATGGCCCCCGAAGGTCCCAAGGAAACCATCGTTTTCAGCGACCTCAACTGGACCAGCGCTCAGGTCCAGAACCGGGTCGCTCAGTACATTGTCGAAAAGGGCTATGGATACCCCACCGACGTCAAGTTCGGCGCCACCCTTCCCCTGTTCCAGGGTCTCCGCACCGGCGACACTCACGTGACCCTGGAGATATGGCTACCCAACCAGATTGAAGCCTGGAACGAAGCCATCGCCGACGGCGAGGTCGTTTCCGTCGGCAAGAGCCTGGGCAACGACTGGCAGTCGTCCTTCGTAATTCCGGCCTACCTGCAGGAACAGTACCCTGATTTGGACAGCGTCGAAGACCTCAAGGAACAGCAGTACAAGGACTTGTTCAAGACCGCCGAGACCGGCGACAAGGCCCGCTTGGTTGCCTGCGTCATCGGCTGGGCCTGTGAAGAGGTTGGCGCTGCCCAGGTCTCCGGGTACGGTCTCGAGGACCACGTCCAGATAATCAATGCCGGCGACAACGCCGCTCTTAACGCCGATATGTACGGCGCCTGGGAGAAAGAGGAGCCATGGCTGGGTTACACCTGGGGCACCAACGAACCCGCCCTGGTGCTTGATCTCGTCCGCCTTGGTGAGCCTGAATACTCCGACCAGTGCTGGTTCACCACCAAGGCCTGCGCCTACCAGGATGCTTCAATCCTGATCGCCGTCCACCCCAGCATCCCCGTTCGCGCTCCCGAAATCGTCGAGTTCCTCCGCAGCTGGGACTTGAACATCGACCGGTACAAGGGAATCGCCTCGTGGCAGCGCGAAAACTCCGTCACCAGCGCTAACACCACCGCCCTCTGGTGGCTCAACAGCAACGTTGATGTCTGGAGCGGTTGGGTATCCGCCGATGCAGCCGAGGCTGTCAAGGCCGCCCTCGCCGCCAACGAGACTCCCGACGGCTGGCCCGACGAGTAGCGGACCCCAACTCCAACCGGCCCATCTCGGAAGGCGTCCCTGATTGGGACGCCTTCCTTCAATTTCCGCACCCCTTCCCCTATAATTCCATCGCCCCCGCCGGCCCCGGCCGGCCCACCCCATCCCCGAGGTTCGCCATGACCACCCCCGCCGAAATCTCCGACGCCACCCTCGAAGTCCTCAGGCAGATCCCCACCCAGACCCTCATCGACGCCCTCTGGGTCAAGAATTGGCCCATGAGCATGATCGAAGGCGCTCTCCCCCTCCAGCCGGGACAGAGCATGGCCGGACGGGCCGTCACCCTCCGCTTCGTACCCCACCGGCCCGACCTCGCCCAGGACAAGCCCAACGGAGACCGGTCCGCCGAGTACGTCGCCTTCGAGCTGTGCGGCCCGGGAGAAGTCCTGGTAATAGACGCCATGGGCTGGCAGTACAGCTCCATCGGCGGCGACATCAAGTTCTTCCGCCTCTGCCAGCGCCAGGTCGGCGGCCTTGTCACCGACGGCGCGGTGCGCGACAGCAACTCCCTCAAGGAGTACGGCTTCCCGGTCTATTCCGCCGCCCGCACCGCCAAGCAGGGACCCGCCGAGTTCTGGCCCTGGCAGGTCAACGACGCCATCCAGTGCGGCGGCGTCCTCGTCCGCCCCGGCGACGCCATCGTCGGCGATGACGACGGCGTGGTCGTCGTCCCCCGGTCCGAAGTCGAAGACGTCATTCGCATCGCCCACCAGCGCGAGGAAGTGGAGGAGGTCATCAAAGCTCAGCTCGCCGAGGAGCAGTGCTCCCCCGGCAAGTACTATCCCTTCAACGACCTCACCTGGGAGCTTTTCGAGCGCAAGACCGGCAAGAAACCCGTCCGCTAGACCAACGCCCTGCGCGGGGTATCCTGCCGTTTGACGCTCATTCCGCCCTCGGCTAAACTCAGCGTGACGCCGCCGGGAAGATGTCCCGCGCGCCGCCCAACCAATGCCCGAACAAAACCTGCCCACCCGCCATCAAGGAGGACAAAATGGCCCGAATCCCCATAGCCACCCGCGACACTGTACCCGCCAACCAGCAGGGCACCTTCGACGAACTTTTCCCCGACGGCAGCGCCCCCCAGCACGGCCCCGGCTCCGTCCTCGCCCACGTCCCCGAGCTTTCCAGGCGGTCCACCGCCCTCAACCAGTACCTCCGCAACGACTCCAGCCTCCCCAAGAAGATCCAGGAATTCACCATGCTGCTGACCGCCCGCGAAATGGACTGTCAGCACATCTGGAACGCCCACGCCGCCTCCGCCCGCGAGGCCGGGATGCGCGATGACATCGTCGACGACCTCCGCGACGGCAACGAGATGGAGGACCTGGCCGAGGACGAGGAAGCCACCGTCAACTACACCCGCGCCATGCTCCGCGACCACTACGCCAGCCGCGGCGCCTACCAGGCCGCCCTGGAGCAGTTCGGCAGGCAGGGCCTCATCGAGCTGACCATGCTCATCGGCAACTACGCCATGATCGCCCTGGCCATCAACGGCTTCGACACCGACCTCCTCTCCGACCGCGACGAACCCCTTCTACCCGTCTAACCCCCTCGGGAGGTTGCCCGACTGCCCCCAAAAAAACCGCTCCGGCTTCAAGCATAGAGGCCGGAGCGGTTTCGTTAGTTACCCCGTTCCTGAAGGAAAGCCGTGAGAAACGCATACCTCACTTTGGCTACAGTTTAGAGGCGCATCGCCTCTACCGGGATCAGTTGTTGTCCCACCGGGTCCACGGCCAGCAGCGCTTCTTCCAGGGTGACTACTCCCAGAAGGGTGGGCTGGTTCTCCTCCGCGAAGGTCACTCGCGTTGGGAATGTCTGGCCCTCAATCCTGATCATGGTCCAGCCTATGTCCACCGGGGCGGTGCTGCCGTCGGCCAGGCGGGACTGGGCCGAGCGCGCCACCGGCACCCCCAGACTCTGGAGCAAGGCTCTGGGTATGGCCGTGAAGGTGGCCCCGGTGTCCATAGTGGCCCCGGTATCCACGGTAGCCTCGATGTCCTCGAACCGGCTGCCCTGCTGGTCTCCGACTCCCAGGGTCACCGTCAGTTTACCCATCTCGGTTCCTCCGGGTCGTTCAGTGTTGGCCCAGTTTGGGCACTCTGTAGGAACCCTGCCGTTTCCCCGGTTGGTAAGGTGCCGTTGGCAGCGTGAGTCGCTGCGAAACGCCCATCCCACGTTCGCTTTAGGTCAGAGTTCGTCCAGCCGGGACGTGGGCCGGCCGTTCCTCCGGCCCACCATGCGGGTGAACCCCAGCATCCTCCCCCGGTCCAGGGACAGCATATCCGCCTCGTCGCTCGGCTTGCCCAGCCGCTCCGACCACGCCAGGTCCGATTCCATCCAGAGCCTCCACCCCTCCGGAATCAAGCCGGAAAGCTCGACCTCCACCAGCCCGCTTCGTTCCCAGTGCCGTTTCCACCACTCCGGGCTGTGCAGGCTGAAGAACGCCGGCTCCCAGTATTCCCGCAGATGCTCCGGCGCTTCGGCGGACGGGAGTTCCTTCACCAGCCCCGGCACCACGATCCCCATCTGCCCCCCGGGCTTCACCAGCGCCGCCAGGTGATTCTCCAAGTAGAGGTCATCGGTCCCGAAGTAATGGTACGCGTCCACGCTCACTATCGCGTCGAAAAACCCGTCGGCAAACGGCAGGGCATGAGCCTCGGCGTGGATAGGAAACACCCGGTCCTCTACGCCCGCTTCCCGGATCCGGTGAAAATTCTCGCTGGCATCTATCCACAGGTCCGCCGCCCAAACCTGCACCCCGTACTCCTTCGCCAGGAATATCGAGCTCAACCCCTTCCCGCAGCCCAGGTCCAGCACCCGCATCCCGGGATTGAACCTCATGCACCCCGCCAGCGACTCCGTCAGCCGCAGGGGATTCGGCCCCATCATGTTTTCCAGCACCCACTCAGGATCGTAAGCCGCCGATCGGGGAAACTCGCCCGTCTCGAACCTGGCCCCCCGCCCCTCATCCAAGCCGCCCAAACCTCGCCTCCTTCCCCGCAACCTGCTCAAATTCAGGGGGTTTGGGGGATGAATCCCCCAACGTAACCCTAACCCCGTTCACCCGCCTGTCTACTCGAAAGAGCAACTAACCGTTCCGTTCCTTCCGGTACACCTGAAGCCGGTGCCGGCAGCTATCAACGATGAATATCCGCCCTTCGCCGTCCAGCTTCACCGCCGTCGGACCCCACAGCAGTTTCTCCACGTTGGCCGACTCCTCCCGGTCCCGCTCCCCCGCCGGATTAATCTCCGGCGTCAGGTTGGAAGCATACCGCGCCGCCCCCTCCTCGGGATTCGCCGCGAAGTAGTCCGCCGCCCAGCGCGAGTCCACCGAGTCCCCACGGATAGACGCCAGCACCCCTCCCTCCGGCGTCAACACCTGCACCCGCTCGTTCCCCCAGTCCGCCACGCACAGCAGCCCATCGTCGTCCACCGCCACCGCCGCCGGACGGTTGAACATACCCGACCCGGGACCGCCCCACTTGGCCAGGAACCCGCCGCCCGGATCGAACTTCTGTACCCGGTCGTTCCGCCAGTCCGCAACGTAAACGTTCCCGTCCCGGTCCAGCCCCAGCCCCCAGGGCATATTCAACTCGCCATCGCCGGAGCCGGACCGCCCCCACGCATCCAGGAACTCCCCGTCTCGGGAAAACTTCTGCACCCGGTGGTTCAGGCTGTCGCTGACTGGCAGGTTGTCTTCGGCGTCCACCGCCAGGTAGGAAGGCCGGTTTAGCTCCCCCGGTCCATTCCCCGCAACCCCCCACTTCCGCAGGAAAGCCCCCTCCGGCGTGAACACCTGCACATGGTTCAGCGCCTCGTCCGGGATGTACACCAGCCCTTCCGAATCCAGGGCGATGGCGCTCGGCCACCAGAGCTGCCCGTCGGAGGTTCCACCGGTGCTGAACTCTCCCAGGTACTCCTCTTCCGCCGTGCAGATAGTAACCCGCTTGTACGGCAGCCGGATGCCAACCTCAGGCCCGGCCCGGTTCAGGACGTAGAGTTCCCCCGTGGGAGCAATCGCCACGTCTATCGGATTGTTGAATCCCCGCCCCTGGTTCGCCATGAACCCGACGGTATGGCTGTACGAAAATTCGTATGTTTCCCTCGCCGCGTTGACCGTCATGGCCCCTCCCGTCCTACGCGAGTTGGTATTCGCGGGTCGCCGCGATCAGCTGCAGCATCTCCCCCACCCGCTGGTGCGTACATGCCAGCGAGTCGGGCCGGTCGAAACGCAGCTCCCCCATGCGCCCTGCGTACCGGACCAGCCCATCCCGGGACTGTTCCGAGGTCTCGAACTGCCCCAGGGCGTCCAGGCAGCCGCCCACGAACCCCTCTGGAGACAGCGCCGGCCCCGCCTCCTCCAGCCGCCGGATAACCTCCCGCACCCCCGGTTGGTTCACGTCCCCAATCTCCAGCGCCGCCGCGTTCACCCGCTCCACCAGGTTGCCCGTGTCTATCCACTCCCGCCCCGTGTGCCAACCCTCCACCGTGGGGGGATTCAGGATCTCCTGCCCCATGAAATTCACGTCCATCGCCAGGTTGACGATGCTCCACTCCGGGAAGCGGTGACTCCCCGCCAGCCGGGCCGTCCCCGCCACCAGTTCCGCCGGACTCTTCACCTTCGCCAGCCGCGTCCCGGGAGCCTTGAAGAAGTCGGAAAGAAACAGCATCCGCACCACCGACCGGATGTCCCCCTCCGTCCGCAGGAACTCGTCGGACAGTGCCTGTATCTGGTCCTCGTCTCCCTGGTCCGCCACGAAGAACTGGTGCAGCTTGCTGGCTACGAACCAGGCCGTCGCCGGCTGCCGGATGATTATGTCAACTATGTCCTCCCCGTTGAACCTTCCCGTCTCCCCCAGGAACGTCTTCTCCGCGTCGTCGTGGTCCCCCGGCAGGTACCGGAACTGCCAGTCCAGCCGCCCGTGCGGCCAGATCGAGTCCCGCGACGCCCGGATGCTCATGTAATCGGCGTTGTTGATTGTCCAGCCGGAAAACGCCCGCGCGCAGTTCTTCACATCATCCTCGGAGTAATTCCCAATCCCCATTGAGAACAGCTCCAACAGCTCCCGCCCGTAGTTCTCGTTCGGCGCTCCGTTGTGGTTGTCCTTGTTGTCCAGCCAGAAAATCATCGCCGGGTCCCGGGAAAGCTCCAGCAGCAGCGTCCTGAAATTCCCCAGCCCGTGCCGCCGGAAGGTATTGGTCTGGTTCACCACCGCCTTTGCATGGTTCAGCTTCCCGTAAGCCGTCGCGAACAGCCCATGCCAGAACAGGGCAATCTTCTCCTCCAGCGGAGCGTTGGTGTTGATGATCCGGTAGATCCAGTACGCCTGCGAGCTCTCAATCAGCATCAGGCTGTTCTGGTCCACGTGGTACCGCCGCACCACGTCCTCGTCGATGGGCGCAGCCTCCTCTGGATGCAGCAGCTCCTCCACCGTCGCTTCGTATCCCCTAGCGCAATACTCATCCAGCTCCCGCCGCGTCGCCCCGAACCCGGCCCGCCGCAGCAGGTGGGCCATCAGGGAAAGTTCTTCTCGGGAAGGCTCGGAGCGCGTTTCTGAAACCATCTCAACCTCATCGCTGGCGGTCTGTATCCGGTGCCGGTTCGTCTGAGTATACACAGCCCACGCCGGAAAGTCCGGCAAACCCCGAATTTCGTAGGATATTATACAGACGGGTCCATACTGCCCGGGAACTCATCTCATTCGGAGCCTAAATGCACCGCCGCAATCCTTCACCCGTTGTCACCCCCTTCTTCACCATCTCCATGCCTTCGTTCCAACGCAGCCACCAACTCGGCCGCCAACGCAGTCTGATCTGGCTCTGGCTCGCGGCGGTGGCCGTCGCCGTGCTTATCGCATCCTGCTCTCCGTCCGCAGCCGGCGGGTCTGCCTACGGCGACCTCACCCTGTCCATGTACACCGGCGCCGAACGGGTCGGAGGAGAAGAATTGGCCCTCTCCAACCTGGAGGGAGAGCCCGTCGTCCTCAACTTCTGGGCCGGACTATGCCCGCCCTGCCGCGCCGAAATGCCCGACCTCCAACAGTTCCACCAGGATTTCCAGGACGACGCCCTCCTCGTCGGAGTGGACGTAGGCCAGTTCACCATGCTCGGCGGCGAACCCGAGGCCCGAGAACTACTGACCAGCCTGAACATCACCTATCCCACCGGCTCCACCCCCGACCGCCGGATCATGCAGTCCTTCATGGTCACCACCATGCCCACCACCGTCTTCGTCAACCCCGACGGCACCGTCTTCCGCAAGTGGAGCGGCGTCCTCGACCACGAAACCCTCGTCAAGATAACCAACGAAATGCTCGCCCAGTAACCCACCATCAACAACCTCTCCACCCGAGCCCAAGGATGGTTGGGGCGCCCCCCACCCGTCGTCCCTCCGCAAGCAGGGACCCATCAGCTTTCCCCACTGCCACTCATCCCCCGCAGGAACATCATCCCCCGTCGTCCCTGCGCAGGCAGGGACCCATCAGCTTCCCACACCGCCATTCATCCCCCGCAGGTGCGTCACCCCCACCCCCCCGGATTGCACCCCCGCACCCATCCCCCTAAAATGCCCTCAACCCCAGGCTGGCACATTGCCGACGTACCCCGCCCGTCAATCAAGGAGCCCCCATGCCCCCACCGGAAATCACCTTCGGCTGCAACCTCGGCGTCGAGGACTACTGGGACATCCCGGAGTTCGCCCGCCGCGCCGAGGAGCTCGGCTTCGACCGCATCACCACCGGCGAGCATGTCATGGACGGCAACCCGCCCCGGCCCACCGTCCTGACCCTCCCCGCCATGGCCGCCGCGGCCGGAGCCACCCGCCGCATCCGCATCATGACCGGCATCGTCATCGCCCCCCTCTACCATCCCGTCCTGCTCGCCAAGATGGTCGCCACCGTCGACCGCGTCTCCAACGGCCGCCTCGACTTCGGCATCGGAATCAGCGGACAGCGCGGCACCAGCGTCGAGTTCGACGCCCTCGAAATCCCCGTCAACACCCGCGGCCGCCGCACCGACGAAATGCTCGAAGCCATGAAGCGCCTCTGGACCGATGAGCACGTCTCCCACCACGGCCGCTTCTTCAACTTCGACGACGTAACCCTGCTCCCCCGGCCCGTCCAGCAGCCCTATCCCCCCATCTGGATCGCCGGACGCAGCGACCCGGCCATGGAGCGCGCCGCCCTCCGCGCCGACGGATGGTATCCCTACCTCTTCACCGTCCGCCGCCTCCGCGCCTCCAACGACGCCATCAAGCGCATCGCCGGCGAGTCTGGCCGCGACCTGGACGGATTCCACTGGGGACTCAACCAGCCCACCTCTATCGCCGACGACCCCGCCGAGGCCCTGGCAACCGCCGTCTCCCACGTCGGCCAACGCTACGTCACCCCGGAGCGCAGCGCCGAGGACATCGCCCAGGCCCTCTGCGTCACCGGCACCCCCGACCAGTGCATCCGGGCCATTGAGGACCGCATTGACGCCGGCGTCCGCGACTTCAACTTCGGCTTCCTCTCCGGCGCTCCCCAGGACCTCTACCGCCAGATGGAAATGTTCGCCGCCCGGGTCATGCCCGCCTTCCGCGGCTGATCGGAGACCCCAGCCCCATGCCGTCAGTCTCCATCAGCTACTTCGTCCCCGGCAGCCCCGCCGAGGTCTACGAGTTCGTCACCGGCTATCCCGTATCCGGCGAGCCCGGCGCTGCCGTCCTGGAAGAAAAGTACGGGAAACTCCTCCGCCGCGGCCCCGGCACATTGACCTTCCTCGAAGACCTCGGCGCTGGCGTCCAGTGGGAATGTTCCTTCGACCCGCCCCGCTCCCGCTCCATGCGCGCCCTCGAGTCCGGCTGGTCCGACCGCCACGATCACTTTGAACCCCAGCCTGGCGGCACCCTCTGGACCGTCACCTGGGAGCTCAAGGCCGGCGGCATCTCCTCCCTCATCCAGCGCCTGACCTTCATCCTCCTCACCCGCCGCCGCTTCACCGACCGCGTCGCCGCCCCCGTCATCGCCCACTTCACCCCGGATGCGGCCCGGCACTGAACGTGCCGACGCCGGCCCAAGCCTTTCTGTGGCGCGCTAACGTTCCAATCCCTGTCGCCTGGGCTACCCTCTCCCTGCCGACGCACGGTGGGGCACTCGTTAGGCCCACATTTCCATTCATCGCCTCACTCCCGCTGGAAGGCGTCTATTCAGCCAAGGGAGAGTTCAAAGCGTTACAAAATAGCGGGTATATAATTTCCAAAGGCACTCGAAAAACCCAAAGTAAGAGTGGGACGACTTGGCGATGATTGTCGGCATTGAGGAAAGAAGTGTTGTAATAGAAGCAGTTGTCACGCTGGCGTACATGAAGGCGGATTTATGGAACTTCGTCTTAGGTCCGGCAGGAATACCAGAGGAAACTTACGGGATTCTCAACAGTCGCCGAAATCCGATTGATGGTCGGCGCCTGTCGAAGAGACAACTAGCTCCGTTGATCCTCAGCGCTTTGGAAGAAAGGGACGATTATGTCAAGATAGTAGGAAAAATAATCGAGATCGCCGCTAATTGGGAACACTTGGAGCTCTCACACGATCAGTTCTAGGCACGAGCCACCAGAGAGAAGGCTCGAGAGGTCTTAGAAAGGCATCGGGCGCTGAATGCTGCAGAAGATGCCCGTCGAGACGCAGCCAAGGAGGAGCAAGATAGAAGGTACTACGCTGCCAAAAAGGAACAGCTAGGGCTTCTACTCCAAATGTTCGACAGTCTGGCCAGCAACAATCAAAACGCTCAACAAAGAGGTTACTTGCTTCAGGACCTTTTGAACAGGCTCTTCGACGCTTTCGAGATCCCGGTGCATAAGAGCTTTACACGCAACGAAGGTGCTGAACAGATTGACGGTGCCTTTGAAATCGGAGGATGGTACTATCTCACCGAATGCCGCTGGCGTAGGAAAGTTAGCGATACCAGGGAGGTGGACGGGCTTGCTGGACAAATTTCGAGGTCTGGCAGGCAAACAATGGGGTTATTCCTCTCCATCGAAGGCTGGTCGGACAATGTCCCTGCGTTGTTAAAACAAAACACTGAGAAGGCCATAATCCTGATGCACGGTTACGATCTGCGTGCTATTTTGGCGGAGGAAGCCGACTTAGGGGGCTACATCACAGCAGCCGTGAGAAACCTCAACTTGAAAGCGGAGCCCTATCTGGGAGTCAAAGATTTTTTGGGGCAAAACACCTAGACAGTAGCGGCTTTTTAGGAAACTGTCTTAAACCTGTTCTCCCTCCTCCCATCATTCCCGCGCAGGCGGGAATCCAGACCCCCGTCGTCTCGTGCTGCCGGTATTGTTTTGACCATTGGCAGTAGTTTGGCCAAACCCTCACTCATGCGATAGCCTTGTTTTGCCAGGTCACCCTCCAAAATATAAAATCTCTGAATAGGCTGGCCGGAATACCTGCTCACCACGGCCAGCCCCCCAAAGGAACCGTCATGGGAACATTCACCACCACCATCGAGATCGGCAACCCCGAAGGGACCCGCTACGAACCCGTCGCCGCCCTGGTGGACACCGGGGCCAGGGTCACCACCCTGCCCGCCTCCTTTCTCCAGGAACTGGGCGTCTCTCCCCACACCGAATTCACCTTCGTCCTCGCCGACGGGCGGGAAATCCAGCGCCCCGTGGGACGGACCTGGATCCGCATCGCCGGCCGGTCCGAAATTACCCTGGTCGTATTCGGTGACGAGGACACCGAGCCCTTGCTGGGCGCCTACTCCCTCCAGGGCTTGATGCTCGGCGTGGACTCCCCCAACGAGCGGCTCATCCCCATACCCGCCCTGATGAAATAACCCCCTCCTCCGTCGTCCCTGCGCAGGCGGGAATCCAGACCCCGGTAAATCCTTCCCCACAACCCCGCACCCAACCCGGAGAGAGCACCAACAAGTTGGTGTTTTCACCACCATGTTGGTGCCGCAATATGGTGCCGAAACCCGCCCCTCGCACCCAAACCGGACTCTCTCTGGTCCCAAACCCTGACCCCCGCCTCCCCTCAACATTTACTGACACTTTCCCCCTTGCCAACCCCGCTGCCGTGCCCCTACCATTGACCCATGCCGACCGCCTCGTGGACTCCCAATGCCATCCCCTCTCCTGGGAAATGGGACAGAATGGGACGAAATAGGACACTTATTTTTTCTCCGGCCCTCCATTTGACAACCCCTTCCTCAACGCATAGGCTTGCCGTTGGACTTGTTGAGGAGCTGTTTAATGGACCATAACTTCAGGGAACTTGACGTCATCCGCGCCGGCGCATCCAACGGCGACCGAACCATCCTTCGAATCGTCCCCCACCACGCCCCCGTCATCCACGCCATCTCCGTTCCCCGCGTCGGATTCTCCTACACCGGCCCCACCTGGGCCTACGTCTTCGAGAATGAAGGGCTCACCCTGATAGACTCCGGCGAGTTCGGCTCCTTCCACGAGCTGGACGAAGGACTCAGCCAGGCCGGATTCCGCGCCTCCGACATCCAGCGCGTCATAATCACCCACGGCCACGAGGACCACGACGGCTCCGTCGCCGAACTCGTCGACGCCACCGGAGCCGAGGTCTGGGCCCACGAGATCTATTACCACCTCCAGGAGTACGACCCCCGCACCATCTTCCGCGCCGCCGCCTCGCCCCTCCAGGAGGAATTCGGCCGCCTGTCCGAGCTCCACAACGCCTTCCCTGAACCCACCGAGCAGCGGGAGCGGTACATCCACGCCCGCCAGGGCCTCACCATCGGCCACCCCATCCGCCCCAACGAGCAGGTTGGGGATATGACCATCATCCAAGCCCCCGGTCACTCGCCGGACGAACTCTGCATGAAGGTCGGCGACGTCGTCTTCACCGGCGACCACGTCCTCCCCGAAATATCCCCCCACCCCACCATGAAGGCCGCCTTCCCCGAAGAAATCCGGGCCAAGCTCCCCAAGCAGTACCAGTCCGAGGACGACTGGTACGGCCTGGCCACCTACCTCAAGTCCCTGAAAATCGTCTCGGACATGGGCGGCGATACCCAGGTCCTGCCCGCCCACCGCTACTTCAACCGGGACAAGTTCAACTTCATCAACGCCACCCGCGCCCGGGACATCATCGAGCATCACGGCGAGCGCTTCCAACAGGTACTCGACACCGTCGGTTCCCATGCCATCGGCCTCGAAGACCTCACCCGCCGGATCTTCTCTCACCGCACCCTGGAGGGCACCAACTTCCGCGCCGCCATGGCCGAGACCGTCGCCCACGTGGAACTCCTTGAAGACGCTGGCGACCTCGAAGTCTCCGACCGCCCCGAGATCCGCACAACCGGCTCCGACAACTACCGCCAGTTCATCCACCAGCTCACCGGATAGCCGCGCCCCGCTCCCGCCAAAAGCAGCGCCCCGGCGGAGAAATCCCCGCCGGGGCGCTTGATTTCCAGATACCGTGACCTCGGGCTAGATCAACTGCGCCGGAGTGAAAATCCCCTCCATATCCTCTTCCGTCGCCCGGTCCTGCGGCTCCACCCCCAGCTCCGTCTCCATGAACCAGTAGACCTGCTTCAGGTGGTGTGTGCTGTGGCTCAGGATGATGTTCAGCAGCTCCAGCACCGTCACCTCGCCGCCGTAGTGGGCCGGCACCACCCGCTCGAACCCCTCCGCGTTCCCGCTATTCAGGAACCGCACCAGGTCCGCCACCACCCCATCGCCGTAGGCGGTTATCTGTTCCGCCGTCATCACCTCCGCCAGCCGCTCCCGGCACGCCCGCATATCGTCGGTGGACATACTCCCGTGCTCGTGGGCCCGCCACGCCAGCTCCGGGAAGGATATGATGTGGACGATGGTGTCCCGCACCCGTTCCGGCCGCCACGGCACCTCCACCAGCAGCTGCTCGTCGGAAAGCTGCCGCGCCGCCCGCATCGTGGCGCACAGGACCTTCTCGTACTTCTCCGCCATCCACGAAGTGCGGCTCCCATGATCGGGAGTCACCTCCAAGTTAAGAGCCGGGATCAGCTTCTTCGGGTAGTACCCGATTATCACTTCCGACCCGTCTATGATCGTCACCGGGGCCGCCTTGATGCCCCGGCTGTCCAGGTCGGTCCGCGCCGCCTCATCGGTCATCAAATCATGGTGCTCAAACTGAACACCGTTCGACGTCAGAAACTCCTCCAACGTCCGGCAGCTGAATCAACCAGGGTTGGTGTAAACGTGAACGTCCATACCCGCCTCCATTCCGTCAAAATCAAAGCCCTTCGCGGTGCCGCCCCATCATAAGCCAAAGCTCCCTGCCATGCCAGTCAGGAGCGATGGGATTGCCCTCGCTGTCTCTCCGACTCCCTCGGCGGCGGCCCCAGCATCAGGAACAGGGCCGACCCCACCAGGCTAACCACACCGACCACTGTGAAGGGAACTACGTAGCTCCGGTAAACGTCGAACATATACCCCGCGAACAGCGGGGCTGCCAGCAGCAGCACGTTCATCGGCACCATCGAAACCCCGGTGATGCTCGCAAACGCCTTCCTCCCGAAGTACACCCCTCTGATAGACGTCGTCATCGGGTTCCGTCCCCCGAACCCGGTCCCCATCAGCAACGCAAACAGGAGCGCCCCCTCCACCGAATGTAGCACCAGCAGCACTCCCACCGCCGCCGACTGCAGCGCGCAGAAGATGAACAGCGCCACCCGGATGGGCATCCTGTCCCCGATGTACCCCCCGGCCAATGTGCTGACCGCAGCCACCGCCGTAATCACCGACACCACCCAGCCCACCGTCTGCAGATGCAGCCCCCGGTCCGTCAGCATCGGACCCAGGTGAACCATGATCGTAACGATCACCGTCGAAGAGCAGGCGTGCCCCCAGGTGATCAGCCAGAAGTTCTTCGTCCGGATCGCCTGCTGCCAGGTGTAGTCTGACTCCTCTGCCTCCCCGGTTCCCCCTCCCGCTGCCGGCATTGCGGATACGCTTCTCGCCGGAAGACCGTCCGGCGTCTCCCCGTAGTCCTCCGGCCGGTTGCGCACCAGGCGCGACAACGGCAGCGCCAGGACAATCACCAGCACCCCCAGCCCCATCGCCGTCAACCGCCACCCCGGCCGGCCCAGTCCCTCCGGGTCTATCGCCCAGGCAAGCGCGGGAATCAGCACTACCCCTCCCAGCGAGAACCCCTCCATCGCCACTGCCATGGCTGTCGACCGCCGCCGGTAGAACCAGCTATTCAGCACCGTCATCATCGGCATCCATGTGCCCAACCCTGCTCCCAGGCTCATCACCAAGAAAGCCAGGTAGAACTGCCACAGGTGGTTCACCTGCCCCAGCAGGATGAAACCCACTCCTAGCACCACCATCCCGATCAGCACCATTCGCCGCGCCCCCAGCTTGTCGATCAGGAACCCTGCTGCAGGTCCGGTTACTGAACCCTCCACCCGCGTCAGCGAGAACGCGAGGGCCAGTTGCGACCGGCTCCACCCGAAAGTCTGCTCCAGCACCACGAACCACGCCGTCATTCCCTGGAACAGCGGCACCGTACCGATGACCATGATCAAAGCAGCCAGCAGCGACAGGTACCAGCCGTAGAACGGCCGCCTGATATTGCGGACTCTACTCCGACGATTACGGGTTTGGACCAACGGTGTCCTCTGAAATGGCGAATACTTGGAAGGTGCCGGTTAGCTTAACACTATTGGTCTCGCCCCGCGCCTATCCCAACCAGTCAGTTCGGTTTCCCCTTCGTCATCCTGGGCTCCAAAACCCCTTCCTTCCGCTCCTCTACCCAATTGGTTCTCACCGCAGGCGGCCTGCGTTACAATTGGGTTCCGCCAACGCCCCAGGGAAAATCGCCCCATTTGGAACGGAGGAAGCGCCATGCCCGTCCCGGAACGTTACAACAAGGGATACAACGTCGGAGTCGGGGGTGCCGTCGTGGATGGCGACCGGCTGCTTCTGGTCCGCCGTTCCTCCCGCCGGGGCCGCGGCAACTGGCAGGTTCCCGGTGGGTTCATCGAGCCCGACGAGACCATCGAAGAAGCGGTGGTACGAGAGGTCATGGAGGAAGCCGGGGTCAAGACCGAGGTGCGCGGCGTCCTCGGAATTCGCAACCGCTACGACCCCGACGTCGACAACAGCCTCTACATCGTGCTGCTGCTGCGCCCTTTGGATTCCAACCCCCAGCCCGACAACCACGAGGTCGACCGGGCCGGCTTCTTCACTTTGGAGGAAATAAAGGCCCTGGAGCAGGTCCCCGCCATCAACCTGGAAATCGCCGAGCGGGCCCTCTGCCCGGAGAAAAACGTCCTCAACCCCAAGACCGTCGCCCACAGTTCCGGCGCGACCTACACCCTCTTCGTCGGCTAGGAAGAAACGGGCCACTGCACCAGAGTTTTACCAGCATAGTGGCATGGAGCGACAGACGCCGTTAACGCGGAAACGCTTCCCTCACTCCCCCGTCCACCGGGATCATCGCTCCCGTCGTCCGCGAAGACCGCTCCGACGCCAGGAACAACACCGTCTCCGCCACATCCTCAGCCCGCACCTGGGTCTTCAGCAGTGTCCGTTGGTGGTAGAAATACTCCAGGTCATCCACCGAAACCCCGTGCGCCGATGCCCTCTCCTGCCGCACTTCCTCCGACCACAGCTTTGACCCTTGGAATATCGCATCCGGATTCACCACGTTCACCCGGATCCCGTGCTGTCCCGTCTCCAGCGCCAGCACCCGTGCCAGTTGCACCTCCGCCGCCTTGGACACGCTGTACGCCCCGAAGTCGGCTCCTGGCGCCGGAACGTTTTTCGTCCCGATGAACACCAGGCTCCCATCGCCGCCCTGTTCCTTCATCAGCCGTACCGCCTCCGCCGCCACCAGGAAATGCCCCGTCGTGTTTATGTCCAGTGACCTTTGCCAATCGGACAGCGTCAGCTCGTCAATCGCCCCCACCGGAGCGATCCCCGCATTGGACACCAGGATATCCAACCCTCCGTAGGCCAGCCGGGTTTCCTCGAATGCCCTCGCCACTGACTCTTCCGACCCCACGTCCATCACCACCGACACGCTCCGGTTCAGCCCGTTGGCCGCGTTGATCGCCTCGGACACCTCCTTGGCCCCCTCCGCGTCCACGTCCGTCACCACCACGTGCGCTCCCTCCGCCGCCAACCGGAGCGCAATCGCCCTTCCGATTCCGCTCGCTGCCCCTGTGACCAGGGCCACCTTCCTTGCCAGTTCCTTCTCCGGCGGCGCCAGCGTCAGCTTGTACAGTTCCAGCGGCCAGTATTCGGCGTCGTAAGCGTCCTGTGCCGTCAGCGATGTGAACTCGCTGTTGGCCTGCGCCGACCCGATGACGTTGATTGTATGGTGATAAATGTCGCCGGTTATCAGCGCCGCCTGCGCGTCCTTCCCCGTCGTCCACATCCCCACTCCCGGCAGCAGGATTACTCGTGGATTGGGATCCAGCATCGGATGCTCCTCCGACGTGCATTCCCGGTACCACGCGGCGTAGTCTTCTGCGTACTCGCCCAGTGCCCGCTCCAACCCTTTCCTCACCGCATCCACGTCAGAAGCCTCCTCAACTTCCAGCCACAGCGGCTTCCGCTTCGTATGGATCAGGTGGTCCGGGGTTGCCGGCCCGATGGCGCTCAACCGCTTCCCCTCCCGGCTGCCGATGAACTCCAGAACGTCGTCCGAGTCGTCGAACCGCAGCACCATCTTCTGCTGCTTGCTGATTAGCCCCCGGATCGTGGGCGCCAGCCCGGCCGCCACCCGCCTTCGCTCCCTGGAATCAAGCGGGTTACGCTCCCAGCCCCCGAAAACCGTCTTCGTTCCGCCCTTGATGAACTCCTCCGCCTTGTTCACCAGGTCGATGTGCCGGTCATACGCCGACTTCGTATCATCTCCCCACGTGAACAGCCCGTGGTTTACCAGCACCACACCGTTCACCGTAGGAGCCTCCTTTACCGCCAGGCCCACCAGCTTGGACAGGTGAAACCCCGGCCGGAAGTAGTCCACGATGGCAATCTCATCGCCATAGACCCGCTTCAGGGTCGAATCAGCCCCTTCGTTGTTGGTGAGCGCCACCACCGCATCGGCATGAGAGTGCGCCACGCACATGAAAGGAAGGAAAGCGTGCAAAAGCGTCTCGATCGACGGCCGCGGCGATCCCGGGTCCATCAGCGTGTGTTCCAGGTAGGCCACCATGTCCTCGTCGGACATTCCGTCCCGCTCGAATAGCGGCAAGATGTCATCCAGGTTCAGCCGGGGGAACTGTCGTCGCAACATCGACTTCATGTCCGACCCCGACCCCTTGATCCACATCGCCGGCACGTCCCGTCCCCGGAAGTCGCGCTCCGTCACCTTGATGGATGTGTTGCCGCCCCCCCAGACCACCAGCGAGCTGTCGGCGCCAATCAAGCGGCTCATGTACACCAGCTTGTCCAGTTCATCCATGCCCTCAATCGCGCTGTCTGACCAAAGGTTATCCACGGCCAATCTCCTCGCCCGATACTCCAGTGCTCTTTGCGCTGCGAATCCCCGCTGTCCACGGATTACAGGAAGAACTTCCCCCCATTGGCCAGCAGCGTCTGTCCGGTCACGTACCCCGCATCCCGGCTTGCCAGGCATACCGCCAGGAACGCCAGCTCTTCCGGCGTTCCCCACCGGGGGACTGCGTCGCCGTCCGACGGAGGGAACGGAAACACTCCGATTTCCCCTGCCGGCTCCACCCCGCCGGGTCCGATGCAGTTGGCGGTGATGTTATGCCTCCCATACTCCCGCGCGATACCCCTCGCCAACCCCACCAGCCCCAGGTCCACCGCGGCGTCTGGAGCGCTGTTGCCCTTGAATCCCGACAGCCCGATGTAGTTGATTACCCGGCCCCACTCCCGTTCCATCATTCCCGGCAGGACCGCCTTGCACACGAAGGTCGTTCCGGTCAGTTCCACCGCCATCTTGCGTTCCCAATCGGCGAATGGGATTCCCTCCAACGAGTCGGCGGCCAGTGGAACGGTGGCGTTGTTCACCACAACGTCAATGCCGCCAAGTTCGTCTGTGCATCGGGATACCAGCGCCCCAACCTGCTCCTCCACGCTCACGTCCCACGTTCCGGTGATGACCTTCGCGCCCAGTTCCACCGCCGCTTCCACCGTGGGACTCAACGAATCCACCGGACCCGAAGTCCCCAGGACCAGGTTGCACCCTTCCCGGGCGAAGCCCAGGGCCGTCGGCGCCCCGAACCTTCCCGCCGCCTCCGTGATTAATACCGTCTTCCCTGCCAGGTGACTCTCCACTTATTCGCTCCCTCTCGGTTCCCGAAATGCTGGTCGGCTGCCCGCGGTCCTGCCTGCTTCCTCCCGAGATCCCCTTTTTCGTTACAGGAAATGCGCCCCGCCGTTGACCAGGTAAGTCTGCCCCGTAATGTACCTCGCCTGCTCGCTGGCCAGGTACACCACCATGGCCGAGCATTCCTCCACCGTACCCTGCCTCGGGACCGGATTGTCCGCCATCGCTGAGTCCGACTCTCCCCCCGATTCCTGTCCCGGGGTCCTCTCCACCGCAATGCTCCCCGGACCGATGCAGTTGGCGGTGATGTTGTACTTCCCGTACTCCGTCGCGATTGCCCGCGTCAACCCCTCGTTCGCCAGCTTCAGCGTTCCCTGCCCCGATGCCCCCCGGAACGGGGCAATCCCCGAGTAGTTGATTATCCTCCCCCACCGGCGCTCCTTCATGCCCGGCAGCACCGCTTTCGACATCAGGAAAGGAGCGTGCAGGTTCACCGCTATGGCCTCTTCCCACAGCTCCGTGCTTATCCTCAACAGGCTCCCCCGAGCCCGCCATCCTGCGTTGTTCACCAGGACGTCGATCGATCCGAACTCGTCCACTCCCCTCTCAACCAGGGCATCGATCTGTTCTTCGTCGGTCACGTCGCAAAGCTGGCTCACGGCCCGCACCCCGTACTCCGACGCCATTCCCGCCGTTTCCTCCAGCCGGTCCATGCTCTGCCGGGTGCACAGCAGCAGATTCGCTCCCTCTTGCGCGAACATCAAGGCACTCGCCCGCCCGTGGTTGCGCGTTGCCCCCGTTATCAGCACCGTCTTGCCCGCCAGCCCGGTCTCCATGCTCGGCTCCTCTTCCTGTCCCCTTATTGCCACCCCGCAACCCTCTCCCGCAGCATCGCAAGTATGCCCGCAACCCCTGCCGTTGACAAGTGAAATTTCCTCCCCCGGTATCACCCGCCCCATCCCGGGGGTCTGGGGTATGCATCCCCCAGCGTACTCCCCCGAGGACACCACCATGCCGGTCAAAAGCACCACAATGTTGGTGCCAATACCCGGATCTCCCCGCCCCCTGGCGCTGCCCCGCCTGCTGACACCTTCCACTTGCCATCCCCGCTGCCACCTCTCTACTATGGACACATGGACGGATATACGGACGCGGTGCGGACAGCCTTCTCCCCCGGCGTTGCCCCGCCCGCCCCTCGCGAATGCAGCAAAATGTAGCAAAATGCGGCACATTTTTTTCTCCGCCGCCGGCACCGGTCCAGCCGGGCAGTCCCATCAAGCCGGGAACGGCCCCATCGTCTGCCTTGAATCTATGCCTTGATAAACCGTTAGGCCTCCTCCCCCCTGCCCTGCCTCGCCCTCCGTCGGGTATACTTGCCCGAAATCCCCGGTCACCCTGCTTCTGTGGAGACAGCAATGACGGCCTACTCGGTAATCGGACAATCGGTGACCCGCGCGGAAGGACCCGCCAAGGTCTCGGGCAGCGCGGTCTACACCGCTGACGTCCAGCCCGCCGGAATGCTTTGGGGGAAGGTTCTCCGCAGCCCATTCCCTCACGCTCGCATCGTTGGCATCGACACCGCGTCCGCCCGCGCCCTCCCCGGCGTGCATGCTGTCGTTACCGGCGCCGACCTGCCCGACCGCCGCGTGGGACGCCTCCTCCGCGACCACCCCGTCCTCGCCCGGGACAAGGTTCTGTTTGTGGGGGACAAGGTGGCGGCCGTGGCTGCCGACACGCCCGAAATTGCCGACGAGGCCCTCCTCCTCATCGGCGTCCAATACGAGGAGCTTCCTCCGGTCTTCGACCCTGAGGAAGCCATGCAGCCCGGTGCCCCCCTCCTCCATGAAGCAATGGAGTCCTACTCGGGACTCCCCCAGCCCCCCTCCCTCATCAGCAACGTCTTCTCCCACAACTCCTGGTCCAAGGGCGACATTCAGCAGGGCTTTGAGGAAGCCGACCTCGTCTTCGAGCACACCTTCACCACCCAGCTTGCCCACCAGGGATACATCGAGCCCCACGCCTGCGTCGTCCAAGTGGATGACGCCAACCGCGTCCAAATTTGGGCCAACAACAAGGGCCCCTTCATGCTCCGCGACCAGCTCGCCGCCGTCTGGGGACTGTCCCGGGAGCAGATTCTCATCAACCCCTGCAGCATCGGCGGCGACTTCGGCGGCAAGGGCTCCTTTATGGATGTGCCACTCTGCTACTACCTCGCCTTCCACTCCGGCCGTCCTGTCAAGATGGTCATGGACTATATCCAAGAACTGATGGCCGGCAACCCTCGCCACCCCGGCGTCATCACTCTCCGCTCCGGCCTCAAGCGGGATGGCACCCTCGTCGCCAGGCAAGCCCGCGTCGTCTTCAACAGCGGCGCCTTCGGAGCTTTCAAGCCCCGGGTCCACCTGCGCGGCGCCGACCACAGCGGCGGCCCCTACCGCATCCCTCACGTCCAGATTGATAGCTACATGGTCTACACCAACAACATCCCCTGCGGCCACATGCGCGCCCCGGCCAAGCCCCAGGTCGCCTTCGCCGTCGAGTCCCACATGGACATGATGGCCCGCGAGTTGGGAATGGACCCCTACGAGTTCCGCCGCATCAACGTCCTCCAGCCCGGCGATATCGACCCCGTCGGCGAAAGCTGGCACAACATCCGCGCCGCGGAAGTCCTGGATCGCGCGGCTGCCGGGGTCGATTGGAGTACACCGGCCCCCGGACCAAACGTCGGCCGCGGCCTCTCCATGGGCGACCAGCCCCAGGGATCGGGCCAATCCTCCGCCACCGTCTCCATGGGTCCCGACGGCAGCGTCAACCTGATGATGTCCCTCTTCGATACCGGCACCGGCGCCCACACCGTCATGCGCCAGATCGTCGCCGAAACCCTCCAGGTCGATGTCGCCAGCGTAACCCTGAACGTCGGAAACACCGACGCCGTCGACTTCGAGTCCGGCCCCGGCGGCACCCGCGTTACCTACACCGCCGGACAGGCCGCCCTCGGCGCCGCCGAAGACCTCCGCGACCGTCTCGGCACCCTGGCCGGGGAATACCTCGGATGCTCCGCCGACTCCCTGACCCTACGCCAGGGAAGATTCCAGGGCCCCAACGGAACGGATGCCTCCATCGGCCTTTCCGAGGTGGCCTCCCGCGCTCACAACGCCACCGGCCGGCCCGTATCCGGCTCCCACGACTACACGTCGCCCCCGGCCGAGGAGACCGCCTACTGCGCCCAGGCCGCCGAGGTCGAAGTCGACACCGAGACCGGCCATGTGACAGTCAACCGCTTCGTCACCGTCCACGACGTCGGCACCGTCCTGAATCCCCTGGCCCACCAGGGACAGATCGAGGGGGGCGTCATCCAGGGATTGGGTTACGCTTTGATGGAAGAAATGGTCCACGAGGACGGCCGCGTGTCCACCCTCAGCCTCGGCGACTACAAGCTCCCCACCATCCGGGACATCCCGGAGTTGGTCACCGTCCTTCTGGAGCCCGGAACCGGTCCCGCTCCCTTCCAGAGCAAGGGCATCGGTGAGAGCAGCAACACCCCCGTCGCCGGCGCTATTGCCAACGCCGTTTACGACGCCGTCGGAGTCAGAATCACCGACCTCCCCGTTACCGCCGAAAAAGTCCTCAAAGCCCTCAGGGCAAAGGACAACGGCTCGGACGGATAGCGGGGCCGCTCAGATCCCCAGCATCTCCTCCAGGTTCTTGCTCAGGATCCGCTCCTTCTCGGCATCCGACAGGCTCTCCAACCCCTTCACCCACTCCACCGGGGATGGGTCCCACGTCACGTAGGGCCAGTCGCTCCCCAGCACCACCCGCTCGATTCCCACCGAATCTATCAGGAATCGCAGCGCCCGCTCGCTCATGGTGATACAGTCGTAGTAAATGCTGCTCTGGTAGCTTCGGGGAGGCCGCACTATGTTAGTCCGCGCCTCAGGCCTCACCTGCCATCCCCGGTCCAGCCGTCCCATCCCGAAGCAGGCTGGCCCCCCGCCGTGAGCGATGCAGACCTTCAGGTCGGGACACTTTTCCAGAATCCCCCCGAAGATTAGCGCCGCCACCACCAGCGTATCCTCCAGCGGCACACCGAAGCTGTTCCCCATCGCAAACTTCGGATACCGCTCCATCACTATGTTGTTGTTCGGCTGCGGATGGTAGAACAGCACCGCTTCCATCTCTTCCGCTGCCTTGAACAGGGGCAGGAACTCGGGATCGTCCCAGGTCTTGCCATTAACCACCGTATCCAGCTCCGCACCCTTGAAACCCAGGTCGGATACCGCCCGCTCCAACTCCTTCACCGCCGATGAAACATCCTGCATCGGCAGCGTAGCCAGCCCCAGGAACCGTTCCGGCCACCGCTGCGTCATGCCTGCGATCTCGGCGTTCACGTCCTGCGCCAGCCGCAGCCCCTCCTCCGCCGGAAGGTGGTACCCGAACATCGGCGTCGCCACCGACACCAGGTGAACGTCCACCCCCTGCCGGTCCATGTCCGCGATACGCTCTTCCGGAGTCGACCGCAGCATCGGATTGGTCACCGCGTCCCGCTTTCCGTTGCTCACCGTCACCCCGTTCCCAGGTTCCGGCTCGAAGGTCATTCCGTACCAGTCCCCGCCCTTCGCCACCGCCTGCCAGAAGCACTGCGGCATCAGGTGGGCATGTATATCAATCGTGCGCATGGATACCCCCGGTTTTACACAAGAATCGCGGCGGGATTCCTGCACCCCCGCCGCGAAATGGGATCGGTCTTATTGGGTCTTCTATGTTCAGACCGGCAACACCGGCTCCGTCGTTCCATCCGGCAGCGCCACCTCAAAAGCGTTCAATATGAACGACGTCTGGGCGTAGTGCCCCATCAGCGTCGTAAGCTCCACCAGTTGCTGCGTGCCGAACAGGTTCAACGCTTCCTGGAAAGTCCCATCGCTCACCTTGTGGCTGGCGTAGAACTCCTGCCCGTACTTGACGATGGCCGCCTCCGCCGCGCTCATCTCCGGCATCGGCCGCCGTTCCCGCAGCGCGTCAATCACCGCGTCGCTGACTCCCGCCCGCCGTGCCGCTGGAGCGTGGGCATTCCAGACGTAGGCGCAGTCCATCGCCCGCGCCGCCGTGCATATCGCCAGCTCCAGGATATTTTGCGGAATGTCGTTCTCATAGCGCAGGTAGCTGGTCAAATGCCCCCGCCGCCGCGCCATTTCCGGACTGTTCACCGTGATGGACGTCGGCCCGCTGACCCGCCCGTTGTTGGCTTCCACTACGGCGTCAAACGCCTCCCGCAACCCCTCCGGCAGACCTTCCCTCGTAACTTCTGGTACCCGCGCCATGGCTCTCTCCTTACCTTGCCTTTTACTCGACCCCGCAGCAACCGGAACGCTGGCAGACCCGCGACGGCCACTGGTCGCTAGTCTTCCCCTACCACCGGATTGCTCAGAACGCCTATGCCCGGGATCTCGATATCCACCACGTCCCCGGGATTCAGTTGGTCCACCGCCCCCGGCGCTCCCGTCAGGAGTATGTCCCCCGGCCATAGGGTGATGTACTCGCTGATCCCGCTGACAATCTCAAAGCAGTTGTAAGTCATCCCGTCGGTGCTGCCCCGGTCCTGCTCCGTCCCGTTCAGCCGGGTGATGATATCCAGCTTGTGCGGGTCTCCCACATCCGTCTCGATCCAGGGTCCTATCGGACCGAAGGTGTCCGAGCACTTCTTCCGCCAGTTGGACGAATCGTTGTGCCACGAACCCTCGCTGCTCACGTCGTTCGCCACCGAATACCCCATGATAAAGTTCGGAGCGTCCTCAACGCTCACCCGCCGGGCCGGCTTCCCGATGACGATCAGAAGCTCTCCCTCGTAATGAACGTAGTCCGAGTCCCGCGGCAGGACGATTTCGTCCCCCGGCCCGATGATGCAGTTTGCCCCCTTGTTCCACGGCCGGAACGACTGCGAGTCCTGCCGGATCCGTTCCGCGTCCAGCGCCTGCTCCTGGTGCGCTACGTGGGCCGCATAGTTCAGCCCGATGGCCCAGTAGCAGGTCGGACGCGACGGCGGCAGCAGTTTCACGCCGGACATTGGATAGGAAGCCCCGGTAACCCGGTGCTCCCCGAAGATGTTGCCCTGGATCACCCGGACCCGGTCGTCTTCGACAAGCCCGTAGCTCTCCCAGCCCTCAACGCTGAAACGTGCCAGTTTCATATTCCCTCCTGCCCGGACGGTTATCGGAAAGCGGATCGAAAAGGAAGAACTACGACGCAACCGTGATCCCCAGCTCGGCATGGAGGTCAGCAATGGTCTGGCCCCGGCTCCGCTGCGGCCGCCGCTCCCTCATCCCGATGGGCTCGTTCTCCACCTTGGGTACGATCTTCAGGGATACAAACACCGGCCCCGTTTCCTGCATGATTGCGCTGATGTTGGTGGCGAAGTCTTCCAGGTTGTCGTAGTTGTACGCTGCCCGGTATCCTGCCTCCTTCGCCATCCCCGCGTAGTTTATTTCCTGCGCGTTCGGCACCGGCTGCCCGCCCGTGGTGGCGTAGCACTCGTTGTCCATCAGGATGTGAACAAAGTTGTCCGGCTTCTTGCCTGCAATCGTCGCCAGGATGCCCATGTTCATCGTCAGGGCCCCTTCCGAGTCGAATAGCACAACCTTTTCGTCGGGGATCCCCAGGGCCACCCCCAGGGCCGCAGACGTGGCTTGCCCCATCGCTCCGCCGATATTCAGGTCCCGCTTCTCATTGTCGCTGAAATCCGCCCAGTTCCTCCCCGACGTTCCAGTAGGGATAACTATGGCGCCGTTGCGGTGATCCTTGAAAACGCGAAACACTTCCGTTGCTTCAATCATCATCTGCTCCGTTTATTTCGTTGGGCTGTCGGCCCCTCCCAATGGATACCCCGAAAGTCCCTTCCCCCTTGACGGGGGAAGGCTAGGATGGGGGTGAGAGCCAGCGCGATCCTGCTATCGCCCGCCACAGCGAGCTTCGCCAACTCCTTCGAGTAGTTTCCATAACGAACGGCCCGGAAATTCATTCGTTCTCTACCGGTTGAAACCGTGGTACTCATCCCCCACCAGGACGCACACCGGCCGCTGCGTCTTCTGTGCCTCCTCGAAGGCCATCGAAATCCGCGGGCTGTCGGTGTCGGCCTCCAGCAGGTAGTAGTTGATCCGCATGGCATTCAGGAACGGCTCCGTGTAACGCGCCACCGAATCCGAGATTTCTCCGTGTCTCGTCCACCCCCGGTAACCCACCACGAACACCATCGGGAACCCCGAATCCAGCGCCATGCCCCGGATCGAGTCCCCGGACTCCAGCATCCCCGTGTTCTGAATCAGGCATACCGGCTTCTTCCCGCCGATGATCAGGCCCAGCGCGATGGCGAAGGTCTCCCCTTCCCGTGCCGACGGGATGACCTCCAGCCAGGGCTGCTCCATCATCAGCTCGTAGAGGTAGTTCGTCTCACTGTCGGGAATGGTCACGATGTGCGTCACCCCGTTCTTCTTGAACTCCTCCACCATCGCTTCCGGGCTCAGCACCGCCGCTTGTTCGTGTGTCGTCATGTACCGTCCTCCTCGCTCGTCCCGCATTCTCGAACAGGACAAGCCCAAATTCCTTCCGAACTTTACTTGAACGCCGGCATAACCTCCTGGGTCAACAGCCGAAGGCTCCGCTTCACCGCCTGCGGGGGCAGCAGCCCGCCCGGATTGAGTTCCGCCGTGAACCCGGTAATGCCCAGCGTTTTCTGGTACTGGCTCAGCTTGTCGGCCACCCCCTCCGGCGTGCCGCAGATGACCTTCGTATCCAGGATCTCCTCGTAGGTCATATTGGCCAGCCGCTCAGCCCGCGCCTTCAACGCCGCCGCCCGCTCCGGGCCGACCGCTCCGGTCCCCTCGTCATCCCTGCCCTGCTCGTACCGCGCCCGCATCCTGGTGAAGAACGCCTCGATCGTTTCCCGCGGTTCCTCGATGGCATCCTCCTCGTTTGGCGCCAGGTACATCGGCACCCGAACGGAAATGTCTCCAGCGGACCCCGCGTGCCCGTGTTCGTTCCACGACTCCCGGTAGTCCACCAGGTTCCGCTCCAGGTCGTTCACGTCCATCCCTCGCATCGACAGGAAGATGGGGAACCCCAGCCGGCCCACCCGGGAAAAGCTGTCCTCCGTGGTCGAAGCCAGCCTAACCTTGGGATGCGGCTTCTGGAAAGGCATCGGAGACACATTGGCCTCGGTTATGTGGTTGTACTTCCCCTCGTAGGAAAACGGCTCACCCTTCCACGCCTCCAGTATGATGTCCAGCGCTTCCTGGAACCGCTCTCTGCTCTCCAGGTAGGGAATGCCCATCGCGGCGTAGGCCCGCTCGTTCCCGCTGCGTCCCACCCCGAACTCGAACCGTCCCCGGCTGATCTGGTCCACCGTCGCCGCTTCCTCGGCAATCCGCACCGGATTGATCAACGGCAGCACCTGCACTGCCATCCCCACCCGCAGCCGCTCCGTCCGCGTCGCAATCGAACTCGCCACCACTATCGGGGCCGAAATCGGACGGTTGGAATTGAAGTGCGTCTCCCCCAGCCACACCGTGTCCAGTCCCGTTTCTTCCGCCAGGTCCA
Organism: Dehalococcoidia bacterium; assembly: GCA_965203675.1. Classification (GTDB taxonomy): domain Bacteria; phylum Chloroflexota; class Dehalococcoidia; order Lucifugimonadales; family UBA3495; genus CATOSK01. The sequence goes on along the minus strand of CBDBDE010000001.1, from coordinate 969,175 downwards.
CCAGCTCGAACGCTTCCTGGAACGCGTCGCTCTGGTTCTGGCCCCCACGGGCCGAAAAATCAAGGAAAATGCCGAAATCCATCGTTCCCTCTCAAGGGTTCCGCGGAGTATTGCCTACGGCCCCAGCGAGGCCTGAAAAGCCCCTCCCCACGCTGTTTTAAAGGGGAGGAGGCTGTGGGGGAGTGTAGCAACGCCCCCTAACCCCGTCAACCGGAATATTGGCGCCCCTTGCCCAGGGTCAATCGGATGCCGCCTCCACCACCGCCCGCGCCACCTCGTAACGGTTCGGCGGAATCGGCAGCCTCAGGTTCTCGTGGAGCGTCCAGTGCTCGTACTCCGCCCGGAACAGCCCGCGCTTCTTCAGGATCGGCAGCACCCCGTCCAGGAAGTCCGTCAGTCCCACCGGAAGCACCGCCGCGTTCATCATGAACCCATCCACCACCCCCGCCTCGAACCACTCCTGCATCGTGTCCGCCACCCGCTCCGGCGTCCCCATGAACACCGTCTTCGGAGTCGTCGTCCGCAGCGCCATCTCCCGCAGCGTCAGCCTCTCCTCCTGCGCCAGTTGCTTCAGCTTGTCCGTCGCGCTCTCCCATCCGTTCCGCGCAAAGTCGCCCAGCTCCGGGAAAGGCTCGTCCAGCCCGTAGGGGGAAAAGTCCATGTCGTTGAAGTACCGGCCCAGGTAGTTCAGCGCGTCCTCGACCTCCACCAGCCCCGCAATCTCCCGGTACTTGCGCTCCGCCGCCTCCTCCGTATCTCCAACAATCGGAGCGCACCCGGGCAGGATCAGCAAGTCCTCTGGATTCCTCCCGTGCCTCGCCGCCCGCTCCTTCACGTCCTCGTAGAACTCCCTCGCCGCCGGAATGCTCCCCTGCCCGGTGAAGATTACGTCCGCGTGCTTGGACGCGAAATTCTTCCCCGCCTCCGACGAGCCCGCCTGTATCAGCACCGGACGCCCTTGCTTCGAGCGCGAAAGCGCCAGCGGCCCCTGCACCGAGTAGAACTCCCCCTGGTGGTCCAGCCGGTGCATCTTGGACGGATCAATGAACTGTCCCGTCTCCTTGTTACGGACGAACGCTCCCTCTTCCCACGAGTCCCACAGCCCCTTCGTCACTTCCAGGAACTCGTCGGCCATCCTGTATCTCAAATCATGCTGCGGGTGCTCCGCCCGGCTGTAGTTCAGCGCAGACCCCTCCAGCGGGGATGTGACGATATTCCACCCCGCCCGCCCGTTGCTCACGTGGTCTATCGTCGCGAACTGTCTGGCCACCGTGAACGGATCGCTGTACGTCGTGGAAAGCGTCGCCGCCAGCCCGATATGGGATGTGTGCGCCGCCAGGTAGGCCAGCAGCGTCAAAGGCTCGAACCGGTTCAGAAAGTTCGGATGCGACTTCTCGCTGATATAAAGCCCGTCCCCAAAGAACACGAAGTCCAGCTTCGATGCCTCCGCCTTGCGGGTCAAATCCAGGTAATACTCCAGGTTGATCGCCCCATCCGCCACCGCATCGGGATGCCGCCAGGACGCCATGTTGCTTCCGGTCCCCGCCAGGAAAACTCCCAGGCGCATCTTCCTTTCGCTGCTCATGTCCACCTGCCCCGAGCCATTTGCTCCGTTACCATCACTTCCGGATCAGTTGACTCAACAACTCGTAGGAACGCCGCCGCTCCCGATAGGTATCCACCGCCGTCACCGCCACAATCTCCTCCACCCCGTATTCCTCTTGGAAAGACCCCAGCCGCGCTCCGACGGCGTCCACCGACCCGCAAACCACGTTTCCCTCCATCACGTGGATCGCCACTTCCTCCCCTATCTGCCGACCGAACTCCTTCGCCCCTTCCACCGAACCCACCGTGAACTGCCTTCCGTTGGCCAGCGTGATCCGCACCATCTTGATACTCGACGCCAGCTCTGCCGCTTCCTCGTCCGTATCGGCAACCACCACCGGAAGCGCCAACATCACCTCCGGTTCCCTCCCTCCGTGCGGAACGAAACGCTCCCGGTACGTCTCCACCGCCTCCCGCATCACCTCCTCGTCCCCGTTCAGGAACAGCGCGAAAACGTAAGGCATCCCCAATACCCCGGCCATTGCCCCGCTCGAAGCCGTCGTCCCCAGCAGGAACATCTCCGCCGGTTGCTCCGGCTTCGGACTCGCCTGCACCCCCTCCACCGGCACCGGGCCATCCCCTTCCAGCCACCGCCTCAGTGCCGCCAGCTTGTCCTCAAACGGCTTCCTGTCCGCCGCCAGTTCCTCTTGCAACGCATGCGTGGAGCGCGGCAATCCCCCCGGCCCCCTTCCGATCCCCAGGTCCACCCGGCCCGGCGCCAGCGATGCCAGCACGTTGAAGTTCTCCGCCACCTTGTACGGGCTGTAATGCTGCAGCATCACCCCGCCGGACCCAATTCTAATCCGGTTCGTCTTGGCCAGCAGGTGGGAAACCATTACTTCGGGAGACGACCCCATGAACTTCTCCGAGTTATGGTGCTCCGCCACCCAGAAACGGTGGTAACTCCATCCTTCCGCCGCCTGCGCCAGCTCAACCGTCCGCCGCAAAGCCTCCGGCCCGGAGCCTCCATTCTGGACTGGGCTCTGGTCGAGAATGCTCAACCGCAGCTTGCGGCCAATCATTTGGGCCTTCCCCCTCTGGCCCGTCCTTCTCGGAGACCGCCCTGTCTTCCTACCCCGCCGCCACGCCGTCCACCAGGATCACGCCCGACTCCAACAGCGATTCGTACCGCCCTTCCAACCCATGCTGCTCCAGAATCGACTCCACGTCCGACCCTGGCTTGGGCGCTGGCCTTCCCACCCTCACCTGATGCCGTGACAACCGCGGCGCCGGCCCGCAGGTCGTCACCGACCCAATCTCGTCATGTTCCCGCGTGATGCTCAAACCATGCTCAATGACCCACGGGTCCTCCATCAGCTGCCTTACATTGGTGATCACCCGCTGCGCCCCCACACCGGCATCCCGCAGCCTGGCCACCCACGCCTCCACGCTGCTCCCCAGGAACCGCTCATCCAGCGACGACTCCAGGCCCCTTCCCGCCAGGGACTCCACACCGGATAGTCCTTCAACCCCGGCCAACCTGGGAAGGTCTCTCTCCTGCGCCCCCAGGAAGAACCACCCGTCATTCGCCTGGTACGCCCGGTGCAACGGTTCGCTTCCCAGCGCATCCTGCCCCTTCGGCTCGTCCCACACCTTGCCTTCGTACATCTGCATATAAGGGGATTGCAGCGTCATGGCGGTGTACGCCAGCGCCGAGTCGATATGCTGCCCCTGCCCTGTCAGCTTCCGGTGCAGCAACGCCAACGCCACCCCGTAGGCCCCCATGAACCCCGTCCCGTAGTCGTTCACCGGATTCGGCTGCGACTCCGGCTTTCCGTCCCCTCCGAACCGCCGCGTCATGCCCGCCGTCGCTTGCGCGAAACCCTCGTGGCCCGGCCTGCCCGCCCAGGGCCCCAGGTGCCCGTAGGCGTTTAGCGAGGCGTAGACGATATCCGGCTTCCGCTTCCTCACCTCCTCGTACCCCAGACCCAGCTTCTCCAGCGACCCCGCCCGGTAGTTCTGCGCCACCACGTCCGCGTCTTCCAGCATCTTCCAGAAGACTTCCCGCCCTTCCTCTGACTTCAAATCCAGCAGGATGCTCCGCTTCCCCCGGTTGATGTCGTTGTGCCGCGCTACCGTCGAACCCCGCTTCGGATTGTCAATCTTGATTACGTCCGCCCCGTATTCCGCCAGCGTCCTCCCCATCGTCGGCCCCGCCAGAATGATGCACAGGTCCAGCACCTTCACCCCTTCCAGCACCGCCATCAACTCCGAGGCGGACGCCCCATCTACCTCTCCCGATGCCTTCCTCGGCCTCCGCTCCAGCTCTCCCAGGATCTCCTCCCGGTGTTGGTCCGGAGTCGGAGCCGGCCGGCGGATGCTGCCCGGCGTTGCCGACAGCCTTGCGTTTATCCCCGGCTGCAGCATCTTTCCCAGCACCGGGTCATGCACCTCTTCGACCATCTTCGCCGCCCGCGCGTGCGGATGGTCGAACCATTCCGCGCTCGTCCGGCACACCGCCCCTTCGCTCCCCGCCTCCGCAATCAGGTCTTCCCACTCCTGCGCTGTCCGCGTCAGGAAAAGCCCGTCAATTCTTCGCCGCGCTTCTTCCGTGAACTCCGCCGTGTCCAGCGGACGGCTGAAGTCCGTCAACCCCTCCGCGTCCCACGACGTGATGCCCGCCAGTTCCACGAACTGGCGGTAATTCTGGTTCCCCGGCCCCCCAAACCGCACCCACTCCCCGTCCTTGCAGCGATAGATCCCGCCCCACAACTCGCCCAGCGTCGGCCCCGTCCTCGGCGCGTTATGGACTCTCACGCCGAACCGCCCGATTGACTGGAACATGCTGTCGAACAAAGGCACCTGGATCCTCTGCCCCAGCCCCGTCCGCTCCCGCGCGTAAAGCGCCATTACCACTGCCACCGCTGATTGAAACGCCGCGTACACCGATGCGTTGGGAATGGCCGTGTACACCGGCCGCTCGTCCCTCTCCCCGGCGGTGCGGAAATTCGCCGTGGCTGCCCCGATAATCCCCTCGTAGGCCGGAACATCCGCCCTCGGATCGTCCGAAGCAAACCCTGGCAGCGAGCAGTACACCAGCCCCGGGTTGGCCCCGCTCATCTCCTCTGCCCCCAACCCCAGGCGGTCCATGACCCCCGGACGGAAGTTCTCCACCACCACGTCCGCTCCAGCGATTAGCTTCTTAGCTGTCTCGCGCCCATCCTCCGTCTTCAGGTCCAGCAGGATGCTCCGCTTCCCTCGGTTCCACGTCGCGTTCGCCGGAGTATCCCACCGCGGCCCTCCGGGGGGATCAACCTTAATCACGTCCGCCCCCTGGTCCGCCAGCAGCATCCCCAGCAGCGGCCCCGCTATGTAATGCCCGAAATCGACAACCCGAAAACCATCCAGCGCTCCCGCCACAAGGCCCCCTGTTTCACCCGAAGATTGGCCGTTTCCCTAGCAGGGAAAGGCCCGAATTGGCCGGACTATATGACTCGCCCCCGGCAGTGTCAACAAACCATCCAACCCCCGGGACGATTGCAAAGCAACCATTTTGGCTGTGCGGGGATAATCGCGGCCACCTGCTTTGCAACAACCTGACCAGATCCAGTCCCTGCCGGATTCCGCGCAACAGCCACTCCTGTTGAGACAAGCTGCCTCGCCCCAGCGGCGGAGTCACAAGGGAGAACCCAGACCTCGGCGGGCCCTTCCCGCAACTGCCGGCTCCTAAGCGCAACGACGAGGATGAAGACAACTGCTAATCTGAAGTAATTCCCAGAGACAACCAACTGGCGTTCATAAAGAAAAGGAGGGCCATAATGGCCCTCCCAACTTGGCTTCTCTTGGGACCCAACTTGCGGATGGGACCCGGCTTGCGGACGGACTAGGACTACGCCCGTTGTTCGATGGGAACGTACTCCAGGTCCATATCTCCCGTGTACTCCAGCAACGGCCGGATGAGGATGTTGTCCTTGTACTGCTCGATGCACTGGAGAGTCCACCCGGGGATGCGGCCCAGGGCGAAGATGGAAATGAACAGGTCGTCGGGAATGTCCAGCAGGTAGTAGATGGCTCCCGCAAAGAAGTCGACGTTCACGCAGATGCCCTTGTCCCGGTACGGGAGCATCGTGTTCTGCTCCAGGTGGGACAGGATCTGGAACCAGCGGGGCTCGCCCTTCTTCTCACCCAGTGCCTGGGCCCGCTCCCGCAGGTGGCGGGCTCGGGGGTCTTCCGCTCGGTATACGCGATGGCCGAATCCCATGATGCGCCCGCCGGCCTCCAAGTGCTTCCTGGCGTATTCCTCGGCGTTTTCCGGGTTGCCGATCTCCAGGGACATCTTCATGACTTCTTCGGCCGCCCCGCCGTGGGCCGGTCCCTTGAGGACGCCAACCCCCGTCGTCACCGCCGAGTGTAGGTCTGAAATGGTGGAGGCCGTCACCCTGGCGCCGAAGGACGAGGCGTTGGCCCCGTGCTCTGCATGAAGGATGAAGTCCACGTCAAGGAGGTCGGTGGTCTCCTGGTCGGGAACTTCCCCGAACATCATGTAAAGGAAATTGCCGGAGTGGTTCAGCTCCGGGTTGGGTGCCACCGGCTCCAGCCCCTGGCGCAGGCGGTGATGCGCCGCAACTATGGTCGGCCCTTGGGCAGTCAGCCGGATTCCCTTGCGGAGGGTGGCTTCAACCGAGTTGTCTGCCACCTCGTCGTCAAAGGCCGACAATGCTGAGATACCCGTCCGCAGGGCATCCATCGGGTGGCTGTTCTTGACCAAATCCAGCACCTGGATGACTTCGTCGGGGATGCGGCGGTTGGACCGCAGGGTGGCATCGAATTCCGACAACTGCTCTCTGGTGGGCAGTTCACCGTAAAGAAGCAGGTAGATGACCTCTTCAAAAGTAGACTTTTCGGCCAGATCGTGGATGTCGTAACCACGATAGAGCAGCTTTCCTACCTGCCCGTCGATGAAGCTGGACTCGGTGGTATCCAGGTACACATCCTTGAGTCCCTTCATAATCTCTGGGGGCATAGTCACTCCTCCTGGTTAAAGGGTTTCCTTGCGTCCGCCGGAGGTGTTGGGAAGAACATCGCAGAAGGCGAGGCACGCAGAGGTAGCGTACCATGAAAGAGGCTTGGGGAAAAGCCCGGCGGATTCTAGCATCGGCCCTTGGGGGTGTCAAGGAAAAACCACGGAATCAGGACCGGCCGGGCTCTTCTCTGGGATGCTCGGCCGGTGATTTCCAGCCCCTCCCGTTTATCCTCAAACAGTCACCAGTAAACTACTGATAACCCAACTATGGTATATTGGCGGCACCCCCGAGGGAACCGCCAATTTTCCTGCCCACCCATTGCCCACCCATTGATGGAAGCCACAACCAGACCCGGAGGAGACGGGGATGCGTATTTTGCTGGTGGCCACCAATCGTCACAACCGCTGGATGAGCAAAGAGGAAGTTCGCCCTCTTCCCATTGGACTGGCCTACGTGGCGGCTTACATCGACCCCGACCGGCACTCGCTCCGGGTTATCGACCTCATGTTTTCCGATGACTATCTGGGCGAGGTTGAGCGGGTGGTCCAGGAGTTCCAACCCGAGCTGGTCGGCATTTCCATCCGCAACCTGGACAACGGCAGCTTCGTTAACCCCCAGTCCGCCCTTCCGGTCACCAAGGAAGTGATTGGCCGCATTCGCGAATGCAGCCAGGCTGTCATTGCCTGCGGCGGACCTGCCTTCAGCACCCTTCCCGAGGACTGCTTCCGCTACCTCGAACCCGACGTGGGTCTGGCTGGCGATGCCGCCGAGACTTTCGCCGAACTGGCTGATCTACTGGGCGAATCTCAGGAATTCGGGCACCTCTCAGGGGTCATCTTCCGGCGGAGCGGTGAGATAGTAACCTCCCCCCACCGGGCCGCTTCCGGCCTGGCCCGCCCGCCCCGCCTGGACGACCTCGACCTGGATCAGTACCGGAAAGCTGGCTTTGGCGTGGGTGTTATCACCAAGCTGGGCTGGTACTCCTCCACGGTGCCGAGCCCCAACCCTGAAGACGAGTGGCGCATCGTGCGGCCTGTGCTGGAAGTCCTTGAAGAGATAAAGCGGCTGCAGTCGTCCCACAACCTCAACGAGTTCTTCTTCATCGACCAGCAGTTCAATCGGCCCATGGATTATGCGAAAGACCTCTGCCGGGCCATCATTGACGAGGGCCTTTCCATCCGGTGGAACACCAACATCCGTCCCGAGGGAATAGACCGCGAACTGCTTTCGCTCATGGTGGCGTCAGGCTGCCGGATGGTGTTGTTGGGTGGAGCATCTCTTCCCTATTATTCCAACCTCGACGAGGGCAATGAGGAAAGAGTCCAACTGGCAACCGAACTCTCCGAACTGCAAAAGCTGTGCGACCTCTGCCACGCCGAGGGCCTGACCTACGCTATCACCCAGGGTTTCGGGGAACCCGGGGAAACCAGCGACACCATGCGGGCCAAGCTCGCCTTTCTGTCCACAGCCGCCCGTTCCGAGCGTCATGCCATGGCGACCCTGCGCATCGGCAACCGCCTTCTTCCCGGCACTAACCTGACCCGCCTCGCTGTGGAGGAAGGGTTGATCGAAGACGCCGACGACCTGCTCATGCCCGTCTTCTACGTAGCTCCCAGGGTTAGGGATGAAATCCAGGAAACCTTGGAAACCGCTGTCCAGGGCAATCCCAATTGGAGCGTTATGTAACCCGTCCTGGGGCGGTTTCACATTTGCTCCGCATTTGGGTTATACTTGCCTTCGGTACAGCTGAAGGCCTCCCGGTTCGCAACTACATTCTGAGAATTTAGCGCTGGATGACCTGAACTGAGCCAAATTAACGTATGGAGGTCATCAGTGGCGCTTCAAGACAAACCTCTCATTTGCGCAGAGTGCGGTAACCAGTTCCTTTTCACCGTGGGCGAGCAGGAATTCTTCGCCTCCCGGGGTTATACCAACGAACCCCGTCGGTGCCAGGATTGCCGGAACATGCGCCGGGATCAGCAGCGGGGCGGCTTTGGTGCTCCTCGCGAGATGCATCCGGCCGTGTGCGCTCAGTGCGGCATTGACACCACGGTCCCCTTCCGTCCCCGCGGTGATCGGCCGGTCTATTGCAGCGACTGCTTCAACGCCATGCGGAGGTAGGTTTCAACTGGGTCGGGAAACCTGTCCCAGTTGGATCGGGACAGCGCCGATACCGTTATCACGCCAAGTCCAGCACCCCCGGGCACGCCCGGGGGTTTTTAATTCTCCATTGCAACCGCCCGACGTCAGTCACAGGCAGGTTGTCCAGCTCCCAACAAATGGGGCGTTACGCTGAGGAGGCCCGATGAGACAGACTGCGGATGCCGTCATTGTCGGCGGCGGCGTCATGGGATGCAGCATCTTGTACAATCTCACCCGCCAGGGACTGACCGACACCGTGCTGGTCGAACAGGATGTTCTCGGGTCCGGATCCACCGGCCGCTCCCAGACCATCTGCCGGATGCACTACTCCAACGCCATCACTGCATCCATGGCTTGGCAAAGCCTTGAGGTCTTCGCCAACTTCCACGAGATTGTGGGCGGACACTCTGGGTTCGTGCGTACCGGATACCTGGTGGCCGTGTCTCCCGAAGACGTCGGGGGATTGCAAAAGAACATCGCAATGCAGCAGGAACTGGGCATCGACACTCGCCTGGTAACCGCCGCTGAAGTCCAGGACTTTGCCCCCATGATCCACACCGTCCCCGGGGAGGGCCTGGCCTGGGAACCCCAGTCCGGTTACGCCGATTCCCACCAGGTTACCGCCTCCTACGCCGCTCGCGCCCGGGATTCAGGTGCCGAGATTTCCCTCCGCACTACTTGTACCGGCATTGAGGTTCAGTCAGGCCGAGTGCAAGCTGTGTTGACCGACCAGGGACGGGTGGAAACCCCCATCGCGGTGATTGCCGCCGGCCCGTGGTCCCGGTCCCTGATGTCCGCCATAGGAGTGAACGTTCCCCTCTCCACCGTCCGTCACCAGGTAGCCTCCATCATTAGGCCGGTCGACCAGCTTCCCGACCATCCCATAGTCGGCGACATCGCCCACTCCTGCTCCTTCCGGCCCGAGGGATCAGCCATGACCCTGGTGGGATTCGGCGAAGACCCTGCCGAGGTTGACTCCTACAACCAGGGAGTGGACCTGGACCGGGCAGCGGACGTCATGCGGGGAATGGTCGAACGCATCCCCGCCCTGGCCGATTCCTACTTCCGCGGTGGATGGTCCGGCCTGTTTACCATCACCCCGGACTGGCACCCGATAATGGACCGGGTTCCCTATATCGAGGGCCTTTACTGTGCCATCGGCTTCAGCGGTCACGGGTTCAAGTTGGCCCCCGCCATCGGGCAGGTGATGTCCGAAATGGTCGCCTACGGACAGGGCCGCTCTTTCGATCTGACCCCCCTTCGGTTCACCCGCTTCGACGAAGGGGATCTATTGACGTCCAGCTACCGGTACAACGTCCTGGCATGACCGTGCTCGGCTCGGGGCGGCCATCATTTCCCCGTTAAGCCGCATTCGTCCCGCATTGACCGCAGTTGGCCAACTCCGATAGCATGGCAATTCCGAGCACGCAGAACAAGCGGGATTCTAAATCGTAGGAGCGGGCACAATGTATATTCGCATGGTTTGGGGCAAGCTGCGCCCCGGTTCCTGGGAAGAGTACGAGAGGCACTACCACGAGCGGCTGGCCAGCCACGGAGACATAGAGGGACTGCAGGAGCGCCAGTTGCTGCGGAGCACCGAGGACCCCGACGAGGGTATCAGCGTCAGCATCTGGGACACCTTCGAACACCTGCGGGCCTATGAGACCGGTGAATTCCGGCAGAACGTCGCCCGGGAAGTCGAGCACCTTTACCGCGGCGAGTACTGGGTCAAGCATTTCGAGGTCAGCTCTCAGGATCGGTAATCCCCCCGCTGGAAACGGTTTCAAACAGGCGCCAAAAGGCAGACCAAACCCGGTCTGCCTTTCAGGTTTGGCGTCCGGAGCTGTGGACAGCCGCGTGGCTAAAGGGATTCGATTCCCGCCCTCGCGGCATCCTCGTCCTCTTGCGCCGTCCCTCCGCTGCCGCCGCAAGCCCCGATAAGTTCTCCATCCTTAAAAATTGGCAGCGCCCCCTGGCCCGGCACGAACTCTCCCTTCTCCACCTCCATAACCGCTCGGAAAACCGGCTGCAGTGCCCTCTCCGTCAGGTCGAGGCTGGGGACGCCGAAACAGGCCGCCGCCCTCGCCTTGCCCCTGGAGATATACGGAGTCCGCCACGGTGCCCCGTCCATACGTACCATGCAGATCAAGTCTCCCCGCGCGTCCACCACCGAGATACTGAGCTTCACTCCCATCTCCATTGCCTTGGCTTTCGCAGCCTGCACCACTCTCTCCGCTTCGTCTAGGGTAATGTTGGGCATGGATCGCCTCCTCTACTTTTGTTTTGGACCAGTCTTTAATCTCTGGGCGGCAACGCATCTCGCCTGCGCATGCCCCGCCCGTGAATTATATTCAAAAAGCTGGTATTCACCAATCCGGCACGTAATTTGATGCCGGTGTACGCCATGTCTTGCACCGCCCGCCCTGGGAGGCTTGGGTTCGAACCTCGGGTTGACAAATGGTTCATCCGCCGCCTTGACTCCGCCATAAAGGTTTGTTAAGTTAACTCGGCCGACAGACGCAACAGGTTTACGTAACAGGTTTAACGAACAGGAGAGTGTTGGATGTCCACGAGTTGGGTAAGCAAAAGGGTTGCCTCAGTAGCCCTTATCATTGCAGGAACACTATTTGTCGCCGCTTGCGTCGGTCCGGTGGGCCCTGAAGGCCCGTCAGGTCCTCAGGGGCCGGCGGGGATCAACGGCGAACCGGGAGCCCAGGGTCCCGCCGGTGAGCGCGGGCCTGCTGGCCCTGCAGGTCCGTCTGGCCCACAGGGACCCGCCGGTGCACAGGGGGAAACGGGTGAACAGGGTCCCGCGGGTGCGCAGGGTCCTGCTGGAGGCCCTCAAGGTCCCCAGGGACCGCGGGGTGAGCAGGGACAGAAGGGTGAGCGGGGAGAGCAGGGCGTCCCGGGAGCCAAGGGCGACAAAGGTGACAAGGGTGACACAGGCGATCCCGGCGGACCCGAGGGCCCCCAGGGAGCCCAGGGCCCGGTAGGGCCGCAGGGTCCCATTGGCGAGCGTGGCATCCAAGGCGACCGCGGACCTCAGGGAGCTCAGGGAGCTCAGGGATCCCAGGGCCCACAAGGCGAGCGGGGACCCCAAGGGCCCGCCGGCGAGCGGGGACCCCAGGGACCCGTTGGCGAGCGGGGACTCCAGGGTGAGCGGGGACCGGAAGGCCCCCAGGGCGAGTCCGGTCTGCGCGGCGTCTCAGGCCCCCAGGGTGAGCCCGGGCCGCACGGCCCCCAGGGCGCACGCGGGCCGGCCGGCATCGCTGAGGCCCGGATACTCGTGGTGACCAGCCAGGCTACCAGCTCTAACAAGACCGTCACCGCCACCTGTCTGGGCGGAAAGGTCGCGGTAGGCGGAGGCGCGCGCGTCCTTGGCGCCAGCGGAAGCGGGGATAACTCGGCCCCCACCGGCGTAGCCATCGTCGCATCCTACCCTGTGGGCGGAACGGGCGAGTTGACCGCGGACTGGCGCGCTGTCGCCCAGGAAGTGGTGCCCGTAGAAGCAAGTTGGCGGTTGAGCGTAAACGTGGTTTGCGCCAAGGCCGCTGACGAGTAGCCGGAAGATTTCCTCAGCCAGAGCACTCGCTTAGGCTGGGGCAACCCCAAGGCAGATACCCAACGGATGAGGCTCCGGCAGTCGCCGGAGCCTCATCGATTTGCCTATAATGCTCCTAAAAACATCCCCGACGTTTCGGATTCCCGGTCTCCCGCCGGGTCCCGGTAGCGGCGTAGAATGGGGTGGTCTGGCGTGGCTGCTCAGTCTTCGCGACAACCGCCTGCTGGCCGTTGCGGCAACACGGCAACGGGTCTATCATGTTTTCCGATGGATGAAGGAGGCGAGGGATGAAATTCGGGTTTTATCTGCCAAACCACGGCCCCGCCGCCAGGCCGGAGCCGCTGGCCGCCATCGCCCGGAAGGGCGACGAGTTGGGGTTTTACTGCATGGTCGCCGGCGACCATATCCTAGTCCCGGATACCATTGATTCCCCCTACCCCTACACTGTCAGCGGAGAGTTCCCCGGCGGGGAAGGCGGCGAATACTTCGAGCAGCTGACTCTCCTGTCCTACCTGGCCGGCGTCACTACCCGGATCCGTCTCGTCCCCAGCGTCATGATCGTCCCCCACCGGCCCGCCCTGCTCACCGCCAAGATTCTCGCCACCCTCGACGTACTGTCCCAGGGGCGCCTGACCCTGGGAGTCGGCGTCGGGTGGATGGAGGAAGAGTTCCAGGCTCTTGGCGCTCCCCCCTTCGCCGAGCGCGGCGCCGTCACCAACGAGTATCTCCAGGCCTTCAAGGAGCTCTGGACCAGCGACAACCCCACCTTCCATGGGAAATACTGCCAGTTCTCCAACCTGAAGTTCCTGCCCAAGCCCGTCCAGGACCCTCATCCGCCCATCTGGGTCGGAGGCCAGAGCCGCCTGGCCATCCGCCGTGCCGCCGAGCTGGGCAACGGCTGGCACCCGGTGGGTGGAATCCCCGCCTCACCACTGGAGCCGGAAGACCTCGCCCAGAACCTCGCCTTCATGCGCCGCTGCGCCGAAAGGGTTCAGCGCGACCCCGCCGAACTGGACGTTGCCATGAAAACTCCTCTCTACGACGTCGCCTCCTCCGGCGGCGGCGCTCACCGGCGCTTCTCCGGCGAGCCTGACCGTATCCTCCAGGATGTTCAGACCTACGAGGACATCGGGGTGACCCACCTGATTTTCGACATTCGCGGGTCCGGTCTGGACCAGGCCCTCGAGCGTCTGGAATGGTTCGCCGCCGAAATCATGGCCCGCGCCTGATAATGGGTGCCGTGACCCCGTTCGCCCCGGGCGCCAGTGGTGCGCCCCAACCCGGCTCGTTGGGCTTATAATAGTTGAGCCGTAACCGGCATTTCCCAAAATATACCCGGGACCCGCTCGGTGGTGCTCCCCGACGAATTACACAGGAGGCAATCAAGTGACAACCCTGGAAGAACGTTATCAACAAGGCATGAAGATGAGGGATACGCTTGCCGGGGGAGACCTGACCCACTACGTCCTCCCCGGCGTCGACGTTCTAGCTCCAGACCTCAAGCGCATCATTGACGAGTCCTTGTTTGGCGCTATTTGGAGCCGGGAAGGCCTCGACTTGAAACTGCGGTGCATAGCCACCCTGTCCGCCCTCATGGCGTTGGGGAACCTGACTCTGCTCCGCCGCACCATCCAGCGTTGTCTCAACGTAGGTCTGGAGCCGTCCCAGGTCATCGAAGTGTTCATCCAGATGACCTTCTACGTCGGCGTGCCCGCCGTCGAAGAAGCCATGAACCTGACCAAGGAGATCTTCGAGGAGCGCGGCATCCGCTACACGCCGACCCGGGCCTACGACACCCAGCGCACTACCGACGAACTTTACGACGAAGGCCTCCGTGTCCACGAAGAGTACATCGCCGACATCACCGCCTATCGCACCGACGAACCTGATTCCCAGGAAAACCAGCTCGACCGCATCATCAACGAGTACCACTGGGGCGCTATCCACAACCGGCCTCACCTCGATAAGAAGGCTCGGGTCATCTGCAGCCTGTCTTCCATGACCGTTCTCGGCCAGTACGACCGCCAGCTCCGCGCCCGCATCGAAAGCGCCCTGCGCATCGGCATGACCCCCCAGGAAATCATGGAGGTCTTCATCCAGCTCACCATGTATGGCGGTTACTTCAACACCCGCACGGCGATGCGTGTCGCCCGATCGGTGTTCGTGGAACAGGGGAGGGCCGCCAGCTAGCCGAATACTCTCGGCGCGGGGTCCCTTTCGGCGCCGGTTCCTCCCAACGGTTTCCCTGAGAGGAATCCTATTCCCAATTGCCCTCATGGAGGTGAAGCCTTGAGACTGAAACTGGACGACGGTATCGAGTTGTTCTACACGGTGGACGACTTTACCGACCCCTGGACCGAGCCGGAAACTGTGGTGATGCACCACGGCATGGCCAAGAGCCACAAGCTGTGGTTCGGCTGGGTGCCCATCATCGCCCGCCACTACCGTGTAATCCGCTATGACATGCGGGGAATGGGCGACTCCGGCGTCCCCGAGCCCGGCTATCCCTGGACCCTGGACAACTTCGCCAGGGATTTGGCCGAAGTGGTGGACAAGCTGGAATTGGAGAAGTTCCATCTCATCGGCGAGACCGTGGGCGGTTCCATCTCCATGCGCTACGCCACCCTCCACCAGGACCGCCTTTTGTCGCTGACCGCCTGCACATCGCCCACCAATTTCGGCGACCCCCACCACGGCGAGAGCGCCGACCTCATCGAAAAAGAAGGCGTCGCCGCTTGGGTGGAAAGCACCATCGGCCGCCGCCTCGACCCCCAGATTGTCGATCCGGCCTACATCCGCTGGTACGCCAGCCTCATGGCTCGCACTCCCGCCCACGTAGTCGCCGGTTTCCAACGTCACGCCGAGGGAGACCTGCGCCCCCTCCTGCCCGAGGTCCAGACCCCCACGCTGATAATCGCCGCTGCCGCCCTCCGCGAAGAGGTCCTCGGCGACTTCCGCGACGCCTCATCGCTGTTCCCCAACGGGCGGCGCGTCGTCTTCCCTGGAGTAGCCGGTTTTGTCCAGCACATCCTGCCCGTGCCTTGCGCCCGGGTCTGGCTGGACTTCGCCCAGGGTCTGGACTGAACCCATAGCCCAATTCCCGTTGGATTCCGCCAACATTTCATAAAGAGGTGGCCTTTTTTGCCTGACTCCCTGAGCCGCACCTTTGCCCGTTATGTAACGTCCCTGGGTTACGAGGCTCTGCCCCCCGAGGCCGTAGACAAGATCAAAGCCTCGGTGCTCCACGCCCTCGTCGTGTCCATCATCGGGTTGAACACCACCCACGGCAGGGCGGCGGTGGAGTTGGTCAAAGAGGAGGAAACGAAGCCCGACGGCGCAACCATCCTCGCCGCCGGCGGCAGGGCCACCCGCTGTGGCGCAGCCTTCGCCAACAGCAAGCTGATGCACGCCACCAACCAGTCCGACTCCTACCGGATGCTCACCCACCCCGGCCCCTGCGTCATCCCCGCCGCCTTGGCGACCGCCGAGTTGGCGGGTAGCTCCGGCCAGCAGTTCCTCACCGCCCTCGCTGCCGGTTATGAGGTCGAATCCCGCATCGCCGGGGACTTCATTCCCTCTGTGCAGGCCCGCGGGTTCCGCTCCAGTCCACTGTTCGGCACCTTGGGCGCCGCCGTCGGAACGGGCAAGCTGCTGGGCCTGACCGAAGACCAGATGGTTACCGCCCTGGCTCTGGCCTGCACCTTCACCGCCGGCACCAACGAGGGCCCCCGCTCCGGTGGGCGCGAAATGATGTTCCACGAGCCCCAGGCCACCCGCAGCGGCATCATGGCCGCCCTGCTGGCCCGCGAAAACGTCCAGGGGTCCGAAACTTCCCTTGAAGGAGACGCCGGTTTCTACAACGCCTTCACCGGCAACAACCGGGGCGAGCTTTCCTACGTCTTCCAGGGACCAGACCAGGTCTCCTTCGACCCTGTCGTGGCTGAGTTGGGCAACCGCTGGGAGCTGATGCACGTCGTACCGAAGATCTACCCCACCGCCGGCTATAACTGCCCCGTCATCGAGCTGATGACCGGCATCCGCGCCTCCCACGACCTGCCGGTAGGGGAGATCGAAAAGATCACCGTGGATATGAACTGGCTGGAGACCACCTACCCGTCGCCGGCTTTCCCCAACCTGACCCGCACGTCGCCCGGCGTGGGCAGCACCCACTACTTCACCGCCTACACCTGCGTTCACGGCAGCTATCCGCCCCTGCGCCAGCGCATCGAGGCTGGGGAGGCTTCCCCCGGCGACGACTCGGTGGTGATGGAACTGCTCAAGCGCACCGAGGTTCTCGGGCACAGGGACCGTCCCGCCTTCGCTCCCCGCATCACCGTTTTGATGAAGGACGGTACCACCTACCAGGGGGAATACCAGGGACAGGAGTTGGAATGGGACCTGGAAACCGAGTCCCGCCGCATCAGCGCCCTGTTCCACGACATAGACTGGCCCGATGACAAGCTCAACGCCCTCGTCGAGACCGTATCCCGTCTGGACGAAGAACCCGACCTATCCGGCATGATAAGCCTCTGCGTGCCCGACTAACGGAACGACTAACCAACAAAGGACAACACTATTATGCCAACCGGAATTGACGGCAAGGTCGCCCTCGTAACCGGCGGAAGCATGGGAATAGGCCGCGCCACCGCTGAGGCCCTCGCCCGGGAAGGCGCCAGGGTAGCCATCTGCGCCCGTGGCTTGGACGCCCTCAAGCAGGCCGCCCGGGAAATACAGGACAGCACCGGCTCCACCGTCGTTCCCATCCGCGCCGATATGACCAGCACCGAGGACATCACCATGCTGGTGTGGTCCACCATCACCGAGCTGGGCCACATCGACATCCTGGTGAACAACGCAGTCAATTCCACCACTGCCCGCGCCAGCGAGCTTCCCGACGACGTCATCCTCAACCACATCAACACCAAGGTCATGGGATACATTCGCTGCTCCCGCGAGGTCGTTTCCTCCATGAAGCACAAGGGCGGCGGGCGCATCGTAAACATTGCCGGTATGGGAGCCCGCAACTCCAGCGCCACCAACCCCGGCTCCGGCATCACCAACTCCGGGATCGCTGCCTACACCAAGTCACTGGCCGACGACGTTGCCGCAGATGGCATCCTCGTCAACTGCATCCACCCCGGCAGCACCCTGACCCAGCGCCAGATGCAGCTCATCGATGAGAGGGCCGCTCGGGAAGGTATCACCGCCGACGAGGTCATGCAGCGGACCGTAGCCAACATCCCCATCGGCCGCATGGTGCAACCCGAGGACATCGCCAACCTCGCCCTCTTCCTCGTATCCGACCAGGCCAGCGCCATCACCGGCCAGACCATCGCCGTCGACGGCGGCGCCGGACGCGGAGTGGTGTATTAGGCCCCCTGCTCTCTCCCCGCGCGGGTCCAGTCATGTCGGCACTCCCGTGAACGCCGTGCGCCAGGTAGTCCCCTTTCCCGGGCGGTGGCTCCTCATGCTGCTGGCTTTCTGCTTCTCGGCGGCGGTTGTGGGCTGTTTCCAGCCGCCGGCCCAGTCAGCTCCCGCCATCCCCGTGGGCGGCCCGGAATTCAGCGCCATTCTAGTCAACAGCGACCTCTCCGTCGGCGTCAACCGCGTGGCCTTCGGCCTCGTGGATCGGGACAACCTGCCCGTCCGCGCCGGGACAGCCCAGGTCCAGACCGTCTACTTTCCCCCGGGAATCGACGAGGGAGAAATCCGCCAGACCGCCACCGCCCGCTTCCGGCCCTGG
Source organism: Dehalococcoidia bacterium (assembly GCA_965203675.1). Classification (GTDB taxonomy): domain Bacteria; phylum Chloroflexota; class Dehalococcoidia; order Lucifugimonadales; family UBA3495; genus CATOSK01. The sequence goes on along the minus strand of CBDBDE010000001.1, from coordinate 951,159 downwards.
CCCGGAGAGCAGCGCGGAGTCTTCGCCGCAACCCTGGAATTTGACTCCCCCGGCGAGGGAACCAAGGAAGTCCCCGCTCTCTGGGGCCTGAACATCACCGCGACCACCGAGGGCGGGGAGGAGGTCGAAGCACAGACCGTCGCCCGCGTCGCCGCCCGGTCCAAGACCCCCGGCATCGGGCAGCCCGCTCCCCGCAGCGTCACCCCCACCGCGGCGGACAACCAGGACCTGTCCACCATTTCCACCGCGCCCAATCCCGACCCAGACCTCTACCGCATATCAGTCCACGAGGCCCTCGACGACGGCAAGCCCCTGGTTGTCTCCTTCTCCACCCCCACCTTCTGCGTCACCGCCACCTGCGGCCCTCAGCTGGATGAAATCTCTTCTCTGAAAGGAAAACACGGAAACAAGGCCAACTTCATCCACGTCGAGGTCGTCGAAGACCCCCACCTGCTCAAGGAGGGACGGCCCGCCGCCCATTGGGTGGCCACTGTGGAAGAATGGGGATTGATCAGCGAGCCCTGGACCTTCGTGGTCGACTCCAGCGGCCTGGTCCAGGCCAAGTTCGAGCAGTACACCCCTGCCGAGGACATCGAGGCAGCCCTCGTCCCGCTGCTCCCCTGAATGAACCACCCTGCAAAAGCCCGGTGTGCTATCCGCCCAGGACAGCCATTCGGCGCACCATCCAGGTGATATAGGCTTTGCGGGTCATGCCGCGCTTGCGGGCTTCACTGTCTATAAACTCCGCCACATCCTCATCGAGGGTCAACCCGGCTCGAACGGTCTTCCCCGACAACCTGATCAGAGGGATAGAAACCAGTTGGTTCCCGGCCGGAGTCTCGACGGACTGGAATGGGCTTGGGCAGGCCAGTTCTTCTCCATCCTTTTCAGTTTCGATGGCATAGTCGCGCAGCGCAGCTTCAGCATTGAGCAGGGCTTCATCAACGGTCGCACCCATCGCGCCAATACCGGGTATATCCGGAAAGACTATGCCGTAAGCGCCTTCATCCCCATCTATTAAGGCGGGATATCGAATCACGGCCCCTCCTAACTCGTCCAACCGGCTCTCCTGGATATGGTGTTCGCCACACCAGTCGAGAGCACCCGGTGGTGCGGTAGGGTAATTATGCCTCTGATGTTTGGGTGTTTATATACGTCGTGGTTGGAGCCATGCCTCTCCAAGTACCATCCATCCCGCTCCAACCTTTGCCTCACAAGCCTTGTGTTGGTCTCCATCGAGAGCAAATATTAGCACTGGCCAACTGCCCTGTCACTTGGCCATCCCTTCGTGGACCGCGCCTCAGTCCTCCGTTCTCACCGCCACCAGCGTCCCGTCCTCCTCCCGGTACGTCACCAGCACCGTTTGCCCGAAGAGGCTGTGCTCTCTCAGATGCGATGGCGTGAACCCGACAAACCCCTCGGTTACGAATACGTATTCCCTGCCCTTCTCATCCCGCACCCGCAGGGTCTCCACCTCCGTGATGGACCGGGGCACCACTTCAACCACCTGTCCCCGCACCTGCCGCATGCCACTGTCCGTCCCCTCGGAGACATCATCGCAAGCCACCGCCGCCAGGAACAGCACCGCCAGCGCCGCCGCAACGATAACTGCCGACGTCCAGGAAGTAGGCATGGGCCTATCTTAAGCCGTGCGTTGGAGAATGGTCACCTGGTCTTCGGAAAATAGGACGGGAAAGTCCGGCTGTCCCGGTTCAGCTGAACCGGAACACCTTGATGGCAACCGCCGACGTTGCGATTATCCAGCCCCCCAGGGCCGCCAGTTGCGGCCACACCTGGACCAGCGAGGCGTTGTCTATCCCCACGTCCCGCAGCGCCGACAGCATCGGCGTCAACGGAAGGACCTCCGCCGCGTATGGCAGCAGCCAAGGCAGCGAAGTCGTCGAGAAGAACGTCCCCGCCAGGAATATCATCGGCAGGACGATGACGTTGCCCATGCTGGAAGCCGCCGAGGGCGTGTTGGCCCATGCTGACAGGATGAACCCAATATTCAGGAACACCACGCTTCCCAGCACAACTATGAGCATCATCCAGCCCAGGTTGCCGTGAAGCTCCGCCCCGAACACGAACACGCCCACCCCCAAGATGATCCCAGCCTGCACCAGCGCCAGCGCCAGGTGCGCCACAATCTCCGCCGCGAAATACTTTCGAATCGCCAGCGGTGTCACCAGCATCCTCTTCAGGATCGACTGGTTCCGGTATACGCTGATTTTCACCGCAATCGAGATGATGGAGTTGGCCATTACTCCCAGGCACACCAGTCCCAGCAGCGCCACGTCAAAATAGGAAGACCCCGCGTAGGGCTCCCTCTCCGACTCAATCTCTCCAATCTCCAACGCGGGAACCCTCGTCTCGGCCGATGCCACGATGTTTCCAACGGCCCCGGCAACCAGTTGGTTCTTTTCCCTGTCCCGGCTGCCGTGGACCAGTGCTACCCGGTCTCCGCCCGTCCCGGACGCCCCCGCGCCGTCGGCTACCCCAACCCCGTATCCAGCCGGTATGGTCAGGAAATAGTCCAAGTCCCCCGCTTCCAGCCGCGCCCGTGTCCCCGCCGGGTCGCTGGAGGCAATGACCTCGAGCGAATCCAGGCCGGACAGCTCTTCGACCAGGGCGGCGGAAGCGTCGGACTGCGCCAGGTCAACGACTTCCAGCGTGGCCGGACGGCCTCCGAACCCGTCGAACAGCCCGAACACCACCACCAGGGTCAACGGGAAGAACAGCGCCCAGAAAGTCGTCTGGCGGTTGCGCGCCATCATCTTGAAATTGGCCAGGGTCAACGCCAGCATCGTCAGTCCCTTAGCTCGTTCCCGGTCAACGTCAGGAAAACATCCTCCAGCGTGACTGGAGATACCTCCATTCGTTCCAGCTTGATGCCCTGTCCGACGATCTGCTCCAGCACCGTATCCAGCGCCCTCGGCTCGTCCGCCAATCTCAGGATATAAGAGTTGCACGGTAGGACTTCATCGTGCGAACCGTGTCCGTTGCCGTTGCCATTGCCGCTGCCGTTCCCTGACCGCGAGTTATCCCCTGGAGCGTGGACGTAAACGCATGCCCTGTTCAGAGCTTCCACCTGGCGTTCGGACAACGGTTCGGAGGGGACTAGGTTCACCGTGTAGGTGGACTGGAGCTGGTTGATCAGGTTCTGCGGAGTGTCCGCCGACAGCAGTTTCCCCCGGTCCATTATCGCCAGCCGGTCGCAGAGGGTCTCCGCCTCTTCCATGTAGTGGGTGGTCAGGACCACCGTCACCCCCCGCTCGTTGATCTCTCGTATCATCCCCCACAGGTTCCGTCTCGACTGGGGGTCCAGGCCCGTGGTGGGTTCGTCCAGGATGACCATTTCGGGATCGTTCACCAGGCTGGCCGCTACCGTGAATCGCTGCTGCTGGCCGCCCGAAAGGTGCCGCACCCGGCGCGATCCCTGGTCGGCCAGCCCCACCTGCTCCAGCAGCGTATCCGGCGGTAGCCGCTTGGGATAAAAACTGCCCAGGAGTGCGAGAATCTCCCGCAGGGTGAGGTAGTCGAAATAAGCAGAGGACTGGAGCTGGACGCCGATCCGAGCCTTGATTCGCGAAGGCTCCCGCTGAACGTCCATCCCGAGGACGTTCACGCTGCCCTCCGTAGGCTTCTGCAGGCCCTCGATTATCTCCAGTGTGGTCGTCTTGCCGGCTCCGTTTGGACCGAGAATGCCGAATATCTCGCCGGGCTTGACCGAAAAGGAAACCTGGTCTACTGCGGTGATAGCGCCGAACCGCTTGACTAGGCCTTCTACCCGAATCGCCGCATCCATGATAACATTGAGAATTATATCACAATCCCTCATACGCCCCATGGTCGGCTACTGAATGGCAGCGACGGAACCCGCCGGTTTTCCCCATGATCCTCACCGGACTCACCGGTGGCTCCGGTCAATATCCGTCATTACCGTAGTCGCCGCATTTGCCCTCGTGGTCCTTGGCGGAGTTGTCAGGGTAACCGGCTCCGGCCTTGGTTGCCCCGATTGGCCTCTCTGTTACGGCAAGCTGCTGCCCCCCCTGGAACTGACGGCCATCCTCGAATACTCCCACCGCTTCGTTGCTTCCGTGGTCGTGGGACCTCTCATCATCGCCACCTGCATCACAATTTGGATCTCCTACCGCCGCGAGCCCTGGCTGACCATCCCAGCAGTCCTGGCCGTTATTCTCCTGATTGGACAGGCCCTCTTGGGCGGCGTCACCGTCCTCCAGGAACTGCCCGGGGAAATCGTTGCCGCACACCTTGCCGTCGCCGAGGCCCTGCTGGCGTGTCTGGTCCTCATGGCTGTCGTGGCTTTCAAGGGCCCCCTGGTGGGACGCGAGGCCGGGGCCCCCAACGACCGGTTTCCCGCCCTCGCCTTGTGGTCGGTGCTGGCCGTGTACCTGCTCATTCTCTCCGGCTCCTTCGTCACCGCCACCGACTCTACCCGCGTCTGCGCCACCTGGCCCCTCTGTCAGGGAGAAGTGTTCCCGAAAAATATGGAGCCTGCCATCCACATGGGACACCGTTATGTCGCCCTGCTGGCCGGCCTGTTTGTCCTGTACAGCGTCCACCTTGGCTTCCGGGGACGGCAGCGTCCCCGGGACATCCGTATGCTTTCCATGTCGGTGGCCGCTCTGCTGATGGTGCAGGTCCTGGTTGGCGCCGTCGCCGTGTGGACTCAGTTCCCCCAGTGGAGCCTCGCCCTTCATCTGGCCCTCGGGTCCCTGGTCTGGATCAGCATGACCGCGACCGCCTTCGCCGCCGCCACCCGCTCCGGCAGACTCATGCCCAGTTCTCACGGAACCTCCCCGTGATCGACGAAACACCCGCGCGGGAATCCATCGCCGCGGAGGTAGCCGCCGGCGCGCCCAGGTCCGAGCCACGGTCCAGAACTAGGGAACTGGCTGCCGCTCTCAACGACTACCTCACCCTCACCAAGCCCACCATCGTCGTTCTGCTGCTGATAACCGCTGCTGGCGGGATGTTCCTTGCCGCCCAGGGATTGCCACCGTTATCCGTCATGCTCATGGTTTGGGTGGGAGGCGCCATGGCCGCCGGCGGCGCCAACGCCATCAACCACTACATGGACCGGGACATAGACGAGCAGATGACCCGGACCCACCTTCGTCCAGTGGCCAACCGCCGTATCCCCCCGGTGCGCGCCCTCATCTTCGGCATCCTCCTCAACGTGTTGGCCTTTGCCCTGCTCGCCTTGGGCGTCAACCTCCTCTCCGCCGCCCTCACCCTCTCCGCCACCCTCTTCTACGTCCTCGTCTACACCGGCTGGCTCAAGCGCACCACTCCCCAGAACATCGTCATCGGAGGGGCCGCCGGCTCCATCCCTCCCATGGTCGGATGGGCCGCCGTTACCGGCGAAGTCGGGCTCCCCGCCGTCTACCTCTTCGCCATCATCTTTTTCTGGACGCCTCCTCACTTCTGGGCGCTGTCCCTCCTCATCCGTGACGACTACGCCCGCGCCGGGGTGCCCATGCTCTCCGTTGTTTCCACGCCGGAGCAGACCACCCTTCAGATATTCTTCTACACCTTGGCCCTCGTTGGCCTCACCATCATGTTTGGCCTCATCCCCGCCGTCGGCTGGGTCTACCTTGCCCCGGCCGTTGCCCTCGGCCTGGTGTTCATCTGGATGGCTTGGCAGCTCAAGAGGGACTACTCCCGGCCCAACGCTAAGAAGGTCTACCTGTACTCCCTTCTCTACCTTGCCCTGCTCTTCGGCGCGGTGATGGCCGACAGTCTGCTACCTTGGTAGGCCCCCTTTGCCGGTCCGCCCGAACGTCCCCGGCCGGTGCCTCCAACCGCCCTCCATAACCGCCAATTTACATTGACATCCCAATAGCCCTGTGCTATTGTCGGCGCTAGTGAAATTTTGCACAGACTCAGGCGTTCTATTGGGAGACACGCAAAATGCTCCACTTGCCCCCCGGCAGGGCAGATTCCCCGGCACCGCCCCCTGGAACACCCCATCGGAAACCCCTCAGGCAGTGGTTCCATCGTAAGCATCTAGTATTCCTTGGTGTCCTCGCCGTCGCCATGCTTATGCTGGCGTGCGACGCCGACGGACGGCAGTCCACCTTCGGAACCGCCGGCCCGGTGGCCGAAAAGCAGTTGTTGCTCTTCAACATCCTGCTCTGGGTCATGGTCGCCGTCTTCATCCTGGTGGAAGGCGCTCTTGTCTACGCCGCCATCAAGTTCCGCCGCCGGCCCGGACAAGGACTTCCCAAGCAGGTCCACGGCAACACTCCTCTCGAAATAACCTGGACCGTCATCCCCACCATCCTCATTCTCGCCTTGGGCGGATGGTCCGTCATCACCCTCTTTGAGTTGGAAAGGCCCCCCGTTTCCGCCGACAACCCCATCCTCGAAATTACCGTCACTGGCCACCAGTGGTGGTGGGAATTCGAGTACCACGATGCCGATGGCAATGGCAAAATTGTCACCACTGCCAACGAGCTCAAGATCCCCGTGGGCCGTCCCGTCGAGGTCCTCCTCCAGAGCGACGACGTAATCCACAGCTTCTGGGTCCCCAAGCTCGCCGGAAAGGTCGACGTGGTCCCCACCCGCAATAACCGCATGTGGTTCCAGGCCGACGAGACCGGCATCTTCTACGCCCAATGCGCCGAATTCTGCGGCACTGCCCATGCCCAGATGAAATTCATCGTCGAGTCGCTGACCAGGGACGAATACGATGCCTGGGTCGCCGGATGGGGCGACCTGCCCCAGTTGTCTCCCCAGGCATCCCAGGGACAGTCCATCTTCAACGGTGCCGGCGGATGCGTCGTCTGCCACACCGCCAACGGCATCGACCTCCCGGCCGTCGTTGACGGACGCGTGGCCGGTTTCCTGTCCTCTAACGTCGGTATCGCTCCCGGACCCAACCTGACCGACTTGGCCACGCGCACCACCTTCGCCGCCGGTATCGAGGACTTGAACCGGGAAAATCTGCGCCGCTGGCTCACCGACCCCGAGGGGGTCAAGCCTGGCAACTTCATGTCCGAGCGCGCCACCATCTACCAGACCGCCGACGGCCGCTCCAGCTTGAGCCAGCAGGAAATCACCCTGTTGATTGAGTATCTCCTTAGCTTAAAGTAAACTTTTTATAGGGATAGTAGCACCGCGTGGCAGGAACCTTGGGCCTCCCGCCCGGAAAAGCCCCGGTGCCCCGACCATCACAGTGATGCAATCTCGGAAGCAATCGCAGCCGACCCGTAAACAGAGGCAGCAATGGCCGTAACAGATGTAATAGCACGACCGGTCAGCGCCACCGGATTGTGGAGTTGGATCACCACCGTAGACCACAAGCGCATCGGCATCCTCTACGGCGTAACCGCGTTCATCTTCTTCCTGGTGGCAGGCATCGAAGCCGGCGTCATCCGGACCCAGTTGGCTGTGCCGGACAATGGCTTCGTCAGCCCCGACGTCTTCAACCAGATGTTCACCATGCACGCCACGGCGATGATCTTCATGGCCATCATGCCGCTGGGCGCTGCCTTCTTCAACTTCGTCATCCCTCTGGCCATCGGCGCCCGTGATGTGGCCTTCCCCCGCCTCAACGCTTACAGCTACTGGGTATTCCTCTTCGGCGCGCTGCTCATGCACTCCAGCTTCCTCGTCGGACAGGTCCCCGATGCCGGCTGGTTCTCCTACGCCAACCTCACCGAAAAACCTTACAGCGCCGGCCAGGGTATCGACTTCTGGGCCATGGGACTCCAGGTCCTCGGCGTCGCCTCCCTCGCCGCTGCCTTCAACTTCGTCGTCACCATCATCAACATGCGCGCCCCGGGCATGAGCCTCATGCGAATGCCCCTCTTCGTCTGGATGACCCTCGTCACCTCCATTCTCCTCGTACTCGCCTTCCCGGTCATCACCGTCGGATTGATCGAGCTTAGCTTCGACCGCCTCTTCGGCACTCACTTCTTCAACACCGCTGGCGGCGGCGACCCCATCATGTGGCAGCACCTCTTCTGGATCTTTGGACACCCCGAGGTGTACATCCTCATCCTCCCCGCCATGGGCATCGTCTCCGAGATCCTCCCCACCTTCTCCCGGAAACCCCTCTTCGGATACCCGGTGGTGGTCTTCTCCGGCATCGTCATCGGCATCATGGGATGGGCCGTCTGGAGCCATCACATGTTTACCGTCGGCCTCGGCCCGGTGGCCAACTCCGTCTTCACCATCACCACCATGCTCATCGCTGTGCCCACCGGCGTGAAGATTTTCAACTGGATCGGCACCATGTGGGGCGGCTCCATTGACTTCAAGACCCCTATGCTGTTCTCCGTCGGATTCATCGCCCTGTTCATCGTGGGCGGTCTCAGCGGCGTCTCCCACGCCGTGTCCCCCTCCGACAACCAGCAGCAGGACACCTACTACATCGTCGCCCACATCCACTACGTCCTCTTCGGAGGCTCCATCTTCGCCCTCTTCGCCGGCATCTACTACTGGTTCCCCAAGATAACCGGCAAGCTCATGGGCGAGACCCTCGGCAAGTGGAACTTCTGGCTCCTGTTCATCGGGATGAACGTCACTTTCTTCCCCATGCACTACGTGGGCCTTAACGGAATGCCCCGCCGCATCTACACCTACTCGACCGAGTACGGCTGGGATGCCCTGAACATGCTCTCCTCCCTCGGATACATCGTTCTGTTCGTCGGCGTGGTTCTCTTCCTGATCAACTTCTTCAAGACCGTGTACAGCGGCCAGGAAGCCGGCCACGACCCGTGGGACGCCCCGGGCCTGGAATGGTCCATTTCCTCCCCCCCGCCGCCCTACAACTTCGCCCGCATTCCCCAGGTCCTGGGCCAGGACCACTACTGGATCGTCAAGCGCCGGGCCGAGGCCGCGGGAACCCCCATCACCGGCCCCGAGCCTTATGTGGATCCCGAGACCATCCACATGCCCAGCCCTTCCTACTGGCCCTTCGTCACGGCGGTCGGCACAGTCCTGCTCGCCGCCGGGTTCTTCTTCGAGTTCCCCCTGGACTACATCAAGTATCCTCTGCCCTTCATCGGCGGACTGATCGCCTTCGTCGGAGTGATCGGCTGGAGCAACGAACCTCCTGCTCCCGAGTCCCATCATGGCGCCGAAGGCCATCACGAAGCCCACCATTAGGAGGCCCCAGTCTTGGCTCAAGCCACCGGACAGCTCCCCACAGCCGACGTAGACCACACCTATACCAGCACCGGTCTCAACCACCGGAAGCTGCTGATGTGGGTGTTCCTCAGCTCCGACTGCCTGTTCTTCGGCTCTCTTATCGCCACCTATATGGTGTACCGGGGCCAGAGTCTGGTCGGCCCCTACCCCATCGACATCATCGACGTCCCCATCACCACCGTCAGCACCTTCGTCCTGCTCTGCAGCAGCTTCGCCATGGTGCAGGCTCTCGCCGCCACCAACCGCAACGACCAGCGCGGTATCCAGCTATGGCTGCTTGCCACCTGTTTCTTGGGGGCCATCTTCATCGGATTCCAGGTTTACGAGTTCAACGAGTTCCGCGCCCACGGCCTGAAGATCGACACCAATCTTTTCGGCACCACCTTCTTCACCCTCACCGGCTTCCACGGCGCCCACGTCACCCTGGGCATCGTCTGGCTCTTCGCTCTCTTCATCATCGCCCGCAAGGGAAGGCTGGGGCCGGCTACCGCCTTGGACGTGGAGATCGCCGGACTCTACTGGCACTTCGTCGACATCGTCTGGATCGTAATTTTCACCCTGCTGTACCTCGTCGGCGGGTTCGACAGCGGACCGGTGGCTGCCGAGTCCCACGCCTTACTCCAGTCCTCGTTGTCGGCCCTTCCCACCTAAGGAGCACGGTTTAATGAGCGCCCACCACTCCGAAGAGCACCACGAGGGGGGACACCACCCCACGTTCCGCCAGTACGTCTTCATCGCCATCATCCTCTTCGTCATCACCCTGGTCGAATTCCTCATCATCGTCCCCGAGTCCCTCCAGGGTTCGTCCCTGGTGGTTGCGCCCCTCTTCATCCTGTCCATCCTCAAGTTCGCCATCGTAATCGGATGGTACATGCACTTGCGGTTCGACCCCAGGATGTTTACCACCGTGTTCCTCGCCGGACTGTTCCTCGCCCTCTTGGTTGTGTCGGCGGTCCTGGGACTGTTCGGCTCCTTCCAGCCAACTCCCAGGGATTACGCCCAGGCCCACGCCGTCCCCTACGACCCCGATGCCAGCCACGCCCCCGAACCGGCGTCTACCGCTTCGACGGCCTCACCCGCCGCTTCTGAGACCCCGGCCGAGCCCTCCGCCTCCGCGGAGCCATCCGCTCCGGCAGCCGCTGGCCTCGGGGATGGTGAGGCCATCTTCCTCGGCAACGGTCAGTGCTACACCTGCCATACCATCGCCGGTGTCTCCGAAATCGGGGTTCTGGGACCGGCCCTCACCGGCATCGGCGCCGATGCCGCCGCCCGCAAGCCCGGCATGTCCGCCGAGGACTACCTGCGCGAGTCCATCCTTGAACCCGACGCCTTCATCCAGGAGGGCTGCATGACCGGTGCCGGAACCGCCTGCTCCCCCGGCGTAATGGCTCCCTTGGTCACCGCCGCCAACCTCTCCGACGCCGACGTCGAAGCCCTCGTACAGTACCTCCTCACCCAGTAAAGTCCTAGCACCAGCATAACCCCGAACAGCAAACGGGCCGCATCCTGTGCGGCCCGTCACTTTTCCGCCGGTTTCCCTGATGCTCTCACCCATACCCATCCCTGAACCCCGCACCCACCAGCGCGCCAACGCGCTCCCCCATCCTTTGCGCGACGAACCCGATGCCCTGCTCCGCAAACCGCAGGTCTCGCGACAGGATACCCTCCTTGCTTGTCCCCGCCAGCCTCCGCCCGTAGTCGTACACCAGCCCTTGGATGTCCTCGGGGCTTGAGGCCATCCCCCGGAACACCCGGAACATGGGATCGGTCCGCAGCAGGTTGAACACCTCCTCCCCTTCCAGCCGCGGATGCCGGTCCAGCAGCACCGAGACCCCAAAGTCAATCAGCGTTAATCCGCCATCCTCATCGACCAGCAGGTGCGACCGGCCCTCCGGGTCCGAGAACGTCGCGTCGTTGTAGCAAATCCCCCTGCCATGTAGCGCTGCCAGCATCCTCCCCAACCTTTCCCCCGCCTCCAGCCAGAACTCCTCGGCAACCGTCTCGACCGGCAGCTCCGTGAAGAATCTCCCCCGCACCAGGTCCTCGCACAGGAAACCGGGCAGGCTGTCTCGTTGTCCGGGACCCACCCCCAGTTCCCCGGCGATTGCCGCAATCTCGTCCTCCCGGCGGCTCTGCTTGGGCTTGACTGCCGCCCCGTCATCGGCATTGTCCAGCAGGGCCACCAGCCCTCGCGTCCGCCCTTCCCACGTCACCGCCGGAGGAGTTTCCTGCCCATAGACCCAGTCATAGACCTTCGGGAAGAAGCCGAAAATGGAGTAGGTCAGAGCCTTGGCATCCCCGCACAATCGCTCGAACAACGCTGGATTCTCCGAGGAAAGGCCCCACAGCGGGGCCAGCGGCGGGGGGCAGCGACCTTCGGCAACCGCAGTCTCCGCCGCCTCTCCGATATCAGGTCGGTTTTCCAGGGAGGCAATCTCCCGCCGGATTTCCTCGACCTCCGCCGCTGTGTATGTCCCGTCGCTCACCGGAGCCGTCAGCCGCCGGATTCCGGTTCCAGCGAATACCCTCCGTCGGCATCCAACGCCAGCCGCCACACCTTCTCCACCGCTGCCAGGTTCAGTGGCCCGTAGATATGCGGATAAATCTCCCCCGATCGGCTCGGCTCCCGCTTGACCGGCGCTTCCAGCCGCTCCGTGTCCAGTGCCAGCACCAGCATATCCTCCCTTCCCGGGTAGAGTCGGTGCGCCACCCGCAGCATCTGCTCCTCATCCTGGGAACAGTGGATGAACCCCTCGCTGGCCAGCGACTCGGGACGATGCTCCCCCTTGCTCCGGGCCTCTTCCCAGCTCGCCCGGTCAATAAGATGCATTATGCTCGCCATAAGTCCTCCCAAATATCCAACCCGGGACGGAACCCAACCAACCAAGGCTGGTGCCGCCATTGTAACCCACCGCTCCCGGCCAAAGCTGCCTCCCCAGGGGAAAGCACCACCATGTTGGTGAAAAAGCACTATCATGTAGGTCAGAAGCACCAACATGAAGGTGCAAAAACCAGGCCGTTTCTCCCGGCCTCGCCCCGGATTGCTGACAGTTCCCCCTTGCCAACCCCGCAGCCGCCTCTCTACTATGGATACATCAAGCGGCCCAGGGGCCTTGGAGAAGCTGCCTCGACTGGCCCTAAAAGCCGCGACTATCAATCTACGCCCCACGGACAACCCTCTCCCCTGCGTTGCCCCGTCGTCCCTCGTAAATGCGACAAAATGCATCAAAATGCGACAGAAATTTCTCTCTCAACAAGACACCACCGCTGTCTCCGACCTCCTTGTGTTAGGATGACCCGGCATTCCAGTCGAAAGGGGCTTCGATGAAGGCTGAACAGCACCAGGGCCAATCCCTCACTTACCTGAATATCTATCCCGATGGCTACGAGGAAGGCGCCGACTACCCGCTGGTCATCCTTCTCCACGGCTTCGGCGCCAACATGCGCGACTTGGCCGGGCTGGCCCCCTCGATTCATCGGGAAGGTTACATTTATAGCCTTCCCAACGCGCCCATCCCCTTCAACGTCGGCCTCGGCATGGTGGGCTACGGCTGGCACCCGCCCCGGGGACAGGCCGAGCCTGCGGACTTCCAGAAAGCCGAGGAACAGGTTGCCGCCTACTTCGATGACGTCTTCGCCCAGTTCGGAACAGCCCCGGGAAATGCCGTACTCATGGGTTTCTCCCAGGGCGGCGGAATGACCTACCGCTGCGGCTTGGAGCGCCCCCACGTCTTCGCCGGACTCGCCGCTCTCAGCGCCACCCTCCCCGACCGGGACATCCTCAAGGCCAGGCTCCCCGACAACCGGGACCAGCCCATCTTCATCGCCCACGGCGACCGCGACCCCATGATCTCCATGGACACTGCCCAGGCCGCCCGCGATTTCCTCGAAAAGGAAGGCTACGCCCTCAGCTACCACGAATACCCCATGGGCCACGAAATCCCCCCGGCCGTTATCAACGACCTCGTTCCCTGGCTCACCGGAGTCCTTCCGCCCCGCCCGTCCTCTTGACCGAGCCTTGACACCATTCGTAGGCGGGACTTACCATTCCTGCATCATCCTTCAGCCGCGCAACCCTTTTGGACAAGTCACGCCCATCCAGGGTTTGAGCGGCAGCCCTCAGGTATGGATGATAACCGGCCGACAGGTCCGGTCCCTGAAACCGGAAACCTCCGGTTCCGCACCGCAAGTGGGGATATAGCTCAACTGGGAGAGCGCGGCGTTCGCAATGCCGAGGTTGGGGGTTCGAGCCCCCCTATCTCCACCACCCCTTCCCCGGTGTGCAGATGTTGGACTCGGTGAGCGCGTTTTCTCGTAGCCGCTTGATGAGCAGCGGTCGTTGAAGGCAACGTCAGTGCGCTCGGACCGCTCCTCTGATGGAATCTCTCGCGCGCTCCTCGTTCCGAGTCGGCTTTCTGTTTCAAGAACCGTTATCCCCGAAGCCAGCAGCGCTTTTGTCGTCTCAGCACGCCGCCACCGCCATCTTTTCGGTGGATTAGGGCTTTGGTTTATTGTAGGGTCGGAGCGGTTCTGATATATTGGGCTCCCGAGCCTTGGAGGGATCGCATAGTGGTCTAGTGCGGGCGCCTGCTAAGCGCTTATCCTGGGAAACCGGGATCGTGGGTTCGAATCCCACTCCCTCCGCTTCAATATCAACATCAACAAACTTATATTAGCCGTTATTGAGACTGTGTTCTCTTGATATAGGCCGATTTATACACAATCAAATCGGCATTGATTATAAGCACTCCCGTTCTTGCTCCTCGTCGTCCCATGAACGGCCGTTCCTCCGATTTGCAATGCGACGACAATGAGATGGTAGCCCAAGCTCCGTAATCTCTTGACCTTTCACTCTTCCGCCGGTTCGCCTGTTCGAGCAATGAGAACCCGACCGGTCTAGGACTTGCCAAGGTCTCGTTTAGCCAACTCCCTTTTACCGTTCTTTGTGTACTGACATATCCGAGGTTCGAACGGCTGAAATTCTCCCCTCCAGCGATTCCCTCAAAGACCTCATAGGGCCTCCAAACCTTTCTGCGATGCCGATCTGGCATTTCGCCGCTTCTATCATGCCCCCCGCCGGCGCGGAAAGCCTGGGAAGGTCGCCCTGGCAGCAGTGACGCGGAAGTGGTTGATGTAGCCGAACGGAGGGGCCCAGCCCGGGGGGCCCGCCTTAGGTGCCGGAAACTGAATGAAACAATCCACCCTGTAGTCGTGCGAGAAACTCGAAATCTAACCCGGATCCTGTACGGTCTCCTGGGGCCACTGGAGAGTTTCCTGGACGGGGGAGGCCCTCTTGCTCTCCTTCCAGCCCTCCGCCTGTTGTAGCATCTCCAAGGCGTTGGTGCGGGTTGCGCCGCTGTCTGAGCCCAGCATCTGGCTAAGTTCCCGCACCCTGGCATCACCGTCGAGATCCTCGGCCGTCGTCACGGTCCTTTCATCTGAAGCTAATTTTGCAACCCTGGTGTGGCGGTCTGCGTAGGATGCGATTTGCGGAAGGTGAGTTACGCATAGCACCTGATGGTTCTTGGACAGGCCCCACAGTTTCTGACCCAGGACACTCCCGACCCGGCCACCTATCCCCGCATCGATTTCGTCGAACACGAGCATTGGGATCTCATCGGCCGTCGACAAGATGGTCTTAATGGCGAGCATCAGCCTGGACGCTTCTCCTCCAGAAGCGACCCTGGACAGCGGCCGTGGCGGTTCGCCCGGGTTCAGTGAGATCAAGAATTCCACGGAGTCTATGCCCGTCCCGTTGAAAGCGAGCCACCTTTCAGATTGCCCACCCGAACCGGGTGTTGAATCCGGTGCCGTACCCACGGTCTCAACCGGCACACCATCCTCCGAGTCTGCTTGACGGAGGTCCACTAACACCTGGGCGTGTCCCACAGCCAGCCCGGCGACCTCCTCTTGGATCGCTGCAGCCAAGCGCGTGGCTGCCTGTTGACGGGCTTCGGAGAGCTGACCGGCAAGGACGCCGACCTCCCTTTCGAGATCCGTCTCCCGGGACTCCAATCCCTCCACGCGCTCTTCGGTATGATCCAGATTCTCCAGGTCTTGGGAGGCCGTCTCGCCGAAGGCCAAGATTTCTCCGATGGAACCGCCGTACTTCCTTTTCAGACTGTTGATCAAGTCCAACCGGCCCTCAATCTCCTGAAGACGTTCCGGGCTGTATTCGATGCCGTCACGATAGCTGCGCAGTGCGCGCGCCAACTCTTCCACCTGGGACATCAGGGCATCTACGGACTCTAAGTTCTGGCTCAAGGTGGGGTCCAGTCTCTCCAATTGGGAAAGGTCTGCGGACACCTGCCCGAACAGGTCTATCACCGAATCGTGGTGGTCAAAGCTATCGTATAACGCTCCGTAGGCGTGGTCTGACAGTGTGATGATTCGTTCTGCGTTGGCCACCCGGTCTCTCTCCAGGGCCAGGTCGTCATCTTCACCTGGGCGCAGATTTGCGGAGCTGATCTCATCTACTTGATATCTCAGAAAATCCACTCGCCGAGCACGCTCTCCGCCATCCTTCCGCAGGCGGTCCAGTTCCTGGCGCACTTGCGTTAGCTGGTGGACCCCTTCTGCCACCTCGGAGCGAAGTCGCAACAACCCGGCATACCTGTCCAGGATGTCCATGTGCTCCCGTACCCGGAGAAGGGACAGATGCTGGTTTTGGCCATGGATGTCCGCCAGGTGTTGGGCCAAGGTGCTCAATACCCTGAGAGGTACGATTCGGCCGTTCACCCGGCAGGTGTTGCGGCCGTCCAGGTTGATTTCCCGGGCGAGAATCAACTCCTCTTCGTCAACGTCGATTCCGTACTCATTCAGGGCAGCCTTGATCTTCTGGGAGATGTCCAGGCCAAGGAGGAAGATGCCCTCTACCTTGGACTGGCGTGCACCGGAACGTACTGTGTCGGCATCAGCTCGTCCTCCGAGCAGAAGGCTTAGCGCATCCACGATGATCGACTTGCCGGCCCCCGTCTCCCCGGTCAGCACACTGAACCCGGGTCCCAACTCAACTTCGAGCTGCTCTATTGTGGCGAAGTTGGTGATGCTGAGGAGCCTGAGCATGGCTAGGTCCGAAACTCCCCCAAAGTTGACGGGCACACTTTTCACTCATGCAAACGCAGCGCCCGGATGCGGCAAGGGAAGAGCCCCCCTTGCACGGGAATTATGCGGCGATTCCCTGAAAATCGAAAGCCCCAGAGGGGGTCCTACAAGTCCCATTCGCGTTCGCTAACTCAGGCGAGGTAACCTGCACCCGAATCCTGAGCCAGCCTGAATAGGAGTTCTGGTAGAAGGGACAACACGTCCCATTGTGGTTCCTGAGTCCGGGAACTCTCCAGTCACGGAGCTACCCGGTCTCCGTAACCCCAGTAGGTATAATGAATCGCCCAAGTCCTCCACGACCGCGGCGTGAGGATCAGCATGGACGGCAAGGGAAGGTATCAAGACAACATCTTCGTGGAGCGTCTGTGGCGGACGGTTAAGTACGAGGAGGTGTGCCTGAAAGCCCACGCCAGCGTCCTGAAAGCCCAGCTGGGACTGGACGTTATTTCCGGTTCTACAACGGGCTCAGGCCCCATCAGGCCTTGGGCTACCGCACTCCGGCCGAGGTCTTCCACGGGGAGCAGGAAGCCATAGTAGAGGGGTCTGATCCAAGGAGAGGTGTAAACCGGACAAAGGGAGCCAATCACCGGCAGGAGAGCCGGGAATCTCACTTAACTCCACCCTGATCCTGTCCAAATAACGGGTTCCACCTCAGGGATCTGAATTATGGCACGTAGCTCCGGCAAGTCGTTGACTTGTAGATTGCGTCCGTGTAGCATGAACCTGCGTTTGCCCTGTTGAGTCTCACCCTTCCCCGTTTATCAGTCTCAACATGGACGCATCGGGTACAGAAAGCCATGACGAGGTATCGACGGCCGGGAACACTATGGCTTGCATTCGGCAAAAAGAATGCTCGGTTTTAGTTGGTTGTCTTTATATTGTTCTCAACCATGGATGGTAGGGTATAATCTGAACTCTAGCGTCGCCGCATCCGGGGGCGCCACCAAAACCAAGTCGAACCGAAGATTAGACTTAACGGGGCCCGTCCCTTCATCCACCCGAAGCTTTGCCAGGGTTTCCCGTTCCCCTCATCTTGCGCTTAAGACGCTCCTAAGGAGATTGGTAATGGAACTAGGAATCGTTCGGGAAAATGGGATATTGATCGCCAAGCCCCAGGGGCGTCTCGACGGCTCCAACGCCCAGGAGTTCCAGGGAGACCTGAGCGAGGCTATCAGCACCGACGACAGGGGCGTGGTACTGGACCTGGCAGATCTTTCTTACATCAGCAGCGCCGGGCTCCGGGTCATTCTCATGACCACCAAGGCTCTTCAGCGTCAAAGTACCGAGCTCGCCGTTTGTTCCCTTTCCGACCCCATCCGCGAGGTGTTTGAAATCAGCGGGTTCGACAAGATCATCCCGGTTTGGGGTTCCCAGCCCGACGCGATCGCCAGCTTCTCCGGTTGAGCGAAACCTGTCGCGTAAACGGCGGCCCTCCTGTTCCCCCTGTACTTTTTGGTGCGGGAACTGCCGACAAGTATGCCGGTCCCGGCTTCCGGCCTCGCTATGCCGCCATTGGCAACTCGCTGACTGGTGAAAGAAGCCGGGGTGAACGAGCACTTCCTTCCCGGGCGAGGCCCAACCCTCGGATACCTTCCTGAAAAGAGCATGTTACTCCGCCCCGGTAGTCACATCCGAGAAAACTGACGGACTGTTGCCGTGGATTTTGTTGGCTACGGGCTGGATCCCACAATCTACGATGAGATGTTCCTTCCAGACGGCGCGCCCAGGGAACATTGCCAACAGCTCTACGATACCCTCTCCGAACTTTCCGGTCCCGAGTTAACCAGCATTCACGAGCGGGTTAACCGCTCGTTCTCCAACGAAGGCATCACCTTCACGGTCTACGGCGATGAAGAAGCCGAAGAGAGGATCATCCCCATAGACTGCCTCCCCAGGCTCATGGCCGCATCCGATTGGAAGCAATTGGAACTGGGCCTCACCCAACGCCTGAAGACCCTCAACCTCTTCCTCCAGGACATTTACAACGACGCCCACATTCTCGCCGACGGCGTGATCCCGGCGGACGTCATCTATGGCTGTCCCCAATTCCGTGAGGAAATGGGGGGGTTCTCGGCCCCCGGTGGCACTTGGGTGGCCATCTGCGGCACCGACCTGGTACGTACCAACGACGGGTTCAAGGTCCTGGAGGACAACCTCCGCGTTCCCTCCGGCGTGTCCTACATGCTGGCCAACCGCAAGGCGGCCAAGGCCAGTCTCCGCCGCCTGTACCGGAGCATGAGAGTACGGGAGGTCGAGCATTATGGACGGGAACTCCTCGACACCCTCCAGGAACTGGCTCCCCGCGAAATGTCCAACCCCTCCATCGCGTTGCTCACCCCCGGAGTTTACAACTCCGCCTTCTACGAGCACGTCTTCTTAGCCCACGAGCTTGGAGCGGAATTGGTGGAGGGACAAGATCTCCTGGTCAGGGATGATTTCGTCTTCATGCGCACCACCGACGGACTCAAGCGTGTTGATCTGATATACCGCCGGGTCGACGACGATTTCCTGGACCCCACGGTTTTCCGGTCCGACTCCCTGCTGGGCGTCCCCGGACTCCTCCGCTGCTGCCAGCTCGGCAACGTCACCCTCGCCAACGCCCCCGGGACCGGAGTGGCCGATGACAAAAGCGTCTATGCCTTCGTCCCGGACATGGTGCGCTACTACCTGAACGAGGAACCCTTGCTCTCCAACGTGGAGACCTACCTCTGCCGCCGGGCTGAGGGCCTCGAGTACACCCTGGACAATCTCCAGGACCTGGTCGTAAAGCGCGTCGGAGGCTCCGGGGGGTACGGGATGCTTATTGGTCCCCACTCAACTTCCCAGGAGCGGGAAGACTACGCGAAGGAGATCCGCTCCGACCCGGCCGACTTCATTTCTCAACCCGTCTTGGCCCTCTCCCGGGCCCCTTGCCTGATCGAAGGCCGCTTCGAGCCCCGCCACGTGGACCTGCGTCCCTTCGTTCTCCAAGGACAGCGTACCCGCATCGTCCCGGGGGCCTTCTGCCGGGTCGCCCTCCGCCGGGGCAGTCTCGTGGTCAACTCCAGCCAGGGGGGCGGCGGCAAGGATTTCTGGGTGCTGGAGGATTGACCGATATGCTGCATTCCTTGGCCACGCGCAGTAATCACGCACTCCGGGCTTTGGCCTGGCCAAGCTCGTCTCGCCGCAGGAACAGGCTTCTCCTCTTGGCCGCCGCGATGGTGCCCGCCGGAATTTTCTTCGGCCATACCGGCGTGGCCTTCGCTTCCAGTGATGAGGAGCTTCGCTTCGTCTTCAACACCTTCTCGTTCCTGCTTTGGGGCGCAATGGTCATGTGGATGTGCGCCGGATTTACCATGCTCGAATCCGGTTCGGTTCGCACCAAGAACGCCTCCATGATCTGCCTCAAGAACATCGGACTCTACTCCATCGCTGGTCTCGCCTACTTCATCATCGGCTACAACCTCATGTACGTCGATGTGCAGGGCATAATCGGCTCCTTCCGTTTCCTCTACGGCTCCTCTCCCGAAGAACTCGCCCTTCTCGGCGGAGACGCCAGCGGCCTTGGTACGGTGCTGGAGTCCGGTTACTCCACCATGTCGGACTGGTTTTTCCAGATGGTCTTCGTCGCCACCACGGCCTCCATCGTGTCCGGCACCCTCGCCGAGCGCGTTAAAATGTGGCCCTTCTTCCTCTTTACGCTCCTGTTGGCCGCCTTCATCTATCCCATCGTGGGCGCCTGGACCTGGGGCGGCGGTTGGCTGGCCGAGCTGGGGTTCCAGGACTTCGCCGGCTCCACCATCGTCCACAGCACCGGGGGTTGGGCCGCGCTGGCCGGCGCCATTGTGGTCGGGCCTCGCCTCGGGAAGTTCCGCCGGGACGGCGGGGCCAACCCCTCTCCGCCATCCAATGTTGTCGCGGTCACCTTGGGAGTGTTCATTCTCTGGTTCGGCTGGTTCGGGTTCAACGGCGGTTCCCAGCTCGCCTTGGGGAGCGCCCTGGACGTGGTCGCGATGGCGAATGTGCTGGTCAACACCAACCTGGCGGCCGCGGCCGGAGTAATCGCCGCGCTGGTCCTGTCCCGCATGGTCCTCGGACGCATCGACCTCGTTGCCGTGCTTAACGGGGCCATCGCGGGGCTGGTGTCCATAACCGCCGGACCTGACATCACCGAACACTATTGGGCGATCATCATCGGAGCCATCGGCGGGGTGATCTGCACCGGCGGAATCAGGCTCCTCGAAGTGCTGAAGGTAGACGACGTTGTCGGAGCCATTCCCGCCCACCTTTTCGCCGGAGTCTGGGGAACCCTCGCCGTTTGCATAGTCGCTGGAGGCGACATCCTGGCCCAGCTCGCCGGAATCGGTGCAGTAGGAGCCTTCGTCTTCGCCGTTTCCTTTGCCTTGTGGAAGGGCATTGACCTTACCCTTGGGGCCCGGGTGTCCGCCGACGTTGAGCGTCTCGGGCAAGACGCCGGCGAACTCGGTATAGAGGCCTACCCCGAATTCGTTCTCATGCCGGAACAATACGAGGAAGGCTGACCTCAATGCTCTCCCGAAGCGCCCAGGGTCTGTATTGGATGGGCCGCTACCTCGAGCGGGCCGAGCTGCTGTGCCACCTGCTCCGGTTCCAGGTCGAAGCCCTGGTGGACCGGCCTGCCCGCGACATCTACTTCGGCTGGAACCGGATCTATGGCAGCATGGACCGGGAACCTCCCCACGGCAGCCTCGAGTTCGGGGAGGACAACTACATCCTCGCCGATTCCTACACCTTGACCGACGACCTCACCTTCGACCTGTCCAATCCCGACTCGATATGGAGTTGCTTCTCCCAGGGTAGGGAAAACGCCCGGCAAATGCGCCATTGCATCAGCAGCGAGATGTGGACCCGCCTGAACCTTGCCTACTTGCGTATGCGTCAAATGGGCATCCTCGACATCTGGCAAACGTCGCCCGAGAGTTTCTTCCAGGAGACCGCCGCCGAGATACACACTTTTGTCGGCGTGGCGGTGTCCACCATGTATCGGGACGATGGGTGGAACTTCATGCAGCTGGGCCGCTACATCGAGCGCTCCCAGGTCTGGGCGGCGCTACTGCTCAACCAGATTTCCGCTGACCCCATGAATGACGGCGCAGATTGGGCCACCCTGCTCCGTTTATGTCACGCCTTTGAAGCCCACAACCGCCGTTATGGCGGCGAGGTCCTACCGGAGAACGCCCTCGATCTCCTCGTCACCGATCCGAGCCTTCCAGCCTCTGTAGGACGGTCTCTCGACGGAATAGCGGAACAGATCAGCCGTATCGGCACTGGCCCCATCCCGAGACAGGGAGAGGCCATTCGGCGGCTGGCCGGGCGTTTGGCTTCCTTGGTCCATTACGAATGGCCCGACCGGGACGATCGGGAAGGACTGCTCGAACAGATAAACCGCGGTTGCCGGGACCTCCACTTCCACATCACCAACGCCTACTTCGACTACCCCGTCTGAGACCACTTCCGGGCCCTCTCCGGCACGCTTCCCGTCTAATTCGGAACCGAAGGTCGGGGTCTGGGAAGGAATTTAATCGGACACTGTTTCCGAAACCGCCGCGGTGGCCCCCTCCCCATCCACTTCCAATCTGGCCGCGGCCGGTTCCACGGGGAGGTCGATGAGCATCTCCGTGTATTCCCCAAGCTCGGTGTTTACCTGTATGAAGCCGCCGTGCTCCCGGATAATGTCGCTGGAAATCGCCAGACCCAGTCCCGTTCCCTCGTCTGTCGGCTTGGTCGTGAAGAAGGGTAGGAACATCTTCTCCACCACTTCATCTGGTATTCCAGGCCCGTTGTCCCGGATGCTTACCAGGACTCGGTCCCCCTGGCGCTTGGTGCTGAGTAGCAAAGCCGGGTAGTACGTCTCCCCTGCCTCTTCCAGTTCCTGTCGTTTCTTGTTCGTGGCGTAACAGGCATTGGTCACCATGTTCAGGAAGACCCGGCCCAGGTCCTGGGGTATCGCCTGAATGTCCCCCGCCTCCGCGTCAAAGTCATCCCGCAAGTCAAGCTGGAAATTCGGGTCTGTTGCCCGGGCGCTGTGGAACGCCAGCCTTGCGTGCTCATCCAACAGGGTGTTGATGTCGATGCTTCGGAATTCCGCCTCCCCCCGGCTCATCATCAGCATGTCTGTAACAATTCGGTTGGCCCGCTCCCCGTGAGACAGGATGCGCTCGAAGTTCGAGTCTAGGTCGTCAGTTATGTCATTGATCAGTGACTGTTGCTCATCGTTGAGTTCGTCAGCCGATTCCTTGAGCGCGTCCCTCAGCTCATCCAGCAGCTCCTGGGATGACTCGGAGAAGTTCTTCACGAAGTTCAACGGATTGCGGATCTCGTGAGCCACCCCGGCGGTAAGCTCGCCCAGCGCGGCCAGTTTTTGCTGCATCACGACCTGGTCCTGGGCACGCCGCAGGTCATGGAGCACCGACTCAAGCTCGTCGTTCTTCCCCTGCAATTCTTCCGCCAGGCTTTCCACCAGGTTCAATCGCTGCACCTCCAGCGCGTGACGCCGGAAGACCTCCAGGGCTGCCGCCATGTCGGTAACCTCGTCATTGCCTCCGATCTCGACCCGCGAGTCCAGCTCTCCCCCCGCCATACGGCGCATCCAGTCCGACAGCATCTGGATGCGCCTCAGCAGCACTCTCCCCACCAGGAGCCAGGCTACCAGAAACGCGCCTCCAACGCTGATGCCCGTAATTGCCAGCAGAAGGGTCCGGCCTTCCAATATGACGATGCTGGATTCGACTGTTGCGGATTTGGCGCTGTCCATCGCGTCAACAACCAGGCTATCCACCTCCTGGATCAACGCGACGGCTTCGCTCTGATTTTCCGACAGAACGTCCCGCAGGTCTTCTTCCAGGCGCAGCTCTCTCTCCAGCAGGTTGAATTCACTGCTCGCTCCCAGGCTGAACCGGCCCAAATCGGTAAACACCGGCGCCAGCTCGTCATGGACCGGCGACCCTTCCAGGGCTCCCAGGTTGCGTTCAATCCGGTTGATGGTCGTTTCAAATCGCTCTCGGAGCGGTTCCAGGAAGGACGGGTCGGACACGGTAAAGGCATTGGCTAGCAACTCGGTGGCGATGTTGGCGTCGGCCTGGAGTTCCGTCAGGTAGCGGTAGCGGCTCAACTCATCCTCTGAGAAATGCGCCGTGAAATCGCTTGGTGCAGCCCCCAGGTCCCGGTAGCCCGTGATGGTATAGAAAAGCTGCTCGTCGATGGCCGGCACCAGCGTGTTATCCAGCCGGCTTCGTATCTCCGCTAGGTCAGCAGACAATGACTCCCTGGCTTCCGCTTGCTGGAACAGTTCAAACTTGTGGCTGCGAATGACCTGCATGTTGGTGATCAGATTCCCCGAACGTTCGAGGATCGTCTGAAAGCGTTCATCTTCAACATCCGTCACGCCCAGGAGGTTCAACTGGCTCTGAATCTCCCCCTGTGACGCCACTATCCCGTCGTATATCACCTCCACATCTTCCGGTGTTTCGGCGGTGGCCATCCGCGGCCCCGCCGCCACCAGCGCACTGCTGTATTCGGCAATTTCGAACGCGGCGGCCATTTCGGGAATATGCTTTTCGTTCACCCGGTCCTGGGCTTCTCCCATCCGGTCGAACGAAAACCAACCCACGAGACTGGCGGCCAGGGTCAGCAGAGCCGCCACTCCGATACCCATGTAGAATTGGGTGGAAAGCCGGAACCTGGCGTGCAGCACCCGTTGCAGCAGGCTCCTGTCGGCCAGGACGGCTGCCTGGGCGGATCTCTGCTCCGCGGTCAGCCGCGCGGCGTGTTCCCGTACTCCCTGCTCAGGACTCCCCGGGCTCTCCCGCAATTCCTCATACCCAGCCGCCTCTGCGGAGGCGGCCTGTTCCTGTCCCTGTTCCCGCCACTGGCGGTACCGCTCCCGGCCCTGGAGGCGCCAGTTGTTCAGGTGCCCGCGAAGCCGGTTGAGCAACCTTCTGCCCAGAATATCATTTTGACTGTTCATGGCACGGGGTCCCGCAGCGTTTCGATGGGATGATACTGTCCGTCGCTCCCTATGGCGGTCAAATACACCTTGTCCGAGCCCTGGTTGTCACCAAATCCGAAACTCAAACCAAAGCCCCCCAGGTCCACGTCTTCGGCATCCCTGAGGGCCTGGAGGAAGCATTCCCTGGTCAATTCGGTCTCGCACGCCTCCAGTCCCGCGATTGCCATCCGCCCGGCCAGGTAACCCTCCAGGGATACGAACCCCGGTTCGGTCCCCGGGAAGTAGGTTTCCAAGGCCCTGTGGTATTCCCGGACCACGGGGACCGATGTATCCCAGGGGAACGGAACTACCTGGGTGACGAATATCCCCCTCCCAGCCGGACCCAGTTCCTGCGCCAGGGCGTTGCTTCCCACGAAGGAAATGTTGATGAACACCGGGTCAAGCCCGGTGCGGCGCGCCCATTGGATTAGTGCGGCTACCGGCTTGTAAGCGCCCACCAGGATCACCGCTTCCGGATCTCCCCTCCTCAAGTCCAGTAAGGCGGTCTTGACCGCCAGGGTGTTGCGCGGATACAACCCAACCGAAACTGGCCCCAGGTCCCGCTTGTTCATCGCCCGGGTTGCTCCGTGGAAGCCGGCCCTTCCGAACGAGTCATCCTGGTAGAGGACTGCAATCCGGTTCAAGCCCAAACCGTCATGTAGCTGGGCGACCATTTCCTCGGTTTCCTGGTTGTACGACGCCCGCAGGTTCACTATATTCTTCCACTTCGTTTCCCGCAGAAAAGCCGCGCCGGTAAAGGGAGCGATATACGGGATCTCAGCTTCCAGGGCCACCGGCGTAGCGGAGCGAGAGGTGGGGGTGCCCACGGCGCCGATCAAAGCGAACACCCGCTCCTCTCGTATCAGGTAGCGGGTGTTCGCTATCGCGGCTTCCGGCTCATAGGCGTCGTCCCGGGATGTCAACTCCAGGCGCCTCCCGTGGACCCCTCCTGTCTCGTTAACCTCCTGGAAGGCTGCCTCTATCCCCAGCTTCATGTTGGTCCCCAGCTCCGCCGCAAATCCCGTCAACGCTGCGGATTGCCCGAAGATAACCCGGTCCCTTTCCACTCCCTGGGTGCCCCCTGAACTTGACCCAGCCCCGATCCGGGTATCCGCCCCTTCTCCCTCCGCTTGGCTCATTTCTTGTCCCAGGAACTGCGCCAGTTCCACCGGATGGGCTAGGTCAGCGGGACCCTCTGCTTCGTGGATGAACTGCCCCAGCCCGCCGAACATTGTCGACAGGATCAGGAATGCCCCACCCAGGACCAACGACATGGGCATTGCCGTCAACAACTGGGTACGAATAGGAATCATTCGCTTATCCGCATCACCATGGTGGAATGGTTCTTCGAATCTTCCCTGCGGTATCGGAGGTCTTCCGTCATCGTTCGCACGAGGAAGAGTCCCAGCCCGCCGATAGGCCGGTCCTCAATCGACGACTCCGTGTCAGGCTCGGGCGCATCCTCCAGGGGGTTAAATGGCTTCCCGCCGTCGATTATCTCTATCGTCAACAAATCGTCATCGTAACTCAGGTTGATGTCGAAGGTGTGGACTCCTTCATCGTAGCCGTAGTTCATGACGTTGATTCCGAATTCCTCGATGACCAGGTTCACCCGGACGGCCATCCCGGGCGGCCACGATTCCCGCTCGGCCAAATCATCGACCGCAGCCGCAATTCTCTGCAGTTCTTCCAGTCTCGTCTCAACCTTTAGCGCAAGTGTCGAGCTCATTACGCGGCCCCGTTCCGGCAAATCGTCAGGCAGGTAATGTCGTCCGACTGCGGCGTGTCGCCAACAAACTCCCTGACACCCGCGAAAATCTCCTCGTTCAGTTCCTTGGGGTCCCTGGTCTTGGTCCGGGACAGCACTTCGGCCAGCCGGTCCATTCCAAACTCTTCCCCGACTTCGTTCATCGCTTCGCTGACGCCGTCGGTGTACAGGACCAGAGCATCCCCTGGCTGGAGCACGATCTCGTCCGTGCCGTAGGGCATCCCGGGCATCACCCCCAGCGCAATCCCGCCGGTCAGAGGCAGCAGCTCCGAGCTTCCGTCCGGGTGCAGGACCACTGGCGTGTTGTGTCCGCCGTTGGAATAGGTCAACTTGCCGGTCTCCGGGTCATACACCCCATAGAACAGCGTCACGAACATCTCCGCTTCGTTGTCCTCGCACAGCAGCGTGTTTACCTCATCCAGCACGTCCCCCGGGTCAGGGGTGCCGATGGCCGATCCCTTCAGGAGCGTGCGGCTGGACATCATGAACAGCGCCGCCGGCACGCCTTTGTCCGAAACATCGGCAATCGCCAGCCCCAGGCAGTCGTTGTCCAGCCGGATCACATCGTAGAAGTCCCCGCCTACATTGCGCGCCGGGTCCATGTTGCCGTAGACCTCGTAGTCCGCTCCCCTGGGAAACTGGGTCGGCAGAATGGACTGCTGCATCTTTTGGGCGATGTCCAGTTCGTTCTGCAGCGCCACCAGCTTGTCCCGCGACGACAGCGCATCCCGCCACTCCGTGAGGTGCATCAGGGTGCGGTCAATGGTTATCTGCAGGTCTTCGAAGTCCAACGGCTTCGTAACGAAGTCGAAGGCGCCCCGGTTCATCGCGGTCCGGATATTCTTCATGTCGCCGTAGGCCGAGATGATGATTGACCGGATATTCGGGTCCACTTTGGGGATCTGCTCCAGAAGAGTCAGCCCATCCATCTGCGGCATGTTGATGTCCGACACCACCATGTCGATATCTTCCTGGGCTTGAAGCAGGTCCAGGGCCTCTATCCCGTTGTGGGCGAACACAAAGGAGTATTTCCCCGAACGGATATGACGCCTCATGCGCTGCAGTACCAGCGGTTCCAGGTCCGGCTCGTCGTCTACCACCAGAATCTTGAATCCATCGGGCATAGGTTACATCCTGTTAATGAAAGTCGCCGAAGCTGCGCCGACCGGCGGCGGGTCAATTCCAGAACCGTCTCAGCGCCGGCGTTGGCAGGTTATTCCAAGAACGATGCTACCGCGGAATCCACCGAGCTATGCAGGGGGATTATCCGGTCGAATCCCACGGTAACGAACACATCAAGCACCGGACCGTCCAGGTTACACGCGGCAAATTTCGCTCCGCGTCGGCGTAGGCCTTTGGCCACTTGCAGTACCACTCGCAGCCCTGCGCTGCTGATGTACGAAAGCCCCTCAAAGTTCAGCACTACTGCGGGACTCTCCTCCTCCAAAGCATCGTCTAGCCTGCGCCGGTACTCGGCCGCGTTTAGCCCGTTCACCCGCCCTTCGGTGGATACAACCAAACTTCCCCGTTCCCACCACTTCTCTACGTTCAATACCTCGACCTCCTGTTTGGCGTTCACCCCAAGAATCGGACCATTCATCCCTCGCCCGATTTTACCCTAAATGTCGTATCCCCGTTCTCCATGAGCCGCCAGGTCCAGTCCCACCAGTTCGTCCTCCTCATCCACCCGGACTCCGCCCATGACCCGGTCCAGTACCTTCAGTATGATGAAGGTGAACAGCCCGGCCCATGCCATGGAGGCTGCGACTCCCAGGGCCTGCACCCCCAGCTGAACGTGGACATCCCGCCCCTCCACCGGATAACCCTGGCCCCCGAAGATCGGCAATGCCAGGAAAGTCACCAGCACCACGCCTATGATACCTCCCAGCCCATGCACCGCGAAAACATCCAGCGCGTCGTCAATGTTCAGCTTGCGCTTTATTATACCAACGGCGAAGAAACAGACCAGGCTGGCCGCCGCCCCCAGGATAAGTCCCCCAATCGGCCCAATGTACCCCGACGCCGGCGTAACCGCCGCAAGGCCGGCGATTACTCCGGTCACCGTGCCGATCAGCGATGCGTACCGCCTCGTTACCCATTCCAGCACCATCCAGGTAAGGGCGGATGCCGACGCGGAAATGTGGGTCACGGCAATCGCCATCCCCGCCTCCCCGTCTGCAGCATACTGGCTTCCGCCGTTGAACCCGAACCACCCCACCCACAGCATCCCCGTCCCCGCCGCCGTCATCCCGGGGTTGTGGGGCGGCGCAATTTCGTTGGGAAACCCCAGGCGACGCCCCACCAATATAGAGGCCACCAGCGCCGCCGCCCCCACGTTGGCGTGCAACACCAGGCCTCCGGCGAAGTCCATCGCCCCCATCTGGTCCAGCCATCCCCCGCCCCACACCCAGTGGCAGATGGGAATATACACCAGCAGCGACCACAACCCGCTGAACACCAGCGCCACCGGAAACTTCATCCGCTCCGCGTAGGCCCCCGAAATTATCGCAGGAGCAATCATCGCGAAAGTCATCTGGAAGATGACGAACACCATCTCGGGCAGGTTGGGGGTTTCCGGGTGGAGTGTCTCTGGCGCTATCCCCAGAAAGAAGGCATTTTCCAGGGTGCCTATGAACCAGAACAGGCTCTCTCCGAAGGCCATGCTGTACCCCACCGACAGCCAGATCACACTGGCCAAAGCGGAGATCGCGAAACACTGGATGACTACGGAAAGGACCGACTTGGAGGCTACCAGACCGCCGTATACCAGGGCCAGCCCCGGCAGAGTCATAAAGAGGACAAACGCTGTCGATGACAGCATCCATGCTGTATCGCCTGAGTCCATCGACCTCCGATGGCGCTGGCTGGGTCGACCGGGGCGCCGCTTCTTATCAGTTTACCCTGCGGCCTTAGTTTAACCCCAACGTGAAAATAGGTGAAGTGCCAATCATGGGCAGTATCATATATCGGCCTGAAGCATCGCGATGCGTAGTTCTTGGTGAAAGTTTGGTGAACGCCAGCCACGCCAACCCAGACGTGCGAACCCAGACGTGCGAACCCGGGGAGACCATCACAACAGGATGCCTTCCCCGGGTTTCTGAGAGCGGGAACCCAGGTTCAGGGAGCGGTACGCTAGAAACGGGTTCTAACCGGAGGGTTGCTCCTGTGTTTCCGGTCGGGCTCCAGGTCCCGCCGGACTGACCGGTACGGACGTTGCCCGCCGCGCCGTGGTGGCGGCATCAACAGTAGCCTGGAGCTTTCGGACCGCATCCGATAGGGACTCAATCTGTCCCTCCAGGCCAATCACCCGCTCGAACAACCGGTCAATCTGTGCTCGCGATGGCATGTTCCACGCCCGCAGGGCCGCGTCCATCTGCGGATTGCTTTCCCTGGCCAGCTTTCCCTGCCACACCAGCGCCTGCTCCATGTATTTGCCCAGGGCCTGCGAAAACTCTTCCGTGCTCATCGACTTGGCAAAACTGGACGCCAGCGATTCCAACCCCTGTGCCCACTGCCTTTCCGCTTCCGACAGACTCTGGGGGAAAGAGGGGTTGGCCATCATCTGCCGCGCCTGCTCCGCCCACACCTGGTAAAGCTGCTGCCACATCTTCGTCAGCCCCTCGGCGTTGAACCCCTGGAATGGCGCGTCCATCCCCGGCATGGGGCCGCCGCCCATTCCGAACGAAGGGGCCGTGAAAGGCCACCCGCCGAAGGACGTCGCCCCTGGCCCTGGGGAAGTAAATCCGGGGAACCCCGGGGCTGCCTGCGCCCATGCTTCCGCCGATTTCCTGAACATCTCCTGCCAGGCATCGAAGGCAGCGGCCGCGTTGCCCCCATCCGCCGAACTGTTGTCGCTGGTTCCGGTTTCGCGCGTTGTCATCGGGAAATCTCCCTTGCAGACTGACTCAACTGGGAACGTGGATAAGCTGGAGTAACGTTAGGCCGCTGGCACCGCAGAATGGGCCAGCACCCACTCATTTATCTTGGGCCACAGGGTTTGGTGGGCTTGCCGCCCGGAAAACACCGAGATATGCCCTCCCGGCAGTTCGACAAACTCCTTGTCCGCGCTGCCCACGGCGTTCATCAGTCCCTCCGCCGCCTGCGACGGAACGATGTAGTCCTGGCTGGCAGCGGCCACCAGCAGCGGCTGGACAATGCGCTTCAGGTCAACCGTCTGGCCGTTCAGAACAAACTTTCCCTGCACCAGCCGGTTGCTGCCGTACAGGTCCTTTGCCAACTCCTTGAAGAACTGTCCCGGCATCCCGATAAAGTCGTTGGCCCAGCGGTTCATCGCCTTGTAGCTTTCAATATACCCCGGACGCTGGGCATTGGCCCAAAGACCGGCCATGGCCTGCGCTTCCAGCGTCGGCCGCAGCATCTTGAAACCGGTCCCCATCAGGCTGGCCGGCAGCCCGCCGTACCGCTCCACGATTAAGTCCGCGGGAAAGTACCGCTGGTCCAGCCACACCCGGAACATCCCGCCCTGGTCAAAGTCGATCGGAGCTACCACCGCCACGAAATTCCGCACCGGGGCATCCGGATTCAGGGCCAGGTAGCAGGCCCCCAGCGTTCCGCCCAGGCACAGCCCGTTCAACGTGATCTCCCGCGCTCCCGAGGTTTCCAGGACTTGCTCGAGAGCCCTAGGAATAATGTTGAAGACGGCTTCCTCGAACCCCAGTTCCTTGTCTTCCTCGGCGATCTCCCCCCAGTCCAGCAGGTAAACGTCGTGGCCCTGGTTCACCAGGTACTCGATCATGCTGTTCCCGGGTAGAAGGTCCAATACGTAGGGACGGCTTATCCCCAGCCAGGGAACGATCAAATAGGGCAGGGGACTGGTCTTGGGCTGGCCCGGCGCATATCTCAGCAGCCTGGTCTTGCCCCGCTTCCAGATGACCTGCGACGGCGTGGCCCCCACGGGAGGGTCGCTCGGGTTGGTGACGAAGGAATCCAACAGGGTCTGGACCCGCTCCATGTTCTTCTTCAGGTCTTCTTGGAATTGAGCCGCGAACTCCGTTGAATCAACCAAGGCAACGCCTCCTCGTCCCTCTGTCGGGAACCGGAAATAGCCGGAGCAATCTCCCCCTCCCTCCGGGTGGGAGAACTGGGGAAGGATGAATCCCGCTACTCCTGCGCCGGCGCCCCCTTGGCTATCCCGACCGACCACTCCATCAATGCCTGCCCGTAGTCGAAGGCGCTCTTCACCACTTCCTGGCCTGACTCAACCATGGCCGCGTTGGCTTTGAGCATTCCGGCCACCAGCTCCACCCGACGCTGTTCCACGCCCGTCGCGTACTCGGCGCAGGC
Organism: Dehalococcoidia bacterium; assembly: GCA_965203675.1. Taxonomy (GTDB): domain Bacteria; phylum Chloroflexota; class Dehalococcoidia; order Lucifugimonadales; family UBA3495; genus CATOSK01. Next base: position 919,798 of record CBDBDE010000001.1, on the reverse strand, counting down.
CCCGTAGAACTCGGCGTCACCATCCAAGATTTCCCTGACCAACTCGCCTACTTCCGGTTTCACCCCGGCATCGCCGGACGCCGGAACAGAAGTCATTTCCCTCGCCAACTTCTCTACCTTGCCGTTGCGGGTCTGGGCGTATGCCATCATCCCATCCCAGGCCCGCCGAGCCTCCCGGGCTTCAACCTGGGAAGCCTCGGCCCCGGTCTTGGCCATCCCGGTCATCTGATCCAGGCCCGCTCCAGCAGCCGAAAATCCCTTCGCGGCCAACTCGTTCTGCGCCTTGAACACTGCCTGGGATGCCTCGTTCACCTTGTCTGCCATGGTTCCTTTTCCTCCGTTACTATTGAACACTGTCCGGGCTTCAACCCTTCGCCGAATCGTCGCCTTCTGCCGGGGAATCCTCTTCCCCGGAACGCGCCGCCTCTGCGGGAAAGCCAAAAAACTGGGAGTACAAATCAAAAAACCCGTTGATCATCCTTTGGTACCCCGACACCACCTCGCTCCATCCCCTCAGCAGTTCCTCCCCCGCCTCAGTGATGCTGTATACCCGCTTCGCCGGGCCGCTCCCGTCCGTCTGCCACTCCGAGGATACATGCCCCTCCCGCTCCAGCCGCCGCAGCTCCCGGTAGAGCGTCGGATGGTCCACTTCCGGGAACCCCATCCGGTTCAGCTGCTGCATGATGACGTACCCGTGGACGCTCCACTGCTTCAGCACCAGCAGGATCCACGGAGTCATAAAGTTCTTCGGCAGCCGGTGCCCGGCCCAGAGGTCCTGTGGTTCCATATATGTACATTTACCACATAAATGCAGGAAGCGCAACTCTCCATGACTCCTGCATTGCCACTTCCTCCGGTTACACGCGTGCCCGTGTATGCGTACGAATCCATGGATGTTAGGATGTAAGCGTCAGCAGACTGGACTTTCACCACCCGGGACGCCGACTTCAAGCTCAAGTCGCCGTACCCTTCATTTCAAAATTGGTAGGCCGCCAGGACCATGCAAATAATAGACTCCCACTGCCATGCCGCGCACTTCTACTATGAGCCAATCGAACCTGCTTTGGACTCGTTGCTGAGAAACGGCGTGGAGAAGGCGTTGCTCATTCCGCTGGGAATGGTTGATTCCCTCAATCCCTATTTGCTGGAGTGTGCCCAGCGCTTCCCGGGACGCTTTTCGGTGGTGGCAACGGTGGATCCCCTCGTGCCGGAGGCGCCGGAACAACTGGAAGAATGGGCCCGACGGGGAGCCGAGGGAGTCCGGCTGAGCCCGGGCGACCCGTTGAGCATCTGGCAGAAAGCCGGCGAGCTGGACCTGGTAGTCAGCGTGCGCCGGAGGGTGGAAGATTCCGTCTCCGACCACTTTCGCAACATCATTGAATCCCTGCCCAGCCTGAAAATCATCCTCGAACACCTGGGATGCCGGATGGAGGATGCGGTAGCGCCTTACGATATGTTCCGGCGGGTGTTGTCCCTCGCCCAATACCCCAACCTCTACATGAAGGTCCCCGGGCTGGGGGAAATTTGCCCCCGCCCCCAGCGTTTCCCACAACCTGAGGCCCCCTTCCAGGATATTCCTCCCGTAATCGACATGGCCCTGGAGGCCTTCGGAGCGCAGCGGCTCATGTGGGGCAGCGACTATCCCCATGTCGCCGAACGGGAAGGATATGGCAACTGCCTTCGGCTGCTGATGGAGCACGTTATCAGGAACGAACAGGACAGGGAATGGATCTTTGGCAGGACTGCGGCAACGCTGTTCCGGTTCGGTGAGTAGTCTAACCGGGAACCTTTTAGAACTAAGGAGGTCACGCCATGAGGTTTGGACTCTTCTACACATTGCGGTTTCCCGAACCCTGGTCCACGGAAGCGGAGCACAAGTGTCTGCGGGAGACGTTGGAACAGGTGACCTACGCCGAGGAGGTGGGCTTCGAGGGCCTGTGGCTTACCGAGCACCATTTCATCCCGGCTTGGTCCATGTGCGCCGCCCCCGACATCATCCTCAGCGCCGTGAGCCAGCGCACCTCCACGATGCGCCTGGGAGTGGCCGTGGTCATGTCGCCCATTCATCATCCCCTGCATACGGCGGTGAAGATGGCCACCCTGGACCTGTTGAGCAACGGGAGGGTTGACCTGGGCCTGGGACGTTCCACCACGCCCTTGCAGCTTACCCCCTTCGGGGTAAAACTCGAGGACACCAGGGGCATGATGGAAGAAGCCCTGTCGATCATCCCCCGGATGTGGACCGAGGACGAATTTGCCCACCAGGGCAGGTACTATGACATCCCGGCCCGTGAGGTGGTCCCCAAACCCCTGCAAAAGCCTCATCCGCCCCTGTGGGCAGCGTGCACCCAGGAAGAGACCAGCCGCATCGCCGGCGAGCTGGGAATTGGCTGCCTGATTCACGGTCAGCCCGGCCCCGAGAGGGTGGGGAAGTACATCGACACCTACAAGCAGGCCATCAAGAGTGCCAAACCCGTGGGCCATTTCATCAACGAGCAGGTTGTAGCCGACGTGGTTGCCCACTGTGAAGAGAATGACCGCCGGGCCCGCGAGCAGGCCGCCAAATGGCTGCACGACGACGTCATTCCCGACCGCGACCGGAGGGCCAAATACTGGGAAGGAGTGGATGAAGCCGACGTTCCCCCTGACTACCTGCATCACTTCCGCAGCGCACAACGCCGCTTGGCCAGGACCGAGAGCGGCGTCACTCCCGAGAGTCTGCTGGACCCGCAGAGCGGGTACTGCTTCGGTGACCCCGATGCCTGCATCCGGGTGGTGGAGGAGTACGAAGCGGTGGGTGTGGAAGAGATGATGCTCCGGCTGCAGGTAACCCCTGCCACCACCCATCAAGACGCGATGAATTCCCTGCGCCTCTTCGGGAAGTATGTCATCCCTCATTTCCAGGAGAAGGAGAGGAAATCTCAGGCCGCAACTCAACAGGTCGCCGCTGGCAACTAGCGGCATCCCGGGAGCGGTGCGGATTGGACGGCCGGGATTCGGCTCACCGGACTAAAGCTAGGCGTGCAGCCGGTCGTAGGCTGAAAGCCGTTGTATGCCCTGCTCTTCGTCGTATTCCGGAGCTGAGACCAATTGGCCGGTCATGGTTTCCGGGGTTTGCCGGGCCATGAATACGGCTACGTCGGCGATGTCGTCGGGCAGCCTCATTCGCTTGTGGACTTCATCGTCGTAGTCGTCGTTGGGCCTTGTCAGGTTCCAGCCGGGATCGAGGATGTTGACGGCTATGCCGAAGTCCTTCACCTCGTCCGCCAGCGACTCGCTCAGTCGCTCCACCGCCGCCTTGGCAGCGCCGTAGGAAGCCTGTCCGGCTCGGCCCCGGCGAGCCACGTTCCTTGAGGTCAGGTTGATGACGACGCCGCTCCCGCGTTCCACCATGTGGGGCAGGACCGCCTTGCAGGTCAGGAAAGTGGTGGTCAAGTTGGACTCCAGCACTCGCCGCCATTCCTCTTCGGTGATGTCCAGGACCGTCACCGAGTGGGTCAGGTCGTTGGTGAAAAGCCGGTATCCGCCGGCGTTGTTGACCAGAACATCTATCTTCCCCAACTCGCTGATGGTCTCCCGGGACGCCCGGTCGGCGCCCTCGCTGGTGGTCAGATCAGCGCTGACCGTGTGTGCCCTGCGGCCGAGGGAGCGAATTTCCACGCCCACGGCCTCCAGCTCCGAAGGAGTGCGGGCTACGACGGCGACGTCCGCCCCCTCGTGGGCGTAGGCCAGGGCCATGGAGCGACCCAACCCGCGGGCCCCTCCGGTTACCAGGGCTACTTTGCCTTCCAGTTGCATCCTTCAATCACCTTTCTGCGGCGAGCCGTTCACAGGCACCGCTCCGCCTCGGCACGGATGTAGTCCCGAAACGGCTGGGGCAACTCGGCAGCCTGCGCGGCCTGGGCGTTTTCCCGGATGCGCTCCGGGCGGGAGGTGGTGGGAATGGCCGAACTCACCCGCCGGTCGGATATAACCCATGCCAGCAGGGCCTGGGCCCAGGTGCTGATGCCGTAGTCCCGCAGCGGCGTCAGGTCGGGCTGCTGTTTCAGCTCCAGGACGTAGCGGCCCTTCTGCAGCGGCTCCATCACCAGGACGCCGGTGCCCAGCTCCTCGGCCAGGGGCAGCAGTTCGTCCTCAACGTTCCGGTTCAGCACATTGTAGGGAATCTGGACGGCGTCCACCCGGTGCTGCCGCATCAGGTCCATGATGATCGGATAGGCGTCCGGCACCATGGCCGAGACGCCCACCATTCCGATCTTGCCCTCGCCCTTGAGCCGCTCCAGGGTGGGCAGGTGGGTCTGCCAGTCGATCATGTTGTGGACCTGGAAGAGGTCGATATAGTCCGTCTTCAACGCCTCGAAGGATTGGCCAATCTGGACCTCCCCTGCCTCCTTGCCCTCGGTGCGTACCTTGGTGGCGATGTAGAAGCGGTCCCGGAGGCCCTCGGTGATCTCGCCCACCACCTGCTCCGCTTGGCCGTACCAGGCGGCGGTGTCGATCAGGTTGACGTCGCTGTCCAGGCAGTTGTCCACGATCTGTCTTCGCACGGCTATCTCATCATCGTCGGCAACATCGAAGGTCCGCAAGGTTCCCAGGCCAATGGCTGAAACGTTCAGGTTGCCAAGTTTGCGGTATTCCACTCTTCAGTGACCTCTCCCAGGTATCAAAGTCAAACGGGGTATGCAGGCTATGCCAGCTGCGAAACTTTGATGGGGTCGCAGCTACCCCTGCCGGACGTACTTGTCCACCCGTTCCATCGCGCCCAGGGCCATGTAGATGTCGCCGTGGGCGTCTATCCAGCTCCCGTGGGCCGAGTTGGCGTCCCAGCGGGCCACCACGTTGCCGTGCTTGTCCAGGAGGCTGACCCGGGCTGACAGCCCGTTGACCGCGCCTTCACTGACGCAGAGAACGCCGTCCCGATCCATAGATATGTCCAGTGGGCGCCGCAGGTCGGACCACATCTCGCGGAACTCCCCGTCGGCCGAGAAAACCTGAATGCGGTTGTTCTCCCGGTCGCAGACGAACACCGTTCCTTCCTCGTCCACCAGGATGCTGTGGGGCAGGTGGAACTGGTTCGGTCCCTCCTTCCCGGGCTCGCCCCAGGACGAAATCAGCCGGCCATCCTCGGAAAAGCGGTGCACCCGGGCGTTGCGGTATCCGTCGGAGACGTAGAGGTCGCCGGAGGGCGAGGGCACCAGCTCGGTGGGGTAATTGAACGGACCGGCGGCCCGGGGAACCAGGTCGCCCGGCCGCTCGCCGCCGGTGTCCGAGTGGACGCCCCGGTCGCCCAGGATCTGGAGAGGCTTGCCTTCCAGGGTGAACTTCAGGGCCACCGAGTCGGACCGGTCGGTGACGTACACGATGTCGTCGTGAATGCAAATCCCGTGAGGGTCGGTGATTACTCCGGCGCCCCAGGAATCCAGGAAATTGCCCTCCCGGTCGAAAATCATCACCGGCGGGTCTTTCCTCTGGAAGACATACACCCGGTCTTGGGAATCGGTGGTCACCGCGCTGGTATTGCCGAAAGTCTGGCCGTCGGGCAGCTTTGCCCAGTTCTCGATAAGCTGGTAGGTATACTTGCCCGTTCCCACTGTGGTCATCTCGTTTCCTCCTTCTCTGCCCGGTCAACAGACCTTATCAGAAACTGTCTCAAGAATCCCTTCCCCCTCGACGGGGGAAGGTTAGGATGGGGGTGACGATTACCCGGTTACTAACCTGCGACGTCCCGGCGGTCTTGCGCTCATTCCTTACCCGAAGAACCCCTCCTCGATGTGTTCCCCTATCACCCTGGCCACCAACTCTGGGCGTTGCAGGGGAACGTCGTGGACGCTGTCCTCTAGCCAGACAACCTTGCTCTGTGGAATGGACCCGGCGGCAGCCGCGACGCTTGCTTCCCGTCGGTCCAGCCGTTCGGCTGCCGCTGCGTTGCCGCGCTGCCGGGCCGGCATGAGCAGCACCGGACACTCCACCCCGGGATACAGCTGGGGAGGGTGGTGGTCCCACAAAGCTTCAATGATTCTTATGTGGTTCTCCCGGCTGAGTTGGGGACGGATTGTATCGTCCTCCAATACGGCAAAGTTGGCGAGAATCGCTTCCTCCACCTGGGGCGTCATCATGCGGGCCTGGTTGCCGTTGCGGATGCGTTGCAGGAACTGGTCCACCGTCATGCCGGTAAGCACGGGAGGGGCCATCTGCTCACGGGTTTCCTCCAGGGATGAGTAACGGGCCGAAGGTTCGATCATGCCGCCGTCAACGAAGCAAAGCCCGCCGGCTTCGGACGGATAGGACACCGCGAACTCCAGCGCCACATCGCCGCCCCAGGAGTGCCCGGCTATGATGGGCCGTTCCAATCCCATTCCCTGGATGAACCCCAGCAGGTCATCGGCCACCGAGGCGAAGTGGTAGCCCTCATCGGGTTTGGCGCTCTCGCCGTGGCCCCGCTGGTCCAGGGCCAATACCGAGTAGTCCCTAGACAGGATGGGGGCCGCCAAGTCCCAGATATGACAGGTGGAGGCCAGCCCGTGCAGGAGCACCAGGGAGCGGCCCGAGCCACCCCAGTCCCGGTAGTGGAAGTCAAGACCGTTGACGGTTATCCGTTTGTCCTGGGGGTATTGGGGCAAATATGGTCCTCCCGGACAGCGATGAAATTTCCGGTGACGGGCTGTGAAGGTGGCGGGCTATGGAAAAGGCAGGTTCGACCGGACGCCCGCTTTTCGCTACCATCTGCGGCCGGCTCCTTGACGACGCCCGCTCCTGGCTACCGGAACCGGGGAGCTACCTCCTGCCCGAACAAGCGGGCCGAGGTATCCAACAACTCCGGCGATATGGTGCCGCCCACGTTGGGCTCCATGATGACACCCGACAGTCCCAGCAGGTCGCGCCACTCCTCGAGCCGCTGGACCACGAAGTCGGGAGTGCCATAGATGAGCCGGTCTTCCATGGCGTCCTCGTAGGTCATGTTGGCCAGCCGTTCCGCCCGCTGCACCCTCCGCTCGCCACCGAAGGAGGTGGCCGTCTGGATCAGGCCCTGCCGGATGCGGTTGTAATAGCTCATGGTGCTGTCGCGGGGTTCGGCAACGGCCCGGCCCATGTCTTCTGCCACGTATATGCCAACGCGGAGGATAACGTCTCCCTCCCCTGGGTGCCCTGCTTCCTTCCAGGCCGTCCGGTATTCGCCGATGGCTTCGGCTACGTCGGATACGGGGGAACCGCCCAGTCCGGCGAATATGGGGATGCCCAGCCGTCCCATGTCCGCGAAGGTCTCCCGGGTGGATGCGGCGTAACGCAGCGGCGGATAGGGATGCTGGCAGGGTTTAGGGACCAGGCAAACGTCCTGGAAGTTGTAGTATTCGCCCTGGTAGGAGAAGCGGTCTTCAGTCCAGGCCAGCTTCATCACCTGGAAATACTCCATGAACCGTTCCCGGCTCTCCGAGTAGGGAATATCGTACCCGTCATACGCCCAGGGAAACCCGCTGCGTCCTATGCCCAGGTCCAGCCGGCCTCCGCTGATGTTGTCCAGGGTCGCCACCTCCTCGGCCATGCGTACCGGGTGGCCCAGGGGCAGCACCAGCACCGCAATGCCCACCCGGATGCTGCTGGTCCTGGCGGCTATGGCGGTGGCAAATATCAACGGAGAGGCCACCACCGAGGGTATGGCCCGCCCGCTGCCCGGCGGTGCAAAGTGGCGTTCTGCCAGCCACACGCCGTCGAAGCCCCATTCCTCCGCACTGGCGGCCGTGGCGAAAGCCTCGTCGAAGGCTTCCGATTGGGTCCTGCCCTCCCGGTAGTCGCATTCCATCATCAGGCCGAATTTCATGCTCCGCTCCTTGGGGACTCGGTGTCAGGCTGCTGGGATGAGACCCCAGTCACGCCAACTATTTCGGCCAACGCTATCACTCGCCGCCACCAGCGTCAAACGGGAAAAGGCAAGTAAAAGCCACGGAAACACCGCCCGCCGGTACGCCTTGTCCGAAATCACGCCGCTGGGGAAGAAAAGCGCGCGGCAAGGAAAAAACCCTGGGACGGGAACGCCCGCTTGCCCTTCATGCACGGCCGCGTTTCGGAGGGCAGGCCAGTCCCTCCATCAACCGCGCGTTGCAACCCAGACGACGTGATGCGCCCCGCCCTTGCGGCCGCTTCCCCCTCGCGCCCGAACCTTGACTTCATCCACCTCGAACCCCGCACGGCGCAGCCGTTTGACGAATGCCGGTTGCGGACCGGCCGACCACACCGCCAGCACTCCGCCGCGCCGCAGCGCCCCATGGATAGCGGCCAGCCCCGGCGGGCTGTAGAGCCAGTTGTTGCCCTCTCGGACAATCGCCTCCGCGCCATTGTCAACATCAAGCAGGATGGCGTCGTAGTCACCCCGGGCCGCCCTTATCAACTCGGCGACGTCTGCCTCACGGAGTTCAGTCCGGGGGTCGTCGAGAGGGCGATCCGCCAGGCCGGCGAGGACTCCCCGGTTCCATTCCGCCACGGCCGGCACCAGCTCGGCAACAACGACCCGGGCATCCTCGCCGAGGATATCCAGCGCCGTCCGTACCGAGTAGCCCATCCCCAAGCCCCCAATCAGAACGCGGGCCCGCTGACGCTTTCCCAGGCTCTGGCAGCCCAGTCTGGCCATGGCTTCTTCCGAACCGTAGACGCGGCTGTTCATAAGCTCCTGATTATCCGCTTTGAGCGAGAACTCGGAGTCGCGTTGGTACAGAAGGAGCTCTGCTCCTCCCCCGGGGGTTTGGGCGCGGCCGAGCAACAGCCAGGGCTTCATCGACACCCCACGAAGACGTCTGGATCCGCCAGAGGTATTTCCCCGGCGGCCACTCCGAGCAGTCCGGTGAAGGAGCCTTCAAACATGATCGCTAGCAGTCCTACCCGGTGGCGGCTGCGCCGGAATTAACGGCGGCAGGACTGCCGCCTTCCATCTCCGCCGGCGGTTTCGACCCCGTTCTGAGAACGGACGAGACCTGATGCATGTGGCTGAGAATCTCCCGGTAGGACTTCAGCGTTCCGGTCTCGTAATAAGGAATGCCCTGCTCCCGGCAGAACTCCTTAACGATGGGCCGCGCCTTTCCCAGGTTCTTCCGTGGCATCATCGTGAACAGGTGGTGCTCTATCTGGTAATTCAGCCCGCCGTACATCAGGTCCACCAGGAAGTTGGGCTTGACGTTGCGGGTGGTGAGCACCTGGGTGCGCACGAAGTCCAGAGGCTTGTCCTTGTCCAGGATCAGCATACCCTTGTGATTGGGCGCGAATACCAGCCCGTAGTAAAGCCCGAACAGTCCCTGGTGGACCAGGGCGAACGCCAAGACCTGCCAGGGAGTCAGCGCGTAGAAGAGCAGGCCGAAATACAGGACAAAGTGCAGCGCCATCAGGCTGAAGTCAGGGAGGTATTGCCTCGCCTTCCCGGACCCGATCAGGAACTGGATGCTCGCCAACCGAATCCCCAAACCCTCGAGCACCAGCATCGGCAAGTAATAAAAGGCCTGATAGCCCACCAGCCACCGCATGATGCCCCGTTTGCAACTCGCCTTTTCCTCCGAGAAGGCCAGCACCGGCATCAGGGTGTGGGGATCGTCGTCCAGGTCATTCGGAGTCCGGTGGTGCTGGTTGTGCTGGGTGAGCCACCACGACTGGCTCATGCTCAGCAGGAAGCAGACGCCGTAACCGATCAGCCGGTTCCCCCGGACCGACCGGCAGACCGCCAGGTGCCCGGCATCGTGGCCGATGTACCCTATCTGTCCGAAGACAAAAGCCAGGAATGCGGCGTTGCCCAGTTGGAACCAGAAATTGTCCACCACCAGCAAGAGGACGATGCTCAGGGCGAGCATGGCAAGCGTGGATACAATCTTGATGGTGTAGTAGCCGGGCTGGCGCTCCATCAACCCCTCTTCCCGAATTCGGCGGGGCAATTCGGCGAAGTCTGCGGCCGGGTCGGACGGATTAACTGGTTGGGGGGACAGGTTGGCGGGGACGGCGTTGGTGAAATCCGGCATAAGTCGGGAAAATCCTCGTGCAGGCGGGCCGGCCGGGTAGACTCCGAGGATTCCCCGGGGTGTTTCGGTGACTTGCCGGAGGGCGGGCCTTTGGTTTGTGCCCAGCTTGCCCCGGGCGGTCATCGAGTTAGGTCGGGGGGCGGGTCTGAACGCCCCCATCTTACCCTGTTTGGCGGCACTTTTGAAGGTTGGGCTATTTTCCCGGCAGGACGATTGCCAAGTCGAGACGAGAGTCCCTTCCTCCGTCAAGGGGGAAGAGCCTACCCCCGCGCAGGCGGGGCCGGGAATCCAGACCCCCACAGCTGTTGAGCTGAACCATCTACGACGGAATGCGGTCCGGGCGGGAGGTCCGGTAGCCATCCTTGAATTTGGCCGTTGTATACTACCCGCACTGGTGGGCGTTGACGGTTTCCGGTGCAGGTCGCCGAAACCGGATGAACGTCATCCCCCAAGCCAGGTGGCGTCAACGCCGGACAAGGTCAGGTTGCCGAAGGAACGGCCCGGATGCTCGTCCGAACAGGCCCCCGGATAGCTGGCAGGAGAGGTGAACCGTGGCAGGACCATGTACTGGCCTAACCGTCCTGGATTTCTCATTGGGGATGCCGGGGGCCATCTGCACCTTGGTGATGGCCGACTACGGGGCCGAGGTTATCAAGGTTGAACCTCCCGGGGGCGACCCCTTCCGCTTCCAGCCCGGCTGGATTTCATGGAACCGCGGCAAGAAAGGCATCATGCTGGACCTCGCCACCGAGGAAGGCCGCGAGCAGGCTATCCAACTGGCTGGCCAGGCCGACGTTCTGGTCGAGTCCTTCCGGCCCGGGGACATGGACGAATGGGGCCTGGGGTATGACACCCTGTCGCAACTCTACCCCGGGCTGGTCTACTGCTCCATCACCGGGTTTGGGCAGGAGGGGCCGCTCCGGCGGGTGAAAGGATACGAGGGCGTTGTTGCGGCCAAGGCGGGCCGGATGCTAAATCTGCAGGGACAGCCCAACCGGGAAGGCCCGGTCTACTCGGCGGTGTACACCGGCAGCTGGCACGCCAGCCAGGCCGCGGTGCGCGGAATCATCGGCGCCCTCCGCGTGCGCGACCGGTGCGGGCGCGGGCAGTGGGTCCAGACCAGCATCGTCCAGAGCCTGGCCTCTCCCCACGACAACAACGCCGGCGACGGCGGACTGGTGAATATGCAGCTCCGGCGCCGCGACCCGGATCGGTTCCCCGGGAGACCCGGCGGCGCCCGTGGCCTCTCCTCGGTGGGATACGTTCCCGTGCGGACCGGCGACGGCACCTGGCTGCAGCACGCCAACCAACGGGTCCCGCACATCCAGGGCCATCTCAAGGCCATCGGCCTGGGCCACCTGCTGGAGGATGACCGGTTCGCAAGAGTCCCCGCCATAGACCTGGAAAACCGGGAACTCCTGCGCCGGGAGATATTGAAGAGCCAGTTGGAGAAGACCGCCGGCGAATGGATGGAGATTTACCTCCAGGACGGCAACATAGCCGCCGAGCCGTACCGCACCAGCGTCCAGGCCATGGACCATCCTGCCGTGGTCGCCAACAACACGGTGGCAACGGTCAATGATCCCCGCGTGGGCCCCATGCGGACCCTGGCTCCCCTGGTGGATTTCAAGGGAACCCCGGGGGAGCCCAGCGGCCCGGCCCCTGACGTGGGGCAGCACAACGCGGAAGTGCTGGGACGCCTGCCGGCTGCCGCAGAAGCCGGAAGCGGAAGCTCGAATGAGACCGATGCGCCGGCCCACCCCCTGTCAGGAGTCACCATCCTGGACCTGGCTACCATCCAGGCCGGGCCCTACGCGGCCGCCCTTCTGGCAGACCTGGGGGCGCGGGTCATCAAGCTGGACGCCACCGACCGGCGATTGGATGAAGGCCGGCGTTCCACGGCGCAGGCAATAGCCGAGCCAAGGACCTACGCCGGCAAGGAAGGCATCCAGGTTGACCTCCAGACCCCGGAAGGCAGGGAGATTGTCCACAGGCTCATCGCCAGGGCCGATGTCCTGTCGCACAACTTCCGCCTCGGCGTCCCGGAGCGTCTCGGCGTTGACTGGGACACCTGCCGGAAGATCAACCCCCGCCTGGTCCATGTCTGGATGGGGACCTATGGCGAACACGGGGAACACGCCCGCCGGCCCGGCGCCCATCCCATTCCCGGCGCCATCATGGGCGGCGCCATGCGGCAGATGGGCCGGGGAATGCCCCCGCCACCGGAACAGGTCATGGATGTGGAGGAGACCGTTGAGGCGACCCGCTGGATCATGAAATCCAACTGGGGCCCGGACCAGAACACCTCCCCGGCGGTTGCCACGGGCATCATCCTGGGCCTTCGGGCGAGGGACATGACAGGCGAGGGCCAGCCCGTCCATGTCACCATGCTCAACGCCAATGCCTGGACCAATGCCGACGAGTATTACGACCACGCCAGCCGCCCTCCCATCGCCATGCCCGATGAAGAGCTTCATGGCCTTCATGCCCTGTACCGTCTCTACCGCTGCCGGGAGGGCTGGGTATTCCTCGGCTGTCTCTTCCAGGACGAGTGGGAAACGTTCTGCCGCACCGTGCAGCGGGAAGAACTCCTGGCCGATCCCCGCTTCTCCACCCGAGAGACCCGGCAGGCCAATGACGAAGCCCTGATTGCCGAGCTCTCGGCAATCTTCGCCGCCCGCACCGCCGCCGAGTGGGAAGAGCTGCTCATCGCAGCGGACATCGGCTGCGTCCAGGCCGACGAAGCCCTGGAAGGAGAGTTCTACGCGGAACATCCCCACGCCAGGGCCAACGCCCTGAGCGTCGAGGTGGAACACCCGTATGTCGGCAGGTACCTCCGTTACGGCGGGCTGGTCGAGTTTTCCTTGACCCCGGGGCTCTACCGTACCTCCATCCAGGTTGGACAGCACACCAGGCCCCTGCTGCGGGAAATCGGGTACGGCGATGAGGAGATCGAGGACCTGGGGGCGCGGGGAATAGTCCAGTGGGCGGACCCCTCGGCGGGCGGAGAGCCGTAGGCGGACGCCCTCAACACAAGTCAAATTCGTGCCTCAGATAATGGAAGGGAGACCGTTCTTGCCAGTATTAGTCAGTTTCGACATAGATGGGACCCTGGAAGCCGGAGACCCCCCTGGGCCGATTACCATGAGCATGGTCAGGAAGGCCAGGGATCATGGCTGCATCATCGGCAGTTCCTCCGACCGTCCCCTTCCGTTGCAGCAGTCCATTTGGGACCGGCACGGCATCGAGGTCAGCTTCGTCTCGGCCAAGCAGGACCTCCCGGACGTCAAGTCCCGTTTTCCCGCCGAGGAATACTACCACGTCGGCGACACGGAGCTGGACCGACAATTTGCCCTGGCAGCCGGTTTCCATTTCGTCCTGATGGACGCCGGCAATGCCGAGCCGTGGCTCAACGGAAGGCCGGCCCCGGATTAGTTATTCCTACCCTATATTGGCCCGTGACTCCGGTGGGCGCGGGGCGGAATCCGGCTATGGCCGGCAAACATCTTTGACCTGCAAAAACACTCTACATATAATCCGCGTTGCATTGCACAGGAAATGCCAACGCGGTATGCCAGATCCCACGGGAGGGGAGAATCATGTCAACCATTCCAGGACTTGAGCGGCCTGCCCCGGTGCCCAATGAACTGACCAAGCCCTTCTGGGACGCTTGCAACGAGCGACGGCTGGTGTTGCAGAACTGCACCGTCTGCGAGCGGCTGCACTACCCACCCGCCCCGCGCTGCAACAAGTGCGGCTCCGACGCCAACCTGGAGTGGAAGGAAGTCGAAGGCAAGGGCCATATTGACGTCTACATGGTGATACGCGACTCCCGCATCCGGGGGTTCCGGGCGGCGCAACCCATCAACTTTGCGGTGATAACCCTGGACGAAGACCCTGGCATCAACTTCCTGTCCAACCTTCCGGGCACCCCGCCCGGCGAGGTGCCGGTCGGAGCCCCGGTGGAACTGATATTTGAAGAAACCAGCAACGGCCAGCTGGTCCACGAGTGGCAGGTGATCACCTAGCCCGCTCCAGCGAGCCAGACACGACCCCGGAGGCGAGCGGCCCCGGAGGGGGAACAGAACTCAGGACACGGCCAATAGCGCGAAGGATGCGAGGGAGCTGAGATGGTTAGCGACACAAGCTGGATGAGAAACCGGGAAGGCATGGGAATCTGGGAGCACCGGGGCAAGGTCGCCGTTGTCGGTTGGGGCCAGTCCCACATCGACCGGCGCTGGGACGGCGTGACCATGGACCGGAGCTGCGGCGGCTTGACCAAGGAGGCATGCCTGAAGGCGATTGCCGACGCGGGCCTGTCGCTGGACGACATCGACGGGCTTATCACCAGCCGGGAGACCCGGGCCGAACAGACCTGGGCGCCCCGCCCCTATTTCGACCCCCCCTATGACACCGAGGACGGCCTGACCTACGCCTCAGCGGATTGGATACAGCGGGAACTGGGGTTGAAGAACGTCAAGTATCTCAAGTCCGACGCGCCCTACATCGGCCCGATGATGGGCCTGGCCGCCCAGGCCGTCGGTGACGGATTATGCGAGACTGCCCTGGTATGGTACCCGATGGTCAACCTGGAGGGCCGGTACGGGCACAACAATCCCCAGAACCTCAACCAGGAGGCCCCCGGCGCCAGCGCCTTTTCCCTGCCCTGGGGCTATCAGAACGGCGCCATGTTTAACAACCTGGTGGTCTTCCTGCAGTACTGCCAGAAATACGGCAAGTCCCACGACGGCCTGGCCCCGCTCTGCCTGAACCTGCGCCGCAACGGCCTGATGACCCCCTGGGGTTACTACGCTCTCCACGAGCCCTACCAGCTCACCCGCGAGGACTACCTGAACGGGCGGGTGATTGAGGAACCGCTGGTGATATATGACTGTGACCGGCCGGTCAATACCTGCGCCGCCTTCATATTCACCACCGCCGAGCGGGCCAGGGACCTGCGGCAAAAGCCCGCCTACGTCCTCAACCATGCCCAGAACAACGGCCGGGGCAGGAGCACCATGGCGACCCTGGAGGAGCACCAGGAGGCGGTCGCCGGCCTGGCGCGGAAGATGTGGGAGGGTTCCGGGCTCGGCCCCGACGATGTTGACATCTTCAACCCCTACGATGGCTACCTTACCTTCACCCAGCAATTCCTTGAAGGCTTCCAGTGGCACGGTGTCAAGTGGGGCGAGGCCCACGACTTCTACGCCGAAGACATCCGGGTCGAAGGCTCCCATCCCTTCCTGTCCAGCGGCGGAAACAACGGGACGGGACGCACCCGGGCCTGCCTCTTCTCGGACAGCCTGGAGCAGCTTCGGGGGACGGCGGGGCCGCGGCAGGTGACGGGACGGGCCGAAACAGCCCTGGCCGGCTGCAACACGCCGGACAGCTGCGGCTTCTTAATGCTCAGCAAGCACCCGAGCTAGAGCTCAGCCCGTCCCTCAAATCCCAGGAGTTCCATGCCCGGGGCGATCCCCTTGGCCTGGGCTAGCACCTTGAAGTGGCCATACTCCTCCGGGTCCACCAGGGTCATCATAGCCAATCGGTTCAGTTCCGTCCGTGCGTCGGATAGACCCTGGTCCGGGAGCGCATCGAGGAAAGCGGAAAAGCCAAGATTCTCGAGGAACCGGCTCTGCGTGGTGTAGCCCACGGTGGCCAGGCCGTGCCGGTCACCCATACGCATGAGGGACGTGAAGTCCACCTGGCAGGTAATATCCTGTCTCCCAATGTCCCGGTACGGATCGCTGCCGGCGGCGTGCCGGTTGTAACAGACCAGTGTGCCGCCGGAGTTCTGCGGCGAGTAGAGGTCGTCAGCCGGCTCACCGTAGTCGATGGTCAGAATAAACCCCCGGTCCAAGGCGTCGGAGATCTTGCGGGTCCAGTCCTCCAGGGCCAGGTTGACCTCGCCCCGATAGCCTTCGGGCAGGGACAGGCCGAGGCCGGCCAACCTGTTTTCGATGGAGGGTGAGGACGGCTCGTCCAGGACTTCAGTGAGACAACCACCATCCGTTGTCACGTAGACTTCCTTGACCCTTCCACCCTGGATGGCGAACCGATGGACCGGGAAGTTGTCCACCAACTCGTTGCAGAGAACGCAGCCAACAACATCCCGGAACGCCCGCAGCCCGTCGGTTTTGACCCGCTGGATTGCCAGGTTCGGCTCCTGGTCGCCCTGAGAGAGCAAATCTCCGGCCTCGGAGACCCAGCCAAAGGTGTGTTCGCGTGACTGGAGCAATCCAGGATCGTAGTCCGCAGCGACGTAGTAGAGCGCCTGCGCGAACCGGGGATCCATGCCCCGGCAGGCATCCACGATGGACCTGGCCAGGGCGCCGTCGCCGGACCCCACCTCGACTACATGGAAAACGGGAGGCTCCCCCAGGAGATGCCACATCTGCTCCAGTTGCCTCGCTATCAGGGCGCCGAAGACCGGATGGCTGGTGGGAGAGGTGCCGAAGTGGTTGTTGATCCTGCCGTCCCTGGCGGAATAAAAGCCTCCCCCGGGCGAGTACAGGCAGGCCTGCATGAACCGGGCAAATGTGATCCGCCCGTGCTGCCGGATCAGCTCCCTGACCTCAAGCTCAACCGCAGAGCGCATCCCCATCCCCCGGAAGGGTCAAGATTCCCCGGTGGTCGGGCATCATCGGATTGTTGGGCAGGGTTCCCCAGCTGGATGCCCCATCTTCAGAGCCACCGTCACGGGATGATGCCCACCTCCCGCAACAGGGACAGCGTGCCCCGGGAATCGGTGAGGTTGCCCAGGTCCACCTCCGGCGGTTCCAGCGACTCCAGGGGAGGCAGGTCGCCCACGGGTTCCACCCCCTCGATGAGCGGGTACTCCTTGGTCGTCTCGGCGAAGTAGGTCTGCGCCTCCTCGGAAAGTAGGTACTCCACCAGTTGCTCCGCCCCTTCCCGGTTCTTGCTGGTGCTGGTTATTCCCACCCCGGCCACCAGCACCAGCGCCCCGGGGTCTCCGCCGCCCAGGAAGTGATTCCTCGCGCCGAACCCCTCTCCCTCTTCTTCCAGGAATCTTTGCAGGTAGTAGTGGTTGACGAACCCCACGTCCACCTCGCCCCGGGCCACGCCGATCACGGTGGTGGTGTTGTTCGGATACTGGCGCGCCCCGTTGCTATGGACCCCTTCCAGCCAGGCCCGCGCCGCCTCATCGCCCCACCTGAGCCGGAACGCGGTGACAAAGGACTGGAAGGAAGCGTTCAATGGCGCCCAGCCGACCCGGTCCTTCCACTCCGGGGCTGTGAAACCCAGGATGGAGTCCGGCAGGTCGTTATCCGGATCAATGGCGGATGTGTTGTATACCACCGTGCGCGCCCGTCCCGACGTGCCGACCCACTGTCCCGCCGGTGAGCGGAACCCCGGGTCCACCCTGTTCAGCACTTCCTCGGGGATTTCTCCCAGCAGGCCGGCGTGGGCCAGGCTGCCCAGCGACCCCGGGTCCTGCAGGAACACCACGTCCGCCGGCGTGTTCTCGCCCTCTTCCAGGATGGTGGCGGCGATGGCCGAGCTTCCCGCGTACTTCACCTGTATGTTGATGCCGCTGTCCTCTATGAACCTGTCCAGGATGGGATTCACCAGGTTCTGCGACCGCCCGGAGTACACGGTCAGGGTGTTGTCTCCCCCGCCGCAGGCCAGGGAGAGCAAAAATACCGGCGAGGCCAGGGCTGCGGACAGGATCAGCACCCAGGCTCGCATCCTGGTGGGGCCAGTGGTCATGGGCTGGATCTCCGGTTGCTGCGGTTGGGACGGCGGCGTCACCCGGAACGGGGATGGCCTGCCCAGACCGCCGTCAATTCCCGCAGCACCTTACCACAGATGACCACCTGGATGCCTTTGTCGATGGACTGGCGGCGGGTGGAATCGTCCCTGCCCCTCTACCTGGTTGCCGGTCAGACCCGTCCTGGCGTTCCGGCAACCCCCTTCCACCCGCCGCCCATCCTCAGCTGCCCGTCCTCAGTTGCCGAGCGTAGTGGCCTGCCGCAGCACGGAGTATTTGCCCTCCCCGTTATCGTTGAGCGCGCGGACCCGGAAATACCTCGTCGTTCCGGGACTCAGGCCTTCGATGGTCCACTCGGCCCGGTCGCCCGGGACCCTCACGACGTCCAGGATGTTGTCCCAGTCGTACAGCTTGTCCCCGTATTCGTAAATGTACAGCCAGAATTCGCTGATCTCGGAGCCGTAGCTATTGGGCCTCGTCCAGGTCAGCTTGATCTGGCTCGAATCCACGGCCCGCGCCGTCAGGCCCGGCGCGGCCGGAACCCCCGCATACGTCCTGCCGTAGGCGATGTCGTGCTCCTGCCACTCGCTCCAGCGGTTGCCGCCGTTGGTCGCCCGCAGCAGGTGGTAGTAGAAATAACCGGGGCTGACGGAATGGTAGTAGGACCGCTTCGACGCTCCCAGGGAGATCCGGCTGTATCCCGGGGGGTCGTCCGGGGAGTTGCTCTCCGTCACCAGGCACGGGTTTTCGTCCGCTCCGTCCAGAACCCGGCACCACAGCAGCCGGTACCCGGTGATGTCCGCCCCGCCGTCGTAGTACGGCGGTTCCCATTCCAGGTAGATATGGTTCGACCCGTCGGCTTCGCTCCAGCTGATCCAGGGCTCGTCCGGCGGATTGGCCGGCACCGTTGCCGTCTTCTGCGCGGCCCACGGCCCCTTGTCCTGGACGGAGCCCGCCCGGACCCGGTAGTACAGCTTGGCGCCGGGCCAGAGGTCCCCGTCTTCGTATTTGCACTTCCCGTCGGCCTCGGTACATCGGCTTGAGTCGTTGCTCCTCACCGTCGCCAGAAGACGCCAGTCGCTGCCGTCTTCGGACCGCTCCAGCTCGTAGTCGAATGTCGCTTCGCCGCTGTTTCTGGCCAGATCGTTCCAGGTCAGCTCGACTCTGCCCGATTCCTTGTTGTACCCCACGCTGAAGCCGGTCACGGGCTTGGGCGCGTCGTCCGAAGCCGTCGTCGCCGACAGGTAATACGACCAGGGACTCCACCGCCCGCCGCCGTTGCTGGCCCGCACCTGGTAGTGCCAGGTCTCCCCCGGCTTCAGCCCGGTATGACGCCAGGACAGCGTGGAGCCGGACAGCGTGGCCGGCCCGCGCCAGATCTTGGAGTCCGGGTCCTTGGCATATTGCACCTGGTATTGGGTTATGCTCAGGTCGCCCAGGTTGTAGGGCTCGCTCCAGGACACCACGATGGCGTTGGGCCCGTCCGCCTCCAGGCTGGTCAGCGACGGCGCGTCGGGCGGAGTGAGCTGGGTGATGGCCGAAACCGTCCGCGACCACGCCCCGTTGCCCACGCTGTTCACCGCCCGCACCCGGTAGTGCCGCCGCGTGTTCGCCGGCAGCGTGGAGTCGGTGTAGCTGGTCGGATCAACCCCCGCGTCGGTCAGCCGGCTCCAGCTTTCCGCCGAGCCGTCGGGCGACCACTCCACCTGGTATCCGGAAATGGCCTCCCCGTTGTCCTTCGGCTCGTTCCAGGTCAGCTCTATCTCGTAGTCGGACAGCGTCTTGGCCGTCAGCGTGGGCGCGTCCGGGACGCCGGACACCGTCTGCCCCATCACCGGGACCGACCAATGGCCCAGGCCGCCGCTGTTCCGCGCCGCCACCCGGTAGTGCCGGATAGCCCCTACCTCCAGGCCCCGGTGCTTGAAGGTCAGGTCCGTCGCGTTGCCCGCGTTGCGCCAACTGCCTTCCGTCCCGTCGGATGACCACTGCACCGTGTAGCCGGTGACCGCCGAGCCGCCCGCGTCCTCCGGCGCGTCCCAGAACAGGTCGATGGCGTTGTTGCCGTCGGCCTGCGCTCTCAGGTTCACCGGCGGGCCGGCCTGGCCCGCCTGCGCCGTGGCGGTGCTGCGGGACCAGGGACCCGCCGCCCCCGCCAGGTTCACCGCCCGCACCCGGTAGTCGCGCCGTCCGCTGGGCGCGGCATCCCCGTACTGGGTCCCGTACACCGCCCGGTCCAAGGTGGTCCAGCCGTTGCCCAGCCACTGGACCTGGTAATGGGAGACGGGGACACCGTGCAGCAGCCCGACCTCGTCCCACATCACGGCAGTGGTCCCCGTCTGCGTCCTCGGGTTGGCCGGAATGCCCGGCCCGACGCCGCCCGTGCCCCGGGCCGCCGTGATGGCGGCCGTGTTGTTGCCGGCAATGTGGTCGTAGTAGGCAGTGGTGTGCCAGGAGTTGGTGGAGTCCTCGGTGGTGCAGGCAGTCTCCGAAGGGGAAGAGAGGTCCACGTCCTCGCCGCTGCTATCGATGCAGACTTCGTAGTTTTTCGAGTTGGCAATGCTTACGCTGGCGGTGTCCCCGTCGGACGCGCCCAGGTCCAGCGTTGCCTGGGGTCTGCCCGATGCCCGGAGCAAGTCCTTGTCCTCCAGCTCGCCGATGTCCCACACCCCGGTATCCGGGTCGTAGCTGCCCTGGCTGGTGTGGAGCGCTTTCGCCCCGGTGGGCAGCCCGGTCACCTTGGCGGGGGCCGTGTCCGGCCCGTTGTTGAGGGCGACTATCGTCAGCGCGCTCTCGTCGGCAGCGGCGTGAACGCTGGCGCCGCCGTCCCGCACTTCCAGCTCCGCTATCGGGCCTACGTGGATGTGGAACGTTCCCGAAGCTGTATAGGGGGTTGTGAGGCCGCTGCGTTCTGCTCGAAAAGACCGTGTAGTGACATAGGTGCCTAGGGTACTCATCTCATAGTACACTCTAAGTAAATCACTGAATGAGTACCATACAGTAGAGTCGGTGGGGAAATCCCAATCAGCATTTGCATATTCAGTATCATCTACACTGTCCTTTATCGATAGCGTGCCGGGTTTATTTCCGTTGAGGCCAACAGCGGTAACTTTGTCACGGACTCTACTCGCGGTCCAGGTTGCCGTGCCTTTATTAATGAACTTTTCATCGAGATCAACGCCCCTGGTAAAGGCGTCTGAATAAGTTTGCCACCGTACCCCGGAACTGTCGCTTCTCCGCCCCTCCGGGTCCTTGACTTGGATGACAACTTGTTCGGGACGCAACGCGGCACGATAACCGCCAAATGTGCTGCCCTCATCCTCATCAATGCGCCCTATGCCCCTGGAGCGAATATCGAGATTTTCCAAAGGATTCGCCCTTACAAGCAGTTCCAGGTCGTTCACAACCGCCCCCTGACTATCGGACCGGCATGGGTAGGCAACCGGATTGGCGCCGAAGCAGGAGTACACGGCCATTAACTCGACCTTCCCGGACTCAAACAACACCGGAGGGTCATCCCCCAGGCATTGCTTGAGGCTGCCCAGGGCGTAACCCGGGCTGGGCGGGGGCTTGCTGTCCTCTACCCAGGCGGTGATGCACCGCTCTTCCAGCGGGATATCGTCCAGGCTTTCCGATGTCAGTTGGGTCTCTATTTCAATCTTCCGTTCATTAGGAGGAGCAGTAGTGCCTTTTCTGTCCGTGTCCGGCGGGGACCAGGTCCCCGACTGGCTGTCTGATTTCATAAACAACGTAGCGGGCGGCTGCCAGTCTTTGTGGAATTTCAGTCCCTTGGACAATTCCACTTTCACTCTTGCATCTGCGATGAGGTTAACGAAAAAGCTACCAATCAATGCCGTTGCATTGACGTTTCTGGCGGTTAAATCGAAGTCTACTGCAATTACACCATCGTTTCCTGCCTTTGGCCGCAAGTTGTCTACCGATAGCAGGAGCGCCAATTTATTGCCTTTCATGTGTGCGTGGTTGGGGTGACTATAGGAATAAACTTTTATGACGTTATTAGCCAGCAATATATCCGGTTCAGGCTCATTGGAGGAAGCTGTGGCGTTTATGACCCCGACCCGATGCACAGAGTGACCAGAGTGGAGTTTTGTGCTGAATATAAAGGGCAGCGAGGAGCCGCCGGGTGGCATAGTCCCAATCTCCTTTGTAAACCTTTGGTTGGTGCCGTTCTTAGTCGTAGTGGGGGAAGACCCTGCGAAGGTATTTACTTCCAAGTCTTCAAGCAGAAATGATATGGTCACTCCGGTGGCTGTTGCCTTCCCATTATTTCGAACTCTATATCGAACCTTTTCTGGGTGACCGGTAGGGGCTTCCTCATAACGCATTACTAAATCGACGTACTCGTACTCCGGTCCCTCCTGGGCCCGCGCGGTCTCAGGAAGCAAGACCGCCGCCGCGGCCGCGGCGAGCAGGCATAAGATAAGGGCTTTCCAGCGAGATGACGCTCTCATTGCATTCATAGGACTACTTGTACTTCACGAAATCACGTCCGGGGAGACGGTTCCCGCCCCCCATCTCTTTGGGGGCGGGAACCTGGCGGATGCGAATTACCGTTAAGGCCAGCCTATTCGGAGGCAGCCCAGGTGACGCTGGTGTCGGCGGTCATGCCGCCGGTGTCCCACTTTACATGCACCTTAACTTGTTGGGTGCCAGCGGTTTCCAACAGCAAGTCGACGTGGCAGTCACTACTAAAGCTCTCCGATATGCGGTTGCCCGATTCGTCCGTCCAGAGGCAGTAGTAGAAACTCCCTTCTTCGAAGGTCAGACCGGCAACTCTCGCCCAAACCCTGACCTGGTCCCCTGCCACCGGGCTAACCGGGTCGGTGATGAAGTTCACCCTCGGGTGGACCGAGCCGACCTCCGTGTCAACCACCTTGACCAGCAGCGTCATGCTGTCGTCGATGGACGTGTCTGCCCCGCCGGTGGAGTTGACGCCGTCGCTGACGTTGAGGTTGAGAGGGAAAGCCCACTGCTCCTCGTAGTCCAGGCTCTTGCCGGCGGCCAGCGCGATTTGTCCGTGGGGGTGGACAACAAACCAGCCCGCGGCGTGACCGGAAAGAGAGAAGCTGAGCTGCCGGCCGTCCGGGTTGTACACCTCCACCGGGTCGCCGCAATGGGTCCCGGCGACGGCGTGCTCCGGTATGGAGCAGGTCATGCTGCCGAGGATTGGAGGCCGGACGGTACCGCTGGACCGGACCACGGTGACCGAGGAAGTGTCGTTGCCGGGGTTGGAGTCCAACGTCTGCCGGTCGGTGTTGCGGCTCTCGGCCGTGGCCGTCAGCCGCTTGCCTGCGCCGGTCGCCACGTCGGCGGTGAAGGTCAGGGTGGCCGGTGATGCGTTGCGGGTCTCGCCCTCTTTCAGGGTGCCATAGTTGCCGAAGCGTCCCAGGTCCCAGGCAATGACGCCGGCCTCGTAGTTGAAGACGCTGGACGAAGGTCCGGTGGTGGCGGAGCCGACCCGTGCGGAGCCGTCGTGGTAAAGCAAGCCCTCAGGCAGTTGGACCTGCACCACGGCGTTCTTGGCGTCCTCCGGGCCGGTGTTGGTGGCGGTGACGGTGAACGAGACGTTGCTGTCGGTGATGGTGGTGGCAGCGTCGTCCGGCGTCTCGTCGGCGGCCGTGATGGTCACGCTCAGGTCGTCCTCCGGCCCCACATGGAAGGTGTACCACTCGGCCGGGCTGGATACGCTGGCGCCAGGGTGGATGGGACTCCAGTCCGCGGGAGCGCCGGCGAGCCGGTCCGGCAGACCACGGACGTGGCCCTTGACTTCCGCCTGCACCCGGTACTGGCCGGGCTTCGTGAAGACGTACTGCATGTGCCGGTACTGATCGGTAAACATCTGGATTCCGCTGCTGGTGGCGGCGTCGACGGTGCTCCACTTCGCTTCCCGCTGCGATGTACCGGGGTCGAAGGCGAAGAAGTGGGCGCCCACCACGTGCGCTTCCTGCGGCGACCCGTCCTTCAGCACGTGCACGGCCACGAACTGGAACTGCACCGGGGGCTCCGGCTCAGTGCCTTCGTCGGGGCCGTCGGGGCGATACCAGTCCGCCTTCTCCATCAGGTCGGTGGAGAAGCCGAGAATCAGGGGCGTGTTGGCGTCGGTGTTCGCCGGTACGTTCTCCGCCTTGACCCACCAGACGGAATTGTCGGCGAAGACGGTCGTCGGATTCTCCGCCGTGCTGTCCGGGCCCGGCTTTACGGCCGATACGGCGTCCCTCAAGAACGGATAATTGGCAAGGTCGATCTTGGGTCCCGTGACGTTGGACGGGTTGCCGTTTGTTACGCCTGAGTCCACGACCGTGACCTTGTACCTGTCCGGGACGGAGAAGACAGTCTCGCTGATGTGGGTGTGGGCGTCGGTGCGGACATCCACGGCTGGATTTCTACCCGCTTTAGCTCTATGCATGACCGACGGAGGACAGAAGTTGTTGGACAGGTGCCCGACTTCGTAGTCCCAGAAGGCGTCGAAGACGGCGTAGTGGCCGCCATTGATGACCTTGGCGGTCTGGTCGTCCGGCTCTGCTTTCTCGGAGCAGGGAAGGGGCGCGTCGTATTCCTCTGAGTTCTCTCCGGTCCTGGGCTCGGTCGGGGTGACGAAATCCTGGGCCTGGGTGAGGCCGGCCGTCATGGTCGCCGCCAGCAGGACCGCCAGCAGGGCGGCCATGGCCAGCACTGTTCCGTATATGATGAAGGGTCTCTTCCGGTTGATGGGGGTATGCATGTGGTTTGCCTTGTTTCTCCCTGGTATGCCTTTGGTTGGTAAATGTGCCTGGTGCCGCGCCACTGGCGCATGGGGTGTACCTACATTGGTCCTTCTCCTGGAGCCGGCGGCGGCCGGGCCCGGCACCGCCATCGGCCATCACCTGATACCCGGTATCAGGTGCATCGAGAGACATTGTATCACCCAATATGTAACATAGGTGTAACCTATGACCCAATTTTCCGTGAGTTTCTATAACCTGACGGAAAGCCACGGGCGTAGTCCGGGCCGGGGGGAGTGGGTATGCTCCGGTGGGCGTTCCTGAGGGGAGGATTTACGGGGGTCTGGGCCCCCGCCTCCGCGGGGGTGACGGGAAAAAGGGCAGGCGGAGGGGGCGTTCCTGCTATGTCCCAAGGACGGCCAGGCAATTGCATCGGATGTTCCGGTCGCCGATAATCGCAACAACAGCGCAGAGGCAGAGAGGTGACGCCATGATTGACTGGTCAACATGCCCGGCCGTGGAAAGCGTACCGGGCAGGGCGAGCGGCAACTGGGTGTTCAAGGACACCCGCCTGCCGCTGTACACCCTTTTCGAGAACCTGGCAGCCGGCGCGACCATCCACGACTTCATCGAATGGTTTGATGGGGCCGAGGAGGAGAGCGTGATGGCGGTGCTGGAGCACGTAGCGCAGGAGCTCCGGGCCAGGGCGCCCCATGCACATCCTGTTCGATAACGGGACACCCAGGCAACTGCGCCGCCAGCTATGGCGAGGAGCCTGCCCCCGCGTAGGCGGGGGAACTTTGCAATCATCCTGGCTGCTGACAATAGCCTGTTGACAGGGCCCCGCTCAGCGGTATAGCGTCGGGTACAGTGTTCGTCACAGCTTCAATCAAAACCGGGCCGCGGCCCTTCCCCTGTCCTCGGCTCAGGCGTGCGTCTTCAACGGCACAAAAATGGCACAAAATGCTACAAACGTGACACAGTTTGCGACAAGAATTCCCCCGGAATGGCATACCCTGAACCGTCGGAAACCCGGTTTTCGTGCTCAAATTCAACGAAATGGCACAATTTGGCACAACAACCAAAAAAACCGGTGCTCCTCACCTGTCCCTTCCCGCTTTGCCGGTGACCCCGGCTGGTCATATAATTAGCTAACTAAATCCTGCGGAAGGGTGACGTGACAACCGTAAACGTGCATGAAGCCAAGACCAACCTGTCCCGCCTGCTCAAGCAGGTCGAAGCCGGTGAGGATGTCATAATCGCCCGCAACGGCCGGCCCGTCGCCCGACTGACGCCGGTTAGCCAAAAAGGCCAACCCCGGCCCGACGTCCTGAAGGGGAAGTTCGTCCTGCCGGACAGTTTCTTCGACCCGTTGCCGGAAGAGGAGTTGGACCTGTGGGAAGGGGAAGGTGGGGCGAAGTCCTTGCCTCGCTAATCTCAATCCCTGCCGCCGCTCTTCCCGTCATTCCCGCGCAGGCGGGAATCCAGACCCCGGTAAATCCTTCCCTGCAAAACCCGATCCCACACCCAACCACCGGAAAGCAGTCAACACCTTGTAGAAGGGAGCCTCGATGGTGCAACAGAAGCACAGCTGCCGGGAGCGCAGCCGCGACTTTCTGGTCAAGGCCAGGGAAGAACTCGCCGCCGGTGATCTCGAACAAGCCGCCGAGAAAGGTTGGGGGGGCGGCTGCCACAATCATGAAGGCATTTGCGGACCGGGCGGGTGAGAGTTACGAGCGGCATTCCGACGTATACACCGTTATCAACGCTGTCGTCAGAGAGTCGGGCGACCCGGAAATGCGGGAGATGTTCAAGACCGCCGCTTACTTGCATACCAATTTCTATGAAGACTCCATGACGGCCGAGGATATAGACAAAGACATTGGCATAGTGGAGCGGTTCGTCGAAGAGGTCGAGGCCCTGCTGTAACATACAAACGACGGGGGAGCGCGCGGGAATGACGGGAAGGGCCGGCGGGGGTTAGCATGGAGGTGAGAACTCAATCGTCACCCACCTCATAACAAGGAGACCGCTATGCCGACAACTTTTGGATGCTCCGCGCCCAGCCGGGGGCCCCTGGCCAGCCCGGATAACCTCCGCTCCATAGCCCAGCGCGCCGAGGACCTTGGGTTCGACTCGGTATGGGTCAGCGACCACATCATCCTCCCCCGGGAAGTCAGCTCCTTCTACCCCTATTCGGCGGACGGTGTCGCCACCTTCACCCCGGACCAGCCCTACTACGAGCCCATTTCCACGCTTAACTTCCTGGCCGGATGCACCCACCGGGTCCGACTCGGCACCCACGTCCTCATCCTCCCCTACCGCAACCCGGTCCTCACCGCCAAGATGCTGGCCACCCTCGACGTCCTCTCCGGCGGCCGCTTGATTCTGGGAGCCGGCGTCGGCTGGATGGAAGAGGAATTCCAGGCCCTCGGCCTCGACACCTTCGCCCAACGCGGCGCCGTCACCAACGACTACATCCGTCTCTTCAAGGAGCTCTGGACCAACGACAACCCTGAGTTCCATGGGGAATACTACGACGTCGCGGGAGCCGGGTTCCTGCCCAAGCCCGTCCAGGAACCCCACCCTCCCATCTGGATCGGCGGCCACACCGGACCGGCCATCCGCCGCGCCGCCGAGCTGGGCGACGGGTGGATGCCCATCGGCCTTCGCCCCCCCGCCATCCTGGAGCCCGAGGAAATGGCAACCAAGATCGCCCGCCTCCGCCGCCTCAGCGTCCAGGCCGGACGCCCCGAGGATGCGGTGGACATCTGCTTCAGCACCAACGTATCCTTCGCCGCACCCGCCGACCCGGTCCGCCCCATGATGCAGGGCCTGCCCGAGCAGATTGCCGCCGACCTCCGCCAGTACCAGGACCTGGGAGTCTCCAACTTCATCTTCAGCTTCCCCGGCGACAGCGTAGCCGCCCAGCAGGAAGGCATGGAACAGTTCTCCCGCGAGGTCATGCCCCTGATACCCCAGGCTTGAGCGACGGGAAAGAGGGGCCGGAAAGACCGTATCTCGGGTCCTTTGAATCACCAAATTTCAGGAGAGGGGGCTAGCCCATGTCAGTGCGCTCCGACTTCAAGGCGCGAATCCAGTCCGGAGAAACCATCGTGGCTCCGGGCGCATACGACCCCATGTCCGCCCGTCTCGTTCAGTCGCTGGGGTTCAACACCGTTTATTGCGGCGGATACATGACGGGAGCCCATCTCGCGGTAACCGAGCCGCTGATGACCATGACCGAACAGGTCGAGGTCGCCGCCAGGGTTGTCCGTTCCGTTAATCTTCCTGTCATAACCGACGCCGGGGCCGGTTACGGCGACCCGGTCCACGCGATGCACACCGTCCGCACCTTCGAAGGCGCCGGGCTGGCGGGCATCCACATCGAAGACCAGGTCTACCCCAAACGGGCCTCCTACCATGCCGGTTTGGAACACGTCATTCCCCTCGATGAATTCCTCGAGAAGATGAGGTATGCCCTCCAGGCCCGGACCGACCCCGATTTCCTCATCATCGGTCGCACCGACGCCTTCAGTGCCGTCGAAGGGGACATGAACGAAGCCATCCGGCGCGGCAACGCGTTGAAGCACCTGGGAGTGGATGTCCTCATGCCCCGTGGAGTGCGCCAGCGGGAAGACCTCGACACCTACCGGAAGGGGGTTCCCGACATCCCTCTCCTGGTCATCGCCGGCGCCGACGACATCACCGTCCAGGAATACGCCGACCTGGGATACCAGATCATCATCTACGCCAGCACACCCACCATCGCCGCCGCCAACGGGTTGAAGCAGGTGTACGAAAGCCTGCGGGATACCGGCCACATCGGCATCAACGCCCCCCAGGTCGCCGCAATGCGCGCCGACGTCGAGGCCCTGATAAGCCTTCCCGAGTACCAGCAGGTCGAGGCCGAAACCACCGAACGGGAATTCCAGGGTATGGGCGGCCACTAGCAGGAATACAAGAGGGGAAGGGAAGTAATGTTCCCCTCCCCTCATCGGACCGCCCGCAAGTTCTGTGCTCCCGCCCCACCGCTTCCGACAGGAAAGGACTCTCGCCCGCTTCCCCTAGCTTCCGGGGGGCTGGTAGCCCACCGACCCCGCCTTTCTCATGGCTTCTATTGCTTCGTCCACCGACAGCAGGGGAGTGGTCTTGATATTTCTGGCCGCCCCAGCGGCGGAGACGGCCATCGAGACGGCGGCCATGGTGATGTTGTCGGGAAATTCGCCAATGGCTACCACGTCATAGTCGCCGAAAGCGTAGTCGAAGCTCTCCAACTTCCCGCCCATGCCTTCAACCATTTGCCGTATCGCCGCCGCCCGGTCCTGCGGGTTGGCTATCAAGGCTGATATTCCTTCTCGGTTGTAAGAAGCCTGTACCAGGAAACGGGGCATAATACATCTCCTCCCTTGCCGGGAATCTCCCCCGGGGATTCAGTTCACAGGGCCTTTCGATTATTCCCTCCCCCTTGACGGGGGAGGGTTAGGGTGGGGGTGCAATCCCTGATGGATGCAATGCGCTCAGGTGTGCGGCAAGGCCCGCTGAGCGGTCGGAATCAAGCCCTCCCCAAAAATCGAAAGGCCCTAATTCAGTTCACCCCACCGGCGTCTCGGTCACCCCGTACTTGCGTTCCAGCTCGTACACATTGTCCAGGCCCAGCAGGCCCGCCACGTCCCAGCGGGTCCCGTACCGGTTGGGGTCCACCCGTCCGTCGTTTTTCAGCTCGGTGAAGGCTTCCAGCAGCTGCTTGTAGATGAGCCAGATGGTGCTGCCGCAGATCATCAGCTTGTAACCCAGCGCTTCGACTTCCTGGGTCGAGGTCAGGTCCCCGTTATACATCCGGGGCATGTCGGGAAGGTCGTCGGCGTAGTTCCGCAGATCGTCCAGCGTTTTGATTCCGTCCACGAACACCAGGTCCGCGCCGGCGTCCCGGTAGGCCCGGCACCGGCGCACCGTGTCCTCCCAGCCGGTTACGGCGTAGGCGTCGCAGCGGGCGATGATGACGAAATCCGGGTCGCTGCGGGCATCGAGAGCCGCCCGTATCTTCTGGACGTGCTCCTCCATCGGGACCACCTGCTTGCCCTCGAAGAACCCGCACTTCTTGGGAAACACTTGGTCCTCGATGTGAATCCCCGCCACCCCGGCGGCCTCGTACTCCCGCACCGTCCGCTGGACGTTCAGGGCGTTGCCGTATCCCGTATCGGCGTCGCACACCACCGGAATGTCCACGGCGTTGGCGATGTATTTGGCGTTGGCCACCATTTCGGTCATGGTCAGCCAGCCCACGTCGGGAAACCCCCGCTCCGCGGCGGTGCCCGCTCCCGTCATGTACACCGCGCTGAACCCCACCGACTCGGCGATCCTGGCGTGCAGGCCGTTCATCACGAAGGGGGCCACGATCAATCCATCCGAATTGAGCATTCCCCTCAACTTCGCCGTGGGCTTGGTGGATGGTGTCAAAGTCGTACTCATAGTTATCTCCTTGTTATCTCTTCCTGAGCGGATAGCTGTTGACAATCTGCCAGCGCAGGTCGGCGGCCCATCCCCCGGCGCTCCAGTCATCCCCTGCTGCGTCGGACTCCAGCCGGATCAACACCATTTCCACCGGAAAGGTGGTCTCCGGCAGGTCCACGCCCTCCACCGCCCCCGCGGCGAAGTTGGCCGCGCTCTCAAAGACCCGGGGCGGCAGGTTGGCGAAACGCATCAGGTCGAACCTGACCGGACGTTCCAGCATCTCGGCCTGGTGGGTTTGAGATGCCCCTGTGACGCCTGCGGCCACCCCCAAAACGGCTTCCCGCAGTTGCCACACCGTCTTGGCAGGCTCCCCGCGCCTGGACCCCCTTCGCCCCGCCAGCCCTGGCAGATCGTTTCCCGCATCCTCAAACGGGACGTACAGGTGACCGGACTCATCCGCAACCGCCGCAACCGGCCGCCGGGACAACAGGACCATCCGGTCATCCTGGTTGAATTCCTCCACGGCCTGCTCCAGGCCCGCATCCAACCTTGGCACCTGTTCGTCGGTGCAGACCAAATAGTCAATCAGAGGCAGGTGGGCCATGTGCATCTCCGCCGCCCAGCATCCGTACTGGTTGCAGACCAGTTGCCTGGCCCGGTGGAGTCCGGCTATGAAGGAAGGTTGCACCACAATGGATACGCCATACCGGACTGACAACGATCTATCCTCCTGGAAAGCCCCGTAACCGGGACCCGGTTTAACCCCTACCTGAACAGGGGCGTCCACGCCGGAGCGGTGAGAGTAAGAGCAGCGGCAATCCCTATCGCAAAGAGCAAAATGCCCAGCGGAAACCTCTTCGCAGACGGGGGGTCGGCCTCCGGCGAATCCCCCGGGCCCACCCCGAGGACTTCCCGGGCCTTGGCCTCATCATTCTGAAACACGTACAACCCATGCGGCAGGTTGAAAGCCGACCCCCACAGGCCGGGGCCGCCATGCAAACTCCGCACCAGGGCGGGGACCCCCTCCGAATGCAATCGCTGCTCCGCCATCCGGGCCATCGGCTCATTGTCGAAGACATGGAGCAAGACCTGTTTTGCGGTGCTGTTCCTTGGTGCTCGCGAACGCTTCCTCATACCATCCCGTCAGCCGTCCCATTATAGCAACAAGGCGCTGCCCTGGCCTTCGGAACTCCAAGCCCGACAAGGCTTGTGGTATAATTTCCCATGCGCCGAAGGGCCGAGGTGGTGGAATTGGTAGACACGCGGTCTTGAGGGGGCCGTGGGCGAAAGCCCGTGTGGGTTCAAGTCCCGCCCTCGGCACCAAGCGCGGGGAAGTTCCGCGCACCGGCGTGAAGCGCACACTGAGGCGACGTAGCCAAGTGGACTAAGGCGGAGGTCTGCAAAACCTCTATTCGGCGGTTCGAATCCGCCCGTCGCCTCCAAACCCCGGAAGCCCCATCCGGCACAACCTCCCTTTCCTCCCCCTTCCTCTCGCCGTTGCCTTGCATCGCCAGACTCTTCCGGCATGATGTCTTCTCGCTTGCGGCGGCGGCGCTGCATACTGGCTGAAACCCGGCCGAACTGCCCTGCCATCCCGACCCGTTTATGTCGTATAAAACTGTCGGTGCACCGCCGGGTTCCCGATCCCGGCCGCGGTTCACCCCATTGAATGTGTCGAGGAGCTCACCATGGAAGAAACTGGAACGCTGAATCTGGCGACTTTCCTGCAGCGTTTCCTGGCCTACATCCTGGACACCGTGATGTTCTACCTGCCCCTGACGGCAGCGGCGGCGCTCCTCGTGGTAGGCGTGATTCTCGCCGTTGGCGGCCGTGACACATCAGGCTCCGGCGGCCTCGCCCTGGCATTGCTGGTCCTGGCGGCTATCGGGTTCCTGCTGGCCGCCGGATACGTCATCTGGTGGCTAGTAACCTTGAAGAACGGCCAGACTCCCGGAAAACAATTGGTGGGAATTCGAGTGGTGCGGGAGAATGGCGAACCGTCAGGCTGGGGTTACACTTTCCTCCGGGAGTTCGTCATCAAGGGGCTGCTCGGCGGTGTTCTCTCCTCCATTACCGGCGGGATCTACACCGTGGTCGACCACCTCTGGCCGCTGTGGGACCAGAAACGCCAGGCCCTCCATGACAAGATGGTAAACACCATCGTCGTCCAGAACCGCAGCTAGCAGGACGCCCGCCCGGGACATGACGGTCAATCTCAAATGACGCATTATATCCGGGCCTGGTGGCAGGCTTTTTCCCATTGGGTTGCCAGCGAAACGATTGACTGGGTTGACCTGCTGGTCGCCGGAATTATCCTGGCCGCGGCCATCATTACCGCTTTTCTGTTCAGCAGGGTGTTTTTTCGGTTGCTGCTCCGGCTCTCCATCATAAGGGGCGCCAATTTCGACGTGAAAGCGGTGGCCGCCGTAAGAGTTCCGGCAACGGCCTTCATCCTCCTGGCCGGTATGTACCTTGGGTTGACCACTCTCTCGCCGCCTCCCGCGATCCAGGACTTGGTGAACAAAGTCAGCGCCATCGTCGCCGTCCTGATTGGAGCCGCGCTGGTCAACGGCGTCGCCTCCGCAGCTCTATCATGGCTCGTGGCCCATCTCCAAATCCCTGGTCAGGTTCACTCGAGCAGCTGGATGTTCCCGCTCGTCCGTCGCGGGGTGCTGGGATTCACCATAGTCATCGCCGCCATGTTGTGCCTGGACATTCTTGGCGTTAACATCACGCCTCTGGTCGCCGGCCTCGGCATCGGCGGCTTGGCCGTTGCGTTGGCCGTCCAACCTACCCTGAGCAATTTGTTTGCCGGCACCTACGTCCTTACCGAAGGCGTCGTCAGCGGCGGCGACTATGTCGAGATGGCGAACGGGATCAGCGGCTATGTGGTGGACGTAAACTGGCGCAGTACCCGGCTTCGCACCTGGACCAACAATCTGGTGGTGGTTCCCAACTCTCTTTTTGCCGAGACCATCATCACCAATTACAGCAAGCCCGAGGACCCGCTGGACATGGTCGTCTCCTGCGGCGTGTCCTACGACAGCGACCTGCACCTGGTGGAGGCAGTCGGACTGGACGTGATGGAGCGCGTGCTCCAGGAGCATCCCGGGGCCCATCGGGAATCCGAACCGCTCTTCCGCTACGAAGCCTTTGGGGAGAGCAATATCAACTTCTATATGGTTATAAGGGCGGAAAATCGCCTGGCTGGTTTCGCCGTGCGCAGCGAACTGATCAAACAACTGCACTCCCGCCTCGCCGCCGAGGGCATCACCATCAACTACCCGGTGCGGACACTGCACTTGCCGGACGGCTGGACGGCCCAGGACGTGGCCCAGTTGTCACCCCAAGCCCCGGCGCCGCCTCCGCCGGCCATTACTCCCGGCCAGGAGCCTTCGCCCGCCGGCCCATCGGCCGGGAGTGGGGACACTCCCCACGTCTAGCCCGCCAGTTGCACAAAGACCCTGGCTCTGGCTGAACTGGTGGGAGTCCCTTCATCCGCGAAAAGGCATTATGCGCCGCTGGTCCAGTCCTCAGGGCTTCCAGCGGAGCGTGTTGTAAGAGGCGGACTTAAAGCGGGCCTGCCAAGACTGAACTGCGAGCTTTCCGGTGGGAGTTCGTTATATGAGCAGGGCTCGTAAGCTCAGAGAAGCGTGGCAAGTATCGGATGCTTGTCTTCAACGATGAACCCCTCAGGGCTGTCATGGAGCGATGGCTCGAGTGACACTATGAGAAGAAAAGAAGGCCAGCTATGCGCATTACACTCACCAGCGTTTTCGTAAGCGACCAGGACCAAGCTCTGAGGTTCTACACGGAGACCCTCGGCTTTGTGAAGAAGCATGACTTGCCTGTGGGGGAATTCAAGTGGCTTACCGTCGTTTCGCCCGATGACCCAGATGGAACCGAGCTTCTACTTGAACCAAATGATAACCCGGTAGCACAAGAATTTCAGAAAGGGATATATGACCAAGGCATCCCAGCGGCATCCTTTAGCGTTAGGGACATCCGTGCAGAGTATGAGAAACTTAGGTTACTGGGCGTAGCTTTTACTATGGAGCCGACAGAATTGGCCAACGTCACTATTGCAGTCTTTGACGACACCTGCGGCAACCTGATCCAGATAATGCAGGCGTAACTACAATCTACCAGGCTGCCCT
Source organism: Dehalococcoidia bacterium (assembly GCA_965203675.1). GTDB lineage: Bacteria > Chloroflexota > Dehalococcoidia > Lucifugimonadales > UBA3495 > CATOSK01. The sequence goes on along the minus strand of CBDBDE010000001.1, from coordinate 885,747 downwards.
ATTTAGGTCGCGGGCGCAGCCTGGTCCGTCAGGCAGTTGAAGTGGGCCTGGCAGGTTTCGAACCTACGACCTACCGGTTATGAGCCGGTTGCTCTACCACTGAGCTACAGGCCCGCAGCAATTTAGCTTAGTCCTACCCCGGAAAGGGTGTCAAGAAAGGCCAAGCCGCTCCCGGTAGTCCGGGTCCCATCCAGCCAGCAGCCCCCGGGCCACCGATTCCTCAGGGTGCGGTGTGGGCGCGGGCTCGCCGGAGGTGGGGACGGAGGCGATGATGGCGTCTTCCACTAGGCCATCGTAGGCGGTTGGTTCGACTCCCAGCACCCCCTTGAGGAAATGCTCGTTCCCTTCCCCGAACCGGGGCGCGGGCCACCGGATCTTCATGGGGGTGTTGGAAAACTTGTACGGCCGCCCCATGATGAGCCGCGTGCCCATGTTCCGCTCCGGCGCGAACTCCACCCGCTCCAGGAAGTTGCGCTCCTTGTAGTGGGGATCAAAGTGCACGTCCCTGCTGTTGAACACCGGCCCGGCAGCGATCCCGTTTTCCTGGAGGGCGTGCATCGCTTCGTAGCGGTCCAACTCCCTGGTCCATTCGGAGATGATCTGGTCGATTTCGTCGTGGCTGCGCTGGCGCGACAGGATGCCGGCGAAACGGCCGCTCTCCAACAGGTCTTCCCGGCTCATCACCCGGCACAAGCTGTCCCACTGGTGGTCATCGGCCACGGACAACACGACCCACTGGTCCTCCCCCCGGCACGGATAGCATCCCTGGGGCGCGAAGTAAGGGTGGCGGTTCCCGATGCGCTCCCCCTCCCGGCCGTTGGCAATCGCATCCATGATGTATTCGGACAGGAACATAACCCCCGCCTGGTACATCCCGATGTCCACCCACTGCCCCTTCCCCGTGAGATTCCGGTAGCGTAGCGCTCCCCCGATGGCGAACACCGCCGTCCACGTGGACAGAAAGTCGACGAAGGAACGTCCGGCCTTGGAAGGTTCATCGTCTTTGTAACCCGTCACCCAGCAATGGCCGTGGGTCCCTTCCTGGGTGGTGGCCTGGGCGGGATAACCCGAATACGGACCGTCGCCATGCCCGTACCCGGTGTTGGAAACGAGGATGATGTCCGGTTTGATTTTCCTGAGATTCGGGTAGTCCAGCCCCCAGCCCCGCATCACCCGGGGAGTGAAGTTCTCCATCACAACGTCGCTGACGGCTGCCAGCTCCCGGAATAGGTCCCGGCCCCTTTCCGTGGACATATCCAGCGTCACGGAGCGCTTCCCCCGGTTGAGCAGGTTGTATGTTGAGGGACGGTCCCACCACTCTTCCCCCAGTTCATTGTCGGGGAAGGTGCCGTACAGCCCTCCGGTGCGGGTGATGTCGGGACGCCCCGGACCCTCTACCTTGATAACCTCGGCTCCCAGGTCCGCCAGCTGCCCCCCCGTGTAGGGCAGGGCAAAAACGTACGTGGAATCCAAAACACGAATGCCTTCCAATGGCAGTCTGGGCATTGCGTCTCTACCTCGGGACGGAGTTGATGCTCTTGCCTGGGCGGGTCAGATAATGTTCAGCTGCCGCAGCTGCACAAACTCCTCCTGGCTGTAACCCAGTCCCTCAACATAGATTTCCTGGTTGTCCTGACCCAGCGTCGGAGCGGGCCGCCTCAGCTGATAGGGGGTTTCGCTGAGCTTGAACAGTTCCGCGGGCACCTTGATGTTCCCCATGACCGGATGCTCCACCTCCCGGTAGAACCCCCGCGACTCCAGCTGCGGGCAGTCCACCAACTCCAGGGGAGTCTGCACGATGCCGAACAGCATCCGCGCTGCGGCGGCCTTGGGGAAAAGCTCCCACTTCTCCCGCTCCTTGATGGATTCAAGGATGATGCGGTCCATATCCGCACCGTTGCGGGCCCGTTCGGCCCGGTTGGCAAACCGGGTCTCCAGGAGTTCGGGAGTTTCAAAGAAATTTGCCAGGTCTTCCCAGGTCGCTCCACCGCCGGCCTGGACGATGATCCAGCCGTCCTTGCAGCGCATGGGGTTCTCGAAATTGTTGCCCTCGGCCCTCCGCCGCGCCTGGACTCCTCCGATGAACGGGTAAATTGTCTGGGTAGCCATCATGGTGGATGCTATGCACTCGGTAATCGACACATCCACGTGCTCGCCCAGCCCGGTGACAGACTGCGCGAACAACGCCATGGAAGTCGCCCCGGCCCCGAACAACCCTCCCTCGTACTGCGCCTGAAAACCGCCGTGCTTCAGCGGTTCGCGGCCCTGGATGCCGCTGATGCTCATGATCATGCTCATGGCGTATTCAACGATTTCCCCGCCCTCGTAACCGCTGTAAGGCCCGTCCTGTCCGAAGGGGGTGATGGACGTGGTGACCAAGCCCGGGTTCAGCTCCGCCAGGTCGTCGTGACCCAGCCCCAGCGACGCCATGTGTCCGGGTTTGTAGGTCTCCACGATGACGTCGACATGCTCCACCAAGCGGCGGACGATGTTCTGCCCCGTGACTGTCTCCAGGTTCAGGGTGGCGCCCTTCTTGTTCAGGTTCGCCAGCAGGAAGAAGAGACTCTTTTCCGGGTGGGGGTCATCGTCGAAGAAGGGCCCCAACCGACGCAGGGCCGCCCCCGCCGGTGGTTCTATCTTCAGGACATCGGCTCCGTAATCGGCCAGCAGGCGGGCGCAGAACGAACCGGCGATATCCTCGCTCAGGTCCAGGACTTTCACGCCCTCCAGCATTCCGTTCAAGACCCTCTCCCTCGTCCGTTTTCGACTGAAACACCCCGGCTTGCATCGGGGATGGACTACCCTTCCACCCTGCCCGCAGCCGGTGAATCGCAACGGATTTTACCCTTTGCCCCCGAACGATAGCAAACATTCCAACCCCCTTGTGACACTTGCCCGTTGACGGCAGACCCCGTCCCCGTATAGCGTTACTGTATATGGAACATTCCCTCCTGCCGTTGCGATTGCCCTCGCCGTACATGCCAATCGCCAATTCCGGCCAAACCGTTTCGCCCCGACTCGGGAACGCGGCTTGCCCCTTCGTTCCTTCCCGTTCCATCGGGAATGTCCCGAAAATGTCCCGAAAATGTCTCACCGTGTCACATCTGGTGTCCCTTCCGTCCCCCGTCCTCGCTCCCAAATGACGCCCTTGGGACAGGAATTTTCCGGATTTCACGCTCAAAATGCGCGAAATGTCCCTTTTGTCCCGCAAACTATTTTTTCCGTTGGATCCAGTCCAGGATCGGCCTCACCGGCGGCTGCCTTCCGATGGAAAGACGATCCGGCGCTGCCCTGCCCCAATTGGCGCTCCCCCGCCCGTCGTAGGATAATATCTCGCGGCAGCGACAGAGTTTCCCCCAGAATTTCAAGGAGAAGCAAGATGCGAGAGAACCGGGTCAAGAAAGTAATGTCCGAGGGCAAGCTGGCCCTAGGCACCTACGTGACCTTCGCCGATCCGCAGGTCGTCGAAATCATCGGGCTGGCCGGCTACGACGCCGCCTTCATCGACATGGAACACACCACCTTCGACCTGGCTCTGGTCACCGAGATGATTCGGGCGGCGGACCTGGTCGGAATCACCTCCATCGTCCGCGTGCCGGACAACGACGAAAAACTGATCCTGCGCCTGTTGGACGCCGGGGCCGAGGGCATCATCGTCCCCCACGTTGACGGGTTGGATGGCGCGAAAAGGGCGGTTGAAGCCGTCCGGTATGGGCCTTTGGGCCACCGGGGCGGTGCCGGCGGGACCCGGGCTACCCGCTACGGCACTGTTTCCTGGGAGGACCACGTGCAGCAGTCCAACAAACAGATCCTGCTTTCGGTGATGACCGAGGACGAGCGGGGCATAGCCGACATCGAGGCCATCGCAGGGCTCGAGGGAGTTGACCTGGTTTCCATCGGACCCACCGACTTCTCCGAGTACATGGGAATCCGGGACCCGTCCAGCCCGGAGCTCCGGGCCAAGATCAAGGAACTTGCCGACAAGATCAAGGGCATCGGAAAGGCCAAAATGCAGTTCCCCATGAACCATGCCGCCCTGCCCATGGGCCCGAAGGAGCTTCTGGAACTCGGCGTGGGATACACCCACGTTGCTCCGCCGCCTTCCGCAGTCCTGATGCGGTCCCTGCGGGAGCGTCTGCAGGACATCCGCGAGCAGGTCGGCTAGCAGCGGCCCCAACCAAGCAGTGAGTCTCCCCGGGTCATTTATGACTGGCAACCCTGGACTCCGGTGCCGGCTCGCCTTCGGCATCGCTGTCCTGGCAGCGGCGCTTTTCCTTTCCGCTGCCTGTGAGGTAGCGCCCGGTGCGGGGACTGCCCCATCGTTCTCCACCCCGGTAGCGCTGGACCCCACCGTAACGCGGGCCCCCACGCTTGAAATCAGTCCCGCCGCCACCGGCTTTCCCACGGCGGTCCTGGATCCCGCCATCACTCCTCTCCCCGAGTTGACCATTAGCCCCTCTGCGGCCGACTTGCCCTCTTTTGTCCTGGACCCAACGATAACCCCCCTTCCCACGGCGACCGGGTTTGAAGCCCCTTCCCCGGAACCATCTGCCTCGGACGAGCCTTTGGTTTTCTTCGGGGACGCCACCTTCGCAGTCGAGGTGGCCGATTCACCGGAGGAGTGGCAGCAGGGACTGTCTGACCGGCCATCCCTGGCCGAGGACCGGGGCATGCTCTTCGTGTACGAAATCCCCTACCAGTACACCTTCTGGATGCCCAGGATGCACTTTCCCTTGGACATGATATGGATTGACAGCGAGTGCACCGTCGTCGACATCACCAGGGACGCCCAGCCGGAGGATGAGGAAAAAATCCGCACCGATCCCACTTACTATTCTCCACGTCGGCCGGCGTTGTACGTGCTGGAGGTCAATTCGGGTATCGCCGCGGCGTCCGGTATCGACGCTGGCGACCAGGCCTCCTTCGGCGGCAGCATCGACGGAAAGTTCGGCTGCTGACCTGCACCCCGGCCCCTCCTCCCGCCTTCGGGAGAGCAAATTTGCCTAGAGGACAGATGACCTATGGAAGTTTTGGTATCAGGCTCCCTCGCCTACGACCGCATAATGGATTTCAACGGGCGGTTCTCCGACCACATCATGCCGGACAAAATCCACATGATTAACGTGAGCTTTACCGTCAACGGCCTCAGCGAAAACTTCGGCGGCACGGCGGGGAATATCGCCTTTTCGTTGGGCAAGCTGGGCGAGAACCCACGCATCCTCGCTACCATCGGATACGACTACCACCGTTATTACGAGTGGTTCGACGAGCACGGCCTCAGCACCCGGGACATTCGCATCGTCCCGGAGGAGGCGACCGCATCGGCATACATTACCACCGACCTGTCCGACAACCAGATTACCGGGTTCAATCCCGGCGCGATGAAGCAACCCTCCGGGTTCGATTTCGATGGGATCGACCCAAAGGACTGCATTGCCATTGTTGCTCCGGGCAACCTCGACGACATGGCCAAATACACCACGACCCACAAGGAGTTGGGCATCTACACCATCTTCGACCCGGGCCAGTCGCTTCCCGTATGGACCGGCGAAGCCCTCGGCCGTTGCATTAGCCAGTCCGATACCCTTATCTCCAACGACTACGAACTGGGATTGATCCAGGACAAGACGGGCTGGTCCAACGCAGATGTGCTGGACCACGCTGGGATCATAATCACCACCAGGGGTGAAATGGGTAGCTCCTTGGCCGCCAGTGACGGAACGTCGCTGACTGTCCCGGCCATTCCCACGGATAACGTCGTGGATCCTACGGGAGCCGGTGACGCTTTCCGTGGAGGCTTGATCAAGGGACTGATCCAGGGATTGCCGCTGGAACGATGCCTGATGATGGGCACTGTATGTTCCCACTTCGTCATCCAGACCTACGGCACCCAGAGGTACGATTACACCCCGGAGCAGTTCGAAGAAACGTTGCAGCGCCACTTCGGGGAAGGTTAGAAGCTTTCGGGGAACATTCGGGCCCACTTCCTCGCACACCTTTTGGCGGGGGCTCCGTGTCATGCGCCCGGGCCCGGGTTTACGGGCCATCAGTATTGACTCGGAATGGCCTCTGCGATAGTCTGACCCTACCCAGACTCCCCTGAGAGGAGCCAAGTATGACCCAGCAAGCCCAGTCCGCTCTTACCCCCGAAGTCAAAGCCATGATCGGCGTAGCCGGCGAGGTCGTAGAGTCGTGGGGGGTGGTGGACGCCGAGTACCTTCGCCGGTTTACCCAGGCAGTCATGGACCCGGATCCTATGTACTGGGACGAAGAATACGCAAAGAACTCCCGCTACGGCGAAATCACCACCCCGCCCATCATGGTCAGCTACCTGAGTAGCCGGATCCCTCCTGACCAGGAGGATGCCATAACCCGCGCCTTCGAGGAGAATCCCGAGTCGGATGGGATAGGCTCCGTCAAGCGCCCTGGGGAGCTTCCTCCGGTGCCCACCGACTTGATGCGGGTCCTCAACGGGGGGAATGAACTGGAAATCTTTCAGTACCCCAGCATCGGCGACAAGGTTTTCTTTCAAAACAGTTACTCCGACATCCGGGAGCGGATGGGCCGCGACGGTCGTCCTTTCCTGATTGTCACGAGGGAGACCAGATACTGGAACCAGGACGACGACGTGCTGTGCATCACCCGCGCCTCTACCATCCGCCGTTAGCCATTACTGTTTCCTGTTCGCAGGGTTGCTGAGGAAGGTAACGCCATGACCACGCCTTTGGAAGAACTGCTCCAGATGGAGCCGGAGGAAATCTGGCGGCGCAACGAGCGCCCAACCGCCGACCAGATGCGGAACAAACAACAGGTCTTCTTCGAGGACGTTGACGAAGGGGACGAGCTTCCCAAGTACATCTACAAGCCCACCCCCACCCACCTTTTCCGTTGGAGTGCGGCCATAGAAAACTTCCACCGGATTCACTACGATTTGGACTTCGGGCTGAACCACGACAAGAACCCCAGCATCCTCGTCCACGGCTCGTGGAAGCAGAGCGCGGTGCCCCAGTTCCTCAAGGACTGGACCTCCCCCGGGGGCTGGCCGTGGAAGGCCCGGTTCGAGCATCGGGCGATGCTAGTGCCGGGAGACATCCTCATCATGTGGGGGCAGGTCACCGGCAAGCAGGAAAAGGGAGGCATGGGCCTTGTCGACCTGGAGATCGGAATGAAAACCCAGGACGGTATTGAGAGCATGCCCGGCACCGCCACGGTTGTCCTTCCCTTGAAGGATGGGCCGCCCATACCCTACCCCTTCGTCCCCCCCGCCGACTGACCGGACTCCAACCCGCCCTAATCCATCCGCTTTCGCGGAGTGAACCCGCCGCTGCGAGGAAAAACCTATGGCCCGATATATCGCAATCCACAACGTGCCAGGCATCACCGAGGAAGACTTCAGGAGCAAGCTGGACGCCGTGCGCAAATGGCGGCCCGACCGCCGGACGACAGTGGTCAAGGTCTACGGGGACTTGGAAAACGGCAGGCTCATCAGCGAGTGCGAGGCGGTGGAGCAGTCCCACTTCGAGGACTGGATTAACATGGTCGGCTGGCCCGCCGAGTCCATCAACAAGGTCGACATGATCTGCCAGGTCGGTAACTTCTGGAAGCTGTGACGCTGGCGTCCCGGGCCTGATCGCCTCGGAATCAAAAGAGGGCGGGTGGTGCATCCGCCCTCTTCTTAATCCCCTTCGCCCCGAAACGGGATCAGTCATTCCGCTACGCTATGTCGTGTTCAAGAACGCGGTGGTCAGGATAGAAGATTCGCTGATAGTGGCTGCACGCCAGGGCTCCTCCCAACAGGATAAAGGATGACATGTAAGCCCAGAACATGAAGACGATCACCGATGCCATTGAACCGTAAAGCAAGGTGTAGTCGGCTATCCCTTCCAGGTAAACAACGAAGAAGAATTTGGCCAGTTCAAAAAGGATCGTGGCGGCAAGAACCCCGGGCCAAACATAGGCCCACCGCATGGGCCGGTTGGGCACGAACCGGTAGAGAAGGGCAAACGTGATTGCCGTCAACAGGAACGGGATCAGATACAGGGACACATAACCCACGCCAATCTCCAGGAAGGGTCTCCGTCCGAAAAGGCTGATGGCCTCATTGTTGGCCAATTGGATAAGGGAGGTGGCCATCATGGAAAGGATCTGCAGGCTTCCCAGCGTGATGGTCATTCCAATCTGTTGGGGAAACTGCCAGTAGAAGGGCGGGTCTTTGGTTATTCCCCATGCCCGGTTGATGGCCCGGGCGGAGGCAGCGAAAACGGCCCGTCCCAGCCAGAACATCCCGATTATCGCTCCCAGCCCCACCGCATTGCGGAACCTGACAATCTGGGGGAGGTTGTCCGCGATGAAGTCCGACGACCCCGGGATACTCCGGGACACGAACTCAAGAAACCTGGGCTGGAGGTCTTGAAACTGCAGGCTCAGCCCGAGAATCGCCAGGAACCCTAGCACTAGGGGAAACATGCAGAAAATGGCGTAGTAGGCGAGCCCCGCTGCGTAGTGGGGCATGTCGTTAGTGAAAAGTCCCCGGAGGACCGAGTACACCAGCAGGCGCCAGCGCCGGTCGGTTGGATTGGACTGGGCCAGCCAACCCCGCGCCCGTTCCTGCCAGTGGCCCTTCAAGGTCGCCAGAATGCCCATGACCGGAGCGTTAATGCCACCCTCCCGCGAAGCAGAACGGTAGCAGGCTAAAGGGACGCCGGTAATATGACAAGGTCATTGGAATCTGGCCCATTTCGACGGCGGCCAGTAACGCAACCACACGACACCGGCCATGAGATGACAACCTACCGGGCCGTACCGCCGGCTGTCCTCGCTGTCTGAGCGGTTGTCCCCCATCAAGAAATACTCGTCGTCATCCATCAGCCACTCCCCCTGGGTTCCCCCTGTGACCTCGCCGGAAACTGAACAGTATGGCTCATCCAACCTCAACCCATTTGCGAAGGTTGAGCCGTCCCGCAGGGAAATGCTCTCAGCGGGCAAGCCCACGACCCTTTTTATATGGAAAGTATCACGACGGATCGGATGCCTGAACACCACCAGGCTTCCGCGGTTGACCTGCTGAGAATCCTGAGTCAACCGCCTGGCCGCCACATGCTGCCCATCGCGGAGTGCAGGAAACATGCTGTGGCCGTCCACCTTGAAACGTCGGGAAAGAGCAAGGTTCTGCAAGAAGACTCCCCAACGTGCGGGATTCATTCCGACAACCCTGCTCGCCTCAGGTCTATAACGAATTGCTTGAACAAATCGGTTCTACGGGGGTCCGTCCCCTGGAGATTCCTGGAAGAGGTTGTTGGGCGAACAAGACATCGCCCCTACTGTAAGACCGTGATGGAACAACCCTTTCTGGACTGGGGAATATACGTGACATATAATCGGGGCCGCGCGGTGCCGGGCCCGACCCGGCACCCATTATTTCCATGACAAACCGATAATTGGCTAGGAGGACAAGCATGGCTGACGACGCTGTCAGAGTAGGGCTTATTGGCGCCGGCCGCAACACGAGAGACCGGCACCTGCCAGGGTTCCAGAAAATCGACGGGCTGGAAGTGCTCGCCGTCGCCAACCGGTCCCGCCAGTCGGGACAGGTGGTAGCCGACGCCTTCAACATTCCCCGGGTTTATGACAACTGGCGGGAACTGCTGGAAGACCCGGACATCAACGCCGTCTGCATCGGCACTTGGCCCTACATGCACCGGACTCTCACCGTAGCAGCCCTGGAAAAGGGCAAGCACGTCCTGTGCGAAGCGCGGATGGCCTCCAGCGTCGCGGACGCCCGCGCCATGATGGAGGCCTCCCTGGCCCATCCCGGCCAGGTGGCCCAAATTGTCCCGTCTCCCACCACCTTCAAGGTGGACGGGCTGCTGATGAAGCTCATCGGGGAGGGCTACGTGGGCGACATCCTGGCCGTGGAAGTGCAGGCCCTTGGGACCGGTTTCGTCGATACGGACAGCCCCATGCACTGGCGGCAGGACCGGGCTCTCAGCGGCTTCAACATCATGAACATGGGCATCATGTACGAGGCCATGATCCGGTGGGTCGGCCCGGCGACCCGGGTTATGGCCATGACCCAGGTCAACGTGCCCCGGCGGCTCGACGACGACGGCAACTGGCAGAACGTCACCATCCCCGACCACGTGGACATCCTGTGCGAGCTGGCCACGGGCGGGCAGGCCCACATCCGGGTTAGCGCGGTCACCGGCCTGTCGCCCGGAACCCAGTTCTGGATTTACGGGAGCGAAGGCACCCTGTACGTCGACCAGCAGCAGAACGTCCACGGGGGCAGGCGCGGCGACTCCCAGCTTTCCGAGATTCCCAACCCCGAGGACGGGCGTCACTACTGGAGGGTGGAAGAGGAGTTCGCCAGCGCCATCCGGGGCCACGAACCGATTACCCGCACTCCCTTCAGCGTCGGCGTCCACTACATGGAATTTACCGAAGCAGTCACCCGGAGCGCCCAGTCCGGCCAGGCGGTCGGGCTCCCATTGTAAGCCCCGTCCACTTCCACTCCGCGAACGAGAGACGGGACAAATCCAAGACCGCCCGCGGGCAATGCTCTGGGCGGTCTTCGTCGGTTTACCGGGTCAGAATTGGCTACCGTCCCACTGGCGGATCCGGTCGGCGCTTCCCCCTGTAGTCGGGGGCATCTATCCCGATCCAATCGACAACCATCGAGTCCATCAGGCGGGAAGCCAGCCGTGGCTTGGAGTGATCAAGTTCGTCCGCCCCGTAGGACGTGGTTATGATGGTGGGCAGGAGTTTTTCGTAGCGATAGACGATAATCTGGTAAAGCTTCTCTTCGGCCCACGAGGTGCTGCTTTCCGAGCCCAGGTCGTCCAGGATCAGGATCGGGACCGTTTTTATCTGCTCGAACAGTTCATCGTAGGTCACGGGACTGTTGGGACTGAAACTCGTCCGCAGGTGGTCCAACAGGTCTGGGACAAAGGCAAAGAAGACCGCTTCTCCCTTCTGGCGCAGTTCTCCAGCTATCGCGACGGACAGATGGGTCTTGCCTGTGCCGGGAGGGCCGCTGAACAGAATCCAGCCGTTAGGGTACGACGCGAATGTCACCGCCTCCCGGCAGGCATCAGCCAGGAATCCCTGCTGTTCCGCCGTCGCCCCCGGGGCGCCCCGACTGTCGAAACCGGCGAAGGTCATCCTTAGAAGCATATCCGAGGGGAGGTCGCCAATCCGACGGGCAAGGCGAGTGTTGTACTGGCCCAATTGCATGACGCGAGAGAAACCGTCCGAGGACTCGATGCGGGTACGGAGACTTTCGTCCAGTCGTTCCAGCGGACCCCGGACGGTGATGACGGTGGGCAGTTGAGCGTTGAACCGGTGGTTCACTATCTGGAACAGCTTTTCCTGGGCCCAGGGCGTGGCGGTAGCGGTGTTCAGGTCGTCCACGACCAGCAGCGGGACATTCCGCACTTGGTCAAACAGTTCGTCGTAAGTGACCGGGTTGTCCGGCGCATAGGTGGCCCGCAGGTGGTCGAGAAGGTCGGCGGCCACTATGAAGAAAGCGGTGAACCCCAACTCGATGCAGCGGTTGGTAACGGCAACGGCAAGGTGGGTCTTTCCCGAGCCGCTGGGGCCGGTGAACACCAGCCATCCGTGTGGATCTTCGGCGAACGCCACGGCCGCGGCCATCGCCTGCTGGAATTGTTCCTGGCTGCCGGCGTCGGGCAGGGGCCCTTCGATCCTGGTGCCGGCGAAAGTGATCCGGCCCAGGGCGCCCAGGTTGCTGTAGCGGCGGAGCGCTGCCAGGCGGGCGGCTGGTTCACTTTCCGCTTGGCAGCGGCACGGGAAAGCCTGTCCGAAGTCCGGATGGCCGACGGGCACGGCCCTCCCAACCCAGCCGGCCCCGTCGCAGTCGGGGCAGACGTCAGCTGGGTCCGGGCTCTCCGGGAAGGTGACCGCGCCTCCTCCGATATGCCTCGATATATCTCTCTCGGTTATTCTCCGGAGAATATCGCCTAGACTTTCCATCTTCCCTCCCCTCTTCGGCCCAGCTTCGCAGGATGGCCGCGATGTATCCCCAGCTGCGCTTGTTGCGGGACGCAGCGATTTCGAAGGCTTCCCGAATCCACGCCTGGGGATACTCTCCTTCGGCTTCCTTCAGTTGCTCGGCAACCATGGGCGTCATGGTGCCGATGTTGTTTTCGTACAGCGCGTATATGTTCGGTCTGGCTCGGTCGGCTGGTTCGTAGGGCAGGCCGCTTCCAACGGGCTCCTGTTGGGCCCGTACCGGTTGGCCAGCTTCGACGGCCTGCCGGTTGGGTTCAGTGTTGATGGCGTAGTGGATGACGCCCTTGCCGTCCCGGAACCGCAGCAGCGTCCGCCGCCGGACAGCCGCATCCAGCCCCCGGCGGATGGCATCGCCGGCCGACCGCTCCTGGCCCCTCAGACCCTCCACCAGGACCCGGTCGTTGAGGAATTCGTCCAGAGGCACGGCAGGGAGAGGCCCCTTCCTCTGTGCGGCGAGCCAGAAGGCCCGTAGGGTCACTTTCAACTCTGCGACATCGTCTATGTCCTCCAGCAATACGCCCAGGAGGGGGTCGGGAATTGGCGTTGCGCGGACCCCCCGGGGGAACCCCTGAAATCCCCCATCGGGCAGCACAAGAGGGGCGCCGTCTTCCCGGGAAGTCATCAGAATTCGCTCTGGCGGGCTACCAGGGATTCGAACCGGACCAAGTTGTCCCGGAATCGGAGGCGGATACTCCCAGTGGGGCCGTGGCGGTGCTTGGCCAAGATGATCTCAGCAATGTTGCGGGGATAGGGCCGGCCGGGGAAGTGCTGGTCCCATTCCTCCTCGGTGTAGTAGGCGTCTTCCCGGTATATGAAGAGGACGATGTCTGCGTCTTGCTCGATGCTGCCGCTGTCGCGGAGGTCGGATAGCTGGGGGCGGTGGCCGGGCCGGTTCTCCACCACCCGGCTGAGCTGGGAGCAGGTGATGATGGGCACGTTCAGGTCCCGGGCCATTCCCTTGATGTTCCGGGATATCTCGCTGATTTCCATGACCCGGTTTTCGGTGACCCGGCCCCGGTTGCTGCCCTGCACCAACTGGAGGTAGTCGACAACCAGCAGGTCCAACCCGTGCTCCAGCGATAGACGGCGGGCCTTGCTGCGCATTTCCATCATGCCCTGGAAGGGAGTGTCGTCTATGTAAACCGGCAACTCGGACAGGGTACCGATGGACTCGATGATGCGCTGTTCTTCCGGCTCGGAATACAACCCCAGCCGCAGCCTGTGACCGTCTACCCCGGCATGGGCAGCCAGGATACGCTGCGCCAATTGCTCCGCGCTCATCTCGAAGCTGAAAATTCCCGACTTATAGCCGTTTTCCGCCGCGTTGATGCAGGCGTTCAGGGCCAATGTGCTTTTGCCCAGTCCCGGCCGGGCGCCCAGGATAATCATGTCCGACCGCTGCATTCCCCCCAGCAGTTCATCCAGGTCGTTGAATCCGGTCAGGATCGGAGCCCCGGTCAGGTCGGCGGAAAGCGGGTCGGCGCGCTCGGACAGGTACTCGTCGAAGACCTGGCGCAGCGGAACGAACCCCCGCTCCGTTTGGGATCCCCGCACCCGGAAGAGGGTGTCCTCAGCCTGGCGCAGGGTAGCCTCCACGTCATCTGTGTCCGCGTAGCCCAGGGCGGAGATGCGGGCGGCGGCGTCTATCAACCGCCGCATGGTGGCGGTGCGGGCGATGAGGTTGGCGTAATGTTCGGCGTGGGCTGAAGTGGGGGTTATGGAAACCAGATGGCTGAGATAGGCCATCCCGCCCACGGAGTCGATCTGGTTGGTGCGCGCCAGTTCCCGGGCCAGCGTCACCTGGTCGATGGCCTCGCTACGCTGAAACAGGTCAACGCAGGAGGCGAAACAGATGCGGTTCCGTTCCCGGTAGAAGTCCTCCGGCTTGAGGAGGTGGGAAACCCGCAGGAACGAGTCCCCGTCGATGAGCAGCGCTCCGACTAGCGCCTCCTCCGCCTCGATGTCGTGGGGAAGGAGTTGCTCAGCGTACATTCACCCTACTCTTCAACTCCGGCCAATACGCGGATGGTGGCGGTGATGTCGGCGGACAAGCGCAGGGTTATGTCATATTCGCCGGGCTCGCGGATAGGCTCGATGACCTCGACGATTCGGCGGTCAATGGAACGATCAATAGCCTCGGTCAGCGACTCGGCGACCCGGGTGTTGGAGATGGCCCCGTAGTACCGGCCCGTGGGCGTGACCCGGGCGGTCAGCTCGATTTCCGCGCCGTCCAGCATCTGGGCGAGTTCTTCCATGGCCTCGGTTTCCCGGAGGCGCTGGGCATCGCCAGAGGCCTTGATCTTGTGCACCCGCTTCATGATCTCGGGAGTGGCGACTTCGGCGAGGGCCTTGGGAAGCAGGTAGTTCCGGGCGTACCCGTCGGCGACCTGCTTTATCTCGCCGGCGTGGGCCTGGTTGGGAACGTCCTGCAGGAAAATGACGTGCATGGTGAGTCCTTTTCGGGGGGATTTTCAAACTGAGATTATACCCCATAGGATGGAGAGGTCGAAAGAAACAGGAGTCCTTGCAGCCAGTCACTCTTCCCTGGGAGAACCGGCAGAGGCGGGGAATTTGTGGAAGATGTGCCATTTGTCGCATTTACGCTTGGGAGAGGGGCCAAAGCGTGATTTTCCCGTGCCATTCCGTCCCGTTATGGTCCACCGGTGTGCCGGGATTGTGTCATTTTGTTGCACGATTGTGCCATTTTGTGCCATTTATTTCTCCCGTCAGCAGGACTCCCCGGAGGGGTCCGGTACAACGGCATGAGAGGATGTGCGATCATCAAGACCATCATACGAAATAGGCCGGGGATGGGGAAAGGGGCAACTGTCAGTAAAGCAACGGCTACCCATTCCCGTGCGAGCATCCGATTGACGGGCCGGAGCAGCATCCATAGAATCAGCCCAGCCACGGTCGGCAAATGGGACCCGGCGGCCTCATCGAGGCCAGAGCTGCCGGGATTCCGTACCACGATTGCGACAGGGAGAGGTGGACAACATGCCGGAGACGAGAGTAATCCGCCCCAAGGAACAGCTTCCACGAGACCTGGACCCGATGGGAAGGCGGGCCCTGCAACTCTTCCGGGACACCGTCGGAGGCAAGGACGTCGGCATCAACTACGGGGAGTGGGAGCCGGGGGCGTCCAACGGTCCGCACACCCGCACCAAGGACGAGTTCATCTTCGCCTTGCATGGCAAGGGCGAGGTTGTCGTGGAAGGCGGCGAGACCTACTCCATGGAGCCTTACACCTTCATCCACATACCCGCCGGGACCACGCACACCCACCGCAACGCTGGCAACGGCGTGTACATCCAGGTTAGCTTTGCGCCGGACGGACCTTACACGGAGCCGTAACACGTTACTTCCCTGCCGGGCCCTTCAAGAACTCCGATGAGCTTTTGCGCCGATATTGAAGACCGCACGCTGCAGATGCGGCGGGCCATCCTGTCCCACCCTTTTGTTGCCGGGGTGGGGGACGGGACGCTTTCATTGGACCGCTTCAAGCACTACGTCACGCAGGACTACGTTTACCTCATCGAGTACAGCCGGGTGCTGGCGCTCGCATCGGCGAGGGCCACCGACCTGGCAACCATGGGTTGGTTCGCCAAGCTGCTGGACGAAACGCTGAACGTGGAGATGGACCTGCACCGGAGCTACTGCGCCGAATTCGGCATCACCGAGGCGGAACTGGAAGCCACCGAGGCGGCTCCGACCACCATCGGGTATACCAGCTACCTCCTGCAAGTGGCGCACCAGGGCAGTTTCGGAGAGCTGGTGGCAGCGCTGCTGCCTTGCCAGTGGGGATACTGGGAGATCGGGGCGCACCTGACGGAGCAGGGAGAACCCGCCAACGCTCCCCTTTACTGCGCGTGGATACAGATGTACACGGCGCCGGAGTTCGCCGCCCTGGCCAGGGCGGTGCGGGACCTATGCGACCGGATTGCCGAGAGCGCCGGGCCGGCGGAGCGGGAGAGGATGGCCCAAGCCTACCTCACCAGCCTGCGGTTCGAGAACCTGTTCTGGGATATGAGCTATGACCTGGAACACTGGAAGTGGTAGCGGGCGCACTCCCTCGGTTCGGGGTCTAATGGCACTCAGGGCTTGACGGCCCTGAAGATGAGGCTGGGGAAGGAAAAGTGGATGTCCCCGTCATCCGTTTCCCGTATGTTGAAGGCGGTCTGTATCCCGGATGGAGCGGCGAGGAAATCCCGGCGCAAGGCCGCCACTTCATCCTCGGGAGTGGCGGTGCGCTTCACCCAGTCGTTGAACTGAAGGTTGACGCGGGCATCCTCCTGCACCGCGATTTCAAACCCCAGTTCCGCGAGCATGGCCAGCATCTCGGAGGCTTTCCAGTCGTTGATGTGGCTGAAGTCCCGCCGGAGTTCGACGTCGTTCAACCACTCCTGCATGGCGTCGTCCTCCGGGGCCGCGGTGTCCACCATGACCAACGATCCGCCGGGACGCAGGGCCCGGTATATCTCAGAAAAGGCTGCCCGCAGGTCGTTGAAGTGATGCCCGGCCGCCCGGCAGGTAATCAGGTCAAGGGAGTCACTGGCAAAAGGAAGGTGCTCGGCTGCATTCTGGCTCAACAGGACGTTGTCCAGGCCGCGCTCACCGCTGAGGCGGCGCACCTGCTCCAGCATCGGGCCGGTCACGTCGCTGGCGACCACCCGGTCGGAGCGGTCAGCCACGATGAAGGCGGTGAATCCTGCCCCGGTGCCGATGTCAACGGTCCATCCGTAGGGGCCGGTGGAAGCGAGCCTGGCTATGCCATCCAGCCGGTCATCGCTGACGTGGACCGAGCTGACGGCGTACTCGGCCGCCTGGGAGCCGAACATCTGCTGGGACAGGTTACTTTCCTGGTTCGTCGCCATGGGGACCCCCGAGTAATTTGCGGGTATTGTGGTTGAGGGGGCCGGGGGTGTCAACCGGAATTGCCGGCCGTAACCGGGGGCGTTACTCCCCAACTTCCCCGTAATTCAGGGCCATCACCGAAAAATCAGCGACGTCGGTGACTCCATCGTGGTTGAAGTCGGTGGCAATGGAGGATTCCCCCGCTGAGCCGAAGGCATCCTTCAGATAATCCAAGTCAACGGAATCAACCCGGTCATCCCCGCTGGAGTCTCCGTATAGAGGCGGAGGAATATCGGCTAGGATTACCGGCGACGACCCAGATTCCCGGGGCAGAATCACTCCCGGCAATGAGCGGCTGAGCGCGCCTTCCACCTTAACCCGCACGACATATGGGCCCGGGGGAGCCAGGGAAGGGGCGATGTCCGATACTTCAAAGGCGCCCTCGTCAGACAACGGTATCCCGTTGAAGCTGACCTTCGGGCTGCCCGCGCCGCCCCGCCAGGGGGGAACCGCGCCAACATCCCAAAGTGAAACCCGCACAGTCCGGTCCCGGAACGGCAACCCGGCCGCTGCCGGAAGGCCCTGTATCCGACCGGCGATGCTTGGTGTCGTCACGGAGCCGACGGACAGGGTAGCCAACGGGTACTGAAGGGATAGGTGGACCGGAGTCTTTCCAGCTCCCGGTTCGTGCAGGACAACCTGCGTTGGGAGTCTGCTGCCGGAGATGGCAACGATTCCCGGGCTAACTCCGTCAACCTGCACCGAGCCAAGGGTTATTCCTGTTGCTTGGGTGAAGAGAGGGATTCCCGACCACTGCGAAGGAGAGTTGGGCCCGATCAACACCACAGCGTAGTCCAACAGACCCCTCACAGCGTCGAATCGGTTCTGCGCCTGGAAATAGCCTGTGCCCGAAGGGTCTATGCCGCGGTAATCGGACAACTTGGCGAAAGACAAAATGGGGCCGTCCGGGGCCTGTACCGGCGGATTGGCAGGTATTCCCACGCCCTCTGTATCCCCGGACAGCACCAGGTGAGTTTCCCATGCCAAGAGGCCCGGAGGTTCACCGCCCGGGGATGGAGACCCGGGCGAGAGAACCAGATCAAAAGTTGCCACGTCACCGACGCCGATGCTGACGGCGTCCTGGCAGGGGGATACGTTGGCCCGGCACAAGGCCAGGGATCTATCGGTAGTTTGCGCCGACAAGGTGGCCGGCCAAACGGCCAGGGCGGCACAGAGCGCCGCCAATACGGTAATCGTAAGACAGCGCTTGGAACGAAGGAACGCCAAAGGGGTCAGTGAGCGTGAATGGAGGCCGCGGCCTCACCCTCCGGATGGAATTCGTGGTCTTCGCAGGCGACCCACCGGGAGCCGTCCTCGTAGACCTCCTTCTTCCAGATGGGCACTATGTGCTTGATTCGGTCGACAGCCTTGTGGCAGGCCGAGAAAGCCTCTCTGCGGTGCGGAGAGGCGACTGCGATGACCAGGCTGATTTGACCGATATCCACCGTGCCGATGCGGTGGGATATGGCGATGTCCTCGATGTCGAACTCCTCCTGGAGCTCGGCCCGCACCTCGGCCATCTTCTTGACGGCCATCTCCTCATAGGCTTCGTAGTCGAGGCGAACCACGCGCTTCCCCTCAAAGGTGTCCCGGGTGGTGCCAAGGAAGGTTACCACCGCCCCATTGGAGTCCCGCCGGACCAAATTGGTGACCCTCTCCGGGTCCAGGGGGGCGTAGGTGAGTTCAATCATTGCGGCAGCGTCCACCATTGGGTACCTCCACTTACCGGGGGGATAAGGCAAATTTCATCGCCGGGGGCAAGGCGTTGGTCCGGGTCGGCGTAATCGGCGTTGACGGCAACGACGATGTTCACGTCGGACGGAGCGAGGTTGGGAAACTTCTGTCGAACCGCCGCGGTGAGGTCGGTTACAGTCGCCACATCGGGGATCTCCACTTGGCAGTGGCTGCACCCGGCCCGTTCCCGGTAGAGAGCGTACAAGTTAACATCTACCAACATCCGACAGCCTTCCCGTTTACCAAGACTCCGTAGCCCTCCAGTATACACAAGGGGATGATGAAGTGTCTTCCCGCGATTCAGACGGGCCGCCCGTTACATCTTCATCTTTTTCTCGCCGGAGAGGTAGGCCTCGGGTTCCCTCTGGAACGCCCGGTTGCAGCCCGGGCCGCAGAAGTAGTAGGTCTGCCCTTCGTATTCCCAGGCACCGCCGGGCGGGTTCCTGGTACTTACCACCATGTCGCAGACCGGATCAATGGCGTCGCCTCCGCCCCGCCGATTGAACAGGGGAATCCTCATCTTGACCTCCGTCGGGTGTCGGTTCCCTTGGCCTTGCCGGGATCGGCCCGGCCTTGTCGTCAGTCCAGGGAACGGGAAACATCTCCCAGAACCGCCATGGTACGGGCGATGGATGCCTCCCGGTCCTCTCCGGCGTGGACTACGGAAACCAGGATTTCCCCGGCCCCGGCATCCAGCAGAGACCGGAGCCGTTGAGCAACCTCATCTTCTCCGCCGGACATCACCGTCCCTTCGATCATGCCGTCGCTCCATACCTCTTCCGTGGCTTCCGGGTATCCGGCGGCCACGAACATCTGCTGGTAGAAGGGCAGGCGGGGATAGTTGGAAAGCTGCTGCTGGACGGCAACGCGGATTTCATCCCGGTCTTCGTGGACGCATACGGGAGCGTGTGCAATAAGAGGCGGGGCTTCCCGGCCGGCGGCGCCGGCCCCTTCCCTGATGGCGGGAAGGGCCACGTTTTCCAGGTAGGAGGCGGGGCAGACCCAGCTTATCGCTCCGTCGGCGCCTTCACCGCAAGCCCGGAAAGAGCCGGAGCGGAGGGCCGATGCCATCACGGGCACGTCCAGCGGGGCGGGGATGCTGGCGTGGGCGTGGTAGTATTCCCCGTCGAAGTCCACGGAGCCGGTCTGGAACAGGGACCTCAACACCTGGAGATACTCCTTCAGGTGTCCCAGCGGATTGCGAAAGGCGAACCCGAACATGGCCCTGGTGGGGGGAGCGTGGCTTGGGCCGATACCCAGCCGGAAGCGCCCCGGGGCCAACTGGGCCAGAACCTGCACCTGCTGGGCCATGACGATGGGATGCCGGGGAAAGGTTGGCACGATGGAGGTACCGAAGGTCACGTTCTTGAACCGTTCCGCCGCCGCGCCGAACAGGGTCAGGCCGTCAAGGCCGGCCCCGCCGGTGGTGAGCCAGACCGTGGGAACCCCGGCTTCCTCCGCACGGGCTATGTTCTCGAAGACCCCTGCCACGTCCGGCGCGCCGACTGCTACGCCAATCCGCTTACCGCTCATCCTGTTGACTCCTTACATCCTGGAATGTGGGCCAATTGTACCCCACGGGCCACTAGCGTCGTCCCAGGGTGCTGCTTCCCTCGTCGACGTATACCGTCTCTCCTACCATCGAGACGTGGACCTGCTGCCGGTAGACCTGGCCGCGCAGCTCCCTTTCCGCGTTGTAAATCTCCCGCCCCCAATCGACCTGGTCTGGACTGGGCCCGCCGGCAAAGGCCTCGGACAACACCCGGCCATCGAAGGAGGTCGTTCCTGCGTCCAAACCAAGGAGACTCAACACGGTCGGGGCCAGGTCGATGTTGCCGGACGGGACTTCAATGATGCACCGCTGCCGGAAGCTGGGGCCCCGGGCGAATAGGACATTGTGCAGTTCCTGGCGGCTCATGGACCCGTGCTGTCCCTGGCCCGGCGTTCCCCCGGTGGAAAAGACGTAACCCTGGTACCCGGATGGATTGATAGATGGGTTGGAGCGCAGGGATGCGATGACCTCCGGTACGCGGGGGCCTTCGCATCCGACCCGCCGAGCCGGCAGGCCGCCCGGCAGGGGTCCGGCGGCGTCGGAAACTATCACGGGCCCGCACCAGGGCTGGGACATGAGCCATTCGGCCACATCCCCCGCCGTTCCCGCATCGCTGCCGTTGGTGTAGAACAGGGCGCAGCCGCCGTTGCCCGCCACGGCCACCCCTCCGGCAACGTTGGGTCCAGGGAAACCGGCCTGCCGCACGGCGGCCTCGATATCCACCGTTGCCAGGATGGTGGAGTACCCGTGGTCGGACACTACCATGACGTTAGTGTCCTCGAAGCCGTCCGAGGTTTCCAGCCAGCGGATGATCCTGCCGAATTCGCTGTCCGCCTCCCTGACCGCCTGGTCGGATTCGGCGGTGCCCACCCCGGCATCGTGCTGGGACTTGTCCGGTTCCGAGGACCAGATGAGGGCCACGTCCGGGCGCCGCTCCGGGAGAATGTATTCGGTCAGAACGCGAACGGCGTGGGCCATGCGGGGGGTGTTGGGCCGGGTCTCTTCGGGCCACGGGCCGAACCGTTCCAGAATGTGAGAATGGAGGTAACGCGGCAGGGTGAACTCCGGGTGAAGGGTGGCTCCGCCCCGGTTCTCCGGGTTGGGGTTGTGCAGGAGGGCGTTGCCGCTGGTGCCCACCCCGATGGCGATATACTCCCGGCCGTGCCGTGGAAGCAGGTCCGCCAGGGTAGGAGCCAGCAGGACCTGTCCCGTCGCCTCTTTGACCTGGGTCAGCTCCGGTTCCATAGCCGGGATGGTTTCCAAGTGGTTGAACTCCCGTACCATCAGCCGGTTGGCCGCCAGGCCGTGTCCTCCCGGGTTGCGTCCTGTCACCATGCTCGAAGCATTGGTCCTGGTGACGGAAGGAAAGACCGAATGGTGGTTGGAGAAGGTAACTCCTTCGGCAGCAAAGGCCGACAGGTGCGGCATCAGGTCCGGCCGCACCTGGGCCGGCTGCAACCCGTCGAACACCACGATCAAGACGCCGGACATCTTCTACTCCAACCCCGGCAAACGCGGCCGGGTCCAGTGGAACCGGGCCGCCCCGTTCAGTCCTGCTGACGCACCGCGTGTCCTCCAAACTGTCGGCGGAGAGCGGCGAGCATTCTGCCGCCGAAGGGTTCCTCCTGCCTGGAACGGAAACGCTGCTGCAAGGCGAGGGTGATGACCGGAATGGGCACGGCGAGGTCCACCGATTCCTGCACCGTCCACCGCCCTTCTCCGGAGTCGTCCACGTAGGACCGAAGGCTTTCCAGGCTGGGGTCTTCCTCCAGAGCCGCCACCGCCAGGTCCAGCAGCCAGGACCGGACTACGCTGCCATAACGCCAGGTCTCGGCAATCTGGCGCAGGTCCAGGTCGAAGTCAGACTTGGCCTGCAAGAGTTCCAGTCCCTCTGCGTAGGCCTGCATTAGCCCGTATTCTATGCCGTTGTGGACCATCTTGACGAAGTGCCCGGCCCCAGTGGGCCCAACGTGGCTGTATCCCCGGTCGGGCGCTGGAGCCAACGCCTGGAAGACCGGTTCCAGCCGGGCGAAGGCATTCGAGGACCCGCCGACCATCAGGGAATACCCCTGGGAAAGTCCCCACACGCCGCCGCTGGTGCCCACATCCATGAGTTCCAGCCCATGGGCAGCCAGTTTCTCTCCCCGCCGCATGGTGTCCTTGTAGTAGGCATTGCCTCCATCCAGAACCACGTCGCCCGGCGACAGGAGGGGGACCAGGGAGTCGATGGTCCCCTGCGTGACATCTCCAGCGGGCAGCATCAGCCAGACCGCCCGGGGAAGGGATAGCTGGGACACCAGGTCTTCCAGGGAACCGGCGGCGACAGCGCCCGTGGAGGAGACGGCATCAACGGCCTCCCGGTCCCGGTCGAAGGCCACAACCCGGTGGCCGGCCAAAAGGAGCCTCTGCGCCATGTTCCCGCCCATCCGGCCCAGGCCGATCATGCCCAGTTCCACTATTTGCACCTTCCTCGAACCGCCAAACGCCGGCCCTCAACCGGAAATAGCATCGCCTGCCCGCGGAACCCTAACCCCGCGCCCCGGTGAACAGCTTCAGGAAGCGGGTGTAGTTGTCCGCGATCCGCGTCACCGCCTGTTCCCGGGAGATTGACCCCCGCTGGCATTCCACCACGGGCCCCCAGAAGGTCGTCCTGCCCACCGCGAACCCGATGAATCCGGGCGTCTTCGCCCCGATTGTCAGCCAGTGGTCCACCTTGGAGGCATCTTCGCCCCGCCCGAGGATGATCAAACCCACGTTATCGCGGCCGCCGGACCGGGCTTGGGCGGAAACGGACCTGGCGGATTCCAGGTCGTCCATCCCCTCCACCTTCCAGACATCCGGTTCGATGCCGGCTTCCTGCATTTCAGCCATTGACCGGGCCATAAGGGCCGGGCGAAGAGAAGTGTCATAGACGCCGGCCGCCTGCTCGGACTGCCCCGGGGTTGCCGGAACCAGCAACTCGAACATGAACTTCAAGCCCGCTCCCCGCACGGCATCACAGGCCATCTTCAGGCGGTCCCGCTGCGCCTGGTTCACCCCCGGGTCGCCTTCGGGATTGTACCGAACCAGCACCTTGCCAAAGGTAACTTGGGCCTCCTGGAGCTTGGCGAGGAAGGCATCGCCGTACTCGAAGTCGAAAACTTCCTGGCCGCTCTTTTCCATGCAGGTGCAGGAAGTGATCCCCCGCTGGTGGGCATCGGCCAGGATCTCGGCTCCATACTGCTGGTCCACCAGGATTGCCGAATCCTCCAAGCTGACGTCGCCCCGGTCGCAGGCCTCGAGGAAGGCATCGTAAATGATGCGCTTGAAGGCGGAGAGCTGCCGGGTCTGCTCCTCGCTGACCTGTCCATCCCGGACACCCAGGAGTCCGGCCTCGAAGGACCCCCGGTGGTCGAAGGGAAGGATGAACAGGTCCTTCCGGTAGCCCAAGTCATTGCTGGTCATCGTTAAACCCCGCACCTTCCGTTATGGATTCGTCAGCGTGAGCCTCAGCGCGATGCCGCTCATCGGGAGAGTCATCCTCCCAGCCGCCGGGCCAGGTCAGCGACACCGGCGCGGGCATCGGTCCCCAGGCCCATCCAGGCTGTGCGCCGTCCCAGGGCACGCAGAGCCTGGAGGTCGCCCATCGACTGGGCCCGGTTCAACTCGCCGAAGGAGAACGGGTACCCGGGCGCCGGCACATCCTTTTCGGAGTCGCAGGTAAGCACCAGGAAGATGCCGGAGTTGGCGCCGCCCTTGTGGAGCTGCCCGGTGGAGTGCAGGTAGCGGGGCCCGTATCCCACAGTCGTGGGCAGCCCCCATTTCCCGGCGACCACAGATCGCAGCCTGGACAACTCCTGGTCCAGCTCCGGCATTTGCTCGCCGTAGACCAAGACCGCCAGGTAGTCGCCCGCCGACGCTCCGTTCAGGAACCCATCCAAGGAGACTTCCCGGAGGCCTTCCGAGATTTGATCCCCGCTATCCAGGAAGCGGTCAGTCCGGTCCTTGGCCGACTGCACGTCGGGCTGGTCGAAGGGGTGGACGCCCATCAGCGCTCCGGCCACCGCGGTGGCGAACTCCCACCGGAAGAACTCTCCGCCCAAATCGTAAGCGTCCCGAATCGGGATGCGGAAGGGATCGCCCTCCGATCCTCCGCCGACATTCCCAGGGGACTTGCCGCTGGAATCATCCCAGGCCAACCGAACGTGGAGACGGTCGGCCCCGCCGGACTGCAACGCCTGCTCCGGCTCTCCGACGACGGGGACTATCCCCTTGCCATCTTTCCCCAGGCTTTCGGATAGCATCTGCTCCACCCACAGGCCGAAAGCCGAGACTTCTGGAGGGCTTTGGAGCGTCAGTTTGTCCCGCCCAGAAACCCATCCAGCAGCCATGAAGGCTCCCAGCAGCGCCCCGAGGTTTTCTTCCAACGAGGTTTCGATGCGGCAGGCAGCGGCCATGGCGTCGGCCCGGTCCAGCAGAGCTTCCAGGTCCATTCCGATGAGGGCCGCCGGGACCATGCCGAAGTAGGACAGCACGGAGTACCGCCCTCCGATATCGGGAGGGTTGAGGAAAGCGCGCCGGAATCCGCTGCCAGCGGCCATGCGGGCCAGCGGCGTGTCCTGGTCGGTGATGGCCGCGAAATGACGGCCGGATTGTTCCTCCCCGACAGCGGCCGCCACCAGGCCCCGGAAGTGGGCGTAAAGGGTGTTGGGTTCGATGGTGGTGCCGGACTTGGACGAGACCAGGAACAGGGTCCGCGCCGGGTCTATCGCGTTGCTGACGGACCGGATCGTGCCTGGGAAGGTGGAGTCAAGGACGATAAGCTGGGGATGCCCGGGCGCGCTACCAAAGGTCTGCCGCAAGACCTCAGGCCCCAAGCTGCTCCCGCCCATCCCAAGGAGGACCACATGATTGAAGCCATCGTCCATGATGCCCCGGGCGAACCCTTCCAGCAATGGGACCTGGCGGCGCAGGACATGAGTGACGGTCAGCCAGCCCAGCCGGTCGCTGATTTCCGCCGGGTCGGGACTCCAGACCGTGTGGTCCCGTTCCCAGATGCGCCGGACGACTTCTCTCCGGCGCAGGTTGTCCAGCTGCGCCTCCAGGCCCGGCAGACCCACCGCGGAAGAAGGCGAGTCAACCACGGCCGCTAGTCGCCGGTAGCCTGGGTCAGCATGAGTTGGGACCGCTTCTGCTCGATGTTTTCCATCAACAGGTCGAAGGAATCAGCGAAGGCCTTGACGCCATCAGCGAGGAGCTGGTCCGTGATCGCCTCCAGGCTGATGCCGGCATCGGCCAATCCGGCCAGCGCCTGCTCAGCTTCGGCCACGCCTTCCGTGACGGTCAGGGCAACCTGGCCATGGTCCAGGAAGGCGTCCAGGGTAACGTCGGGCATGGTGTTCACCGTGTTGGGGCCCATCAGAGTCTCAACATAGAGCACATCGCTGTACTCCGCGTTCTTGGTGCCCGTGCTGGCCCACAGCGGGCGCTGGACTCGGGCGCCCATCTCCCGCAGCTTGTAGAACCGCTCCGACCCGAAGGTTTCCTGGAAAGCCCGGTAGGCCAGCTTGGCGTTGGCTACCGCAGCCTTGCCCATCAGGGAGGAGTCCGCCGCCCCGTTGGCGGAGGCCAGGGCGCTGTCCACGGCGGTATCCACCCGGCTGACGAAAAAGGACGCCACCGACGCCACCTTGCTCAGGTCCCCACCCTTTGCGGCCAGGTCCTCCAGGCCCGAGATGTAGGCTTCCTGTACCTGGAGATAGGCATCCAGGGAGAAAATCAACGTGACGTTGACGTTGACCCCTTCTCCGATGAGTTGGCGTATGGCCGGAATGCCCTCGGGCGTGGCCGGGACCTTGATGAGTACGTTGGGGCGGTCCAACTCCCTGAAGAACCGGCGGGCCTCGGCCACAGTTCCTTCCGTGTCAGCGGCGAGATGGGGGCTGACCTCCAGCGATACGTAGCCGTCTACCCCGGCGGTGCCGTCGTAGGCGTTCCGGAGCAGGTCGGCGGCGGAGCGGATGTCGGCCATTGCCAGCGACTCGTAGATGTCATTGACACTGGCGCCTTCCTCAGCCAGCCGCACCAGGGCGTCGTCATAGTCGCTGCTGCCGGATATGGCCTTCTCGAAGATGGTGGGGTTGGCGGTCAGGCCGCTGACGCCGAGATCGATCAGGCGCTTCAACTCCCCCGACTCGATCATCCCGCGCTGGATGTTGTCGTACCAGATGGACTGCCCCTGTTGGTTGGCCTGTCGTATCGCATTGGCCATGACTCACTCCCGGTTATAGTATCGTAGATGACCTGGGTGACCTCCGCTGGCGGGGGAACCCTTCCATCAGGCCAGCAGCCGCCTGACTTCCTGGACCACCCGCTCGGCGGTGAGGCCGAACTTTTCGTAGATGACGTCCCCGGGCGCGGATGCCCCAAAGTGGGGGACGCCGATGGCCGTCCCCTCCAGGCCGACGTAACGCTCCCATCCCATCGGGGACGAGGCTTCGATGGACACCCGTGCCTTGACTTCCGGGGGAAGGACGCTGTTCCGGTACTCTTCGGGCTGGGAGTCGAACAGGCCCCAGGCCGGCATGGAGACGACGCGGGCCGCGATGCCTTCTTCCTGGAGCAACCTGCCGCCCTCCAGGGCAATGGGAACCTCGGAGCCGGATGCTATGACGATGACATCCGGGGTGGGGCCACCCTGCCAGAGCACGTAGGCTCCGCGCTGTACTCCCGAAGCCGGGGCCAGCTCGGAGCGGTCCAACACCGGAAGATTCTGACGGCTCAGGGCCAGGGCCGTGGGACCGTTCCGCCGGTTCAGGGCAACCTTCCAGGCTTCGGCAGTTTCCGTGGCGTCGGCCGGACGGATGATTTCCAGGTTGGGGATGGCCCGCAGACCAAGCAGCTGCTCGATGGGCTGGTGTGTCGGCCCGTCCTGTCCCAGTGCGACTGAGTCGTGGGTAAAAACGTAGACCACCCGCTGTCCCATGAGGGCGCCCAACCTCATGGCGGGACGCATATAGTCGGAGAAAATTAGGAAAGTGGCGGTGAAGGGAATGACCCCGCCGTGCAAGGCCATCCCGTTGGCCACGGCGCCCATGGCGTGTTCCCGGACGCCAAAGTGGAAGTTGTGGCCGGAATAATCCGCGGGTCCGAAGTGGCCGCGGTCAATCAGCAGGGTCTTGGTGGAGGGGGCCAGGTCAGCCGACCCGCCCAGCAGGGTCGGCACGGTCTGGGATATGGCGTTCATCACGAGGCCGCCCGCATCCCGGGTGGACACGGACGAGGCCCCTCCTGAAAAGAGTGCGTCCAGTTCCCGGTCCCACCCTTCGGGGAGGTCCCCGCTGAGGTCCTCCTCCAAGCGGCCGGCATCCTCGGGATAAGCGCGGCGGTATTCTTCCAGCCGGCGGTTCCAGTCGTCTTGCAAGGCCTTGCCGCGTTCCCGCGCCTGGCGCAGGTGGGAGCGGGCTTCTTCGGGGATGGTGAATGGGTCCGGGTAGGTCCAACCCAGGGTTTCCTTGGAAAGCTGGGCTTCTTCCGCGCCAAGAGGCTCGCCGTGGACTCCGCCGGTGCCGGCCTTGTTGGGGCTGCCGAACCCGATTACCGTCTGGCAGATAATCAGGCTGGGACGGTCCGCCTCTTCCCTGGCCTCCCGGACAGCGGCGCCAATTCCAGCCAAGTCGTTGCCGTCGACCGGGCCTATGACCTGCCAGCCATAGGCGGAGAACCGCTGGCCCACGTTTTCCAGGAAGGCGATGTCCGTATCGCCTTCGATGGATATGCCATTGTCGTCGTAGAAGTAGATGAGCTTGTTGAGGCCTAGGGTCCCGGCCAGGGATGCGGCCTCAGCCGCCACTCCCTCCTGCAGGTCGCCGTCGGATACCAGGGCGTAGGTGTAATGGTCGATTATTTCGTGACCTGGCCGGTTGTACTTGTTGGCCAGCCACCGCTCGGAGATGGCCATTCCCACCCCGTGGGCGAATCCCTGGCCCAACGGCCCGGTAGTTACCTCGATCCCTGAATCGGGAGCGTATTCGGGATGGCCCGGGGTCTTGCTCCCAAACTGCCGGAACTGCTTCAAGTCGTCCAGGGATATGTCGTATCCGGTCAGGTGCAGCAGGCTGTAAAGAAGGGCGGAGGCATGGCCCGCGGAGAGGACGAAGCGGTCCCGGTCGGGCCACCGGGGGTCCAGGGGGTTGTGCTTGAGAAAGGAGTCCCACAAGACGTAGGCCGCGGGAGCGGCGCCCATAGGGGCCCCGGGGTGCCCCGACCGTGCCTGCTCCACGGCATCCACCGCCAGGAACCGGATAGTATTGATGCACAACTCGTCGAGATTGGCGCCGGACATCCATTACCCCCGAATGACTCGCGGCGGGATGGCAGCCAACCGGACGAAACCGTCGAAAAACAGGTCTCCGCCGTCGCTGCACTCGTCTCCACCCCGCCGTCTGCCCCGATTATATAACCTAACCCGGCATTTCCCCAACCCGGCAACCGTGGAAAATGCAATCCGCCCTCGTTCTGGAGGGCGGATTGCATAAAACGCCGATGATGCCGGGGCCGCCGGTTCAGCCGCCGCTCTTGACTTCCACGTCCGCCATCTTTTCCAGGAAGTGAAGAATAGCCGAGTGGTCCAGTTCCTGCTCCCCGTCGTTGACCAGTGAGCCGAGCATCTGCTGCACCAGCGCGGTCACGGGGAGCGGAACGTTCAGTTCCTGGGCGGTCTGGAGGACGTTCCGCAGGTCTTTCTGGTGCAGCCGGATGCGGAAGCCGGCCCGGAAGTTCCGCTCCAGCATCATGGGGGCCTTGGCATCCATCACGTTGCTGCCTGCGAGGCCGCTGCGGATGGCATTGAAGACCCGCTCCGGATCGACGCCGGCCTTCTGGGCCAGCACCAGCGCCTCGCTCAGGGCTTCTATGTTGGCGGCGACAATGATCTGGTTGGCCAGCTTGGTGATGTTTCCTGCGCCCACGTCCCCAGTAAGGACAACGTTGCCGCCCATCACCCGGAGCATGTCCTCGCACTGGTCGAAGACTTCCTGCTTGCCGCCGACCATGATGGCCAGCGTTCCGGCGATGGCGCCGGGCTCGCCGCCGCTGACCGGGGCATCCAGCATTTCGACGCCCTTCTCGGCACACGCAGCGAAGATCTTCTGGGACATGGACGGGGCTATGGAGCTCATGTCGATTACCACCGACCCGGCTTTGGCTCCTTCCAGGACGCCGCCGGGCCCCAGGATGGCCCGCTCCGAGTCGGCAGAATCCGGCAGCATGGTTATGATCTTGCCGGTGTTGGCGGCGACTTCGCTGCTGGAAGAGGCGGCCTTGGCTCCTTCGGTGGCCAGCTCCTCGACTGCTTCCCCAACGATGTCGTACACCGTCAACTCGTACCCGGCATTCATCAAATTACGGGCCATGGGCTTGCCCATGATTCCCAGTCCAACAAAACCGATTTGTTCCGCCATACCTGACCTTCTCCATCTGGGAATTTGCGCCGGGAACTTAAGCGCGGATTCCACGGCACTGTCCGGCAGGACCACCGGCTCTGCACTTTACCACACCCCAACCGGGCGGGCCAGAATCCGGCAGAGGCGGGCCGCTACTCCAGCCCGGCTACCCCTGGCCGGGAGCCTCGTCATGTGGGATGTAGAAGACCCCCGGCAACTCCCGATAACGCTGGTCCAGGTCCATCCCGTATCCCACGACGAAACGGTCGGGAATGGTCACACCAACGTACTTGACCGGAACCTCGACCTGCCTCCGGGACGGTTTGTCCAGCAGGGCGCAGACCTCCATGGACTCCGGCTCGTGCTTTCCGAGGCACTCCAGCACGGCGGTGGTGGTAATGCCGGTGTCGATGATGTCCTCCACGACGACGAGATTCCGCCCCGCCAGAACCTGTCCGGGGGGGCTGTAAACGATGTTTGCGTGGCCGGAGCTGGTCTGTCCGGCGCCGTAGCTCTCCGCCTTTATGAAGTCCACCCTCCCAATAGGAACGCGCATCCGCCGGACGAGGTCGGCCATGAACACGAAGCTGCCGGTGAGCACTCCGACCAGCACCGGCATCCGGCCTTCGTAATCCCGGTCCAGCTCCGCTGCCAGGCGGCCCACGGCGGTGCCAATCTCTTCGGGAGACAACCAGGGCGTCAACGAACTTTCCATGTGTTTGCAAACGGCCACAGGGTAGAGTCCAGCCTGTTGCTCGGGGCACGACGGCGCGAGGAGGCTTAGACAAGTTGCCCAGCTTGGCAACGTAGGCCAAGACCCTTATTGTGCGAACCGAGAACGGCGGTTATTATACTCGCGTTGTCGACAGTGTCCCTGTTGTTGACTTTGATGGGCTCCCGGCCTGAATATATACGTTATGAAAAGGGCCGAGTCTGGGTGGGGGTGAGGAGGCCACGTTGAAGGCTGGAACTGCTTTGGTAACCGGCGGAGCCGGATTCATCGGGTCCCACTTGGTGGACCGCTTGCTGCAGGAAGGGCACGAGGTTGCCGTCGTGGACAACCTCAGCACCGGCAAGCTGAAGAACCTCAACCACGGGGCGACCTTCTTCCACGTTGACATCACCAGCGAAGCCCTGACGGACACTTTCCGCCGCCTTCAGCCTGACGTGGTATTCCACCTGGCGGCCCAGACGAGCGTCAGTGCTTCAACCAAGTCGGCGGTCAACGACGGGGAGACCAACGTTATCGGAACTCTCCGGCTGCTGGAAGCGGCCCGGCAGACCGGCGTTGAAAAGCTGGTCTACTCGTCCACGGGCGGGGCGCTGTATGGCGACCCGGTGGAGAACCCCTGTTCCGAGGACGCCGGAATCGTCCCCCTCTCCCCCTACGGGTTGTCGAAGTACCTGGGCGAGCAGTACATCCAGCTCTACGCCCGCTCCCATCACCTGAACTACACCATCCTCCGCTATGGCAACGTGTACGGTCCCCGGCAGGACCCAAGGGGGGAATCCGGCGTCGTCGGCATCTTTGCCAAGGCGATGCTCGCCGGGAAACAACCGTGCATCTTCGGAGACGGAGAACAGGAACGCGATTTCGTTTACGTGGACGATGTGATCGAGGCAAACATCCAGGCAATGGAGCAGGGGGACGGCCGGGCCTACAACATCGGCACCGGCATGGGGACCTCGGTCAACGACATTTTCCAGGCCTTGAAGCAAATCACCCGGTACCGCTGGAATGCCGACCATGCGCCCGGCAGGCCGGGCGACGTCTACCGGATAACCCTCGACTGCCGGCGCGCCGCCGAGGAACTGGGCTGGACGCCCCGGGTTGGACTGGAAGAAGGGCTGGCCCACACGGTGGAGTTCCTTCGGGACCTCGCTGGAGTGCCCATCTAGGCCTTCCGGCGTCAAGAGAACGGCGCTCCGGGGTGCTTCAACCAAACGAAACCCAACTATACGAACAATGAACGGAGTCATTAATGGAACCGGAACATGACGTCATCATCCTCGGGGCGGGCGCCGCCGGCTTGGCCGCCAGCCTGTACACAACCCGGGCGATGATGAATACCGTGCTTATCGAGTCCCTGGGGGTGGGCGGACAACTCCTGATAACCGACGAAATTGAGAACTACCCCGGGTTCCCCGAGGGAGTCAAGGGCCAGGAACTGGCCCAGATGATGGAGGAGCAGACCACCCGCTTCGGCACGGTAATCGAGTACGCGGAGGTCGAGAGCGTCGAGGACTTCGACAAGCCGGTCAAGGTGGTCCACACGGACAGCAAGACCTACACCGCCAAGTCCGTGATAATCGCCTCCGGGGGCAGCCACAACAAGCTGGGCGTCACCGGCGAGGACGAGTTGGCCGGACGGGGCGTTTCCTACTGCGCCGTCTGCGACGGAAACTTCTTCCGGGGCCAGGACGTGGTAGTCGTTGGCGGGGGCGACGCAGCCATGGACGAGAGCTTCTACCTGACCGGAATCGTCAACTCCGTGACCATCATCCACCGCCGGGACGAGCTGCGGGCCACCCGGGTGCTCCAGGAACGGGCTTTCAACAACCCCAAGTACAAGTGGCTTTGGAGCCATGTCGTGGAGGAGTTTGTCGGGAACGAGGTTATGGAAGCCGCCCGGGTCAAGGACCTGAAGAGCGGCGAGGTGTACGACTATCCGGCCGCCGCCGCCTTCATCTACGTCGGGTTCCATCCTAACTCCGACTACCTCAAGGGCCTGCTGGACATGGATGCGCTGGGACACCTCTACACCGACATCCACATGCGGACCAAGCTGCCCCACGTCTACGCCTGCGGCGACGTCCGCGCCGACTCTACCCGCCAGCTGGGAGCCGCCGTCGGCGACGGCATCACCGCCGCCCTCGCAGCTTTCCACGACCTCAACGGGTAGACTCCGCCAGCCCCACCCACCGCAAACCGGAGGCCCGGCATCCTGCCGGGCCTCAACTGTTTCCGCTCCGGCCGGAGCAGGACTCCTTCAAAGCAGGGTTCCCTCGGAGCAGGGTCTCTCAATGGGGCACTATCTCCCGCACCAGCAGCACCATGCTGCCGGTGATGATGACCGCGATGGCGACGTACCGGAAGACCCCTTCGTTGATGCGCTTCACGATGAGGGTTGCCAGTCCGAACCCTCCGATCATCCCCGGAATAACCAGCCCGATGTTGGCCAGGGTTTCCAGATCCACCAGCCCCCAGGCCAGGTAGACCAGGAACGCGGGTACGTAAACGGTCAGGAAGTAGAAGGAAAGGGAGGCACGCATCCGGTTGGGCTCCCATCCCTGGGACAACACATAGGCCGCGGCCAGGGGCCCACCGATGCTCAGGGTGGTAATGGACAGGGAGGTGAGAAACCCGAAGACAACCCCGGAAAAGCGTCGTTGGGTCATCGGTATCCGGATGTTGAACAGGTGCATCGCCCCCAGGACCAGGATCACCAGGGCTATGGTGATCCTCAGGACGTGGCCCGGGGCATAGTTCAGGGCCGCCGCTCCCAGGGGTACCCCGCACAGGCCGCCGAGGGCCATGCCCATCATGGGCCGCAGGTGGAAGCTCCGCCGGGCCTGGGCAAGGACGAAACAGCACACAATCCCGATGATGGCGTTGACCACCACCACCGCGGACTGCGGGGCCAGGAACAGCAGCAGGACCGGGGCCACCACCAGCCCCATCCCAAAGCTGACCGTCCCCATCACTGTGGCTCCGGCGAAAACCGCCAGCAGGGCTATCAACCACTCGAAGCCGGAAAGCACCCCGCCTCCTTCGGACAAGTACGCGCTCGGACAAGTACGCGCTGGAAAACTGCACTTTAGAGAAGCACGCGCCGGCGTCCCGGTCTGTATCGGGCGGCAGGGGAAACCGGAAATGGATACGCTCCCGCCGCTGACCAGCGGGAGCGTATCAGAGAGGAGCCTCGTTTAGAAAGGCGGCCCGTCAGAAAGGTTCAGCCTGCCGGGGGTTTCCAGAAGTCCAGCAGGTACTCGAAGGTGGTCCCCATGGTGATGTAGTTGGAGGGCCAGCCGAAAATGCCGATCCGGTTGACGATGTTGGTCCGGTCCCAGATGATGACGTTGCGGAGCTCGTACCCCACCTCCCGCAGCGCGTCCACCACCGACATGTGAATGGTGATGCGCTGGTTCTGCCACCACATGTCCGGCACGTTGATGACGCAGTGGGCCTTCTCCTTCATCAGGGGCAGCAGCCCGGCGAAAATCTCCGCCATCGCCTCCTGGTACTGCTCCAGGGTCAAGGTGCCCAGGTCCCGGCTGTCCTGGCTGTACTGCTCAACCTTGCCCAGCTGGCCGTTGTCCCGTTGGTCCGAACGGCGGCTCTTGTTCCGGCGTGGCCGGTTCAACAGGTTGGCATAGGGGGGAGACGTCAGCAGCAGGCTGACCGATTCCGCTGGAAGATAGTCCGGGATTTCCCTGGCATCGGCGCACCGGGTCAACTGGCGGACGGGACCGGCGGCTTCCCGGCCTTCTAATTCCCGGCCTTCCAGCCGGGACTCGCTGAGTTCAACGTAGTCCGGCTTGAGGTCGAACCCCACTCCGTTCCGGTTCAGGTCTCGGGCCGCCACCAGGGTGGTCCCGCTCCCGACGAATGGGTCAAGAACCAGTTCCCCTTCGTGGGTGAACAGGGAAATGCACTGCCTGGCGAGGGCAATGGGGTAGGTGGCCGGGTGGAGGGACTTGTTTCGGACGTCCCGGGACTCGTAGGAGAATTTCCACACCCCCAGCTGGGAGGTTATCCATTCCTTGGCGGTCAGGCAATTGATGTGTTGCGGGGGACAGGAGCAGATCCGCTCGGTGCCAATCTCCAATGGAGCAGGGCAGGAAAGGGTCGCCGTAGTAGTGTCTTGCCGCGTGTCTTGCTGCAACTCGGATACCATGC
This sequence comes from Dehalococcoidia bacterium, assembly GCA_965203675.1. Lineage (GTDB taxonomy): Bacteria > Chloroflexota > Dehalococcoidia > Lucifugimonadales > UBA3495 > CATOSK01. Next base: position 851,195 of record CBDBDE010000001.1, on the reverse strand, counting down.
GTCACCTGGCGCAGCGGAGAACGGAACTGGAAACAAGGGTCAGCCTGGCGGGGAGGGTCTGCCGCAGCGCGTATACCGTTTGCAGTCATCCTACCGACCGCCAGCGATAGATTACGATGCAAAACCGGAGCGGATTAAAGGCATTTTCCGGGGTCAGGACAGGCGCAGCACACCCTGTTGGGCAGCGGTCTTGAGGGCCAGTCCCACGTCCACCACCGGCGGACCGTTGCGCCGCAGCAGGACCGAGAGGCCCTCGCCGGGAGTAACTGCGAACTCCCGCTCCCCATCCAGGGCGACGGTGCAATGCCTGCGCTCCAGGTGCACCGGCTCCCCCAGTTCCAGCTTCTGGAAGGAGGATATTTCAACCTCGGCCACGACTCCCGGGGCCACCGGGGCAACTATCCTGGTGTTCCCGCCTCGTCCCGGAGAGCCCAAGACATAGCGCAGGCCGGCATCCTCCGACAATGGGGTTGGAGCCAGTTGACCACCCACCGCCGACAGGCCAATGCCGAAGGGTTCGGCCCGGGTCAGGAAGACCTCGTACAGGGTTTCCAGGTCCCAGATGGCCCGTGACGCCACGAAGCGTTCCCGGGATAATGCCACGTCCACCAGCGCGACATCGCGGTACTGTTCGTTAACATACACTTCCAGCATCTTGGACCGGGTCGCTACCTGTCCCGGGTCCAGCTTCCCCAGCGCCACCAGGCCCGCGGCCATTCCGGCCAGGGTGCCCTCGACCATGGCGGGAAAGACGTTATTGGTACCGGTGGAGATCGCCACCACTGGAATCGACGTGCAGCCCTTCGCCACCGCCCGGTTTGTCCCGTCCCCTCCCAGCGTCACCAGGCACCCCACGCCCAGGTCCTTCATGGCCGCCGCCGCGCGGGTTGTGTCCCTCTCGGAGAAACGGGACGGAATGGGGAGCAGGGACAGGTCCAGCTCCAGCTGGGCATAGTCCCGGGCCCTCTCGCACAGGTGGGCGCTGTCGGCCATGGCCACCACCGCGTCGACTCCCACGGCCTGGAGACCCAGCATAACCCGGCGGACGGTGTTGACCTTTTCCCAGTCGGGAATCACCCGTCCCAGCGCCACCAGCCGTCGTATGTCCTTGCTGGCCGCCGGGTTTGCAATGATGCCTGCCAATGCCAAGATTCACCTCTCCGTCTAACCTGAGGCCATCGGCCAGACCCGTCCTGGCCCCGGTCCGATGACATTTGCCTCTTTCCCGATCCCGGGTCCCTCAGGTATCATCAATATAACCCTCGGAACGAATGGGCCAAGGTGCGGCGCCCTCCTCCGGTCTCTCCCCGAAAATGGGACAGAATCGGACAAAATGGGACAATTATTTTTCCTCAGCCCTGTTTCCTGACCCATCCCAACCGCTTGCTATAATATCCGGCAAACCCGGCCGCCATTCCCGGCACCGGGGAGCCCGACGCCTGCATTTGCGAGAGGTTGACCATGGACCAGGAACTGAGTTTCGCCCCTGCCACCGAGCTCCGGCAGAAGATCGACGCTAAGGAAGTCTCGGTTGTCGAGCTGACTGAGCTATTCTACCAGCGCATTGAGTCCCTGAATCCCCAGCTCAACGCCTACCTCGCCCTGTGCCCGGAGCAGGCATTGGAAGATGCGGCCCGCGCCCAGGACGCGGTGCAAAAAGGGGAAGCGGTCGGCCCCCTCCACGGCATCCCCATATCCATCAAGGACCTGGAGCTGACCAGGGGGTTGACCTCTACCATGGGATCGGCGGTATTCCGCGACCGGATCCCGGACATAGACTCCGTCGTGGTGGAGCGGGTACGGCAGGCCGGGGCCATCATCCTTGGCAAGACCAACACGCCGGAGTTCGGGCAGTCCGGCTCCACCGAGAACCTCCTGGGCGAGCCCTGCCGCAACCCCTGGAACACCGCTCACACGCCCGGCGGCTCCAGCGGCGGGGCCGGCGCCGCGCTGGCATCGGGACTCTGCACGTTGGCTACGGGGAGCGACGGCGGCGGCTCCATCCGCATCCCGGCCAGCTTCAGCGGCGTCTTCGGCATCAAGCCGTCCCAGGGAAGGGTGCCCCGTTACGGCGGTTACGGGAGACCAGCATCCAATCACTTCTCCCAGTCCGGCCCTATGTCCCGCACCGTGGCCGACACAGCCCTGCTGCTGCAGGTCCTGGCCGGCCCCGATCCCCGGGACCCGGGTTCGATGCGCGAAACCCCCGAGGACTACTCCGCCGGACTCCATGAAGGAGTGCGAGGTCTCCGCATCGCGTGGAGCCCGGACTTTGGATATGCGGGTGTGGACCCGGAGGTCGTCAGCGTTACATCCCAAGCCGCCCAGATCTTCCGGGAGCTGGGGGCCTCGGTGGAGGAGACCGGCCTCGCCCTGGACGATCCCTTCCCGGCCTTCTTCGACATCTTCTCCACCGGCACCTACGCCAGCTACGGCCACCTCATGGAGGACCACGCCGGGGAGTTCACCCACTACGTGCAAAACACCCTGGAGCACGCCGCCACCCTCACCGCCTCCGACTTTTCGAGGGCGTTGCTGCGCGTCGACCAGCTCAAGCGCCAGATGGAAGAGTTCTTCGACCATTACGACCTCTTGCTGAGCCCGACTATGGCGGTGCCGGCTTTCCCGATAGGAGAACGCCCGTCGGTGATCGGCGGCAAGGAAGTAAACCCGTTCTGGGGATACCTGCCCTTCACATTCCCCATCAACATGACCGGCCAGACCGCGTCCAGCGTCCCGTGCGGATTTTCAGGTTCGGGGCTGCCGATCGGGTTACACATCGTAGGGCCCCGGGGCGCCGAGGTCCTGGTGCTGAGGGCCTCCGCCGCATTCGAGGAAGCCCAGCCCTGGACACACCACCGCCCGCCGGTTTCGTGAACGCACCGGCTAACATCGTGCCGGGCCCGCTCTCAGCTTTTCGGAAACCGGCTTATCCCTTGCGGAACGGCCTCATGGTTGCGCCGCGACGGATGGTGGTACGCAAGGTCTTCTGCCAATACAAAGGTTCCTAAGCACTATTGTCGGTCAACACAATCATTGCTCCGCTTGTTAATAGAGGCATAAACATGTAAACTGCCCAAGCATTGGCGGGCCCTGGCAAATTCATGTCTCTTGCGCCGAGACAGAAAGTTCTTTTTCCTGGGCCTTTATGAGAGGTCACGACGATGCCTAACCGCCGGGGGATGCGCTTGATAATGCGGGCATTGGCGGCCCTCATCCTCCTGGCAGTGACGAATCTGTCCTCCAACTTCTATGCCAAGCCAACCGCTGCCGAGACCGGTGAACCCTCCTCCCAGGGCTTGATTTTCGGGCTGACTTCGGAGGCAGTCGCGGCGTTGCAGCAGACCGCCGCCTTTCCTGAAGCCGACGCGGGATTCTCCTCCTATTACCGGACCCGGGACGCCGGGGACAACTTCACCCTGGACAAGAGCGTGGTGGACGGAGTGCTGCTGTCCGACCCGCCTCCGCGCAGCGTCAGGGCCGCCCCCGCTTCCCTGGTCTCCGTTGGGGACAATTACTCTGTTGCCTCTTTCCCGGTCCTCAACATCGACCAAACCACCACTTCCGTCCGGGTCTACTATGACAGCGGCGGTTGGGTGGTGGCGTTCTTCCCCAGGGGCGACGAGTCCTCCCGGGCGTGGCAGGCCGAAGGCCTGGATGTGGACAACCCGACCTTGGAGTCCCTGGACCGCACCACTCTGCTGGATGCCATTAATGCGGTGGTGAGCGAAGCCCTGGACCAACCGGAGGTCGCCGCGGCAGACCTGGGGTTCTACCACTGGGAGTTTCCGACCGCCAATGCCTTCTTCATGATGGCCAACGCCCGGGGCACCGACGGTTCGGACTCGTTGTCCTTCGCGGTCCCGGCCGGTTTCACCATCCACGAGGCCTCCATCTCCCTCTGGGTTAGCGGCACTGAAGGAGCCTGCGCCGACGTATCCCTCGACGGGACAGAAATCATCGCTTCCAGCTGCGACCGTCAGTTTCAACACGCCCAGGCACCGTTGACGGACTTCAACGCGCCTTCCGGGCACACCATGATTTCCACCCACACATCGGGTGGAGACTACGGCGCGTCCGGAGTTTTGATCATGCTGGTCTACACAGTCCCACAGCCGGGTGGATAAGAGCCGCAACCAAACGCCAACACCCCGGCATCGGGCGGCACGTCACTTGGCCCAGGCGATTTTCGTGTCCCTGTTCCTGCTCACTGTGGCTGTAGGCGCCTCCGGTCCATGGGGATCGGTCAATTCGCAGGAGACCATCGACGTTGCGGTAGACGGCGTCAGCGTCCCCTCAGGACAGGCAACCGTAGGGGATACCGTCAAAATAGTGGTAACGGTTGGGAACTCCACCGGCACCGCAGCTTCTTCCGTTGATGTCGTGCTCAACGCCCTGCCCTCCGGCGGGAATCCTGTAAACATTGGGATGCAAAACGTTTCCGTGGGGGCGGAATCGACCACCGATGTTCCGTTCGACTGGGACACCACCGACGCGCAACCGGGCAACTACACTTTCCAGGCGGTCGCTCTGCTGGACGGAACGGGCAACGACGCCGACCAGTCCAACAACTTCAAGCTGACCACGACGCCGCTCGCCATTGTCTCCCCTCCGGCCAAGGACGTGGCCGTGACCGAGGTGGACGTGCCCGCTGGCCCCGTCACCCAGGGCGATCAAGTCGCCGTCACGGTCACGGTGGAAAACCTCGGCACCGACGCTGCCTCATCCGTCTCCGTAACGCTGCTGGACACTCTCGACATGAAATTGGCTGACCAGGAGACCATTGCCTCCATATCCGTCGGGGACAGCAGCGACGTCACGTTATCGTGGGACACTTCCTCCGCCTCGGCCGGTGACCACACCCTCAAAGCCGCGGCCATCCTCGAAGGGGACGAAAACAACGACAACGACTCCTTGGACGCCGACACTCCCATCACCGTTAAAGCCCGCCCGGCGAAGGACGTAGCCGTAACTGCCATCAGCCTCCCTGCCGGACCAGTGGACGGAGGGGCCATCGTCGACGTGGAAGTGACCGTGGAAAACAAGGGCGCCGAAACGGTCTCAGTGACCCTGGCGGTTGTGGACACCCAGGGACTGACTCAGATAGCCGAAACGGAAATCGCCGACCTGGCATCGGGAGTGTCGGTCACGGAAACCGTACCTTGGGACTCATCGGGGGCAACCGTGGGGGAGCACAAAGTCCAGGCTTCCGCGACGGTGGAGGGTGAAGAGACGGCTCAACTGGGCGACAATTTCCTGGTGTCCGAAACCTCCATCGCTATTGCTTCCTACCGGCTGACCCTCGGAGACGAGAACGGAGGCAACCTGCCTCTGGCAACATTCCATCGCAAGACGGTTGCTCCCAGCGTCGACACAGCCCCTGAACCCCTTGTGGAAATCTTGGCTTTCGGAAGCGAGGCGAAGGCCGGGTCCCAGTTCCTGCTGCCTCCAATCACAACCTCTCCCACGTTGCTGAAATCCCTGTTCGCGGCCAACTCTCAGGCCACCTTCGGCTCCGGCTTCGACTTGCAAAACCCCTTCGAGCTTGGACACATTCGAGGCGTCATCCGCCTGGAGGAGCGTGAATCCAGTGTCGGGGCACATGTCATCGTGGGAGGGCAGACCTTCTTCGCCAAGGAGGACGGCGCTTTCGACGCCACCGTGCCAATGGGGAACTACGACCTGGAGATGCGGGCCCCGGGTTATGTTTCCGTCCGGATTACGGGCATCCGGCTGGGAATTGGGGGAGAGGCGACCATTCCCGAGTTGACCCTGCCCTTCGGGGATGCCAACGGTGACGGGCGCATCGACATCCTTGACCTTAGCATCGCTGCCGGGAACTTTGGCGCGACGGCCAAGAAATATTCTCTCCCGTGAAACGCTCTTCGGCCGCCCATAAGGAGGCGTCGGGAGACCTGCATCGGGTCAGGAACCGGGTTGCACCAACGCATCCCGCAGCACTTCGGATAGGTGGCGGGCGGAACGGCCTGTCCCATGCTCCACCTGCTGACGGCAGGATACTCCCATCACCGCAACTTCCCAGTCCGGCCCCTTGGCCTCGATGGCCGGGAAGAGGGACTGGCCTCCGATGGTCATGGATATGTCGTAATGCTCTTTCTCGAATCCGAAAGACCCGGCCATGCCGCAGCAGCCTGCGTTGATCAGTTCGACTTCGTAGTTGTGGGGCAGGCGCAGGGCGGCCAGCGAACTCGCCGTTCCCACCAGTGATTTTTCGTGGCAGTGCCCGTGAAAGAGCACTTTTTTGGAGGTTTGACCGAACTCCAGCGCCAGCTCGCCACGGCTCGACAGCACGGCCAGAAACTCGTCGATCAGGTAGCTGTTCTCAGCTATTTTCTTCGCCCTTTCGTCCCTGACCAGCTCCGGGTATTCATCCCGGAAGGTCAGCAGGCAGCTGGGTTCGCACCCAATAATCGGAATATCCCGTTCCGCGAACTGGAACAGCGCATCGACGTTGGCGGAAGCGGCCGACGCTGCCTCGTCCAGGAACCCCTTGGATATCATCGGGCGGCCGCAGCAGCCCGCGCTGACCAGCTCCACCCGGAATCCGGCGGCTTCCAACAGTTCCACCGTCGCCATTCCGACCTGGGGATAGTTGTAATTCATGAAGGTGTCATTGAAGAGGGCCACCGTACTTCCTGTCTCCAGGCGGGACGCGCGCCGGTTGAACCATTGCTCGAACGTGGACCCGGCAAAGGCCGGCAGCCTCCGTTGCGGGTGGACCCCCAGCATCTTTTGCGATATGAACTTGCCCACCGGGTTAGACGCTCCCCAGTTGGATAGGGGGGCGAACCTGCTGCCCCAGCGGTTGACCCGGTTGATTTGAGCGAACATCCGGGTCCGCAGGGACGGCTTGTTGGCCTTGTTGTAATTGGCCAGGAACTCGTACTTGAGCTTGGCCATGTCCACGCCGGACGGACACTCGGACTTGCAGCCCTTGCACTCCAGGCACAGGTCCAGGGCCTCATACAACCGGCGGCTCGTCATCGTTCCCTCGGGAAGGTTCCCTGACAGGGCAGCGCGGAGAAGGTTGGCTCTTCCCCTGGTGGAATGTTCCTCGTCCCGGGTTGCCATGAACGACGGGCACATGGTCCCATCCAGCTTTCGGCAGGCCGCCATGCCGTTGCACATTTCCACGGCCCCGGCGTAGTCGGTATCGAGGGAGAAATCCAGGGTGGTAGAAAGGGCGGCCGCCCGGTACTCGGTGCCGTAACGCAGGTTTTCTCCCATGGGAGGGCAGTCGAAGATCTTCCCGGGATTCATTATTCCCTGGGGATCGAAGGTGGTTTTCAACTCCCGGAAAGCGTCGACCAGTTCCGGGCCGAACATCTTCTCGGCCCACACGCCGCGGACGATGCCGTCGCCGTGCTCTCCGCTGAGGGAGCCGCCGAACTCCTTGACGAGGTCGCTGATCTCGTCCGCGATGGCAATCATGCGGTTGATGCCCGCCTCGTCCTTGAGGCTTACCAGCGGCCGGATGTGCAGGCAGCCCACGCTGGCATGACCGTAGTAGCCGGCCTCGGTGTTGTGGCTGCGGACTATTTCGTCGAACCGCTTGACAAAGGGCCCCAACTGGTCCGGGTCCACCGCCGTGTCCTCCACGTAGGGCAGCGGCTTGGAATCGCCGTGGATGCTCATCAGCAGACCCAACCCGGCGGTGCGGATGCGCCAGACGTTGGCCTGGGAAGCCCGGTCGAGAAGATTGACGCAGGCGTAGCCCAGCCGCTTGCGGGCCATGTCATCCCGCAACGCTTCCATCTTGGCAGTCAACTCGGCTTCGGACTCGCCGTAGAACTCGACCAGGAGCAGCGAGCCAGGATTCCCCTCGGTGAAGGAAAGGTTCTGGGCAAATCCCAGGGAATCCCGGCACCGGTCCAGCATCATCTTGTCCATCAGCTCAATGGACGAGACGGGGTGCTGCAATACTTCCCGGGTGGCCTCGCTGGCTTCAACGATGTCATCGAAGTGGAGGACCGACAGGCTGGTCATGGTGGGACGGGGGACCAGGTTGACCCTGGCCTCGGTGGTAACGCACAGCGTACCCTCGGAGCCAACGGCCATCCGCGACAGGTTGACCGGCCCTTCGTGCAGAAAGTCGTCCAGGTTGTAGCCGCTCACCCGCCGCATGATCCTGGGATAGCGGGCCTCGATCTCGGGAATATGCTCCCGGGCGATCCGCAGACACCCCCCGGTAGATGTCCGATTCCAGCCCGGTCCCGCCCAGCTTTGCCTCCAGGGAAGGCCCGTCCAGGGTCTGGAAGTGGGCGCGGGAGGCGTCGGACAGGACCACGTCCAACTCCTGGATATGGTCCAGGGTCTTGCCATAGATGACGGAGTGGGCCCCGCAGGTATTGTTGCCGATGCCGCCTCCGACGCAGGCGCGGCTGGAGGTGGTGGGGTCCGGGGCATACTGCAGGTTGTACCGGGTAAGGTGCCGGTTGAGCTGGTCCAGGATGATCCCTGGCTGCACCCGCGCCCACTGCTCCTCCTCGTTGACCTCCAACACCTGGTTCATGTACTTGCTGAAGTCCATCACGATGGCATGGTTGACCGTCTGCCCGGCCAGACTGGTCCCCCCGGAACGAGGCAGGACCGGGACCCGGTTGTCCCGGGCCACCTCCATCACCGCCAGGACGTCCTCGACGCTGCGGGGAATGACCACGCCCACCGGCTGCATCTGGTAGATGCTGGCGTCGGTGCTGTACAGGACCCGGGAAAAGGGGTCGAAACGGACCTCGCCGGAAACCCGCCGCGCAATCTCCTGCGCCAGCTCTTCCCGTTCCTTGCCCTGGATCCGTTGGGCCGTTGTCGTGGTCATGCGGGACTCCTCAGGGTTCCAAAATATCCGGCTAGCTTATCCCAATGGGAAAAGGCATTCAACCGGGTTGCTGGGGCAGCGGGACGGCATGAAAACGGGGAAGGATTGCGCCTGCTATTACCCGGGATTATCCGGCTGGACACCCAGCTTCTCCAGCAGTTGTACGGCCCAATCGCGAAAATAATCATCCAGTTCCTCGCCGCAGTGTGGGCAGTCCAGGTCTCCGAACCGGAACCGGGCGCCGCAGTTGCCGCACGCCTGCACCTCGGACAGGGACAGCAGGACGGTCTGAATCTGCTGTTCGGTGGTCAATGGAGTATCCAAAGACGAACTTCCTCGAAATCCAGGGGCTATTCTGGGAAACCCTGCTCCCCGCATTTTAACCCCGGCCGGGTGCGGCCAGCCTCGACCGTCCCGGCAGGTTCGGCTCAGTTGAAAATGGCCGGGCGCCAATCTATACTCCCGGCACTGCCCCCCGGCCCGCGCTTCCCCTTCCGTTCCCCAATCCGCTCCACCGGAGGATGAAACATGCCGGACCCGCTGGACAATGTCGTCGAATCGGAACCAACTTACCTGGTTGCCACCGGATTCCAGTTCACGGAAGGCCCGCTGTGGCACACCGGCGGCTACCTGCTGTTCGTGGACATCCGCACCAGCCTGATTTATCGAGTCACCCCTGGAAGCCCGGCTGAAGTCTACCGGGACAACAGCGGCGGCTCCAACGGTCTCACCTTCGACCTGGAAGGTCGTCTCATCATGTGCGAAGGCGATGCCCGGCGCATCAGCCGCCGGGAGCATGACGGGACCATCACCGGCCTGGCCGACCGCTGGGAAGGCAAGCGTCTCCACCGCCCCAACGACGTGGTCTGCAAGTCCGACGGCAGCATCTATTTCACCAATCCCAGCGGCAGGATTGACCCGGCCGACCGGGAGATTGAGTTCAGCGGCGTCCACCGGATCATGCCCGACGGAACGGTTGACGCCGTGGTGAGGGACGTGGAGTACCCCAACGGCCTCGCCTTCTCTCCCGACGAGAGCATCCTCTACGTCGCCAACACCCGGACCGACATGCAGATACAGGCCTACGACGTTCAGCCGGACGGCAGCTGCACCAATGGACGCATCTTCGCGGACATGTCCTCTGAAGAACCGGACGGGGTCCCCGACGGCATGAAGGTGGACGTGGAGGGCCGGGTATACTGCACCGGTCCCGGCGGGTGCTGGGTCTTCGACGCCTCTGGATCGCACCTGGGCATAATCCGGCTGCCCGAGATTCCGGCCAACTGTGCCTGGGGCGGCCCGGACTCGAAGGCCATGTACTTCACGGCCCGGACCTCAGTGTACAGCCTGCGCATGAAGACGGCGGGGGCCGCCGTTCCGGCAGAGCGTTAACCAGCCGACGTTGGTGACTCATACCGGCGAGAAGACTTCGGCGATGGGAGGCGTTGGGGAGTGACATCGCCTTGCCTCTGGCGTTAAGCACGAGTCTGGTGCCTCCGGCAGAGCCGGGTCTGAGATGATCTGGCTGCTGGTGGCAGTGGGAGGAGCCGCCGGCTCGGTCTTGCGCTTCGCCGTCGGACGGTGGGCCGTTTCGCACTGGGGCCCGGCCACCGTTATGGGAACGCTGATCGTCAACGTGACGGGCTCGTTCCTGATCGGATTGCTGGTGGGGATTTCCCTGGAACGGGCGCCGCTGCCCGAGCCGGCCCGCAGCTTTGCCGCCGTCGGATTCCTGGGAGGATACACCACCTTCTCCACCTTGAGCCTGGAGTCGGTCAGGTTAATCATGGAGGGAGAGTTTGTCCGAGCCGCGGCAAACGTGGCCGGCAGCATCGTCATCGGCCTCGGCGCGGCATTCCTGGGCCTGTTCATGGGAAACGTGGCCGCCCGGACCTGGTGGTAAAAGCTGACCGCGGCAAGAGCGGTTTGAAACCGGCTCGCCGGTGTTCCCGTAGACAGCTTTGAGCGCGTTGCCCTGCTCGACCTGGAGGCAGAGGAAGGCACCGACCGTCGGGATGGTTCTTGCTATTTCGGCCAATACCTAATAATCTGTCCGGCGGTCTAAAAGGTTTTTAGGGCGCCCACGCGGGCGGAACATTCCACCCAAACCGGTCCCGGACGCCGGATACTACAGGCAAAGCCCGGCTTCCACTCGGCGGAGAATCACCCCGCTTCGGCGGCATCAAACCACTGACAGGAGGGAGTTGTGTCCCCCCTACCTGAACACTTGACGCTACATGAAACCCCGCCGGCCAAACTGGACCGGCTGTTGATCGCCTATGCCGGGTGGCCTGATGCTGCTGAGAGCGCGACCAACACCATCAAGTACCTGTTGCGAAAGCTGGACGCCAGGAAATTCGCCGAGGTGGACCCGGAGGAATTCTTCGTCTTCACCCGGGAACGGCCCCGGTCGACCCGGACCAAGGACGGACGCCGCCGGATCCACTGGCCGGCCAACGAGTTCTACTATTGGAGCCCCCCGGACCGGGACGACGAACCGGGAATGATGTTTCTGCTGGGGGTGGAGCCCAACCTGAAATGGCGCACCTTCTCTTCCCTCGTCTCCGGGGTCGCCCACGAATACGGGGTACAGACGGTGATCCACGTCGGGGCGCTCCTTGATGCGGTGCCCCATACCCGTCCCGTCCGGCTGACCGGCTCCTCTACCCAGCCGGACTTGCAGCAGGCATTGGAATCGGCCAGCGTGGGCACTTCCAACTATCAGGGGCCGACCGGGATAAGCACCGCCGTCATGGACGCCTGTACCCGGCAGGGTATGGCCTACGCTTCCCTGTGGGGCCATACCTCTCACTACCTGCAGGCGGCTCCCAACTACCGTATCAGCTATACCCTGGCCAAGAACCTGATTGGACTGTTGGACCTTCCCATCGACCTCAAGGAGTTGAGCGCGGCGGCCGACACCTTCGACCTCGAAGTGCTGAAGGCCGTCGACGAGGACGACCAGCTTCAGGACTACATCAAGAAGCTGGAGACCCGGTACGACGAGAGCCAGACCGACAGCGACATGCCGGACCCTTCTGCCGTCGTTCGGGAGCTGGAGCAGTTCCTGCGCTCGCAACTGGGAGGTCCAGGAGAGAATCCATAGGGCCAACCAGCCCTCCCCCATTTGGCCCACCCAACCCCCGGCCTGACCGCCCGGTGCACTTGCGGCCCGTGTGGTATCCCCTCAGCCCTCTTTCTTGAGAACCCGGCGCCTCGGATGCTAGAATCCGCTATCCCCCGGATCCTGCCGCAGTTCATCGTCCCACGTACCGTCCCGGCCTATTCCTCCTTTGCAAGCGCCGCATAATGCCTCCCAAAAGAAGCAGGAAAAAGAGAGCGGCAAAGCCCTCCATAGCCATCACCGAGGCCATCCGCCTGCTCACAGAGCAGTACGGACCGTTTCCCGAAGAACCTCGCCTCGATCCAGCCCACGAGCTGGTCTTCACCATACTCTCTCAGCACACCTCGGACACCAACTCGGAGCGGGCCTTCCGCAGCCTGATGGGAAGGTTCGGCGACCTGTACAGCATCGCGCAGGCTGAGGTAGCGGACATCGAATCCGCCATCAGTGTTGGTGGACTGGCTAGGATCAAGGCCCCCCGCATCAAGACCATCCTGACCAGGATCTTGGAACTCAACCAGGACTCGCTGGACTTGTCCTTCCTCGCGGAGATGCCCCTGGCCGACGCCAAGGCCTGGCTCCGCCAGCTCCCTGGCATCGGCCCCAAGTCCGCCGGCATCATCCTCAATTTCTCCCTCGGCATGCCGGCCATGGCCATCGACACGCACATCTTCCGCGTGGCCCAACGGCTGGAGCTCATCGGCCCCAAGGTCAACGCGGACAAGGCCCACGATCTGCTGGAAGCCGCGGTGGAACCGGACCAGGTGTTTCCCTTCCACGTAGCCTTCATCACCCACGGCCGCCAGGTCTGCAAGGCCCAGCGGCCGCTGTGCGCAGATTGCATCATCGGTTTCGGATGTCCCGCTCGGGACCGAATGATGGGGTCTGACGGGCCCGACGCCCCACAGACCCCCAAACCCAGGAAACGAGCCGGGAGCAAGGCCGCCCAGCTCCCCCACACACCCGAAATCGAGGAGACGACGCAATGAAGGCAGGCATTATCAACGTGACCGGATACGCGGGCTCCGAGCTGGCCCGCATCCTCTACCAGCACCCCGAGGTCGAGATCGCCTCGGTAACGGGCCGCAGCGCGGCGGGGCAGCAGCTGGGCGAGGTGTTCCCCCACCTCTCCCAACTCGACTTGACCATCACACCGGAATTGGAGGGAAGCCTGGACCTGGTCTTCTCGGCCCTGCCCCACAAGGCCAGCGCCGAGGCGGTCATCCCTCTCCTGGAGCAGGGAATCAAAACGGTGGACATCAGCGCCGATTTCCGCCTCAAGGACGCCAGGGAATATACCGAATGGTACGGAGTGGAACACCCGGACCCGACCTACCTCGAGGAGGCCGTCTACGGGCTGCCCGAGCTGCACCACGAGGAAGTGCCGGAATCCCGCCTGATTGCCAACCCGGGTTGTTATCCCACCAGCGCAATCCTCGGAATGGCTCCGGCTGTGGAACACCGGCTGGTGGAAGGAGGAATAGTCATCGACAGCAAGTCCGGCGTTTCCGGCGCCGGCCGGACCCTCGCTTTGACCACCCACTATTCCGAGGTCAACGAGAACGTGATGGCCTACTCGCTGGGAGGCCACCGGCACCTGCCCGAGATCACCCAGGAACTCAACGCCCTGTCGGAAGACACCCTGGACATCACCTTCCTGACCCATCTTATTCCCATGACCAGGGGCATCCTCAGCTCCTGCTATGCCCAGCTGCGGCCGGAGTACCTGGCCAGCGGCGACCCGTCACAGCGCATCCGGGATTTATACGAGGACTACTACAAGGACCATCCCTTCGTCGTCGTAACCTCCAAGCCGCCCCAGACCAAGCAGACGCTGGGCAACAACCAGTGCCTGGTCCATCCCGTGGTGGACTCCAGGACGGGCCGGCTGATAATCATCAGCTGCATCGACAACCTGGTCAAGGGAGCCGCCGGCCAGGCTGTCCAGAACATGAACCTCATGTTCGGCTGGCCCGAGGAGCTTGCTCTGGATTCCGTAGCTGTGTATCCGTAAAAAGTAGCGGAAATGTAATCGCATGTAGTAAGATAAAGGCTGTGCCCCGGTCGTCTAGCCAGGTTAGGACGCCACCCTTTCAAGGTGGAGATCATGGGATCGAAGCCCATCCGGGGTACCACCATTCAAGACATGGGATCGGCTGTGTGAAGGAAATATGAACGGCCAACACCCAGAAGCGAAGGAGTGTTTATATATGGTCCGGTTCCTCAAGTATTTGCCCCTCGTGATCCTGTCCCTGGCCCTGGTGGGCCTCACCGCCTGCACTGAAGAAGCTCCCGACACCTCCGCGGCAGAACTCGCCGCCGTCCAGCAAGAACTGGAAGACACCAAGATGCAGTTGGAGGAAGCCAAGTCCTCCGCTATGGCTATGCCCGAAGGGGGCAGCCGCCTGGAAGCCGTCCAGGCTCGCGGCAGCGTCATCTGCGCCAGCCGCAACGATGTCCCCGGATACGGCTACCTGGACGACGCCGGCAACAACGTCGGATTCGACATTGATCTGTGCCGAGCGTTGGCCGCCGCCACCGTCGGCGACCCCAACGCCATTGAAATCCGCCTGATAACCGCCGCCGAGCGTGGCCCCACCATCCAGTCCGGCGAGGTCGATATGCTCGTGCGGACCGTCACTTGGACCACGTCCCGCGACGCAGGATGGGGCAACTACGCCCAGACCATGTTCTATGACGGCCAGGGATTCATGGTGAACAAGAGCCTGGGAATCGACAGCGCTCTCGACCTGGATGGCGCCTCGGTCTGCGTGACCCAGGGAACCACCACCGAGCTTAACCTCCAGGACTTCTCCGACCAGAACAACCTGGGCATCGAGGCCCTGACCTTTGAGGATACCGACGCGGTGGTCGCGGCTTACGAAAGCGGCCAGTGCGACGCCTTCACCAACGACCGGTCCCAGCTCGCCGCCTTGGGAACCGCCCTCGCCAACCGGGCTGACCACGTCATCCTGCCGGAGACCATCTCCGAGGAGCCTCTCGGACCGGTGGTGCCCCACGGCGACGACCAGTGGTTCGACATCGTCAAGACCGTGATGGCCATCCTCATCTACGGCGAAGCCTACGGGGTCAACCAGGGTTCGGTGCCATCCGCGGCGACCGGAGAAACCAAGGTTGACCGCCTGCTGGGAATTGATGGCTCCTTCGGCCAGGAAGGCCTGGGCCTGAGCCAGACCGTCGCCCAGGATGTGCTGAACGCCGTCGGCAACTACGGCGACATCTACGACCGCAACCTCGGCCCCGCCGGGATCAACCTTCCCCGGGAGAACGGCCGTAACGCCCTCTGGGCCAACGCTCCCTGCCAGGACTGTCCCAAGGGCGGACAGATTTACGCGGCTCCGCTGCGTTAGCAGAGGCATGAACCAGCCGGCGCCTTCCGTTGCTTGACGTTGGGCGGCTCGGGGAGCAGGTCTTGATGAAACGGCCTGCTCCCCTGTTTTTGTAGCGTGTTTCATATACAATTGGGCGAACTTGACCCGGGCGGTGCATCCTAGGAAATGTTGGCCAGGCTCAGCTACCAGGGAATTCCGATCTGGCGCCATGTCCAGGTCATCCAGTGGACGTCGCAGGTGGTGTCCGCCGTCGTCGTCGTCGCACTGGTCGCCTGGTTTTTCATCAACATCGGCAACGCCATCGACGACCGGGAGATCCCCTACGGCTTCAGCTTCCTTTCCCGGGCCTACCAGACTCCCATCGGACAGACCTGGCTGCCCTACGAGGCTTCGGACACCTTCCTCTATGCCTTCGGCGTCGCCGCTGTCAACACCGTGGTGGTGGCCATCTCCGGCGTCATCCTGGCAACCGCGCTGGGAATCATCATCGGGATCGCCCGTCTGTCCACCAACTGGATTGTCGCCCAACTGGCGTCGGTGTACATCGGGTTCTTCCGCAACGTACCTCTCCTGGTTCAGCTGTTCTTCTGGTTTTACATCGTGCTGGCCTTCCCCAGGGTCCGCGAGGGCTACGTCATTGCCAAGGGGCTGTTTATCAACAACGCGGGGATTTCCATGCCCTGGCCGGCGGCAAGCGACGGCGGCGCAGCCGCAATCTGGGCCGGGATGGCGCTGGTTTCGGTGTTCGTCGGCTGGCTGGTGCACCGCTGGCTGGCCCGCCGGGAGATTGAAACTGGAACTCCCTCTTACCCTGTGGTGTTCGGCTGCACCGCCGCGATAGTGCTGGGAGCAATCGCCTGGGTCTTCGTAACGTTGTCCCAGGGCGTTTCACCCCTGGAGATCAGCCATCCGGCTCCTCAGGGCACTTTCGGGCGGATTCGAGGGGGGATAACCTTCTCTGGAGCCCTGGTTGCCCTTCTGGTGGGGCTGGTGATGTACACGGCTTCGTTCATCGCCGAAATCGTCCGGGCCGGCATTCAGTCCGTTGGCCGAGGGCAGACCGAAGCATCCCGGTCTCTCGGCCTGTCCGGGTTCAACACCTTGCGCCACATCACCTTCCCCCAGGCATTGCGCGTTATCATCCCGCCGCTGATAAGCCAGTGGCTGAACCTGACCAAGAACAGCAGCTTGGCCGGGGCCATCGGATACGCCGATCTGACCAACGTTGCCAAGACCATGACCCAGACCGCTCCGGCGGTATCCATCTTCATCCTGATCATGCTGGCATACCTCGCCATGAGCCTCAGCTGGTCCCTGCTGGGCAACCTGTACAACCGCCACATCCGGTTCACCGGGGGATAAGGAATGGCCGCTTCGTACCAGCCGCCCCCGGTCCAACCTGTGCTGCCTCCGCCCCGCGCGCAGTCGGGTCCTGCAGCATGGATCCGGGACAACCTCTTCAGCACCTGGTACAACACCGCGTTGACCATTCTCTTCGGCATCCTGGGAATACTCGGTCTGTGGTACGGCGTTGGCTGGGTCTTCCTCGACGCTGAATGGACCGTGATACCCACCATCGGCGGCAGGTTCCTCATCGGCCAGTACAACACCGAGGGCGCCTGTCCCGGCCAGAACTGCTTCTGGCGGCCCCAGGCCGGATTGCTGCTGGTTACCCTGATGCTGGGAATGGCCTGGCCCGTGGCCGGGGGCGGCGTTGCCAAGCGGATCGCCATCCTGGTAACGGCCGTTGTAGCCCTGTCCGCCTTCCTCCCCTACAGCCTGGAGAAGATGGGTTGGGACGTCCGGCTGCTCCTGCTGGCCAACGTTCCCGCCATGTTCATTGGACTGGCCCTGGGACGCTACACCCCGCTGGGAACGGTGAAGTGGGTCTCCATCCTGGGAGTCGTCGCCTTCCTGCTGACGCTGGTGCTGATGCGGGGCCTGCCGGGGGTGCCCGGGCTTCAACCTGTTTCGGTGAACAGCTGGGGCGGGTTGACGTTGAACCTGCTCCTGGCGGTCGCCGGAATCGTCCTGAGTCTGCCGCTGGGCATCGCCCTGGCCCTGGGGCGCCGCAGCCATCTTCCGGTGTTGAAGCTGATGTGCGTCGTGTTCATCGAGGTGTTCCGGGGAGTCCCGCTGATAACCCTCCTGTTCATGTCCCAGGTGCTCGTCCCGTTGGCCTTCCCGGAAGACTTCCCTCAGAACTCCCTTTTCCGGGCGAGCGTAATCATCATCCTGTTCAGCACGGCCTACATGGCCGAGAACATCCGGGGAGGACTGGAAGCCCTCCATCCCGGCCAGGCGGAAGCGGCCCGGGCCCTGGGATTGGCCGGATGGCAGACCACTATGCTGATTTCCCTTCCCCAGGCCATCCGCAACGTCATTCCCGCGATAGTCGGCCAGTTTGTCGCGTTGTTCAAGGACACCAGCCTGGTGTATATCATAGGGATGCTCGATGTGGTGGAAATCAGCCGGGCCTTCATCCAGGGCAACCCCGAGTATCTGGCCAGCGCCCGGGAGCTTTTCATCTTCCTGGCCCTGGTCTTTTGGGTGTTCACCTACACCATTTCCTATATCGGCTTCACGGTTGAAAGACACATGGGGGTCGGCCGGCGTTAGGCCCGGTTCAGCGGGTGTTGCCCGGTGCCAGCCCCGGAGGGCGGAAAAGCCGCCGCCGTACAGGAGGACACGATGGACGCTGCCAACGGCAAGACCGAAGGCGCAATCGCCGACGATGACATCATTGTCTGCCGGGACGTTCACAAGTGGTACGGCAACTTTCACGCCCTCCGCGGCGTCAGCACCGCCGTCAAGAAGGGAGAGGTTGTGGTCATCATCGGCCCGTCCGGGTCGGGCAAGTCCACCTTCATCCGCACCATCAACCGGCTGGAGGAACACCAGCGGGGCGACATCATCGTGGACGGTGTGGAGTTGAGCAACGACGTCCGCAACATTGACGCAATCCGCCGGGATGTTGGGATGGTGTTCCAGTCCTTCAACCTCTTCCCTCACCTGTCGGTCCTGGGCAACATTACCCTGTCCCCAATGAAGGTCCGCAAGCTGCCCCAGCAGCAGGCCACCGAGATCGCCATGGAACTGCTGGAACGGGTGGGCATCCCCGAGCAGGCGGACAAATACCCCATCCAGCTATCCGGCGGACAGCAACAGCGGGTGGCCATCGCCCGGGCCCTGGCGATGCAGCCCAACATCATGCTCTTCGACGAGCCGACCTCGGCGCTGGACCCGGAAATGATCAAGGAAGTCCTGGAGGTAATGCGGGAACTGGCCGCCTCCCAGATGACCATCCTCGCGGTCACTCACGAGCTGGGTTTTGCCCGCGAGGTCGCCGACCGCATCGTCATGTTCGACGAGGGTCAAATCGTCGAGGACCAGCCGCCCTCCGAGTTCTTCGAGAACGCCCGGCATCCCCGGGTGCAGCAGTTCCTCTCCCAGATCCTGTAGGACCCACCCGGCACTCCCGGACCTCAGCCGCGGGCTAACCTGAAATAAAACGGAGTAGAAAAATGGCAGGCGTCAAAGAGACTTTCGAAATAGACCTCAATCCCGACCACATGGCCCTCGTGCGCAACATCGCCGAGAAGTACGACATCGCCGACGAGGGCAAGGTGCTGCGGATCATCATGGACTACATGACCGTCAACCCCGGCATCCACGACGACGTCTTCACCGAGGTGCGCTGCCTCCGCTGCGAGTAGCCGCTGGCAGCCCGGACCGGGCCCGGCGATAAATGAGCCCGGCCAGTCGACTGGCCGGGCATGGACAAGGCGTTTCCCTGGGACTCAGCCTTCAACCATGTGCTTGACCGCCTCCAGGGCCAGGTAGTACCCGTAAACGCCGAATCCGTACACCGATCCCTTGCTCACCGGCTGGACCTGGGACACGGTTCCCCTGGAAGTGGGATTGGACGCATGGACCTCGATGACCGGGAACCGCACCTGGGCGATGGCGGCCTTGAGGGGCCCGTTGCCGGTGGTATAGCCCGCCGGATTGATCAGGGCCGCGTCCACGTCGCCGTCGTGGGCTTCATACAGGGCGTTGACGACTTCCCCCTCGATGTTCGAGTGGAACAGCTCGACGTCGATCCCCAGCCCCTCGGCGTATCCCAGGACCTGCTCGTTGATCTGTTCCAGGGTGTTGGGGCCGAAGACCTCGACCTGCACCTTGCCCCGCATGTTCATTCCGGCGCCCTGAATTACCAGTACCTTGGTCATCGTTTCTCCTCTGCCAGTGTCCTGGCTCTATTTTCTTCGGATTCTGGCTCCGTCCCGTCAGACTTGGGAAGCGGAGGGACTTTCCTGCCTGGGAGGGATGGGCTGCTCCGTGACGTAGCCCGCCACCAGTACGTCCAGCTGCACCATCAGCAGCTTGTTCCACGCCTCGGCCGTGCGCCATGCCGTCTCATGGTCCGGAATCTTGTCGTGCAAAAGCCGGGAAACCGCCGTTTGCGTCAGCGACATGGCCCCGATCATGAACCGCATGGGAATGGACCCCAGGTGCTCCCGGTGGGCCGCCGGATGGCTGTGGACGATCCCGATGGCTAGGAGGAAGACCGGCAGGTCCTCGTCAACTCGGAATTCAATGGAGTTCCTCAGCCAGCGGGTCAGGCTGTGCCGCCGCCGCTCAATGCGGTCCAGGTCCACCTCTCCGGTGGCCTCGTCCAGGAAAAACGCCCTGGTCTCGGAAAACTCCAGGAAATGGCGGTAGATGGCCTCGGTAAGCTCATCGGCGTGGCCGGCAAGGATGGGCCCGCTGTCCCGCACCAGCTTGACGTCGTCGTCGGTCAAACCGACGAACTCCATCATCCGGCGCATCCTGCCGGACCAGTCCACTATGCCGGGAACGGGCAACCCTTCACCTCCGAGCTTTGCCCAATTAGCGGTTCAGTAGCCGTCACCGGCTGAGAATATACCCCGCCACCCGCAATGATCCGACAATGTGGGGAACCAACATCAGTCCTAGGAGCCCGGCCAGAAGCTTTTCCTTGGACGGGTCACAGATTGGCGATGGCCCTGGCGTCGTCGATGTAAGCTCCGGTGGCCCTGATATCCTCGATGATGGCCTCCTCGGGTTCGCAAATCCCATCGTAGAAACAGTTACCATGCAGGTCGTTGGCCCGTTGGCTGTAACGGTTCGCCAGGTTCGCTAGGTACTCATTCTCGTTTCGCATAGCCCGAATTGTCCGGTACGTGCCGCCGGATGTCCCAGGACGCCTTCCCGTCCTCGACAGGATCATCGCATCTGTCGCTCTTTGGGTGGCTCCCCAGGCTTTCTCCGCCGCATCCCGGATATCTCCCGCTTCCAGCCTTTCTAGAGCTGCCCGATACAGGTACGAGGCGTCAGCGAAAATCTCCTCCGCTTCGCGGGTTACGGTCATGGGGAACTTCCCTTTCCGGTTCAGGTTTCGGGACAGCCGGTCCGACCCAAACGTCAACTTAATCCAGAAGTTCGACCTGGATTAGGCTGTGCCGGGAGCTTGAAGCCGTCGTCAGAATATACCCTTAAAGGATTTACAGGGCAAGGATTCTTCCGTCCGTTCCTTCTGCCCTCCAAATGCGTCTGTCCCCATGATGGTCCCGGTTGCCAACTCCCGGCTCCCAATGTAAGAATATCCCCACTGAACCTCACCTCTCGCTTTCCGCCGGACCAAGACCCGCCGGTGGTTCGCCGGATGGGTATGCCGACTTTCCATCAACTCCGGTCCACCATGCCAACGGCCCTCCTGGCGCTCCTGTTGTTGGCGTCGGTCAACATCGCCCACGCCCAGGACCCGCCTCCGACCGCTGCGCCCGCAGCATCCTACGACGAAGCCGAGGCCCAGGCCATCGACGGAATGCTCATGTGCCCGGTGTGCCCCGCGGAAACCATCGACCAGGCTCAGGTCCCCCTCGCCCGCCAGATGCGCGCCATCGTCCGCCAGAAGCTCTCCGAGGGACAGACCCGGGAAGAAATCCTCGACTATTTCGCCGGCCGCTACGGCCAGAGCGTCATCGGTGCCCCGCCCAAGTCCGGCATTAACCTGGTCGCCTGGGTCCTCCCTCCCGTCGCCGTCCTGGCCGCCCTCCTCGTTGGAGCGTTGTCCCTCCGCTCTATGACCCGCAGCCGCCGTGCCGTCCCGGCACATCCGGCGCCGTTAACGGAAAATCCCGGCGGCCTCGAACCTTACCTGGACATCGTCGACCGTCACCTGGATACTCCCGCGGAAGGGGAACCCAACCGTGGCTGACCTTGGTGGCATCTCCCTGTGGATCGCCCTCGCCCTCTCCTCCTACGCCTGCATCGGCTCGGTATTGGGCAGGCTGCGAAACCACCCCGCCCTGGTCGAAAGCTCCCGTCGGGCCGTCTACCTGGTCGCTCTGGCCCTGCTCATTGCCACACTGGCCCTGGTCACCGCCTTCATCAACCGGGACTTCTCCCTGGTCTACGTGGCCGCCCACAGCAACCTGGCCATGCCCAACGTCTACACCTGGGTAGCCTTCTACGCCGGCAACGAGGGTTCGCTACTCTACATCGCCTTCGTCCTCTCCGTCATGTCGGCCATCGCCCTGCGTTTCGCCCCGGGACAGCTGCGGGACAGCCTTCCCTACACCGCCGCCACCCTGATGCTGGTCCAGACCTTTTTCCTCGCGGTCATGGCTTTCATGGCCAACCCCTTCGCCACTCTGTCCATCGTTCCCCCCGACGGCCAGGGAATCAATCCCCTGCTGACCCATTTCGGAATGTTCTTCCATCCCCCTGCTCTCATGGCCGGACTCATCGGCATCACCTTGCCCATGTCCTTTGGACTGGGATCCCTCATAGCCGGGCAGACCCGGGACGAGTGGGTGGACATCGGGCGGGTGTGGGGCATTGTCGTCTGGGCACTGCTGGCCTGCGGGCTGCTCCTGGGGTCCTGGTGGGCCTACACCATCCTGGGATGGGGCGGCTTCTGGTTCTGGGACCCGGTGGAAAACGCCGCCTTCATGCCCTGGCTGGCCCTTACCGCCTTCATCCACTCCATCATGGTGCAGCGGCGGCGGGGAATGTTCCGCATGTGGAACATAGTGCTGATTAACGTCGCCTTTACGCTGGCCCTGTACGGAATGTTCATGAACCGGGGCGGTCCCGTGCCGTCGGTGCACTCCTTCGGCGCCTCCACCCTGGGCTGGGTGTTCCTGCTGTTCCTGGCCGTGGGGACCATCGTCCCCTTCGCCGTCTTCTTCTGGCGGTTCAACCTGATGAAGAGCGCTCAGAATCTCGACTCCATGCTGTCCCGTGAAGCGGCCTTCCTCTTCAACAACCTGCTGCTCCTCGGCATCGCCTTCGTGACGCTGTGGGGGACGGTCTACCCCCTCATATCCCGTGCCGGGGCCGGTGATGAGATTACCGTTGCCCGGCCCTTCTACGACCAGGTCAACGGCCCCCTGCTTCTGGGACTGGTACTGCTGATGGGCATCGGTCCCCTGATACCCTGGCGGAGGGCCAACCTGGCCTCCCTCCGCCGCGCCCTCCTGATTCCCGCCTGCGCCGGACTGGCCGTTATTGCCTTGCTGGTTGCCCTGGGAATGCACAAGGTTTATCCCCTGCTCGGCTTCGGCGTCTGCGCCATGGCCGCCTCCGGGATCCTCATCGAGTGGTGGCGTGGGACCCGTTCCCGGCGGAGAAGCCTGAGTGAAGCTTACCCCCTGGCCTTCCTGCGGCTGCTGGCTGCCAACCGTCCCCGCTACGGCGGATACATCGTTCACCTGGCTGTGGTGATGGTCGCCCTGGGAATCCTGGGGGCGTCATTCTTCGACACGCAGGTGGACGTCGTGCTTTCCCCCGGCGAGACCGTGACTGTTGAGAACTACCGGATGGAATACATCCGCACCTCCGCCGAACAATTCTCCGACCGCACCGAGTTCAATTCTCTCGTGCGGGTGGAACGGGATGGCCGGTACCTCACAGACCTGGAGGCGAAGCGCTCCTTCTACCCGTCCTTCAACATGGCCTCCACCCGCGCCGCCGTCCGCTCCACGCCGGTGGAGGACTTCTACGTCGTCCCCAGCGAGAACCTGTCCGACGAGGCCGTCGGCTTCCGGATCCTCGTAAACCCCATGATGTGGTGGATGTGGGTTGCCGGCCCGGTGATGGTGCTGGGAACGGTTATCGCCCTTTGGCCCCAGCGGGTCAGGCAGACGGCCGCCATCCGGCGACCGGCCCCCGTCCCCGGCGGGGCCGAGCCCAGCGCCGCCTAGGTTCTCCGTGGCCGTTATCGTCTGCCTCGCCCTCGCCCTGCTCAGTATCGGCGTCGTTGTCTACCCCTTCTGGAGACGCCGCTCCGCTCCGGCCACCCCTCCGCCGGAAGCCCTTTCCCCAGACCTGGTGCAGTCGGAGGCAGACCTGAACGCCGTATACGACGCTATCCGCACCCTGCAACTGGAACACCAGCTAGGCAACATCCCCCTGGGCCTCTACCGGGAGCAGCTCCAGGACTACCGGCTCCAGGCCGCTGCGATTCTCCGGGTCCAGGCCGAGTCCGCCGCCCGTGACGCGGAATGGCTGCTGGAACAGGACGTGGGGTTGGCCCGGTCCGCGTTGAGCTACACCAACGGTGCCGCGATCCGTTGCCCCAACTGCGGCGCGTCCGCCGCCCCGGAGTGGCGGGAGTGTCCCGAGTGTTCCGCCGAGTTGCGGCCCTACACCGTTGCCGCACCGGAGACGCCGGAATGACCCTCTTCTTCCAAAACCCTGCCAGGCGAACCGGGATTCTCCGTTGGGCGACCCTCTCCCTGGGCGGTCTTTTTGCCCTGTCCGTGGTTTTTTCCCCGGCTGCCGCGGTCCACGGCCAGCAGTCCGCCACTGTTACCGGAAGAATCGTCAACGGCACGGAAGGGTCATCCCCGCCCGCGGATGTTCAAGTCTCCCTGCACACCTTCTCGGCCGGTCTGCAGGGCGTTCAAACCCTCGAGACGGTCACCGGCGCCTCCGGGGTTTTCCGTTTTGAAGACGTTCCCGTCTCCGACGGGAGCGGTTACGCCCTTTCCGCCGACTACCAGGGCAAGACTTACAGCCTCCTTATCGGGCCCGGCGATCTCTCCCAGGAAGTCAGTCTCACCGTTTACGAGTCTACCAGGGACGTTTCGGTGATTGAGGTAGACAGCCACGCCATGATCATCACGGCCATCGACCAGTCGGAACGGGTCGTGGAAGCGGTGGAAGTCGTGGCGCTGGCCAACGTCAGCGACCGCACCCTGGTCCCCGACCTGGCCAACGTGGGACCCGGCCAGTTCAGCTTCCTGCGCTTTTCCCTTCCCGAAGATGCCACCGATTTCGACATCCAGTCCGATTTGCTGGGCGGGGAGATAATCCCGGTGGGGACCGGGTTTGCCGTAACATCTCCGGTCGCTCCCGGCGCCCACAACCTGACTTTTTCCTACCGCTTTCCCTACCAGGGGACCGCGTTTTCCTATCGCCAGAACCTCCTGCAGGGAGCGAAGGACTTCCGGCTGTTGGTGCCCGCATCCCTGGGCCCGGTCCAGGCCGGCGGGCTGCCGGCGGCCCCGGCAGTGACTGTCGAAGGCCTGGATTACTCCGTGTGGCAGGCCTCGGAAGTGTCACCTGCCCAGGGACTGACCATCAGCCTCACCAACCTTCCCCAGCCCGGCTGGACACAGCGGGCGTGGCAGACCGTGAGCGACACCGGTCTCTGGGCCATTGCCATACCGTCCGGCTTGGGAGCAGTCCTGGCTGCCGCCCTGCTCTACGGCGGGTTGAGGCCCCAGCCGCAGGCTGCCGGAGCGCCCGGCCGGCAATCCGGTGGCACGGTCCCCGGTCCTGTTTCCCAGCGGGAACAATTGGTCAGGCAGATGGCCCTGCTGGACCAGCGTTTCGAAGCCGGCGACTTGGACGAGGCCAGCTACCGGTCGGAGCGGACCATGCTGAAAGACCGGGCCCTGTCACCGTCGTCCACTCCCTGACTGTTCCCCTGGTAGTCACCGGATCCGCGCTGGGAAGTGGCCAGGAAGGTTTATTTACACCCGCAAATGGGGCAGAATGAGTCCGGTGGTTAGGTTCTGTGAGCGAAATTGATACTGAAACCCCCAGGGGCGCACTGAGTCAACGCTCCTGGATAATGCTGGCCTTCGGTGTTTCCCTGGCGACCTTCCTGGCCCTGCTGCTCTGGGGGTCTTTGTCCTTCGACGGCGCTGGAGGCCTGGGCGTCAACACCGACTTCGGTGAGGTTGAGTCCAATGTCCGCATTCCCCACAGCTTCGACTTCCAGTTGGTCGACGGCGAAGAGTGGCGGCTGTCCGACCACGAGGGAAAGGTGGTGGTGGTCGACTTCTGGGCGTCCTGGTGCGGTCCCTGCCGGGACGAGGCGGCTACCCTGACCCAGGTCTACTTGGAATACCGGGACCGCCCGGTGGAATTCATCGGGGTCAATATCTGGGACCAAGAAAACTCCGCTCTGGAGCACCTGGAACAATACGCCGTTCCCTATCCCAACGGCATTGATGAAGAAGGCGTCATCGCCGTGGAGTACGGCGTCCGCGGCATCCCGGAAAAATTCTTCATCGCTCCCAACGGAGAGGTGCGTCGCAAGTACGTCGGCCCCATGCCGCCTGAAGTCTTGCGGGAAGCTCTCGACGACCTCCTGTCCGAACTTCCCTAACTGGACAACCCGCACTGGCCCCCGACGCACTCCGCCAGGAAATCCGCGCCCCGGCCCACGCCTTGCGTGACTTCCTTCCACCCGTTCTGAGATACTCCCCTACAACCAGGGGGAAATACAAGCTCAGGAGATACCCATGCCTTCATCCAGCGAACCCGTCGTCATCGCGATGGACTGGGGAGGAACATGGGCCAGGGCAGCCGTCGCCGACCGGTCGGGACAACTCCTTTGGTCCGACCGCCGGCCCAACGTTTCCGGCGGGACTCAGCGGCAGCTTCTCGACGGTGCCGAGGACGTTCTGGGGAAAGCCCTTGAATGGTGCGCTGGCCGTCCGGTCAAGGCCATCGGCGTAGCCGCCGCCGGTCCCATCGACACCGAGAACGGCACCTTCCACAACCCCCCCAACCTGGGCGTGCTGGACGGCGTATCCCTGAAGCCCCTCTGGGAGCAGCGGTTCGGCCTGCCCGTATTCGTCGGCAACGACGCCAACCTTGCCGCCCTGGGAGAGTACCACTTCGGCGCCGGGCGCGACGCCCGCGGCATGGGCCGCCCGGTTCGGACCCTGGTGTACGTCACCGTCAGCACCGGCGTCGGCGGCGGCGTAATTGACCAGGGCCGGATGCTCCTGGGCGCAGAGGGGATGGCCGCCGAGGTGGGACACATGGTCATGGATTCCAGTCCCAACGCCCCGCGATGCCAGTGCGGCAATTACGGCTGCCTGGAAGCCCTCACCTCCGGCCTCAGCATCGCCCGCCTGGCCCGGGAAAGGGTGGCGGCAGGAGAAACCGGCTCATCCCTTGAAAAAATCTCCCCGGACAACCTGGACGCCGGTGACGTCTTCGCCGCCGCCTCCGCCGGGGACTCCCTGGCCTCGGGAATAATCGAGGATGTCCTCCACTACCTGTCCCTGGGCCTCGTCAACCTCCTCCACCTCTTCAACCCCGACATCATCGTCCTGGGAGGCGGGGTCACCGACGGCATCCGGGACGCCAGCCTGCTGGAGACAATCAGGGAGCGCGTTTCGGGACGGGCTATGAGCCCCCGCCACCGGGACTTCAGCCTTGTCGCTACCAACCTCGGCTACACTGGCGGCATGGTCGGCGCCGCGGCCCTCGCCTGGCAGGAACTGGGCCACGCTCCCGGAGGCTAGACGATATACCTTCCGCCCACCACGTTGATCCGGTCGCCGGTCACGTAGGACGACTCGTCGCTGGCCAGGAACAGCACCGCGTTGGCTATGTCGGACACCGTCGCCTGCCTTCCCATGGGAATGCCCCGCACATGGTCTCCAGAACCCCGGGCGGTGTCCTGGAACTCCGGGTACCATTCCGGGTGCAGCCTCTCGGTGTCAACCGACCCTGGGTTCACCATGTTGGCCCGCACATTGTAGGGAGCCATCTCCGCGGCGATGGCCCGCATCATCCCCAGCAGCCCGTGCTTGGCCGTGGTGACGGATATCGTCTCCGGCCGTCCGGTGATTGCCGACTGCCCGCCCAGCGCGATGATGCTTCCGCTCCGCCGCTCAATCATCCCTGGCAGGACCGCCTTGACCAGGTAGAAGGCAGGGAACAGGTTGGTCCGCATCACCGTCTCCCACTCGTCGTCCGACACCTCCTGGATTGGCTTGTGCGGGCGGATGGCGACGTTGCTGACCAGGATGTCGATCTTGCCCATGGCGGCGATTCCTTCCGACACCATGTCCCGGGCCCGCTGTGGATCGGTCACGTCGCCCATGATGGTGCAGGTCTCCGACCCCATCTCCCGGCACTGGGCGGAAACCGACTCCAACTCCGGGCGGCTCGTTCTGGTATTCAAGACCAGCGACGCTCCCTCCCGGGCGAAGGTCAGGGCCACCTCCTTGCCGATGTTGCGGCTGGCCCCGGTGATCATGGCAGTCTTCCCCTGCAAACGCATAATGACTTCTCCCTTCTAGCAGGCGTGGATTGGAAGGGCCTAAAAGATGGAACTTCCGAAAATTCGATGTGCCGCGAGGGCCAGTGCCCGGTCAAAGGTTTGGATTGCGCTGATCCCTCGGCGAGTGCAACTCGCTAAATGGCACAGGTCCCGAGCCTGCAAGTTTGGATTCTCGCCGGTTAGCCGGTAGGCCTCCCTGACGTCATCTTCCTCCAACGGCCATACATCCACGTCATAGGCATCAAGATACGCCATCGCTGTGTTCAGTTTGACCAACCTGTGTTGTCTCATATAAACGTGAATCAGTTCTTGCAACACTTCGGCCGAGGTGAAAAGACGGGTTCCATTTCGGCGGCTCTGGTCAAAGAACTCCCGGGCCTCTTCCTGCCTCGGGTGAGGGTCTCCTGCCGCATACATGAAGACGTTGGAATCTACGAAAATCATGTGTCGGGCAGTCGGTTCAACAGATCGTCGCTCATAGCCTCCTTAACGTCCTCCCAATCTGGTTCGGAGCCGGGGCCTTGCAACGAGTCACACGCCTTAAAGAACGCCTTGGTCTCCTCATCCGACCGAATCGGGGCAATGGGTTGCCACGCCAAGATGGCATCCCGGTATTTCCTCCAGTCCAGTCCGGCATCCGGATCGCTGTTAGAGCAACCGTGGAGGTCAACCGGCTCGTCAGGCCGGGATTGGCAGGACCCTACTGTGTTCCGTTGCGCTAGTAGTTCCCTCACAGCCGCTCCCAGCCACTCGCTTAGCGTCTTGCCTTCCTGCCGCGCCTGCTCCACCAACCGGTCCCTGTCTTCATCGGAAATCGTGAACTGGACCTTGGCCATTTGGTCTTCTCCGCCCCGCTGTTCCTGTCCGCATTATACACGCCGCCTCCTCTCCCCTATGATCCCAACGGAACCGTCTGCCCGCCACAATCCCCTCTCTGCCGCCTCCTTGACCGCTCCATCCGTTGATGCCAGAATTGGCCCACCGGCGCCATGTGCCGGCCTCCTCCAGAACTAATCCTGCGCAGCATCGACAAGGAGCATCCAGCATGAGGTGGTGCAGATTTCAGAACGGCGGCCAGCCATCCTACGGAATAATCGAGGGCGACAACGTCGTCGAGATTTCCGGCATCCCCTGGGGCGAACACTCCCGCACCGGCAACTCCCAATCCCTGGAATCAGTTAAACTCCTGGCCCCGGTTATCCCCCCAACCTTCTACGCCGCCGGAATCAATTTCCGGGAGCACGTCACCGAGATGGCCCACGCCCGGGGTGAGGAGCCTTCCTTCCCTCCCGCCGCTGACGTGGGATACCGGGCCAACAACGCCCTCACCGGCCACGGCTCCCCCATCATCGTCCCCAAAGACGCCACCGAGGTCTTCCAGTATGAGGGAGAACTGGTGGCAGTCATCGGCAGGCAGTGCAAGAACGTCTCCGAGGCGGAAGCTCTCGACTATGTCTTCGGCTACACTATCGGAAACGACGTCAGCGAGCGCACCTGGCAGCGCGGCGACCGCACCCTGTGGCGGGCCAAGAACACCGACACCTTCAAGCCCATGGGCCCCTGGATCGAGACCGAAGGCGTTGACCCGGAGAACTGCGAGGTCAGCATCAGTCTCAACGGCCGCTTCGTCAGCAGCTACAACATGTCCGGGGCCATCTTCGGCGTCCGCGAGTTCATCAGCCGCATGAGCCGCTACCTCACCCTCGTCCCCGGCGACATGCTCTGGATGGGCACCGACGGCGCACCGGAGAACATGAAGGACGGCGACGTCTGCGACATCGCTATCGAGGGCATCGGCACCCTATCCAACCCGGTACAGTGGGAGAAATAAACCTCCTCACCGTCTTACCCGGGCAATCCGTGAACTAACAGTCGGGAATTGTCTTGATTCCCGACTGTTAGCTTTTTCGAAACTCTAGGCCGAATCGGCCCCCGTCTCCGCGGCCCATGCCTGCAAACCGCGCCGGAAGGCCAAAGCCCCCATCGGCGCGATGACCGCCTGCAGCGCCTCCAGTATCTCCCGGGGAGTGGCCCCCTCCTGCAGCGCCACCCTGACGTGGGCCTGGATCTGCTCCACGTCCGCCCGCAACGCCGCCTCCACCACGATCTGGAGCAACTCCTTGGTCTTCCGGTCCAGCGTCCTCTGACCCGTGTAGGTCGCTTCGATGAAGGCGTTGTACTTCTGGGCCCATTCCAGATCCGCCTCGGCCATTATCCGGTGCATTTCCAGCGTATAGCCCCGGTTGGCCCCGGTCTGTTCCAGGAATCTCTGCGCTTCTTCACTCGCCATGGTTGACCTCCCAGCTATTCGTTGACGGTGTTGCGGACCCGCCCGGTCCATGCGGAATTGTAACCCTTTTCACTTCCAACGGCCCTGTCGGATCCCCGTGTTACAATTGCCCATCCCGCCCGGCTTGCCGACGCCGACCAGGAGGTGCCCCTACGGAGCAGCAGCAGCTACCGCCCCATTACTTCCAGCGGGAAGACGACGCCGATGACCGCCTCTTCTACACCATGCCCCGCAAGGTGGTGCATATCGACGACGGCGCCATCGCTACCGTCGGACGCCTCTTCCACGACTTCATACCCGCCTACTCCGACGTACTCGACCTGATGAGCAGTTGGCGCTCCCACTGGCCCGCCGGACACCCCAAGCGCTGGCTGGTGGGACTGGGCATGAACGCCGAGGAGATGCTCGACAACCCGGACCTCAACGAGTACGTCATCCACGACGTCAACGCCGACCCGGTCCTGCCCTTCGACGACGGGAAGTTCGATGCGGTGGTCATCACCGTCTCCGTCCAGTACCTCACCAGTCCAGTCGCAACCTTCCGGGAAGTCAACCGGATTCTTAAGGACGGCGGTATCTTCATCGTCACCTTCTCCAACCGGATGTTCCCCACCAAGGCCGTCCGCATCTGGCGCAGTGTCGGAGACAAGGGACACATCGACTTGGTGGTGTCCTACCTGGAATTCGCTGGCAACTTCCGCAACGTCAAGGGCGGCCTCGCCAACCCCGACGAGTCACCCCCCGGCGACCCGTTGCTGGTGGTCATGGCCAACAAGGGCCAGGAAGAGGGCGAGGGCCCTTAGAGGGTGTGTGAGAAATACCCGGTGGACGCCCGCTCATCCGTGCACACTCTTCCGTCATTCCCGCGCAGGCGGGAATCCAGACCCCCGTCTCGTTCCCATTTCGCACGGTTCCAACTTAGGACACCCATTCTCACACACCCTCTTAGGGAGAACGAGTCCCCGGGGTCGCCGAACCCTGCCCCTACCCGACAGCCTCCGGCTGCGTCGACCCCCTCCCCGGCGGCGTCGCCGCCAGCGCCGCGACCCCGGCAACTGACACCCCCACCGCGAACACCAGGAAGGGCAGCCAGTAGGACCCGGTGGCATCGTACATGGCCCCCGCCAGCACCGGCCCGACCACCTGTCCGCCAATCTGCGCTCCAATGGTCAAGCCACGGATGCTCCCCAGGTACCGCCTCCCGTAGTAGTCGGCGTAGGCCAGCCGCAGCAGCAGGTGATATCCCCCCACCGCCACGCCCAGCGCCAGTGCCGCCGCCGCGCCCCATCCCAGGGTCGAGCTTGCCACGATCCCCAGCGTTCCCGCCGCTCCCGTGAACCCGGCGAGACACATCAGGAGCCTCAGCGGCGCCCACCGGGCCAGCGTGCCCCAGAGAATGCCGCCGACTGACTGGGCAATGGCAAACACCCCCGCCGTCAGGGCCGCGTCCGCCGGGTGCATCCCCCCGTAGATGAAGTGGGCAACCTGGTGCAGGCTCACTCCCGCCTGCACCATGAACCCGGCCACCGAGAACAACGCCAGCAGCCAAAAGGCCCGCGTTCGCAGCGCCTCCCGCACCGTCAGGTTGACTTCCGGCTGGCCATCCCGGGTCACCGGAGGATTCCCTGGTTCGCTGTCTGGCGGAGTAGCGGAGGGCGGCTGACCGGATTCCCGCCGCCCCGGGTCGGCTGGCAGCCCCAGGTCCTCGGGACGGCGCGCCATCAGCACCCACACCGGCAGGACGCCCACCAGCAGCGTGACCGCCCCCAGCCAGGCCCACCCAGCCCGCCAACCCCAGCCGCCAATGATGAACTGGGCCGCCAGGGGCATGACCGCCAGCCCCGTCCCCTGCCAGACGCTGAGCAGGGCCAGCACGAAGGGGCGACGGCGGATGAACCAGTTGCTCAACGCGGTGGCCGTTCCCAGTTCCAGCGGCCCGGCGAAGGCCGCCCGCGCCGGAACGTACAGCAGGTAGAAGGCCCACGGCTGTCCCACCAGCGACAGTCCGAACGCCCCCGCCCCGGCGATGGCCGCCGACGCCGCCACCACCACGCCGGAACCGTGCCGGTCGATCAGCCGTCCGGCTAGGGGGGAAATAGCTGCCGCTCCCAACCCACCGATGCTGACTGCTCCCGAGAACAGCGCCTTGGACCAGCCGAACTCCTCCGTCATCGGCACCACGAAAACCGACAGGGTCGCCACCGCCATCAGGGAACGGGATGTGTAGCCAACAACAACGGCCGAGCCGAAGACGGCCCAGCCGTAGTAAAAGGGAGTTACCCGCGAGAGCCTCTGCTGCCAGGGCCGCATCTACCGGCCTGACCAACCCAGCCGCCCAGCCGTCATGGACAAGTTCCCTGAAACGGCGGCGGCGGCGGCAAATTCCCGGAGAGCCTGGCCTAGTCCCCGGGCGGTATCGCCAGCACCGGAATATGCACCGACCGGAGCACCCTGTCCGTCACGCTGCCCAGCAGGAACCGCTGGATGCCCCCCTGACCTCGGGTACTCATCACGATCACGTCGGCATTCTCACTGGCGGCATAGTCGACTATTTTCTCCGCCGCCGCGCCCTCCATAACCGCGCTGGCAACCGATATCCCGTCGGCCTCCAGCCTCCCCCGGACCTCGGCGAGGTACGCCTCGGCTTGCTCGACCCGGGAAGCGATCAGTTGGTCCGCCATTTCCTGGTACTGGGCCGACACTGCGAAGCTGCTCTCAGCAGCGCTCATCAGCTGCATCTCTTCGGACTGGGTAATCACCTGTACCAGGTGTATCGTGCTTCCCAACGCCTTCCCCAGCTCGGCGGCGTGGGGCAGCGACCGCTCCGAGTTTTCCGACCCATCCAGGGGTACGACAATGTTCGAGTACATCACCACTCCTTGGTCCGCCCACCGGGGTCCGCCCACCGGCAGGCGAACGCCCTTCGCCTCTTCAGGAAACCGATGATAGTAGTGCCCCGTTGAGAGTGTCAAACGCCCCGGAACGAGATCCGGCACCGCCCGACTCCTTGGTTACTATCTCCAAACCAATTTCTCCCCTTCCGTCATTTCCGCGCAGAGCCCACCCCCGCGTAGGCGGGGGTGGGAAGCCACTAATCCTGCCCTATGGGTAAGGTTCGACACTTTCGCAAATCTCTTGTAGACCCTGTCCCAATGCGACCATATAATCAAATGTCAAAAGAACCTGGTTTTGCACAAAGTCCAGGGTTAGAACCCGACACTGAAAAAATCCTAGCTGCCATTTAGGCTGCAATAAGGGCCTGCCACAACTCAGGAGGCCGTACTGTGCCGGTAGATCAAGACCCTTTCCGGGAGCGATATGAAAACCTGCAAAGTCAGTGGCGTCAACTTGCCGTAGACCGAGGTCGTCAATATCTGCAATATCTAGCGCCTCGCGCCCCGGTCGACTTCGTGTTGGTGGGAAAGATGACCTCCATCAGTGAAAAGGATGCCGGCGAGATTCCGCCAGGATGTTTTCCACACGTTGGTCCTCCCGGATACAACCTGTTACTTTCCATGGGTGACCTGATCCTGAATTACGGAGCCCATCGGCACCTCTGTCGGCCTGGAGAGAGGTACTACCTGACCGATTTGGGCAAGTGCGCCATACCTCCCAAGTATGCCAAGGGCGACACCCAGAAAGGGGAATTCACCGCTTGGTACCCCATGCTCTTGCGGGAGTTAGATTTGGTGGCTAAGCCGGGAGCCACGGTAATTCCAGTCGGCAGCGCTACGGGAGCTTTTCTGACGGCGCAACCCAACTTTCCTTATCGCTTGACAACCCCCGTCCTCCACTGGAGTACGGCAGCGGTGGCTGCCGCCAGGATGGCAGCTAGTTTTTTCCCGCATGAATGGAATGAATACCGGCGCAGTACAAGTTGGGAAGACCTGCGAAACAGCACTGAGGAAATTTTGGTCGAAGCTGGTCTCGGCCAACATATCGACGACATCCATCGTCGTTTAAAGGGCAAATTCAGGGAATTCCACGTGCATTATATGTTCACCTACAAGAAGGAAATGCCTCTCAAACGGCCTGATGCCTGCTAGTTGAATCTTATACAAAGTCCAACACGCCCCCGGGGCGGTATAATCTCTTCATGGAACGGGAAGCGCGCATCCAGGCATTGCGATCCGACTTGGCCTCTTGCGAAGCGGCCTTGGGCTCATCCCACGTCGACACCGTCCCCCTCCGTCACCACCTCGCCCACGCTGTCCGCGCCGAGAAACATTTCGACGAGGCCATCCCTCTATTCGAGAGCAACGTCCGGATCTGCGAGAGAGTTTTCGGGCGCGACCACCTCATCACCCTCCGCCGTCGTTCCAGTTGGGCCAACTGCCAGTACGCCGCCGGACACTTCCCGGAAGCGGCCCGGCTGTTTGGGGAAATCCTGCAGGACCGTGAGCGTGTGCTTGGAGCCAATCACCCCGACACTCAGCGCAGCCGGGGAAGCCTCGCCAACGCCCGCCGGGAAGCCGCCCGCGGCCCCGCCGCCTGACCCTTACAACTCCCGCCGCCGACTTGCCGTTTACTGACACTTGCCTGTTTCGCCTCCTGCCCTTTGGGGTGTACCATGGTCTTTGTAGGGTTCAACGGTCAGGGGGGGCCATTGCCCCAGCTTAACCAGCCGCACCGCAACAAAATGGGACAGAAAAGGACAAAATAGGACACTTTTTCTTTTTCCGGCGCTCAGTTCTCACGCTCCCAGCCAGCCACACCCCCCTTGCCCGGCAATTTGACATTGCTTCCTTCCAGTGCCTACCATGCGGCAAACCTTCCCCGAATAACTTCCCAAGGAGCCCCTGATATGGCCATCGAGCGCATGAAAGTCCCCTACGTGGTCCACGGCGCCCTGGACCCCAACGACACCATTCAGACCCGGGGCATGGTCCGCCAGCCGGCCATCACCTCCAACACCGTCGGCGTCAGGCAGGTCTGGATGGGCCTGGTTACCGCCGCCCCCAATGACTACGGTCAGCCCCACCATCACGGCGAGGCCGAGACCGCCGCCTACGTCATCAGCGGCAAGGTTCGGGTCTACTACGGCGAGAACTTTGAGGAAGTCGTCGAAGCTGGCCCTGGCGATTTCCTGTACGTCCCTCCCCATACCCCTCACATCGAGGCCAACCCCTTCGACGAACCCCACACCGCCATCCTCGTGCGGGCCCCCGACAACATCGTCATCAACCTCGGCAAGTAACCCGCCCCCACGCGCCGGCCCGGTCTGAATCCCGGGCCGGGTTCTTCTCGTCCCGCCCTATTCAGCATTCCGGGGGTAACCAATGATCATCGAAGGCAAGCTGCGAGCAATGGGGGCTGAACTGGCCGCTCCCTCTGCGCCCTTCGCCAACTTCATCCCCGTGCAGCGGTCCGGCAACACCCTGTACGTCGCCGGACACCTCCCCCGCAAGTCCAACGGCGACCTCGCCTTTGCCGGCAAGGTGGGCGACACGGTTACGGTGGAGCAGGCCTACGACGCCGCCAAGCTGGCCGCGGTCAACTGCCTCGCCAGCATCCAGAACGTCATCAGCGACCTGGACAACGTCAAGCAGGTCCTCAAGCTGCTGGTCATGGTCAACGCCGCCCCCGACTTCGACCGGCACTTCATCGTGGCCAACGGAGCATCGGACCTGCTGGTGGAGCTTTACGGCGACTCCGGACGCCACGCCCGCTCAGCCGTCGGCATGGGCAGCCTCCCCCGGGGCAGCTGCGTCGAGGTGGAAATGGTAGTCGAGGTGGCCGGCGACGTACCCCCGATGGGCTAAAACTGCCGGTAGCGGTTCACTATCGGCAGCCGCCGGTCCTTCCCGAAGGCCCGCGGCGTGATCTTCACCCCCGGAGGTGCCTGCCGCCGTTTGTACTCGTTGCGGTCCACAAAGGAAATGACCTGCCGCACTACCGCCGGGTCGTAGCCCATCTCCTCCATCTCCCGCAGGCTGTAGTCCTCTTCCACATACGCCTTTATGATGGGGTCCAGCTCTTCGTAGGGCGGTAGCGTGTCCTGGTCCGTCTGGTCCGGCTTCAGTTCCGCGCTGGGCGGTTTCTCGATGATGCTGGCCGGAATCACATTCCCGGGATCGCCATGCTCGTTGCGCCATTGGGAAAGCTGGTATACCAGAATCTTTGGCACATCCTTCAGGACGGCGAACCCTCCGGCCATGTCGCCATACAGCGTGGCGTACCCCATGGCCATCTCGCTCTTGTTACCAGTGGTCAGCACGATCCACCCGAACTTGTTGGAGATGGTCATAATCACGTTGCCCCGGATGCGGGCCTGCACGTTCTCCTCCGCCACGTTGGGCTCAGTTCCCCGGAAGCGGGACTCCAGCATTTCCTCAAAGGCCGCGTGGGCCGGCTCGATGGGCACGACCCAGAAGTCAATTCCCAGGTTGTCCGCCAGCTCCCTCGAATCGCTGACACTGCCCTCCGATGAATGGCGCGACGGCATCCCCACCCCAACCACGTTCTCCGCGCCCAGAGCATCCACGGCTACCGTCGCCGTCAGCGCCGAGTCAATCCCGCCGGAAAGCCCTATGACCGCCCTGCTGAACCCGGTCTTGCGGACATAGTCCTGCGTCCCCATGACCAGCGCCCGGTAAACTTCCTCGACGTATCCGGGAACCTCGGGAAACTCGCCGTGAGCCAATGGCAGACGTCCCGACGGTTCAAAGCCGGACACGAAGAGCTTCTTCGGCTCGCCGATTTCCCTCAGGATGGTCGGGTTCTCCTTGCGCGGCCGGGGGTCCCGCAACCGCGACCGGAACACGGACTCCACGTCCAAGTCGACCATCACCAGCGCTTCCTCGAAGGCCGGTCCCCGTGCAATCGCTTCACCCGAAGGGTCGCAAACCAGGCTGGAACCGTCGAAGATCAACTCGTCCTGCCCGCCTACCAGGTTCAGGTAGGCCACGATCAGCTCATTGTCCGCGGCCCGCGTCGCGATCATCTTCTCCCGGTATGCCTGCTTTCCGGCGTGGAAGGGGGAGCCGTTGATGTTGACGATTACCTCGGCCCCCGCCTCCCGCTGCACGGCAATGGGCCCCACCGGGTACCATATATCCTCGCATACGCTGACTCCCACACCCGTCCCGTTGATGATATATACCGGACAGGTCTCGCCCCTGCGGAAGTAACGGTCCTCGTCGAGAACGCCGTAGTTGGGCAGGTACATCTTCCGGTAGGTGTCGATGAGACGCCCGTCATGGCCCACCGCCGCGGCGTTGGCAATGTCCGGCCCGGTCTCCACGTACCCCACCACCACCGCGATCCCTTGGGATGCCGCGACAACTTCCTTCATCGCTGCCTCATTGGCCTCAAGGAAGGATGTCTTGAACAGCAGGTCCTCGGGCGGATACCCGGTTACGGCCAACTCGGGAAAAGCCACCAGGTCCGCCCCGGCGTCCCTTGCCCTGTCCATGTACTCAATGATCCTGGCTGTGTTCCCGGGAATGTCACCGACCGTGGTATTGATCTGGGCCAGGGCCAGACGAAACTTTCGGACCATGCTTGCTCCGGCGTTGGTTTCCCGTTCCCGCGCTCATCAGCGGGCAGGGACTATATCTTAACCCCAACCACCCGGACTTTCATTCCGGCCCCAACCCGGGCATTCGCATGACACCGCGGATTGGCGGCGGAGTTGACATTGGCCGGATAAGGACTTCGCATTCCTCTGGCATCCCATTCCGTATCATGGCATAATGTCGCCTGTTTTCGGGGAAGTATGCCGGGCAATCAGACGAAAGTAGATAACAGCTTGTCCCCCCACGGTGGAGTGTTGGTGGAGCGGGTCTCACCTCTGGAAGGTGCACGGGACCCCGCCCTCAGATTGCCGCAAATCGCCGTCCGCGACCAACTGGCCCGGGAGTGCGTTAACATCGCCTACGGGTTCTTCTCTCCCTTGGAAGGGTTCATGGGCAGCGCCGACCTCGATTCCGTCGCCCGCTCCATGACTCTTGCTTCGGGCTATGTATGGAGCATTCCCATTCTGTTCGATGTGGATGCCCGCGACCTGGATGCCCTGGAAGTCGCTGTTGGCGACGCTGTCCTGCTGACCCACCAGGGCGAACCTCTGGCCACCCTTGAGGTCGAGGAGATATACGACTACGACCGGGAGTTTCTTGCAAAGCAGGTCTATGGAACTACCGACCCAGCCCATCCTGGTGTCCAGCGCACCAACGCATACCGGGACCGGTTCGTGGCGGGTCCGGTAACCCTCGTCAATCCTCCTTCGATCAACCCGCCCTTCGACCGCTTCTGGCAGACCCCCCGGCAGATTCGGGAAACCCTCGCCCAACTGGGCTGGTCCCGGGTCGTGGCCCACCAGAGCCGTAACGTCCCCCACTCCGGCCACGAATGGCTGATGAAGGGAGCCTACCTTGCCGCGGAAGCCGACGGAATTCTGGTCAGCGCGGTGATAGGGGAGAAGAAACCCGGGGACTACATCGACGAGGCCATCGTCCTGACCCACCAGAAACTGCGGGACGCCGGGTTTTTCAAGGAAGACGTCCACCATACTTCCGCCCTGCTGTGGGATATGCGCTACGCCGGACCCCGCGAAGCGGTCTTTCATGCCCTCGTCCGCAAGAACCTGGGCTGCACCCACCACATGTTCGGACGGGACCACGCCGGAGTGGGCAGCTACTACGACACCTACGCCGCCCACCAGATCTTCGATGACCTCCCCGACCTTGGCATCAAGTCCGTCCTGACCCTGGAGTGGTGGTACTGTCCAACCTGCGCGGGAGTGGCCTACGAAGGACTTTGCGGCCACCCGGACCAGAAGCAGGAACTTTCCGGCACCTTCATCCGGAGCATCATCCAGGGAGGCACAGAACCTGCCCCTCTGACCCTGCGCCCCGAAGTCTTGGAAGTTGTGCGCCGTTGCGCGGACGAGTATGGTTTCGGATCACCATTCGTTGGGGACGAGTACCTGCAAAACCGCACTCCGGTGATGACCATGCACGAAGTCCAGTGCGATCGCTGCACCTGTACCTGTACCCAGGAGAAAGCCTGACGACATGCTGTTCCCCCGCCGCAGGAGCGGGGGTTTTTATTTGTAACTTTGGACCAACGGTCCCGGGAGGCCAATCGCCACACCCACGTAAGCGTCGGCCAACAGCTTCGGGATAGAGGAAATCACACGGAGGAGACATGCCCACCTACGTAAACCCAAACACCTGCAACGCCTGCGCCGGAGAACACCTCGGTCCGCTTTGCGTTTACATCTGCCCCAATGATCTGATGGCCATGGACACCAACGCGAACAAGGGCTTCAACCAGGAGCCCCAGTTGTGCTCTGAGTGCTACGCCTGCGTAAAGCTCTGTCCCCAGGAGGCCATTCACGTCCGCGGCTATTCCGACTTTGTTCCCCTTGGCGCGTCGGTTCAGCCCCGCCGTGTGGATAACGGACTCACCTGGACGGTGACTTTCCGTAACGGCAAGGTGCTCGAGTTTACTTACCCATCCCGCAGCACTCCTGTCGGATCTTCTGAACCCTACAAGGATTTCGCCGAAGATCCGGTAGGCGACCTGAAGGGCCAGGGACTGGCCGGCGAATCCCTTTGGCTGGGAGTGGACTCTTTGTCCACCCTGTCACCCAGCAACTAAAGGAGGCCATAAATAATGGCGACACCCACAGTAGAAACCGTCGAATGCGACATCCTGATAATTGGCGGCGGAATGTCCGGCTGCGGCGCCGCCTTCGAGTCCAAGTTCTGGGGCAGCGACCTGCGGGTGGTCATCGCCGAAAAGGCGGTCATCGAACGCAGCGGTGCCACCGGCGAGGGCCTGTCCGCCATCAACTGCTACATGGGACAGCGTTACGGGTGGAATACCCCTGAAGACTTCGTCAACTATGTGGTCAATGACATGATGGGCCTGGCCCGGGAGGACCTGGTCTATGACGTGGGCCGCCACGTGGACTCCTCCGTCCACCTGCTGGAGGAATGGGGCCTGCCCATCTGGAAGAAAGATGATGGGACCTATGAACGCATCGGGCGGTGGCAGATCCCCATTCACGGCGAGTCCATCAAGCCCGTGACCGCCGAACCGGCCCGCAAAGCCGTGGGACGCGAGAATATCTACGAGCGCGTCTCCATCACTCACCTCCTGACCGATGCCACCGACTCTAACCGCATCGCCGGCGCCGTCGGGTTCGGTGTCCGGGAAGACAAGCTCTACGTCTTCAAGGCCAAGGCGGTCATTATCACCACCGGAGGTGCCTCCAACGTCTTCCGTCCCCGTTCCGTAAACGAGGGGATCGGCCGCACCTGGTACTCGGTGTTCGCCACTGGTTCCGCCTACGGGTTGATGATCCCCGTCGGCACCGAAATGACACAGATGGAACACCGCTTCGTCCCCACCCGCTTCAAGGACGGTTACGGCCCCGTGGGCATGTGGTTCCAGTACTTCCACGCCCGGGTCACTAACGCCCTTGGGGAGGACTACACCGTCACCCGTGACGATGAACTGGACAAGTACCCTCCCTACGGCCGGGCCGTTCCCACGCCCACCCCGCTCCGCAACCACCAGATGTTCCTGGACATCCAGGCCGGCCTCGGCCCCATGTACATGCGCACCGAGGAGGCCATGCAGAAGCTGGCCGAAGGCGACCCAGCCAAAATGGACCAGGTCAGGAACGAGGCCTGGGAGGACTTCCTGGACATGACCATCGCTCAGGCCCTGACCTGGGCATCTCAGAACATCGAGCCCGAGGTCACGCCCTCCGAGGTAAACCTTGCCGAACCCTACATCATGGGCTCCCACTCCGGCGAGGCCGGAGCCTGGGTCAGCGGCCCGGAGGACCTGGCCCCGCCGGAATATTTCTGGGGCTACAACAAGATGACCACCATCCGTGGCCTGTTCGCCGCCGGAGACGGAGTCGGGGCCGCGCCCCACAAGTTCTCCTCCGGCTCCTTCACCGAAGGACGTCTGGCCGCCAAGGCCGCGGTCAACTTCATCCGAGACAACGGCGACACGCCCACCGTCAACGAAGAACAGGTGCGCGAACTCCACCAAGCTGTCTGGGCTCCTCTGGAAACCTTCGACAAGCACAAGGGAGCATCAACCGCGGAAGAGATCAACCCCAACTACATCAACCCCTCCCAGGCCCTCGTCCGGCTTCAGAAGATCATGGACGAATACGCCGGCGGCGCCTCCGCCTGGTATACCACCAACGGCCCGACTCTGGAAAGGGGTATCGCCCTGATCGAGATGCTCCGGGAAGACTTGAAGCAACTGGGCGCCCGCAACCGCCACGAGCTGCTGCGTTGCTGGGAGGTGGTCCACCGAACCTGGGTTGGAGAAGCCCACATGCGCCACCTGCTGCACCGCCAGGAGACCCGCTGGCCCGGCTACTACTACCGAGCCGACTATCCCAATCTGGACGACGAGAACTGGCGGGTTTTCGTCAACTCCACCTACGACGCGGCCAACGACAGCTGGCAGCTCAAGACCCGCCCCTACATCAACGTGGTCACTTAGACAGCTTCGGAAATGGTTCCCTGAGATGGCGGCGCTGGAAACGGCGCCGCCATCGGTCTATGCATTCCTGCTGAACCCTTGGAAGGGACTGTGTGTATAATACCTATACTCCTCCTGTCCCGCCCAGCATCGCGAGGCTCGCCATGACCAGCAAGCCAGTCCCCAGAAAACCCTCCCACGGGCGTCTCACACCGC
This sequence comes from Dehalococcoidia bacterium, assembly GCA_965203675.1. Taxonomy (GTDB): domain Bacteria; phylum Chloroflexota; class Dehalococcoidia; order Lucifugimonadales; family UBA3495; genus CATOSK01. Next base: position 809,354 of record CBDBDE010000001.1, on the reverse strand, counting down.
CCCCGCGCACCATGACCGACCCGGGCGACGGAAAATTCCCTGTCTTCTCACCCAGGGGCGATATGCAGAACCCCATCTACCTCCACCGTCCCGGGCACTTGGCAGCCCTCAGCCTGCACCTGGGTTCTCCTGAGACCACTCTGGTCCTGGGGGAGGTCCCTGTGGGGCACGACCTCGGCATCCGCCGAGGTCTACGGGTGCCAGACCTAATAATCGCCTTCAACGTGGACCCCGCCGGAATCAAGGCCGACCGAGGTTACTCTATCGAGAGGTGGGACAAGCCGCCTGACTTCGTGCTGGAGATAGCTTCGGACTCCACCGCCGGGGTGGACGTAACTTTCAAACCGGATGAGTACGCAGCCTTCGGCATCTTGGAATACTGGCGCTTCGACCCCACGGGCGGCGAGCTTTACGGTGTCCCTCTGGCCGGCGACCGCTTGTCCCCCGGCGGCGGATACCGGCCCATCGAGATAGTCACAGTGGACGAGACCAGCTCATGGGGCCACAGCGCCGTCCTAGGGCTGGACCTGTGCTGGGAAGACCAATGGCTGCGCTGGTACGACCCATCGGCCCGCCGCTATCTTCCCACCTTTGACGAGGAGACCGAAGCCCGCATTGCGGCGGAAGAGAGAGTGAGGCAACTGGAAGCTGAAATCCGGCGCTTGCAGGGTTAGGCTGGAAATCCCCCCGCTCTAAACTCCTTCTCTCCGCCCCTCTTGACTACCTCTTCACCTGAAAATCCACCCCAGGTAGAGGAACTTCCCGGCCCGCGACTGCCCCGCCGGCGGGGACTCCAGACCTTCTCATCCCTCCAGGCCAACCCCAACTGGCGATACCTGTTCGTCGGTAGCCTCTTCGCCAACGCCGCCCAATGGCTCCAGCTTATAACCATTGGTTGGCTGGCCCTGGACGTCAGCGGCTCCGCCTTTCACTCCATCATGGCGGTGGCGGTCCGAGCCCTGCCTACGCTGTTGCTGGGACCCTGGGGCGGCGTACTTGCCGACCGGTGGGACCGTCGGCAGTTGGCCATGGTCTCCCAGCTGGGACTGGCCGCCGCCGGGACCTGCTTCGCCATCCTCGTAGCCACCGGACAGGTCACGTCCGTCTGGTACATCTACGGCTACACCCTGGTGGTCGGCGTCGGTTTTTCCGTCGTGCAGCCGGTGCGCCAGGCATTGATCGCCAACACGGTCCGGCAGCCCGACATGGCCAACGCTCTGGCCCTCAGCGCCCTGGCTGTCACTTCCATGCGCCTTTCCGGCTCCGCCCTGGGTGGCATTCTCCTGGAGACCGTCGATTTCCATTGGAATTTTTTCGTGGAGGCAGGATTGTACGCCGCCATGGTCTTGCTTCTCATCCCCATGAAAACCCCCTATCAAGACCCTTCCACGGCCCGCGAACATTCCCCGCTTACCAACCTCAAGGAAGGACTCGGATATATCCTGGGGAACCGGATAATGTTCCGTCTGTTGGTCCTGAACTTCGCCCGCACCGCCGTCTTCAGTCCGTTGCTCCTCCTGCTTCCGGCCTACACCGCGGGCGCATTGGGAGAAGGGGCCGGCGTCGGCACCGCGATGATAGTCAGCATGGGAGTCGGAGGGGTGACCGCGACATTCATAATGTCCACCTGGGGGTTCTTCACTCGCAAGGGACTAGTCACCCTGATCACCATGTGCTCCGGTTCCGCCGTGGTCCTCACATTGGGCCTGTCCCACTGGGTCTGGCTGTCCGTTCCAATCATGATTGTGATGGGCCTGTCCCAAAGCCACTTCATCGTCGCCAACCAGGTCCTGGTCCAGAACATCGTTCCCGACACGCTCCGCGGGCGAGTTTCCAGCGTTTGGCATTACGAGCAGGGCATGATCCCCATGTTCGCCGGATTGATCGGTGTGCTCGCCGCCTTCACCGGCATTTCCTGGGCAATGACCGGGTTTGGACTGGCCGCCCTGTTGCTCGGCATCTTCTTCCTAATTGCGTTCCGGGACATCAGGCAGCAGGCCTGACGCCGCTGGCATCAGTTAGTGCCTGTCCGGGCATACTGATATAATTCCGGGAGCCGGTCGGCCCCATCACTTCGAGTCGTTCGGCCATCCGCTGCATCAACCCTCAACCCAGGAGCGTTCAACCATGAAAGTCGGATTCATCGGCCTCGGCAACATGGGCAATCCCATGGCCGCCAACCTCGCCAGGGCCGGACATGAGCTTACCGTCCACGACCTGCGCCGCGAGGCCGCCACCAACCTGCTGGAGATGGGCGCCAACTGGGCCGACTCCCCTAAGGATGCCGTTCCCGGCAACGACGTGGTGTTCACCTCCCTCCCTGTCCCGCGCGACGTCGACGCCGTGGTGTTGGGAGAAAACGGCATCCTGGAAGGCGCAACCCCCAACACGGTCTACATGGATCTTTCCACCAACTCGCCGACATCTATCCGACGGGTCCACGACCTCTGCGCCGAGAAGGGCGTCTCCGTCCTCGACGCCCCGGTGTCCGGCGGCGTCTACGGAGCGGCGGCGGGAACGCTGGCGGTGATGGTCGGCGGCGATCAGGCCATCTTCGACCGGATGAAGCCCACCCTGGACGCCATCGGCAGCCACGTCGTCTACTGCGGCCCCATCGGCAACGGGATGGTCTGCAAGATCTGCAACAACCTGCTCAGTATGGGCATCGGCGTCCTGATGACCGAGGCCCTGACTCTTGGCGTCAAGGCCGGAGTGGACCTGGCTACCCTGGCCGACGTTATCGCCAACAGCTCGGGCGGCAACCGGAGGCTGGTGGAGAAATTCCCCCGCTTTCTGTTCCAGGGCAACTTCGAGCCCGGCTTCGCCACCGCTCTGGCCGCCAAGGACGTCCGGCTCGCCACTGACCTCGGCCGGGAATACGGCATCCCGATGGAGCTTTCCAACCTGGTAGACCAGCGCCACGTCGAGGCCATGTTCCGGGGTTGGGGACCCGAGGACTCCGACGCCGTCTCCAAAATCCAGGAGGAAAAAGCCGGGGTGCAGCTCCGGCTGCCCAACGTCTAGCTAGCCGGCATCCAGGTCCTGGAGCTAACCCCATGACCCAAACATCCCCTATGGAACCCTTCGACCAGCCTCACGATGCGGTGGCCGATTATCGCCAGCAGGCCCGGCAATTCCTGGAAAAGAGCCGCCAGTACCTTGCGGAAGACGATCTTCACCAGGCTGCGGAAAAAGGCTGGGGCGCCGCCGCCTGGATGGCCAAGGCCGTAGCTGAAAACCAGGGTTGGAACTACAACAAGCACGACCAATTCTGGGATGTCATGTACCTGGCCGAGCAAATGGCGGGCGACCAACGGGTTAAATACTTGAAGGGAACCGCTAACCTCTTGCACGGATACTTCTACACTAGAAAACGCTTCCTGCATCCAGATGACATCGCGGGAAACCTGGAGCTAATTTCTACCCTACTCGACATCCTCGAACCGCTGACCGAACCTGCCCCCAACCCGTAACTGGGAGAAGAAAATGACCACCAGCCCGGAACGCTCCCCTATCGTCGAGACCAGCGACACCATCGAGGCCATCGAGGAATGCTACCGGATGGGGTGGAGCGACGGCCTGCCCGTCGTCCCTCCCGAGGAGTACAAGGTCCGGCAGATGCTCGCTTATTCGGGCATGACCGGCGAGGAAGAGTTGCTGTCCCTGGAGATGCGCCGCCGGGTGCTTACCTCGGAGAACGCCGCGGCCAACGCCGTCATGGCCGGCTGTCTCCCCGAATACTTCCCGGTGCTCGCCACCGCCCTCCGCACCCTGGAGGAGGAAAAGAACTTTGTCAACATGGCCGCCGCGTCCACCAGCTCTCCCAGCATCCTGATGATCGTCAACGGCCCCATCCGGGAACAGATCGGGGTAAACTCGAAGGACGGGCTCTTCGGACCGGGCTTCCGGGCCAACGCCGCCATCGGCCGCGCCGTCCGTCTATGTTTCATGAATGGGTTTGACGCCTGGCCCGGCACCCTGGACCGGGGGACGCTGGGGAACCCCACCAAGTACAGCTTTTGCATCGGGGACAACGAGGAAGACTCCCCGTGGGGGCCTCTGCACGTCAGCCGAGGCTTCCAACCCGGAGATAGCTGCGTCACCACCGCCGTCGCCTACAACGCCATCACCATCAACAACCGTTACAGCAACACCGGACGGGACATCCTGCTCTCCCTGGCCGACACCATCAAGTCCACCGCCCTGTCCCACCGCTTCCCCGCCGAGTGGGTCATCGTCTTCGGACCGGAGCACGCCGACACTCTGAAGGAGGACGGCTGGTCCCGCCGCGACATCCAGGAGTTCCTCATCGAGAACACCGCCCGCTCCCGCAGCGAACTCATCCGCCTCGGCGCCAAGATGGGGCCGGAGGAACCCGGCGACGACGCTCGGATGCTCCACTGCTCCCGTGAGCCGGACGAAATTCTCATAACCCTGGGCGGCGGCACCGGCGGTCGTTACAGCGCCATCATCGACACCACCGGGTTCAAGATACGCACCCGGAAAATCGAGGTGCCCTGACCGGGGGAGGAAAAGGGGTCAATAGTGGAACCGCAGCTGCACTATGAACACTGCATCCCCTTCAATTCGGTAAACGATACGGTGCTCCAGGGTGATTCGGCGGGACCAGAAGCCTCTTAACTCATGCCGCAGACGTTCCGGCCTCCCGATTCCCTGGTATGGGGATCGCTGGATCTCTTTGATCAGGGTGTTGATCCGAGTCAGGGGATTCCGGTTCTCCCTCTTCCAGTACAAATAGTCTTCCAAAGCGTTTTCCGAGAAGATGAGGTTCACTCGGATAGCTCTCTCGCAGTCCCCCCGCCTGCATTCAACTCCGCCACAGACTCCAACAGCCGGGTCGCGTTGGCCGGGCTACCCAACAGGTAGGCGGTCTCTTCCAACGAGTGGTAATCTTCCAAGGAGAACATTACCACCGCCTGTCCATTCCTTCGGGTTATAATCACCGGGGAATGGTCGTTGCAGACTTCGTCCATCGTTTCAGCGAGGTTGTTACGGGCGTAGCTGTAAGTGACCGACTTCATCGCGATTCTCCATAAGTTGTCCAAGTAATTGTACGACTTGGCCACAACGCAAACAACTACCGGGATTCCATCGCACCGGGAAGGCAGGCCGTCCATGGACTTCGGAATCTTTACCATGTTCACCGTCCGGGAGGACGGCACCCAGGCCCAGGCGTTCCGGGAGTGGTTCGAGGTAGCCCGGGCCGCCGAAAACCTGGGGCTGGACACCTTCTGGGTTGGCGAGTCCCACTTCCGGCCCGAGCGCGCCGTTATGGCCGCTCCTCTCATCGGCGCCAGTGCCATCGCCGCCCAGACTGAGCGGATCAAGGTCGGACTGGCAGTGCAGGTGCTGCCGCTGGCTAACCCCCTCCGCATCGCCGAGGAAGCCGCCATCGTCGACCATGTCAGCCAAGGACGGTTTGTCTTCGGCGTCGGCCGCAGCTCCTTCCTCGAATCCTACCAGGGATACAACGTGGACTACGCCGAAAGCCGCGGCCGCTTCGCCGAGTCCCTGGAAATTATCCTCAAGGCCTGGGGAGAGGAACCTTTTTCCTATGAGGGGGAGTTCTACCAGTTCCACGACGTAGACCTGGTCCCCAAGACCTACCAGAAACCCCATCCGCCGGTCCGTATTGCCGTGGAGAGCAGGGACACTTTTGCCATGACCGGCAGCCTGGGCTTTCCCATCTTCATGCGATACCAGATGGAAATTCCCGAACTTCAGGACCTGTTGGCCCAGTACCGGGACGCCCGGCACCTGGCCGGATTCGGCGGCCCCAACGACGTCATCCTACAGGTCGGAGCCTATGTAGCTGAAACCTCCGAGGAGGCCTACAACGACCCCATGGACAGCACCATGCACCGGGTCCGAGTCATCCAACAGAACCTCAGCCGCACCGGCGACGAGGAAACCTACCAGCGGCTCAGGCAATCCGCCGGACTGTCCTACGACGCCCTCCTGAACCGCCTCGCCTTCGGCACCCCGGAGGCCGTAGCGGAAAAAATCCAGGGTTTCAGGGAAGACTTGGGGATCACTGGCATCTCGGTGGACGTCAACCCGGGCGGGCAGATTCCCCACGACAAGGTGATGAAGTCCGTGCGCCTCTTCTCCGAGGAGGTTATTCCCCAGTTCCGGTAGCCTCTCAACCCCAGCGGAAACTCCCAGACCACTTTCAAGGAGGGAATTCCATGACCAGCGCCACCAAGACTTTCGTTGACTGGATCCACTCCACTGCGTACGAAGACATCCCGTCCGATGTCCGCCGCACTACTATCCTGGCCCTCTACGACGACACCGGCGCCAACCTGGCCTGTTCCCTGTTGCCGTTAGCCCACATCGCTGTGCGCTACGCTTCCCTCGTCGGCGGCCGCCCCGACTGTACCATTGTCGGCTTCCCCGACCGGACGTCGGTCCTCAATGCTGCGATGGTTAACGGAACCATCGGCCACGGTAACGAGGTTGACTGCACCGACGACACCGGACAACCCCGGACCCTTCCGGCCATCATCGCTGCCGCCCTTGCCGCCGGGCAGACCGCCGGGGCCCCGGGAAGGGAGGTGGTGCGTGCGGTCGCCCTCGGGCACGAAATGTCCCACCGCATCCACCGGGTCCAGGACAAGTTCGAGCTGGAAACGGGCAACCACTCCGACCTTCTGGATGTGGGACACTCCATGGGTTCGGCTGTGGCCGCCAGCGTCTGCCTTGGACTGGACCAGGACCAGATCGAGGCCGCCCTCAGTCTCGCTGCCACCATGGTTGCCGACATCACTCCGCCCATCGACCGGGAATACGAGCACATGGTCAAGTCTTTCATGCGGGGAGGCGTAGGTTCCCGAAATGGAGTGGCGGCTGCTTTCATGGCCCAGGCCGGATTCGACGCTCCCCCGGACATATTTGACGGGCCCCGGGGGTTCTTCAACGCCCGCCTCGGCATCGACGAGCCCGGCCCCGAGTTTGCGGGAAGTCTGGGGCAGGAGTACAGCATCGCCCGCACCCGCTTCAAGCGAGCCAGCGCCGGCGGACCAAACCAGGGCGCCCGCCTCGCCCTGGTTGAGTTGATGGCGGAACATGGCTTAACTCACGAGGACATCGCCGATCTCCAGGTTGTGATCGGACCCGGTGGCCTCAACACCATAACCTCCGTCCCCCACCCCACCGTTTACTACGGATACGTCCTTGCCAACGCCGCCGTTTACGGCGGGATAGGTTTCCTCGCGGCCCACGACGAAGCCCTCTACAACAGCCCCGAAGTCTCCTCTCTCCGGCAACGGATTCACATCAGTGCCAACGAGACCTGGCCCACCCGGGGCGATGAGCGCTACCGCGGTTCCGTCACCATAACCACCCGTGACGGGCGTCAGCTCAACCGTGAAAGCCTCTGGCGGCGCATGTCCGAGGAAGAGGTGGATGCCAAGTTCATCCATCTGGCGGGCCTGCGCGTCGGAGAGGAGAAAGCCACGGAACTGGGAGCGGTTTTGCAACGGTTGGACTCAGTCGACAACATCTCGGACGTCCTCGCCCAATTGGAGATTCCCTCCGCCCGTTTGGAAGACCTGCCGTCCCCTTAGGTTGAATGGATCCCTGAGTAGAGTTTTCGCCCATCCCCCCCGAGGGTTCACCTTTACCCACAACTGGAGGGTCAACATCAGAGCAGTGGGGGAGTTACCTGTTGAACTCCACGGCGGAGCAGTCCGTTCGGAATCCCCATCGAGGACGCGCACCTGCACCCTGCGGCGATGCATTGAAACCTTTATTCGCCGTCCTGCCGGGCAATTGCTGGGTATATGTTCCTATGATAAAATCGCCCAAACTAACGTTACTGTTCCCCGGTATCCTTGCAGGGTCTCCACAGCGCCTCGCCTCCCAGGGGAGGCGCATCATGGCAAAAGCTGGGCGCGTCCTAAGAACCCAGCGCCAAGTTGCAGGGCACTCTAGCCGGGAAGTTGAAAGGCAGTTTGTATGGTACAGTCGCCAGAGCGGCCGGTCGAAGCTCCAACCCCTCCCGTCAGGGAAAACCTGACCATGAAATCCCTGCTGGAAGCCGGCGTCCACTTCGGACACCAGACCCGCCGCTGGAACCCCCGCATGAAGCGGTATATCTTCACCCAGCGTAACGGGATCCACATCATCGACCTCCAGCAAACGCTCGGGATGATGAACGATGCTTACCGAGCCATGGTCCAGGTCGCGGCCGACGGCGGCAAGGTTCTCTTTGTAGGGACCAAGAAACAGGCTCAGGAAGTTATCCAGAGCGAAGCGGAACGCTGCGGAATGTGGTACGTCAACCAGCGCTGGCTTGGCGGGACCCTCACCAACTTCCAGACCATCCGAACCCGCATCAACTACATGAAGGAACTCCAGCAGAAGCAGGAACAGGGGTTCTTCCGCGCCCTGCCCAAGAAGGAAGCGGTCAAGCTTGAAGAGACTCTTGCCAAGCTCGAAAAGTACTTCCTTGGGATAAGGGACATGACGGCTCCCCCCGACGCGATGTTCGTCGTGGACATCGCCAAGGAGGACATCTGCATCGCCGAAGCTCGCCGCATGGGCATCAAGATATTCTCCATTGTAGACACTGACTGCGACCCCGACCTCATCAACCACGCTGTTCCCGGCAATGACGATGCAGTCAGGTCCATCCGCCTGATCACCAACCGCATGGCCAACGCCGTCATGGATGGCCTGGCCCAGCGGGAAGCCCTGCTCCAGGAGCAAATGGCCGCGGAACAAGCCGCTCTGGAACCCATCGAAGAAGGCCTCTCCGAAGAGGAAATGGAGCAGGTCGCCGTGGAGTCCATCCCCTTGGAGGAACTTGGCGCTCTGATGGAGCAGTCCGCATCCAGCCGTGCCGCCGACGAACCTCCTTCCGCCAATCCCCCAGCCTAGACTTGTCAACCGGGTGTCGGCGTATAACACGCACTGCCGACACCACCTACCACCAACAGGAGGACCATCCTTGCCAGCCACCGTCGAGCAAATCAAAGCCCTCCGGGAACTTACCGGAGCGGGCATCATGGAATGTAAAGAAGTCCTGGAACAGACCGACGGCAATCAGGATAAGGCCGTCGAAGTGCTCCGCGAAAAGGGTTTCGCACAGGCCGCCAAGCGCGCCGGACGGGACACCACCCAGGGCGTCGTCGAAGCCTACATCCACACCGGCGGCCGGGTCGGCGCGCTGGTCGAGTTGGGTTGCGAGACCGACTTCGTCGCCAGGACCCCGGAGTTCCGTGAATTGGCCCACAACGTGGCAATGCAGGTGGCGGCAATGGCTCCTGCTTACGTGGCCGAGAGTGACATCGATGGCGAAGATGGCCGGCCGCCAGCCCAGGTCGCCCTCCTTCTGCAGCCGTTTATCAAGGATACTTCCCGACAGGTGGGCGATATTATCCAGGAATTGGCCGCCAAGGTGGGCGAAAACGTCCGGGTCGTCCGGTTCAGCAGATTGGCCCTCGAAGAATAAACCACCGCGGATCAATGTCAGAGTCTGGTTACCGCCGCGTACTCCTGAAAATCAGCGGGGAGTCCCTGCAAGGCTCCGAACCTGCGGGTGCGGGCATTGATCCCGTCTCCCTGAATTATGTCTCCCAGCAAATCGGGGAAGCCCTCAGTCTAGGCATTGAGTTGGCTGTGGTAATTGGCGGGGGGAACATCTGGCGCGGCGAGGAAGCTGCCAGCCAGGGCATGGATCGGGCATCCGCCGACTACGCGGGAATGCTCGCCACCGTCATCAATGCCCTCGTCCTCCAGGATGCCCTCGAGAAGAGGGGGATTATAACCCGCACCCAGAGCGCCCTCCCCATGCAGGCCGTCGCCGAACCCTACATCCGCCGACGGGCCATCCGGCACCTGGAAAAGGGCCGTGTCGTTATTTTCGCTGCCGGCTCCGGCAATCCATACATGACCACCGATACTGCATCGGCGTTGCGGGCTCAGGAAATCGGGGCTGAGCTCCTGTTGATGGCCAAGAACAACGTTGACGGGGTCTACGATTCCGACCCCCGGCACAACCCCGACGCCAAGCGCTTCAACCAACTGGACTACATGGACGCCCTGAATCGCCGCTTGCAGGTAATGGACTCCACCGCCTTTTCCCTCTGCATGGAAAACAAGCTGCCCATCGTCGTCTTCGACATCTTCGAGAAGGGCAATATGTGCCGCATCCTGGAGGGGCAGGAAGTGGGGACTTTAATAACCGGGAAGGTGTGACCATGCCAAACGACCGGGATAATGACTCGCAACCCACCGCCGAATCCGTACTTGCCGACGCAACCCGCCGAATGGACCAGTCCATCGAGGCCCTGCGCCGCGACCTGAACAACCTCCGTACCGGGCGCGCTGCGCCTTCGCTTCTGGAAGACGTGCCCATCGAATATTACGGCACCCCAACCCCTCTCAAACAATTGGCGTCCATCACCGCTCCCGACGCCAGGGCAATCCTCGTTCAGCCCTGGGACCGCCAGTCCCTCCGGGACATCGAACGCGGTTTGATGAAGTCCGAAATGGGGTTCAACCCATCCAATGATGGCAACATCATCACCGTGCCCATCCCTCCATTGACCCAAGAGCGGCGCCAGGAAATGGTCCGCATGCTCAAGCGGAAGATCGAGGACGGCAAGGTTTCCGTCCGAAATGTCCGCCGGGATGCCCAGGATACCCTGCGCAAGATGGAGCGGGACAAGAACCTCTCTCAGGACGAGAACCGCCGCAGCCAGGACCAGCTCCAAAAGGCTACCGACGCCCACACCAAGAGCATGGATGATATAGGGGCCTCCAAAGAAGCGGAAATCATGCAGGTCTGACCAGTGCCCTCGGAACCTGCTGGCGAACCCGGCGCCCTGGATCTGTCCGCTTCACGAACCCCCCGCCATGTGGCATTCATCATGGATGGCAATGGCCGGTGGGCTACCAACCGTGGCCTCCCTCGCCGCTCCGGGCATGAAGCCGGGCTGAACAATCTGAAAAACGTCCTGGACCACCTGCACCGGAGAGGCGTTCAGTTCGTCACCGTTTACGCGTTTTCCACCGAAAACTGGGACCGCCCCACCGAGGAAGTCGAAGGATTGATGGAGTTGCTCCGCGACGGCCTTGGCGAACTGACCCAGGAACTCCACGATAACAACGTCCGCGTTCATCACGTTGGCCGTTCCACCAGGCTCACTCAGGATCTCCACGAAGGGATTGAGCGCGCGGTTGCGCTCACCCGGGAAAACACTGGAATTACCATCAACGTAGCCTTCGACTACGGCGGGCGGGACGAAATCCTGCAGGCCTGTCGCAGCATCATCGAAGATCAGGTTCCTTCAGAGAACGTCGACGAGCAACTGTTTTCCCAGTACCTCTACACTGCCGGGACTCCCGACCCAGACCTTATCATTCGCACCGGCGGGGAGCTGCGTCTCAGCAACTTCCTGCTTTGGCAGTCCGCCTACAGCGAGTACTATCCCACTCCCGTCCTCTGGCCAGACCTGGGTCCCGCCGAACTGGACAAGGCGTTGACATCCTACCGGAACCGTCACCGCAGGTTTGGCAAGGTGAACACCGCCGACCCTCAGGGCTAGGCCTGCCTTGCTTCTCCGGGTAATCGCCGCCGCCGTCGGACTTCCGGTGCTGTTGGCGGCCGTGTGGTTTGGGACGCCCTGGCTCACCCTGTTGGTCGCAGCCGCCGCCATTCTGGGCATCCGCGAGTTCTACCGCCTTTTCAACACCGATGACGTCTCGTTACCCCTGGTGTTGGGCAGCTTGTGGGCGCTGGCATTCATCGCTGCCCAACAACTGTCCGGCTCCCCGGCAACCTTCCTGGCAGCCTCTGGAGGAGTAGTTATCGCCGGATGCTTGGCAGGCGCTCTCTGGATGATTGGCTCCTACCAGGGGAAGCTTCACTTACAGGCCCTGGTCTTCCTGATACTGGGGCCCCTGGCCGTCGGGTTTTCCCTGGCTCACACCCTTGCCCTTCGGGAGCTCGAGGCACCGGATGCCCTGGGGCGCGGCTGGCTGCTGCTCGCCATGTTGGTCACCTTTGCATCCGACACTGGCGCTTTCTTCGTAGGAAGGGCAATAGGCCGACACCCCATGGCTCCGGTCATAAGCCCCAATAAAACCTGGGAAGGGGCTGCCGGAGGGTTCCTGGCGGCGGTGCTGGCAGCGGTTGTTCTGGCAGATCTCCTCGACCTGGACATCCCGCTATGGCAACGCATCATGGCAGGCGCGGGCATTGGAATCGCTGCCCAGGCCGGGGATTTGGCCGAGTCCAAACTAAAACGTATCTCCCAAGTTAAGGACGCTGGTAGTATAATTCCCGGACACGGCGGTATTCTGGACCGTCTGGACAGCCTATCCCTTTCCATCCCCGCAGCCTTCTACATCGCTTGGTTCACGGCGGCTTCCGGTTCCGGCAATTGATCTATGAAACGCATCGTAGTGCTCGGCTCCACGGGCTCCATTGGTTGTCAGACGCTGGACGTTGTCCGTGCGTTCCCCGGCCATTTCCAGGTCGTGGGGCTGGCGGCTGGCCGCAATCTCGACCTTTTCGCGAAGCAGATTGCCGAGTTCGGCCCCAGCTGGGTTTGGTGCATTGACCCTCCCCACGGATTCGCTCCCGGCGCTGCGTTCACCGCCATGGAAGAAATGGTCTGCCTCCCCGAGGTCGACGTGGTTATGGTCGCCACTACCGGGATGGCCGGACTGGTCCCAACCATCAACGCTCTCCAGCAAGGCAAGACCGTCGCCCTTTCCAACAAGGAACCCATCGTCATGGCGGGAAACCTCATTAAGAAGTGCGAAGCCCAACATGGGGGCGCTCTGCACCCGGTGGACAGCGAGCCCAGCGCCATCTGGCAGTGTATCCAGGGAGAGAAGCAGGACATCCGGCGCCTGATTATCACGGCCTCCGGTGGACCATTCCGCGATTCTCCCGTGGAGGAACTGGAAACGGTGACCCCGGCCCAGGCCCTGCGTCACCCCACCTGGGAGATGGGACGCAAGATAACCATCGACTCCGCCACCATGATGAACAAGGCATTCGAGGTCATCGAGTCCCACTGGCTCTTCGGTGTCGGATGGAGCGACATCGAGGTCGTCATCCACCCCCAGAGCACTATCCATTCCATGGTCGAATTCGCCGACGGCTCCGTGAAAGCCCAGCTTGGCCCGCCCAACATGCGGCTGCCAATCCAGTATTCCCTGTTCTACCCTGACCGGATGCCAAACCGGGAGATTCCCCGGTTGCCCACGGATTCGCCCTACTCCCTGGACTTCCGTCCCCTTGACCCATCCCGTTATCCGTGCTTCGGGCTGGCCATAGACGCCGCGAAGAAGGGGGGCTCCTATCCCGCTGTCCTCAGCGCCGCCGATGAAGTCGCGGTCAATGCCTTCCTGGACGGCAAGATCAAGTTCACCGACATATACCGCGTCGTTGAGCAGGTTCTTTCGGAGCATCAGCCCGCTCCTGCTGACAACATCGAAGATCTGCTCGCCGCGGACTCCTGGGCCACGGAACGAGCCGCCGCGGTGGCAGGACAACCCCTCTGATGGAAACTATCCTCTTCGCTCTTCTGACTTTCGTCCCCATGCTGCTGGTCCTGGTGGTAGTCCACGAGCTGGGCCATTTCTGGACTGCCAGGTTTTACGGGGTCAAGGTGCTGGAGTTCGGCGTTGGCTATCCCCCCAAGGTTTTCGGCCTGTACACCGGGCGGACTACCGTTCTACTGGACGGTCACACCCACTTGGTCAACGCCAACAACCTGTCCCAACTGTCCCGCGATACCCTCGTCAAAGTCCAGTCCACCGAAGACCTCAACGGGAACCTGGTGGCCCGGATTATCGAGGTCAGGGACCGCCGCAAAATCGAAGGCCCCCAGAATCTCCAGGAAACCGGCCACCCGGACTACCTGACCCACGAGGGGCGGGTGCGGGAGGTGACTGGAAACTCCCTGGTCCTGGCCGACATGGTGTATTCCCTCAACCTCCTCCCCCTGGGCGGTTTCGTCCGGTTGGCTGGAGAGAATAACCCACAGGTGCCCCGCAGCCTGGCCAGCAAGGGGGTTGGACCGCGCGCCGTGGTCCTGGCCGCCGGCGCTTTCATGAACGCCATCCTCCCCATCGTCCTCTTCACCGCCGTATTCATGATCCCGCAGCAGGTGGATACGGGGAACATCCTGATCTCGGATGTCCAGCCCGGTTCTCCAGCTGAGGCCGCGGGAGTCCAGCCCGACGACATCATTCTTCAATCGGGCGAGACCGTAGTCGAGACCCCCAACGACCTTATCCGCTCCATCTCCCGCAACCCCGGTGAAGAAATCGACTGGGTTGTGGAACGTTCCGGCCAGAGCCGCACCGTGACCGTCGTTCCCAGGGCCAACCCCCCGGAGGGCCAGGGACCCACCGGGATCGGCATCGACCTGGTTAACGTCCAGACCGAGACCCGCGCCAGTCCGCCATGGACCGCGGTGAACCGGGCCTTCTCCAGCACCGGCGAAATGCTGGTCCTCCTCCAGCGGGAGATCTCCGGCTGGATTACCGGAGACCGCTCGCCACAGTTCTCCGGACCCATCGGCATTGCCCATATCACCGGCGAGGTCAGCCGGCAGGGAGGCCTGCACGGGTGGCTGGTCCTGACTGTTCTCTTGAGCATCAACCTCGCCATCCTCAACATCCTTCCCATACCCATGCTGGACGGCGGACGCCTGTTGTTCGTCGCCATCGAGTGGGTGCGCCGCGGCAAGCGCATCCCCCCGGAACGGGAAGGCATGGTACATCTCATAGGGTTCGTCTTCCTCATCGGCCTCATCATCCTGATCAGTGCCAACGATATCCACCGCCTCATCCAGGGCGTCAACCCGTTGGGCGGCTGACGCCAAACCGGGATTTAAGAATCCACGCCAGAGGGTAATTCCATGAACAAGCGCCGTGTCACCAAGCCGGTCTATGTCGGAGACGTCAAGGTCGGGGGAGGAGCCGACATCTCGGTCCAGTCCATGACCAAGACCGACACCCGCGACGTAGCCGCCACCGTCCGCCAGATCCACGAACTTGAGGAAGCCGGCTGCGAGATCATCCGCAGCGCCGTTCCCGACATGGAAGCGGCGAAGGCCATGCGGGAGATCAAGAAGCAGATCCGCATCCCCCTCATCGCCGACATCCACTTCCACTACCAGCTCGCCCTTGAGTGCGCCGACGGAGGGGTCGACTGCCTTCGCCTCAACCCCGGCAACCTCCGCAACGAGGACCAGGTCCGCCTGGTGGTGGAAAAGGCCAGGGAGCGTGACATACCCATTCGCATCGGGGTCAACTTCGGCAGCCTGCCTCCAGTGGGCGGCATCGGCCGCACCCGCGGCTTCTCCCGGCACATGGACATGGTCAACCGACTCCCCAAGGCCGGAGAGGCCAGTACGGGCCAGTACAGCATCGTAGACCACATGCTCGCCACCGCCCTCTGGGAGATCGGATTCCTGGAACGGAACGATTTCGACAAAATCAAGATTTCCATGAAAGCCTTCGACGTTCCCACCACCGTCGAAGCCTACCGCCGCCTCGCCGAAATGGTGCCCTACCCCCTGCACCTTGGCATCACTGAGGCCGGCACCGTCCAGGCCGGCTCCATCCGCACCGCCGTCGGCCTGGGCGTGCTCCTGTACGAAGGTATCGGGGACACCATCCGGGTATCCCTCAGCGGCGACTCCAAGGACGAAGTGGCGGCCGGGTACGAAATCCTCAAGTCCCTCAACCTGCGGGACAAGGGCGTAACCCTGGTAGCCTGCCCCAGTTGCGGCCGGGCCGACGTGGACGTCGTCAAGCTGGCCAACGAGGTAGACGCCCTGGTCAAGCAGAACAACAAGAATATCAAGGTCGCCGTCATGGGCTGCGAGGTCAACGGCCCCGGCGAGGCCAAGGACGCCGATGTCGGCATTGCCGCTGGAGCAGGACGCGCCATCATCTTCCGCAAGGGAGAGAAGGTACGCGTCGTCCCCGAAGCGGAGATGCTCACCGCCCTGATGGAAGAGGTCGACCGCATCCCGGCGCCGGTGGGAGACTAAACCTCGACGCCCTACCGGAAGGCTAAAGCCATGAGAATGTCCCAACTGGTTTCCCGCACCCTGCGGGAGGACCCGCCCGAGGCCGAGACCGCCAGCCACCGCCTTATGCTCCGCGCCGGTTTGATCCACCAGGTCGCCGCCGGAGTCTACGCCTACCTGCCCCTGGCCTGGCGCTCCCTGCGCAAGATCGAGAACATCATCCGGCAGGAAATGGACGCGGCGGGCAGCCAGGAAATCATGATGCCCACCCTGCAGCCGACCGAGTTGTGGGAGCAGACCGGGCGCCGCGCCGCCTTCGGTGACAACCTCTTCGCCCTGGAAGACCGGCGGGGGCGTCCGCTGGTGCTGGCTCCCACCCATGAGGAAGTGGTCACCAACATCGTCAAGGCCAACGTCCAGAGCTACCGGGACCTGCCCGTCATCCTCTACCAGATCCAGACCAAGTTCCGGGACGAACCCCGCCCCCGGGCCGGACTGATCCGGGTCCGGGAGTTCGCCATGAAGGACGCCTACTCCTTCAACAACGGCGACGAGAGCCTGGATGAAAGTTACCAGGCCATGGCACGGGCCTACCGGAACATATACCGCCGATGCAATCTTCCCGTCCTCATGGCCGAAGCCGACAGCGGCGCCATCGGCGGCAAGGACTCCCACGAGTTCCTGCTACCCACCCCCACCGGGGAGGATACGGTCATTACCTGCCGTTCCTGCGGCTACACCGCCAACGCCGAAAAGGCAACCGGACAGTATCCCGATGCTCCCCGCGAACCGGAACTCCCCCTGGAGGAAGTCCCCACCCCCGGCATCAAGACCATAGCGGCCCTGGCTGAATTCCTGGGCATTCCCGAGTCCAAGACCCTGAAGGCCGTTTTCTATTGGGCCGACGACCGCGTCGTGCTTGTCACCATCCGGGGCGACCTGGAGGTCAACGACGTCAAGCTCAAGAACGCCCTCCACGCCCGGGACCTGCGCCTGGCCAACGATGAGGAGGTGCAGGCCGCCGGACTGGTCGCCGGCTCCGCCTCGGCGGTGGGACTGACCGGCATCCAGCACGTTGCAGACCCCTCCATATCCAACGGCAGCAACTTCACTGTCGGGGCCAACCATCCGGACCGGCACCTGAACAATGCCAACTACCCCCGGGACTTCAGCGTGGACATCCTCACCGACATCGCCCTCGCCCGGCCCGGTGATCTCTGCCCCAACTGCGGACAGCCCCTGGAAGCTACGCGAGGGGTCGAGGTGGGCCACATCTTCAAGCTGGGAACCTTCTTCAGCGAGTCCCTGGGGGCCGTCTACCTCGACAGCGACGGGCGGCAGCAGCCAGTCACCATGGGCTGCTACGGCATCGGCGTCGGCAGGCTGTTGGCAGCGGCCATCGAGCAGAACCACGACGACCGGGGCATGGTCTTCCCGGGGCCTATCGCCCCCTACCAGGCCCACCTCGTCGGCCTCAACCTCAACGACGAGACGGTGTCCGGCGCAGCCGACGACCTCTACCGCCAGCTCTGGGACACGGGCGTGGAAACTCTTTACGATGACCGGCCCGACCAGGCCCCCGGCGTGAAGTTTAACGATGCGGACCTGCTGGGGCTACCGCTGCGGCTGGTGGTCAGCCCACGCAACCTGAACAACGGCGTGGTGGAAGTGAAGGAGCGGACGTCAGACGAGGCCCAGCAACTGCCCGTCGGGGAGGTTGCCTCCGCGATAGCGGAGCGGGTCAAAGCCCTGGTCTAGCGGCCCTGGCCCAGGTTTAGCCCGATCCCGTCCTGGCCGGCGCCATGATGCTGTGATAGAGGCGCAGATTTTCCATGAGGGGCGGGGCAACGCCGCCCTGCCGGGTCGTCGACAGGAGCATCAATAGCCGGAACTGGGCAGCCAGGTCCCCCGCCAGGTTCCGCTTCGCCTCTTCCTCGGTATCCCCCTCGATGGGAACCCTCAAGCCGTTCAGCGGCAGGGCTTCCTTTGACTCGCCCGCCCAGAACTTGTCCAGGCTGTCGATGATGATGATGGGAATCTCTTTCGTCAGCACGAACTGGGAGTCCTCCGGCATGTCCGAGGGCCGCAGAACGCCCACTTTCACCTGGGTAACGTCGGTGTGGTTGATGTGGAATGTGGCCGCGTTGGGCTGGCTGGTGCCCACCAGCCGCCAGTCCATGTCCTCCGGGGTCGCCGAATCGACTCCCGGCTCCACCACCACCGGCAGGCCCAAGTCCTCGGCGATAACCCGGTCCTTCCCGGAAGGTTGGTTCCCGGAAGATTGGCTCCCGGAGGCCATCAGTGCTGCTCCTCCAGAGCCTCGGAGTTCAACTCCCAGGCGTCGTAGACTTGCTCCGGCAGCGTGATCGGTCCCACCGCCGCCTCGTACTCACGGACGTGCTTTGAGGTCAGCAGGGAGATGGCCTTCAGCATCTGCGGGCTTACCTTGATCCGCGTCCGCAGGATGGGCTCCCGCTCCTCCATCTGCTCACCAAAGAACAGCACCGCGGAGTAGAGGCTGCTGAAGATGTGCATGGAATCGGCGTAGAAGGTGATGGGCTCCCCGGACAGATCCGCGCTCTGGGGATCGCCGGGGTTGACGTAGGAATCCTCCTGGGGCACCTGGTCTTCCGGGGGAACGTAGGGACGCTGGATGATCGGCATAACTCCTCCTTGGCCCGGGGCCACGTTGTTAACTGGACCGTCCGGCCGGACCATAGCCGGCGCCCATCGCGCTGTGCCGCTCATTATACACGCGCCCCCCGGTTGTTCAACGCGGCCCGGCGCTTCGGTGACCGAAGGACAAGAGGAGTCCGGGATGCCGGGTCCCTGAGAAGAACCGGGTCGAAAAAAACGTCTTGTGCCATAAGGCCCGGTATCCTTCATATTTGAGCACGGCGACCGGGTTTTTCCGGCCCAAATCGTTGGAAAATTGTAGCGCGGACGACTCACGATTGTGCCACAATGTGTCATTTTGTCACATGATTGTCGCATTTTGTGTCAGCCCCCTTCCGGCCGTGCGAGGGTGGCCCCGGTTTGCTGCAGGTGGAGAACCCCGATGGCCGCCGCTTCCCACTCTTCTGCCGTCCTGGTCTCTCCGATCAACCCCAGATTTTCCATGACTGCGTACGAGAGGGCTTCCCCAGAGGCGTTGGGCTTCCCGGCCAACGCCGTCCTGACTTCCGCCGTGGTGTAGGAGTACCATGCCAATTCCCGGAATTCCCGCCAGTTGGACAAGGCCGCCTCCAGCGGCGCAGTCCCCGGGGCCGTCGGGCCGACGGACGACCCCCGCCGGCAGGCGACCGCACCTACATCCCAACCCACCGCCACTTCATCCAGGGAGCAGACCACTAGGACAGACCGCTCGTCCGGGCGGGCCCGCAGCACAGCCGGGATGGAAATGACCCCGGTTTTCTTCAATCCCCCACCGGCGAAAACGCTCCAACCGGTGCGGCGAGTGCCCGCACTTATTGCCAGGAGATTACCGCTCCCCTTGGGTATAACTGCCGTTCCGTTCACAGTGAATCGGTCCTCGTCTTGAATACCACCGGCGATGCATCACCACTCCCCCAGCGGCTCCCGCCGATGCCATAGCCAGCCTGGAATCCCCGGGTCTTGGGAAATTCCCACCTGACGGGGGACCGATCCTGATCTCGATGCCGGTATAACCCCACGTAGTAATACTTACCGCACTGGAGGCAGAGCCAGTCCCCTTCGTCCAGGGCCAGGTCTCCCCCGCACTTGGTGCAGGACTTGAAACGAAATAGCGTCAACTATCCTCCAGACATTTCAATTTCGGCAACGCCGCCAGCTTCCGCCGTGGCTGCCGGAATAACTGTACCAGAACATTTGTTTTCATACAACATGTTCCTGTCATCCAATACGGGGAATCCATCCCGGAGGACAAGGTTGCCGGAGCGGGAATAATTCTTGACCGTCCGTATTCACGAATCCTATAATGGCCTATCGAAAGCCGAGCTCCCGGCTGTATCTAATACCTGCAAAGCGCGACTGCCTTGACCCAGCCTTCTGCCGATTCCATCCAAACCCTCACCCAACAGGCCATCCTGGAACTCGACCAGGCATCCGACGCCGAGGCGTTGGAGAAGTGGCGCGTTTCCTACCTGGGACGGCGGGGAGAGTTGACCAACATCCTGCGCGGCCTGTCCGGCCTGGAAATGGAACAGCGCCGGGAACTTGGCGCGTTGGGCAACCAGGCCAAGAACACCTTGGAAGAACGGCTGGCCGGTCGTACCGACCAGGTGAACCGGGCCCAGCAGGACGCGGCCTTTGCCCGCGACCGTATTGACGTGACCCTTCCCGGCCGGCCCACCATCCAGGGACGTCTTCATCCCACCACCCAGATTGTCCGGGAGATAACCGACGCCTTCGCCGGGATGGGCTTCAGCATCGTCGAGGGGCCGGAGGTGGAGTGGGACCGCTACAACTTCGAGATGCTGAACATCCCCGAGGGACACCCCGCCCGGGATATGTGGAACTCTCTCTGGGTTGACTACCGGGATGAAAGTGGCCGGCAGCCCATGCTCCTTCGGACCCACACCTCTCCCATGCAGGCCCGGGTCATGGAGAGCACCCAACCTCCGGTGCGCGTCGTCGTTCCCGGGAAGTGCTACCGCTACGAGGCCACCGACGCCACCCACGAGTGGCATTTCTACCAGATAGAGGGTCTCGCCGTGGATGAGGGCATCACCTTCGCCGACTTGAAGGGCACTCTCTACGAGTTCGCCCGCCGGCTGTTCGGGGAGGAACGCCGCGTCCGCTTCCGCTGCGACTACTTTCCCTTCGTGGAGCCTGGCGTCGACATGTCCATCGACTGCTTCTTGTGCGATGGCAACGGGGAGGGATGCCGCATCTGCCGCGACAGCGGCTGGATTGAAATCATGGGCGCCGGCATGGTCCATCCCAAGGTCCTGTCCGACGTTGGCTACGACACAGAAAGGTACACCGGTTTCGCCTTCGGAGTCGGGCCGGAGCGGGTCGCGATGCTCAAGTACGGCATAGACGACATCCGGCATTTCTACTCCAATGACCTGCGGTTCCTGAGCCAGTTTTAGGAAAAGGTTCTGGTAGAATAATCAGCGCCCCGAAGACCCGTGCTCCTGGGTCCCTTTGCGATGCGGCGCTGCCCCGGTTTTCCGGGACGAATCCGCCCATTCCCAGGAGAAAGGAAGTCCGGCACCGCCGCAAACCTCCATGCTGATACCCCTTAGTTGGCTTAAAGAATACGTCGACGTTGACCTCCCTCCGGCCGAGCTGGCCCACCGCCTGACCATGGCCGGCGTCGAGGCCGGGGACATCATCGAGTACGGCGGCTGGACCGGCTGCTGCGTCGGCCTGGTCCTCTCGGTGGAGCAGCACCCCAACGCCGACCGCCTCTCCCTGTGCCGCGTGAACACCGGCTCGGAGGAAATGCAGGTCGTCTGCGGCGCTCCCAACGTGGCCGCCGGACAGAAGATCTGCTTCGCCCGGGTGGGCGCATACCTCTACAACACCCACTCGGAGAAGCACGAAAACCTGAAACCCGCCCGCATCCGCGGGGTGGTATCCGAGGGAATGATCTGCTCCGAGCTGGAACTGGGCCTAGGTGAAGGACACGAAGGCATCGTCGTTCTCCCGGACGACGCCCCCCTGGGCATGGACCTGGACGAATACCTGGGGGACACGGTCATCGACCTGGAATTGACCCCCAACCGGCTGGACTGCTTTTCCGTCCTGGGCGTGGCCCACGAAGTTGCCGCCATCACCGGCAAGACGGTGCGCGAGCCGGAAGTCGGATACGACGAAAGCGACATCCCCGTCTCCGACCTGGCCACTGTCTCGGTGGCGGACCCCGACCTCTGCCACCGCTACACCTGCAGCGTCATCAGCGGCCTGGAAATCGGGCCGTCGCCCCAGTGGCTCCAGGACCGGCTGACCAGGGCCGGTCTCCGCCCCATCAACAACGTCGTCGACGTGACCAACTTCGTCATGCTGGAATTCAACCAGCCCCTCCACGCCTTCGACCTGGACCGGGTGCGGGACCGCACCATCATCGTGCGCCGGGCTGCACCGGGCGAGACGCTGGAAACCCTGGACGGCGTCCCCCGGGAACTCAACCCCGACGTGCTGGTCATCGCCGATGTCCGAGATCCGGTAGGCATGGGCGGCGTGATCGGTGGCGCCAACAGCGAAATCGGACCGGATACCACCACCGTCCTGCTGGAGTCCGCCACCTTCAACGCCTACAACAACCGGAAGACTGCCGAGACCTTCCGGCTCCGCACCGACGCCACCCAGCGGTTCGAGAAGGGACTGCGAACCGAACTGGCCCCCATCGCCCTGCGCCGCGCCACCCAGCTCATCCAGCAGGTTGCCGGTGGCGAGATCGCCCAAGGGATCATCGACATCTTCCCCGACCGGGACCGGCCCTCTCCCAGCGTCCCGCTGACCCTCGGGCGCCTGAAGCAGGTCCTGGGAATGGACCTGGAGCTGGAGACCTCCGCATCCGTACTCCATTCCCTGGGCTTTGTTACCGAGACCACCGGCCCCGACAGCCTTCTGGCCGCCGTCCCGTATTGGCGCAACGACATTTCCATCGAGGAGGACCTGATCGAAGAGGTGGTGCGGATCATCGGCTACGACGAAGTCCCCACCACCATGATGTCCTCCCCGATTCCCTATCACCAGCCCGCTCCAATGACTAGCTTGAAGCAGGAGGTGCGGGAGGCGCTGGCGGCCGCCGGCCTCCAGGAAACCATCAGCTACCCGCTCCTGGGCTGGGATACCCTCAGCATGGTCCAGGAACTTGACCCGGAGCATCCACCCGTTCGCATCGCCAACCCCATGAACGCCGGCCAGGAATACCTGCGCCCCACCCTCCGGGCCAGCATCCTGCAGACTCTCCGGTACAACCAGGAACGCCTGGACATGCCCTTCCGCTTCTTTGAAGTCGGCCGCGCTTTCCTCCCCCGAACCAACGATCTGCCGCGGGAAAAAGACATTGCTTCCGGCGTCCTTTCCGGGGACCGGACCGAGCCGTCCTGGCTGGAGTCATCCGGGTCCCTGGACTTCTTCGACGCCAAGGGCGCCCTCACCGCCGCGTTGGAGCGCCTGTCCCTGGTGCCCGAGTTCCAGCCGGCCGACGACCAGGCCTTCCAACCGGGACGCTGCGCCTCCATCTCCGCCGGAGGCACAGTGCTGGGGATTGTCGGCGAACTCCACCCCGGCCTCCGCGAGCGCTTCGAGCTGCGGCCCCAGCCGGTAGCCATGTTTGAACTGGACCTGGACAGCGTCCTCGAGGCCACCCAGCAGCGCCGGGAAGGGTTCAAGTCCTTCTCCCGCTTCCCGGCGGCCACCCGGGACCTTGCCCTGGTCGTCAACCAGGACGTTCCCGCCGGACAGGTGGAGGCCATACTGAGCCGCCACCGCCTGGTGGAGCATGTGTCCCTGTTCGACGTTTACACCGGGGAGAACATTCCAGAGGGCACCAAGTCCCTGGCCCTTCACGTATACTTCCAGTCCCACCAGAAGACCCTGACCAACGAAGAGGTCAACCGCGCCCTGGAAGGCCTGTTGCGCAACCTGGAGCGGGAGACCGGTGCAACCCTGCGAAGCGGGTAGACGCCGCGCCGCAATAATGCCGCGGCAAAGGTAAGGACCATCATGCAGCGCCATCAGGAACACGGCCACCACGACCGGCATCACCAGCATCATTCCCGCCACCACGGCGATGATAATGAACACAGCCACAGCCACGCCGACGAGGACATGCTGGAGGTGGAAGACGCCTTCGCCCGCATCATGGAGTGCTTCAGCGCCCTGGAGTCCGAGGAAAAGCCCGTCCTGGAGTGTCTCGGGCAGGTCCTCGCCCAAGACGTCTCGTCTCCCTTGAGTCTTCCTCCTATGGCCAACTCCGCCATGGACGGATACGCGCTTCTCCACCAGGATATTCAGGGAGCATCCGCCGCCAGTCCGGCCAACCTGAACGTCATAGGCAGGGTCGCGGCCGGAGAAGTCTCCACCCAGACCGTGACCCCGGGCACGGCCATCCGGATTATGACCGGCGCGCCGGTACCGCAAGGCGCCGACACCGTCGTGCCCTTCGAGGAGACCGACGAAATCGCCCGCCGCAATTCCGGCGATACCCTCGACCGGATCGCCATAATGGCCGACCTTCCCCTCAGCGCCAACGTCCGGCCCGCCGGGGAGGACGTTCGCAAGGGTGAGCTGGTGCTGGAAGCCGGCACGGTAGTGCGCTCCTCGGAGGTTGCGGTGCTCGCCTCCCTGGGCATGACCCACGCCCGGGTCATCCGCCGACCCGTCGTCGGCATCCTTTCAACCGGCGACGAGCTGGTATCCGAAGGAGACCCTCTGGGCCCTGGGCAGATCTACGACAGCAACAGCTCAGGGGTAGCCGCTTCCGTGCTGGCCGCCGGAGGCGTCCCACGCCTGCTGGGGATAGCCCGGGACAATCTGGACGACCTGCACCGCAAGCTGGAGCAGGGCGCCGGGTCGGATATGCTGATTACCTCCGCCGGCGTGTCCAAGGGCGACTACGACATGGTCAAGGACGTGCTGACCCAGCGCGGCGACATGAACTTCTGGTCAGTGCGCATGCGTCCCGCCAAGCCCCTGGCCTTCGGCCACCTGGACTACACCGGCGGGAAGCGGATACCGTTAATCGGCCTGCCGGGGAATCCGGTCAGCGCCATGGTCGCGTTCGAGATGTTCGGACGCCCGGCCATACACACCATGCTGGGCCGGGGAGCCCAGGCCCGGCCATCCGTGGAAGGAGTCCTGACCGGGCCCATCTACAACGCCGACGGCCGCCGGGTGTATGCCCGGGTAGAGGTGGAGCGCCGCGACGGCGAATATTACGCCAACCCAACCGGCCCCCAGGGCTCCAACATCCTCACCTCCATGTCCCGGGCCAACGGGCTTGCCGTGTGCCCCGCCGACGAAAAGTCCAAAGCCGCGGGCGACCGCGTACGCATCATCATGCTCAACTGGAACGAAGAGGTTGCCCTATGACCACTCCGGTGTCCACCCCATCCGCGGAACCGGGGGAAACCCCCGCCTACCACATCAGCCTGGACCGGGTGACCGCCCTCGGACGGTCGGCCGTAGCAGTGCTGGCCGCCCGGCGCGTACCGGCATCGCCTTCTTTCTTGAGGCCCGACCACGAACTCTCCGATCCGGAAGAATTGCTCCGGGAGATCGCCGAGTTCGGCCCCCAGGAACAGGACTACATCCGCTCCGAAATGCCCATCCAGGAGATTGTCTTCCGCACGATCCTGACCCGCGGCAATCAGCCCATCGCCCTCAGTGAACTCCACGAAGACCTGGTCGGCCGGTGGTCCACCCCCCTGCGGCCTATCACCGTGACGCGGGAAGGGCTGGCCCGCGTCCTCGACCAGGACACCTACTACGGGTTTTCCTCCGCGGAAAGTCCCGGTCTCGAGGACTGACCGCTTCCCAGAGGGTCGACCGGCCCGCCGTCAAAACGCAAAAAGGTGCGGGAACTATCCCGCACCTTACTTCCTTCATCACCTGGGAAAGCGTCAGGCGTTGAGCTGCGCGGTGGACAGCTCCACCAGCTTTTCAAACCCCGCCTCGTCGTTCACGGCCATGTCGGCCAGGACCTTCCGGTCAAGTTCCACCCCGGCCAGCTTGAGGCCGTGCATGAACTGGTTGTAGGGAATTCCATGCTGACGGCAGGCCGCGCCGATACGCACGATCCACAGCCGCCGGAACTCCCCCTTGCGTTCCCGCCGGTGCCGGTATGCGTGGCTCCAGGCATGGAGGAGAGCTTCCTTGGCCCACTTGTAGTTGCGGCTGGACGAACCCTGGTAGCCCCGGGCGGCCAGCATCACCTTCTTGTGCCTGCGGTGCTTGGTAACACCGCGCTTAACTCTGGGCAAACCGAATCTCCGTGTTTAGAATCCCCGCCTATCCGTAGGGAAGCAATCGCTTGAACCGCTTGACGTCGCTGTGGTCCACCAACAGCTTGTCGGCGTACTTGCGGGTGACCTTTTTGGGTTTCTTGCGGCGCAGGTGACTGCTCATCCGCTTGCGGCGCATCAGCTTGCCCGAGCCGGTAATGTGGATGCGGGCTTTTGCGCCCTTGTGGGTCTTAAGCTTTGGCATCTGCTAAATCTTCCGCCTTGTCGCTCCTGGTAACGCCCGGTATGAGAATCATCGACAGGGCGCGGCCTTCCATGGAAGGCGGCTTTTCCAGCCTTACCTCGTCTTTCAGGTCGTCGGCCACTTTCTTCAGCACCGACAGCCCCAGCTGCTGGTGGACGGCTTCCCGCCCCCGGAACCGGACCGTCAGCTTGACCTTCGAGCCGTCGCCGATAAATTCCCGCACCTTCCTCATCTTGGCTTCCAGATCATGGGAGCCAATATTCGGACGGAACCGGACCTCCCGCAACTCAGTGCTCTTCTGGGCCTTCTTGGACTCTCGTTCTTTTTTCGAGTACAGATAGCGCAGCTTGCCGTAGTCCAAGAGTCGAGCGACCGGCGGATCGGCGTTGGGAGCCACCTCCACCAAGTCCAAGTCTTGTTGGCGGGCCATCTGGATCGCCTGGTCCGTCGCGACCACCCCCAACTGTTCCCCGTTCTCACCGATCAGGCGGATCCTGGGAGACCGAATTTGCTCATTGACTTTGTACTGCCTAGCTATGCTCTACCTCCAAAATCTGGCCGCAGCCCGAATAACAGGTTGGGCCAATTTATCACAAGCTACTCCCGTGGTCAATCCACTTCGCCGCCATTCCCGATATAATGACGGGAACATCGCGAATAATCGCAGCGTACGACGAAACCCATAATTATGGCGCTGCAACTGCCACGGCACATCGACGCCGCCATGACCTAACTACCGAAACCCGTCAATCCGGGGACCAGCCACCGCCTTCCCAATCACTCCCGCGCGGACGGCGAACCGGCACAGGAAATCAGAGGGAATCCCGGGTAGAACTGCGGGATAAACCTAGCCGGGCGGAGTGAACCCTTCGTTCAGGTCCTTCAGGAAATCCTCGATGTCCTGGGACAGCGCGGGCGGCGGCTCCGTTTCTTCCTGCGACTCCTGTCCCAGGTCTGCATATTCCAGGTCGTACCGCTCCTCCAGCCGTCCCAGCATCGCTTCCACCCCGGCCTTGTCGTCCACCCGGTCCTGAAGACGCCGGTACTGCTCCTCCCCCCGGTTGGCCTCGATAAGCCGGCCTGGGAGGCCGTACACCGAGCACAATATCTCCATCAAGCGGGCCGTCCCGGTGAGGTCCTCGTCAACCTGGAGGTACTGGGGCAGATGCACCACGAAGGTCCGGGTCTCAACCCCCAGCCGGATGGCTTCCTGCGTTATCAGGTAGGTAATGGTGGTCGGGCCCTCGTAGTCGCTGGTCCGCACCCTCTCCCGACGCCGCTCCTCCTCCGCATCGCCGCCTTGTCCGATACCAGACACCACCAGCGGACGGGTGTGGGGCACCATGTCGTACATGGCGCCGACCAGAGAATAGCGCTTAACTCCAAAGTGCTTCAAGACCTCCACAACCCCGTCAGTGAAGTCCTCCCCGTACAGGTGGGGTTCCAGCAGGTGCATCAGCAGCAGGTCCGGCCCCTCTTCCCGCGACCCCCAGCGGATGACAGTGTTCGGGATGCTGACCTCCCGCCGTCCCTCGTTGAAATAGGAGCGGGGACGGTAGCGGGTGTAGTCGTAGAAGAGCCCCGGGGTGGCCAGGCGCGCGACTTCCTTAGCCCTCAGGTGGCGTTCCACCCGGTTCAGGGCCAAGGTGCCGACGCTCCCCACGTCGATCCACGGGCGCAGCACCGCAACAAGGTGGGGATCCTTCAACTCCGGGACTGGCTCGGTAACCTCAAACTGCCCGATTCGCATGATTCCAGTTTGTCACTCCCATCAATCCTTTGCAACCCGGAAACAGGGTCCCGACCTGACTTCCAGCCAGGCATCGGCAGGACCCCTCCGATAGCCCCCTCAGCACTCTCCCATGTCGGTCATCCGGCCCTCCCGCCAAGCCACGGCTCCGCCCCGCACCGTCAGGAAAGTGTCCAGCCGCACTTTGCCCTCCACGTTGTGCCCGGCCATGTCGTGCCAGACGAAGCGGCCTTCCCGCATCTCGAACACTGCCGCGTCCCCTTCCATCCCCGGCGCCAGGGAGCCAATGCTGTCCTGCAGCCCCAGGACCTCGGCCGGACGGCTCGTTCCCGCCGTCACCACATCCTTCAGCGACATGCCCATCCCGTGGAACTTGCTCAGCAGGTCGTTCATCAGGTAGACCGTCCGGCCCGGCGGGGCGATATGAACGTCAGTGCTGATGGTGTCCGGCGGAAGACCCTGCTCCATCGCCGACTTCACCACCTCCACGTCGCAGTGGATTCCCGCGTGGGCCACGTCCATGATGACGCCCCGGTCCGCCGCGGCCTGTACCTCGGGACGGATTTTGTCGTTCCGGTCCAGCATGTGCTCCGGGTGCCCGTTGAAGGCATGGGTGGATATGTCCCCCGGCCCCAGGAACTCCAGCACATCCGGCAGCGGAATGGGCGTCCCGCTGACATGCACCATCAACCGGGTGCCCGACTTGTCCGCCGCCTCCCGCGCCTTCCGCATCGCCTCGTGGGCGTTCCACCGGGCCACCGCGTCGTAGTGCATCCGCACCTTGACCCCGAACAGGAACCCCGGATTGGCCTTGATGGCGGCCGCGGTCTCGTCGGCGTCGATTACCCGCATGTCGTGGAGTCCGCCGCCCAGCACCCCGTTGGCCGCCAGGCCTACGGCCCCGATGTGCAGCAGGGCCAGCAGCCGGGTGCGGTGGGCCGGAAAGACGTAGTCCCTCATCGCGCTGTAGTTGAGAAACCCGGAGCTACCCGCGTCCAGTCCCGTCGTCGTCCCGGCGGACAGGCAAGCCCGGTCCGCGTGGACTGCGCTGCCGGTGCCCCCGTGATAAAAGTGCCCGTGCAGGTCGATAAGCCCCGGCGTCACCAGCTTCCCGGATACGTCCACCACGTTTGCGGCATCCTGCGGGTCGATTCGCTCGGCCACCGCGGCCACCTTCCCGCCCTGGAAGGCCACATCCCTCTGCCCGTCGATTCCCTGGGCTGGGTCCAGCAGGTTGCCCCCCTTCAGCAGCAGGTCATAGCGGGATGGTGCGCTGGTCATGCCTTCCTCCTCATACCTTCTCTAACGGTGGGGTGCCGGAGAGGGCGTTATGGCGTCAAACGGAACGCCAACCGGGTCCGCCGGCGACCTGATGCCGCCGGTGGGCCTACTCGTCCAGAAAGTCGTCGTCCGTCTCGGCATACTCCAGCCGACGCAGCCTGGGATACACCAGCTCCTTTGGACGGCGCATGTCATTGTCCGAAATATCCAGGGCGTCGCTGATGGGACGGGCCTCCCACTTCTCCACGGCCTCCTGCACCAGCCGCCGGACAATCTGGGGCGAACGCCCTTCCAGCCTCCCCAACTGGTAGGCCAGGGTCACGGCAAGCTGGCTGCAGGTGATCCGCTCAAAGGCATCCGAGTCCCGCAGGTCCTCGGGCATGCTGCCGGACTGGTCTATGAAGTCGTCCAGCACCTGACCGATGATGTCGGTCATGCCGCCCAGCTCTATCTCGGTCATGTACTCCGTCAGCCGGTCAGTCAGCTCCACCACCCCCTCCTCCGGCAGGACCACCTCGGCAAATTCCTCGTGCAGCGGGAGGGAATTATCGTCGACCATCAGATATGACTCCTTGCCCGGTCGCGGAATCAGGCCCGCATGGACCCAACGGTTTTCAGAATTCCCACCGGCGCCGGGAACCATTTTAGCACGGCATACCCCCGGCGCAGCCTGACCGTGTTGCCGCTCCGGTCGTCCCGGCGTTCCTTGCTGGCCCCCAACCCCCATGCTATGATTCCCGTGGGGCCGGTTGACCCCTTTTTCCACGTTAGAATTGGGGGCGTGGCGGTGGCAGACTCCCATTCCTGGCAGGTCGACATCGCGGTGGATTCCACCTTGGAATTCACCCTTCGGACAGACTTGCCTGACGAATGGACCCGCCGCGTGGTCCAATCCGCCCTGGACGGCGCCCTGCCGGACGGCCCGCCGGGGCAGGTCAGCGTCCTCCTCACCGGCGACTCCACCGTCCGCCGACTCAACCGGCGCTACCGGGGACTGGACGAGAACACCGACGTTCTCTCCTTTTCCTCCGAGTTCCCCGGCCACTGGGAAGGCCCGGGCGACCCCCCCGCTGACGGCCTCGCGGACTCCCCTCACCTTGACGGATTCATCCTTCCCCCCGGCCAGCCTGCTCCCCTGGGAGAGGTGATAATCTCCTGTCCCCAGGCCCAGCGCCAGGCCGAGGAGAAGGGCTGCGGATACTCTCAGGAATTGGCCCTGCTGCTGGTTCACGGCGTCCTTCACCTGGCCGGCTACGACCACCTCGAGGAACAAGAGGCCCGGGAGATGCAGTCCCTGGAGCGCAAAGCCCTGGCCCAGGTATTTCCGGTCCCGGCGGTGCGCCCGTGACCACCCAGGTCTACTACCGCAAGTGGCGTCCCTCCAGCTTCAGCAGCCTGGTGGGACAGGAGCACGTCTCCACCACCCTCCGCAACGCCATCGTGCAGGGACGGATCAGCCACTCCTACCTTTTCTGCGGCCCTCGCGGCACCGGCAAGACCACCACCGCCCGGGTCATGGCCAAGGCCGTCAACTGCCTTGACCCCCAGGACGGCGATCCCTGCGACGCCTGCCATCTCTGCACCGCCGCCAACGAGGGCCGCCTGCTGGACATCATCGAGCTGGACGCCGCCAGCAACCGGGGCATCGACGAAATAAGGGACATCCGGGACAAGGTCAACTTCGCCCCCGTCGAGGCTTCCCGCAAGATCTACATCATCGACGAAGCCCACATGCTCACCGACCAGGCCTCCAATGCCTTCCTCAAGACGCTGGAGGAGCCGCCCGGCCACGTCATCTTCATCCTCTGCACCACCGAAGCCCAGAAAATCCTCCCCACCATCGTCTCCCGCTGCCAGCGGCACGACTTCCGCCGCCTCCCCGGCGAGGTCGTCTTCCAGCGCCTCCACGAAATCGCCGAGGCGGAAGGCGTCACCGCCGACCCGGAGGCCCTCCGCACCGTCGCCCGTTTCTCCGCCGGCAGCCTCCGCGACGCCGAAAACCTGTTGGAGCAACTGGTCCTCTCCGGCGGCGGCAGCGTCACCCAGCCCCAGGTGGAGGAGCTCCTGGGACTGGGCCGCGCCGACCGCTGGCTGGACCTGGCCCGGGCCCTGCTCACCGGCGACACTCCCGCCGCCCTGGAAGCCGTTAACACCGCCGCCTGGGAAGGCGTGGACCTGCGCCAGCTTCACCGCCAGACCCTGGACCTGCTCCGGGCCGCCATGCTCCTGGAATGGGGCTCCCGGGAGCGGCTGGACTTGCCCGACCACCTTCTCGGCCAGCTCCGCGAGCTGGTCAACCAGCTTCCCCAATGGCGGGTTCTCCAGGCCGTCAAGCTCTGGGGCGACGTCAACATGCGCTACGATGCCCCCTCCACCCTGCCCCTGGAACTGGCCGCCGTGGAAATCTGCAGCCAGGAAGCCCCGTCTACCCGCCAGGCTCCCCCATCCCGGAACGCTCCAGCCGCCGGGCCGCCTCCCGGCCAAGACCGTCCCCGGACTGCTGTGCCCGGCGGACGCGGGATGCCAGCCGGCCCGGGCCCGATGCCCCCGGACAATCCCGCCAGCGCCATGCCCGCCGGCCCCGAGGACGACCTCCGCACCCGCTGGCAGGGCGCTGTCAAGGCCCTCGGACGCTGCAAGGGCCGGGAGTTCAACCTGGGAGCATTGCTCCGGGACTGCCTTTCCGAAAACGTGACCATCGAAGACGGCGCCCTGGTCCTGCCCTTCCGCAACGGCTCCAACCTGGAGCGGATGCAAAAGGAAATGGAAGACCCCAACAGCCGCAAGATGGTTTCCGAAGCCATCGAAAAATTCTTCGGCCAGCCCCACCAGTTCCACCTGACCCTGCTGCAGGACAACGGGACCGCCGGCCCCGGCCGGGCGTCCCAGAACAGCCCGCTGGTCCGCGCCGCCATGGGTATGGGCGCCCGAATCGTAGAGGAGAACTCGGAATGAACCGCAACATGATGAGACAGGCCCAGAAACTCCAGGCCCAGCTGCAGAAGGTGCAGCAGGAACTGGAAGAGATGACCGTGGAGGGCAGCGCCGGCGGCGGCGTGGTCAAGGTAACCGTCACCGGCAAGCAGACCGTCGAATCCGTCTTCATCGACCCCGAGGCTGCCGAGGATATCGACCTGCTGCAGGACCTGGTTGCCGCCGCCGTCAACGACGCCTTCGCCAAGACCCAGGAAATCGCCGCCAAGAAGATGGGCGCCGTCACCGGCGGCCTGAACATCCCCGGCCTGGGCTTCTAGGGACTGGCCGTTCCTGCGGATGCGGGAAACCGGGTCCAAGTGGCAGAAGCCCGCTCCCCAGGCATGATACCGCTCCCATGACCTCCGAACGCCTGCCATCCGCCGCCCCGTCCCTGGCCCGGCTCATCCAGGAGCTGACCAAGCTGCCCGGGATCGGCCCCAAGAGCGCCCAGCGGCTGGCCTACTTCATCATCCAGCTTCCCAACGAGGAGGCTTTCCAGCTCGCCGACGCCGTCTACTCCGTCAAGCACAGCATCATGTTCTGCGAGGAATGCCAGAACCTGGCCGACGCCAACCTGTGCGGCATCTGCTCCAACCCCCAGCGGGACCGCTCCCAGGTCTGCGTCGTCGAGGAACCCATGGACGTCCTCGCCCTGGAACGGGCCAACTGCTACTACGGGCTGTACCACGTCCTCCACGGCGCCGTCTCTCCCCTCAATGGCGTCACTCCCGGCCACATCAGGCTCAAGGAGCTGTACGCCCGTCTTTCCAACGGCGGCGTCTCCGAGTTGGTCATCGCCACCAACCCGACCCTCGACGGCGACGCCACCGCCCTGCTCATCACCCGCCAGTTGGAAGGCTCCCCCTTCCGCATCACCCGCCTGGCCCGCGGCCTGCCCATCGGCGGTTCCCTGGAACACTCCGACGAGACCACCCTCAGCCGGGCCTTCACCGGCCGCCAGGAGTCCTGACCGTGCCCGCCCCCCGGACCTACCGCGCCGAGGCCCTCGTCCTCAAGAACGCCCCCTTCGGAGAGGCGGGCCTGATGGTCACCCTCTATTCGCGGGAATGGGGCAAGCTGCGCGCCGTTGCCAACGGCGCCCGCAAGGCCAACAGCAGGCTGGTCGGGCACCTGGAGCCGCTGACCCTCACCCGCCTGCTCCTGGCCCGGGGCCGCACCCTGGATACCGTAGTCCAGGCCCAGGTCGCCGGGACCTTTCCCGCCCTCCGCGCCGGTCTCGCCGCCATGACCCGGGCCCAGTTCGTCACCGAGCTGGTGGACGGATTCGGCTCCGAGGACAGCCCCAACCAGCCCCTCTACGAGCTGGCTGTTGACACCCTGTCCGTCCTTGAGCGCGACCCCGGGCGCGACCTGACTCTCCGGCACTTTGAGCTTCACCTGCTCCAGGTGTCCGGGTTCATGCCCGAGCTGTTTTACTGCGTCGAGTGCCGCCGCCTCATCGAGCCGGACCGCCACCGGTACAGCGTGGACAGCGGCGGGACCCTTTGCCCGGACTGCTCTCCGCCGGGATCCCAGGTCCTTCCCCTCTCCCTGCGTACCCTCAAGGTCCTGCGCCTCCTCCACCACAGCCCCATCGGAGAGATTCCCGACTTGGACTTTCCTCCCGCGCTGCTGCGGGAGGTGACCGCCCTCCTGGCGGCCACCACCCTTTACTGGCTGGGCCGGGAAATCCGCTCCAACTCGTTCCTGAAAGTGCTTGAGCGCTCCGGGGAAGCCGGGGTATTTTCGTAGCCAGTTTCGCATTACGCCGTCCGGGTGGGCGAATGGACCGGGCCGGGGCAATGGCGTACAACCCCCTGCGAATGACCCAGGGTAACGCCGCCTCCCAGACCTGGCGCCGTCTCCGCAGCGCCCCATCCGCATTGCCGGACTGAAAGCCCGGGGAGAATTGCCCTTGTTCAGCAAGATACTGATCGCCAATCGGGGAGAAATCGCCTGCCGCATCATCCGCACCTGCCGGAGGATGGGAGTTAAGACCGTCGCCGTTTACTCCGAGGCCGACCGGGACGCCCTCCACGTCCGAATGGCCGACGAAAGCCGTCTGCTTGGCCCGGCTCCTCCCCTGGAAAGCTATCTTGACATGGACAAGGTCCTGGCCGCCGCCCGCGATTCCGGCGCCGAGGCCATCCACCCCTGCTACGGTTTCCTGTCCGAGAACCCGGTGTTCGCCCGCAGGTGCCAGGAGACCGGCATCACCTTCATTGGCCCCGACCCATCCGTCATGGAAGCGATGGGCGACAAGCTCCGGGCCCGCAGGCTGGCCGCAAAGGCGGGCCTCCCCATACTGCCCGGCACCGACGGACCCGTCGCCGACTCCGAGGCCATCGACAAAGCCTGGGAGCTGGGCTTCCCCCTCATGGTCAAGGCCACCGACGGAGGCGGCGGCATCGGCATCCACATAATCAATTCCATGGACGAGCTCATGCCCCTGGTCGAGCGCACCAGGAAAGTCGCCGCCAGCGCCTTCGGCAGTTCCCGGCTTTTCTTCGAGCGTTACCTGAAGGACGCCTCCCACATCGAGGTACAGCTCATTGGCGACCAGCACGGCAACCTCGTCCACCTCTACGAGCGGGACTGCTCCATGCAGCGCCGCAACCAGAAGCTGGTCGAGGAGACCCCGGCCGTCAAGCTGGACCCTTCCGTCCGCGACTATATCTGCGACATGGCCTTGAGACTGGCCCGCCACATCGGATACACCAATGCCGGCACCGCCGAATTCCTCGTCTCCCCCAAGGGAAAAGTCTACTTCCTTGAGCTCAATACCCGCCTTCAGGTTGAGCATGGCGTCACCGAGATGGTGACCGGAGTGGACCTGGTCGAACTACAGCTCCGCGTCGCCGCCGGAGAGCCCCTGCCCATCACCCAGGACGACGTCCAGCCCAACGGCCACGCCGTCGAGGCCCGCATCTACCCCGAGGACCCGCGAACCCTGCTTCCCGCCACCGGCGTGGTCAACGGCCTGCGCCTCCCCGAAGGCCCCGGGATGCGAGTCGACTCCGCCCTTTGCAATGGTTACGAGGTGACGCTACACTACGAACCGTTGCTGGCCAAGGTCATGGCCTGGGCCCCCGACCGGACCCAGGCGTTGCAAGGTCTTGATCAAGCGTTGCGGGACACCGTTATCCAGGGCGTCAAGACCAACATCCCTCTCCAGCGGGACATCCTCGCCCACCCCGATTTCGCGGCCGCAACTCATCACACCGGAACGCTGTCCGCCCTAACCTCTGCCGGAAAACAGCCCCATACGCAAGGCAACCCCTCCATGAACGGAAACGGACACGACCCCGACGACCGCCGCACTGCCGCCGCCATCGGCGCGGCCCTCGCCCTAGCCCTGGGCGAGTCCCAGCCGGCCCCGGCATCCCCCAACGCCCGCTGGAAGGCGCTGGCCCGGCAGGAACAGTTCTCATCGCGCACCATCGGGAGCCTCGGTTGGCGGTGACCAGCCTCCGCGTCCGCGTCGGTGACACCTGGTACACCGTCACCGTCGGCGACCTGACCCGGTCCCCCGTGGAGGTCACCGTCGACGGCGAGACCTTTCAGGTGGAAATCGAGGGGCTGTCTCCCTCCCGCCCCCAACCCCCCCGCCGCGGCCGGACCGAACACACGCCGCCCCCGCCGCCCCCGCCGCCATCCGAAGCATCGGCGTCCCCCGTCCTCGTCTCCGGGAACGTCCTCCGTTCCCCCATGCCCGGACGGGTTATGTCCATCCTCGTCCGGCCCGGCGACGCTGTCTCCGCCGGAGACGAGGTCTGCGTCGTAGAGGCAATGAAAATGGAGCAGTCCATCCAGTCCCCCCGCGACGGAGTCATCAAGGCAGTGCACGTCGAACCCCTCGAAACCGTCAACGGCGACGACCCCCTCATCGAGCTGGAATAAGAACTGGGGCAGCCTCTTGATTCCGGCTCCGGCCCGCCCCGCCCGTGCTAAAATTCAACCAAACAAACCTTGCCACAAGGAACAACGATGCTTGAAATGGATGTCGGCCAGGACAGCGCCCAGTTATCCGACCTGTTGCAAGCGGTGGACCGAGGAGAAACCATCTCATTGGTGCGCGACGGCATAACCATCGCCCGGGTAGTGCCAACCCCGGGCGCCGACTCCGAGAAGCGCAAGCAATCCCTCGAAGAATTCAGGCAAGGCCTCAAGCCCTTGAATCTTACCTGGCAGGAACTGTACTCGTGGAGACACGAGACCTCCAACCCGTGCCAGGAATAGTCCTCGACGCCTCGATCACCGTCTGCTGGCTGCTTCCCGATGAAGCAGACTCCAGAGCAGACACCGTGTGGGACAGGTCCCAAACCAGCATTGCGCTCGTTCCTCAACTGTGGCACACCGAAGTCCGCAACGCCCTATTCCAGGCGGAACGGCGAAGGAGGTCGCCTCCGGCCCAGACGGAAGCCTCGTTTCAGCGGCTCAATACTATTGCGGTTGTAACGGACACGACGCCAGACTACAACGCAGTTTTGAGCCTGGCGCGATTGCACGATCTGTCCGTCTACGACGCTCTCTACCTCGACCTCGCCATGCGTGCCAACCTGGAACTGGCAACCCTGGAATCCCGCTTGGGGCAGGCTGCCGCCCGGGAAGGGCTGCTCATGGCAACAGCGTAACCCGCGGCTCCACCCAACCCCGACTCAGGGGGTCTGGGGGATGAATTCCCCAACGTAATCCCCCGCCCCCAAGTGGTAAAATACCCCTTGGATTACGTCAATCGGCCCTGCCCAAAGCGCCGTTTCAGGAAGAGTCCCTATGCCCCAGGAATTTATCCACGTCAAAGGCGCCCGGGAACACAACCTCAAGAACGTCGAGGTGATGATCCCCCGGGAAAAACTGGTCGTCATCACCGGCGTCTCCGGTTCGGGCAAGAGTTCCCTGGCCTTCGACACCATCTACGCCGAGGGCCAGCGCCGCTACGTCGAGTCCCTATCCGCCTACGCCCGCCAGTTCCTTGGCCGCATGGACAAGCCCGACGTCGACTACATCGAAGGACTCTCCCCGGCCATTTCCATAGACCAGAAGGGCGTCTCCCACAACCCCCGCTCCACCGTCGGCACCGTCACCGAAATTTACGACTACCTCCGCCTCCTTTTCGCCCGCATAGGCCGCCCCCACTGCTCCAAGTGCGGCCGCCCCGTGGAGCGCCAGACCGTCCAGCAGATTGTCGACGCCATCCTCGCCCTTCCCGAGGGCAGCCGGATAACCCTCCTCGCCCCCAAGGTCCGCCGCAAGAAGGGCGAGCACAAGGACATCCTCGAAAACATCCGCAAGGCCGGCTACATCCGCCTCCGCGTCAACGGCGAGGTCCACGAGGTCGACCAGATTGATAACATCAACCTGGACAAGCGCCGCTGGCACTACATCGAAATCGTCATTGACCGCCTCATCATCCGCGACGACACCGAGCACTCCCGCATCGCCGAGTCCGTCGAGACCGCCCTAAGGGAAGGCGAAGGCGTCGTCTTGGCCCTCCGCCACGCCCGCGAGGACGGCGAGAAGGACGAGGAACTGGTCTTCTCCGAGCAGTTCGCCTGCGCCCCCTGCGGCATCAGCCTTCCCGAGATCGAGCCCCGCACCTTCAGCTTCAACAGCCCCCACGGCGCGTGCTCCGCCTGCACCGGCCTCGGCTACAAGCTGGAAGTCGACCCCGACCTCGTCATCCCCAACAAAAACCTCACCCTGGCTGAGGGTGCCATCGCTCCCTGGAGCCGGGCCGGGGCCTCCAGCGGCTGGTACCTCAGCATGGTCGAGTCCGTCGCCGAAGCCCACGGCTTCTCGGCCAAGACTCCCATCAAGGACCTTACCGACGACCAGCTCAAGCTGGTGCTCTACGGGACCGGCAAGGGCCGGATAACCGTCCGCCACCGCACCCGACGCGGCAAGACCTACAGCTGGGACACCGAGTTCGAGGGCATCATTCCCAACCTGGATCGCCGCTACTCCCGCACCGACTCCGACTACGTCCGCCACGAGATAGAGCGTTACATGTCCGCCTCTCCCTGCCAGTCCTGTAAAGGACAGCGTCTCCGCCCGGAGGCCTTGGGAGTGCTGGTCTGCGGCCTCAGCATCATCGGCGTTACCTCCATGAACATCGGCCACGCCCTGGAGTGGGTGGAGCGCATCGACCCCGACGCACCCTGGGACGGCCCCCGGGAGACCCTCACCCTCCGCGAGAAGACCATCGCCAACCAGATCCTCAAGGAAATCGAGGGACGCCTCCGCTTCCTCGACGGCATCGGGTTGGACTACGTCACCCTGGCACGCACCGCCCGCACTCTCTCCGGCGGCGAGGCCCAGCGCGTCCGTCTCGCCACCCAGATTGGCTCCGGGCTCACCGGCGTCCTCTACGTCTGCGACGAGCCCACCGTCGGACTCCACCCCCACGACGACCACCGCCTTATCAACACCCTCACCCAGCTTCGGGAGATGGGCAACACCGTCATCGTCGTCGAGCACGACGAGGCCATGATGCGCGCCTCCGACTACGTCATCGACCTCGGCCCCGGCGCCGGAGAGCACGGCGGCAAGATAGTCTCCACCGGCACCGTCTACGAGGTCATGGACGACCCTGCCTCCCTCACCGGACAGTACCTCAGCGGCGCGAAACGGATACCCCTCCCGGAGGAACGCCGCCCCGGCAACGGCAACTCCCTGGCCGTTTCCGGCGCCCGCGAGAACAACCTCAAGAACATCGACGTGGAGTTCCCCCTGGGAATGCTGGTCTGCGTCACCGGCGTCTCCGGCTCCGGCAAGTCAACCCTGGTATACGACGTTCTCTACAAGCGTCTTGCCCAGGAGCTCAACCGCTCCCGGGAGCGCCCTGGGGACCACGACGGAGTGGATGGCGTCGGAAACATCGACAAGGTGGTCAACATCGACCAGTCCCCCATCGGGCGCACTCCCCGCAGCAACCCGGCCACCTACACCGGCGCCTTCACCCCCATCCGCGAGCTCTTCGCCAGCCTCCCCGAGGCGCGGGTGCGCGGCTACAAGCCCGGGCGCTTCTCCTTCAACGTCAAGGGAGGACGGTGCGAGGCCTGCCAGGGAGAGGGATACATCCAGATCGAGATGCAGTTCCTTCCCGACGTCACCGTACCCTGCGAGGTCTGCCACGGCCGCCGCTACAACCGGGAGGCCATGGAGGTCACCCTTCACGACAAGAGCATCGCCGACGTGCTGGAAATGACCGTCGAGCAGGCCCTCGACTTCTTCTGGAACTTCCCCCGCATCCGGCCCAAGCTCGAGACCCTGCACGACGTGGGCCTCGGCTACATCCGGCTCGGCCAGCCCGCCACCACCCTCTCCGGCGGCGAGGCCCAGCGGGTCAAGCTGGCCACCGAGCTTTCCAAGCGCGCCACCGGCAAGACCCTCTACCTGCTGGACGAGCCCACCACCGGGCTGTCCTTTGAGGACTGCGCCGCCCTGCTCCGTGTTCTCCACCGCCTCGTCGACACCGGCAACACCGTCCTCCTCATCGAGCACAACCTCGACCTCATCAAGAATGCCGACTGGATTATCGACCTCGGCCCCGGCGCCGGCGATCGGGGCGGCCGGCTCATCGCCACCGGCACCCCCGAGGACCTGGCCCACCACCCCCACTCCCACACCGGCCACTACGTAAGAAAGACTCTAACAGCCAACCCCGTCGTTCCTGCGGAGGCAGGAACCCAGACCCCCGTAGCCGTGGGGGACTGAGCAGAAGAGGGGAAAATGCCAACGATAGCCGAAATCCAGCAAGCTATCCTCGCCCTCCCTGAAAGCGATTATCGAGAATTGTGTAGCTGGCTCGCTGAATTGGATTGGGACCGGTGGGATCGCGAAATTGAAGCCGACTCCCTTTCTGGAAAGTTGGACTTCTTGGCAACCGAAGCACAACAAGCGAGGGAAAACGGCACTCTTCAAGAACTCTAAAATGCGGAAACAACCCCCCTGATTAATGACGCCCTGCCCCTTCCCAACCCCGCCGCCCCCGCGCTACCATGTCCTCTGGGACGGGATAAACCCGGCCCCGCTGGCCGGATGCGACACAATGCAGCAAATTGCGACAGATAAAAAAGCTCCCGGCGCCAAAAACCTTCCCGCCGTCCCACAAATGGCAACCCTCCCGGCCCTTTGCTACAATAACCCGGCCACCCAAACACTGCCTGAGAGGACTGTCATGCCACTCCACTACGACGGCGAGATCAGGATAACCAAGATCAACATGGGCCCCTACAACAACAACGGCTACATCGTGGTCTGCCCCGAGACCAACGAGGGCGTCATCATAGACACCCCCGCCGAGCCCGAGCTGCTCCTCAACGAGATTGGCGATGTCGACGTCAAGGCCATCATCATCACCCACGGACACCAGGACCATCTTCTCGGATTCGCTGAGATCACCGGCGCCGTCGACGCCCCCGTGTCCTGCGGCACCAACGACATTCCCCTGATGCCCCGTGAACCCGACCGTCCCCTCAACGACGGCGACGAGATCCGCTTCGGCAACCAGACCATGACCGCCCTATTCACCCCCGGCCACACCGAGGGTTCCACCTGTCTCATTCTTGGCAACCACCTCTTCTCCGGCGACACCCTCTTCCCCGGCGGTCCCGGCAGGTCCCGCACCCCCGAGGCCCTGCGCACCGAGCTTGACAGCATCACCAATAAGCTACTCACCCTCCCCGACGATACCGCCGTCTACCCCGGCCACGGCGACGACACCTCCATCGCCGAGGCTCGCCGCCAGTACCAGGTCTTCGCCTCTAAGTCCCACCCCGACGACCTCTGCGGCGACGTTTCCTGGCTCGAAAGCTGACCCAGAACCAGCCGCCCAGCCCCCTTGGACAAGTTCCCCCAATCGAGGGCGAAAGCGGCGACCCTCAGAATCAGCCGCCGGATTACTCCAGCCGCCGGCGGCTCCGGTCCATCCTCCCAACCCCTGACCAGAGGCGGAATGTTCCAGCGAACCGTTCTCGATAACCAGCTTCGCGTCCTCACCGCCCCCATGCCCCACGCCCTCTCCGTGTCCATCATGGTCTGCGTCGGCGCCGGCTCCCGCTACGAATCGAAGGAGCTGGCCGGCCTGTCCCACTTCCTGGAGCATCTGCCCTTCAAGGGCAGCCGCCGCTGGCCCTCGGCCCAGCTCATCAGCGACGCCATCGAGGGGGTGGGCGGCCTGATGAACGCCAGCACCGACCGGGAGATGACGGTCTTCTGGTGCAAAGTAGCCAAACCCCACTACCGCCAGGCCTTCTCCGTCCTTTTAGACATGGTCCAGCATCCGGTCATGGACCCCACCGAGATGGAAAAGGAGCGGGAGGTCATTCTCGAGGAACTTCGCGCGACCAACGACTACCCTGCCCAGCTGGCCGACCTCCTCATCGACGAGACCCTCTGGCCCGATCAGGCCATGGGACGCGACGTTGGCGGCACTGTCGAAACCGTCAACGCCATCACCCTTCAGGATGTCGTTGCCTACATGGAGCGCCAGTACAACCCGGCCAACACCGTCATCGCCGTCGCCGGGGGCATCACCCACGACGAGGCCGTGAACGCCATAGCCGGGGTCACCTGTGCCTGGCAGCCCGCCCAGTCCCTCGATTGGGAACCCGTGACCGAGACCCCGCCTGCCCCGGAGGTCCGCATCGACCACCGCTCCACCGACCAGTCCCACCTCTGCCTCGGCCTGCCCGGGCTCTCCTTCCCCGACCCCGACCGCTACGCCCTGGCCATGCTCAACGGCGTCCTGGGCGACGGCTCCAGCAGCCGCCTCTTCCTGAACCTGCGGGAGAATCGAGGCCTGGCCTATGATGTCGCCAGCTCCATCACCAACTTCCGCGACTGCGGTTCTCTCATCGTCTACTGCGCCGTTGAACCCCGCAAGGCGAGGGAGGCAGTCGAAGCCATGGTGGAGGAGCTTGCCCAGATGAGGGAAGAGGTGCCCGAGCGGGAACTGGACCGCGCCCGGCAGTACTCCAAGGGACGTACACTGCTGCGAATGGAGGACACCCGCTCTGTCGCCGCCTGGCTCAGCTCCCAGGAGTTGCTGACCGGAGAGGTCGTGACCGTCGAGGACGCGGTGGACCGCATCGAAGGCGTCACCCCCGAAGACGTGGCTCGCGTCGCAGCCCGGGTAATCGAGGAAAGCAGGTTGAAGCTGGCCGTCGTCGGGCCAAACGGCGACGAGGAAGCCTTGCGGGAGTTGCTGCGCTTCTGAGGACTTTAGGGGAAGGAATGGACGATTGGCGGACGGGCCCGCTCCGCCTACGCCGCTGAGCTGTCGAACTCCGCCTCCACCGGGTTGCAAAGGACGCCAATCCCCGGGATGTCCACTTCCACCTTATCCCCCGGCCTGATCGCCGTGGTCACCCCCGTGGCCCCGGAAAACACCAGGTCCCCCGGCCGTAGCGTAGCATGCTGGCTGATGTAGCTCACCACCTCGGCGAAAGTGAAAAGCATGTCGGCGGTGTTGCAGGTCTGCACCTGCTCTTCGTTGATCCGGACATTCAGGTCCAGCCCCTGCGGGTCGATCTCGGTCTCAATCCACGGACCCACCGGAGCAAAGGTGTCCGATCCCTTGGCCCGCCAGAATGTCCAGTCGCTGCCCTGCCAGGCCCGCTCACTGACATCGTTGCCGCAGGTGTACCCCAGGATGTACCGCCCGGCCTGCTCGGGAGAAACCCTCCGGCACTGCTTCCCGATTACCGCAACCGCTTCCCCTTCATAGTGGACCTCGCCTTCCACGTCTTTGGGGATGATAATCGGATCCAGGTGTCCGGTCATGGCGTTCCGGCCCTTGCGCCAGGGCTGCGGATGCTTCGGAACGTCCGGCGTTTCCTGGCCCAGGACAGAACCGGCAAACTCCAGGTGGTCCAGGAAGTTCAGACCGGGACACCAGATTTCCCGCGGGTCGGTGGGAGGCAGCAGCTTGACTTCAGAGAGGGGATAGCGGATGTCCGTCAACCGGAACTTGGTGAAGATGCTGCCGCGCAGCTCAATGACCTCATCCCCCTCCACTACCCCGTGACTGACCCGGCGCCCGGTCCGCATTCTTGCAATCTTCATAATCCCCTCCCACTTCCTCTGGTGATTGCTTGTTATGTGAAGTCCCTCGGGATTGTAACCGCTGCCCGGCTCCCCGGCAACTTTACGCAGGGTTGAACCCCGGAGCCGGTTGCGGTTATTGTGGGGCACTGGAAACAGCCTTCCGGCTTGGCATTTGGACAATTGCGGCAATCCCCCACAGGCAGGTCAGCATGAAACTCGGCTTCTTCGTAACCAACCAGTACCTCCCCGGCGAGTCCTTCCCCGGGAAAATCCAGGAAAGCGCCGAGCAGGTCCGGGCCGCCCGGGATGCCGGTTTCGACCTCATCTGCACCGGACAGCACTACCTCGCCGCCCCCTACCAGATGAGCTCCAGTTTCCCCCTGCTGGCCCGGCTCGCCGCCGAGGCCGGAGACATGGAGGTGGCCGCCACCGTCATCCTCGCTCCCCTTCACAACCCGGTCGAACTGGCCGAGAGCGTCGCTACCATGGACGCCATCTGCAGCGGCCGGTTCATCTTCGGCGTTGGCCTGGGCTACCGGGACGAGGAGTACACCGCCTTCGGCATCCAGCGGGGCGAGCGGGTTGGGCGGCTCCGCGAGTCCCTGCAGGTTATGAGGATGCTTTGGGAAGAGGATGAGGTCGAGTTCCAGGGCAAGTATTACACCGTTCCCCGCTCAGCGCCTTCGACCAGGCCGGTCCAGAAACCTCACCCGCCCATCTGGGTAGCGGCCAACAACGATGTCGCCATCCGCCGCGCGGCCCGCTGGGGCTACCCCTGGTTGATCAATCCCCACGCCACCATCCCCATGGTTGCCGACCAGTGGCAGGTCTACAAGGACAGCCTGGAGAACGCCGGCAATGCCATGCCTTCCGCCCTTCCCATGATGCGAGAACTCTACGTTGCGGAAGACCGGGAAA
The DNA here is from genome assembly GCA_965203675.1 of Dehalococcoidia bacterium. GTDB lineage: Bacteria > Chloroflexota > Dehalococcoidia > Lucifugimonadales > UBA3495 > CATOSK01. Next base: position 765,206 of record CBDBDE010000001.1, on the reverse strand, counting down.
CCGCCTTCCTGGAAAGTGAGCCCTACCTGGCCCCCAAATACGCGGCATACGCCGCCTGGGGGCAGGATAAAGCGCTCCCCGGCGAGGAGTCCTTCAGCATCCCCTACCAGGACTTGGCCAGGAACCGGTTCCTTCTCGGGTCTCCTGACGAGGTGGTGGCCGAAATCAAGCGGTACGAGTCCGAACTGGAAGCCAACTACCTGATCTTCCGCATGCAGTGGCCAGGCATGGACCAGGACCAAGTCCTCAAGCAGATAGAGTTGATGAAGAACGAGGTCATCCCCCGCGTCAGGTGACGGCCCATTGGCGGCCTGGCTCTGCGGGCGGTTAAACTCCCAGCGGGACCCCGGGGTGGCGGTGCGGCGCCACTAGCACCTCCCCGTCGGACATGACTACCCCGTCTGCGCAGCGGCACTCCAGGTCCCCTTCCTGGAACTGCTGGTGATAAAGGTCGGCGTACAGGCCGCCCCGGGCGATGAGCTCCAGGTGGTTCCCCTGCTCGATGATACGCCCATGGTCCACCACGAAAATCACGTCGGCGGCCATGATGGTGGAAAGGCGGTGGGCGATGGCCAGCGTCGTCCTTCCCTGCATGAGCGGCTCCAGCGCAGCCTGCACCAGCCTTTCGCTGGCGGTGTCCAGGGCCGACGTCGCCTCGTCCAGCACCAGGATCCGGGGTTGATGCAGTATCACCCGCGCGATGGACAGCCTCTGGCGCTCGCCGCCGGAAAGCCGGTAGCCCCGTTCTCCAACGACGGTCCCGTACCCGTCCTCGAACTCCATGATCCGGTCGTGGATGTTCGCCGTCTGGGCGGCCGCCACCATTTCGTCGTCCGTGGCTTCGGGGCGTCCATAGAGCAGGTTGTCCCGGACCGTGGCGTGGAACAGGTAGCTTTCCTGGGACACGTACCCGATTACATCCGCCAAAGACCGCTGCTTCACCCTCCGCACATCGTGACCGTCGATGCTCACTCTCCCCTCGTCGGCGTCGTACAGGCGGGGCAGAAGGTAGGAGATGGTGCTCTTCCCCGCGCCGCTGGGCCCGACGAACGCAGCCAACTGGCCCGGTTCGACCCGGAAACTGACCCCATCCAAAGCCCACTGGGGACTCCTTCCCATTGCCGCCGCGGCATTCGCGTCTGCCGCGCGGAAGATAGTATGGGCCCCATAGTCCACCCGCACCGAGTCGAACTCGACCACGCCGGTCACGGTGTTCGCATCCAGGTCAACCGCGTCGGCCGCGTCGACAATATCCGGCTCAGTGTCCAGGTAGCCGAAGATCCGCTCGAACAACGCCAGGGAAGCCTGCAACTCCACCGAAACCCTCAGCAGGGTGCCGATGGGAAAGTACAGTCTCGATTGCAGGGTGGTGAAAGCTACGATGGTCCCCGCGGATATGCCGTCCCGCCCCAGGCCAACCAGCAGGTAACCCGCCAGGACGTAGATGATGACGGGCGAAACGGAGAAGAACCCCTGCATGATGGCCCAGACCACCTGGCCGGTCATCTGCCGCCGGATTACCAGGTTGGAGAGGCGCTGGTTCTCCCGGTTGAACCGCCGGACCTCATCGTCCTGCCTGCCGAACAGCTTGGTCAGCATCACGCCGGATACCGACAGGGTTTCCTGGGTGATGGCGTTCATTTCGGCCCTGGACTGCTGGACCTCCCTGGAAACCTCCCGGCGCTTCTTCCCCACCTTCTGCGTGATCACCGCGAAAAACGGGACAACCCCCAGGGCTACCAGGGTCAACTGCCACGACAACACCGCCATGGCTATGGCCGTGCTCACCAGGATCACCGCGTTGGAAATCACGTCGGTAACCGTGGTGGTCACAACGTTCTGCACGCCGCCAACGTCTTCGGATACCCGGGACTGGATTTCGCCGGTCCGGTTCCCGGTGAAGAAACTAAGGGAGAGTCCCTGCAGGTGCCCGAACAAGCGGGCGCGGAGGTCCCCCATCACCCGTTGGCCCACGGTGTTGGTCAGATAGGTCTGGGCGATGCCTATGGTGCTGGTCACGGCGGTTACTCCCGCCATGATCCCAGCCAATATCCAGAGGAGGTTTAAGTTGGGTGTCCCCGACGCAGGAAACAGCGCATCATCGAACACCACTCGGATCAGCAGCGGGTTCGCCACGCCCAATCCTGCGGAAACGAGAATCAGGGCGCCCACCGCGATAACCTGGGGGAGGTAGGGCCGGAAGGCCAGCGCGATCCGACCCACCAACCCCCGGGATGCGATCAACTCCGCCTTCGACCCGGTTTCTGCTGAACCTGCCATTAGTCGATTATAGCAACCTCAGCCAGCAGCGGCCCCGCTCTGGGTTAGTCGGGCCCTTCATTTAGGATGTGCTGCAAAGGCCAAATGCAGACGCGCTCAATCAGAGGTCTGCAAAATAGTTGGCGTCCAGCTTCTTAATCTCGTAGGTGATTTCGGTGACCACGCCCACGCTATGATTGATCATCAGCTCCGCTAGTTCCCTTCCATCAATTAACCTGATTAACTGATTGCCCATCGAGATCGATTGGGCTGTTTGAAAGGCTGTTGGGCTGAAGGCCGTGGTTGTGATTAGAACCCCTTTGGTAGCGCCCTGAGCAAGCAGGCTACCAGAAAAATTGCGAATTTCCGGTTCCCCCACCTGGCCCGCCGTGTAACGCTTGGCCTGAACATAGACTTTTTCGAGTCCAAGCGCATCCTGATCCAAGATACCGTCTATTCCTTGATCTCCTGGACGGCCTACCACTCGACCGTCGCCATAACCCATAGCTGCCAGCAGACCCACCACCAGCCTCTCAAAACTGGAGGGCGATACCCCTTTTAGACTGTCCAAGACTTCGTGAATCAACTGGTCCCGCTGCTGCTGGTAACTCTGGGCTATTTGTTCATCTGGGGTAATGTCAGCCGTATCCGAAACACTGGGGACCACAGCATCAGAGCTCTCCGTGGATTCGGGCCATAATTTTTCCAACTCGCCAATCTTGATGATACCCGAGTGGGTAGCAAGGTAATCCCGACCTGATTTGGTGATCTCCCATTGGTTGCGCTCTGGGTTATCCATCAGCCCGGCTTTCTTTAAGTCGGTTATAGCCCAGTTCGCACGGTTTTCAATCCTTGTCTGGACACCCGAAGGCACCATTTCTTGAAGGTCATGTTCGGTTAACGAGAACAATTCACTTAACCGTTGCACGAAATGCTGCCGAGTTAAACGCTGCTCGGCGCTGGCTGCGATTTCCAAAACAGGCCTATGGAGTTCGTCCAATGGCGGTACCGACATTCACCCCAGCTCCCTTTACTGCCTTATCTTTCCTGATAGTCCCGTATGTTACACTATCCGCTGGCCTGACAAGGCACAAATCTGGACATCACGGAGCCCTTATACATGGTCCCACCAGGCGACATCTTCGGCATAATTCCAACCTGGGTGGGAGTCTACCTGGCGCTCATCATCGCCGCCGCCGTATCCAGCTACATGATTTACCATCGGGTGTTCCGGCTGGTACTGCAGGGAAAGTCTGCCGCCCGCTTCGACCGCCCCTGGCAGCGCCTCACCGGCGCCGCCGCCATCGTACTGGGACAGCGCAAAGTCCTCCAGCGAGTCGGGACCACCGACCCCCGCAGCCGCAAAATCGATCTGGCCGGCCTCGGCCATGCCTCTATTTTCTGGGGGTTCCTGTCCTTCACCATCAGCTACGCCATCTTCATCTTCGGCAACTCCATCTGGCACCCCTTCGCGGAAACCCTGCTGACCGCGACAGGTGTGAAGGTGTTTTCCATCTACCTGGACATCTTCGCCGTTGTCATCTTGGCCGCGCTGGTCTGGGGAACCGCCCGGCGGTGGCTGGCCAGGCCGCACCGCCTCAGCTTCGACCTGACCCGCAATCCTGACGCAGTGGTTGTCGTCGCCATGACTGCCGCCCTGATGATTGCGACCCTACTGGTCCACGCCTTCTACGTGGCCGCCGACGGAGAGGGGCCGGAGGCTTCGGTTATCGTCGGAGGCGTTATAGCAGGATGGTTCACCACGGCAGGCTTGTCGGTAGCGGCGGCATCCGCCCTCCAGGAGGTTTTCTGGTGGGTTCACCTGGCAATCATCCTGGGATTCGCCATCTACATCCCCTTCTCCAAGCACATCCACATGGTGGCCGCTCCCCTCAACGCCTACTTCCGCTCCCTGGAGCCTCGCGGAACGCTGGAGACCATCGACCTGGAAACCGCCGAGCGGTTCGGCGCGGGACGGGTGCAGGACTTCACCTGGAAGCAACTCCTGGACGGCTACGCCTGCGCCGTGTGCGGCCGCTGCTCCGACGCCTGCCCCGCCAACTTCACCGGCAAGGTCCTCTCCCCGATGCACATCGTGGAAAACCTGAAGGAACACATGATAACCATCGGGCACCAGGGAGCACGGGACCCCGACCATGTCGAGCCTCAGCCCATCATCGACCACGCCATCCCCGAGCAGGCCATCTGGGACTGCGTTTCCTGCGGGGCCTGTATGGAGGAATGCCCGGTGGTGGTGGAGCACGTCCCGACCATCATCGACCTGCGCCGCAACCTGGTCCTGGAGGAGTCGAAGATCCCGGAAACTGGGATGAACGCCCTCCTGAGCATGGAGCAGCGGGGACATCCCTGGCGCGGCACCCAGTTCTCTCGCACCGACTGGGCCGAGGGGCTGGAGGTCCCCACTATGGCCGAAAACCCCGATGCCGAAGTGCTGTTCTGGGTGGGATGCACCGCCGCCCTGGAACAGCGCAGCCAGGGCATCGCCCGCTCCATGGCCAAGGTCCTCAAGTCCGCCGGCGTCGACTTCGCCATCCTGGGCGAGGAGGAGACCTGCACCGGCGACCCGGCCCGGCGGATGGGGAACGAGTACCTCTTCCAGATTCTGGCCCAGCAGAACGTCGAAACCATGAACCAGTACAACGTCCGAACGGTAGTCACCACCTGCCCTCACTGCTTCAACACCATCAAGAACGAGTATCCCCAGTTCGGGGGCGACTACGAGGTCCTGCATTACAGCCAGTACGTCGACCGGCTCATCCAGCAGGGACGGGTCAAGCCCGTCCGCATGATGGACGCTACTGTGGCCTACCACGATTCCTGCTACCTGGGCCGGCACAACGGCGTCTACGACGAACCACGCAACGTGGCCCGGGCCATCCCCGGATTGAAGCTGGTGGAGATGGAACCCCACTGCCGCCAGCGCGGGTTCTGCTGCGGGGCCGGCGGTGGACACATGTGGATTGAGGAAAGCCAGGGCGACCGGATCAACCACGTCCGCACCGATCACTTCCTGGAAACCCAGGCCGACACCGTCGGGGTTTCCTGCCCCTTCTGTCTCCAGATGATGACCGAGGGAATCCAGTCCAAGGGACACGACGGGGAGAAGCAGGCCAAGGATGTCCTGGAAATCCTGGCGGACAGCTTGGAGGAGTGAACGAACCCGCCATGCCTGAGACCAAGCCCTTCTCCCTCCTCGTGGTACCGGACGACGAACCCCCGGTCCTTTCCGGCACTCCCTACGATATGCGAGCACGGGAGCTTTCCGTTGACACCGCCTGGCATTTCGACCGTCCTTCCGGTGACAGCGCGACCATCGCCCGCATCGGGGAAGCCGACGCCGTAATCAACATCCGCTCTTCCGTGCAGTTCCCGGAGAACGTGCTGGAGGCCTGCCCCAATCTGAAAATCCTGTCGGTCTGGGGCACCGGCGTGGACCACGTTGACCTGGCCGCCGCCGAGCGGCTGGGAATCACCGTTTCCAACACGCCGGCTTATGGTGCCCCCTACGTGGCGGAACACGCGCTGACCCTGGCGCTGGCGGTATCGCGCCAGATTGTCGAAAACGACCGGTTCATCCGGGAGGGCGGCTGGACCCGGGGCTTCATCGACGAGCTTTACGGGAAGACCCTGGGCGTGGTTGGGACGGGAGCCATCGGGCAGCGCATGGTTCAGGTGGGACAGGGCATCGGAATGAACGTCATTGCCTGGACCCGCAATGCCACCCCGGAACGCGCTGCCGAATATGGGGTCGAGTTCGTCGCCCTGGAAGAGTTGTTCGCCCGCTCCGACGTCGTCTCCCTCCACGTAACCCTGACGCCGGAAACGGAGAAGCTGATCGGCGAACCCCTCCTGGCCCTGATGAAGCCCACCGCCATCCTGGTCAACACCGCCCGGGGTGCGGTCGTGGACGAGGCCACGCTGCTCACCGTCCTGCGGGAGGGCCGCATCGCCGGCGCCGGCCTGGACGTTTTCGAGGCCGAACCGCTCCCGCCTGAACATCCCTTCAAAGCCCTGCCCAACGTCACCCTGTCCGCTCACGTGGGAGGCATGGCCTACAACGGGACGATGCGGGGACTGGAAATGTCGGTGGAAAACCTGGAAGCCTTCGCCGCCGGGCATCCGATCAACGTGGTTGCCCGCGGCTCACGCCGCTAGGACCCACGCGGCCCGTCCCGCAACCGCCGATCCTGTGGATGTTTCCAGCCTCGGCAAATTGCTGGTCATTGCCGGCCTTGCTGCGGTAGTGGCCGGTGTCGTTCTGATACTCGGGCCCAAGATTCCGTGGCTGGGACGCCTGCCCGGCGACCTGGTAATCCGGCGCGAGGGGTTCACCCTGTTCCTTCCGCTGGCGTCCATGATTATCGTCAGCGTGCTGCTGACTATCCTGGTAAACCTGTTTTTCCGGCTGTTCAAGTGATGTCTGTATCTTCGGACCCGGACCCGTGCTCCGTCGCAGAAGGTTCATCCTTACCGTCCTGCTTGCCGCCGTCGTGCTGGGTGTCGTTGTGGTGAATTTCTGGGGACAGCTTGAGCGACGGTTTGTGTTCTTCCCCACCAGGGAGGTGGCGGCCACTCCGGCGGATTTCGGGGTGGAGTTCGAGGACGTTTACTTCACCACGTCCGATGGGCTCCATCTCAACGGATGGTATGTCCACGGAAGGGACGAAACGGTGTGGCTCTGGTTCCACGGGAACGGAGGCGACCTGGGCCACCGGGCTGAGGAGATGGCCCTGTTCCATCACCGGGTGGGAGCCAACGTCTTCATCTTCGACTACCGGGGATACGGCAAGAGCGAGGGCCAACCCTCCGAACGGGGCACCTACCGGGACGCGCGGGCCGCGTTGGACTATCTTCAGGGAAGGTCAGACGCTTCGGCAAAGAGGACCGTCTACTTCGGGCGGTCTCTGGGGGCAGCGGTGGCGGTTGAACTGGCGGTGGAGCACCCACCGAGTGGACTGGTCCTGGTTTCGCCGTTCACCGCGCTGCGGGACATGGCCAGGCTGTCCCACCCGTTGCTCCCCCTGGCGGCTTGGGCGGCGGGAGACCGCTACGACTCCGCCGCCCGCATCGGAAAAATTCACCGGCCCATGCTCATCATGCACGGAGAGCATGACGAAATCGTACCGGTGCAACAGGGAGAAGCCCTGTTCCGGGCGGCAAACGACCCCAAGACCTTCCGGCTGCTCCCTGGCGCCGGGCACAACGACACCTTCCACGCCGGCGGGCCGGTCTACTGGGAACAGTTGAAAGAATTCCTGGACACGCTGCCAGACTAGCAGCCACACCCCCGGAACCAGGGGCCCCTCCGGTTGCCTAAAGGGCGATCAAACGCCGGAAAGTACCTCGGTGGACATCCCGAGAACAATCAAATCGGGACGGGCGTTTTCCACGAAAGTTGCGACATCTTCGAGGACATCCCGCGCCATTTCGGGGTCGTTGGAGACGACGGCAACGACCAGGGTCAGCCCCTGGCGCCGGTTGTCCCCGCCTTCCTCTGAGACGGCGGCGTTGAACCGGGTGTGTATCCTGGAAACCAGCGACTTTGCCGCCTGACGCCGGTCCTTCAGGCTGCGTGACATGGGTAGGTGGAGCTCCAGACGGCCTATTGCAACGTGCATGGGTTCTTTTGACGGCGTCTGCTTTGGTAAGCTGCGATCAAGGGGCGGGAGGGATCTGCCACGACCTTTGGAGCAGATCGGGCAGGGTTGACCCGCCAAACGCTACAATATAGATTATATTCCAACGCGCTCGAACGGGTATCCGGCGGGGTGTGGCCACGGATGAGGCCCAAAAGGGCTGGCAGGCTTCCGGTGGCTCGGAGGGCCCCCGCTGGACAAGGAGGCGGTCAGCCTATGGCCCACAGCTCTCCGGAACATTGGGACCAGGTCGCCACGGTCCCCGAGGTGGTGGTAACCCGCCTGCCCCAGTACGTCCGGGTCCTGAAGGAACTGGCGGCCCAGAGCGTCCAGGTAGCGAACTCCCAGCAACTGGGCGAACATCTCCAGGTCACGCCGGCCCAGATCCGGAAGGACCTCAGCTATTTTGGCCGGTTCGGCAAGCAGGGAAGGGGATACCACATTGGCACGCTGCTGGAGCAGTTGCAGCACATCCTGGGCCTGAACGAACAGTGGAACGTCGCCGTGGTCGGAGTGGGAAGGCTCGGGAAAGCCATTCTCAGCTACCCCGGGTTCACCCCGGATGGTTTCCACATCGTGGCGGCGCTGGACAACAACCAGGAGCTGATCGGGCAGGAAGTTGAAGGAGTCACCGTCCGGCCCATCGAGGACCTGCCCCGGGTGGTCCAGCAGCACAACATCCAAATCGCGGTGGTGGCGGTCCCCAGCCGGTTCACCCAGCAGGTGATCGACAACCTGGTGGGGTGCGGGGTGCGGGCGATCCTGAACTACGCCCCGATCTCGCCCCAGGTGCCGGCGGGGGTCAACATCCGCAACATTGATCCGGTGCTGTCCCTCCAGTCCATGACCTATTTCCTGGCCAACGGCGCCGGTTCAGAATAGTTACTGGGAAGCTACTGGGGCGTCCCGGGCGGAGGCTGTCCCACCCCGGACGGTCCGCCGGGTCGGCGGCGTCTGCGGGCGATTCCCACCCTGACCTGGGCCCGGCGTAGCGAACGCAAAGCCTCTTCCAACTGTTCGTCCGACTCCCGGTTCCTGATCCGTTCCTGGGCGCGCTCGATGGCCTCCTGGGCGCGCTGCTCGTCAATTTCGTCCGACCGTTCGGCGGCGTCGGCCAGGACGGTAACCTTGTTGGCCAGGACTTCCATAAAGCCGCCGGTAACGGCCAGGTAGGCTTCCTCCCCGCCTTTGCGGATCAGCAGCTCACCGGGTTGCAGTACCGTCATCAGGGGCGCGTGGTGGGGCAGGATGCCCAGCTGCCCCTCGATACCCGGGGCAACCACGGCATCTACTTCGTCAGAGTACACCTGCCGTTCCGCGGTGATTATTTCCAGCAACATCGGAGCCATGGTTCGTTCCTACGCCGCCGCCTGCATCTGCTCGGCTTTCTCCAGGGCCTCGTCGATGGTGCCCACCATGTAGAAGGCCTGCTCGGGAAGTTCATCGTGCTTGCCGTCGAGAATTTCAGCGAATCCCCGCACGGTCTCGCGGAGCGGAACGTACTTGCCGGGCTGGTTGGTGAACGCCTCGGCGACGAAGAAGGGCTGGGTCAGGAAGCGCTGGATGCGCCGCGCCCGGAACACGGTCATCCGGTCTTCCTCGGAAAGCTCCTCAATTCCCAGGATGGCGATGATGTCCTGCAGGTCCCGGTAGCGCTGGAGCACCTGCTGAACGCCCCGGGCAACGCGGTAGTGCTCATCGCCGACGATACGGGGTTCCAGAATGCGGGCGAAGGAAGCCAGCGGGTCCACCGCCGGGTACAGGCCCTGGGCGGCCAGGGAGCGCTCCAGGGAGACCACGGCGTCCAGGTGGCCGAAGGTGGTGACGATGCCGGGGTCGGTGTAGTCGTCGGCCGGGACGTAGATTGCCTGGAAGGACGTGATTGATCCGGTGCGGGTGGAGGTGATCCTTTCCTGCAGGGCTCCCATCTCGGTGCTCAGGGTCGGCTGGTAGCCCACCGCCGACGGCATTCGTCCGAGCAGCGCCGACACTTCCATTCCGGCGAGAATGTAGCGGTAGATGTTGTCAACGAACAGCAGAACGTCCTGGTGCTGTTCCTCGCGGAAGTATTCGGCCATGGTCAGCCCGGTCAACCCGATGCGGGCCCGAACGCCGGGGGTCTCGTTCATCTGGCCGAACACCAGGACCGTGCTGTTCAAGACCCCGGACTCCTGCATTTCGTGCCAGAGGTCGTTCCCTTCCCGGGAGCGTTCCCCCACGCCGGCGAACACGGACACACCCTGGTGGACCGCGCCGATGTTGCGGATAAGCTCTTGGATGATGACCGTCTTGCCCACGCCGGCCCCGCCGTAGGCGCCGACCTTGCCGCCCTTGGGGAAGGGGGTTATCAGGTCAAAGACCTTGATCCCCGTTTCCAGGAGTTCGATGGTGGGGTTCTGGTCCTCGAAGGCTGGAGCGGGACGGTGAATCGGCCAGTTCTGGCCGGCCTCCACCGGACCCAGGTTGTCGAGCGGAGTGCCGGTGACGTCGAACAACCGGCCCAGGGTTTCTGGTCCCACTGGAACGGTAACCTTCACGCCGGTATCGTTGACCTCGGTTCCCCGGGCCAGGCCGTCCGTCGAACCCAGGGCCAGGCACCGGACCCAGTTGTTGCCGATGTGCTGCTGGACTTCCAACACCAGCCTTTCGCCGTTGTTGTCCAGTTCCACCGCGTCAAACAGGTTGGGGAGCTGGTCCGCCGGAAACTCCACGTCCACGACGGTCCCGATAACCTGCACGATTTTTCCCACTGCCATAGTTCGGCCTCCCAAGGGTGGAGGGGCTACCCTTCCAAGGCTATCTGCCCTCCGACCAGGTCCAGAAGTTCGTTGGTAATGCTGTCCTGCCGCAGCTTGTTCATCACCAGGGTCAGTTCCTCGGCCAATGAGTTGGCGTTGTCGGTGGCGCTGCGCATGGCCACCATCCGGGCCGACTGTTCGCTGGCCACCGCCTCCAGCATGGCGTGATAGACCTCCATGTCCACGAACTGCGGTAGCAGCGTTCCCAGCACCGTCAGCGTATCAGGCTCGTAGATGTAGCCGGACCGTTGCGACGGCTCCAAAGGGGTCGGGTCGACGGGAAGCAGCTTCTCGACTACCGCCTGTTGCGACATGGTGGAAACGAAGCGGGCATAGACCAGGTACACCTCGTCCACTTCCCCCTGCTCGTAGGACTCGATGACCATGCTGGAAATGGGAGTGGTGTCGGTGAGGACCGGCCGGTCGCCCAGGTCGGTGAACACCGCCTGCACATCCTGGCCGGAGCGGACCATGAAGTCCCGCCCCTTGCGGCCCACCACCACCGTCCGCACCGGGGCTTCGTGGGCCAGGATGAACTGCGCGACCCGGCGGTTGATGGTGGAATGGAGCCCTCCCGCCAACCCCCGGTCGGGCGTTATGGCAACCACGCCGATCCGCTGCACCGGCCGTACCTGCAGCAGCGGGTGGACCTGGGTGACGTCTTCGCTGGGCTGGGCGGCCAGGTCGGCGATGACCTCGCGGATCTTTTCCGAATACGGACGCCCGGCGAGGGTCGCGTTCTGGGCGCGGCGCATCTTGGACGCGGCCACCAGCGACATCGCGTTGGTGACCTTGCCTGTGTTCTGGACGCTGCGAATGCGCCTTCTGATGTCTCTGACGCTGGGCATAGACTAACCCTGCTGGTGTGTCATCCCCGGCCGGGCCGGTTGGTTAGCTGAAGCTTCCCTTGAAATCGGTGATGGCCTGGGTGAGCTGCGGCTCGATGGCCTCGGTTATGTCCTTGGCTTCGGCCACCGCGGCGCAGATGTCCGGGTGGGTGGTGGAGACGTAACGCAGCAGCTGTTCCTCGAAGGCGCCGCACCGGTCCAGGGGAACATCGTCCATCAAACCGGCGTTCACGGCGAACAGGATTACCACCTCGTTTTCCAGGGAAAGCGGCTGGTACTGGGGCTGCTTCAACACCTCGGTGGAGAGCTGGCCGCGGGCCAGCTGGGCGCGGGTGGCCGCGTCCAGGTCGGCGGTGCCGAACTGGGCGAAGCTGGCCAACTCCCGGTACTGGGCCAGGTCGAGCCGCAGCCGTCCGGCCACGCGGCGGATAGCCCGGGTCTGGGCGGCTCCTCCTACCCGGGACACCGAGAGGCCGACGTTCACCGCCGGACGGATGCCGGAGTTGAACAGCTCGGGCTCCAGGTAGATCTGGCCGTCGGTAATGGAGATCACGTTGGTCGGGATGTAGGCTGAAACGTCGCCGGCCTGCGTTTCGATAATGGGCAGGGCGGTCAGAGACCCGCCGCCCAGGTCGTCGTCCAACCGGGCCGCCCTTTCCAGCAGGCGGCTGTGCAGGTAGAACACATCCCCGGGATAGGCCTCCCGCCCTGCGGGGCGGCGGAGGAGCAGCGACATCTGGCGGTAGGCCCAGGCGTGCTTGGTCAGGTCGTCGTAGACGATCAGCACGTCCTTGCCCCCGGCCATGAACTCCTCGCCCATGGCGCAGCCGGCGTAGGGGGCGATGAACTGCAGCGGGGCGGAGTCGGAGGAGCCGGCGTTGACCACGATGGTGTGTTCCATCGCGCCGTTTTCCTCCAGGGTTCCCACCACCTGGGCAACCTTCCCCTGTTTCTGCCCGATGGCGACGTAGATGCAGATCAGGTCGCCGCCCTTCTGGTTGATGATGGCGTCCAGGGCTATGGCGGTCTTTCCCGTGGACCGGTCGCCGATAATCAATTCCCGCTGTCCCCGCCCGATGGGAATCATCGCGTCGATGGCCTTGATTCCCGTCTGCACCGGAGTATCAACGGACTTGCGGACGACCACGTTGGGGGCCACCTGCTCCACCGGGCGAGTGCCGGAGGTTGCCACCGGGCCCTTGCCGTCCAGGGGCCGCCCAAGCGGGTCTACGACTCGTCCGATGAGACCCTCTCCCACCGGGACTTCGATGATCTGTCCGGTGGACCGAACGCGGTCGCCTTCCTTCACGGCGTTGGGGTCGCCGAGAATGGATGCGCCGACGATGTCGGACTCCAGGTTCATGGCCAGTCCCAGGACCTCGTTGCCGAAGTCCAGGAGCTCGTTAGACCGGACTCCCTGCAGGCCCTGGATGCTGGCGATGCCATCGCCCACCTGGACCACGGTGCCAACGTCGACAAGGGTTAGGTCTCCGCCAAATTCTTCTATTTGGCGCCTGATCAGCGAAACGATTTCCTGACCCCTGATTGCCATAGAAGTCTCCTTAAAGCCGGTCTGCTAACCGGATTGCACGGCGCCGGAGCGGATTTGCCGGCGCATTTCTTCCAGGCGGGCCCGGGTGCTGCCGTCCAGAAGCTGGTCGCCTACCTGGATGATGATTCCGCCCAGGATAGACTCGTCCACGCGGGCGGAAACCACGACCTCCTTGCCGGTCAGGTTCGCGGCAAAGGAGGTGACTCGTTCCAATTCATCGTCCTCCAGCGGCACGGCCGAAGTGACCTCGACCTGCTGCCGCCCCAGGCGGGCGTCCAGCAGCCGGGTGTAGGCCTCGTGGACGGACGATAGGGAATCGGCCGCACGGCGGGTCACCAGCAGGGACACTAGATTCCTCACCAGGGGGTCCAAATCCGCCAGCACGGCGTCCACCGCGCTGGTCTTGGACTCCAGCGGTACTTCGGCGTGGGCGAGGAAGGCGCTGAACTCGCCGTCCTGGACAACCTGGCTGGCGAAGGCCAGTTGCTCCGCCCAAGGCTCCAACTGCCCGCGGTCTACGGCCAACTCGAACAACGCCTGGGCGTACCGCTGCCCGGCTACCTCCTGCGCCATGGATCAGGTGTCCTGCCGCATGTTGGCGCCGCTTTCGTCCAGCACCTGCTCGATGAGGTCCTGGTGGGCCTGCCGGTCCACCGAGCGGCGGATAACCCGCTCGGCCGCGGTGATGGCCAGATCGGCGAATCCCGACCGGACCTCTTCCACGGCAGCATCGCGCTCCCGCTGGATGTCGGCGCGGGCCCGCTCGATGAAGGCATCCGCTTCCTGGCGGGCGCGTCCCATCTCTTCCTCACGGAAGCGGTCCGCCGCCTCCCTGGCCTGGTCCAGCAGCCGCTGTCCCTCCCGGCGGGCTTCGTTGAGCTGCTCCTGTATGGCGGCCTGGGAGCTTGCCGCCTCGGCCTGGGCCCGGTCGGCCGCGGCCAGGCTTTCCCTGATTCGCTCCGAGCGCTGGTCCATGGCCCGGAGCAGCGGCTTGTAAGCGAAGACGTAGAGGACCGCCAGCAGGATGCCGAAGTTCACCACGTAAACTATTAGTGTGGGAAGGTTAATCCCTAATTGTGTCACTGCAATCCCCCGGTGCGTTCCAGCTTGTGCAGCCTAGACCACGAAGAGCAGGATGACCGAGACAATCAGCGCGTAGATGCCCAGCGCCTCCGCGAACGCGATGGCGAGGATCATGTTGGTGGTGATGGAGCCGGCCGCCTCGGGATTGCGCCCGATGGCGTTCATCGCGCCCGCTCCCAGGATGCCGATGCCGATGCCCGGTCCGATCACCCCGACGGCGATGGCGATTCCCGCCGCCAGCAACTTGGCCGCCTCGCCGGTTAGCGCCTGCAAAAGAACCATTTCCATTTTTCCCGATGCCTCCTATGTATAACCGAGATGCGTTGTTCGGTTCGGAACTACTTGTGGTCTCCGATCGTGGTCCCTGATCGTAGCCTCTGATTGTGGTTTCCGGTCAGTGCTCCTCGTGGCTCACGGCCACCGAGAGGAACACCAGGGTAAGTCCCGCAAAGATGACGGACTGGATCAGTCCCACCAGCAACTCCAGCCCGTACACGAAGTTGGTGGAAACCAGGGGGACCAGGAAGGTAATCATCACGACCAGGATTTCGCCGGCGGTCATGTTCCCGAACAGCCGGAAGGTGAAGCTCACCACCCGGATTAGCTCGCTGATGAACTCCAGGATGCCGACGAATATGTCGATCAATCCCTGGAACAGCCCCTTGCTGAAAATGCTGCCGATGGCGACGAATTTTTTAAGATAGCCGAACCCGTGGGCCTTGAATCCCCAGAACTCCACGAACACGAAGGATACCAGGGCCAGGGCCAGGGGCATGTTCAGGTCGGTGCCGGCGGGCCGAATCAAATGGACCTTGATGAGGTTGTGATCGTCCACGAAACCCAGGAACTGGTAGACGGGCAGCAGCCCCAACCAGGCGTTGAAGAGGACGAAGAAGAAGATGGTGGCAACTACGGGGAAGGCCCTCCGGGCCATCTGCGAGCCCAGGACTCCGGTGGAGAAGTTGATAATGCCTTCAAAGAGCGTCTCGATGACACTCTGGAACCGGCCCGGAACGATGCTCCTGTGACGGGCTCCCAGGACGAAAAACAGGATTATGATGATGCTGACCACCCAGGTGGAGAGCATCGTGTTGGTTACGGCGAAATCGGTGATGCCCAGGGGGGTGGAATGATGTTCCTCTTTGGCATCCCCCTTGGACTCGCTGTGATCTCCGGAGCCGACGTCTTCCTTGGACTGGGCCTCGCCGTGATCGCCGGCCTCTGCTTCGGGGCCATACCCCAGGTGCTTGTGGCGGACGGAAGCGGGGAAGATGGGTTGCGGGGGAAGGTGAATTTCAGGCTGGGGGACCAGGGGGTCCGAGTCCAGTATCGCGGAGCCTATGGCCCCCCGGACCAGGCCCACTACCAAAAGCGCCACCAATACCACGCCAACCGCAATACCCAGGCGCTTGACGGCAGCACCGGACACGGCTAGCTGTCCTTCCCGTTGCTGGCGGACCCATACAGGATCGGCAAGACCATCTTGTAGACACCCCAAAAAGCGGCAACACTGCCCAGTACGGTCCCGCCAATGGTGAGCAGGGGCAGTGTTCCCAGGGTTTTATCGAGAAACACCCCACCGGCGACACCGATGACGATGCAGGCCGCAACGTACCAGCCCAAGCCGGTGAGCTTCAGTGCAGTTACCCACCAGGGGGCACCCATCACGAAACCGTGAGGATGTTATCACCCGTTTTTTTGATTGTCAATTTGGCCTGGTGACAACGATAACCTGGCATGGCGTTACGAAAAAGCCCCAGCCGGGCTATGGCTGGGGCCTGTTGGACCGTCTAATGCAAAAGCCGCTGGATTACGGGCCGCCTGTTTGACGTCTGCCGAAATCTTCCAGATCAAGGTCATTGATGAAGTCGGTGAAGGCCGACATCCGCTTCAATTGCTCCTCGTCGACCGGTGCGGGTTCGGGCTGGTCCGGTTGTTCCGGCACGATTGGTTTGCCGGTCTCCTTGTCCAGCAGGACCCCCGCTTTTTCCATCACCGTTTCGTCTGCGAAAATCGGGGCCTGCGTCCGCACGGCCAGGGCCATGGCGTCGCTGGGCCGCGAATCGATTTCCTTGAGGTCTCCGTCCATTTGTATGACTATCTTCGCGAAGAAGGTGTCATTCTGGAGGTCGCTGACCAGGATATGCTGGACCTCCCCTCCCAGGGTGTCGATGACAGTCCTGAGCAGATCGTGAGTCAGGGGACGGGGTACGCTGAGATCCTGGAGTTTGACCGCAATGGCGTCTGCTTCCGCCGGCCCAATCCAGATGGGCAGATACCGGTCGGACTCTTTTTGCCGGAGTATGACCACCCGCTGGTAGTTCATGGGGCTTACCCGTATGCTGTCGACGCTCATTTCCAGCATCAATCTGCCTCCACTCGCGGTCTGACCGGACGAAAATTGTATTCCCCGCCGAAAACCAATGTCAACACGCACGCCCGGGCCAACGCCCCCGCCAGGGCTGCCGTCCATGTCGGACACCACCAGATTGGTGCTGATTTATGGTGCTGTTGGCCGGTCCGTCGCGAACGTAGCAGAGGGCTTCAGGGATTCAGGTTCGATTGCCCTGACGGCGCCGATCCGGGCGGCGTTGACCGTCGCCAACCGCCAACCATGACGCCGAAGGCAGGGGATTGCACAAGGAGGAGTCGCGGGGAAAATGTGGGGAAAGCCGGAGGCGATCTGCCGCACGGAGGCAGGGTGGAAGAGGAACGGCGCACTAACGCCCGCTGCGAAAACGGTACGCGGGGCGCCGGGCGGGATGAACCCATGCCCGGCGCCCCGGTTTCAGGCCGATATACCGCACCCTGGAGTGTGCGGGCGGTTAATCGTCGTAGGACACCGGGGAGGGAAGTCCGGCGCTGCTGTTGACCAGGGCATTTCCGGCCAGGAGGTCGATTCCCTTGCGGACCGAAGCGTTTAGACTGTTGAGCTCCCGTTCAAAGGCACGCAAAGACCGCAGGGCGTAGGCGTCCGCTTCCATGCGCTTGGCCTGGGCTTCGCTCTCGGCCAGGTCGATGATGCGCTCGGCCCGATGCTCCGCCTCCCGGATCATATCGTCGGCGCGCTTCCGCAGCTCATTCTGGTTCAGCTTCTCGCGAAACTCGTCCTCGGCCTTGAGCTTGGCGCGGCGGGCTTCCACCATAGCGTGGTTGATGATCTGGTCCTTTTGGACCAGCACCTCTTCCGCCGACTTTACTTCTTGAGGAATCTGCAAGCGAAGCTGGTCCACCAGCTCCATGACCTTCTTGCGGTCCATCAGGATATTGTTGCCCATGGGCATTATCTTGCTGGTGTTCACCAGGGTTTCCAAACGGTCGACAACGTTTATGATATCGATGATGTCCTCCTTTTCCGGCCTGTCACTCCTGAGGGGCCGGCTTACCGTACTTTGGAATACAACGCGTCCGCCACGTGAGGAGGGACCATTCCGGTCACGTCCCCACCCAACCGGGCTACTTCTTTGAGGAGACTGGAACTGATGAACATCACGTCCTGCGATGTCATGAAGGACACCATGTCGACGCTGGGCGCCAGACGCCGGTTCATCGAAGCCATCTCGAACTCGTACTCAAAATCTGACCCGCTGCGCAATCCGCGGACAATGACCGCGGCGCCCGCTTCCTGCGCCGACCGGACCACCAATCCGTCGAACTCCCGGACCTCCACGTTGGGCAAATGCCCAACGGACCGGCGGAACAGATCCACCCGCTCTTCGGTGCTGAACAACAAGCTCTTCGAAGGAGTCGCATAGACTGCAACGACGACCTTTTCGAACAGGGCCGATGCACGGTTGGTAATATCAACGTGCCCTGCCGTGACCGGATCAAAGGTTCCCGGATACAACGCAGTTACCATTCGCTACTTCCTGTCGGCCACCCTCTTAATGTAGAACTCGACCACGTTATCGCCATACCGGCGGAGGGATTCGCGGGACAAGGGGCCATAGCTGGGCAGCAATTCCGCATGCCTGGAATGCCCAACTACTACGACCCCGTCCGGGGAGACCAAGCCTGGATGTTGGGCGATCTTCTCCAAGACATCCCCCAGCTGGGTCAAGCGGTACGGAGGATCGAGCATAACCAGGCGGTAAGGGCCGGGGAGGGAGTCCAGGAGCCGGATTACATCGGCCTGGTACACCTTGCCTTGCCCAGGAAACCCGGTATTTTCGAGGTTGGAACGAATAACGCCGCATTGCCTGCGGTCCCGTTCCACAAAATCCGCCCACGCCGCGCCCCTGCTTAGTGCTTCAATTCCCAGGCTTCCAGATCCCGCGAACAGGTCGAGGGCCCTTTCTCCGAGGTATGTCTCAGGTGAAAGGACGTTAAATATAGCGGCCCTGACCCGCTCGGTAGTCGGCCGTGCCCCAGGGGCGATGGCTCCCAAAAGGCGCCGTCCCCTCGCCGTGCCGCCGACGACCCGCATTGAGGCTCTGGGGGGCATTATAACTTGGCTCCCCATTGAAGTTTCCAGAGCAATCGGCAGTGAGTTTGAGGCATTTTTGTCATGATCTGTCGCGACTGGAAGCGGGTTTGCACTCTACCACACCATGCCGGGGTTGCCCCACCTTCAGCCCTGTGCAAGACCGGAGGGGAACCGCTCCAGGGCGGTTCCCTCAGACCCGGGGAACATACGCAACTTCCCTATTGCCAGCCGGGGAATTACAATACCGTGAAATTCAGCCTGCGAGGAATCCACCCAGAATGAGCTTTCGCCAGGCATTGGCAGCAGCCGCCCCGGATGGGGAAACCGTGGTCACCATCGGGGTGTTTGACGGTGTGCATCTCGGACACCGGCACCTTCTGGAGCGCCTGATACAGCGCTCAGATCCCGGGGCCATCCCGACAGTGCTGACCTTCTCCAACCATCCATCGGCGGTGCTGCGGCCTGGACAGCAAGTCAGTTTCCTGACTTCTCCCGACGAGAAAACGGGACTGTTGAAGGAGTACGGCGTTGGCTTGGTGATCTCGCTGGAATTCACTACGGAGCTTTCCCAAGTGCCGGCAACGGAATTCGCCCACCTGCTCAACACCCACCTGAATCTGAAGGGGCTGGTAGTGGGGCCGGACTTCGCTTTCGGGCGGGGACGCGAGGGCACCGCAGAATTTCTCCAGGCCATCGGGCAGGAGTTGGGCTTCTGGGTCGAGACGGTAGACCCCCTGCTGGTGGACGGCTCCCCGGTGCGCAGCAGAAGGATAAGGGAGGCCATATCAGGGGGAGACTTGGAGACGGGAAACGCCCTCCTCGGACGCAAGTTCAGGTTGCGTGGAGAGGTCGTCCGGGGAGACGGCCGTGGGCGGGAACTGGGGTTCCCCACTGCCAATGTCAATGTCCCGGACGGAATGCTCATACCGGGCGATGCCATCTACGCCACCTGGGCGCTGGTGGACGGCCGGCGGCTCCCATCCGCCACGAGCATTGGCATCCGCCCCACCTTCGGACTCACGGAGCGCCTGGTGGAGGTCTACATCATGGACTTTGCCGAAGACCTCTACGGAAAGACTATCGGGGTTGAGTTCGTGGAAAGGCTCAGGGAGCAGGAGACCTTCTCCGGGATCGACGCTCTCATTGAACAAGTAAACCTGGACGTGGCCAACGCTCGAGCTTCGCTGGCCGCGGACGATGGAGTGCGAATTGGTTAACCAGGCGGTAATCGACCACGTCACTCAGAGGGGGGTAGCAAGCATTATCTCCAGGGACGAGTTCGTGGAGATGCTGCGTTCGGGCAAGCGCCTGCGCCTGAAGATGGGGTTCGACCCCAGCCGGCCCGATATTCACCTGGGACACGTGGTGGGACTGCGCAAGCTGCGGGAACTCCAAGAGCTGGGCCACCAGGTCATCCTCATCGTGGGAGACTGGACCGCGCAGATAGGCGACCCCAGCGGCCGCTCGGCCACGCGGCCCATGTTGACCCACGAGGAAGTCGTCTCCAACGCCGAGTCGTATATGCGCCAGTTCTTCCGGGTGGTGGACCGGGACCGGACGCAGGTCGAGTGGCAGAGCCAGTGGTTCGGAGAGTTCAACCTGGCGGACGTCATCCGTCTGACCAGCCACTTCACCGTCGCCCAGTTCCTGGAACGGGACGACTTCGCCAAGCGTTTCAGCGAACACCAGCCCATCGCGATAACTGAACTCCTGTATCCCCTGCTCCAGGCCTACGATTCGGTGGCCATCGAGTCCGACGTGGAATTCGGAGGCACCGACCAGATGTTCAACCTGCTGGTGGGAAGGGACCTGCAGGAGATAATGGGCCAGAAGCCGCAGCAGTGCTTCCTGATGCCCATCCTGCCCGGCACCGACGGCGTCCAGAAGATGAGCAAGAGCCTGGACAACTACGTGGCGGTGGAAGAGGAACCCAACGATATGTACGGGAAGCTCATGTCGCTGCCCGACAACCTCATCGTCCCCTACTTCGACTACCTGACTGATCTCCCCGGCGCAGAGTTGGCGGATATGGGGCAGGCCATCGAGAATGACACAGTCAATCCCATGGAGTTCAAGAAGCGGCTGGCCCGGGAGATTACCGCCGCCTTCCATGATCCAACCGCCGCCAACGGAGCGGAGCGGAATTTCGAGCGGGTGGTGCAGCAGCGCAGCCTTCCCGAAGAAATCCCCGAGTTCCAACTGGATGCTTCGGCCGGGCGGGGAACCGGCTCGTTGAGCCGCATGCTGGTCTCGGCGGGCCTGGCATCCAGCAACGGCGAGGCCAAGCGGTTAATCAACCAGCGAGCGGTGCAGGTCATCGGTCCCGACGGGCAGTCCCGGGTGGTGGCCGGGGACTCCCTGGATGAAGGCATCACCCCGGGGGTTGTGCTGCGGGTGGGGCGGCGCCGGTTCCTGCGGCTGACCTCCTGAACCTTCTATCTGACCCTTCCTCCGGCCCATTCCGAACTCCCAGGGAGTTGAACGGTGAGCGACCGAGAATCACCCATTGACTTGAATCGACGTCAGGCGGCATGGCAGGAACGAGCCAACGCCGCCCCGCAACGGAAGCCGGCCTACAAGACTCCTTCGCAGATTCCGGTAGATGCTCTCTACACCCCCGAAGGCAGCGGGGCAGCGGAAAGCTATCCCACCGGGTTCCCCGGGGAGTTCCCCTACCTGCGGGGAGTGCATCCCACCGGACACCGGGGGCGGTTGTGGACGATGCGGATGTTCGCGGGATACGGCCTGCCGGAGGAGACCAACGAGCGGTTCAAGTTCCTGCTGGACCACGGGCAGACCGGCCTGAGCGTCGCCTTCGATATGCCGACCCTGTACGGTTACGACACCGACGCTCCCCAAGCCGAGGGCGAGTTC
This sequence comes from Dehalococcoidia bacterium, assembly GCA_965203675.1. Taxonomy (GTDB): domain Bacteria; phylum Chloroflexota; class Dehalococcoidia; order Lucifugimonadales; family UBA3495; genus CATOSK01. The sequence continues at coordinate 743,709 of CBDBDE010000001.1, read as the reverse complement.
GGCAAGTGCGGCGTGGCGGTGTCATCCCTGGCCGACATGGAAACGCTGTTCGAAGGGATTCCCCTGGACAGCATCACCACATCCATGACCATCAACAGCCCGGCGGCCATCATCTGGGCCATGTACATCGCCGTCGCGGAAAAGCAGGGAGTGCCGCTAGCCAGAATGGGCGGCACCCTCCAGAACGACATTCTGAAGGAGTACTTGGCCCAGAACGAGTACATCTTCCCCCCTGAGCCTTCCATGCGGCTGGTGGTGGACACGGTGGAGTTCGCCGCGCTTCACATGCCCCAGTGGAACCCCATCAGCATCAGCGGTTACCACATCCGGGAAGCGGGGGCCACGGCGGTGCAGGAGATGGCATTCACCCTTGCCGACGGGTTCGAGTACGTGCGGCATTGCGTGGACCGGGGGCTGGCGGTAGACGATTTCGCGCCCCGGCTGAGCTTCTTCTTCAACGTGGACAACAACTTCTTCGAGGAGATTGCCAAGTTTCGGGCGGCGCGGCGCATCTGGGCCACCGAGATGCGGGACACCTTTGGGGCGCGAAACCCCCGCTCTCACTGGCTGCGCTGCCACGCCCAGACCTCCGGGGCCGCATTGACGGCCCAGCAGCCGGACAACAACGTGATGCGGGTGGCGATGCAGGCGTTGGCGGCAGTGCTGGGGGGATGCCAGTCCCTCCACACCAACTCCAAGGACGAGGCTTGGGCGCTCCCGTCGGAGGAAGCGGTCTTGCAGGCGCTCCGCACCCAGCAGATCCTTGCCCATGAGACCGGAGTTGCTGACGTCGTAGACCCGCTGGGCGGCAGCTATTTTCTGGAGTCCCTGACCAACCAGATGGAAGAAGCAGCCTACCAGTATTTCCGCGCCGTGGACGACATGGGGGGAGTCATTCCGGCGCTGAAGACCGGGTACTTCCAGCGCGAGATCGCGGAGTCGGCGTATACGGCCCAACTGGAGGAGGACCGGCAGGAAAGGATTACGGTGGGGGTCAACCAGTACACTTCCGACGAAGTCCTGGAGATACCTCTGCTCCGGGTGGACGTTGAAGGAGAGCAGCGGCACATACGGAAGCTCAACGATATGCGGCGCACCAGGGACGGACGGGCCGTTGCGTCCAGCCTTAGAACGCTGGAACAGGCTGCCCGGAGTTCCGATAACCTGATGCCCCCGCTGCTGGAGGCGGTGAAGTCTTACGCGACCCTGGGCGAGATGATGGGCGTGTTCCGGGATGTGTTCGGCGAGTATCATCCAAGCTGGGGGTTTTAGTCCCACCTCGTCAGACTGATGGGGGCCTTCCCACCTTCCGCACCATACCCAAGGCAACCCTTCCATAACGGAAGCGGCCCGGGAATCCCGGGCCGTCTCTCTTGACCGTGTCGCCTGCGGCAGGGCCTTGCCGTGGTGGGGCTAGGCCCGCTCTTCCTCTCGGGCGCGTTTGGCTTCCTCAACCACCCGTCCTTCCAGGTTCTGGGGGACCGGCTCGTAGTGATCGAACTCGAACCGGTAGTTGCCGCGCCCCTGGGTCAGCGACCGCAGATCCTGGGCATAGCGCTGGACTTCGGAGTGGGGGACTTCGGCCTCGATAACGGTGTAACGGGCCTCGGGGTTCATTCCCAGGATGCGGCCCCGCTTCCCGTTCAGGTCGCTCATCACGTCGCCGGTGTAGGCGTCAGGGACATTTACGGTCAGCTTGACGATGGGCTCCAGCAGAATGGGGCTGGCGTCGGCCATGCCCTTGCGCAGGGCCTGGGAACTGGCGATTTCGAAAGACATTCCTGAGGAGTCCACGTCGTGGTAGCTGCCGTCGTAGATGACGGCCTTCATGTCCACCACCGGGTATCCGGCAACGACCCCCTCTTCCATTGTCTTGACGATGCCCTTCTCCACGGCGGGGATATACTCCCGGGGCACCCGCCCGCCCACGATTTCCGAACCGAACTCAAACCCCTGGTCCCGGTCCATCGGCTCCAGGCGGAGCAGAACGTGGCCGTACTGGCCGTGACCGCCGCTCTGCTTCTTGTGGCGGTATTCGGCCTGGGTAACCTTGCTGATGGTCTCACGGTAGGGCACCCTGGGAAGCCTCGTTTCAAGTTCGGCGCCGAACTTGCGCTTGATCTTCTCGATGGCCACGTCAATCTGGGCTTCCCCGAAGCCGGTAAGCACCATTTGGCTGGTCTCAACCTGCCGGGAAAGGCGCAGACTGGGGTCTTCCTCCACCATGCGGCTGAGGGAGGTGGACATCTTGTCCAGGTCTGCCTTGGTGGCGGGATTGACCGCCACGCTGTAGAACCCCTGGGGGAATTCGATGGGTTCGAAGGAAACAGCGTTGTCGCGGACGCAGAGCGTGTCGCCGGTGACGGTTGCGGCCAGCTTGCCGATGGCGCCGATGTCTCCGGCGGAAACCTCGGCGATGTTTTCCTGAGACTTGCCCCGTGGCAGGTACAACTGCCCGATCCGCTCCGACTGGTTGCGGGCGCTGTTCCAGACCTCCGAGTTGCTGCTGATGGTGCCGCGGAAGACGCGGAAGACGGAGAGCTTGCCGACGAAGGGGTCGGCGGTGGTCTTGAACACCAGGGCAGCCAGGGGAGCGCCGGGGTCAACCTCGACGTCAACTTCGCTGCCGGAGTTGTCCTTCATGGTCGGCCGGTTTCCTTCCAAGGGGGAAGGCAGGAACTCTTTGACAGTCTCAACGAACTCGTCGATGCCCAGGTTCTTGGTGGCGGAGGTAGCCAGGATGGGGACCAAATCCCCGGCCAGCACGGCCTTGCGCGCCCCCGCGACAACTTCAGCGTCGGTCAGCTCCTCACCTTCCAGGTACTTGTCGGCCAGTTCGTCGTCTGCCTCGGCGACAGCCTCAATGAGCCGTTCCCTGGCCGCTTCGAACTCGTCGGCCACTTCGGCAGGGATTTCAGCTGGGGGATGGACGACGCTTACGAGCCCCTGGAAGTCGGCCCCTTCTCCCTGGGGAATCTGGAAGGGGACGCACATATTGCCAAAGGTGCCCTGGATGTCGGCGACGGTCCGGGAGAAGCCGGCGTTTTCCCGGTCCATCTTGTTGACCACGAACATGGCGGGCAGTCCGGCTTCCTGGGTGAGATTCCACGACCGCTCAGTTCCTACGTCCACACCGGACTGGGCTGCGACTAGGATGGCCGAAGCTTCCACCACTCTCAGGGCGGACACGACTTCGCCGACGAAATCTTCGTATCCGGGAGTATCCAGGAAATTGTACTTGTTGGGCCCCCCGGTGCAGGAAACAAGGGTGGTCTGAACGCTGCTGCCCCGCTTTATTTCCTCCGGCTCGTAGTCCGATACCGTGTTACCGTCCTCGATGGTGCCGATCCGGGTGGTTGCCTTGACATTGAACAGCAGGGTCTCGCACAGAGAGGTCTTTCCCGACCCGCTGTGCGACAGTAGCGCAACGTTCCTGATGTTGCCCGGGTTTATGCTCGCCATACGAAAACTCCCTCTATGTTCTAACGGCCGCCGCCTCAGCGCGCTGTTTGTCCGGTTGTGTTCTCCAAGGCGCGCTTGGTGGCTCCGTGTTTAGCGCCGGCTGCGGCGCCAACGCTTGCCGGTAGCTGCCGGGCACGCTATCCTACCTTCGCCCAAGGCAGCCAATATTGGTTGCATTTTATATAGCGCCGCCGCACGTTGCAACACGGGCGGATAAGACCGGGGCGCCGGTGTTGGCGTTCCTCCACCCGCCGCGGCTCGATCCCCTGGGCTTGGGCAAACTCAATCCCGAAAAAGCAGGAAGTCATGCCAAAGAAAGAAGTCGTAAACTCAGCCAACCTTTCTCCGGGAGCCGCCCCCCTCTCTCAAGCGACCCGGTTCGGCAATCTGGTGTTTGTACAGGGATGCACCGGCCGTCATCCCACCACCGGCGAGGCCGGCGACGGCATCCGGGAACAGACCCGCTACACCTTGGACCGCATCCGGATTATCCTCGAGGAAGTCGGCTCTTCGCTGGACAATGTCCTCACCAACACCTGCTACCTGGCTAGGCAGGAAGACCTGGCCGGATTTAACGAGGTCTACGCGGAGTATTTCCCGGACAATCGTCCGGCCCGGACCGCTATCATCGTCGCCTTCGGAGCGGGCAATAACCTGGTGGAGGTTACCTCGACAGCCTGCATCCCCGACTGATCGGTTGGGAACACGCTCCGCGACGGCAATACGGGACGATGCGGAAGGAGAGATGGCGGCAAGGGCATATATACTTATCGAAGTAGAAGTGGGGCATGTCAGGCAGGTCGCGGAATCGATCCGGGACATACCGGGAGTGGAATTCGCCGACGTGATCACCGGCCCTCACGACGTCATTGCGTGCGTCAACGCCCCTGACATGGCGGCAGTAGCGGAAACGGTAACCGGGGGAATGCAGGGGATACCCGGCGTCCTGAAGACGATAACCTGCGTGGGATCGGGATAAGCAACCCTGGTCAGGACATTTTCTTGAACACCAGGTGGGACCGGTTCATGGTGTGGGGCCGGATCTTCGTCGGCCAATCCCCCTTCTCCGATTCCGCCTTCCACCCGTCGCTGAAGGGAATGTCCGGCGAGTCCACCTCGTATACGGCCGCATAGCGGGCCACCCCGTTCACATCCGATGATATCAACTGGTAGCGGGTGCAGCTGTGGACACCAGGAGCGTTGCATATGTTGGGCACGTGCTCCGTATCGTAGACCCGGTTGAACTCCTCTTCCTTCTCGGCAGGAATGTCCATCTGGACCAAGTAGATGTAATCAGCCATAACTTCCTCTCATGGAAAGATGACGCGCAACCCACCATCACTGGCACTCCGAACTGGGACCTGCAGTCAGTGGTTGACCAGGGCGTCTCGGTGCCCTAAAATCCCAAGTCCAGCGACCGGCAGTGAACCGCTCCTTCAGCGGTTCCTCTCTTCGGAGGCCGGCCGCTCCTCTTTTGTAACCGAAGGTTGCGGTCTGCCGGACCGGGGCTCGGCGATGGAGCCCTAGTAGGTAAGAGCCGAGGAAACCCCTTCCGGCAGTTCCACGTCCAACGCCTGCAGGGTGTGGGCGAGGCCGTGGTAGTAGGCCACCACCACCAGGACGTCGATGACTCCTGCATCCCCAATCCGGGAACGCAGGCCCTCGAAGGTTGAGTCGCTGACCCGGTGCTGGCGCAGCAGCTCAAGGACAAACTGGACCACCGCCGCATCCTTGCTGTCCAGTCCGGCCGGGGCCCGGTATTCGTGGATGGCCGCAATGACGGCATCGTCGATCCCCGCTTCCTTCGCGCTCCGCTGGTTCACCGTCCAGACATAGTGGCCGGAAGCTTCCCGAGCGGCGGTGAGGACGGCCAGGGCCTTCACCCGGGGATCCAGGGGCGTCTCGAAACGAGCGTATCCGCCCAAGGTCGCCATGTATTTGGCGGCCTGGGGGTTGTTGAGGATGGCGGCATAGTTGCGGGCGACGCCTCCCCGGCTACTCTCAATCTCGTCCCAGGCTTCCTGTCCTTCCGGGGTCATGGTGTCACGCTGTGCAAAGGGTACACGGGCCATGTTTCTCTTCTCCTTGGTTTCCCGTTCTTGGCTTCCCAATTAATTGAAAGGGCCGGTCTCGTCAGACGGCCCTTTCGAAAGATGCTGGGTTTCCGTTGGTGCGAAAGCAGACCTAGTCCGCCGCCTGCTGCTGGGATGCTCCGTCTTGCTCCCACAGGGCTTCCAGGATGTTCCCGGGGGACATGGGCAGGTGCTCCATGCGGGTTCCCAGGGCGTCGTGGATGGCGTTGGCTACGGCGGCCATTGGAGGAACGATGGGCACCTCTCCGACGCCGCGCACTCCGAAGGGATGGCCGGGATTGGCGACTTCGACAATCACGGTGTCGATCATGGGCAGGTCCAGGCTGGTGGGCATCCGGTAATCCAGGAAGCTGGAGTTCACCATTGAGCCCTCATCGTTCATGTAGTACTCCTCGTTGAGGGCCCAGCCGATGCCCTGGACCACCCCACCCTGCATCTGGCCTTCGACGTAGCTGGGGTGGATGGCCTTGCCGGCATCCTGGGTGGCGGTAAAACGGAGCACAGTGACCTTGCCGGTGTCCGGGTCCACCTCCACGTCGGCGATCTGGGTGCTGAAGGCTCCCCCCGCACCCTTGGGGTCAACGCTGACCTGGCTGGAAACGGGGCCCCCGGTGCGGTTGAGTTGCCCGGCCAACTCCTTGAAGCTCATCTTCAACTCGGGCTCGGACCTGTGCTGGAAGGTGCCGTCAACCAGCTCCACGTCCTCGGCGGCAACGTCCCAGATGCTGGAAACCCGGTCGATCATCTTCTGCTTGATGTCCTGGGCGCACTCGTAGGCCGCCCAGCCGCTGGCGAATGTGACCCGGCTGCCGCCAGTGAGGAAGGTGTAGCCCACCGAGTCGGTGTCGGCCACGCTGGGGTGAACGTCCTCGGCCGGAATCCCCAGCACTTCGGCGGCCTGCATGGCAATGGAAGCGCGGGTCCCGCCAATATCGGTGGAACCCTCAACCAGGGTGATGGTCCCATCGGGGTTGACGCCGATGCTGCAACTGGACTGCATTCCTATGTTGAACCAGAACCCGGTTGCCACGCCCCGTCCCCGGTTGGGTCCCTCCAGCGGAGCGTTGTAGTGCTCCGAGTTGCGGGCCGCTTCCAGGCACTCGACGTTGCCTATGCGGGGATATACCGGCCCGTCGACCCGGCGGGTGCCCTCCTTCGAGGCGTTCTTGAGACGGAACTCCAGGGGGTCCATGCCCAACTTGCGGGCCAGTTCGTCCACGACCTGTTCGCCGCCGAAGGCCGCAATGGGGGCGCCGGGGGCGCGGTAGGGAGCGACCTTGGGCTTGTTGTCCACGACATCGTATCCCTGGGAACGGACGTTTTCGATATCGTAAGGGGCAAAGAGGCACTGGGCTCCCATGGTAACCGGGGATCCCGGGAAGGCGCCGGCTTCCATGGCCAGGGTTGCATCCGCGGCGACTATCTTGCCGTCGCTGGTGGCGCCCATCTTGATCTTCATCCACGCGCCGGAGGTGGGGCCAGTGCTTTCGAAAACGTCAATGCGGGACATGAGTATCTTGACCGGCTGCCCGGTCTTCTTGGAAAGCAACGCCGCCACCGGCTCCAGGTATATGGGGATTTTCCCGCCGAACCCGCCCCCAATCTCCATGGGCACAACGGTAATCTTGGAAACCGGCAAGTCGAGGACCTTGGCCAGCGACTCGCGTACGGCAAAGGAGCCTTGCGTGCTGGTCCATACCTTCAGCTGCCCATCGGCGTTCCACAGGGCGGAGCCGTTCTGCGGTTCGATGTATCCCTGGTGGACCATCGTGGTGGTGAATTCCCGTTCGACGACAACGTCGGCCTTGGCAAATCCCTCGTCCAGGTCCCCCAACTCGTAGCTGAAATGAGTTGCCACGTTGCTGTGCTTGTCGGTTGCCTCCCCGAGGTCGGTGGTGGTCATGTCTTCGTGGAGGAGCGGAGCGCCGTCGGCCATGGCGGACTGCACATCCGTCACCGAGGGCAGCACCTCGTATTCGACCTCTATCAGATCCACGGCGATGCCGGCGATGTGGGGATTGATGGCGGCGACTCCCGCGATGGGGTGGCCCTTGTACAGAGCCTTGTCCCGCGCCAGCACGTTGTCGCTGGCGTGGCGCATCCCCTGGTCCGGGTTTTCCATGGAGGAGATGGGCAGGTCCTTGACCGTGACCACCGCCTTGACTCCTGGGTAGGCCTCGGCCTTGCTGGTGTCGATGGACTTGATGCGGGCATGGGCATGGGGGCTGCGGAGTACCTGCCCGTGCAGCAGTCCGCTCATCTGGAAGTCTCCTCCATACTTGGCCCTGCCGGTGACCTTGTCGGCTCCGTCATGACGGACAGGACGGGTCCCAACTACGTTGTAATCCGTGTTGGACAGCACGATATTTGCCATAACCAACCACCTCGATTTTGGGTCTGGAATGTCTGCCGGTTGATGGGCCGATTGTAACATACGGCTCCGCCGGTCTTCTAACCAGGCGGCCGCTGCGGGCACCCTCGGAACAACTTCTAAAGAAGCTTCAGGAACGCGAGCTTGGAATGCGCCTCCAGCCGAGGCGGGGTATACTTGGGCAACCGTTGCAAAATCGGAAAACAAAGCAGGAGTCCGCATGCAACCCATCAGCGATATCCGGGTCCTGGCCGTTACCGTGTTCCTGGCCGGCCCGTACCTGAGCATGACCCTGGCCAGAATGGGAGCCGAGGTCATCAAGGTGGAAATCCCGGGGCGCGGCGACCCGGTACGGGGCAACGGGCCTTTCGCCGGGCCGGAGGGCGTCCACAACACCCCCCAGACCAAGCAGGACATCGCCACCCGGTTTCTGAAGCGCACGCAAGGCGTCAAAAGCGTCACCCTGAACCTGAGAGACCCGAAGGGGCGGGAGATGTTCCTCGACATGGCCCGCCAGTCGGATATTGTCCTGGAGAACCTGGCGCCCGGATCCATGCGCCGCCTAGGGTTGGGCTATGACGATGTGTCAGCGGTCAACCCGGGCATCGTCTACTGCTCCATCGCGGGTTACGGGCAGACCGGCCCCTACGCCGACCGTCCGGCCCACGACCCCCAGATCCAGGGCATGAGCGGCTTGATGGACATCAACGGGGATGCCGACGGGCCTCCGACCAAGGTAGGGTTCTACATTGGCGACCTGGTAACTCCCCTGTTCGCCGCCTACTCCATCATGGCCGCACTGAGGGAGAAGGAAAAGACCGGACACGGCCAGCATCTGGACGTCTCCATGATGGACACGCTGGCCGCCTTGATGTTCATGGAGAACCTGGAGGAGGATGTGGAAGCGGGCAATCCCCTCCGAACCGGCAACACCAGCCGGGGCGGACCGACCGGCCTGTACCACGCCTCGGACGCCGACCTCATCATTACCGCTGCCAGCGACGACCAATGGAGGCGGTTGTGCGGCGCGTTGTCGGCGCCGGAACTGCTTCAAGACCCGCGCTTCACTGACTACACCTCCCGCTCGATTAATGTGGCGGATGCCCGTGCCGAGGTGCAGAAGCGGGTGGGCGGGATGACCCAATCCGAAATTCTGGCCCGGCTGGAGGAGTCCGATGTCCCCTGCGGGCCGGTCCGCACCGTGCCGGACATCATGGCCGACCCTCACTTCTACAAGAGGGGAACACTCCAGCCCATGCGCCACGGTGCCATGGAGGATCCGGTTCCCGGCGGAATAGCCTCCGGGTTCCCGGTGGTGTTTTCCGGCGGGCCGCTCCCTACGTTGTCCGGCGCGCCCACGCTGGGGATGCACAACGGCGAGATTTACGGGAAGCTCCTGGAGATGGGTCCGGGTGACCTAGAGCGATTGGCGGCGGACGGGGTTATCTAGCGGGCGGCAGGTTGAACCAATGACCACGCTTGAATGGTGGGCCGAGGGTGATTTGTTCGAGGGTTGCAACTGCAATGTGGTCTGCCCATGCCACGCCGACTTCCGCCAGAACAGCACCCACGAGACCTGCGACAACCTGTGGGGAATCCACATCGACGCGGGAGCCTATGGCGGACTGGACCTGTCCGGCCTGAACGCCCTGGTCGTCGCCGCTTCGCCGGGGCCAAGCATGTTCGCCGGAAACTGGACCGCGCTGGTTTTCGTAGACGACCAAGCCACTCCCGAACAGTACGCCGCGCTGGAGGAAATCCTGTCGGGCAGAGCGGGAGGCCCTTGGGAACGGATGGTCCGGTTCTACGCGGGGGAAGCGCCTCAATTCTGCCGGCCCGCCGCCTTCGTTTTCAGCAAGTCCGACCGCTCCAGGATATTGGAGGTTGCCAATGTGGCGTCCCTGCGGGTGGACGCTATCCGGGGCGCCGACCGGGATGAACCCGTGACAATCTCCAACCTCTACAATGTGATCCACGGGCCGGAGCACGTCATTGCCCGGTCTCAACTGACTCTGGATGCCGACGGGTTGAAGTGGGACACCAGCGGCACCCACGGCCTGTACAGCCGCTTCCGTTGGAGCAACCATTAATCGGTTCAAACCACCTGTGAGACTACTGTCTGTGAGGCTCAAATGAGGTTCAAAGCCAAACCGCTGCGGTCGGTGATGTTCGTGCCGGGCAACCGGGAAGACATGATGCGGAAGGCCCCCCAGTACGGGGCCGACGCACTGATCCTGGACCTGGAAGACTCGGTGCCGGAGAACGAAAAGGAAACCGCCCGCTCCCTGGTGGCCGGGATGGTCGAGGAACTGGGGTCGGCAGGACAGAACCTTTTCGTCCGCGTCAACCGGCTGGAAACCGGCCTGACCGGGTTCGACCTTGAAGCCGTGACCAGCGCCCACCTTTACGGGATCCTGCTGCCGAAGGTGGAGCGGCCCGAGGACGTGGTGGAGGTGGATACTCTCCTGCGCTTCTTCGAACGCAAGGCCGGTATGGATATTGGTTCCATCTGCATCGACCCGTCCCTGGAGACCGCCGCTGGCATCCGGCAGGCCTACGACATCGCCATGGCCTCGAACCGGGTGGCCCACATGGGAGGCAGCGGCGGCAAGGGCGGGGACACCGCCCGTTCCATCGGGTTCCAGTGGACGCCGGAGGGTATGGAGACTCTGTTCATAAAGTCGAAGGTGCTGGTGGACTCCCGCTCCGCCGGAATCGAGTTTCCCATCAGCGGGGGCTGGTTCGACATCCGCGACCTGGACGGGCTGCGCAACCTGGCCAACCAGCTGAAGCAGCTTGGATATACCGGAATGAACCTGATTCACCCCTCCCACGTTCCGGTGGTCAACGAGGTTTTCACTCCCACCGCCGAGCAGATCGCCCACTGGCAGGGGCTGTTGAAAGCGATGGAGGAGCAGCGGGGCGCGGGCAGCGCGGTGGTGACCTATGCGGGCGACATGGTGGACATAGCCCACGAGCAGACCGCCCGCACCATGCTGGAGATGGTCCGCCAATGGGGGATCAACACTTAGAAACTCCCTTCCATAACAACCCATCCGCTGACAGTTGGCCATTGACACCCCCGGTGCCGGAACACTAACGTTGTTGGGGAAGAGAATTGGTGCGGAAAATTAGTGCGGAAGGATATTCAGAGGACATCCAGTTATCTCATGTTGCCGGGCTTGGTGCTTCGAATCCCGCTGGACCTCCCGGTTCCCATCGGGCCCTTAACGACTGAGCCTTCAACCAGGGAAATGTCCCTTTTCCCACGCTCAAATGCACCAAAAATGTCCCAGAATGTCTCAACCTGTCTCAATCGTGTCCCGGACGTGTCCCGTAACGGCCCTAGAATGTCCCGGATTTGGCGCTAAAATACCCTGGATTCGAGGGTGGTTGAGCACGAAACCGCCCAAATGTCCCACAAATCAATTTTTGCCAGTTTTTCGTCAGGGAACAGCCGGACTGGTCCCTACCCCGTCGACGGGGCATGAGCCTGGCCCCGCGAATGCCGGGTGCATGATAGCGGTGATAGGATTGGTTTTGAGATAGTCCTCAGGCAGTATCCGACTGACTATTCCGGCAGGCAGCGAGACGGGAGCAACACCCATGACCAGCGGGCAGCAGCCAGGCCCCTATTCCGAGTACCAACACCTGGTGGTGGAGCGCAGCGACGGCGTTGCCCTGCTGACCATGAACCGCCCGGAGGTGATGAACGCCACCAACGCCCAGCTTCACTATGAACTGAGCCGGATCTGGGTGGACCTGGGAAACGATCCCGAAGTTCGCGCAGCCGTCATCACCGGCGCCGGCAACGCCTTTTCCGCCGGCGGCGACTTCGACCTCATCGAAGATTCCCTGGGGAACCCGGAGTTAATCGGACGCACCATCAAGGAAGCGGGCGATATCGTCTACAACCTGCTCAACCTGGACAAGCCGGTCGTCTCAGCCATCAATGGTGTCGCCGTGGGCGCGGGCCTGGCGGTCGCCCTCCTTGCCGACATTTCCATCGCTGCCGAGGATGCCCAGATAACCGATGGGCATGTGCGGCTGGGCGTGGCCGCCGGAGACCACGCCGCCATCATCTGGCCGCTGCTCTGCGGAATGGCCAAGGCCAAATACTACTTGCTCACCTGCGATTTCCTGGATGGGAGGGAGGCGGAGCGCATCGGACTGGTGAGCCTGGCGGTTCCCGCTGAAGAACTCATGCCCCGGGCCATGCAGGTGGCCCGGCAGTTGTCCGACGGTCCCCAGCCGGCTATCCGCTTTACCAAGCGCGCCCTGAACCAGTGGCTGCGGCAGGCCGGGCATACCTCCTTCGATTATTCGCTGCTGGCCGAGGCTCTGGGGTTCTTTGGTGATGATGTCAGAGAGGGATTGCAGGCCCTTCGTGAGCGGCGCACGCCAAAGTTCCCGTCGGCCCAGTGACGCTGGCTAACCGTATCCGTTCAGGAGGCATTATGCCAAACAAGAAAGGCACCGGACTGCTCATGGTCTGGGTTGACGTCCCCCAGGAATTGGAGGACGAGTTCAACCGTTGGTACAACGAGGAGCATATTCCTGAGTTGACCGCCATTCCGGGTGTTCTCAACGCCGCCCGTTACGAGGCGGTCAGGAGCGGCCCCAAGCACCTGGCCTGCTACGAACTGGAAAGCCCCGCCGTCCTCGAGAGTCCCGGCTGGACGGGCCGCATCCCTTCCGAGTGGGCGCAGCGGATGGGGCCTCGGATCATCGGAAAGAACCTGATCAACCCGGTGTACGAATTGATTCATCCGGCATCCCTCACCGATGAAATCTCCGGAGCCGACATGGCCCCTGCGCTGCAGGTTGGCCGAATGGACCCGGTGGAAGGCCACGAGGAAGAGTGGAACCGTTGGTACAACGAGGTATACATCCCCAACTACGAGAAGGTCCCCGGCTGCATCCGCGGACGGCGCTGGAAGTGCGTGCGGGGAACGCCGTCCTACGCGACGGTCTACGAGTTCGAGCATGAGGGAGTGTCGGACACTCCGGAGTGGCTGGAACAGCAGAACATCCACCCCGACAACCCCCGGATGCGCGGCCTGATGGTCCACGCTCCCGGCTCCCCCGGGGTCTGGAAGAAGACCTTCCAGCTTTAACGTCGCTACTGGATAAGCCTCGCCACGCCCTTTCTTGCAGGCCAATCAGCGCATGCCCTGGGAAACACCTTCGCATCTGGTACACTGGATATATGCGAATTGAGGACTGGGTTTCCCCATGCCTGGGGCAGGCCGTGGCGGTTGCCGGCTGCACGCTGGTGTTATTCGTGGTAGCGGCGGTCACGCCCCACTCCGCCGAGGCGCAGCAGAGCGGCGCCAAACCATATCGTGTTCACGCCGGCGCCTACGACATTACCGTGTTCTCCAACGCGTCCTCCCTCTCCTTGGGGACGGTTGACTACGTTATTGTGGTAGCCGAGCCGGGCGGAGGCCCTCCTATCACCGATGCCCATGTACTCATTCACGCCGAGCATGCGGTGGAAGAGCACCAGGGCCAGGCCATCGCCTTGCACGTTCCAGACAAACCGGGGAGGTACACGGCACGGGTAGAACTGGACCGGGCCGGGGTCTGGGAGATGGCGGTCGAGGTAAACAGCGACCGGGGAAGAGTGCAAATAGGAACGGCTTCTCATGTCGTGCCAACTCCTCGCCAGTCAACGGCCGGCGGCCTGGTGTTCATCGGCGTATTCGCCGCGCTGGTGTTGGGAGTGCTCTATCTGGTTTGGAGTTCCCGGAAGGCCATCCGCCGGCGGGAGTTGACTGGTGCCGGTTAGCCATAATTTCCGGCGCTCACCCCTTCTGGCAGCGCTGGCCGTCGCCGGTCTCGCGTTGGTCCCATCGGCGATTTTCGCCCATGGAGGGGTGGAACCAGGGGATAACATCTGGGCAGCGTGGACGACCAACCCGTTGCCCAGCCTCGCGCTGTTCCTGACCGCTTACCTTTATGTCAACGGACTGAGCCGCTGGCCCAACCCCAGCCATCCCATCAGGTTCTGGCAGAAGGCGTGCTTCTTCGCCGGGTTGCTGGTCATCTTCCTGGCGCTCCAATCCCCAATTGATCCCCTGGCCGAGCACCAATTCTCCGTTCACCAGCTCCAGCACATACTCCTCAGAATGGTAGCGCCGGTCCTGGTGCTGGCCGGAGCGCCCCTTACCCCCATGCTGCGCGGCCTTCCCTTGTGGGCGCTCCAGGGGTTCGTTCGCCCGGTCGTGCGCAGCCCGCAGATGCAGCGGTTGTATCACGTCATAACCAACCCCATCGTGAGCACGGTCGTATTCCTGAGCACCCTGTATCTCTGGCAGGTGCCGGTCCTGCACAACCTGGCGGTACGCAACGATCTCGTCCACGAGTTCATGCACCTGACCATGCTCGGTTCGGGGTTCATATTCTGGTGGGTGGTGATCGACCCCAAGCCCCACCGGTCCCGCCTCCACCACGGGCTGCGGATCCTCTACCTGGGGCTCATCGTGCTGCCCAATACTCTGCTGGGCGCCGGCATCACCTTCAACACCAACCTGATTTACGACGCGTACTACGAGTTTCCCCAGCCCCTGGGCATTTCGCCTCTCACCGATCAGCAATTGGGAGGCCTGATCCTGTGGGTCATCGGAGATATGATGAGCATTATCACCGCCGGGGTGGTGATGATAATGTGGTACCAGAAGGAACGGGTGGAAGAAGAGCAGTGGGACCCCTCGATTAGCTGACCCCTGGCGTAGACCAATCACCGTCAAGACCCTCGGAGGATACCGTTGGCCGATCTCAAGGAACGCCCAGAGCCCAAGTTCGACTGGTTCATTCCCATCGACGGCGATGGCCACCACGCCGGTACCTGGCAGGCTGAGCGTCCGCCTACCTTCGAGTACCTGCGTCAGGTCGTACAGACCGCCGAAGACCTGGGTTTCTACTCTCTGCTTATCCCTACCAGGTTTGCAAACGGCCTATTTTCGGAGGAAGCGCCCCTGGCGGAGACCTGGACCACCGCAACCGCCCTGGCCGCAGTCACTCGGCGCATCCGGTTTCTGGTCGCCGTGCGGCCCGGGTTTATTTCCCTGGGCCTCTTCGCCCAGATGGCTGCCGCTTTCGACGAAATATCCGGCGGAAGGCTGGACATCAACATCGTGCCCGGTGGAATCGGCAACGACCTGGAACGATTGGGGGAGGCCACCGACCAGGCGACCCGCTACGAGCGGGCCGAGGAGTTCATTGACGCTTGCCGGACCCTGTGGACGGCTTCCGGTCCCGCCCATTACGACGGGCAATTCTACCGCCTCAACGGCGCCTATTGCTCGCCGTCCCCGTGCGGGGACGGTCCCAGGTTCTACCTGGGCGGAGTTTCGGAACGGGCCATGGGGCTGTCCGCCCGGCAGGCCGATGTGCACCTGGGGTGGATCGAACCCATCGAGCAGACGGCCCAACGCATCGATTCTCTGCGGGAACAGTTTCACAAGACCGGGCGCGCACCATTTTTCGGCATCCGCACCCATCTTGTGGTCAGGGACACCGAGGACGAAGCCTGGCGTGCGGCCGGCGAGTTGATCGCCCATGCCGATCCTCGAGTTAAAGCCCAGCGCAGCGCCACGGTGCAGGGCACCACAATGGTTGGCGTTCAAGCCCAGTCGAGGGAGGCCCCGGACCACCGGGTTGGCCCCCATCTCTGGAACGGACTCTCCGAGGTCCGGGTCAACTGCGGCAGCGCGCTGGTAGGAACGCCGGAGCAGGTGTCCGACGAATTGCTGTCCTACTGGCGGTTGGGGCTGGACGAGTTCATACTCTCTGGTTTCCCCCACGTCGAAGAATGCCACCGCGCCGCCGGGCAGGTGATCCCGCTCTTAAAAGAGAAAATAGCGGGCGCCAAGGCTGCGTAACACCGGTTGATGCATTCCAGACGGCAGGATTCTCTTTCCGTCCAAACCCGGAGAAGCCTACCGGAAATCACCTTTGTTATAATGGCGGACGCTGGCTGCTGCGCTGGGTCCGGGGAAAGCACCTGGAAAAGCGTCGTGGATCAAGAAGAACGAACCGTCACGACATTACCACGCCTGGTGACCAGCGCCTGCATCTCAGACTTACATCGGTGCGGGAAAGCCTGTAAGAATTCCCTCTCATGGGCCGTTAGCTCAGCTAGGCAGAGCACCTGACTTTTAATCAGGGTGTCGTGGGTTCGATTCCCACACGGCCCACCACCGTATTCGATACTGCGAACTCCGCCATTCAAGGCGATTTCAGCAGCGTCCTTTCCCCCTGTGGGACTATCCTCCGGCGTGGGGATTGTGTAGACAATCGTCGCCCCGCCGGGCCGCACCAGCACCTCCTTGACGAAGGACCGCACGAATGCCTTGGTTTCGGTGAGTTCGCTGGTTTTCAGAAACTCGCTCATGTCCTGGGCGAAGTCGGCGATTACGTCAGCGCTGTCCAGCAGTTCCCGCCTCTGGGACAGAACGGCCCGGGCTTCCTCGGCGGCGGCTTCCAGTTGCTCCCGCCGGTGGCGGTGTTCCAGGATGCGCTCGGAGGCGTCGGCCATATCCAGGTGGGTGCTCTCGACAAAGTTCCAGATGCGGTCCAGCTTCCGCTTGACCTCCTCCAACTCCGCCTCGATGGTTTCCAGGTTCTGCCGCTGCTCCCTCGCCACCCCGTCCATTTCCTCGTCCACCAGCCGCACCAGGTCGCGGACGTTGGACTCGGTGAGAATGTTCTCGCGGATGTTGGAGACGATGATGTCCTCGAAGGACTTGGCATTCAGCCTGGGAGTGTCGCAGGACCCGCTGCCCCGCTTGAGGATGGACTGGCAGACGTAGTAGGTGTACTTCCCGCTCTTGGCCTCGGCGGCGGTGAGGGCCTTGCCGCAGGTCTCGCACTTGGCCAGGCCGCTGAGCAGGTAGGGGCTGGCGGCGCGGCGGGGATGGGTGACCGCCGGGGAGCGGGCTTCCAGTAATGACCTGACCCGCTGGAACTCCTGTTGGGAGACGATGGCGGGGAAGGCGCCCTCCACCCGCACCGGCTTCTGGCCGTCCCTGGCCTTCTGTCCCCAGACCAAAGTGCCGGAGTAGGCTTCGTTGCCGAGCAGCTTGTGGACGGTGGTCTTGCGCCACTGTTTGCCCTTGGGTGAAGGGATACCCTCGGCGTTCAGGGTCTTGAGGATGTCCAGGGAGGTCCTGCCCTGGAGGGTGAGGTCGAAGATCCGCCGGACCACGGCGTCGTGGGGCGGGTTGAGTTCCAGACGGGGGCGCTTCTTGACCCCGTCCTGGACATAGACCCGCCGGTAGCCGTAGGGGGCGCTGGCGTTCATCCAGAAGCCCCGGGAGGCGGCTTCCCGCATTCCCCGCGTCACTTCTTGCGCAAGATTTTCGCTATAAAATTCGTCCACGGACTCGATGATGGCCTCCATGAGCTTGCCGGTGGGGGTGTCGTCGGCGTGCTCGGTGATGGAGACCACCCGGATGCCCTTCCTTCTCAGCATGGACTTGAAAGCGACGGCGTGCTCCCGCTTGCGGGTGAAGCGAGAGAATTTCCAGACGAGAATCTCGCGGAAAGGGGCCTCCGGCTTGGCGGCCTCGTCCAGCATCTTGCGGAACTGGGGCCGGTCGGCGATGCGTCCGCTCTCGGCTTCGTCGATGTACTCTCGGACCACCAGGTAGCCGTTCTTCTCTGCGTAGTCGCGCAATGCCCGAAGCTGGGCGGCCACGGAGAGGTCCACGTCCTGGCGGTCGCTGGAGACCCGGGCGTACAGGGCCACGGGGGCCAGGTCGGCATTCCTACTCATTGCTCTGTCCTCCTTGATGTTGATCCTCTGGCTGGGCAACTTGGCGGGAGCGCAGCTGTTCCAGGCGTTGCTCACGGCGAAGTTCCCTGTCTTCCATGTAGAGCCGCAGAGCCTCCCGCACCAGTTCGCTCATGTCGCGGCCCTCCTCATCCTTGACCCGCTGCACATCCTGGTACATCTCGGGCGGCAGGGAGAATGTGATGGTCCTGGAAATGCGTCGTGGCGGCATGGCCCCCTTTTTTGCCTGTCATGTTAAGCGATTGTCTTACTATTATCCGGCATCCGGCCCTACCCGTCAAGGCGCGGCCAGCCTGGGCCTCGCCAGGGAATGGCGGGATTGCCCCGGGATATTGTCAACCTGCGGGGCCAGCACCGCCCGGAACTCCAATGGCACGGCCACCACCGCCACCTTGGCCAGCCGCCCCTTCCAGTACGCGGGCTTGGCGACGGCGGCCAGGCCGCCGGCCTCGGCGTACTCCGGCTGACCGCTGCGGGCCGCCCGCTCCGCCAGGGACCCGGCGGGCACCCGCTTGTACCTCTGGGGAATGCCGCCCCGCTTTCCGGTGATGGGCCAGGATGCCGGCGGCCCCATGCCCTCGGTACGCCGGACCACCGTGGCCCGCAGCGCCGCCAGGTCGTCGCCCCTGGGCCACCTCGCCGGGTCGGCGCGGCCGGGACGCTCGTAGAGCGCCACGAAATAGGGCAGGTTGCGCACCACCTCGGTGAGTCTCATGGCCACGGCGGCGTAGGCGTAGCGGTACTCCCGCTGCAGGGCGATCACGTCCAGGCCCGACGCCAGGGCCAGCTCCCGGAACTCCCCCGGCTGCATCAGCACCCCCGCCGCGAAGCGGTTCGCCTCCCGGCACACCTTCTGCTTCGCCTTGGTCCCCGTGGCCAGGTCGCACAGGGTCTCGTGGATGATCTCGTAGCCCTCGTGGAGCACGGTGTAGTCCCGGGCGCCCTGCCACAGCTCCTCCTTGTAGAAGATGTGGCACTCCTGGCCGGCGACCCCCACGTGCAGTCCCTTGGGATAGCCCTCCATGCTCATCTCCTCTACCTCGCCGAACCCGGCGTCGCGCAGCAGGGCCCTGAGTTCCTCCATGGTGGGCCGGGCCGACACGCCGAAGCGTTCCACGAAGCGGGCGGCGACGGCCTCCAGGCTGGGTTCCTGGTCTGGGTCACAATGGTGTTCATCCAGCAGGTCGCGGCAGAAGCCGCCCAGGGTTTCGTTCATTCCAAAAGCCTCTTGCCGGTTAGTTTCTCGTACATCTCCACGATGAACCGCTTGGCGTTCAGGGACAGGGGGCCGTCGGGCCGGGTTCCCACCCGGAAGGTGGGATCGTCCAGCACGTAGCGGTAGGCCCGCTCCACCTCCAGGGTCTCGTCGCCGTGGGGGTCGGGCCTGGGGCCGTGGCCGGCCCGCTTCAGGAGTTCCTCCGGGTCCACGTTGTAGAGGGCGGCCAGCTTGCGCACGATGTTGGCGCCGGGCTTGCGCTCCCCGTTTTCGATCTGGGACAGGTAGGAGCCGGAGACCCCGGTGCGGCGGTTGACGTCCCTGAGACTGAGGGGTCTCCGCAACCGTCTCAGCAGGGGGCCGATCTCCTCGTTGCCGTAAAGTTCCCAATCCCCTTCATTCCGGTCCGGCCGCTGTTGGTCAGGCTCGCCCATGACATCCCCCTCCTTTCCCGCAGTCTGGTTGGCATAGTCTACAGGATAGTACTTAGGTTTTTGTTAAAGTATTGTTACATCATAGCGAGCAATCGGTCAAGAAACCGTGTGTTGGTAGCAAACAGTCCTTGCCCGCTCCGCTGGCTGATTGTTACACTTCAGCGAGTAGAACATTTATGCGGCATCGCCGCCCAGTATAGCCCACCGGCAGGTCCCCGGCCAACCGCCGGGTGTCATTCCGGCGGATAACGGGATACCAAGCCTATGAGTGCACAGCCAAGACTCACACCGGCCCAGGAGCGGCAACGGATGGATGGCCTGCGGGTTCTGGCCCGCGTCATCGCCCGCCACTACCTAGCCCACCCCGAACTGTACCCCGTTCCAACCGTCGCCATCGGCGGCGGGGGCGCCGGTGGGAACGCCGACCACAAGGAGGCAGAGGAATGAAACGCAGGAAGCCCTGTTACAGGTCCAGGCTCCGCACCGAGGTGGTGTGGGAGATGCTGAACCGGCTCAACATGAGCCAGAACGAGCTGGCGCGGAGGGCCGGCATCAGGTCGGGCTACATGTCCCAGCTGATGAGCGGAGAACGCTTCGCCTCGCCCGGGGTGCGCCGGCGCCTGATGGGCGCCCTGAGCGTGACCGACTACAACGTTCTCTTCATCCTGGAGTGGGTCGATGAGTAGGTCCCCCGCGAATATGAAGACGCCCATCGTGATACCCCCGGGCGTGGCCCTGCTGCCGGAGGACTTCAGGGAGAAGCTGGAGGCCATCAAGCGCCTGACCGGCCTGTCCTGGGAGGGGATGGCGGCGGCCATGGGGGTGGACAGCCGGCAGCTGTGGCGCTGGCGGCGGCACGGGGTGCATCCCAACGGCGGCGCCATGCTGGCCCTGGTGCGCCTGGCCCTGTGGGTGCCCGGCGGCCTGGCCCTGCTCACCGACGAGGACGTGATCGTAATCCATCAACCTGGGAGGTGGAACCATGACCGAGGAAGGAAAACTGCCAATCGACGACGCCAATTCCCCATCGCTGGCAGGGCGCGGCGGCGGAGGGCTGGAACCCATGCGGGAAAAGTGCGGTCTTACCTGGCGGGGGCTGGCGGCCCGCATCGGCGTCAACCGCCGCGCCGGTCTGTCCCGCGCCGGCTTCAACAGGCAGGTCGTCGCCGGGAACTCCGGCCAGAACCGCCGCCAGAACCCGGACCAAGAGACCGAGAAGGATACCGAGGAGGAATTGCCCATGACTTTCGACAATGACAACTACGAGCCCAGCCTGAGCAAGGGCTATCCGCCGCCGCCCCTGCCCGGGGACTGGTGGGTGCGGCTGGGGCGGTTGGAGGACCGCACCGGCGTGTCCCTGGAGGACTTCACCCGCCGGTGGGGTCTGCCCCTGGAGCGGGCCAACCGGCTGCGCTTTCACGACGTGCCCACCGCCGCCGAGATGCGGGCCATCCTGGAATGGGCCGGCACGGTGCGGGGCGGCGTCGAGGTGCTGCTGCGGGACTCCGACGAACCCTGGCCCTACCGGAGGTGAAGGATGGGAAGCCGTCAGCAGCACGTCTACCGCACCCGTCCCCAGGAGTTCCCCGCAGACTTCGCCGACCGGCTGGACCGCTTCCGGCAGGCCGCCGGCTTCACCTGGCGGGGCTTGGCGAGGGAGCTGCGGGTCAACCCCGAAACGGTGAGGCGCTGGAAGGCCGGCTCCCGGGTCGGCTCCGGCCACCTGGTTGCGCTGTTCGCCCTGGCCGCCCGGCTGGGGCTGCTCCACCACCTGCTGCCCGAGGCCGAGGAGCCGGCAGCAGGCGCTATTGGACAAGTGAACGATAACGGATGGTGACTTGCTTGCCGGTGCCGACGGAGTTGCTGGGGCCGGGAGGATAATCCTCCCGGCCCCAGCGTTTGTCTTTAATGTCCTTGAGTCCCCCGCCTGATCGAACGTGTGGACCGGGTACTCCTGGTCAGATCTTGGTTCGGACCCAATGAGCGACATTCACCAGCCGAATTTACAAGCGATAGTAACGGCCCGAGGGTTGGGAGGCCGCTCTCGATCGTTTAAGCGGTGTAGGGTGATCTTGATGCCTCAGCCCTCAGTCCCAACGCGCTGTAGCACTTCGGCCTTCAACGCAGCGGACATCCTGAAACACAACCCTTCGTCGCACCATTCTACGTCACGGAATTCTTCTGACAATGCCTTGTCCCTCAATTCAGTGAGCAATCCCAGGTCCCCGCCACTCTCGCGCAAGATCCTGCTTTGTACCTCGAGCCCGAGCCCGCTAATAAGGCTAAGCGCTTCCTCCTGGTCTTCGGGGCTGAAATGCTGCGCCAGCAGAGACATCGCACCAATACCAGCCGCGCCAGCTGAAGTCCCTAGACCACCCTGTATAGCTGGTGTAAGTTCGAGTAGCCTTACGTACTTGCTCACTGTTCTGGCGCTGACGTTGGCCTGTTTGGCCACTTCCGAATACGTTCCGTATTGATCGTGCATCTGCTTGTAGGCCCGCGCTTTGTCCAACGGGTTCATTTCGGCCCGATGAACATTCTCGATAAGTGACAATACGGTGATGTCCGAGTCATTCAGGCCGTCTTGGACCAAGGCAGGAATGCTGTCGAGTGCAAGCTTCTTAAAGGCTAGAAATCGCCTCTGTCCAGCGATAATCTCATATTTACCGTCCTCTCTTGTTCTGACGGTGATGGGGTTGAGCAATCCTCGTTGCTTAATGCTGGCGGCCAAGTCTTCTAGATTAGCGTCCTCCATACCGGACGTTAAGTCTTTCCTGGTGTTGAGCGCCGAGACGATGATGTCATCCAAGCGAATGTTTTGCACTTCCATTTTTAGCTACCTGTACGAAACTCCGGGTCCAGTTCAGGTTGGCCGGGACGAATACTTAACAGTTTCAACCTCGTTCGGCCGGATCTGCCACGGACCAAGCACGAAGGCCATCGTAACTAAATCCCAAGTAAAATTCGACTTCCCTCCCTAAATCTTGGCTTACGTAGCCCCCCTGCACCGCCCCCCGGGAAGGGGCGAAGAACACTCGTAATCCCGAAGGTAACTCTATCTCCCCACTTCCCTGATTCCGAAACCGAGCAATGTGCCCCCGAACGCGCTTGAGTTGACTGGGGTTAGACCAGAATCCCTCCTCGGGGTTCCATTCTCCTAGTGTAGACACATGGACTATCCCGCCTAATCCTGTGTCGTTTCCTAACCATTCAAACGATGATGAGGTTCTTGACAAGCCCTGGGCTTCTCTGGCGCAATCTTCGATCAAACTGGAAACTTGACTCTTGGCTACCAAATCTCCCGACTCTAATTCTAGGAATTTCATGATGTACAGGTAAAAAGTGGTGTCGACACTGGGGTTTTGCAACCTTTTGTTCGCTAGCTGCTCGGCAACCCGCTCGACAGTGGAACTCTCGGCGGTTCTCACCGCCCGAAGCCAAAGGCGAAGGTTGTAATCGGAGGCAGGTTCTTCTGTAATGTTTTCCTCCGCAAGTTGCAAAACCCTGTCCAACTCCCGAGGACGTAAACTACCCCAGTCCCCCTCTCGCCTGTGCACGTAATTCCTAATTATCGCTCTGCGCAAGGGAGGCTTATACGACTCCCTTTGGTCTAGCACGTTTTGCAATCGTTGAATCGCTTGGCTAGGGTTTCCGAACAACCCGTCCAAACTAGCCTGGAGTTCCGTCTGAAGTTGACTAGGTGTTTCATCCCCTTTAATGAGTGCCAAATCGGAGAGCAAATTTTGGGCTTGATCAACTAATTCCCTGTAGAAATCGTTGCCAGGGGAGGTCAGAAAGCGTATTGGTTCGTATCTGTACCCTTGTGCGGCGCTAACATTGCCAACTACTCTGAGGATCATTTGGACGTGGGATATATAATTGTATTCGCTGCGGCGGTCCAACGCCCTGGCTTCCTCAAAATATCTGGTTGCTTCCCTTAATTTTCGATGTAACAACTCTTCCTGATCTCGGGAAACCCCTTCTCTCAACGTTGAGAGGAGATCGTAAAGATCTGCGCGCCAAGCCATCCCCGCCATGTGGCGGACCAAAGAGTCATCCGACAACAACTGAATCGCTCTTTGGTGTGCTTCGTGAGCCCTAGAGTGATCACCGACAGCCCGACTGTAGAAACGTCCTAGGTGTGCCCAGAAGTGGGGTTCCTCTTGGAACGTGTTTGTAAGATGCTCGAGAACCCTTTGCCTCCCTTCAATACTTGGGACGTCCTCCAGGAAACGGGAGAAATTTGCTTCCCAGGGACCTGCCGGTGACTGGCCGCGCCCCCGTTCGATCAATACTGCTCGAAGCACGTCGCTAACTTTACCTCGACTTCTATGAGGCAATTCGGCCAATAGGTCGATTAGTTTGATTGCAAGGTCGGCTAATCCTATCCGCCAATTAGCTCGTGAACCCGCAGCCTGGGCAAGTCCCTGCTCGAGGATTTCCTCAGCAATGACGTAGTGGGCAGGTCTAGCCCCTATGTGTTCCTCGACGAGCAACTCTCGAATATAGTCGGGCATGACTCTCGAAAGGGTTACTAACCTGGAAGCGGGAAGGTTGAATGCCCGTCCAAAGGTTTGGAGAGACAAGGGAATCTGTCCATAATAGTAGGCAAAAGCCATCAGAATGACAGATTCTCTCACAGGTTCTGCAGCTGATGATAAGCGAGCTTCGACGTAAGCCTCGATTCCCTGAAAGTCACGACCGTAAGCGGTCAACCCGAAGTAAAATGGGGTCCTTTTCCGGCGATCAGGACTATCCACCAACCCTTCGAGATCGACTCGGCGTTCTGGAACTCTTTCCCCCAGCACGTCTGATAAACCGACCGCCTCCCTGGTGGATAACATGGCGTCCAAGTATGGTGGGCCTCCTCCGGCCCGTAAATCGAATCGGCGCTCGACATTGAACAACACCGCTGGAATGTGGGAACTCCTAAGGACATCGAAGAAACGGTCCACCACTTCTTTGGCTACATCGGGCAAGTCGATGATTACCACGGTAGGCATCCGCGTGATCCCGAAAAGATGTTGCAACCGTTCCGAGGTTTCTTGAGGTTGGATCTCCGATGCGATTACTGTCGGAAATTGGCGATGAAGGTTCCATGCAATGCGACGCGCCACCGTAGTGGCACCGGCTCCAGGCCAATGAGAAAAATTCAAGCGACGAGTTTCCCGGAGGTTCAGTTCGGTTACGATATGGTGTTCTACCCTTGTCCTGATATCCCGGTCTACGTCGATTCCACTGATCAAATCGTTCCAAGAAACTGCGCTCCCCTTTAAGAACATGTTCTCGGTTACTTCGTCATCGGCGGTCGGAAGAATATCCCACTGTACTATTTCGAGTTGTTCATTGATCCAGGTGGCCCTTTCTGGGTCTATAGCTACGGTGCCCCCTTCGAACCTGGGAACCAAAACTTCAGTGGTTGGACATGAATCTCTTTGGATGTCTCTCAACCCTTGACATATACTCGCAGGGGTGATCGAGATATTGGCTGCGGTGAACCGATCGACGACATCGCCGTATTGTTCAGAGTCGGGGTTTGCAACTACGTAGTCCACTCTGTCAGTGAACACTCTGTCAACAACTTCACAAGTCGTCAGGGCATGGGTCGGTTCTCCGCCCAATACAACCAAGGTCACGGGTGCAGGTTCCGTGATTCTGGCCAGATCGTCAAACAGCCTTTCCAATTGTGGAACCTTGGCCCGATTCCATTCCCTCCAATTTCCAGAAGGGTTGGTTGTTGGTCGGGATTCCAAACCCGACGCCGCTACCCAAATGGTCGATCTGGCAGTTATCGCCGGAGGATCCTCCAATGCAGACAAACGGAGGGCCCGGCGTTCCCTGAAATGCTCCTTAGCAAAGGCGTAATTCCCTGCCGTGTCTGTCCTTGCATCAAAGTCGACAATAATATTCCAGGGAACATTGGACAGCGCATCCCAGTCTCTGCCCTCCAACCCTGCCATCCTTTCCAGGACTGCGATGTAAACTCTCCGAGAGTCAAAACCATCACAAACCCGATACAACTGGTCCCATGATCCGGGATCGGCGTTTGGTACGGACGAAGCATGGGATTGAGGGGACCCAAAGATCCGGGCTAGGTCGTTCGTATCGGCCTCGACGTTTTGGGCGTTCCGTCTAATGTAAATGGCGTTTGGGCGCAAAACATGGAAATCAACCCTGGGTGTTATGACCCCCGGTTGTTTGCTGGATATTTCGACTATGCCGAGTTCAAGACCATCGTATTGAATTTGCCGGTAAGAGAACCTCGGCATAGGTGTCACCCTGCCGGAAACTATCCTTCCAAGTTCTGATTCATCGGGATGGGCACTGACGCCGGTGATGCTGACCACTTTGCCGGACTGCTCTAACACCCCCAAAACGATATAAGCAGGACCGATCCTGGGCGTGTTAGCCATTGCCACGATGTCTTTAATGAATTTCGACCGGCCGTAGTTGTTGTCAAGGTTATATTGTTGGGATTTGAAATCTAGCCCGTCTGATTCTTGGCGACCCAACAAGCTTTGAATCAATTCTAAGTCGTCCATGCAACTCCTCCCTTGAGGAAGTAGGTACTTTTCAAGAAAGCCAACGTTTTCGGCAAACTATTATCAATGTCGCGATTGCCACCACTGGAACAGATTTAGGAGCTTCCCTTCTCTCACCGGGCAAGCGGTTAGAACCGATAGAGTGGGGCGCGAGTATACCATTAAGACAGCCGCTCCTTCGACATTCGCTACTCCTCCCCCAGCGTCTTTTAATCATCTCCCGGAAAAGGGGCGGGAGGTTCATGGAAATTTTGGAAGGGACAGGAGTAGCGTAAAGGCAGGACGACATAGGAGAGTGTATGGAATGGGGGGTGAAAGGGAGAACATCGGGAAACTGTCGTTGCTGGAGGTGATGGGAAGGTTACCGGACCCTCGCAGTGGACACGGCCGCAGGCATCCTCTGGGGGCGATTCTTGGGTTGGCCGTCTGCGCCATGCTGTGCGCGGCCCGCAGCCTCTACGCCATCAGTCAATGGAGACGGGACCAGGGCCAGAAGGTGTCGCAGGCGCTGGGCTTCACCCGAGCGCGCACCCGCTGCCACAGCCGTTCCAGCCAGGCCTTCATCCGCCTGGACCCGTAGAAGGCTCCTCCAGGTACTGCCGGTCAATCTCGTCCATCAGGGACAGGTACTCTTGCGAGTCCGCCCGGGGCCTGAATCTGGCCCGGGTGGACTTCATACCTGGCGGCCAGTTGGGCCACCGTTTCCCGTCCCTTCAGTGCTTCAAGAACCTGCCCCCGCGAAGGCAGGGGGGCCATTCCAGGTGGCCGCAGCGTGGTTCGGCGCGCTCTGTACATTTGCTCCTGGTCGGTGATCCGGGTGGCTGGCCCATTGCGCAACTACTACCAGGGGCTGCGCCAGCGTGGAAAGCCCGGGAAGGTCGCTCTGGTAGCGGTGATGAGGAAGCTGTTACTGCATCTGAGCGCCGTGGCCCGGAGGGGTATGCCTTGGGTGCCAGGATTGCAAGAAGCAACCCGTCCTACTTCCCCGCGAGAATCTTGACTTTTAACACGGATACTGTCCAGTTTCCTGTGTCTCCACCTCACACATCTCACTGCGTGTGCAACATCGTGCCCACAAGAGATGTACAGCCTTCGCATGTATCGATGTTTCCCAAAGTTACAAACAGCGACGGCAAGGTGTCAAGGCACTTATGCGATTTGTTAAAGCTATCGGCCCTTTGAGTCTCGGATACGAATCGGTGATTGTGGTTGCTCATACGCTCCGGGATCCTTACGGTAGCAGTGAGACTGTCAGCGAGAAAATTGCATTGGCCCTTCAAGCCGCAGGGTGTAAGAATTCGTGGGTTCCAATTCCTCCGCGAACTCCCACGGGAAACCTCTTGGGATGACACCGTGAATATACTGGGTCGCCTACTCGGACAGCCCTGCTTCGCCGTATCTGCCCGAGTGCGATCGATTTTCTCCTGCGCAACGGTACGGCATTCAGGCTTGATAAGGTAGGGTTCGGAGTCCATCGCCATTTGGACCCGGTCAAGAAGCTGGAGATTTAGGATAGCGATCTCCCGGTTGATGTTCATTTTCCTCTCCCCATGGATTATGTACTACCCAAATAGGCAATGCAGCGAAGGGGGGAAGCGGCACAATAGGCGCGATGGGATTCACCCCTATTTCCGATGTCAATTATATTTGGCCGGAACCCTTGCTAGGCGCTCTCCTTGTCTGTCTCCGTTCGGTTGAGGAGGAGTTGCCACCCGCCGCTTTGTTGGCGCCCCGCCTCTGTCGTCTTGCACGGGGAACTTTGACAGTTCCATCGAGGCCGCTGGCCTGCTGATTGGGTGCGTCAGGTCGGGTGTTTGCGGTTGGTCTAGCCTGGACTTAGAAGTAGCATGGCATAGATGGGAAATGTCCGGCGGCGAGCGCTACCCGGGTAATTTTGAGGGTCGACACCAAGGCTGCTTGGCAAATGGCAATCTTGGAACTCGCCACGTAGTTTCGTGTGAAGCACATGAAGCCCCGGGGCCGGACGGTTCATTCCGTCCGGCCCCTTTTTTGTTGCCATGCTGATGGGCGCCGACCGTTCACAGCCGCGCCACACCCTGGGGGTCCCCGGGACAGGCCCGGCGGTCCAGGACCCGGTCCAGGATTCCAAAGGCCAGGTGGAAGTTCAGGGCCTCCGCCATGGCCGTGGGTTCCTCCTGCTGGAGCAGGGCGTAGGAGACCAGCCCGGCCAGCTGCAGCAGCTCGTCGTCCCCGGCCATCCGGTACGGCGTGGCGCAGACGGCGGTGCCGCCGCCCCTGGCGTACTGGATGGCAGCCAGGGCGTAGAGACCTTCCAACCGCTCCTCGTCCTCGATGAAGTGGCCGTAGCGGCCGTCCGCCGCCAGGGAGGCGCCGGCCAGTTCCAGGAGCCGGAACCGGGCCATCGCCCGGTTCCGGACCCGGTTGGGGATGCGGTTGCGCTCCAGGGGGGCGATGCGCCGGCAGACGTTGATCACGCTGACCGCGCCCCGGTGGTTCACCGTGTGCTCGACGACCCGCAGGGCCGCCATCATGATTTCCGCGCCCTCCTCCAGGGTGGGCGGGGGAGTGCGGCGGGACCGGCGGAAGGGGGGTCCCTGCGGGGACAGGAGTTCCGCGCCGCGCAGGGTGCGCCCGGTGGGAACGCGGTAGTCGTCCTCCAGGATGCGGCGCCAGTCCTGAACGCGCTTGGCGAAGGAACTCCGGTGCTCCGCGTCCACCCCCAGGGCAGTGGCGACGCACAGGTTGCGGCTCCGGGATTCTCCGACGTAGTAGATTCTCATAATGGTCTTTCTCCTTATTTTGGGATTCGTGCTTCGTGGCGTTTCACCGGTAGCGGTGCAGGGGTTCCACCGGCCGGAAGTCGCCGTCAGGCGCCAGCCAGGCGGGACCCAGCGGACCCTCCCGTTCCAGCAGTTCCCGGTGGGAAACCAGCAGAGGCAGGGGCACCCCTACCCGCTGCATCTCCCCCCGGGCCACCTCCAGGAAGTGGGCCGGGGCGACGGGATCGTCGAAGACCACCAGCACCAGGGGCCGGTGGCCGTGGTCGTCGGCGGGGCGGTGGGAGGAGTAGTAGCGCAGGTAGGGGGCCAGACGCTGGGCCATGGTGGCGGGGCGCACGGCGCGGCGCTCGTACTCCAGGAAGAAGGAGCGCCGTAGGTCGTTCCGGCGCAGGGTTCCGAAGGCGTCGGGGTGGAGGGAGCGTGGTCCGCCGTAGTGGCGGAAGTAGCGGGAGGCCCGGTGGGGCGGGTCCAGCTGCTCCACTTCCCAGCCGAGGCTATTGGCCTGGGGCGCCAGGGCGGCGATGAAACGGTGGACGGCGGCGGTGTGCTCCAGGTCCCGCAGCAGCTGGCGCCCGCGCCGGCCGGACACGGTTACTCCGTCTTTGGCCACAGCGACGCTCCACCGCTGCCTGGCCTCGCCGGTGGAAACGCGGTCCCGGCGGGCCAGCAGTTTCAGCCCCCTGTCGGTGAGGGCCAGGCGGCGGGCGTCGCGGCTGACGGCGGTTGCCAATCCAAGGCGTTCTAAGACCGCGGTGAGGTGGGACGCCCCGGAGTTGGAAACGCCCAGGAGTCCGGCCAGATCTGTGCGGGTGAGCCAGGGCCAGTCGGCCAGCAGGTCCAGGGCCCGCTTTTCGGCGGGGCGCAGCAGGACGGGCAGCAGGTGGCCGGGTATGTCACCGCCCGCATCGCCGCCGTCCAGTTCCCCAGGGTGGATGTCCCGGGGCAGGGAGACCCGCACCAGGGGCGGTTCCGCCGCCATCACGCCGCCGGGGTTGGCCCGGCCCACGGCCTCGCACAGCGAGACGGCGCTGCCCGTGAAAGACCGCCATACCGCATCGTCCCCGGCAGCAGCCGCAACGTGGCGCTCCAGCGCGAAGAAGACCGGGGCCGAGGATGCCGGGGCACGGACGCCGCGCAGCAGTTCGCGGGCCTGGCGCAGCCGCACCTCGTCGGGGACCATCACCAGGACGGCGCCGGGCCGGGGCCCCTGGGCCAGCCGCCAGAGCCGCTTGGCGAAACCGGCGCGCTCGGCGGTGGCTCCCTGCCTCAATATCGCCAGCACGCGATCACCGGGCATTACCACGGTTGCGTCCTGGGGTAGGGCCCGGTGCCAGCGGAAGCCGACGGGGTGGCCCAGGCCGGCCAGGCCGGCGGCCAGCCGGTAGATGACGGCGGCGGCATCCAGCCGTTCCAGCAGGACCCGCCGCCAGCGGAAGGACAGGGGATGTTCGCGCAAAAGGCTCCTCACGGGCCGGACCTCCGCCAGGGCCAGCGAGTTCACGCCCTGCCCGGTGAGATAGTACCGGCGGGTGGGCGCCAGCAGGGGCGTGCCGTGGGGCACGGAGGAGGTGAGGCCGGCGTCCTCCAGCCGTGCCGCCGCCTCGTAGACCCCGCCCCGGGACCGCCCGGCCAGGGCGGCCAGCTCCAGCCGGTCCAGGAAGGGCATCCGGGCCAGCAGGCCCAGCAGTTCTATTCCAGTGTCGCTGAGCCGCGTCATTCCTCCACCTCCCCCTCGCCGTCCGGTTCACCGCTGCCCTCTTCCCAACCGTCGCTCCGTTCCCGGTTGCCCTGCTCTTCGTCAAAGCCCGGTTCCCCGTTGTCCTGCTCCCCGTCGGCCTCCGCCTCCGGTTCGGTTCCAGCTACGGGCTGTCCCTGCCGCCGGCTGCGCTGGTTGCGCCGGGACGGGGGCTTGGGCTGGGGCGGCGGGCTGGCCTGGTTCTCCTGGCGGGGGGCCGGACCCTGCCTCAGCTCCGCCAGTTCCTGGCGGTACTTCTCCACCAGCTTGCCGAGCTCGTCGTCCGGAAGGCCGATCTCCTCCGGCGGCGTGAGGTAGCCCAGGGCCAGGTCCCGGATGCGCTGTGCCACCGCCGGGTTCCCCGGCTCCGGCGGCAGCACCCGCATGGAGAAGGCGTCCATGCGCTCGACGCCCACGGTGGCCCTCACGTAGCACTGGTGCACGTCCAGGGAGGTCACGTCATCCTCGCTGACCCGCTCTTTGCCCAGCTCCCACACCAGCTGACGGGCGTCGGTGCCCGCCATCTGGAAGGCGGCCAGGCAGCCCACGTTGGCCAGCACCGTGTCCCGCATGGTCCGGGACAGGTCCTCCAGCTTGGCCAGGCTCTGGGTGGCCAGGATGAAGTTGGCCCCGAACTTGCCCAGCTCCGACAGCATGCTTTCGTAATCGACGCCGGGCATGGTCTGCATCTCGTCCACGACGACCAATGCTCCCCGGCGCTGCTCCGGCGGCAGGCTGCCCTGCTCCCGGATCACCCCGTCCACCAGGTTCAGGATGGAGGAGCCCACCAGCGCCGCCACGTCCCGGCCCACCGCGCCCTGGGCGGTGGAGACCAGCAGGATGCCACCACCCTGGATGGTCTCCCGCAGGTCGATGGTGGAGCGGGCCTGGCCCAGGATGGCCCTCGCCGTCCTGGACGATGCGTAGTAGGCCAGGCGGGTCTGCACCGGGGCCAGGGCCATGCCCTGGTAGTCCTTGCGCCAGGTCCCGAACTCCCTTGCCCACCACCGGAGCAGGTGGTGGTCGTCCACCTGGGCCAGCACCTCGTCCCGGAAGTCGTCGTCGCCCAGCAGCCGCAGCCCGTCGATGATGGTGTACTGGCTTTCCGGCGCCCGCTTCCCGTTGGCTTCGTGGAGGCTCTTGACCGTGTGCTCCAGGATGGACTGCATCCGGGGACCCCACTGCTCCCACAGGCCGTGGGCCACCCTTACCACCGAGTCGGCGGTGCGGTCCCGGTCAGCGAAGATGCGGGTGTCCAGCAGGTTGATGCCGGGGTAGCCCCGCTTATCCGCCAGGTCGATGAGCTTCACCTGTTCCACCAGGCTCTCAGGCACCTGGGCCAGCACGCTGCCCACCAGGTCGGCGTGGGGGTCAACGACCACAATGGCATCGGTGTCTCGTCCTTCCGCCTTCTCCCTCAGCTTGTGGGCGATGACGTGCTCCATCAGGGTGGACTTGCCCATGCGGGTGCGGGCCACGTAGAGGTGGTGGCGGCGGAGCAGGTCCTGGGGGAAGTGGATCTTCCTGGCCGGGCCGGTGGTGGTCTCGCCCACCAGGGCGCCGCCGCTGGTGCCCCGGGCCGAGGGGAGGAACCCCCTGGACCCGGCGCGGGCCACCAGGGGCGTTTCGTCCCTGGCCCCCGGCGGGTGCCACAGGCCGGCGGCCTCCCGCACCCCCAGGACGCTGCGCCTGCCGAACAGCCCCGGCCCGGTGGGGTGCAGGTGGGCGCCGGGGAGAGTGGGCCTGACCTTGCTCACCCTGAACCTGGCCCCGGCGGGGTTGTCGTAGTGGCGGTAGGCGGCGGCCACCGGCCCCAGCAGTTCGTTGGCCCGGTCGGCGCCGGCGCCATCGGGCAGGATGGCCGTAAGTTGTATCTCGCCGTCGAAGGCGATGCGGGAGGTCTTCTCCTTGATCATCAGCGGGTCGTAGACCCGGCTGCGGGCCTGCCGCCAGCGCCACCAGCCCCAGCCCGCCACGGTGAGTCCGAAGGCACTGCCGATGCCCAACAGCGACGCCTTGAGAATCTCGCCGTCCTGGTACCACAGGTAGCCCCTGAGCCCCCCCAGCGCCGCCACGCCGAGGATGGCCATGGTCACGCCGTCCTTGACGCTGATCTGGGACTGGGTGGCCTGCGTGTTGTTGACGGTCTGGCCGGTTCCCGTCTGCTGCTGCCGCTGGAGCTTCTGCTGGTACGTCTGGGACCACTCCGGCCCCATGGACCGCAGCAGGAGGCGGGCCACCACCCGCTCCCCATCGTTCAGGCTGGACAGCGCCCCGATGATGGCGATCAGGGGGTCGGAGCCGGCGTCCAGCAGGTCGTCGTCCCGGAAGGTGCGCAGAGGCGCGTACTCCGGGCCTCCCGCCCTGAGCGTCATGCCCCACGCCTGCTCCCCGTCCTGCAGCCGCAACGGGTCGTCGCCGGGTTCAAGGGTCTGGATGCGGGCCTGGGGGTAGCGGGCGGCGATCTGGCCCCGGACCACCTGATCGTCCAGGCAGCGGGCCAGCAGGGTGACGCCGTTGGCGTCCCCGGCCATTTCCAGGGAGAAGGGTTCGGGGACGGCGATGGATGCCAGCAGGTTCTCCACCCCCAGCAGGGTGCGCTCGCCGCTGCGGGGCGGCGTGACCGCCAGCAGGACCGGCTCCTTCCTCCGCTGGCTACCCAGGAAGATGTTCCTGATGCTGATATTCATAAATTCTGCCTCCTTGCTGTCGGAATGTTCGGGTTTCGGGACCGCCGCTGGGCGGTCCCCGGGGCCTTCGCCCCCAACCGAGTGTGGGCAGCCCAAAACCGGAATCCAATTCCCTACAGGGAGGGTCGCCGGCGCACCTCCCTTATAGGGAATGGGAGGAACCGGGCCGGATGTGATGTGATACCCGTGTACAGAGATTGGGGCCAGTTCCCTTTTGGGAACTTTTCGGCCCTTTTGAACACAAAACAGATGGAAGAAACCGGGCCGAAATCCCCTATTGGCGAGCACTTGGGGGTGAGGGCCGGTTCCGGAAATTCCAGGGCCAGTTCCCTTTTGGGAAGTGAGCGTTCAGCCCTATCGGAGAGAGCAATCGGGGGGAGGGGGTGGTTGGGGAGCGGGAAGGCCCCCTGCAGGACAAGCCCCCTAATGGACGGTAAGGCGAGGAGGTCGATGATGGATGAGCGCGAGTTGGACGGGACGCAGGCGAGGGACGGCGCCGCTGCGGGTGGCGTGGACGTGGACAAGCTGCGGGAGATCAAGCTGATGGGGTTCCTGCGGGAACTGGAGCGGCAGCAGGGGCGGATGGAGGCGGCGGCCCTGCTGGGAGTGAACTACAAGACCGTGGCGCGGGCGCTGGACGAGGACCGGGTCACCGGGCGGGTGGCCGACGCCCTGGAACTGCTGCTGGGCACGGGTCGTGACGCTGGGCTGGAGGAACTGCGGCGGGAGGTGGGCCAGTTGGCGGAGCGCGTGGCGGCGCTGGAGGAACGGGGCGCCGATGTCCTGCCCGTGGCTCCGTTGGCTGGTGGGGGACGGGACGTTGTGCGCGGCGGCACCGATGGGGACGACGAAGACGGGAACACGGGGGAGGCTCAGGCTGGGGCGGAGGCCAAAACCGGCAGTGCGGGCGCACCGGCACAGCCGCAGTCGCCCCCCACGGCAACGCCCACGCCGTGGCCGGTGGCGGGGTTGAACCCGAGAGGGCCGGCCAGGCGCCGCTGCGTGGACCCGGAGATGGTGACCCGGGAACCCGCCGAGGATGACGCGGAGGTCTACGGCGACGCCTGGCCCCTGGTGCAGGAGTGGCGCCAGCTCAAGGACCGGCACCCCGTCCGGGGCAGCAGCCTGTCCTGGCTGGAGGAGCACGAGCGATTGCTCACGGTGGAACTGGCCATGCTGGAGGAGCACGTGCTGACCCTGCCGCCCCAGAAACAGCCGGTGAAGGGACTGGAGCGCCGGGACCACACCCGCTGGCGGTGGAAGGCGTTGTACCGCACCCAGGTGGCGCTGCACCGGCGCAAGATCCTGCGTTGGGTGCGCCGAATCCTCACCGTGGGACTGTGGCGGAACTAGGCGGCCTGCCAGGCGCCGGTGACGGGGCCGACGCTGGGGCTGACCCTGATGGGCAGAAGTTGGGGCACACCGGCGAACCGCCAGCGAGCGCCCAGCGAGCGATCACCGCCGGGGCGGGCCAGGTGCTCGCTGGAACCGTTCCCTGCGGCGGGAGCGAGGGCGATAATCAATGCAGTTTACGGTTTTTGCCAGTTTTCCCGCAGAAAGCTGGAGGGTCCGTCCCCGACCCGGACCGTTCGCCAGGGATCGAGTCTTGCTCTCCCCGCGACGGCCTCAACAGGGACAAGCGCCCGCCCGCTGCGTGACGCGGCACTCCCGGGGTTGAGTCCTGCTCCTCCGGCATCCACGTCGATGCGGTGCACCACACCATGCTGGCGAACACAGTCGGCGCCGCCAACATCGTCAAGGAGGTGAACACCGGAGTCAACACGGTAATCAGCCAACCGGACCAATCGGTCTGACGCACTCTCCGAGCGCACGGGACACAGCGCTCACCCCTCACCCAGCGGCTGGAACGGGTTTCCCCGTCCCCGGCCGCTTCCTCACGCCTGCCATGTAGCTGTTCAACAACAGCAGCGTCGCGGCATTCCCATCACGCTCCGGCATTACCGCAGCGCCGGACCGGTAGCGTGCCTCCGCTGCGCCGCCGGCATTGACGCCACGTCAGCCGACCGCGCAGCCCTCCCTCTACCCATTCCCGTTCACGGCTGTTCGCCGTGTTCCCGCTGGCATTGAACCGCGCCGCGCTCCGGCGTAGCCGCGCTCCCTCTCTCCGCCGCCGACATCCCCGTTGGGACCGGCGGCGCTTCTCGTTGCGCCTTGCGCGTTGTCATCGCCGGTTCACGGCGTTGCCCCACGGCGCAACCCTTCTCTCTTCTCCCTTTCCAGCATGTTTCGCTGCGTCATCCCGGGCCGGCGTTTGTCCCGGGGCGACGTGCGTCTCTGCCAGTTGCGACGCGACGAAACCGGCGCCGGCTGACCCGGCGCCGCCACCTCATTGGCGTCAGGGACGCCCTCGCATGAACCGCCGCTACCGCCACGGCTACGGCTGCTGCCACCACGACCACATCCACGACTACGACGACCACGG
This sequence comes from Dehalococcoidia bacterium, assembly GCA_965203675.1. Taxonomy (GTDB): domain Bacteria; phylum Chloroflexota; class Dehalococcoidia; order Lucifugimonadales; family UBA3495; genus CATOSK01. Next base: position 708,162 of record CBDBDE010000001.1, on the reverse strand, counting down.
AGGAATGCCCATGACCAAACGGTAATCCCACGGCCATCGCCAGCGCTCCGGCGCCGGACGGTGGGCGTGCGTCTCCACCGGCTGCCGGTGCGGCCACCCACACCACCTACGACTGAAAATCCACAGCTTACGGCAAAGCGGGGGCCGGTCCCTTTCGAAGGGGACCGGCCCCCGCTTTCTGCGTTTTGGAGGAAACGACATGAAGGCGAATTCCAACACCAGCATCGACACCAGGACCACGACCAACGGAAACGACAACCCCGCCAACGCCGCGGGGCAGGAATCCCAGGAACAGCACGGCTCGGAGGAGCAGGCGCCTGGCAGGGGCAAGCCGGAGAGCGAACTCCGCGCCGCCGCCCGGCGCAAGGGCCTCACCCTCAAGGAACTGGCCGAGAAGATGGGCGTCAGTTATGGGTACCTGTCCCAGGTGTCCGCCGGCAGCAGGCCATGGTCCTCCATGCTGCGGGAGAGGACGTTGGCGGTCCTGGGCGAGGTACCGGGCCCAGGCGTGGTCTACCGCCAGGGCGGCCTGGTTCAGGGCGGGGCGAGCACCTTCATCCGGGAACGCGCCCGGGAGATGGGTTTCAGCCTGAAGGGCCTGGCGGAACACGTGGGAGTGTCCAGCAGCTACATGACACAGGTGTGCCGGGGCCAGAGGAGCATGAGCCCCGGGGTCCAGGCCAAGGTGGAGGCGGCGCTGGACGCTCCGGCCAGGGTTGAACCCGCCCAGCCCCGCGACGTTGACACCGGGACGCTCTGGGACCGCATGGATGCGCACGACCTGAGCCAGAACGAGACAGCCCGGCGGGCCGGCATCAGCCCCTCCCTGCTGTCCCAGATCATGAACGGCCAGCGAAAGCCTTCGGGGGATGTGCTGGCGAAACTGCACGGAGTCCTGTTCAAGCCCACGGCGGCGGAGTTGGTGGTTCCCGCCGAGGTCAAGGTGATGGCATGGAAAAAGGGCCGGCGCAACGGCGTGGTGGTGCAGGGCGCCGGCGGGCCGGGCAGCGGCACGATTCGGACCGGCGGGCGGGTGCCCGAGGGCGCCGAGGTTGAGTACGCCTACCGCGCGGGGTACGACAGCCGAGGGCAGGTGTCGGTCACCCACCTGGTGGACGAGCGGGGCTACGCCGTCATGCTCAAGCAGCGGAATGGCAGCGCGTAGGGATTCGGGGACACGGCCAGGCCAGACCGCAACGCAAAGGGAGGAGGCCATCGATGCGACGGCCTCCTCTTGTTTCCAAGTGCGCGGCCCTTCCCCGTTGCCCTCCTCAACTCACTCCAGAACCCATTCCGGTTTCCCCCTGCCGCAGGGCGGCCTGCCTCCGCTGGCGGGCCGGCAGGTACTCCGGTTCCAGACGGATGATCTCGTCGTATTCCTGCACCGCCTGCTCCGGCTCATCCATGTTGAGGCACGGGACGGTCCTGTGGCGGAGGGCCCTGATGTTGGACGGGGCCTATGGCGATGCCACGCCCCAAGCCCTCCACCGGCGGATCGTATCGCTCCAGATTGGCGCGGGCGATTCCCCTCGCGGCTGCGGGAACCCCACGGCGAGGAGCGCGGACGTATGAGTGGCCACGAGGCCGGGATTCCGGCTGTTGGCCCAACCGCACCGAGTAGCGGTCACTCCTGTCCCACGTTCCCTCCCGAGCCGTTGCTCTCCGCCAATCTGACGGCGGTTTCCCTGTCCTGGGCGGCGGATGGGTGGTCCGGCTCCAGCCTGAGAGCCTCGTCGAAGTCCTCGATTGCCCTGCGGTGCTCTCCGAGTTCGCCCCGTGACATGCCCCTCCGGTAGTAGGACTCGGCGTCGTCCGGGTCAAGCTCTATTGCCCGGCTGAAGTCCTCGACGGCAGCACGGTGCCTGCCGAGGTCGCTCAGAGCGCACCCCCTGTCGTGGCGGAGGTCGGCATCGTCGGGTTTGAGACTGACGATCCTGTCCAGGTGCTGCATGGCCCTCTCCGGCTCTCCCAACTCCAGGTAGGCCACCCCTGCGTTTCCCACGGCGTTGATGTTGTCCGGGTCGAGGGCGATGGCCCTGTCGAAGTCCTCCGCGGCCCGGCGCATCCTTCCCACCTCGGCGTTGGCGCACCCTCTCTGGTCGTACAAATCGGTGTCGTCCGGGACGAGCTCGACGAGCCTGTCGAGGTGCGGCAAGGCCCTCTCCGGCTCTCCCAGCTCCAGGTGGGACACCGTTGCGTTTCGCAGGGAGCTGACGTTGTTCGGATCAAGGGCGACGGACCTGTCGAAGTCCTCGGCGGACCGGCGCGTCTCCCCCAGCTTGACGTGGGCGCACCCTCTCAGGTAGTACGCTTCGGTATCGTCCGGGGCGAGCTCGATAAACCTGTTGAAGTCTTCCAGCGCCTCTTCGTTCTTCCCCCAAGACATGAGGGTCATTCCCCTCGCGTAGATGGCGCCGATGTAGTCAGGCTCGATCCTCAGCACGGCGGTGAAGTCCTCGATGGCCTCTCCCTTTCGGTCCATGAACAGGTGAGCGGTCCCCCTCTCATACAGGACCTTGGCGTCTCCGGGGTTGGTCTCGATGACCCTGGTGTAGTCTTCGATCGCCTCGTCGTATCGTCCCAGGTCGGCACGGGCCAGGGCCCTGGCGGTGAGGGTCACAGGGTTGCCGGGGGCCATGTCCAGGGCCCTGTCGAAGGCCGTGACCGCCTCCTCATCACGGCCCAGGCTGCCCAGGGCGACCCCCCTGTCGCGGAGAGCCTCCGCGTTGTCGGGGTCCAGGTTCAGGACCGCGTCGAAGTCCTCTATGGCCCGGTCGAACTGGCCGAGGTCGAGTCTGGAGACTCCCCTGGAGTGGCGCGACAGGTTGTTGAGCGGTTGGAGTTCGATGGCCGTGTCGAAGTCCTGGATGGCCCGGTCCAACTTCCCGAGGCCGCGATAGGCCGTGCCCCGGTTGTGGTGAGCCTCGGGAAGACTAGGGTTGATGGCAATGGCCCGGCTCAGGTCCTCAACCGCTCGGAGGGGCTCCCCCAGCTCCACATGGGTCAACCCACGGTTGTACCACGCGTCGGCGTTGTCCGGGTCCAGCAGTACGGCCACGTCGAAGTCGCTCATCGCTGCCGCCAGGTCGCCCAGTTCTGCCAGGCACGCCCCACGGCTGTAATGGGCCACCGCGTCGCCCGGGGCCAGCCGGATGGCGGCGGCGTAGTTAGCCAGCGCCAGGCGGTGCTCCCCCATCTCCCCGTAGGCCCGGGCCAGTGCCAGGTAGGCGCCCGAATCGCCAGGGGTCAGGGCAATGACCCGCCCGTAGTCCTCCGCCGCCCGGCGATGGTCCCCCACCTGCTCGTAGGCCAGTCCCCGGATGGACAGGGAATCGGCGTTCTCCGGGTCCGCCTCTATCAGGCCGGTCAGGTGCCCGATGATCCGGCCCAGGCCCTCGGGACCCAGGGCCTCCATCGCCCGCAGGAACTCCTGGTAGTCCACGCCAGGCTCCTCCTGCTCCATCCCGTCATGTTCTTCGGTCATGGCGCTCCTCCCCGTGTCGTGTTGTTCCTCTCTTGGGCGGGCTCCCCGTTGCCGACGTGGCCGCCCGGCGCCGCACCGGGAACGGCGCCGACGATGGGACTATGATGGGGCAGCCGTGGCGGCAATGCAACGCCCGTGTGTCAGCGGACGCTCCGCCTGGGCATTGCGGCGCGGATACGCCTCCCCGATGATGATCAGGGTGACCCGCCGCTTTTGCGGTTCAACCCCGCCGGTTACGGCCGTCCCGCCGGCCTGCGGCTGCCCTTCCTGGACTCCGGCGCCGGGGCAGGACGCTGGGGGCAGGCGTCTCACCGCCCGTTCCGCCCGGCAGAGTCCAGTCGGTGAACAGGTGGCCAGGCCCAGGTCTTCGGCCTGCTCCAGCAGCGCCGCCAGTGGGGCCGCACCCCGTTCCTCCAGGGTCCCACGTTGAGGTCCGACGTTCCCACCCGCCGGGCTACCTCCGCCCACGACAGCCCCGACTCCCGCTGGAACCGCGACGGTCGCCCGGGGAAGTCGTCGGGCAAGAAGTAGACCATGCTGCTGTTGTGGATGCGATGTTTTGGCATCGGGCCGGTACCTATCCGTCTTCGTGCCCCGGGGGCTTCGACGCCTTCCTCAACCGGCAGGCGCACGTAGGCCGTGCCCAGCTCGGCTCCCTCCACCCGGTCGCTGACTCCCTGCAAGGAAAGGAACATCCGGTGGAACGCCCGGCGGTAGGCAGCCTCGTCCGCGTACAGCACCACCCCGCCGGTCTGGCGGGACAGGGCCTGCTCCAGGATCATTCCGGCAGCTACCCCCGACGCGGCCGGAAAATGATCGACGACCAGGGGCCGTCCCTGGGAGCGGTCAGCGATGAGGACGGGCCGGTCCCACAAATGGGGCTGCCTCTGCATCTCCAACTTGGCCCGCAGGTGGGTGACCAGAAGGCAGGCGATCTTCATGCCGCCTCTTTCGCCGGGCTTTCCGGCGAGACCGGCGACCAGGACCTACCCTGCTCGGTCAGCACAATGCCCCTGGCGATGTCGCGGGTACGGGTGAGATACCCCCTTTGCCCCAGGGTCAGCAGATGGTATGACGCCACCGACGTGCTGCTCAGGTCGCAACCCTTCACGATTTCCCGAACCGTGGGCGGGTAAACATGGTGGGCGGTAAAATCCTGGATGAACGCCAGGATGCGGGTCTGCCGCTGGCTCAAACGCGTGTTCCCCGCGTCGGCGGGTCTGGTCAGCCCGTGGTCGTGGGCGATCCGCTTCACCCGCCATTCGGAAAGGCCAACGCTCCTGGCGATTTCCGCCACGGTCAGGTTCTGCTGCGTCAGGTCGGCAATGACCTCCAGCCGGTCAATCTGATTCCGGCTGAGGGCCGGTGTTTCTTTCCTAGTTTCGCGGTTCATTGACTATCCTCCGCGACTTGGCCCTTTCGGCCGTTGATGGCCCTTCAATCTGCCCAGGGCGGGCGTACCAACGGGACAGTCGCCTCTGGTGGCGGATGGCCCGGTAGCACTGGGCCGGGAAATAATAGAGAACTAATGTTCGCCAGTCAATGCCGTACTGACCCTGCCGGTGAAATTGGATGGAAAGGACTCGACCGCGCAGGCAATGTGGAGGGGGTTGCAGGGCAATCGCGTTTTGATTCGTAACGATACAATGCCTCATGGTTGAGCCATTTGGGTCCTCTGAAAACCCTTGAATCACTCAAGAACAAGCGCTAATCGCCGCGCTGGATGCCAGTCGAAGGTTGAGAAAAGCGCGACTTGCGGCAAATCGCGCTACCGTTGGCCCCTATTATTGGGGGCTTTAATGCTCTTTATGCCCCACAGGTTAAAACGCGATTACCCTGGAGGGGGTTGCCCGGGTCTTCCCAACGTGTGTTGGTGTCAAGATAATTGCAGGGTTACGCAAACCGGGGCCAAGGAGTCGCTGAGCATGGCCGTGCTCTCGCTGTATCCCTTGGTCCGGCGGTGCACGCGCGGGTGTAGGCAGATCTGGGCGGTCCGGTGGAGGTCGCGCCCGCCGAGTGTGCCAACCGCCAAAGCCGGGGGTCCACAACAGAGAAAGCATCTACCTCCGGGAACGGGCCAGGGAGCGGGGCATGACCCTGCGGCAGGTGGCGGAACGGACTGGGCTGTCCTACGGCCACGTGGTCATGGTGTCCCGGGGACAGCGCAACCTGAGTCCCGCCGCCCAGACACCGATGGAGTCCGTCCTGGAGGCTCCGGTGAAGGTTGAGACCGCCCAGTGCTCCGACGTGGACCCCGCCGTGCTGTGGGACCGCATGGACGCTCACGGGTTGAGCCAGAACGAGACGGCCCGGCGGGCGGGCATCAGCTCCGGTATGTTGTCCCAGATCGTGAACGGCCAGCGGAAAGCGTCGGGATCGGTGTTGGAAAAGTTGCACGGGGCCTTGTTCGCACCGTCTGCGGCGGAACTGGTGGCGCCGGTGGAGCTCAAGGTCATGGGCTGGAAGAAAGGCGGTCGCAACGGCGTGGTGATCCAGGGGGCCGGAGGGCCGGGGAGCAACGGCAAGACCGGCGACGGGACCATCCGCACCGGCGGACGGGTTCCCTGGGGCGCCGAGGTGGAACTCGGCCTACACCACCGGATACGACAGCCAGGGGCGGGTCTCGGGAACCATATCGTGGACGAGAGGGGTTGTTCCGCAATGCTAAAGCAATGGGAGCCGCTGAGCTCATAGCATGGGATCGCCAATCCAATTCCCCATCCCATATTGGATACGAGTCCTTCGACGACCCCGACCTGTTCGGACTGGCCGGCCAGTTTCCGGCGGTGGTGGCCAGGGCCGGGGCCCGGTGGGAAGAGGAACCCAGGTATCCGTCCTACGTGAAACCCACTCCCCAGTCCAGGGGCCGGCGTCTTCGCCAGCAGGAACCGGCGGAGACTGCAAACGCCGAGGGGGAGGCGGGACAGGAGCTACCCCAAACGCTGCGGCTATTCTAGGGACGGTTTCGGCCCTTGAAGGCCCCTTGGGGATAGCTGAGCAGGTGGCCGTACGCGCTGGCGTCGGCCACCTGCACGTAAGAGCGACCATCTGTGTGGGGGGTTGGAGTTGTGGAGGTTCCGGACATTCAGGCGAGGCCGCCGGGCTGCCCGCCACTGGCCGGTCGTTGATTATCTGGGGACCGAGTTCTCCGTTTTGTTCATGTGTCCGGGCTTTCTTGTTGCCTGGAACGACAGGCCTCTTCCCACCGGTCTCGTCGTGTGCGTGGTATCATCTGCCGTGGATAACGCTGGCAGGTTCCATATCTATCGGCCACGCCGTTTGACGGGCGGAATAGGTTTGGCTGCCGCATTAGAAGAAGAGGCCGTGGACTGGTTGCCATCCGAGTCAAGCACGAAATGTGTCGCTTATGCCGGGCGCGGCATAGCGGTTGCGGCATTGCTGTGTCCATTGTTTTTAGAGAAGTTTCTTGAGAGTTGCTCATGCTCTCGTAGCTTAGCGTAAGGGTATCGGCGGTCGCCATGCCTACACCCATATCATTACCCTTCCCACCGCTCTTGATCTTGGCTTCAGATGGCCCAATGACCTGGGCTTGGCTGGAACCACAGATTCGTAACCGGCTCGGGGTAGGTGTCAGCCTTTGCATCATTCGCAGTGAAGGAGCGACCAACCGGGGAGGTTACTTTTTTCACCTGAGAGAGGTAGCCGACGGATTTTCCTTCTCAACTTTCGACCGCCAAAACGTCTTGACCCTGGCAACCGGCGAGGATTGTGTCGATTTTATCAACCACGTCTCTGGCAGACGGTACAAAGAGGATATGTGGGCAAAGTCCCAATCGGTGAATCTTAGGTCAGACGAGGAGGGCTAGAGTTCTGCCCATTGCTCTCTCATCCAACTGATGGCCTCTGCGGGCTTCCTTCCCCGGCCTACAACCTCCCAGTTCCCATCGCGAACCGTCCACTGGAACTTCTCATTCAGCAATAGAGCGTGGCTCACTTCGTGTTCCTGCATGACGGGCGTCGCTTGTTGCTTCGTGGGCATACGACGGTTGCCCAGGATGATCAGACGTCTATCGCAGCGCACAGCTAGGAAGCAAACGGGCAGCGTGTCCGCAACCAGAGCATGGGCGCCTTGCTTTTCGGCCGAGGCTTGCGCGGCGATTTCCTGGCATATATGTTTCAATCCCAGCCGTGCCGCCTCTTGGCTAAAGAGGTAGTACCTCGCTAGGGTGGTACCCTGCCTGACGGAAACAGGAAGTAGGGATTCGTGCTTAGCGTCGAAAATGCGCATCAATTTGCCGTAGTTCCCTTCCTCTTTGTTATAGGAATCCGCCTTCGCGTTGACGGCGAATGTCAGGTCAAAGCCTTGCCTGGCCGACTGAAGCCCAGCGGGAGGATTGTTCAACCAGTTGCAATCCCGAATCTGAGCGAGGTGATAGGCGTCCATCACGAAGTAGCTGTAAATGTGGGGAAACTTCTTGCTTTGAGACTCATGGTCCCTCCATTCCCAAAGCAACACCACCACGAAGTCGGTGTCTCTTCTGATGTCCTTGGTTAGCGTGGCAAAATTGGCGGACTTCTCTTCCGCGATAGTCTGTATAGCCTTCATTTCAAATCTGATGCCAACTTTCCCGTCACTGGAGCGAAAAGCCAGGTCCGGGAACTGGTTGGCGATCACATAGGTCAATGCAATCCCCTGGTCTCGAATCGCAGCGGGTAGAGCTTCAGTCACGGCCTTGGCGAACTCGTACTCCAGCAGTATGCCAATACGAGTCCTGACGTCCGTCAAGTTGCGCTGGTTGGTGGGGAGCACGTCATCGGGAAATAGTACGACCGCCAAGGGCAGGGCAGCTTCGTTCATAATGCGGACGGCATGGGGTACCAGCTCTTCGTCTAGGCAACGCAGAACCGCCACGGGATCATTCGACGTGCCATCAAGTAAATCAACTGACACTGGCATCGGTTTTCAGCCCCTTGAAGAAGAAAGGATGTCGTCAATCATGTCCCGCCTTGCCTGGGACATGATGCGGTCTGCCATTTCCAAGGCCCGGCCACTCTCTTCGACCAGCGAACGTGCGGCTGAGTCGGACTGGCTGTACGCTCCGAGAAGGCGCCTCTGCTCGGCCAACTCCGGGACTGGAATCCGCACGTCCAATACCGCTGCCTTGCTGAGCCTGGGCCGGCCAATGCCTGTTACCAGGTGGATCAACTGTCCGTATGCCAAGTCCGACCGGAGCAATATGGACAGCAGGTCAGGCAGCATAATCGGGGCGCCACTAGCCGGGTCGCACTTGGGAGTAAGCACAAGACACTCGGATGATGCGAAGCCCTCATCGAAGTCATCGCCAATCAGACACACCTTTCTCAGGGCCGGTCGCATCTTGGCGAACAGGATGTCCCCGGCGACGAAACGCTTGACCGAACTCTTGAGGGATGAACCGTCCACCAAGACAGGTCGGTATACGCCCGTGTGGGACTCGATATTCGCGAGACCCAGGTAGGTAATCTCGTCTTCACAGAGGTCCTTTGCGGGCAATACCCCTTCATTGCGCAACCCGCACAACTCTCTCAACGGCTTCAGAGGATGACGGGAGGACCGCAGCGCTCGGTTGACCCGGCTCCGGGCAGGGTGATGATATGCGGGGTCTATACGGAAAGCGTCCCTGAAGAATGCCGGAGCCTCAACGGGCGGAATCCTCGCCCAAAAGCAGTTCCCGCTGGACCAGGCGGGCCGAGGCGCCTCCCGCTCCGAACCGGCCCGCCATGCCCGGAGGATCTCAGGCAAGTCCGAGTCCAGTTCCATCTTGCCTGACCTTGGTTCGTGCTTCAGCAGCGGGTCCCCGTTTGGCTTTCGACCGACCACCTCCGCGTGGGCGAAAAACGTCAGATGGTTTTCCGGTTGCGCGGTCCTATTTTCACAGATCTTCTGCAAAAAGAGGATTGACGACTTTACCGAGGCGTAGGGCATGAAAGCGGTGTCGGGCAAGCTGATTATGGCCAACGGGTGTGACTGGTCCAGGATCAGGCGCCGGGTATCCACGTTGGACGGGCCGTTCAATACGCTGTCATCTATTATGACGGCCCCCACTCCGCCGGGTTTTAGCAGTTCCAAGCACCGTTCTATGAAAAGCACCCCTCGCCGCCTTGAAGCCTTATCTTTGCCCAGCCGGAAGTCGCCCAGGGAGTCCTTCTCAGAAAGATCGCTGCCGAAGGGTGGGTTGGTCACAATCGCGTCAATGGTCCCAAAGTATGGCTTTAGGGCGGGACCCAGGGAGCCGGAGGAATTGATGTGGGAAACCGAGACGGTACAGGCAGGATCGTGCATGTCCAGGTTCACCCCAGCAACCCAGCTCAATCGTTCATCAATCTCGAATCCCAGCAGGGTTGCGTCCGAGGCGCTTCTATTACGCTTGAGGTGCTTGTCAACATGGAGCAGGAACCCTCCAGTTCCACAGGCAGGGTCGCAAATCCTGCCATCCAATGACGAGTCAAGGGCCTCGACCATGAACTCCACGATAGCGCGGGGAGTAAAAAACTGCTGATTCTCGCCTTTGTCGAAAGTGTTGCGGATGATTTCCTCGTATAACAGTCCTTTCAAGTCTTCCGATACCGAGGCAAGCCGATAGCGGCACAGCTCTTCCACCAGTTTCCTGACGGTCGAATCGCCCAATTGTAGACGGGAAAATCTCTCAGGGAACAGGTCGGGACGGCGCGTCACCAGGTCCAGGAATTGCTCACGAATACGGGTCGCCACGGTTTCGTCCGCATCACCCGCCTGAATGCGAAAAGCGGCATCGTGGAGCGTGGGGCCCTTATCTCTCTCGTCATATACCTTGCAATAGATGACTTTGGTCAGTTCATCGAACCTCTCGATAAGGCTGCTGTTTCCCTCGTAGTCCCGAAGGGTTCTGTTGAGCGCTCTGACTAGCCGCCGAAGGTTTGCTGAGGCCAGACTCGCTAGATTTCCTTGACCCTCTCCATCTGAAGGAAGGTGGAAGAGTGGGGTGGGTGAGGGATACTCTTGATTCATCAACCCGGTGTTGCTCAATTCTCGCACCTGTTTGCTCTGGGAGTATTTTCTATCGGCCAACCAGGAAATGACGGGGAATGAATCGTAGGGAGCCTCCAGGACAGGTTGCTTCTGGTGGCAGAACCGCACGTGTCAGGCCCCTTGGTCTACTCTGCCCGTCTTGGGATCGTAGGAGGACGCGAAATCCACTATATCTGGCAGCCTTACGAACCACTGAGTGCCTCGCCTGACTGCCCTCAGCCTTCTTGAGCGGATGTTCCTGCGGACAGTTTCCTGGCTAACCTTTAGGTAGTCGGCTGCTTGGGGGACCGAAAGTTCTTCCGGCATATTCACGGGCTATATCCCCTGATCAGGTTGCGTGATGTATAATACTACACCACCACCCGATTTACCAATGCTTCGGCAGAAATTGCGGATTGCGCTGCTTTCCTGGAACTCGCCCCCTCCTGGCCGAGTTCTTGGCCGAGGAACCGGCACGGCACTAGGGCAGAAGGACGGGCCCAAGCCTTTATCCGTTTACCTCCGTGGGGGGTGACCAACTCCGATTTACCAAGACGGCGTGGGAACCTGAATTGTTCCGGAAGCTGGGAGAAATCGTGCGCACAGCCAATGAACTATGGAATGCAATGGCTGTAACTACCCTAGCGCTGAATGCATGGCAACCTTTCACGAAACGGGGGCTGGATGTCTGACAAATTCGGGATAACTTACGATCTGGAAGAAGTCCCTCCACCTATCCAGGTCGCTGAATACGAGGCCAATTGTAACCGGCAGTATGCAGAATTGCTTTCGGGAGACCCCTCCGAATCTGAGATCCAATCCTTCCTAGAGAGACGTCCATGCTTGGTTCCAGGCCATTCAATGCCCGCTGGAAGGCAAGGACACTACCCGTTGCACTGTGGTCTGATAAGTCAACCGAAATTGCAAGGATTGGTGTCTTACGTACCGGATTTCATGTGGATTTCCACCCATAGCGGGGCGTGGTTTCCGACTCTTATAGAAATCGAGAAACCCAGCAAGAGAATCTTTACAAAAAGGGGTAGGCCTACCCATGAGTTCACTGAGGCGCGGCACCAGTTGGCCGAATGGCGTACTTGGTTCAAAAACCCGGTAAACGTTGAGCAGTTCATGGACAGTTATGGTGTACCGGCCCGATTACGGTGGCGAACCATGGTCCTTCACATGATTCTGATCTATGGGAGACGCGCTGAATTTGAGGACGATCCTAAGTTGACGGGCCAAATAAGCTCTCTTCTACCAGGAGACGACGAAGAGCTAATGACATTTGACCGGCTCCGCGCTGACCTGTACATGAAAAATGCTCTCACCCTAAGAGCAACTGGCTTTGGGAAGTATCGGGCTCATTGGGTCCCGCCAGTTTTTGAGACAGAAATTCCCGAGTTGGCCGAAAGGTTCTTGCACCTTGAGGGTATGGCGGAAGCAATCGACCAAAACGATGAACTTGAAGCTGAAAGAAAGGATTTCCTGAAGCGGCGCGTCGTTTACTGGAAGGAGTGGGCGGCTTCTCCAGGCTCGGTAAGACTCTATTGATGTTCATATCCAAGAGGAGTTTTACGCTCCCACATAGGCGGCCCTTCTAGCTTCCCAGGCGGACTGCCTGTCCATATGCCAGGACTTATAGCTGCCCGGTTTGTCGCTTGAGTATGGGTTAGCTGGTGCGCTGGCGGTCAACCCTCCAGCGTCCCTCCTCGGCAGCGCGTATATGGCCCCCTTTTTGCGTTTATGGGCCAGCGGCCCGTTCCCTAACGCCGTCTCCGCCGTCCACCGGTACGATAAGAAACAGCCGGCGAAAGTCGTCCACCCCAGGGCCTGCTGCAATCTTCGCCGGACCCGGGGCGACGGGCTGCGCTGGCCGTTCATCAGGTACGACAGGTGGCTGGGGGCAATGCCGGCCAGCCGCGCCAGTTTGTTCTGGGACACATCCAACCGGTCCAGCAGTTACCACACGGCGACGGCCTTCAGGATGACGCGCGTGGATGGTCGCCGGCGTTTCATGTCGCGCTTCTCCTTGTTCCCCGCCGTCAAAGGGGCGCGCGGTATGCCAGATACTCGACGTGGTTGAAACGCCCGGGACACAGTGCCGGTTTCTGGGTTGCGACGGCCCACCACCGGAACAGTTCGTGCCATTGGTTTGAGCAGCGGAGCCCTCTCTTAATTCTTCCCCGATTCTGTGCAAACAACGGGGTCCACCTCAGTCGAGGTCCTTGGGCAACTGGGCGAATGGCATGGTACGCTTTCGCCGGGGACGTGCCCTTTTTGAGGGTCCGGTAGCATTCACGCGCGTACGCAATTGTCGTTGGATTGAATATCGGCGCACGTGCGTTGCTGCGACTTCGAGGGCGCGGATTTGAAGGCCCGGTTGCCACACGGACTGTGGCTGAGTATGATGGCATCGCGATTGGGCGCAGTGTACCGTAAGTTGCTGGACGTCGGTTTCGACTGTTGGGTCGGCACTGCCGTTGGTAAGGTAGCCTGCGTCTACCGATGTTCCTTTGGGATTAGGCCAAGCACTGTATGTCGCTAACTAGGACAGCATCGGTAGATTTCGGCTTGCAGATATCGCTGGATAATTGGTGCGACCCCAAGGATTCCGCACCCTCTGACAGACAAATAACGGAGAGCGGTATACCGCGTCAGCCGGACACTTTCTCAACGCCTCGTCTGTCTTTCATCGAAACCGGCTTTCCCGCACTGGCGATATCTCGTGTCATTGCGGCAGATCGTCGGGTTCACGACCCTGCATATGTAGCCCATAGATGGTGGGCGCGGCGTCCCCCTTCGCTCATGCGCGCCATTCTTCTTGCTGCAGCGATGGAAGATGGAGCGACCCACCGTGAATTCTGGGATAGTTTCAGTAGCGATGTCCCATCGCTTTCGGGCATCAGTGTCCACGACCCTTTCATGGGGGGCGGGACTACTCTCGTCGAGGCTTCGAGGTTGGGAGCTTCTGTCAGCGGGACTGACGTGGACCCAACGGCGCAAATGATGGTTGCCCATGCTCTGGACCCGGCAAAAGAATCTGATGTCAAGGAAGCCGGCAAAACGCTGTTGGAGTACCTAAGAGGCCATTTTTCAGCGCTTTACCCTGACGATGGCGGTGAACAGTTACATTCGTTTTGGCTCGCCATAGTGACTTGCCCGAAGTGCGGTTCGGGCGGGCCGCTATACCGTTCCTTGGTGTTGGCTCGCGATTGCGGTAAAGGAGGCGCGGTGGTGCGAGACGACGCAGCCACAGTGTTCGATCCCGACACATTCGAGCTCAAGTACCTCCAATCGCCCATTCAAGAAAAATTCGCTGGAGCAGAAAGAGAATGGCAAGTGAGCCACGCCACATTCGAGGCCGCAAAGTACAGATGTCCGGAATGTGGTCAGAGGTGGTCGCATCGAGAACTCCAGACAGGAGCCGCGAACCGGCAGTTGATCGCGATCGAACGGTCCCCCATCGGGCAGCGCAGAAAGTTATTATCTCCGTCGGACCGAGACCTAGAAGCGCTCGATCTCGCTGACCGAATGCTCGCCGAACCGCCGGTGTCTTTGAAGATTCCGGACGGCGAATTCTCAGCAACCAGGCGGGATGCCCGACCCAGAAGTTTCGGTATCGTTGCGATTCGGGATCTGTTCACCGCGCGGCAGCTTTTGGTACTAGGGGCAGCATACGCATGGGTGGACTGCCAGGGTATGCCACCTGCGACGGACAGGGCTATCCGGCTGGCATTGTCGAACGCATTATTGACCAACAACCGCCTGTGTTCATATGCCACGGACTATGGTCGATTGTCACCCCTGCACAGCATTCGAGGGTATTCGCTCCCAGCCTTGCCCGTTGAATTGAACCCGCTACATTCTAATGGCGGCAGAGGCACGATCCAGCAATGTGTTAACCGTGCGGTGAGGTCTGCTGGGGCGACGGTGAAACGGTCGATCTGGAATCTAGACGAATTGAACGCTGAAAAAAAATCCCAGGAACTGCCCAGAGTAGCACCGGTGGTTGACTTGAGGTGCTGTTCGGCTGCGGACGTTTCTATGGAGTCGGTGATCGACCTATTGGTGTTCGACCCGCCGTATTTCGATTACATCGATTACGAAGAACTTGCCGAACCGTTTCGGGCCTGGCGATCAACCGTCACACTCGCGGGCGAAACGTTGCAGTCCTCGATATCCAATGGACCTCAGGATTTTGGGAAACAGTTGGCTGATTGTATCCGCCCTTCTCTTCTGGCGAGAAGCAGCGTATTCCCGGTCGTGTTCACCTATCACTCATCAAAACCGGAAGCTTGGGAAGCAGTAGGAGTGGCTCTCGACCGTTTGAATCTGTGTGTAACGGCCATGTGGCCCGTGCGCAGCGACGGGCACATGGGGCCTCAGGTTCGCCCTGGAAACTGCGAATGGGACGTTATCATGGTTTGCCGCCCCAGCGTGCATACCCAACCTGCCCAGATTCCCGTTCCCCACGAATTGTGGGACCCTCAATTCGGCGACCTTGCCGTCGGCCCCGCGGACCGGGCCAGTTTGGCATTCGCGCACAAGATTGCATCGTCTAGGTTTGGGAAACTTGCAGATGTCGCAAATGAGATCGACAGATCAAGGGGGAACGATGGATGCGTCTGAAAGAACAAATGCTATTAAGGCGGCCGTCAAATCCAGCGCAGACGCGCGGCTGTGGGTGTTTGACGAATGGAGGAACATACCGGTCATCAGGGTGCCAGTTTCAGCCCTGGTACTCAACATCGACAATCGGCGCTTTGCTGCGGAGCGGCAGCTGTTTGAGGAGAGGTTAGGTCGGTCGTTGGACCCTGAAAACAGCGATGCCGACGCGCTGAGCGTCGAGGCAATCCTACTCGACCGTGACCTGGAGGTGGACGGAGATAAAGTCGTAGGCAAGGCCGGCAAAGATTACGAAGCTTTGCGCCAGGACTGGATCAGGCGCAGCCAGGAAACCCCGTTCTGGATACGAAGCGACGGGACAGTGCGAAATGGCAACCGAAGACTGGCCATGCTGAGACGGTTGCAACGGGAACAGGGGGCGCTCGGCTTTGAGTATGTTGAGGCGGTGGTCCTAGACGACATAGGGCTCGACGAACTGGCGATCTTCGAGATGGAGCAACGAGAGCAGCTCACCGAGGATTACAAAGTCAGATACACCGACATCAATCTGCTCTTGGCCATCAAAGATGCGGCAGAGGATAGACGGATTGACTGGTTCGATCCAGAAAGTATTACGAGGGTCGCAAGAGAACTTCAGCACGTTATGAGGAATGACCCACGGTATGCTGAGGTTCAGTTATACGCCATCAAATATATGGACGCGTACTTGAGCGATCTAGGAATCTCAGATCGCTACGACAAGCTGATCGGCCAAATCGAAAGATTCAGAGATGTAGGCCGCGCGATGCGGGCGGCGCAGGAAGAGGAACCGGAACGGGCGCCGGACATGCTAAACGCTCTGTTTGCCGGCGTAAGCGCTGGACTAACCCATCTTGAGATTCGCCGGGTGCGTAGACTGTTCAACGAAGATCCGGACGAATTCGACAGGTTGGTCGAACAGATAGAAAATTCCGAGAGCACATGGGAGCAGCCCATTGCTGAAGACGCTCTCGGAGACCCAGACCTGACCACCCCCGAAGAGGACGATGTGAACGTCCCGGATCAGTTGCCGGAACCGCCTGGGCCCGTGGTAACCAATTATCCGAAAGACGTGATCAAGGATATTTTCTACAACTCCTTGGATCGCCACTCTGCGGCGCAGGACCCGGATGTGCTCAGAATCGTCCGCGAGATCAACAACCGCCTTTCGTCTCTCATCAACGATGACGATGATCGCCTTAGCCCAGCGTTGGAGGGCGGCAGCAAATCTGAACTCCAGGAAGCGGTAACGTCAATGGCTTCATGGTTTGACCGCAATCGGGCGGCACTGGGATGAACTCTCTGAACGCCCATATTGAAGTGGTTGGTGAAGACGTAGTGGTGACGGGCTCAAGTGGATTATTTGGGCGCCGGGAGCGTAGGTTTTTTCAGGCCATCCTCGGTGGAAGTTATGCCGGTGACGGTTGGAGGATCCCGATCAGGGGTAACCGGGTACAGGATATAGTTGTGAGGATCAACTCATTCTTGGAAGACCAGGGTTTCCGCATAGGGCGTGGAGAAGTCGCGGAACGGGGCATTGATCTCGCCTTAGAGAGGCGGCGCAGCTTTGAGCGTGCTCGGGAAGAGGCGACTAGGTGGAGGTCCGGGATATCTGACATCGATAGCGAGCAAATTAGGGCTCGTTTACTCTCCCTTGGATGGAAGCCGGAGCGGAGCCTCAAATCCCACCAACTGCGGAACGTGTGCCATGCCTTGGCGGCGGTCAACCAGGCGAATTTTTCGGTGCCTGGTGCGGGAAAAACCGTGACTGCGTTGGCGGCGGCCCTAATACACTATGTATCCAACACGGTCGACACGATCATGGTTGTGGGTCCGCTTTCCTCATTCGGCCCTTGGGCGTCTGAGACAAAAGCGGCTGTCGGAGAGACTCTCCGCCTCGCGCGGATGCGGGGACCGGCCTCCTCTCGGCGCCAACTCTACGAGCAAGCCGTTAGTGGGGATCTGTTATTGCTGAGCTACGCTGTCGCCGCATCAGACCGTTTGGCCATCAAGGCCATGTGCCAGCGACTCAACGTGATGCTGATAGTTGATGAATCCCACCGAATCAAACGCTTTCGCGGCGGCGTATGGGCACCAGCTCTGGCGGAGATTGCGGAGTTAGCTCGGGTCAGGATGATCCTGTCGGGCACGCCTATGCCGAATGGGCCCAGGGACCTGTACAGCCAGGTCAACGTGATGTGGCCTGAAGGGTTGTTGACCGGTAGCCGAACCGCCTTCGAAGCTAGAATAGAGCGCGGTTTTGCCGGCGTGCTGCGATCGGTGTCGCCGTTTATGATTAGAACATCAAAAGCGGAATTGGGGCTTCCTGGCTATCGGGTACAGCGCCATCAGGTACCCATTACAGGCACTCAGGCGGAGGTTTACGCACTCATCATGCGCCGCCTACGAGACAGGCTGAACGATGCTGGGACTTGGGAAGACAAAATCGACGCGCTGCGTAGGGGTAGGCCGATCAGGTTGCTGCAGGCTGCTTCCAATCCCGATTTGCTCAACCACCGCGATGACGCTTTTCGAATACCGGCGCTTCCTCAAACCAACCCAACCCTTATGACGCGGCTGGCCCTGTTCAATGGCACGGAGCGACCAGCCAAGTCCATGATGGCACTCGACATAGTGAGGAATCTCGCGGCTGAGGGATCCAAGGTGGTGTGTTGGAGCAATTTCGTCCGTAACCTCGACAGTTTCAACTCTCTGGTCCGGCAAGAATTGGGCATCCCCGTATTCCAGGTAGATGGCAGAGTTCCAGCCTCCGATGATCCGACCCAGGACGGCCGCGGCGGATCGACTAGCGAGGATGACACGCGGGAGCGTCGCATCGAGAGGTTCCTCACATGTGATGGGCCTGCCGTTTTGGTTACCAATCCGGCCACGAGTTCCGAATCGATCTCCTTGCATCGTGCATGCCACCAGGCGATATACCTGGATCGAACCTACGACGCGGCTCTATTTTTCCAATCAATCGATCGTATTCACCGACTAGGTCTTCCCGAAAACGCCGAGGTCACAGTACACATCCTCCAGGCTGGGATCGCTGGCAAGGACACGGTGGATCATCTGGTTGATGCCTCGCTGATCGGCAAACAAGCTGCGATGGAGGAGCTTCTGGGAGGAGCGGAGGTTCAGCCTCTTCACCAGGACGGAGTGGATCCAGAGGGTAATCGTGAGGACTTGGAAACGCTCCTGCGTTATCTGATCGGCGAGGACATCCAAAGCTGACCATGGATGTGCGATCAAACTGGTTCACGGCTGCTCGCGTACGCAGACTGAGGCGGTTAATTGGCCTGATGCCCACGGCATCGCCGGGGTTAGGGCGGGACGATTTCGTCCGTGAATTTCGCAGCGCCATCGATGGGCCGCGCAGTGAAATCCCAAGGTTGGTAGATGTCTTGGTCCAGATTGGCCTAGTGTTTGTTCAGTCCGATCACTATTGGCTGTCCGCCAAGGGAAAGCGTGCCCGGGGCGTGTCTGAGGAACGGTCAAGGAGAGAGTTGTCGCAGTTGCTCATCCAGCAGGGTTTTTTGCATGATCAGGTGCGGCAACTCATTGAGGCTTCGACTATACAGGATGATGGTCGGGCTCGATCTAGCGTTCGATTGCTTCAACAATCTGCACCGCAACTGCTGGGAATTCTGCGCGAATGGCCGGGCCTAGTGGGACGGTCTTTTGTGAACATACCCAGTGAAATGTTTGAGCTAATTGGCGCACCTTGGAGCCTAGTGCCTCCCACCGGGGGAGAAATTGGCGCACGGGGAATGATTGGTCGGCGCGCGGAATCATACAGCTACCGATTTCTCCGATTGAACTCCTCTCAGCAGAGCACGATCATATGGGTTTCATTGGATGACCAACGATTGGGGTACGACATTGAGAATCGCTCGGCCCAGAGTATATCCCGCATTGAAGTGAAGGGAAGCCAATCCCAGGAGATACGGTTCGTTCTGTCCGCGAACGAGCACAAAGTGGCTCATCAAGACCCGGGAAGTTATGCAGTCCATTTTTGGGGAGAGATCAATCCCCACCGCGACCCCAATGTCGAATACGATGATCTAGTACAGAAAGGCTTCCCCCGCGTATTCCAAGATCTTGCCGCTCATCTATGCGACCGCAGGCTTGAAGCCATACCGATCAGCTACCAGGTAACCGTAAGGTGCCCTTCAACCTGATGCTTACTGGTATCGCAAGGCGCTGAACCCAGGATAGCGACGCCTGGAAACGAGTCAAGAGCGATACAAGACCACATTCCGGCTGGTAGGCTTGCATCGGAAGTTGCTGCACCGAGAGAAGCTGGTCACCGTGTGGTCGCCCTCACTAACTGCCGGCCCTGTTGGAAATCACGGGGGTTACGAGCCAAACCACCCAAAGTTGTTGGCCCTGCCCCGGTAATGCAGCCGCCGGCAGAAGGCAGGTAACACTTGCAGCTGTCGGGAACCTCAACGTCTTTCCGCAAAATAGAACCCTGTGGCGCGCTGGACGCAGATGGCTGGCGTCGGATACCATTGGCCCGCAACGCCGTGGCCTCCAAACGACGTCTTGGAGACATCGGAAGGAGCTGAACGGTCAGAATGGCAAGGGTGAATCTTATGGCAAAGGCCGCTCCGCAAGTTAATGATCCTTTGAACGACAGCTGGAGGAATGCAGGAGCGGTTCTACTGTCGGACCAAATCCACTATTACATTGATAAATTGACCCCCCCTCTACTCCACAACCCCAAGGGAAAGCAAATCAATATTAAGGAGCTCGATGAATGCTTGGATGCCGCTTCGTACAAACTGCGGCTGGGGGATGAGGCGCATGTAGGAGGTGAGTGGGTAGGTGTCTCCGCCGAAAAGCCGCTTGTCATCCCCCCTCATCAAGTGGCGGTAATCAAAACGCACGAGGAGGTTAACCTTCCGAGGTTCCTGGTCGCCAGATGGAACTTGAGAGTCAAATGGGTGTACGAGGGCTTGCTGTGGACAGGGGGACCGCAAGTGGACCCGGGATGGCAGGGGCATCTCTATTGTCCAATCTACAACTTGGCGGAGAGGCAAATCGTCATACCGCACAAAGAGCGGGTCTTCACGATGGACTTCGTGCTCACTACACCGCCGCCACCGCCCGAGGATACGACGACGGAAGGGTACACCAAGAGCGGCCACACAAAGCAAGGCTATAAAGTCTCAGTCCACCAGGGGCAAAGAGGGAAGACGATTCAATCCCACGACGTCAACCGTTTGAGGAGTGCGCCTTTTGAGCAGCTGAGGCAATTGGCGAACTTGGATGCACGAGTCAACTCGTTCAACACTTTCACGTTTCTGGTGCTGGCCGTTGTGGTTGCCGCCATCGGAGTAATTGCCGCGCTGGGCGGAAGCCAATTCGCCGACAACGGATTGCCTAGGGCGCAGGGAACCGCCATTGGTGGTGGCGCGAATCTAGTGCTGGCAATCGTCGCTGTGGCATTCGGATTCGCCGGTCTGCTGATTGGTTCTATCTCGATGACCATGAGATACGGTTCGGTTCCCAGGGGCAGGGTTCGTTTAACTATCCTGTCCATAGTTGGTGCGACCCTTCTGGGCTCCGGTTCTGGGTTCATCGGGTTTTGGATAACTTCGGGGCTTCCGACCTGGCCTCACAGTCTGGGGGTTATTGCCGCGGTCGCGAGTATATCCGCAGTAGCTATCGGGTTAGCCAGTTTGTGGCTGGTGTGGCACCGCGCTTCGGAATTACCAATTTGGAGGTGGCTTTGAATCACGTTAACGGGCTAATAACTCGGGGTGTTGGCGCTGACATTCTGTGAACCGCGCAGGCAATCCCGCAAAGTCATCTGCCCAATCAACTTCACGCGTGTAAACAAGTGACATCATGCTTCCGTTCGCTCGTATCACTAAGGTGGACCCCATTATTTGGACAGAATTAGGGCCGAGTTAAGTGAGAATCCCGGCTCTCCTGCCAATTCTTGGATCCCTTTTCCGGTGACCACCTCCTTCGATTAGACTCCTCTTCCCCGGCTTTCTGCTCCCCATGGAACACCTCGGCCGGAGTCCGGTAGCCCAGGGACTGATGGGGCCTGAGCCCATTGTAGAACCGGAAATAGTCTTCCAGTCCCCGCTGGGCCTCCAGTACGCTGGCGTAGGCTTTCAGGTACACCTCCTCGTACTTCACCGTCCGCCACAGCCGCTCCACGAAGATGTTGTCCTGGTACCGCCCCTTGCCGTCCATGCTGATCCTCACGCTCCGGTCCTGCAGCACCTGGGTGAACTCCAGGCTGGTGAACTGGCTGCCCCCTGCCTTCGCAGGGGCAGGCTCTGGTCGGTGTTGAACACCTCGGGCCGGCCCTGGATAAGAGCCTCCTCCAGCGCCTCGGCGCAGAAGCCGGTCTCCAGGGTGTTGGATAGCCGCCAGGCCAGCACGTACCGGCTGTGCCAGTCCATCACCGCACCAGGTAGAGGAAGCCCCGGGCCATGGGCAGGTAGGTGATGTCCGCCGCCCACACCCCCGCCTACGCGGGGGCAGGCTCTGGTTGGGCCGGGTGATCCTGACATTCCTCAGCAGGTAGGGATAGACCGGGTGCTCCGGCGCTGGCCGGCTGGTGCCAGGACGGCGGTAGATGGCCCGCAGCCCCATGGCCCGCATCAGCCGCTGCACCCGCTTCCGGCTCACCCCTACCCCCCGCCGATCCAGCCAGGCCTTCATCCGTCTGGACCCAAAGAAGGGCGTCTCCAGGTACTGCCGGTCGATCTCCCCCATCAGGGACAGGTCCTCTGGCGAGGCAGGCCGGGGACGGTAGTAGAGGCTGGAACGGCTGACGCCTAACAAAGCGCACTGGCGCACCAGGGACAGGGAGGGATGCTGCCGGTCCACCATCTGCCGCCGCCGGGCCGGACTCATGGACCGGACCTCTCCGCCAAGAAATCCCGTTCCACCTTCAGCCGGCCGATCTCCTGGTACAGGCGCGCGACCAGGGTGGCGTCCTTCTTCGACTGCTGGTCATTGCCGTTGCTGAAGACCCCGGAGGCTCCCTCGGTGAGTGCTTTCTTCCAGGCCTGAATCTGCCCGGGGTGGACCTCATACCTGGCGGCCAGTTGGGCCACCGTCTCCTGGCCCTTCAGCGCCTCCAACGCCACCTTGGCCTTGAAAGCTGGGCTGTGTTTCCTGCGTCCTTGCGACATTTCCTGCTCCTTCCGACAGCAACCGCTGCCCTCAGTTTAGGAGCGGGACTCCCCACTAACCAAAACAGTCTTACGCTGGCGCGACCTCTGATGGGTAGGCTACAGCCGAAGGCGAGGGGCCTGGCATCGGGACCAACTGGTAGCCCAGTTGCGCGGCTCGCTGTTTGGCGGCGCGCAGTGCCCTACGCCGGTACTGACTCTCGTAGTATTCGGCTCCAGCGTCCACGTACTGCTGGCCGTAGCGCAGCATGGAGTAGATGATCCGGGCCAGCTTGTGGGCCGTGGCGGTGATGGCCTTGGGCGCCCCCAGATGGGCTTTCTTCCGGCGCAGGAAGGCACCGAGAGCGCTGTCGGAGCGGTGCAGCGCGTTGGCCGACAGCCGCAGGGCCGCCGCCGCACGGTTGGCGCTGGCCTTGGTCTTCGAGCTGATCACTCTGCCGCCGGTGATGCGGTTGTCGGGACTCAGCCCCAGCCAGGAAGCGAAGTGCTTGGCGCTGGGCCATTTCGTCATGTCCGTGCCAATTTCGCTGATCACCTTCAACGCCGTGAAACTGTCCACCCCGTCGATACGGGTCAGGTCCACGCCGGTCATCCGGTACAACTGGCTCTGGACATCGAAGCCAGGCGCGTTCTTCTGATTGCCCCTCTTGCCGTTGGGAGCCGGAGGTTCCCCGTCGCTGTGGTCTTCAAATCCAGCCAGCTGGGCTTCAATCTCCCGGTCGCACTCAGCTATCTTGGCCTGATAGGTCCGGTAAAGCTCCATCGCCTGGGTCAGCTCGAAGAGGTGCTCCTCCCGCCAGTGCCCCCGCAGCGAACGGGCTATGGTTGCCTCGTCCGCCTTGATCCTCGGGTCGCGCAGCTGGGCCAGCCTGTGGGGATTCCTCTCGCCGCCCACAATGGCTTCGATGATGGCCATCCCGGTCTTGCCGGTGAGGTCGCTGATGACGTGCTGCAGCTTCAGGTTCATCTGGGTCAGCGCCTTCTGCATGTGCTGGACGTGATGAGAGGCGTATTCCACCAGCATGGCCCGTTGCCGCAGGTAGCTGCGCAGGCGGCGTATATCCTCTTCAGGCCGGAAGGCCCCCGACAGCAGCCCGTAGGTGTGCAGCTGTTGCAGCCACTGGCAGTCCACCACGTCGCTCTTGCGGCCCGGCACGTTCTTGATTCGTCTGGGGTCCACCAGCATCACCTGGAAGCCCCGCTCTTCCAGCACCCCGAACAGCGGTATCCAGTACACGCCGGTGGACTCCATGGCCACGGTTTCCACGCCGCATTCGGTAAGCCAGTCCGCCAAGCGATACAGGTCCGCAGTGAAGGCCTCAAACTCTTGCACCGGCTGCTCCGAACGATCCGCGGGAACCGCCACGAAATGGCTGGTGGCGCCCACGTCAATGCCCGCCGCATTCAAGTTCAGCTGGGGCAGCTCCGCCGGATTCGCGCTGCTGCTCTTGCTTCTATTCATCGGCCCTCCGCCATTGCCGTGTAGGCCCATCGCCGGAGGGAGTCGCGAACTGTAGACAATCTCCCCAACGGGATCGCCCTGACCGGGGCGTCACCAATGATGCCGTCGCAAGTCTCCCGGACCATGCTCTCACTCGGGCAATGCGCACCAGTGTCCACTCGGCCTCAATCCGGTCGACAGGCCTCACCGGCAGCCTACACCACTTGCCGGGTTGTCAGGTTAGTCTCCTCTGCACGGCCCGGATACGGGCATAACATTGCTCTCACTTAGCCACCTGTCCGAAATTCCGGGTCCACCTCAATTTGATCTGGCCTCGTGCATTCGGTCGCCCAAGGCGCCATAGCATAGGAGTCTATGAAACTCAACCCAAAGGCGTGTTCATTGGCAATTTGTAGCACTTCGCAGAGTGTCCAATGTTGCATTAGGTTGCCAACATTTCCCTTGTAAGTACCCACAGTCGACCTCGAGGGGATTTGTTGATCAAGTTGCCCCTGCCTCAGAACCCACCGTGTTACGCATGAAAGGAAACGTGTGCTCACCAGGGTGCTAGACTAAGGCTCTTGTAGGGGGTGCCTCAGCCTCGTCTGTTTTAGGGTGCGATGGGACGGTATCAAGCTACCTGAACAGTTATGGAGCAGATATTCTCCAACTACAGAGTGCCATCAAGTGCCCCCCGCGGGGCTGTTGGTGCTACCCTTTGTGCCAGATAAGTCGCCTGCTTTAACAGTCGCTACATCGGAATTCATCACCGCTTGTGGCCAATGTAATTTACCAGGAACGTCGATCTATTATGCTCCTGGGGTTAAAGCCAGTAGCTATGAGGGAGACCCTTGCTCCTGACACCCGTTCAATCTCTTGGATGAAATTTATGGTCTCAGGTTGGAGTTGTTCGAACCTTTTGGCGTGGCGATTCTTGACGGTCAAATAATCTGAAAAAGTCAAGGCTATATCCGTGGGGCGATTCAACAGGGACGCCTTTCGCAAGAGGCCCCAGTCGAATTCGCCAATGCGCCGCTCTCGGTCCGTGGTCGAAGTCCTTTCGGTGTTCTCTAGTTCTTCTAGAGTTATCCCAGACCGTTCTGAAATCGCTTCAAGGGAAATTTCTTGAGACATGGGTCCAGATGTACCCCCGTCTGGACTCTCCACCCTAATGGGGTAGGTGCGACACACCATCACAACTCGTCTGACTTTGCCGGGAGGGATGCCAGCCTCGGCGAGACAGCCGGAGACAGTTGTATCACGCGACGTCACATAGGGATAGCTGCCATGATACAGGCTAAGTCCGGTCCCCTGTGTACCCTCCAGACAGACCCGACCATTGGCCGCGAAGGTATCTTGTAAGACTTCCAGTGCGTTACACATGAAGGGCTCGAGGTCGGGAACGTCTTTGGCGAGTTTGGTTCTCAGATTTCGCTGCATAATCCTCCGAGAGGTAGCAGCTCCAACACCCTGTCCTGTTGAACCTATACCTTTGACGAGGTCACTTTCGGTCTCGATATCCTCTTCTGTAATGGTCATAGCTGCGCGATCGATCTTCAGGCGAGTCGCGTCGACACCGCACTCCGAGATCTCCTTCAAAAGGCTGCCAACATTCAAAACTGCGCCGGCACCTATCAACAGGCGAGGCCGATCTGTTCTCCTGGTACCCGATGGAAGTTGATGATGCGTATACGGAACCGGGTGTTCATATACTTTGTGTCCAGCATTGGGACCACCCACACGGACGAGTAAGTCATAATCGCTCGCGAGATAGGCCGCAATTTGTCCTTTCCCTTCGCTCCCATATTGTCCTCCCACAATCACATCAACCCAGCCAGCGCTTTCTTCGCCATAGAGGCGCAGATGGGAAGCCACTCGAACGAGGACATCCTCCTCTGTACAGCGATCTGAATCTATGACGACGTCAGCGATGTCACTGAGGCTGTCCACGAGACTCTCAGTTTGATTTAAGCGAACATCTTGATAACTGAGCAGCTCCGCCTGAGGCGAAGGGCTTTCTCTGCTCTCGTATCGGGAGGTCAAGACTCTCAGTGGGGCCGTCATATGGATATGGGTAACCGAGGCGCCATAGGCATCTCTGATAGCGTCAATTTGCTCCTGAATCTTGACCGAGTCAACGACGACATTAGTGCTAGTTGCATTCCCTTGCAACATTTGGCGCAAATTGTCTAGGACCCACGTCCCTTTGGTCCTTTGGTCGAGTTCATCGCCGAAGTCCTGTAGAGCAATTCGACCGCGCTCATGTTCCTCGGTCATCATTGCCCTCAGTAAGGCGCTGGTTCTAAGCAACTTCATATTGAACCGGTCAGATAATCTGGCGGCCAACATGGACTTCCCAGAAGCAACAGGGCCAGACAACAAAATTATGCGCCTATCCATAAAAGTGCCGCCTTGTGCTTGATACGTTATGCATCCTGGTCCGGAGAATCGTCTAGCCTGATCTGAACGTAAGTCAAATCGAGGGTATTCCGAATTCGAGGATTCTTGGCCCTGGCGGACGGAATTGGGTCATAGCGGGAGCTCTGCCGCCTGGTTTAATCCGGGCCAGAGTTTAGCGATTGCCTGCTTTTGCGTTTGAGCCTATGGTATCATCGCTTCCCTGTTAACACTAACGACAGTCCTTAATAGGCGGCGTTCCGTTTCTGGTGGTCTGATCAGTTGGTGACGATGGCCTAGATTCTCGCCAAGGGTTGAATGCCGGACCGAAAGGCGACGAACCACCTAAATTGGAACGCTAACCTCCTAGTCGACCCTTTGGGGATTCCAATGCAGAACCGATATGTCGGAGATTTGGGGGACTTCGGCAAGTACGGCTTGCTCAGGTGTTTGTGTTTGCCTGTGAGAACGGTCGAGGACCAAACCCTAACGCCATCGTTAGGCTGGCCTACGGTAGTGGACAATCACAGGGACATCGCCAGTTTCGCAGGGTCGACAATTCCCCTTTGGCCGCCTGAGGAAGCAGATTCCAACCAATCTCTCACCGTCGGGGTCGTATGGTACTTAGTCCCTGACGAAACCCATAACAGCGACGGCAAACATGTTCACTACTTGGACCCATCGGCCTACAACCAAGAACGCTACCGAGATTGTGACCCAACCCTCTACGATACCCTTCGAGAGATAGTACGGTCCAATAGAAGGAGTGTTTCCAGCATCCGGGACTACCAAGTGTTACCTTGGGGTACTCGATTCTACGAAGCGGCTTTGCACTTTGACCGGCCCGACAATCAGGGCCATTACACCAGGGAACACCGGGTCGCCCGGAGAAAAGCCTGGCTCCAAGACGCCCTGAAACTTACTGCTGGCTGCGACATCGTTTTCGTCGATCCCGACAATGGACTCGAAGTACAGGTCGACCCTTACCAGCGACGCGGTCCCAAGTATGCCTTTTTCGACGAATTGTTACCTTATCTGGAGAGGGACCAGAGTCTGGTTATATACCACCACTTGGGGAGACAAAGCTCGGCTTGGGATCAAATTCGAGAGCGATTGACCCAAATAAAGTGTAAGCTAGGTCGGGAGGCTTTTGCGTTGCTATACCACCGGGGGAGTGCAAGGGTGTTTTTTATCGTGCCTGCCCCTCGGCACCGCGCGAATCTCGTCTGCAAAGCCGAAATGCTTATGCAGAGCTCGTGGTCGCGTCATTTCGAGCTTTTTGAACCACCCTTGAATGATCCAAGTCAAAGGCCATAACAACCCGTTCGCGGATTACCGAGATTGGTTTCCGTGGGATCCGGGATTAGCTGGTTGAGGTGGACCCGGAATTTCGGGGGCTTCCCGGCTGCAATCGCACGGTTTCATCGTTGGTCCCAGCAGAGCCTTTCTGTCCCTCATCCCGCAGAGGCGCCTGGCACCATGCCAGAATAGTTACAGCAGCGCCGGCCTCTGTTTGCTAGAATAGCTTGCGAGCAGAGCGTGGGTACCAAGAGATTATAGGCTTCTGAGCCTGGTAGTCATGGAGCCTGAACTGGATTCAGGACGCATTCGCAGCAGCAATGGACAACGTTATCCCAATAGCTGAAGGTTGGGGACAAATGGCGAACCGAGAAGAAATAATAACCCGGCATCCCTTGCTGTACCACATGGCTGAAGTGGGGACGTGGGAAAACATCCAGCGACATGGCTTGCTCAGTACGGTGGCGTTGTTAAGACTGTTCGAGGTGAGCGAGCCACAGCGATCCGTTATCAGGTCCATGTACCGAGGGAACCGTGAAGTCATTCGTCACGGCGACTACGGTAGTGCAGTTATCCGAGAGCAGACGCCGATGCCGCCGGGCAAACTGGGCCAAGCCCTGACCGATATGGAGCCTTCGGAATGGTACCAGCTGTTGAACGGAAAGGTGTTTTTCTGGTCAACCGAAAGTCGGCTGATCTCCTTCCTGCAGGCCAAATCACACCGGGACAGGCCCCACGACGTACTCACTGTCTGCACTCGTTCGCTGGTCGAACAATATGCGAACGAAATTACGCTATCTCGTATCAACTCCGGCACCGTTCGCGTGCCAACACATAGACGAGGCTCTGACACCTTCCAGACGATAGCCGAGTATGCTTGTAGGACACAGCCTGAATGTTTTGCCGAATTGGCGGTCGAAGGAAGCGTGCTGGACATGGAACGACATACATTGTCGGTGGATAGGTGGATGGGAGCGGCCCGTCAGCAAAACATCTGGCAACGCTAGCCATCGGCTACCGCAATCCCAACGTGAACAAGTGAGAACGGAACTGGCAAATGGCTTCCCACACTAGGATTCTTATATCTCAACCTCCCACCGAAAAGTTCGCAATATGGTACACATAGGCCCACCTAACTGGTCAAAATCAAGAACCTTTTCCATTACCTTCTCCCTAGTCATGTAACCGGTTGCAGTCCCGCCCAACCCCAATGAGCGGATTGAGAATCCCCTGCCGACCCGGTAGGCGCTTCTCACTTGTCTCAAACAAGCAGCCTCTGCGGTGCAGCGGGACACGCTACTTAAGAAGCAGCGCACCCGGTGGCGTGATTCACCACTGCGCCTCCACTGTCGCATCCGCTTTGGGGATCACGTAATCCACTCCCAGGTTCGCTGACGATGCCGGCCGTTTGAAGATCAGAAGCAACGCGACCGATCCCGTCCCTCTGAAGCGCCCCGAAACCTCAAGTCCAGGAGCCCGTGCGGAGACTGCCGCCAAGCGGCAGTCTCCGACCGCGTGCGCTGTGCGAACTGCGCCGAGAACCACCGAGCACACGTCGCGCCCAAACGTTAGATCTATTGAACCGACGGTCGAGATTGCCCCGAGAAACGAGGTCTCGCCATCAACGGACACACCCACTAGGACGTCGGACAGCAGCGTTCGCTCTTCTCTTGCGCCGAGTTCTTGGCAGGTAAACCAGAGCAGCCCAATGGTCGAAGCGGCCTTGCATGAAGATCTGCGTGTTGGGTCCCACGCTTGATATTTTGAACAAGCTGACTCGGTGAGTGACTCGCCAACACCGGCAAACTCACGCTGCCATTGCTCCGGTTGTTCCTTCTCTCCGGCACGGAATACAATCAAACCACAGCACAATGCCAGGAGGCTGGAAACATTACCGCCAATCGTGAAACACTCCGAAAGTCACCGGCCTCATCAGGGCCGGGCTGTCCAAGAACTTGTCATCCGATTTCACTATCAGCGACGTGAAACCGTAGATCCGATTCGGCTCGGGCGACCTATCCGATCCCAGAGAGGAGATGCTAACTAGCGACGGGGTTATATAGACCTGATTGAGTGAGGTAGGGTACCCAGACACTGGGATCCAAATTGAGAGTTGTGAGGTGGAGCCCATTATTTGGACAGGATCAGGGCTGAATTAAGTGAGAATCCCAACGCTCCTGCCAATGCTTGGATCCCCTTTTCCGGTGAATACCTCCTTGCACTAGAGTCCCCTTCTACGGCTTCCTGCTCCCCATGGAACACCTCGGCGGGAGTCCGGTAGCCCAGGGCCTGATGGGGCCTGAGCCCATTGTAGAACCTGAAATAGTCTTCCAGCCCCCGCTGGGCCTCCAGGACGCTGGCGTAGGCTTTCAGGTACACCTCTTCGTACTTCACCGTCCGCCACAGCCGCTCCACGAAGATGTTGTCTTGGTACCGCCCCTTGCCGTCCATGCTGATCCTCACGCCCCGGTCCTGCAGCACTTGGGTGAACTCCAGGCTGGTGAACTGGCTCCCCTGGTCGGTATTGAACACCTCGGGCTGGCCCTTGGTCAGAGCCTCCTCCAGCGCCGCGGCGCAGAAGCCGGCCTCCAGGGTGTTGGACAGCCGCCAGGACACGACGTACCGGCTGTGCCAGTCCATCACCGCCACCAGGTACAGGAAGCCCCGGGCCATGGGCAGGTAGGTGATGTCCGCGGCCCACACCTGGTTGGGCCGGGTGACCCTGACATTTCTCAGCAGGTAGGGATAGACTCGTTGCTCCGGCGCTGGCCGGCTGGTGCTGGGACGGCGGTAGATGGCCCGCAGCCCCATGGCCCGCATCAGCCGCTGCACCCGCTTCCGGCTCACCGGCATCCCCTGCCGCTCCAGCCAGGCCTTCATCCGCCTGGACCCAAAGAAGGGCGTCTCCAGGTACTGCCGGTCGATCTCTCCCATCAGGGACAGGTCCTCTGGCGATGCAGCCCGGGGACGGTAGTAGATGCTGGAACGGCTGACGCCTAACAAAGCGCACTGGCGCACCAGGGACAGGGAGGGATGCTCCCGGTCCACCATCTGCCGCCGCCGGGCCGGACTCATGGACCGGACCTCTCCGCCAAGAAATCCCGCTCCACCTTCAGCCGGCCGATCTCCTGGTACAGGCGCGCGACCAGGGTGGCGTCCTTCTTCGACTGCTGGTCATTGCCGTTGCTGAAGACCCCGGAGGCGCCCTCCGCAAGAGCCTTCTTCCAGGCCTGAATCTGTCCGGGGTGGACCTCATACCTGGCGGCCAGCTGGGCCACCGTCTCCTGGCCCTTCAGCGCCTCCAACGCCACCTTGGCCTTGAAAGCTGGGCTGTGTTTCCTGCGTCCTTGTGACATTTCCTGCTCCTTCCGACAGCAACCGCTGCCCTCAGTTTAGGAGCGGGACTCTCACTTAGCCACCTGTCCGAAATTCCGGGTCCACCTCATTGTAAATGTTTATGACCTGCCAGAACGTAATGAGATGGTATGCCAATGTGCGAACAAAGAGGTGGTTCGTCATGTGCGCACGTATGGCAAATGCAATTGGATGGTGCTTCGCCGTCGGTACGGTGCTTTTAGCCATTGTTGTAGTTATCGCGGGCTTTCTCGAGGGTTTTACTTTCCACTGGGCGATGCTTGTGTGGTGCCTATCGTTTCTCGCGACGTGGTCGCTGGCAAAAGTGAAAAAGTGGAGGTGGTGTGCGGTGGCGTTTGTCGCCGCCATTTTGTCTTACGTGTGGTTGTCCTACGCCGTAGGCGCCAGTCCGGGCGACCTTGAGTTCGTTCGTCTATTGTCACTATTGCGTTTCGTGGCAGTGGCGGCGGTATTTTGGACAATACCCATAGTCTTTTTCTCTCGGCAAGGACCTTAGGTAGATGAACTCGCATTTCTTCGTTGTGATGGGCAAGCCATCCGTGGTATGCCCTAACGATGAACTTGCCGAAGAAAACATCACGCCCCAAACAGGTCAGCACCGCTGTGGTCCGGTTCGATACCTCCACCAAACTGGATAAAGTCAAGAACCTTTCGGATCACATTCGCGGTGGCGGTGTAGTCGGCCGTCTTTCCGACTGCACCCAGCGAGGAAATCGCCAAGCCCCTGCCGACAAGGCGGGGGCTTTTCCCTTGGGTGGTCAGCCCTTTTCAGAGGCGACGGCCAGGTTCCAGTCTTGAGCAGTGTTCATTCGACTTCGGACTGCTCGCTGTCTGCCTCCCTCTCCCCCACCGCCATCCGGTACCCCACCCGTGGCTCGGTGAAGATGTGCCTGGGGTCGGCGGCATCGTCGCCCAGCTTGCGGCGCAGCTTCTTCACCACGTTCCGCAGCAGCCAGCCCTCGCCCACGTGCTCGGGACCCCACACCCGCCGGAGCAGCAGGCCGTGGGTCAGCACGTTGGGGGCCTGCGCCGCCAGCTGGTACAGCACCGCGTACTCGGTCCCCGTCAGGTCCACCGGCTCCCCGGCCAGCGCCACCCTTCGCCGCGCGTAGTCGATGCTCAACTCCCCCACGGCATAGGAACTCCCCGGAGGCTGAGCCTGGACCGGTTCCAGCCCCCGCCGCAGCGCCGCCCGGATCCGGGCCGCCAGCTCCGTGTGAGAGAAGGGCTTGACCACGTAGTCCGTGGCCCCCATGTCGAAGGCCCGGGCCACGGTGTCGCCCTGGCCGTACTCCGAAAGGAAGACCACCGGCACCTGGGATATGCGGTGGACCTGGTGCATGAGTTCAATGCCGTCGGTGTCCGGCAGCACCAGGTCGAGGAGCGCCAGGTGGGGCTTGTGCTCGGCCATGAGCCGGGGCACGTCGGCGGGGTCGCCGGTGACGATGGGCGCGTAGCCCGCCCTGGTGAGCACTTCCCGAATGTAGCGCAAAGCCTGGGGGTCGTCGTCCACCGCCAGCACCCGCACTCGGGTCCGGCCCCTACCCCGCCGCCTAGAGCCGCCGGAGACGGGAGCCGGAGCGAGGGTGGCGTCAGTCTCCGCCATGGGCAAGGTGAAGGTGAACCTGGCCCCCAGGCCGGGGCCGTCGCTCTCGGCCCTGATACGGCCCCCGTGGGCCTCCACGATGCCCCGGCAGATGGCCAGGCCCAGCCCCGACCCGTCCACGTCGGATGATATGCCCGCGCCATATTCAGGGCCGGAACCCCGGGAGAACTTGCGGAACAACTCCGGCAGCAATTCCGCCGGTATGCCCCGGCCCTTGTCGGCCACCGACACCGCCACGTGGATTCCATCTCGCACCGCACTGACTGTGATGGGCGAACCCTCCGGGGAGTACGCGGCGGCGTTGGACAGCAGGTTGCCCAGCACCTGCACCACCCGCAGCTTGTCGGCTAGCACCAGGGGCAGGTCCTCCGCCAGTTCCACGCTCAGCGGGTTCTTCTCTCCCCCCGCTACGAACCGGCTCACCGCCTCCTCCGCCAACGCCGGCAACTCCGACGGTTCCGGGGCCACCGGCAGGTTGCCGGTCTCGATGCGGGCCATGTCCAGGAGGTCGCCGATCAGGTGGCGCATCCGCTCCGACTGGTCCCGGATGATGCGGTGGAACTGGGCCGTCTCCGAGGGGTGCAGCTCCCCCGCTGCCTCCAGCAGCGTGTCCACCGACCCCTTCACCGCCGCCAGGGGAGTTCTGAGCTCGTGGCTCACCATGGCCAGGAACTCGGCCCGCCGCCGCTCCTGCTCCTCCCAAGGCGTCAGGTCCTGCAGGGTGACGACAAAGGAAGCCAGCTCCCCTTCCTCCGAGTGTATCGGCGTGGCGTTGAGCAGGACGCTGACGCTGCGCCCGTCGGGGACTCGCAGCGCAATCTCCTCGGCCCGCACCGTCTCCCCGGAACGGAACAACTCCGCCAGGGGGAAGTCCTTCAGGGAGACCTCCCGTCCGTCGCCCCGCACGCAGGTCACCAGTTCCAGCAGGTCCTCAATTGGATGGTCTTCGCTCCGCAGGCCGTCCACCAGCCGCAGCGCCTCCCGGTTGACCGACGCCATCCCCCCGGTCCGGGCGTCGAAGACCACCACCCCCACCGGCGAGGTGTTGACCAGGGTCTCCAGGTCGGCCCGGGCCCGCCGCTCCTCCCGGTAGGCGCCGGCGTTGGCGATGACCAGGGCCGCCTGGGCGGCGAACATCACCAGGATTTCTTCGTCGGCCTGGGTGAACTCGGCCCGGCCCTCGTCCTTGTACCCCACGAAGACGTGGCCCACCCGATTGCCCAGGTGGAACATGGGCGCCGCCAGGAAGGAGAAGACCCCCACCGGCAGGGGAATCCTGAAGTTGCTGAAGCCCAGGGCGTGGACGTGCTCCGCCAGGTCTGGAATTCTGACGGGTTCGGAGATGTGGGTCAGGGCCTGGAAGATGCCCAGCCCCTCGGGCATCAGCCAAAGGAGTTCCGATTCCTGGGCCGTCATACCCGACGCCAGGAAGTCCCGCACCCCGCCCCCGTCGTCCAGCAGGGTCATCACGCCGTAGCGGGCGCCGGTCAGGGAGCGGGCCGAGTCCAGGGCCCCCTGGAGCACGGCGTCGAAGTCCAGGCTCTCGTTGATGCGCAGGCTGGCCTGGCTGAGCAGGGACAGGCGTTCCTGCAGGGCCTGAAAGTCCCGGTAGAGCTGGTCCGGCGGTTTCATGCCTTCCTCCCGGCCCGGACTCCGCCCACCTCTCCAACAAGCGAATTATGGGTCCGGATCCTGGCTGCGTAGCTGATCATGCACAAAGTATACACCAACGAATACAAAAGAGGATCTCAAAAATATGGATACAGATACGAATTATGGGGTACGCTTTTCCTGGCTTTCCGCGCCAGAACCGCCAGCCGGTGCATGGCGCGAGGAGCCGGAGCAAGCAGCAACGGCGCCGCCGCAGGCAGTGGTTTCGCGTGGGACCGTAAGGGAAGGCGGGGCGCGGTTAGCAAGGAGGTCGCCGCGTCATGTTAGATGTAGGCATCAGCGTAAGGCAAGCGCGCCGCCGGTTGCGATGGGGTAACCTCCGTGACCCCTCTCCAAGCCCCCCCCCCCCCCCGACTTTGGCGCTGCTATAGCTCTTTCCTCCTCTTTTCCGCATCAACCGACAACCCTCTTTGTGACACGCCGCTTTACTGGCGGCGTGTCCTTTTTTGGTCTCCTCCGTCCGCCCGGCGGTACGATTTCCCTCTCGTTCGGTGGCGTACCGCTCCAACCTGGGCAACGTGCGGTTGACCTGCTGACCCGGGCCGATGGGGGCACATTCCCGGCAGAACTCCACCGGAACGCCCGCGTGGAGCATCGGGCCGGACATGGAGACTTCAGCGACCCGTAAGTCAGTCCAACCCAGACACAGCGGAGGTCAGTTATGAGAGAGACCGACAGGTTCGTCGCCCCAGCCCTGGGAGTGGCGGTGATCATAGCGGTCTTCGTCCTTGGTACGACCGGCTTCTACTCCATAGGATACGTGGCGATCCTGTTTGTCCTTGGACTAGCGGCGATTGGAACCTACTTCGTGCCGGAACAGGTCCAGGTGGAGACCCGGGCAGCCATCGCGGTACTGGGGTTGATAGTCCTGATATTCATGTTCAGCTCCCTGGGTTTCTGGCTGGCCCTGCTGGCCTTCGGCACGATGGGCGCGCTCCAGTTCCCCCATCGGGGCACCTTCCAGATGCCTCCGCACACCTACACCTGGTTGAACGATGTGCTGGCGCAAAGGCGCGCCGCCGGGACAACAGCCGGCGCCACCGAGGCCGGCGATGAGGCCGTTGCCCCGGCCGAACCGGCTGAGGCCGCCCCGACCGGGGCCCCGGGGAGCGGGATTATGGGAAAGGCCGGCATCGGAGGCATCGGGGCTTCGGCCCTGGGCATCGTAATCCTGCTCACCGCGGTTATGCCTTGGTTCGACCTTTCCTTTGATGGGTCAGAGGCAGGAAGCCGCTCCTGGTCGGCGTGGGAGTTGGTCCAGGAGTTGAGAGCGGAAGACGGTGATTCTCCCATCCCTTACGCGATAGCCGGGGCCCTAGGGGGCCTGGCGTTGCTGGCTGGGGCGTCGTTGATACTGCCCAGGTGGGTGCCGGCAGTCGTCGGCGTTGCCGGGCTGGCGGTGATGATCTTCACCTTCATTTACGTGTTTGGAGTGTTCGATCTGGGCGAAATCCCGGATGAGGTGGAGGCCGGCTTTGGTGCCGGCTTCTGGTTGGCATCGCTGGCCTTCATCCTGGTGGCCGGATTGCAGTTGATACCCCGCCCAAAACGGCCCTGAAGATATGACCGAGCCGGAGGATCAAGGAGGATAAACGATGAACGGGGTGCGTCTGTTTCCTATCCTAATTGCGGGACCCCTTCAGACCCGCCTCTCGGGCCGACGCTGGATTTCCGTCCTGTTCATGGGAGTGGTGCTGGTGGCAGCTCTGGCCGCCTGCGGCGGCGGCGCATCCGGCGACGCCGACGGGCAGAGCGCTGCCGAACCAACGGCCGCCGTACAACCCACCCAAGGGGACACCCGTACATTCTCATCCTCCAACATTCGCCCAGAACCCGCTGAACAGGCTGGCAGCCGGGTCGAATCCACCCCTGCTCAAGGTTCATCTGGAAGTGTCATCAGCCCGCCCGCTACCAAGGTCCAAGCCACCGAGGAAGTTGTCAACTCCAACCCCGGGCTTGTGCAAGGTGAGGGGGAGGTCAAGTACGCCTCCGTCAGCGCGGGCAGCCGCTACACCTGCGGGGTGAGGACCGACGGCCCCGTCGCCTGCTGGGGCAATGATAGATACGGCAGGGCCACGCCGCCGGAGGGGGAGTTCGCCTCCGTCAGCGCGGGGTGGGAACACACCTGCGGTGTTAGGATCGACGGCCCCGTCGCCTGCTGGGGCGATGATGATGACGGCGAGGCAACACCGCCGGAGGGGGAGTTCGCCTCGGTCAGTGCAGGTGACCGCCACACGTGCGGGGTGAGGGCAGATCGAGGTGTCGCCTGCTGGGGATTTGACTTTTACGGCCAATCCACGCCTCCGGAAGGAGAATTCATCTCCGTCAGCGCGGGTGAAGGCTACACGTGTGGGGTGAGGACCGACGGCTCCGTCGCCTGCTGGGGCGATGATGATGACGGCGAGGCAACACCGCCGGAGGGGGAGTTCGCCTCCGTCAGCGCGGGCAGCGGCCACACCTGTGGGGTGAGGACCGACGGCTCCGTCGCCTGCTGGGGAAATAACGAACACCGCCAATCCACGCCGCTTGCTGGGGACTTCGTCTCCGTCAGCGCGGGCAGCGCCCACAACTGCGGGGTGAGGATCGACGGCTCCGTCGCCTGCTGGGGAAATAATGAATACGGCCAATCCACGCCGCCTGCTGGGGACTTCGCCTCCGTCAGCGCGGGCAGCGCCCACAACTGCGGGGTGAGGACCGACGGCACCATCGCCTGCTGGGGCGATGATGATGACGGCGAGGCAACACCGCCGGAGGGGGAGTTCGTCTCCGTCGGCGCGGGCAGCGCCCACAACTGCGGGGTGAGGACCGACGGCACCGTCGCCTGCTGGGGAAATAATGAACACGGCCAATCCACGCCGCCTGCTGGGGACTTCGTCTCCCTCAGCGCGGGGGGCGCCCACAACTGCGGGGTGAAGATTGACGGCACCGTCGCCTGCTGGGGCGCCAACATCCGCGGTAGTACCGCACCGCCGGAGGGAGAGTTCGCCTCCGTCAGCGCGGGCGGCCGCCACACCTGCGGGGTGAGGACCGACGGTACCGTCACCTGCTGGGGCTATGATTCCGACGGCAAGGCCGCACCGCCGGAGGGAGAGTTCATCTCCGTCAGCCCGGGGCATGGGCACACCTGCGGGGTGAGGACTGACGGCGCCGTCGCCTGCTGGGGCCATGATTCCGACGGCAAGGCCACACCGCCGGAAGGGGAGTTCGCCTCCGTCAGCGCGGGGTGGAGACACACCTGCGGGGTGAGGACCGACGGCGCCGTCGCCTGCTGGGGCTATGATGATGAAGGTCAGGCCACACCGCTAGAGGGGGAATTCGCCTCCGTCAACGCGGGCAGCGACCACACCTGCGGGGTGAGGACTGACGGCGCCGTCGCCTGCTGGGGA
This sequence comes from Dehalococcoidia bacterium, assembly GCA_965203675.1. Taxonomy (GTDB): domain Bacteria; phylum Chloroflexota; class Dehalococcoidia; order Lucifugimonadales; family UBA3495; genus CATOSK01. The sequence goes on along the minus strand of CBDBDE010000001.1, from coordinate 670,705 downwards.
GATGATCAATACGGCCAATCCACGCCGCCTGCTGGGGACTTCGTCTCCGTCAGCGTGGGCGGCCGCCACACCTGCGGGGTGAGGACCGACGGTACCGTTACCTGCTGGGGCTGGTCTGCTAGGGGATTGACGGCGGCAGACTTTGAGTAACGTCGATAGCGAGAGCGAGGGTGTATGAAGCTGGCTAGGCTATATGGAGGGAACGAGATAGGAGTATCCCCGAGATTTCTTACGCTGGTTGCCGTCGTCACGCTGTTCCTTCTCTTGCCTCTCCTTGGGGCCTGCGTTTCGGAGGAGGGACCGGATGGGTCCGGCCAAGACGCCGGGGACCGCTCTACCGTCTCCCTCCGAGATCGTCTCCATGGTGTCGGCGGAGACCAGACCACGGAGACGCCGGAGGGCTCCTCCTCCAGCCCCTTGCTGCCGACGCCCGAGGGCCCGCCTTGCCTGCAGAGGAAGCCCAACCCCAATGCCGTAATTCCCCCTACCCAGACCTCGGCGGATACGGACAAGCAGGCGCTGCTCGCCATATTCAACGCCACAGAAGGCGAGACGTGGGACACGGCCGGCCGGAGATCATCACCAATGCCAACCACGATTCCGGCGCCGACCACGCCACCGACCAAGTCACCGGACCCACAACCAACACCAACTCCAGCGCCAGTAATGGGCACTGTAAGCGGGAACTGGGGTGGACATGCTCCGATAGGGGAATGGGCCGGTGTAGCCACCAACAGCCAGGGACGCGTTGTCGCCCTCCAGCTCTCCGGCCTGAACGGTGAGCTACCCCCGGAGTTGGGCAATCTCACCAGTTTGCGTGGGCTGACCATCTCCAGCAGCCATCTGACCGGCGGGCTGCCTCCTGAACTGGAGAATCTCAAGAGCTTGGAGTCCCTGAACATTCAGGGAAACCAGTCAACTGAGGGCCTGCCCTCTGAGCTGGGCAATCTGTCCAACCTGGAGATGCTGCACCTGAGGGGGAACCAACTCTGCGGGGAGATACCGCCGGAACTGGAGGGACTGACCGGCCTGCGGTCACTGGACCTCGGGTACAACCAACTGACCGGACCGCTGCCGGCCGCGCTGGCCCGGCTGACAAAGCTGGAAACGCTGAACCTGGCAGACAACCGGTTGACCGGGGAGGTTCCCTCCTGGCTGGCCGGTCTTACGGAACTGACGACCTTGGACCTCAGCAACAATCAACTGGCTGGGGAGCTGCCCCCGGACCTTGAGCAGGTCGCTCTGGCCGCACACAGGGAGTACAGGGTTACACTGAACTTGGATGGGAATCAGTTGAGCGGGTGCCAGTCCGACTTCCTGAGGGACGAGGCGCCCGGCTCCATACCCTCTCTCCCGGTATGCTCTCCAGAGAATCATGCCGGCGACACGGAGGCGCTCATTGCTCTGCACCAGGCATGGGGAAAGCCCAACCTGCGCAATTGGCTGAGCCGAGAACCCATCGGCGAGTGGGAGGGCGTTTCCGTAGGATTCGACGGCCGGGTGGCGGCCCTGAGCCTTTCGAGAGGCTTAACCGGGCCGTTGCCTTCGGAGTTGGGCCACCTGACCGGACTGCGGGTGCTGGTTCTGGAGGGAGGCTTAACCGGGCCGTTGCCGCCCGAGTTGGGCAACCTGACCGGCCTGCGGGTGTTGGTTCTTGAAGGAGGCTTAACCGGGGAACTCCCTGCGGAGCTGGGCAACCTGACCAGCCTGCGAGGCATGAGGATTAGCACGGGTGAAGCTGGTGGTCTGAAATGTTCGCCGGATGCGAACCGGCAGAAAGGGACATTCCTGGCCGGAGTTTGTGAGTTAGAGACCGTTGGGGTCGCCTCGGTCAGCGCGGGTGACTACCACACCTGCGGGGTGCGGGCCAATGGCGCCGTCGACTGCTGGGGCGGTAGTGGTACAAGCGGCCACACCACGCCGCCGGAGGGAGAGTTTGCCTCCGTTAGTGCGGGTGGCATCCACACCTGCGGAGTGCGGACCAATGGCGCCGTTGCTTGCTGGGGCTTTAATTCAAACGGCCAGTCCACACCGCCGGGGGGAGAGTTTGCCTCCGTTAGTGCGGGTGGCATCCACACCTGCGGAGTTCGAACCAATGGCGCCGTTGCTTGCTGGGGCAGTAACAATACCTGGTCACCAGGTGTGCCGACCCACTACATCGGCCAATCCACGCCGCCGGAGGGGGAGTTCGCCTCCGTCAGTGCGGGAGAAGAACACACCTGCGGGGTGAGAACCGACGGCGCCGTCGCCTGCTGGGGCGATGGCTCAAATGGTAAGTCCACGCCCCCGGAGGGGAAGTTCGCCTCCGTGAGCGCGGGAGAAGAACACACCTGCGGGGTGAAGCGGGACGGCTCCGCCGTTTGCTGGGGCAGTTACAGATACAGCGACGATGGCGGGTGGAATCGCGCTAAGGCCGGGGTGCCGGAGGGGAAGTTCACCTCCGTCAGCGCTGGAACCAACCACACCTGCGGGGTGAGGGCCGACGGCGCCGTCGCCTGCTCGGGCATGGATGGCCTGACCACGCCGCCGGAGGGGGAGTTCGCCTCCGTCAGCGCTGGAAAAGAACACACCTGCGGGGTGAGAGCCGACGGCGCCGTCGCCTGCTGGGGCTCGGACCGGAACAATCACGGCCAGGCCACACCGCCGGGGAAGTTCGCCTCCTCCATCAGCATGGAAGACGGCGCAGTATGCGTGGTCAACGGAGGCGCCCGCACCTGCTTGACCCTTGATGAAAGCGGGAGCGAGTCCCGGGCGGCGCTGGCTCCGACGCCAATGCCGGTGCGGGCTGCACCGTCACCGGTTCCCGCGCCGCGCCCCACGAGTACTCCAACGCTACCGCGAAGGGGTCCCACGCCGGAACCCAGCCCTTGCGATGGGATAGGCGACCGCTATAACTGGACCGAGAGAGATTGCGCTGTTGCGCTGGGCATAATCCGGGACCGCAACGGGTTGTCGGCCATTCATGTGGCCACCGATACACACACCGATTGGGAAGCGATTGTCGCCAAGTTCAACGAAGGCAGGTCTCCGGATCATGCGAGTTATTGCTATTTCCCGGCAGATTACTCTCTGCCCCTCGACAGGTGGTGCGGCGTCACCACCGACCTCAATGGTCGGGTCTGGTCGCTGGATCTCGGCGGCATAGGCGCGGTGGATGGAGAGGGGTGGGGAATCGGATTGAACGGGACGATACCGTCTGCGCTGGCCGGCCTGGACGCGCTGTGGAAGCTGGACCTGTCGGATGGCAAGGTCTGCGGGTTCTTTGGATGCCGCGGCGGACTCACCGGGAGGATTCCCGATGAGCTGGGCCTGCTCCCCGAATTGGCCAGCGTCAACCTGTCCGGCAACGAACTGGAGGGAAGCATTTACGGGATGAGCTGCCTGCCCAGGTTGGAAACGCTCAATGTGTCCAACAACCGGTTCGAGTCCGGCGCCACCAAGTTTCTGGCCAACCCGTGCAACGTGGAGAATGCTGATCTGAAAACGGAGATTCAGCCGGGTAGAAACCCCTGGAATAGAGAGCCAAAGAAGGTCAGAGAAACCATAAGCGACGATGACGAAGTCATCACCATCCAGCGCGGCTTCCTGGACCTGACGACATCCACCGCCAGCCAGCTGGGAGTGCCCACCGACGTCCAGAGCTGGGCTGAAGATTACCTGAAGGGGCAGAGCGCCGAACTCATCGCCTACGGCAGGCACGTGAATTTCCGGAACCGGGGCGCAGCGTTTGTGGTCAGATTCTCCGGCGAACTCGCCAAGGCCTATACCAAGGTGGTGCCCGTCGTCGGCTGGGTGTCCTTCGGGGCAGATACGGCGTTTACCCTTTACGACGTGACGAGGGCCACGGTGGAGCTGTTGGAAGGGGTGAGAGAAGCCAGGGAAGTACAGTCTAATACGTTCCTGGGGATCTACGCACTGTGCGAGCTGGAATGGGGCTGGGCCACCGGGCAGCGGCCCCCTAACGCCGAAGAGATACTCAGGGACCGCTGCCAGTGACGATGGGCCGGCATCCGGCGCCAGGCGGGAACTCATGGCGGTGCTACCGTACGAGGAGTTGAAAAGATGTGGTATATCAGGCGGCAAACGCCGTTAAGCCTTCTGTTTGTTGCCGGTTGCATCCTGATACTTCAATCGCTTTCTGCCTGCGCCAGCGGAGGAGCGCCCGGCCGGCCAATTCAACACCGAGAGATCACCGGAACTTATCCAAGCAGCGACCGCTTCCTGGAACTCGTGTCGCCCCAGGCCCGGAGTGTCATTCGGGTTGAAGTGGATGAGCTTCTTTGGGGACTGTGTCGCGCTACTGTTGACGGAAACTATAGTAGGGATGCCAATTGTTCTTATGAACAGTTGTTGCAGGCATTCGGGTTGAAGAAAACTGGACCCCTTGCCAGGGTGGAAGAGAACTCCGCGACGCCGGTGTATCAGTACAGCGTCACCATAATTGACGAGCCCGACGAGTTGCTCTTCCTGAGCGTTGGCAGGCCCGACCGGGGCCCTTGGGAGGATGTACTTGAGAAAGAGGGATACAGGCGCAGCGAAGTGCGGGATGTCGTGCTGTGGGTTGGCCCCCCGCCCTGGGAAGCCTTTGCCTTTATGGGCCACGGTCTCATCGTCTCAGACACCGAAACAAGAATGACCGAACTCCTGGAGAGGCGAGACTCACGCGGCCCCTCTTTTTACGATGCGGCGGGAGATTTTTCGGAGTTCCTCCATGGCGGTGCTGGACCCTTTCCTGTGTGGTCTGTGGAGCGGACTCTGGAAGGCGTCATGAGGGAATTTTACTGGGGTCCCCGCCAAGGCGATGAAGTTGTAGTGCACATGTTAGCGTACTATATGAACCCGCAGCAGGCAGAACTCGACAGTCAGGAGTGGCTATCGGAATGGAGGAGCACATTACCGCAGGGGTGCCGCGAGTTGGTCGCCAACCTTGAAGGGTTGCTGTACGAGTTTGAGGCAGAATGCCAGAAAGACGTGGTGTTGCATGAGTTCCTTGACCGGTGATTGCGGAGGGTCGACAGCAGCTTCACCTGCTGTGGCAATGGTGAACACGGCCAGTCCACGCGCCCCTAGCGAGCGGTCAATAGCCGGCCTGCCGAGGCAGGTTGGCCGGGGCCCGACGGGCGATAACTTCAGCCCGGGGAATGTGCGTCTGACCTGCTGAGAACAATCGAAACAACTGGTTCCGTTTGCTTGCAGGGTCTGCGTACGCTTGCATGGGCAGCTCATCCAATTGCGTGACTTTCATGCGCTAGTAGCAGACCAGGACCTGCCAACCGGGGGGAATGAGAGGAATGAATCGTATGCGCGGAGGCGACCTGCCGTTCTGCGAGTAGACGGAGCGGGGTATCTACAGGTCCAGGAGACTCCTTTGGGCCTTTACCTCAAGGACTTGGGCAACGAGAAAACGATCTTGAGACTGGGGGTGTACAAATGCGGCTGATGACCGGGGGGATCACAATCTTTGCACTTGCGCTAGCTCTCTCCGCATCTCTCACCGCCTGCGGCTCTGATGCACCGTCCGCGTCGCCCAACGCTGAACGAGCCGCCTCTACATCCACGCCGGAAGGGGCTGCGGCCACTCCTGATTCGACGGACACCGCACCCGTATCGACCCCTGAGACGACGCCGGAATCCACGGGCGCGGCGGAGTGCCCTAGGCCGCCGTCTGCGTCCAGCGTCATGCTCCGCCCGGACGAGACCTCGCCGGAAACCGACAGGGAGGCGCTGGCAGCCCTCCACAACTCCACCGGGGGCCCGGACTGGACGAGGAGCGATGATAACTGGCTGAGCGACTCGCCCCTCGACGAATGGGCGCGGGTAGACACCGACGCACAGGGTCGAGTGATTTCACTGGAACTTTGGAACTCTGGACTCCTCGGGGCGATACCCCCGGAGCTGGGTAACCTCACCAGCCTAGTAGAGCTGGCCCTCGCCGACAACCAGTTGAGTGGGGAGATTCCTGCTGAGCTGGGGAACCTCACCAACCTAATTTACCTGGGAATCGCCGACAACGATCTGAGCGGAGAGATACCGCCAGAGCTCTGCAACCTAGCCAACCTAGTAGAGTTGGAACTTGAAAGGAACCAATTGAGTGGGGAGATACCCCCAGAGCTGGGCAACCTAGCCAACCTGGAGGTGTTGCTTCTCAACTACAACCAGTTGAGTGGGAAGATACCCCCGGAGTTGGGCAACCTCGCCAACCTGTGGTCGTTGCATCTCGACAACAACCAGTTGAGCGGCTGCGTACCAGCCGCGTTGGTCAACGCCTACGGCGGCGACTTGCCGCTCTGCGAGTAGACGGAGCGGGTGTCTCCTCTAACCTCTTGAAGGATGGGCCAGGGATTCGGACTTCGGCTTAGTGTGGCGGTATTGCGAAACCGAGGCTCAGCGTTTGTGGTCAGATTCGCCGACGAACTCACAAGGCCCTATCCCAAGGTAGTGCCCGTCGTCGGCTGTGTGTATTTCGGGACGGATACGGCGTTTACTCTTTACAACATGACGCGGTCCACGGTGGAGCTGTTGGAAGGAGTGAGAGAAGCCAGGAAAGTATATTCGAAGAAGTTCACTGGGGCCTACGCACTGTGAGAGCTGGAATGGGGCTGGGCGACCGGGCAACGGCCCCCTTACGCCGAAGAGAAATCAGGGATCGCTGCTAGTGACGATGGGCCGGCATCCGGCGCCTAGTGCCAGGCGCGAACTCACGGCGGTGCTATTGCCGCGGGAGTTAAAAAATGTGGTTTATCAGACGGCAAACGCCGTCAAACCCTCTATTTGTTGCTGGTTGCATCCTGATACTTCTATGGCTTTCTGCCTGCGCGAGCGGGGAGGAGCCAGCCCTTCACTCAAGATTGGAGGTGGACAAAATGCGGCTGATGACCAGGTGGATAGCGATGCTTGTCTTCCTGCCGGCGCTTGCTCTAACTCTCACGGTATGCGGCGAGGATGATCCGTCCGCACCGCCCACAGCCGGGGGAGTTTCGCCCGCGCCTGCAGCGGATAGGGCCTCAGCCACTCCCAATGCGACAGCCGCCGCGCCCGAACCTGCGACCGCAGCGACACCCAAATCCATGCCCGCTCCCAACCGGGCCTCCGCCGAAACGGACAGGGAGGCGCTGGTTGCCCTTTACAACGCCACAGACGGCGATAACTGGACAAACAACAGCAATTGGCTGAGCGGCAAACCTCCGGGCGAATGGCACGGGGTAAAGACTGGCTTAGAAGGACGCGTAAGCGGCCTTGATCTTTCCGAGAACAATTTGAGCGGGGAGCTACCTGCTGAGGTGGGCAACCTCACCAATCTGAGAGTACTGAATCTCCGCATCAACCAACTGAGCGGAGAGATTCCAGACGAACTGGGCCAACTCTCCAACCTGGAAAGGCTGGTCCTCTATGTTAACCAACTGAGGGGAGAGATACCGCCGGAGTTGGGCAACCTCACCAACCTGGGAGCACTCCACCTCCGCAACAACCAACTGGGCGGAGAGATACCGCCGGAGTTGGGCAACCTCACCAACCTGAGAGGACTCGATCTCCGTAACAACCAACTGAGCGGAGAGATACCGCCGGAGTTGGGCAACCTCACCAACCTGGGAGGACTGTTTCTCAGCAACAACCAACTGAGCGGATGCGTGCCCGATGAGTTATTGGGCGTAGTGTCTCAGGCACGATATCACGACGCAGAAGATTGGGGCCTGCCGGTATGCTGAGGTCGGCCTTGGCGCCGGTGCTCTCCTGGAATTCCCGTCAGCACTCGGGGAGACCTGAACAATGGGGTCGAGGTGGTGTAGCAGGCCGTATTACTGGTGTCCCCGGATAGACTCATCAGGCCCGGCTCCACTCCGCCGAACCCGGGGAATGTGGGTCTGACCTTCTAACCACGAGGCAAGAATTTCAACATCGCCGGCCGGCCTGGCACGAACCGCCTGGCAGCAGACCCACCCCATTCAGAGGAGGTAAAAGCATGAGCACGGAAGAAAACCGGGAACTGTCCGTCCAGGAGGCTGATTCCGTCGTGGACGAGATAGCCGTCGAAGAACACCGCACCCATCCAGTCCGGGTTTTTGCGGGATTCCTGGCGATACCCTGCCTGGTCTTAAGCTTCATCATGGCCGCATTCCTGTTCCTGCTTCCCCCCGTGGGGGATTTCGTGTTCGGGGTCCTGGCGGCCCTGGGAGTTATCCTGGTCATCTTCAGATTCATGCCCTGGGCGTTGAAGGGTCTACTCGGCGTGGCGGGCCTGGCCACGGTAGTCACCGGGCTGGCGATGTTCGCCTTGAGTTGGTCTTACGGAGAGCCGTTCTACCAGGCGGGCGTGGAAGTGTTGAACTCCTACACCGACCCGGTGGAGAGGGCAATCTGGCCCGACCACGACAGGTCCAGAGTGGCCCAGAGCTTGTTGGCCACCGAGACGGAAGCCACAATGGGCCGCGATATTCTCCAGTTCTTCGGCGTCGTTACCGTGCTGTTCGGGTTTTTCCTCCTGGCGACGAACGTACTGGTGGGATTTGTCACGGGCGCGGCCAGAGGAAGGGCAGGGATGAACCTGCCGGAAAGAGTAGGGGCGAACATCGCGGCATTGGGTTTCATCCTGCTTTTCCTCGGGGCGGTCTCCGAGGTGATTATCGCCGAACTCCTGATGTTCGAGCAGGAATCGTGGCGTGTCGTAGCCAACGCCCTCATGTCCGGTTCCTTCTCATTCCTGTTCGGTCTGCCGGCCGAGCGGTTCCTGATGGCCGTGCTGGCCGCGGCCGGGAGCCTGGGGGTGGTCGTGCTCTGGCTCGGGGTTACCATGCTCATCCTGGGAGGCTCCCGGCGCAGGAAGATCGTGCTTGCTGCGGTGGCTGCCGGCATAGCATTGTTCGTGTTGAGCGTCGTAATGCTGCTGGCCATTCTAATGTTGACGGCGGTGGCCGTGTCCCTTGTGAGTGGACTTTTCCTTGAGGGTCGGGGGCGATCCGCTACTACCGGCACCGGGCGCAGCAGCGGGGGCGGCCAGGAGATGGTTCAGACCCGCTATGGGCCGCAGCCGCGAAGGCGAGGCGGGATTATCTAACGACGGCCAGGGCAATCCCTGCCGTTCCAGCCGGACCGTCATTTCCCCTCTCGCTGGACTCCCGGCCGGGAGTTTCCGAGGAGGCGGACCCGCCGCCCAACCGATTCTGACCGCATTGTGAGGAACAGCATGAAACCCATTCCGATAGCGATTGGAGCCGTAGCAGCAGTGGTTGTGGTGGCCGCCATCGTGGCCTTCCTGCTGCTTGGCGGAGAAGACGGTACCACGGAAACGGCTATCACACCTCCCGCAACGCAACCGGCCGGCCTGGGGACGGAAACAACACTACAGGTCGGTGATCCGGCCGGCGGCGCCATAGATCAGGAACCTTCGGGATTGCCCCAGCAACGGCAGGAGCAGGAGGGCTTGCCGGCCCTGCCGTGGCAGGCCGACGACCTGACCGACCTGGAGCAGAGCGTAACGCAATCCCTGGCCGTCATCGAAGGCGCTGCGCCGCGGGCGGCCTGGGTACTGGTGGACGCGGACTGGCTGGCCGACGAGATGACCCTGACGGACAGCCTGGCCGTCACCCTCATCCGGGAGCTGGCCGAGACGGATCCGGCCCTGGCCGCCCAAGTGGCCAGTCTCCCCTGGCTGGCTGACGACCTCACCGAGGAGGAAGTCCTGGCCCTGGCCGCCATAGACAACCTGGCCGCTGCCGGGCCGGAGACGCTGGCGGCAGCGCTGGAGACCCAGTGGCTGAAGGACGGGATAGCCGAGGAAGACCTATTCACGTTGGACATACTGGAGGACATCGCCGGGGAGGACCCGGCCCTGGCCCGGCGCATGGCCGAGTCGCCGGAACTGGCCGGCGGCATCAGCGGTGCGGAACTGGCCGCCTTTACCGGCAGCGACAACTACTACCTGGAGCGCATTGAACGGGACCACCCGGACCTGGCGGAGATGGTCCGGGGCTATGCCTGGCTGTCGGCCGGCGCCAGCCGGAACAGCGGGTCTCGTGTGCATGGCCTGCTGGCGTCACCCCTGCTGGATGACGGCCTGACGGATTATGAAAGATTGGCGCTCGACTACCTGGACGGTATTGCTAGGCATGACCAAGCGCTAGCGCAGCGGGTTGCCGGCTGGCCGTGGCTGGCCGACGGCGTCACCCAGGTCGAGGTGTCTGTCGTTATGGATCTGTTTGTAATTGCTGGTAGAGAAATCTCACTGGCAAGAGGCTTGGCTGAATTGCCCTGGCTTGCCGACGACCAGATCACCGACACGGAGGCACGGACTCTGTTTCGAGTCAATTTTCTGGCGGCCCAGCGGGGCACGCTGGAGGGGATGGCGGGACTTCTGCTTGAGCAGCCCTGGTTCCAGGACTCCATAAGCGGTGGAGAGGGGGCCGCCGTGATTGTGATGAACGCGGGGTGCAATTACCAAAGTTACTGTCGCCAACTCATCGAGGAACCTCAAATCAAGAGCCAGACCCTGGACCTGCCCTTCGGGGAAGTGAACCTTCATTTAATCAGCCGCAATCCCCTTGGCACATATGCCGATACTATTTTCCAGGAGAGCCACAAAGCTATGACCTTCCTGGAGGAATTCATGGGACAAGGCTGGGGGAGGGCCGATTTCCCGATCTACGTAGAGCCCGAGTGGCAGTACATTTCCGATATTGGGGGGTTCTACTCTGGAGACCTGGTGATGATACCCGGCGCAACAGCACCTATATTCGTCTTGCACCACGAGTTGGCCCACCACTACTCCCATAAAGGGCCCCGGTGGCTTAAAGAGGGAGGGGCGAGCTTTTTCGATGGCTATATAGGGCATGGAGCAGGTGCCAACGCTATGCGCCTGGAGGACCTGAACCGCCGATATGCCGACGGGTGCGATGGGGCCAAGAATATTCACGAACGGAACCTGAGCACCAGTTGGATGCCACGTTCAATGTGGCTCCCCATCAGGCTTTGCGATTACCGGTTGGGAGAAGTCTTCCTGCTGGCGCTGTACGTCAACCTGGGACACGAAATGGTGGCGGGTTCTCTCCAGGAACTGCATCGGGATACGCGCTTCCCGGGCGGCGACGCCAGCGAAGAGGTCATCTACCAGGTAATGCTGTCCCACGTGCCGCCGGGACGGGAGACGGAGTTCCAGGAACTATACGACCGTTACCATGGTCGCCCCCGGAATTACGTGCAGCAGCCTCCTCCCGCCACCGGCGACCGGGGTGCGCTGATTACCCTTTACAATGCCGCCGGCGGCCCGAACTGGGTGCGCCAGAGGTTGTGGCTGACCGATGCCCCCATTGCCTTATGGGAAGGTGTCCATACCCGATATAGTGACGTAAGTCGCGATATTGACCCTACCGGCTCCTCATATCACCTTTGGAAGGGCGAAGACCTGAGTGGTCCGGTTCTCAGTTTGGATCTAAGTTATAACAATCTGTCCGGCAGGCTCCCCCCGGAATTGGGCAACCTGGCCAGCCTGGAGTTTTTGGGCCTGCTCGGCAACCGGTTGTCCGGTCCCATTCCGCCGGAGCTGGGCAACCTGGTAAACCTGGAGCGGCTCAACCTTTCGTCAAATCAGCTCTCCGGCCCGATACCGCCGGAGCTGGGCAACATGGTTGGGTTGACCTATTTGTTGCTATCCAACAACCAATTGTCCGGCCCGATACCGGCGGAGTTGGGGAACTTGACCAACCTGGAATCCCTGCCGTTGGTAAACAACCAGCTCTCCGGCCCGATACCACCGGAGTTGGGAAACTTGACCAACCTGCGGGAACTGGGACTGGGCGGCAACCAGCTTACCGGAGAAATACCGGCCGAACTGGCCAACCTCACCCGGCTGTCGATATTCAGCCTGTCGGGAAACCAGTTCACCGGCTGCGTACCCGGCGGCGTGATGCCCCTGCTGACCCGGCAGGAGTTCACCGCTCTGGGACTACCCGCCTGCGGGGAGGAGGCCGTCCCGCTGCCCGCAGCCGGCGACGCGGACGGGGACCAGGCGGCATTGATGGCCTTATACCACGCCGCCGGCGGGCCCAACTGGACATATCCGCAAGCCAACCCGAATGTACACTGGAACCCGGACAACCCGCTGGACCGCTGGTACGGTGTCCGGCTCGACGGCTCTGGCAGAGTCAGGGAGATCGTCCTCTTCCAGGTGGAGGGTGTGGCCGGTCAGCTGCCGCCGGAGATTGGCAATCTGACCGGTCTCCAGGCTTTCGCCATCGAGAATGGGGGCCTGTCCGGGCCGCTGCCGCCGGAAGTAGGCAACCTGGTTAACCTGGAAACTCTGGACCTTTCCGGCAACCAGTTGTCGGGACCGCTGCCCCCGGAAATCGGCAACCTGGTCAACATGGAGATTCTTGACCTTTCCGGCAACCAGTTGTCGGGACCCTTGCCGCCGGAAATCGGCAACCTGAGCAGCATTGAGACCCTGGGTTTGAGCAGCAACCAGTTGTCCGGGCCGCTGCTGCCGGAAATGGGCAACCTGATAACCCTCAAGGTCCTGAATTTGGGAGGCAATCCTTTCAGCGGGGAAATACCACCCGAGTTCGCCAACCTGACCAACCTGGAAAGGCTGCACCTCAGCGGACACCAGTTGACCGGCTGCATACCGGGAGGTTTGCCCCGGAGTGCTGTGCAATTTGTGCTTGATCTTTCTCCATGCTAGGAGAAAAAGCTCTCCCAAGGGGATGGCGCTTCTCTGCTGCTGCCCACTCGTTATTCCGCCGACGCGGATGGGTCCCAGGCCGGAGCAATGGCCTGTCGCCACCCAGTTTCCGAGGGAATGCCAATTTCCGAGACGGGCTGGCCGTCAAACGATGGGGTTGGGCTTGAACAGTTGAACCCAGCGCCGTCGCCACTCCGGATTGGCTCCAATAGGGGAAGACGGCGCAAGGCTTGGCGCGGGACGCCGGAGCCCTGCGTGAATGCCGCGGCGAGCCCTTGAACCCGAACGAGGAGGACGCCTGACTGATTCGTGCTATGAGGAGGATGAGCAGGACCATCACCCTGGCGTTCCCGAAGCGGCGACCAGGCCCATTTCCCCCGGCTCCAACCCGGGCAACCGCGGGCTTGCCTGTCGGCGCCGGGGTTGAGAGGGGTTGAGGCGAATGGGACCCTTCCTCCGGTCTTCGGCGGGTACCGCGCTGGGGCTGGCGGTCTTCACCGGACTGCTCATCCTCCTGGTGGGGATCAGGTTCACCCAGCGGCTGGACGATTCCCAGGTGTACGCAACCGCCTTCAGCGAAACCGGGGCCTATGACCGCATCTATGACGGGGTGCTGGTGGACGAGACACTGAAGGAGCAGACCGGCAGGCTGCTGGGCGATATCAAGGTGGAAGCCCACGCCGGGGTGGTGAAGACCGTCAGGGCGGACGTGGCCGAGGCGACCTCCATTTGGGTTGGGAATTTGCTCGTAATGGGGAAATGAAGTGACCTACTTTGACCGGCCAACAAGCCCGTGGATTCTCTCTCAGACCCTGGCGCGTTGGGTCCCGGCGTTGTTTGTAGCGGCGCTGATGATGGCAACTCCGGCAGCTTGCGGCGGCGGAACCGGGCAACCCCCAGCGGACAGGGAGGTGCTGGTTGCCCTGTATAACGCCACAGACGGACCCAACTGGCGGGTATGGGACTTCCAGGAAAACAACTGGCTTAGCAATGAACCCATTGGGGAATGGTATGGCGTCACCGCTGACGAGGATGGACGTGTCGTAAAGCTGGAACTCTTCGGTTTCGGTCTGAACGGAGAGATACCCGCGGAGTTGGGTAGCTTGGCCGATCTGATAGAACTGCATTTGGGCAACAGTCTATTGAGCGGAGAGATTCCGCCGGAGTTGGGCGGCCTGTCCAACCTGGAAGTGCTGGACCTTGGCGGCAACGACTGGGAGGACAGCGAGTTGACCGGCGCTATACCTCCGGAGCTGGGCCGGCTCTCCAATCTGAAAGACTTGTACCTCTCTGGGAACCGGTTGAGCGGTGGGATACCGGCCGAGTTGGGCAACCTCGCCAACCTGGAAACGCTGTGGCTCGATGCCAACCGGCTGAGCGGGGAGATACCGGCTGAGTTGGGAAACCTTGCCAACCTTGCAGGGCTGCGCCTCTCTGGCAACCAGCTGAGCGGGGAGATACCCGCTGAGTTAGGCAACCCTGCCCTGGCACAGTTGTACCTCAGCCATAACGAACTGAGCGGCTGCATACCAAATGAGCTTGAAAATGTACCCGACAACGATTTCGACCGGGTTGGCTTGGCCTTCTGCTGAGGCCCGCGCGCTTCCGTCCTGGTTATGCGCCAGCCGGCCTGCTCCGAAATCTCGGTGCGCGTAACGGTCGGCGTCTCTATGGGCTTCGCGCGACCAGCCATGTTGGGCGTGGTGACGGCCGGATCGGGAGTGCGCGCCATATGTTGTGTACAGCGCGCCGGAAAGGGCATGATTGAAGATGCAGGAATTGATCCGGGCTCTTGCATCCTCCCCATGATTCGCAGAGAGTCCGGGGTTGCCTTCATACTCAAGACTGGCGGCGAGAAAAATTCGGCTAATGACCAAGTGGATAGCGATACCTGGGCCACTGTCCGTACCTGCTCTGACTCTCCCGGCCTGCGGCGGGTGCCGTAAGGAACGGGCCAAGGAGGCGGAGATGGAGAACCCTTCAAGTGGCTCCGTGCGCATCTTCATCCTTCTCCTCACTCTCACCTTCGTGCTGGCCGCCTGTGAGTTCCCTGTGCCGATGGACCCGGCTCCGACGGACCCGGCTCCGGAGGAGTCCGCAGCCGCAACTGAGGAAACGATCGAGATGCCCGGGGGTGCAACGCCGGAACCCTCCGATTCCATGGCGACGGGAGTAACGCCTGCGTCCCAGGCCGCTCCCGCAACCCCCATTGCCTCTCAGCCTACGCCCACGCGCATGGCCACGGGGTCCAGTAGGGAAGCCCCGAGAGCGTTCGTCTCCGTGAGCGCCGGAGACAGCCACACGTGCGCGCTGAGAGAGGACGGCTCCATCGGCTGTTGGGGCTACGCCAGGCATGACCGAACAACCCCTCCAAGCGGGGAGTTCGTCTCAGTCAGCGCCGGCGGCGATTTCTCCTGCGGGTTAAGGCAAGATGGCGCAATTGCGTGCTGGGGAAACGACAACCTGGGCCAGGCCACGCCGCCGCCGGGAACCTTCACTTCCATCGTCACGGGAAGGGACCACGGCTGCGGAATCAGGCCTGACGGCACCGTCGCCTGCTGGGGCCAGATTGGACCGGGAACGGTGCCGCCGCCGGGGGTCGGCGAATTGGCCTCTCTCAGTGCCGGACTCAGCGCCGGGCGCCAGCACAGTTGCGGGGTCAAGCTGGACGGCGCCGTCGAATGCTGGGGCGATGACTCGGAGGGGCAGACCACACCGCCGGAGGGGGGCTTTCTCTCCGTGAGCGCCGGCTGGGTTCACACCTGTGGTATTAGATTTGACGGCTCGGCCGAGTGCTGGGGCAGCAACGAATCGGGGCAATCCGCGCCGCCGGACGGGCAGTTCGTTTCCCTCAGCACCGGAGTTGCTCACGCCTGTGGCGTGAAGGCGGACGGCGTCGCCGTTTGCTGGGGCAGCAACGAATCGGGGCAGTCCGCGCCGCCGGACGGGCAGTTCATCTCTGTCAGTTGCGGCGACACCTTTACTTGCGGCCTCATGCGCGACGGTTCGGCGGTCTGCTGGGGTTCGGAAAGGCACGGTTTCGGCGTCCAGAGGGGGGCGCAAGCCCATCAACTGATTCCACCCGATGGCTCCTTTGTTCAGATCAGCGCCGGCCACACCCACAGTTGCGGCATCCTGGAGGACGGCAACGTCGCCTGCTGGGGCAATGACGCAGTCGGGCAGGCCACGCCGCCGGGGGGACCCTTCGTCACCGTCGGCGCCGGAGAGTCCCACACATGCGGGCTGAGACAGGACGGCACCGCCACCTGCTGGGGCGGCGGCGAAGACAATGAGGTGGCGAGGCCGCCGGACGGCGAATTCACCAGGATCAGCGTCAGGAACAGCGCCACCAACTGTGGCATCCGGCAGGACGGCGCACTGGTCTGCTGGGGCTCCGACGCCATGGTGGTAATCCCCGAGTAGGCGGACGCCGCCGAGCCCCCGTTGACGAATCAGCAAGGATTGGCGTAAAAAAGTCTGCCGATCCCAGCGCAACCTGCTCCCGGCGGCAGAGCGGACCGCGATGCCGCTGGGAAAACCCTTGCTCCGGCCGGCGCGGAACCCAGCTCACCAAAGGAGTGAAAACTATGGAATGGCCCCTGCAAGCCTACTCGGTCAAGCTCAAGCGGAAGGTCGACATCGCCGAGGACTCCATGGAATTGGTCACGATGAA
Organism: Dehalococcoidia bacterium; assembly: GCA_965203675.1. Taxonomy (GTDB): domain Bacteria; phylum Chloroflexota; class Dehalococcoidia; order Lucifugimonadales; family UBA3495; genus CATOSK01. The sequence goes on along the minus strand of CBDBDE010000001.1, from coordinate 654,362 downwards.
GAACGGCCGCCCCGCTCTCAGGGGCGTAGCCGCCGAGGACCGGAGCATCAACGTGTTCCGCATCCTCGGCGCCGCCGAAGTCGACGAAGTGAGGGCGAAATTGGGCGGCAGGTGAGGCAGCGCTCAGCCGACAGGGCCCGGCCCAGGCGGTGGCCAACGGCTCAACCACCGCAGCACGCGCCCGGCGATGCCCCGCGTCAGGCTCCCGAGGTAGGCGTCCCAACCGGTTTGCTGGTTGCCCGCAGCCCGTGATGGGTATGCCTGCATCACCTGCGCCACGTCACCCATCCTCAACCTGCGCCCTGTTGCGATTGACCAGCCCTCAACGCTTCGGCGGCTCGGCAGCCCACCACCGTCGCGCCCCAGCACGGTTCCATTGGCGGTGTCGAGACCCGTACCTGGCCGCCGAAGCGCTGCCGAGCCCGTTCCTCCGGCGGGAAAAAGGCGCATGTCCCTGACCGGTTGGACTGGGTGGCATGCCGGGCAACCACGCGGCCGTCGCCGGATAGCCCCTGGGCCGCCTGACCTTCCGGCCGGGCGGCTCAACGGCCGTGGCTGGGTGGGTTCCGGGCCTTCTCCTGGCCGACTGCCCGGCTCAGTTGGCGCTGGGCGTTTGGGGTTTCTCCAGTAGGGCGGAACAGCCCCGTTCGTCCACCAGGTGGGTCACCGACACCTGCCCCCGGCTGTCGTACCCGGCGCGGTAGGCGTACTCAACCTCGGCGCCCTCGGGCACCCGGCCGCCGGTACGAATCGTGCCGCTGCCCGGCCCGCCTGCGCCCTGCACCACCACGCCGTTGCGCCGGCCCTTCTTCCAAGCCAGCACCTTCACCTCGGCGGGAACCACCAGCTCCGCCGCCGACGGCCGGAACAGCACTCCGTGCAGCCGCCTGAGTACGTCCCCCGAAGGCTTTCGCTGGCCGTTCATGATCTGCGACAGCAGCGCGGGGCTGATGCCAGCCAGCCGGGCGGTCCGGTTCTGACTGTAGTTGTGCGCATCCATGCGGTCCCAGAGGGCCCTGGTGTCAACGTCGCGGGGCTGGGCGGGCTCAACCCTGGCCGGGGCCTCCAGCGCCGCCTCCACCTTCGCCTGGACCCCGGGGCTCATCCTCCTCTGCCCCCGGCACACCTGGGTCAGGTAGCCGCTGGACACCCCCACGTGTTCCGCCAGGCCCTTCAGGCTGAAGCCCATCTCCCTGGCCCGCTCCCGGATGTAGGTGCTCTGCCCGCCGTCCACAACGCCGCCCTGGCGGTAGACCACGCCCTGGCCCGGCACCTCGCCCAGCACCGCCTGCGCCCTCTCCCGCAGCATGGGAGACCAGGGCCTGCTGCCGGCGCTGACCTGCGAGACGTAGCCATAGCTTACGCCCATCTTCTCGGCCAGTTCCTTGAGGGTGAGGCCCTTGCGCCGGGCGGCGGCGCGGAGTTCGCTCTCCGGCTTGCCCCTGCCGTGTTCCTTCGCCCCGTTTTGTTTCTGCCCAGCCTGTCCGGTAGCCGGTACGCGGGTTTCGCTGCCGTCGAATCCGGTAGTGGAATGGGTGATGGTCTGTGCCGTGATTTCGATGCTGGCAATCGCCTTCATGTCGCTTCCTCCAAAAGGCAGAAAGCGAGGCGGCCCGAATGGACCGACCCCGCTCTCTGGTTAAAGATGCAGGTCTCTGGTTGCGGTCCATTCAGCCGCTGGGGTGTCCGCCGGTGGCGAAACACGAAGAGCGGGGCCGCCTCCCCCTCAGTTGGGAGAGACGGCCCCGCTCGTTGGCGCCTATTCGATTGTCAGATCAGGGGCAGCCCATTGAGCCGCCTTGGTTGCCGCCGCGCCGCGCTTTGGGCGGCGGGCCTTGGGTTACCGCCGGTTCACCGGATGCTCCAACCGGCCCGTGATTACCGGGTTCTAATGATGTTCGTTGTTGCTGTGAATCACCTCCTCGATGTCGTTGTGGTAGTCGCCTTTGTATCTGACGTATTACCCGTTGCTGACCGGGTTGCCACCGTGGGCAACGGTGCCGGTGATTGGCACGGCAGTCTGTCGCTTTCCCCCGATTATTGCCGCTCCCCGCGCCACCCTAGGGACGACGCCGATATCGGTGCCGTTGTTCCCGAGCCTGTCGAAGGACACGTTGGGAGCATCCGGTGTTGGTTCGACCGGCTCGCCACCAGGGGATTCTCCCTGGATTAGCCAGCAACCTGTCCGAGCGCGTTGACAGCGCCGGAGGACCACAGTAGGATTGCGACTGGTATCAAGAGGTGGGTACTCTTGGTATGCCTTGGTAGGTTCGTCCCGGTGTTTGTGGCCTTCACCGGGGCGAATTTTTTGTGTTTGCCAGTTGGGCCACGTAGGGCTGACGCAGGGCGCACGTCGCCCAGGGTCGGGTGAGCGGCGCAATCCAACGCCCCGGCGCAAGACGCACTGCGCCCAGGGTTGGTCAGCGCAACAGGGAAAGCAGGGGCGGGAGTTGGCGCAAGACGCGGCTCGCCCAAGGTGTCGTTCGGGGGCTGCCGCTACGTGGGGGAAATGGGGAGCAATGAGGGTAACGCGGTCCGGCCAGCGGCCAGGTTTTCAGCTACTGACCTGATGGCAACCGAGTTTCAACGTCGAGCGTCCGGCCTGCCGTCGTTGCCGACATCCCGGAGCGTGTTGAAGCCACGGCGCCGTTGCCGTCACCTGACAGCCTTGCCGCAGCCGTGGGGGGCAGCCAGAGCCATGTTGCCGGCTCCGGCCGCTGGGTGAAGATTGCGAAGCAGGTTGGACCGCTCCGCCAGGTGGACCCGATGGGTGAGGGAATCCGGGTTGCCGTGCTGTTTCTCTAAGCTACCTCCTTGACGGTTGTGATGTTGCCCAGGGCATGACGGCCCCGGACGGATTCGGGTTCCGGCTGGGGCGCCGCGAGGGAAACCCGCGAACGCCTCAGCCAGGGTAGGAACGAGGCGCGGCCAAACGCTCCCGTCCCCTCCGCCCGGTGGCAGGAGCGACCAACCCCAACCTTCGGACGGGTGCCCAGCAGCCGGAGCGGTCAAACTCCAAACTGTCGGACGGGTGCCCAGCGACCGGAGTAGTCAGCTCCGAGCCGCTGGACGGTGTCCGGGGAAGAAGGACTTAAACACTCCAGCCACCGGACTGGCCGGGAACGAGGGACTTAACACCCCGTCAATCCGGCCCGCGCGCTGCTTGCAGAGAGCTACGTCAAATCCGCAGCGGCAGCGATCCCTCTTGGGCAACCTTTCGGTAAAGACCCGGGCAATGGTGAGGGGTGCCCCCAGGTTTCTAGGGCGGGAAACGCTGGAAAAGCCTGACAACGCAATTATTATCAGCCTGGGCCACGACGAAAATAAAGGGTTTGGCGGGCCCGGCGCTCAAAGTGTTCAGTATTTTTCAATAAACTTCACAAAAGTTAACTGAAGCCCTGGCCAGCACCCGTTCCTGCTACTTCCGCCACAGCCACGGGCTAAACATCCGCCGCACCCGGTGCAGCATTTCCTGCTTTTTCCTGGCCCTTTGCGCGTCCTCCTGCGCCTTCTGCCGCCAGTTGACCTGGGCGCCCCGGTCCAGGCCCCTGAGCGGGTACGTCTCCGGCGGCAGGGTCAGCCCGTGCTCTTCCAGCAACGCCAGTTCCACCGCGAGCAGCCGTTCCTCCTCCCGCAGCCAGTCCAAGCCCTTGCCCCGGCTGGGGTGGCTCTCCTTCAGTTTCCGCCACTCCTGGACCAGCGCCCAGGCGTCGCCAAAGACCTCCTCGTCGTCACTAGCAGGTTCCAGCGTTGCCAGCTCGGGGAACTCTCGACGTAGCCGGGGCCGGGCCGCAGGTTGCCCGCCGCCGGACTCACCATCCCCCTCTTCGTCTTCCTCTATGCTTCCGCCGCTTCCCTCGACCCGAGCCAGCCTGGATTCAACGCGCTGCAAATCACGGGTGTAGTCGTTTCTCAGCGCCTGCACCTCCTCCCGCACGGCCTCCAGGCCTTGGTTGATCTCCCGGCCCAACGCCTCCGCCCCCCTTTCCAGGCCCTGCACCCGTTCCGCCAGCTCGTCGCTCCGCGCCCGCTGCTGCGCCGCCGGCGAGCCGCCGCCCTCCAGGAGCGCCTTTTCCAGCGCGCCCCGCATCCGCCGGGACAGTTGCCCGTCCCTGAGCGCGACGTTCAGCGTCCGCCGGTCCACGTTCAACTCGCCGGCCGCCCGCATCACTCCCTTGTTCCGCACCATCTCGTCCAGCAGCGTCAGCAGTTGCAGGCGCTTCACGTCCTCAACCCGGCGGCTCTTTCCGATGCCCGTCTGCCTTGAATTCATCCCCGGTGCCTCCTCTGCGCCCACCGACAAAAATGCCGATTCCAAACGTGAGCAATGTCGCTCGACCTGGATTTTGCCAGCGGCAAAAATGCCGCTCCCAGCTACGGACTTTGCCACTCCGGTCTGGAAAATACCCGCAAGTCCAGGTGTTCACTCCCGGGGTCCTGTAGAGGGAGATTTCCCGCCATTTCAGCTACGAAACATCTACGAAATAGCCGACCGGCAAAAATGTCGCTGGCGTCAAATCCCTGTACACCCCAAAGGCATCGCGCAAGGGGCCTCCAACACAGGGGCCTGTAGGCCCCCTCATATGAACCCCCTCACAGGCGGTTATGCCGGGGATTCCGGTGGCTCACACTCTCTGGCGGCGTTGGCGATGACGCCGACGACCCAAACCGATCCGAGGTGAACGACATGATCCTGGAACTCGAACCCCGGCACGACGCGGAGACCCCATCACACCCGCACAACGAGAGGACATGCGAAACGACACCGGAAGAAACAAGCCGGAGCTTCCCTCCGGCAGCCACCGGAAATCGGGCAACCGGAGACCCGGGACGGCAGGCAGGAAGACCCGAAGGGATACATCCCCGCAGCACACGGACGCGGAGCGGGAGACAATGCGGACGGGGCTGCGCATCCTGGCCAGGATCATCGCCCGCGCCCGCCTGGAGCGGCAGGTTCACCGGACGCCGGGCGAAAAGTAGACGCAGCCCGGCCCTGGCTTATTGCCAGCGTCGGGGGCTGCGTCGTGAGCGCGGCTCTGGAGGGCGAGACTGTCGCCGTCGCCGGCCGTCGCGCCGTCAACGAGACTGCGAACCGGCTCTATCCAACCGGACGCAGGCATGAGGGATCGGGCAGAACCTGATTGCCGTTCCAACCGCAATGTAGGGAGACAGTGAAGCTTGTGACCGCTTCGCCAAGGAAACCAATAGGGAAAGGGACGCCGGGGACGCCTTGATGCTTCCGGTTGCCACCTCCTCGATTCAGTGCGTGGGGCAGGGAATCCGCCTTGGATAGGGATACCTGATGAAACGCACCGCGCGCCTCGGGGAATGTCCCTCGCAGCTGGCCACCGGGAGAGCAACGCTCAATCCCTCCGGTCAATCCAACGCGGGCGGCCGTTCGGAGAGCAGGGCTCGATCCTAGGCGGCCGGTCCCGGGTCCAGGGACGGGACCCTCCAGGTTTCTAGGGCGGGAAACGCTGGAAAAAGCCTGACAACGCAATCAAGTATCCGGCCTTGATTAACCCGCTGGCAATGCTTTCACCGCCCCGGCGCCCCAAGTGTTGCCTTTTGTTGACCCGAACTCTAAGCGCAGGCCCCGCGCCGCCTTTCGCAGCCGTCCCCTACCGCCACCGGCCCAGGGTCAACACCCGCCGCGCCCCGTGCAGCAGCTCCAGCCGGGCCCGCCGCCGCCGGACCCGCGCCAGTTCCCGCTCCCGCCAGGACCATTGCTCCCGCCGGTCCAGGCCTCCCAGGGGCGCCGTCTCCGGCGGCAGGGTCAGCCCGTGGTCGTACAGCATGGCGATCTCCAGTTCCAGGATCCGCTCCCGCCGCGCCGTCCAGGCCAGCCCCCGGCCCTGGGGCGGCTGCCTCTCCCACAACTCCCGCCACTCCTCCACCAGGGGCCAGGCCGCGCCGTAGACCTGCTCGTCATCATCGGCAGGCTCCCTGGCAACCACGTCGGCGTAGCGCCGCTGGGACCCGGCCCGCGAGGTCCGGGAACCGCCGCCGGGGGCATTGCCTGCGCCCTGCGCCGGTGACGGCATACCCAGCCGCCGCTCCAGCCGCTGAAGCTCCTGGGCGAACTCCCGCCGCAGCGCGTCCATCGCCGCGTTGTCCATCTGGGCGCCGTCGCTGACGCCGTCGTTCACCGCAGCCCGCACCGCCGCCAACTGCCGCTCCAGCTCACCGACCCGCTCCTCCAACGCCTCGACCCTTTTCCCCTCCTCCTCCATCGCCGCCACCGCCCGCTCCAGCAGCATCCGCTCCAATGTCTCCGCCAGGCGCGGCGGCAACTCGGCGGCCCGCTGCCACCGCCACAGTGTCTTGCGGTCAACGCCGAACTGCTCCGCCAACTTCCCGGGCCCCAGGCCGTTCACCAGGTCGTTGAGCAAGGCCCGCAGGCGCAGCTCCCGCAGGTTTTCGATGCTGGGGGTGCCATCCCCCGGCCATCCCGGTCGCATCATCAGGGCCACCTCCGCGCTCATGTTCCAAAATGCCCCAAGTCCTGTAGGGGCGTGCCCCAACACCCGTCAACTCCCCCTGTTCCAAAATGCCCCACTCCCTGCCTGGCCCTGCCCCATGCCCCTGGAACCGGCCCTTCCCGGAAAGTGTTGCCCGATTCCCCCCGCAAACCCCTGATTTCCCCCGTATTCAGCTACGAACCGGACCGCCCGAGCCCCGGTCCCCAAATTCCAATTCCCGTACACGTCTATGACATCACAGGGGGGCGGTCCGGCGTCAGGTCTTATAGGGGGGTTCACGGATGAGCCATGGTTCATGGGTGAACCCCCCTATAAGCGGTTACCTCCGGTGCTGGCGCTCAGCACACTGGACGGCAGGGAACGGTCCGGCGGCAACCGGTCGCCGGTCGCCGGAGGAGGGATACGATGCGAAAGAACCACCGCAACAACCGGCGGAAGGCCCGCACGGGCATCAACGCCGGGACCGTGCCGCCGGCCTGCACGGCGGAACACCGGAAGACCATGCGCGACGGGCTGCGCATCCTGGCCAGGATCATCGCCCGTACCCACCTGCAGGCGCCTGGCAAGGATTGCCGGACAGCCGCAACAAACCGGCGGGCGGGTCCACCAGGGTAGCTAGGCCGGTGGCCATCCGGCCAGGACCCACATACGGGCCGACGCCTCCCAAAGATGCCATTACCCGTATCCCCTGCTGTGGCTTGTGAGCAACCGGCGGTGATACTCTGGGATTGCCCACAGTGGGATCGGTCCCCGCTTCTCACTCCGGCCCGGGGAGGGAATCATGTCCATGCTGATGCGCCTGGTTGCAGGCTACCTCGTGCTGGTGGCGGTGGCCGTCGCCGTCAATTTCATCATCACGCCCCTCTACCACCCGGGCGGGGACGCCCCGTTCCCGGTGTGGGATGCCCTCAACTGGTTCATGGGTGTTGGGATGATCATCACCGTGATCGCCGCCTGGGTGGAGAAGCGGCGCACCGACGGGGACGCCGGCGCCGACCTGAAGCGCTACCTGGAGACCAACGCGGTCTTCTATGGCGCGGCGGCCATCTTCATCGTGTTCTTCTGGAACTGGTTCAGCAGCCTGGACCCGGACAACGCCCCCGACGGGCAGATGTGGATCGTCATAGACACCCTGATGCCCATCGTGATGGGCGTCGCCGGCTGCCGCCTCTGGCGCAACGCCGGAGCCTAGGGGTACCTTCGGCCCATCCTGACCTGGGTATTCCCGTACGCCACCCCAGGAACGATTTCCCGATATGCGGCTTTTCCCGGCCGCCCTTGTTGTCATCGCCATCACTGCCAACTGCTCCCGCACCAGGGCGAGCCCGGTGCAGTAGTTCCAGACTGACGCGCCTGCGCCGGAGCTTGCCCTGTTCCCCCTCAGCGCCATGACAACCGGTCCGGGCCCCACGGCGGCGCCGTCTCTGGGGGCAAGGTCAGGCCGCGCTCGTCCCCAGGCAGCCGGGCCATCGGCCGCAGTTCCGGCCGGTCGCCGCAGCCTGCGGTCCTGACCGGATCGCTTCGGTTGTACGAACCCTCGTCCTTCCCCTGCAAACTTGTCGTTTCCCCGCGTGGGCCTTGCTACCCCCGGTGCAACCGGCCCCTGACAAAAAGTGCCCTGAAAATAATCCCGCCTCAGGCAGCGGGTTGCAGCACGACCTTGTAGCCCAGGCGTTCGAGATTCCGAGTCAGACGGCGCTCCACTGAGTGGCGGTTGAGCTGGTCGAAGTAGAGATGACCGAGGTCCTGGTAGGAGGTGCCTCGTTGGAGCATGTGGTAGATGATGATCAGGATGCTGTGGGCAACGGCCATGACGGCCTTCTTGCGCCCGAGTCGGACGACGAGTCTGTGGTATTGAGCCGAGAGGTACGTGTTGCGGGTTCGGGCGGCCGCGTTGGCCGCCTCGACCAGGGCGGCGCGCAACCAGGGATTCGCCTTCCGGGTCCTCCCGCTCCTGCGCTTGCCCGCACTCTCGTTGTTCCCAGGACACATGCCCGCCCATGATGCGAGATGGCCGGGACTGGGAAAGGGACCCACATCGGTTCCGATCTCGGCGACAAGGCATTCGGCGGTGCGCTGGCCGATGCCGGGGATCTCATCAAGGCGTTGGAGGCATTCCTCAAAAGGGCGGAGCCGCTCCTCGATCTCCGAGCTCACCTGATCGATAGCTTCGTTGAGGAAGTCGATGTGTTTGAGGTGCTGGGCAAAGAGGAACCGCTGGTGTGGACCGACCGTCCCCGAAAGCGCCTTTTCCAGTTCCGGCAGCTTCTGGCGCATCCGGCTGCGTGCCAGTTGGGCCATGGCCGCCGCGTCAGTAGACCCCGCTATCAGTGCTTCCAGCATATCCCGTCCCGACTTCCCCAGGATGTCGGCGGCCACGGAGGCGAGCTTGATGTTGGCTCCCTCCAGGCTCTTCTGCAGCCGGTTCACTTCTGCGGTGCGTTCACGGATCAAGCTGGTGCGGTAGCGGGTCAGTTCGCGCAGTTCCCTCTGGGGCCGGGGAGGTACGAAACTGCCTCGGATCAGCCCGTGGCGAAGCAGGTCGGCGATCCATTCACAGTCCCGCACGTCGGTCTTGCGGCCGGGCACGGCCTTGATGTGGTACGCGTTGGCCAACAGGAGCGTAAAGCGCTCCTCCAGCAGGTTGTAGACCGGCTTCCAGTAGACGCCGGTGCTCTCCATGGCCACATGAGTGACCCCCTCTTCTGCCATCCAGTCGCCGAGGGCCAGCAACTGGTCCACCGTGGTCTCAAAGCTCCGAACCTCCTTGCGCGGCTTGCCTCGTTCCCCAGGCGTGAGCACACACGCCATGATCTTCCGCTTGTGAATGTCCAGTCCGCAGCAGCGCTCGTACAGTACGTCCATGGTTCCCTCCTTCCGGCGCTGAACCGGGCAGGGGACGCCGCTTATTCGAGAATGTGCCCTGCGTGCTGCCGTTGCCGGCCCAACAATCAAAGGTGCCTCAATGGCGCCCTGGTCAAAGTGTTCGACAGGCTTGAAGCACTATCTTTGCCCGACCTTCAACTGCCCAGCTAGCGCTCCCCTGGAGAGTACGCTACCGCCGCCCTATTTTCATGCCCTAGGGTGGCCCCGCAGGGCGATGGACAAGTGTTCGCTTATCCGGTCCTGTAGAGGCTGATTTACCGGCAATTCAGCTTTGAAATACCCGCATCTGCAAACTTGCGGCAAAACTGCTTTCATGTACAGCCCACCCACTGTAAAGCCGGCCTCGGAGCGATTGTAGCCGGCGTTTTCCGCCCAGGCCGCCGGGCAGGGAAGTCTCGCCCCGGCGGGCGGCCAACTCCGCCCCCCACCGCCACGTCAACCACCATCCGGGTATGCCGGGGGGCCGGGAACACGGTCGCCCACCGAACCCAGACCCGCCGCCAGCCCGTCCCGGGCGTCAACAGCCCGCACGTCCCATCGGCAGGCTGACCGGTCTTGCCGTACAACAGCCTCGCGCGGATCATGCGCTTGCTCCAAGGCAGCCGGGCGTTCACTTCCCAAAAGGGAAATCAGTCCACGATTTTCGGAACCGGCCCTCACCCTCAAGTGCTTGCAAACACGGGATTTCAGCCCGATTTCTTCCATGTGTTTTGCGTTCAAAAGGGCCGGAAAGTTCCCAAAAGGGAAATGCTCCAAATCCTTGTACACGGGTATCGCATCATACTCGGGCCCCAAAGGCACTCCGGCCATCCCCGGGCATGTTCAGACCCACCAAACGGCCAACGCGTCTCCGCCACCGCCCGCAACGTCTTCCAAGGCTCGGCCCACGCTGACGTCGCCGGACCGGCCGTTTCCAGCTCTTCGAACCAGCCGGATTCCCTTCCCGCCCCGTGCCAGGTCTGCTACAGTGATGCTCAGAAGGCAGACCGATGGGTCAAGCCCGGAGGCTGCCGAAATGAGCGCCTCAGCCACAATGTTACCCAGCCAGCTGCCGCTGGGGCCGCGCGGGGAGAGTGCAGGGAAGGGCGATCGGCCCGCTGCTCACTCCCGGTATCCCAGGATGCCTACCCCCGCCACAAGCCCAAGCTGAGGGCCCGTCGTATCCACCTGGCCCGCTCCGCCATGGCCAACTCCCTGCGGGCCTCCTCCAAGGTTCTCCGCCGCCGCCGCACATGATCCGCCCTGCTGGCGTCGTCCAGGGGATGCGTCTCCGGCGGCAGGGTCAGGTGGTACTCCCCCAGCATCTCGGCTTCCAGTTCCCACCGGCGCACCGCCGCCAAGGCCCGGTCAACCCGGCTGCCAGCCGACCCTTCTCTCATCCCTGCCTCGACCCTTCGCCACTCGGCCACCAGCGGCGCCGCCGGACCGAAGGCGTGTTCCTCGTCGGGCTGCTCCTCCACCGTCACCACACCGGCGTCGGGCATCCCGTGTCCCCGCTGGGGCGGACGCCAGTCCTTCCCTGGGTCAATGTGCTGATCATCGGCAACGTCATCTGCCTCGACAAGGCCGCCCTGTTCCCCGGTCCCTTCCAGCTCCGCCACCCGGTTCGTCAACTCCTCCAACTAGCGAGCCTGTCCTTCAACCAGTTCCCTCAACTCGCGATTTTCATCTGCCTGGGCAGCCACCCGCTGCTCCAGGGATTCACCCTGACCCTCGGCCACGCCTTCGCCGTCGTCAACCCGCACCTCGGCCTCATCGTCACTGCCTGCCTCATCGGCAACGTCAGCATCCCTGAACTCCTCCAGCACCTGCCGCATCCTCCGGGTGACCCGCCGGGAGTCGTAGCAATTCATCATGGTGCGGTAGTTCACCCCCAGGCCCCGGGCGGCGGCGGTCCGGCCCCGTTCCCCGACCAGAGCATCCAGGAGGTCCAATAGGAGGCCGTCATTGCCGTCATTCACTGGACTGACATCACTCACGAGCAGGTCCTCCTTGCGTCAACGTTACAACTCCGGCAATGCAAACCCTACAATACTCTGAATATAGACCCGCAGTAAAATTCCCGGCTCCCGCACCCGCCGAACCCACCGGATTTCCCTTCGTTTACCCACGAATTCCCCCTGGATTGCATACTGCAATGGCTTCCTTTTCCTCTTACAGCCCAGACACTGCGGGAAACCGCCTGGGGCGATTGCAGTCGGGCTCCCCGGTTCCCTCAGGCCGGCCCTGGCGGCGCCAGCCCCCGAACTGTCCCCGGAAACTCTGGCCGGGGTTCTTCAATCGCCGACCCGGACCACCTGGTATTCTCCGGCCCGAGCCGACCGACCCCGACGTGTCTCTGGAGGACATCATGGGTTGGCTGCGACGCCGGACGAAGCAGGACACCGACGACCGACACAGGCCCGACCCGGACAGCTGTATCCCAGCCTGATGCGGGCGCTGATGCACCAGCCGCCGGAGCGGGTGAAACGCTCCTGGCCGTCCGGCTCACCCGCGCCGAAAAGCAGGCCCTGGACCTGCTGGCGGCGTGGCCCCTGTGCAACACGGAGCAACTCATGGGGCTGATGGGCGGAGTCACCCACCGCCGGAACCCTCACGTCCACACCGGCACCGCCCTGCGGGCCATGTCATCCCAATCCGACCACCACTCCGCCCTGACCACCCACTCCGCCACTCTCACCGCCGAATGTGGCCACAGCGGCGACTACGGAGTCCTGGACCTGCTGTCCACCTCCCGCTCCGCCGTGGGGTACTGGCACGACGAAAAGAACTACGTGGTCCAGCCCACATCTCCTTCACCCTGGACCTGCCGGAGGGATACCGCCACTGCTTCATGGAATACGAGCGCCGGGCCACCACACCCCGGCGGGTACGCGCCCGCTTGGAGAACTACCGCCGCTACTTCCGCAGCGGCTACGCCCGCCGGAACCATGGTGGGGAACTGCCCCTGGTGCTGTTCGTGTTCGAGACCCCCGACGACGAGGACGCCTTCATGGACGCCGCCAGCTACGTGGACCACGCTCCCTTCGCCAGTTCCAACCTGGAAACCATCGCCCAACACGGCATCCTGGCTGACACGTGGCTGCCTCCCGCCCCGGAGCCCTGGGAAAGGCTGCAATTGCAGCGACTGGTCAAGGTGTAACTCTTTCAGTAAAGCGGCTCCCGGGGTTTCCTGTAGGGAGGCCACAAACCAACGTGAATGACAGGGGTTTTCGACTGTCTTAACCCTGTCTGACCCCAAAAGCCCTCCGGGCTCCCTTTTGTTGCAGAAATCGGGGCATCCGAGGGGGAGACATCGACTCCGTCCCAAAAAGCGGAAAAGCCACTGATACGTATGACATACGAGGAATGGCATATAGAGGAATGGCATATAAATGAAAGGTAATGACACAATGGGAGGTGAGCACACGAGACTCTTGACCAAGACCGAGGCTTGCCGGGAGCTGAGGCTGTCCCTGTCCGCGCTGAACCGGCGCATCGCTGCCGGAGAGGTGGCGGTAAAGACAGAGCCGGGCGGACGGCGGCACCGGGTGTACGTGATGCTGGAGAACGACCCGCCGGAGATCAGCAAGGTAGCTGACTCGGAGTTGGTCGAGGCCCAGGAACGGATCCGCGTCCTGGAGGAGCAGGTGGAGTTGTTGCAATGACAGCTTGAGCAGGAGCGGGAACGCTACAAGGGGATGGCTAGCGAATGGAAGGCAGAGCAGGAACGGCGCGGCCACTGGTGGCGGTTCTGGAAGAGGCGATGACAGAGGAGCGGGGCGACTCCCGCCCCGGCCAAAGCTCAGACAACCCTGTTCAGGCTGGGTGGGTGTGGAATCTCGCCCAGATTAGCTCTGAACTTAGCGGCAACAGTGACTGTGGGCCGAGAAATTGCGTTACAGTATGCGACGAGGGAATTCTCTCCGGAAGGACGCGATTCGTGAAAACTACGAAAGGTCTATCTGAGACACTAGTTGGCATTTGTCAGCGGGCGCGGGTGTAGACACTCCGTCGGCCTCATTGCTTAAGATTGTGCTCCGTCGCAACAAATGCTTGATAGGTGGTGCATTCTGAATATGGGCTTATAATTTCTCCATAGGATTGGGTTGCCTTGCAACCTATCAGGAAGGGTGCTAAGGCATAGTCAGAGTTGTCTGACGCTTTCTTAGCCCGACGCCAGCAATTATCCAAGCGCTCTGAGGTCCTGACAAACCGCAGTCAGACTTCATCAGCAGACGGAGTTCTCTATGGAAGGAGCTAGGGTTCTTAAGGCCATTAGACTGGAAAACATCCTATCCTTTGGCTCCGGTGGAGTTGAGCTCTCACTAGAGCCGCTGAATGTTCTCATTGGGCCGAACGCATCAGGAAAATCCAACCTGATAGAGGCTTTGTCGTTACTACAGGCTGCACCCTACGACATTCAGTATCCGATCCGTGTAGGCGGTGGAATTCTCGAATGGCTTTGGAAAGGAGACCGGGATTTCTCCACCGCTACTGTAGAGGCAATTGCGGAATATCCCCTCGGTCAATTGCCTCTCCGCTATCGGGTTACGTTCGGCGAATATGGGGGCCGCTTCTATCTGCGGGACGAAGCTGTCGAGAACGAAAGCCCACAGCCGGGAAGTGTGCGGCCGGATTTCTTCTATCGTTACCAGGATGGAAATCCGACTCTAAACGTGGTGTTACCTGGACTTTCCAGATCAGAGCGCCGTCTCCAACGTGAGGATGTAAATTTCGAGCATTCCATATTGCAACAACGCAGAGACCCCTACTTCTACCCTGAATTGACTTTTCTGGCCCAGAGGTTCTTGGGAATCAGCATTTACCGAGACTGGGGATTGGGGCGCTCCTCACCTTCTCGTCTTCCCCAAGACCCTAGCCTGCCAAGCAACATCCTTGGAGAGGGGGGATGGAATTTGGTTTCGGTAATCGGGGACCTGCTGAACCTTCCTCCAACAAAACGCGATCTAATAGAGCACTTGAGGAATTTCTACGGCGAAATAGAGGATGTTGTCGTTAACACACGCATGGGCTTGGCGCAGCTGTATTTTCACGAGAAGGGCCTTCAACACCCCGTGCCTGCGGCGCGCTTATCCGACGGGACCTTGCACTTTATCAGTTTGCTCGCAATACTCTGCAATCCTGAACCACCACCTGTAATTTGTATTGAAGAGCCGGAAATAGGGCTGCATCCAGACATAATTCCTGCGGTAGCGAAACTCTTGGTAGAAGCTTCATCCCGCAGCCAAGTGTTCGTTACCACACACTCAGATATTCTCGTGGACGCTCTAACCGATACACCAGAAGCGGTTGTAGTGTGCGAGAAGCATGACGGGGCTACGACACTTCAGCGGCTCGACGGCGAGAAACTCAAACATTGGCTAGATGATTACCGGCTCGGTGAAATTTGGGTGAGCGGCGAGGTCGGAGGGAACCGATGGTAAATGTGAAGGTGTTTGTAGAGGGGGGAGGCGACAGGAACCCTCTTAAGAGGCAATGCCGGGAAGGATTTGCAAAGTTTCTTGAAAGAGCGGGTGTGGAGAAGAATCGCTTTAAGATAGTTGCCTGCGGGGACCGCAGGAAGACATACGACAAATTTCGGAATGAATCCAGCCCACCTGATGAGATCCCAGTGCTTCTCGTCGACTCCGAAGAACCAGTGAGAAGCACCGGAACATGGCAACATCTGAAGGCGCGACGTGATGACAACTGGGACCGTCCCCCCGGAGTTGCGGACGAACAATGCCACCTTATGGTGCAGTCTATGGAGTCTTGGTTTCTGGCTGACCGACAGGCTCTAGAGCTGTTTTACCGAAACGGATTTCAGGCGGGCGCTCTGCCCGCCAATTCGAACATCGAGCAGGTTCCTAAGAACGACGTCCTCTCAGGTCTTGGCAATGCCACTAGGAACACCAGCAAGGGCCGCTTTCATAAAGGTAGACACAGTTTCGAGCTTCTGGCAACACTGAACCCATACAAAGTGACAGATGCCTCACCATTCGCCCGGAAGTTTGTCAATTCGGTACGTAGATATACTACTTAGCGGAAACCTAACCAGAAACGAAACCGTCCGCACAAAGTCGGGGAAAACTATCCCCGATCTTCTTGAACGCATCATCCGGGCATCTCCCATCTTGTGTCGCCAGATCCTCCATCTTCCAACGGCGCCTGCCACACCACCCCCTCAACTCAACGCGTTGAATAATGCCCCAATCCATAGCCGAACTTGTCCCATAGATCTCGAATCGGCCCATTCCCAATTTCTTGCTCACCAACTTTGACCTAACCCCTCCTAATTGCCGCGATTGCAGGTACGAATACGATCCAGCATCCGGCACAAGTTCGAAGTCCCGTACAAATCCATTATATGGGGAGCAATACCAGAAAATGGCATCTAAGACTGACGTTTCCCCCTTGCATAGAGGGTATCCGGTGGGATAACATAGTGGCGTATGGGTCAATGTCAAGAAGGCGAGGGAACTGCGATGGGCAGCACTGAGGCACGGGCAGAATACCCGGCCACCTCAGACGAAATGACGGCTGCCCTGAACGCCGCCCTAGACAAGGGAGACCTGCACCGCATCATGGGCGTCATGGGCGAAATGGCCCGCACCCACCGGATGCGGCGAGTGGCCCGGGAAACGGGCCTGGGTGAGAAGAGCCTGTACAAGTCCATGCGGGCCGGGGCCAGCCCCGAGTTCAACACCGTGCTCCGGGTGCTGCGTTCCCTGGGCTTCCGGTTGCAGGTCCATCCCGTAGCCGGTTCAACCGACGATTAAAACAACCGACGCCACGACCAAACAAAGGAGCCTATATGAATATACGGCAGTTCCAGCCCCTGACCCCGGCGGCCCTCTACGCCCGGGTCTCCAGCGACCGCCAGGACGTGGACCTCTCAGTGGCCGCCCAGATGCGGGCCTTGCGGGACTACGCCAAGGCCAATGGCTACTCTGTGGCCCGCGAGTACGTGGACGAGGCCGAGAGCGGCCGCATCGCCGACCGGCCCCAGTTCCGCAAGATGATCGATGAGGGCGGCAAGGCCACGGCCCCCTTTGAGGTGATTCTTGTCTGGAAATTCTCCAGATTCACCCGCAAGCGGGAGCACGCCGTGGCATTCAAGTCCATGCTCAGGCGCAAGGGAATCCGCGTGGTCTCCATCACCGAGCACGCCGACGACTCCCCCACCGGCAAGCTGATGGAGGCCATCATTGAGTCCGTGGACGAGTTCTACTCAGAAAATTTAGCCACCGAGGTCGTGCGGGGGATGCGGGAGGCGGCGTCCCGTGGCTTCTTCCTGGGGTCCAAGGCCCCCTTCGGCTACACCCGGATCAAGGTCAGCGACGGGGTGAAGGACCGTCCCACCCTGGAAATCGACCCGGTGGCAGCGCCCATCGTCCAGGAGATATTCGAGAGTTCCCGCCGGGGCTACGGGCTGATGGAAATCTGCAAGGAGCTGAACGGGCGGGGCATCACCCACAAGGGACGGCGCTGGCAGAAGAACGTGGTCCACTACCTGCTGACCAACGAGGCGTATACGGGAACCGCAGTCTGGGGAGTGAAAAGCAAGGACGAGAAGGCGGGTGAACCGGTGAGGGTCGAGAACGCCTGGCCCGCGCTGGTGTCCAGGGAGACCTTCGACGCTGTGCAGCAGGGGCTGCACGAGCGGGCGCCGGCCAGGCAGCGGCCCGGACGGGTGGGCAGCCAGTACCTGCTGAGCGGGTTGCTCCGCTGCGGCGTGTGCGGCAAGCCCTACTCGGCCCAGGGAGCCAAGAGCGGCCAGTTCGCCTACTACGTCTGCTCCAGCCTGTTCCGGGAGGGAGCGGGAGCGTGCAGCAACGGGCGCTACCTGAACGCGGGGAAGGTGGAGGACTTGGTGATCGAGAAGGTCAGGGAGCGGATTCTCACCGAGGAGACCATCACCGAGCTGGTGACGTTGGTGGCCGAGGAGATCGACAACATCGCCGGGGAGGTCAACGGACGGCTGACGGCCATCAACAGCGAGCTATCCGACGTGGAGAGCCGGCTGGAGAACCTCTACCAGGCGCTTGAGACGAAGCATTTGCCCCTGGAGGTGCTGTCGCCCCGCATCCTGGCCCTGAAGAGCCGCCAGGACCAGTTGACGGCGGCCCGGGAAGAAGCGGAGGGGCAGCTTGAACAGCGGCGGGCCGATTTGCCCACGTCGAAGGAGATCAAGGGGTACGTGGCCGACTTCCGCGAGTTGTTCCAGGAAGGCACCTTCCCCGAGCGCAAGGCCCTCATCCGCAACTTCGTGCAGGGCATCGAGATCGTTGAGGACGAGGCGGTTCTGACGTACACCATCCCCATGCCCCAGGACGGGATTACGTCGGAATCGGCCCCGGTTCTTGATTTCGTCCAGTCCGGCCCACCATGCGTTACTGTAGACAGAACCGGGGCGTCCAGGGCGATTTCCTGAGCGTCCTTCCCCTTTATCGGGCTATCCTGGGGCATCGGAATCGTGATTCCTCTTCCTCAAACGACATGATGTCCTCGGTGGGAATCCCGAGGGTAATGTTGACGTTGTTCTCGCAATCGATGGTGATTTGGTCCACCAGCAGTCGCAGGACGTCCCGGCGCTTCTCGTCCGGCAGCCCGTCGAGACCCTCGCCGAACTTTTCGGCCCAGTGGAGCACTCTCTCCATGACGTGACGCTTTTCGGATGTCATGGAGGCCTTGGATCGGAGATTGTCCAGCGTGACCCGGGCGGCTTCCAGGCGCTCGGTGATGAACCGCCGTTGCTGGTCGAGTTGGCTCTCGGTGATCTTTCCAGACACGTACAGCCGGATGGCCCGCTCCTCTTCCACCTGGACCCTTTGCAGGTCGCGCTCCGCCTTTTCCGCCTGATGTGCGAGGTCGCCGTCCTCCCGGGAATCCAGTGATTCCAGGCCCGCCACGATGAGCCGGGGTTGTTGGACCATCCCCTTGACCTGGTTCCAGACCAACTCCTCCAGCCGTTCGGCTCGGATCGACGCCGGCTTTCGGCAACTCATGTGGTCGTTCAGCATCCCATAGCAGTGGTAGTGCCGCTGGGGCGTGGGTCTCTCCTTTGGATAGGCCTTGCCATTCCTCTTGACGTAGGTGCGGGTGGATGAGCGGCAGGCGAAGATCCGGCCGCATTCGGCGCAACTGACCATGTGCTGGAGGAGGTAGAAGATTTTTGTGTTGCGCTGAGACTCCTGCCTGCGCTGCTTCTTGAGGTCCTGGGCCCGGTTCCAGGTCTCCTCGTCCACCAGGGACGGAAAGGGGACCTCGATCCACTGGTCCCTGGGCTGGGGATACACCCTCTCCCCCGCCTCGGTCACCACCCAGCGGGCCTTGCCGTAGTGCCAGGAGCCCTTGTAGACCTCCCGGCCCAGGATGGAGTTGACATACGCCTTGTGCCACCGGGAGCCGGGGTTTCTCAAGGGGACATTGTCCCTGGCCATCGCCCGGCAGATGGCCCGCACTGCGATGCCCTCGTGGACGTACATGTGGAAGATGCGTCGGACGACCTCGGCCTCGGGCTCGTAGGTCTCCGGTTTGCCGTCGTCGCCGGTACGGTAGCCGTAGGGAGGAGCGCCGGCGGGCATCCGGCCCTGCTTGGCCGAGCCGCGCTTTCCCATGGTGGACCGCTCCCGGAAGTTGTCCAGCTCGATCTTTCCGATGGCGGCCATGAGGCCGAAGGTCTTCATGTCGATGGCGTCCATTACGGCTTCCAGCCGGATCTGGTGAGCCTCGACGACCTCCATGAGGGCCGCGGCGGGGAACATGCCCCGGCTGAGACGGTCGGACTTCCAGCAGACGATGGTGTCGAACCGGTCCCGCCTGGCGTCGTCCAGCATTCGCTGGAACTCCGGCCGCTTCTTGGACCAGCCCTTTCCCACCTCCTGGTAGCGGGCCACGATGGTCAGACCCCGGCCTTCGCAGTAGGTTTCCATATCGGAAATCTGCTCGGAGATGGAGGTCTTGTCCTCGCTGTCCTGGCTCTTGTCCGAGACGCGGGCGTAGATGGCCGCCCGCTGGCCGGTGGTCCGGTTCTGTGCTCTGGTTCTAGCCATAATCAGCTCCTTCTACTCATGTCCTCCCAATGCAAAAAGACCCGCCCCCTGCCGGGAACGGGTCTGCGAGTAGTACAATACCACCGCATCACCTGTCGCCGCAGGTGGCGCCATGGCCCGGGGTGTTCGTAGCACCGCCGGGCCAACCTTTTGGGCTAATGATACCCTGGCGTTGGGCCGGCGTCAAAATCCTGCCGGCCACCGGGCGGGAAACCGGGTCCATCACTCTGCGGCCTCGCAGCCACTGCCGGCCGGCATGATGCCGGAGGGGCAATCCTTCCCCATCGAGACCGCGTCCTTCTCGGCAAAGTGGCTGGCCAGGATGGTGAAGAGGCGGCGCAGGCGGTCCTCGGCGTCGGGAGACGGATTGAATTCAATCCGGCCCAGCTTCGGTTCTCGCCTTGCGTGCCTGGGAGTCTTCCGTTTTCGTGGGGCCCTGGTTCCTGCCAAATCGTCGCTCCGTGGGTCCTGGTGGCGTTCCTAGATACAGAAAGCCCGTTCCGCACAAGTGTGGATGGTGGGAGCGCCGGTTGGAACCTCTTATAGGGGGATTCACCCATGAGCCATGGCTCATCCGTGACTCCCCCTATAAGACCTGACGCCGGACCGCCCCCCTGTGGTGTTATAGACGTGTACAGGGAATGGAGTTTGGGGACCGGGGCTCGGGCGGTCCGGTTCGTAGCTGATTACGCGGAAAATCAGGGGTTTGCGGGGCAAATCGGGCAACACTTTCCGGGAAGGGCGGGTTCCAGGGGCATGGGGCAGGGCCAGGCAGGGAGTGGGGCATTTTGGAACAGGGGGAGTTGACGGGTGTTGGGGCACGCCCCTACAGGACCTGGGGCATTTTGGAACATGAGCGCGGAGGTGGCCCTGATGATGCGACCGGGATGGCCGGGGGATGGCACCCCCAGCATCGAAAACCTGCGGGAGCTGCGCCTGCGGGCCTTGCTCAACGACCTGGTGAAGGACCTGGGGCCCGGGAAGTTGGCGGAGCAGTTCGGCGTTGACCGCAAGACACTGTGGCGGTGGCAGCGGGCCGCCGAGTTGCCGCCGCGCCTGGCGGAGACATTGGAGCGGATGCTGCTGGAGCGGGCGGTGGCGGCGATGGAGGAGGAGGGGAAAAGGGTCGGGGCGTTGGAGCAGCGGGTCGGTGAGCTGGAGCGGCAGGTGGCGGCGGCGCTGGCTGTGGTGAACGACGGCGTCAGCAACGGCGCCCAGGTGGACAACGCGGCGATGGACGCTCTGCGGCGGGAGTTCGCCCTGGAGCTTCAGCGGCTGGAGCGGCGGCTGGGCAGGCCGTCACCGGCGCAGGGCGCAGGCAATGCCCCCGGCGGCGGTTCCCGGACCTGGCGGGCCGGGTCCCAGCGGCGCCATGCCGACGTGGTTGCCAGGGAGCCTGCCGATGATGACGAGCAGGTCTACGGCGCGGCCTGGCCCCTGGTGGAGGAATGGCGGGAGCTGTGGGAGAGACACCCGCCCCAGGGCCGGGGGCTGGGCTGGACGGCGCGGCGGGAGCGGATCCTGGAGCTGGAGATCGCCATGCTGTACGACCACGGGCTGACCCTGCCGCCGGAGACGGCGCCCATGACAGGCCTGGACCGGCGGGAGCAGTGGTCCTGGCGGGAGCGGGAACTGGCGCGGGTCCGGCGGCGGCGGGCCAGGCTGGATCTGCTGCACGGGGCGCGGCGGGTGTTGACCCTGGGCCGGTGGCGGTAGGGAGCGGCGGCAGCAATGGCGTTGGCGTCGTCGGCTGCGAAAGGCGCCGCGGGGCCGGCGCTTAGAGTTTGGGTCAACAAAAGGCAACACTTGGGGCGACTGGGGGGCGAAAGCATTGCCAGCGAGTCAATCAAGGCCGGATACTTGATTGCGTTGTCAGGCTTTTTCCAGCGTTTCCCGCCCTAGAAACCTGGAGGGTCCCGTCCCTGGACCCGGGACCGGCCGCCTAGGATTGAGCGCTGCTCTCCGAACGGCCGCCCGCGTTGGATTGACCGGAGGGATTGAGCGTTGCTCTCCCGATGGCGTCCCCGAGGGACATCGCTGCGGCGTTGGTGTCGTTGACGCTTTCGCTCCAGCAGGTTGCCCAGCCCACCGAAGCGCCGGTGCGCTTCACCAGGAACCCAACCCAAGGCGCGGAACCCCTATTCAACGGCGCATCCCAATCGTCAGGAGGTGGCAACCGGAACTAACGGCATCCCAACCCACGGCGTGGAACCCACATCCCAGGTGCAGCACGATTGTCAGGAGGCAGCCTAGAGAAACAGCACGGCAGCCCGGATTTCCTCACCCATCGGGCCCACCACCTGGCGGAGCGGTCCAACCTGCTTCGCAATCTTCACCCAGCGGCCGGAGCCGGCAACATGGCCCTGGCTGCCCTCCACGGCTGCGGCAAGGCTGTCAGGTAACGGCAGCAGCGCCGCAGGTTCCCCATGCTCCGGCATTCCGTCGGCGGGCCGGACGCTCGACATTGCAGCCCAATCCCCCTCTGGCCGGGCGGCTTGCCACGCAGCCGCCGCCCCGGCTGCGTTCCTCCCATTTCCCCCACGTAGCGGCAGCCCCGGAATGACACCTTGGGCGGACTGCGCCCTGCGTCAAATCCCCGTCCGGCTTTCCCTGTTGCGCTGCCCAACCCTGGGCGCAGTGCGTCTCGCGCCGGGGCGTTGGATTGCGCCGCTCAACCTGACCCTGGGCGGACTGCGCCCTGCGTCAGCCCACAACCGGCGTTCTCCGTGGCGTTGCCCGGCCCAGGGAGTAGTGCGTCCGGCGCCGGGCGGCAAAGGCCACGGGGTTCCCGGCGCCAGCGGCGCCAACCAGGGCCAAGGCGTCAACAGCAACGGGCGGCAAATCGACATCCAGGACAGCGACTAGGACCACGACCAGGAGGTGAACGACACGAACACCGACCCGGTTTCTCCCATCGCCACCGGAAGGCTGGAGGAGGGGGTGAACCGGGGGTAATCCCAGGCCCGTCTCTCCGGCGAGGGAGGCGATGGCAACCAAATGGCGGCAGGTTGCGCCGCGACTGACAACCTAAAACCACACACAGCTCACGGCAAAGCGGGGGCCGGTTCCCTATCGAAAGGGACCGGCCCCCGCTTTCTGCGTTTCGGAGGAAGCGACATGAAGGCGACTACCAGCATCGAGAACAAGGCCAGGACCACCGGCAACGACAACCCGGCCAACGCTGCGGAGCAGGACCAGCAGGAAGACAACGGCGCGGCGGACAACAGGCAGGGCAGGGGCAAGCCGGAGAGTGAACTCCGCGCCGCCGCCCGGCGCAAGGGCCTCACCCTGAAGGAACTGGCCGACAGGATGGGCGTCAACTATGGGTACCTGTCCCAGGTGTCGACCGGCAGCAGGCCCTGGTCCCCCATGCTGCGGGAGAGGGTCATGGCGGTCCTGGGCGAGGTGCCGGGCCAGGGCGTGGTCTACCGCCAGGGCGGCGTGGTCCAGGGTGAAAGCAGCTGCATCCGGGAGCGGGCCCGGGAGGTGGGCCTGAGCATGGGAGCGCTGGCCGACCTGGTGGGCGTGTCCCGCAGCTACATGTCGATGGCGTCGCGCGGAAAGCGTAACATGAGCCCCGGGGTCCAGGCCAAGGTGGAGGCGGTGCTGGAGGCCCCGGCGACCGTGGAAGCGGCCCAATGCCCCACCGTGGACCCCAGGGCCCTGTGGGACCGGATGGAGGCCCATGGTTACTCCCAGAACCAGGTGGCCCGGCTGGCGGGCATCAGCACCGGCCATCTCTCCCTGATCATGAACGGCCAGCGCACTCCCTCGGGGGACGTGCTGCGCCGGCTGCACGAGGTCCTGTTCAAGCCAACGGCGGCGGAGTTGGTGGTCCCCGCCGAGGTGAAGGTGCTGGCCTGGAAGAAGGGACGGCGCAACGGCGTGGTGGTCAAGGGCGCCGGCGGGCCGGGCGGCGGCACGATTCGGACCGGGGGCCGGGTCCCCTGGGGCGCCGAGGTCGAATATGCCTATACCAGCGGCTACGACAGCCGGGGCCAGCTGTCGGTGAACCACATCGTTGACGAGCGGGGGTACGGCGTGATGCTCAACAAGCCGGAGGCCGATGGCGCGTAGCTGGAAGGCCGCGCCGTCACGCAGACGGGGAGACCGCGGCCGCTGGGCCAACGGTCTCCCCTGGCTCCCCTGTCTATTGGGCGATACCGCCGGTCTTAGCTCCTGCGCCAGTCTGCCGGTTTTCGCCCCGGACTGCGGTGGTCGGGCGGGATGCCCGGGAAGGCCGTCTCACCCCTTGTTTCCTCTCTCACCGTCCCGCCGGTGAGCAGGCGAGCCAGGCGCAGGTCTTCGGCCAGCGCCAGCAGCGCCGCCAGGCGCCGCCAGTGGGGCCGCACCCCCTCCCTCCAGCGTCTCACGTTCAAGTCCGGCGTTCCCACCCGCCGGGCTATCTCCGCCCACGTCAGCCCCGACTCCCGCTGAAACGCGACAGTCGATCGGGGAAGTCGCAGGGAAAGAAGTAGACCATCCTGCAGTTGTGGGTGCGATGTCTCGGCGTCGGGCCGGTTCCGATCCCTCCTCCTGCTCCGGGGGGTCAACGCCTTCCTCTACCGGCAGGCGCCCATCCCGGGGCCTGCCTCATCTTCCCGGCATACCGGACGACCATGTCCACGGCGTCAACCAGCAGGTCCCTGAGATCCTCGCTGGTGATGGCGCCGTCCTCATCCATGAGGCCGGCAATATGGGGCAGCAGCACCCGGGGCTGGTGCAGCACGAACCCGCCCCGGGACTCGATGCTGTAGGAGGCGTGGACGTGCATTACCATGGCCCCGGAGCTTCCAAGGCTGGCCCCCATGATGAAGAAGACCCGGCCGGCGATGGCGTTGCCCCCCCGGGACAGCCAATCGATGGCGTTCTTGAGGGCGGCGGTCATGGACCCGTTGTGCTCGGGACAGGCGATTATCACGGCGTCGGCTTGCCGGACGGCCCGGCGCAGCGCGTCCACCTTGTGCGGCGGCCGCTCCTCGATGTCGGGGTTGAACATGGGAAGGCCGTCCAAGCTCATATACCTGGCGTCCACGCCCCTGTCACCGGCCAGGTTGATGGCGTTGATCAGCAGCTTCAGGTTCCACGAGTCCTCCCGGAGGCTTCCGCAGATGCCAATGATTTTCATTTGCCCCCCGGCTCGTCCTATGCCCGGGATCGCCTGTCCTCCGGCTACTCCGCCACGGTGCAGGTCAGCGCCGCCGCCGCGCTGCTGACCTCGCTGCCGTCGGCAAGCTCGTAGACCACCTTGACGCTGATGCTGGCCTCGCCGCCTGCCTGGTACTCCCCGGGCTTGTTCACCACCGCGCTGCCCCGGAGCCGGACCTGCTCCCGCTTGCCGGTGGGCAGGGTCAGGTCGTAGTCGTAGGCGTACACCTCCCCGCCGGACCACGTCGGGGCGTCCCACAGGAAGGCCACCTGGCCGGTCTTGGCGATGCAGCGCAGGTTGGTGGCCGGCGAGGGTGGCCCCACCACCGACACGTCGAAGGCGTCGCTGACCGTGTTGCCGTCGCTGTCCCGGGCGGTGACGGTGATGGTCGCCGTGCCCTGGGCCACCCCTGTGAGGGTGAGCTTGGAGCCGCCGGACGCCACGGTTACCTTGGCAATGGCCTTGTCCGAGGACGCGGCGGTGATGGTCAGCGCGTCACTATCGGCATCGCTGAACACGCCGGACAGGGATACTTCCCGGGTCGCTTCCGCCTTCAGGCCGGACACGTCGCTGATGGCCGAGGCTACCGTAGGCGCGGCCTTGACCGTCACGGTGAACTCATCCTCAACCGTGCCGCCGTTGCCGTCGTCAGCAGTTACGGTTACGGTGGCCGTGCCCCGGGCCTGGGCTGAAACAGTCAGGGTGGAGTAGTCCGACGCCACCGATACGGTGGCCACCGCGTTATCCGAGGACGCGGCGGTGACGGTCAGGCTGTCGTTATCGGCGTCGCTGAACACCCCAGACAGGGATACCTGGTGGGTTCCGCTCTGGTTGACGATGGCGGCGTCGGCGATGGCATTGGACACCGTGGGCGGCTGGTTGGGCGTCCCCTGCCCCTGCTGCTGCGTGGTGTCGGACACCGACACCGATACCGTGCTCAGCAGCGCGGCGGCGTACTTCGGGTCGCCGCTGGTCACCCCGTGGCTGATTCCCACCGTCTCGTCGCTGGTGTCGTCATCGGCAACGCCGCTGACCGTGAAGGTCCGGGCCGTGTTCCAGCCCGAGGGCGTGAAGGTGTGGGACACCGGGTACACCGAGGCCGCGTCAACGTCGCCGCTGGCCGGAGTGACGGTCACGTCCGCCGTGGGCCGGCTGTCCAGCACCACCGTATAGGCGGCCGTGGCTCCCTCGTCCACTGACAGGGGGCTGGCGGCGCTCACCGTCACCCCGGCGGTGTCGTCGTCCTGGATGGTGAGCGTGATCCTGTCTTCCAGCAGGGCCGTGCCAATGTCGAACAGCGCCGACATCACCACCGTTTCGTCCTCCTCGTCCACGTCGTCGCCGGTGATGGAGATGGAGGCCGTCGCGGACCGCTCTCCTCCTGGAATGAAGATTTCGAAGGGCATGGTGAAGTCGATGTCCTGGGACGCCGTGCCGTCCACATCCGCAAACAGGAAACCGCCGATGCCGCCCTCCGGGGCCGGGGCGTCCAGGGTGGCCGTGACGGTCGCCTGCCCGGCTCTCTCGCTCACCGTGGCCGCGCCCAGGGCCAGGGTCACGGCGGTGGGCTGGGCTGGCGGCGCCGGGGCGCCCTGCTGGCCGCCGACGTTGCCGGTGGGGCCCGTGTCCGCCACCGTCACCTTCACGCTGGGGCCGGTGATCCCGTCCAGCGGGTCAACGCCCCATTTCTCCCGCCACTCCTCCTCGTTCAGGTTGTGGACGTCCCACAGCGGCACACCCTCCAGGGAACTGAACGGAAGGCTGTGGAGCGAGTATTCGATGACCGCCGTCTCTCCGCCCTGGCACTCGAAGGCGTCCACCAGGATCTCCACCCCGGTGTTCCACGGCGCCGCCCAGCGGTCGTCCGTCGGACCCCACCAGCCGTCCTCCCAGAACTCCCTGCTGGGCGGCGGGTTGGTGGGCAGCAGTATCTTGCCCTGCTGGTACGCCATCCACTGGGTCAGGCACTCCCGGCCGGTGGAATGGTTGTACAGTATCAGGGGCCACTGGGGAGGCCGGTTCAGCCTCACGTTGAAGCTGCCCGAACCGCCCTTGTCCACTTCCAGTTCCGTCGTGGATGTCTTGACCGCCGAGCCGGCCCGGTTCACCTCCATCACGACGGGCCTTGACCAGCCGCTGGGTCCGACGCTGTTCCTGGCCTGCACCTGGAAGTCGTAAACCTCGCCGGGCTGCAGGCCGCCGACCCGCACCCTGGTGGCCGTCCGGGGCGACACCGCTGTCGGGGCGTGGACGTTGGACCGGTATTCGTAGGATTCCACCGCGGCGCCGCCGCTGGGCGGGTCCCATTCCAGGGTCACGAAGTTGCTGCCCACCTGGGCGACGCGCAGGTTCTCCGGCTTTCCCGGCAGGTCCGCCTGCGAGCCATCCGTGGTGGCGCAGACCCGCGCGGTGAAGGGGCCGGTGCCCCCGGCGTAGGTCGCGGCCACCCGGTAGCAGTATCTCTCGCCCGGCAGCCGGCCGGTGTGCTCGTAGCTCCGGAAGCCCCGGCCGTGGTTGTGCTCCAGCGCCTGCCACTGCTCGGGGGCGGCCGGGGTGTAGTCTATGCGGTAGCCGGTGACCAGGTCCGCGCCGGAGGCCGGCTGGTCCCAGCTCAGGTCGATGACGGTCCGGCCGTCTTCCTCGTCTGGCTCGGCGGTCAGGTTCTGCGGCGCGCCCACCTCCTCGGCCGGGACGGCGAACACCCAGCCGCTCTCGTAGGTGGAGCCGCCCACGGTGCCCACCGCCTTCAGGCGGTATTGCCGGGGCTTCGAGGACAGCGGGTTGGCGTCGTCGTCGTGGGTGTGGCTGTCGGCGCCGGATCCCAGGGTTGACGCGTCCGCCACCGAGTTCCAGGTGGCTCCCCGGTCGAAGGAGACCTCCAGCACGTATCCGGTGAGGGTCACGCTGGCCACGGCCTCGGGCACGCGCCACCTCAGGGTGACCTCCGTGTCGCTGTCCGCCGTCGCCGTGAAGTTCCGGGGCGCCCCGGGCGCCGGGTAGTTCTCCGTGGCCAGGGCGTAGACCCAGCCGCTCTCCACCGTCACGCTGCCCACGGCGCCCGTCGTCCGCGCCCGGTACTGCCGCACGGCGTCGGCCGCCAGGTTGGAGTCGCTGTGGGTCATGGTGCGGGTCGTTCCGCTTAGCGTTGACGTGTCCGTCAGCATGGTCCAATTGCCGCCGCCGTCCGTCGAAAAACCGAGTTCGTAGCCGGTGACCGTCACGCCGGTCACGGTGGCGGGCACGGTCCACGTCAGCTCGGCCTGCGTTTCGCTTTGTCCGGTGGCGGCGAAGCTCACGGGAGCGTTCGGCTTGGGGTAGGGCACGGTGGCGCTGGTCTCCTCCCAGTCGCTGGTGAAGTCGGCCCCCACCGCCCGCACACGGTAGTGCCAGGTCGCCCCCGGCGTCAGCGTCACGGTGTGGCCGTAGGACGTCGGCGTGGCGGGCAGCGCGGTCCTGGTCTGCCCGGCCGGCAGCCAGTTCCAGGTGCCGCCGCCGTCCGTCGAATAATCGAGGTGATAGCCGGTGACCGTCACGCCCTGGGGCGCGCTCCACGACAGGGTTATCTGCCGGCTGTCTACGTTGACGGTGGCGCTGAAGCCGCTAGGAGCGCCGGGGCGCCCCCCGGAGGGCAGGGACCAAGGCCCCTCCTGGCCGAACTCGTTGACGCCCCGCACCCGGTACTGAGGATTCCCTGCGGCCTCCATGTCGGTGTCGACGTACCAGGTTCCGGTCACGTCGTCGGCCACTATCTCCTGGGGATTGGTCTCCCGCTCCACCTCGTAGTGGGTCACCGGGCGTCCGTTGACCTCGGCGATTTCGCTCCAGGTAATCTTGATGGCGGCCGGCCCCACCGCCTCCACGCTCTCGATGACGGGCAGGTTTGCGCCGGTACCTTCCTTCGCCCTGATGGTGGCCGAGTTGTTGCCGCTGATGTAGTCGTAGTATTTGGCGGTGTGCCAGGTGTTGGGGCTGGTGCAGGCCGCCTGATTGGCGGCGGCCACGTCGCCGCCGCTGCTGTCTATGCAGACCTGGTAGTCCTGTTCGTTGCTGATGGCGGCGGTTATCTCCGTATCCACGGCGGCGCTGGTGATGATGGTCAGCGCCTCCCCGTCGCGGTCGTAGACGGCCTGGTAGTAGTCCTTGTTCTTCAGCTCGCCGATGGTCCAGACGCCGGTGGCGGGGTCGAAGTTGCTGAGTGTGGTGTCATTGGTGGCAGTGTGGGAGACGTAATCGCCGGCGTTCAGGTTGGTCAGCGTCACCTGGGCGGGGGCGTCGTCCGGCCCGTTGTTCACGGCCACGATGGTGTAGGCGCTCTGGCCGGCGGCCACTTCGGGGTTGGCCCCGGCGTCCCGCACCGCCAGGTCTGCCACCGGGCCCACGTGGAAGGTGTAGGTGCTGGTGTCGGTGTATGGCGTGCTGGACTTGGTGGCCCCGACGGTCAGATTTATCTTGTACGTGCCGAGAGCGCCGAATTCCAGGATGGCAGGATATGGATTGTTTGTTATGGAAGCGGGAAGAGTCACCGGCCCCAGGGTTTTCATTGTATCCGCGTTCAAAATCGTAAAGGATGCCACGTTGTTGCCTATGATCGAAAACGTGCCGGGCCTCTGCTTCGGCGACAGGTCGCTGACCACAAAAGTGTATGAGTTGTAGCTTCGCGGCAGGAAGGAGAAGATGACACCGACTCCCTGTGTGTCAGGAACGGTTGTGAGATGGTGTGTGGTCTTGCCGGTCCTCCATTTCCCGTTATGCCGTCCCTGGGGATCCTGGACTTGCACGAGGACTTCTTCGGGCTGTAAATCGCCCCTGCTTCTCCCCACCAGCAGTTCCAGCGTGTCCGCGCTGGTGCAGGGAGTGGACGCGACGCCGACGCAGTCAAGGTAATCGAGCAGGGGTATTTCGCCTTGAGTCAACAACTCCTTCCCCAGGCACGCGGTGGCGGTGTCGTCCAGCTGCCTTAAGGGGTCGGAGGCGAACCAGGGCACGGCCCCCACCTTCGCCGTCAGGCACCGACTTTCCATGGGCAGGTCCGCTAGGCTGTCGGCGGTGAGGTTGACCGCCACCGGGAGCGACTTGTCGTTGGCGGATCCATCCTCCAGGGTGCCTATGTTCCATCTCCCGGTGGTCGTATCGAACATCGTGCCGGACGGCGGCTCCGGCTGGGTCCCGGCGAAGGACAGGCCCGGCGAAAGGCTGATTTCGACTTGTACCTCTAACATACTATGATCCTGGACTTGCCTCCTTATGCCAGGGAAGTTTCCGCTGTCATTACCGGCAGTCACCGTGAAGGTCGTCACTTCCCCCTGCTGCGGGAACGGGTTGGATATTCTGGTGACGAAGAGGCCGACGTCTCCGTTGTTGAAATAGTTGGCTCCATCACCAGATCTGACCGCACGACGGTTGACCAAGGCCCAGTGTTCAGTGGCATTGTTGAACCGGAAGCGCGACGATTCCACCGGGTCTGATTCGATGATTTCCGCATAAATCCGCTGCGCCACCTTTGCCGGTCCATCATTTGTTCCCGGTCTTGTAACCAAGGATCGAACGGTTCTGGTCGCGCTGCCCCCGGGCGGCAGGTTACTGATGGTCCATAGGCTCTCAGTGTCACCGCGGACCCGGTCACTTATGGTATACCGCACCTTTACGCGATAGAACTGCATTCCCGGATGAGCCCCGACGGAGTTGTTCTTCACGGTAACGGCCCAGGACACGAAGCCGAAACCGTGATAATCGTCAAAGTCATATTCGGAGGCAATAGTCAGGTCGGCAAGGGGAGGGAGGGATTCGTCAACCTGCTGGGCGTGGGCAGCGTCGGCGCAGGCGGCGCCGGCCGCGACAACCCCCAGCAAGACGACCAGCGTCGTCACGAGGCGAAAGCGGATGTGGGATGCTTTTGTCATTCAGATTCGTGAGCGCGGGGGCGTCTGGTATCTCGAGGTCCCTTCCCCCTTGACGGGGGAAGGGACTCTTGCAATCGCATCAGGACAGGGTTTTCGCCGGGGTCGGCTAGGGCCCTCCCCAGGTGACCCGGATATCTTCGGAATGCACGAGGGTTGGCGGGGTGTTAGTCCCCACCACTACGGACGCCTGGTACACCTTGCTCACCATGCTGGTCTGCGAAACGGACCAGGTGGGACTGGGACCGGAGCTTAGAACATGCCACTTAATGCCGTCCTCTTTCGTCTGGATTCGCTCTGCCCACTGGTAGGAGAACGTCTGGCCGCGCTGTTGCGGCGTCGGCTCGTACCTGGCGATGAAGTTCACCGTTTCGCCAACCGCCGGGGATATATTGTCAACTTCGAGAACCACACCCGGATCCTGGGGATTCAGGTCTATCCTGACGATCAGGACGTCGTCCGGGTAGGGGTTGAAGTTGCCTTCGTGGTCCAACCTGTCGGTGACGGTGAGGTTGAGCTCGTAGGACTCCGTGGGGGGCGTCGTATCGTAGTCCAGGCTGGCGCCCTCCTTCACCACTATCTGGACGGCGTGCGGGTCGGTGGACGCAACGACCGGCTTGAAGTTGCCATGCCCGGGCCCTGTCAGGTCGTAGTAAAGGACCTCGGCATCAGCGTTATAGACCGGTATCGGGTCGCCGACCTTGACGCCGGCCGGGGTGTTCTCGTCAACGCTGAGGTTGGCGCCGAATATCGGCGGCTCCGTCTCGTCGAGCGGGTCGCTCACCTGGATGGTGTACCGGTAAACCTCGCTGGTCTCGGTCTCGTTGCCGCTGATGGGCTTCCAGCTCGGGTCGTAATCGGCATGATCCTGCGGGTGAGGGTTCTCCTTGCGGACGTTGCCCAGGAGCTGGACCGACAAAATGTATGTGCCGGGCTTGGTGAAGACCCATTGCAGCTCCTTGTACTCGCCGGTGTCCAACTCCATGACGCCCTCGCCGGCCCTGGCGCTGTCCCAGACGAGTTCCGCCGGTGCGCCGTTGGCCTCGGGGGCCTTGTAGGCGAAAAAGTGGGGCACGTCGGTGGGGTCGGCCGGGTGGCGCTCCGCCACGAACCTGTAGCGCATGGGCTTCAGAACGTTTCCATCCTCATCTTCCCGATACCAGTCATTCTTGTCCAGCAGGAGGGTGGAGAAGCCAATGCCCAGTTCGGAGGTCTCGTCATTCTCCTTTTCCGGCGTATTCGGGTCGTCCACCGTGTCCGGGTCGTCCAGTCGCAGCCACCAGACCTCGTCGCCTGCGGACACGAATTCCTTAACCTTGGTGTACTCTTCCAGCGACAACTGGCCGCCGCCGTCGGTCACCTCGGCGTTGGTGGCCACCACGTCTGCCTTGTGCGTGTCCAGCACGTGCATGATGGCTTCTTCAACGTCCATCCCGCCATTGCGGGCGGAGCGGGTGGTCGTCACCGTCACACCCCCGAACCCGCCGTCTGTCTTGGTTGTGGACACCAGGGGCGGGCAGAGGTTGGTGTGCAGGACGCCGACGCCGGGCACGTCCATGCCACCTACGCTCGCGCCCTCTTTTATTGTGCGCCAGTAGGCGTCGAAGAGGGCGTAGTGGCCGGTGGGTATCTTGTGCGGCTCTTTCATGAAGGCGGTCCCGGCGCCGGGGCCGCAGGGCTGGGGGTCGGGGTAGGTGCTGAGGTTGGTGTAGTCGTCGGTGGTGCCGGTGTTCTGGGCCCAGACCGGGCCGTTGGCGAAGGTCACCGCCAGCAGGGTGATGACCAGGGCGGCCGCGAGCAGCGCCGCCGCGTAGAGCTTCATGTTCCTGGGTACCTTGGTAATGGTTGCCATATGGGTTTGCCTGTTACTCCTTTTGGTTTTTCCGAATTGGGGTCTCGTTGTTTTGTGGTCGCCGGGGTCGCCTACATCGGGTCATCTCCTGGGCAGCGTGGTCTGGGTTTCCTGTCTGCCATATCGGGCCGGGATTGGATTCCTGGGATGCCCGGCGCCGGTCTCATGCTGCGTTGGTCCCTGGATTACTCGGTCTTGGTATCGCGCCGTTGGCGCGCTGGGTACTCCTGCACTGGCTTGTTTCCCTGGATGAAATTGTTGCCGCCGCCGGACGGAAGAGTCCCGGCGGGCGGTGGTCCCTGAACGACAAATAGCGGCCATACCGGGGGCATGAGGTTCATGCCCGGTGTGGCCGCTGGAGCGGCGGGTCCGGCGCGCCGGAGAGGGGAAGTCGCCCTAGGTGCGGGTTTGCCCGGGGAAAAGTCGGGGGGGGGGGGGGTTAGAATAAATAAGGCTTGAAACCGGGTGTGCGCCTGGAACACGCTCGGCACTCCGGTCCTGCGCCGAGGCGAAGCCGCAGGGTGCGGCGTCATTCCAAGACGTTCGGCCGAGGAACTCCGGTCCCTCTACCGGCCTGGCGTTAACCAAGCGGCCATCTCCCCTGCCGCCCTGGGACCGTGCGGCGGGGACGTGGCCGACTGAGAGCAAGGCGATTTCCTGGCGGCTGCCCGGCATGAGGAGCCCGTTATTGAGAGCCAGTCTCATACTTTTCCACTGACTGATGGCAAGTATCACTTATCATCAAAAAAGAGGCTTGCCCCTACCCGCCGGCGCCGGCGGAAACGCCCTGTCCGGCAGCCGTACAGGGGGCAACGGGCAGGGCCGCCCTCAAGGGGCGGCGCGGGGCGGGCGACACGCTGGACAGGGCGCTCTTCGGTTTCGTGGTTTCACTTCCTGGGCTACCGGCGGCTGTGACCGGGCTGCCGGCCACAGGGCCTGTTTGAATATTCCGCTGCTGAATTTCCCAGGCAAGGCTGCCGGGTTGCGCCATCTCGGTGGAGGTGACGGTGAAACAATGTATCAGAAAGATCATGAGGCAGGGGTGAGATATAGCCCAATTTCCCATTAGTTCTTGTGAACTACTCGCCTGTGAGCTAGAATCCCCCGGTCCCGTAAACGGGGCAGTATCGGGCAATGGCCCCTGGCCAGGGGGAGGCGCGGAATGCGGCAGGACGACGAGCTGAGGCGGGAGAACCAGGCGCTGCGGGAGCGGCTGTCGGCCCTCTCCCAGGCCAGCCTGCGCATCAATCAAAGCCTGGACTTCCCGGCGGTGCTCCAGGGAGTCCTGGACTCGGCCCGCTCCCTGACCGGCGCCCGCTACGGCGTGATGACCCTGCTGGACGACGGGGGACAGGTGCGGGACTTCCTCTCCTCGGGGTTGACGGCCCGGGAATCGGAACTCCTCTGGCTGATGCCCGGGGGTCTGGGCATCTTCCGAGCCCTGACCGATGTCACCGAGCCGGTCCGAATCCCCGACCTGGCGGCCCACGTCCGGGGCCTGGGGTTCACGGACTTCACCATCCCCCTGCCGGTGGGGGTCTTCTCCTTCCTGGCGGCGCCCATGTTCCACCTGGGCTTGCGGGTGGGCCACGTCTTCGTGGGGTACAAGGACGAGGGCCGGGCCGAGTTCACCCAGGAGGACCAGGAGACGTTGGTGATGTTCGCCGCCCAGGCGGCCCTGGTCATCGCCAACGCCGGCGCCCACCGGGAGGAACAGCGGGCCCGGGCGGACCTGGAGACCCTGGTCAACACCTCGCCGGTGGGGGTGGTGGTCTTCGACGGACGGACCGGGGAGATGGCGTCGGTGAACCGGGAGGCGCTGCGCATCGTGGACGGCCTGCGGGACGAGGACCGGCCGGCGGAGGACCTGCTGGAGGTGGTGACCTGCGTGCGCTCGGACGGGAGGGAATACTCCCTGCGGGACTTCACCCTGGTGGAACTGCTCAGCGCCGGGGAGACGGTGCGGGCCGAGGAGATCGCGCTGCGGGTGCCCGACGGGCACAGCGTCAGGGTCCTGCTCAACGCCACGCCGATTCATTCCGGGGACGGGCAGTTGCAGTCCTTTGTCGTCACCCTGCAGGACATGACGCCCCTGGAGGAGCAGGAGCGGCTGCGGGCCGATTTCCTGGGGATGGTGAGCCACGAACTGCGGGCGCCCCTGGCCTCCATCAAGGGCTCCGCCGCCACGGTGCTGGGCGGCGGGGGCGGCTTCGGCCCGGCGGAGATGGTCCAGTTCTTCCACATCATCGACCAGCAGGCGGACCAGATGAGCGGGCTGGTCAGCGACCTGCTGGACGTGGCCCGCATTGAGACCGGCGCCCTGTCGGTGGCTCCCGAGCCGGTGCTGCTGGCGGCCCTGGTGGAGCAGGCCCGCAGCGCCTTTGCCGGCCGGGGCGGCCAGCACGGCGTCCGCATCGACCTGCCGCCGGACCTGCCCCGGGTGCTGGCCGACCCCCGGCGCATGGTCCAGGTGCTGGGCAACCTGCTGGCCAACGCCGCCCGCCACTCGCCGGTTGCGTCTCCCATCCGGGTGAGCGCGGTGGTGGAGGAGTTCCAGGCGGCGGTGACCGTGGCCGACCAGGGCAGCGGGGTGTCCGCCGAGGGGCTGCCCCTGCTGTTCCGCAAGTTCTCCCGGGTGGGGAGCGAGGGTCAGGGCGGGGACACCGGGCTGGGGCTGGCCATCAGCAAGGGCATCGTGGAGGCCCACGGGGGCCGGATCTGGGCCGAGAGCGACGGGCCGGGCCGGGGGTCCCGGTTCACCTTCACCCTGCCCGTGGCGGAGGATAGCGCAGCCGGCGGGGGGCGCCGCGGCCAGCCCAGGGGGCGGCAGCCGGCGGAAAGGGAGCGGGCCCGGGTGCTGGCGGTGGACGACGATCCCCGGGCGCTGCGCCTGGTGCGGGACGCCCTGGCCGGGGCGGGCTACGCGCCGCTGGTCACCGCCGACCCCCTGGAGGCCCTGAGGCTGGCAGAGGTCGAGGACCCGGACCTGGCGCTGCTGGACCTGATGCTGCCGGGCGCCGACGGCATCCAGCTGATGCAGGACATCCAGGCCGTCTCCGGCGTGCCGGTGATCTTCCTGTCGGCCTACGGGCAGGAGGACGCGGTGGCCCGGGCCTTCGACCTGGGGGCGGCGGACTACGTGGTCAAGCCCTTCTCGCCCACGGAGCTGGCGGCCCGGATACGCGCGGCGTTGCGTCGGCGGGCCCCCGCCGGGGAGGCCGGCACCGCGGAACCCTACGTGCGGGGCGGTCTGGTGATCGACTACGCCCGGCGCAGCGTCACCCTGGCCGGCCGCAGCCTCCGGCTGACGGCCATCGAGTACCGGCTGCTGGCGGAGCTGGCGGCCAACGCCGGCCAGACCCTGGACTACCAGCGCCTGCTGGAACGGGTGTGGGGCCAGCCGCAACAGACGGACCTGAGACCGATGCGCACCGCCGTCCGGGGCCTGCGCCGAAAGCTGGGCGAGGACGCCGACAACGCCGTCTACATCTTCACCGAGCCCAGGGTGGGGTACAGGATGGCGGCGGGGGAGGAGGAGGAACCGAACCCCCAGGATTCGCCGGAATGACCGGCCCGACCGGCGGCGATGCGCAGATCCGGCCCTCCTCGCCCTCCCCCACCCTGCCGGTGCTGGCAGTCCTCAGCCGGTCCGGGTTCCCCCGCTGCGGCGCCCGTCAAGACCGGCAGTGCAGGGATACCTGGGCTCCGTCCAGCCGCCACACCGTGGCGTTCCCCGTCAGCGGCCCGGCAAAGGCCCGCTCCTGGGTGGAGGTCAGCATGGGCAGCCCCTCCCTGACACTCCGGAAGTTCGCCTCCGCCTGCTCCGTCCGGCACACCATCAGCAGGGGCAGGGGACGCCCCAGCCCTTCCATCCGCCGGTAGGGTCCCATCTTGTGCGCCACCTGGTTCGGCAGGACCGAGTAGCGCTCGTACTCGATGTAGTGGGGACCTCCGCCGAAGGGGCCATCCTGCGCCAGCACCAGCAGGTCGGGCCGCACCTGGGTCAGGCCGGGCACGTTGACCTCGGCCCGCCAGCCGGCCACGGCCTGCACGCCCTCCCGGGCGAACTTGGCCACCAGGCGGTTCACCCCGTCGTTGTGCCGCCGCTCGTGCTCCCGGTACCAGCGGTCCAGGTAGGGGCCGTGGCGGGACCGGATGATGGCCGGCAGCACCCGGCTCATGTTGGCCGCCCGCCTCATGCCCTGCTCCGACAGGTAGTGCCGACCGTCGAACACCGCCACCAGCCCGGTCTCTACGAACCGCCCCAGGTGGCGGCGCACCTCGGCGGGGGAGCCTTTCACCACCTTGGCCAGCCAGGAGGCCCGCATGGCGGGAAACTGGCACACGGCCATGAACAGCCGGTGGGCGGTCCCGCCGTCGATGGCCGCCACGTCCGGGTTGTCCCTGAGCCACAGGTCCGCATTCTCGGGCCGGCCCGCGCTGGGATGCCCGGCGGGGTCGGACACCAGGTCCCGGGAAGGCCGCAGCTCCACCGCCGGGGAGCAGTTTCCGTCGGGGGTGCAGAAAATGGTGGGCGTGTCGCGGCTCAGGGTGGAACGGGCCAGCTCCCCGGCCCAGGCGTCGGCGGCCACCACCACCTGGGCCGAGGGCTCCACCTCCTGGTCCGGGTCCTCGTAGAACAGCCGGTTGCCGATGCGCAGGCTGCGGTCCTCCTGGTGGAAGTAGCAGTCCACGCCCCAGAACCGGTGCTGCTCCTTGCGGCGCAGCACCCTTTCGGTGGCGTGGAGACCGGCGTAGGTGAAGGGGGTCCAGACGTCCGGGCCGTAGCGGGCCACGGCGTGGTAGAAGCCGCCGTGACGCAGCAGCCGGAAGTCGGTCATCCGGGCGTCCCTGGAAGATGCAGCCCCGCCGTTGGCAGGCAGGCTGACCCGCCCGCTGCGCAGCAGGTCCGGGGCCAGCCGGTAGACCGGCTCCAGCATGGCCAGCCTCCGCAGGGACATCTCCACCCCCCGGGACGTGGCGGTCCAGGGCGGGTGCTCGTGGCCGGGGCCGTCCTCGCCGCCGCCGCTGCTGGACTCATCCTCCAACGGGGTTGCAGTAGCGAAAGGGGAACTGTCCTGGTCCTCCAGGTGGGCGGGATGGTCGTGGTCCAGGGCGAAACGCTCGGTGTATTCCGCCGGCAGTTCCCCCTGCGGGTGAAGCTCGGCCTGCCCTAAGGCGCGGGCCTCCTCCCTGGGGCCGGGGTGCCGGTGAGCGGTGGTGTAGAGTTCGTCCACCGCCTGGCGGGTCAGGAACCAGCGGTGCTGGCGTCTTTCGGTCATGCCCCGCATCACCGACTCTACCCAGCCGCCCCTTTTCAGGGTGGCCAGCATCCTTCTCACCCGGTCCTCGGGCATGACCAGGATGGACGCCAGGTTGGCCGCGCTGGCCAGGGGCATCCGGGCGATGATTCTCAGCAGTCGTCGTTGTTCCGCGCTCAGGGGTTGTCGGGGTGCCATTGCTGCGTGTCCGTCCTCTGGGTTAGCATTTCTGGTTCGCATTTCTTTCTCTGCCGCCCCTACCGGCTGGTCGGTTGGTTCAGGACAGAGCCAGCCCTGATGAGTTTCAGTGTTCACGCGGGTTGGGCTTCCGGTACGGGCGGAGTTGGTGAAGGCGTTATCCAATCGCCTGATAATAACTATACGTCCAGGCGATACTGTCGGATTGCCGGTTCCGTGACCATATGCACGGAAGCAGCAATGGCGAGCAACCGGACCGCTGCTTATCGCTGAGGAGGTTGGCGATTTCAGGGGGCGTCATGGGGTTCGGGGACGGCGTTGTGGACCCGGACCAGGGCTACGCCCCACGCCTGCAGGGTGCCGGCCAGCCAGACGACAACCCGGTAGACGTTCTCGGTGATCTGGACCGCGACGTTGGCTCCCATCAGGGCCGGGTCGCCGGTCCTCATGTGGAGCCGGGCCAGGGTCAGCCGGTGGAGGGCCTCCCGGACCAGGGCCATGCTGTGGCCCAGGGCTTGGCTCCACTCCTCCGGGGGCGCGGTCTCCTCCGGCAGGGTTCCCGCCATTCTGAGGTCAACCCAGTGCAGCCATCTCTCGATGTCGCCGGCGTCCGGCTCCTCCATCATGGGCTGGGCCCGTTCCCTGGCCCAGCGGTCTATGTCAGTGGCCGGGTCCAGGGTCATCGGGGTCTCGAAGTCCTGCCCGTTGTCCCTCAGTCCCGGCCCCAGGTCCTCCTTGAGCCACCGGTTGCAGGCTGCCGCGGCGGCCAGGACCACCGAGTAGACCTGGTTTACGCCGGGTTCTCCGGTCTCCTCCTCCTGGTCCCCGTTGGGCAGCGAGGCCGGCTGGTCCTCTTGTTGCGTTTCCTCCAACTCCAGCTTTAGTTCGTTGCGCACCGGCATGAGGATTTCGGTTAGCAGGGTCAGCCGCTCGAACTCGGACATTCTGGCGGTGATGTCCGGGGGCCAGGACTGGCGGTTGTCGGCTTCCGCGTCCTCCAGGTCCCGTCGCCACCGGATTGCCGCCTTTTCCCTTGTTACCGCGCTGCCCATGTTGGACTCTCCTTATTGGCCTCTGCCGTCCTGGGGCGGATGAACCGGCCTATCCCCAGGGGATCGGGGGTGTTTCGGACAGTCTAAGGGTTGCAATGATTTGGGGAAACAGATAGGCGAAAGTGGCAGCAGGGACGATGATGGAGAGAGTCGAGACCGAGGTTTGGGAGGCGGCGGAACCTCGGCGGCTCTCGCTACCTCTGTAGAGGCTACAATTGGCGTCAGCCCGGCCCGCCGGTACTCATGCGCCTAGCGACGCCCTCTCCCTGGGTGCTGACCCACGGCGTGCTGTTCCAGCGGGTATGGGGGCCGGAGCGGGTTGGCGCGGCCTGGCTGGTGCGGAACGTGGCGAAGCGGCTGCGCCGCAAG
Organism: Dehalococcoidia bacterium; assembly: GCA_965203675.1. GTDB lineage: Bacteria > Chloroflexota > Dehalococcoidia > Lucifugimonadales > UBA3495 > CATOSK01. The sequence continues at coordinate 615,179 of CBDBDE010000001.1, read as the reverse complement.
CTGGGCGACGCTGCCGCCGACCCCTGGTACATCATCACCGAGCCCAGGGTGGGGGATAGGGTGGCCGCGGGGGAGGAGACGGCGGAGCCGTAAACGCTGAAGTCGTGGGCTGTGGCGATGGCAAAGTCGCCGTGCTCCGCTTCCGCGAGAACGGCGTCAGTCTGTCCTGCTATTGTCGTTTCCCAGGAGGACAACTCCAAGCCGGCAGCTGTGACTGTTTCCGTTCGATTATCTGTCTCATGGCTAAAGTTCAATGGCCTCGCCCCGTTGCTTCCAGAGCATATCCTGGCCCATTACCTCGAATTTCCCCGGCTGGGTCCTGTTGGGAATCTTATTCATCCCCAGGGTTGCCAACAAGATTACCTCGACCAACGATTGGCAATTCAGCCACCTGAAATAGGCGTTTTCGAGGTCTTCCTCCGCGTTCAAGTCAAGATGTACTGTCGTGTTTCTGAGCTTGGTAATTTGTTCCAATACAACCTTCAACTGTGTACTCCCGAGTTCCCGCTTCGCAACCAGCTCAATCGCGTCTCTCAACCCTTGTGGCTCGCCTTTCGCGTCCCTGGGGTGCTTCAGTTCCAGGGTTTTGGTCAGCCACTGCTCTCTGATTCCCTGTTCGTAAGTGCTGATGACGGATTTTGTCAACCCTTCAAGACTGGAAAGGCTGACGGCCTCAGCGACCGGGTATCTGCGGAGAGCATTGGCTATTTCCTCGCTGGCGACATAGGCCTGAATCACCTTGCGCCATTGTTTTCTGATTTGCTCCGGCAGTTCGCAAAACCGCTGGAAAAGCGGTTTGATGTCTATCCGGTCAGAACGAATCAAGTACCAGTTTCTTCCGTCATGCGAGGGGCTGTTTCCACCGTTGATTATTCCCCACTTTGTTGTCGGGGCGTCTTCACCGTTGCCCATAACCACGGTTGGGCGAACGTCTCTACCGAAGACGAAGGAAAGGAAGGGCAGCAGGTCGTCCAGGAATTCACTGAGTTCCTGTGCGGTGAAGTGATCGCCTTGCTCACGTTTCACTACGCACATGTGGCCCTCTTGATGAGAATCCCGCCTTTCCCATGGAATCTCGTTGAGATTGACAGACCATCCTCTTGCGTTGAGAACGAGATAACCCAGGACACGTAACCCCAACGGGCTTTCACGGTCATCGTGCGACCTTGTTATCCCACTCTGGTAGAGAAGTGTCTCACCGCCACGGAATTCAGGTAAGTCCTCGAACCACATGGTGGCGCTGGTTAGCGGAGCCAGGTCATTTCCGAAGTGCTCAGCCGCCAGTACCCCCTTCATCTTGTATCTGTTGATTGGCAGGCCGACCGTTATCGTTCCAGGATGAGGCAGGCTGAGTATTTCCACCGCATACTCAAAGTCCTGGCTTGGAACGCTGAGAATAGCCTTCGCATCCTCCCGGGTGGCTATGGCAACAAGCCGATGAGCTTTCAGGTCAGAGCCGCCTCTTTCCGTAAAGATGTTGAACGTCAGGTAACCATTCTCGACTTGAAAGGTTGCATCTCCCTGCAAGCATTGGCGATCAGCTTCCGAGGATGCCTCGATGCTGCAATGGTAGGGTGTGGCTTCCTCAATTGCCAGCAAATTTTGCAGAAGCCTTTGAATCGCCAACATTCGTTTTGTGCTCCCTATGAATATGAGGAATTCCACCGCGACAGGAAAAAGGACAAGAAGTGGCGGCCGTGGGTGCGGTTCAGCTCATCGCTCAGATGGGCGTCATCCGAACCAGTCCCTTACTGCTACCGTTCCATTGTGTGCCGTTTTTCCAGGGTTCAACGCCAGTTCACATTGGCCCTCCGTTGAATATCGGCGCATCTTGCCATCAGGTCGTCGAACGGTTCCTCGTTGTCAAGGAGCATTCCATCAGTCAGCATCCTGCCGTAGTCGTCGGAAAGAACCCGGTAGGCTGGCCCGTCCGGCACCAGTTGCAATTCGCCCGAGACCGCCGCCTCGTAATCGACCCAACATCCAGTGGAGTCCTTCTCCCGGAAGAACATCGACTTGTGACGTGCCACCGAAAGCGCCAGGGCATGATCCGCCAGCGCCCTTTTTGCATACCCCGTATCGTCCAACCTCACCAGGTCGTACCAGTGCCGGGAAAGCCGCTCCCCTCGGCTCCGTTGCTGTCGACAGAAGACGTGTACGGCGGTTGCCTTTTCCCAGAACGTCCGCTCGGCCAACATGACGAAGGGGCGGACGGATGGGAATGAAACATCCGGCACGTAGCTGGCCACGTCGCATTCACATAGGCGTTCCTCACGAGGTTCGCCAATCGAACGCGCGCCAAACTCGACCATTACCTCAGGCCTCACGAAGCCATAATCATCGAACAGAGGCTCGTAAGCAACGAATACGTGGTCCCCTTCAGCCCGGAGTTCAGCGGATAGACCGGTCTCAGCCAAGTTAGTTTCAAGGGAGGGCAGAGCCTGATTCACCACCCAACCAGGTAGCCGTCTCCTGATTTCCCGGCTCCAGCGGCGCTCCTGGCTGCGTGTCGCGGGAATGGCCTCGTCCTCCCCGTCCGTCATCAGGTCCGGCGCGATAGCGCGGATGTCATAGGTAATGTCGAGGTCCTCGGAAAACCGGCGAATAGCATGGTACGCCTTCGCCAGGGAGGTGCCTCCCTTGAAGGTCAGGTCTACTCCGAAGGGGGTTTCAATGAGGGCTGCCAGGGTGTGGACGACCCAGATGTCCTTTTCCAGTAAATGCGCCCGGCGCCCACTGAGACCGGCGGCGACCTCCAGGGCGTCCCGCCGGTCGTCCGGGGAGAGCGATTGAAACGAAACGTCAGCCACCGGCCACCATCGCGCTTACGGGCCCGGCGATCCAGGCGGGCATCATGGCCCGCGACGCCGCCAGTTCATCCAGGTCTTCGGCTGACAGTTTCCGGCCTATCACGCTGAGACTCTCCTCCACCTCCTGAGGCCCCAGCCATGCCAGGGCGCGCACGGCATCACCGGCTGCCCGGTGCGGGGCTACAAGCTGCCACCTTGGGGCGTGGCGCAGGTGCACCGTGCCCTCGCCGAGCCTCAGCTTGCGGTTGGGGCCGGAAGTGAGGTAGACGGACCGGACCGGCACCTGGGTTGTGAGCCCCAGGGCGTTGGCCGCCGCTCCGCCGCAGGGTACAATCGTCTCCCCCCACAGGGCGGCTAGAGACTGGACCACCTTATCGACCGACGGAGGACGCGGGCCGAAGCGGGTCTCTACCGGACGCACGTAGACGCCCTGACAGACTCGGCTCAGCCGCCCGCTCCGGGCAAGACGCGACAACGCTTGGTCCACCGCATCCCTGTTTCCCAGGTGAAGCAGGACATTCGGGCACAGCAGCGAGCCCTCCGGCGACTCGGCAGCGTGTTCCATTATCTGGTTAGGCAGGCTTGGCATTGCGCAAATCCGATGCTAGAATGTCAGAAATATATCATTCAGACTGACTGAAAGCAAGCAGGGACGCTTAACGGGCGTCGTTTCCCAAGGTTGACAGCGATAATTCCATCTCCGTGCTTGCTGGTTGCCTTTCCCACGTAGTCAGTGGCATTTAGCAGGTGGATTAACTTGAACGCCAACAGGTATGTCGACCGGATTGTACGCAAGTACGAAGTGGAGAAGGGGCCCGGAACGGCCGTGTACCAAGCAGGGGAACGGCTCCGGGGCCTGATCCAGAGATGGTACGCCGCACGCCTCGTAAGAGTGCACAACTCCGGTTCCTTTGCCAAGGGCACATCAATCAGAGGCAGTACGGACCTTGACCTGTTCATCTCGCTGAAACCCAGGTCGGGCAAGTCTTTGAAGAGGCTGTTTGAGGGCCTCTACAAGTACGCTGACCAAGAGGGGTTGAAACCCCGCCGGCAGAACGTATCGATTGGGGTGGAAGTGAACGGTGTAAAGGTGGACCTGGTCCCTGCTCGGAAGCATACCCGGAAGAGTGATCACAGCTTGTACCTCAACAGGCGGCAGGGATGGACCAAGACCAATGTGGACAGGCATATCGCGCTGGTCAGAAGGTCCGGGAGAAGCGCCACTATCCGTGCCGCCAAGATATGGCGGTCAAACCGTGGTCTGCATTTTCCTTCGTTCTATCTTGAGCTTGCAGTATTGCGGGCGCTTCAAGGACGGGAACCCCAGGGTACTGCGGACGAACTGAAGCGGGTGCTGGAGTTCCTGGCGGCCGACCTTCCCCGTGCCGATTTCGTTGACCCGGCGAACGCAGCCAACGTCATCTCTTCCGACCTGTCCCCGGACGAAAAGCAAGAAATTGCCAGGCAAGCAGAGGCTTCACTGGGCAGAGTACGGCATAGCCAGTGGGAAAGAGTGGTGTGGTGAATCCATGAGTACGCCAGAGGGTCGTAACCGGATAGACCTGAACAGCCTGTTCCGGAGCACCCAGCAGAGGATGGTTGCCGAGCTGACGGGCATAAGAGGAGCGGTAGACCACGGGGGAACTCTGGGAGATGAGACGGAATTGGCCTGGCTGGATTTCATGGCCAGGGTTCTTCCCAACCGGTACCGGGTGGCCAACGGATTCGTGGTGGATGCAGACGGGCGGCGGAGCGACCAGACGGACGTCATCGTGTTCGACAGGCAATACTCTCCGCCCCTATTTATGGCGGGAAACGTCCAGTACATCCCGGCGGAGGCCGTATATGCCGTGTTCGAGGTGAAGCAACGGGTCGACAACAGGAACCTGCGGCTCGCCTGTGACAAGGCCGCCTCCGTGAGGTCGTTGCGGCGGACCAGCGCGGCAATACCCTCGGCGGATGGCACGCTGGACCCAAAGCCGCCCCACCGGATCATCAGCGGAATCCTGGCGCTGTCGAACTCGTACTCCAGTAACTTTGTGGAGGTGCTGAAGGAAATGATGGCGCATGTCCCAGAAGAGCGACAGCTTGACCTGGGATGTGCGCTTAACGATGGTTCGTTCCTGGTCGAGTACCGGAGAGGCGAGGTTGAGAGCATCGAATCAAGCCCAGCTTCCTCGTCCCTGGTCAGCTTTATGTTCCGGTTGCTCGCTGCGCTTCAGTCCATCGGAACCGTGCCGGCAATTGACTACTCTGAGTACATGAAGGCGATAATGGAGTGTGAGGAGCGTTAGGTAAGCAGCCCATGAACCCACGATTGGGTACAATACTAGAAACGGCAACATGTGACCAGCCTTTTCGACTTTTGGGCCGCACACGCAAAAGGGAAATTCGCAATGATATAGGAAGCGAAAATGAACATTGCCAGCCAACAATCCGCATCACAGGCGATTGACCTCAGTGGATACGCTAAGAACATTCTCGCCGAGGAAGATCGCCCCCTCTTCGACGAGGCCGTCGCGGTGGCGGAGGTGGGCGCGCTCCGTTCGGCCTACGTAATGATATGGCTGGCATGTGCCGAATCATTGAAGCGGCGTTTCCGTGAGGCCCAATTGCGGGATAACACTGCTGCAAAAATAGCTGGTGAAATCGACACCAGGGAGACGCAGCATCGAGCCGTTGATAAATTCCTGCTGGACAAAACCGGGGAGTACGGCTTCGTGTCTGATTCCGGTCGCGTCGTTCTTAACCAAATCTACGAGATGCGTTGTATCTACGCCCATCCTTACGAGGAAGCCCCGTCGCGGGAGAAAGTCATCGACGCGGCGGCTTCCGTGGTTGACTTGGTGTTGTCTAAGCCTGTAAAGCTACGGCGTGGCTTTGGCAGACAATTGCTCGACAGCCTCCTGGAGGACAGAAGCTATCTCGACGACCAGGAGTCGGCTGTCGCGGGGTTCACCAAGTCCATTGTCCCAAGACTTGATGATGGTGTTCATCTCTGGCTACTCGACCGATATTGGGAGAAGTTGGAAGAAATTTCCAGCGATTCCTCCATGGCCGTCTTCTTTCGCCGGGGAACTTGGTTTTGCCGCACGATGCTGGCGGAAGTCGGCGTCTCATTGTTGACCTATGACCAGTGGCATGACAGGTCGCGCAGGTTCCCCAAGACACTAATAAGTGTGTGCGGCATTGCTGACATCTTCAACGCAATCGGCGAACTTGCGCAGAACTCCCTGGTTGGCTCCGTCTTCGAGGAATCTAAAACACGACCCAGTGTCATGGCTCATCTGGAAGGCCTCTACAAAGACGGCGTACTGTCAGGACGACATGGCAACCGCTTCCTCCAACACGTTTCTGATATGGACACATCGACGATGCTGGCCTCAGGACTTAGCACGAAAACTTGCTACGCAAAATTGATCGAGGCATTGAGGTCCTACAATTGGTACGTACAGAATCCTGCCATTGACATGGTCATGTCGAACGGACCAGAACAAGCGGCTGAACTTACCGAGGAACAACAGACCACTCTGGGCAGAAATATCCTACAGGCCGGCCAAGGGACAGCTGCCTCTGCAATTGAGTTCCTCGAAAAACTGCCTGGAGACGCGACCGATTGGCCGTTTGACGTAGTGCGTGGAATCACTCTCGAATCGTTCACTAACGAAAGTAATGAAGTACGTTTCAAAGACCGTTACCTGAATTTGGTGCTCTCTGCCCTAGCTCATATCGACGACGTACTGCGAGATGAGCTCATCGCCCAGGTAGCTGAGTCAATCACCATTGGGACGTCCCCTGGTTGGGTTGACCGGAAGAAAATTGATCCCGTGATTGCTTCACTGGGAGCTTACGCCTGGGCCAAGCCTTTGGTGGAAATCCTAAACGCGAAATGCCCGACCGATATGGCTTACGAAGCCTGAGGTTTCAATCTCAAAAGCCCGAGCCGAACACAGTCAGGTTTGGTTGGTAAGGCTGTGCCACCAGCTATCCCAACTTTCGTTTGACGCTTTCGCCTACATGACAACAACGGAACCCCCAATTAAGAGACGTATCACTGAGTGGCATTTTGAGGTGCCTCTCGGTCTGCTGCCGCCCGGCCTTAAGCCTCCTTCACCCACCGAAGGGACTACCCCGGTGGACTACGCCGAGGCATTGGGGGAAGCCTATCTGGCTTTTGCCGAACAGGACCAAAGAAAGAGCGTGGGGCATTACCTGACGCCTGCATCTATAGCCAGGTTCATGGCGGACGGCGCTCCCTACTCGCAGGCAGACCTGCGTGTGTTGGACCCGGGGAGCGGCACGGGCATACTGTCGGCTGCCGTATGCGAGGCAGCTTGGAATAAGGGGACCGTCGAGAGATTGCACCTGGAGGCCTGCGAAAGTCATCCTCTCTTGGCCGAACTGACCCGTCTCGTCCTCGCTTTTTCTCGCCAGTGGCTCGACCAGCGGGGTATTGACCTGACCTTTGAAGTGAAGCACGGGGACTTCGTTTTGGAATACGCCGCCGCCCTGGAGTCAGCGCCCAAGAACGAAGGCCAAACAGGGAGCTCCGGCAAAGCCTGGTCCGGGTACGACCTAGTGATCTCCAATCCTCCCTACTTCAAGATAAGCAAGGACGACCCCCGGGCTGTCGCCGGTGCCTCCGTGGTACATGGGCAGCCCAACATCTACGCCATGTTCATGGCCATCTCCGCCGAACTGCTGTCGGAATCCGGCAGGCTGGTGTACATAGTGCCCAGAAGCTTTGCCTCAGGACCGTACTTCAAGAGATTTCGAGAGGTCTTCTTTCAGAGCGTGGCGCCCACCGCTATACACCTGTTCGATTCGAGGAGGGACGTTTTCAAGAGCCAGACCGTACTCCAGGAGAGCCTGGTGCTTACGGCGCGGCGAAGGAATAGGGGGATAGAATCTGAAGAAGTCCAGGTGCTCGTTTCCCACAGCAGGGGAGCCTTCGACCTCGCGAAGCGTCAAGAGTTCCGCGTTGAACTGAAATCGGTGCAAGACCCGGAGAGCGTCAACAAGGAACTTTGCATCCCGGTCTGCGCCGAGGACCTGGAATTGGTGAAGTCGGTACGGGATTGGCCGAATACTCTGGGTTCCCTGGGCCTGGACATCTCCACCGGTCCGGTGGTGCCATTTCGGGCCAAACGGTTTCTAACCGACACTGAATCGGAGTTGCCCGCCGTTCCGCTGTTGTGGATGCACCACGTACGCCCAATGCGGGTTGAATGGCCTTCGACCGCGAGCGTCAAGCCGCAGCGGGTCAACCTTGTGCCCGAGTCCGCCAAGCTGCTGGTGAAAGACGACACCTACGTGCTGCTGCGCCGGTTCAGCGCCAAAGAGGAGAAACGCCGTTTGGTGGCGGCTCCCCTCATCCGAGGTAGCTTGAACGCCGACATGTTGGGCTTGGAGAACCATCTAAACTACATTCGTGGCGTTTCGAGAAAGTTGGACGCGGAGCTGGCCTATGGCATTGCGGCCCTTCTCAACTCCTCCTTCTTGGACCGGTACTTCCGGGTGTCCAACGGGAACACCCAGGTCAGCGCCACCGAGTTGCGGGCCATGCCGTTGCCGGACGAGGAAGACATCCGGGTCATCGGGGTCGGTGTCGCCGGCGGCCTCGGTCCTCAGATGTTCCTTCCTGAACTTGACCCACTCGTTGCCAGGATTTTGAACCTTTCCTCAACACTGGGTGTGGAGGGCAGCGAACAGGGAGAATGAGCAAGATTGATGATGCGCGGAACATACTGGAGCAGCTCGGTCTGCCTCCGGCCCAACGGAACGACATCGCCTGCCTGACGCTGTTGGCACTCGGCGGACTGTCCGAGGGTGACCCTTGGAGCGGGGCATCCAAGCCGTCCCTCACCATCCACCAGATACTCGGGTTTATGCGGGATACCTACGCCAAGGAATACGCTGAGAACACGCGAGAAACTGTCCGCCGCCAGGTAATCCACCAGTTCGAGCAGGCGCGCTTGGTGGACCGCAATCCCGATGAGCCCAACCTTCCCACCAACAGTCCTCGCACTCATTACGGCTTGACGGACGAGGCTCTCGGAGTCCTCCGGCGGTACGGCGGCCGGGGCTGGCAATCGCAGCTCCGTTCCTTCCGCTCCAGGCACGGAGCGCTCCTGGAGATATACCAACGCCGTCGTCGAATGCGGGAGATACCCATCCGTACCTCTAAGGGAGAAGAAATTCGCCTCTCGCCGGGAAGACACAACAGGTTGCAGGCCCAGGTGGTGACGGACTTCGGACCGAAGTTCGCTCCGGGGGCGATCCTGTTGTACCTCGGCGACGCTGCCAACAAGCTGCTTCACCTGGACCGTGAGAAACTGGACCAGCTTGGCATTCCGGTAAACGAGCACGACAAGTTGCCCGACGTGTTGCTTTATGATGAGGAGAGGAACTGGCTATTCTTGGTGGAAGCGGTCACTTCCCACGGTCCCGTGAGTCCCAAACGGGTGGAGGAACTGGAAGACAGCCTGAAGAATTGTACGGCTACACGGATATACGTCAGCGCCTTCCCCGATTTCCGGCAATTCCGCCGGCACCTGGACAACATCGCTTGGGAGACCGAGGTTTGGGTGGCGGAAATTCCTGACCACTTGATCCATTTCAACGGGGATAGGTTCCTCGGCCCTAAACGGGATTCTTGACCGCAGGGAATCCTCAGCTTCCTTATTACTAGCTCGATTAATAGCTCGCAGGAGTTGTGGCTGATCGTGAGCGACGACGATATAAATCTCAGAGAACCAGTGCTCCTTGACCTGACCCAACGGCAACGGGACGTATTGCGAGTGCTGCAAAACAGGGAGAACGAGAGATACCCCCTAAGCCAGTGGTATCTCGGGTCTCTCTACGCATTGGACAATTACCACAACCCTGACCGGATTTCGCAAGCGGCTCAGTCCTTGCGAGAGCTCGTTGAAAAACTTCCCCGGGTCGTCTTGGAGAGTGACCTTCAAATCAATTCGTACAACGTTCCGGAAAACCGGCGAGAGATAGCCGCCCGGATTGCTAAAGACCAAGAACGTTACCCGGAGGGATGGACGGGGAAATTGGTTGACCCACAACTGGGCGAGACCCTTTCGAGAGCGTCGATTTACTTCGAGAAAAGCCAGCAACCCAGCCGCAGAGAACAAGTTCAGATGGCTGTTGTGGGCATAGACCCTATGGCCAACCAGCTTGACGTTGGGATTCTGAGGTCGAAGCGGGACAGGATCTACAGGGTTTGGCAGCAATTTGAGAAATCTGCGCACCATGGAGGCACCCCGGACGCGAGACAGTTCACGAATTGGTTGGAAGTCCTGGAACAGGAATTACTCGACCTGCTCGCTCCTGTAACGGCCGAAGACCAACAAGAGATCCGGTCAATCCTGGAAGGTACTGACCAGACGGACTCTGACGTGGAGCGACTGTTCGCCTTGATGGAGAGGAGGGGGGCGAACTACACGTTCTTTTTTGGGCAGGCGACCGACCCTTGCTGGATTCAGCACCTCAAAGAAAAAGGGTATTTTTCCAATCCTCCGGGCACGGAGCGAGGAGGAGAGGGCCAAGGGAATGCCCCCTATTGGTGGCCGCTTCATTACCTGTCTAGAGTGGTTCTCCGTGCTCAGGACACAGTAGTCGAAATCCTTCAACAGCTTCCCGACGTTGACAACCTCAGGATCAAGCTCCAGATATTGGAAATAGCGCGCCAACTCCCCGGCGCCCAATCTGCCAAGCTAAGATCTAAAGTGCTCGACATAGGGGAATGGGACCTCCCTTTCTTGGACCACTGGTACTCAGAGTTGCTTGCTCATTGGGTGGAAGAAAAGGAGACAGCCGCCGCTCTGGAACTTGCTGAAGTCCTCGTGCAATTCGAGCCTGACCCACAACTGGAGTACAAGCGAAACTGGTACTCGGAGGAAGGGTTAGACTTTAACCCTCCTGTTGAACCAGTCCCTAGACTTCGGGATTGGGAGTACCGGAGGATGTTCGAGAAGGGAGTACGGCCCCTGGCGGAGAAGGAACCTTATGCGGTGGCCCGCATTCTCGCCAATGCAGCGGAAAAAATGATCCGGCTGCGGATGGAGGAGGAGTCCCAGGATGGAAGGAGCGATGAAGACTATTCCGAGGTATGGTGCCGAAGGCTGGATTGGATAGACGATACCTATGAAGAATCCAGCAATGTGCTGATTGAGGGTTTGGCTTATGCCTGTGAAAGGGTCTTCGAACAGGATGCTGGTTTAATCCAAGACCTTGATGGATTACTACGGGGTTACCATTGGAAGATTTTCAAGCGGCTGCGACAGCATCTCTACGCACTGTTTCCGAATGAACAAACGAAGCCTTGGATTCAGGAATTCATACTTCAAAAGGGCGATTATTCTCTCTGGACACATCATTACGAGTTCCAAAAGATGGTGGAAAGTGCCTGTGAACAATTCAGGGAGGAATTGCTCACTGAAGAGGAAAGGATAACAGTTTTCGACGCTATCCTTGGCGGGCCGCCAAGGGAGCGTTCTTTGGAACAGTGGGGAGACGGGTTCACTGAAGAACTTTTCGAGCGGCGGAAACGGTACTTCCACCAAATGCAATTCAAACCGTTTTCGTCAATACTCTTTGGTATGTATGGCGATTACTTCCAGGATTTGCAGCACGATGGCGGGCAGAATATCTCAGACGACAGCTATCTGTTAATCGGCGACAGCAGGGTCGGAGATGTCCTTCCACAAAGCCCCCTTTCACCTGAAAGGCTCTCGGAGTTCACAGACTCGGAACTCTTAGATTACATTAACGAATGGGAAGACGAATACAGTTACGAGTCACAAGAGAGCGGGGATAGCAGTTTCGTTGAGGTCAGCATTGAAGCCCTCGCGGACGTGTTCAAGGGCGTCTTCCGAGATTACATTATGCTTGACGACGACAGGTTAGGGTTTTGGCTCGACCATCTCAATGCAATCGAGCGGACTATTTTTGTGCGGGCCATTGTTGTCGGATTGGAGGAGTACCTCAAGCAGGGAAAACTGGGCCGCATCGGAGATTCTCTCACGGTATGCGAATGGGTGCTGTGCCATCCTGACGACGATCCAGCAGGGGGGTTCCGCCAAGGTGAACAGTCCCGCAATGGCTCTCACTGGCACAATTCCCGCCGGGCCGTTTGCGACTTTGTGGAGTCCTGCGTAAAAGAAGAGAGCCAGGTACCGATAAAATTCAATGAACAATTGGCCAAGCTTCTTGATATGCTCTGCACCCAATCGGATTGGCTACTGGATAACAACCAGCCGGTTAGAGTGGACCGCTTTGACCCGCACGGAGAGGCCATCAACAACACTCGGAGCAGGGCGTTACGCAGCCTGATTCAATTCGGGCTTTGGTTGAAGAACCAAGACCCAGAAGCAGATACGGCGTTCGTGACCATGACGCTCGAAAATCGTTTCGCCCCACAGGCCGAATTCCCTTTGACACTGCCTGAGTATTCCATTCTAGGAAGGAGCTTTCCCCGTATGCTTGCTCTAGACTCAGCCTGGGCGGCTGAGCACGAACCGGACTTATTCCCTCCGCAGGATACAGAAGGGTGGAGTGCCGCGTTCGGCTCTCTTCTCTTTTTCACCCGTCCTCATGGGCAGATATTTGAGGCTCTTCGAAACCAATTCGGAATTGCGACCGAGAATCTGCCTTATCCCGAACCAGAGGACAACCCCCGCGCCTCCATAACCGACAAGCTCGGGGAGTACCTGTTCATATGCTACTTGTGGGGTATGTATCCGCTCAGGGGAGACACCAGCCTCCTCGACCAGTTCTTCCAGAAAACGTCTGGTGATCCTGAACGATGGGGAGCGCTGTTCCACCACGCGGGATTCATTCTGAGAAACACCGTGCAATTGGATGAAGATCGCAAAGACAGATATGTCAGTTTCTTCGAGTGGCGGTTGGCGCAAGGACAGGCCCAGGAGTTGAAGGAATTCTGGTTCTGGTTGGACTCAGAGTGTTTGGATGCGGAATGGCGCTTGGACGCTTTTTCCAAGACGCTGGACATCGGTCAGCCCGAAGGCACGACGATATATAGCGAAGTCAAAAAGCTGAGCGAATTCCTGCCGGATCACGCCGGAAGAGTTGTTGAGTGCTTCGCCAAGTTGACGGACAATATCGGGAACGATACTGCTAACATCCAATCCGAACCTGCGAAGAGTATCCTTAGAGCGGGACTGGAATGCACCGAGGAAGATGTACAGGCAAACGCCCAACGTGCCCATGACAACTTGCTTAGGAGAGGAAGGTCAGACCTGCTGGATCTGGGGAACTAGCGGCCCGAAGAAATGGGTCAACGAAACCTACCCTATCCCGAGCCTCGAAGGATCACAAAGGATGATTGGATGACTTCTCACGACGAACTCTTTCAAGCCAGGATCATCGCCCTGGAAGTTACCATGAAGCTACTTAATGAGCATGGCCATTTGCGGATTGGTAAAGGTTCAGAGGACGCCCTCAGAGTCTTCAGGGAAGAATTCGATATACGGCTGGTTGAGTTAGGGGTTTCAGAGGCAACCCGAGACACAGTTCTTGAGACCGCCGAATCCATGTTTATGTACATCGCGCGGTTGCTCTAGCCAGAAACGCTCGGCTAAAATTTTATATGATCCCCTTTCCATCATCCCCAAAGGTCCTCGCTTCTCTGGCAGGCACTGCAAGCTAATTTTTCGACATTCTCACTTTCGAACTTCTACAGAGTCCCCAGCCACATCTCGAAGGCAGTTCCATCTACCGTGCACTCAGGCCCACCAGGCCAGGAGCCAGTGTTCCTTCGACATCTTCACGGCACCCCCATTCAACGAGCCCGATTGTACCAGACACTAAACCACATGTTCTAACAGTTGTAGGGGGCACGCGCGTCGCATTGCGGGAGCAGGGCGAGTTCGGTAAACCCTTGGGGAGGACGATAACATAACCGGCAGTTGCACCGAGCAGGTCTTCACCACCTGATCCACGCGGCCGCCTTGGGGCACCTCTTGGAGGGAGACGGCATGGAGCGAAACGACTTGGTGAGGTTGCCGGCCGTGCCGAAGGGGAACTCTCTCAGCCGGTCCTGCGGAGGGAGATATGCGAAGTCGGGGACTAGGCCATTAGAAAGGCTAAGACGCCTTTCGTGAGAACGACTCCTGCCCAAGCCGATGTGGAGGGCGCTAAGGGCCGCCTGCTACGGGCTTGTTCAAACCGACAGCCCACGAGTACCGAAGCTTTTGTTGTCGATTGGGAAATAGGGATGGTGTACCGGATCACCGCCTTGCCGGGGACGACCCCGATCTCCTTCACGAAGGACTTGATGAAGGCCCGCGTCTCGGTTAGCTCGCTCTCCATCAGGAAGTCGCTCATCTCCATCACGTAGGCCGCGATGGTCTCCTCGTCTCCCAGTCCGGCCATGCGCATGGACAGGACGGTGCTGGCTTCGTCCGCCGCAGTCTCCAGCTTCTCCTGCCGCTCCTGGTGCTCCCGGATGCGGGGCAGGATGTCGTTGATCTCCAGGTCGCTGGTCTCCACCGCCACCCACAGCCGGTCCATCCGCCGCCTTATCTCGCCCAGTTCCTCCTCGATGGCCTCCACCCTTTCTTTCTGCTCCCGGATCACGCTGTCCAATTCCTCGTTGACCAGCTTCACCAACTCCCGGATGTTGCTCTCGGTGAGGATGTTCTCCCGGATGTTCTCGATGATCGTCCGTTCGAACTTCTTGGCGTTGAGCCTGGGGGTGTCGCAGGCGCCCTGGCCCTGCTTCAACAGGGAGTGGCAGACGTAGTAGGTGAACTGGCCGCTCTTGGCCTCGTGGGCGCTGAGGGCCTTGCCGCAGGTCTCGCATTTGACGATGCCGCTGAGCAGGTAGGGGCTGGCGGCCCGGCGGGGATGCACCTTGCTGGGTGCCTTGGACTCCAGGATTCGGGCGACTTGCCGGAAGTCCTGGCGGGAGACGATGGCCGGGAAAGCGTCCTCCACCCTGACCGGCGGCGCGTTGTCCCTGGCCTTGGTGCCCCATACCAATGTGCCGGTGTAAGTCTCGTTGGTGAGAATCCGGTGGATGGTGGTCTTGGTCCAGCGGCCCCGCTGGGGACTGGCGAGACCCTCCTTGTTCAGGGTCTTGGTGATGTCCAGGGTGCTGGTTCCCTGCAAAGCCAACTGGAAGATGCGGCGCACCACGCCGTCGGTGGGAGGGTCCAGTTCCAGCTTGGGGCGCTTCTTGGCCCCGTCCTGCACCTGAACCTTGATGTACCCATAGGGAGCGTAGGCGGAGACCCAGAAGCCCCGGGATGCGGATTCCCGCATCCCCCGCCGAACTTCTTCGGCAAGGGTATCCGTTATCCAATCAACACCAAAAACTCCGGTATTCTTGGAGAGTGAACTTTGGAGGCCTGAAATAGGAGCCAAGGTGGGCCCGACTTTACTGCAAGCAATACCATCTTCGAGGTGTGATTGACACTACAGAGCCTGTCCCGGAAGCGAACCGAAAGGTTGGGACGGTTGTAGACAGGAGGGATTCGGCGATTTCGCTCGGGTCGTTGACGCTAAATCGCCGAGAGAGTAGGGGGAATCGGTCGTAGGTCGTCCTGCGGTAGATCAGGATGCTGGCTGAGGGTGGGGGCCGACATCTGGGAAGGCAAAGCGATGGGAGGCCCACGCCTTCCAGAGAGTGCGCAGGTTAAAGGCTGTGACCAGAACCGTCCATTCAGCTGCTACGTTGACCAAGCCTCGCAGCAAGAACCTTCGCGCCCTCAGTTGCTCCTCGATGATCCCGAAGACCGGTTTCGATCCATGGGACGCGGGTGGCCCCCTGGAGGCGAGGTCAAAACCCTATACACCCGATTGAGACGGACTCATCCGGCTAACCAAATTCTGACAGGTTTCGCGGGGCCTGCGGACCCCGCTCCCTGACAGGGACACGCCGACATTTTCACAGTCTCGCGGGGGTTTGACCACCTCTCCCCTTAGCCACAAACCCCGAAAAAAGATTCAGCTCAGAGCGAGCTTTCGGAGCGCTGCACGGGATCTCTAGCAGCAGCATCCTCATTCCATTCGGACTCCAAAATCAAACGCTTGCGCCAGCCTTTAGGAGGAGGCCACGGCACTCCCCACCGAGCAAGACTTTCCCTCGTCCAGCCACCATCAGGTGTCCGAGCCTCATCAATTTCCTTGCGCGTTGGCATACATCCACCTCACTAACTCTGATAGCTCAGAGCTTGCGGCGGGGCTGATTTACAGCCCGAGAACCGCCTACACAACCAAAACTATTCTAGAACAGGATCCTCCGGCGGGTCATACCGGCCACCGCCAGTCCAAGGTTCCATCCCTGAAGAAGCCTCTCCATCACCAACCATCAATACTCGAAAAACTCGGCCCAGCTCCGTAGAATCATATCCCTCCAACTCCGCCCATGCACCACCAGGCAGCCCATAAATAACTGTGACCGGCCTACGCCAAACAGCACCCACCTTGGCCGAATTGTCAACAATCTCCCTCGCGGCTTGATTAACCTTCGTCCGCGCTTCGGGAGCGCTATGACCCGCCTTCTCAACAGCCTCCAGGAACCCAGACCCTACTCCTTCCCAGAACTCTTCCCTTACCTCCTCGCCAACAACACCCTCCACGACATCTTCATTCAAAGCCACGTCAGGCTGCAACTTCTTGAAAAGTTCAAGAAAAGCACGGGCTCGATCCTTAACAACTGGACCAAGAAGAACCTTGCTAAGACACACAGCCAGGTCCAAAGCAAGGGAAGACACCAAGCCTCCAACAAGCGTCAGTTCAAGCGAACCTGCCTCAACTGAGCTCACCTGGATCGCATCATCAACAGCCGCCAACTGAGCCACGCGATTCACATGCAACACCCC
This sequence comes from Dehalococcoidia bacterium, assembly GCA_965203675.1. Taxonomy (GTDB): domain Bacteria; phylum Chloroflexota; class Dehalococcoidia; order Lucifugimonadales; family UBA3495; genus CATOSK01. The sequence goes on along the minus strand of CBDBDE010000001.1, from coordinate 598,510 downwards.
CTGAGACAATCTCGGAAGGTCGCCAACATCGAGCGACACTCCGACATTCCCCAAGGGTACATCAGGGAGCACTTGTTTAAGAATCGCAAGGCCAATCCCTAGCTCCCTCCGGAGAGATTCCAATTCCTCGCCAAATCTATTCGATTCCGCGCTGGACATTTCCAGATCCTTCCCAGGAGGAAAACGCCGCTCATCAAGATAGTATTCCCAAAAATCACCAACCTCCCAACAATCCAGTCTCTTCACTGCCTCTAGCGCAGCCCTGACGCTCCTCCAGTTAACCAACTTAAAAACCTGCCTGTCCCCAACAGTTATTGCCTCAACCTCCCCCGCAGGAACAACACCTCCGAACAACCCTTCGTCAATAAGCTGCACATCAACAGCCAACGACATAGTTTTCCTCCTAAATCCCCTCGGGCAAGGGATACACTCGCACCAGCGAGATCCCATCGCACCCTATTTTCGGGCGCAAGCTAACAGCCCGGACCTTTATGGTCAACTCCTATCGAAAACAAAAAGCTCCAGTGCCGAAAATGCACCGGAGCCCTTTGGAATTTCACAACCGTTCATCAGCGTGCGCGAGATTAACCACAACTGACATTCCATCAAAACACAGTCGTACTAATGTGCTATGCTTCTGCCAGCGACACAGGAAGGCCCAGGGAGAGCAGTTTCCAATCACGCTCCCTGGGCCCTCTGGAGGCAACGCCGTTCCTTGCAACGCCACCTAACTCATATTACCCACCACGTCAAGGGGTTGCAGCGAACCCGCCTCTCCTTGTATAGCTGAACAAATCCTTATCCAACAGGAGAGAAACCATGGCCCTAACCGCACCAATGAACTCCTCAAGGTCAGAAGGGTTCAGAACCAGGAGAGGCTACCACGCTGTCTACCACAGGTTCGATGACTGCCATTACGCCATCCGAATAATCAACAACCGCCACACCCAACCAGGGATAGGAATAGACGATCTCGGTAATCCCAGGGACCTTTGCATCCACTGCGAACGCCTATGGGCCCGACGATACGGGCCCCTGCCGTAACACCTTAACCACAGGGTCATAGGACACCGCTTCAACCATCAGCGCCATTTCTTCCTCAGAAAATCGCCCTTCTTCAGGCGCATAGTGGAAGAACAACCGCCAGTGCGGCCGCTTCTCCGCACCATCAATATACGTCCAGACCCGGTGTAAATGTATCGGCCAAAGCCCCAGCTTCCTCGCTATCTCCACCGCCTCACTACCTGCGAGACCATCCCCTCGAAACCGAACCATTGGCAGCTGATCCTTCGTCCCACACTGATAATCAATCAGGTCCACGCCCTTCTCAAACAGCTTTTCAGCCGTCTCTTCAACAGAGATCGCACTTGTTATCGTGTCCTCCAAGACCATTTTGCATCCTCCCATACAAATCGTTCTTGAAAGGGCCCGAAACGCTTATCCGTAAACAAACGTTTTGTCAAGACCCCAGCCGCCGGTATTGTCCCACCAACAAAACACCATGTCACCCTTTAACCGGCACCAGGTCTTCCCAAAATCCACACGAACCACCTATTCATCCCCATTTACCACAAATGCCGGGAAATACCCGGAAGTTGGCCGGGACCTGCCAAACTGAACCACTTGTCCACAATCCCGGTTTCTTGCCACCACCACCGCTGAAAATCCCGGATGCCCGGAGCCATCCGGGCTGACATAAAACGGTAATGCCAGAGACAAAACAGCCCGTGACGATTTCCGTCACAGGCTCACGCTCCACAAGCGCTTAAATGAAAGATTCATGCCAAAATGACGCTCAGACTCTAGCCGAAAAGCGTTGATTTTGGTAGAATTACTCCATAGAGAAAGCGGCCCCTCGAACCTTCCACAGCTTCGGGACCGCTCTCTAAAACAGTGTGGGGGCGTCATCTAATTGGCGAAGATGCCGGTCTTCAAAACCGGGGATGCGGGTTCAAGCCCCGCCGCCTCCACCATTTCATTCTACCAGAAAATGCCTCCGGCGGAACACGCCAAACCCTAGCAGGTTTTGGCCCATCCTCAAGCGCTGGAGACTCAACGGAGCGATGAAATGTTCGACCTAATCAACGAAACCGAAAACACGGACGCCGAGGCCAGGATAGCCGAGCTGCAAGACGCCAAGGAACATCTCGGAACCGCGAGAACTTGGTACAACAGCGCCGCGACCCGGGTTAACACCATTATCGCGGAAACCCAAAACGGCAGCGCTGCCGCCGAGGTCATCTACGATGACCTGGACAACCAGCCCATCTCCATTCTAGACCGACTGGAGAAGATAATCCTGGACGCCAAGCGACCGCTGCACATCACTGCCATCGCCAAGGAAGCAGGAAAACGAGGCATCGCCTTCAGCGGCGACCCCGACAAACCCATCAAGAACAAAATCAGGAGCTCCATGAACGGCTCCAAGCGGTTCGTGAACCTGGGCAGCAATACCTGGTGGATCACGGGTGTCCCCGTTCCCGGTGACGAACCACCCAAGGCTTGACCCCCAGCCGAAGACGCTTGAGTGCTGGAGGACCTACGGCCGGCCTCTCTCGACGAGATCGGCCGCGCCCTCGACGACGTCGACGCCACCCAGTTACTCTTCGCTCTCCACCTGCGCCGGACCACCGGCAGGCTAGGCTACTCGCTCCGCTGTCTCTGGCGTGCCTACCTGGCCTCGTTCCTTCTGAACCTGCCCCACACCAACGCCCTGATCCGCAGACTGGAAGACGATCCCGCCCTGCGGCACATCTGCGGCTTCGGCAAGGCCATCCCAGGGCGCCGCACCTTCAACCGCTTCATCCTACGCCTCAGCGAACACACCGAGGACGTCGAGACAGCCCTCGCCAGCCTAACCGACCGCCTCAAGAAGGAGTTGCCCGACCTCGGCGACACAGTCGCCATCGACTCCACCGTCGTCAGAACCCACGGAAACCCGAACCGAAAGATCCTCAGCGACCCAGAGGTATCCTGCGGGCGCTGTCCCCACCCGCGTGGGGGTGAACCCTACTCCTGCCGGGTGTGTGGGTACATGGAGCAGCTGTCCCCACCCGCGTGGGGGTGAACCCGTGACGGGCAGAGCCTCCGGTAGGTGGGTCGTGCTGTCCCCACCCGCGTGGGAATGAACCCTCCTAAAAGACAGATATTCGTCGACAGCTTCCCCTTCGTCGAGGAGCCCGTTCCCAAAGGCAGGCCCAGGAGATCCATCACCACTCGCAGGGTAGCCCCAAGAAAGTCCAAAGCCACACCGAAGGCGTCCAACCGAAAGAAGGCCACTCCCAAAGCCGTGCCTCAACCCAGGAAGCGGACGGCCCGAGTCGAGCCTACGCCAGAACAGGTGGAAGCCGGCGAGGAGCAACGGCGCGAGTACGACCGCCAGAGGAACCAGACCCCGGAACGGAAAGAACAACGCCGCGTCCAAGCCCAGAAACGCCGCCAGAAGGCCCAGGAGGCCGGACTCTGCAGACACTGTCCCAACCCCGCCATCCCTGACCAGACCCGTTGCCCCACCTGCGCCGAACGACACCGGGTCAGCCGGAGGCAGTGGCAGGCCGGCAGGAAGGCAAACGCCGTGCTGGAAGCCCCCAGCCCTCCGAATCCACAGTGACTCCGAGCCCAGAGGCGGCCATATCAGTCCTACGAACACACTCGGGGAACCGCGGTGCTAAAATCCCGGCAGACAACCCGAACCATCTGCCGGGGTTTGCATGCCGGAACAGGGAACCATCACCGCCCCAGTGGACATCGGCTGGCCCATGATCCAGATCAAGGACCAGACATTCCCCACCCAGGTGACCTTCGCCGAGGAAAACCAGCCCGGCCACCTGGGAGTCGTCACCCTGGAATAGGCCCTGCTGACGCCAGACCCAGTGGGACAGAGGCTCGTGCCCGTGGAGGCGATGCGCTGTCAGGAAGCACTCCATGATGACGGTTACTGACAGTTCAGGTGGGACGGGAGACCATCCGGCCCATTAGAATCCCCATCTCTGGCCATCATTGAACGGGGGTACGGCATGGACAACGGATACGCGCCCTGGGTAGACCGCTGGCTGGACCCCTACGACCACGACACTCCCAACATCCTGGCAGAACATGCCCGGGCCCTGGAACTGGACGACTCCGGGCAACTGCCGCGGTCGGTGCTTCCGCTGTTCAGGATCGACCTGGAGGCATTGCGGTCCGACCCAGAGTGGGCCGCCAGCCGCTTGCAGGCCATCTACGCCACCACATTCCGGGTCATCCGGGAAATGTTCGGCAACGCTATCCCTTGAAGGCAGGGAGGACCAAGCACAGCCCATGGCCGGGTGAGGAACACGAACACACCGGACGGGCACAGAGGAACCGACACGACTCCGCGATCCACCAATCCCGACGGTGAAACCCTGGTTACAGCCAGGGGTATGCGGCCTCCGTTGGAATCGACTGCGGAGCCGGTAACCGGCGGCTGGGAGCGGGCGACCCCGGAATACTGAGATGAGGAGACTGAGTAGACTCCAGACCGGACTAAACGCCGGTTCCCGTAAGGCGAGGCACCATCGGCGAAGCTAGGGACAAGGGGGGCGGGACCGGTGGCAGAGGCAAGACGGCCACAGCCGCCCCGCCTTGGATTCCACCACTCCGGAAAAGCCAGCCAGAATCGCCAGGTCGCAAATTGTTAGCCCGAACCGGGCGTCAGGAGCGGGGTATAATACCCCAGCCGGGCTTTCTGCCCCGGTCAAAGCCTGGACACCGGCGTAAGGGCAGGATCCGGACCGTTTTCCAGGAAACCCAGATTCCCATGAGGCTACGGAAGGAGCCCACGGGGGCGCGGGAGAAGGGGGAATACCCATCGGAGCGGCACTCGTGGGCAGTCCCAGACGCTTGAACGCCACTGGTCGGCCCCACAGTACAGGATCGGGCTGCCGTGATGCATGGAGATTAACTGCCGTGAGGCTGGTGAAAACCCTCCGCAGGATGACGATGTACCCCACTCTGATGCCCTGCCACATGCGTGCCGGGGCCTTCGGGCAGTCCAGGCCAATGTCGAAACCAACGAGAAATCATTGAATCCGCCCCAGACTCGGAGCCAATGAAGTGGGATATCATCCATAGGCGGAATCGGTGCTAGGTTTTCGTCTATGAAACTGGGGCATCGGGACAAGACAGGTGGTAATAATAGATCTCGTAACTATAATCTCTATATTTACACGTAATCCGTTTGCAGAACCTGCTGTTTGACTTGACAATGGCCAAGAATTGAAATATGCTAGGGCGCGACCGACAGCCCGAGTGTATTTAACTGGAGAATCGGTATCGAATTCGCAATAATCCGACCGCTCCCGCAATCGCAGGGTAGGTCGGATTATTGCGTTGACGGCAAAATTCTGCGGGTCAATACCTTGGATCTTCCATATCCCTAAGTCGCAGTGCCATGTGAATCAACACGTTAGGGTTGAGGTAGGATCCACGGTGGGGCACTGAAATCTAACGGGACACTGCACAACGGTGTTGGCCGTTGCAAAGACATCAATTCGAACCGTTGATGTCGGATAGCCATTGAGGGCTTCTTATGCAACACGGGAGTCTGATACCCCCGAGAACCGCGGCCTCTCTGCGCTTCCAGAGGGACTTGAAGTCGCTCATCAACGAATCGGCGGAGGTGTTGACTAAAATAGCAGATATTGGAACCGGCCCTGAGGGGTTCGCGAGATCTAGAGCCGAACTACTCGCTGAGAACTCGGATTTGGAGATCAGCAAAGCGCAAGTGTTGCTGGGCATAGCATCGTACCTATACAACAGGGTTAGCCTAACTGGTATCCCAGTGGTCAACGCCGTTCAACAGATACTTGAGAGCACAGAGCAAATTCCAGAGGAGCTCGTCGACGAAAAACGGCAAGCCTTGGAGCGTATTCTTGATTACAAAGGAGAATACGAAAAAGGGCGTTTAGCCAGGATACGGTCTCTTGGAAATGGCCCACGCTTCGTCGGCATGGACGGGTCTTGGACGTTGGCTATATTTGAGACCCGCGAACACGAAATCGTCAAGAACCCCGTATTGTCTATGAACATCGCTTGGCGTGACCGGTCTGGCAATGACTTCGGATCCTATTTCCAGATGACCGGTGAAGAGTGGGATGAGTTCAAGCTACTCGTGAACACCATAGACAACGCTCGGACCGCTATCCAGGCATTCCTTGAATGACCCAGTTTCATTTCCAAAACGATGGATAAGGTGACGGATTTGGAGGCGGCCACTTGGATCAGCGCGGTAATGTCTGCCTTTGCATTAGTTATCTCGATTATAAGTCTCGTCCAAGGCCGGGGGTATGAAAAAACCAACCAGACCTTACTAAATATGCTGGCCCAAGCCCATAAGGGAGAGAGGGACCGAGTCGATGAATTTATTGCCGAACTTTTGAAGTGACGAGGGAATTCAAGGATGTTCGTCCTGGTCGCAACTCCAATCACTATTGTTCTGGTGTTGATAGCAGTAGGGGCCATATGCCTCAGATATCGCCAACACCAACAGTTCAAGGCCTCCGTTGCGGCATTACTGGCATCTCACGACGCTTTTCGGGAATCGTTAGACGCCTTCGATAGTAAACTCATATCTTCCTCTAGAGCAGGGACCCCAGAACAACACCGGGTACAAACAGAGGGACAGGTCTTTGTCGCGTTCGCCGGGGAGCAAGCCTTTGCTATGCTCCGAGAATATCTAGAAGACTACAACCGGTTATCCGACCGATATCATGCGGAGTCGCGAACCGATTATCATACTCCCGACGAAGAAATGAACTTTGATGTTGACCTTATGTTTGCAGTGTTGAAGGAACCTGCAATGGTTCAAGATTATCCGAGTACACCGCGAGATTTGGTCTGGATCGACGACGATCAATATTGCGACACCCAAGAATATTCGGTTTCTCATTACGCCGTCGCCAGATAACAAGGTGACCAAACCACCCAAGGAGAGCCCTGCCCACTGAAGTGGCGGTGCACCTGCAATGCTGAGAAGGAAGAGATCCCACCCAGCCGTTCTGGGACTGTGGGATCTCGGGACAGAAACGGCCTGTCTGAAGTTAGGCACATTTTCGCGGCGCTTGGAACCATCGTGATGGATAGCCATAGCCGCGAACCACCCCAGCGGCAGACTGGTCCGACAATCTAGCCCAACCCAATCCCCAATATTAATGTTGACCGCCCAATCCCAGGGCTCCGATCAGCACTCCCCGGGACCGAGCAGGCCCGGCGGCGACCGCGCAGGACACCAGGGAACCGGTGAAAGCGCTGCCGACACCGAACGAGCGCATCTCCAACGACCTGATCATGGCCTTGGAATGCGCTGAAGCACAGGACCTGCCAGTGCCGGACTCGGAGTAGAGCCGGTACCCCCAGGTGACGGTGCGGCCCCCGGGCTGATTGACCTGGAAGGTCCGCCGCCATAGCATACGGGCCCCACTCTCATTCCCCTTGAGGATTGCGCTCTCATGACCCCCAAGCCCATCGAGAACTGCTACTGGGTGGTGCCAGGAAAGCTCCTGGCCGGCGAGTACCCCAGGAACTACGACGACGAGTCATCCCCCGGGAAGGTGGCCGCCCTGACCGGCGCCGGGGTTTCCGCCTTCATCGACCTGACGGAGGAGGGACATCTGGTCCCCTACGACCAGTGGTTGGGAGAGGCGACCCACCAGCGGTTCCCCATAGTTGACGGTTCCGTGCCGGAATCCCACGAGCTGACCAGGGAGATCCTGAACGCAATCGACGGGCACATCGCCCAAGACCGGATGGTCTACGTCCACTGCATGGGTGGGATCGGCAGGACCGGCACCATCATCGGATGCTGGCTGGCCCGGCACGGGTATCCCGGGCAGGCAGCCCTGGAGCGCTTGACGGAACTTTGGAGAGAAAACCCCAAGTCGCGATACTACCGGTCTCCGGAAGGGTGGGAGCAGGAGCAATACATCCTCAACTGGGAGGAGAGATGATGATCCCGGTCCAGGACCGCTACCGGGGCTGCCTGGTCGGGCTGGCAGCCGGGGACGCCGTGGGGACCACCGTAGAGTTCAAGTCCCCGGGGACCTTCCCGACCGTAACGGAGATGACGGGCGGAGGCCCTTTCCGCCTAGAACCTGGGCAGTGGACCGAGGACACCTCCATGGCGCTGTGCCTGGCCGAGAGCCTCGTCACCTGCGGGGACTTCGATGCCCGGGACCAGATGGACCGCTACGTCCGCTGGGCAACGGAGGGCTACCTTAGCAGCAACGGCAGGTGTTTTGACATCGGGGTGACCGTCGCCGATGCCCTGGGGCGGTACCGGAATACCGGCGATCCAATTGCCGGCTCAACCGATGCCTACTCTGCGGGCAATGGCAGCCTGATGCGGCTGGCCCCGGTGCCGCTGTTCTATGCCAGGGACCCCGAGGCGGCTATCCGTATGAGCGGGGAGAGTTCCCGCACCACCCATGGGACAGATGCGTGCATCGACGCCTGCCGGTACTTCGGCGGCATGATCGCAGGGGCGCTGCTGGGGGAGACCAAGGAAGCCCTGATGGCCCCGCGGTACTCACCTGTGGGTGGACTCTGGGAGAGGGAGCCCCTGTGCGCCGAGATCGACCAGGTGGCCGGTGGGTCCTTTCGCCATAGAAACCCGCCCGACATCGCCGGCAGCGGCTACGTAGTGAAATCCCTGGAAGCCGCTCTGTGGGCATTCCACCGGTCGGAGAGCTTCGAGGAAGGGTGCCTGTTGGCAGTGAACCTGGGTGATGACGCCGACACCACCGCCGCCATCTACGGCCAGATCGCCGGAGCGTACTACGGCATAGGCGGGATCCCCAGGGAATGGAGGGACCTCCTTGCCGAACGGGAGTTGATAACCAGACTGGCCGACGAGTTATGGGAAGCGGGAGCAAGAGGATGACGTCCACGGCGACGATCCCTTCATGAGCAACTCCCCCGTGATTCCCACGACCACCAGGCAACACGCCTTCTCTCCAGGAGCCGGACTCACGAAATCCGGTACGAAGACCGCACCCTGCACTTCATAAGGGAGGCTGGTCGCGCCAGCCAGAGGGTTCACGCTGAGTCCACAGGGCTGGTGTTGGACTGATGTGGCGGCATTTCGAAATCACCCGGGCCGGAATCGGGGCAGACCGTTCCGTTTCCTACCTCCCCGGACTCACAGGCCGGAGGACTGGAAAAACCCGGAAATGCCCGGTTCAGGACCAAGAACACCAACTCCCAAGCGAACCCAGACATTGAGCTTCATGCTTGCTTGAAGCAAGGGAACCCCCTATCATTGACCTGATGGGTACAGGCAAAGCGGCACAGCATCCCACCTGACGACTACAGACCGGGAACGGCACTCCATGCGAGAAGCCCTTCCCGGTTTTCTGATGCTCACGCCGCGCCAACCCGACTCTTTGATACGGGAGCCAAGGTCGCGTGAGCACGGCAACCATCGCGGAAGGCCAGACCCTGACCGGCGTGATGTTCAACGAACCCATGCGGGTCGTCACCACCAGGCAGAATGGCCCGGGACTCATCGTCGCTGGCCTAGTGGGCCAGAACTCCGGACAATTCCGCGAGGTCACCCTCACCGAACAGGACATCGCCGGCCTGAACGTCATCAACCCGAACCCTTCCTACGACGGCGACGGGGACCTCCTCAAGCTGGCGCTCCAGGCCTACTCCCTGGGCATCGCCCACGAGTTCGACCCTTACTTCGGCCTCTCCATCTCCCGCGTGGACCCGCTGCCCCACCAACTGGAAGCGGTCTACGAGTACTTCATGAAGCTGCCCAGCGTCCGGTTCTTGCTGGCCGACGACGCGGGCGCGGGCAAGACCATCATGGCCGGTCTCCTGATCCGGGAGCTCAAGCTCCGCGGTCTGGCGGACCGGATCCTCATCGTCTGTCCCGCCAACCTGACCTTCCAGTGGCAGCGGGAACTCCTGGAGAAATTTGACCAGCAGTTCTTCATCATGAGGGGCGGCGACGTCCACAACCAGTTCGGCATGAACCAGTGGCTGGACCAGGACCAGATCGTGACGTCCCTGGACCTGGCCAAGCGTCACGACATCCTCCCCAGCCTGGAGCAGGCCCACTGGGACCTGGTGATCGTCGACGAGGCCCACCGGATGTCGGCCAGCGACGAGAGCCACAAGAGCCTGCGCTACCGCCTGGGCGAGAAGCTCCGGGACAGCACCGACAACATCCTGCTCCTCACCGCCACTCCCCACAAGGGTGACCCCGAGAACTTCACCCTCTTCCTCCAGCTCCTGGACGAGGACGCCTACGCGGACGTCGTATCCATCGACAAGGCGATGGAACAGCGGCAGGCGCCCTTCTACCTGCGCCGGACCAAGGAGGCCATGGTCCACTTCCCCGAGATACAGGACGACGGGACCTGGGCATCCAGGCCGGTGTTCACCCAGCGAATCCCCAGGACCGCCGATTTCACCATCGAGGGCCGGGAGCTGGACCTCTACAACGAGGTCACCGCCTTCGTGAAGAGGCAGAGCGCAAGGGCCTACGAGATGGGCGACGACCGGAGGGCCCGGGCGGTGGGATTCCTCATGGCCCTGTACCAGCGCCGCCTTGCATCCAGCACCCACGCCATGTGCCGCTCCCTTGAAAACCGGGCCCACCGATTGGAGACGGGGCTCAAGGAGGCCCAGGACCTGGCCAGTCACGCTCCGCCCGTCCTCCCCGACCTGGAGGACATGGAGGAGATGGAGGACAACGACCGGGAGCGCCTGGAGCGGATGCTGGACGCGATCACCCTCGCTGGGAACGCCAGCGAGGTCCAGGCGGAAATCGAAGAACTCCAGGGGCTCGCCGTGAAGGCGAAGTCCGTAGAGGAAGCAGGCAACGAGGCCAAGCTGGAAAAACTCCACGCCATCCTTCGCGAAGAGGGGTTCTTCGATGACCCGGGCAAGCGCCTGCTGATCTTCACCGAGTTCCGGGACACCCTGGACTACCTCATTAACCGTCTGAAGGCCTGGGGGTTCAGTACCGGCCAGATCCACGGTGGAATGAGGCCAGGCTCCCGGGACGAGCCCGGAACCCGCCTCTTCATGGAGCAGCAGTTCCGGGACGGGAACATCCAGGTCTTGGTCGCGACAGAAGCCGCCGGCGAGGGGATCAACCTCCAGTGCTGCAACATCCTCTTCAACTACGACATTCCCTGGAATCCCAACCGGCTGGAACAGCGGATGGGCCGCATCCACCGCTACGGCCAGCAGTCCGACTGCCTGATCTTCAACTTCGTGGCCACCAACACCATCGAGGGACGGGTGCTGGACAGGCTCTTGGAGAAGCTCAGGGAGATCCGGAACGCCCTGGATGACGACGCCGTGTTCAACGTCGTGGGCGAAGTGTTGCCCGCCGCCCACGTGGAACGGGTGCTCCGCGACTACTACGCCGGCAGGCTGGGCCAGGAGGACATGGAGGACCGCCTGCTGCGGGACGTGGACGAGGAGCACTTCAAGTCCATCTGCCAGACCGCCCTGGAGGGGCTGGCCTCCCGGCAGCTTAACCTGGAGTTGCTGGTGGAGCGCCGAGCCAAGGCCCAAGAACATCGGATCGTCCCTGAGACCATCGCCCGCTTCCTCCAGGACAGCGCCAAGAGGGCGAACATGGAGCTGACGCCGCTCCGGGGGCAGATCCACTCCTTCACCGCCGGGGCAACCCCGTCCAGGATCAAGGCCTACGACCGAACGGCCGACTGGAACCTGCCGGAGATCTCCCGGGGATACCGGAGGATTTCCACCGACCGGACCACGGCCGACGCCGGAAACCTGGAGTGGGTGACGCCGGGGCACCCGCTCTTCGAGGCCCTCCGGCGGAACAGCCTGGAGGAGGGCCGGGAGACCCTCTCCCAAGGCGCATGCTTCCACTCCCTGGACAACGAGGAGCCGGCCCGGATCGACTTCTACCGGGCCCAGGTGGTGGACGGGCTCCAGCAGACCATCCACGAAAGGCTGTTCGCCGTCGAGATGCGGGACGGACAGCCGCCCAAACTGACCGAACCCCAGGTACTGGGGAACCTCATCCCCGCAGCAACGCCGGAAACCATGCCCGATGTGGCATCACGGCCGGAGGAGGAGGGGTGGCTCCACCAGAACGTCCTATCGGACTTCATCGGCGAGGTCAGGAAGGAGAGGGTCGCGGAACTGCAACGCATCGCCGAGCACGTGGAACTGTCCCTCACCCAGGTCCTGCTTCGAACCGACCAGGAAGTGGGAAGGGCCCAGGAGGACGTCGATAACAACGTCCAGGGAGCCGAGGGACGTCTGGTCCAGGCTGAGAACCGGCACGGCACCGCCCTGGAACGTCGGGAAAGACGGAGACGGGAGATCACCCAGCAGCAGGCCCTGACCCTTCAGAGAGTTGAGCGGCTAACCTCGGTGCTGGTGCTGCCCCACCCGGAACGGGACGACCCCGATGTAAAGAACCTCAGGCCCAGCAAGGAGACCGAACTGACCGCCATGCGGGTGGTGATGGAACACGAGGAGGCCAAAGGCCGACAGGTGGAAGACGTGTCGGCCAAGAACCTCGGCTACGACGTGACCAGCCTGGACACCAGGACGGGAGACCTGAAGCTCATAGAGGTCAAGGGGCTGGCCGCGGAGACGGGAACGATCCTGCTCAGCCCGAACGAGCACCGGGTGGCCGAGGATCGCCCTGACTGCTTCTGGCTCTACGTGGTGACGAACTGCTCCGGGGAGCCGGTCCTTCAGGAACCGATCGCGGACCCGGCCCGGTTCGGCTGGCACGAAGTCAGCAAGGTGCAGCACTACTGGCTCCAGGTGGACGCCATGACCCAGCCCTTGGATATCGGTTAGTAAACACCTCGGGCAGTTTGTTGAAACATAACCCTGGAGAGTCTCAGGGGGTAAAGGCATGACCCAGTTCAGGGCCCAAGCCGAACTGACCTCCCGTCAATCTAGAGATGCTTCGGACGTGGAGCCGCACCATGAGTCAAACAGACTGGTTACAAAAAGTTCTCTCAATTGACGAGGACACCCCTTACCATGGGGCCCTCACCATTGCCGGAGGACGGTGTATCAAAGGGACAACCCTTTTCCGAATGCAGGACGGGGACCTGGGTTTCCGGTTCTTCATCGACGACGCGGAGCCTCGGGAAGCCGCACTCGAGGCTTTTTCAACTTCCAGTCGAAGCACCACACCGTTGGAGTTGAGAATACCCAGCCATGACTTCGCCTACGTCAGCAGGATCACTGGAGTCCCGAGTAGAGGAATGACAGGCCACCCTCAGTTTGTAGAAGGCCGGGTAGAGACTCATCTCTACGGACCCTTCGATGAAACCTCAGCCGTCGCAACCGCTTGGCTCCGGGGCATACCCACAGGATGGATCGGGCCTGATTACCGGGTTCACTACTACGGGATCAACCGGGAACCCATGCGTCGGCTCAAAAACGGCGAAGCCATCCTTCCTGCCAGCAGTTCACTTGGTCTCACCGCCCTAGGTGGGTTTACCTTGCAGACAGATAGCTGGACAACCATCCTCGGGGAAATCCCCGCCAAAGACAGAACTGACCCTGAGGTGTGTCATTCGTGCACCATCCGCCCAGTCGATGGCATGATGACCGCCGAGGCGGCCAGCGAGTTCATCGAGGAAGACCTGCTCCCTTTTCTGGCTTTCGTCTTCGGAAGGAAGATTCGATGCACCCAAATCGTGGGTGGCCCATGGGCGATAGTTCCGGCACAACAGAAGAACCTACCAACGACGTTGAATGGCAACTGGTTTCTCAGATCAAGGGCCAACGTTCGCCTTTCCAGTCCGTTCCAGTCCTACTGCAACCTGGCCCCCGAGGTCAAAGAACACTGGCGAAGAGTGATCGATCAATATGCTACCAGCGAAGAAATAATGGGCACGTTGGGGGAAACGGCAGTAGCCGCATCCGTCAGTTTCTCGGCGCTGGAAGGGTTAACACGATCGTTCATCAGCACCTACGAAGTAAAGGATGAATGGCTCGACAAAGACCTGAAACTCAAACCTAGAAAGAAAATCATCGAAGCGGTCGAAATGGTCGCCAAGAAAGAGCTTGGTGCACACGAAACCGTGTTCGAGCAAGCCAGCCGGGCGGTCTACAGCGTCAGGAATCAGACGATGCACCTGGACCTCGAGGTCGAAGAGGATGCCAATAACGCGTTTCACCGATGGAACTCCTCGCAGGCGCTGGTTGAAATCCTGATGCTGGCCAAGATGGGCCTGAAGGGGATCCCGAATCGAACCGCCCATGGGGTCTTCAACGTCCTAGGTGAAGATATGTACGGGGAGGTACGCAAGGAGGAACTCGTTTTCGACCAAACAGTAAATCCATCCGAGGTTGGGAGTTAGGAATGATCCCCAAGGAATGCAAGCGTCTGGCTGAGGTTGACTTTCCAATCGCCGAGGTTTCCCGCCACGCCGCCAGGGAGAAGTCCATCCGGCACGGACATCCCTCGACCCTCCACCTATGGTGGGCCAGGCGCCCCCTGGCATCATCCCGGGCCGTGCTCATGGCCCTGCTGCTGCCCGATCCCTGTGATGCCCACTGTCCAGAGGAGTTCAAGGCTGGAGCAAGAAAACTCCTCCTGAACATGCGGGAGAGGCCCTCCGGCTGGGAGTCCGACGTCAAGACTGACGAAGGGCTCAGGAAGACTCTGCTCCGGTTCATTGCCGACTTCGCCAACTGGGACAACTGCGCTAGGACCGAGTACCTAGAAACCGGCAGGAGGTTGGTCAAAGCGGCCCATCCGGAAGAGACACCGCTGGTGGTGGATCCCTTCGCGGGAGGCGGATCCATACCCTTGGAGGCCCTCCGTATAGGGTGTGATGCCTTCGGCAGCGACCTGAACCCCGTCGCCTGCCTTATCCTCAGGGTAATGCTGGAGGATATCCCGCGGCATGGCCCCGGCTTGCCGGATGAAGTGAGGAGAGTTGGAGCGGAGATCAAGGCCAACGCCGAGAAAGAGTTGGCCGACCTCTACCCAAAGGACCCAGACGGTGCAACGCCGAGTGCTTACCTATGGGCACGAACCGTAAGATGCGAGTCTCCAAACTGTGGGGCGGAAATTCCCTTAACGCGTTCTATGTGGTTGTGTCAGCAGCCCAAACAGAAGTGGGCGTTGCAGCCCAAAGTAATCCGAAATCAGGGTCTTCCGCCCAGTGTGGAGTTCGACATCTTCCAGCCCAAGGCAGAAAGTGATGTTGCTGGTGCAACGGTCTCCCAAGCAAAGGCTACTTGTGTTTGCTGCGGTGCAGTTCTTCCGCCTGAGCGAGTTCGAGTGCAATTGTCGGCCCAAAGGGGTGGAGCGGACACTTTGTTCGACTCTGATGGGAATCGCATAGGCGGAGCCCGCTTGTTGGCAGTAGTGACCACGGAAGGCGAAGACAAGAGCCGCAACTACCGCCTAGCCACGGATTTAGACTACGCCGCAGTACGGAGAGCTCAGGAACGAGTAGCACAGATCCTTGCAGAATGGCAAAGGGAGGGGAGCAATGGACCCTGCCCAGTGCCCGACGAAGATGTTTCGTTCGATGAAGTCCGCAGGCTCACCGTATTGCTTTACGGAATGCTCCATTGGGGTGACCTGTTTTCAGCGAGGCAGAAGGCGACTTTGGTCGAACTAGTGCGCCAAATAAGGCGAACCGAAACGACGGTGGTACTCCAGGAGCTATTGACATGTGCTACAAGTGTATTCCTCAGATCTTGCAACGGTAATGCTAGGTTAAGGCCCAACTCAACAGTGGCACCATCATTTGGGAGGCATGCCCTTCCCATAACATGGACGTTCCCTGAAACCGTCTTGTCGGGCGGCAGAACCGAAAATTTCGATGGGGCTTTGTCGACCGTTGCCGATGCTGTGGAAACCCTCCCATCTCTTTCGACAGGTAACGTACATCAAGCCGATGCTTCAGAGCACCCACTTCCAGATCAAGCCGCAGGAGTTTGGTTCACAGACCCGCCCTATTATGACGCAATCCCCTACGCCCACCTATCGGACTTCTTCTTTGTTTGGATACGACGCCTTCTCGAAGGGGTTATCTCGGTCAATCTCCTGGGTGAAAATAAGGAGGTGACACCAAAAGAACGCGAGATTGTTGTTAATCGCCCCCATAGGTTGAGCCGGTCCAAGAAGAATGCCGATTTTTACGAGACAGAGATGGCCACCTCCTTCATCGAAGGACGCAGAGTGCTTCAAGAAGATGGAGTGGGCTGTGTAGTCTTTGCTCACAAAACCACCGAGGGATGGGAAGCCCTTCTTTCGGGAATGATCCAAGGGGGTTGGACCATTACCGGTTCTTGGCCCATAGCAACCGAAAGTACCTCGCGGCTCAATGCCCGCGACACGGCTTCCCTTGCTACCAGTGTCCATCTTGTCTGCCGCCCGCGGCCCGAAGATGCGCCGGTAGGGGAGTGGGCCAACGTGCTTAGGGAATTACCCGTCAGAGTCGGTGAATGGATGCAGCGCCTTGACGCGGAGGGAATTCGAGGAGCCGACCTCGTCTTCGCGTGCGTGGGACCTGCCTTGGAGATCTTCAGCCGCCACTCCAAGGTCGAAACAGTCGAGGGCAGCGAAGTAGGTCTTCCTGAGTACCTAGAACGTGTTTGGGAAGTTGTTGGAAGGGAGGCCCTTGAGCAAGTATTGGGCACCGCAGAGGCTCAGGCCCGGAACGGAGCAGCCGGTGCCTTGGAAGAGGACGCCCGCCTAACGGCTCTGTTCCTCTGGACCATCCAATCCACCACCGAAACGACAACCAACAGCGTCCCGGACCCCGACGAGGAAGACGAAGTGCCTCGGGGCAAGGTCTCTGGATTCAGTCTACCGTTCGACGTCGCTCGACGTTTCGCCCAGCCCCTGGGCATCCATATGGAAGACTGGGAACGACGCATCATCCGGACCGAGAAGGGAGTGGTCAAGCTGCGACCAGTCATGGACCGTGCCAGAGAGCTGTTCGGGGAGTCCGGCGCCGATGCGATGGCGGACGAGATCGAGTCCGCAGCTGCCGGGCCCGCCCAGATGAGCCTGTTCCCAGAGGAGGCACCGACAGTCCGTGGGAGGAGGAGATCTGCCACCCAGCAAGACCAAGAACCAAGCACGCCCCGGTACGCCACCACCCTCGACAGGGTGCATGCTGCCATGCTCCTACAGGCTTCCGGCAGGACCCAGGCTCTCAGGAATCTCCTGCGATCGGAGCAGGACCGGGGGCCAGACTTCCTCCGCCTGGCCAACGCCCTCTCGGCCCTCTACCCCAGGGGCTGCGAGGAAAAGCGCCTGCTGGATGGGATGTTGCTGGCAGCACCTAGGTGATCAGAAAGAAGGTACGTGTATTCGATGTCTGAAGAATCCCCGAAATTCGACTACCTGACTCTCATCGAGGCTGTCAGGATAATGAGGCGGTTGACACAGGCGAAATTCGAGGAGCAAATGCTTTACCTGGCGTTGGATATGGAAAAACTGCCCAGACAAGGTATGAGTGTGGACAGCAAGGCCAACTTGCTGGTTGCTTTTGCAAAGGAGAACGCTTCCCATCCAACAGCCTCGGGCGAACCCCTTGTTGAAGAAATCGTGAAACGGGCAGCAGGAATGGCCAGACCAGACGAAGACTTGGCTTTCGCTAGAGCCTTGTCGAGGGACGGTTTCACCCTATCGGACGACGGGGTGGTCGTCAGCACCCTACCCCCAGAAGCCGACCTGACGGGTGCCAACGACGAACTCCACTCACTGCTAGACGAACTGGACATGGTCGTGGCAAAAAATCACCTCGACCAAGCCATCCAGAATCATGCCGTGGGGAACTGGGCATCAGCAAACGGGCAACTACGGCCATTCCTAGAAGAGCTTCTTAACGAGATTTCAAGACGTTTGGATACCGAGAACGCGGATGCCCAATTCTCCAGCGAAAACCGCCGCGCGAGGTTAGCTGCGATAGAGCCCCCGTTTCTGGTGGAATCCCTGGGCGAATGGTCGACGGACGGGAAGAACTTTATAAACGGGGTATTCAAGAAACTTAACCCGGAAGGTCCCCATCCAGGACCGTCAAACGAGGAGGATTGTACCTTACGCTTGCATCTAGCGCTCATCGTAGGGCGACATTATCTGCGAAGAGCCATCAAGAGGATCAAATCGGCCCAGGTAGGAGGCTAAAACCATGGACCCCTGGTACAGAGTCGTAACGCCCCGCAGCGAGGTCCGGGAAGGCCGGTCGTTCAACCCCGACGAGTTCGCCATCGACCTGGACCAGGTGGTGAACGGCACCGCTCCCCCCGACTACCGGGACCCGGAGCAGTTCTTCTCCAGGACGTTCTTCACCCAGGCCCTGAAGGAACACACCGGAACCGTCCTGAGGCGCCTCTCGGGGAGGACCGAGAGCACCGCCCCAGTCCTCTCCCTGGTTACCCAGTTCGGAGGGGGCAAGACCCATACCCTGACTGCCCTGTACCACCTCGCCCGGTCAGGCAGGGACGCCGAGAACATGGCCGGAGTAAAGGACCTTCTCTCGGACTCCAACATTTCTGCCCCGGATCGAGTGAGGGTCGCCACCTTCGTGGGAAGCGCTTGGGACCCTAGGGACGGCAGCGAAACTCCCTGGGCCGACCTAGCCCGGCAGATCGCCGGCGAGCCGGGAGTGGACATCCTCGGCCCCAACGCCCGGACTTCGCCTCCTGGAACCCGCGCCTTGAACGACATTTTCACCGCGGCGGACGCCCCCGTCCTCATCCTCTTCGACGAGGTGCTGAACTTCATCAACCGGCATGGCGACATGGCCGACCACTTCTACGCCTTCATCCAGAACCTCACTGTGGCCGCGGGCGGCACCACCCAAGTATCCGCGGTGATGAGCCTGCCCCGAAGCCAGATCGAGATGACCGAATCGGACCAGCAGTGGCAGGAACGGATCACCAAGGTTGTCAACCGGGTAGCCCAAGACCTCATCGCCAACGACGAATCGGAGATCAGCCAAGTGGTCCGCCAGCGCCTCTTCGAGGATCTGGGGAGTACACGTACCCGCCAGAGGGTATCGAAGGCCTACGCCGACTGGTGCTTCGAACGCTCCAACCGGCTTCCGTCCGAATGGACAGCCGTGGACTCCACGGCCACAGACGCCGGCGCTAGGGACGTTCTCCGCCGAAGGTTCGAGGCCTGCTACCCCTTCCACCCCGCGACCCTCTCGGTCTTTCAGCGGAAGTGGAGCGCCCTGCCCCAGTTTCAGAAGACCCGTGGAGCGCTGGCCATGCTGGCCCACTGGATCTCATCGGCTTCGGCACAGCAATTCCGGCAGGCTAGGAACGAGCCCCTAATTACCCTGGGATCGGCCCCGCTCCACGAGCGCGGTTTCCGGGAAACCGTGCTGTCCCAACTCGGCGAGCGACTGCTCAACGTGGCGATAGAAACCGACCTAGCAGGGGAGAACCCACGAGCCAAGCCCTTGGACACCGACCAAAGGGGCGCCCTCCGCGAAATCCACAAGCGGGTGGGGACCGCCATGCTCTTCGAGTCCTCTGGCGGACAGCTCGACCGGGTGGCCCACCTGCCGGAGCTCCGCTTCGCCCTGGGAGAGCCGGAGGTGGAGACGACCACCATCGACAACGCCGCGGCGGCCCTGGAGCAGGTGGGATTCTTCATCCGGAAGGCCGGTGCCGATGGGTACCGGATCCACCATCAGGCCACTCTCCGAAAGGCCGTGGCGGACCTGAGAGCATCCCTGGACGAGGAGGCTGAGGTGAAGCCCGCCATTCGGGCCCTGGTGCAGCGGGAGTTCGCCAAGGGAACGGAAATCCCGAAGGTGTACTTCCCCGAGGACAGCAACGCGGTCCCAGACGACCCCCGTATGACCTTGGTGGTGATCAGCCCTGAGGAAGAATGGCGAGACGACAACAAAATCGCGCAGAAGATAGCCCAGTGGACCAGGGAGCGAGGAAGGTCCCCCAGGCTGTACCCGGCGGCCCTGGTGTGGTGCTGCCGGAGGCCGGGGCGGGATCTCCAGGACCGGGTGGAGCTCTGGCTGGCCTGGCAGAAGGTTAAGAGCGAGATTGACGCCGGCAACATGGGCCCCGAGTTCGAGAGGTCCGAGCTCAATGCGGTGGCGCAGCAGATCAGGAGCGCGGAGCAGGAGGCGGTGGAGGAAGCCCACGCCAGCTACCGGTTCGTTTCCCTGGGGGACACCCTGACAGAGAGCGGATTGAAGACCATCGACCTGGGAGCCGGACACTCGGGGAGCACCGAGACCCCCAGCGGGCGGGTGGTCAACACCCTCCGGAGGGAAGAGTTGCTCAATGAATCGGTGGGGGCGGGCTACATCGACCGGAACTGGCCTCCCGCCCTCAGGGACAGTGGGGCCTGGCCCCTGAGCAGCCTGCGGCAGAGCTTCCTGAACGGCTCCTTGACCAGGCTGCTGGACCCGGACCGGGTGCTGCGGGAGAAGATCCTGGAGTTCGTCGAGAAGGGCGAATTCGGGCTGGCTTCCGGAGAAGCTGGGCAGGGCAACTTCAACCGATGCTGGCATCGGCAGACCATCTCCAGTGACGAGGTGACCTTCGACTCGGATACCTTCCTGATTACCAAGGCGAAGGCCGAGCAGTTGCTGGCCCCGCCGGAACCAGAGCCCGAACCAGAACCGAGACCCGATCCCGAGCCAGCGCCGGAGCCTCTGCCAATCCCACCGGAAGGCGGCCAACAACCGCTGCCAGTGACGCAGCAGAAGGCAACGCTTAGTCTGAAGGGGACGGTGCCTCCCGAGAGCTGGAACATGGTGGGGAGACGGATCCTGACGAAACTCCAGCAGGGCCAGCTCAACGTCGAAGTGAACCTGACCACGGAGATCGACCCAACCCTGCTCCCCAGCTTGAAGGCGGACATCCAGCAGGCCCTAGAGGACCTGAAGTTGGACGGTCAGGTGAGCGTGGAGTAGGTCCAAGAGAAAGACACATATCTAAAGAACGAAGCACAAGGTCCGCCACATATGATAGGCACCATGAAGGAAATTTACCGTGAGATGCGAGCCAAGAAATGGTTGGCTGCAGCATTGGCTGCCGAGGCACTCGGCCTCCTAGCCGCCATTGGATCAATTCCCGCTGTGGGCTTCTTGCCCCTCATTTGGGCACTGGCTGTCGTCGGAATTCTCTCCACGGTAGGGATAATAATCGTAACAGGGCACTATGTATGGGAGTACAACCGCCGACCGCTGAATAACACCCAAAAGGCAGAAGTAGAAGGGCTGCTCGCCCCTTACCTCTTGTCTGACGAAGCGAAGAGCCTCGCTACGAGAGCAGAACTGTCAGAATTCGTGCGGAAACACCAACTATTCTGGCTTTCCCGTTACCAAGAGAGCGTAATGGAACTTGCCTGGACATCCGATAAGTCACTCAGACAACCAGGATATGTACTGGTAGCCGAGCTTTACGGGTGGGAACCTTTGACCCAGAAGGTAGCATTCACGCTGCTTCCACCACCCGTAGAGAACCCAAGCGAGTGTCTGAGCACTCTGGGCGAGGAACCTCCAGATGAATTCAGTAAATGGGGAACTATTTTCCAAGAATCTGAGAGCCCCGTCGTGTTTTTCCAGGACTACCACGGAAAAGTAAAATACCTGAGAAAAAATCAGAGGATCGTGTTCGACGACCGGATGGCGGCCCCTATGCCTGTCTCAGCAACCAAAATGCCAAATCTGCCAGAACTACGAAAGGCGGATAAGGCAGAGGAAACCCGCCGGGGAGAATACCCATTCGTATGGACATGGGAAGCACCGCAACCCCCATAGATTCGCCCGCCACGATCCCCAACGCCGTTGCTTACGAGCGAGGCAAAACCTAGAGACAACTACTATTCCCAACTGCCAGGGGGGACAGGAAGCAAGCAGCTGCCCAAGTTCAATCTCCGACATGAGCAGTTGAAGAACGACTTGATCCCGCTGAAGGAGGACTTCCATGGGCACGTGCCGGTACTGCAACCAGTCCGTCGGCTTCCTCCGAAAACAGCACGGCCAGTGCCGTGACCTGCACGCCCAGGGGATGCGGGAGATGACGGACCAGGCCGCCCAGGCTGCCGGCACGGCATCCTTCAACGAGACCGCCCTCCGGAGCACCCTTCAGGCCATCGCGATCCGCGCCCGGGCCACGGAGGACGACATCTCCCAGGCCATCGCCGACGGCTGGGTCCAGGGCGTCAAGAACGCCACCCAGAGTGGGAGGAGAACATCAAGGTCGACACCGGCCTCCTGGGCCTCACCACCAAGCACATCCACTTCGCCGGCGGCCGGAAGAAGTTCCGGGTCCGGTACGACCGGATCGTGAGTTTCTAGCCCTATGAGGACGGGTTCGGGATCATGCGGGACGCCCAGACAGCGAAGCCCCAGACCTTCGTGAACGGGGGACGGCTGGTTCGTCTACAACCTCGTCACCAACATGGCCCAGAATCAGGGCTGAGAGTAGAGGTATGCTCTAGCAGCATCCACTGAGGAGAAACCTACACTGGAAATCGTGACCAAGACTCTGCTCAAACTCTTGGAACTTTGGCTAGTGCAAATGAAACACAAAGATGGAGCGATTTTCTACTACTAAAGCCAGGCGTTTGATTGTTGACAATTAAGGGGGATTCCCCCGATACTATTTACAGCCCCGGATTGCCATAAGGTACACTCCGGGAAGTGCCTCCGGCGGGACTCGAACCCGCAACCGTCCCTCAGTCAAAAGGCCGCTCTTTCCATTGAGCTACGGAGGCACAGACTAGGCCCAGGGAGTAGAAGTCCCTGGGCCTTTATCTTACCCGGAATTATGTCCGCCGGGAACAAGGGAGTATGAGAATGTGGCAAGCATTTCAGGAGACGATAGGGAGCTTCCTGGCAAGAGCGTTTATTGTCGTTGCGATAATTGTCGTAGCAATCTCCCTAGCCGTTCTCTGCCGGTAAGTAAAGAAGAGGCCCCGGCCAGCGAAACCGGGCCCTTGTCTAACATTCGATATAATTCCCCAAGAAATGTACCTGTTTGACGAACCCCAGCGACGGCGCAAGAGCTTCTCCCCGGAACTGAAGGGGGAACTCTTCAAGGCCCAGAATGGCAAGTGCATGTACTGCGGGAGGAAGCCCGGCATCGACCTGATGGACATCGACCACAAGAACCCCATGGCCAAAGGCGGCTCGGACCAGAAACGGAACCTCCAGCTCATCTGCCGGACCTGCAACACCAGAAAGGGTGCGACAACCGACCGTCAGTTCCGGAACAAGTTCAAGGCAGCCGGTGTGCCCGCCACACAAACGCCAGCGGCCAAGCCGATCCCCCAGTCCAGGTTCGACGCTGTCGCGAAGAAGACTGCAGACACCAAGGCCAAGAGGTCCAGGACTGCCCGCACGGCCCGGCAGAGGGATCCCTTCGGGCTCTTCTAGCTCCCCGAACCACCGCCAAGGCCACGGCTTAGGAATCATGCGGGATGCCCAGACGGCGAAGCCCCAGGCCTTAGTCACCAGCGACGGCTGGTTCGTCTACAACCTAGCCACCAACCTGGCCCGGATGTGAAAACATCCAGACGGTCCAGAGGGATACTCGAGAAAAGCTGCCACGAGGTCGAAGATTTGGTTGACGTATCGGGCAAGCCTCCATAGAATTGCCTTACGTTGTCGGATATACCCAATCAACGCACCAACAACATGGGGATATGGTATACTAATCATTACGATTAGTAATTGAACCCCGTGATCTCATGCACAATGACTACTCTGGCGAGGCTAGGTTTGCGTGTTCAAACCCCAAGCCACGCGAGGAGGCTACACAACACGGGAGTTGGGAGCCAGGGCACGGGCGGCCAAAACGCTGACCGCCCCGCCTCACCGGAATCACGAATGGTTGAATCACGAGGTTTGTAAGCAGTCAGGCTCCAACTTCACCCTGATAGGAGGAAGATGTTATGCCCGAACTCCGCAACGGTATTTTCATGCAGCTAGAAGAACCAAGGAACAAACTGGAACAGGCACTTCCGGTCCAGGACGCACGCGGGGAGGGGGAGGGCGACAACTGGAGCCGGAAGATTTCAAAGGCCATCGCTGCTCGGCAGGCCGGCCAAGAGGCCAGGAAAGATAGTCCGCCCACCCTGTCTACCAACCTCAGGACCATGCCGTGACGAACCCAGAGCAAGAGATGACCAGTGCAGGGGAGCCACAAGCTCCCCTCTTTCACGCCTCTCAATCTCCGACCTACGAGCGGCAGGAACTGATCCGGGAGTACGAGGCCGCATTAGGCTGTCGCCTGATCGTTTTCATCGATGCGATCTTCCCCAACAACGTCACCGTATTCGAGGACCTCATTCACGATGCGAATCCCAGCCAAGACTTGCATCTGCTGCTGTCCTCACCAGGAGGCGACGGGGAAACCGCCGTGAGACTAGTCAGGTCGGCCCAATCCAGATGTCGGGAACTCACAGTGATAGTTCCGGACATCGCCAAGAGCGCCGCAACCCTCCTGGCGATTGGCGCTCACCACATCCTGATGGGACCCAGCAGTGACCTGGGTCCCGTGGACCCACAGTTTTACCTGAATGGAGAATTAGTCGCTGCCAAAGACATAATCGCCGCAGTGGATGACGCCACTTTACGGGTCCAAGAAGCTCCGGACACCTACCCGCTCCACGCATCTTTGCTCAGCAACTTGACGGCCCTGATCACCCAGCAAGCCCGTTCGGCCTTAGATCGATCGGAGGACTCCCTTCTGGAAGCCCTCCAAAGCAATCCAGACAGGGACCATCCCTCGGTTGAGAGCCTTCGTGACCAACTGAAAGAGCCGCTGATCACCAGGCCACGAACCCACGCCGCATTGTTCGGCATGAAAGACGCGAAGGATGCCGGATTGCCGGTATTGGAAGCCGATTTACATGGCCAACAGTGGAAGATGATCTGGCAACTATGGGCCAAGTACTACCGGTTGGGTGCCGGTGCCGGGGCTCGGATATATGAGAGCCGGAACTCCTCTTGGGTCTTTTCAATGGCGACACAATGACGGGTGCCAAACCGCCGCGAGAGGCTTAGTCTTAGACCCAGGAAGCCTCAGACCGAAGCGCGGCAGATCCGAGAGCCTCTAGAGACGTCTACCAACCTGACAACCCTCGGACGTGCACCGAACCCCTCCTGAAGGCCCAGAACCGGGCCATTCCCGGACGATCCACACCCGGGGCACCAACACCACCTACCGGGGAAGGGGCCAACCGCCCTTCTCCGGGAACCTGACGCGATTTCCAAGGACCTGAATGAGGGGCCCCGGCTCCGTCATTCCATCGGTCCTGAGATGGGAACCCTCCGCCCGGGTCGTCGAGGAGAAGGCCCGGGCGGAGGTCTAACTGGGGACAACATCACGGCCCGGCCGGGCGGCCAACTCAACTGGGACAAACCAAGGGACAGGCCAACGCCTGTCCCTTTTTCATTCCAGAGCAAAGGAGAAGCCATGGCCCGATCCTACATCATGCCGCTGGGCTTCATCGACCGGATCAACGACGATGGAGCCACCATCCTGCTGACCAACCCAGACGATTCCCTGGCCCTCAGGGTCGGCACTCCCATAACGGTGTGGCGATATTCTCCCGAGCATCTCGCCCTCGGGAAACTCCGGGGGCGAATAAGTGAGATCGGTTTCACCACCGCCACCTTCGTCACCGATGAAATCCAGAAGGATCCCAGGTGGCCCGTGGATGAAGAACTGTTGCTGACCGCGGCGCCACTGTTCCTGGCCCTCGAAGGAACCTTCGAGCCAGACCCCATCCGGAAGATCACCCCCGAAAGGGCCGAGGCCCTGCGCAGGATCGCCAGAAGATATGCCCAACTGACCGCCTTCCCGGACTGGGAATCGCCGGACGTCGGGGCAACCGAATCCTGAACGGCCCGCGGGAACAAGTCAGGGAGCCATCCGTGGGGAAAATACTTGACGAATCACCGACGCCCAAAAGAATATATACTTCAGGGGACTCCACAAGGAGGCCATGCAGCCAATGCAAAACCCAAACGACGACCGGCAGGCCCTCGCCGGGCTCACCTACTGCGGCTCTTGCCGGGATCCGATGGTCCGGATGGGCACAACCTACGTCTGTGCCAATGGAATCATCAATCAGGAGAGCGGTTGCCAGAGCAGCGCCATCGACGCTGGGAACCTCCTGAGAGGAGTGGTTGGGCAGATCATTCGGGCTGTGATGCACGGCCCCAACCTGAGGGTGGTCAAGGACTTCATTCAGGACCGGGCTGAGGAGACGGCCGCACGCCTCCAGACAAACCTGGACCAGACCGAGCTGGCCCTGGCGGCCCTGAACCGGCGGGAAGCCACCCTGCTGACGCAGCTACAGGGAGCAGGCGGGGAAACCTCCGCGGTCCGCGATGAACTGAACGACATAGCTGACAAGAGAACGGCACTGAGCCACGAGGCCCGCAGCTCCCGCCGGGAGATCGATGCCCAGGAGTTCATCAGCGACGAAGGCCGCATCACGGCCAACGCCATGGACGTGGACACCTTCGTCGCCGAGGCAACTCCCGAACAGACCAACGAGTTCATTCAGAACTTCGTCGAGTCCCTGCAGGTGGGCCCCGACTTCATCACAATCAAGTACAGGTTCCCCATTCGCTCCCGAGAGAACCGGGAAGGGGATATCATGGACCTGTTCCCCAGGCCGGACAGGAACCAAACCGGGGATGCGAGGACAGGAACCGGCTAGGCCAAGGAAGATGCAGACCGAGGACCCAGAAAAGAATCACCGCCGGATCCAACGGCGGTGATTATCTTGGAGGATCAACCGAAGGCCTAGAGTTTCAGTAGTAGAACGGGACTTCCCCGGCAGAGGAATCGCCCGGGTCATCACGGTCCTCGACAAATCCTTCATTCAGTGGGCTGACCGCAAGCCCCTCTGCCTCTTCCTCAGGCCCTTCAGGTTCGTGCGGACCCGAGTCCAACTGAGCATGGTAGTTCCTGCCCACCTGGGGCATGTCCTCCCATTCACGGGAGGCTCCGGCTTCCAGACCTGCCTCATACTGTTTTCTGTTGCGGAAAGACACAATGCGAGCCAGGGAAAGGGCCACCTCATGGGGGAGCCAGCTGTCGATGTTGTCCAGGTCAATCTTGCTATACTTTTCGTTATCGGTTCCCGGTTTGATTCCCCTGCTCCCATTTTGATACACTAACAGTAGACCCGGTATCCCCAGCTCCACCCTCACCTTCAAGTCGGCATCCTGCCGCACACCCATTTTACAATTTCCACTACCAGAAAGGCAAGCCAGAAATGACATTGCAACAAGATTCGCCTGCCGCACAGACCCTGGAGACATCCCCCGAATCAGTCCTCCGCAACGAAGAGCCCGGCAGCAGGCAGCGCCCCCCCATCGGGGAACTGCTGCGCAACCTCCGAGGGGAGCGAACCCTTCGCGAGGTGGAGCGGGAAGCCGGAATCCCGAACTCGTACCTCTCGAATGTCGAAAGCGGGGGGAAGCGGCCAGGGTTGAAGACCCTAGCCAAGCTGGCGGACTACTACGATGTTCCGCTGGAGGAACTCCTGCAGGTCGCCGGGCTGCCCCATGGGAACAACGGAGATTCCAACCCGGCTTCCGCCCTGGACGTCCTGCGGAGTTTCGATTTCGTCCTGGCCGACCCAGCTCTGAGCGTTTATCCGAAACCCCAGGAGCGAATCTCCACGGACATTCAGAGGTTCATCGTCCAGCTTTATCAGCACTACACCGGGAAAAGACTGCTCTAGGAGAAGGGTGTTGCCCATGACCGACAGCTCTCCCAAGGAAAAACGCAAAGGGGTCAGCTACGCCAGACTGTCCACGGATGGCCAGGATCTGATGGCCCTCGCCGGACAGCAGCTGAACTGTCGCCGCCATGTGGAAATGATTGGCGATGAACTGATTGAGGAATTTGCCGACCCGTTCATAAGCGGGGGAACCGATGAACGGCCCCAGTTCAGAACGATGATGATGAGGGCTTTCTCTCCGGAAAAGCCCTACGACTTCGTGATCGTCGAAGACATCGCTCGTCTCACCCGGGGCGCGAACGACTACATGGACTACGAGAGATTGTTCGCTGAGCACGGGGTCGAGCTTATTTCCTTGATGGAACCCTCTTCAAGCCGGACGAAGATCGACACTCCACGACGCATGAAGGCGGTGATGAACGAGGATTTCCTCGCCACGGTCGCGCTCCGAACCAGGGAGGGACAATTCCTGGCCACAGAGTTGGGTTTCTACATAGGAAACGCTCCACTTGGATACCGAAAGGTGAAGGTACAGTGGCGGAACATGGAGCATTCCAAATTGGAACCTGATCCGGAAAACTGGGACAACCTTCTCTGGGCCATCGACATGGCGGAAAGGAACTACACACTCGGGGAAATCATCGAAGAACTGGTAAAGG
The DNA here is from genome assembly GCA_965203675.1 of Dehalococcoidia bacterium. Lineage (GTDB taxonomy): Bacteria > Chloroflexota > Dehalococcoidia > Lucifugimonadales > UBA3495 > CATOSK01. The sequence continues at coordinate 570,148 of CBDBDE010000001.1, read as the reverse complement.
CAGGAGTAAAGCATCCAGGTGGCGGAGACTGGACCAGGGAAAACCTCAGCTACCTGCTGAAAAACCGGGCTCTTCTGGGCTGGACCAGCCGGGGATGGGAGTCCGGCAGCAAATACCTCTTCAAAGCCGAACCTGTGATATGCCGGGATGCCCACCAAGCCGCCATGACGGAAGAGCAACGGGACCTAATCCTCCAGAACCTGGCCAGCCGGAGGCGGACAGAGGCCCCGCCCCGGGTCCATCGGAGCGCCAACCCGCTCAAGAAAAAAGTCTTCTGCGGCATCTGCGGCAATACCATGACGATCCAGACCGGCGACCGGCACATAAAGCTGGTCTGCAGCAAGAACCGCAAGGGGAACAAGACAAGTGTTGACGGTGAACGCCAAAGGTGCCCCAACAAGAGGGTGAAGCTGGACGAGCTCATGGAAGCCCTGCTGGAAGCGATCATGGGGCACATTCTCACTGAGAAGGTACTGCGGCGACAGATCAAGATGGTAGCCGAGGAGAACAAGGACGCCGTAGCGGCGCAAGAGGCACGCCAAAAACAGATTCAGAAGCGTCTCGGCACCCTCGAGAAGGAGATGGCCAACATAGTCGCCAGCCTCGCGGCCTACGGGCCCACGAGCAAGACCCTGGGAAGAGAACTCAAAAAGATGGAAGATGAAGAAGAGCTCCTGAATGCGGAGAAGGAACTTATCCGGGAAGAGACCAGAGATACCCGGGACTTCATCGATGATCCGCAACGCACGATAGACAACGCCCTAGACCTCCGAACCTACCTGGAAACCGAGGACCCGCACGACCTGCGGAGGATGCTGAACCACTTGATCCAGAGGGTCTCGATTATCAAGAAGGAAGTAACGGTGGACTACCTGATCCCCCTTCCCAGGAATGGGACCGAAGAGCCCATACTGAGCGAGATCATCTACCTGGACAGGGAAAAACGTCCTTTTGTAGGGGAGGTGGGGGTGAACCCGCGCCCGCGCCCAGGTTAGGGCAGACGGCAAGGCTTTCCCCACCCGCGTGGGGGTGAACCTGACCCTCTACCGCAAAATCAAGACTCAGCGCCGCTGTCCCCACCCGCGTGGGGGTGAACCGGTGCCACGGATGTCCGTGTTCTGCCCGCCCGAGCTTTCCCCACCCGCGTGGGGGTGAACCCATGATGGAGCTGCCCAGCGGGTTGTACGTCCCAGCTTCCCCACCCGCGTGGGGGTGAACCGGCCCCACGGTCAGCGAGGGAACCACGGCCCAGGCTTTCCCCACCCGCGTGGGGGTGAACCTCCTCTACTTTGAGGGCCGCCCGACCCTCCCATGAACCGGCGCAACCCCTCCCTGTCGGAGAAGTCCAGGGGATACGCCTTCACCCTGCCGGCAAAGGAGCCCCGCGGTCAAGGTTCGGGTCAGAGGGCTTACCTCGACGCCATCGTCCAGCAGGCGCCGGGCGACGTACTTTCCAGTGTAACCGAAGGCGCCAGCCATGAGCGCCTGGTCAGGGTGCGCCAACACGTTCAATTCCCTTGCCGCTCCACCAATCTGGAAAAATCAAAAGCCTTTGACCAAAGGCAGGTAAGTCTTCCGATTAATGGAGAACTTCGATAGAGGAAGCCAGCCACACTCTGTCTCCCCCCAGGACTTCCGAGGGGCGAAGTGCGGCCTGGACTACGGCCCCCTGCCGCACGGATTTATCCACAATGCTCCTCGGACACAAAAAGGTGTACGCAGAAAAGTCGATCGCCGCCGGGTCGACGGATAGCTCGTCCACCAGCACAGTGAGCTGAATCGGGTCAGGGTCCCCGACCATCTTGGCCAATTCCCCGAAGCCGATTGACCCAACACCGAACCCATACCGTCTGTTAAGGTCAGGTTGTGAACGTTCTCTAACTACTCCCACGATAGCCACGTTCCTCGAACCCAGCGGTTCGATCCGCATGATATCCCTTGCAGTGCTTCTGTTCTCCCTCGCCCGCGCCCTGACCTTTGAATCTATGGAGTCGGTCCCTCGTTTCAACCCGGGCAACAGCCCGGTCGATTGACCTCCCCCGCGGTAGATGTCGATCCCCGGTATTGATGGAATTGATGATGGGGACCAGTTGCTTAGGGCTGAGCCGCTTCGACCTGGGTTGGCGTTTGTCCCACCCCCTCCATTACTGCAATGATGCAAGGGCCAGGGAGGCCCCAAGTCGTCGAAGAGGACCCGGCTTTCGTGGTCGCATTGAAAAAAGAATATCCTCTGCCTACAGTAGCGGCAGTTCAGGGGAAAGGTCTTTGCGTTGCAGGCCAGACCATGGATCATCGAACGGCAGAAACCTCGCGTAACCGTATCGGGGATACGGGGAAATGGGACACCACAGCGAGTCCGGGAGACGGAACCTCGGTCAAGTATAAGCCCAGGATTAGGATTCAAAAAGGGACTGCCAACGGATAACTAAATCAAGCGTGGCGGCGGCGCGGCTCCCTCCGATGTAAAAGACCTTGTCAATTTTCCCTGTTTACCGGGTCAATGACTCTGTAAATCGACATCACCGTTCGCCTGGGGAAACTACCTGCCGCATTGACTGTAGCCTGTATGCTGATTTTGCTATTATGAATATCCCATCTGAGTTTTTGGAACACGACAATGACCATCCAACCAACGGAAGCCAACCAACCTGAATCAATGGAATCCTGGCACAGCGAGGCCCCCGCCCGGCTGGTCGCCTGGGCATTGCGCAGACTGGGAGGTGAAGGCAAAGCTGGCGAGATAAAGCAAAAGTTGGCCGGACAGTTCGTTCCGGCCGCCGAATGGACCCGATGGTGGAAACGGGTGCAGCCGGCAGTCAAGCAGTCTTCCCTGTTCAATGTGAAGAAGGACAATTCCATCTCCTTCTACGGCAGCGTGGGCGCCGTACCGGCCGAACCCCTATCTTCCCTGTCCAGTCGGCCCGCGACTTCCAGAACCAGGAGGAAGGCGCCCACGAAAGCCGATTGGCGCCGGTGGTTCCTGGCGCGAAGCGCCCTGCCCTGCCCTGGAATATATCCCACCAATCTGGCGATAGCCGCTATACGAGACCTCAAGCCACGAGACGACTTCAATCTGGTCTTGGAAAAAACCTTCTGGGCTGCGGGGGCGTTTCTCGCTTCCGGGGGTTCCTCCGATAGAAGCGCCGCCGGGTGGATGGAAGCGCTGAGCAGGATGGTGCTGAAGTGCGCCGAAGGTCGGGACATGGGCCCCGCAGGCGCATGGGCCAGACCATTGGGCGCCACCCTGGGCAGGTTAGCCAACGTCGCGAGGTATTCCGAAGACTCGCTGGCATGGTTGTTGCGTGTGTATGGGCGAGGAGGTGGCTTGAGCAGGTGGCGGAGAGAATTCTCCGCTGGAATGTGGGCAGCACTGAGAGAATACGGCGACCCGCAGCATTTGCTAAGTGCCACGTCCTCCGGATGGGAACGGACCCAGTTGGCGGAGGACTTTGTCGCCGCCGCCTTCAACACATTCCGTCCAGCGCCGCGGGCTTCGGAATTGGACCGCCTTCTGGATGCCCTGTCGCCTCGTGGTCGGGCGGAGGTGCTGTTGCGTCTAATAGTGCAAGGGACTCTGGGGGAGTCTCCCCGCGCCGTAACGCTGAACTACATCGCGAACAGCCGGCACGCCTCCGCATCCTTCGGAACGGGTTCCCGCTTGGAACTGATGGTTGCGGCTTCCCTATTGTTGTCCGAGGGAGAATCCCCGCCCCTTGTCGAAGCGTCATCACAGATCGGTAAGATGATGTCTAACGGGAACGATGAATCTGCGAATCCGGTATGGGACTCTCTGCTCTCGGATGTCCGTCAGCAAGTCCAGATTCTTCACACCAGACTTGCGGAAGAATTGGAAACCCAACGTCTTTCGTTCGAACGGATCCTGGACCAGAGGCAACGGGACATTGACGGATTGTCAGCGCAGAACAAGACATTCCAAGCCCTGATGGAGTCGGGCAGGGAAGAGTCCAGGTTTGAGATCAGGAAAGACATGCTCTTGGAAGTCGGGGACATCATGCAGAGGGTCCACCGGTCCGACAAGAGCCCCGCAGACCGGCTGGAAGAGGTCAGGACACGGCTCACTGTCGTCCTGAGTGAAGGAGGGGCGACCCCTTTGGGGACGGCGGGTGAAGTGGTACCGTTCGACCCGGGCCTTCATCACTCGGCGGATGCGATTTCCACCGGCACGGTCGTCAGGTTGTTGGCTCCCGGAGTAATGACCAAGAGCGAAGCCGGAGTGGGACGGGTCCTGCTCAAGGCCAGCGTGACCAACGAATTGGAGGCGCCCTGATGCAGGTAGTTGGACTCGACTTCGGAACCACCAATGTGCGGATCGCCGTCTGGAATTCTGACGGTGACCTTCCTCCCGACCCCAGGCCACTGGGAAAACCGGAAGGCATGACCATGCCTGCGGTGGTCGCCTTGCGGCGCGAACCCGGAGGCGAAGTCTCCATCATAGTGGGAGAAGAAGCGGACGCCCTGTACAACGTTGAGAACGAGATCGAGGTGGTCCGCAACATCAAGCGGTATGCTCTCTCCGGCGACGAGTACGTCATGGGACATCTGGAGGCCAGGAACGCTCATGAGGAGAACCCGAAATGGCCCCAGAGTTGGTGGGACCCCGGAACCCGCAGCATCCACGTTTGGGGGCAGGTGTTCCCTGTCTGGGACCTCATCCAGGAGATTCTGGCCGAGGCATTTTCAAGGGCAGAAGTAGAGGGCCGGTTTGAGTGGCGGGCGGGGTGCCCGGTCCATTCAGATCTTGCATACCGCGATGGGCTGGCCCGAGCGGTTTCAGCCGTCACGGGGCAAACCAGCCGGAATGCGGTCCGCCGGATCGTGGAGGAACCCATCCTGTTCCTGACCCTCGTCCACCGGATTACCAACCCAAACCCGGACACGCGGCTATCTGGTTCGTACCTGGTCTACGACCTCGGTGGGGGGTCGTTCGACAGCGCGGTGGTCGATATAACGGAAGACACGCAGGAAATGGTCGTCTACGGCGCCGACGGGCATCCTTTGCTGGGAGGCTCGGACATCGACGAGCAACTCACGGAGGACCTGCAGTACTCGGGCCAGCCGGATCTCTTGAGGAAAGCCAAGGAGCGCCTAACACCACTCCATCCCGAGGAGAAGCTGGCCGATGGTACAGTGGTTTCGTTGGAGGCTGTTGATCGCGCAATGAAGGGCCTGGGTGTGGTCCACAAGTCCACGATGACAGCGAGGGACGCTTACCTGGCCGCCAAGGTCCTGTGGAAACGGGGGTCCGGCGAAGATGACCCCCCGGTAGGAGAAATCCTCACCCGTAGCAGCACGGGCGCTTTGAAGATGGTTTGGCAACTGACATGGGATGACCTGGCCAGGGACGTGGACCGGATAGTCCTCGTAGGGGGGCCTGCCCGGTCTCCCGGGATACGCGAACAACTGGCGGACCGTTTCGGAGACGATAAGATAACCACCGCGGCAGACTTGCTGCCCACGCTGGCCGGCACGCCGGACCTGGACCTGGTGGGGATCAGCATGGGGGCCTGCTACAGTTACGAGGACTCCTACGTGCCCTGGCACCTTAACAGGCTGCCTGTCCACGTGACTCTCGAGGATCTGGGGAACGGAGAAAAGGCAGAGTACAAGGCATTCCAGAACTTGAACCGATCGTTCAAGCCATTCTCGGACTTCGTGTCCGACCCCCTGAATCGGCAGAACGCCACGGTGCGCTCAGGCCAATATCCGCAAACATACCAGGTGACGATCGCTTACCCCAATGGCCTCGTTCTACGGCAGAAGTTCATCGATGACGAGATAGAACCGAGATGGATAGGGCATCAGCTGAGGTTGATCATCGACAGGTACGGCAGGGTGGGGGTCGAACAGGCCTGGGAACCCGACTCAACAACCCACCGATCTACCCCGGGACGCAGGAGAACTGCCACTGTGTTTCAGGACACTCCCTGGCAGCGGGAAGAACAGAAGGAGGCCTTGCAGCGACTCTTCCTTCAGCAGGAAAGGTATGCGGCAGAAAACCAGCGGCAGGGGTTCGCAAACGTCAACCGGCTCCCTTGGCAGTACCCGACGCCGTGAGCGGTTTCCGCTCAAAGCCTCCACGCCGCCGCACCTTTCTGGTTTCGCAGGTGATGTCAATGGCGACGGCGGACGCGCTGGGGGTTGGGCATGATGGAAGAAGAATAGACCGTGCCACCTTTGCATCAAAATGGCGACTTTTGCATCAAACCCCACTTTTGGAGCAAAGCCGCTCTACGCCTAATCTTCGAGTACCTCATTCCAACACCAGTCTGGTACTTCCCCTCGCTCGGATTCGCCGGCCCGCTATTCCTCGCTGCCATAAGCATCGCCCTCATCCCACGTTAACCACTCTCCCTAGCCCCCTTCCAACCTCGAAGGGCCGGTATACTGCACCGGCGCCCTTTAATTTAGCTCCGATTTTTCAACCACCTGGCTTCGTCAACCAAATGTACTCGCCTCGGTTGGACGCCCGCGTTTGGATTGCGCTAGACTTGGCGATGCGGGCGGGCTGCGCGGACAGCCGGATGCACAGCCCAGCCGTGGAGCAGGCACCCGTGCGGCGGGCATTTCTCCCCCACCCACGAAAATGCAGAATATGTAGCCGCCCAGGGAAGTCCGTCCCCTGAAGGAAGAAGAGTGATGCGCTGGCCTCTACTTGGGTCCGTGCTTCTCATGGCGGCCTGTGGCAGCGAAGGGACCCCATTGGCCGAAACAGAGTGGCGCACAAGCTGGGACCCTACCGGCGCATGGAAGGGCTGGGGCGTCCCCTGCCCCTGCTGATGGTGTGCCGGACGGAGCAGGCGGAGGCGAACCTCCGGGAGGCCAGGGAGGGACTGCCCATGCTGACCGCCACCCAGGAGCGGGCCTTTGCCGGGCCGCTGGCGGGGAACGCCACGGTGTGGAGGCTAAACGGAACCCAGGTATCCCTGCACTGCCGGTCTTGACGGGTGCCGTAGCAAGGGGAACCCGGACCGGCTGAGGACTTCCAGCACCGGCAGGGCGGGCGAGGGCGAGGAGAGCCGGATCTGCGCATCGCCGCCATCCTGTACCCCACCCTCGGCTCGGTGATGATGTACCTGGGGTCGGCGGCATCGTCCCCCAGCTTGCGGCGCAGCCGCTTCACCACGTTTCGCAGCAGCCAGCCCTCGCCCACCCGCTGCGGCCTCCACACCCGCCGGAGCAGCAGGCCGTGGGTCAGCACGTTGGGGGCCTGCGCCACCAGCCGGTACAGCACCGCGTACTCCGTGCCCGTCAGCTCCACCAGGTCCCCGTCCAACGCCACCCTTCGCTGCGCGTAGTCGATGCTCAGCCTCCCACGGCGTAGGAACCGCCCGGCGGCTCACCCTGGCTTGTTTTCAGCCCCCACCGCTCTCGGCCCGGAGGCGGCCCCCCCGTGGGCCTCCACGATGCCCTTGCAGATCGCCATCCCCAGGCCCGACCCGTCCCCGCCGGGGGGCAGCGACCGCCCCATGTTCAGGACCGAAACCCCGGGAGAACTTGCGGAACAACTCCGGCAACAAATCCGCCGGTATGCCCCGGCCCTGGTGTCACGGGAAATTCCAGTGGGACTGCAGGGTGGAGCCATACGGTGAACGCAACATAGTGGAGCGATTGATCCGACGCCTCAAGGGCTTTAGACGGGGCCTCTCCAGGTACGATAAACTCGACATCATGCACCCTGGCTACGTAACCCTGGCCTGCATCTCTGAGGCCTTCATCCGCCAGCTTAGTGTCAACGGGCCCCAGATTCAAAAGGTCGCCCCGGCGCTGGAGACCAAGCAGCGCCGGGGCGGTTTCGTTGTCCGCCTGGAACCGGCCTATGCCTGTCCTACCGGCCCTGACCTTTCGCCAGCAATGACCGCGCCGCGTCCTTCACCACATCCCGGTTAGTTCCGAGTTCATCCGCAGCAGCGCCCAGAACGTCCGCATTCCCGCCCGCCTCCTTCTCGGCCACGGCCAGGTCAAATGCTCTATAGACTTCCGCGTGGCTTGTGCCCAGCTCCGCGGCGAGCGCCGAACCGAAACCGTCCGGCACGCCCTCTCCCTGGCCTGCGGCACGAATGACCGCGCTACCGGAAACAGCCACGGCCAGGGCGAAAATCCCAATGCCAGCCAGCGCCAGTTTTCTCTTCATGTTCATGGTGCATCACCTCCATGCACCAATCATAGCCTGTAAATGTGAAGAAACTTTCAGCGGGGGCTCTCGCCCTGATGGGCCTTCTCGCTCTTGTCCCCCATCACCGTCTTGCGAGCGGCCACCCATGCGTCCCAGAGGACCACAAAGGCGACATCCAGCACCCCGGCGATGGTGATGACCAGGCCCAGGCCCAGGAAAGTAACGTCTGCCACGGTATCGAAGGCCTGCTTGAAGACCTCGGATGTGGTCTGGCTCTCGATCATCAGCTTCAGCAGGTACTTGGTCCCCACGAAGACGGCGGCGATGGCCAGGGCGCGGGTCAAGCGGAGGCAGGCCCAGGTGAAATCGCTTCCTCCGAGCGTGTTGAGAAATCTGGTCAGGGAGTCAGGTAATCCCATGTCCTGCTGCGTTGCTTTCACACGGGGAAATCTCATCTGCCACACCATCTTATCACTAGGGCGAGGCCCCATGTCTGTTCAGGCCCATCGGGGCAATCGCGTCTCAATGATTGAACCGTCGTACCACGGGAGCACCTGCGACAGCACCGCGTGGGCTGCTTCTTCGGAAGTGGGCATCGCCGTTGGAGTCGGAGCCGGCGGGGAAGTGGGCGTTCCTGTCGTCGCCAGGGTCGGTGTCCGGCGGCGTCGGCGGACCGGTGCAGCCCGCCGCCCCAAGAGCCAGAAGCGCCAGGGTCGCCGACGACTCCAGGGTAGAGCGCATCCTGTACGGAAGCGTCACACCCCCCTCTCCGCTGGCCGGGTCCTCTCACGGCCACCCTACGGCTCCTCCATCCGTCCCACGAACAGGATAGCGCCCGTCTCCCGGTCCCGTATCAGGAAGATGAAGGGCCGGTCCACCGTGACGCTGACCGGGTCCGGCGGTGCGGATTCGGCCTGCATTATAACGGCGGTGGCTGCCGCCGCCTCGGTGCCCGCCTCGTCCACCGACACCAAGGCCCTGTGGACCACCTCCCGGATATAGAGGCACTCGGGGTCCCCCGCGAGACACGACCGCCCGTCCATGCCGGAGAAGTCGGAGGCGGCGCTGTCGAAGGCGTCGGACATCCCCATTGACTTCAGGGTCTCGCCCAGCCGGAACTCGGACTGGAACTCGAACTTCGGCAGGTCCAGCGTAACGTAGCGGGACCCGAGGTCCGCCATAATCAGGTCCACAAGAGCGGAGTCCAAGGACTCCTCGAACTCACGGAACCGTCCCCAGTCCGGAACGATGACGGTCATGGAAAGCTCATGTCCCAGGTACGGCAGGTCCACCGCCTGGTACCCGTCTCTCGCAGCGTAGCCGAAGTCCTCTGATGTTCTCATCATCGGCACCTCGACGCTGCCGCCGTCCAGCAGATGGAAGGGGCGCTGGCGGGTGTCGGCTTCACCGAAGGGGTGGGCCCAGGAGGCGTTGAAATAGATGGCGTTGGTCAATACCATCCGGGTCAAGGGATCTATGATGCCCGGCGGGATAAGGTCCCTGATCCTGTCCTCCGTGCTCTCCGCAACCCAATCATTGATCGCAACCCTGGACTCCTCGGTCGCGGCGATGAAGTCCGCCTGCCTCACCCCCGCCCCGTAACTCTCCGCCAGGACGTCCAGGAACGGCTCCCGGAACGGGTGCTCCCGCTGTCCCCAGACCGCGTTGACGATGCTCAGCCTGAACCCCTCGCCGTCCTCCTCCTGTAGGCCCTCGCCGCGGGAGGCGAGCTCCCGGTCCAGGGCGTTGAACGCGGGGTGAAGCCGGTCCCGGGGCAGGGAGAAGCGGAGCGCGTCCGCCATCTGGCTTGCCGTCCGGCCCTCGGACCCTGCATAGGTCATGGCCAGGGCAAGCGAGACGCTGTGGGGCGAGTAGAAGAGGTTCCCTTCCCGTCCCCTGAGAGCCCGGTACAGGTCGAAGGCGAAGGCGCTGTTGCCGCCGGCCAGGGCCGCCCGATCCGTTTTCCCAGCTGCCGGCGCAGCCCGCTCCTTCTCCGAGCGAATCTCGTCCGCAACAGCCGTGGACTCCTGCAACCAGCCGCACCCCGCCGTCAGAGCGAAGGCCGCCAGGCACAGGGCCATGACAAGTGCGGCGAGCCAACCGGAACGACTCGGCCTGCAGCGGCCACCGGCGCCCTCATACATCCGTCATCTCCTCATCAGGCCGCAATTCCGGGTCTATGCGCATTCGAGAGTGCCTGCTGCCCGGTGAGACGTTCCCTACGGGGAAAGGGTTCCCCAATCGTGACGCCGCCCGCGGGCCGGAACCCGGCGCCGGACTTCACTCTTCGCCTTCCCCCTCCCCCTCGGGCATCCAGTAGCCCACCCGGGGCTCGGCGAAGATGTACCTGGGATTCCCGCCGTCCTCGCCCAGCTTGCGCCGCAGCCGCATCAGGTGGGTGCGCAGCGCCCCCCCACTCCCCGGCTTGCCCGGACTCCACACCCGCCTCAGCAGCCGGTCGCGGCTCACCACCCGCGGCGCCTCCGCGGACAGCTCCGCCAGCAGGTCGAACTCGATGGCCGTCAGCTCCACCGGCTCCCCCGAGAGGGTGACCCGCCGCCGCCCGTAGTCGATGGCCAGCTCGCCCAGCACGAAGGTCGCCGCCGCCTCCCCGCCCCGGGGTTCCTCGAACCGGCGCAGGGCGGCCCGCACCCGGGCCACCAGCTCCGTGGGCGAGAAGGGCTTGACGATGTAGTCGGTGGCCCCCTGCTCCAGGGCCCGGGCGATCACCTCGTCCCGGCCGTACACCGACAGGAACACCACCGGCACCCGGGACACGGCCAGCAGGTCCTCCATCAGCTCCACGCCGTCGACCTCCGGCAGCACCAGGTCCAGCAGCACCAGGCAGGGGTTCTCTTCCGCGATCAGCAGCATCGCCTCCTGCGGGTCGCCGGTGGTCACCGGCCGGAACCCGGCGTTGGAGAGGGCGTCCCGCACCGACCGGAGCGTCAGGGGGTCGTCGTCCACCACCAGCACCGTGCCCCCGGAGGGACCGCCGCCCCGCCGGCCCCGGGGCCGGCGGGCAGGCTGGGCCTCCGGCGCCGCCGGCAGGGTGAAGGTGAAGCGCGCCCCCAGGCCCGGGCCGTCGCTCTCGGCCCAGATGCGCCCCCCGTGGGCCTCCACGATGCCCTTGCAGATGGCCAGGCCCAGGCCGGCGTCGCCGCCCGCGCCCTCCCCCTCCCCGCCGGAGAACCGGCGGAACAGGCCGGGCAGGTCGGCGGCGGGTACGCCCCGTCCCTGGTCTGCCACCGACACCTGCACCTGGTCCTCAACCCTCGCCGCGCTCACCCGTATCACCGAGGACTCCGGCGAGTGCCGCGCCGCGTTGGACAGCAGGTTGCCGATGACCTGGACGATGCGCCGCCGGTCGGCCAGCGCCATGGGCAGATCCGGCGCCACGTCGATCTCCAGCTCGTTGCCGCCCCCGGCGGAGGTGAAGGCATTGCGGGCCCGGTCCACCAGGGCCGCAATATCCGCCGGCTCCGGGTCCACCGGCAGGGTCCCCGTCTCGATGCGGGCCACGTCCAGCAGCTTTCCGATGAGCTCCCGCATCCGGTCCGACTGGTCCGCGATGATGCGGAAGAACTGGCGCATCTCCGCCGGGTCCAGCTCCGCCGCCGTTTCCAGCAGGGTGGCGGCCGCCCCCCGGACCGAGGTCAGGGGCATCCTGAGCTCGTGGCTCACCATGGCCAGGAACTCGGCCCGCACCCGCTCCTGCTCCGCCAGCGGCGCCAGGTCCTGCATGGTCACCACCACCGACTCCACCGCCCCCCCGTCGGAGCGGATGGGCGTGGCGTTGAGCAGCACGGTGACGCTGCGCCCGCTGGGGACCAGCAGGACCATCTCCTCTGCCCGCAGCGTCTCCGCCACGCTCAGGAGCCCGGCCAGGGGGAACTCCCGCAGGGAGACCTCCCGCCCGTCGGCCCGGCGGCAGGTGATCACGTCCAGGAGCATCTCCGGCGTCTGGCCCTCCTCCCGCAGGCTGTCGGCGATCCGGCGGGCCTCCCGGTTGAAGGACCTGGGGGCTCCGCTCAGGGCGTCGAAGACCACCACCCCCACCGGCGAGGTGTCCACCAGGGTCTCCAGGCCGGCCCTTGCCCGCCGCTCCTCCCGGTGGGTGCGGGCGTTGGCGATGACCAGGGCCGCCTGGGAGGCGAACATCACCAGGGTCTGCTGGTCCTCCGGGCTGAACTCCAGCCCGTCCCCGCGCCCGGCCAGGAAGATGTTGCCCACCCGCCGGCTGCCGTGGAACAGCTGGGACGCCAGGAAGGGCTGCGGCTGCTCCGCAGGCAGGGGCAGGCTGAATTCCGCGAAGCCCAGGGACCGGACGTAGCCCACCAGGTCGGGGATTCGCAGGGGTTCCGGGAGGCTGCCAAGGCGTTCGAATATCTCCCACCGCTCCGGAGTCTGCCAGAGCTGTTCGGCCTCCTCGCCGCTCATCCCCGACGACAGGAAGTCCCGCACCGCGCCTTCGTCGTCCAGCAGGGTCATCACCCCGTAGCGGGCCCCGGTGAGGGAGCGGGCCGAGTCCAGGGCGCCCTGGAGCACGGTGTCGAAGTCCAGGCTCTGGTTGATGCGCCGGCTGGCCTCGCTGAGCCGGTAGAGGCGGTCTGCCGGCGGTTCCCCCGGGCGGACCGGCTGGGCTGGGTTCTCCAATTTCTCACCCCCTGGCGGCCCTGCAATTCGGGCAAAAACGGGCCATTTGGGGCAATTCTAGCAGATTGGGGCGGAAAGTGACCACCGTGTTACAAAACCCGTTTTTGGCTTAACAGACATGTGACGTGAGAGTATGTATCATTAGTGATGCCGGCGGCGGAGCGGGGTCCGGACGGACGGCCCGCCGCGACATTCCAGCTTTTCGGGAACGATTGGTGGTATCAGGTGCCAGGTTTATATGATACAAAGTATCACTATTGCTGACATTCAGGGCCGGGGACGGATGGACCCGGGCAGGCCGCATGGCCTGCCCATTCCTCACCACCCGGAGACCCTGAAGATCGGGCAAACCGGGCCTGTTTGGGAGCAATTCCGGCAAATTGGCCGGAAAGTGACCGCTGCGTGATAAAACTCGCTTCTGACTTCACAGACATGTTATCTGGAAGTGTGTATCATTATAAACGAGCTTCAGCTTTACTGTGTTTACAGATAATGTTCTATTGTCCAGGCGATGACCTATGAGCGAGATTACTGCTATGGCTGAACAAATACCGGCAATGATGGGGCCCGTTGCCATGGCCCGCAGGCCTGCCGGGCCCATGCGCCGCGGCGGTGCCTCTGCGGCTGGCGCCCCCGCCGTGCCTGCCCCTGTCAGCCCCCCCGACTTTCCGCGAGCGAAACCGCACCTAAAGCGCCATTCCCTCTCCGGCGCAACGGAACCGCCGCTCCAGCGGCCACACCGGGCATGACCGCCATGCCCCTGGCATGGCCGCTTTTCTGCGTTCAGGGACCGCCGCCTGCCGGGCTGGCCCGGCGGCGGCAATCAATCCACCCCAGGAGATGAACCAATGTGGGCGACCCCGGCAACCACAAACCAACTCGGCCAAAAAATCGGAAAACCACTCTGAGGAGAGTAAAACAAACTTTTATGGATTCAATTGTAAACCTACCACGGCACATCAAGATTTGCGGGTCGGCGTTCGTCATGGCTGCCCTGGTCGCGGCCCTGTTGCTGGTCGGCACCGGCATCGGCCCCGCCCAGGCGCAGGACTCGGGCAACGCCTACGCCAACCCCAAGCCCTGCGGACCCGGACCCGGGACCAACACCGCCTTCATGGAAGAGCCCCATGAAGTGACCGAAGGCCATTACGCCCTCTTCGACGCCTACTGGGAAGTGACCCAGCGCCCCACCGAAGACGAGCCCAACAAGCCCTACGAGGGCATCATGCACACCAACGAGTGCCCGCCCAAGATGACCAGGACGGTCACAACCGAGACTGACCCGGATACCGGGGAGGAGACGGAGAAGGTAACTTACACCCGCTCCGCCTCCAGCATCGACACCAAGGAAGCCATCATACACGTGAAGGACGTGCATCAAGTGGCCGTGGTCGCCATGAACGACGACGTAACCGACGACCAACTGTCGTTGGAGGAATACCCGAAGGTCCGCGTGGCGTTGGGACTCGGGGCCAGTGATCCCGTGCCCGATGGGACGAAGGTCTGGTGGTTGCGGTTGGATGATCTGGACACCGACGCGGATGAGACCTCGGACCTGAGCGTGGGCTTTTCCACCGCTCTGTTCGACGACAAATATTGGCTTGGGAATGACAACGAAGCTCCCATGCGTTGGATGCTCGAAACCGCGCGCTACCGCAACGTCGACCACGCCGAAGCGCCCCATTTCTTCGCCTACGAGGACCCCAAAATCCGCCGGGGTGACAGCAAGAGGCGCGGACCCGTCTTGGACAGCACCGATGTTGATGTTGAGGAACATGACATGATGATGGACCCCGGCGAGTACCGCGCTTTGCAGTGGATCTTCACCAAGAAGGGCTCCTACACAATTTCGGCCCACCTCCAGGGCTTCGTCCGTGGGGAGGAGTACAAACCAAGCGACGCCGGTGAGGATTGGGAACCCATCAGCAGCAAATACGACGAGACCAGCGAGATAAAGGAGTACGTCTTCCAGGTGGGCGACAAGCTGGATGAGACGGAGCCGCCCATGTTCGGCGTCAGCCGCAACGTCCACGAGGACGCTGCCGCCGGTGCCCATGTGGGCGAGCCGATAAGGGTTTTCGGCGCGGAAGTCCCGGGGTTGACCTACACCCTGTCGGGAGACGACCGCGACAAGTTCAGCGTGACCTCTCGAACCCACCCCGACGCCGCCCAAGTAGTCGTGGCGGCCAACGCTGATTTCGACTACGACGCCAAGAGTTCCTACGATCTGGTCCTGAATGTCAGTGACGGCAAGGACCACGAGGGCAACAACGACAGTTCCGTTGACCATTCCATCGCCGTCGAAATCGACGTAATCCAAGACCCCCGATTGTTCATGATAGCCAGCAACCACACGCCGAAAGTTGGTCAAATCGTGACGCTCAGGGTGAACATATGGGCGTTGCCGGAGGGTGTCGCGAACAGCGACCTTTCCTACACCATATTGGAGAAGTCGAATACCGGCAGGTTGGTCGGTGCTGCGTTCCCTGTTCTTGATGAAGATTCATCCGGGGGAACCGCAACCATATCACAAGATTCGGCCGTCACGTACAAGTACATTCCCACAGCCACGTACACCCTCAACGGGGTGGAGCATACGCTGCACGGCGACCCGATGACCATCACCTGGCACAACGACGGCTAGTAAGACCCGTATACCGGCATCCCCCGCCGAGGCGCGGCGGGGGATGCCCCATGCCCGCATTCTAGTTAGCCCTCTGCGCCGTGTAACGGGAAGGCCAGCGGGCTTCCGGTGCGTTTGTGCCGGTTGTGAACACGATGAAGCTCCGCATACTGTCTTTGGCTTTCGCCCCGGTGGTGCTGGCCGCCGCTATTATGGCGATTTGGGGCGCGTCCGTCGCCCACACCCAGGGTGTTGATGAAACTCTCCCCCCCGCTGCCGACCTTTCGCTTTCTGTCGAACCTTATTCATCGGGTACTCGGGCTTGGGACGTTTCTGTGCGAGTCGGTCGCGTCGGGGACCACCCACTGGCGGCGGTGCGCAATGTGAGGGTCCAATGGTCCGCCGAACGTGTTATCCCGGGCGGCCAGAGATCAACCATCAGCATGGTCAACTCGCGCATGCACAGCCGGCTTCGGGCCGGATATATTCAGGGTCATATTGACGACGATTCAGTATGGACCATCCCTTCGTTAATGCCCACACTCAGCGAACCGACGGTGAGGATTTACCCCCCGAGGCTGGGCACCATCCCACAATATACGACATCGATAATTCGGGTCACTGGCGAGATAATCGGATCGGACCCGGCGGAGCCGCCGGGTTTTCAGTCCAATAACACCGTGGAAATTTGGTATGTCGGGGGTCAAAACAGCGACGGGGATGTTGGCGTAAACATAACCGGCATATCCGACAGGTCCCCGGAGCCGGGCAGGGCGACCACCTTCACGATGAAGGCCGAAAATTACTTTCATCGCCTTCAGTTCCCATATTCGGTCAGTTATCGTAGCCGTGATTTCCGAAATGAATTGTATGGTGTGCGGGTCAAAATCGAGCTATCGCCAGGCTTGGCTTTCGCCGGGTCCCAGACGCCTCCATCTGGCACCACCTTCAACGCGGCCACCGGCATCTGGGATGTGGGCACTCTGGATGATGGATCTGCCGATGCCAAGTCGTTCCCGGTGGCGGTCAATCTCACCGGCGACAGCTTGGCGGATCTGCCCCTGGAAAAGCGTTGCCTGACGGCGAAGGTGGTCCGGGCCGTGCCCTGGTTCGAGCTTGACCCGTGGAAGCGACAAAACGACGCCGCCTCCGCTTGTTTGGGGGAGGGGCCGGAGCTTTCCCCCTTGACCAGGGGAGAATTCGTCTTATTCAATGTCTACGATTGCGTGGTCGCCACGTCTTATCCTTGCACCGACGCAAGCACGATCGAAATTCTCGACAAATTGGGCAACGTGGATCTCCATCACCCGGCCGAGGTGGTGGAGCGAGACATTACGCGGGGCTTGGGATTGGGGGGCACAGGAAATTTTCTGAAGCCAGAGCGGATCGTCGTGCAGATTAGAGACCCGGTAGGCCGCGTTTATGATGGTAAGGCCACCAGCCTTACCGACGAGAACACCGTCTCATGGGTTACGGGAACCACAACAGCGCATCAAACGGACGGCGTAAGAATCGGAAATTCGAGGGCGGGATTCAACCGCCATATCGCGGACTGGGACGACATGGTTCGTACCGTGACGGTGTCGGGTCTGAACGGCGCGGCGGCCCCGGGGCGAACCAGAGTCCGCATTGACAACTCAACCGGGTTCACCTTCTACGACCCCAATCCTACCCACCGGCGCGCTCCCTTTACTTTGAGCAGCGCGAGTACCCGCGTTGTCAAGTATTTCCTTGAGTTCACGGCCCTGGGCACCTACCTCGTGGAATTCGCCGTGGAAGCGACCCGCACCGACAACACGGTTTACACTGCCAGCGGCACCTATACCTTTCACGTGGGTCCGATGGCGGAACTGGAGGTGCGGGACGCCGGGGCAAACCCCGCCGTGGGTGCCGACCAACAGGCATACACCATCGAAGCGGTGAACCACGGGCCGGACGAAGCCCCGGCCGTCCGGGTGACGGGCTTGCCGCGCGGGGCTGATTACGGTGCCAGCCGGGGAGAATACGACCCCGCCACCGGCGTCTGGACCATTGGCAAGTTGAGGGTCGGCGTAGGCGCGACCCTGACGCTCATTGCCGGTGACGCCGACACCGAAATTGCTGCCGAGATCGAGAACACCCAGGACTACCGGGTCGTCATCGACGGGACTACCCACGCCACCCATTATTACGACCACATCGAAGACAACAATACGGCGACCATCGCGGCCAGGACCGGAACCGGGATCGGCCTGGGCCATCCAGAAGTGCCGGGCGGCGTGACGGCGATGGAAGCCCTGGCGGCTAACGTCGTGATGTGGCATCCGGTGGAGCGGGTGAACGGCCACGAGGTCACCCATTACGAAGTGCAACGGTCGGCTAGTCCCTGGGCCGACCCCGAAACGGCGCATGGGTTGGTCTGGGCCGATCTGCACCAGCAACCCGGCCTGTCGATGCAATACCGGGTGCGGGCCGTCAACGTCTTCGGGGTCCGGGGGCCGTGGTCCCAAATTGTCCGCACCCAGGGCATGGCGGGTTCCCCGGGGCTTACCCTGGTCGCGCCAACCGCGCCGCGCGACGTGAACGCCCGGATCGTCGGCACGGATCGGGCGGTGTTGACCTGGATGCCGCCCAGCATCTCGCCCGACAGTGGCGAGACCATGCAGCCCATCACGGGCTACCGAGTCCAGATGTCGGACGATGGCGGGCATTGGGTGGACCCTGCGGGACTGCTTGGCGGCTCCGTCACCAGTTGGACCGACCCGAACCTGCCGCCCAACATAACGCGGCGCTACCGGGTGCGGGCCATCAACCAGATTGCCGCCGGTCGCTGGTCGAACCCGACGAATGGCATCGTGTACAACGCGCCCATTATTGGAGACCCTTTGCCCGACACCGGACCCGGCAGCATGCCGCCCATTTCGGCGTCGCGAGTAATCACGTCCGATGGCGACCTGAAGCTGGAAGTGTGGTGGGTTGGGCAAACCTGGGATACCCAATGGTGGACGGTGGTGGAGTACCGGGAACGGGGCGGGCCGTGGTGGTACGGCGACGAATTGCAGGGCGACCAGTCCCGACTGCCGCGCTGGGAGGGTCACCAATCCGCCATCAGGGCGGGCCAGGATTACGACGTGCGGGCCTGCCGGTTGACCATCGACCAGTTGAACGACGTGCGGGTCAACAGGGCAGACGGCGATTGGTGCCGAGGACGCGGCACCAGCACGGCCCGGGTGTCGGGCGGCTCGGCCAGTCATCGCGCCTACGATGGCGGCGTTCCCGCCTTTTTCGTCGATTGGGCAACCCGAAGGGCCGGGGCGTGGACCCGGTATACCATCTCATGACCGGCCCCGCCGTGAAGGTAACGGTGCGGGACAACGACTAGCCGGGGCGACTGCCCACGGCAGGACCGAGAGGCCGCCCCGGGGTTCGGGGCGGCCTTTGTTGTCCGGGAGACCCGCCGCGCCGGCGGGCCGGTGGTCTCCAGGTCCCCACCCCTGGCGGCCCTGGGAAATCGAGAAAAAGGGCCTGTTGGAGGCCAATTCCGGCAGATTGGGCTGTAAAGTAACCACTGCGTTACAATACTTATTTTTGACTTGACATACATGTGACACGGAAATCCCTATAATGTCGGTGCAGGATTTTCACGTCAGGGCCGCCGGGCTTCGCCGGCGCGACCGGAGGCACGGCTGCGCTGCCGGGACGGGCAACCGCCAGGGGCAACCGCTGATGGCAAAAACCTCTCCAGGATAGAGAAGGAAACAGACAGGGAGGCAACCAGCCAGCCATGTTCAACGGCAACGCCGGCAGGAATAACAGTAGCATCCGCAACCGCTGGCTGGGAGAGGGCCGGCGACGGCGTTCTGACGGGCGCTGCCGGGGAGAGAACGGCCCCGCTGACCCACAACACCCGGCCGGTCAATTGCGGCTGAGAGAGGTGAGGTAAATGCGTTTCAATCGTTTGCTGAATCGGATGGGTTTCTCCCGGAAGGCGCATGGGGAACCTCCGGCGTTACCTACCCCTCTAAGCCCCCCCCCCCGAGTTTCAGCCTCTGGAAAACGCGGGAGGCCCGGCATGACGGCGCCGCGGGCCCTCGCCGCGGCCTTTCCCCGGCGCCTCTCCACCCTCCCCCTCATCCTCGCCGCGCTGCTGCTCGGCACGATACTCCTGCTGGACGCCGCGCCCGCCCAGGCCCAGTCCACCCCCACGGTGACGCTCTCGGCCGACAAGAACCCGGTGCGCGAGGGCGAGCAGGTGATCTTCACGGCGACGCTGTCGTCGGCGCCGGCCGCCGACTTCTCGATCCCGGTGACGGCGACCCTGGTCACGGCCGAGTCCGCCGACCTCACGGGGTCAGGGACCATCCGCGTCGACTTCCCCGCCGGCAACACCACCGCCAGCTTCATCATCGGCACGGTCGAGGACACCGACCACGACGACGAGACGTTCGTCGTGGCCCTGGGCACGCTGCCCTCCTCGGTGACGGCCGGCGCGACTACCTCGCTGACGATAACGATCAGGGACTACGACGACGCCCTCGCGCTGGTGAGCAACGTCGGGCAGACCAGCGACGGCGCCCTGCTGCACAGAGCCCTCGCCCCCGGCGGCAACCTCTGGCATCTTGCCCAGCAGTTCACCACCGGCGCCAACACCGGCGGCTACACGCTGACGAGCATCGAGTTCAACATGGCCGAGGCGGTGTCCGCGCCCGCCAACATCCGGGCGGAGCTGTGGTCCACGGACACCAACGGAGATCCGGACTCCAAGCTCGCCAGCCTGGCGGTCCCGTCCACCGTCGGCACCGGCAACGTCGCCTTCTACGCGCCGGCGAACACCACCCTCGCCGCGAGCACCAAGTACTTCGCGGTGCTGTACGCCACCGGCGCCACCGAAGGGAAATGGACGAGGACGAGCACCAACGGCGAGGACTCCGGCGCCGCCTCCGGCTGGAGCATCGACAACTCCGCCCACGACCGGTCACCCTCGGCTACATCCTGGTCTGACTACACTTACGAGCTGAAGATCCGCGTCAACGGCTTCCCCGCGGCCCCGGCGGCGGGCGCCAGCGTGTGGTCGGCGACGCTGACGCCGCGGAGTCTCGGCGGCGGCTCTGCCTTCGGCTGCGCCAACGCGGCGGCGGGCCAGGACAAGTGCTCCGCCGCCGCGACTCTCACGGACGACGACTTCACCTACCGCGGCGAGAGCTACGACATCGTCACGCTGCGGGTGAACACCGCGGGCGAGCTGACCTTCTCGCTCGACAAGAGCCTGCCCGCCTACGCCAAGCGCGACCTGGTGCTGACGGCCGGCAGCGCGGAGTTCCCGCTGGCGGAGATCGGCGGCTCGGGGCCGGCCTACGTGAAGGCGAGTTCGGGCCTGAGCTGGCCCGCGAACACCCCGGTGACCCTGGGCCTCAAGCAGCGGACGCCCACCACCGTCACGCTCTCGGCCGCGCCGAACCCGGTGACCGAGGGCGCGGAGACGGTCGTCACGGCCACCCTGTCGAAGGCGCAGGCAAGCGCCGTCCAAATGGAGGCGACGGTGACCGCGGGCACGGCCGAGTCCGGCGACTACACGACGCTGGCGAGCCACCCCCTGTCGTTTTCCGCCGGCAGCACCACGGCCAGCATCCGCATCCAGACCAACCAGGACGACGACAAGGACAACGAGACGCTCATCGTGACGCTGGGCAGCGTGCCCTCCGGCGTGGAGCCGGGCGAGACGATCTCGCTGACAATCACCATCACCGACGACGACGCCACGGCGCTGGTGAGCAACATCGGGCAGACCGCCGGCGGGGGTGGGCCGTTCGGCACAGGTTTTGCTGTCATGGCTCAGGATTTCACGACCGGAGGCGCCTCCGGCGGTTACACGCTGTCGAGCATCGAGGCGGTGCTGGGGAATGCGGCCACCGCCGCCCAGCGCGCGACCATCCGGGCGGAGCTGTGGTCGGCCGCGACCGGCGGCGGGCCGGACTCAAAGCTCGCGGACCTGACGGTCCCCTCCACAGTCGCGGCGGGCACGGTGTCCTTCGCCGCGCCGCCGAACACCACCCTCACGGCAAACACCACATATCACGTCGTCCTCTACACGGTCGGCGACTTTTCACTGCGTCTGGGGGCCACCATCTCGGCCAACGAGGACCAGGGCGTGGCATCCGGCTGGAGCATCGGGGACAAATACTGGATATACCAAGAGGATACGCCGTCGACCGCCGGGGGAAACTGGATCGAGGCCACCTTCACAACTCACGGGAACCTCCGAATCCGCGTCAAGGGCGAGGCGGCGACCCCGGCGACCCCCCTCTGGTCCGCCACCCTGACGGCGAAAAGCACCGTCAACGGAGATGGCTGCGAAACCGGGGCAGGCCTTGCAGCGGACTCCCAGTGCAGCGACACGGACAACCTGACGGACGACGACTTCACGTTGGGAGGCAACGCCTGGTCGGTTACCGGAGTCCTCTACAGATCAGCCGTAAACGACATGCAATTGTTTTTCAACCGCGACGTGCGGACGGCCCTGGACAGCTACAACTTCTGCGTCGGCTCGACCGCCTTTGCGTTTTCCTCGGCCACGCACCCCGGTTTCGACGAGGTGGCGCGGTGGCCCAACACCGTCGGCTGGCCCGTCGGCGGCACGGTCTCCCTGAGCATCGTGCCCTCCGGCTCGTCCTGCCCGACCCCGCCCACCGACGCCACCCTGAGCGCCCTGACGGCGAAGACCGCCACCAGCGAGACGGGGACGTACACGGCGCTGAACTTCGGGACGTTCTCCGCCGCCAACACCTCGTATGCCCAGAATGTGCCGGCCGCCACCACCCACCTGAAGCTGACGCCGACGGCGAATGACGCCGGCGCCACGATCAAGGTCGGCTCGGGAACCATTCTGACCGCGGTGACCAGCGGCACGGAGAGCTCGGCCATCGAGCTCTCCGCGGGCACGAACGCGATAAAGGTCGAGGTCACGGCCAGGGATGGCGCGACGAAACAGACCTACAACCTGGCGATACACCGGAAGGATTCGGACAACGTGAATCCACCCGCCAGTCCTTCCGGCCTGACGCTGACCCCCGGAGAGCGCAAACTGGACGCATCCTGGACCGCCGGCGCCGTCACGTCGGGCGTGAACGACGCCCCAACGCGCTACGAGATCTATTGGCACGAGAGCAGCGCCGCGAATCCGGGCTGGGCTGGGCTTCACGTGTTCGTCGTCACCGGCAACCCGCTCCCCACCGCCTACGAGATCACCCAACTGACCGACGGCGTTCAGTACACGGTGTATGTACGGGCCTGCAACCGGGGCGGCTGCAGCCCGTCCCCAAAGCAGACCGCCACGACCGGGTACCAGCCGCCCAGCACCGTCACCCTCAGCGCGGCCAGCGACACAGTCTCCGAGGGCGTGCGGGGTCCCAACAACGCGGCGGGCCTGGTCATAGTCACCGCCACGCTGGACGTCGGGTACGCGGCACAGCACAGCTGCGCCGTGACGCCCGGCAGCGGCTCCACGGCGAAGGTCCGCCCGGAGGGGTCTTCCACCTCCGACTGGGACTGGCGGCTTTTCGCCGCCCTGGTCCACTTCAACGCGGGAGCCACCAGCGCGACCTTCAATGTTGAAGTCCAGGACGACAGCGCCGAGGAATCGGCGGAGACCGCCATCATCGACATCGACTGCACCGGCGGCGTGACCGATTCGCTGACCCTCACCATCGAGGACAACGACGGCGCGCCGGCGGCCACCCTCTGGTCCGCCACCCTCAACGTGGCCGACAAGACCACCACCGAGGCCGGCTGCGACAACGGCAAGTCCGGCGCCGAGTGCAGCACGGAATCCGTGCTCACCGACGACGACTTCATCGTCGGAAGCACCACCTGGAGCGTCACCGCCCTGCTGTCTCAGAAGGTGACGGGCGCGCTGTCGATGAAGTTCAACCGCGACGTGCGGACCGCGCTGGACGACTACAGCGTCTGCATCGGCGCGCGGGACCTCCCCTTCGCCAACGCCGCCCACACCGGGGGCAACACCTGGGCCGAATGGGACGGCGACGCCGCCGACCAGCACTGGTTCGCCGGGCGCGACCCCGTCCTGGTCCGGATCTCCGAGGACTGCAGCGTCTCCTATGACGCCGACCTCAGCGGCCTGACGGCCAAGCAGCAGACGAGCGAGACGGCGGTTACGGGCGCGTCGCTGGCGCTGAGCCCGGCCTTCTCGGGGGCCACGACGGCCTACACCGCCTCGGTGGCCAACAACGTCACCAACGTGCGGCTGACGCCCACGGTGAACGACCCGGACGCCACCGTGAAGGTGGGCCCCGCAACCGACCTCTACCCGGTGAGGAGCGGCGCGGACAGCCGCCCGCTCGCGGTCCGCAACAACGGCGCGAACTCGTTCAAGGTCGTGGTCACCGCGCCCGACGGCGCAACGATGAAGACCTACACCGTCACGGTGTTCCGGGCGGGCTCCGGCAACGTGCCCAAGGTCTCCCTGTCCGCGCTGGCTGAGGTGAACGAGGGTTCCTCGCTGACGGTGGAGGCGTTGCTTTCCGGGCCGCTGGCCGGCGACGTGACCATCCCGCTGACGCTGACCCCGGGCACCGCCGAGCCCGGCGACTACGGGACCCTCGCGTCCATCACCATCCCCGCCGGCCAGAGTTCCGCCTCGGGCGTCATCGCCACGACGCGGGACGCCGACACCGACGACGAGACCTTCACCGTGTCCCTGGCCGCGTCCCTGCCGTCGTCGGTGACGGCGGGCGCGCAGCCCTCGGTCAGGGTGACCATCCGAGACCTCGACGGGGCGGACACGGCGACCCCCCCGGAGGTCACGCTGTCGGTCGGCGGGAACCCGGTCAGGGAGGGGAGGGGCATATCGGTGTTCGTGTTCCTGTCGAAGCCGATGGCGGGCAGCGTGACCATCCCGATCACGCTGACTCCGGGCACGGCGGAGCCGGGCGACTACGGGACGCTTGCGTCCGTCACCGTCACCGGCATCGCCTCCCACCCCAGCCTCGGCTATGACGGCAAACCGTTCGCCATCGGGAGAATTTCCACGTCCCAGGACGACGACCTGGACGACGAGACCTTGACGGTGGCCCTGGGGACGCTGCCCTCCTCGGTGACGGCGGGCGAGCCGAGCTCGGTGACCGTGGTCATCAACGACGACGACAAGGGGGCCGGGCTCCCGACCGTCTCCCTCTGGGCCTCTCCCAACCCGGTGACAGAGGGCGAGACGGTGACCATCACGGCGCGGCTGCCCTACAACTGGCTGTGGTCGGACAGCGTGACCGTCCCGGTGCTGCTGAACGCGGGCACCGCCGAGAGCGGCGACTACGGCGCGCTTACCCCGGCGTCCATCACCATCCTCAGGGGGCAGTCCTCCGGCACGGCCACCGTGGCCACGGCGGAGGACGCCGACTACGACGACGAGACGTTCACCGTCTCCCTGGGCCCGCTGCCGGCCACGCTGGGGCCGGCCAACACCCGGACCTCGGTCACGGTGACCATCGCCGACGACGATGATGACCCCGACGCCATCCCGGTGTACCTCCAGGCCGTTCCGGATTCGGCCTACGTGGTGCAGGGCGGGGACGTGGCGGAGGGCGGGACGGTGACGCTGTGGGCGGATCTGCGCGGCGGGCGGACGCTGACCGCCGACGTGACGATCCCGCTGACGGTGACCAACGTCACCGCGGAGCCGGGCGACTACGTGCCCCCCGCGTCCATCACCATCCCGGCCAACAAGTCCCTGGCAAAGATCACGCTTCGGACCAACTGGGACGCCGACGGCGACGACGAGACGTTCACGGTGTCCCTGGGCCGGCTGCCCCCGTCGCTGAAGCGGGGCCGCCCGCACGGCGACGGTTTCTACAAGAACCTCTCGGACACGGACACCGTGATCATCCGCGACCGCGGCTCGACCTCGTCGGACGCCATCTGGTCGGCCACGCTGACGCCGCAGGCGAATGCCCTCGGCACGGACCCTGGCTGCAGCAACATCGTAGCGGGCGCCAACTGCAACTCGCGCTCGGTATTGACGGAGAATGAATTCGAGGTCGGAGGCGCGGCCACCGGCATAACGCTTATTCGCACCACCTCCACCGGCAGCGAAATGTCCGTCAATTTCTCCACAAACGTCCGTACCGCGCTGGCCGGCTACCAGTTCTGCGTGGGCGACAGGGGGTTCCCGTTCTCATCCGCCTTCAGTCAGAACACCGTTGCCGCCTGGGCCCCCTCTCCCGCCCTGCCGTTCAGCGTCGGCGTCACGGTCCCCCTGAGCATCGTGCCCTCCGGCTCGTCCTGCTCCGCCGGGGCCGCGCCGCCGCCCAACATGCTGGTCACCCGCAGCGACGGCTGGCTGAAGGTCACCTGGCGCGCGCCGGACTACATCTCGACGGGCGCCATCGTCCGCTGGCGGCTGAAGGACGCCGACCCCAACACGGCGGGCGACCAGCCCGGCGCGTGGGTGCCCGAAAACGGCGTCCTGCTCCGCAGCGAGCAGCACGCCGCCAAAAGCGCCACCCTTCCGCCCTGGGACTGCTCCAACTGCGTCCCGCTCGTCCCGGGCAAGCTCTACGAGGTCGGCCTCCGGCTGGTGACGGCCACCGGCTACTCCGATTGGGGCCTGGCCGGCGAGGGCGTCCCCGTCTCCGCATGGCCGCTGGCGCTGAGCGTGGACTCCGGCGCCATCCCCCACGGCGGCTCGGTCACCGTGACCGCCCGCCTGGGTTACCCGGCGGCGACCCTCATGTGGCTGCGGTTCGACACCGAGGGCGACGACGCCGCGGCCCGCTGGGGCCCGGACTGCGACTGGGAGCACGGCGCCACCGACATCATCGGCCCCGGCCAGACGGAGGCCACGGTGAAGCTGTGCGCGACCGCAGGCGTGACGATGACGGTCAAGGCGAGGATACTCGGCATGGATGCCGAGGCGACCCCCATCAGGGTGCGGGCGCTGGGCCCGAACCCGCCCACGGCGATCACCCTGAGCGCGGACCCGCAGGCCGTGGCGAACGGCGGCCCGGTGACGGTGACGGCGCGGCTGGACCGGCCCACCGCGCCCGGCCTGACCGTGCGGCTCAGCATCAACGGCCTCGGCGCGGCCTGGTGGGACCACTGCGACCCTCCCAGGAGATACCGCGGGACCTGGGGCGGTAAGATGATCGAGATACCGGCCGGCGGACAGGAGGCCACGGCGGAGCTGTGCGTGATGTGGAGGGACGGGCCGCCCCTGGAGATCGCGGCGTGGTCGGACGCGCCCCGGCTGCAGGCGAAGACCCTGTCCCTGCTGGAGCCGGCCAGCCTGGTGCTGCGCTCGCTGACCGTGTCCTCGACGGACCCGGCGGAGGGCCTGCCGGAGAACGCGGTGGAGCTCTCGGACGCCAGCAACGACTACACCTTCTCCGTCCCGCGCGCCGTGTCCAGCGTGACGGTGAAGCCCGCCGCCGCCTACGAGACCACGTCGGTGAAGGTCAACGGCAGCGCGGTGGACGACACCACTCCGTCGGTGGACGTGCCGCTGGACGTGGGCGACAACACCATCAGGGTCGAGGTGAGCGCCCCGGCCGTTCCGGCGGTGCGGGAGTACACCCTGACGGTTACGCGAATGGACGCCGCGAAGCAGCCGAAGACGCAGGTGCTGGCGCGGCCGGAGTGCGAGGACGAGACTGGCCCGCTGTGCGGGATCGTGCTGTCAGCCGGGTCGGAATCGGTGGAGTTCAGCCCCGACTTCGCGCGGGACACGACCGCGTACCAGGCCACGGTCCCGGCGGGGACGACGAGCGTCACGCTCACCCCGGACTATGCCGAGGGCACGAGCGTGTTCGCCGGCTCACGCAACGGCGGGACCACCTACACCCGCCCCACGCGGGTGCGGCCCTCCGGCACGGCGGTCGAGCTGGCTCTCGCGCCAGACGGCGGAGCGACCGAGCTGTGGCTGATGGTGAGCGGTTCCGGCGGCATGACCACCTACAGCATCCACGTGACCGCGGCGCGCCCGGAGCCGAAGACCTACTCCTTCAGCGCGGCGTCAACCGCAGCCGAGGGAGCGAACGCCACGCTGACCGTCACGCTGAGCGAGGCCGCCCCGACCGGCGGCGTGGCCCTCACGGTGACGGCGGGCTACGGCGGCAGCTCCACCGCAACGGCGGACGACGTGGGGAGCATAGCCTCCCCGGTCACCGTGGCCGCGGGCGAGACCGCCCTGGCCATCACCATCCCCACCGTGGATGACGACGTGGACGAGGACGACGAGACCTTCACCGTGACCGTCGCCGCAACCACGTCGGGCTGGGAGAAGGCGGGCGACGGCCGGGACACGGCAACCGTCACCATCACCGACGACGACACGGCCGGGGTGACGGTGACCCCCACCACGCTGAGCGTCGCCGAGGACGGGAGCGCCAGCTACACCGTGGTCCTGGACAGCCGCCCCACGGCGGACGTGACGGTCACCGTGACCAGCGGCGATGACGGCGCGGCGAGCGTCTCCCCGGCGTCGCACGCCTTCACGCCCTCCGGCTGGAACATCTCGCAGCTCTTCATCGTGTCCGGCGTCGCCGACGATGACACCGACGACGAGAGCGTCACCATCAGCCACGGCGCGGCCAGCAGCGACGCCAACTACCACGGCATCGCGGTTGCGTCGGTGGCCGTGTCGGTGACGGACGACACCCCCGAACAGCAGCAGACGGCGGAGCCGGTGGAAATCCCCGGCCCGGTGGTCGGACTCCTGCTGGAAGCAACGACGGACAGCGTGACCGTCAGCTGGCAGGCCCCGGAGAGCGGCGGACCGCCCGACCGCTACATCGTGCATATCAAGAACATGGACACCGGCAAGGGCAAGGACCGCAAGGTCGCGGCGGGCAAGACGACCACCACCTTCCGCAACCTCAAGGCCGGCGCGACCTACCGGGTCTGGGTGCGGGCCCAGAACGAAGCCGGGAAGGGCGAACGCGTCCACGACCGCATCACCCTGCCCGACGGCGCCGTCCAGGGCGGCGAGGACGAGCAGCAGCAGGTTGCAAGGACCTTCTCCGTCAGCGCCGCGGCCAGCGCCGCCGAGGGCGGGAACGCCGCCCTGACCATCACCCTCAGCGAGACCGCCCCAACCGGCGGCGTGGCGTTCACGGTGACGGCGAGCTACTCCGGCCAGACGGCGACGGCGGCGGACGTGGGAAGCATCACCTCCCCGGTCACCGTCGCCGAGGGCGATACCACCCTGGACATCAGCATCCCCACAGCCGACGACGCCGTGGACGAGGACGACGAGACCTTCACCGTGACCGTCGCCGCAACCACGTCGGGCTGGGAGAAGGAAGGCGACGGCAGGGACACGGCAACCATAACCATCACCGACGACGACACGGCAGGGGTGACGGTGACTCCCACCACGCTGAGCGTCAGCGAGGACGGTAGCGCGACCTACACCGTGGTCCTGGACTCCAGGCCCACGGCGGACGTGACCGTCACGCCCACCAGCGGAGACGCCGGCGCGGCGGGCGTCGCCCCGGCGTCGCACACCTTCACGCCGTCGGACTGGAACACCCCGCAGACCTTCACCGTGTCCGGCGTCTCCGACGAGGACCGGGACAACGAGGCGGTCGCCATCAGCAACAGCGCGACCAGCAGCGACGGCAAGTACGGCAAGTACGGCGGCATCGCGGTGGACTCCGTTTCCGTGAGCGTGGCCGACGACGACACCCCGCCGACCTACTCCATCACCGCCACGGCCAGCGCCGCTGAGGGGAATGACGCGACGCTGACCATCACCCTGAGCGAGGCCGCCCCGCAGGGCGGGGTGCAGTTCACGGTCACGGCGGCCTACGGCGGTTCCGCCGACAGCGCCGACGTGGGCAGCGCCACCTCGCCGGTCACCGTAACCGAGGGCAACGACACCCTGGACATCGCCCTTCCAATAGCCGACGACGACCTGGACGAGGACGACGAGACCTTCACGGTCACCGTGGCCGCGTCCACCGAAGGGTGGGAGAAGGAGGGCGACGGCAAGGACACGGCAACCGTCACCATCACCGACGACGACACGGCGGGGGTGACGGTGAGCCCCACCACGCTGAACGTCAGCGAGGACGGCAGCGGGAGCTATACCGTGGTCCTGGACTCCAGGCCCACGGCGGACGTGACCGTGACGCCCACCAGCGGAGACAACGGCGCTGCCAGCTTCTCCCCGGCGTCGCACACCTTCACGCCGTCGGACTGGAACACCCCGCAGACCTTCACCGTGTCCGGCGTCGCCGACGAGGACCGGGACAACGAGAGCGTCACCGTAAGCCACAGTGCAACCAGCGGCGACGGCAAGTACCACGGCATCGCGGCGGACTCCGTTTCCGTGAGCGTGTCCGACACCACGCCGCCCCCGGCCCAGGAGCCCGAGCCGGCGTCCTGCCCCGAGGAGACGGAGCCGCCGGTCCCCGGCCAGAAGGAGCCGTTCAACGTCTGCGTCACGCCCGGCGACGGCACTCTGACCGTGACCTGGACGGTCGCGCCCCGGGAGGGGTTCGAGGACGATGAGATACGCCACGCCCTGCGCTGGAGCCAGGAGCCGGGCGTCTGGGCCAACCCCAGGGACCCCAACGCCGTGGGCGCCAACGACGGCATCAGCGTGGCCGGCGGGGTGTACACCTACACCATCACCGGGCTGGAGAACGGCGTGGCCACGGGGGTCTTCGTGCGCTCCTTCACCGGCGGCAACTACAACGAGGACAGCCCCGAGTCCAGCAAGTGGGTGCGGCTCAAGGGCGAGAACACCACCCCGAAGGCCGCCGGGTAGCCGATGGGCTGAATACATGACCATGCCGGACAGGTCAGGGAAGGCCACCCCCCTGAAGGGAGAAGGATGCTGCGCTGGCTTCTACCTGGCTTCGTGTTTCTCCCGGCGGCCTGTGGCGGCGAAGGGAATCCGCTGGCCGGTACGGAGCGGCGGGCTGGTCGCACCGGGCAATGCCGGCGCTCCCGCCGGGGTGGAGGGGGCGACCCAACCGCCGGGTTCGCCACCGCTGCCGATATGACGGGGTGCACGGGCTGCCATTCCTACGCTGCGAGATACAGGGCGCGGGAGTCGGACCTGCGCCCTGACGACCTTATGTGGAAGGGAGCAGGTCCGGCTGCGGGGCATCACCCTGGTGAACAAGCCGGGGGAGTACCGGGCAGGGACCGGGGCCGGCATCAGCGTCAAGGTGGTGTACGAGCTTGTCGGCGGGAGCGAGGTCAGCAGCGCGGCGGTGGCCCTGACCTGCACCGTGGCGGAGTAGCCGCCAAGGCCCACGCGGCCCGACCCGGGACGGTATCCATGAGCATGGATGCCCGTCCCGGCCAAGAGTTCCGGTAGAGGATGCTAGAGATGAGGAAGCGCATACGGTATCCCAGAACCATCTGCGGCTTCCCCGCCGATTTCCCGCAGCGGCTGAAACGGTTCAAGGAGGAGTCGGGGATGTCCTGGGCGGAGATCGCCCGGCGGGTGGGCGCCGACATCGAGAGCGTGAGGCGCTGGAGGGATGGACGGGCGCGGCCCAACGCCGAACACCTGGCGGCGCTGTACGGCCTGGCGGAATCCCTGGGCCTGGGCCACATTTTCCGGGACTGAGCGCGGGGACTGAAACGGAAAAAGGCGGCACACATCGGGTATTGCCGGAGAGAGGTCCCTTTCGCATTGCGCAGGGGCCTCTTCTCTTGCCACTGCATTTCCCAGTGAGGTTGGTGCAACTCCCACCGGCGACCGGCCAAGGCCTTTCACCCACCGGGCCAAGGTCCCATCGACGCGGCCTTGGGTTTTGATGACAGACGGCCATTGCGCAATGACCCAGGACTGCACCATCATAGAGGAGCCGCGACAGACTTTGCGTGCGCAGCCGGGAACATGCCCGGAGGCGTGAACCGGAACATACGGGAGGAAGGCAATGGCCGGGGAAAATGGAGACATGGAACAGGGAAACCCGCCGGAGGCGCCGGGCGAATTTCTCCGCATGATGGACGCCCTGGGCCCGGAGGGCATTGGGCGGATGATCGAGGGCCTGACGGAGAAGATCGGCGAGAACCCCCATAACGCCGAGTTCCTGCACCTGCGGGGGCTGCTGTACGGCCAGCTGGGGGAACACCGGCGGGCGGCGGAGGACTACGGCCGGGTCATCGCCCTGGAGCCGGAGGACGCCGAGGCCCGCCTGGCCCGGGCCAACGCCAATAGCGAGCTGGGAGAATACGTCCTGGCGCTGGAGGACTACGACACGGCCCTCCGCCTGGAACCCGGCGACGCCTCGGCCCACTGCAGCCGGGGAGCGTGCAAGGCCCAGATGGGCGACGTCTCCGGGGCGATGAGCGACTTCGACCTGGCAATCCTCCTGGCCCCGGACGACCCCGAGCCTTGCTACAACCGGGGCCTGACCTTTGCCGAGATGGGAGAGCCGCACAAAGCGGTGGAGGACCTGGGCCGGGCCATCGAGCTGTTTCCCGAGTTCCCTGAAGCCCACTACTCCAGGGGCATGGCCCGGCGCGACATGGGAGACCTGGAACAGGCCCTGGAAGACTTCGACGCCGCCCTGGAGCTGGAACCCGACTACGGCCTGGCCTACTACGCCCGGGGCATCACCAGGCTCAACCTGGATCGGTTCCAGGAGGCCCTCGACGACTTCAACGCCGTCCTGAACCTGGACCCGGACAGCGCCGCCGCCCTGCGGGGCCGGGGCGTGGCCCTGGGCAACCTGGGGCGCTACGACGAGGCCATGCAGGACCTGGACCGCTCCCTGGTCCTGGACCCGGACGACTCCGAGACCCTGGCGGCAAGGGGCCTGAACTACGCCAGCCAGGAGGAACACGAGCTGGCGGTGGCGGACTACACCCGGGTGGTCGAGCTGGACCCCGGCGACACCCGGGTCCGGTACAACCGGGGGACCAGCCGGATGCGCCTGGGTCGATACGAGGAGGCCATTGAGGACTTCAGCGCCATCATCGAGCTGAAGCCCGACGACGTGGGGGCGCACACGGGCCGGGGCTACGCCCACACCCTGCTGGGGGAGTACGAAAAGGCGGCCCGGGACTACGACCGGCTGGTGGAGCTGACCCCCGGTGACGGGTTTGCCTACCACGCCCGGGGGTGCGCCCTGGCCGGGTCGGGCGAACCGCGTAGGGCGGTCGAGGACTTCGGGAGGGCCATCGCCCTGGACCCGGAGGACGTGGAGTCGCTGCGCCACCGGGCGGCGCTGTGCCGCCAGTTGGGCCGGCCGGAGCAGGCGGTGCGGGACTACGACGAGGCGCTGCGGCTGGAACCGGGCGACCCGTCCATTAGAGAGGAGAGGCGGCGGGCTCTGGTGGAGGCTGAGGCGCAGGGAGGCTGAACCGGCGGGCAGAGCGGGGCGCCACAGCCGCAGAACGGTTAGGGGCATTGGGGAGCCAACCGACGCCGGGTCTCACGGCAGTTGCCGGTGGATAAACCGGTGGATATAAAGGTAAGACGTTCTCCCGGCGTTGGAGCCCGTTGCGCTTGACGCGGCCGAAAGCCCACTCAAACGACTGCCGAGGATGGTCCGAGGGCGAGGAATAACCGGAACAGCCCTGAGACCTTTGCCGGTGATCAGGTATTCGAGCTACGCGAGAGCGCGTCCAGGGGGAGCATCGCTGCACCTGCGATGCTCCCCCTGGTGTGAAGGCCCGGCCCCCAGGCTAAACGACATCCGGCTCCGGCTTCGTCAACATGACGGCGTAGCCCCGCTCGTCCACCAGGTGGGTGACCGACACCTGCCCCCGGCTGTCGTACCCGGCGCGGTAGGCGTACTCAACCTCGGCCCCCTCGGGCACCCGGCCGCCGGTCCGAATCGTGCCGCCCGGGCCGCCGGCGCCCTTGACCACCACGCCGTTGCGCCGGCCCTTCTTCTAGGCCAACACCTTGACCTCGGCGGGAACCACCAGCTACGCCGCCGTGGGCAAGGCCAAGTTCTGGTCACACTAACGTAGAAAGTGGTACAACCACTGGAGGCAGGTCATGCCCGTTCCCGCCGCCTGTTTAGCACCACCATTAGCAGCACTGGAACAATACACATCAGCACGGCTCCAATGGTGTGGGAGACCACCATGCCCCACACGAAATAGTCCCCGGGGATCAACGGCGTGTGGGGTTTCAACCACCCGAAGGCGATATAGAACCCCAGGAATACATTCCCGATACCCAGAGGAATGCCCAACAGAAATCCATTCCGGCCACTCAGCATAGGCAACAGCCCGCTGGCGGCCCCGCAAATGGCCATCATCAACAAGGGCGGGAACGCGAGGAAGAGGAACAAGGCTAGCATAACGTCGAAAATGCCCAAACCGATGTCCGGCACCATACTTCCTCCGGTGGTGGTAGTGGCGTAGGAACGTAAATGGGGGTACCCGGTGCGGTGCCCCCGTTCTTCTGACGCCGGTTCCTTAGCTTCCCGGCGACGGGGCGGGGTTTCACCTCCGTCGTCGGGTTCAGTGGCGTCGTAATCTCTGGGAGTCGGGGCGGGGTGACTCCGGGAGACGTGTCCCGATACTTGTCCATGCTACCAGCCTATTTCGTCCTCCCGGTAAGCCTGGTGTCGATGACCCAGCCTGCCAGCTTTCCGAAAGCCTCGTAGCTTTCCGCCAGCCTGCAGTAGCAGGTGACCGAATCGTAGAACATCAACAAATTGACACCACCCGTGCCGCTCTTGATTTGACTCAGCACTAGCGGGTCTGGTTCCAATAACCCCGCGTCCTCTGGGCCACGATGCCCGACACCCACCTCGTCGCCAACACCACCAGTACGGCGACCGTTAGCGGTCCGGCGAGGGTGATCGCCATGTCGTCGGTGAGGTACGGGATCGGGATGTGGCGGGCGATTGCGATCACGGGTTCCAAGAACCAGGAGGGAACGAACTTGTGCTCCCACATCAACCACGTGACATTAGCCAGAATCCCGGCCACGCCGACCACGAGCCCGACCTTGACGGCGCGAGTCCGGCTGATCGTCATCGTCCCAGGTGCTCGCGTTCCCGCCCAGATGCCCGCAACCACCGGCAATGCCAGATACACGAATGCCATCAAGCCCACCAGAACCAGGAACTCCCAGGCGCTTGGGCCGTCCCACTGATACATCGTGGCTCCTTACCGGCGGTACGCCGTGATTCCCAAGAACACGAGGCCCGCGAAGGCGACCGGCGCTGTTACCCAAAAGAAACCGCTCACGGCGGCCAACGCGATGGCGGCGCTCAACACGGCGAACCCCAAAACCAGCCAGCCGATGGTCGCGACGGCCAGAAGCGCACCCTCGCGGACTCGTTGCCGGAAGGCCAACACCAAAGGATAGCCGAAAGCCAAACCGGCCGTGATGCTCGCCGACACGATGAACAAAAAGAGGAACCACGAGCCATAAAGCACGAGCCCCACGTTGGAGTCAAGTCCAGGCAGAAGGTGGGAAACCGCCCCCGCGCCTACCATGACGGCAACCACCAACGGCAGGTATGCCGCGATGCCGAACGCCTGGGCAAGCCCCAACGCGAGGATGTGGCGTCGGCTCATGGACCGGGGTGAATGTTCGATTCGTTCTTGGTACATCGGCGTCCTCCGTCTGATTCATCGCCATTCATTAGAAACCCGCGCCGAGTTGTGGGTCAAGCCGCCTGGATTGATGAAGCAACGCGTGCGGGGGTACAACCCCCCGTTCGCCGTCACGGTGCACCTTCTCCTCGCCATCGGCCTCCTGTGCGCTTTCGTCGTCTCGGCGGTGGGCCTAGGGGCCGTCATCAGTGGCTCCGGCCGGGTCGTGCTGACGCGGGCGGCGCTGGCGTGGCACCCGGGAGGAATAGGAGAGGCTGATCGTTAGCGTTGCGGGACTGGGAGCGGGGGACGCCACCACGCGTCATCCTAACAGTTGATCTTCCAGCGCACCGCACCCTTGACCCAGGCGGAGGACCCACCAAACTGGATAAAATCAAGAACTTTTCAGATCAGGTTCTTGGTCGCGGTGTAATTGGTTGCTCACCGTCCAATTATGCTGAATAGTCGAGCCCCCGTTGAAACAGCGGGGGTCTTTCCATTTAACGGGTCAGGCACTCGTGTGGACTGACGAGAGCCCGATTGAGCTCGCAGGACCGAAGTGTGAAGATTGGGATGGATGGGAAGGGGCGGTACTCCGACAGTATCCTCTCAGAGCGACTGAGGTGGATGGTGAAGTACGAGGACGTGTATCCGGAAGCCTACTTTCGGTTCTACAACGAGTTCGGGTCCCATTAAGCGGAGTATTCTCGTGGAAGCGGGCGTACACCGGACGAGGGGAGCCAACCACTGGCAGGAAAGCCGGGATTCTCACTTAGAGGGTGTGTGAGAATGGGTGCCCTAAGTTGGAACCGTGCGAAATGGGGACGAGACGGGGGTCTGGATTCCCGCCTGCGCGGGAATGACGGAAGAATGGGCACGGATGAGCTGGCGTCAACCGGGTATTTCTCACACACCCTCTTAGCTACCTTGTATGTAGCAGATGCCCCGAGGATAGGCCAGTTTGTGGGGCAGGCGGGAGGGGCGCATCGATAGCTACCGGGCGAGCCGGGTGACAACTCTGGACTGCGCCAGCGGACAGTGTGAGAGTCCTCCTCGGGCGGTTGCGGGCCATGGGTTCCTCCTCAGCCCCCGGCGGGCGTCAGGGCCCACCAGAGGTAGCGGTGCAGGAGGTAGCCGACGCCGCCGCCCGCCAGGGAGGAGCCCAGCTTGATTATCCACTCGGAGCGGGACTCGTCCAGCCGGCAGGCCAGGAAGAAACCCAGCGCGGCGAAGGCCAGCGGCAAAATGTACACGGACCACGACATGGCCTGGTCTCCGAAGTCCAATGTCATCACTCCAGGGGACCCGCCCGGCCCCGGCTGTCCCCTACGGAAACTCTCTTATCACCGCCACGTACTCGGCCAGGGCGATGCCCTTGCAGACCTCGGAGCGGTAGACATCCGGCAGGCCGGCATGGGCGACGATCTGCCCCGATGAGAGGTGGGCGATCTGGGCGGCGTGGGTGATGCCGAAGAGGTGGATGGCCGCCAGCGCCCTCCCGCTGGCCTTGCCCCGGTCGTACATCTCCCGGAGCCGGATGCCGGCCTGCTCCTCGGTCATCCCAACACGGAGTCCCCGCTGGTTCGTCATGGCTTCCTCCCTCACCTGAGAAGTAGCGCCACCGCGACTCCCACCGCTCCCAGCGCCAACCCGGCGGCGGCGTAAAGGCCTACATAGGCATGGACCTCACTGTTCCTGCATCCCCCGGCCCTCCCGCTCCCGGCGGCCGCTCCTGCGCCGGAGGACGTCCCGGTTGAACCGGATCTGCCGCCGCAGGATGATGCCGCGCAGGGACGACTGGTCCTCCAGCGCGTACAGCCGCCGCAGCAGCTCCAGCGTCCATCTCTCGAGGGAATTGGGGGAGGGGGTCATCGGCTGGACAATTCAAACAGGGTCTTCATTGTCTCGATCCCCATGTGTCGGGCTGACCTCACTCCCCACTCCTCCAGCAACCCAACCACTTTACCGTCGTACTCGGGGTCGTCATGGTAGTTTTCGAGGAAATTGTACCCTGACGCGGTCACGGGCTTGGGCCGGAACTCTTCGCAGCAAGAGTGGTGGCTAAGGCTGCGACTCCACCCAGTACCTTGGTGGAACCAATTATTAGGGCGGGATCAGGGCCGGGTCAAGTGAGAATCCCGGCTCTCCTGCCAGTGATTGGGTCCCCTCTTCCGGTGAACACCTCCTCTCTTTCAACTCCTCTACTACAGGCTCCCCATGGAACACCTCGGGCCGGCCCCGGATCAGGGCCTCCTCCAGCGCCTCGGCGCAGAAGCCGGCCTCCAGAGCCTGCCCCCGACCCTGATCGGGGGGTGTTGGACACTCGCCAGGCCAGCACGTACCGGCTGTGCCAGTCCATCCGCGCCACCAGGTAGAGGAACCCCCGGGCCATGGGCAGGTAGGTGATGTCCGCCGCCCACACCCCTGCCTTCGCAGGGGCAGGCTCTGGTTGGGCCGGGTGATTCTGACATTCCGCAGCAGGTAGGGATAGACCGGGTGCTCCGGCGACCTTCGGCTGGTGCCAGGCCGCCGGTAGATGGCCCGCAGCCCCATGGCGCGCATCAGCCGCTGCACCCGCTTCCGGCTCACCCCTGCCCCACGCCGCGAAGGTCCGGGTGCTCGGGGTGGGCGACAACTTGGCGTCCCATGTGGGTGCTGGTGCCGCAACGGTGACGTTGTAGGTCCGCACCAAGCTGTTGTCGACCTCGCGCCGAAGCTCGATGATTCCGGCCCCCGTCTCGCAGCCCGACAGGTACACCACTTCGTCATCGTCCCGGGTGACGGTGTCATTCGCCTCCCCGCCGCACAAGTTGCTGTTGTTGTTCCGGCTGATCTCCAAACGGGGGGTTCCCGAGGGGTTCACCACCACCCGCGTGTCGCCGCCGGAGTTCATCGTAAATTTGTGCCATTTGCCGCTGTTGGTGAAGCTAACGGTCGTCGGATCGGGCGTCCGCATCGCGTGGTCCGACCCCCTGAGCGGCGGGCTAACGGCAACAGGGCGGGAGGTCGAGGTCGAGAAGAGGTCCAACGGCAAGTGGCGGTTCTAGCGCACCATCACGGAACGCGCTTCCCGCAGCTACTCGTGACACCTCGGCCTGGATCGGGATTCCTATTACTCCTACCGGGTGCGGGCCGTCTGCGGTACCACGAAATCGACATGGTCCGGTTGGAGCACCGTGTCACCGTGGTCCGGGGCTTCGGGAGCCGATGATTCGGGCGGTCCTCAGCCGACGCCCGGCCCCAACAACAATCCCAGCAGGCCCAAGAACGACGAGGCACCGCCACCACCACTGGATTAAAGGCACAGGGAGGACGCTTCGTATATAATCGGGGAGCGGGTCGGGACCCGCTCCCCTTCTCAGAATTTGGGAGGGCGTCAATATGCCGGGTGAGCCCCTCGATCTCCTCTAGTGATGGTTTTATTTCCTCTGAACGCGCCTTGATCCATTTGATCGTAGCCGCTCTTGCTTGGACCGCCTTGGTGGCCGGGGGCTTGTATCTCAAACCCTCAACAGATCCTGGGAGTGTGGAACATGAGGAAGCACCTGGTCCTTGGAGCAATGCTGCTGCTGGCGGTTGCCTGCAGTGGCGCGGCGCCCGCCACTCCGGAGCCCACAGCAACGGCGGTCCCAACCCCCACGCCGGAGCCGACCGCGACTCCCCGACCTGCTCCCACTCCGGGGCCAACGGCGACGGTGATTCCCACCCACACGCCGGCGCCAGCGGCGGACCAGGCTGGGAGGATCGCAGATATAGTCGACCCTCGCCTGACGGCCATCAGGGAAAGGATGGAACCGGTCGAGCGGGTCTGGACGGTCTATTTCCATAGCGATGACTGGCGGACCCCGGGGAGGAACACGCTGGTGAACGACGTGTTCGAACTGGTCAAGCTGGAGAACATCGCCACCCATGAGGGTTACCAGGAAGTCAGCCCGGAGACGATCGTCTCCCTCGAACCCGACATCATCGTGGCGGACTCGATAGAAAGCGTGGTGGAAAACCCCGATCTTTCAGGCCTGCACATGGTCGGGGAGACCGACCACATCCCACACCACATCTTCGTATTGAGCGAGGGACTCTCCCTCAGCCTGAACAACCCTCATTTCATCGAAGCCGTGGAGGAGCTGGCGGTTTTCTCCTACCCCGAGGCTTTTGCCGAGGAGGCGGCAGAGGAGGAGGGACATGCCCATGAAGAAGGGGAGGGACACTCGCATTAGCGAGCGAGGGCATCCTTCGAACGGCTCCCAACGGCAACACGCTCTCAAACTCCCCGGACACGGCATATCGAGCGGGAGGAGAACATCAAGGCCTACACCGGCCTGTTGGGCATCACCACCAAGCACGTCTACTTCGCCGGCAGCCGGAAGAAGTTCCGGGTCCGGTACGACCGGATCGTGAGCTTCGAGCCCTACGAGGATGGGTTCGGCATCATGCGCGATGCCCAGACCGCGAAGCTCCAGACCCTCGTCACCGGCGAAGGTTGGTTCGTCTACAACCTCGCCACCAACCTGGCGCGGATGTAAGAGTGTATGAGCATGAAGCCCAAGAAACTGGTCCTAAGCCGAAAGGGGTTCGACAGCTCGGCGGGGGGATGTCCCAGCCCCATCTTCTCCGACGGCACGATGTATTCCCTCCCCATCCCGGGAGGCGGCCACAGCCCCGCCAGCTACCGGGACCTGCACCACGGGAAGATCAACATCGGACAGGTGGTCGAGGACCTCACCAGGGGGCGATGGGAAGGATGGGAGCTCCCCCACCTGGACCCTGACCTGCGCCCGGACGCCATCCCCCGGCGTGATGGATGGCGGGGACTGTTCGGGCAGGCGGG
Organism: Dehalococcoidia bacterium; assembly: GCA_965203675.1. Lineage (GTDB taxonomy): Bacteria > Chloroflexota > Dehalococcoidia > Lucifugimonadales > UBA3495 > CATOSK01. The sequence goes on along the minus strand of CBDBDE010000001.1, from coordinate 530,392 downwards.
CGCTGCCGCAACCCACCTGGAACGGCAGGGGGTGGGATCCGGAGACCTGTTCCTGATGTTCGGCCTCTTCCGTAGGGTCGAGGAGACACGCACCGGCTGGACCTTCATCCGGGGAGAACCACAGCAGCATGTCCTCTGGGGGTGGCTCCAGATCGAGCAGGTCCACAGGGTGGACGACATAAGCAATGACCCCAGGTTCCGCTGGGCGCATTACCACGATCACTTCGGACGGCCCCGAGACCCCAGCAACACCCTGTACTTGGCGACAAGGCGGCTGGACCTCGAAACCGCCACGGCGGTCCCGGGGTCAGGGGTGTTTCCGAAACTGGATGACCGACTGGTCCTTACGAAGCCGGGAGGGCCGGTGTCCCGGTGGCGGCTGCCCAGATGGTTCTTTCCCGATGGCAACAGGAACCCCCCTGTCCTATCACCCCGACCCCAACCGCTGGGAACGGGATGACGAGCACGCCTACCTGAAGAGCGTCGGGCGGGGCCAGGAGTTCGTCCTGGACCTGGGGGAGTACCCCGAAGCGACCCACTGGTTAGCGGGCCTTGTGGATGACCTGGGAGCGAAGCCATGTGTCAATGTCCAGGAACTTTAGGCCAGTAAAGGACAACAACAGATTCACAGTGCCGGAGCCCTCCAAACGCAGCGTCCACAATTGGGTCAAGGGCTATACCCGGATGGCGCAGGGGTTCATGGACGGACAGATTGGCCCGGACGGCACGCCCCAAACAGCGACCGGCAAACGCATCTATGTTGACGCCGGGGATCATTGGGTGGCGGATGAACTGTTCCTCAAGGTTGGCGGCCGTCAGTCGTACTGCTGGAACGTCATGGACAAGGACAGCCGTTACATCTTGGCCGCCCACTTGGCAACCCACCGGGGCGAAAACGAAGCAATCCGCTTGATGGAAAAGGTCCTGCGGAACGCCAAGAACCCGCCGGAGAAGGTCACGACCGATGGGCTGCCATCCTACGTGGACGCCATCCGGGCGGTGTTTCCGAAAGGAACGGAGCATGAAGCGTCGGAGGGCATCTGCAAGGAAGTCAACAACAACCTAAGCAAGCGCCTGCAAGGAACATTTAGGGACCGAACCAAGACACAACGCGGCCTCCAGATGCAGAGCACCGGCCAAGATTATCTGGACGGCTGGGTTCTGGATTACAACTTCTTCAAGAAGCACCACACGCTGAAGGGTCAGACGCCCGCCGAGGTGATCGGGATCGCCCGGGATGTTCCTTGGGATGACTCATGGGAGGGCATTACGCGCACGGGCGGGGGAGGTTGCCGAGGTCGAGGTTCGGGACCAGACCATCGTACCGCTCAAACCCGGGCCGAAGCCCAAGCCCAAGACGCAACAGGAGATGGTCGCGAAGGCGGTGAAGGAGTACCAGGAGCAACAAGCGATCAAGAACGCCAAGTCCAAGATTCCGAAGGGCCACAAGAAGCCGACGATCGCCAAGTACAAGAGCAAGCCCAGAGCAAAGGCCAAGAAAGGGCTCGGCAAGAAGGGGATGAAAGGTTAGGCCGCGTGTAATCGCCCAAACCTGCGCCCCCACCCGTAGAAATCCGCCGCCGACCGCCCGACAATTTAGGCGTGTTGCGATTCTTGGCGTTGGCGTTGCTGCTGTTGGTGGGCTGTTCATCGCCCACGCCAACGCCCACCCTCGGACCCGCGCCAACTCCCGAGGTTGCGCCGCCGCGGCCCGCATTCGTTCCAACGCTCACGCCCGGGGAAGCCCGAGCCCGCGACGAAGCCTACAGGCTTGATGATGTCGTTGATGACCTCCGGGACGAAATCAACGAGGCGACCCGGTGGTGCTGGCCCGAATCCCGGGGCGAGAGAATCCAAGATGAAGCTGGGCAACTGATCTATGGCGGGCCGGATGCCGGCGATTGGGCGACCCGGGAGCGCCAGCTCATTCAAGCCGAGGCCGGGCTCCGGCCGTTGTTGCGTGAGGCTCAATCCTGCGACGTGGGCCGCGACTCGTTCCGACGCCGCGAAAAGCGCGCGCCCACGGTCGATTTTGCCGACCTTTCACTTGCGGGGGTCGCGGAAGGGCTTCTGACCGCGTTATCCGGGCAGGTTCTTTGGGGGCTCGCCACCGGCGGTATTTGTGGACGGTTCATGAAGCGGATTACGATCTGGCGCGGGTTGGCGTGGGGACTCGGGGCGGCCGGGTTGGCGGCGTTGCCGATTGCGCTCCTGCCGTTCCCGGGGCGTGAATTTGTCCCGTCCGCATTCTGGCCCCTGTTGACCGTCGCGGCGGCCGCCGCCTTGTGCTGGCGCAACAACAAAGGCGGAGCAATCGAGGAGGACTAATGGCGGCAGTCGCGGCCCAATACATAAACCTGGCCCCGCTCCTGGTTGGCGGCCTGTTCTTCTATTTCATCATCCCGCTCGGCTCGTGCGCCGTCTCGGGGTTCCTCCGCAGAAACGATTGGGGTGGCGTGGCCCGGGGCGCTCTTTGTGGTGCCGTTACGGTGGTGGCGTCGGCGATGGGATGCAGCGCCGTCGTTGAATCCGCCGATGTCGAGAGCTTGAACCCCTTCATCATTCAATCGTTGGCGACAGCTGCCGTGGGTGCGGCTGTAACGTATTGGTTGGTGGGGCGCGAATTCTGGAACAGCTAGGAGCCGCTGGTGAGGGGCTACCACCTTTGCGTCAACAATTCATGGAAGCGCGTCACCATCCATGCGCCGACTGACCGGCCGCAACACCTACCGAGAGAGTCCAAGATCAACGGCTACTGGCTTGGCCCCTTCGCAACCGAGGACGAGGCTCAGGACGAAGTCCAAGAGGTGGCCGAGCGACATGACTACGAGGTGCATAGGTGCCGGAAGTGCCTCCACACCCCGCAAGCGTTAGACAGCCGCCAGCGAAAGGCACGGGAACGCCGCGCGCGTGGGGATTGGATGTCGGGGGTTGGCGAACAGCCGAGCCGACAGGGAATGCGCAGTTCGCGGTCCCGCTGACCGTCAGCCGCCCGGCACACAATCGAACACCACCAGGAACGCGGTCAACACCAGTATGAGCATCGCCCTCCGGCCCGGCACCGGAGCGGCTCGCCTGAACCGGGAGAAAGTCCTGACCTGCAGGGAGGGGTGCGACGAACCAATTGCGGATTGCGGCCGGGCCATTGCCATCGACCCGGTGGACGCCGAGTCCTGCTTTCAGCGAGGGATAACCCACATTGAGCTGGGCCGGTACCCCGGGGCAGTCGAGGACCTGAACCGGGCCGTCAGGTTGGACCCCACGCATACCTTCGCCGAATCCGGATGCCGAGTCGCCCGAGGATTGGCCGGCGGCGACGGAGCACTATAATTCAGGCGCAGGAGGCGTTTCCCCTCGGGCCCACATCGCTACTCCGTGCCCCCGGCAGTCTCCGGAATTATGATCGCCATGCCCCCGGGGATCGAATAGGCCAGCCGGGCCACGTGCCACACCTCCCCGCCGGTTAGTTCCGCGCCATCGAACCACTGGGCCACGCGTTCATAGTCGATGGCGAGGACCTGGGCGAACTCCTCCCGAGACAGACCGGCAAGCTCAATCAGACGCTCCAACCGCTCAGCGAAGTCCTCAGGGAAGGGAGGGCAGCGGCAGTCCTCCTCACGTTCCATTTCGTTCATAGTCCCACCTCGCTATTGTCCTTGTCCGTGCACCCCCGCTCCGGCAGGCTCCCCTCATACTCGGCGGATTGCCGCCTGCGGGCATTACGCCCCTGAACATCTTCTACTGCCGCCAGTTGCTCACCGGTTTCGAGATGAGCCAGCGCCCGACGACGCCCCTCTCGTCCTCCAGCCAACCGCCCAGCCCGGTCGCGGTCAGCAGCACTACATCCCGCACCGTCATCTCCACCTGGCCTGTCAAGCCGAAGCCCACTGGCGGCGTATCCGACAGCCGGACCCGGGCGCCCACCGCCTGGCCATTATATGCCCATATGCCCGGCCGAACCACGGCTTGCCCGCGCCGACTCCGCCGTGACTGTCAACACTGCCGGTGGCAACAGTCAAGGCAGGGCAGGCGCATGGCGCGGGATTCGTGGCAAGAATCCAGGTGGGGCGCACGCGGGCTGGGGCTACGCCCACACAATGCTGGGGCAGCACGAAAAGGCGGTCAGGGACTGTGACCGGCTGGTGGAGCTGACCCCGGGCGACGGGTTTGCTACCACACCCGGGGTGAGCCCCCCGCTTGGAGCTTGACCAGATGCACGGTGCGCTGGAGGACTTCGGGCGGGTCATCGCCCTGGACCCGGAGGACGCGGTGTTGCTGCGCCACCGGGCGGCTATGTGCGGCGAGTCGAGCCGGCCGGAGCAGGCGGTGAGGGACTACGACGGTGTGCGCCGCACGGAACCCGGCGACCTGTCCGCTAGAGAGGAGAGGCGGCTCACCGTGGCTGAGGCGCGGGGACACTGAACCAGTCGGGAATGGGAAGCAAGGGGAGACCGCCGCCGGCCTCCCCGTCTGCGTGAGAGTGCGGCCTTCCAGCTACGCGCCATCGGCCTCCGGCTTGTTGAGCATGGCGCCGTAGCCCCGCTCGTCAACGATGTGGTTCACCGACAGCTGGCCCCGGCTGTCGTAGCCGCTGGTGTAGGCATATTCGACCTCGGCGCCCCAGGGGACCCGGCCGCCGAAGCGCACGGTGCCGCCGCCGGGGTTGCCGCCGCTGTGCGGGCCGCCGGCGCCCTTGACCACCACCCCCTTGCGGCCGTCCTTCTTCCAGCCCATCACCTTGAGTTCCACCGGGGCCACCAGTTCCGCTTGGGTCGGCGCGAACAGCACCTGGTGCAGCCGCCGGAGCACGTCCCCCGACGGGGTCCGCTGGCCGTTCATGATCAGGGAGAGATGGCCGGTGCTGATGCCCGCCAGCCGGGCCACCTGGTTCTGGGAGTAACCGTGGGCGTCCATCCGGTCCCACAGTGCCGTCGGGTCCACGGTCGGGCATTGCGCAGCCTCCACCTTGGCCGGGGCCTCCAGCACCGCCTCCACCTTGGCCTGGATCCCGGGGCTGAAGTGGCGTTTTCCCCGCGACGCCATCGACAGGTAGCTGCGGGACACGCCCACCATGTCGGCCAGCGCTCCCATGCTCAGGCCCACCTCCCTGGCCCGCTCCCGGATGCAGGTGCTTTCACCCTGGACCAGGCCGCCCTGCCGGTAGACCACGCCCTGGCCGGGGATCTCGCCCAGGACCGCCATGGCCCTTTCCCGCAGCATGGAAGACCAGGGCCTGCTGCCGCTGGAAACCTGGGACAGGTAGCTGTAGCTGACGTTCATCTTCTCGGCCAGTTGCTTCAGGGTGAGGCCCTTGCGCCGGGCGGCGGCGCGGAGTTCGCTCTCCGGCTTGCCCTGGCCCTTTCCGGCCTTCGCGGCCTTGTCCGGTAAGGTGTTGGTGTCACCCTCGCAGTTGAGAGTGGACGCCAAGTTGTGGGTGATCTCCGTATTGTTGATGCTGGTAGTCGCCTTCATGTCGCTTCCTCCGAAAGGCAGAAAGCGAGGCCGGTCCGAATGGACCGACCCCGCTCTCTCGTTCAAGATGCAGGTCTTTGGTTTAGGTCCATTCAGCCGCTTGGGTGTCCGCCGTTGGCGAAACACGAAGATCGGGGCCGCCTCCCCTCCGTTGGGAGAGACGACCCCGCTCGTTGGCGCCTATTCGATTGTCAGGAGCGGCCTACGCAGCCGCTCCGGTTACCGCCGCGCTTTGGGCAGCGGGCCCTGGGTTACCGTCGGTTCACCGGTTGCTCCAACCTTCCGCTGGCGATGGGGGAGACCGGGTCAATGTTCGTGTCGTTCACCTCCTGGTCGTGGTTGTGGTCGCTGTCCTGGCCGTCGATTTGCTGGACGTTGATGTTGGTGCCGTGGCCCAGGTAGCCGCCGCTGGCGCCGGGAACCCCCGTTGTCTCCCCGTACCGGACGCACTACTCCCTTGTTCGGGCAATGCAACAGGGAACGCCGGAGTGGGACTGACGCAGGGCCCAGTTCGCCCAGGGTCAGGTCGAACGCCGCAATCCAATGCCCCGGCGCAAGACGCACTGCGTCCAGGGCCGGGCAGCGCAACAGGGAAAGCCGGATTGGGAATTGGCGCCGGGCGCACGTCTCCTGGGGCTTCAGCTCAGGGAAACTGGCGGCGGGGAGATCAGGGCAACGCAGCCCGGCCCGGCGGTTGCGTCACTAGCGACCGGGCCAGGGGGAACCGCGTTGCAGCGCCAAGCGTCCGGTCCGCCGCCGTTGCCGGCGGAATGCCGGAGCTGGGGGACCCGCGGCGCCGCTGTTGAACATCAGCAGCGGCGCGGCAGGCGTGAAGGAGCGGCCGGAGCTTGTTGGCGTTTCCGACCGCAGGATGAAGGTTGCGAAGCGGGTTGGACCGCTCCGCAGGTGGACCCGATGGGTGTGGGAATCCGGGATGCCGTGCTGTTTCTTGCTGCTACCTCCGTTGCAATCGTGATGCGCCGTTGGCTGGGGATTCCACCGTGGGTCGGGTTCCTGGTGAAACGCACCGCGCGTCTCGTGGGTATGGTTTCCGGCTGGGGCGCCGCGAGAGAACCCGCAGACGCCTCAGCCTGGGTGGGAACGAAGCGCCGCTAAACGCTCCGTCCCCTCCGCCCGGTGCAGGAGGGATCAGCTCCGTAGCACCGGTCGGGTGCCCAGCAGCCGGAGGGATCAGCTCCGAGCCGCTGAACGGTGTCCGGGGAAGAAGGACTTGAACACTCCAGCCGCCGGACTGGCCGGGAACGAGGGACTTGAACACCCCGTGACCCCGGCCCGTGCGCTGCTTGCAGAGAGCTACGTCAAATCCGCAGCGGCAGCGCTTCCCTCGTGGGCCGACCCTTCCAGAGAGCGAATCATCCGTAAGGTCATGCCCGGGCTGAGGGAGGGACCCCCAAGTTTCTATGGCGGGAAACCTGGAAAAGCCTGACAACGCAGATATTGTCGCCCCTGCCAGCCCTCCTGGGTACCCCCTGCGCGCCCCACCGGCAAATTGTTAACAGGGGAACCGGACCTTACGCGCGGCTACCTGAAACAGCGTCCTCCGGTCAGCATCCGCAGCGGCCAGCGGAGCCGTTCCAGCCGCTTCCGGGCCCGCCGGGCGTCCTCCAGGGCCGTCCGGCGCCACCTGGTCTGGTCGCCCCGGTCCAGGCCCCTGAGCGGGTAGGTCTGCGGGGGCAGGGTCAGCCCGTGGTCGTCCAGCAAGGCCAGTTCCACCGACATGAGCCGCTCCTCATCGCGCAGCCACTCCAGGCCCTTGCCCTTGTCGGGATGGGTGTTCCTGAGTTCCCGCCACTCCTGGACCAACGGCCAGGCGCCGCCGAACACGTCCTCATCGTCAGGGGCGGGCTCCAGGGTGGCCAGATCGGGGAAGTCCCGCCTGGGCAGTGAACGGGTTGTTCTTGCAGGCTTGCCCGGCGCAGCCGCCGGAGCTGGCCCGCCGGAACCGCTGTTACCGCTCTCACCCCCTTCCACCTGCGCCAGCCGGGAATCGACCCGCTGCAACGCCTGGCCGTGCTCGTTCCTGAGCGCCTGAACCTCCCCCTGGACCACGGGCAGACCCTCCTCCATCTCCTTGCCCATCTCATCCACCCGCCCCTCGACTGCTTCCAGCCGCCCGGCCAGCTCATCGTTGCGCTGCCGCTGCTCCCGGGCGGGAGACCCGCCGCCCTCCAGCAGCGCCTTCTCCAGCGCGCCCCGCATCCGCCGGGACAGCCGGCCGCTCTGCAAGGCGTTGGCGAGGGTGCGGTAGTTCACTTCCAACTCCCTGGCCGCCCGCGTCACCCCCCTGTCCTGGACCATCTCGTCCAATAGGGACATCAGCCGCAGGTGGTGAAGGTCCTCGATGTTCCTGCTCCTGTCCATGCCCGGACCCGGGCCCGGCCGCTTGTCATTCATCCCTGGCGTCTCCTCCGCCCCCGGTTGCAGAAATGCAACTTTTCAACGGGCCCGGTGCAACTGCCGCGCGTTCCGGCCAGTTGCAGAAATGCACGTTTCAGGCAGGGCTCTTGCACACGGACGTTGGAACGGGGACTTACGAAAAGTGTTAACCGGAAATCTCCGGTAGGGGGCTGATTTCCCCCTGTTTCAGGCACGAACCGGCCCCATTTGCATTTCTGCAACCGAAGCCAATTCCTGTACACCCCAATGACATCACAGAAGGGGCCGCCGGCGTAAGGCCCCGCGCGCCCCCGCACGAATGCGGACCCCTGGACGCCCCCGCACGAGTGCGGGTTCCTGCGGGAGGTTATGCGGAGGGATTTCTTTGTTCACACTCTGCGGCGGCGTTGGCGAAACGGCCAACCGCCGATTCCGGACGGAGGTGAACGAGTTGACCCTGAAACCAAAATTCCTGACTGCCAGGCGGTTGGCCCCCCCGGCCGCCGCGCTGCTGCTGGCGGCCCTCGCCGTTGTACCGACGTGCGGCACCGCCCTGGCCCAGTCCTCCGACGGCGATAGCGACAACCTCAGCCTGGTCAACCGGGACCGGCAGATGGTGGAGCGCAAGAAGGACGGCGAGTTCATCGCCCGTCCCGTCTTCAGCCGCCAGGTAAGCGTCCTCCACTACGCCCTGCGCCATCCCGACACCGGCGAGTGGATCACCAACACCTACCGGGTGCGGGGCGGCGAGAAGGAGCTGTCCGAGGGCTGGGAGTACACCTTCGAGTACCCCGTCCTGGACTCCCAGCCGGAACTCCACCCCGAGCAGGGCTTCCTGCTGGTGATGTCCGTTCCCCGCCAGGGCGGCGGTGAGAACCACGTCTTCCACGCCCTGGTCCCCGTCCACCAGCCCAAGGGGCTGTGGGACCGGGTGCTGGGCGCTCTCGACCCGGACCGCTGGGCCCGGGCCGGCGCCAGGTGGGTGATCCAGGGCGTCCACGGGACCCTCTGCGGCGTGCTGGAGGGACTGTTTCCAGCGGACCTGGCCGAGTGCGGGGAGGGGTAAGAGCTTATGGGAGACATTCTCACCGGAACCCCTCCCGGACTGACCTACGACCACGAGATAGTCCGTCAAGCCTGGACGGCGGTCTGGGCCGTCACCTCGGGAATGCTGGTGATCATCCTGGGCTGGATGGGGCTGAGCTTCATCGTCCAGGAGCACCTGGGACACCACCAGTCGGGCTGGCGGGAGATGGTGCCCCGCCTGGTGCTGGGACTGACCGCCGCCGCGTCGTCATTGTGGTGGTGCGCCCTGGTCATCGACGTGGCCCACGCCACATCCCAGTTCATCGCCGCATCGTTGAGCGTCACCCCCGGCGACCTGCTCAGGGCTCCCCTGGACCCCCTGCTGAACGCGGTGACGGCCGCCAGCACCGGGCTGGCGGTGTTCATCGCCCTGCTCTACCTGGTCTTCGGCTTCTTCATCCTCTACCTGCTGGTGCAGATGGTCCTGCGCCTGGCCCTCATCGACATCCTGCTCTGTTTGGCCCCGGTGGCCCTGGGGCTGTGGATTCTGCCCCACACCGCCGGTTGGGGCAAGCACTGGCTGCGGCTGTTCATGACCGCCGTGTTCCAGCAGGCGGTGCAACTCATCGCCATCGCCCTGGCCTTCGGGTTCCTAGATGAGTTCGCCGCCATCGGCGGCGGAGAGGCGGCCCGGGACCTGGTGTGGAAGCTGCTGCTGGCCATCGCCTTCATGTACCTGGCGGGGCGGGTCCCGTCGATGCTGGGGCATCACGGCACCTTCGACGCCTGGCTGCACACCCTCTACTTCGGCATGTCGTTGCCCGGGTCGATGGTGCGGTCGGGGCGGGCCCTGGGACTGCTGGCGGGGGGAGCCGCCGGGGGACCCGTCGGAGTCACCGCAGCAGCAACGGCGGCCAACGTCGCCACCAGCGCCGCCACGGGTGCGGTGAACTCGGCGGCCCAGAGCTCCACGCCAGCCGGCCAGAGCGGCCCGACGCCCAGGAGCCAGGGGCCCTAGCCGGACGGCAAGAACGACAACGACAACGACAACCGCCGGGGAGGATGCGTCCGCGCCGTCAAGCGCCCAGGAGGTGGAGAGATGTGCCAGTAGGGAAAAGACGCTGACCGGAAGGAAAGCGAAAGCGACTGCAATCCAAGAAATCGCAAGCTAAGGAGAACGATTTATGGGAGACCTGACGCAGACCATATCGAACCTGGTGGGCATCCTGCTGGGGCTCGTCGGCGTGGTTGGGGTTGGCTATTTCATCTACGGGGCCTACCTCTACCTGACCGCCAGCGGGGCCCCGAACCAGATGGAGCGGGGCAAGAGCGCCATGATGACCGCCCTGGCCGGGGTGGTGCTGGCCCTGGTGGCCTTCGGCGTGGTGGAGCTGGTGATCAACGCCGTGGTGGACCCCGGCGTGAAAATCGGCGACCTGCCTGACCCCAAGAAGATCAAGTAGGAGGAAGGGCATGAGAGAGCACGAAGTACCCACCCACGTGCAGGCCGAGGACAAGGTGCTGCTGGGATTCACCTTCCCCCAGATCGTGGCGGTGGTGGCGGTGTGCGCCGTGAGCTATGGCGTCTACCGCTACTTCCCCTTCGGCCCCTGGGGGCTGAAGCTGGGCATCGCCATTGTCTTTGGCATAACGGGCGTCGCCCTGACCGTGGGGAAGGTGGCAGGCCGGGGGCTGCCCCTGGTGGCCGCCGACCTGCTGAAGTTCAAGCTGGGGGCCAGGCGCTACGCCGGTTCCCCCATCCAACTTGCTCGCAGCGAGGCCCCGCCGGCTCCGGAAGTGAAACCCGACCCGCTGCGCCTGCTGGCGAAGAAGGCGGCCGGCAGCATCGGCAAGGCGGCCAGGACAGCCAGGAACAAGGGGCGGCCTCCCTTCCGGCCCCACGGTTGGTTCGGCAAGCGGCGCGGTCCCCGGAACGGCAACGCCGCCAAACCCAATATACGGGAGACCCAGGGAAAGAAACCCTGGTACAAGCTGCTGGCGGTGGCCGGTTTGCTAGCGCTGACCCTGGTGGCTATTCCAGGAACAACTCTGGCCGAAGACCCGGAGGACGAGGACCCGGGCTGGCGGCTGGACGAGGTCTACTTCGAGCCGCCGGACCCGGTGCCCGGACGCCGCATCTTCATCGAGGGGCTGGCGGTATCCGGCGACACCGCAACCGTCAGCCTGCGGGCGGCCCATGACCTGGACCTGAGGGTGCGGGTCTTCGGCGGCCGGATCGGCCGGACCCTGAAGATGGGCGCCAACTCCACCTTTCACGCCGGGGAGACCAGGACCTACCGGCTGACCCTCAACGGCCCCAGGCCCTCCTTCACCTTCTCCTGGGCCGACGCCCTGGGCTTCGCCGGGGCCGTGTCCCTGAAGAGCGATCAGCTTCCCTATCCCCTGCCCAGGTACGACGGCGGGCTGTGCGACCTGGAGGCGGTGTCCCTGGAGTGGACGCCGAGGAAGATCGACGGCGTCATCGCCTCGGAGTGCATCTCCGAGACCAGGCAGGAGATTGATCTGCCGGTCCACGTCGGCCACTTCAGCCAGTCCCTTCCGGCCCTGCTGGACGCCACCGTCACCGGCATCGAGGGAACGCTGAACGTCTCCGCCGGTTCCCTCACTACCAGCGCGGCCTTTGTTCCCGATGGCGAGACTGAATTCAGCCTGGCCGTACCCGACCGGAAGGCCACCCACGGCCTGGCAATCACGGCGGCGCTGGAGGCGGCGCTGGAGGCGGCGCTGGACGTGCCCCTGCCGCCCATGCTCCAGACCATCCACCACCCGGCCCGCACCGACGTGTACACCCGGAGGGTGACCTGCCGCTGCGGGGAGAGCAGGTCGGTGAAGACGGTGCGCATCCGCGTCCACCACCGGGAGCACGTGCGGGCGGTGGAGGTGGAGCGCGCTCCCGTGACCCGCACCCGCCTGGAGACCCTGCCCCTGGCTGGCGGCCCGGTGAAGAGTACGGGGCAGGCCCTGGGCCTGGGGGCCGACAACCCCTTCGAATACCTGTACGTGCCGCCGCCCAAGCCCCCGCCGCCGAAGGCGGACCAGGCGGAGGCCGGCGATTCCTCATCCTGGTGGAACTGGCCGTGGTAGGGCGCGTGGCAAGCATCCTGCTGGCGTGGGCGGTGACGCTGGTGACGGTGGCCGCCGAGACACCGGATGAGAAGAGGCAGGCGATGCTCGACGCCATCGACAAGGTACTCAGCGGCATGGCCTACGCCGGGGCGGGCCTGTGCCTCTTCGCCATCGTCTGGGCCGGGTTCGTGCTCATGGCCGAGGGCGCCGAGGGGGAGGGACGACGGGGCAGGGCCAGGAACGCCGTGGTCATGGCCGTCGTCGGCCTGGTGGTGGTGCTGCTGGCCAAGGCCATCGCCCTGCTGATCAGTAACGGCGTCGCCCCAATCCTGCCCGGCGCATAGAAGAAAAGGAGAGCCGAAAGATGAAAGCGACATTGCCGAACGTCAGAGCAATCGTCAACCGGAAACCCAGGGAGGAACTTGCGGCGGCGGTGCCCGAAACGCCCAAGCCGCCCCCGGACCTGAACCTGTTCTTCATGCTGTCCCACTTGGAGGAGGACGGGCCGGTGCGGCTGGACGGGGTGAAGCTCGCGGTCTCGGAGGTGATGGGGCTGGAGCTGGACGAGCCCAGGCTGGGGGCCTTCGCCGGTTCGCTGAACGCCCTGGACTTCCCGGTGCAGCTGCTGGTGCGCCAGCACCCGCCGGTTTTGCAGGGTTTGAGGGACAATCTGGCCGAGGCCCAGCCCGACGACCTGCCCGATCAGACGAGGCAGGCCGCCGACTCCCTGGGCAAGCTGCTCGCCACCCTGGAAACCCGGGAGGGCATCCTGGACCGGCGCTTCTACGCCGTGTGCGAGCACAGCCGCATGGACGAGCTGCACGGGCTGCTGGCCAGAGGTGGGCTTGGTGTCTTTCCATTAACGGGAGAGCCTTTGCGCCTGTTATGGCTGTCCGCAACTCTGGGCGGGTCCCCCGTCGAGCGGAACGAAGACGCCGAGATGGAGGTGGAGGTCAACCGCCGCGACATCCGCATCGGCGAGGCCCTGACCAGATCCCTGCACCTGGGCAAGTGGCCGCGGTCACTGGCGCCGGGGTTCCTGCAGGGACTGATGGCCACGGGAGCGCCCATGGACCTGGCCGTTCACTTGGGGGCCATCCCTGCTGAGCAGGCGGCCCGCACCCTGGAGTGGCAGAAGGTCCGGTTCGAGTCGGCGCAAAGCTTGTCCTTCAAGCGAGGCCGCTCCATGTCGCCGGAGGCGGAGATCGCCCTGGAGGACGTGAGTCGCCTGCGCGATGAGGTACAGCGGGGCCGGGAGCGGCTGTTCCACGCCTCGTTGTCGGTGACGCTGCACTCCGGCGACACCGACACCCTAAAGGACCTGACCCAGAAGGCGAAGGCCCACTTCGCCTCCACCCTGGGCAAGCTGGACAACCTTTCCTTCCGGCAGAGAGAGGGGCTGCTTTCCACCCTGCCATTGGCCCTGAACGCCGTGGCGGTGTGGCGCACGCTGGACACGTCGTCGCTGGCCCGGCTGTTCCCATTCTCGCCGCCGGACCTGGACACCAGGAGCGGCACCCTCTACGGCATTGATCTCAGAGCCTGCGCCCCGGTGGTCTACGACCCCTTCGACGGCACCCACCTGAACGCCAACACCGCCGTGCTGGCCCGCTCCGGTTCCGGCAAGTCCTTCGCCACCAAGCTGGGGGTGCTGCGGGGATTGTGCCGGGGAGTCAGGGCCTACGTCATCGATCCCGAGGGCGAGTACGCCGACATGGCCCGCGCCGCCGGCGGACGCGTCCTGTCGCCGGGGGTTCCGGGTCAAGGGATGAACCCCTTCGTCATCGACCGGGGCGATTCGGAAGAACTTTTGCAGCGCATCGGCAGCCTGCGCCGGTTGATCGAGGTGATGGTGGGGGAGCGGCTGTCGGCCGAGCGCCGGTCCAGCCTGGACCACGCCCTGGCGTCCTACTACGCCCAGAAGCGGGAGCGCACCGGCTTCCGGGACTTCTATTCCTTTCTCGAGTCCGAGGCTGGCGACATCGCCCACCTGCTGCGGCCCTTCGCCACCGGCAGCCTGCGGGACCTGCTATCCGACGAGGGCGACGACCTGCTGACCCATGAAGCCCTAGTCACCGTCTTCGACCTGCACCTGCTGGAGCCGGAACTGAGACCGGCGGCGGCGATGGTCTGCACCGAGACGGTGTGGGCCGCCGCGGCCCAGGACCCCCGGCCCAGGCTGCTGGTGGTGGACGAGGTGTGGAGCATCATGCAGCACCCGGAGGGCGCCGCCTTCATGGTCAGCATGGCCAAGCGCGCCCGCAAACACCGCCTGGGGCTCCAGTTCATCACCCAGGACGTGCAGGACCTCCTCTCCGAGGACAGTTCCCGCGCCATCACCGGACATTCGGGAAGGGCGCTATTGCAGAACGCCGCCTTCAAGCTCCTGCTCCAGCAGGACGCGGCAGCGGTGAGCACCGTGGGGGAAGCCTTCGACCTGCCGGTGGAGCTGCAACGCTGGCTTTTGTCCTGCCCGCGCGGGGATGGCTTGCTGCTGGCGCGGGGCAACCGCTTCCCCATCCGCATCGAGGCCACCCCCGAGGAGACCGAGGTCATCGAGTGGCGGCCCGGCCCGCGCAGCTGAACCCCGGCAATCCAATAGAGAAAGCGAGGCAGCCCTTATGAAAATCAACGTCAAGAACATCCTGCTGGGCAACCGCCAGGCGAAGAAGCCCCCGGTCCTGCTGGCGGTGACGCCGCCCCGCACCGGCGAGCGGACCCTGCTGGGGGTGGAGAACCTGCTCCAGTCCATCGCCGTCCCCGAACCCTTCTCCCTGGAGCTGGCCGGAGACAGCGATGGCGTCACCCTGCTGGTCCGCTGCCAGGACGACCAGGTGGTGCGGGGCCAGGTCTCCGCCCACTACCCCCAGGCCCGCATCCGGCAGGTGCCGCCCGAACGCGATCCCATGATGGTGGGCGAGAACGAGCAGGCCGGAACCATCGCTTTGAAGGTGGACGGACCGGAGTACGTGCCCCTGCGCACCTTCCGGGACGACGACCTGCTGGACCCGGGCTCCGACCCCCTGCTGGCGGTCATCGGCGCCCTGTCCAACCTGAGGGAGGGGGAACGCGTCGTGGCCCGGCTGCTGCTGCGCTCCCTGGGCCCCGATTGGTCCCAGCGGCACCAGGCCCGCGCCCATCGGGCAGCGGTGCCGGAGTGCCGGGAGCCCTCCTACACCTACCAGACCGGTCCCCTGAAGCTGGACGGCGTGACCATGGCCGTGCTGGGCGTTGGCGCCCTGGCCGCCCTGCGGGGCTACCTGTGGGTGCAGGACGGCGAGGTCTGGAAGGCGGCGCTGCTGGCCGCCGGAACTGGGTTGGGCGTCGCCGTGGCGGGCTGGGGCTGGTGGCGCTGGAAGCAGGCCCGCCGCCGGGTCTACGACCCCATGCTGATCCGGGAGAAGGTCTCCCGCGTCGCCTTCGACGCCGAGTTGCAGCTGACCGCGATCATCCCCGGCGGGGAGCGGCTGCCCAGGATCGGCGAGCTGCTGACCCCGCTGGTGGCCGCCTACCGCCACTACGAGCACCCCGCCGGGGCGGGGTTCAGGGTGGGAGACATCCAGGACCCGCCGCCGACCGTCGGCCTGCATCCCGCCGGGCCCGGGCTGTTCGGCAAGCGCAGCGTCCTGGGCGTCAGGGAGGCGGCGGCCCTGTGGCACCCGCCGGGGGAGGGCGACGAGACGCCCCTGCTGGAACGCTCCGGATCCAGGGCGCTGTTGCCCCCGGCCCGCGGCACCGGCGGCGGCGCCCTGGTGGGCGACGCCACCACCGGCGCCAACCAGCCCATCCGCTTCCCCGAGGACCTGCTGCGCCGGCACCACCTCTACGTGGCCCGCACCCGCATGGGCAAGTCCACCCTGATGCACCACGTGGTCAGCCACAAGCTCAGGGAAAAGGCGGCAGGCCGCGACCAGGACGCCATCATCGTGGTGGACCCCCACGCCGACCTGGTGGCCGGCATCCTGGAGCAGGTGCCGGAATCCCTCATCGACCGGGTGCGGCTGATCGACCTGGGGGACCAGACCCGCGTCCCCGGCGTCAACCTGCTGGACACCCGGGTCTTCGCCGATAGGGACCGCACCGCCGACTCGGTGGTGCGGGTGGCCAAGGGGCTGTGGGAGCAGTGGGGACCCCGGATGCAGTCCATCCTGGAGCAGACGGTGAAGACCCTCCACGAGGCCAACGAGGAGGTGGAGGCGGACCGGCAGCACACCATCCTGGACGGGCTGCGGCTGCTCTCCGACGAGAAGTTCCGGGCCGGCGTCCTGGCCCGGGTCTCCGACCCCTACCTGCTGGAGTGGTGGGCCCGGGACTTCGGCGGCTGGCACCGCCAGTACCGGGCCGAGGCCCTGGCCCCGGTGCAGACCCGCCTCTCCTACTACGCCTCCTCCAAGCGGGCCCGGGCCATCCTGGGCCAGCCCCGCTCCACCATCGACCTGCGGGAGACGATTCTCGACGGCGGCATCCTGCTGGTGTCCACCGCCCAGGGGGTGGTGGGCCGGGACGTGGCCGCCCTAGTGGGCGCGTCCCTGCTCAACCTGGTGGACTCGGTGATCCGGGAGCAGGGCGGCCTGTCCCTGTCCCAGCGCCGCGGCGCGCTGGTGGTGGTGGACGAGATGCAGTCCATGCCCGGCGTCGATTACGAGTCCATGTTGTCGGAATTGGGCAAGTTCGGCGCGTCTTTCATCCTCGCCACCCAGAGCCTGGCCAAGCTGGAGGACCTGTCCCGCACCATGCGGGACACCCTGCTGGCCAACGTGGGCTGCCTGGCGGTGTTCCAGGTGGCCGGAAACGATGCCCGGCAACTGGTGTGGGAGCTGGGCAAGGACCGGGTGAGCGAGGACGACATCGTATCCCTGGACGTGCATCACTGCTACGTGCGGGCCACCGTGGGGAAGGAGCGGATGCCCGCCTTCTCCATGATGGTGCGCCAGCCCGAGGACGGCGACCCGGCCATCGCCGAGCGCATCCGCGCCGGAGCCACCGCCTACACCCTGCCCTCTCACGGCCTGTCCGGCCTGATGGAGGGGGACGCCGACGGTAACCAGAAGGTGAGCGAGTACCGGCGGATGCTGGCGGAGATGCAGCAGGGCAACGGCGGCGAAGGCGATGGCTCCGGCAGCGGGCAGGCGGGGGAGTACCGCCGGTTGCTGGCCGAAGGGCAGAAGGGCGGGGACTCCCCGCCGGAGAAACCGGACCGGCGGCGCCAGCGCAGCCGGCGGGGTGATGCCCCGGCGGAGTCCCCAGGCCAGGGGGCGAATGAGGAGGGCGTCGAATGAGGCCCGCCCCCCTGGAAAGGGAGCTGCTGCGGACGCTGGCGGAGATGCCCTTCCTGGACCGGCTGGAACTGGCCGCCATAAGCGGCTGGTCCCGGGGCGCGGTCTACCGGGGCGTGGGAAAGCTGGAGCGGGAGGGCTGCGCCGCCTGCGTCCCCCACGCCACCGGCCCGCTTGCCCTGACCCACCGCTGCCATCTCACCGTCTCCGGGCTGCTAAGGCTGGCCGAAGGGGAGGGCCTGTCCACGGAGGAGCTGTTGCGCCGGTATCCCGTCTCGGACCGCTGGCGGCGCATCCTGCTGGAACGGCTGGACGGGGCGGCCGTCATCTACCGGCTGGCGGCCGCGGTGTCCAACCTGGCCCATCCCGTCCGGTTCCGCTGGTACCGGGCCGCGCCCCTGGACGCCGCAATCACCCTTCCCGGCGGGCGCACCCTGGGCATCCTCCGGCAGGGCCTGACCGCCGACCGCACCGGCTTCGCCAAGCGGGTCTGGCGGCTGGGCCAGGGGCCGCTGCCCGGCCTGGCGCTGGTTCTCGTCCCCGACGAGGTGCGGCTCCGGCACGCCCGCCGGCTGCTGGCCCGCACCCCGGTCAACGCCCTGCTGGCCCTGGAAGCGGAGGCGGCCGTGGCCGTTCCTGACCGCCGCATCTGGCGTCCCCCAGGCGGAAACGCGGCCCTGGACCTGCGCTACGCGCTGGAACGGCTGCGGCCCGGCGGACAGCTTCCGGTGGAGGAGCCGCCTTCCCACTCCGTCATGCCCAGGGACGGGGAAGACGACGGACGCCCGCTGCCCGCCATGCTGTTGCCCGCCGAAAAGCGCGCCCTGGACCTGCTCTCCGGCTGGCCCTGGCTGTCCCGGGGGGAGCTGGCCGCCCTGCTGGACGTGTCGGAACCCCGGGCGTCCCAACTCGCCGTCTCCCTGGAGGGTCGCGGGCTTTCAACAAGGCACAGGGGCGCGGGAGGAAGGATGGCCCTATCCGATACGGGATTGGCGCTGCTGGCCCGCCGCGACCGGGCCTCGGTGGGCGCCGCCAGGAAGCGCTGGAGCGTCGCCCTGCTGGACGAATCAGCACCCCTGCACTGGCGCAACGTCTCCGGCGGCAGGAGCCGTCAGCTGCTCCGCAACCTGGACCACACCGCCGCCGTCCACCGCTTCATTGCCGGCCTGGCAGTCCAGGCGCGCGCCCTGGGCTGGGAGACGGTGCAACTGGACCCGCCCCACCGGGCATCGCGGCACTTCCCGCACCGGGGCGGCCAGCGCTCCATCCACCCCGACGCCTTCGGGTCCCTGCGGAAGGGCGACACGACCTGGGCCTTCTTCCTGGAGTGGGAACGCCGCGCCGTCCGGCCCGCCACCATGGCCCAGCGCCTGGCCCCCTACCTGCGCTACTACTCCACTCCCCGGCCCACCGACGACCACGGAGTCCGCCCCCACGTCCTGGTGGTCTTCGACGACGACATCGCCGCCGGCCACTTCCTGCGGCTGGCGGAGCGGGAGATGAAACGCGCTGGCGTGCCCGTCCCCCTGCGGGTCTCCCACCGGAGCGCCATCAACGCCCTGGGGCCGCTGGGACGGGCCTGGCGTTGTCCCGGCCAGGAGGAGACCGCCTTTCTGCTGCCCGCGCCAGCACAAACTCCCAATCCTAGCCGAAGGGATCGCACAGCGGAGAAATTGGCGGGACTCCGTTCCCTTCCCGATAGGAGCGTAGCGGCCACGCCCTCGCAACATATCAAGCGGCCGGGAGGCCCCCGGGGGCGCGGGGGACGGGCCGTGGTCCGGCTGGACGCGGCGGCCTTCTGGGAACGCCTGGCGCTGCTGGGCCGTTCCCAGAACTGGCTCGCCAGAGAAATCGGGGTCAGCCACGCCTACGTCTCATTGCTGGTCAACGGAGGTCGGGAGCCCTCGGAAGGCATCCAGCGACGGATGCTGAAGGCCCTCGGCCTGAACCGGTTTCACCAACTCTTCACCTTGGAGGTAACCGATGGCTGACCATGACGATGAACTCCCCTTCTACGGGGACGACTTCCCCCTGGACATCGAGGCCCTGCTCCGGGCCTTCAGGAAGTGGCTGAAGCGTCTCAAGGATCTCAGCGGCCTCAGCTGGGGCGGCTTCGCCCGCATCCTCGGCGTGGACCGCAAGCGGTGCCGCCGCTGGGCCGACGGCACCGAACCCTCCGGCGGTTCCGTGCTCGCCGTCTTCCACTTCGCCAGCCGGATCCCCGGCGGCCTGGACATCCTTCTGAGCCTGCTCACCGACCCGGACCTCCCCGACGATGAGGAGGACGAAGAGGAGGGTCAGGACCAGGAGCACGAACAGGAGGACGGCGAAGCCTAGACCCTGGCCAATCCCGCGCCGGCGCCCGTTCCCCCCGACCGCGCCGGCGGACCCTTCAACAACGAACAGCCAGAAAGCTGCGGCTTATTTCCGATGCCGCACCGTCTGCAAGATATGAAAGAGACCACCGGACAGGACCAACCGAAAAGGAGAGGCAGGCCGCCCAGCGACGGGCCGGAGATGAGGGTGGTCGGGGTCAACGTCAACCCCGCCCCCGACGCCCAGGACCGGCTGCGCCGCCTGTTCACCATCCTGGCCGGAGTGATCAATGACAAACCGTCCCCAGGGGAGACGAAGCAGTCCGCGGACAACGGAGGCGGGGAGGAGGGCTGATGCGTCAGCCGCAATCCCTCATACCGGCCACGGTGGGACAGCATCCCGGTGCTCTGTTGCCGGCCACCGCCCATAATAGGAAAATATCAAGGAGGAAGCGGAAGTGCTAGACGCGAACAACATGCCGGCGAACGGCGGGCTTGACGCCCCTTACCAGGCGGTCTTTGGCGACGTGTCGAAAATCATCGACACAGCCAGGGAATCGGCCGCCCGTTCGGTGAACGCGGCCATGACCGCCGCCTACTGGCTGGTCGGGCGCCGCATCGTCGAGTCCGAGCAGTCGGGGGAAGAGCGGGCCGAGTACGGAGCGGCGCTGGTCGAGAGGCTGGCGGAGGACCTGACCGTGCGGTTCGGACGCGGCTTTTCCATCCAGAACATCTACAACATGCGGCTGTTCTACCTCTCATACCAGCCCGACCGGATTCTCCAGACGCCGTCTGGAGAATTCGACGCCTCCACCACCACCGAGTTGGGCTTTGACGACCTTCTCACGGCCTTCCCGCTCCCCTGGTCCGCCTACGTGCGGCTGCTGGCGGTCAGGAACGAGCTTGCCCGCGAGTTCTACGAGACCGAGGCGCTCAGAGGCGGGTGGTCCGTCCGCCAGCTCAACCGGCAGATCGGCTCCCAGTTCTACGAGCGCACCGCGCTCTCCCGGAGCCAGGCCGCCATGCTGACCGGCGGACAGCAGCAGCGTCCCGAGGACATCGTTCGTCCCGAAACAGAGATCAAAGACCCCTTCGTCCTGGAGTTCCTCGACCTGAAGGACGAGTATTCCGAGAGCGACCTGGAGGAGGCGCTGATCCAGCACCTGGAGACCTTCCTCCTGGAGTTGGGAGACGATTTCTGTTTCCTGGGCCGCCAGAGGCGGCTGCGCGTCGGCGGCCAGTGGTACCGGGTGGACCTGCTGTTCTTTCACCGGCGGTTGCGCTGCCTGGTGGTCATCGACCTGAAAATCGGCGGCTTCACCCACGCCGACGCCGGGCAGATGCACTTCTACCTGAACTACGCGAAGGAACACTGGGCGCGGGAGGGCGAGAACCCGCCCGTCGGGTTGATTCTCTGCTCCGAGAAGGACGAGGCTTTGGCCCACTACGCCCTTGAGGGGCTTTCCAACAACGTGACGGCCGCAGAGTACCGCATCACCCTGCCCGACGAGACGGTACTGGCGGGGGAGCTTAACCGGACCAGGCAAGCAATGGAGCTGCGCGGCTCCGCAACATTGCCGACTCTGGCAGAAAGCGCCACGCCATCGCTCGCGGAACTCCAGGGCACAGGCGAGGAGACGCAAGAAATAGGTACCGCCTACCCTGGCGGCCTGATGCCTGGCCATCCGGTATCCTCGCAGAATGCTCCACTGCCAAGAGGTGATAGATTGATCTGGGACCACCACCATAGGTTTCAATGCGTGGGGTGCGGAAGCGAAGCAGTCCTTAGTGGCAGCCTTGAGGGACTCGTCTGCCAGAACCCGAAATGTATTTATGCGGATGTTCTGTATGACCAACATGACATCCTCCATGTCATGTTGGTTGCCCCCTCATTGCAACCCTACCACCGAGAAATCCGTCGGATATTGGACGAAAGGCAAGTACCTCACTTGAGGCAACCTTACTACTTCCGTCTCATCCCCGAAGAACCCGGGAACTAGGTCCTCGCATCTCTAGCTGCGGCAGGTCACCGGGGCCATCTGGGCGCCTGTGTGCTACTCGGGAGGTGCCACCTGGAGCCGCCGCAGTCCGATGAAAAGCAAAAAGCTGGAGCAGAGAAATCATGACACAACCGGACCCTTCGACGGCACAATTTCAGTTAACGTACTACGGTTCTCCTGAAAATGAAGCCGCAGTGAATGCCTCAAGTCTTGCCTCTGTTTTTCTGGGTATGAACTCACTAATAGGTGTTGCGAACACTGCGGTGAACGGAGATAGCATCTCGGCTAGCCTGAGTGTCCGTAGCATACGTTCCGGCTCAATTGAAATCCAGTTTGCGATTGAGGTCCTACAAGTTTCCGTAAACCTGGCATTCACCGCTCAAGATTTGATGAACATGCTTTTCGGAAGCGTTGGTGCAGGAGGGCTGTTTACGATTTTCAAGTCACTTCGAGGGCGGAGGCCAGAGAGGGTGACGGAGCAAGACAATCAGACGGTTAGGATTGACTCGATGGATGGCGGGTGGTTTCTCGGACGCCGGCATGCGTCTGACCTTTATCAAGACCTTGAAATTCGTAGGAGCGTTCAACTCATAGTGAGGCCGCTCGCTGAATTTCACCTGGATAGGCTGGTCATCCGAGACAACAGCGGGGACCTTGCAGAAATCACCAGAGACGAAGCTCACCAATGGGGGGCGGCAGAATCGGAGAAACGTGAGCTAGATATGGTGGAGGCGATTCGTCAGGAGTTGCAAACAGGATTCGCCAGGGTGAACGAGCGCATTGACAACGACATTCGTAGCTGGACTCTCTTGAGCAGTTTGATCAGACAGATGCAGGACCGCCTTGATGAAATCGAAAAGAAACTTCCCTGAGTGAACGAAATTGCATATTGGGATGCTGCATTACGTCGAGCTATGAACGGTGGGGAGGTTGAACGTGCTGGTAACTTCCTGATAGGTCACGAAGTGGTGGTCTAGCCGTCAAGCGCCATTGACGGCGCCCCTCTCTTTGAGTACGATAGTGTTCAGAAGGTGGCCCGGCGGTGCTGTCAACACCCCGAGCCATGGCGCCACCTGCGGGAACAGGTGATGCGGTGGTATTGTACTACTTGCAGACCCCCTCCCGGCAGGAGGCGGGTCTGTTTTCATTTTCAGCCGGTCAGGCCCATAGGAGGAAACAATGCCAGGAACCAAGGTCCAGAAGCAGAAATCCGAAGGCAACCGCGCCGCCATCTATGCCCGGGTCTCCGACAAGAGCCAGGACGCAGAGGACAAGACCTCCATCGCCGAGCAGACCAGCGATATGGAAGCCTACTGCCGGCAGCGGGGGCTGACCATCGTCGCCCGCTACCAGGAGGTGGGGCAGGGCTGGTCCAAGAAGCGCAACCAGTTCCAGAAGATGCTGAACGACGCCAAGCTGGGCCGGTTCGACACCATCGTCTGCTGGAAGTCGGACCGCCTCAGCCGGGGCATGTACCCCGCCGCCGCCCTGATGGAGGTGGTGGAGGCCAGCCACGTCAGGCTGGAGGCGGTGATGGATTCCATCGACATGAAGACCTTCGGCCTGATGGCCGCCATCGGCAAGATTGAGCTGGACAACTTCCGGGAGCGGGCCTCCATGGGCAAGCGGGGCGCCGCCAAGATGGGGCGCATCCCGGTCAGCAACGTTCCCTACGGCTATCGCGTGAACGACAACGGCAGGCCCGAAATCGTGGAGGAAGAGGCCGAGGTGGTGCGCCGCATCTACCAGTGGTGCGTTCAAGAGGGATTGGGGGCTACGGTCATTCGCCAGAGGCTCACGGCCGAGGACATTCCCCTGGGTCGGACGGGCAAGCGGTGGTGGGACGGCCAGATTCACCGCATCCTCACCAACGAGACCTACAAGGGCACCTGGTGGTACGGACGCGCCCGCTACGTCTCCACCGAGGACGGCATCAAGGTCTACGACCAGGACCCCGAGAACTGGATCGGCGTGCCCTTCCCGGCCATCATCGACGCTGAAACCTGGGACCGCTGCCAGGAGATGCGGACCAGGCGCAAGACCTACTCCGGGCGCAACACCAAGATATTCTACCTGTTGCAGCACCTGGTCCGGTGCACCGAATGCGGGATGCTCATGGGCTGCCTGGCCACCAGGAAGCGGACGGTCAAGCACGGAGACAAGACGTACAAGTACCAGATGGAGGTGCCCCGCCGCTACTACAAGTGCTACGGCGTGCAGCACTTCCAGACCGGCTGCCGGGAGCACACCATGATCCGGGCGGAGCGATTGGAGGGATTGGTCTGGGAGGAGGTCAAGAAGGTGCTGGCCAATCCCGCCCTGATCGTGGCCGGCATCGAGTCCCTGGGAGAGAAGGAAGAGGGTGGGCTGAGCGAAGAGGTTGTCAGGGCGGAGCGGGAACTGGAGAAGGTGCAGTTGGAGGAGGACCGGGCCATCCGGCTCTACGTTTCGGGGAAGATCACCGAGGCCCAGTTGGACCACCAGCGGAAGTTCATCACGGAGAGGCTGGAGAGCGCCCGCAGGAGGCTGAACGATTGCCGGGCCAGGGAGTCGGCCCAGGCTGGTCAGAAGGAAATGGCGCAGCGGGTGCTGGAGTGGGCGGAACTGATGGGGGACGGGCTGGACGACCTGCCCGATGACAAGCGGAGGGAGGTGCTGCGGCTGCTGCTGGAGGAGGTGACCATCAACCGGGAGAACAACCTAACTTTCACGCTGGCGATCCCGTCGGAAGATTTGGAGTCGATTGCACCTCCGGTATCAGATTTTCCGAGTAGAACTCGTCCACGGACTCGATGATGGCCTCCATCAGCTTGCCGGTGGGGGAATCGTCGGCGTGCTCGGTGATGGAGGTGACCCGGATGCCCCGCTTGCGGAGCATGGACTTGAAGGCCACCGCGTGTTCCCGCTTGCGGGTGAATCTGGAGAATTTCCAGACCAAAATCTCCTGGAAAGGAGAGTCGGCGTGGCTGGCCTCGTCCAGCATCCGGCGGAACTGGGGCCGGTCGGCGATACGGCCGCTCTCAGCCTCGTCGATGTACTCGCGGGCGACCACGTAGCCGTTCTTGTCGGCATAGTCCCTCAATGCCCTGAGCTGGGCGGCGACGGACAGGTCCACGTCCTGCCGGTCGCTGGACACCCGGGCGTACAGGGCCGCCGGGGTCAGATCGGTATTCTTACTCATCGCTGTGTCCTCCTTGATTCTCTTCCCGTTCAGCCTGTCGGGAGCGCAGGCGTTCCAGGCGTTGCTCACGGCGCAGTTCCCTGTCTTCCATGTACAGGCGCAGGGCTTCGCGGATCAGCTCGCTCATGTCGCGGCCCTCTTCCTCCTTCACCCGCCGCACCTCCTCGAACATCTCCGGGGGCAGCGAAAAGGTGATCGTCCTAGAAATGCGTCGTGGGGGCATGGTTTTTCTTTGAGCCTTGTAATGTAATGTGTTGTCTTACTATAATTATCCTTCACCTACGGCCCGCTGTCAATGCCGCCCGGCCCGTCAGGGCGGCGTTCCAGCCGGGTCCTTAGTCGGCCGGTTCGAGGATGTACTCCGGTTTTATGGATCGGGAATGAAACCAGAATTTGTGCAAGTTAAGCACTGCCCATTGCTATCACCGCGCTGAATTCTTCCGATAAGAGCGGAAGAATGTAATTGACGCCACCCCAATTGGTACTGGCCAGACCGGGCGTCTGTCGGAGTTCCGGCAGGGTCACGACACGGTCAAGGATAATATCCGCCTGGATTTCCGCCTTGTACCACGTCGGGTTATCGGGGTTGCTCCTTCGGTCGTAATTCGGCGATTCAGGGTCCCAGGCAGATGGATCAGGCTCTGGATTGCTGACAACCCTGGCAGTTCCTACTATGCCTGGAAGGTCCGGGCGGGGAGGGGAGCTGCGGTAGTACAGGATGCGGTCACCTATCCTGAAGTCGTCTCGGATACATTTGTTGGAAGTGGTCTGGCGGACTCCGTGCCACCAGCATTTCTCATCTCTTTCTGCCAGCAGATCCTGGAACGTATACCTGGCTACGTTGGCTTTCAAGAGCCAGTATTGAGCCGTGGCTTCTGGGCCAGGGAAGGGGTTCGGGCCGGGCGGTGGTAGAGGATTCTCGAGCTTATCCTTGTGCCCGGAGGACTCGTTGCTGTCGAAGTGAGAAGCATACTGCCTGGCTCGTTCAGCGGTGAGTGCTACCGCTCTCCTATCCTCCCATAGGCAGTTGAACTCCTTAAGCGTCTTTTCTCCCACGCTGTCGATTGCGGCAGACTCCACCCTGAGGCCGTGCTCCTTGTTTCTCTTCAGGGCATTCCTGGTGAGGTTGTGGGAACCGGTGATGAAGGTTACTTTGTCGTTCGTGTGGGAGATGAAGAGCTTGGAATGAAGAATCGCGAAGCCGTCACCTCTGATGTAGAACTCCCGACACTCAAAGCTCGGGTTCCGCTCCGATTCCGACAGCATTGCCAGCCTCTCTATGGCTTCGGGTCGAGAGCCGCAACTCTTGAGGTCCACCAGCAAGCGGAATTCATGCTGCTTCCCGAGTTTATCGGAAAGATGCTTTTCGATGATGTCGACTCCATATCCGTCCACGTAGGCAACCGCGAAACTCTTGCTACCCTCCAGTTCCAGCAGCGCGTGAATGTCAGCTGGCAGTTGTGCTATTTCCAGACTCGTCAACTTTCCCTCCAAGGTGACTGTTTCTCGTCTTGCGACGGCTTCGTCCCCTTCAGTTCAATCGCGCGATACGGTCCTGCGGGCCGGGGGAAACCACGCCTGCGCTGGCGAAATACGCAGCCAGGGCGTCGATATCGATCATTCCTCCCGTCCTCTCCGTGCCCTCGGTCAGAACGCTGAAGCCGCTGCCGCCGTCGGCCAGGTAGCTGTTGACGGTCACCCGGTACAGGGCGTCCGGGTCCACCTTCACCCCGTCAATGGCAATGCCGGACGCGTCGACCCGGTCTCCCGGCGGCTTTGCAGCGTCCCAGGTGTAGACGAGTCCCTTCGATACCTGGAGTACGTTTCGGGATTCCACATCGGCGCCGCCGAACTGCTGCTCCAGCAGGGCGTCGACCTGCGCCCCGGTGAGCGACATGGTCACCAGGCTGTTGCCGAAGGGCTGCACGGCGAAGGCTTCCGCGTAGGTCAGTTCCCCGTTGGCCTCATCGCCCGAAGACGCGAAGCGCATGTCGGCGCGAATGCCGCCGGAGTTGGTGAAGGCCACCACCGCGCCGCCCGAGTCCGCCCCGCTGGTCGCCGCCAGTTGGGCGTCCGCGATGACGTCGCCCAGGGCCGACTCCCCCGCCTCGTTCTGCTTCCGGACAATGTCGGCAGTCAGTGAGCCAATTACTGCGTTGGCCCTGGGAGCCGCAAGGGCCTGGTACCTGTCGATGAGTTCAGTGAGCGCAGGCTCCGGCGTCACGCCATCCTGCGAGTTGGGGCGGTTCTCGATCTCCACCACCCGGAGGTCCCCGGACTGCCGGTCGAGAGTTGCGTCGATGACCGTGAACAGACGCCCCCGGGTATCCGCCATGGTCACCCATAGGCCGTCCACCTGGCAGACGAACTCGTCGTTGGTGTGCCCGGCGACAACGAGGTCCACCGCGCCGTCAAGACGCCGGGCCACATCCGCGACGGGCCCGGAGAGGCCGGAGCCGCAGTCGCTCCGGCCGCCGTCGGACCACCCGCCCTCGTGCAGCAGGACTACGATGGCCTCGATTCCCTTTTCCCCCAGTTCCGGCACCAGCGCGTTGACCGTTTCAGCCTCGTCCAGGAAGGTCAGCCCGGCCACACTGCTGCGGGCCACGATGGCGCCCGTTCCCTCCAGCGTGATGCCGATGAACGCAACCCCTATTCCCTGGAAATCCCGGACGGCGTAGGGCGGGAAGACCGTCTCGCCCGTGGCGTTGTCGATGGCATTGGCGGCAAGGAACTGGAAGTCCGCCCCGCCGAAGGGCGTGCCGTCCAGGTCTCCATCGACGGGGTGAGGTCCGCCCGCTTGCATGCGCCGCAGCTCCGCCGGCCCTTCGTCGAACTCGTGGTTGCCCACGCTGTTGATGTCCAGGCCCATCAGATTCATGGCCTCGATGGTGGGTTCGTCGTGAAACAGCGCCGAAAGCAGCGGCGAGGCGCCGATGAGGTCTCCCGCCGAAACCAGGATGGAGTTCCCGGCCTCGGCTCTCGCCGCCGCGATGTTCGCCGCCAGGTAGTCGGCCCGGCCCACGCCGCCGAAGGAGTCCGACGATGTGGCGATGTGGCCGTGCAGGTCGTTGATGGCCAGGATGCGGAGCTGCACATCGCCACTCTGTTCCTCAGCCGTGGGCAGGGGCGCCGGTCCGGCGGCAGCGGGCGGCGCGGCTGGCCGTTCGTTCCCGGCATCCTCAACCATGGGAACCGGCGCGGAGACCGGGGTTGGCTCCTGAACTGCGGGCTTCGCCGTCCCAACCCCAGGAACCGGCGCGGCTTCCCCGGTAGTTCTCTCAGAAGAACACCCGGTGATCAACATTGCCGCCGTCAGCAGCGGCAAAAGCACCTGCGGCAAGAGTCTATTGCCTATTTCACCACTCTCCGTCTGACACTGTCTCTGGCCGGCGTTGGAATCGCGACACCCAAATTGGGGGTATGAGGATTTTACCCGCAAGGCCGTGCCTGTGAAAAATTCCATGGCTTTCTCCGGAATGGGGCTTTGCAATCGCCCCGGCCCGTGGGGGCGGCTTTCCAGCCGCTGCATGAACCCACGCCGCTACGTGATCAGCCACCAGGCCGCCAGGACGGTGACCGTCAGCAGGACGGCCAGCACGGCGACGGCAATGCCCAGCCGGGCGAGCCAGCGCCTGGCCCGCTGGTGGGCCTCCTGCTCCGCGACCAGTACATCTTCCAGCTTGCGGTACTCGCTCAAGGCGGTCTCCGTCTCGGCCCGGGCGTGGTCCCGCTCCCGCTCCAGACGGTCGGCGATGCCGGCCACCTCCCCGACCCTGCGCTCCAGTTGTTCCACCCTGGTCCTGGCATTTCGCAGCAGCTCCCCGTCGCTGGGGTAACGGGGTCCCGCCAGCTTCACGTAGACCCGCCGACCCTCCCTCTCCACCTCCACATCTCCCCTGCGGATCATCCGGTCCAGGGTCGATAACGATACCTCCAACTCCCGCGCCGCCTCCCCCTTGTCCACCCAGTGGACATCATTCTTGACGTTGTCTGACATATAAATCACCTCGTCGCCGGCGATACGTCAGGCGATGGCGCTCGGCCTGAAATCGCCTCACTGTTTTAGCCTGGTTTCTCAGGCTTGCAAAAATGCAAGTCCTGACTGTTCAAGGGGAATTGCGGCCCCTTTCCTGCGTGGATCCGGGGCTAACTGATGCGTCGCGGCCTCCCGGCCAACCCGGAAATCGTCCCCGAAATGCCCGTTTGAGACCCCGGACAACAGAACGGGCAGATAAAGCCGTGTCAGCATGATTAACGTGTCTCCTCTCGACGCATCCGCCGGCGCAATGTGTCCCACTCGTAATCGCTCAGTTCCCGCAGCGCCAGGGGCGGGCTTCCCCCGTTCCACAGGGGACGCCAGGACTTGCTCAGTACCCCTCTACAGGAAAGAATCTCCCTACTGGACACCAGGATGGGCAGCGCCATGGCGGTCATCCGGGACGCTGTGCTGGCGTAGGTCTCCGCCACCTCCTCGGTCTCCACCATGAACAGCGTGGTCGGGAAGGGCGGCTGGTCATCGCGGGGCGCGTCGGAGCGGTAGTAGCGGAGGTAGGGCCGCAATCTGGCGACCACGCCCCTGGAGTGCCGGGCCCGCAGCTCGTGCTCGAAGTAGAAGGGCACGTGCAGGCCATTGGTCAGCAGGTGCCCCACGGCGTCGGGGGCGATGGCGTCCTCGCCCCGGTTGAAGGCCCGGTCGGAGCGGGCGGTGGGCACGGACCACTGGAGTTCGCCGGCGGTGTCTTCCCGTGCCTCAGCGGCCAGTTCCGACAGGAACCAGGTGATGCCGTCGGCGTGGCTGGTCTGGCGCTCCCAGGTGAGGATGCGGTGTCCCAGGGGACGGGGCCGTCCGTGGTTGTCGGCGGCAGGATCCGTGCTCCAGGCGGCCATGGTTGTTGACAGCTGGGCCCGGTCCCGTCGGGTGATGTACCCGATGCCCCGCTCCGACAGGGTGTAGCGCACGTCAGCCCGTTTGCCGTGCTGCTCCACCAGGGCCCAATCGTTCACCAGGCTGCGGGTCATCTGGCTGATGCGGCCGTCGGAGACCCCCAGCCAGCGGGCCAGATGCTCTCGGGGGATCATCGGGTGGTCGGTGATCAGGTCCAGGACTCGCTTCTCCGAGGGGCTGACGCCGAAGGCCGGTGCCGATGAAACCATGCGCTCCGGGTCGGGCAGGGAGGCCCGCTTCCGTTCCGGCGTTTCCCAGGGGAACCTGCCGCCGGGTTCGGCCTGGGAGACCACCTGCTCCAGGGTACGGTATGTCTTGCCCACCACCCAGTTGGACGATATCCAGACCGGACGCTCCCACTGTTCGAGGGTCGCCCGGCGCTCCACGCCCACGTAGCAGTCTCTGAGTTCCGCGTTCCGGCAGAACTCGTCGGTGAGCCGCTGCTCCCAGGGGCTGGGCGTCAGGACCAGCACCACGGAGGGACGGTGGGCAGGGCGGTACTCGGCGATGGCCCGCAGCCGGTCGTAGAGGGAGCGGCGCCGCAGCGCCAACCCTTGCCGCACCACACCAAAGCTGCGGCCGTTGTGGAGGGTGATCACCGCGTCGAAGCGGCCCCGGCGCTGGAACTCCACCCGGGTTTCCAGGCCGTCCACGCCGGGGGACAGGGTTGCCGCCAGGCGGTACACCGAGGCCGCCGCGTCCATCCGGCGGATGAGCAATGCCAGCCATTGCCTGGACACAGGGCAGGCCCGCACGAACTCCGAGGGCGCGTCGTAGCCCAGGGCGTCGGCGGCTTGGGCGATGCCCTTCTTCGTGAGGTAGTAGCGGTTGCTGGAGGGCAGGATAGCGGTCCCGTGGGTTGCCCGTCCGGCGGCGCCGTCCTCCAGCAGGGCGGAAAGGGCGCGGTGCACCGTCGCCAGAGGCTCGCCCAGGATCAGGGCCAGTTCCCCCGCGTCGATGAAGGGCAGCCGGGCCAGGGCGTCCAGGATGCGCTCTCGTGAGAATGCCATGTCGTCAGCCTAGCAGCCGGGGACCGCCGCCGTCAGTGGCCAAATGTCAGTACTGGCGAGGCGAGTAGCAACCGCAGCGCGTCTTCCAGGGTCCCTGCCAATGGTTGTTTCCGGGCGGCGGCTCGTCAACGGATTTGGCGGCTGGCGGTCATGGCCCGGGCTGCCGCTGCCATGGTGTCGGGGGCGTAGACTACGGCCTTGGTCACCATCCCGAGTAGGGAGTGGCCTGGGTGTCCGCGCTCCGGGCAGCGCCTCAGGGTATGGCGGGAGACGCCCAAGCGCCTGGCGGCCTGTGGCCTGCCCGGCCACGGGGCGTAGGCGAGCACGTAGTTGCGGATGGCGCCGTCCAGGTCCGGGGCTTCTGTCGCCGTGTCTTGGGTCGCCTCCGGCCAGGCCGGCTGCCTCGTTCGCATTCGCATTCCTCCCAGGGCGACGGTTCAACATTCCATTGTCCAGGAGAAATTCGTCGAGCATAATGCCCTGCGAGGCCTTACATTTCAGCAAGTTTTGTGGTAAAGAGCGGAGTCGCGGCGGCGGTCCTGGACCTGCCCGAGGCCGGGCCGGGGCCGGGGACTCAGAGCCGGTTCCGCAGGAGTTTCAGCCACCGGGCCATCGGTCCGGTGGCGGCGCCGACCCGCGCTGGGACGCCTCCCGCCTCAGGTGGGCGCGGACGATCATGCGGGCCAGGATGCGCAGCCCGTGTTGCAATTGCTCCCTCTGTTTGGGGGTGTACGCCGTCGATGACCTCTCCGGCGAGCCGGGGTTGCGCGTGGACGTTCTCTTTCTACCGGCCTTCTTCATTCCACTTCTCCAAGCACGGCAAGGCGGGATGACGGGCAGTCCTTTCCGCCGTTGCCGCCGGACATCCGGTGTTTGTGCACCAGTCTGGGAGCCTGGAGGATCGAGGGTAATCCCTCGGAAGGGATTTCATTCCTGAAACCCTGATGGCGTCTCGCTGATGCGTCGGCGCCTCCCTGGTGATGACCCTGTTTTTGGCTGCTGGGATGTCGGGGGGCAGTACGGGAAGTCGATTTCATGGCAAGTTGCGGATCCCGGCCGTTTCCAAGCTGGGAAGCCTACAAACCGGCCCCTGCCGGATGGGGAGCGGAGAACGCTTCCTGTCAGGGGCTGGTTGCAACAATATGCAAGTTGCGCGAGGCCGGAATTGACGGATGGGACGTGGTAGCCACCTGGGTTCGGGGGCTGAAATAACGGACCAAGACGAACTGCTGCGGCCCCGGCAGGTCTCCTATCGGATGCGGCAGACGTGGGGGGAGTTCCGGGACGCGCAGGATGCAGGCGATGGTGGGCTCAGCGTTGTCGGCGGGGACATCCGAGGAGAAGACGCGTCGGAAACCCGGGAAGAGCGGTCGGCGGTGCTGGAGGCTGAGAACCGGGAGTTGCGGGAGACGGTCCAAGCCCAGGCCGATGAACTGGATGCGCTGAGGCGACAGGTCTCGGAGCTGGAAGAGGAGGGGCAGGAGCCAGGCGGGGCCGATGCGGTTGACGGCGGCCGGGGTCAGCCCGGGGACTGGAGTCCGCCCGAGAGGGGCTCTGGGTTGCCTGATGCCGGTGTGGTCACGTTGGGGGAGAGCCCGACGAGGAACAGGCTTTCGGGCCGGCGGAGCCGCTGGTGGCCGAGTGGCGGATGATCAGGGCCGGTGGGGGAGACGGGTCAGTGGGCACCCAGGTTGACCGGGCAGTGGCGGCGGTGCGGCCGTGGGAACTGGAGGCTGAGATGCTGCGGGAGTTCCACTTGACCCTGCCGACGGAAGCCTTTCCGTTGGACGATGGCCATAGACGCGACCACGTGCGCTGGCGGCGGGACGCCCTGGCCGAGGCGCAAAGGGAATTGCGGAGAGCCAAACGGGCCCGGTGGCTGCGGAGGGCGATGACGCTGGGGCTGTGGCGGGGGTAAAATGGGGCATGAACTCTTTCGATTTACGCTGTGGCAGCGAGTTTACCAAGAACCAAGAGTTGCTGCGGGAATGTCCGTGGTCCTGACCCTTGCCTTTGAGAAGCGGGACCACCACGGACATTGGAGAGGAGAGTGGAGTCAAGGACAGATGACGACGGCCAGGCGGCGTAGAAGCCACCCCAATTCGAGGACCGTAGGCGAAAAAGGCGGGGGCGCGACACAGGCCCGGAGTCCGAACTCTGGAAGATGGCCCATGCCCTGCGGGGCAGCATGACTGGCATAGTCCGGATAACCCACCCTGGTTAGGCGAATCATGCTAACAGTATCGGTCAATAATTTAGGGCCCATCGCCGAGGGAACGGTAGACTTGAAGCCGCTCACGATATTCGTTGGGCCCAGCAACACCGGCAAGTCATACATGGCCACGGCCATACATGTGGTGATGAAGGCCCTCAAAGGAGACAACCTCGTCCCGCCCAGGCGCATATTTGTTGGCGGTGCGATGTATACGAACAAGGTTATTGGAGACCATTGGAATGTACCGAGCGAAGACTCAAGCTTTGGCAATGCTGTCTGGGAATGGGCGAGACAACTGAAGAGAGAGGGGGAAGACCCTCAGCAACTAACTGTTTCCGACCTTCCCAAAGACATACGGGCGGGATTGAAGGAGATGACCGTTCAACAGATGGGCAGGGTTCGCAGTGACTCCATAAGCCATTTGCGCCAGGCATATAGGAGACCAGCCGCCTTTGTCAGGAGGGGTGCCCAACCCGCAGATTTCCGGCTTACCCTGCATCGGGACGAGCCGAGGTTGGACATGGATATTCGGGTAGTGGACGAGGAGCGCGCGGATCTGAACTTCGATATTTCGAAGGCCGGAATAGAACCATCTCCACTGGCACTTATGGAATACGAACCCGAACTAGACAGGGAACCCGTCGATATCTTCTACGAGGTCGTGTCCTCATGGCTGGACTCGCTGGCTGCTACGGTGTTGGATAGAGTGCCCGAGCAAAGCTATTATCTTCCGGCGGCGCGCTCTGGCATCGTTCAGGGGTATAACATCTTGGCCGCCGATATCGTTCATCGATCTGGTCGATCGGGCGGACGGGAGTCCAACATCCTAACCTTGCCGAGAGTCACAACGGAGTTCGTGGGTAATCTCGTAAGCCTGGGCCCGCCCATGCGCCGCACGACCGATCCCGCAATGGACGACGCCATTTCCTTCATCGAAGACGCCGTCTTGGGCGGCAAGATTGACCTCTTCCAGCCCGCGGCGTTCCCAACCTCCGAAATATTCTATCTTCCCAGCGAGACCCAAACGGAATCGGGCGAGTTTATCCTGGACGAAACCTCTTCCATGGTTTCCGAATTAGCCCCGCTCATCCTGTTCTTGAAGTACCTGGTGAGACCGGGCAACCTGCTGATTCTTGAGGAACCGGAGTCTCACCTGCACCCGGCGGCCCAGCGAATGATGGCCCGGGGGATCGTCCGGCTGGTCAACTCCGGCGTGAGGGTAATCATAACCACCCATAGCGACATGTTTGTTGGACAGATAAACAACGCTCTGGCATTGAGCAATGCCAGCCGGAACCTGATTGAAGAACACGGCTTCGAATCCTCCGACTTCCTGAAACCCGAACAAGTCAACGCCTGCTTGTTCAAGTACGACCGGGAACAAGGAGGCAACGTAATCCAATCCCTGGACATCGACCCGGACACCGGGATCGACGAGGACGAATTCGCCGCTGTAATTGAGGCCATCTACAACGAGTCAATAGCCCTACAACGGGATCGGGTCTTATGACACGTCCCCGGTTTGCTGAGGTGGTCTACAACCAATATCGTGATTGCTGCTTGACCGATTCCTATGAGGACGAAGGATGCAGAATCGACGTTAGCGGGTTCAACCCGGGATCCCTGACCACTATTCACGGCACCAAACATCAGGTTTGCTCCAAGCACCAAAGACCCGGTCGCCTATGTGACCGCCTGATTTTCGGTCGGGTGGACGACTTGAACCGAGATTTCGTCTGCGCTGCTGAACTCAAGGGCGGCAGAAACCTGGACGCTTCCGTGGCAATCGCTCAAATCCAGAACGGCTTAGTCTTGGCTCAAGGGATGCTAGGCAATCGGTCAACGGTTGATTGGTATCCCCTGCTCTTTTACGGCGGGAGGTTACGAGGACACGGATTGGACCTGTTGCGAAGTAGAAGAGTATCTTTTGGCGGAAAGAGGAGATTGGTTGATAGGGTTGACTGCGGGTCTAGCTTGCTTAGATGCCTGACCGGGTCCACCCGATAGGTCAACGCCCACGTGGCCGCCGCTCTCCGCCGCCATGCCACTGACCTCGCTGGAGCCCCCACTCTTATAGGAGTCGCCTTCACTGCCCGCGAAATGAAAGACTAGGGTCTTTCTAATTTCACCCTCGACTCAAATCAGGTTTGCCAGTGAGACGATTCAACATCGCCCACACTTATTTGATCCATCCTCAATAATCCCGAGTCTCTATACTGAACCTCACATGACTTCTATCCCGATGCCGCCAAGTTTCGATAACTTGCCACCGATTCGGCTTCCCTCTGATTCCTCCGTACAAGAAGTTGTGGCTCTGCTGCGATTGAGGTGGAGCCCATTATTTGGACAGGATCAGGGCTGAATTAAGTGAGAATCCCAACGCTCCTGCCAATGCTTGGATCCCCTTTTCCGGTGAATACCTCCTTGCACTAGAGTCCCCTTCTACGGCTTCCTGCTCCCCATGGAACACCTCGGCGGGAGTCCGGTAGCCCAGGGCCTGATGGGGCCTGAGCCCATTGTAGAACCTGAAATAGTCTTCCAGCCCCCGCTGGGCCTCCAGGACGCTGGCGTAGGCTTTCAGGTACACCTCTTCGTACTTCACCGTCCGCCACAGCCGCTCCACGAAGATGTTGTCTTGGTACCGCCCCTTGCCGTCCATGCTGATCCTCACGCCCCGGTCCTGCAGCACTTGGGTGAACTCCAGGCTGGTGAACTGGCTCCCCTGGTCGGTATTGAACACCTCGGGCTGGCCCTTGGTCAGAGCCTCCTCCAGCGCCGCGGCGCAGAAGCCGGCCTCCAGGGTGTTGGACAGCCGCCAGGACACGACGTACCGGCTGTGCCAGTCCATCACCGCCACCAGGTACAGGAAGCCCCGGGCCATGGGCAGGTAGGTGATGTCCGCGGCCCACACCTGGTTGGGCCGGGTGACCCTGACATTTCTCAGCAGGTAGGGATAGACTCGTTGCTCCGGCGCTGGCCGGCTGGTGCTGGGACGGCGGTAGATGGCCCGCAGCCCCATGGCCCGCATCAGCCGCTGCACCCGCTTCCGGCTCACCGGCATCCCCTGCCGCTCCAGCCAGGCCTTCATCCGCCTGGACCCAAAGAAGGGCGTCTCCAGGTACTGCCGGTCGATCTCTCCCATCAGGGACAGGTCCTCTGGCGATGCAGCCCGGGGACGGTAGTAGATGCTGGAACGGCTGACGCCTAACAAAGCGCACTGGCGCACCAGGGACAGGGAGGGATGCTCCCGGTCCACCATCTGCCGCCGCCGGGCCGGACTCATGGACCGGACCTCTCCGCCAAGAAATCCCGCTCCACCTTCAGCCGGCCGATCTCCTGGTACAGGCGCGCGACCAGGGTGGCGTCCTTCTTCGACTGCTGGTCATTGCCGTTGCTGAAGACCCCGGAGGCGCCCTCCGCAAGAGCCTTCTTCCAGGCCTGAATCTGTCCGGGGTGGACCTCATACCTGGCGGCCAGCTGGGCCACCGTCTCCTGGCCCTTCAGCGCCTCCAACGCCACCTTGGCCTTGAAAGCTGGGCTGTGTTTCCTGCGTCCTTGTGACATTTCCTGCTCCTTCCGACAGCAACCGCTGCCCTCAGTTTAGGAGCGGGACTCTCACTTAGCCACCTGTCCGAAATTCCGGGTCCACCTCAGATCCCTAGTTCGGCAGGCTGGGTTATTGCCCGGATCGTATTCCACCATAGACGACGGTGCGTATCCAAAGATTGAGGCAATCTATGAGGGCTTGATCGCTGCTCTCAAGGAGGAACTTTCAAGGCTCGATATAATTGACCTCTGCGTGAGCCTCTACGACAGAAATGAACAGTACCTGGGCAACATTAGCAGATTCAGACACATTTCCATCCCTGACATCTTGCTAGCTGGAAGTACGGAAGCCACTGTAAACCGACGACGGATATGGCAAATGGCGTCACCTTATACCCAGGCAATCAGATGGCTCATCGAAATATGCATCAAGTGTTGCCACCATTCCAACGCCAGAGTAGACGCAGAGAAACTGGACCGTCTCATTGTAATGGCGAGTGTGATTCTGAAGTGGGACCAGGCCTGGGAATACGTTCACCATAAAGTTGTACCTTTCGTGGTTACTGTACGCCCGGACTTTACGGTGGAAGCAAATGTGTCAGAAGTCGGGAAGCTAATGCCTCGGTCATATGAGATGGCCACGGAAGAATATGGAGTCCAGGCCGATAGGGAGTGGATTGACAGAGTGTCCAAAGCTCTAAGCACAGAATTGACAGTTGATGAAGCCGTTAATTCTGAGCCGGTTTGGAGAATTTTGAATGGCCCAATGGAGGAAGAGCTTGGCTACAATATGGCCCATTGGCTGAATTACTCTTGCGCACTAATAGGGTCTCTTGCACAGAACGGCGAATACTTTAGGGTTGTTGGCAAGGACAACCTTGGTGCGTTGCTATCGGAGAGTCTTGGGATCGACCCTCCAAGATTCGAGTTGCTGTTGACCGATTATGCTCTTTCGAAACAGGCAGTTTCCTCTATTGGCTTGGAAAAACTCCGACCTGCGGAATATGCAGGGCGAGACTCCCACCTGGTCCGACGGCCCGTCGTTGTCCTTGAGGGCTTTGAATCCCCACCAATTTGCCTGTATGGGATAGAAACCTTGGAGGCATCTACCCGCATGTTTCTTCGGGACTTTCCGGCAGGCCGCCTGCGAATACCCAGAATGTCCACCGGCGGCCCCCTTAACAGGGCCATCGGTACGATTCAGACCAACCTGGGTAACGCGTTCCGGGATCAAATAGTTGCCCATTGCCGAGAGGTGGGGTTTTTGGCCCTTAAGGAAAAGGATCGAGCGGGAACCGAACACATCCCCAAAGGCGCTGGGTTCGGCCCTGTTGATGTATTCGTTGTTGACCACCAACTTCACCGCTTCGTGCTGGCAGAGGTTAAAGATGTCGCGGATCCCGGCATGGTTCCGCGCAAGATGGCAGAGCAAAAGCATGAATTGGGCAATGCTGTGGACAAGGTGAATCTGCAGGTTGATTGGTTTAGAGCCAAGGTAGAGGCCCTGAAGTCCGAGTTAGGCATCGCGACCGAAAAAGATTACGTTATAGAGGGTGTTGTCATCGTAAACCATCCGAGGTTATGGATGTACCCCGATGCGAGACGGTTGCAGATAGTCACCGACAGAGATTTCCTGGAAATGCTTACCAGAGGAGACCGGTTCCAATCTGGTCGACTGCAAGGTCGGGAGGCTTGAACGGGCAGGTCTGTGTTGGGCGATTGGCATAGGTTTCGGCTAGCAGTCAGAAGGATATTTGCGACGGAAACTCGCCTTCTGAGCGCAGGGCGTCCCGCATGGTGTTACCTAGGGTGGCGTATGTCCCGCCCAGACACAGATGGTTCAGCACTCACATTCAGGCCGGCTCCGTATTGGGGGCCAGACCAATGGTAAACTCCCCTGAATAGCTAAACGATGAGAACTGCAGATATGCAGGGAATCCCCACTTCGGCGATAACTCGCTTCATCCTAGCTGGGATCCTAACTCTCACCGCTGCGTTGACCTTGGCGTGTCGGGAACCCGTGGTTGTAGTTCTACCCGCTACTCCTGATGTTGAGGCCACCGTTGTTGCCCGTGTTGAAGCTACCGCCGCCGTCGCACCCACGGACACTCCGGCGCCCCCTCCACAACCAACCGCTATTCCAATACCCGCGCCCACTGAAACGCCTGTCCCGAAACCTACCAACACTCCCATGCCTTCACCCACCCTGGAATCTCCTGTCACACCTTCACCCGCCGCCACTGCACTGCCGACTGCGACTCCCGATTTGGCTGCTATGGTGCAGCAGGTGAAGACCGGCGTAGTGAGGGTCAGGACAAACTCAGGCAGCGGAACCGGTTTCGTGTTCGAGACTACCCATCGCGGTCGCGCCTATGTCCTTACCAACCACCACGTCATTCAAGGAGCTGGCCGGGCGGAAGTTCTGGTCAACGACGCCAGCACGTACCAAGGAACCGTATTGGGGTACGACGCCTATCGTGACTTGGCCGTGCTGGAAATCTGTTGCGGTTCCTTTAACCCGCTTTCATTGCAGGGTTCTCAAGTGATTAAGCCCGGAGCGGAGGTTGTAGCCATTGGCTATCCACTCGGAATCGAGGGTTCGGCTACTGTCACCCGTGGAATAGTCTCCGCCTACCGGTACGACGATAGCTACAAGTCCTGGGTAGTCCAGACCGACGCTCCCATCAATCCCGGCAACAGCGGCGGGCCCCTGCTGCTGTCCAACGGCGAGACCATTGGGATAAATACCTTCATCATCCGGGAAGACTATGGAGTATCCATCGATGGCGTAGGGTTCGCAATATCCCGGCAAAGCATCCAGAGCGTCCTGGAAGGGTTGAAGCAGGGATCTCGAGTCGCGTTCCCAACACCAACTCCCAAGCCTACCCCCAGCACAGAGTTTGTCTGGCGCACATACACAAAGGGGACATACGCAAATCAGGATTACGGTTACAGCGTCCGCGTTCCGTGGGGCTGGGAAATTGAGGATAGTTACAAGGATAGCGTCTCTTTCCGGTCCCCCGACCGGTCGGCTGGATTCGGCATCGGTGTGTTCGATAGTCAGCCAGCTAGTTCAATTTCTGAATTCGCAAACGAAATGATAGAGTCGTCCCGGGCAATAAATGAGATTTCGCAGGGTGAATTGTTTGAGGTCGTTGAGCGCGAAATTCTGGTCGAGGAGGCCGACGGAAGCGGTGCCGCCACCATCCTATATCGTTATAAGACGCCCTATGATAGCTGCGTGAAACTCAGCAACGTTCTCCTTGGGTTATCTTATGAATCGTCTTTTGTTTTATCAGGCTGGGTTTGCGAACATTCTTATGATGAATATGAGAGCGTATTGAGAACCATTGTCGACAGCCTAATCTTCAAATAGAAAGTCCGCCCGAACCATCCTTCCTCGTGGCTGCGGTGGGATGTGAATTCGGTCGAGAAAATCCTCCCTAGTTCTTCAATATTGCTCTCTCCAGACTGAGGTGGAGCCCATTATTTGGACAGGATCAGGGCTGAATTAAGTGAGAATCCCAACGCTCCTGCCAATGCTTGGATCCCCTTTTCCGGTGAATACCTCCTTGCACTAGAGTCCCCTTCTACGGCTTCCTGCTCCCCATGGAACACCTCGGCGGGAGTCCGGTAGCCCAGGGCCTGATGGGGCCTGAGCCCATTGTAGAACCTGAAATAGTCTTCCAGCCCCCGCTGGGCCTCCAGGACGCTGGCGTAGGCTTTCAGGTACACCTCTTCGTACTTCACCGTCCGCCACAGCCGCTCCACGAAGATGTTGTCTTGGTACCGCCCCTTGCCGTCCATGCTGATCCTCACGCCCCGGTCCTGCAGCACTTGGGTGAACTCCAGGCTGGTGAACTGGCTCCCCTGGTCGGTATTGAACACCTCGGGCTGGCCCTTGGTCAGAGCCTCCTCCAGCGCCGCGGCGCAGAAGCCGGCCTCCAGGGTGTTGGACAGCCGCCAGGACACGACGTACCGGCTGTGCCAGTCCATCACCGCCACCAGGTACAGGAAGCCCCGGGCCATGGGCAGGTAGGTGATGTCCGCGGCCCACACCTGGTTGGGCCGGGTGACCCTGACATTTCTCAGCAGGTAGGGATAGACTCGTTGCTCCGGCGCTGGCCGGCTGGTGCTGGGACGGCGGTAGATGGCCCGCAGCCCCATGGCCCGCATCAGCCGCTGCACCCGCTTCCGGCTCACCGGCATCCCCTGCCGCTCCAGCCAGGCCTTCATCCGCCTGGACCCAAAGAAGGGCGTCTCCAGGTACTGCCGGTCGATCTCTCCCATCAGGGACAGGTCCTCTGGCGATGCAGCCCGGGGACGGTAGTAGATGCTGGAACGGCTGACGCCTAACAAAGCGCACTGGCGCACCAGGGACAGGGAGGGATGCTCCCGGTCCACCATCTGCCGCCGCCGGGCCGGACTCATGGACCGGACCTCTCCGCCAAGAAATCCCGCTCCACCTTCAGCCGGCCGATCTCCTGGTACAGGCGCGCGACCAGGGTGGCGTCCTTCTTCGACTGCTGGTCATTGCCGTTGCTGAAGACCCCGGAGGCGCCCTCCGCAAGAGCCTTCTTCCAGGCCTGAATCTGTCCGGGGTGGACCTCATACCTGGCGGCCAGCTGGGCCACCGTCTCCTGGCCCTTCAGCGCCTCCAACGCCACCTTGGCCTTGAAAGCTGGGCTGTGTTTCCTGCGTCCTTGTGACATTTCCTGCTCCTTCCGACAGCAACCGCTGCCCTCAGTTTAGGAGCGGGACTCTCACTTAGCCACCTGTCCGAAATTCCGGGTCCACCTCAGACGCCGACACGGGACCACTTTCCTGACGCCGACAACGGATAAGGAGTTTCTGCCCCGATGAGCAAGCATAATCTCGCGGAGGGAACGCCCCCGCCGCCGGAGCCAATCAGACCCGCCTTGCCGGGCCGCTGCGCAACCGGGAGGGAAACATCAACCTATGATCGGACAACACCATCCTGATTTCCCGCAACTGAACGGGAGGATCTCATGACGACGAAATCCCGTCCCGAGTGCGACACCTATCACAAGACCCTCCTCGTCTCCCAGGCGGTGGTCATGGTGGTCGCCGACGTCACCCACGTCCTCTGCCTGGACTGCGCCCTGTCCCAGCTGGAAGACGACGACAGCGTCAGCGTATCCGTGGACCTGCTCCGGCGGCTGCGGGACGGGGTGGTCTGAAGCAGGGTTCCCATCAAACGGGTATGGCCGACCAGACCTGGGAAGTGAGACCGGGGAACATGACGAACAGGAACATGCTGCTGGGACGGTCCAAGCCCGGGGAGAGGCTGACCAGGGCGGAGATCGCCGCCCTTGACGAGGCTGCGGCTCCTCCCGCGCCGCCGGCGAAGCCGAAGCCGCCCGGGCAGAAGGGCGGCGGCCAGCAGCGGACGGTCCGCCGGGACCTGCTCAAGTTCCGCTGGAGCCTGGAGTGCCCCCGGTTGCGGATTCAAGGTCAACGGAGAAGGCCAGCCCCAGCCTGGGCAGCGCCTGGCGAGGTGCGGCCACTGCAGGGTGGTCCTGTTCCTGGGAGGCGGGTGATGGTTCGCCGACTCACTCGCTACGTAGAGTAGCTGAGGATGCCGAGTCCATGGTTACAGGCCTCCAGGGGGAACGATGGCGGAGATGGAAATGGTGCGGTAACTCCGGCGCGTGGTTACTGAGGCCGCGGGCCAAGCCGGCGGCAACAGGGAAAAGGTGAAGGCCGAGATCCGAGCTCAACTGGTCTCGACGGCCAGGGAAAATTCCAGAGCTACCTGAATGAGGAGAACCGGCAAGATTAGTCTGCGTGAACCGGTAATTGTAGTTGACGCTGAACGGAGGGCAATGTGGACCAATTTATTGAACTAGATTCGTGGGCTGAGTTACTTGATCGAATGCTCGTGGAACAAAAACCTGAAGACATTCATCTGGACTATAAGGACGTCAGAAGCTTGTTCCCGGCGGGCAGGGGAGGCGGCGGGGTAGACAAGCAAAAACGCGGTGAAGATATAAGCAAGGACGTCTCGTCCTTCCTCAATTCGGATGGAGGCGTTTTGGTTTACGGAGTCCCAGAATCTGAAGACCCGAACAGTACCGGAGGCGCACCGATCCCTGGCGGTCCAGAAATCGGGTTCAAACGTGGAAAAATTGACAAGGAAACCATAGAAAACCTGATCACCAGCAACATTCAACCCAAACCACACCCGAATCTATTCCAGGTGACTGAGGTACCGTACGGGAACACCGACCGCATAGTGATCATTGTTGAAGTCGCTCTCGGGATCGGAGACGTCTGGCAAGCAAAAGACAAGAGGTACTACAAGAGGTTCCATTACAAAGCCGAGGCTATGGAGCATTACGAAATCAACATGGTTCGGGAAAGGAGTCTAGCACCAGATCTCAAGATACAATTCGGGCTCAACGAACCTTGGAGAAAAGGTATTCCGGACAACCCCTCCTACGGTCTTGGAGCCGAACTCTTGGTTGGCATTCTGAATAGTGGCAATGCGGTCGCTGAATCCGCTCTGGTGGAAATAGGTTATTGCCCGCATAGCAACGACTCTCTGATGAATCAGCTAATAGTTGGTGACGTCCCTGACAATCTTCTGGGCGAAGTACTCGAACAAACTGGAATTCGACGCGTCGATTTCAACTACACTTCCCGAGCAGGTACCAAGCGAGAAACAATATCTGCCGTGTGGGGGCAGCTCAATTGGAATGGTTCTAACCCCAAGCTGGCAGGGAAATATTCTCCAATTTTCAAAACCGAAGCCCCTTTGCTCGCGGCGAGAATCCCTCTTTCCGGTATTTCTACTGAAAGAACCAGCCGCTCCGGGTTAGCCTTAGCCTTTTGGAGGTTGCAAGCCCCCGGAATGCAGCCCCGGAAGGGATCAGTGGAACTTCGGGGGCTAGAGGGCTTCCCAAGCGCCCCCTTCCTGAGGTGCCAAGGCCACGATTGGGAAACAACCTAAAAGGGGAACATCCACCGCCGATGGTTGACCCACAAAGCCCGGCGTCCTTGCTTAGCCTGGGTGCGTTCTGAGACAGACTCCATGTGTCACCGCTGGACTTAAAGTGAGCCAGGTGGAGCGCAAGGGGGAACCGGTGCGGGTGTCCGTCCTGGGAACCATGGCGCGGTTCGACCAACTGGTCGCCCAGGGGCCTGGACTCCAGCGGCGCGGCCGTGCGAATGGCTGCCTTCGACGGCGTGAAGATCCGGACGATCCATCGTAGGGTGGAACGGGCCCAGGCGAGGTCCACACAACAGATGTTGGCGAGCCGGATCGGAGGGAAAGCAGCACCATGACCAACGAAGAGAAGGACCTGCTCATCGCCTACCTGGTCGATGTCGCCGAGATCGACCCTGAGGGCGACATGGAGGCCCAGTTCATTGACTGGTACCAGATCCGCGAGGGAACTGTCTCCGGAGAGACGCACTACAAGGCAGTGCTCGATGCCGCCCGAGTCAGGCAGCGGAGCTACGAGGAGGGCCGGATGGACGGCCTCGCCGAGGCCGTGGCAAAGCTGGACTGGGACGAGCTGGCAGAGGCCCCCGGACTCCACCGGTTCATGGACCACGTCCGCGGGATGGGGGACTGACATCCGGGACCCCGCGGGAAAATCAACGTGGTGGCCCCTGACGGGGGAAGGTCGGCGACGTTTCGACCAGGAGCCCCCCCAAAGGACGTTTTGGGGAGTGAATAGGGGTATGGTTAATCTGGGCAGGAGAGGGGGACTTCGCCGGCAGCCTGGAGTAGAATGACAGAACGACGGCTTGGACCAACCGAATTGAGGAGACCTTCCCTGACGCCCGCGAGCTCCAGGCGTATACGCTGGAGATATTCGCCCATGGCCAGACCTGAAATGCCGCCGAGAAGGCCTTAGGAGACAACGAAACGGGCCACCGACGCCCTCATCCTGGCACG
Organism: Dehalococcoidia bacterium; assembly: GCA_965203675.1. Lineage (GTDB taxonomy): Bacteria > Chloroflexota > Dehalococcoidia > Lucifugimonadales > UBA3495 > CATOSK01. The sequence goes on along the minus strand of CBDBDE010000001.1, from coordinate 485,992 downwards.
GACGGGAGAAGTCCCTCCCAACAGCACACTTATCTCGGCGGAGCTACGGGGACTGGGGAAAGAGTACGAAAAGCTCCAGGCCCTGATGGGCCGTGGCCCCAAACGGCCCCCTATCTGCATAACGGCTGTTTCTACAACGGCCGCTGCGACCCCATCGAGGACACCGAGAGCCGGATACGGGAGACGGTCGGCTACATCGATGAGGCCGAGTGCCTGGAGGGGGGAGACGTCGTGAAGAGAAATAAACTGATAGTCCTGGTAGGAGTACCTCTGCTGATATAGGAGCAGTAGCTTGGGCAAATCCTCTAACCCCCGACCACTGCCGCAGCTCAAACTCCAGGAAATGGAGGTGGAACCAGAAGAATCCCTGGACAGACGATCTCCTTGGCAGGAGACAACTCGCTGCCAAGCTGACGGTTCTGGTAAGAAACCAGACCGCACCTCTACGCATAAGCCTCCACGGAGCATGGGGGACCGGCAAGACCTTCCTGTTACGGCGCTGGGCTCAGGACCTCCAGAATGAGGGCTTCCGCGCCGTCTATTTCAACGCCTGGGAGGAGGATTCCCGTCAGGATCCGATGGTGCCCATACTCGGGCAGATACAGTCGGAACTAGGCCCGCACTTCCAAAAAATCATCCAGGACACAGGGAAGCTTCTAGGAAGCTTTCTGGTACAGGCGGAGATCCCTGGTTGTCCAGACGCAAACTGGGCTACCGGTCGGAGGTGCCCTATCCAAGGCATGGACAGTATTCAGGAGGTGGCGCGGTGATGGGAACGCCCCGACGGACAGACACTCCCATCCTGAAGGCGACCGAGAAACGGCTAAAGGAGAGTCTGGAGCAACTCGGTAGCGAGGTCGCGAGCAGCACGAACCAGCCTCTCGTCATCATCATCGACGAGTTGGACCGTTGTCGGCCCACCTACGCTGTGGAGTGTCTGGAACGTATCAAGCACCTGCTTGAGATTCCTAATATCGTGTTCGTGCTTGGGATCAACCGGCATGAGCTTTGTCAGTCCATCAGGCACGTCAACGGTCAAATCGACGCCTCCACGTACCTTCAACGCTTCTTCGACTTGGAGTTCAACATGCCTATAGTCAGGACGCGGGAATTCTGGATGGCAAGGATCAAGGAGCATGGAGTGACGGCGTTCTACGACAACCCGTCTGTCGACGATGACCACGAGAGACTTCTATACCAGAACTTCCAAAGCAATCTGTTCTCTCGGTTCGGGATGTTGCTGGAGGGAATGGGACTCTCCCTCCGGGAGACCGAGCACTGCGTGCGCATCATCGCCGTTGCAGTGAGGTTGATCAACTGGGAAGAGCAACCTCACCTGAAGCTGCTGGGGTTGCTAGCCCTTCTCAAAGTGAAGAATCCCGGCCTTTTCAGAGATTTTGCAGAGGGAATCCGCCCGAACAAAATGGTGGTGACCTACGTCCAGAACACCCTCATAGAAAACGGACACTCGGTGGCTGACTACCTGTGGAGGGAACTCCTAGAGATCGAAGTGCATCTGGCTGAAGCCAACTCAGTGAATGATCCAAAGGCTGCTCGACAACTCGTGCAGTTATCCAATAGCGGCCCAGATCCGGAAGGGATGGAAGCACTTTCCGAGCGCTTAAAGGAGACCGAAAAAGGGAAACTGGAAGCAATCCGGCACAACCTCGAGTCCCCGAGAGACAAATTCACAGGGAGCCCCTTGTACACCAATTCGATTAACCACCTAATCAGCGCTATTGAACTCGCTGGTGGAAGCGTGTTCTTCGGGCATGCCTACCGATCTTGAGCCTTGAGTTGAAGTGAGACGGGTATCGGATGAACTATCTCTTCCGTGAGTCCTGCAGAGTCCAAGGCACCGCCATCGAAGACACTGAGCGCCGGATCCTCGATACCTCCGATATGTCAAGGGGCATGTCCCATGAAGAAGTTGATCGTCTCGGTAGCCGTCATCAGCCTAATAACCCTGGAAATTGACACTGACCGCGGCGGCGATGCCACTGAGACAGTGTGAAGAGGCTGCATAGCCGCCGAGAACCATACTGGAGGAATCGAACCTGGCCGGTTGCGGGCCCATCTCAAACGCCGGATAACGGCAATTATCAGACGTTTTAGACGGCGGTTTCAAGGGCGTTGTCCGGACATGGACAGGGCAGTGGAAACCTCGCCCAGGCCCGCCGGTTGAACACCCAGCATCCGCCGTCCACGTCCGAGCCCTTCAAGCGGGCGTAGCTGAGAAGTGGCTCCGCCAGCATTCTCTGAACGACTGACATGCTACTTGATTGGTATGGTAATCTATCTGACATTGTCAGCACAATTGCGCAGGAGTGGCAGGAATTCGCCTCCGAAGTCGCAGCCGCGGGATAGGAGGTCCCATGGAAGAGAAAGTTGTCGGAGACGTCGCCCCGAGGGTTCTGGGGCAGCGTCTTCAGGATGCCAGGAGAGCGCGCGGCCTCACCCAGCAGGAAGTCGCGGACTCCCTGGAACTGGCACGGACCACGGTGACGGCGCTGGAGAAGGGGGAGCGCCGAGTCCGCCCGGACGAGCTGATCAGCCTGGCGGAACTGTACGGCCGTCCGGTCAGCAGCTTCGTCGGCTCCAGGGCGCCCTCGGCGGAGTTCTCGGTGCAGTTCCGCACGTCGGTCAACCGGGCGAGCTCGCCCAAGACCCAGCAGGCGCTGAGGAGCGGGGTCCAGGAGTTCCAGGACCTGTGCGAAGACTACCTGTGGTTGGAGACCATCACCGGGGCTCGCTACCGCCAGTCCTACCCGCCCCAGTACGAGACGTCCGGCCTTCCCCCTGAGGATGCAGCTGAAGACGTGGCCGCCTCGGAGCGCAACCGCCTTGGCCTGGGTGACGGCCCCTTCCTGAACCTGCGAGAGGTCCTGGAGAACGAGGTGGGGCTCCGGATCTTCTACACGCAGCTGCCTTCCAACCTCGCCGGCATCTTCGCCTACACGGATGACCTGGGCGGCTGCATTGCGGTCAACTCTGGCCATCCCGAGGAGAGGAGGCGGTGGTCGATGGCCCTTGAGTACGGCCACTTCCTGACCAGCCGGTTCCGGCCCAAACTGACCGCCCTGGGACGGGGCGGGCGCGTTCCGGCCTCCGAGAGGTTCGCCGACGCCTTTGCCGGAGCGCTGCTCATGCCGCCCCCCGGGCTGAGGCGGAGGTTCTACCAGATTTCGCGGACCGCGGATGGTACGGTGACCACTGCTGATGTCTGCCGGCTCGCCCACCATTACTTCGTCTCCGTCGAGGCGATGATGCTGCGCCTGGAGGAACTCCGCCTGCTGCCCGGGGGGGCCTGGGACAGGCTGCGCGACCGGGGGATCAGGGTGCGGGAAGCCCAGGAGCAGTTGGGATTGTCTCCCCACCCCCATGACGATGCCCCTCTGCCGCTGCGCTACCGGTTCCTGGCGGTTCAGGCCCACGGGGAGGGGGAGCTCACCGAGGGGGAGCTGTCCCGGCTTCTCCGCCAGGACCGTCTCTCGGCGAGGGAAACTGTGGAGAACCTGACCCACTCGCTTCACCTTCTGCACGAAGGGGAACTGATGTCCATTCCCATTGATCCGAGCAGCCGGGTGACGGGCACTTGACGGCAGGGGCACTGGGCAGCGAGGGGCCGGACACCGGTGTCCTGCTCCTGGACGCCAGCTGCCTGCTCAGCTTGCACGCCACCGGCCGCATGATGGAGATCGCGGCGGCTCTCCCCTGGGAGCTGGCCGTCGTCGACTACGTGATGGAGCGGGAAGCGCTGTACGTCAGGACCATGGGGGCAAACGCTGAGGAGGAGACGATTCCGGTGGACCTTTCGCCGCTCATCGAGGCGGGGTTGCTCCTGGTCATGCGGATGGAGACCTCCGGCGAGGAGGCCTCCTTCGTGGAGCTGGCGGCCGTCGTGGACGACGGTGAGGCGGTGACCGGTGCCATAGCCCTCAACCGGGGGCACTCGGTCGCCATCGATGACCGCAAGGCGAGACGGGTCCTGGTAGAGAAGGACCCCGGGATGGGACTGGTTTCCACCCTGGAGCTGATGCACCGGTGGTCTGAGTCCGTTACAGTTCAGGAGGTGGGCGAGGCGCTGCGGGCCATGCGGCACGGGGCTCGCTACTCCCCCGGCCAACGAGATCCTCTGTACGCCTGGTGGTGTGACATGGTGGAGAGCTTGGGCAACCAGGAAAGGAGTGCGCCATGACCAACGAGACGGAAACCCCACGCCCTCATCCGGAGAGGACTCCGGCCGCCTACCGGAGGGACCTCCACCGGGCCCGCCTGGTGATCGGGCAGCTTCGGGACAAGGCGCTGGTCAGCGGGGAGTCCTTCCAGGCTGCTGACCTCGCAGGATAGAAACGTCCACCCCCCAGATCGCCTGCATCCACTAACGGGAGGTGCAATGACCAATCGATATTACCTGTGGCCAGACCATGATCACGGAGGGGAATTCAACCCCACCGGAGCGTTTCGCCGAGGATTTTTGAACTGCGAAAGGGCTGGGGGTTGTTATGTCATGACCTTCGAAGCGGCAGACACGCTCAACTATCCGAGTGGAAATTTACCACTATCTGGCGTGGATCAGGATAAACTCAGAGCTCGTGTAACAACGGCACTCATCCAATTAAGAAAATCAGGAGAGAGATGCCCGGAAGTCACCAGAACCTTGGTGCAGGAAGCATTCAGGAAACAACCCCTTCCTGTACATGAGCGCGCGGACAGATTACTCAGGTTCTTATCCGACCAGACCCAGACAGTGGGAGAGTACGTCCAAGTTTCCCCCGAAAATTGCAATGGGGCTTGCGCGTGGTCCGAGTCGGTTGAATGGAGAGAGGTCCATTTTCTCTTGCAGTATCTGAGAGAAAGGGGATGGATCCAAACAGGAACGCTTGCTTGGAACATGTTCAAGGGCTCGGTGACCGTAGAAGGCTACATCAGGATCGAAGAGACCCAGGTCAACGCTGACATATCTCAAGCATTCGTCGCGATGTGGTTCGACCCCAGCATGGATGAAGCGTACAACAAGGGGATCAAGCCCGGAATCGAAAGGAGTGGGTACAAACCCCTCAAGATCGCCGACAAGCCTGACGTTGACAAGATAGATGACGAGATCATCGGCGAAATCCGACGGTCCAGGTTCGTAGTTGCGGACTTCACTCACGGGGCCGCTGGTGCCAGGGGAGGAGTCTACTACGAAGCAGGTTTTGCTTACGGGTTGGGGCTGCATGTTATACGGTCCTGCCGCAAGGACATCATCGACAACAAGGAACTTCACTTCGACGTCAGGCAGCATTACCACGTAGTGTGGGAAACTCCAGACCAACTACGTGATGGTATCGAGCAAAGGATCAGGGCCATAATCGGCGAGGGCCCAGAACTCGCCCAGTAAGCGGCCCCCGCGTACTTCGGGTGTAAATCCAGGAATGAAATGAGAACCTACGATGTGCCCCAATGGATGGTCATTCCCCTTCTGGAGAATGGAGTTTCCGACAGTGACTACTACCTGTATGGGGCTGGACGGGCTCTGGGATTCGTCAGAATGGCGGGGGACCAACTCGACGACTCGACCACCCCGTTTAAAGAGGCAGAATATCATGCCTACACGGGCATCAGCGCCTCTCGAACAGCAATCGATGCGGCGGCTTGGTTGAACGTAAGGCTGGAATTGAAGGTGAGCCCCCCTTTCCATATCAACCTAAGCAGGAAATCGTTCCGGGAAAAGATCTCTCAAGCTGTTCCTCAAGTCCAAGGGTACCTCGAGGCGCTAGGAGACCTGGGACAAACCATCGATGAGCACCGACAACGGGCTCAACACAGGGAGGGGTTAGCCATAGAACACCAAATCAGTTCGGCGGAAACCGGGCATCTAGGCGGTTGGTACATTAGGCCGAACGGTATAGGTGGGCCCCACGACAATGATCAGCGTTTGGAGGAGCTTCTCCGGAGTTGGGCTGATAAGATTGAATGCAGCCTGAGAGAAATTCACCGACAACTGTCCTCGAACCAGAGTCAACCCCAATGAGGCCTATCCGTGACCGATGAGAGGTGGGAGGGACTCGTAGGACGAGAGAAGACGGGCTGCATTGATGACGCCGAGCACTTGGCCAAAGAACCTAAGCACGATAACCGAAGCTGGTGCTTGGCGTACCGCACCACCGCAGCCTAAGGAAGAACGTCGGGGACACTGTAGAAAGCACGATCCATAAGACGTCGGCCTTGGAGCCGGAACCCCCGTCGGGTTGCATTGAAGGGCAGGTGATGTCCGGACAACTTTTCACCCAGTACTTCCTGAGCGATGGGATCAAGGAGACCGCGGAGTGGGCAGAAACCGCGGGGGATTTTGAAGCATTCCGCCTAAACCTGGCCTGGTACTGGGAGTCCTTCAAGATCCACCAAGAACCCAACGAATCCGCCACCGAGCAGGACTTCATCCGGCCGATGCTGGACGCTCTGGGCTGGTTGGATTACCTGCCCCAGCAGAGCTCCCCGGGCAGCGAGGATATCCCGGACCATCTCCTGTTTTCCGACTCCGAGCACAAGGCCCGGGCCGCAGCCACGAACAACCCGCAGGACGGGTACGTCAATGCGACGGTCATCGAGGAGAGCAAGAGGTTTGGACTTTCCCTGGACAGCCGGGACCAACGCGACAAGGTGCAGAGCAGCACACCTCACGGGCAGATTCTCCGATATCTCAGCACCGCTGACTCGATAACCGACGGCCGGATCCGGTGGGGAATCCTCACCAACGGCGGAATGTGGCGTCTTTACGACTACCGGGCCCGCCCCAGGACCACCGGTTACTTCGAGGTGGACCTGGCCGCCGCACTGGAGTCAGGAACAGACGACGACCTCCGCCTGTTCCACCTCCTGTTCCGCCGGGAGTCCTTCGTTCCCCAGCAGGGCGCGACGGTCACCTACCTGGAAACCGCCCTGGCCGAGGGCCGCCGCTACGAGGAACGGGTGGCCCAGGACCTCTCCGGCATGGTGTTCGATGAAGTATTTCCCAGCCTGGTAAGGGCTTTGTCCGGCGTCACCAACCGGGAACTCCCCGAGGTGCGCGAGGCGGCATTGACCTTCCTATACCGGCTGCTGTTCCTCCTGTCGGCGGAGGACCGGGGCCTCCTGCCCGTCAACGACCCCCGGTACGACCACTATGGGCTGAGGAAGCGGGTCAGGGATGATGTTGCGGAAAGAACAGAGCGGGGCGACCCGTTCTCCGGGACCGCCTCCGCCTATTACAACCACCTGACCACCCTGTTCCAGCTCGTCGACAAGGGTGATGCTTCCATCGGCCTGCCCCCCTACAACGGCGGCCTGTTTGCAAAGGAGACCGCTCCACTTCTGGACGAGGTCCACCTTCCCGACACCGTCGTGGCCCAGGTCGTCTATGCCCTGAGCCATGTCAACAGTCCCGAGGGGCGGCGCTTCGTCAACTACCGGGACATGTCGGTCCAGCAGCTGGGATCCATCTACGAGCGCCTGCTGGAACAGGAGCCCGCCAGGAATCCCGACGGTGAAATCGTCATCCGCCCCAACAGCTATGCCCGGAAGGACAGCGGAAGCTTCTTCACCCCCCAGGACCTGGTTGACCTCATCGTGGACCGCACCCTCAAACCCCTGGCCGAGGAGCGGCTGAAGGCTTTCGAAGACAGGGCCAGGGAACTTGGGAGCGACTCCCGTCCCAAGGAGATGCGCCGCGCTGAGTTGGCCACGCTGGACCCGGCGGAGGCGGTGCTTGACCTGAAGGTGCTGGACCCGGCCATGGGCAGCGGACACTTCCTGGTCACCGCGGTAGATTTCCTGGCGGACTACATCGCCGAGTTGGTGGAGTACGTGCCCGCGGTCCCGGAATGGCTGGACGGAGAGTACCGGTCACCATTGATGGACCGGGTGGAGTCGATCAGGCAGGACATCCTGGGAAGGGCAAAAGAGTCCGACTGGGTGGTGGACGAAAGTATGCTGACCGACCAGGCCGTCATCCGGCGGATGGTACTCAAGCGGTGCATCTTCGGCGTGGACAAAAACCCCCTCACCGTGGAGCTGGCCAAGGTGTCCCTCTGGCTTCACAGCTTCACCGTCGGTGCGCCGCTGTCCTTCCTGGACCACCACCTGCGGTGTGGAGACTCCCTGGTGGGCATGCGGATCGCCGAGGCTGGTCCCGAGCTGAACCGGCTGGGCGGGCTCTTCGCAGCCGAGGCCATCGCGGGGGCGGAAGAGGCGTCGGCCGGTATGGAGCGGATCGAAGGGATGTCGGACGCCGACATTGCGGAGGTCAGGGAATCCGCGGAACTGTTTCTGGAAGTGGGGAATGCAACCTCCAACCTGAACTCGGTGTTCAACATCCTTACCGGCCTCCGCTGGCTGACCGCTGGGATGAAGGCCAGGGAGCGCCGAGCCGCCGAGTACCCGGTGTCCGAAGCCCTCAGCCGGCATCCGCAGGACGCGTTCGATCTTCTTTGCAGAAAGGCGCTTCCCGCCCAGGACCCTGCGGAGGATGAGCCTGTTCCTCCATCCCCCGCCTTAACCGAGCTGGTGAGCGCCGCCGAGGACGCTGCCGGCAGCGGAGGGTTCCTGCATTGGGAAGCCGCTTTCCCCGGTGTCTGGGAACAGTGGCAGAACGAAGAACCCCTGGGCGGCTTCGACGCCGTGATCGGCAATCCACCCTGGGACCGGATCAAGCTCCAGGAAGTGGAATGGTTCGCCAACCGGTCTCCAGAAGTCGCACTGGCCCCCACCGCGGCGGTCCGGCGGGGCCGGATCCGGCAACTCCAGGAGCAGGGGGACGCGCTGGCAGACGAGTTCAACTTGGCCAAGGAACGGGCGGACCGAATGGGGAGCATGATCCGCTCATCCGGGCATTACCCACTGCTCGGCGGCGGCGACGTCAACCTGTATTCCCTCTTTGTCGAGCGGGCGATGGAACTGGTCAAGCCCGACGGGATGATCGGTCTGCTGACCCCCTCGGGAATCTACGCTGACCGCACGGCTTCTGCCTTCTTCCGCACTATCTCCACCAGCGGACGCATCGCGGGCCTGTTCGACTTCGAGAACCGGAAGATCTTTTTCCCGGACGTCCATGCCTCGTTCAAGTTCTGCGCCCTCATATTCGGCGGAGCCAACCGGCGGTTCGACGGAACCAAGTGCGCCTTCTTCCTGCACGACCCTGGCGCTATCAACGACCCGGAGCGCTGCTTCCAGATGTCCCCTGCAGACTTCGCCCTGGTGAACCCCAACACCAGCACGGCACCCGTGTTCCGAACCCGCCGAGACGCCGAACTTGCCCGGCGCATCTACGAGGGGCATCCGGTGATGGTGGACCGCTCCCAGGACGGGGAGCACTATGCCTGGCCGGTCCGTTACCGGACCATGTTCCACATGACCAACGACTCCCACCTCTTCCGCACCGCGGAACATCTGGCCGCCGAGGGCTTCTACCCGGTGCAGGGCAACCGCTGGCGGCGGGGCAACGAGTGGTATCTGCCCCTGTACCAGGGCCGCATGATCAACCAGTTCGACCACCGCGCCAACTCCGTTGGGATCAATCCGGGGAACACCCATAACCCCTACCTCAGCGAGGAGGTTACGGCCCAGCAGCATGCCGACCCGGAATTTCTTCCCCAGCCCCAGTATTGGGTTCCAGAGCCTCACGTCGATCCGGTCATGGCGACTGAGCAAGGGTTCGCCGTCGCTTTCCGGGACATCGGCCGGCCCACCGACGTTCGGACGGCCATCGCCTCCATAGTGCCCAGGGCGGGATACGGCAACACCGTTCCGTTGCTAATGCAGCAGGATGATGCTTCTCCATCCGCCGAGCTCGCGGCGATGATGGTCGCCACATTGAACTCCCTGTGCGTCGATTTCGTCGCGAGACAAAAGGTCCAAGGGACTCACCTGAACCTGTACATCCTGGAGCAGTTGCCGGTCCTCCCGGGAGAAGCTTACGACCAGCGGTTCGGCAACGTCACTGCTCGAGAACTGGTCCGTGACCATGTGCTCCGCCTGACGTACACCGCCAATGACATGATCCCCTTCGCCCGGGGCCTGGGCTTCGACGGTCCTACCTTCATCTGGGACGAAGAGGAGCGGCGGCATTTGCGGGCCCGGCTGGACGCCCTCTACTTCCACCTGTATGGACTGTCCAGGGACGATGCAGATTACATCCTGAGTACCTTCCCCATAGTCCAGCGGGAAGACGAGGCCCAGTTTGGCACTTACCGCACCCGGGACCTAGTCTTGGCCTATATGAACGCCCTCCCGGCCGGAGATACGGAGAGTGTCATCGCACTTTAATCCAAACCCCCAGCCCTGAGAGCGAGAGACGGCGTGGAAACAGAGGGCTGGGTTCGCACAACTTCGATTCTGTGAACTTCGGAGACAATGATTCAACACTGGTACTCCTGGCAGTGTCAATGTCGGGGGAGAGTGCATTCGCAAGTTTTAGGGGAACGCTCTCCGTTGCGGCTTCCCCCTTCTCTGAAACCACGTTGCTGAAGCTATGACCTGCCGTTAACAGAAACCTCCAACTTAACCTCCCACGAGTACCTCAACTTTTGGTGTCGATTAGATAACTGAGAAGTTAGCCACAGAAGTCGTGCGGGGAATGCGGGAGGCCGCCTCCCGTGGCTTCTTCCTCGGCTCCAAGGCCCCCTTCGGCTACACCCGCATCAAGGTCAATGACGGGCTGAAGGACCGTCCCACGTTGGAAGTTGACCCGGTGGCCGCTCCCATAGTGAAGGAGATATTCGAGAGTTCCCGCCGGGGCTACGGGCTGATGGAAATCTGCAAGGAGCTGAACGGGCGGGGCATCACCCACAAGGGACGGCGCTGGCAGAAGAACGTGGTCCACTACCTGCTGACCAACGAGGCGTACACCGGCACCTCCGTCTGGGGAGTGAAGAGCAAGGACGAGAAGGCGGGTGAGCCGGTGCGGGTCGAGAACGCCTGGCCCGCCCTGGTGTCCCGCGAGACCTTCGACGCCGTGCAGCAGGGGCTGCACGAGAGGGCGCCGAAGGTGGCGCGGCCCGGGAGGGTGGGCAGCCAGTACCTGCTGAGCGGGCTGCTCCGGTGCGGGGTGTGCGGCAAGCCCTACTCGGCCCAGGGAGCCAAGAGCGGCCAGTTCGCCTACTACGTCTGCTCCAGCCTGTTCCGCGAGGGAGCGGGTGCGTGCAGCAACGGGCGCTACCTGAACGCCACGAAGGTTGAAGACCTGGTGGTCGAGAAGATCAGGGATCGGATACTCACCGAGGAGACCATCACCGAGCTGGTGACTTTGGTGGCCGAGGAGATCGACAACATCGCCGGGGAGATGAACGGCCGGCTGACGGCCATCAACAGCGAGCTATCAGACGTGGACAGCCGGTTGGAGAACCTCTACCAGGCCCTTGAGACCAGGCAGTTGCCCCTGGAAGTCCTGTCGCCCCGCATCCTGGCCCTGAAGAGCCGCCAGGACCAGCTTACGGCGGCGCGGGAGGAGGCCGAGAGTCAGTTGGAGCAGCGGCGGGCGGAGCTGCCCACCAGCAAGGAGATCAAGGGGTATGTTGCCGACTTCCGCACTCTTTTCCAGGAAGGGACGTTTCCCGAGCGGAAGGCGCTCATCCGCAACTTCGTGCAGGGCATCGAGATCGTTGAGGACGAGGCGGTTCTGACGTACACTATCCCCATGCCCCAGGACGGGGTGACGTCGGAATCGGCCCCGGTTCTTGATTTTGCCCAGTCCGGCCCACCATGCGTTACTGTAGACAGAACCGGGGCGTCCAGGGCAATCTCCTGAGCGTCCCTCCCCTTTATCGGGCTATCCTGGGGCATGGGGATCGTGTACCGGATCACCGCCTTGCCGGGGACCACCCCGATCTCCTTCACGAAGGACTTGATGAAGGCCCGCGTCTCGGTTAGCTCGCTCTCCATCAGGAAGTCGCTCATCTCCCTCACGTAGGCCGCGATGGTTTCCTCGTCCCCCAAACCGGCCATTCGCATGGACAGGATGGCCCGGGCTTCGTCCGCCGCAGTCTCCAGCTTCTCCTGCCGTTCCTGGTGCTCCCGGATGCGGGGCAGGATGTCGTTGATCTCCAGGTCGCTGGTCTCCACCACCACCCACAGCCGGTCCATCCGGCGCCGTATCTCGCCCAGTTCCTCCTCGATGGCCTCTACCCTTTCTTTCTGCTCCCGGATCACGCTGTCCAACTCCTCGTTGACCAGCTTCACCAACTCCCGGATGTTGCTCTCGGTGAGGATGTTCTCCCGGATGTTCTCGATGATCGTCCTCTCGAACCGCTTGGCGTTGAGCCTGGGGGTGTCGCAGGCGCCCTGTCCCTGCTTCAGCAGGGAGTGGCAGACGTAGTAGGTGAACTGGCCACTCTTGGCCTCGTGGGCGGAGAGGGCCTTGCCGCAGTTCTCGCACTTGACGATGCCGCTGAGCAGGTAAGGGCTGGCGGCCCTGCGGGGGTGAATCTTGGCCGGGGCCTTGGACCCCAGGATGGCAGACACCCGCTCGAACTCATCCCTGGAGACGATGGCGGGGAAGGCGTTCTCCACCCGCACCGGCGGCGCGTTGTCCTTGGACTGGGTTCCCCAGACAAGTGTGCCGGTATAAGTCTCGTTGGTGAGGATGCGGTGGATGGTGGTCTTGGTCCAGCGGCCCCGCTTGGGGCCGACGAGACCTTCCCGGTTCAGGGTCTTGGTGATGTCCAGGGTGCTGGTTCCCTGCAAAGCCAACTGGAAGATGCGGCGCACCACGCCGTCGGCGGGCGGGTCCAGCTCCAGCTTGGGGCGCTTCTTGGCCCCGTCCTGCACCTGGACCTTGATGTACCCATAGGGAGCGTAGGCGGAGACCCAGAAGCCCCGGGAAGCGGATTCCCGCATCCCACGCCGAACCTCTTCGGCAAGATTTTCGCTATAGAACTCGTCCACGCTCTCGATGATGGCCTCCATCAGCTTGCCGGTGGGGGAGTCGTCGGCGTGCTCGGTGATGGAGGTTACCCGGATGCCCCGCTTGCGGAGCATGGACTTGAAGGCCACGGCGTGCTCGCGCTTGCGGGTGAAGCGCGAGAATTTCCAGACCAAAATCTCCTGGAAAGGGGAGTCGGCTTGGCTGGCCTCGTCCAGCATCCGGCGGAACTGGGGCCGATCGGCGATGCGGCCGCTCTCGGCCTCATCAATGTACTCGCGGGCCACGGAGTAGCCGTTCTTCTCGGCATAGTCCCGCAGAGCCCGAAGCTGGGCAGAGACGGAAAGGTCCACGTCCTGGCGGTCGCTGGAGACCCGGGCGTACAGGGCCGCCGGGGTCAAATCGGTATTCTTACTCATCGCTGTGTCCTCCATTCTCCTCTGACTGATTGGCCTGGCGGGAGCGCAGGCGTTCCAGGCGTTGCTCCCGGCGCAGTTCCCGGTCTTCCATGTACAGGCGGAGGGCCTCCCGCACCAGTTCGCTCATGTCCCGGCCCTCTTCGTCTTTCACCCGGCGCACTTCCTCGAACATCTCCGGGGGCAGCGAAAAGGTGATGGTCCTGGAAATGCGTCGTGGCGGCATGGTCTCCTGTCTTGGTCGCTCATATACTAGATTGTCTTACTATACATCATCGCAGGTCCGGCTGGCCCGGTCAAGGCGCGGTGGTCATTACTCCGCTGCCAGAAGCGCAACCGGGGGCCACGCTGGTTCTGCGCCGCCTGCAGCTGGCTGAACAACTCGGCGTTGCGGCTCCGCTCCTGCTCCAGCTGCTCTTGCAGCAGGGCAAGCTGCGCCTCCAGCCCGCGTACCCGCTCCTGGGCCACGGCTAGCGCCGCACCGCTGGGTTCCAGCTTGTCGCTGCCCGGCGGATCGTCGTCCAGCACCACGTAAACCCGGTGCCGCCGTCCGTGGGGCTCCCTCTTGGCCCGCAACTCCCCGGCGGCGATCCGCCGGTCCAGGGTGGACAGGGACAGCCCCATCTCCCGGCAGGCTTCGGCTTTGGTCAACAGTCTCATCTTCCTCCTCCTTGTTGGTGTCCCGATTACCGGAACGGTCCTTCACGTCATCACGTACCAGAATTGACGCTTCAGACGCTTCAACCGCCGGTTGGCGCCGGCCCCTTGCCCGGCTTGGCCGGAATGCCTCGGGGACGGTTCTGCAACAAAATGCTGTTCTGCCGGTCTTTTTGGGTCTGACAAGGTTGGTGACGGTATAACCACGTTTGGTTAAGCACCCCCTATCGGATGTGCTGGGGACGGGTTTACGCAAGTTGGCCAATGCTGTCCAGCTCGTGAATGGTCAGCCTCTCGTAGGGTTCCGGGCGCGGCGGGCGCCATACCTCACCCAACACGCCACGCTCCTCGAAAAGCTCCAGGTCCGAGGTGCAGATGGGCAGCTTGTGATACCCAGCGGAACCCACGAAGTCCTCCTCGATTTCGGGGGTCTCGAAGACGAACAGCACCCGGGGCAAGGCGCCGCCGTGGTCCCGCTTGGGCCAGTTGGAGGCGAAGTAGCGGCGGTAGTTCCTCAGGCGTTCCCGGACCCGCTTGGGGGTGACGGCCCGGCGTTCCACTTCGATGAAGTAGGGACGCCAATCTCCACGATATGCCAGCCAGAAGGTGGCGTCGGGGTGGACCACGTAGTACTGTCCCTGGAAGTAGTAGCCGATGGAGGAGCGGGAGGTGGGCAGCATCTCCAGCAACTGGTAGTCCCGGGATTTGGCGGTTTCGGCGGTGAACATGGCGGCGCAGGTGGCGATGGCGTCCTGGTGGTCCTGCTGGGACGCCAGGGAGCGCAGGGAGGTTCCGGCGTAGACCAGCGGTCCGCCCCGGCTGCGGCGGCGCCGGCGGGCGCTCCAGCGGCCCAGGGCCATCCGCACCGCTAGCCGGTCCCGTCGGGCCAGGCAGCGCAGCCCCTCGTCGGTGAGGACGTGGCGTCCCCGGTCATCTTGCGCCAGAGACAGGCCGGCCAGGGACTGGAGCACCTGCCGGGCCCAGCGGCGGGTGACGCCGCCCATCAGCCCGGTGAACTGCTCCGTGGTGCACCGGGGCCAGGCGGCCAATATATCCAGGGCCTGTTTCTGGGCAATTGTGAGCTGGACGGCCAGACAGGACTTGACCTGCTCCGTGGGATCGGGCATCAGGGCCCGCAGGCGGCCGGAGTAGAGGGTGTCCGGGTCGGGCTTGGGCTTTCGCTTGTTGCGTGGGACCCGGTCCCGGCGCTCGGAGGCCGGGCCGTCCAGGTAGTCCCCGACCCGGGCCAGGACGCCGGCCAGGGACAGGCGGGGTGCCACGGTCACCACGTCGGCCATCCCGTGGCCGCACTGCTGCCAGGCTATGGCGTTGTGGTCTCCCGCCAGCTGCTCCCCCTCGGTGGCGACGAAGTGGAACCGGTGCGTTGTGGGATGGCCCAGGGTGCGCACGGCCCGGCGGTTGGCTTGGTCGGAGCAGGTCAGCACCAGGGTGACCACGGGCTGCTGGTGGTAGGGTAGGTTCTCGGCGGTCCTGAAGCGGTAGCGCGGGTTGGGTGACGGCAGCGTGGGTCCTTGGCGGATGATGCCCAGGGTGCGGCCCTGGGAGAGGGTGACCAGGGCGTCGTAGGGTCCCTGGCGGTAGTGGTCCACCCGCACGGTCTGGCCGCTGGCGTCGGCTTCGGCGATGAGGGCGGCGACGTGGTAGACCACGGCCACGGCGTCCAGGCGTTCGGTGAGGATGCGGAACCACTGCCGGGACACCGGGTACGTGGCGAGGAGACGTTCCGTGCCGTGTTCGGCTTGGCCGGCGGCGACGATACCCGCTTCAGTGGGGAAGTAGCGGAGCTGGGGGCGGGGTCCCAGGTCGGGCAGCCGGTGGGGCACCGAGTCCGCCAGGCCCCTGGCCGCCAGCCGGTCCAGCCGGTCGCGCAGGGTGGACTCGGGGACCCGGCAGAAGCGGGACAGCTCCTTCACGGTGGCCAGGGGCGCCTCGCAGAGCAGCAGCAGGGTATCTTCCTGGGTTTCGGGCAGCCGGGGCGTGACAGGGCCGTGTTGCTCCAGCTGCGCCAGGGCGTCGTCCACCTTACGCAGCAGCTTCCGCTCACGGCGGGCGCTGTCGGCCAGTTCCTCGGTGGCGGCGTAGATGGCCTGGGGATCGTCGCCCACGGCGCCGGTGACGGCGCTGGGCAGGGAACGCCCCAGGTGTCCCCGTTCCAGGAAGCGCCAGAGGGTGTGGCGGGACACGCCGAAGCGCCGGGCCGCCTGGGGCCTGCCGTGCCAGAGCGCGTAGGCCCGCACGTAGCTGCGGATGGCGTCGTTCAGGTCATGGTCTTCCGCCGAGGTGTTCCGGGTGTTTTCCGGCGTTCCAGGGTTCTCTGTTTGCATTCACGTTCTTCCCGGGGAGATGGTTCAACATTCCATTGTCCAGGAGAAATTCGCCGGACATAATGCCTTGTAAGGCATTACATTCGGGCCGTTTTTGTGGTATGGGGCGAGCGGCGGCGCTCCTGGACCTGCGCGAGGCCGGAGCCGGGGACTCAGAGCCGGCTCCGCAGGAGTCTCAGCCACCGGGACGATGGCCCGGTGACGCCGGCGCTCCCTGGGACGCCTCCCGCCGCAGGTGGGCGCGGACGATCATGCGGGCCAGGATGCGCAGCCCCCGTTGCAGTTGCTCCCCCTGTTTCGGGGTGTACGCTGGCGATGACTTCCCAGGAGAGCTGGGGTTGCGCGTGGATGTTCTTTCTCTGCCGGCCTTTCTCATCCCGTTCCTCCAAGCACGGCGCGGCGGGATGACAGGATGATCGCTCCGCCCCTGCCGCCGGACGTCCGGTGTTTGTTCACCAGTGTGGGAGCCCGGAGGATCGAGGGTAATCCCTCGGAAGGGATTTCATTCCTGAAACCCTGGTGGGAGCTCCCTGACGCGTCGGCGTTTTCCAGGTGATGCCCCTGTCTTTAGCTGCTGGGACGGCGGGGGGCAGTACGTGAAATCGATTGCGTTGCAAGTTGCTGATTCGGGCCGTTTCAAGGCTGGGACGGCGGGAAACCGGCCCCTGCCGGACGGGGAGCGGCGAACACTTCCTGTCAGGGACTGGTTGCAACAATATGCAAGTTGCGCGAGTCGGTGGTTGAGAGAGACGTGAGCGCCACTTGGGTTTGGGAGGCGAACTACCGGACCATGATGAAGTGCTACGGCTCCCGGTAAGTGTCCTGGCGGATCTGGTAGGTGTTGGCGGACTGCCGGGATTCTGCCGCTGATGTTGAGGCAGGAGCTGGCGTCGAGGTACGGGTGTAGGTTGACGACGGCGAGGGCGCGAGGGCCAGGGTGAATCCCTGGACCAACGGTGCGCGGCCCTGGAGGAGGAAAACCGGGCGTTGCGGCAGTTGGCGGATGGACAGGTGGGGCGGGACGGTGACAAACATTCAGGAGACTGTGGAAAAGTGTGACCTAGAAACTATCTCAAAACGGGAGAGGCAGAAAGGGAGAGGGATAATCCGGTTGGGTTAGGATAAAGGGGAAATCTGGTGAGGCGGTGGATGATGACGGGAAAGAGCGAGACTTTGGCAACGATTTGGGAGGTTCCAGACGATCTGTGGGAACAGATTCACCCGGTGATTCTGGAGATGGACCCTCCCAAGTCCACGGGACGCAAACGGGTTCATCCCAGGCGAATCCTGAACGGCATCATATTCCGCATGCGCACCGGCTGCCACTGGAACCGGCTGCCCCGGGAACTGGGGGACGACAGCACCATTCACCGCACTTTCCAGCGCTGGGTGGAATTGGGTGTACTGGAGCGCATCTGGGCGGAGTTGGTCGCTGAGTGCGAGGAACTGGGTGGTGTGGATTGGGAGTGGCAGGCTGCCGATTGCGCCATGGGCAAGGCCCGTTTTGGGGGGATTCAATAGGCCGCAATCCCACGGACCGAGGCAAGGCAGGCAGCAAGCGGAGTATCCTGGTCGACCAGGGTGGAGGGCCATTGAGCTTGGTGGTGGCCGGAGCCAATGTTCACGACACCAAGCTGCTGGACCTGACCTTGGATGGCCTAGTGGTGGAGCGTCCCGATACCGGTATTGAGCATCTGTGCCTGGACAAGGGGTACGACAACCCAACAGGCCACCAGGCCGTGGCCGCTCACGGGTACCGGGGGCACATCCGGCGAACAGGGGAGGAGAAGCTGGACACCACAGGAGTGAAACGCCATCCGGCCTGCCGGTGGGTGGTGGAACGCACCCTGGCTTGGCTATCCAAGTGCCGGGCGATCCTGGTCCGGTACGACAAGAAGGCATCCAACTACATTGGCCTGATCCAACTAGCCTGCGTCCTAATCGGGTACCGGCGGCAAGGGCAACTCAGGGTTTTGAGATAGTTTCTAAGCCCATCGAAGCTCGCCGTGATGCGCCGCCGGCTGTGGAATGGAACGGCTGACTTCTGTCTCCTGAGGAGGGGTATTTGCCACATCGTCGTCACCGGTACAGACAATGTCCTGCTGGAATACGTGACCCCGGCCCACTCCGGCATATTCAAATCCAAGGCGGGCCATGCGCCGGGCGTTGAGGGCATTCCTGCCGTCGAACAGGAACCTCGGCGGAAGCATTTGTGCGGCGACCCCTTCCCAGTCCGCGCTAACGATCTCCGGCCACTCGGTGATTAGCACCAGCGCCTGGGCCCCATCCGCCGCCGCCTCAACCGAGCCCACCAATTCGACGCTTGACCAAAGTGCCTCGTCACCAGGAGTGCCGGCCTTCGGGTCAAAGGCTCTGACCTTTGCTCCCTTTTCCGAAAGGTGGCGGACCAATTCCAAGGATGCGGCCTCCCTGATGTCGTCGGTGCCCGGCTTGAAGGCGAGTCCCAGGACTCCGACTTGCAAGCCTTCCAAGTGCGCTCCGAATCTGGATTTCAGCTTCTCAACCGGGAGCCGGCGCTGCTGGTCGTTTACCCTTGCCACTTCGCTGAGCAAACCTGCCTCGATGCCGTGGGAGAAAGCCAGGTGCCTTAGTGCGTAGACGTCCTTGGGAAGGCAGGACCCTCCATAGCCTACCCCTGCAAAAATCCTGGAGCCCGTCCTGGAGTCCATTGCCAATGCGTCGCTGACGGCGTCTATGGACGCACCGACGGCATCGCAGAGGGACGACATCTCGTTTATGAAGGATATGCGGGTGGCCAGGAAGGCATTGCTGGCGTACTTGATCATCTCTGCGCTGGTTACGTCCGTGACCAGGAAGGGAGATTCGATCCCTGAGTACACCTCCTTGACCCTATCGATGGACTTCCCCGCGCATGATTCAGCCCCAAGGACCATGCGGTCGGGATATTTCCAGTCATGCAGCGCCCGGCCCTCTCGAAGAAACTCGGGATTGGCGAAGTAGTCGACCTCCAGCCCTTTCAGGTCTTTGCGGCGAAACTCGACGCCGCTGCCGGGCGGCACGGTGCTCTTCATTAGCAGGACCAGGTCCCTGGGTTGCCGGCTCCTGATCCACGCCAGGGCAGCGCGCACCTGTCTCATGTCCACTTCGCCGTCCGCCAGGGCAGGTGTACCCGCAGTAATCAAGACGGCGCCGGCCAGCTCCCCGGTCATGCTTTCGCTGTGCAGAAAACGCAGGCTGCCCCGGTCCGCGGCTGCCGTCACGCAGTCCTCCAGGCCGGGTTCGTAGAAGGGCATCCGGCCTTCCCGCAGCGCCCTGACTCTCCGTTCATCTACGTCCACACCCGTAACTTCGTGACCGGCGGCGGCTAGCCCACCCACCGCCACAGCACCAAGCCGCCCGAGTCCGATAACCGTGATCTTCAATGGATTCCCCCTTTCCGGTCCGGATACTCCGGCTCCCCCGTTGAAACCTGCACCGGCCGGACATGACGCATTCATCTCAAACTTCTGTCTACCGGAGCACCACAATCAGGGTACAGATAAACAATTTGACATACATATTTACCTATGCTATATGTCCACCAGAATCTATGACGGTATATGCACGATCGGAAAAAAGCAAGCACTTGCTTATTATTTATATGGCACCACAAGAACCCGGTACGTCTCAACAGACCCATCAGGCGCTTAAGTCATTTTCAGCTCACGGAGCGACTCCAGTTTCCTCCTTTCAGTACCGCGCTCTCCACAGCGATGCCCGGACTGCCCCGGTCGCCGGCCAGATAGCTCGCGGTCCGGTCGCAGTCGAAGTCAGTTGTGCAGCAATTGGAGGGCCAGCCTTGGCTCCCGGCTATCCCGGCCGTCACGGATGCCGGAGCCTTTCCGTTGGGGGCCACCGTGCGGTGGGTGTTATCCGCCAATTGTATGGACATAAATCGACGTTTCTTAAAGATTCAGCTGGAGTTTATTGGCAAACATCAGAATTTCTTAATGCTGTACAAATTACCTCGTCCTCTTCCGGCGGGCCGCTTCTTGGCCGATGTTGTTTCACCGGAAGGAATGAGCTTAAGGAAATGCCCGCTTCCCGCCGATTCTGTACCAAGGACAAATCATTTATCAGTGTCGAGTATCTCCAGCGAATTTCCACGACAACGCCGCGGAGATGCTGAGCTCCAGTTAAAGCCACCCCAAATCATAGGAGGACAAGTAAATGCGCTATCCGAGTAGAACGGGAAGGCAACTGCATCCCAGGATGTTGTGGGTTGTATGGCCGCTAGTTGCCGCGTTTGTAGTTTTAGCCCTGGCCTGTCAGCAGGAGGCACCAGCCGCTGCGCCGGCTGCCCTACCAGATTCGGGAGCAGCGGAAGCGTCGGCAGCGGCTCAGGAAGCTGCCGCGGCGGCCCACGAAGCAACGGCAGCCGCCCAGGAAGCGACGGCAGCCGCCCAGGAAGCAGCAGCGGCGGCCCGGGAAGCTGCCGCCGCTGCCCCGCGCCGGGGTGAGGACCGTCCAACCATCGAGGTGATCGGTGGTGGCACCGGAACGGGTACGGGTACCGGAACAGGTACGGGCACCGGGACTGGCACAGGCACTGGTACTGGTACTGGTACAGGCACCGGAACGGGTACAGGCACCGGAACGGGTACGGGTACCGGGACAGTGGCCGGAGCCATGATGGGCATGGTGGAAGGCAGCGGCGTGAACATTCCCGTCGGCCTTGCCGCTGAGACCAGCGGGCCCTCGGCTTCCGACGGCTACTACTCGGCCACCACCAACCGGGAGATTTACCAGAAAATCTCTACTGACTACCAGGAAATTCTCAAACTTACCAACGTAATCAAGGAAGGCAAACCTCTGCCGGCGGCAGAAATATGGCTGCTGTACGAAGCTGGTTCCCACACCCGCCTGGGGCCCCAAAGCCGCACGCTCAGGAACTTTGCGCTCAGCGGTTCGCCGAAGAGTTCCTTCCCGGAATCGGCCGAATTCTACGGGTCCGACACCTTCCTGGACACGCCCATTCAGAACGCAGTGCGTGGCCGGGGAGATGCGGCAGACTATACCGACGCGCAGAAGCGCCAGGCCATAGGCAAAGGCGCTCTCCGAGTCCTCTATCACTGGGCCAAGCACTATATGGTTATCGGCAAAGACCGGATGAACTCCCGCCTCATAGACGAGGCCTGGGCGGTTTACGTGGGCGAGGAAGTCAACGGGGACTACCCCAACTCGCTTTCAGCGGTAGCCCGCTCCCGGGAGGGTAACTTCGGCCGGGAAGGAACCATCGACATACCGCTGCGCCAGGCCATGGACCGGGCCAGGCAGGCCGCCGATGACCAGAACGCCGAGGCATTGGAGACGGCGACCAACGAGGTCTATTCCCGCTTCAACGCCATCTTCTACCTGGCCACCGTCAGATACATCGGCCGGGTATTCGATGACGCGCAGGCCGGCAATCGGGACGCGTTGGGGACACACCAGGTAGAGGCGCTGGCCTTCTACCAGTCCATCCAGCCCGACGTCGCCATGGCCGATCCCTCCGCGGATGAGGCCATCATGGCCTACGTGACGGCCGAACCCAGCCATATCACCGTTGCCTCGCGAGACGGGGTCCTGGCCGCACTCAATAGCGTGGCACCGGCCCTAATGTTGAAGGACAGCGACCTGGTCACCGGGTACACTGACGATACTGGCGACGGCTCCAGCAATGCCCCGTCACCGGATACGGGCAGGATCGACCTGTCGTCCAGCGTGTTCATCCCGGTTAACCAGGTATACGAGACCAGCGGGCCCACAGCATCCGACGGGTATTTCAATCCCACCACCAACCGGGAGATATACCAGAAGATTTCGTCGGACTACCAGGAGATTGCGGCTCTGACCAACCAGATCAAAGAGGGCAAGCCCCTGCCGGCGGCGGAAATCCTGCTGATGTACGAAGCGGGCGTTCACACCCGTCTGGGCCCCCAGAGTCGCACCTTGCGCAGTTTCGCCAGCCACCCACGCCGCGCTTCCGATTTCCCGTGGGCAGCGGAATTCTACGGCTCGTCCAGCTTCCTGAACACGCCGGTGAACAACGCGATACGCGGGCGGGGCGCCGCGGCGGACTACACGGATGCCCAGAAGCGCCAGGCAATTAACAAGGGCGTACTCAGGATTCTCTACCACTGGTCCAAGTTCTATATGATCATTGGCGCAG
The DNA here is from genome assembly GCA_965203675.1 of Dehalococcoidia bacterium. Lineage (GTDB taxonomy): Bacteria > Chloroflexota > Dehalococcoidia > Lucifugimonadales > UBA3495 > CATOSK01. The sequence continues at coordinate 463,525 of CBDBDE010000001.1, read as the reverse complement.
AACAAATGAGGTCCGGCTTGATTGACGAGGCATGGGCAGTGTACGTGGGCGAGGAAGTCGACGGAGGCTATCCCAACTCTCTCTCCGCACTGGCACGGTCGCGCGAGGGCAACTTCGGGCGGGAAGGCACCATCGACATCCCCCTGCGCCAGGCCATGGAAAGGGCCCGCGTGGCAGCCGAAGCTGGCGATCGGGCGGCTATGGACGCGGCAGTTCAGGACGTCTATTCCCGCTATAATGCCATCTTCTATCTGGCCACCGTACGGTACATTGGCGTTTCGCAACAGGACGTGGCGGACGGCAAAGACCCGGGAACTCACCAGGTGGAGGCGCTGGCGTTTTACCAGTCCATCCAGCCTGAAGTATTCAACGCCGACCCGGCTGCCGACCAGACCATCATCGCCTACCTGGAGGCGGAGCCTGACCAGATGACCCCCGAGTCGCGCGACGGGGCCCTGGCTGCCCTCAACCGGGCGGCATCATCGCTCCTCTTGACAGGGAATGACCTGATAACCAGCTTCGAGTAACCAGTTTCACAACCCAAATAGGGGAGCAGGAATGACAAGACATCGTCGCCGGGATTTTCCCCAGGTTCTTCTAATGTTGGCGGCGCCGTTCCTGGCACTGTCCCTGGCGCTGGTTGGCTGCGGAGGAGGCGCCCAATCGCCTCCTCCGGCTGCGACTGCGCCGGCCACTGCGAGCGTGTCGCCGACTCCGGCCCGCCCACCTACCCAAGCATCTGCTCAAGGGCAACCCACGGAAGCGGAGTACCGCACTCTCACCATTTACTCGGGACGCTCCCGAACGTTGGTGCATCCCTTGCTGGAAGCCTTCGGAGTGCATGCCGGGGTTGACATCCGAGTCAAGTACGGGGGCAGCGCCTCAACGGCGCTCACCCTGATGGAGGAAGGGGACAATACGCCAGCCGACGTGGTGTTCCTGCAAGACCCCGGCTCCCTCGGCAGCCTGGCAGCCGCCGGTATGCTGGCGGACCTGCCGCAGGAGACCTTGGACAAGGTGGACCCCAGGTTGAGGGATCCCAATGGCAAATGGATCGGCACCTCCGGCCGGGCGAGGACTATCATCTTCAACACGGAAAACATTGACCCGGAAGCCGACCTGCCGCCCTCCATACTCGACTTCACCGCTGAGGAGTGGAGGGGCCGGGTGGGATGGGCCCCTCTGAACGGCTCTTTCCAGTCGTTCGTAACCGCACTCCGTTTACAGTTGGGCGAGGACGTCGCCCGGGAATGGCTTCAGGGAATGAGGGAGAACGATGCCCGGGACTATCCCAACAATGTCTCCATAGTCATGGCGGCCGCCAACGGCGAAGTGGATGTCGGGTTCGTGAATCACTATTACCTGGAACGGTTCCTGGAGGAACACGGCCCTGAATTCACGGCCCGCAACCATTACATAGGAAACGGCGACCCCGGGGCGCTGGTGCTGGTGGCCGGCGCAGGGGTGCTGGAAGCTTCTGACAACAAGGCGACCGCAGAGGAGTTCATCGAATTCCTCCTTTCGGAGCCGGCCCAGAGATACTTCGCCTCCGATGTCAAGGAATACCCGGTCGCCGCTGGGGTGGAGCCCGAGGGCGACCTGCCGCCCCTGGAGACGCTGGACCCCCCTGACGTTGACCTGGGCAACTTGGGCAACTTGGAGGGGACGCTTGATCTGCTCAGGGAGGCTGGCGTTCTGCCGTGACCTGGCCTTCGCCCCTGCCGTCCGCGTGGGCTTGGATCATGGGGAAAGGGCTGCTGCTTTCGGCGGCAGCTCTTTTCCTTTTGCTGGCGGTGGCCTACGCCTTCTCTGTGGACATCCGGGCAACACGGGGCGCTTCCATTACCGGGGACGAGCCGTTCTACCTGCTCACGACCCAGAGCCTGTTGGCCGATGGGGATTTCGACCTGCGTAACCAGTACGAGAACAGGTCCTACGAGTCCTTCTTCGACCATCCCGACGGCCTGTGGCAACAGTCGGTGCCGCAGCCCGATGGCCGACTGCTCAGCCCTCACAACCCCGGGTTGTCGGTGCTTCTGATTCCCGGGTTCGCATTGAGCGGGCTCACCGGGGCACAAGTACAGTTGCTGCTTATGGCGGCTGCCACAATCTCCCTCACCTTTGTGCTGGCCGATCGCCTCACCGGCCGGCGGGCGGTAAGTTGGGCCGTTTCCCTTGGCGTTGGGTTGACGGCAACCGCGTTCATCTACTCCTCCGAAATCTACCCGGAGTTTCCGGCAGCATTGGCGCTGGTTCTATCCCTGCTGTTGGTGACCCGGCCGGGCGAGCACACGATAGCCGACGGATTGTTGCTGGCTACTCTACTAACCATTATGTGCTGGCTGGGAGTCAAGTACGCGCCTCTGGCGCTGCTGGTGTCCGGGTATTTTTTGCTGAGGGCCAACCGGCAGGGCAGGATCATCCTGCTAACCGCCGGTGCTGCATCGGCAGGATTTTTCGCTTGGTTCCATCTGCACCTCTTCGGTGGTCTGACCCCCTACGGCGTCAACGCAGTCTACGCCGGGTGGAACACGGCTGAAATCCTGGGAGGACATGTTGAACTGGGGGAAAGGTATTACAGGCTCTGGGGCCTGCTGATTGACCGCCGGTTTGGTATAGGACGCTGGGGGCCGCTGCTGCTGGCGGCGATTCCCGGCATGGCGCTATTGGCTACGGCCGGGTCCGGGCACCGGCTGGCGTTGGGACTAATACTTCTGCAACTGGTAATCGCGACTTTCGTCGCCATTACGATGACGGGATGGTGGTTTCCGGGGCGAACCATGCTGGCCGTGTTGCCCCTGTTCGTCTTGCCCATCGTGCTGATGGCGGTCAAGACTCCCCTCTGGGGCAGGATTGGCATCGCATTGATGGGAATCCTTACGGTGGCGACCACCGCAGGCCTGGCACTGGCCGGCCGGGCCGGAGAAGTGACCATCGCAATTGACCCTTTCGACATGGCTTACGCACCCTTCCAGGGCCTGGCGGGGCTGTTTCCGCTGTATTCTCAGTGGACGGTTGAAACCTGGTGGCTGACGATATTCTGGCTGGTCCTGGCCGGCCTAGTGATTGGAGCGGCCGCCTGGCCTAAGATTCCTGGGCGCTCCCGCCTGTTGCGCCTGCCCCGATGGCGAGACCCTGGTATCATCCGGGCCTCATCAGAGCAATGATTTGCTGTACGCTTCGACAAAACCGAGGTTTCCAATCAGCAGGCCGAAACGGCCCAGGTCATCATCGGGTCGGTATTGTCCATGCCCGCTCTATTATTGACAGGGCCTACAAGAGACGGGTTGCGGATAAAGGCAGTCACCGGTTCCCAACCAGGTTGAAGGTCATTCGGTCTTCACAGCCACGAGGGAAATGGCGGCCATGTTTTGGGCGTAAGTTCGAAAGACCGAGCGCATGTGGAGGATGCGCCGGCGGGCCACCGGCGTCCTGGCGACCTTGAAAAGGAAGCCAATGGTCCTGGCCAGCCCTTCATCCTTGATGAACCGGCGGGGCTCCAGCAGGTGCATTGGCGCCGTGAAGCGGGTCTGCACGGTGAACCCATGCCCTTCGAGGAGGGCCGCCCATTCCTGGGGAGTAAGCGGGCGGGCCCCAACGTGGATCGCCTCGGAGAGGGCGGCACTGATTTCGGACTTTCGGTCGTCCTCCATTTCGTCCGGCTGCAGGCACAGCTCGTGAATACCGTATCTGCCGCCGGGCCGGAGCAGCCGGGACGCTTCCTGTACAATCCGGTCTTTCTGAGGAGGCGTTTGCATGGTCAGCATCGCCTCGCCGTAAACCGCGGTGGCGGACTGGGCGGGCAGCCCGGTGGACTCGGCCCGCCCCACCAAGCACTGGCGCCCGTTTCCCTCGAGGTAACGCCGCACCTGCCTTGCGGCTGCTTCGTCCCTTTCGACCCCGGTGTACGTGGCAGGATTCCGCGCCAAAGCGGCCCGGGCCGTCATGCCCAACCCGGGGGCGAACTCCACCACGTCATCCGAAGAGTCAATCTCCAGGGCCGCCAGCATTTGACCGGTGAGCTCCAACCCGCCCGGACGCAGGGCCCGCTTTCCCATCTGGGCAAGAAGCCAGTGCCCGGGCATCTTGGAGTAGTCCAGGCCCTCGCCGGGCATCCCCGACTCATGGTCAACGGGGCCGTTTTCCATGTCCTGCCTCCTGCGCTCGTTTTACCCCAGCCTTGTTCCGCCACGGCAGACCCCCGCAACCGGCGGCCGAATCGTGGGGCTATTGCAACGACTTGACGTATTCCACCATGGCGCTCAATTCCGCGTCGCTGAAGAACACCTTGGGCATGGCGCCGGTGGCGAACCCCGACACGACCTTCTCGTCCGGGTCCTTGATTGCTTCCCTCAGATAATCTTCATCCGCCATGGTCGTCCCTCCCCCCTCAAGCTCCCGAAGGGTGCCAAACAACCCGGCCAGCGTAGGGGCGAAATTCGCCTGGCCGTCGATCGTGTGGCACTGCAGGCAGCTATTCCTTTCCACCAGCCGTTCCCCGCGGGCAATCTGCCGGGCCAAGTCAACGGTCGGGGTCGGCAACGCCGCCGTAGGAGAAAGGGTGGGGACCGGCGTCGGGCTGGGAGCCGGAGTCAGAGTCGGGGGAACGGCTGTCGGGGGAACCTCCGTCGGGAGTTCGGCCGGTGCCTCGGGTGTATTGGTGGCCGGGCGCCGGGGGGTGGGGCTGGGGATCGGAGTCCGGGGAGGAACGGTGGGCTGCACTATGGAAGGTCCCGGGGCCGGGTCGGTGGATGCTGGAGGATTGCCGCACGCCGTCAATAAGACGGGAATCACAATAACCGCCGCCAAAAACAGATCAGCCGCTGGGGGATGCCGCCCAGGTGCCGCTCCCTGCCAGGCAGCCCCGGTCAAACCGCGGCCTCGGTGAGATGTTTCTCCCGCCGGGCCGAGCTGAGAGGCGTCACCTGGAGAATGCCGTCGTGGGCGGGAGTTACGGTCGCGTTGACTCCGTATACGTCCCGGAGCATTTCGGGTGTCAGGACCTCACGGGCGTCGCCCGAGGCGTAGACTACGCCCTGGCTCATGACCACGAATTGGTCCGCATACCGGGCGGCCAGGTTCAGATCGTGGACGGAGATCAGGGTTACGATGCTGCGTTCCTGGGTGACCCGGCTAACCAGGTCCAGCACTTCCAACTGGCGCTGCAAGTCGAGGCTGCTGGTGGGCTCGTCCAGGAGCAGGATCTCAGGCTCCCGTACCAGGGACTGGGCGATTGACACCATCTGCTTCTGTCCGCCGCTCAGTTCATTTAGGAAGCGGGTTGAGAGGTCCTCGATGTCCAAGTCTTCCAGGACACCGGTGACGGATTGCAGGTCCTCGTCGGTAACCCGCCAGGACAGGGTGTGCTTCCGGGCCAGCAGCACCGCTTCAAATACGGTCAACACGGCGTTAACCGGGCTCTCCTGGGGCAGGTAGGTAACCCGGCGGGTGATTTCTTCCCGGCTGCAGCTGCGCAGGTCCTTTCCATCCACCGAGATGACGCCGTCGGGCTTCAGCAGACCGGCGATGCACTTGAAAAAGGTCGTCTTGCCGGCGGCGTTGGGTCCGATGGTGGCCGTGATCCGCCCGGGCATCGCCTCCTGAATGGTTACCCCTTTCAGGACATCGGTGGACCCGTAGCTGAAGCGGACATCCCTGGCTGACAACTTCATTACCAGAGCTGCCTCCGTTTCGCCAGGATCAGGCTGAGAAAGAAGGGCACTCCCACCAGCGAGGTGATGATTCCAATGGGAAAGATTGCCCCGGGAGTTATCATCTTGCTGACTATCGAAGCCGCCGAAAGCAGGATGGCCCCGGTTATGGCGGACATGGGGAGGAAGAACCGCTGGTCCTCCCCCACCAGCATCCTGGCAACGTGGGGTCCCACCAGGCCGACGAAGCCGATGGTGCCCACGAACGCCACCGCCGCCGCGGCCAGGATCGACACGGATATCAACACTTGGAGCCTGAGCTTCCTCACGTTTATGCCCAGGCTGTGGGCCTTATCGTCGCCGAGGCGCAGGGCAGTGAGGGTCCAAACGTGCTTGACGAACAAGGGAGTTGTGATTGCCAGGACGGCGATGGCGATGCCTATCTTCGGCCAGGTGGCCTTGACCAGGCTGCCCAGGGTCCAGAACACCACCTGCTGCAGGGCCTGTTCCGAGGCGATGTACTGCAACAGGGCCAGCAGGGAACTGAACAGGAACACCAGCGCTATGCCAAGGAGCACCATCGTCTCTATGGTCACGCCTCTCAGCCCGCTCAGAACGAAGATGGTCATTGAGGCCACCATCGCGAAAACAAAGGCGTTGCCCGAAACCAGAAACACACCGGCGAAGGGAACGACGCTGAGGCCCAGCACCAGAGCCAGCGCGGCCCCGAATCCGGCCGCCGCCGATATTCCCAGGGTGAAGGGGCTGGCCAGCGGGTTATTCAGGATGGTCTGCATCTCCGCTCCGGCGATGGACAGCGCGGCTCCGACGGCAACGGCCATGAGGGCGATGGGCATCCTGATATCCCAGACAATTACGCGGGTGGAGACCTCCGCTGAGCCTGGCCGCAGAATGGTCGAAATAACTTCTGCCAGACCCAGACGGGCTGGCCCCAGCGAGATATCGAGTATCAATGTCCCGCACAGTGTCACCACCAAGCCAGCCATGATCAGGTACTTGCGCCCGGTTATCTGCCGGTAGATCTGCCTGCCCCTGTTGGCGGTCAGATCTCCTGATGACGGGGCAGCCGCTTGTTCTGTTGCCATGTCAACCCCTATCGCGCGTTAAACCCGGGTAGCGAGGACCAACACCGAGCCTTTTCCTCCTGGAGCGGCTGCCACGGGAAGGAGACCGGGCAGCCGCTCCAAATAAAGGGAGGCGTAATGGGTTATTCCAGGGAGGAAATAAAGAAGGTGCCGCTGTAATCGATGGGCAGGAACCGGCGGTGGAACTCGTCGAAGTTGGCGGTCGGGTCAACGTCGGCGAACGCCTCGGGATAGAACCACTTGGCGAACTGCTGGAGGACCACGAAGTTGTAGGGAGAGTTATAGAACTGGTGCCACACGACATGGTGTCTGCCGGCGTTCAGTGCACTCAGCTCGGTCCACCCCGGCCGCTTCTGCCCAAGGGCCTGAAGCCGCATCCTGGCATCAGCCGGGTCTGTGAAGTAGCCTAGGCTGACAAAGTCGCCTTCCGGGTTGTAGGTAAACCAGTTGGACCCGGTGGCGATGATGACGTCGGGATCAGCCACGAATATCTGCTCCGGGTTCAAGGTCCCCGACCAGCCCGGGACCAGTTCCGAGCCTATGTTGATGCCCCCGGCCCGCTCCACTATGAGGCCCAGGTTGGCCCTGCCGTAGGTCCGGCAGCAGTTTTCGGCCCCCTGGATGCCTGCGGCCGTATCCACCAGCACCGTCGGTTTCTCCTTCTCAATCCCTTCGATGCGGGAATACACTATGTTGACCTGCTGGAGATAGAAGTCCACGATTTCCTGGGCACGCTCTCCCTGGTCGAACAGCCGTCCCAACAGGATGGTACTGGGGACGGTGTTCTCCAGCGGAAACTGGCGATAATCGATTACGACGACGGGGATCCCCACAGCGGCCAACTGGTCGATCATGCCCGCTTCCCTGGCCCTTCCCAGACCACCCAGGTTCAGCGTGACCACGTCGGCTTCCAGGGCGATGGCGTTCTCAACGCTGAACTCCCCGCTGTATGGGCTGCCGAACTCAGGAATGTCCGCCACTCCGGGGTAGATCTCCTTGTACTTGTTGTAGGTGTCCGCGTCGAAACGCCGGAGGTCGTCGCGCCATCCGACGATCTTGTTAAAAGGGTTGCCAGGCTGAAGCGCGGCAGCGATGTATATCTGCCGGGCCTCGCCCAATATGATGCGCTCGACCGGCATATCGATGGTCACAGTGCGCCCGGCTATGTCGGTCAACACTATGGAGTTTGGCTCCTGGGCGGCGCTGTTCATGGTTCCCGGCGCCATTCCCGTTGCCATGTTTGGCTGTTGCTCGGCCAGCGCATCGCTCACCGCGCTGGACACCACCTGTTCCAGGTCCTCCGCGGTCACACCGGAAGAACCGGCTTCCGATTTCGCGACCGCCTCCTCGACCATGCTCCTGATTTCCTCCGGGCTGGCGGACTGAGGAGCCGAGGACTGTACCGCCTGCTCGATCATTGCGCGCATCTCTTCGCTGTCCACCTGGGATCCGGCCGCTGGGGCAGGGCCGGCTGGAGCCGCAGGCTGGGCGGCTGGACCGCAACCAGCGAACATCAGCAGCGCCGCCAAGGCGGCCATGGTAAGGAGAATGACTTTGAACTTGCCATTCACGAATCCTGGGTAGCTCATCGGGGACCTCCCATAGAATTGTTGCTCCGTGCCGCTCGAGGAGAGACGTTCAAACAGTAAACTGGTCCTGGACACTGGTTCTTCAGACTTGTCGCGACGGCCCAACCACCGCCCGGAAAAGCTGCCACATCGGTGCAAGCTCATGTTGGACGACCCTTGAAGTTCTATCTATATCAACCTATGTAACGTCTATACACCATAATTTATATAGTGTCAACACTATTACAGTAGTGTGTAACAATAACACAATATGGTGGACTGAGAATGGGCGGGGATGGCCTTTCGATCTTCCTTCGAGCGGGTCGTGGGAATCACGTTTTAGCCATTCGTTCGGGTCCGCGAGCTTCTGGAGATTCTCTGGGCCCCTCGGAAGTCGGCTGTACCCCTTCAAAGTCGGACAGGATGGTCCGTTGGGCTTGCGAGACGGGTGGGATGTCCCCGTTAATGGAGTGCCCCGCCGGTTTGCGCTGAATTTCAGCAATAGCCATGGCAGAACACAGTGCGTGGTTTCTTCGGATTATCCGAATCAACCATGGTCAACGACCCCTTGACAATGTATATACTATAATGTTTACTAAGCTATCCAATATTTAATTGTAATTACTGCAATAACCGATATGTTATCGAAGAGATGCCAAGGAACCTTCTCATACTGAATTGCCATCGAAGGAGAACCTATGACGCCGGTAGTTCCTTACCACATACGGAAATCCGAAGACGGGGCCAGGGGAGAGCTGCTTCTGCGCCTTAAGAACGAAAGAGTGGGATACATGGTCCAGTTACCGCTGGATCAGGCACGGGTACTGGCCGTGGAAATGCGCGGCCTGGGCACCGACCACTGCGCCCACCACCACCTGGCTGTCCTGGTGGCCGAAGCTCTGGGCGGCAAGGTAAGCCACATCATCCTGAATGTGGTCGACAGCTCAGGAGACGTAACCTGCGTCATACGCTTGGCCACAGCTCAGGGCCTGGTCGACGCCACCGTGGATGTAGCCGCCGCCCTGGCGTTGGCCATCCATCTCGGCCTGCCCATCTTCCTGGAAGGAAAATTCGTGCGCTCCAACGGGGAACTGCGGGCCGTCGAGGGCGCGTCTGCCGAAACGGGACAGATTGGAGGCGATAGCGACATCCCCAGCGCCTTCCGTGAACTGATCGACCGCCTGGACATTCCCGGTCCCTTAGACAAAGACGATTAGGAGGATCATCCCGGCCCGCTCTGCATCCCCGCCCGCGCAACCTTCAATCTCAACAGATAAAGCGAGGTGACCCATGGCAGCCAACGGAGCAAAGGATCTCAGCGTTTACGAAGCCATCCACCGCCGCCGCATGGCCTGGAAGTTCGAGGACCGTCCGGTGCCGGCGTCCACCATAGATACAATGCTGGACGCTGCGGTCTGGGCGCCCAACCACCGGCTGACCGAGCCTTGGCGTTTCTTCGTCCTGGATCAGGACTCCTCGGCCCGGCTGGCAGCGGCCGAAATGGCCCGGCAGACCGTGTTGGATCGAGGCGGGGATGAGCGGCGAGCGGACGCCGGCCGGGCCAAAATTCTCGACGCTCCCTGCCTGATGTACGTCTACTGCGTCCCCGGCCAGGATGAGGCGGCTACCAAGGAAAATTACGCGGCCGTCTGCTGCGCCGTCCAGAATATGGCCCTGGCCGGCGTCTCCGAAGGGGTCGCCGTGACCTGGGAGACCGGCGGCATCACCCGCGCAGAAGGCATCCCCGAACTTCTGGGCGCCGACCCGGACTGGGACCTGGTGACCATCCTTTTCATCGGCTACCCCGACGAACATCCACGCTCCTGCCGGACCCCGGTTACCAGGTTTGTCCAGTGGTACAAGCGGGAGGACGAGGCGCTCGTCGGCTAGTGGGGGGCGCCAACCTCCGATGCCGGTCATCTTTCCACCACGTCTGGGGCACTTTGGCCCCACTGATGAACCGGCCGTCGAACAGGTTCCACCATATTTCGGTGTTTTAGAGCAGGTCATGGTTTGCTGGTCATAGACTTAATCCGTCCCGGGGTGGGTTCCCAATCGGGAACGGCCTCGCCCCTGCAAATCGCCGTCAAGGTTATCCTGTGGGTGGGGGTTTCCGCCGGGGCGGTTTCCGCGGTCGCCTTCCTGGCCGACTGGGACCGTTTGGGTTCCGGGGTAACTGCCCTGGCTGGTCAGCCCTGGCTGGTGGCTGGGCTGGCCGCCGGGTACACGCTGGCGTTCCTGCTGCGGGCCATGGCGTGGAGGACCCTGCTGACCCACCGCGTTGGAATTTTTCGGCTGTTCACGGCCCTGCAGGCCGCTCTCCTGGCGAATCATCTGCTGCCCCTCAAACTGGGAGAGGGGATCCGTCCCCTGTTGGTCCGGCGGCATAATGTACCGTTGGGAGAGGCGGTGGCCACCACTGCCGTGGCCCGGGCTACGGACTTTGCTTCCTTGCTGGCAATCGCGGCCGTTGCTGCATTCACCCTGCCCCTTTCCGCCGGCGGAGCGATGTGGGCGCAGGGGTTGGTGTTGCCGACGATCGCGGTGGCTGGGGCCGGGGCGGCGCTGTCGTTTATCCGTTGGCGCCGCTCTCCAGCCTTCATTCCAACGACTTTGCGGCCCCGTTTCATATCTATCCATTCCCAGCTTCATGAAGTTTCGCCCGGACGCATCGTTCGCTGCGTTATTTGGACACTGCCCAGCTGGTGCGTTGAATCCTGCGTTCTGCTGGGCGCAGCTCACGCCCTAGGGATCGAGCTTTCCATTCCCGCCGCCATAGGCATCACGGCGGTCACCATCCTTTTCCAGGTGTTCCATTTCACTCCTGGAGGCATCGGAGTTTACGAAGCGGTGATGACCGGGGCCTTGGCGGCCCACGGTGTGCCCTGGACCGAAGGGCTGGCTCTGGCCACCCTCACCCACAGCCTCAAGTTTGCCTACTCATACACCATAGCCCTGGCCTTTTCCGCATTTGCGGTGGGCGGGGTTGCCAAACTCAATCCCCTGAACAAGCTGCGAGGGACCAGCGACGGCAGCAAGAAAGCATCCCGATTCGAGGTCTTCGCGGCCAGGCTTTGGAACGTGTTCAACGAGGGCAAGCCCTTCACTCCCGTGTTTGTGATGGGGGTTTTGGCCCTGTTGAGCCTGCCCCACCTGACCGACGCGGGCTACTGGCTGAGGGCAGGGATAGCCATCCTGGCTCTCGTCCCTTTGTTCCTGCTTTTCTACCGTTTCGACTACCCGTTGAAGCTTCGATGGGCCTTGTGGTGGGCACTGGGGATTTTCGCCGGAGGGTTCATCATCCTCGCGGGCTGGCTGGTGGTGACCGCCGTTGTCGCCGTCCTCGCACTGTACCTGGGGTTTACCGTGTTCCTGTGGGGTACGGTCTACTATCACCTGCGCATCGGCACCCGGTGGACCAACTTCACCCGCTTCTGGCGCCTCGTTTTGGAGAACCCGGACCCGACCAGCGGCAATTTTCTGGAGCAGGTCCCCAAGGTATTGCTCCTGGTCCTGGCGTTCCAACTGATGGTCCACCGCCCCGGATGGGAATCGGTTGTTGGGGTCGAGGTGTTTGTGCTCATTCTCGGAGTGGCGACTGCCTTGGTTCACCAGTGGTTCTTCACCTGGCCGCCCCCTCCATCCCTGGCCCCGACACACCTTGTTTCCTCGGAAGGGGCCGCTCGTTGCCGGCGGTTCATCGCAATAGTAATTGACGGATGCCGGGCCGACCGGCTGCTGGAAGCGCACACTCCTTGCATTGACCAGCTCCGCAAGGAGGGGGCGGACTACATCAACACCGCAACGGTGTATCCGGCCCGCACCGTAACCGGGTTCAGCTCCATGTTCACCGGGGCTCCCCCGAAGGCCCACGGGATGCGCAGCAACTTCGTTCCGAACTTGGGGGTGAAGTGCGAGTCTATTTTTGACGCCCTCCGTTCCGAAGGCCGGAACGGAAAGCTGGTTGGCATCGCCCACCTGATAGACGCCTTCGGTCACGAGGACGTGGAAACGGTGACGGCGGTTACGCACAACGACGAAATTGATGACGCTTTGGTGGCGCGGGCGAAGGCGGTGATGGAGCGGGACGACCTGGATTTGCTGGCGCTACAGCTGCTGAGCGTCGACCAGACGGGCCACGCGCGGGGCAGCTACAACTCCGAGTATCTGGACAAAATCGAGGACAGCGACCGGAAGATTTCGGACTTCCTGGACTGGTGCCGGGAGCGGGGTTACCTGGAAAATGCCACGGTGCTGATTACATCCGACCATGGGCAGGGAATCGGCATTGGCGGGCATGGGCACATGAGTCCAACCGAGATTTACGTGCCCTGCATTCTGTGGGGGGAGGGGGTGGAACTGGACGGGGAAATCGCCGAGCCCCGATCGGTGATGGATGTGGCCCCGACCATCGCTTACTTCCTGGGAGTACGTCCGCCGGCCCAGTCCACCGGACAAGTTCTGGCGGTTAGGGACGAGCCGGCCGGACCGAAGCCCTTGGCCGTGATCATTCCCGCCCACAACGAGGCGGAGAACCTGCCGAAAACCCTGTCCCGCATTCCACGGGAGTCCCTCGGCGACACCCGCGTTATCGTCGTAGACGACGGGTCCACCGACGGGACGGCGGAAGTAGCGAGGGCTCACGGTGCTGACCTGGTGGCCCGCCATTGCGTCAACCGGGGGCTGGGAGCCGCCCTGCGGACCGGGCTGGAGGCAGCGCGGGAGATGGACGTCCGGGCGGCGGTCTACCTGGACGCCGACGGCGAGTATCCGCCGGAGCAGATACCCCGGCTGCTGGAACCCATAGAGAGAGGGGAAGCGGACTATGTGCTCGGCTCCCGGTACCTGGGTTCCCGGGAACGCCAGACGCCCTTGAGAAGAATGGGCAACCTGTTCTTCACCGCCATGCTTTCATTCGCGGCGGGTCGGACGATTTCCGACGGGCAGACCGGCTTCCGTGCCTTCTCCCGCCACGCCGTGGATCGGGCGGAAATCATCCACGACTACAACTACGCCCAAGTGCTGACTCTCGACCTGCTCCGGAAGGGAATGCGGTTGCAGGAAGTGCCCATCGATTACCGGCGGCGCCGCAAGGGACGCTCCTTCATCGGACCCGCTTATCTGTGGAGGGTGCCTGCAGGAATGGTCCGGCAGTTGTTCAGTTAGAAACTATCTCAAAGCCGGAGTTGCCATTGGCAGCGGTACCATATGAGGGCGCAGGCCTGGTCGGCAAGGCCAATGTAATTGGGTGCCTTCTTAAGGTGTTTTCAGAATACGGCATCCAGAGAAACTAATCCCAACCCCGGGAGATGTGGTTCAGGTCATGGACCGTGCCCAATCCCTGTTTTCCAGGTACCAGGCGCAGGTGCGGTTGATTCCCTCTTCCATGCTAACCTCGGGGGACCAGCCCAAGACTCTTCGGGCATGGTCGATATTTGCCCAGGTTAGCGTCGGATCGGCCGAATGACGGGGTTCGTGCTGGATTTCCGCACGGCATCCCAGGGTCGACTCGATTAGAGAAACGAGGGTGTTTACCGACACCGGATTGTCGTTCCCCAGGTTGATGATCTCAAAACCGGAGAGCCCCAGAGCTGCCACCGCTCCTCTAGCCACGTCATCAACGTAGGTGAAATCCCTACGTTGCGTGCCGTCCCCGTAGATGGTTATGGGTTCGCGCTCTGCGATAGATCGGATGAAGCGAAACACGCTCATATCGGGGCGGCCCGCTGGGCCATAAACTGTGAAGAACCGGAAGGCCACGGCATCCATCCCGTACAGGTGATGGTAGGAATACAGCAGGGTTTCGGCGGCGACTTTCGAGGCGGCGTAGGGAGACAGAGGACGGTTCGATGGGATGGTCTCGGACACCGGACCGTCCACCTCATCGCCGTAGACGCTGGAGCTAGAAGCGAGGATGAACCTCCTGATTTGAAACTCTCGGCAAAGCTCCAAAAGGTTGAGAGTCCCGAAGAGGTTGGTCTCGTAATAGATGCGGGGAGTGTCAACGCTGCGCCGGACACCGGCCCAGGCTGCAAGGTGGAAAACTGAGGACACCGGGGGGACGGCGCCGACAAGTAGCCGGCGCAAACCCGATGGATCGTTGACGTCGGCATGATGGAAAGTAAACCGGGGGTTCGCGACCAGGGAATTGAGACGCCAATGCTTGAGATAGGGATGATAGTAGTCGTTAAGGTTGTCGACTCCCTGAACGAGGTGGCCCACGTCCAACAACTGTCGGGTCACCTGGGACCCAATAAATCCGGCGCACCCAGTCACCAGAACCTTCAGCATAGGCGAGCTTTCACTCCGGGAAGACTCTTTACGAGAACAGTAGCATGTTCCTTACACCGATGATGCACACCAACGGCAACAGTTGCCCTTAGTTTAGGAGACGGATTCTCACTTGCCTCCCTGGCCAGTTTTCCGGGTCCAGCTCAAGGTTAGCCTGATTGCACAGCAGTATTCGGGAATCGTTGCTCTCCCATCAGGCTGCCAATTACTCATCCATCAATTCGAAGCTGTTGGTTTACTAGGATTGACTATCAATGTATGGCATTCTACAACAACACCACCCACTCAAAGGTTGGTAATATAGTCACGCTTGGCCCACCAAACGCTGTAATACCAACCGCGCGCCGTCCCGGTCCTGAATGTCGACCGGATGCACCGCTACCGCCAGCAGCAGTCCCAGGGTATCCACCACGATGTGGCGTTTGCGTCCCTTCACCTTATTACCCGCGTCGTAGCCTCTGGGCCCCTTTTCCCGTGGTCTTTACCAACTAGCTGTCGATGATGGCCGCGCTGGGCGTAGGCTGCCGCCCCTGAGCCTGCCGCAGCATCGCGTGGAGCGTGTTGTGGGCCCGCTGCCAACTTCCGCCCCGACGACAGATGCGGAAGTAATGGAAGACGATGCGCCACGGTGGCAAGTCATGGGGCAGCATCCGCCAGGAGCAACCGGTGCGCAGTACGTAGCGGATGGCGTTGACTATCTCCCGTCGAGGGTACGTTATCGGCCGCCCGCCCGGCTTGGGCGGTGGCAACGGGGGTTCCAACAATTGCCATTCTCGGTCGCTGAGGTCGCTGGGATATGTTGCTCTGTCCATCTCCCCACACTACAACCCACCCTCCAGTCTCTGCTCCCATGCCAACATACCAATCATAGCCTTTTTAGACACCCTCTTAGTTCAGTGGCCTGAACTTGGTCGTTGGGAATGTAGCGAGAGGGAAGTGACCTGTGGGATTTGACAATATTGCCAAGAGTATCGCGGACATATTGATAGACTTTGACACAGAGCGCCGAATTGAACAGAGTAGATATAGACTTGGCATAGGACCTTCCGAGAGAGTCAGCTGATTAAACAGGTGGAGGAGTGATTAACGGGGCAGGGAGTTTCTGGCGAAAGGGCGGTTGCTCAGACTCACAGGCCCCCCGACATGTCCACAAGATGCCCGGAGCAACAATCAGGTTGGGATTCGTGGGCCATAGAGTTCGAGTTTGCCCACCTATCTCAAAATGAAGGTCCGGGAGCTAGACCTGCTATTTCATCTTGCCCTTGATCTTCCGGATCTCATCCCACGGATCTCATCCCACATACCCATTTGACGCCTGAGCTCCTTGCACTTTCGCGCACCCGATTCACATGCCCCTAGGAAGGGTGGGAACCGGCCCGTTGCGAAGATGAGGTGCGCGAAGTCGTATGCTATCCAGAGGCACACTGGAAGAGTCGGGGGTATAGGCAACTCGGTCGATTCGGGCCTAGATAAAATGAGGATAGGAGAGACGAAGCTCTCCCGTCCTCACACTACCAGAACCAGTCTCTACTGGGCGTAGCGCTGTTGGGTTTCCTCCCTCTTCTTCCTCCGCCTCCGCACCAGGAAGAAGAGCGGCAGAAGGAGCAGCGCCAGACCGAGGGCTAACCAAACGCCAAGGTCCGACAGCGGCAGGCCGGAACCACCGTCCGGCACAACCTGGGCGGGCGGGGAATCCGTTTCAGGTATGTCAACATCCACCGTCTCCATCGGTGCGGCCGCGACGTTCTTATCGTCTACGGGGCGGACCGGCGGGCCGGGATCATTTTGTCCCGCATCGCGCCGGGCTAATTGGCGCTGGGGTGGGTGCACGTTGGAAGCCATAGACAGCCCCGGAGTGGTCTGCTGCGCAAGCGCAATCCCAGGATCTGAACCGGAGTCCGGCACGGCCGGTGACCCCGGCGCGGCTGGTGACCCAGGCATGGCCGGTGATGCCGGCACGACCCCGGGCGCCGGCCCGGACTCCGGCGTGACCGGGGGTGGCGGCGAGACCGTCGGCCCCCGCGTGACCGGCGGCGCTGACGCGACGGCGCAGGACGACAGCAAAGTCTCTGCCCGGCTAGCCTCAACTCCCGCGGCCCAATTCTCCGTCATCCCCGCGTAGGCATAGGGAACCCCGACCCCGGCTGGCACTTCCGCCAACTGCTGGGCCATAAGAGCTTCGCAATCGTCCGGCGCGACGATGGGCGTCGGATTGACCGCGGGCGTCGGTTTGGCCGTGAGTGTCGGCACCACCATGGGTGTGGGCACGACGGTGGGCGCCGGCCCAACCGTGGGCACCGGAATGGACGTGGGCGTGGGCATGACCGTCGGCGCCGGTGTGGGTGCCGGGCTGCCACCTCCGCCACCTCCGCCGCCACCTCCGCCTCCGCTCGGCCGCCGGCGCGTGGGTGTCGGCGTGGGTGTACCCTCCGGTGTGGGCGTGATCGTGGGCGTACTCCCCGGCGGCGGCGTGCCTCCCGGCGTGGGCGCAGGAGTAGATCCCGGCGACGACTCATCCACGTCGGTCACGTTGACCGTGAGGGAGATGGCATCCGTGTGGTCATGCCCGTCGTCCACGGTTACGGTCAGGGCGGTGTAGGTCCGCTTGGTCTCGTAGTCGAGCGGGGCGCTGGTGCGGAGCTGACCGGTGCTGCTGTCCAGGGTGAATGCGCCGGCGTCGGCCCCGCTCAGGGTATAGATCAACGGGTCGCCGTCGGCATCCGTCGCCGCGATGGGCGCGCCGATGTCCCGGCCGGCCGGCGTGTTCTCCTCCACGGAGCGGACAGCGGTCTCGCCCTCGGTGAACACCGGCGGCGCGTCGTCGTCCAGGATGCTCACCGGCGCCTTGCCGTCATCAATCTGGACCATGTGATTTGGGATTGGGACTGTCACCTCGCCCAGCTCTATCTGGAAGCTCTCCAGGTCCTCGTGTTCCTCGTCGTCAAGAATAGTCAGCTTGATGGACGCTTCAGTGGCTCCGGGCTGGAAAGTAACCGTGCCGGAGCTGGGTTCGTGTTCATGCACCGGAGAACCGGCGGATTGCCCGGACGCTCCCCCTGCCCCGGCCGCCAAGCCTGCGGGAGCCACACTTGGCTGCCCGGCGGTGCCCCAGGACACCGTGACCTCAACGTCCATGGAGCAGGAGAGGCTGACCGGCAGGTTCACGGTGGAACCCTCCGGCACCGGGCCTTCCGGCGCCTGAATGGACGCCAGAACGGCAATACCGCCCTCGCCGGATCGTGACCAACCGCTGCTGCCTTCGGAATTCCGGGCCCGCACCTGCGCCTGATAGGTGATTCCGGCCTCTACGCCTCCAATCGTGGTGGCGGTCTCCCTGCCCCTGAAAGAATGCCTCGTCCAGGCTGTCGCGCCCGCAACGCGGTAGCGCACGTTGTATCCGGCGATGGGCCGGCCGCCGCTGGTTGACGGCTTCGTCCAGTCCACGTCCAGCGTGTCCGTTGGACTGTCCTCCGACTTGGCTACCGACGGCGCTGCCGGCGTCCGTGGCGCCTGCATGTTCGTCACGTTGATGGTCAGGTTGACCACCGCGGGCAGGTCCACCACCGTGTACTCCACCTGGCCGGTGTAGGAATTCTTGGTCTCGTAGTTCAGGTTCGCGCCCGGGGCTACGCTGATCTGGCCGGTGCCGGAGTTGATGACGAATGCCCCGGAGTCCTTCGCCTCGCCCGTCAGCGAGTAGGTAAGCGCGTCATCGGCGTCAGGGTCGCCATCGACGTAGGGCGTCCCCGTCACCGGGGCCCCCACCCGCGTACCCGCGGGGGAGTTCTCGATAACGCTCAGGGTCACGCTCCTGGTCGGCACAGTGATTTCCGCCGTGCGAGAGGCATACCCGCCGTAGCCGTCATGCGCTCCCAGGGTCACAGTCGCCGTGCCCGGATTGAGGCCCTCATTTATAAGTGTGGGCGCATCATTTTCATCATCGCCTTCAATATCAATGCGGGACCGGACCAGAGCGGGAATGCTCGCGGAGGCGGCGTAGGTCAGTTCGTCCTCGTCAGCGTCCTCAAAATACTCATCGAGAGTATTATCGGAGTCGCTTTCGCCAACCCCCACCGTGCCGAGAGTGAAGGAAGCGCTGGTGGCCGTCGGCGCCCGGTTGGCGGTACCTTCTCCGGTGTCCGACCAGGGACCGTCACCTTCGCTGGTCACAGCCCGCACCTGCGCCTCGTAGGTGTCCCCCGCCGTCAGGTTCGCCAGGTTGAAGGTTGTAGCCGCCGCCCCCAGGGTGCCGGTGTAGGCCGTCCAGGCGTTCTCCGTTTCGCCCGCTGCTACCTTGATGCGGTACTGGGCCTTGTAGCCGGTGATGGTCCCGCCGGGCTGCGGAGGAGCCTCCCAGGTCACGTCCAGCGCCGGATTAGATTGTTCAGCAAACTCGGTGCGCGTCACCGTGGGCGCGGCGGGCTTGCCCGTATCCACGTCCGTGATGAGGATATTCACGTCAATGACGGAGGCGTTACCGTCGACCGTGTAGTTCACCTTCCCCCGGTAGAACTTGGCAATCACCTCGCCGTTCCAGGTCTCCGTCTCCCGGTTGGAGTCGTCCGTCTCGTAGTCGATGGTTGCGCCCGTAGCCACGCTGATCTGGCCGGTGGCCGAATCGAAGGAGAACAGTCCCGAGTCTTTGGCCTTGCCCGTCAACGTGTAGCTCAGCGCGTCATTGGTCTCGGAGTCGCCGTCGTCGTAGGGCGTCCCCGTCACCGGGGCGCCCACCGCCGTTCCCGCAGCGGAGTTCTCGGCGATGCTCCGCTCCGCCTTCGCCGTGATGGTGATGGTCGCGCTGCGGGTGACCTGTCCCCCGTACCCGTCGCTGGCCGTGTAGTTGATCTCCGAAGCGCCCTGGTTGAGCGCGTTCGCCGTCAGCACGGCGTCCGTCCCGGCCGTGCCGGACAGGCTGACCCCCAGCAGGGCCAGATGCTGCGCCGAGGCCGTGTAGGTCAGCGTGTCCTCGTCGGCGTCGGTGAAGTAGGCCCCGCTCCCCAGGGGCGGCGCCTCGTGCCACTCGAATTTGCCGCCGACCCCCACCGAGCCGCCGGTGAAGGAGGCGCCGTTGGCTGGCGGCGTGTTGGCCGTCCCTTCTCCGGTGTCCGACCAGGGACCGTCACCTTCGCTGGTCACGGCGCGCACCTGCGCCTCGTAGGTTGCGCCCGCCTCCAGGCTCGGCAGGTTGAGGGTGGTGGCCGTCGCCCCCAGGGTTCCGGTGTAGGCCGTCCATGCTGTCTCGCCTTTCTTCCGGTGCTGGGCCTTGTAGCCGGTGATGGTCCCGTCGGGCTGGGGCGGATCCGTCCAGGCTACATCCAGCGCCGGGTTCGACTGCTTGCTGAACTCAGTGCGCGTCAGCGTGGGCCTGCCGGGCTTGTCCTCATTATCCACGTCCGTCACCTTGAGGAGTACCTCAATGGCGGCGGCGTGGCCGTCCACCGTGTACTCCACCTTGCCCCGGTAGAACTTGCCAATTATCTGCGTCTCCCCCTGGCTGTTTGTCCAGGTCTCCGTCTCCCGGTGGGTATCGTCCGTCTCGTAGTCAAGCACGGCGTTCTCCGCCACACTGATTTGCCCGGTGGCCGAGTCGATGACGAACAGGCCGGAGGCGTTAGCGTTGCCCGTCAGCGTGTAGCTCAACGCCACGCCGTTGTACGGCGTCCCCGTAACCGGGTCCCCCACCGCCGTACCCGCAGCGGAGTTCTCGGCGATGCTCCGCTCCGCCTTCGCCGTGATGGTGATGTTCGCGCTGAGGGTGACCTCCCCTCCGTACCCGTCGCTGGCCGTGTAGTTGACCTTCGACGCGCCCTGGTTGAGCAGGTTCGCCGTCAGCACCGCGTCCGTCCCGGCCGTGCCGGACAGGCTGACCCCCAGCAGGGCCGGATGCTGCGCCGAGGCCGTGTAGGTCAGCGTGTCCTCGTCGGCGTCGGTGAAGAACGCCCCGCTTCCCAGGGGCGCCGCCTCGTGCCAGGCGAAGCTGCCGCCCATCCCGACCTCGCCGCCAGTGAAGGATGCGCTGCTGGCCGTCGGCGCCCGGTTGGCCGTCCCTTCCCCGGTGTCCGACCAGGGGCCGTCACCTTCGCTGGTCACGGCGCGCACCTGCGCCTCGTAGGTTGCCCCCGCCTCCAGGCTCGGCAGGTTGAGGGTGGTGGCCGTCGCCCCCAGGGTTCCGGTGTAGGCCGTCCACGCCGCCGGGTCCTCGCCCGCAGCGGCCTTCTTGCGGTGCTGGGCATTGTAGCCGGTGATGGTCCCGTCGGGCTGGGGCGGAGCCGCCCAGTTCACATCCAGCGCCGGGGCCGTCGGCTCGCTAAACGCCGTGCGCGTCAGCGTGGGCCTGCCGGGCTTGTCCTCATTATCCACGTCCGTCACATTGAGGAGTACCTCAATGGCGGAGGCATTGCCGTCTACCGTGTAATTCACCTTGCCCCGGTAGAACTTGGCGTGTACATTGTTCGAATCCTTCGGCCAGTACTCTATCTCACGGTGGGTATCGTCCGTCTCGTAGTCGATGCTCGCACCCTGCTTCACGCTGATCTGCCCGCTGGCCGAATCAATCACGAACAGTCCTGACTGCGCCGCCTTGCCCGTCAGCGAGTAGGTCAGCGCGTCATCGGTCTCGGAGTCGCCGTCGTCGTAGGGCGTCCCCGTCACCGGGTCTCCCACCGCCGTTCCCGCAGCGGAGTTCTCGGCGATGCTCCGCTCCACCTTCGCCGTGACCCCGATCTCCGTGGTGCGGGTTGCCCGCCCACCGTAGGGGTCGCTGGCCGTCAAAGTAACCCCGGACGCGGCCCCTTGGTTGAGCAGGGTTACCTGCAGATGGGCCGACCCAGGCGTGGCGGTCAGCAACTCGACCCCCAGCAGCGCTGGATGCTCGGCGGAGGCAGAATAGGTCAGCGTGTCCCCGCTGTCAGGGTCACTGAACAAGACACCCACTGCTCCTTGCCCGGTCTCCTTGTAGTCAGCTACGGTTCCCACCGGGAACGTGCCGCCAGAGAAGGACGCGCTGGTAGCGGCCGGTGGCCGGTTGGCCCTCCCCGAACCGGTGTCCGACGTTTCGCTGTCCCCATTGTTGGAGATCGCCTGAACCCGCGCTTCGTAGGTCGCGCCCGCCTCCACGGACGCCGATACACCGCCCGGCTGCACGGTCGAGAAACTGTATGTTCGCTTGCTCGCGTCGTTGATCTGTGTCCAGGTCCAGTCTTCCTGGGTATCACCCCCGGCTGCCACTTTGCGATAAGTGACCCGGTAGGCGGTGATAGTCCCGCCGTTGGTGGACGGCGCCGTCCACTTCACGTCCATCGACGGGGCCGACTCCTCGCTGAACTCGGTGCGGGTGACCGTCGGTGCGGCGGGTTTCCCCGGCGGCGTCTGTGCGGCGGCCGGGACGGCAGAGAAGAATGCCGCCACCGCGGCGAGCGGCAGGACAATCGCCGCCGCGAGCAGGAATATTATTCTGAAGCGAACTGCATCAGCCTTCATCGGTTGCATCCACCATTGGCGTTGACGTTCAGGCGCTGTGCCGCAGTTGTTTGGCCCCGGCGTTTGGGACGCGGGCGGCGTGTGGTTACGGGGGAGAACGCAGAACGCAGTGATGGACGCGGTCAGGCCTGCGGGCCGCGCGCCCTGGCGCGGACCCGGGTGACTTCGCTTGATAAATGAAAGGCCAGACCGGTAGTATGGGGGTGGCCGAGGCTCTCGGTGCGGGTTAGATGTGACAGTCAACCGCGCCGGAGCGTTCCCCATACGGCGCCCAGCCCCGCCACAGGGCCGGGCGTCTATGTTTTCAGACGCCCACTGCTATTTCCCTTCGTCAACTCCCGGGCCAATTTGTTGCATGGGACACATTATCGAATGTATAAGTAGTTGTCAAGCCTTATTTTATTGAATTCCTTATGTTTTAATTATCTAGTTATATGCATGACCTCTGATTGTATAGCCCATATAATTGCACCCACACCATCCGCCCCACCTTTCGCCTGACCCGGATCAGCCGGCTGGTGTTTCGCATGGTGCAGATGGGCCTGTTGGGGCGGCGGCGTCTCACCAACGACCGGCGCGTCGTCATGCTGAGCCTGGCCCCGGGGGGGAAGAGTTGGTGTAGCGTCTGGATGTCCTGGCTCAGGAGTTCTACGAGGCTCTGACCCAGGGCATCAGCGGGGCGGACCTGGCGGCTTTCCTGTCCGCCAGCCGGAGAATGGTGGACAACTACGACGCCGTGCCAAGGCGCGGTCCCCAATAGGACCCGGCCCCAATAGAAAGCGTTCCCGTATAGGAAAGGATAGGTGGGGCAGTCCTGGGAAAGGCGCAAACAACTGTTGTTCTGGTGGTGGGCCTGACTTGACGATAGGCAGTACCATCTTTGAGATTGAGTTGGCTCTCTAGGTTGGTCCTCCTGAAAGTGGACGAACCTCTGTGTCAGAGATTCAGCAGGCTCCCTGAGCCTTGGAATAAAATACCGCGACGAGGCTCGCCGGCTGTGGTCCCTAGGTCTCAGGACAGGTCATGAATAATCCAATACAAACGACGAATAGCCATCTAGAATCCATGCCTTTGTGGTGGCTTCCCTCAAGGTAAACCCGGTTCGTAGAGGACGCTCACCAAATAAGCGCTATCTTAAATCCAATGCTAGATTCCGAGTCGACGAATGCCGGCGCATATGCGATCTTGGTGGGTGCCCTTCTCTCTTGTCAAGGTTGTCAAGTGGTCTTAGGTCTGCGCTATAGGGATCACAACCCCCACGCTTGGGGCCATACCCTCCAATTCCAGCTTGATTCCCACCGACACTTCAACTCTTAGCCTAAACCATCGGAGAGCTTCCCGTTGGTAATCGCCAGATTCGGCTTGATTCGCTAAGGATTCAGGTATCAATTTCGGGTAACGGTGGAATAGTCTCTTGGCCCCGTCCTCATCTATGCGGTCTACTCGAATGGCCAACCCCTTATAATCATGCTCCGGAACCCGATAGTGAGATAGTGTTCCCAGCTTATCGAGGTCAAAAATCAATGCCTTGTCGCCCGACTCATCGAAGATGTGGAACATTGGTGCCTTTCCGAAGCGGCCGATATAGGTGCCGTCTTTGAATTCCTCCGTTGATTCACCTCCCTGTGGGGAGAATTCGTCATGCTCCGAGATCGAGGATTGAATATCAATTCCTCCGAGGAGAATACCAGCAGGATTCTTCATACCGGCAATGCGGGCAAGAACCTCTGTCGCGGTTTGGTTTTCCTTAATGGGCGGAGCTTTGGAGCAGGAGGATTCGATCTGCATCAAAAGATCTTCGGTCACAACCTCCGCTAGTTTAGCCCCAGCACTTTGCCCCAACCCGAATGACAACATGTCTTGGTCTGCTATGAATTCCTCCTTCGGGACGAGGGAACGAATTTGCTCATGTTCTTCATCATGGCTCGCCTGGGCACTTCTTAAGCGTCCAATCTGCTGAAACAAGACCGGGAGCCAACAGTTCACTTGCCAAGCTGAAAAACAGTCCTCTTGGAAACTTTCCAGCCGTACTGGATCCAAAGACGCCTGTAGGATTTCCTCTTCACGAGCGCGCTTCCACGTTTGGATAGCTAAAGAATTCAATTCCATGAAGCGATCAATGGCGCGCTGTAACGCCGGAGAACCGCTGCTGGTGAGGTCGATGGTCTCGCTAACTGGAAGAAATCTCTCCCATCTTGGGAATGTCAGGTTCAATTCGTTAAAGACCCGCTCTATGTCTTGCACACGGAATTGGAGATCTCTATGTGGAGTAGGGGGAGTATCTTGCCCGGCTAAGACTAGCCTGAGGCCAGCCAAGCAGTAAAACCACGTGAGCCGCGATCCAAAGGCATCTCTTCGAGGCCGCCTATCCCCAAGAGATTCCCAGGTCCATTTGCTCCAGCGTGATTCGTGGGAGTGCAGGGTAAGAGCCTGAAAATATGCCTCAGAGAGGCGATCAAGTGTAGGGAAGTGACGAGCGATCACCTCAAAGAATCCGTCAACCTCTGACTCGGCAATGGTAGGATGGGCAAACTGTGGTTGGTCCGGGCGTTCTTCGCCTAGCGAGCGGCGATGGATTGCCCAGGCACCGAGGCCGAACCATATCAGGGCCCTCTCCTGGCGGGCCAGTCGAGCTATCGAGAGCTGATCTTGTATAGTCAATCCTTGGCTGCCGATGTTTTCGAAAAGCTGATCCAGTTCCCGGCTCAACCGCGTGAAGGTTTCGTTGTCAGAATGTTCCATTGCCACCTTCGCCATGTCGGAGAAGGTCCAAAGAATCTGCGAGATATAGCGTGATCCTTTATCAATGGAGTATTCCGCGATAAGGGGGACCAGTCGATACCAGCAAAATTCGGACAGTGGTTGCCAAGAGAGATCGATAATCTGCCGCTTGGCGTCTTCGTAGCCGGATTCGTAGGCGGAAGTAAGAATCTGCGGGTAGAGTCTCAGCATTTCGAAATAAAACAGGAAGTCCTTATGAATAACACTGAGCCTCAGGAAGGGAATAGGAACACGAGCTCCCTCCCAAAGCAAATCGGGGTTCTTACTCCGTATTGCCGCCAAAGCTCCCTTCTTGGCATATTCGACTATCTGAATGGGAGTAGGCCAATCGAAGGCGCTTAGAGACAGTGCCGACTCGTCAGAGAATACTATGCCCCGAGCAGATGCCGCGTCGAGAAAGGACTCGGCGAACTTACGGTATGCATTTAACCTTCGTTTAGCCAATTCCACTCGGCCAGTCTCAATGGCCCTGATGGTGGCCTCGCTATGTAGGAGGAGCTCTCTGTCAAGGCTATCCGTCGTCATCCATTGACCTCGAAATTAGGGGTTGGCGTAGAAGTTGCTGCCTATGAAGGTCTCTCTCAATGGCATCAGTCATCCTGGAGATGATGCGATCCTCGGCAACGCTTTCAATATGGTCGTCATCGATGAAATTGATGGTCTCCCTGAACAACCAGGCTATCAGAAGTAGTGAACATACCAAGAATATAGATTCCACGAGCACTAAGTTACTAGGGTAGCCGACGACATAGATAGGATCATCCACCGAATACGTTTGGAGTACAGCCAGTCCCTCGCTGACCAGCATATTCAGATTGATCCAGACTATCTCTCGAAGTCTCACTCTCCTGGAGTATATTCTCCATATCCGGCCTCGATCTCCCTGGTAGTTTGAGACGATGGTAACAAATATAGTGATTATCACCACGGACAGCGCGATTACAGCAGCGTGAACCTGCCAAAGAGTGAGCAGGAAGGTGGTGGCGTCCGGCACGGTCGGCAACCACGCGAGCCTCGGAATGATGAGGCAGATGTGATGCGAGCCAAATATAATCCCCGTTAGCAGCAGAAAGACTAGAGCAGACGGATTGTCCAGGTGGCGGATTGCGCGTGAGATTCTCCTGCTTGGCAGTCTCGGTAACGTTCTGAGCATAGCATGGAATGTTCTGACTAATCGGTTCATACTTCTGGTGGTTCCGGGAATCTGGGCTGGCAAAACAAGATCCGTCTCGTTGGAGAATCTGAGGTATCCCCATTATTTGGCTCTTCCGCACTCTTGGTGATGATTCCGAAAAGCCCGACATATAAGCGAAAATAGGGAACGAACCGATTGGTCACATGACCGTCATCCCTTAGTGCCGTTGCCACCCGCGCCTAATCTCGGTCGCCTTCACCAAACTTGCGGAAGAGCCGAATTTCCGGGTCCACCTCAATACTCTACCGTTCTACTTCATAAATTCGTCGATCTTCTCCTTCAGAATCGGCATTATCAGTGGCAAGACTGCCGCGGGTATACCAACTTTAAGTGCCAGATCTGCGATGTCGAATTTACCTCCGGTCCCCTTTTTTTGCGCAAGGTACAACATGATCAGAGGCCACGCCCATTCAAGCACCTCTTTCGCGATGCTGTCTTCGTCGTTCGGTTCACCTTTGTTGCTCGAACTGGGCGGGGCTGGGTAACGAACATCAACTCCAGTTCGTTTCAAAAACTCTGTGAATTCTTCGAAGCGATCCTTGTTGAGACATGATGTAAGGGTTTTCTTGCCCGATGTACAATGCACAGCGATCCCTTCACTCCCCAGGCTAGTGTATGGTTCGACAGACTCGATATCTTGGTAGTTGAACGAGTCTACCTTGAGCTTGGAAGAGAAAAGAGCCTTCTGAACTTTGAGAATCCTCCTGTCAGTAGCCAATAGCCATCCCAGATTGCTAATCCCTATGATTGCTCCAGGCAGTTCTCCGTCATCGAGAATTTGTAATAAATGGTCAATCGTAGGACTATCAATGTGTGCTTGATCTACTCCGGCAAGGGTTTGGAGTTTCGCCCGCATTTTGCTAGTTCTTGCATGTCTTAAATTGCTGCTCGATTTCTCGTTGTCCAGTTCACCTGTGTTGCTAGAACTGGACGTAACTGGGTAACGAACATGAACGCCAGTTCGTTTCAAAAACTCTGTGAATTCTTCGAAGCGATCCTTGTTGAGACATGATATAAGGGTTTTCTTGCCTGATGTACAATGCACAGCGATCCCTTTACTCCCCAGGCTAGTGTATGGTTCGACAGACTCGATATCTTGGTAGTTGAACGAGTCTACCTTGAGTTTGGAAGAGAAAAGAGCCTTCTGAACTTTGAGAATCCTCCTGTCAGTAGCCAATAGCCATCCCAGATTGCTAATCCCTATGATTGCCTCAGGCAGTTCCCCACTGTTGAGTACCGTTGGCAAATGTCCAATAGTAGCACTATCAATGGGACCTTCACCCATTCCGGCAAGAGTTTGTAGGCTAGCGCGTAGTTCGTTCGTTTTGGCTGAGTGTAAGTGACGACTCGAATGGTCACCTTGGGCATTGGATTTAACCCCTACGAGAAACCCACATTGAGTGCAAAATCTATCGGTCTCGGCCATAAACGTCCCACACTGAGTGCAATAAGGCATAGTCGGCAAGTCTCCTAGCTCTTTTGTCCATTAACCGAAGCAGACTCCGGTGTCTGGAAAGTTATACCAACAGATCCTCCGCCGGAAGCCGCAGCGCTGGAAGACAGTGTCTCATTTTGAATTTACGGATTTTCCCGATTCCTGTATGGGACTCGCGGTCCGGGCCTGGGAGAGCGGGCGTCAACCATATCCGCCAGCCATTCTATGCTGTAAATCTCGTCCGCCAAACCCGCCGCCATTGCGGGAGTTAAGGGGTAGGGATTCTTTGGACTGCCGTGCGGACGAATGAAGTTGTAATAGACGAAGTACAGGGCCAGCGAGTAGCAATGATTCGCCATCTTCTTTGAGAAGGCATTGGTCAAACGGGTAAACCGCCTCATGCTCATTGGCATGGTCAGATTGTGCCGCTCAACATGGGACGTGCTTACGGCCCAAGATTCAGGGTTGCCGGTGAGGGTACTCTTGACCGTATCCACGCACTCAGTGGGGGAGAATCGCCGCCGATCTTCCGGCGGACTGTCCCTGTAGACCTTTATCAGTTGGGTAAAATCCACGTAGCCGCCAAACGCTCCCTCTACACCTTCCAAGTAGGCCGACAACCCATTCGTACTCAACTGAACCCGGTCCGTTAGGCGGGAACGAAGGTCGTCCATGAAGTCCAGTACCGAGCTTCCGTCCCGTCCCTGGCTGACGTACCACGAAATCATCAGCTTGGAGTCCGAGTCTATGGCTGTCCACGTCCAAACATCGCCAGCCAAATCCGGGGCGGCCACAGCCTTGCTGACGTTCTTCTTCTTGGCGTAGCAGAAGGACCAGATTTCGTCACACTGTACCTGTTCCGCCCCAACGTCCCTAACGGTGTTGTGGTGGTACATATCACAGGCTTTGCCCGCTTCGGTCAACAGCTTGGTGACTGTATTGATAGAAACTCCCACCACCCGCGAAATGGAACGCATCGAAGAACCCTCAACGAGCATATTGAGAATCTGGATGCGCTTTTCTTCCGAGAGCTTGTTGGCCGTACGCGGATTGTACCTACTTTCTCGCATAGTGTTAAGCATTTCATGCATTTTCAAGGTGAGTGAGTTATACCATTCAGTTGCTCCATGTAAAGCTAAATGCCCCTGATAACCAGGGGCATTTTGGAAAACTCGGCTTAGGGAATCCTTATCAGGGCTGTTTCTTCCACCGGGCCTTAACCGCTTTGGAAGCTATCTCCGAGCGTTCTTCCGGCGATAGGGCCTCGGCACTAGCCTTCCCACCCTCCAAGCCGCCCTTGCGCTTGTCTGACGGCAATTCGTCCTCTACTTCGCCGGTGGCTATCTTGGCAACCATTACGGCGCATCCAACCACGTTAGCGGGCCTCTTCTGCCCTGTGGGCCTCTAGGCATATTCAACCCTTCTTGATGTTCTTCTTGAATTACACACCAAGTCTATCTTGTCCATAACCTCATACCCTATCCCCGCATTGACGTCCCTTCGGAAGATCGGGATAATCTCCCTTGCCAGAGCAATTGCCAATTTAGCCCTACGGAACCCACTAAAGCATCAAGGCGCGGCACCCTCCGTGCCCCCTTGAAGGTTCCGTATTGGGTATCGGTTGCTCTGGCAGGTAGCCGTAACTTGGTGCCACAAGGGGGTTCCTCGTGAGACTTTCGCTATTTGTCGTCATTTGCGTCGGGATTGTTCCTATGCTTGGATGTGCTACACAGTCCATCCCGACTCCCGCGCCAACCTACACGCCGTTTCCGACCTACACGCCGTTTCCCACGTATACTCCGGTTCCCACGCCTACCGATATTCCTCCGACTTCAACTCCTGAACCCACACCCACGCCTAAACCCACGGAAACGCCAGAACCTACAGCAACACCAACCAACACGCCGGAACCTACGGCAACACCTCGACCGACTCCTGCCCCACGCCCTACATCCGTCCGTGCGCCGGAACCTCCGCCCACCCAGGCATCATCTGAAGGTTCGAATCGAGGAACCAGAGCCAATCCCGTGCCATTTGGACAAGCTGCCGCAATCCTCTTCGACGGCGTTCCAGAATGGTCGTTTGTTGTCACAGATGCTAGACCCAATGCCACTGACGAAGCACTGGCAAGAAGGTCTATCGATCCTCCCAAGCCTGGGAATCAGTTCTACCTAGTCCACATTGAAGCCACCTATCTTGGTCCCGATTCATCTGACTTTGACGATTTCTTCCGCCTAAAAGTGGTTGGACAGTTGGGTGTTGTTTACGAACAGCACTTTGAATGTTATTTCTATTCTCCCGCTAGACTGAAGGGTGATACCGAGTTGTTCACCGGAGGCACTGTGAAGGGCTGGGATTGTTGGGAGATAGCCAATGGCGATACGGACTCCCTACAGTTGATGCTAGACCCCTATTACAACGCCCCTGATAGCGTTCAACGGGTCTGGTTCAGCCTGAGATAGTCACGGTTATGTTGCTGTCTTGCCCCTAACTACGGCTTGCGATTGATGGTATGGTTTGGGACAGGATTCCGATATTCAATTGTTAATGTGGTTGTGTGACTTCCAGTGCTAGGCTACCTCAGTTCGGGCCCAATAAACGAGCTTTCAACGCCAAGCATCCTAGAGATGTGCGGGTTGATTGCGTTGCGTTAAGGGCTACTAAAAACGGCCCGCTTAAGGAAGAACATCAGGTTGTCGTGACGCTTTGGGCTGAGACTGGAGACCATCATCGGTTTGATGATTCTCCGAAGCAGATTCAGGGTTGGGCTGAGGAAATCCTTGACCGGTTGCGTCGTGCGGTGCAGCCGCAGTCGCAATCTCCACCCCAACCTCCCAACAGCAGTTGGGGCAAAAGGTTCCGATAACACCCATAGTTTTCGTCTTCTTCTACCCCGCCGCTCTATCGGCTGGGGTAGCTTGTTTTCGGGTTTCTGAATTTCAAACTGAGACAGCACCGAGAGCCTGGCTCAAGAGTCAGGCAAGTTGTTAGGGTGTAGACTGTGGGCCAATAGTTGGACCTGGAGGCCAACGAGGGGAGTCCCGCGGCCTTCTCCAGGTAGGTGCTGGTCCTGTTCGCCGCCCGGGTGGCCGACCAGGAGTTGGCCTCCATCAAGCGCCGGACCCGGGAGGGCATGGAACGGGCCCGCCAGCATGGGAAATACCTTAGGCCCGCCCCGGAAGCTCCGATCTGGGCAGGTCGAGGCGGCCCGGAGGATGCGGGAAGGGGGACCGGCCTCCGAAGGATTGCCGCCGACTTCGAGTGTTCTCCCAGCATCGTCCTGCGGGCTTTGCGGCGGGAAGAAGTTGTGCGTTGAACGATCTGGACACTCTTGGATAGGGAGCTTGGGAATGGATCGGTGGAACCAAATAATTGCTTCATAGGTATGAGTCGCCACCATATTCAGGAAGAGCATGAGACGGACGATATTCAAATGGACTGGTATTGGTTGCGGCGGATTGCTGGTAATTTCCTTGCTGCTTGCTGCTCTCGGGGCAATACTTGAATTCACCCAGGACGAAGCTCCTAACCACAACGGGGCAGTCGGGTCAAACAGAACGGTCACAACGCCTACCCCTAGACCTTCGCCGGATACAGCACCCACTCCGGTGGTCGTCCCTGCCCTTGTGCTGACGCCGCCTACGCCTTTGCCCACTGCGACGCCCACTCCGGTTCCCACACCCACTGCCACGCCTACTCCCACTCCGACACCGATACCGCTTCGATTCGACCTAAAGGAACTGCTGGGTGAATACGAGAAGAACAAAGTTCTTGCAAATACGAAGTACCGGTATATCGAAAACGGCGGCCGCGCGGTAACCGTTTCAGGAATCGTCACCGATGTGGAAGACTTGCATGTCAGCCTTGGTCGGGGAGGCGGCTCGTGGTCGTTCGATGGAGTTAGGTGTTATTACTCGGACACTCGGGCGGCGCTCCGTCTGTCCAAAGGTCAGGAAGTAACGGTAACTGGGAGGATCAGAGGACAGGAACTTGGCGACATAGTTATGTTTCAATGCGAGGTTGCTGGTGTCCGACTGGACAAACCCCCGACCGCACGCCCGGATCAAGTACGTAACAACGTCGTAGTTGTGTACTGCTATCTTCCGACCTCTGAGGAGTTCCAGTGGTATTACGGGACAGGAGTCCTCCTCGACAACAAACAGGGCACGGTGTTAACTGCCCACCACATTGTCGAAGACGATAACGAATGCACCCAGGTCGAGGTAAGCTCCCCAGAGGGTACGGTAAGAATGGCTGCGACAGTAGTTAAGCACTGTGCCTCGATCGATAAGGCTATACTGCAAATTCCTCCAAATCATCCGGCACTGTCCGAGGCTGTCCGGATTTACCCAGCCACCGCCCCCGCACAGGAGGACCAAGATGTCTACTTCTGGGCTTTCGGCACAGAAATCCTACGGATGGAGAAGGGCATCGTGGACGGGGTCTTCATGGGCGGCGACGTCACTATGAAAGCCCACTCCGTTAGGGGAGATTCCGGGTCCCCAGTTTTCAATGAACACGGAAACCTGCTTGGGATCATGAAGAGCAGCAACCGATCGGATGTGGCTGCCTTTAACGGTGGAAGCTGCTCGTAGGAGTTGCCTCACCTCCGGCTTTGACTCTGAGGAGCAGGCCTACCGCAAATTGCAGTGAAGTGGATTTCCTGTGCAGCCCTTTCCAGCATAGAAATCACAATTGGGGTCCTTACCTGGAACACGCCGACGCATCACGGAGACCCCGTCGGGGTTTCAGGAATGAAATCCCTTCCGAGGGATAACCGTCGATTCTCCCGGCTCCCAGACTGGTGCACAAACACCAGACGTCCGGCGGCGACTGCGGCGAGTTCAGCCTGTCGTCCCGCCGCGCCGTGCCAGGAGGAGCGGGATGAGAAGGGCGGCTAGAAAGAGAACACCCACGCGCAACCCCGGGTCGCCGAAGAAGCCGTCGACGGCGTGCACCCCGAAACAGAGAGAGCAATTGCAACGGGGGCTGCGCATCCTGGCCCGCATGATCGTTCGCGCCCACCTGCGGCGGGATGCGTCCCAGGGCCCACCAGCGGCGCCACCGGACGGATGCCCAGGTGGCTGAGGCTCCTACCGAACCAGTCCAGAGTCCCCGGTCCCCGCCCGGCCTCGCGCGGGTCCAGGACCGCTGCCGCAGGCCCGCTCCATACCACAAAACCGGCCCGAATGTAAGGCCTTGCAAGGGATTATGTCCGGCGAATTCCTCCCGGACAATGGAATGTCAGCCCACTGCCAAAGGGGGAACGTCAATGCAAGCAAAGACGCCGGCAACTCCAGCGCTTACCAAGAGCGAGCCGGCAGCAGGACCGGACTTGGAGGGCGCCATCCAAGACTACGTGCGCGTCCACCAGCGGCTGCACGGGCAGAAGCGGACGCCGATACCCTGGGCGTCCCCGCCACACCCTGTGGCGCTACCTGGTGCGGGGCGCCACCCAGGGCGCTCCCTGCTTGGGGCGGTGATCAAGGCCCTAGGCGATGCCTCCGACACCGTAGTAGTGGTTGCCCGGACCATGACCGCCAGCCGCCAAATCCCATGACGAGGCGACGCCCAGCAACAACCACTGGCAGAGACCCTGGAAGACGCGCTGTGGTTGCTACGCAGCGTTCCAGTACTGACATTTGCCCACTGACGACGGCGGTTTCGGGCTGATACGCTGAAGACATGGCATTCTCACGCGAGCGCATCCTGGACGCCCTGGCCCGGCTGCCCTTCATCGACGCCGGCGAACTGGCCCTGATCCTGGGCGAGCCGCTGGCGACGGTGCACCGCGCCTTGTCCGGCGCGCTAAAAGACGGGTCCGCCGGGCGGGTCAGCCACGGGACCGCTATCCTGACCTCCAGCCACCGCTACTACCTCACGAAGAAGGGCATTGTCCAAGCCGCCAATGTCCTGGGCTACGACGCGCCCTCGGACTTCGTGCGGGCCTACCCGGTGTCGCGGCAGTGGCTGGCGCTGCTCATCCGCCGGGTGGACGCGGTGGTCTCCGTGTACCGCCTGGCGGCAACGCTGTCCCCGGGCGTGGACGGCCTGGAGACCCGGGTGGAGCTCCAGCGCCGGGGCCGGTTCGACGCAGTGATCACCCGGCACAGCGGCCGCAGCTTCGGTGTGGTGCGCCAGGGACTTGCTCTGCGGCGCCGCTCCCTCTACGACCGGCTCAGAGCCATCGCCGAGTACCCCCACACCCGCCGTCCCAGCGTCGTGCTGGTCCTGACACCCAGCCCCTGGGAGCAGCGGCTCACCGACGAGTTCTGCCGGAACGCCGACCTGCGGGACTGCTACGTGGGCGTGGAGCGCCGTGAGACCCTTGAAGAGTGGGAGCGCCCGGTCTGGATTGCGTCCAACTGGGTGGTGGGCAGGAGGTACCGCACCCTGGAGCAGGTGGTCTCCCAGGCAGACCCGGGCGGCAGGTTCCCCTGGGAAACGCCGGAGCGCAAGCGGGCGTCCCTGCCCGACCCGGAGCGGATGGTCCGGTCTGCCCCGGCTTTCGGCATAACTCCAGCGGAGAAGCGCGCCCTGGACCTGATTACCGACCACCCGATGATCCCCCGGGAGCACCTGGCCCGCTGGCTGGGCGTATCCGACGGCCGGGTCAGCCAGGTGACCCGCAGCCTAACGCACACCTGGGGCCTGCTGGAACAGCACGGCAAACGGGCTGACGTGCGCTACACCCTGTCGGAGCGGGGCATCGGGTATATCACCCGACGGGACCGGGCCCAGCTGTCCACCACCATGGCCGCCTGGAGCACAGAGCCTTCTGCCGACAACCACGGACGCCCACGGCCCCTGGGACACCGCATCCACACCTGGGAACGCCAGACCAGCCACGCCGACGGCATCACCTGGTTCCTGTCCGAACTGGCCGCCGAAGCCCGGGCCGACGGCGCCAGCGAGCTCCAATGGTCCGTGCCCACCGCCCGCTCCGACCGGGCCTTCAACCGGGGCGAGGACGCCATCGCTCCCGACGCCGTGGGGCACCTGCTGACGAACGGCCTGCACGTGCCCTTCTACTTCGAGCACGAGCTACGGGCCCGGCACCCCAGGGGCGTGGCTGCCAGATTGAGCCCCTACGTCCGCTACTACCGCTCCGACGCGCCCCGGGAGGACCAGCCGCCCTTCCCCACCACGCTGTTCATGGTGGACACCGAGGAGGTGGCCGAGACCTACGCCCGCACAGCGTCCCGGATGACCGCCATGGCGCTGCCCATCCTAGTGTCCAGTAGGGAGCTTCTGTCCTATAGGGGGATACTGGGCCGGTCCTGGAGTCCCCTGTGGAACGGGGAAAGCCCGCCCCTGGCGCTGCGGGAACTGAGCGATTACGGGTGGGACACATTGCGCCGGCGGATGCGTCGAGAGGAGACACGTTAATCATGCTGACATGGCTTCTTCCCCCCGTTCTGTTGTCCGGGGGCGCAAACAGCCTCTACGGGGGCGATTTCGGGATTGGCCGGGAGGCCGCAACGCATCATCCAGCCCCGGATCCACGCAGGAAATGGGCGGCAATTCCCCTTGAACGGTCAAAAGTTGCATTCTTGCAAGCCTGAGAAACCGGGCTAAAACAATGGGGCGATTTTGGGCCAGGCGCAATCGGCTGACGTATCGCCGAAAACGAGGTGATTGACATGACAGATAACGTCAAAGACCAGGTCCACTGGGTGGACAAGGGGGAGGCGGCGCGGGAGTTGGAGGTATCCCTATCGACCCTGGACCGGATGATCCGCAAGGGAGAGGTGGAGGTGGCGAGAGAGGGCCGGCGGGTCTACGTGAAGCTGGCGGGACCTCGTTACCCCAGCGACCGGGAGCTGCTGCGAAATGCCAGGACCAGGGTGGAACAACTGGAGCGCAGGGTGGGGGAGGTGGCCGGCGTAGCCGACCGGCTGGAGCGGGAACGTGATCAGGCCCGGGCCGAGACGGAAACCGCCTTGAACGAGTACCGCAAGCTGGAAGATGTACTGGTCGGGGAGCAGGACGCCCACCGGCGGACCAGGCGCTGGCTTTCCCGGCTGGGCATCGCCGTAGCCGTGCTGGTCGCTCTGCTGGCGATCACCGTCCTGGTGGCCTGGTGGTTGTTCACGTAGCGGCGTGGGTCCATGCAACGGCGGAAATGCCGTCTTGGGCGACTGGGCAGTGTATCGGTTGCAATTCAACAACCCCGCGTCTTCAACGCCCGCGGAGAAGAAAGGAGACCGCCCTCATGATAAGAAAATTTTTTACACGCCGGGCATTGAGCATCATTGGTCGCGCTGTGGTGATTGTTTGGACAGCGTTGTTCATCACCTTCGTTCTGCACCTTGCTATTCTGGAGCTATTGACCGTCTACCAGTTAGGCGCCATTGATGCGGACCGACTGTTGCCTTGGCCTTGGATGAACGACCGGTGGTTTGATTACACGATGGCCGTCATCGGCGTTCTGACGGTGGTAGTGTTGCTGATGGTTTTCCGTCCGCCTGCGCAACGCTTCAGGTTCCAAGCGTCGTCTCTGCGTTGGCGCGATCTACGGAATGGATTTCCGGTTGCGGTGAGAGCTGTCGGTGCTCTCGTCCGCAATAATGTCCCGGCAAGCGCCTTCGTGGTACTTACAGTAGCGTCGATTTGCGGGATGTGGTGGGGTTCAAGAATTGACAATCCAGAATTGGTATTGAACGGCGTTTCTTTACTGGTCCTGGTGCTTATGTTGTTGCTGCCATTCCATCGGCTGGTCGCAAAGGAACCGACGATTCTGATAGGCGCGGTGCCCGCCTACGTGATTGCCACCCTGTATATCTTGGATGTGGAGCCTCGTCTGGCCTTGCTGGCGGTAGGCCCGGCTGTGATTTTCCTTGGAGCATGGATACCGGCGCAGTATACGTTGTTGCAGTTGAGGAAAAGATGGATTTGCCAACGAAGGCTGGGGCCGTTGGTCGAGACTATAACATTCATATTTTTGGGGACACCATGGCTGGCGGCAGCGTATTTTTTCCCAGCCATCTTTATCGACGAGCACAACCAGACCATTTCATTGTGCGTCACTGTCCTCACGGGGTTGGTCTGGAGCAAACTGATCTCTGACCCGTTCGCCAAGTTTGTCCGGTCGATATTGTGATGTCCGAGAAGTCCGACAGAAAAGCCAAAGCCACGGGCCCTGCTGTGACCCTGCGTGTCAAGTAGCCGAGTTCAGGAATTGTTTCAAACTCGTGAAATTGAAACGGATACACTACTGGCGGCTGAGCGTCGTTGACAGCGGGCCGGGGATGGAAGACAATAATAGTAAGACAACCCATTATACCAGACGCAAAGAGAGACCATGCCCCCACGACGCATTTCCAGGACCATCACCTTCTCACTACCCCCGGAGATGTTCGAGGAGGTGCAGCGGGTGAAGGAAGAAGAGGGCCGCGACATGAGCGAGCTGGTGCGGGAAGCCCTGCGCCTCTACATGGAAGACAGGGAACTGCGCCGGGAGCAACGGCTGGAACGGCTGCGCTCCCGACAGGCTGAACGGGAAGATAATCAGGGAGGACACAGCGATGAGTAAGCATACCGAGTTGACCCCGGCGGCACTCTACGCCCGGGTCTCCAGCGACCGCCAGGACGTGGACCTGTCCGTCGCCGCCCAGTTGCGGGCGCTGCGGGACTACGCCGAGAAGAACGGCTACTCCGTGGCCCGCGAGTACGTGGACGAGGCCGAGAGTGGGCGCATCGCCGACCGGCCCCAGTTCCGCAAGATGCTGGACGAGGCCGCCAAACCGGAGTCTCCCTTCAGGGAGATTCTCGTATGGAAGTTTTCGAGATTCACCCGCAAGCGGGAACACGCCGTGGCCTTCAAGTCCATGCTGAGACGCAAGGGCATCCGCGTGGTCTCCATAACGGAACACGCCGACGACTCCCCCACCGGCAAGCTGATGGAGGCCATCATCGAGTCCGTGGACGAGTTCTATAGCGAAAATCTTGCCACGGAAGTGTTGCGGGGAATGAGGGAGGCCGCGACCCGGGGCTTCTGGGTCGCCAGCCGGGTGCCCTACGGCTTCAGCAAGGTCTATGTCCAGGACGGGGCCAAGAAGCGGCCCACCCTGGAACCCGACCCGACAACCTCTCCGGTGGTGAAACGCATCTTCGATATGGCTGAGGCCGGCAGGGGCATCCTGGACATCACCCGCACCCTGAACGGCGAGGGCATCGCCAACCCAACCGGCAGGTTGTGGGCCAAGAACGGCGTCCACATCATCCTCCGCAACGAGGCTTACACCGGCACGTTGGTCTGGGGCGAAGGCGCAAAGGACAAGGGCGAACCCGTGCGGGTGGAGAAGGCATTTCCCGCCATCGTCACCAAGACCCAGTTCCGCAAGGTCAACCGGCAGATGCGCTCCCGCGCTCCCAGGAAGGTACATCCCCGCCGGGTGGGAAGCTCCTATCTGCTCAGTGGGATCGTCAAGTGCCGGGCCTGCCATAGGGCCATGTCCGGCCAGGACTCCAAGGGCGGGAAATTCGCCTACTACGTCTGCCAGTCCCTGATGAAGCGGGGCAGCGGAGCCTGCGACTGTCCCAGGCTCAACGCCCGCAGGTTTGAGGAGATGGTGGTGGGGAAGATTCGGGAGAACGTGCTCACCGAGTCCAACATCCGGGAGCTGGTCAGGCTGGTGGACGAGGAGATGGACGGCATCGCCCGGGAGCAGCGCCAGAGGCTGGAGACCGCCCAGGCGGAACTGGAAGACGTTAGGCGCAGGCTGGACCGGCTCTACAACCTGGCGGAAACCACCGACCTGGACATCGAGGACTTCAAGCCCCGCATCAAGGACCACCGGGATCGGCAGGAGAAGCTGGAAGCCACGGCTGCTGAGGCCAGGGCGATGCTGTCCCAACGGCGGGTGGTGCTGGACGACGTGGAGACCATCACGGCCTATGCCCAGGACCTGAGCCAGTTTCTGAACGAAAGCGAGCTTACCGAGCGTAGGGCCTTCATCGAGTCTTTCGTTAAGGAGATCGTGGTGCAGCCCGGAGGGGCGCTGCTGCGCTACACAATCCCCATGCCCGAGGATAGCCCAATAGAGGGAAGGGACGCCGAGGAGGTCGCCTTGGCCTCCCCGGTACTGTCTACCGTCAAGTCTGGTGGGCCGGACTGGACAAAATCAAGAACCGGGGCCGATTCCGACGTCACACCGTCCTGGGGCATGGGGATAGTGTACGTCAGTTCGGCCTGGTCGTCCACGATTTCAATGCCTTTCACGAAGTTGCGGATGAGGGCCTTCCGCTCGGGGAAGGTCCCTTCCTGGAACAACTCCCGGAAATCCGCCACGTACCCCTTGATCTCCTTCGACGTGGGCAACTCCGCCCGCCGCTGCTCCAACTGGCCCTCGGCCTCCTCCCGCGCCGCCGTAAGCTGGTCCTGGCGGCTCTTCAGGGCCAGGATGCGGGGAGACAGGGCCTCCAGGGGCAACTGCCTGGTCTCCAATGCCTGGTAGAGGTTCTCCAACCGGCTGTCCACGTCGGATAGCTCGCTGTTGATGGCGGTCAGCCTGCCGTTCATCTCCCCAGCAATGTTGTCGATCTCCTCGGCCACCAGGGTCACCAGCTCGGTGATGGTCTCCTCGGTGAGTATCCGCTCCCTGACCTTCTCGATTACCAGGTCCTCCACCTTGCTGGCGTTCAGGTAGCGCCCGTTGCTGCACGCTCCCGCCCCCTCGCGGAACAGGCTGGAGCAGACGTAGTAGGCGAACTGGCCGCTCTTGGCTCCCTGGGCCGAGTAGGGCTTGCCGCACACCCCGCAGCGCAAGAGACCGCTGAGCAGGTACTGGCTGCCCACCCTCCCGGGCCGCTGCCTGGCCGGCGCCCGCTCATGCAGTCCCTGCTGCACGGTGTCGAAGGTCTCCCTTGACACCAGGGCGGGCCAGGCGTTCTCCACCCTTACCGGCTCACCCGCCTTCTCGTCCTTGCTTTTCACTCCCCACACTGCTGTTCCCGTGTATGCCTCGTTGGTCAACAGGTAGTGGACCACGTTCTTCTGCCAGCGCCGTCCCTTGTGGGTGATGCC
The DNA here is from genome assembly GCA_965203675.1 of Dehalococcoidia bacterium. GTDB lineage: Bacteria > Chloroflexota > Dehalococcoidia > Lucifugimonadales > UBA3495 > CATOSK01. Next base: position 423,991 of record CBDBDE010000001.1, on the reverse strand, counting down.
CCTGTTGTTCAGCTCCTTGCAGATTTCCATCAGCCCGTAGCCCCGGCGGGAACTCTCGAAGATCTCCTTCACTACCGGAGCGGCCACCGGGTCAACCTCCAAGGTGGGCCGGTCCTTCACCCCGTCGCTGACCTTGATCCGGGTGTAGCCGAAGGGGGCCTTGGAGCCGAGGAAGAAACCACGGGAGGCGGCCTCCCGCATCCCCCGCACGACCTCGGTGGCAAGATTTTCTGAGTAGAACTCGTCCACGGACTCGATGATGGCCTCCATCAGCTTGCCGGTGGGGGAGTCGTCGGCGTGCTCGGTGATGGAGACGACGCGGATGCCCTTGCGCCGGAGCATGGACTTGAAGGCGACGGCGTGCTCCCGCTTGCGGGTGAAGCGCGAGAATTTCCAGACCAGAATCACCTCAAACGGCGCGCTGGCCTTACTTCCTTCGTCGATCATCTTCCTGAACTGGGGCCTATCGGCAATGCGGCCGCTCTCGGCCTCGTCCACGTACTCTCGGGCCACGGAGTAGCCGTTGGCCTTGGCGTAGTCCCTGAGCGCCCGCAGTTGGGCGGATACGGACAGGTCCACGTCCTGGCGGTCGCTGGACACCCGGGCGTAGAGGGCCGCCGGGGTCAGGGGCTGTATCTGTCTATCTTTTTTCATTCGTCCTCCCTTGCTCCGTCTCGTCGGTGCTCGACTGGCGGGAGCGCCGCCGCATCGGCTCCCGCTCCTCCTCCCCCGACACCTCCCGCAGGCGCTGGGCCTGCTCGGGGGGCAGGGAGAAAGTGATGGTCTCGGTGTTTCGGGATATTCCAGGGGCCATGATCCCTCCTTGCGTCATCCATTATACCACGCTTGTACCATATTGTCTTACTATCTATTGCCTTGCCACCGGCCTTTCGCCCGGCGCAGCCGGCGAAGATGGGCAGGGTCCGCCAGGCACGGGACCTGCAACATTTCATGGGTTTCGACCTGTTGGGCGCAGACATGGGAAGTGTAGGGAGTTCCCTTTTGTCCATCCCGGGAGGCCTGGGGAACGGCTCCGCGCACCCCCCGGACATGTTTGTCCGGTCCAGGGGACGGTTGGCCATCCTCCCTGGCGAGGCGGCTGACGGCGGGAATCGTGCTGGGCTGGCGTACCTGACGGGTGGCTTTGGGGAAGTTCCCGGCTGCGGCCTGACGCATCGGCCCTGCAACGTATTGGGGCGGCGCGGGCGAACGGGACGGAATGGCCGCAAGTTGCTGCAAGTTTGCGTTGGCGTGGTCCCTCTGGCCCCCCTACAGGAACCCCCCGGCTCGGCGATTTGCATTTATGCAACCGGGTACAGTTCGGCCAGCGGCTGCCTGTCCAGCGAGTGGGGCGGCGGCAGTATCCACGCCCTGCCCAAGATGCCGTGCTCCGCCAGCGCCTCCGCGTTGGAGCAGATCACGTCCAGCCCCTCGGTAGCGTCGGCAATGTCCAGGAAGGCGGCCTCGGAGTCGGGGGTCTCGAAGACGAACAGCACCCCGGGCAGGTGTCCCCCGTGGTCCCGCCGGGCCCAGTCGGAGGAGAAGTAGCGCTGGTAGGACTCCAGGCGCTGGGGGATGCGCCTGGGCGTGGTGGCCCTTCGTTCGAACTCCAGCAGGAAGGGCAGCCACCGGCCCTGGTGCTCCAGGGTGAAGGAGGCGTCGGGATGGATCATGTAGTTGGTCCCCCGGCAGCGGTAGCCGATGCTGGCCCGGTGGGTGGGCAGCAGGTCCAAGAGGTCGTGCTCCGGGGAGCGGGCCGCCTCGGCTGACAGGGACGCGGCGAACCCGGTTACCCCATCGTGGTGGCGCGGCTGGGAGGCCAGGGCCCGCAGGGCGGTGCCGGCGTAGACGTGGGGGTTGTTGATGCTGGGTTGAGCGGTCCAGCGGTCCAGGGTGAGTCCCACGGCGGCCCGGTCCCGGCGGGCCAGGCAGGTCAGCCCCCGGTCGCTGAGCATCAGCCGGCATCCGTCCTCCTGCGCCAGTTCGTGTTCACGGAGGGAGCGGAGCACCTGGTTGACCCGGCGGAGGGTGACCCCGCCCATCAGGCCGGCCAGCTGCTCCCGGGTGCACCGGGGCCAGGCCCCCAGCAGGTCCAGGGCGTCCTTCCCGCCCCGGGTTAGTTGGGTTGCCGGGACCGACGCCAACTGCCGCGCAGGCTCCGGCATAGCGGCCCGCACGCCCGGGGAATAGAGCGCGTCGGGGTCGGGGCCGGGGTTGTCGCGCCGGGACCGGTGGGACGACTCCAGCAGGCCATCGGCCCACGCCAGGATGCTTGCCAGGCTGTTGTCGGGGTCGATCAATGCGGGAGGATCCTTGCCCAGCCCGCCGCCGCACTGCTGCCAGACCACGCCGGAGTGGTCTCCGGCCAGCAGCTCTCCCTCGGTGGCCACGAATGTCCGGCGGTGCTCCCTGGGGTCGCCCAGCGAGCGTATGGCCCGGCGGGTGGCCTGGTCGGCGTGGGTCAGCACCAGGGTGATGAGGGGCCTCCCGCCCCTGGGGAGATGCCCGATGCTGCGGAGCCGGTAGCGCAGGTTGGCGCCGGGCAGCGCTGGGCCCTGGCGGATCAGGCCCACGCTGCGGCCCCCGGACATCGTGAGCAGCAGGTCGTAGGGGCCGTGGCGGTGGTGGTCCACCCGCACCGGGTCCCGGCGCGGGTCGGCGCCGGCGATCATGGCGGCCACGCGGTAGAGGACGGCCACGGCGTCCAGCCGCTCGGCCAGCAGCCGGAACCACTGCTTCGACAGCGGGTAGATCTCCAACATGTGCTGGAGGCCCTGGGTGGCCATGCCTCCGGCGGTGACGCCCTTCTCCGTGGGGAAGTGGCGGCGCTGGGGGCGAGACCCCAGGGCGGACAGGTGGTGGGACACGGAATCCGCCAGCCCCCGCTCCGCCAGCCGGTCCAGCCGTTCCCGCAGCGTGGAGGCGGGAACGCGCCCGAAGCGGGCCAGCTCGTCCACCGTGGCCAGGGGCGCGGCGCACAGCAGCAGCAGGGCCTCCTCCAGGCCCGGGGGCAGGGGACGCAGGGCCCGGTCGGGACGAGTCGGCTCCAGGTCGATGACTATCTCCAGGGTGGCCGTCTCGATCTCCCCTGCGCTGCCGCCGGCGTGGTTCAGGACGGCGGCGGGCACGGCGCGCCCGGGGTGGCCCCGTTCCAGGTAGCGCCACAGGGTGTGGCGGGACACGCCCAGGGTCTCGGCGGTATGCTTCTGCCCGTGCCGCCGCTGGTGGGCGCGCACGTAGCGGCGGATGGCGCCGTCCAGGTCCGGGTTTTTCGTCACCGTGTTCCTGGTTGGCGCCGGAGTTGCCGGCGTCTTTGTTTGCATTCGCGTTCCTCCTTCGGCAGTGGGCTGACATTCCATTGTCCGGGAGGAATTCGCCGGACATAAGGCCTTGCAGGGCATTACATTCAGGCTGGTTTTGTGGTATGGAGCCGGGCCGTGGCGGCGGTCCCGGACCGGCGCGGGGGCTGGTCGGGGCCGGGTAGGTTCCAGGGACTCTTGAAGGGTTCAATGAGGTTCTCAGCCGCTGGGCCATCCCTCCGGCGGCGGAGGGCCCGGGGATGCTTCCCGCCCCAGGTGGGCGCGCACGATCATGCGGGCCAGGATGCGCAGCCCACGTTGCAATTGTTCCCTCTGTTCCGGGGTGTACACTGGCGACGGCTTCTGCGGCGTATTGGGGTTGCGCGTGGATGTTTTTCTTCTAGCGGCCCTTCTCATCCCATTCCTCCAGGCACGGGGCGGCGGGATGACGGGATGCTCTCGCCGCTCCTGCCGCCGGACAACCGGTGTTTGTCCGTCAGTCTGCGAGCCGGGAGGACCGAGGGTAATCCCTCGGAAGGGATTTCATTCCTGAAACCCTGATGGGGTCTCCCTGATGCGTCGGCGCCTTGCTGGCGATGACCCTGTTTATGGCCGCTGGGATGCCAGGCGGCAGTACGGGAAATCGGTTTCATTGCAAGTTGCAGATCAGGGCCGTTTCAAAGCTGGGACGGCGGGAAATCGGCCTCTGCCGGGCGGGGAGAAGCGAACACTTCCTGTCAGGGGCTGGTTGCAACCATATGCAAGTTGCGCGGGGCGGAACCGGCCGGTGTGACGTGGCCGCCGCCTGGGAGGGGGGGGTGAACTACCGCACCATGATGAACTGCTGCCACTCTCTGCGGACCTGCTGATCCTAGATGACCTGGTGCTGCACCGGCTCACCGCGCAACAGTCGGCAGACCTCTACCAGCTGATCATGGACAAGCACCGGCCCTCCAGCATGGTGATAACCGGCAACCGGACCGTCGAGGAGTGGCTCAGCATCTTCGATGATCCCATCTTCGGTAACAGCGCCCTGGACCGCCTGGCCAAGACCAGTTACCAGATCGTCATCGAGGGTCACAGCTACCGGGAAAGGCAGTCTCCACACCGGACCCTGCTGGACAAGGTGACCAAGATCCCGGGCAAGGGGGGGCATTGACCGGCCAACCATAACCCGTCAATAATCCAGATCAACGGCGGTCAGGGTGTCCTAATGATCCTGAATAACGACAGACGATGTCCCCTGAGCTCAAAGCAGGTACCGGCAAGCCCATCCATCAGTATCGGAAAGCTAAATGGGAAACCCATTTAAGGCGAAATAGACCCTGTTTTGGCAAATTCTGCGGCGTCACCGAGGACCAATTAGACGTCGCCGTCAACTAGGATACTAAGTACGGCATGAGCCAGGATAGGGAGGGTGAAGTATTTTGGCGTCGATCAACGAATTTATTGAACAACGGTGGGCAGATGCCAAGGAGGAACTCCGGAAAATAGACGGGAATTTTGTTCAGAGGTCCGAATCCGAGATTCAACTACAGAGTTTGGGGTTGGAAACCCCCTGGGTGGTTGATGTTGACAGGCCCCCCTCAGGGCAACTGCCCGCGAAGTGGCACCGATTACTGGAAGCCTGTCTGGAATTGAGCCTTCAAACGTGGAACGTAAGAGTGGCCGCAAACAGCCTGACTTCCGAGGCAAACGCGAGGCTTTCCGATTACGAAGCCGGGATACGGGTCGACTACCATTTTCGCTCGTTGTTCATTTATGTGAAGGCGTTGGCTGAACGCACGGGTGATGTGATCGGAAAAACGACAGAAGTTTACGTAACTGATTCTGCAAAGCGCAGGGAGATCGCTGGGCGGCACCAAGAGAGCGTTAACCGGAGAATTGGAGAACGTGTTAGGAGACAGAGAAACGACTACCTGCACGCACGTAGGTCTTGGAGCAGTGGCGTAACCGAAGACGAACTGTGGGAAAAGCTAGTTGCGGGTGGGATGACTCCTGAAAAGTTCCTTGCTGAATTCCATTACCCAGGTCAGGGAGCCGACGCTAAGCAGGGGAAATACGACGTCTACCCCGGTGACACCGCGAGTATCCTTGATGGTGTTGGTTTGATTCTCCAAGAATTGGAGGCTGACCTTAAGGCCTCGGACTAAAGAGAACGACTGCTATATATACGTCCCCGGGGCGGTCAGATATCGCACTGGCCTATCCAAAAAATGGGGTCCACTTACAGAGCCGGTGGGATGACGCATGAAAATCCAAAACTGCAATCGCTTTGGAGCCGCATTCACAGTGGCAGCCCTGTAAAGAAATTGGGATAGCGGGGCGCGGTCCAAACAGGGGCTGTTTCGTGCTTGAATCGGGCGGACTTCCGGCCTGTTGAGGACGATTTGGGGAGCGAATTTTTCGTGACTCTGTGTCGGGTTTTTTCAGGCTGTTGTTTGCAGAAGTTGCGCCGGTGACGCATGAAATATCCCATCGTGAGTCATGTCGAAACGCGCCATGACGGCGATGGCGCCTCCCTACTGGACCTGGTAACGGCGGGGCCGGGTGACTGCCGCCGGGGTCCCGGTCGTGAACCGCCGAACCACGATGAACTCCTACGACTCCGGCAGGCCTCCCAGTGGATGCGGCAGACGCTCCAGGAGTACCGGGACTCCCTGGATGTTGGCGATGACAGTGTCCCGCGTCAAGCATTCTTGCCGGTTGTCGGCGACTGTCCTTGCCGGTCCAAAGGGGTCATACGGCACGGGAAGTGCGAAATTGGTCAGGACCCGGCAAGTGGTTCTTGGCCCAAACACGCATGAACGGCGAGAAGTAACAGACTGCGGAGGCCATCTTAGGGCTGAGTGGGCGGTCGGCGAGAAAGCGCCGGCGTGGACCGGCGGGAGTCAATACTGGCAAGAGCATTGCATGGCCAACCCGCCACGGGTTACCCACCGACCAAGCTAATACCTATTGCGATGCCTAAGGAGTCGACCCTTCAGCAAGCAATCGCAGTCAGGTTCGAGGCGTTCTTATCGGGTCATATGACCGAGCCAGGTATGGAGTGCGACGCCATGTCCCTCAGAATTGGCGCGGGTATGATTTCCTCCAAGTCTTGACGAGAAGGATTGGGCGACAGGCATGGTTTTCGCAGATCATCCCCCAGGGACTCAAAGAACCATACCCCCGCCAGCTGGCGATGCCGGATTGCCGGCGTACCATCCCGTTGGTTCCACCAGACTCCGTCCACCTCTGACCTCAAGGTCATTTCTGCGAATAGCGCAATGATCAGTGGAGTCTGTCCCAGACTGTCGGCCCTGGAGGTGTACTTCCGGTATTTCTTCCTCAGACGTTTCCTTATCGCCTCGCACTGATTGCCCCAATAGCTGTAGCCTCGGCTCCAAACGACCACGGCGGCGGCCTCGTCGGCAAACCCAAGCAGTAGTGCTTTGACCCGTATTCCTCTTATTGAGAACGCCTTGGATGGACCGAATCCCTCTCCGGCGATTTCCGCGTTCTGGGCCCAACGGGCGATCTCGGCGACCGCCCTATCCCTTTGCGACAAGGGGTCGGTAAGCCTGTCTTGGGCATCGTCATCTTCGTAACTCAACCGGATGCCCCGGCCCGGCGGGATAAGCTCTTCGAGAAAGTTCTTCAAGTCGACCTCTCCGCTCTTCTCGTGGAGGGCCGGGTCCGGCTCCATGTGAGTGGCCTCCACGTAGCAGACTCTGCCTTCATGTTCCACAAGGAAGTCGGGAGTGCTGCCGTTCTGGAGCTCAGGGCCGGGGGTGCAGTTCATCCCGAGCCTCGTAATATGCTCCAACAGGAAGTCCTCGAACTCGGCCGCGAGTGTTTGCTGGGGGGTCAAACCTCTACCCATCGAAACGGGTCCGGGAAGTGTCAGCCAGCCCCTGGCTTCGTTCCAAGTCCCTCAACCGTTGGAAACCGGCCCGTATCTCTTCGTCGATACCCAATGCTCTGTCCTCTTCTTCATCACGCCGCACACGGAGCCTGTCGATGGCGTCGAAATCAGCCCTGTCCATGGTGTTGACGGCCCTGAGGGTGAGGTCAATTTCTTCAACCCTGCCGTGAGTTTCGGAGAATCCAGGGTAGAACTCTTCCATAGCTGTCCGAAATTCATCGCTCGGGAGTATCTCCCGGACCAGAAGTTCTTCATCTGACGCTTCCAGAATCCCGACGACCCGTTGGTACCAGGGGTATCCTCGGACCGAAAGTTCGTCGCGGCACTCTTCCATGACCCCTCTGATGTTCTCCACCCGCTGAGCCCGGTAGAATTCTCTGGATTGGCCCAGGTTCATGAGCGAGAGATCCTGCACCTGCTCGATCCCGTAGCCGAGGCACTTGGGGGTGAGGTCGGATTGCGCCGGCAAGGGCCACAGAGTGCCTACGCGTCCCAATTGGTTGGAGAGTGCCGCAGCGTAGAACATCCCCAACAGGAAACGTTGGTGGGGCTCGCTCTCGCCGGAGGCGTCGGCCCAAGGAGCGTCTATGAGCCTCCTGGTAGCTTCTTCGTAGTCTTTGTGCCGCCTAAGGGTCATGGATAGGCTGCGGAATTTCTCGTACAGGTCCCGCAGCACCCAATCCAGGCTATTTCCGGCCTTCGAAGGGGAAAGGGTGCTGGTGACTCCCAGGTTCAATAACTCCACGTAAAGTTCGTGCAGGCGGCTTTGCGTTCCGCCCGGTTGGATCCGGGCGCTCGAATTTTCCGCAGCCTGGCTTTCCAGTTCGGGTATCAGGGAGGACACTCTTTCGTGCGCTGCTGCCCACTTCTGGAGCCGCTCGTGTTCCCTTCGGGACATCGAGGCCGCCCGCATTTCCTGGGTGGCAGTAAGCCCCAACCATTCCCCGGTGGACCTGTAGTGCCTGATGGTCTCCCAGTAGACACGTTCGCTTTCACCATGAAGCCCTCGTTCATCCGCACATTCCATCAGAAAAACGGATATCTGGAGGGTGGGTTCCAATATGCGGGCAAATCGCTTGGCCCAAGTGGCCTTGTCGAATTTCCTGACTTGCCACTCCCCATCGGGAGATGTTACGGCGTCAATGTAGGATCTCCACATCCCTCCTGCCAAGACTCTTTGTCCATCTTCTTTCAATTGAACGTGCAGGCCCAGACAATTGACCCAACCTGCCATTCCAAGGGACATCAGTCTCTTGTTCAGACCTATCCAAGCCAGGCTCTCCAGGATTTCTTCCAAGCTCTTTTCGTTCATCTCTCAGCTTCGTCTTGGGGGTTATGCAAGCAGAAGTTCCATCTGGGTTGGTGGCTCCCCAGTTCTCCCGCTTCCTCTTGCTAGGCCCTCAGTTTGTCCCAACGCGAGCCAGATACTGGTACGCCCGGTTCTGTCCGGCTGGGTTTCCTTTAGGCAAACTGGATCACCTTGATCTCGGGCGCCTCAGCACGCTACCTGCCCCATCCCATTCCCACCAGCCAAGTCATCCCCGGGCTTCTGGATGGTGTTGCAACCTTGCTGCGCTCTCGCTTATCTTAGCGGGGAGGTCAAGAGCAATGCCCAACGTTCTCTTCTCCCCCACGCCGCTGGTGCTGGCGCTTCTTCTGTCAACAACCTTCCTGGTAGCATGTTCGGGCGAAGCAGCCCAACCCCAGCTGATCTCCCACCGGGTGGGAGTGATCCACCCGACATCGGGTGATGGAGTCGTCCATGCGCTTCCCGTCCTGGTGGGGCTCCAGCGGGCCGTCGGCGATGTCAACCGGCGCTGGGGACCGGAGGGACGCCGGCTAGAACTGGTCGTTGGGGACGGAGAGTGCACCGAACGGGGCGGCCTGGACGCCCTGCAGCGCCTCGTGGAGGAATCCGGCGTCCGGGTGGTGTATGCGGGTGGCTGCTCCGATGAAACTACCGGGTTGAGCGGTTACCTGGCCGAGCGCGGAACCGTAGTGCTCACTCCTCTCAAAAACTCGGGGGCAGGGGATTTCGCCTACCGGAATCCCCTCAGCCGGGAGGGACAGGCCCGGACCATACTCCGCGTCCTGGGGGAGCGGGAGTACCGCCGCTTCGCCCTGCTGAGCAACGACACTCCATCCGCCCAGGAGTTCCGGCGGGCCTATTCCCGGCTCATCACCTCCATGGGGGGCCACGTCATCGCCGACGAGGTAGTCCCAGCCGGGGCCCAGATCCGCAAGTCCCGGAAGAGCATAAGCACCTACGGGGCACTCGGCGGGTCCGAGGACACCATCCGCCAGACTCTCGATTCCATCTTCGCTCCCGAGATGGTCCGGCCCCCGGGGGCTGGGGATTCCCGGTCCAAGGCGGACCGGATTGCGGCCCTGGTTCCGGATGCGGTGGTGGTCCTGGCCCACCGCTCCACCGACGCGTGGTTCCTCCTGGACCTCCTCCGTTCTTCCGGGTTCGACGGGCCCGGGGCGCTGAACGACGTGATTGACTCCCGCGATGAATTCCTCGGGATGTCGGGATACGGCGAGCTCATTGAGGGGTTCTACGTGCCCTCAGCTCTGTCCCACGAGGAACCCGAACTCCGGTCCCTGGCTGATGCGGGTGGCTGCGGGTCAAACCGGCTGTGTGCGTCCGCCTTCGCCGGTGCGTCGCTGATGGCCGACGTGCTGCGGTCCTGTGAAGGGGCCGAGTCGGGTTGCCCGGCTGACCGGTTGTCCGGGCAAATCTCCTGGGGCGGTTGGACGTTTGGCTCGCCATCCGCACAGTCGGCGGATGCCCGCGGAGGGGGTTTCCAGGTCTACCAAGTCACTGGGGGGAGGTTCATCCCGGTGGAGGCCCAACGGGAACAGCCTAAGGGGAGCCCGTGACGGGACGGGCCTGACCAAGGACTTGCTCCCGTGGTGGCTTCCCTTCCCGTCAGGTACATGTCGGCGTGCGGGTGGTCATGGGAGAAATAGCAAGCGAGGTGGGATATGGCCGAGGATATTGTTGCAAGTTGGCACGATGCGAAGGAGATGGCAGTGGGTCTGGCCATGGCCGGTTACGCTCTGCTGGAGAGGGGAGTGGTAACCCATGAGCAGCACAATGAGTTGCTTGCGTCAACCCTGAGGTTGGCCGACGCGGTCCTTCAGGGTCGGGAAGGATTGGAATACCTGTCCGGGCCGATGCCGTTGGACATCAACATGGAGTTCAGGCTTGAGGATTCTACGGGGAAGGAAATCACCTTTCCCATCCAGTTGATTTGCAACACCTCCTATCGACGGGATGGTTAGTACTACAGTCGCAGATAATGGTTAGGATGTCGGAGACGGCCCTCGTAATGGCAAAGGCTGATTCTGGGAAGAAGGTTCATTGCCGGCGCATACCCGTAAGGGTGGGTCGCAGGTGAAGGAGCATTACGTCTCCACACCGAGTCAGTCGTATCGGTAGGCAATCGGGGGGCCGTTCCACGCTGGGCAGCAGCCCCTTCACTAGCCTCCCGATGGCGCGGGGGAAATTCGCAGAATGCGCTCATATGAACAAGTCATTCACTATGTTGGGGAGCAACTTGCCAACGGCAAGGACCCGCGCATCGTAGTCCGAGAAATCGTGGCCTTCGGGATGGAGCCCCAACAAGCGGCAGCATTGGTGACGACGATAGCATCCAGGTCGAACCTGGCGATGTTCCGTTGGAAAAGGGGACTGAAGTTCATCGGTGTCGCTGTTTGTTTAATGCTTCTCTACGGGGTTGTTGTGCTGGTCACCCGTTTCGCGGGCGAATTCCCGGGGACCCACATCGTGACCAAAGGATTGGTTGTGTTGGCTTGTCTCGCAACCATTTACGGCCTCCTCTGGTTTGTAGGTTGGTATCTTGCGGCGCGCGGACAGGGTTCTCAACGATAGGAGGACCAATTCGGAAACCATAGGCGAGGAGAGGTAGTCGACGTAGCAGCATACGCGATCATCGATAACGAGATTACCGACGAGGCCCAGCTCGCTGAATACGCCGGCGCAATTGTCGCCGTCGTGGAGAGGTGTGGAGGCAAGTACCTGGTGCCCGGGGCCCCACTGAAATAGTGTCGGGCAACCGGACGCCTTACCGGGTGGTGGTGGAGTTCGAAAACATCGAGCGAGCGCGGGCTTATGCCGACGACCCCGAATCGAGGCGACTGGGCGAAATTCGGGACAGGAGCAGCACTTCAACGACCATCATCGTAGAGGGCGTGTAACACCAGGCGACTATTTCAATACCAGCGCAGTTCACGGCCTACACCTTTCCCGAAAGGGGTTGGATGGGGATTCGAGGGAGCCCGCGCCCGACCCGTGGGGGAAAGGAGGTTGGGCCAGACCCGTCGCGCTCATACCAAGTGGAGTGCTGCTGTACCAGGTACCGGACAGCTCGCTGGCAGGTTCCTATCGGTCGGCCTATTCATCGGACCCCTACTGGCTGGCCTGGAATGGCCTCACGCAGTACTCCCGACAGAACAGGCCGGTTCCCATTTTCGGTGGTCGAATGGTCTGACTGCAATCGCCCCGGCTGGTTTCCCGCAGTGTCCGGGCTGTAAGAGGAAAAGGAAGTCATTGCAGTATGCAAACCGGGAAGAATTTGAGGGTAAACAAGGGGAAACCCGCTGGTTCGGCGGGTGTGGGGACCGGGGATTTTACTGCGGGTCTATATTCAGAGTATTGTAGGGTTTGCATTGCCGGAGTTGTAACGTTGACGCGAGGAGGACCTGATGGTGAGTGATGTGAGTCCGGTGAATGAGGGCGATGACACCCCCCTATTGGACCTGCTGGATGCCCTGGTCGATGAACGGGGGCGGACCGCCGCGGCCCGGGCCCTGGGGGTGAGCTACCGGACCATGATGAACTGCTACGAGTCCCGGCGGGTGTCCCACCGGATGCGGCAGGTGCTGGAGGAGTTCAGGGATGCTGCCGTTGACGATGAAACCGGCAGTGACGAAGAGGGGAAGGTGCAGGTTGACGGCGGCGAGGGCGTGGCCGAGGGTCAGGGTGAATCCCTGGAGCAGCGGGTGGCGGCCCAGGCAGATGAGAATCGCGAGTTGAGGGAACTGGTTGAAGGACAGGCTCGCCAGCTGGAGGAGTTGAGGAGCCGGGTGGCGGAGCTGGAAGGGACCGGGGAACAGGGCGGCCTTGTCGAGGCAGTTGACGTTGCCGACGATGGTCATAGCGACCCGGGGAAGGACTGGCGGCCGCCCCAGCGGGGACACGGGATGCCCGACGCCGGTGTGGTCACGTTGGAGGAGCAGCCCGACGAGGAACACGCCTTCGGTCCGGCGGCGCCCCTGGTGGCCGAGTGGCGAAGGGTCGAGGCAGGGATGAGAGAAGGGTCGGCTGGCAGCCGGGTTGACCGGGCCTTGGCGGCGGTGCGCCGGTGGGAGCTGGAAGCCGAGATGCTGGAGGAGCACCACCTGACCCTGCCGCCGGAGACGCATCCCCTGGACGATGCCAGCAGGGCGGATCATGTGCGGCGGCGGCGCAGAGCCTTGGCGGAGGCCCGCAGGGAGTTGGCCATGGCGGAGCGGGCCAGGCGGATGCGGCGGGCGCTCAGCCTGGGCTTGTGGCGGAGGTAGGCGCCCTGGGATCCGAGAGTGAGCAGCGGGCCGATCGCCCTTCCCTGCACTCTCCCCGCGCGGCCCAGCGGCAGCTTCGTGGGTAACGTTGTGGCTGAGGCGTTCATTTCGGCAGCCTCCGGGCTTGACCCATCGGTCTGCCCTCTGGGCATCACTCTAAGGGGTGTCGTCAAAACAATAGATAGGTGGCAGATTGCTGGGAACTGGAGAGTGTGGTTGGTGGGAAGTATGACGGCAGCGCACCGGCGCCACGATATGACTGACGCGGTGTGGGAGCGACCCAGGCCTCTTTTGCCCGGCGGAGAGGGTAAGCAGGGAAGACCAGCCCATGACAATCGACGCTTCATCAACGCAGTGTGCTGGATTCTGCGCACCGGCGCTCCTTGGCGCGACCTGCCGCCGGACTACGGGGACCGGAAGAACACACACCGGTGCTTCTGCCGCTGGCGAGACCGGGGAGTGTGGGCCAAGTTGCTGAAGGCGGTGATGGATGACCCTGATTTCGAATGGCTGATGATCGACGCCAGCTACATCAAGGCACATCCCCACAGCACCGGGGCCCGTGGTGGAAGCCAGGCCATAGCCCGCACAAAAGGGGGCTGAACAGCAAGTTGCATCTGGCAGTGGACTCCCACGCCATGCCGGCCAGACTGGCGCTGACCGGGGGCACGGTGGCCGACTGCTCCCAGGCGCTGTCCCTGGTCGAAGGCATTGAGGCCGGGTGCCTGCTGGCTGACAAAGCCTATGACACCAATGAAATCATAGCCGCTGCCCAGAGGATGGGAATGGAGCCGGTGATACCGCCCAAGAGCAATCGGAAGGAGAGGCGTGAATACGACCGGGCACTGTACAGACTGCGGCATTTGGTGGAGAACGGGTTTCTGGAATTCAAGCAGTGGCGCGGAATAGCGACCCGCTATGCCAAGCGGGCAGCATCATTCTTGGACGCCTGCCAACTCCGGGCAGTCATGATCTGGAGCAAACTCTTTTGACGACACCCCCTAGGAGGAGTTCCAACGAGACTGTCCCGCACGAGACCGCCTCTCAGAGAAGGCTGAAAGTACTCCTTGACATGAGATAGTGTACAGTTCGATATCACTATTCGAGTCCCCCACTTCACAGGCGAAAGGCCAACTGCCAATCAGAAGGCAACCCGGGAAGATAAACAATGCGTTACGAAATGGTCCTCAGTTTAGTTGCAACAGCACTGGCCGCCGGCGCCCTGGCACTGTCGGCCGCCGCCTTCGTTTCCCAGAACAGCCAGTCTGCCGAAGACCAGTTTCCCCTGGCAGACAGAGAGGGCTACGTTGTGAAGCTGGTCAGCCAGGCCATCCGGCACTACGAAGACCACGGCCTGGAGGCCACCCTCGGATACTACAACTCCCCGGAAAGCGTCGAGGGGTCTTCCTATGTCTTCATCGCATCAGAGGACGGGGAGCTGATCGCCCACCGGGACCCGAAGGTGCTGGGCCTGGACATGTACGACCTCGTGGATATAGCTGGGTACCGGTACGGAGAAGCCCTCATGGAAGCCGGAGAAGAAGGGGCATGGGTCGACTACATGCACCACAACCGGCACACGGGGAACCAGGAATTCAAGCACTCCTGGGTGGTCCGTTATGACGGCCTCCAGTTCGGCTCGGGATGGTATGAGATACTGCCCATCCAACCCTCGACCCCGGCAGAAAGCTCACGCCCCCCAGAGAACCCTTGACCGGATTTCACTCAGGTAGCGCCTAGGGGGGTGTCATCAAAACAGCAGAAGGGTGGTAGATTACAGGGGAAGTGAGAGTGTGGCAGGTGGGGAGCATGACAGCATCGCATCGGCGCCACGACATGACCGACGCCGTTTGGGAACGGCTCAGGCCGCATCTTCCCGGGGAAGAAGGCAAGAGAGGCAAGCCAGCCCAAGACAACCGGCGGTTCATTGATGCCTTCTGCTGGATCTGCGTACCGGCTCCCCCTGGCGGGATTTGCCTCTGGACTACGGGGACTGGAAGAACACCCACCGCCGTTTCTGCCACTGGCGGGACCGTGGCGTCTGGGCTGGGCTGTTGAATGCAGTGATGGATGACCCGGATTTCGAGTGGCTGATGAGCGACGCCAGCTATATTAAGGCCCACCCTCACAGTACCGGCGCCCGTGGCGGAAACCAGCCCATTGCCCGAACAAAAGGGGGCTGAACAGCAAGCTGCACTTGGCGGTGGACTCCCACGGAATGCCGGCAAGGCTGGCGGTGACCGAGGGCACGACTGCTGACTGCTCGCAGGCCTTGCCCCCGATTGAGGGCATAGAGGCGGAGTACCTGCTGGCGGACAAAGCTTGCGACACCAACGAAATCATAGACACCGTCCGGGAATTGGGCATGGACCCGGTGATACCGCCCAAATGCAATCGGAGGGAACAGCGGGACTGCGACCGGGCGCTGTACAGGCTGCGGTACCTGGTGGAGAACGGCTTTCTGGATTTCAAGCCATGGCGCGGAGTGGCAACCCGCTATGCCAGGCGGACGGCATCCTACCTGGCCGCCTGCCACCTCCGGGCAGTGATGATCTGGATCAAACTCCTTTGACGACACCCCTTAGCAGACCGGGCACGGGGCGGGAAGGGAATCCGGCTGGTTCGAAAAGCTGGAAACGGCCGGTGCGGCGGCGGCAGCGTGGGCCGAGCCTGGGGGAAACTTGACGGCCTTGGCGGAGATGCGGAGTCTGTTTGCCGGGTCTGAACATGCCCGGGGATGGCGGGAGGTCCTTTGGAGTCCGAATATGATGCGATACCCGTGTACAAGGATTTGGGTCATTTCCCTTTCGAGACAGGCTCAGCAAGGCGTTACACTTCGGGCAGTTTTGTGGTGTGGGAGCCGAGTGCGGGATTGGTGAGCGGCCCGTAAGGGCCCCCCGGAGCCCCGCCTTTGCGTCGGCAGGGACGCCGGTTGCCGGCTGGCTCACTGCCGGGATTCGCCTGCGGGAGGCGGGCCTGGCGCCTGGGCGCTGTCCCGTTCCGCCTGCCTCTGCAGGTGGGTGCGGGCGATGATCCTGGCCAGGATGCGCAGCCCGTCGCGCATGGTCTTCCGGTGTTCCGCCGTGCCGGCCGGCGGCACTGCACCGGCGTTGATGCCCGCGCGGCTCTTCCGCCGGTTGTTGCGGTGGTTCTCTCGCATCCTGACCCTCCTCCGGCGACCGGCGACCGCCGGAACGTTCTATGCCGTCCAGTGTGATGAGCGCCAGCACTGGAGGTAACCCCCTATGGGGGGATTCACCCGTGAACCAGGAATCATGCATGAACCCCCCTATAGGACCTGACGCCGGACCGCCCCCCTGTGGTGTCATGGACGTGTACAGGGATGGGAGTTTGGAGACCGGGGCTCGGGCGGTCCGGTTCGTAGCTGAATACGGGGGAAATCAGGGGTTTGCGGGGGGAATCGGGCAACACTTTCCGGGAAGGGCGGGTTCCAGGGGCATGGGGCAGGGCCAGGCAGGGAATGGGGCATTTTGGAACAGGGGGAGTTGACGGGTGTTGGGGCATGCCCCTACAGGACCTGGGGCATTTTGGAACATGAGCGCGGAGGTGGCCCTGATGATGCGACCGGGCTGGCCGGGGGATGGCACCCCCAGCATCGAAAACCTGCGGGAGCTGCGCCTGCGGGCCTTGCTCAACGACTTGGTGAACGACCTGGGGCCCGGGAAGTTGGCGGAGCAGTTCGGCGTTGACCGCAAGACGTTGTGGCGGTGGCAGCGGGCCGCCGAGTTGCCGCCGCGCCTGGCGGAGACATTGGAGCGGATGCTGCTGGAGCGGGCGGTGGCGGCGATGGAGGAGGAGGGGAAAAGGGTCGACGCGCTGGAGGAGCGGGTTGGTGAGCTGGAGGGGCAGTTGGCGGCAGTGCTGACTGCGGTGAACGAGGGCGTCAGCAACGGCGCCCAGGTGGACAACTCGGTGGCCGATGCTCTGCGGCGGGAGTTCGCGCAGGAGCTTCAGCGGCTGGAGCGGCGGCTGGGTATGCCGTCACCGGCGCAGGGCGCAGGCAATGCCCCCGGCGGCGGTTCCCGGACCTCGCGGGCCGGGTCCCAGCGGCGCTACGCCGACGTGGTTGCCCGGGAGCCTGCCGATGATGACGAGCAGGTCTACGGCGCGGCCTGGCCCCTGGTGGAGGAATGGCGGGAGTTATGGTTGAGGCACCCGCCCCAGGGCCGGGGGCTGGCCTGGACGGCGCGGCGGGAGCGGATCCTGGAGCTGGAGATCGCCATGCTGTACGACCACCGGCTGACCCTGCCGCCGGAGACGGCGCCCATGACAGGCCTGGACCGGCGGGAGCAATGGTCCTGGCGGGAGCGGGAACTGGAGCGGGTCCGGCGGCGGCGGGCCCGGCTGGAACTGCTGCACGGGGCGCGGCGGGTGTTGACCCTGGGCCGGTGGCGGTAGGGAGCGGCGACGGTGAGGGTGCAGGCGTTGGCGGTAGGGAGCGGCGACGGTGAGGGTGCAGGCGTTGGCGGCTGCGAAAGGCGGCGCGGGGCCGGCGCTTAGAGTTTGGGTCAACAAAAGGCAACACTTGGGGCACCGGGGCGGTGAGAGTATTGCCAACGCCCTGGGCAGGGCCGGATACTTGATTGCGTTGTCAGGCTTTTTCCAGCGTTTCCCGCCCTAGAAACCTGGAGGGTCCCGTCCCTGGACCCGGGACCGGCCGCCCAGGATCGAGCGCTGCTCTCCGAACGGCCGCCCGCGTTGGATTGACCGGAGGGATTGAGCGTTGCTCTCCCGATGGTCAACTGCGAGGGACATTCCCCGAGGCGCGCGGTGCGCTTCACCAGGTATTCCGACCCATGGTGGTATCCCTGCCCCACGGACTGAATCGGGGAGGTGGCAACCGGAAGCATCAAGGCGTCCCCGGCGTCCCTTTCCCTTTTGGTTTCCTTGGCGAAGCGGTTACAAGCTTCACTGTCCCCCTACATTGCGGTTGGAACGGCAATCAGGTTCCGCCCGCTTCCTCATGCCTGCGGCCGGTTGGATAGAGCCTTTCGCAGTCTCGTTGACGGGGCGACGGCCGGCGACGGCGACAGTCTTGCCCTCCGGCGCCGCGCTCACGACGCAACCCCCGACGCTGGTAATAAGCCAGGGCCGGGCTGGTCTACTCTTCATCCGGCGTCCGGTGAACCTGCCGCTCCAGGTGGGCGCGGGCGATGATCCTGGCCAGGATGCGCAGCCCCGTCCGCATTGTCTCCCGCTCCGCGTCCGTGTGCTGCGGGTATGTATCCCTTCGGGTCTTCCTGCCTGCCGTCCCGGTTCTCCGGTTGCTCGATTTCCGGTTGCTCCCGGCGGGACGCTCCGGCTTGTTTCTTCGGGTGTCGTTTCGCATGTCCTCTCGTCTGGGGTCTGTGATTGGTCCTCCGGGTCTGGCTGCGCTGTCGGTACCACCATCATTTCGTTCACCTCGGATCGGATTGGGTCACCGGCGTCTTCGCCGGGGCCGCCGGCAAGTGTGAACAAAGAAACCCCTCCGCATAACCTCCCGCAGGGACCCGCACTCGTGCGGGGTCGCCCAGGGGACCGCATTCGTGCGGGGGCGCGCGTGGCCTTACGCAGACCGCCCCTCCTGTGATGTCATTGGGGTGTACAGGGAATGGACGCCGGTGGCAGAAATGCAAATGGGGTCATTTCGTGCCTGAAACAGGGGGAAATCGGCCCCCTACCGGGGATTTCCGGTTAACACTTTTCGTAAGTCCCCGTTCCAACGTCCGTGTGCAAGAGCCCTGCCTGAAAGTTGCATTTTTGTACGGCGGGAAACCGGGGCTGACGTGCAAAGGCCCTGTCTGAAATGAACATTTTTGTACGCGGAGGCGGAAGCATGGCGACCAAGCAGCCGGGCACGGGTCCGGGCATCGACCGGAGCGAGAGCATCGAAGACCTGCACCACCTGCGGCTGATGGCCCTATTGGACGAGTTGGTGCGGGACAAGGGGCGGCGGCGGGCGGCGGCGGACCTGGACGTGGACCACCGGACCCTCACCGCCAGCCTGGCGAGCGGCCGGCTGTCCCGGCGGATGCGGTTGGCCCTGAACCAGGCATTGCTGTCCGGCGCCGGGTCTCCGTCCCGGGAGCAGCGGCAGCGCAACGACGAGCTGGCCGGGCGTCTGGAAGCAGTCGAGGGGCGGGTGGATGAGATGGGCAAGGAGATGGAGGAGGGCCTGCCCGTGGTCCAGGGGGAGATTAAGGCTCTGAGGAACGAGCATTCCCGCGACTTGCAGCGCGTCGATTCCCGGCTGGCCCAGGTGGAAGGGGGAGAGGGCGGCGGCGGCGGTTCCGGTTCCGGCGGGACCACCAAGCCGGCGCCGGGCAAGCCTGCAAGAACCCGTTCACTGCCCAGGCGGGACTTCCCCGAGCTGGCGACCCTGGAGCCCGCCGCTGACGACGAGGACGTGTTCGGCGGCGCCTGGCCGTTGATCCAGGAATGGCGGGAACTCAGGAACACCCACCCCGACAAAGGGAAGGGCCTGGCGTGGCTGCGCGATGAGGAGCGGCTCATGTCGGTGGAGCTGGCCTTGCTGGACGACCACGGGCTGACCCTGCCCCCGCAGACCTACCCGCTCAGGGGGCTGGACCGGGGCGACCAGACCAGGTGGCGCCGGACGGCCCTGGAGGACGCCCGGCGCGCCCGGAAGCTGCTGGAACGGCTCCGCTGGCCGCTGCGGATGCTGACCGGAGGACGCTGTTTCAGGTAGCGACGAGTAAGGTCCGGTTCCCCTGTTAACAATTTGCCGGTGGGGCGCGCAGGGGGTACCCAGGAGGGCTGGCAGGGGCGACAATATCTGCGTTGTCAGGCTTTTCCAGGTTTCCCGCCATAGAAACCTGGGGGTCCCTCCCTCAGCCCGGGCATGACCTTACGGATGATTCGCTCTCTGGAAGGGTCGGCCCACGAGGGAAGCGCTGCCGCTGCGGATTTGACGTAGCTCTCTGCAAGCAGCGCACGGGCCGGGGTCACGGGGTGTTAAGTCCCTCGTTCCCGGCCAGTCCGGCGGCTGGAGTGTTCAAGTCCTTCTTCCCCGGACACCGTCCAGCGGCTCGGAGCTGATCCCTCCGGCGGCTGGGCACCCGACCGGTGCTACGGAGCTGATCCCTCCTTCCCCGGACACCGTCCAGCGGCTCGGAGCTGATCCCTCCGGTCGTTGGGCACCCGACCGGTGCTACGGAGCTGATCCCTCCTTCACCGGGCGGAGGGGACGGAGCGTTTAGCGGCGCTTCGTTCCCACCCAGGCTGAGGCGTCTGCGGGTTCTGCTCGCGGCGCCCCAGCCGGAAACCATACCCACGAGACGCGCGGTGCGTTTCACCAGGAACCCGACCCACGGTGGAATCCCCAGCCAACGGCGCATCACGATTGCAACGGAGGTAGCAGCAAGAAACAGCACGGCATCCCGGATTCCCACACCCATCGGGTCCACCTGCGGAGCGGTCCAACCTGCTTCGCAACCTACATCCTGCGGTCGGAAACGCCAACAAGCTCCGGCCGCTTCTCCACGCCTGCCGCGCAGCCGTTGAACATCAGCAGCGGCGCCGCGGCTTCCACATGCTCCGGCAGTCCCTCGGCAACGGCGGTGGGCCGGACGCTTGACTCTGCATCGCGGTTCCCCCTGGCCCGGTCGCTAGTGACGCAACCTCCGGGCCGGGCTGCGTTCCCCTGATATCCCCCCGCCAGCCCCCCTGAGCTGAAGCCCCGGGAGACGTGCGCCCGGCGCCAACTCCCCAACCGGCTTTCCCCATAGCGCTGCCCGGCCCTGGACGCAGTGCGTCTTGCGCCGGGCGCCGGACCGCGCTGCTTTCGATGCTCCCCATCTCTCCGAGGTAACAGCAGCAGCCCCGGAACTACACCCTGGGCGGATTGCGTCTTTCGCCAAGCCCCACCCGGCTTTTCCGTTGGATTGCCCAGCCCTGGGAGTAGTGCGTCTTGCGCCGGTGCGTTGGATCGAGCTCCACAACCCGACCCTGGGCGAACTGCGCCCTGCGTCAGCCCGCAACCGGCGTTCTCCGTTGAAAGCCCGACCTTGGGCGGCGTGTGCCAAGCGCGGAGCAGCAACGCAGTTCCCGACGCCAGCGGCGGCGACGGGCGGCAAATCAACGACCACGACAACCAAGACCAGGAGGTGAACGACACGAACATTGACCCGGTTTCTCCCTGCGCCAACGGAGGGTTGGAGCAAGGGGTGAACCAGCGATAACCCCAAGCCTGTCTCTCTCGTGAACTAGGCGGTGGAAACCCAAAAGGCGGCCGGATGCGCCGCCACTGACAACCAAAAACCACACACAGCTCACAGCAAAGCGGGGGTCGGTCCCTTTCGAGAGGGAACCGGCCCCCGCTTTCTGCGTTTCGGAGGAAGCGACATGAAGGCGACTACCAGCATCGACACCAAGACCAAGACCAACAGCAACGACCAACTTGCGAACGTCGCGGAGCAGGCCCAGCAGGAACAGGGTGACGCGGCAGCCAATGGGCAGGCCCGGGGCAAGCCGGAGAGCGAACTTCGCGCCGCCGCCCGGCGCAAGGGCCTCACCCTGAAAGAGTTGGCGGACAGGATGGGCGTGAACTACGGCTACCTGTCCTCGGTCAGCGCCGGCAGCAGGCCCTGGTCCTCCATGCTGCGGGAACGGACCATGGCGGTCCTGGGAGAGATCCCCGGGCAGGGCGTGGTCTACCGCCAGGGCGGCCTGGTCCAGGGCAAGAGCACGTGCATCCGGGAGCGGGCCCGGGAGGTGGGCCTGAGCATGGGAGCGCTGGCCGACCTGGTGGGCGTCTCCCGCAGCTACATGTCGATGGCGTCGCGGGGAAAACGCCACTTCAGCCCCGGGGTCCAGGCCAGGGTGGAGGCGGTGCTGGAGGCGCCGGTTACCGTGGAAGCGGCCCAGTGTCCCACCGTTGACCCCAGGACCCTGTGGGACCGGATGGATGCCCACGGTTACTCGCAGAACCAGGTTGCCCGGCTGGCGGGCATCAGCACCGGCCATCTCTCCCTGATCATGAACGGCCAGCGCACCCCGTCGGGGGACGTGCTCCGGCGGCTGCACGAGGTCCTGTTCCGGCCGGCGGCGGCGGAGCTGGTGGTCCCCGCCGAGGTGAAGGTGATGGCCTGGAAGAAGGGCAAACGCAACGGCGTGGTGGTGCAGGGCGCCGGCGGCCCCGGCGGCGGCACCATTCGTACCGGCGGCCGGGTGCCCGAGGGCGCCGAGGTTGAGTACGCCTACCGCGCGGGGTACGACAGCCGGGGGCAGGTGTCGGTGACCCACCTGGTGGACGAGCGGGGCTATGCCGTCATGTTGACGAAGCCGGAGCCGGGTGGCGTTTAGTCGAGCGTGAAATGACTGCGTTCAGGGGCCAGGCGTCTAGCCCCTGAACCGGAAACAGCAGGCAGATCACGAACCATACAGGATGCCGGTAGCCGAATATTGAAGTCAGCGAAGCCGACACCTGACTGCTGACCGAGTCTGGAGAACAGATCCATCTCGACGAATGCCCTGCGTCGTTCCTTCTTGGGGGACAATACCATAAGACGCCCCAACTTCCCGGATAGGATACCGTTGAGGCTGCAATAGGAAAGGAGCCCACCATGCCTGTATAGCCTGACGTACTCCACCTATCCCAGTATGGCTTGACCGCACTC
The DNA here is from genome assembly GCA_965203675.1 of Dehalococcoidia bacterium. Taxonomy (GTDB): domain Bacteria; phylum Chloroflexota; class Dehalococcoidia; order Lucifugimonadales; family UBA3495; genus CATOSK01. The sequence goes on along the minus strand of CBDBDE010000001.1, from coordinate 401,555 downwards.
AGCAGTGTCTTGGTTCCGATGTTCGCCCTTGTATTGATCACAGTCTCGCAACCGTAACGATGGGACCCATTGGGCAATTACAGCGCCGACTATTAGGCAGGAACCCACGCCATAACGAACAACATAGCGCCCAGCAGGCCTCCACCAGTACCGTGCCGATGATGATGGCGAAGAAACAGTAGCGGGCCTTATCGCGTGGGGGCCAAACGGACCTTCCACTTTAGGACCTCCGCCGCCCGCTCAAACGCGTCACTGGTGGTCACGTCGGCGTCCCGGGGAATGTCGCAGACCAGTTGCCAGCGACGGTAGCCGCGCTTGCGGATGGAGCCTCGGGCCATGGGTTACCTACGGAAAGTCTTTGACGACTCGGACGTATTCGGCCAGCCTACGGCCGTCTTGAATCTCAGTGATATAAGAGGGCGCGATTCCCGCCTGAGAGACAATGTCCTGTGCGGAGAGGTGGGCAATCTCGTCGGCGTAGGTGATAGCGAACAAGTGGATTCCCCTCACCGCCCTGCGGGTTGCGAGCCCTTTTTCCTACATCTCCCTGAGCCTCTGGCCGGCCTCCTCTTTTGTCATTCAAGTCTCTCCTTATCCAATCTCCCAGAAGCCGCACACCCACCAGGCCAGGGCAGCACCCACCACAGCCAAGGCCGATGCCTCGATGAAGGCGGCCTTGAAGCTCCCGGTGACTTCGAGGACAACACCGGCTCCGAACATGGACACCGCCATCACCGCCAGTCCGATAACCGCGCCGGTCCCAGCGCCCGTAGCGCGGCGAGTGCGAATGAAACCGGCTGTGGCGGACAGGCCGACGGGAAGGAGCACCCAGAAGAAGAAGCCGTAAGCCAGGACGGTTGCTATGAATCTCCCCCATGGGACGTTGTCCATCAGTCCTCCCCATTCCCAGCGTGTGTCGATCCTCCTTCACAGGCTGCTCCTCAGCCTCCGACGGGCGTCAGGGCCCACCAGAGGTAGCGGTGCAGGAGGTAGCCGACGCCGACGCCCGCCAGGGAAGAGCCCAGCTTGATTATCCACTCGGAGCGGGACTCGTCCAGCCGGGAGGCCATCACGAACCCCAGCGCGGCGAAGGCCAGCGGCAGGATGTACCCGGACCACGACATGGCCTGGTCTCCGAAGTCCAATTTCATCACTCCAGGGGCCCCGCCCTGCCCCGCCTGTCCCCTACGGAAACTCTCTTATCACCGCCACGTACTCGGCCAGGGCGATGCCCTTGCAGACCTCGGAGCGGTAGACATCCGGCAGGCCGGCGTGGGCGACGATCTGCCCCGACGAGAGGTGGGCGATCTGGGCGGCGTGGGTGATGCCGAAGAGGTGGATGGCCGCCAGCGCCCTCCCGCTGGCCTTGCCCCGGTCGTACATCTCCCGGAGCCGGATGCCGGCCTGCTCCTCGGTCATCCGCACATGGAGCCCCCGCTGGTTCTTCATGGCTTCCTCCCTCACCTGAGAAGTAGCGCCACCGCGACTCCCACCGCTCCCAGCACCACCCCGGCGGCGGCGTAAACGCCTACACAGGCATGGACCTCACTGTTCCTGCTCCCCCCGACCCTCCCGCTCCCGACGGTCGTTCATGCGCCGGAGGAGGGCCCGGTTGAACCGGATCTGCCGCCGCAGGATGACGCCGCGCAGGGACGACTGGTCCTCCAGCGCGTACAGCTGCCGCAGCAGCTCCAGCGTCCACACCTCGAGGGACTCGGGGGAGGGGGTCATCGGCTGAACAATTCAAACAGGGTCTTCATCGTCTCGATCCCCATGTGTCGGGCTGCCCTCACTCCCCACTCCTCCAGCAACCCAACCACTTTATCGTCGTACTCGGGGTCGTCGTGGTAGTTTGCGAGGAAATTGTACCCTGACGCGGTCACGCGCTTGGGCCAGAGGTCTTCGCAGTAAGAGTGGTGGCTAAGGCTGCGACTCCACCTCAGTCAAGCGTGGAGCGATAGTAAAGGCCAAAGGCAAAGTGATGTCAAATGACTCCTGGCTATGATTCTCACTTGCGCAGGCTACGAACACTCTTATCATCCTGCCTGCAAGTCAAACCCTACCTCCACTCTTGAGAGCCAGACGACTCTCGGAAAAACGTCTCTACCCTTTCCAACGCTTCTTCTACGGTCTTGTTGGACCTTAATCTTTCCGCCCAAGTCCGCCCGGGGTGCAGCGTATCCCACCAGCTTCGCTCTCCGTTGTAGCGCCCTCGTCCTGGGTCATGGTCTCCGAAGCCATCCAAGCAACTGTTCCATACTGGCCTGTAGTGTTGGATGATGGATCGCTCGGCCAGGTTTATCCAGGCGGGAACGATGGCCAGAGATCGGTAGGTGAAGTCATTCACGTCCAGGTTGCTTACTGCTTGGATCGACCGCTTGTGTTCCCTAATCCTGGCCTGCAGCGCGGGAAAGGTCGTGTCGCCCTCTTCACCCCGGCGTGAACCTGGAGGTATTGCCTTGCCTGCATAAATGGGCTTGGGCCCGTCGGAGATTCCCGCATACGCCTTGTGTTGGCCCGAGTACATCAGGCAATAAATTCCCGGACCCGCGATCGTGATGTCGTCGACCAACGCGTTGAGTGGTTGTTCCTCGAACCGCAGCACCATTCCAGCCATAAGGGTCTCGTATGTGAAGGGGTCGTATAGCAACGGCATCTATCTCTTGTGCCCCAGCTCAATTACCGATTCGTACAGGTGGCTGCGTTGCGGAGCCTGGGCGGTCCTCACCTTCGAGTTGACGATGCTGCTGCCCACCCGGGCTTCTCTCGGGGTCTCCAAGCTGCGAACTTCGAGACCACACCCTTCTGCGATGCAAGCCATGAACTGGTCTGTAGGAACCTCGATGCCCTGGATTATGCTGTTGCCGATCACGACCAGTCCCGTTCCCTCCGGGTGAAGAGCCCAATGCAGCCCTTTCATGAACCTTGCGGAGTCGTTAAGGTAGATGGTGGCGTAGTTCGCCCAGCCCTGTCCTCCGTAGACCCCTCGGCCTTGATTCTGTTCCCGTATCCTTTCTAGGGTGTCAAGGATATCGGGAGCATCAATAACCGGGTCCAATGACACCGGTTCTTGGTCTCGGGCATTCTGCCAATAGGTGCCGAAGTTGAGCGCTTCCAGAGGCTTCAAATCCGCAGGGGACGCGCAGAATCCTAGCCAATAAAGTTGCGGCCGTGTATTGCGGTTGTAGTGATAATTGTTCATGTACGGGGGAGAAGTAATCATGAGGTTCACGCTATGGCGGTCCACTTCGTGGTAGTCGTCCAAGAAGGACTTCAGGTAGATGGCTGCGCCTTTCCGGTTTTCCCCCAGCCTGTTCTCAGAAGACCAATCCGCATCGTCAGCGATCTCGGAAAGCTTTTTCACCACCGTTTCCATTACCGGAAAATCGAAGACTTCAGGGCGTCCCGCTGCCGCCTTTCGTCCCAAGCTCGGCTCATAGGAGTAATTGGAGTAGGCCACCATGGTGGCGGCAAAGGCCAGGCGCATAACATCCGCGACTTCGCCGCTTCCCTTTAGATCTTCGTAGATGAAGTCCTTGATCAGGAGGACCTTCTTCAAGACCTCCGGGCTGTAGAAAGGCTCCCTAGTTCTGAATCCTTTCGGCTCAGCGGACGCTGGGATTATCCCATCCATCTCGCATCGCCTTCCGTAATCCTCCAGCCTGACGATGGTCTCTCGGAGAAGTTTGGTGTTCAAACTATGAGAACGCAACTTGATGGAAGCTGCGAACACTGCGTAGGGGTTAATCTCGAACCCTACGGCCCGATGTCCCAGCCGGTCGGCCTCCACCAGCGTGGTACCCACTCCTGCGAACGGGTCCAGTATGAGTTGATCGGATCCGCTCGTAAATCTGACTATGGCGTCCTCAGCGAACGCCTGGGAATACCCTGCGATCCAGGGGACCCAGCGATGGACCGGCACAGAACGGTTAAGGGCAAAAGCGGGATCCTGGAAGGTCCCCTTATCCTTAAAGTCCGTTGTTGAATAGGCCCTGGCGGTGTTCGTCGTCCTTGAGACTGAGCCAGATTGGTTCTCCACAATGCTCTGTGATGGTTCTGACATGGACAAATGCTACCCGATATGGGGGTTCGGTTCAACATCGAACCAAGGGTGGGCGACGGAAGTAATAGCGGAATGTCTCAGCGACAACCACCAAGGCGGGTTGAGTGACTTTCCCTCAGTATTGCCCTGCATACCGGGTCGATTGAGGTCAGACCAGGGCGGTGACGCCATGTGGGATGGGCGTGACAGCCGTGCGTTCGGATCGGGCCCTCTTTTCCTTTATGAGCCAATGTCCTTTCCTGCGCCTGCGGGGGAACCGGACGGCGCGGCGGCGTAGCGGAGTCTCTGCCGTTCCCGGCGCTTGGGCTCCACAGCCGCTGCGCAGCTTTTCCCGCCGTTGTCTTGGGCAGGTTCACTTTCAGATATCACCTCGGGTATCCAGGCCATGCCGGTGAGGCTCTCCAATGCTGCTCACGGGAGCTATGCCTTAGCGGTACAGGTGCAGTGATACCCCCTAGGGGGAGTTGTGACCGCAAACCACAAGATAGGCTTCACAAAGATATGTGCTCATTGCACTATCAGTGTGTTGTGGTTGGCCCCCGTTCTCCCATCGACTAAAATCCGCACGTCGGAAAGGGACTTGGCCGAGTGTTGTGGTTGGCCCCCGTTCTCCCATCGACTAAAATTCACTAATCCTTCGTATGCCTTGCCCAATGGTTGTGGTTGGCCCCCGTTCTCCCATCGACTAAAATGTTGTCGTTGTCAACCACGTCGAGGCCCTGTTGTGGTTGGCCCCCGTTCTCCCATCGACTAAAATAGACGCCGCGGACAACGTCTTCGGCGTCTGTTGTGGTTGGCCCCCGTTCTCCCATCGACTAAAATAGGCCCGCCGGATGCTCGGCCAGATGTTCAAGTTGCGGTTGGCCCCCGTTCTCCCATCGACTAAAATCACCCCGTCACCGATGGCCACCGGGACGTGTTGCGGTTGGCCCCCGTTCTCCCATCGACTAAAATGTGCGTCTTCCGCGCTGTGAAACCAGTTGGGTTGCGGTTGGCCCCCGTTCTCCCATCGACTAAAATCTTCCGTGATACTCCCCGCGCTCCATCATGTTGCGGTTGGCCCCCGTTCTCCCATCGACTAAAATACCTGGGCGAACACATGGGCAGGGAAACCAGTTGCGGTTGGCCCCCGTTCTCCCATCGACTAAAATTCGTGTTCTTCCTTGAAGGGATAGCGGCTGTTGCGGTTGGCCCCCGTTCTCCCATCGACTAAAATGTGCGTCTTCCGCGCTGTGAAACCAGTTGGGTTGCGGTTGGCCCCCGTTCTCCCATCGACTAAAATCTTCCGTGATACTCCCCGCGCTCCATCATGTTGCGGTTGGCCCCCGTTCTCCCATCGACTAAAATTGCCGATGCCATCGGTGCAGCCTGTCCTCGTTGCGGTTGGCCCCCGTTCTCCCATCGACTAAAATGCGCATGATCATCCCCTGGAGACCTGAATAGTTGCGGTTGGCCCCCGTTCTCCCATCGACTAAAATTTTCTTCTTCTTTTGCGCCTGGATAGCCCAGTTGCGGTTGGCCCCCGTTCTCCCATCGACTAAAATCCAGCAGGTCCGGTCCTGGCTAAATGCCCAGTTGCGGTTGGCCCCCGTTCTCCCATCGACTAAAATTGTTCCGGCACCGGCCACTGTTCCGGCACGTTGCGGTTGGCCCCCGTTCTCCCATCGACTAAAATCCCAACGTCAACGGCCGCACAACCTTCGGGTTGCGGTTGGCCCCCGTTCTCCCATCGACTAAAATGCCCTGGTAGAAGATGTAACCGCCGGCCTGTTGCGGTTGGCCCCCGTTCTCCCATCGACTAAAATGATGTGGAGCAGGTAAAGGCGGAGGGCGGCGTTGCGGTTGGCCCCCGTTCTCCCATCGACTAAAATGCGGGTCAAGGGCTATAACTGGAACAGCAAGTTGCGGTTGGCCCCCGTTCTCCCATCGACTAAAATGCCGGGGATATGACGTGAACCCGGCCATCCTGTTGCGGTTGGCCCCCGTTCTCCCATCGACTAAAATCGGGAGTTCAAGGGCTACCACGTTTAACCAGTTGCGGTTGGCCCCCGTTCTCCCATCGACTAAAATCGCCCGACCCTCTATCCGGTACACCGTGCGTTGCGGTTGGCCCCCGTTCTCCCATCGACTAAAATGTGTCACGTGTACGGGTGTAAGTGTGGGGTGTTGCGGTTGGCCCCCGTTCTCCCATCGACTAAAATGACGGCCACCGTAGCCAACGCCGACCAGGTGTTGCGGTTGGCCCCCGTTCTCCCATCGACTAAAATCGGCGGCTGACTTCTACAACCTTCCGGCCGAGTTGCGGTTGGCCCCCCTTCTCCCATCGACTAAAATGAGCGTGAGACACATGGCCATCGAGATTTAGTTGCGGTTGGCCCCCGTTCTCCCATCGACTAAAATGCCGAGGGCGCCTCCCAGGAGGTGGACCAGTTGCGGTTGGCCCCCGTTCTCCCATCGACTAAAATATATAACCGAATCTTCCAGGACGGCCCGCTGTTGCGGTTGGCCCCCGTTCTCCCATCGACTAAAATGGACGACTGGAACGCCCGCGCCGTTGACTTGTTGCGGTTGGCCCCCGTTCTCCCATCGACTAAAATGCCGGGTGGCGGACTTCTGGCGGGAACAGGCGTTGCGGTTGGCCCCCGTTCTCCCATCGACTAAAATGCTGAGCCTGGCGAAGCGCTCCACCTCGTGTTGCGGTTGGCCCCCGTTCTCCCATCGACTAAAATACCCCGAACACCGGCGTCTTCTTGCTCCAGTTGCGGTTGGCCCCCGTTCTCCCATCGACTAAAATCCCCAGGACATCCACGGCGACCCCGCCCAGTTGCGGTTGGCCCCCGTTCTCCCATCGACTAAAATGCGGTATAGACCAGCGTTTTAACCGGCTGTTGCGGTTGGCCCCCGTTCTCCCATCGACTAAAATGCCGGGGCCGGGGTCATTCATATCGTTCGTGTTGCGGTTGGCCCCCGTTCTCCCATCGACTAAAATCACGTCTGGCAGTGCCCCCACGCGGAGGGCGTTGCGGTTGGCCCCCGTTCTCCCATCGACTAAAATGTCCGCGGCCTCGCAAGCCGCACTGCCCAGTTGCGGTTGGCCCCCGTTCTCCCATCGACTAAAATCTGGGCCGCGCCGCTGAAAGTCGGAAAGACGTTGCGGTTGGCCCCCGTTCTCCCATCGACTAAAATTCGCGGTCGTGCTGATCGCTGTGGTGGCCAGTTGCGGTTGGCCCCCGTTCTCCCATCGACTAAAATTGGCCGTTACCACCACCGTGACCTGGGTTTGTTGCGGTTGGCCCCCGTTCTCCCATCGACTAAAATCGGCCATGGTTTCAAGGGACGAATGGCAAGTTGCGGTTGGCCCCCGTTCTCCCATCGACTAAAATCTCCTGGTTGTCGGAGTACCGGCGCTCCGGGTTGCGGTTGGCCCCCGTTCTCCCATCGACTAAAATTATCTGCCGGGCTGGTACATCATCGACCAGTTGCGGTTGGCCCCCGTTCTCCCATCGACTAAAATAAACGTTCCTATCGAAGGCGGCGCCGGAGTGTTGCGGTTGGCCCCCGTTCTCCCATCGACTAAAATTCCACGACCCGGGCCAGAATAGCACCTCTGTTGCGGTTGGCCCCCGTTCTCCCATCGACTAAAATTGTCGTTCAGCAGCCATACTTGGAGATAAGTACAATCTCTGCAGTAAGAACTGTTGAAAAAGGGCTCCGCCGGACATCAAAATGGCGCTGGTAGCCGCGATTTTTGCAAAAGATCGGCCATGTGGTATCATATTAGCAACGGAGATGCGGTTTTAGCCGGTGGGAGAACGGGGGCCGTAGGGCGAGTCTTCGCCCAACCGTTAACAAGCTGAGGGTCATTCGACCCAATATGCAACAAATTTTCAGAGGGTGGGCTGCGGCCTGCCCTTCACCCTTTCCGGGCAACGTCAAAAGAGCACGAACTGCTCTGGAGTTTTGTTCGCCGGCTGACGTTGGGGACCACTGAAGCTGACGATATTCTCGTACTGCTTGTCAGTCAAATAGACGATCTGGATGTTGCCCGATGGCGGTAACGCAGACTGAATCCTTCGTGTGTAAACCTGCGCCTGATCCTTGCCAGCGCAGAACCGCAGGTAAACCGACAACTGGCACATCTCGAATCCCTGATCCAGCAGGAACTTTCTGAAATTCGCAGCGTCCTTGCGCTCGCGCTTCGTCAGCACCGGAAGGTCAAACAAAACCATCATCCACATCAGCCGGTATCCCGAAAGCATCGTTCGGGGCCCTCATTTCGCATCGGGAATTGTCCAGCTTGGGAACAACAGTGAGACCTGCTTGTCCTCGTAGGATTGGGCCAGCGATTGGGCTGCCCGCTCCAAGCACGTTTCCAGAGGCGTGGTTCCCCTTTCTGTGCGCATGTCGACGGCAAGGACTCCCACCAAAGTCCGTTTGGCTTCCGACGATACATCCGAACACCCTGAGGACACTAGCCGACGGACGGTATAGTCAACGGCGGGACGGAAGGGTTCCATGAGGTCGTCCACTAGACACATAGAGTCGTACCGATTGTGGTGGTGGATGCCCAGTGACGGATGCAGACCAGCCGATGCGATCGCCCGGGCCGTGGCCGCTCTCAGCACAGTGTATCCGTAGTTGAGCAAGGGATTAGGCATCTCGCCGAAACGCTCCCGCTGGAATTCCGGCCCGAACAGCAACGGCCAGTAACGTCGCGCTGCCTGGGCCTCCACGTTATCAGGGTCGCCGGATTTCACCTTTCGGGCCAACTCCTCCAGGTCACCAATTGGGATGCCCAGACGTTCCAATGCCAGTCTTTGTTGCAGGATTTTGGCCTTGACCGTAGCCTGCCACAACCTTTTTCGCAGTGGCAGGGACGCCTCCAGTTGGCAGCGCATCCGCAGCGCCTGGATATGGTGTCCTTCCAGAGGCCACATCCACGCCACCGGGAGGTAGTTGGGGCCACAGAGCACTACCGCCGCGCCGCGCCGCGCCAACTCAGTCAGCAGGTCGTTGGAATAAGTGAGGCCACGTGCGTTGCAGAGCAGAACGCCGATGTCATCCAGAGGCACTTGACCTTCTACTGTGCCGTCGGCGGAAACCGTCATCAATCCGCGATTACGGGATAGATGCCGACCTTCATTGGTAATTTCGACGACCCGTCCAATCATGGGTAGACCCTACAGTGAAACGTTATAGTTCCATTGTAGGGTTTATGCGGCGGGCCTTGCCCTTAGTTTTGCATTCGTGATTTTATGAAGTTTGGAACGAAGTAGGGCTACCCGGCACCAGGTTACGGCTTGAACGGTCCCCGGTCGCGCACTCTGCCCAACTCGTCCACGTGAATTTTGCGGAAGCCGAACCGGCGGAGCTTGGCAGCGGAGAACACCTCCACCTTCATACCACCATCCGTCTTCGTTTCTTTTCTGATTCTTGCATCTTGCCGTATGCGGGCATCCACGTTGGCCTCATTGTGGTTGTCCAGGACTATACGCGGCCCGCTTTTGTTGTTGTCCAATTGTCTAACGCGCACAATTCGCCGGTTCTTTCCCTCACCCAGGGCGCCCATGTCGTCAATTTGCAGACGCATCAGACGCTTTGCCGCCGGATGGGGGCGATGATTGGCAGCGTCGAAGCCGGGTTGGTTGGCGTAAAACGTAGTTACTACCATCGTTCGCCAACTGCCATCGGGCATACTCCAGATTTCGGCGAATTCGTTGCCCCCTGGCTTGTAACCCTTGAAGGCCTTGCCGCTGGCGTCTTTTATTGGAATGACCTGCTCCTCCGAACAAAGGCGCACAGCCTTTACTTTCTGACGCCGGCCATTAACTAGCACGCCGTCGTAAGTGGCGCGATTTGCAAAGTCTGACACCTTGCCGCCTACTTCGTCCCACAGGCGGTGCAAGGCAACCCGCAATGCGGGGTCAGGCACTGCGTCTAGATCCTTCGCCGTGAATTTGCTCACGTCCTTGCGCAGTACTACTTTATGCCTACCATCGCCAACGGGTTCTATTACTCCGTAGGCGGTGGCCTCGTGCAGCCGGCCGCTGGTCTTGCCGTTCGAGTCGCGGGTGCCATGATCAGGCTTGTAGGAAACCACCCGGTCGCCCCGTTCCAGGAATGCTCTTACAATGTTACGATCAAAACCCTGCCACGGTGGCGGAACCAACGCGGCTAGCCTTTGCTCGGCATCCTGGTAAGCGGAACTGGCAGCTTCAGCGAACTTCTTGAGCAACCCCTGGGTGGTATTTGCCACAACAAAGGCATCGATCGCGTGGTGGCGGTGGTCGTCCCTCTGTTTTCGGAAGACTTCGGCATGTGTCGATTCCCGAAATATTCCTTCCAAACCCCAGGCGCGCCGGAGTAGGGCCGTCATCCTGCCGGGGACGGCCCGGACCCGATTCCTGCCCTCTCCATGTTCGTTGTAGAGATAGGCCAGATACGTGCGTGCGGTGCGGGACAGATACTGGGTTTCGTTCAACTGCCGGTCCAGGAAGCGGTCGTCCTCTTCAAACCGCTCCATGGCGTTCTGCTGGAATCGCCAGCGTTTGTTTGCCGGAAATTCTCTTAAGTAATCCAAGGGGATGTCGCTAAAGGCTTCGTAGGGAGTCCGGTTGCCCTTTTTCCGGTTGGCTTCGGCCAAGCAAACGACCAAATTGCTCGTTGAGTTGTCCAGCGTACGAGAGAATGGCAGGATGTGATCAATCTCGGTCTGGGCCGAAAGCACCATCTCAAGGGAAATCGTTTTGCCCGTGTACGGGCATACCTTCACCGCGCCGTACTTCTGCTCTTCCCAAAGTCGGAGTTTACGGAGCGCATCCGGGGTAGTCCCCAGTGCCTCTTCGCCAAGCTCATTCCTGAAATGCTCGTTGCGCTCTCGGCCTCTTCTTTGGTCACTCTCCAGCTTCCTTTTCTGCTCCCGGTTCATTTTCAGTTCGCGGGCCAGTTCAACAACAATTTCGTCCGGCTTCCCGTAGGTTTCGACGAGTTTGTTGACTACACGGCGCAACTGGCCCAATCCAATATGCACGGTGGGATTGGCAATGCGGCCAAACCTAGCTGGTTCACCGTCGCATTCCGGGTTCTTTGTCGGGTCAGCGCCTACAGCGTCCCGGGGCAGAACCTCGCCATAGTAGGGCAACTCGCTGTGGGCTTCATCGTTGCGAAAGTCGGAGTGGTGCTTATACCCTGCTTCCTGCACCGCATCCGAGAATACGCGTCGATTTTCCAGGTGGGGCAGAATGTTACGAATTGCCTTCTCGCTAAGGTTACCGTAGCCGTCTGGGAGCGAGGCGTAGGAAACCGCGTTGGCCGACTCCACGCTCAACTCCCATTCATAAATGGCCCTTCGGCAGACATCCTCAGGATCTTCGCTGTCCAGCAAGAAACGGATGATTTGGTTGCGCTCGTCAAGCGACAATTCAAACCATTTGTCGCCAAACAGAGGTGGCTGAGCAGGCCTCTTGCCGGTGGCCTTTTTCCCGGTAGAGGCCATCCTGGCAGCAGTTTCGTCTCCCTTGATCGAATGGCGCCCACCGGCGGACAGATTGAACGTAATTCCCCTGAGTGGTCCAGTTGGGTTGCTCAGGCTAAAGTCCTTGCCAGAGCGCAGGCGTCCCAGAACGTACTTTCTTTCTGATTCGTTGAGGCAACGCTCCGGTTCCGAGTCCCGAAGGACTTTTAGGTTGTTTACTTCTTGAAGTATCCGAAATTCCTGGAAAATCGGTAGGGCTCTGGCCGCTCGGAGTTCACCTTCCTCAAACAAGCACCACCCCGGTTCTACAGGACGCAAGGGGCGCTGGAAGAAGATGATGGTGCACAGTCTGTCCCACTGTTGATCGTTCAGGTCATGGTGGCGCTCTTGCGCCTCACGAATAGCGTCAAATTCCGCCTCGTACATTGCCCGGTCGGGATAAAGTCCTTCTCCCGGACGGGCGAGAACGCCCAGGCGTTTTTTGTGGCGCCGGGCCAGGAACTCCCCCAGGGTGCGAGTTCCGCTCTCTTCCATGCGTCGGCGTAAATTGCTGATGTCGGTGCGTACTTGGCCGTCTTGATTGTCGTTGCCAGCCGCCCTGCGGTTGGACTTAAACCCCCGACGTTGGTCGAGGTGAAAAATCGCTCGCCCCAACTCGTAGGGTTGCAGCGGCTTGTCCAGAGCGCTGGAGCGGAGCTTGTAAGGGTCGCTCTTCTCCAGGGTCTTCCGTTCTGCCGGATCCTCCGGCATTAATCCGTACTCGATCAGCGCCTGCATCAGGCGATCCCGGCGCCGCAAATAGCGATCCCGTCGGCGGCGCTGACCTCGAGCCAGACGCCGGTTCACCGTATTCGATTGCTTGCTCTGTTCGTCGCGCCCGTCCGGAAAAATACGCACGCCCAAATCCAGCACCCCACAGGGTTCGCCTTTCCCGTCGAGTCTGACTGCCGCCCAGCCGATAGAATTCGTCCCAAGGTCAAGACCGAGCCGGTACTTATTGCCGTGGTAGTCCCTCATGACTGCACCCGCCTGCTCAGGAATTAGGGCGATAGCTTATTCGACACGCTAAGGGCCATTGCCGACAATCTCTAGCGGTATTATATCGAATGAGAGATTGGGGAGGTTCTCTGGTCAACCCTAGGCAGAAAACAAAAGGACAGGGTGTAACCTGTCCTTCGCTGTCTTTTGCCGGTCAGCCCTTCATCATGGCCCGCTTAAGCGGGTCGCACGAATTGACGACTGAATTCTGTTTTCTTCATCGGTCCACCTGAGGCGGAAAGTCTCATCCTCAAAGTGGACCGACGACCAATAAATGGGTCAAGCTATACCACAAGCCAGAACCTGATCCTGTCCAAATAATGGGTTCCACCTCATCCAGTTTGGTGGACGATGGCGAAATTCATGACCTTGCCATCGCCCTTGATTTCGGGCAGATTCCCGAGGAACCGGTGTTTGTCATCCGTCAAGAGGGATGGCCGCCGTTAATTTCCTGCTGACGCCGCTCCCGGCGCTGTCAGCCGTTCACTCAATTCCCAGAGGTCTGAGGCCAGCCCTACGTCGTAGCTCAGAGGGGATGACGGCACGGCGCGGCAGTCCACAAAAAACTTGCCTGTGGTCCCCTTAACCTTGGGCGATGCCGCCACGTAGTTCAAAGTCTCCGCTCCCCTTGTGGAATCGACGCCGCGGACGCCGATGAAGAAGTTGACCACCCGGCCCAGAAGGCCATTGTCCCGCGCTATGTTGGTGCGGACCAGCCCGGGATGCAGGACATTCACCGTTACGCCCGAACCTTCAAGCCGCCGCGCCAGTTCGTAGGTGAACAGGATGTTGCACAGCTTGGAGCGTCCGTATGCCCGGTAACCTCCATTGCTTCCAGGCTTGGGCAGGTCCTCCAGACGGAAGTTGCGGGCCGAAAAGTGCGAACTGGAGGAGACATTGACGATCCGGGCCGGCGTCGAGTCTTTCAGGAGGTCCAGCAGCAGTGCGGTCAACAGGAAATAGCCCAGGTGATTCAGGGCGAATGTCATTTCAATACCGTCAACGCTGCGTCGATTGGAGAGAAATATAGCGCCGGCATTGTTCACCAGGACGTCCAGCCTCGGCACTTGTTGCTTCACCTGGTCTGCGAGGGTGCGTACATCCCTCTGGGACGACAGGTCGGCCAGCATGTAACGCACTTCGCGATTGCCCGTCTCCCCGATGATGCGCTCCGTGGCCGCTGCGGTTTTGGCGTTGTTCCGGCCGGCTATCTCCACAGCTGCACCCATACGGGCCAATTCCTGCGCGGCCGCATAGCCGATACCGTCACTGGCTCCGGTTATCAGACAGGTCTTCCCCTCAATGATCCAGGATTCTATCGCAGGTTTGCCGACGGTGCCAGAAGTGCAGCTATTTCCTCTCCTCACTTGTTGGTGGGACATGGGTTCATTCCATGGTCCTGCCCCGTTTCCTGTACCAGCCATAATGCTGGTATTGCGGGTCAGTCAGCCACAATGGTCAACGCGGCGAACTTCTTTAGGGATGGATTCCCCAAAGCATTGTGAGGTCTTTCGCCATGGTAGTGACTATGCGGGGTCTCAACTATCCACTGGACATCCTCCCGGAATAGGATCAAGATTTCGTTCCAGTGCTCTCGCGGCATTTCCCGTTGAATGATACGCTGGAGCCAGTGCCCATGGCTTTGCCGGGACTGCTGCATACACTATTCAGGTCATTCTGAAGGGCCGACCCCAGGGCGCAACGACTCTCTGGAGCAAGCATGATGCCCAGTTCCTCAGAGCATCCTCTCATAGCGGAGGTCTACGACAGAATCCCGAGCCACCAGAATCGCCCTGACGTTGCGTTCTACACGAGGCTCGCTAAAGAGACAGCCGGTCGGGTGTTAGAACTCGGTAGCGGCACAGGTCGCGTTCTCATACCAATTGCAAGATCAGGGAAGTCAGTCTGCGGTCTTGAGGTATCAGAGCATATGCTTGAGAGGTGTCGGGAGGCTCTGGGGAGTGAGTCTCGGAACGTACGTGACAACGTGGAGTTAGTTCAAGGCGATATGCAGAGCTTTGACCTGGGAAATCGATTCGAACTGGTTATCTGCCCCTTCAATTCCTTTCTGCACCTGCTATCGGTGGAAGACCAGTTGTCTTGTCTGTACCGGGTCCACCGACACCTAGAGCCGGGCGGCAGATTCGCCTTTGACATATCTGATCCCGATATCAGGCGAATGGCCGGCGATCGATTCACCGCAGCCAGTCAGGCTCAACAGTTCGATCTTCCCGACGGGACCACTATCGAGCTTAGACACAGGAACAAGTCAGTCGATTTCCCCAGTCAAACGGTGGAGAGCGAGATCAGGTTTAACGTTGCTCACCGAGATGGGAACAGGGAGCAGGTAGTCCTACCAATCCGGCAACGATATCTGTTTCGGTACGAAGCCGAGCATCTTCTCGCGCGATGTGCCTTTGGAGTTGAAGACTTATACAGTGATTTCCAAGGGAGTCCACACGGTGAAGGTTACCCAGGATCCTTGGTGTTTGTAGCCAGGAAACTGTGGGTTCCTTGAGGTGGACCCGAAATTTCGGGTCCACCTCAAGGATACCCCAAGACACCCAACTGCCAAAAAGAAACGGAACCGAGTAGTGCGCCATCTCAGAAGCAGTTGTGCGCTTCAGACTATGCCGGATCAATCCCATACCCAACTATTCGTACTCATTGGAAAATCGGCATGCCAGGCAATTGTGTCCAATCCTGACCCTTGATGCGTAGTCACGTATAATTCTCAAGGTTCGGATGAATTGGATTGAGGCTAATATGGATGACGACACTGACCGGAGTTCCCGCAGGCGATTGTTTACCGAAGGTTGGGTTGTTTTTCTTACTGTGTTGATCTCGTGCTTGGTCATTTTGGGCGTATCGTTCATCATTCTTGATTGGCTTCGAACCAGTGCCACTACCATGGAAACCAAGACTGTTGAAGCGGCGACCACCGTCGCGACCACCGTAGTCGAATCTGGCAACACAACGGTCAGGACAATTGGGTTTGTCATCGCTGGCGTTATTGCGGTAGTAATTGCTGCATGGCGTGGCAGGGTGGCTGACCGTCAGGCAAACATTGCGCAGGAAAACCTGGTGAGTCAGCGGCTCATATCTGTTGCCGACCAATACCAGAAGGCTACCAATATGCTCGTACACCCGTCGTTGGCAATCCGGCTCGGCGGAATTCATCAGTTGGAGGGCATCGCCAAAGCATACCCCACAGAGTACCACGTACCGGTGATGCGACAGCTATGCGCATTCGTCCGCCACCCGACCGAAGTCGAGGGACAACCGGTAGTTGCTCCGGATGAGGTGGAATTGGGGAGCGTTTACGGAGCTCCGACGGCTCAAGAATTTGCAGCGGCAGGGTCGTTAGAAATAGAGGTCGTCCGAGAAGACATTCGGGCAGCAATGGACTCAATCGCTTCGTGCCACGCTCTGAACATCCGAATTGAATCGCTGCACAATTACTGGATGGATCTTCATGACGCGGACCTTCGTGGGATCGATTTTTCGGACAAAGATTTGTCCAGGGTTCCTGAGAAGGACGAAGCGGCACCATTAGATGTTGCAATGATTGGTACGATGCACACGAATCTGCGGGGGGTTAAACTTCATTATGCGAGCTTGATCCGTACCAACCTGACTCGGACTAACCTTTCACGGGCAACGGGCCTAACTCAATCCATCCTCGACGATGCATATGCAGACCCTAGAATGCCACCCAAATTGGACTACGCTTTTGACGCCGAAACGGGCAAGCAACTCGTTTGGGAAAAAGCTCCTGGTAGGCAGGATGAATCGTAACGGCATTCTTGTCCTTTTACAGTCCGCCCAGCGCGGTCCCATCGCCCGAAATGCCGAGGGCCACAGTGGCAGGGCCGTCTTCGGCTAGTCTCAATCCCGCCCCGCTGTTGTCGCCATGCTTTCGATAGCCGCTGTTGTAGCAACGCATAACCGCCCCAAACTGCTTGCCAGCCGGGCCCTGTCGTCCATCGCCCGGCAGACTCGTCCTCCCGACTATCTGATTGTCGTGGACGACTCGGATGGAGACATCAGGCCCACCAACGCCCGCATAGTTGCGGATTTCAAGGCTGGAAGCGTGGAGACTCGCTACATGGAGAACCGCCGGACGCGCGGCGCATCCGGCGCTTGGAATACCGCATTAGCCCATTTGCAGGCCACCGACCCGACGACCTTCGTCGCCATCCTGGACGATGATGACGCCTGGGAACCGTCGTATCTGGAACAATGCGACAGGGCCGTGTCGGACCAGGACTTGGACATGGTCGCCGCCGGCTTGATCTACCACGAATCGGGCGCCTCCAGCGGGCGGCTGCTGGACCCTCCCCCAGGGTTGGATGCCGACCAACTGCTGGTGCGAAATACCCATATACAGGGGTCCAACCTGTTTGTCAGGTTGCGCAAGTTGCTGGAGGCCGGCGGATTCGACGAGGCCCTGGCAAGCACCACCGACCGGGACCTCTGCATCAGGCTCGCCGACCTGGGCACGGTCAGGTTCGGCACGGTGGCGGAGCACCTGGTGCATCACTACGCGGACAACGACCGGCCCCGCCTCTCAACACCCGGTGGGGACAAGAAGAAATCGGGGCTGAGGTACTTCTACAGAAAGCATCGGAGTCGAATGTCCGCCTCCCAGCGGGATGCGTTCATCCAGCGGAGCCGGCGGCTGTTCGATTGCGACCCAACTACGAATGACCTGCCGCTGCTACACGATGCGTATGTTCCGGTCGGTGAAGTGCCGGACGGCGACTTGAACTTAGTGGCCGGGTCAATCACGTCACCTGACGTTTCACTGGTCTCCAGGTTGATGGCGTCCTTGGTTAGCGAGCTGGGCGGACGCGACGACGTGGTGCTGAAGGTCGTCCTCCTGGAAAACGGAGACCGTGAAGCTGCTGCCAGGGATGCCCTGCGAAGCGCGGTAACCCACGCTTCCAGTCTGGGCCTCGACGTCAACCTAGTAACCCTGGAACAACAGGCGGCTGATGCGGCCGCTGGGGTGTTCTCGGGCGTAGACACGCAGCTGTACGGTCGGAAGAGCATCGCCTTGAGCCGCACCATGCTCCAGCACTACCTGTTCCTGGAAGCCAAGCCTCTCCCCGGGGCGGTCGTCTGGATTCTTGACGACGATCTCGTCCTGGAGGGCCTGGGCCAAGGCCCGGACGGTACGATCCAATCCCGGAGCGTGGATTATGTTTCGGGCATAAAGCGGTTGAAAACCGGCGGCGCCGGCGTGGTCCTCTGCCAGGTGACGGGCGACCCGCCCGTGCCATTTCTCAGCTGCATCCGCACCCAGTTGGTTGACCTGTATCACAATCTCCACCTCTTGGGCCGCATGAGTTTCGGAGACCCGTTCCCCAAGCTCCAGGATGAAAACCGGCAATCCAGGCTCAGCTGGCGGGACTACTACTATGACCTCTCCGCCACCGATGCCGGACACCTGGAGTTGCCGTTCTGGTACGAGCCAACCGGAACTGACTTGAGCGCCAGGCAGGCATTTGATGAAATGGTTTCTCGCCTGCCGGGTATTCTCAGCGGGGTCCAGGTGTTCCGGCCCCTGCTGCTGGCCGAGTCCGATGAACCTGTAACCGATACGCATCCGTCGGTAAATCGCGGTCCGGCCACGCTGGTCTTCGACATTCAAGCGTTGCGCGATTTCCCCAACGCCGTTCCCACAGTGGGAGGCGCCGACACGAGGCGGAGCGACATGGTGTGGAGCCTGCTAAACAGATTCGTGGGCGGACGCGATGTGGTGGCGTCTCCACTGCCGGTCCGCCAGGTACGGAGCGTGATTGCGGACCCCGTGCCTGAGTTCGACATCCTGGCCCAGGACATCTGGGGACACGCACTCTACTCATCCCTCCGGGACGTGTTCGCGCGAAAGGCTCCAGGCCGGCCGGAGAACGGAAAACGCGCCCATGGTCGGGAGATTCTCCCCCTCAACGCCGATGACATCGACCTGGCGGTTGGTCTATGGCAGGACTACGCCCGGGAAAGGGTCAATGCTTTCGAAATAGGTTTCATCAGGACGATGGGGTTGCTGGAGGCGCTGCGTCCCTTCCTCTACCGGGACCCGAATGACGCCTCGGCTCCCTGGTGGCTGGACTCGCCGGACTACGCCGCCTCGACAGGCAGGTTGCGGGAGTTTGTCGAGAAACTGCAGACCGTTTATTCAGACGCAAGTTTGGAGAGTTTCAGGCAAGGTATCGCCAGAATTGACAGCGGGGCCTTCGAACGGTTCCTAGAAGAACTTCCCCAGGCGGTGGCGCGGCATCGAACCGGCACGCCCTTGCCAGAAGAAGAACTGCGCCGGGTCGCCGAGTCGTATGTCAAGGCGGAACTCGGTACAGGTCCTCTGACCTTCCTCGGTATCGGTGAGGAGGGAGTGGCGCTCACCGACGGGCGCTTGGTCTACAAGTACTTCCACTACTGGAATCCCCGGGACAGGGAGAGCCGGATCGCCTTCCTGCAATCGCTGGCCGGAAAACTGGATGACTACAAGACGTTGCCCGCTCTACGGCAGGTGCGGCGGGACGGCGACCGTGTGGTTGCCGTATACCCGTACGAGAGTGGGGCGAAATACGACAAACGAGACTTGCGGGGCCTGCTGACGTTGCTCCGAGAATGCCGCCATGCCGGTATTGCCTGTCGCAACATCCACCCGGACAACCTGCTTGCGACGTCGCAAGGGCTGAAGTTCATAGATTACGGAGCCGACTTAGTTCCCTTCAACGACGCCGAATTCGAGCAGATGTGCCGCCGGGCGTTTCTCACCTACCGTTTCCCCTTTCGGTCGGACCTAAAGCTCCTGATGACCCGCGCCTTGACCGACGCCAGCCTGCCCGAACTAACCGGGCTGGAGCAGTTCAGATACGCTGTAGATCCCCGGGGATTGGACACCCTCTACTACCGGCCGGTGGCGCAATTGGTCGCAGCTCTCAAACCTGAGTCGGTCCTGGATTACGGTTGCGGGGACGGCCGGCTGGCCGAAGTCCTGTCTCAGCAAGGAATCAAAGTCACCGGATACGACCCCGACGAAACCAACATTGCGAGGTGCCTGGAATACGACAGCCGCGTTGAATATGGTGGTCGGGACCTGTTGGCTCGGCTCCTGGTAGAGTCTGCCCGCTATGACGCCGTGGTATGCGGCCGGGTGCTATGCACCATTGGCGATGAAGCGGAATTGGAGGTGATTCTGCGGAATCTGCGTCGCCTGGTGGCAGATTCCGGGGCGGCTTTTGTCTCAGTGTGCAATCCCTTCTATCTCCATACCTCTTCAACCGAACTGGCTGAAAAGCACCTGCCGGGGGAAGCGAGCTACGAGGAGACGTTTTCCTATGCCAAGACCGTGTCGGTCAACGGCAACCGGCGCACCGAGGTGCACCGGAGTTACGCCGCTTACCGCCGGGCCTTCAGAGAGGCTGGGTTCCTCGTTGAGGAAGCGCATGAGTTGGACGGCACGGATACGGGATCGCTGCTGCCGGCCTCGGACCACCTGGTGTTTCGTCTGCGGCCCCTGCCCGCCAACGATTTGCGGGTGTCCCTGCTCATCAAGACCTGCTTCATGGAGTGGTCCGTGATCGAAAGGTTGGTCAGGCACCAGGTCGGGCAACTGGAAGGTCCGGTGAAGTTTGCTGAGAAAGTCCTGGTGGTGGACACCTGGGAAGGACCGTTCCCGCGTCAATACCGGCAGCCCAACCCGGAGGCGCACCGTATGGCGACGCAACGGTTGCTCAGGGACGGCGTGGTGGACCGGGTCGTCCATGCCCCTCAGGACGTGGATTCAATCAGGCAGACCTACCGGAAATGGTTTGGCGAAGAGTCCGTGGAAACCCACTCGGCGAACGGGCAGCAGTTGTTCGCCACCCTGTTCGGCTTCGACTCCTGCACTGGGGATTACGTGCTGCAACTGGACAGCGACCTGCTCATCGCCAGGACCGATGAAGACCACAACTACCTGGCTGAGATGACGGATGTCCTTCACCGGGATGACAAGGCCCTTTTTGTGCCTCTCAGCATCTGCCGTTCCGAGCCAAGGGGCTACACCTCCCAGGGTCCAGACGGGGACTGGCGAGTGGAAGTGCGGGGATGCCTCTTCGACCGGCGAAGGCTCCAGTCCGTCCTGCCTATACCCAATGCTCTGGAAGAGGGCCGGTTCACGCTGCCCTGGCACCGCGCCTTCGACCGCTTCGTCGCTTCCAGCGGCTACCGCTGCTATCGCGGCGGCGACCCGAAGACGGCTTTCATCCATGTTCAGAATGACCGCAAGGTTGATATGGATGGATGGCTCGATGTTCTTGGCGCCGTGGAGCGGGGTCATGTCCCGGCGGCTCAGATGGAGAGTGTCGAGCTGACCGGCACCCCGGCAGATTGGGCTGGCCCCAAGCGTAACGAGCCCTTCGTCTTTGTCGTATGCGGGCGCAACGTTGATCCCGGCCGGTTCAAGCGCTGTTTCCAGTCCCTGATTGCCCAGCGCCGGGAAGACTGGGGAGCCGTGATAGTGGACGACGCCTCGATCAACGGGTTCGGAGACTACGCTGCGATGCTTGCGGCGAACGATTCCCACCGGATTACCCTGATCCGCAATGAGACCCGGCGGGGCACTCTCCGCAACACCTGGAACGCAGTCAACAGGTTCTGCACTGACCCCGAAACAGTGATCATCACCCTGGACGCGGACGACGCGTTGATAGGCGAGGACGTTCTGGACCGGGTGCAGTCAGAATATGATGACGGAGCCGACGTAACGGTGGGTTCAATGCTGCGGCTGGACAAGGAAGCCTCCTATCCGGTCAACTTCGACAGTCCAAGGTGGTGGGACAGCAACGTCTGGCAGCACCTGCGCACGTTCAGGAAGCGGCTCTTCGACGCTATAGACGTAGAAGACCTGCGAATCGACGGCGAGTGGATTGACCCGGCCACCGATTGGGCCTTCATGGTCCCCATTATCGAGATGGCGGCCAGCCCGAGATACATCCCTGAGAAGTTGTACTTGTATGAGCCGGCAGTTCCCAAGGACGCTGAGAGCAGGCGTGAAAGGGACGCGGTGATAGCCCGCATACTGGACAAGCAGCCCTACTCCTACTTGCAATAGGTCCCCCGGGGCGGCTATTTCAATTCCCTGGCCCACTCCCGGTTTTCCAGATACCATGCTACGGTCCGGCGAATGCCTTCCTCGATTCCTACTTCTGGAGACCATCCCAACAGTTCGCCGGCGCGGCCGATGTCAGCCCAGGTTACCAACGGATCCCCCTGGTGACGCTCTTGGTGTCGAATCCGGGCGGGCAGCCGCACCGCGTCTTCTATCAAGCGTATGATGTTGTTCAAAGGAACAGGGTGGTCGCTGCCCAAATTGATTGCCTCGTATCCCTTGAGTGGAAGGGACGCTGCCACTCCCCCAGCCACATCGTCGACAAAGGTAAAGTCCCGCCGTTGGTTGCCATCTCCGTAAACCGTGATGGGTTCCCCTTCGGCAATGGCGCGGATGAACTTGAAAACGGCCATATCCGGACGTCCGGCAGGTCCGTACACGGTGAAGAACCGGAGGGCGGTGGCGTCTATTCCATGAAGCTGGTGGTATGAATGCAGCAGGGTCTCGGCAGCGACCTTGGAAGCGGCATAGGGCGATAATGGCCTGACGACAGGAGAGTCTTCTGCAACCGGGCCACCCACCTGGGAGCCGTACACGCTGGACGTTGAAGCCAGGATGAACCGGCTTACGCCGAACTCCCGGCAGAACTCAAGGAGGTTCAGGGTTCCCATCACGTTGACTTGGTAGTAAGCCCGGGGCCTTTCTGCGCTTTCTCTCACCCCGGCCTGGGCCGCCAGGTTGACGACAGCCTCGACTGGTCCCCTCTCACCAACGTCACGAAATGTGGGGCGCAGGCTTTCTTCGTCGCAGATATCTGCGATGCTCAGGGTAAATCGAGGGTTCTGCACGAGGTCTTTCATTCGCCACTGTTGGAGCTGAAGCAGGTTGGGATTCGTGAAATTATCAACACCATGCACCGAGTGGCCCAGTGCCAACAACTTACGGGCGACGTTTGAGCCGACGAACCCCGCGCAACCTGTAATCAGAATGTTCAACCAGCGGTCTCTCCCGTCTCAATCCCAAACTTCAGGGTTGGGCACCGTCGTTAAGTCGCAGCTTAAGCTCGTGCCTCAATTCCGGCCACAGGGCCGGAACTGCGTGAGAGGACATGTTACAAAAGGAAAGCTCCCCTTGCACTACGCATCTCCCGTTACTGCAAGGGAAGCTCTGGGGTTCTATACGGCTAGATTGAACCTGATCCGAAAGGTTCTTGATTTTATCCAGTTTGGTGGAGCTGGCGGGAATCGAACCCGCTACCTCTTCAATGCCATTGAAGCGCTCTCCCAAATGAGCTACAGCCCCACACAAAAGAGGAACGGTGCCCGGCGGACACCGCTCCATCAATATATCAGACGCTACCCCGTCCCGCAACCATAAAAAAACCCGGGCAGCTAACCCTGCCGCACGAACTTCACCACCGTCCGCCCTTCGCTGCCCTCGTAGGGCTCCACCACATACAGGTCCTTGTTCGAGTCCACCCAGATGCCGTGGCACGAGCGATGCGTCATCGAACCCCACTGGGCCAGACGCTCACCCTCCAGGGTCAGGATGCTGACCAGGCCGCCATTGTGCTCCGCCACGTACACGATATCATCCTCGTCCACGTAGATCACCGCCGGCCCGATTAGCTTGCTGGGCCAGTCGGCCAAGTGCTCCCCTTCCTGGTCGAACACCTGCACCCGGTCGTTCTCCCGGTCGGCGATGAACAGGCGTCCCTTCCGGTCAATCCAGCAACCGTGGGGAAGGTTGAACTCGCCGGGGCCCGACCCGGGACCGCCCCAGGACTTGATCAGCGTTCCGTCGGAAGCAAACTTATGCACCCGGGCGTTGGCGTAACCGTCGGCGATGAAAATCTCTCCCGCCTCGTTGATGGCGATGCCCGCCGGAAGGTTGAACGGGTCTCCGCCGTGGGTCACCAGACTCCAACCATTGGAGCCGAAATCGGTGTTGTCCGCGCCGGTATCCGACCGGAAGCCCTTTTCGCCGATGGTCTGGAGCAGTTCGCCGTCCTTGGTGAACTTCATTATCTGGCCGTTGTTCCGCTCCACCAGCCAGACGTAGTCCTGCGGGTCGATGATGATCGCATGGGGAAAAGCAAACATCCCGCCGCCCCACGAGTTCAGGAAATTGCCGTCCTTGTCGAAGATCATGATGGGATGGTCCGGGTCCCGGTTGAAGCAGTACACCCGGTTTTCCGAGTCTCCGTAGACTGCCGCGGCGGGCATCTTCCAGCCTTCGGGAACCTTGGCCCAATCGGTGTGCATTTCGTAGGTATACTGACCGCTGCCCACTACATTCGTCGTCGTCAAAGTCCTATCCTCCTGATTGAATTGCTCGGATTATGTCAGCATCGTTCCCGGCGGTCAATTCGGCGGCAACGCTTCAGAACGCCCCAATCCCCGGCGTCTTGACCCTCATGCTCCACAGCGAGTCCCCAGGAGTCATGAACAGTGTCCGGTTGTCCTCCCCGCCGAAGGCCAGGTTGCGCGTCACCTCGCTGGTCCGCACCACGCCCGCCACCTCCCCCGACGGCTCGATGACCCAGAACCCCCCAGACCCAACGCAGAACACCCGGCCCTCCGTATCCACCTTCATCCCGTCCGGCACCCCCGGATCGGCGGAAGCCATGTCGCAGAACACCCGCTGGTTGCTCAACGTCCCGTCCGCCGCCACGTCGAAAGCCTCGATGCGCCGGTTGGGACAGAACTCGCCCCGCTCCTCCCGCTCCAGGTCCGCCTCCTCGGCCCGGCTGATGGCGACGTAAAGCACCGATTCGTCCGGCGACAGGGCCAGCCCGTTGGGATAGACGCACTGGTCCGTCGCCAGGTGAACGTTTCCCTGCGGGTCCACCCGGAACACTCCGGCGAAGTCCATCTCCCGCAGCTCCGGCGGCAGCCTCAGCCCGGGGTCAGTGAAATACAGCATGCCGTCCGAGCGGCAGATGACGTCGTTGGGCTTGTGGAAACGCTTGCCGTCCCAGCGTTCCGCCACCACCGTTACGTTTCCGGCGGCGTCCATGCGGGTGACCCGCCGGTGGTCGGCCCCCTCGCACATGATCAGGTCGCCGTTGCGGTCGAAGGTGCAGCCGTTCCCCTCGCCGGTCCCCTCCCGCACCACCGACACCTCCCCGTTGGCGTCCCACCGCAGCAGCCGGCTGTTTTCCAGGTCAACGAAGGTCGCGTAGCCGCCCGGATGCCACAGCGGGCCTTCCGTCCTGCCGTAACCGGAGGCCAAAACCGTGGGCTCCATCGTTTCCATGATCTCGGACAAGTCCGCCATGACAACCTCCTTCTATCCTTGGAATTGCCGGGATTATAGCAACCCAGGTAAGGACTGCCTATTCGAGCGGCCGGTAATGATGACGCCGGGCCACTTTCCAACGGTTGGCCAACCTGATTACAATTACATCGGTTCCTCAGTTCCCGGATGGTTCTGTCCCCCATAATTCTTCGGCCATCTGAAATGGGACACTTTGGGACGAAATAGGACAGATTTTTCTTTGTCCGATTCTCCCAAACCTGTAACCCTTCCCAACCGGCCAGACTCCAACTGGAGGTAAGCCCATGCCGGACCCGACGCGGTACTCCTCCCCGGAAGCCATCGCCCAGGGATTGACCGCTCGCGCCGCCGCCCTGTGGGGTGAGGCCAGGACCGCGGAACTCCAGGACTCCATCGTCACAACTTCCCGGCTGCTCCACGAAATATCCCGGGAGTTCCCCGATGGCTACGTAGAGCCCGCCTGCTACCCCACGGCTATCCGCAACGAGGAGGCTCCCTGATGACTTCAGCCCCTTACCAACTCGGCGTCGCCGGCGCGGCCCGGGGAATCCGCGAGGGCTCCCTTTCCCCGGTCTCTCTCGCGCAAGGCCTCCTTGACCGAATCGACGCCCTTGAACCCACCCTCCATGCCTGGGTGACCATCGACCGGGAGCAGGTCCTCACCGACGCCCGCCAGCGCGAGGATGAGGTCAGCCGGGACCAGGTCCGCGGCCCCCTGCATGGCATCCCCGTCGGCCTCAAGGACATCTTCTACACCGAGGGGATGCTTACTTCCGCCTGCTCCCGCATCCTGGCCGACTTCGTTCCCGACCACGACGCCGCTTGTGTTGCCAAGCTCAAGGAAGCCGGGGCCATCGTGCTGGGCAAGGCCGTCACCACCGAGTTCGCCTCCAGCGACCCCTCGCCCAGCCGCAACGCCTGGAACCTGGCCCACACCCCCGG
Source organism: Dehalococcoidia bacterium (assembly GCA_965203675.1). Classification (GTDB taxonomy): domain Bacteria; phylum Chloroflexota; class Dehalococcoidia; order Lucifugimonadales; family UBA3495; genus CATOSK01. Next base: position 375,656 of record CBDBDE010000001.1, on the reverse strand, counting down.
CGGTTCCAGCAGCGGTTCCTCCGTAGCCGTTTCCACCGGAATGGTAGCCGCGGCCCTTGGCTCCCAGACCGGCGGCTCCACCTGCCGGCCCGCCGCCTACAACGGCATCGTCGGCCTCAAGCCCACCTACGGGCGGATTAGCCGCCACGGCGTCGTCGCCCTCAGTTGGTCCCTCGACACCGTCGGAATCCTTGTCCGCAGTGTTGAAGACGCCGCGCTGATGCTCCAGGCTATGGCCGGACACGACCCCCGGGACGGCGGTTCCGCCGCCGCTCCCGTCCCCGACTACCTCTCCCAGATGGATGCCCTCGACCGTCCGCCCCGCCTCGGCATCCTGCGCGGATTCTTCTATGACCGTTCCAGCGAGGAGGTCCGCAATCACACCGACTCCGTCGCCGAGCGGTTGGCCGCCGCGGGAGCAACTGTCGAGGAAATTCCCCTGCCGGCCAGCTTCGCCTCGGCCCACGCCTGCCAGCGCATTGTCAGCTCCGTCGAGGCGGCGGCGGTCCACGAGGAACACTTCCGCACCCGGGCCGACGAGTACGGCCCCCGCATCCGCAACAGCATCGAAATGGGGATGCTGGTACCGGCCGTCAGCTACCTCCAGGCCCAGCGGCTCCGGCGGGAGTTTCAGCAGGATATGGTTACGGCCCTCTCCTCGGTGGACGCCGCCCTGCTGCCATCCGCTCCGGCGCCGGCCCCCCGCGACCTCAACACCACCGGCGACGCCATATTCCAGGTCCCCTGGACCAGTTCCGGCCTTCCCTCCGTCTCGATTCCTTCCGGCCTCAGCTCCGAGGGGCTGCCCCTGGGCGTCCAGCTTGCCGGCTTGCCCCTCCAGGAAGGCTCCCTGTTGGGGGTGGCCCGCTGGTGCGAATCGGCCCTGGACGTCAACCTCTGGCCGCCGGATTATGCCTGACTTCGGTCAACTGGCCGGCCCCGTCCAGCCAGCGAAAAACCCGGCAGCCGCGCCACCGGGTTTCTCCATGGGATTGCCTTCTCTCTGGCGGGAGTAGCGGTTCAGAAAACGGCAATCGGGTTCACCGGAGAACCCGTCGTGTTGTGCATCCGCAACGGGCCGATGGACACGAAGAACTCCCACCGGTTCCGCTCCTTGCACGCTTCCGCCACGTCCTCCAGGTTGGCATTGTCCAGGATCCACAGGCCCATCGCTGTAATGCCTACCTGGTGGATCGGCTGCATCACCTGCTGGTATTGGGCCGGGCTCACGTCGTTCCCGGTGTCGGACCCCATTACCGCGATCCCCCGCTCGTGGAACAGCGGCAGGCAGGCCGCCTGGCAGGCTGTCGAACCGGCGGACCGGTCCACCGGGCCCTCCACTCCACGCCGGTGCAGTTGTCCGGTGCGGATCAGCAGGATGTCCCCTTCCTCGATCTTGAACCCGCACCGTTCCTCTGCGGCCAGGATATCTTCCGGCATCACGCCTTCGCCACGCTCCAGCCAGTCAATCCCCCGAATCATCGGCACGTCCACCAACACGCCGCGGCTGACGAAACCCTTCCTGGCCGCGGTAACAGAGCATACCGTAGCCCCCAGGTTCGTCGACACCATGTGAGCTGGCTTTCCATTGTAGGTCTTGCCCTCCCAGAAGAAGTGGGCCAGGCTGTCGACGTGGGTCACCGCATAGCCGTGAAAAATCATCCCGATGTAGTCCGTGGCGGCGGCGTTGGGACGCCCGCTCACCTTGTCACCGCTGGCCCACCCCTCGCCGCTCTCTACCATGAAGTGTACCGGCGGATTGGGCACGTCGGCCGTCGCGTCCCACATAATGTCCCGGGCCAGGGATACAGTGACCCCTTCCTGAACCAGGCCCATCGCCCGTTTGGTTTTTTCCGGCGTTATCAAGTTCGGAGTCCCCAGCTCGTCGTCTTCGCCCCACCGCCCCCAGTTGGACAACTTGGAGAAATAACCCAAGACCTCTTCTTCCGTTGGAATTGTCGCTGGCATAAGTCCCTCCTTAGCGCAAGAATCTGCAGAATCCCGGCCTCGGTCCGAGACCAATAATCGTGCGGGGATTATGCCCCACGCCGGTATGCCGCGCAACGCGCGACTCCGGTCCTTTCTCGATTTTGTCTGAATCGGGATTCACCGGATAAAAGGCGGACAGGGTGGGGATGCCAGCGGCGAAATCCCAAAATCAACCGAACCGCATTTCAGACGAGGACTTTGCAATCGGTCCATCGGTCTCGTGGTTGTTGCGGCGGTCGCTGGCTGTTGCTATAATCTCAATCTCTTCTCACCTGTGGGCCTGTAGCTCAGGCGGTTAGAGCGCAGTCCTGATAAGACTGAGGTCGTTGGTTCGAGTCCATCCAGGCCCACCACTATTGTGCCCCTGTAGCTCAGAGGATAGAGCGGCGGCGTCCTAAGTCGCGCGTCGGGGGTTCGATTCCCTCCAGGGGTACTTTTTACCGCTATTTTCCCTTGATGCCGCGTTTGACATCCCCTATACTGGCCCTGCCATGGGGGTAAAACCCTGGGGTAGAAATGGGCAGGAGGGGGTAAAATGACGGGCAAACTCACGACGCAGGGGGTACGGGCAATCGACAAGCCCGGCCGTTATTTGGACGGCGCGGGCCTCTATTTGTTGGTTTCGCCGGGCGGGTCGAAGTCCTGGGTTCAACGGGTCCGCATTGGCGGGAACCGGACGGACAAAGGGCTCGGTGGATTCCCGAGGGTTTCCCTATCCGAGGCCCGGAAGGCGGCGGCGGCCAACAAAGCGGCGGTGAAGGCAGGGCTGAATCCTTGGGAGAAGGCGGCGGAGCCCATCCCTGTGCCCGCCCCGGCGGCTCCGGCGACCATGCCGACCTTCGCCGAGGCGTTGGAAACGGTCTACCACCTAAACGTGCCGGATTGGGGGGAGCAAACGGCCAAGCGGTGGCGGGCCCGGGTTCAGCGCCATGCTTGCCCCGCCGTCGGGGATATGCGAATCGACGAGATTACCCGAGCCGACCTAGCGGGCATCCTATCCCCGTTGAGGGCGACCCAATGGGAAACGGCCCGCAAGCTCAGGCAGGCGCTCGGCCGGATTTTTCGATGGGCGCGGGCACATGATTACATCATCGCCGACCCCGCCGACGATGCCCTCATGGAGTTGGTGGCGCGGGTTCCCCACGCGCCGGTGCACCGGGAATCGTTGCCCTACGCTGAGGTGCCTGCGGCCATTCGCCGCCTGCAGCGGGGATACGGTGGGCGGGCTACGGTCCTAGCCTTCGAATTTCTAATCTACACGGCGGCGCGAACCGGGGAGGTTCGGGGGGCGCGTTGGGAGGAGTTTGACCTGGAGGCGGGCGTGTGGACGATTCCGGCCTCGCGCATGAAGGGGCGGCGGGAGCACCGGATCCCCCTATCGTGGAGGGCGGCCAGCATCATCCGGCAAATGTGGCCCTACGAGGAACGTGCGGAGGACGACCCCGACGGGGTGTGGGACCGCCTGGTAGACAATCCCCAGGGGTTGGTATTCCGGCACCCCAACGGGAAGCACCTTTCCGAAAACGCCTTCCTGAACCGTTGCCGCAAGGATGGGCTGCACTGCACCCCACACGGCTTCCGGACGAGTTTCCGGGATTGGGCGAAGGCCGAAGCGCGGGCGCGGTTCGAGGCCATCGAACTTTGCCTCGCCCACGCGGTCGGCTCCTCGGTGACCCAGGCATACGACCGTGACGACCTACTCGATGAGCGGCGAGAGTTGATGGACGCATGGGCGCAGTACGTTGAACGGGTTGATTGCCCGTTCTAGCCCTGCGGAATCCTGCCGCACACAGTACTGTTCAACGACCACAAACGAAGGAGGGACGGCGCGAGGGCGACGATCCTTGAAATCCAGCAAGGGTACATCCGGGGGACGCAGGAATCGGCGACGGTGGAGGCGGAGCGGGCGTTGCCCACTTATCTCTTCTCCGGGGTGCCGGTCTTGCCGGCCCGTTTAGATGCGAGGATTATTCCCCCCTTTCACGGGTAGTAGATGGGTCACGGACGGCACACGGCTATTTTCGCCTCTCTCGGTTGGATCTAAATTGGTTGGGGGGGTAGTATTCATTACCCTCGGTGAAATGGTTGACAGGCTTCCGCCCACGGCATAGGCTCCAAGCGGATGGTAGCAGCGTCAATTATTCGAGAGCACCTCCGCAGGAAGGGTTATTTGATGACCACGATTCTTGATAGAATTGAACTGACTTAACCAAACCGCATCACAAACAGTAGATCCTGTCTCGGAGTTCGCGCATGCCAGAATCCCAAAGAGTGCCGGAGTTTTACGGCGATTTCGTCAGGATAATGACCGGCGAATTGGGGGTTTTCCTTGGGGTCGTTTCGGCGAAACCGTTAGACGTGATGCCTCCAAATCAGGGTGATTCGGATAGCATTGCTGAAATGCCATCTGAATTGAAGGCAATAGTGCGCCTTGGCCACCCTCAGGCGAAAATTTTAGCCATTTTGCTGAAACGCTCGCTCAAAGAATATGAGCAAGAAACAGGAACCATACCTTTACCGTCTGATTTTCTTGAACAGTTGGATATGTTATCCGACGAGTGGTAGGCATGCATGAGCACAAGCGTAGGATCGCTAAATTGTGTGCGGCTGCTGCCTCCGGCTCACTGATCACCCTGCCCCACTACACCCGGAACTTGGTCGCACGGCCTACCCCTAATCAGGAAGACATTCGCTTTCTACTTTGTGACGACGCCGCAGAGGTTATTGAGGACTACCCGGAAGACCCGAGGGGGGCCGCATGCCTTATAAGGGGAGAGATCAATGATGGTCGTGTAGGGCATGTCGTTTTTCGCTATCCACCGGACTACTTCGTTATTACCGCTTACTTCCCGGAAGACACCCAACCGTGGAAATGGGATAGCGGTTACCGCATACGCATAATCATGGAGGATGATTAAAATGAGATGCTACGTTTGCCACGGGGTCGATACGTACGAGGACCGTGTAACCCGGTTTTGTGCCTGCGACGCCCCAGAACCATTCATCGTAGAAAACGTGCCAGCAAAGGTCTGCTCCCAATGCGGGGAGAAGGCTTACTCCGCGGAAGCCAACACAGCTCTCGAGAAAGTCAGCAACGGGTATGCCAAGCCTACCAACGGATGGTTCATTCCGGTGTTCGACTTCAATGACCTAGACAACGTGAAAGGGGCAAGAGGCTCGGTATATATGTCGTTTTCGAACGCTGGTGGGGAGCCTACGTTAATGTTCATGGAACCGCTGCAAAAATGGGGGCCAGTGTCGTCGGGGCTACCGACCGCAAACGACCTCAAAGCAGTCATTGGGAATTACTTGGCAGGTAACCAGTACCGCAAAGATTTCTCGTCAGTCGGTTTCTCGCCCTACGTCTGCCCTGCCTCGGAGCACGTTGCCCAAGAGTCGCTCGGCGCATCCCAGAAGGCTTACCGACCCCAGATTACACCTGGAATGTTCGCACTTAAGCCATAGCCGAACACTATCCACGGCACGGGGCATCAGGGAACTGTTCCCAATCCGACATGAGTAATCCCGAATTTTGGATGGGTGGATGAGATAGCCATAGGTGGGAAAGGGCGGCTCCCAGTCTGGAGAGAGGTCTCGCAGCTTGGCGGTACCTCTCTCCTGTTCTGTGGCACCAGTTTCGGAGCAGGTCCCTTACCAGTGCCGCGCCGACGAGTGCCGGAACGTATGTGGGCCGACCCCGGTCCTCTCAATCCCCATAGCCAGGGGTTCCCCCGCCGCCGCCCGCGCCACGATCTGGGCGGCGTTCCGGGAAACGGCCGGGGCGGGTGGAGGTAAAACCCGCCCGGCCTGGGGGTAATCAGTATCGTCGCTCTTGGTCTGTTTCATCCATTACAACGGCTTGCCCGCCTACGGGGAAAGCTGCGTCCACGTCACCGCCTCCACCTCATCGAACGTCGCACCGGAAACTCCGTCGGAGATACGGCGATATACGTCCCCGGCATTGTAAACAATGTCGCCGGCCTGATAGAGCGTGTCGGCTTCCCAGTCTCCCCGATCCCCCGCCCGGTCAATACGGAGGCCTGCCGACGAAACCGCCAAGCCCGAATTGGCGGGCAGCGCGAGGCCAAGCCCCCCGCCCCCACTTCCAGCCCCGAAGTGTCGGCCAGGTCAAGCGTCAACGAAACCACCCCGTTTTCCCCGCCGGTGGCCAACCCCGTGATGTCTCCTTGCCCTCCGACAACTGCGAACAAGGGGACTGAGGACGAAAGCGCCCGATCCGGCGGCGATGTTTCGCTGGGCGGGCCGACGCTGATAACCCTCGCGTCGAGGGCCGGGTCAACCCTGAATAGCCCCGCCTACAGCCGCGCTTGCAGATTGTCGGCCGGCGGGCAGGCTTGCGGCGTTCCCAAAGAGCATGGTCAACCACGAAGCCGACCTATTGTGTCGCATTGTTCCTCTCCTCTCCGGGGGTTGGAATTAGGGGCCTCCGGGTTTGAAAGGTTGCTTCTGCCCCCGTTCCCCCGGATAGGTGGGCAGGCCCATAGCCGTTTCCCACGGCCAGCGTTGCCGTGCGCCGTCGGCGTCGTAATACCACCAGCTCCCGTCTTTGTAGTATCCCAGCTCGCCGTTGGGCAGGGGCGCGGTCTTGGACGCGTCCGGTGGGGCCGGGTCAACGACTAGCGGTTCCTGGCGGCGGCGGGTTACGGCTCCCCCGCTCCGCTTCGGAGGCGTTCCCCGTTCCTCAATGATGATTGCCCGGCGAACCGCCGCAACGGGGCGGCCGAACTCGGCGGCGATGTCGTCCGGGGAATCACCGGCAATATAGGCGGCTAGAATCTCGGCCCGTTCTTCCTGGGTCATAGGTTGCTCCGCCATTATTTGGACTCCTTTCCGGGAAGCCGGGCGTCTGCCCTTGGCGCGGCCCGACGCCGACCCGGGCGGCGGAGTGACGGTGTTGCCCGCTCCGGCGGCAACGCCGCCGCTGGCTTCGGCGCGGGCAAGTCGGCCTCGGGAATGTTCTTGAAGCTCTCCCGGCGGATGATCCGGCGGATATTATCAGGAGTCCGCCCGAAGCGGCGGGCAAGCTCCGTAGCGCTCATCCCGGCGTCTCCATAAGCCCGGATGGTGTGGACGGCCTCCCACTCCAGTTTTGGTTGCCAGCTCATAGTGGATCCTTTCTCATAGCGTTATGTCTACCCCATCCGCAGGATAGCACAGCCCCGTCAAGGCATTGCAAGCAGGGGCGAAACCTTGGCCGCACGGGTGATTCCCTGTGGGAGCATGAGTCGGCCTTTTACGTAGGGATTCCCCATCCGTTGCCCCGGTTTTCCCGCCCCAATCGGCGGCGGCCGATGATTCCCGCTAGTGAAAAAACGCCGCAATATACCATTAGTTAAGGGCTTATAAGGGAATGACCGGCTTGCCGTTCCGCCGCAGGCTGCCGTATCCTGCGGCGAGCAACTATCGGGAGGTGGGGTATGGCTACGCGCCGGAAAATGACATTCTATCTGGCCGAACACCTGGCCGATGCGGTTGAGGACTATGCCGACGAACACGGAATGAGCGCGTCCCAGGTCACGGCGCGGGCGGTCCGGGAATTTCTGATCGCGGAATACCGGAAGCTGGAAGCCCTGGGGGAGGTGGATTCCCAAGGCAATCGAAATTAGGGCTGGGCGATGCAGGGCATGGTGTGGCACGGCAATGGCAGGGCTGGCCGGGGCGAGGGCGGTGGCAGACTTCACTAGATTCTGTGCCAGCAGCGGCACAATGGGGGGGAGTGCCGCAGGGGGGTAGACCCGCCGCAAATAGGCGAGGGTCGAGTGCGGCAGAAACGCATTGGCACAGTATGAATAGGAAGTGTGCCATGGCGGGGCGCTTGCGAAAATGCGGGTTTTTCGCAACCCGCCGCCCCGCAGGGGGGTCCCGCGACGTAGAACGGGGAGGCCGGAATAGGGCCTCCCCGTTTTGGTCCCTTGCGGAAACCCCACCCTTCGCGGTTAGGCCGAAACCACCACCGCTCCGCACTTGGAGCAAGTCGCGAGCTTTCGGCCCTGCTTCGGCGGGATGTTCCTTCCCAGCTTCGCCCCGCAGCCGGGGCAGGAGGCTATCCAATGCCAATGGAGTGCCGATTTAGGTATGTGAGCCGTCGTTGCCCGTTTGCTTCGCGCTTTGGCCGTTCTGTCGGCGGGGAGTTAACTAGGTTCCGCAACTCCCGGTGGGCCTCCGCTTCCGGGGGGCGGGCCTTCCCTAGCAATCCGCGAAAATCGTTCCCCATGCGCCTCCCTTATCCGGTCTTGCCGGTCAGCGTGATCGTCCGCTGGGGGCGGCGGCCGCCCGGTTCCTCGTCGTCCAAAATCCTGCGCCCCCGTCCGAAGTTTCGGCCGTAGGGGGAAACGGGGGCGAAGCCCACCGGCGGGGTGGTGGTTGCCCGCCGCCGTTCCCGTTCCTCGGCCACCCTCCGGAGCCGTTCCGCTTCCTCGGCCTCCGGGTCGTCAAGGTTCAATGCCTTCCCCTCCAGAACGTTGGCGTCGCGCTCAAGCACCCTCGCTTGCGGGCCGAGGGAATCAATGGCGTCGCCGAGGCCGAGCAGGTCACTTGCCGCCGCCGGAACGGAGTCAACCGCCGCCTGGTCGCGGGGGTCCTCGAATCCGCCGAAGGTGGCGAGGTCGTAGTCTCCCATTGGAGCCCAGGCCGCGTCGTCCTCCGGTTCCTCCCGCGTTGGCGTCGCCGCGTTGGGTTTCCTCGCCTGCCCTCCGTCGCCGGGCGCAAGCTTGGCCAGCTCCGCGCCGAGGTTCAGCCTCGGCTTCGCCTTCCGCCGCCGCCGTTCACGATCCGGTTTTTCCCCCTCGCCGGATTCCCGCTCGTCGGCGGGTGAATCGTCGGCCTCGGCCTCCGGGTGGTCGTCGTCGTCGCCTTCGGTTAATTCCTGCCCCGGTTCCGGGTCGGGTTCCCGCTCCCGTTCCTCCTCCCGTCCGTCACTCATGTATCCGTAGGGGTCGTCAGAGTCGAAATTTCGGGTTGTCATGGCTCTCTCTCCGCGTTCAAAGTATCCCACGTCCCGGCCCCGAATCGTTCCGCCACCGTGTCAACGATCTCCTGCCGGAGCTCTGCCTTCTGGATTTCTCGGATTCCGCCGTTTCCGTCCACTGCCGCTGAAAGTATGTCCCGGAGGGCTTCCAACATTTCAAATTCGTTCATTCCATACCCGCCTTTTCAGGTTGAGCCGCCGGGGGGAGGCTACCCGGCCACCCAAGGCCACCCACTTTCCCCTATACATGCCATTTGTTATTATCAGTACATATGTTTCGATTTCAACAAATGGCAAACGCCCTGGAGAAAGGGTGGCCGGGTGGCCGGTTAATTTTCGCCGAAAACCCAGAAAATCGTGCGCTCTCCGGCTTGGCGGCGGCGGCGTTTGTGGTATCCGATCCGCTCCAGAACAGTGCCGATTCTGTGTTGGTCCCGCATATTGAGGCGGGTGGCCTTCGTGATGGAGTCGACCAACCCGATGCCGTGAACCAGCTCGGCGAGGGTGAACTGGTCCCTGCCGGCCACCCACCCCTCAACGGCGTCCTCCATAATCGTGTCTGGCGTCCTGGCCCGATCCGTCGCCTCCCGTTGCATGTCCGCCAACTCCGGCGGAAGCCAAGCCTGCTCCCCGGCCCGGTACAACGCTAACGCCTCGGCCCATAGCTGCTCCCGGTTCCAGTCAAGTGTCCGGCCGATGGTCGCCGGATTACCGCCGCCCAAATAAACGGGGACGAACCGGCGGAGGTTGCGGTCATTCGGCAGGGCGTGTTCCCGGTCGGCGGTGCCGACGATGATTGCCCGGCGCAGCATCGTCTCGGGGTTTCGGCGGTACGCCAGTCTGACGCTTCCGTCGTCCGTCCGGGATAAGAATGCCTTGAGCGATTCAATGTCGGCGCGGGTTGCGCCTACCATTTCCGCAGCCTCCACGATCACCCGTCCCTGCAAGGCCTCCGCCCGCTCCTTCTGGTCGCCCGATAGATTGAGGCTGTCGGAAAACCACTGATCGGCTTCGGGCGGCAGCAAGGCGCGTAGGGACGTAGATTTACCAATCCCGCCATCGCCGATTAGCACCGGCGTTTCGTCCATCTTCCGGCCCGGATGGTAGGCGCGGGTTACGGCCCCCAGCAGGATGTATCGGGATGCCCACTCCGCCAGCTCCATGCGCTCCGTAACGGCGAAGGCAACCGGAAGCCAACGGTCAACGCGGGGTGTGCCGTCCCACTCCGGCAAGTTTTCCAGCCATTCCAGGAACGGGTCGACCTCTCGGTCGTAGGTCAATGCGCCAACCGCGAGCGTCCAGGCATCAGCCCCGAACTTCAAAGGAGCTAGTTTCTCGTCGCTTCGCTCGTAGCAAAACCAATGCTCGATGATCTCCCGGATTTTGGGCGAAAGGCGGTCGTCCAATGACCGCCAGTCGAAAACGCCGTGCCGCCGGATCTCCGTCCGGGCGGCGCGGGTATTGTGCCGGATCGAAACGCCAATGTCCGTTAGGGCTTCATCAAGCCCAAGGCTGTTCTTACCGGCGACGGTGATGGCGTTCCACGAATTGGTCGGCCCCTTGGATGGGTCCCAATACCGGGCCGTCCTTTCGGCTGTGACCCGGTCAACCCGTTCGTCGGATTCCCGCGCAAGGGTGCGGTGTATCCAGTCCTGAAGACGGGCCAGAATCCGTTGCCGCTCCGCTTCCTCCGCCTCTTCCTGCCGGTTGGCGGCGGCGAGTTGCCGAGACGTTGGCGGCATGGCGCGAGGCTGAGGGTCGCAAGTGAAGCATCCGATACACTCGTCCGGGTCACACCGTAGAGCCTCGTCCGCACACCGTCGGCACAGGCCGTCGTTGGCGGTGAGTTGGCGAAGGGGGAAAACGGCAAAATCGCACTGGCGGCACCGCTCATGGGCGGGGGTGCTGCGCCGCAGTTGCTCCGCCACCCTATCGGCCGCCCGGATCATCTGGTTAAACTGCCGGGTGTATCCGCATAGGTGCGGATCGGGGCATTCGCAGGGAATGCACGGCTCCAAAATGCTGCCGCGCACTCCAAGGTCTAGCTCTTCCTGCCGAAGGCGCTCGGCGGCGGCCTTTTTGCGGCGGTCGTACCCGCACTGGCGGGGATCGGCGCATTCACACGGGTCGCAGACTTGCAATATGTTGCCACGTATGGCAAGGTTTAATGGTTCCATCGTAGATTACTCCTACATGGGACAATCCCCGGCCCTATTTGAGGATTTGGCCGGGGCCACACCCCAGGTAGGCGGCCTGGGGTGTTTTGGTGTGTCTGGGAATCCTAATCTATGTCGGTGGGTTTTGCAATCGCCGAGTTACGATTTACGGCTCTCAAACGGGAGTCACTGCATAATCTTGCCATACGTGGCAACTTATTATTCCGTTATTATGCCATGTGGCGCAAAGTTTCCGGTAATCGGTGCAAAACCGCCCCGCCGATTCCGGCGGTGTCGGTTTTGCATGAATGCAGGGGTAAAAATGCCGCCCAACGGGGTCAATTTCCCGATTGTACGTTGAAAATCCGATACCTCCAGGGGTACCACTCCTTCTTCTTTTGGAAACCATTTGCCTGTCCTGTCGGGGGACAGCCAGTGTTCGTCGTCCAATCCGGCCTGACTGTGGCCATGCCTGACCTTAACAACCGCTGGCAGCCCATGTGTTACACTCTGGCAGAGTCTGATTGGGCGGAATTTGACGGGTTGGAATTCTTCAGCAGGTTAGTTTTCGGTTGAGCCATGCCCTACGGGTTGCTGCAAGGAATAACGGTCGTCGAGCTTGGGGGGTTCATCTCGGCCCCCTACTGCGGGAAGCTGCTGGCCGACATGGGAGCGGCCGTTACCAAGGTGGAACCGCCGGTTGCCGGGGACTCTTCCCGCAGCTACGGCCCCTTCCTGAATGACGACCCTCACCTGGAACGCAGCGGTCTCTTCCTCTACCTGAACGCCAGCAAGCGCGGCTTGACCCTGGACTTGGCGACGCCAACCGGCATGGGGGTCTTGGTGGACCTGGCCGCCCGGTCTGATGTAGTCGTACACAACCTGCATCCCACGGAAATGGACCGGGTAGGGCTGTGCTACCAGGAGTTGAGCCGGGAAAACCCCGGTCTGGTCATGGCGTCCATTACTCCCTTCGGGCTGACCGGGCCTTACCGGAGCTATAAGGCCTATGACATCAACTTGGCGGCGGCCGGGGGAATTTGCCAGGGCTTGGGGGAGGCGGGACGTCCTCCCTTGACCTTCGGCACCCCTCAGGTTGGCTATTTCGCCGGGATGGCGGCGGCTTCATCCATCGTCATGGCCCTCCTGGCACGGGAAACCGTTGCCTCCACAGGCTCTTCCAATGGAAGCGCCGTGGGAGGGCAGCACATAGACATCGCCGAAGTGGAGACCATGTCCGGCGTCTACAACGGGCCGGAAGCCCTGATGGCGGTGTACGACTGGCGCCACACCCGCCGGACCGGCCACCATGCGCTGGACTTCCCCTATCCCAACTGCATCCTGCCGTGCAAGGACGGCTACATTTTCGTGGGATCGCCGGAGACCAGGCAGTGGCGGACGCTGCTGGAGCAGATGGGCAACCCGGATTGGGCGACAGATCCGCGCTTCAGGAACCGCACCGTCATGAACAACGAGTATGCCGACGAAATTGACGGGTACATGGAAGCGTGGCTGATGGAGCACACCAAGGCCGAGCTCCTGGAAATGGCGATGGAGCATCGCATTCCCCTGGGCCCGGTGCGGGGATTCGACGAGGTGCGGCAGGACCCGGGCCTCTCCGGCTGGTTCGTGGAGATTTCCCGGGAAGATACAGGTCCAGTGGGTTTTCCAGGGATGCCCTACGCCCTGGCGGATGCGCCATCCAGCGATGCGGCTCCGGCGCCCATGCTGGGACAGCACAATGAGGAAGTCCTCGTCGGGGAGTTGGGTTTTACCCGCGAGCAGCTGGTGGCGCTGTACCAGACGGGGATCATCTAGGTGCGGAGCAGATGAGCCCGGTCGCCGGAGGAAACGAGTCCGCAGCGGGGCCGGCGGATACGACGGGGCCGCTGGCAGGATACCGGGTGCTGGACTTTGGCTGGGTCCTGGCCGGCGCCATCCCGGGAATGGTCCTGGCTGACATGGGGGCCGAGGTCATCAAGGTCGAGACCCGGCAGCGGATGGACTACATGCGGCTGGGGCGTCCCATTATCGGGACTGAGATGGACCCGGAGCAGCACCCCATGTTCCACAACGTGAACCGGGGCAAGCTGAGCATCACTCTGAACACCAACTATCAGGAGGCGGTGGAACTGGCCCTCCGGCTGGTTGCCAGGTGCGACTTGGTCTTGGAGAACTTTTCGCCGGGGGTGATGGATCGTCTGGGACTGGGGTACGAGCGGCTCAGGGCCGTGAAGGAAGACATCATCATGGTGGCCATCTCTTCCCATGGTCAGACCGGGCCCCTCCGGGACCTGCGGGCCTACGCCCCTTCCATTGGGGCCATGTCCGGTCTGGACAGCACGTTGGGATACCAGGGGGAGCGGCCCCTGGGGCTGAAGCACGCCTACGCGGACATCACTGGAGCGCTCCATGCCGTCTATGCGGCGGTGGCTGCCCTTTACCAGCGGCGGCGTACCGGCCGGGGCCAGTACGTGGACGTTTCCATGCTGCGGGCGACGGCGGCGACCATGGGCGTTGGCTTGATGGAGTTCGAGGCCGGCGGCCGGGCATTGCAGACCAGGGGCAATTACGATCCCACGATGGCTCCCTACGGCAATTATCCGTGCTTGGGAGAGGACCAGTGGGTCTCCATCGCGGTGGCGAACGATGCCGAGTGGGACGGGCTGGTGGCGGCTATGGACCATCCCGAGTGGGCCGCCGGGGAGCGGTTTGCCAGCCGTTTCCAGCGGCAGCGTAACCGGCGGGAGCTGGACGATAAGCTGTCCGAGTGGACTCGGGAAAGGGACGCTTGGGGGATAACCGAACTGCTCCAGTCCCACGGGGTGGCGGCCATGCCGGTGATGGATGCCAGGGAGCGGCTGGAAGACCGGCACAACCGGGAGCGGGGTCTTTACCAGGAAATTGAACATCCCGCGCTGGGTATGGAACCGATATTCAATCTGATGTGGAAAATGGAAAAGACGCCCCCGGCCATCCGACGCCATGCGCCGTTGCTGGGGGCGCACAACCGGAAAGTTTTTGGTGGGCTGCTGGGGTTGGATGACGCGGAAATCTCAAGACTGGAAGAGGCGCAAGTCCTCTATTAGTTTCGGCAGGGAGAAGGCATAAATGCAGAGGGAAGACGAGCGTCAGAGGGTGACCGAAACCCTCCCGGAGGTGGACGACATTTCCCCCGAGGCCATCGCCCGGGCCAAGGCGATGATCGGAATGCGGCTGAGGACGGAGCAGTTTACCCGGGATGCATCCCTGGGTGCCCTTATCAACTTCGCCAACGGCATCGGCGACGCCAATCCCCTCTTCCGGGACCAGGAATACGCCGCCAACACCAAGTACGGCTCGGTCATCGGACACCCCTGCGCTCCCTACATGCGCCACTGGTCGGGACGGACCCGCTGGGGCCTGCCCGGAGTTCACGGGTTCTTCGCCGGGAACGACTGGGAGTTCTTCCGGGTGATGCGCCCGGGAGACTCGGTCAATTGCGTGGAAAGGGTCATGGATGTCCAGGAGAAGCAGAGCCGCTACTCCGCCGCGCTGGTCATCCAGTATGTCGAGACCATCTACACCAACCAGCGCGACGAGCTGGTCGCCCGCGTGGTGGGCTGGTGTACCCGCCACCAGCGGAGGGCATCCCGGGAACGGGGCAAGTACGCGGACGTTCCCCGCCGCCACGAATACACCCCCGACGAACTGGAAGCCATCGACCAGCAGGTCCTGAACGAAAAGCCCCGGGGCAGCCTGCCCCGCTACTGGGAGGAGACCCAGGTGGGCGAGGAGACGGAACCCATCGTCCGTGGCCCCCTCTCCCTCCAGGACGTCAGCGCTTTCCTCGTCGGTACCGGACGTTCCAGCGCCCACGGTGTGCTCCTCCGGGAGGCCATGCGCCACCCCGACCATTTCTTCCGCAATCCCGAGGCCGGCGGCGGCTTGGAATACACCGGCATCGGCCATCTGCGCGACTCGGTGGCCGAGGCGGTGGGAGTCCCCGGCGCCTACGACTACGGCCCTCAGCGCGTATCCTGGATGGGCACGCTGCTGACCAACTGGATGGGTGACGACGCTTTCCTGAAGCGGCTGCGGGTGGAGTGCCGGCGGTTCAACGTCTACGGCGACACCCAATGGTGCAAGGGCCGGGTGGTCCGCAAGTATTTCAGCGGCGACGCCCCGCTGGTCGACCTGGAAATCTGGGCGGAAAACCAGCGCGGAGAGATAACCGCTCCCGGATACGCCACGGTCATGCTCCCTTCCCGCGACCCCCGGGTCCCCTGGTTCACCGACGGGCGGGAACACTCCCTGAAGAACGCCCGAATGGAAGAGAACACGCCCCCCATCCTGCCGGTGTAACTTCAGGACGGGACGAGGATCAAGAGGGAATTGAGCATGGGACGAACCTTCGTGGAAGGCATCATCACCGGCCCGTCGATAACGAAACAGTACCGTTTCTTCGTTGACACCGGGGCTGCTTTGATGGGTCTGCCTCAACAGGAAATCGATGCCCTCGGTCTGGAAGTGGTCGCGAAAGGCAGGAGACGGTTCATCACGGCCACCGGCGTGGTGGAGATGGACACGTACCAGATATCGGGCGAAATTCGGGGAAAAGGGTTCGTCACAATGGTTGCCCCTTCACCAATCCCGTTGGTCGGCTGCGAAATGCTGCAGACCATGCGCCTGAAGGTCAACCCGTTGACGGAAGAACTGGAGGATGTCCCCGATGAGGACATGGGTCCCCCGTATTTCCTGACCAACGCGGCTTGTACCGGAGGTCTCCCGCTGCCATGACCTCCCTGGAACACTCCCTGGACGGCCTGCGTGTCCTGGAGGTCGCCGAACGCGTGGCCGGCCCCTACTGCGGCAAGCTGCTGGCGTCCCTGGGAGCCGACGTCCTGAAGGTGGAGCGCCCCGGAGGAGGCGACCCGGCTCGCCGTGAGGGCCCCTTTCCGGGCGATGTCCCCCACCCGGAAACCAGCGGATTGTTCCTCTACCTGAACACCGGCAAGCTCGGGATTACCCTGGACCTGGGCGATGCCCAGGGACGGGCGCTGCTGTCCGAGTTGGCATCCGGCGTTGATGTCCTCGTTACCGACCGTCAGCCGGGGCAAGGGGGCGCTGAAGGACTCCAGTTTGACGTCCTCAGGGATGCCAACCCGGGCCTCATCGTTGCATCGGTGACTCCCTTCGGGATGTCCGGGCCCTATGCCAGCTATCAAGCCCATGACCTGAACGTCTTCCACGCCGGCGGAGAGGGATACCTGCTCCCCAACGGCTTGGCCCTGGACACCTTCCCGGAACGGGCCCCCTTGGCCGCGGGCAGCCGGATGGGTTCGTATCAGGGTGGATTGACCGCCGCGTTGGCGGTCGTGGCCGCCGTCCACGCGAAACGGAATGGCGGGCCGGGACAGGAGATCGACTGTTCCATGCAGGAAGCCCAGCTCAACGTGGGCTACGTCCCCATCCAAAGGCTGGAATCGGAAGGGGTGGTGGAAGACCGCTTCTCCCGGTACTTCCGCGTCGGCGGAGTGTTGCCGGCCTCCGATGGCTACGTGGAGTTATTGACCTTGGAACCCCGCCAATGGCAGGGTCTTGGGGACTTGCTCGGCCAGCCGGAATGGGCGACCATGGAAAAGTTCCAGGACCCCGCCGAGTACGGCCCCGAAATCAACGCCCAACTCCGCGAGTGGTTCCGGGAGCGCTCCAAGGAGTGGCTGTACCGGGAGGGCCAGGCAAAAGGAGTGCCCATCGCGCCCTACTACTCTCCGGGAGAGGTCTTCAACAGCGTCCAGCAGCGGGAACGGGGCCTGTTCCGGGAGATCGGTCATCCGGTGGCTGGACGTCATGAATATGCCGGGGCCCCGTTTCGTGTCGGCGGCGGTCCGCCCCAAACCGGCCGGCCGCCTCTGTTGGGCGAGCACAACCGGCAGGTGTTTGGCGAATTGGGGTACTCTCCCGGGGAGATTGTCGAGCTGGCCAGGGCGGGAGTGATTTAAATGCAGCAAACGGGACGGAACGGTCCGCTGGCGGGAATCCGGGTTGCCGATTTTTCGGTACACGCGGCCGGCCCCTTCGCCGGGCTGATGCTGGCGGAGCTGGGCGCGCAGGTTATCAAGGTGGAAAGCTCGGCCCGGCTGGACATAACCCGCCGTCCCCACACCATGTACGGCAAGCCGCCGTCCAGCTTTGAGCAGGTCAACGCCAACAAGCTGTCGGTGACGCTGAACCTGAAGGAACCCCGCGCGGTGGGACTGGCCCTGGAACTGGTCAGGATCAGCCACCTCGTCCTGGAGAACTTTCGGCCCGGCGTTATGGACCGGCTGGGATTGGGATTCGATCGCCTTCAGGAGGTCAACGAACACATCCTGATGGTGTCGGTCTCTTCCAACGGTCAGACCGGACCGGAGCGGGGATACGCCGGCTACGCCCCCATGTTCGCCGCGGCAGGGGGACTGGGCCATCTGACCGGGTATCCCGACGGGCCTCCGGTAGAGCTGCGCCACGCGATGGACCACACCGGGGGATTGATGGGGGCCTTCGCCGCCGTCGCCGCGCTGTGCGGCCATAGCGACAATTCCGGCGGCAGGCAGGCCATGCACGTGGATGTGTCGGTTCGGGATGTCGCGACGGCCTTCATCGGACCGGCCCTGCTTGACTACGCGATGAACCGCCGGGAACAGGCCCCGCAGGGTAACGGGAGCGGGGCCGCAACTCCCTGTGGAGTCTACCGTTGCGCCGGCGACGATGCCTGGGTCAGCATCTCTGTTGCGTCGGAATCCGAGTGGCAGGGGTTGGTGCGGGCAATGGGCGCCCCGGCATGGGCCGGTGAGCGGCGTTTCGGGGACGGCTACCAGAGGTGGTTACACCGGAACGACCTGGAAGCCCTGCTCGAAGAATGGACCCGGCAGCGTACCCCTTGGGAGGTGACCGAAGTGTTGCAGGCGGAGGGAGTCGCGGCCTTCCCTTCCATGTCCGCCAGCGAATTGATGGCTGACCCCCACCTTGCCGACCGGCAGTCTTTCCCGGAAGTCGTGCATCCTGAAAAGGGTCGCCAACGGGGCGTCGGCCCTCCCTGGCGTTTTTCCGAGACTCCGGCCCGGCTGGACGGCTGGACCCCGGGTTTGGGAGAGGACAACGAGACGGTGTTCCATGGCCTGCTGGGAGTGCCGTTGGACGAGCTGCGGAATTTGCAGGAAGCCAGGGTAGTCTGGTAAACCTGCAAGGCAATCACGGCAAACGATAAAGGAGGCAGATATGGCGAACAGGAAAGGCACTGCAATGATGATGGTCGGGGCAGACATTCCGGCCGACAAGGAGGAGGACTTCAACCGCTGGTACAACGAGGAGCACCTGAAGGAACTGGTCTCCGTCCCGGGGATCCTCAACGCCGCCCGCTACGAAGCGGTGCGGAGCGGCCCCAAGCACTTGGCCGTCTACGAGCTGGAAAGCATCGCGGTCATCGAGACCGATGCCTTCAAGAACCGTCCCCGCACCGAGTGGGGAGCCCGGGTCAGCCCCAGTATCATCGGCAGCAACTTCTTCAACAACGTCTACGAAATGGTCTACCCCACCGAGTTGAGCGATTCCATCGCTGGAGCGGACATGGCTCCGGCCTTGCAGATTGGGCGCATGGACATCGGGGCGGAGAACGAAGACGAGTGGAACCGCTGGTACAGCGGCGTCTACGTCCCCAACTATGAGAAGGTTCCCGGCTGCATCCGCGGGCGCCGGTGGCGGGCCGTTCGTGGCGCTCCCCAGTACGCCGTGATGTACGAGTTCGAGCACGAGGGCGTGTCTGATACCTCGGAGTGGGCCGCCCAGCGGGACATCAACCCCGACAACCCCAGGATGCGGGACCTGATGACCCACGCCCCCGGCTCGCCGGGAATCTGGAAGAAGACCTTCCAACTGTAAACCCAGGGATCCCACGGCAAGACTACGGGCGGGGAGCAAGCTGCTTCCCGCCTGCCTTCTCGTTCCCCGTCGTCCCTGCGTAGGCAGGGGCCCAGATCGTGGCCGTCACCCCTACCGCCGCCGTCACCGAAGCAACCCCCAACGGATTCTTGAAGGTTGTCCCCGGCTTGCCTTAGACTCGATTATCACGTTTTTATGAAGGTGAGCTATGGCGGGGCCGTTGGACGGAATCAGAGTCGTCGAGTTCACCGAGATTATCGCCGCCCCCTTTGCCGGGATGCTGCTTTCGGACATGGGGGCGGAGGTCATCAAGGTGGAGCCGCCCTGGGGTGACCCGTGGCGCACGGCCTACCCCTTTTCCGAGACCGAAGGACGGCCCTTCCTGGCTTATAACCGGGGCAAACGGGACATCACCCTGGACCTGACCGCCGCCGAATCGCAGGGGGTGTTGGAGCGTTTGATCCCCACCGCCGACGTGGTCCTGGCCAACTACCGGCCCGATGTGGCGGCGAAGCTAGGCGTGGACTACGAAACGTTGGCCCGTCTCAATCCGCGCTTGATTTACTGCGAAAACACCGCCTTCGGACGGCAGGGGCCCGATGCCCACCGTCCCGGGTACGACGTGATGCTGCAGGCCATGTCCGGCCTGATGGCCGCCGAGGCCAAGCTGGACGGCGAAAACCTGCAGCACATAGTGTCGTCGCCGGTAATCGACACTTCGGCGGGCTTCTGCCTGGCCTGGTGCGTGTGCGGCGCCCTGTTTTCCCGGGAACGGACGGGACGGGGCCAGAAAATCGAGAGCACCCTCCTGGGGACGGCGCTGGCCCTGATGGGGATGCGCTTCTTCCACGTTGAGGAGCTGGACCGGGATGGCCGGGCTGAGACGCTGCAGGTTCTGGACACATTGCGGGAGGCCGGGGTTCCCTTCCCCGAATTGCTCGAGGTCTACGAGAGTCGCAATAGCCAGTTGAAGGGGACGATTTACTACCGCACCTACCAGACGGCCACGGGCACGATAGCTGTGGGGTGCCTGAGCGACCCTCTGCGGAAGCGCTTGCTCGACGCGCTGGGGTTGCACGACATCAGGTTTGATGAAGGGTATGACCCGTCATCCCCCGAAGCCGTCCAGTTCGCCGAATGGTTGAAGGTGGATGCCGAGGAGCGTTTCCGGCAGCGGAGCAGCGAGGAATGGCTGGACCTCCTGGAGAGCCGGGGCGTTCCGGCGGGGCCGGTACGGTTCGTCGAGGAGTTGTTCGACGATCCGCAGGTGGTGGCCAACGGCCTTGTAGCGGACCTGGAACACCCGGAAGCCGGCACGGTGAAGATGGTGGGGGCGATGGCCCAGTTCAGCGAGACTCCGCTGGAAACCCGTCCGCCGGCGGCCCTGGGGCAGCACACCGATGAAGTCCTGTCCGAGCTGGGTTACTCCGGAGAGGAAATACAGCTCTGGAGGGAGCAGGGGATCATCCGGTAAAGGCGAGAGTTTACGGGCCTCGGAAAGCCGAACAGAAACGGGGCGGGAGTTGACCCGCCCCGTTTGGCGTCCGTGGTATGGGGCTGCTGGCTAGTCTTCCTTGAGGGCTGGGATAACCTTCGTCCCCAGCAGCTCGATAGAGCGCATGACATCCTCGTGGGGCATATTGCCCTCGTTGCCGTAGATCAGGATGTACCCCGGGTCCAGGGTTTCCCGGACGTAACGCAGCTTCTTTATGACCGTTTCCGGACTGCCCACAACGATGTTATGGGCATCCTGCAGGTCCTCGTAGGACATCCGCCGGCCCATCGTGCCCGTCCCGATGAGAGGCCGGGACATCTTGATGCGCAGGGCCTCCCGGGACTGGTAGCCGGGCGGGTCGTTGAACTCCACCGGCCCCCGGTTCCGGTGGTTCTCGGTCCAGAGGAAGGTGCGGCCTATTTCCTGGGCCTTCTCGTCGGTGTCGGCCACGAGGCAGCGCATCAGGTAGCCGAAGTGTTCCGGCCCGGGCTCGAAGCCCTCCTCGTGGGCGGTCTCGAAGTAAATCGCCTTGAGCTGCTTGGTCAGGTCCAGCAGCGAACCCAGGTTCATGTACGGATACTGGTGCTTGGCCGCCCAGATGACGCTCTCCGGGCTGCCCGTGCCGGGAAACCACACCGGCGGGTGCGGCTTCTGAATCGGCACCACCCAGGGGTTCACCATCCGGTGCGGGAAGTACCGCCCCTCCCACCGGAACGGCCCGGGGGTGGTCCAGCACTTCACTATCAGGTCATGCGCCTCCTCAAACCGGTCCCGGTTCTCCGTCGGACTGATCCCCGCGTGGAGGGTTTCGACGGCGGTGCCGCGGACGAAACCTGATATGATGCGTCCGCCGGATATGCAGTCCAGCATGGCGACTTCCTCGGCCATCTTGACCGGGTCGTTGACGGCGATGACGTTGCCGAGCATGGCGATCTTGGCGCGCTTGGTGACCTTGGAAATGACGGCGGCGTCGACGTTGACCGAGGGCTTCATGCACCAGTACGAGGAGTGGTGCTCGTTGGACATGATGCCGTCGAAGCCGTTTTCGTCGGCCCAGGCGTACTGGTCATGGTAGTTGCTGTAGAGGACATGGGCCTTTTCCGGGTCGAAGTGGGTGTTGGGGAAGTGCATCCGCCCCGACTCGTAGGGCTCCAGGTCGGTCTCGGTGACGTGACCGTAGGGCTGTTCAGAGAACCAGAAAACTTCGGTCATGGCTGCTCCTTCTGATGGGTCGCGGCCTCCGCCGCCGGGTTGGGTAACTTGTCCAAGACGGCTTGGCCGCTCTGTCTGATGGTCGTGGGAACTAGGCGGCGGAAACTAGGCGAGGGTGGACAGAAATCCGGTTACGGCGGCGACGAACTCGTCGGGTTTTTCGATGGCCGGGGAGTGGCCGCAGTTGTCGATAATCTTCAGGCTGGAGTTGGCAATGGCCTTCTCAAACAACTCCCCGCATTCCACCGGGATGATGGCGTCCTGGCGGCCCCAGACGATGAGGGTGGGAACGGTGACCTTGGCGAGGTAGTGGGGAAGGCTGAGGTTGTGGAGGTAGGGGCGCCAGCAGAGGCGGGAGGCCATCTCGGCGTTGGAGTGCTGGACGACCTGTTCCTCCGGGGTCAACTCCCGGGTGTACTGGTCGTAGTTTTCCACCTGGGAAGTGTCGTAGAACCGCTGGGCAAGGCGGGTCTGGGCCGAAACCATGAATATCTCGGCGATTTCGCCCTGCTCGGGCTTGATGCCGGCGGCGTCGACAAGGATGAGGGCCTTGAGGTTGGAGTCGGACATGGCGGCCATTTCAGCGGAAACCCAGCCGCCCATGGAGGAGCCCATCAGGATGTAGTTCTCCAAGCCCAGCGCCTCCACCAACTGGAGGTTGAAGTGGCAGACGTCGTTGATGGTGTAGACCCAGTCGGGACGTTCGGTGCCGTTGAACCCGGGCTGGGAGGGGACGTAGACCGTGTAGCTGGCGGACAATTCCTCATGGTAACGCTGCCATCCGGCGCTGCCGCCGGCGCCGTGAAGGAACAACAGGGGCGGGCCGGAACCCCCGGTGAACATCTCGACTTCGGTACCGGCAACGTTGATCGTGGTCCGGCTTCCTGAAGATGTGGTGGTCATAGTAGAACCCCGAAATTGAGTGTGAGTTGGGCGGCGCCGGGCCGGGCGCGGGTTGGTCGAAAGCGGTCTGGGGAGATTGGGCTGATTGTGTTACACGGGTCAAACCTTGTCAAGTTGGGGGGAGGCGCAAGGATCGAGTCAGACCCCAGGGGATCGGCCTATGGATAGGTCGGCCAAATCGCTCCGGGCGGGAGAAAAATTCTGTCCTATTTTGATTCATTTTGTCCCATTTACGAGGGGCGGGAGGGGCAGCGCCGGGGGAGGAGGTTGTCCGAACAGCATAGACAGCATAGATTGATAATCGCGGCTTTCGGGGAGGATCGAGGCAACTTGTCTAATCGACGTAACTTGTCCAAGGCCCCTGGGCCGCTTGGTTGGAAGGGCGCCGCTTTCGCGCCCTTTAGAGGCAACTTGTCTAAGAGCGCTGGGCGGCGCGATGTATCCATAGTAGAGAGGCGGCTGCGGGGTTGGCAAGGGGGAAGTGTCAGCAGTCCGGGCAGCCCGAGGGACATGGCGAACCGGTCAGGTCTTTGCGCCTGATTTATGGCGCTTTTGACTTGATCAATGGTGCCAAGTTATGGTGCCATTTATGACGTTCCGGCATCCGCTCACTGGCGCCCTTGCGGGGGGCTGGCGGGATACGCCGGGGGATGCTCCCCCAGACCTCCTGAATGGGGCGGGGACGGTTGTACCGGGGCGGACAGAGGGCGACACCGGGGGCAGGGTGCGGGAGCCGTTTCTTGGGTATAATGTGGCCCACGGCAACCGGTCAAACCGGAAAGTTGGACCGGAAAGTTGAAATTGAAAGGGGGTCCCATGAATTACGACGTGATCATCGTGGGCGGAGGCGCGGCGGGTTCCACGCTGGCCGGAAGGCTGGTGGAGGACGTGAATACCTCGGTGCTGGTGCTGGAGGCCGGCAGGGACTACAGCCCGGACAACCTGCCCGACGAGATCAAGTTCGGCGGCACCCGGTTCGCGGAGTCCCCGGAATCGGACCACAACTGGGCGCTGCGGGGAACCATCACTCCAGAACAGGGGGAGATTCACGTCGCCCAGGGGAAGGTTATCGGCGGGGGGTCTTCGATAAACGGCCAGGCGATGCAGCGGGGGCTGCCGGAGGACTTCGACAACTGGGCCGCAATGGGCAACACGGAGTGGTCTTTCGACAAGGTGCTTCCCTTCTACCGGAAGATGGAGCAGGACCTGGACATCCAGGACGACTTCCACGGAACGGAAGGCCCTATGCCGGTGAGGAGGCGCCAGTCGGATACGATTCCGGCCATCCAGATGGCGTTCCGGGAAGCGCTGCAGAAGGAAGGATACAACACCACCGAGGACACCAACGGTGCCAACCCCGGCGGCATCGGGGTGTCTCCGACCAACAACCTGGGCGGCGTGAGAATGAGCGCGGCGCTAACCTACCTGGGCCCGTTGCGGCACCGGCTGAACCTGACCATCAAGGGAGAGGTATACGTCCGCAAGGTCCTGTTCGACGGCACCAAGGCCGTGGGGGTGGAAGCGGAGAGCGGCGGGGAGGTGTTTACCGTCTACGGGAACCGGGTGGTGCTATGCTCGGGCGCGATCCGGTCGCCACAACTGCTGATGCTGTCGGGCGTGGGGCCCAGAGACCAACTGGAGCAGTTCGGGATTTCCGTCATCCACGAGTCTCCGGGCGTGGGACAGGGCCTGTGGAACCACCTGAGCGCCCACGTCAGCTTCAAGGTGAAGGACGGGGTGGACCTGTCGCCCAACCTGGACGCTCCGCACTTCGGCCTGCACTACACCGCCGAAGGCTCGGATGAGGTCCACGACATGGTGCTGCGGACCAGCAACGTGGTGGACGAGCGGGAGGAACGGGTCCGGGGAGTGCGGACCCGGTATCACACCGGCGACGTTGACCCGGAACAGTCGGCGAGAATATCCTGCACGCTGGGACTGCCGAAGGGCTCGGGATTCGTGCGGCTGGCATCGGCCGATCCCGGGGTGCAGCCGGAGTTCAACTACGACTACCTGCACGACCCGGAAGACGCGCGGCGGGTGAGGGAGGGCATCCGGTGGGCAGCAAGGCTGCTGGAGTCCGACTCCTACCGGGGCGTGGTGGATTTCCGGATCACCCCGTCGGACGAAATCCTGAACGACGACGACGCGCTGGACTTGTGGATACGGCAGACGGTGGGGACGGCCCGCCACGTTTCCGGCACCTGCCGAATGGGGCCGGACGATGATCCAATGGCGGTGGTGGACCAGTATTGCAAGGTGAGGGGCGTGGAGGACCTGTGGGTGGTGGATGCTTCCGTGATGCCGCGCATCCCACGGTCAGGGGGGATACATCCGACGGTCATCATGGTGGGAGAACGGGTCGCAGACTGGGTGGCGGCTGGATAGCCTACCGTCCCAGAAGAAAGTTTGCTCACTCTTTCCGCCCGTTGCCCAGCACAGCAACGGGCGGAAGCATTTATAGAGATTCTGAAACGGCCGGAGGAGGGCCCGGCAGTGGAACCGCTACATACGGCCATCGCGGAAAACGGATGAGACTGCGGAACGGGCGAATTTACTACGGATGGTGGGTGGCCAGTGCCGCATCGGGCATAGAGTTTGCCAACGCGGCGACGGCGATCGGCATCCTCTCAGTGTTCGTCATTCCGATGAGCCAGGAGTTCGGGTGGAGCCGGACGGAGGTGGCGGGAGCGACTAGCCTGGGGTCGGTGCTGGGGGCGGGGCTGGCGCCCTTCATTGGGGGATTGGTGGACCGGTTCGGGTCACGCGTAATCCTTGTGACCGGCGGTACGGTGATTGCCCTGGGCTGCCTGTATCTGTCGATGGCGCAGGCCCTGCTGGGGTTTTACGTTGCCTTCACCACGGTAAGGATTGCCGACCAGGGCATGGTCAAGATCGCGGCTTCGGTATCGGCAGGGAAGTGGTTTTATCGGTATCGGGGACGGGCGATGGGATTCGTCCATTTCGGAGGATCACTGGGGGTAATCGTGATGGCCCCGATGATCCAATGGGTGATTTCCGGCTGGGACTGGAGGACAGCCTGGGTAATGCTGGCGGCGGTCATGTTTTCCGTGGGGGTGATTCCCTGCGCCTTGCTGGTGCGGCGGCAACCGGAGGACCTGGGCCTTCCTATCGACGGGGTGCCGGAATCAGCGGGAGCCGCGGCGGGGGCAGGGCTAGAGAGGGACGAAAGGGAGTACCCGTTGCGGGAAGTGCTGCGGACACCGGCGTTCTGGCTGATCCTGGCGTCGCTGTTCGTGGCGAGCACGGCGACGTCGGGAATAGGGCTACACCTGATCCCCCACCTGACACAGCAAGGTCTGTCTCCAGCAGCGGCAGTTGCGGCGGTGAGCGTGATGTCCCTGTCCGGGGCCGGGGCCGCGCTGCTGGCCGGAGCCGCGGCGGAGCGGATGCCGGCTAAGTGGCTGCTGGCGCTGCTTTTCCTGCTGGCGGCAGTGAGCATGGGCGTACTGGCGAGGGCCGATACCCTGGCAGAAACCTACCTGTTCGCGGTGCTGCAGGGCTTGGTGGGGAGCGGGGTGAACACCGTTGCTCCGATCATGTGGGCGAGTTACTACGGCCGGAGGACGCTGGGGAGCATTTTCGGCATGAGCCGGGCGGCGCAGGTGGTGGGATTCGGAGTGGGGCCCCTGGGGTCGGCCATCCTGTATGACCGGACGGGCACCTACGAAGGAGCGTTCCTGTTTATGGCCATTGGGGCGGTGGGCGCGGCGGCGGTGCTGGCGACGGCCCGGCGGCCATCTCTGGAGGTAGGGTGAGTTACTCTGATTGCCGGTGGCGGGGGGGTGTGGTAGAGTAGGGCCAACATCCCCGGCCGCCTGACGGCCGTTTTTGAAGGAGAGTTGCATGGCATACGTTACGCCCCGGGAAGGGGAAACCCCAGAGAGCCTGGTGAACCGTTTCCGGGCCTCCGTCCAGCACGCGGGTATCCTGCGGGAGCTGAAGGACCGGCGGTTTTTCCGCTCCAAGGCCCAGAAGGAGCGGCTGGCAGCCCAGCGGGCGGCACGTCGGCGGCGTCGGCAGCGCCGGTAGGAATGAACGGGGCAGGCATTGAGCCTGCCCTTTCTTTTTGTCTCCAGAGAAGATGGGATGGGCGGGAAAGACTCGTCCGGTCTATAACGCAATCCGCATAAGCTCTTCGGAGAAGACTACTTCTCCATCGTAGATGCGGCTGACATCCCCAATGCCCTGCTCCATGGGGCCGTGACCGGCGAGGTGGGGGCCTACGTGGACGAGCACCAGCTTCTTCACTCCCGCTTCCTGGGCCATGCGGGCCGCTCCGGTGGTGCCGCACTGGCCGTTGAATTCCCCGTTGGCGTCCATGACGGCCTGGTCGTCCCAGCACATGCAGAGCATCATGTCGGCGTTCCGGGCAAGTTCGGTGACGGAGGCGCAGGGCTGGGTGTCGCCGGTGAAGACGACGCTGCCTTCATCGGAGTCGACGCGGTAGGCGAGGGAGTCGAGCCAGGGCTGGACGTGCTCGGCGGGAGCGGCGGTGACCTGCCAATTTGATCCGCTGAACACGGGACCGGGGCCCACATCCCGGGAAGACACCGACGGGCCCGGACGAGGGAGCGTCCCGCCGCGATTGACGAAGACCTGCTGGCTGAGGGGATGGTTCACGCGGGCCTTCCAGTCGTGGGCGAAGAGGCCATTTTCACCGAGGATGCCCTCGGTTATTTTCTCCGTCAGGTCGGGGCCGAAGACCTGGAGCTGGTTCTCCTCGCCGATGCTCTGGTCCCAGCGGCAGAGGAGGAAGCAGGGATAGTCGATGTCATGGTCGAAGTGGTGGTGGGTGAAGAAGAGGTAGTCGACCTGAGTGGGGAACAGTCCGGCCTTGACGAGCTTGTGGGTGGTGGCAGGGCCGCAGTCGAACATGAGGAGTTCGCTGCCGAGCTTCAGGACATGGGAACTGCCGAACCGGGTGGGCGTGGGGGTGGGAGTGCCCGCTCCCAGGGTGTAAATTTCCGCCATCTGATTCCTCGTGCCAGGGATTCGGGGGTTATGGGGACAGGATACCATCACCCGTGGTTGGTTAGGTGCGCCCGTTCACGGTTGGACTTGCCAACGGGCCATAGATACAATGGCTTCCGGTTCGCCCTAGGGGGCGATGAAGCTCGAATCGGCATTACAATTCCGTCAAAAGCCTGATGAAATTCAACGACCTGCGGGACTACATAAGCTTTCTCGAAGGCAAGGGGGAACTCCGCCGGGTGACTGCTCCAGTCAGCTGGGACCTGGAGATGACGGAGATCGCGGATCGGGTGGTGAAGGACGGAGGGCCGGCGCTCCTGTTTGAGAACGTGGAAGGATATTCGGTTCCGGCAGTAATCAACCTGTTCACCACGGACCAGCGGATGGCCTGGGCGCTGGGGGTAGAGGACCTGGACGAGCTGGCGGGGAGGGTCCGTCAGCTTCTGCAGATGGCCCAGGGGGCTCCCGACGGGTTGATGGACAAGCTACGGATGCTGGGCAGGCTGGTGCGGCTGGGCTCGTTCCAACCGAAGACGGTGAGGAACGCGCCGTGCCAGCAGGTGGTCCTGTCCGGGGAAGAGGTCAACCTCTTCCGATTCCCGATCATGAAGTGCTGGCCGGAGGACGGAGGGCGGTACATCACGCTGCCGCTGGTGATTACCAAGCATCCAGAAAAGGGGGTGCAGAACTATGGTATTTACCGGATGCAGGTGTTCGACTCGCGGACGACCGGGATGCACTGGCAGACCCACAAGGTGGGAGCGCAGCACTACCGGCGGAGTCTATCCGGGGAACTGGAGAAGATGGAAGTTGCGGTGGTGCTGGGTGGGGACCCGGCGACCATCTGGGCGGGGTCGGCCCCATTGCCGCCGGACATGGACGAGATGGCCTTCGCCGGATTTATCCGCCAGGAAGGGGTCGAGCTGGTGAAAGCCAGGACGTTGGACCTGGTGGTGCCGGCCAACGCCGAGATTGTCCTGGAAGGGTACGTCGTTCCCGGCGAGGAGCGGGATGAAGGGCCCTTCGGGGACCATACGGGGTACTACTCCCTGGCCGAGCCTTATCCGGTATTCCACGTTACTACGATCACCCACCGGGACAACCCCATTTATCCGACCACTTTCGTGGGTCGGCCTCCGAAAGAGGACTACTGGATGGGCAAAGTGACGGAGCGGGTGTTCCTGCCTCTGATTAAGGTGATGCTGCCGGAGGTGGTGGACATGAACATGCCGGCGGAAGGAATTTTCCATAACCTGGTAATCGTGTCCATCAAGAAGGAATACCCGGGGCAGGCGCGGAAGGTCATGTTCGGGTTGTGGGGGCTGGGGCTGATGAGCCTGGCCAAGACGATAATCGTGGTGGACGATTTCGTGGACGTGCAGGACCCTTCCGAGGTGACATGGCGGGTGGCGAACAACCTGGACCCGGGGCGGGACCTGGTAGTGGTGGAAGGGCCGCTGGACGACCTGGACGTGGCAT
The DNA here is from genome assembly GCA_965203675.1 of Dehalococcoidia bacterium. Lineage (GTDB taxonomy): Bacteria > Chloroflexota > Dehalococcoidia > Lucifugimonadales > UBA3495 > CATOSK01. Next base: position 346,537 of record CBDBDE010000001.1, on the reverse strand, counting down.
CTCCGACGGCCAAGTTCGGGAGCAAGCTGGGGATCGACGCGACAAGGAAGGGTCCCGGAGAAGGATACCACCGGGGCTGGCCGCCGGACATCGAGATGTCGGCAGAGGTCAAGGCTTTGGTGGACAGGCGATGGTCGGAGTACGGGATTTAGGGCATCCGCCATGAACGCAGACGCCGCTTCTCAATCCGCGTTGCGCCGGGTCTTCGGGAAGGTTCCTCTTTACCTGAGTTCCATACGCATCTGGGAGTCGTTGTTCGCGCTGCCCTTTGCATACATCGGGATGGTGCTGGCCGCGGGGGGGTGGCCGGGATGGCACGCTTTCATCTGGATCAATGTGGCGATGTTCGGGGCGCGGACACTGGCCATGTCGGGGAACCGGGTAATCAACGCCAAGGAAGACGCGATCAATCCGAGGACTCAGACCCGCCATCTGCCGCAGGGGTTGCTGACACCGGCGGAGGTCATCGGGATGATGGCGGTGTCGGCGGGGATTTTCTTCGTGGCGGCCTACCAACTGAACACGCTGGCGATGATATTGGCGCCGGTTGCGGCGGCCTACGTGGTGCTGTACTCCTACGCCAAGTACGTAACCTGGGCGTGCAACCTGATGCTGGGGTGGGCGCTGGCGATTGCTCCGGCGGGGGCGTGGATCGGGGTTACCGGGAGGCTGGACCCGGAGGCTGTGCTGCTGAGTTTTGCGGTGGCGATGTGGGCGGGCGGCTTCGACATCATCTACGGATGCACGGACTACGATTTTGACCGAGAACAGGGGATAAAGTCGGTTCCGGTGAAGTTCGGGATTGCCGGGGCACTGAGGCTGGTCCGGGTGATGCACCTGCTGTCGGCGGCGTCGCTGCTGGCGTTGGGAATCTGGATGGGGCTGGGCCCGCTGTACTACGTTGGGTGGGCGGTTGCCGTGGCGCTGCTGGTGTATGAGAACAGCCTGGTCAAGCCGGATGATCTTTCGCGGGTCGGGGTGGCGTTCTTCCGGGTGAACAGCTACATATCGGTGCAACTGCTGGCGTTCACGATCCTGGCCATTGCGCTGGCGTAGGGTCGGTTACTCGCGGACGGTGCGGTCGGCGAGGCGGGTAAGGGCTATGACTCCGGCCACGTCGGGAGCCTGATCAAGGTCCCAGAGGGCCGACAGCATCCGTTCAACCTCCGCTGAAGGGAAAACGTCGCCGACGAGGGCCTTGAACTTATCGTTCAACTGGGCGTCGGTCATGGGGTTTTCGGGAGCGCCGGTGGCGTGTTCGATCCGTTGGGTGTGTTCCTGACCGTTGCGGAGGGTTATTGTGACCTCGGAGGCATCCTCGGCCATGGACTCATCGATGGTTGCCTGGATTTTATCCCGCAGGCCGGCGATTACCGGGTCGGCCACGCGGGCGTCGGAGTACTGGGCGGGGAAGGCGGAGCCATCCACGAGACCGACGGCCATGCTGTGCTGGTAGGAGAATTTGCCTTCCAGACCGACGCGGGGGTTGGGGCGGTCGACGAGTTCGAGGACGAGGGGGTGGACGCGGGCGGTGACAGACTGCACTCCCTCGGGGTCAATTCCCACCTCGTTCTTGAGGGCGACCATGGCGTCGATTAGGGGATGGTTGACGACGCCGCAGGCGTAGGGCTTCAGGCCGTTCATCATCAGTTCCCAGGACTCGCCCAGGCCGTCGTTGACGCGCTCCAGGTGGCTGTCTTCGGACATGACGGCGGCGAACCCGCGGCGGCCTTCGAGTATCTCAGTGGTGGAGGTGAAGCCGCGCTGGGCGAGGAGGGATGCGAGCACCCCGCTCTGGGCGGAGCGGCCGGGGTGGAAAGGCTTGGTCATGGAGCCGAAGACTTCCCTCACTCCGGCAGCCTGGGTCCCGGCGATGCCGAGGCCGTGGGTCACCTGGTCGATATCCAAGCTGGAGAGCTTGCCGGCGGCGATGATGGAGCCGAAGACGCCGGTGGTGCCGGTGATGTGCCAGCCCTCGTCGTAGTGGTAGGGGTGGACAGCCATTCCGATGCGGCAGCAGGCCTCCATTCCGAGGACCGATGCGGCCAAGACGTCACGGCCGCTGGCATGGAGGTGCTCGCCGAGGGCCAAAGCGGCGGGTAGGACGGGGGATGAGGGGTGGATGACGGTGGGGAAGTGGGTGTCGTCGTAGTCTTCCAGGTGGCCGAGATAGCCGTTGGCGAGGGCAGCGTTCTGAAGGGTGGTGCGGACCCCGGTCCCAACGACGGATGCCAGAGGGCTGCCGCCTTCGGCGTCGAAGACGTCGAGGAGGATGTCGAGGGAGGGGTCGCGGGAGGCGTAGATGGCGACGGCGAGGAAGTTAATCAGGCACCGCTTGCCCTCGTGGATGAGGGCGTCGGGGATGCGTTCCGGGGTTGAGTCAACGACGTAACGGGCCAAGTCTCCGGTTGTCCCCATGGTCACCACCTGTTGAAAGGATTCGCCGAAAGGCGGGCGAATTATAGCATGGCCCCGAAAAAGGAGAGGCGTTGCAACCCAGAAGGGCTGCAACGCCTTGGTGGCAAGCCAAGGGTCTGTTTCCACTCCGGGGCCGCTCGCCTCTGGCTCGCTGAGGGGCGGCCCGGGAAGGTTGGCTAGTTGTCAGCTACGCCGGCGGCCTCACGAACATCGGCGCTGAGGTGGCGACCGTAGAACTCGAAGACCTTCTCCCATCCGTCGACGGCGGCGTGGACGCGGTAGCTGGGCCGGTCGACGGCGAAGAAGCCGTGTCCGGCGTCGTCGTAGCGGTGGAATTCGTACTCCTTGCCGTGCTGCTTGAGGGCGGCCTCAATCTCGTCCACGTCGGCGGGAGAGGGCCGGGCGTCCTCGTTGCCGAAGAGGCCGAGCATAGGGCAACTGATGCCGGAGGTGTAGTCGATAGGGGCCACGGGCTGGCGGGAGCGCTCAGGCTCGGTCTCAGGGACCTGGTTTATGCCGCCGCCCCAGCAGTTGACGGCGGCGTCGATGCCGTCCAGGGTGGCAGCGGCGAGGAATACCTGGCGTCCACCGGAGCAGAAGCCGATGATGCCGACCTTGCCGTTGTGGTAAGGCAGGGATCGCAGGACGCCGATGGCACCGGCCACGTCGCCCATGGTGCGGGCATCGGGCATTCCGCCGGCGGCGCGCACGCTGTCGCTGTTGGCCTGGGAGGTGGACTGACCCTCGCGGAAGTGGAGGTTGGGGGAGATGCAGGCATAGCCGTTGTAGGCCAGCTTGCGGGCCATTTCGCGGGAAGCGTCGTCCCAGCCGGGCATGTGGTGGATCAGCACCACGCCGGGGAAGGGGCCGGAGCCAAGGGGGCGGGCGAGGTAGGCGTCAATCTGGTCGCCCTCGTGTCCGATCATGTTGACGGTTTCGGCGATCAATCCGTTGTAGGGCATAAGGCTGTTCCTCCTTACTTGGTTTTTCGTGTCCTGGTGTTGAATCGGGCCCGGAGGCCGATGGTTGCAGATTACTACCGGGGGAAATTGGTGTCAAACGGGATTGGGGGAGTTGCCGTCCAACCGGGCGGGAAGTTAGAGGAGACCGGACAAAGGCGGGCATTTCCGGACATTCGAGCGTGGCTGGTGGGGAGTCTTGTCCTCATTTGTCCGTCAGATGTCCAGGTTTGTCAGGGAAATGTCGGGGATTTGTCCGGTTTTGTCCGCCTCCCACGGGCGGGGGAGGGAATGATCGGGAGGGCGGACAATCTGGCTCATTTTGCCACACTTGGCTTCATTTCCAGAGAGGAAGCGCGGGTAGCAACCCATTCCTGGATGTATGGTAGCGCAAAGGGGTACAGGTTGGATAGCGGCAATTGTCATCAACTGGGGGGGTATGACAGGCCGGCGTTATCAAGGAAGGCCTGGAACATCTGCCGCATCTGGGCTTCGTAGGCGGGGGCGTAGGCGGTGAACTCGCGGAGGTGGCGGGCGGCCTCTTCATCCGGGTCGAAGCGGTTGCCCATGAGGCGGTAGTCGGCGGACAGTTCCTGGTTCCATACCTGGAGGTCTTCCAGGGTCAATTGAGGCTCGAACTGGAAGGCGTAGGAGTTGCCGTAGCGGAAGGCCATGTTGATTTTCCGGTAGCGGCCGTCACGGCGGAGCATATAGCTTTCGGCGAGCTTTACCCCGCAGGGTGGGATGGAGAAGCATTCGCCGTGGAGAGTGGGGACGAGGGGGACGGTGATGCGGGAGAAGACGGGGTCGGCAGCGCCTTCCGCGGTGACGTCTATCTTGCGGAGGCCGAACTGGTAGCCGCCGGTGGGGCGGACGATGCCGCCGAGGGCTGAAGAAAGCAACTGGGCACCCAGGCAGACGCCGAACACCGGGATTTCGCGGCGGATGGCTTCGGCTAGGTAGTCCCGTTCCTGCCGGATGGCTTGGTAGGAGTCGTTGGCGGACATGGGGCCGCCGAGGGCGATGATCAACCGCACGCTATCCAGCGGAGGGACGGGCAGGTCGTGGCCGGCGGTGATGGCCTGCTCCGCTAATATGGTTTCCGGGGAGATTCCCCGCTGGGCCAGGACACCGGACAGGTTGGCGCCCAAAGTCTCGACGGGGTGGTGCTGGATGACGAGGGCGCGGGTCACGGGGGCCAGCCCTCCGGCGTGGCTGGATTCTTGCGGAGTTGTTCCAGCACCAGAAGGTCGGTGGGGAAGGCCATCGGCGGCGGCGGTTGGGACATGGGGAAATAGTCCACTTGATCCAGGTCGTCGCCGGGCAGGAGGTGACCGCCGGTGGGGTGTCCCCAAAACCAGATTCCGACGGTCAGTTGGTTGGGGTTGTGGAAGTTGGAATGGACGGCACAGACGGGGCCGAGTTGGACGTCCAGCCCGGTTTCTTCGAGGAACTCGCGGCGGGCGGCGTCCCGGATGTCCTCACCCCACTCGACGTAGCCGCAGGGGATACACCATTGGCCTTCGTAGCCGCCCCGGGAGCGGCGGCCCAGCAGTATCTGTCCGTTCTTGACGAGGACGACGGCGACTCCGACGGCGGGATTGCGGTAGTGGGTGAATCCGCAAGCGGGGCAGGTGGGACGGGGCAGGCCGCCGCGCTCGCGGCTTTCCAGCGGGGTGGCGCAGAGGGGGCAGAAGCGGTAGGGGGTCATGCCGGTTGTTGTCCGGCCGGGGCGCTCATTCCACCGGCGCCGGTCTGACCGGGGGCAAGTTGGGCAGTTCATCCTCGCGGAAGGCATCGCCGTGGGAGTTCCTGGTCTTCGTGGTTAGTCTCCGCAGGCGGCGTTCCTGTTCGGCTGTTTCCGATGGGGAGAGGTGATCCTGCGCGGTGGGAGGCGCTGCGAACATGAGCATCAACGTTTCCGCGATGAAGACGGCGGCCCCGTCGATGGCGTCGCGCACATCGCTCCCGCTCCTTTGATGTTCGTAATAGTTGTGATGGAAAGCTTCAAGATACCCAAATAATTGACGCAAGTCCTGCCGGTCGTGTTCAAAACCGATGTAAGTTGCGGCTTCGCGGAGGTTGTTGTGGGCGTGATGGTTCCAGCCGCGCTGCTGGGCCAGGGCCTTGATGGCGTGGGCGGTGGCGCCCCAGACTTTTTCGGAGGCTTGCAGGATGTCGCCCTGGTCCAACTCCTGCCGGGCCTGTTCCAGGAGGTGTTGGCTGATTTCCTGATACCTTTGGGGCGGTGAGGCCCTCAAGTGATCGGTCATTGCTGCTCTTTCCGATAGTATGCCGGGTTGCCAGTTTGCCGGTTGGGGGGCTATGTGTTGGTCTTCACGAGGTAAAGCGATGTAGAGTCAATTGTCTCACTTATTCGGGTTGTCTGGGAGTCGGCGTTCGGCATTGGGCAGGCGAGGGGACTCCGGCGAATCCCGTGCTTAACTGGAGGCCCGGCCGCGGCGGATGGAGCGGCCGGGTAGGACGCCGGTGTTCTCTCCCTGGTCGATGACGACCTGTCCGTTGACGATAACGTAGTCAATGCCGACGGGATAGTGCTTGGGGTCTTCCCGGGTGGCGTGGGTCTTGACGGTGTCGGGGTTGAAGACGACGACATCGGCCCGGAAGCCGTCGCGAAGGATGCCCCGGTCGGGGATGCCAAGACGCTGGGCAGGGAAGGAGGTCATCTTGCGGATGGCCTCGGGGAGGCGCAGGTGTTTTTCCGCCCGGACGAACTCGGCGAGAACGATGGGGAAGCAGCCGTAGGTGCGGGGGTTGGGGTATTCGCCGAAAAGGATGGCGTCGCTGGCGATCATCCCGTAGGGATGGGAGACGAAGGCGGGAAGGGTCTGGGGGTTGGTGCCCAATCCGACGGTGGAGATTCCCAGATTTTCTTCAAGGAGCAGGTCGAAGAGGGCGTCGGCCGGGTCCTGGCCGCGCATCTCGCCGATGTCGGTGATGAGGCGGCCATCGTACTGCTGGTTGTGGGGCTGGGTGAAGTTGGTGAGCCAGTTGTTTTCCAGCCGGTCGCGGACTATCTCCCGCTTCATGCGTTCGCGGTCGTCCTGGTCGCGGAGGGCTTCCATGAGACGTTCGGGGCCTCCGTCCTTGGCCCAGTGGGGGAGGCCGATGGTGACGGTGGTGCCCGAGTAAGGGTAGGTGTAGCAGTCGAATGTCACGTCCCATCCCTGGGCGCGGGAGTCGTCCACCAATCCGAGAAAGTCGTGGTGGCTGCCGACGCCCTGGGCGGGCTGGCGGTAGTGGGTGAGGTGGACGGGGATGCCGCTGCGGCGTCCGATCTCCACCGCCTCCTCCCAGGGAGCCATGACGCCGTGGGCGCGGAGGCTGGCGCGAGTGTGGGTGTGGTAGATGCCGCCGAGGGAGGCGGCGGTCTCGGACAAGGTCACTAACTCATCGGTGTCGGCGTAGGAGCCGGGCGGGTAGTCCAGGCCGGTGGAGAGGCCCCAGGCTCCTTCCTCCATGGCCTCGCGGATGACGGCCTGCATGTCGGCGAGTTCGGCAGGGGTGGAGGGGCGGTCGTTCCAGCCGACGCTCCAGATTCGGACTGGGGCGTTGCCGAGGATGTAGGCGATGTTGACGGCGACGGTGTTGTCGTATTTTCCGAGGAGGTCAGCGACGGTCAGCCAGTCGGCGGGCATGGGTGGGTAGCCGTTGAGGCCGGAGTCCAGCCAGATGTAGCGGTGGAGTTCTTCCTGGCTCTTGAAGGGAGCGTGGGAGATGCCGTCGATGCCGACAAGCTCGGTGGTGACTCCCTGGCGGACCTTGGGGTCGTGGTGAGGCTCGCCGAGGATGGTCAGACCGGCGTGGGAGTGGAGGTCGATGAATCCTGGGCAAACGACGCAGCCGGAAGCGTCGATGGTGCGGGAGGCTTCGAGGTGGGAAATGTCGCCGCGATGGATGGCGACGCGGTTGTCCTCGACGGAGACGGCGGCGTAGAAGCCGGGGCTGCCGGTGCCGTCGATGACCTGTCCGTTGGTGATGAGGAGGTCGAGCATTGCTAACCGCCGAAATAGGTTAGGGCGTACTGGGGTGTATTATAAACTTGCTCTGAACGACTGAGTCTATTCGATGGAGGAACCGATGAAGGGCGCCCAAATTCCACAAACGGACTCCATCAAGGAATTGGCAGAATTCTGGGATTCCCACGAAATAACCGATTTCGAGGACCAGATGGAGGAAGTCAACGGGCCAGTTTTTGACCGAGGCACAACTTTCAAAGTCCATTTCGTCGCAGCCGACGCCGAAGTTATCGAGGAACTAGCGCGGGAGCAAGGAATAGGCTGTGAGCAGTTGCTAAGGAAGTGGGTCCTGGAGAAGATCGGGAAAAACTGAAACACTACTGAAACACCGGCGGTTCAAGCCTCGAAAACGGTGTGTCCGCCGACGATGGTGCGCTCCACCGGGATGTCCTTAATGGTCATGGGGTCTACGGCGCGGGGGTCGGCGCCGAGCACGACGAAGTCAGCGAGCTTGCCAACTTCGATGGAACCCTTGAGATTCTCCTCGAAGGAGGCGTAGGCTCCGTTGATGGTGTAGAGCTTGAGGGCTTCCTCCACCGATACTTTCTGGTTGGGGCCCCAGAGATTGCCGCGGCTGTCGGTGCGGGTGACGCAGCTCTGGATGCCGAGCAGGGGTTCGAATGGTCCAGGGGGATAGTCGGTGGCTCCGGTGGAATGGACTCCGTAGTCGATGAAGGAGCGCTGGGCGAACATCCACTGGAGGCGATCTTCGCCGTAGAAGGGCATCTTCTCGCCGTGGTGGTAGACGTAGGTGCAGAAGGGCGTCGCGATGTTGCCCAGGCGGTGCATCCGATGGAGGATTTCGGGGTTGACCAGGGTGCAATGCTCCACCCGGTGGCGGGGATTTGGGCGGGGATAAGCGGCCTGGGCCTTTTCGTAAGCGCGGGTGACCATGTCGATGGCGACGTCGCCGTTGGCGTGAATGCAGACTTGGAACCCGGCCTCGTGCATCTGCATCACGTTTTCCTCGATTTCATCCGCTTCCATGGCAAGGATGCCGTGGTCGCAGTCGCTGCCGATGTAGGGTTCGGACAGGTAGGCGGTGCGGGCGGCGATGGCGCCGTCGGCGACCATCTTGATGCCGCCAAGGCGGAGCATCGCATCCCCGAAGCCGGTTTTTAATCCGGCTTCCCGGAGGGCCGGGAAGTGGGGGTAGTACATGAGGACGTAGACCCGGAGGGAAAGGTCGCCGGCGTCTCGGCCCTCCTGATAGGTGGCGAATTCTTCCTGTACGACTCGGGCGTCGTGGACACTGGTGAGGCCGGCGCGGGTGAGCATCCGGCAAATAGTGGTGAGTCCCTGGCGGCGGATTTCCGGGGTTTCGGGCGGGATCAGGCCAAAGCGGACGGGTTCGATGGCGCGCTCGTAGACGACGCCGTTGAGCTCGCCGGTGTCGGGATTGCGGCCGAGACGGCCTCCGGGCGGGTCCTCGGTCTCGTTGTTGAACCCGGCGGCTTCCAGGGCGGCGGTGTTGAGGTAGTAGATGTGGCCGGCGCGGTGGGCTACCATGATGGGGTGGTAGGCGCTGACGGCGTCGAGGTCCTCTTTGAAGAGGAAGCGGTCCTCGGCGGTCTTGGTGTCGTCGAACTTGAAGCCTTGGACCCACTGACCGGCGGGAGTCGCTGCCACTCGCTCCGCAAGGGCGTCATGGATCGCGCCGATGCTGGCGAGGTCGCAGTCGGCGGCCATGACGTGGCGGATGCCGCTGTTGAGGACGTGGATGTGGGCGTCGATGAACCCGGGGAGGACGGTCTTTCCGTCAAGGTCGAACACCCGGGTATTGGGCCCGACGAGGCTGGAAACGTCCGCGCCGTCTCCGACGGCGACGATGCGTCCGTTGAGGACAGCTACGGCCGATGCATGGGGTTGGGCCGGGTTGATGGTGATGATGTTGGCGTTTCGGATTACTGTGTCGGCTTTGAGGTTGTAGTCAGACATTGGCATTGTTCCTGAGGGTGGTGGGGATTATGCTCACACTTGGCGCGGCGGTTGCCCATTGGGATGGGTTGGGACGAGGAGTCGTGGGGCTTACTCGGAGTTGGCGGCTTTGACCAGGGGGATGAGGCGGTTGGCGATTTCGTCGATGTGGCGCTCGCGGTCTTCGCGGGGGCAGGAGATGCTGAAGATGATGTGGCGCGCGCCGGCGTGGATGTATTCCTGGAGGCGTTCCGCGCACTGCTCCGGTGGGCCAAGAAGGCAGTAGTTGCGGACGATGTTCAGGAAGTCGCCTCCATAGAGGTAGCGGCCGCCGAGGGCTTCGGCGGCGGTGTTGGCGGCTTCTTCTTCGGTCGGGTAGATGGAGATGTAAGGGAAGAGTCCCCAGTGGAAGCCGGAGAGGTCCCTGCCTTCCTCGGCGGCGAAGGCGTGAATCTTTTCGACGCTGTCCATGTAGCGTTCGGGGCTGTAGAAATAGGGGAGCCAGCCCTCCCCGTACCGCACGGCACGGCGCATGGCCGCGTCCCGGCGTCCAGCCACCCAGACGGGGGGGTGGGGATCCTGGTGGGGCCGGGGATTGATGGCGGCGTTTTCCAACTGGAAGTGGCGGCCCTGGAAGGAGACCGTATCCTGGGTCCACAGTTGACGGACGGCCTCCAGGCATTCGTCGGTGCGGCGGCCCCGCTGGCGGGGATTCAATCCGGCGGCTTCAAATTCCACGGGGAACTCGCCACCGACGCCGACGCCGAGGGTCAGGCGGCCCTGGGATGCGATGTCGAGGGTGGCGGCGAACTTGGCGAGCATGAGGGGATGATAGAAGGGGACGAGGACGATTGAAGAGAGAAGGCGAATCCGGTCCGTGGCCCCGGCGGCTACGGCGAGCAGCGGCAGGGCGGCGTGGGTCGGTCCCGGAGGGCTGCCCCGCATGAAGTGTTCGCCGACGGAGATATACTCGAATCCCAGTTCCTCGAGCCAGCGGGCTTCGGCGGCTATTTCCCCCGCGCCCAGGGCGGCGCCGGAACCAAAGTGCAAGTCCGGGGGTGGCATAAAAGCAGCTCTCCTTGCCAGTGGCTCAATCCTGTCATGGGCTCTCTATGAGGCCGTCCGGGAGGACAGGTCCAGAGAAGCACCGCCATGTTAACTTGTTGACGGGAACGATGCCAGTGACGACGGAGGCCGGGCCGGATAGTTTGTTAAACTGTTAGAAGGCGATGTTTCATGGCGGCGTCGCCACTGCCGGGAACAGGATGGCTGAGTTGAGGATATGGTTGTACTGGTAACCGGGGCCACGGGGTTCCTGGGACGCCAAGTGGTTCGGGAATTGCTGGAACACCGGTACGATGTGCGGTGCCTGGTGCGCACGCCGGGGCGCGAGCGGATGTTTCCCGAAGGTTCGGTGGACGTTCACTACGGGAGCGTTTCCGACCCGGCGGCGCTGGCCAGCGCCTTTCTCGGGGTGGATTCGGTGATCCACCTGGTGGGGATTATCCGGCAGCAGGCAGGAGCAACATTCCAGTCAGTGAACCACGAGGGAACGGCCAACGTGGCGGCGGCCGCGCGGAATGCCGGCTCGGTGAAGGAATTCGTGCTGGTGAGCGCGTTGGGAGCCGCCAACAACCAGCGGATGCCCTACATGCACAGCAAGTGGCAGGGGGAGCAGGCGGTGGCTGCCGGGGGAGTGCCATACACCGTCATCCGTCCGTCCATCGTGTTTGGAAAGGGGGACGAGTTCACCAATATGCTGGGGGCGCTGGTCAAGGTGTCGCCACTGGTGCCCGTGGTGGGGACGGGGCGCAACCGGTTTCAACCGATCCACGTCGATGATCTGGCACGGAGCATAGCGCTGACGCTGGGCCGGGCAGACCTGAGGAACCGGGTGGTGGAGATCGGCGGGCCGGAGCAGTTGAGCTACAACGAATTGCTGAAGCTGATCTGCGATACGCTGGGGAAATTCAGGATCCCGTTACACCTGCCGTCCTGGCTGCTGCGGCCCAACGTCTGGCTGATGGAGAGAGTCCTGCCCAAGGCCCCGCTGACGTCAGAGGAACTGCGGATGATTTCCGTCAGAAACGTGGCGGAGACGGACGTGGTGGCGGGGTTCTTCGGGTTCAGCCCACGTCCGGTGGAGGGGAACCTGGACTATCTCAAGGAGATCAGCTTTTCCGACGGAGTCAGAACGATGGCGGGGTTCATGCCGGCCAGCCTCCGGGACCACTAAGTTGCGAGGGGCGACCGGGCGAAGCCGCCATAACGAGCAGGGTAAAGGTTGACCGTGGAGTACCGGGAATCGATAAACAGGCTGCTGTCCCTGGTTGATTTCGAGCGGGTGCGTCCTCCGGGTCCCAGGCAGAAGACCATTTTCGACCTGTCGAGAATGAAGGTGCTGCTGGAGCGGCTGGGCAATCCGCACCTGGGCACGCCGACGGTCCACGTGGCGGGCACGAAGGGGAAGGGAAGCACGGCGGCGTTCTGCGATGCGGCCCTGCACGCAGCCGGGTATAGTGCCGGGTTCTATTCCTCGCCGCACATGCACACCTTCAGGGAGCGAATCCGGCTGGATGGCGACCCGGTGACGGAGGACTTGTTCGCCCGGCTGGTGGAGGACCTGTGGGAGCCGCAGGAGTGGGTCTCAAACGAGTCCGGCGAAGGCCCGGTGTCGTTGTTCGAATTCATGACGGTGATGGGCTTCACCTGCTTCAACCGGGAGGGATGCGATTTTCAGACCATAGAGGTCGGGTTGGGGGGACGTTTGGACGCCACCAACGTGGTGGAGCCGGCGGTCAGCGTGATCACGTCAATCAGCATGGACCACACGGAGATCCTGGGCGATACGGTGGAGAAGATAGCCAGGGAGAAGGCAGGGATAATCAAGCCCGGCGTTCCGGTGGTTATCGGTCCCCAGGGGTTGGGGGCTACCCCGGAGCTGCTGTCGGTCTGCCGGGAGCGGGGCGGCAGGCCGATAGTCGTGGGGAAGGATATTACCTGGACGGAAACCGGGCGTTCCGGCAGGCGGCAATCGCTGACTGTTCATGGAGTGCGGGGAGAGTACCGGCTGGATATTCCGCTGCTGGGTTTGCACCAACAGGGCAACGCGGCCACCGCGATAGGCGCGCTGGAAGTCCTGATGGACCAGGGACATTCCGTTCCGGCCGAGGCGGTCGCGAGGGGATTTGCGGGGGTGGAGTGGCCGTGCCGAATGGAGGTGCTGTCCGAATCGCCGCGGGTGGTGGCGGACGGGGCCCACAACGCTCATTCCATGGCGTCGCTCCTGGAATCCCTGCCCCGGTACTTTGACTATTCGGGCCTGGTGGTAATCGCGGGGTTCTCCCGGGACAAGAGCGTAGACGACATGGTGTCGCTGCTGGCGCGGGACAAGCCGAGGGTCATCGCCACGCGGTCCCGCCATCCCCGGTCCACGCCACCCGGGGCGCTGGCACAGAGCTTCAGGGATTGCGGAGTGCCCCCCGCTTGTGAAACAGGTTCGGTGCGGGAAGCAGTGGAGGCGGCCCTCGATCTGGCGAGTCCGAATGACCTGATTCTGGCCACCGGATCCCTGTTCGTCGCAGCGGAAGTCAGGGAAGCAATGCTGGGGATTGAGGCCGAGGTCTATCCTGACCTCATCCCCCGGGACCTGCGGACGCCAGGGCCGGGTAGACCGGTCCCAGCGGGGCTATATCCGGCCAGAGCGGCCGGGCAAGGAGAACCGGAGACATGGAACTAACGAGGGTGGTGATCACCGGCATGGGGGCCATCACCCCATTGGGACAGACGCCGGAAGAATTCTGGGACAACCTGGTGGCGGGCAGGTCGGGAATCGGTCCTATGACGCTTTGCGACCCGACGGACTACCCATGCCGGATTTCGGGGGAAGTCAAGGGATTTGATCCGGTGAACTGGATTCCGGCAAGGGACGCGCGGAGGATGGCCCGGTTTTCCCAGCTGGGGGTTGCCGCGGCGTTGAACGCGGTTGAGGCAGCGGGTCTGGATATTTCCAGGGAAGACAGCTACCGGGTTGGGGTTATCCTGGGGAACGGCAACGGGGGATTCCCGACACTGGAGGAGAACTGCCGGATCCTGGCCGGCCGGGGAGGGATGCGGATGTCTCCCTTCTTTTTCCCGATGGTACTGCCCAACATGGCCTCGGCCAACGTGGCCCACCACACGGGAGCGCGGGGGTATAACTCAACGGCCACGACCGCCTGTGCAGCTTCCAACCAGGCCATCGGAGAAGCCATTCAAGCCATCCGGCAGGGGATGGCGGACGTGGTGCTGGCCGGGGGCACGGAGGCGGGTATCAGCCAACTGGGGCTGGCGGGGTTTGCGGTGATGCGGGCACTGAGCACCCGGAACGACGAACCGGAGAGGGCCAGCCGTCCCTTCGACGCCGAGCGGGACGGGTTTGTCCCGGCGGAAGGGGCTGCGGTGCTGGTGATGGAGCGGATGGACCGGGCGGTGGCCAGGAACGCAACGATCCTGTGCGAGGCAGCGGGGTTCGGGTGCACGGCAGATGCGGGCCACCTGGTGCAGCCGGAGGAGACGGGAGCTTCGGCGGCCCGGGCGATGGAGCTGGCTTTGCTGGATGCAGGGGTGGGGCCAAAGGACGTGGACTACATCAACGCGCACGGAACGTCCACCCCCCTCAACGACGCGGTGGAGACGACGGCCATAAAGAGGCTGTTCGGGGATACGGCGGCTCGGGTGCCGATCAGCTCGACCAAGTCCATGATCGGGCACGCGCTGGGCGCGTCGGGGGCTTTGGAAGCGGCGGCGTGCGTTCAGACGATTGTTTCCGGGAAGATTCATCCAACCGTCAACTACGAGTTTCCCGACCCGGAGTGCGACCTGGACTACGTTCCCAACACGGCACGGTCGAAGGACGTGGGAATCGTGCTGTCCAATGCCTTCGGGTTCGGCGGGCAGAACGCCTGCCTGGTTTTCCGAAAAGTCGAAGGTTAGCGCGGGCTTCCTTCCGACAAAGCTCCCTTCCGACGAAGTCTCCTTGCGGCAAAAAGGGGCCGGGGAATTTTCCCCGGCTCAGTTGTGCATCGGAGAAGGAGCGGCGCTTAACCCTCGACTGCCTGGGTCTGGCGGGCGAGAACCTCGTCGAGGATCCGCTGCAGGGCCATGGTGTGGCTGCATGCCTCGTGGCGCCAGAAGAAGGCGCACTGGCAGTCCCAGCGCCCGTCGTCGAAGCTGACGTCGTAAGTGCCGTGGTTGCCCTGGAAAGTCGCCTTGAAGGTGGTGATGCTGACGCGGTCCTTCTCCTCCGCATACCGCCGGGCCTTGTCGACTTTCCCGATAAAGCTGGAATTCATCTACCCCTCCCCCCCGCCTGCGCGGGGGCCTCGGCTGGGTCGCCGCTTTCACCCCCGATTCCGGTAATTTGTCGCAGGGGCTGGGCGGCTTTGTAACTATCCGATATGTAAATTGTAAAAACGCCCTCCGCAAAGGTCAAGGCGGCAACGGCACCGGGTATTCTCAACATGGGGGGATGTTGAGAATACCCTGCTGCTTCCGGGAGACCGGGGCCGGCGAATAAACCGGCTTTTCCAGGCTCCCGTTGTAGCCTCTGGTCAGGCGCATCAAATGGGGAGGCCTGCCTTACCCCATCCGCCGGTGCTATAATCATGCTCGCCCAGCCATCCTCCCCTGGGGCCCGCAGCCCCATAACGGCAGCCGATGAAAAGACTCCGTATCTCCCTCCTCCACGTTGCCCCGGTCCTCGGGGATGTCGAACACAACCGCCGCCTCGTGGAGTCGGCCGTCAGGACCGCCGCCGAACTGGGAGCGGATTGGGCGGTCACCCCGGAACTGTGCATCCCGGGGTACCTCTTCGCCGACAAGATCGGCACCGACTGGATTCTTCCCCAGCCGGACCCGTGGATGGACGGCTTCTGCAAGCTGGTCAAGGAACTGGCCTTGACGGTGTTCCTGGCCCACCCCGAGCGGGAACTCCAATCGGGCAAGATGTTCAACACCGTGTTCGTGATCAATCGGGACGGTGAAATCGTGGGCCGGCACCGCAAGGTCAAGACGCTGCGCGGGCCAGAGGCATGGTCCAGTCCCGGTGAACGGTGCGATCCCATCGAGTGCGACGGCGTGCAAGTGGGAGTGCCCGTTTGCGCCGACTGCTACAAGAACGATGTGCCCCAGCTTATGAAGGAGAGCGGGGCGCAGATTCTTGTTTCCCCGGCGTCATGGGGCCCGGGTGGCTGCGGCCCAGACGGGGAATGGGAGCAGCGGAGCGGGGACACCGGCCTGCCCGTCATTGTGTGCAACCGCTCCGGCATCGAGCGGGAAGACCTGGACTTCCGGGAAGCGGAAAGCGTGGTGGCGCAACACGGGCAACGGCTCCTGGGCGCAACCTCCCCTATCTCGGTGGCGCTCACCTTCGACTGGGACCTGGAAACCATGTCGCTGGTTTCCGAGGACTTCCAGCGGACCCCGATCTAGCCGCCTGCCCGAGAGGCCAGGAACCGCTCCAGGATCAAAACGGCGGCCACTGAGTCCGCCGCCCCCCGGTCCCGGGAGGGTTCACTCCCGGCGTCCCGTAGCAGACCCTCCGCCTCCGCGGTGGTGAACCTCTCGTCCATGGTGTGGACCGGGATAGACGACCGCTTGCTCACAGCCCTGGCAAAGCCCTGGGCCCGCCTGGCCTGGGTGCCCACCGCTCCCGAAAGCGTCACCGGCAGGCCCACCACCAGGGCGCAGATGTTTCTCTCCCGGGCAATGGCCAGGACCGTGGAGACATCCTGTTCCAGGCTTCCCCGCACGACGTGGTCTAGCGGAAGGACCGGCGTACCCTCCCCGTAACTGACGGCCAGGCCAATCCGCCGCTCCCCCAAGTCGAGGGCGAGATAACGGCTGCTGTTCCCAGCTCCTGTTGTCAGGATGACAGCCCCGCACGGACCAGGCCCGCCACGCTGTCCAGGGCCTCGTCGAGCTTGGCGGCGTTTCTGCCGCCGGCCTGGGCCATTTCCGGCTGCCCGCCGCCACCGCCGCCAACCACCCGGGCGGTTTCCCGGGCAATGTTGCCGGCGTGAAGTCCTCGTCCGGTCAAATCGGGAGTCACCATGGTCACAAACAGGGGATTACCATTCACCACCGCGCCCAGGGCGACCACTACACTGCCCAGCTTGGCCTTGATGTAGTCTCCCATCTCCCGCATTGATTCCGGGCTGCCGGCGGAAGTGCGGCCCGCCACTACTTTGACCCCGGAAACCTCGGCAGTCCTGGCCAGCAACCCGTCGGCTTCAGAGCGGAGAGTGCTCCGCTCCAGGGCAGCCAGCCGGCGCCGCAGGTCCTCGGCGTCCTGCAGGAAAGACTCCACCCGGGATTCCAGGTCGGCCACCGGCGTCTGGAGCCGCTGGGACAGGGCTTCCAGCCGGGCCGACTGCTCGACGAAAAGCTGTTCCGCCGCCCGCCCGGTAACCGCCTCGATCCGGCGCATTCCACCGCCGATGCTGGACTCCCCCAGCACCAGGAGCGTACCCACCTCTCCGGTGGCGTGGACGTGAGTGCCGCCGCACACCTCCACACTGAAGGGTTCCCCGTTGGACATCGTTACGACCCGGACAACGTCCCCGTAGCGGTCTCCGAAGAAGGCCAGCGCTCCCTCGCGGACGGCGTCCGCATAGGTCGTCTCGCGGACTGATACTCCCAGGTTATCCCGGACCTTCTCGTTGGCCAACCCCTGGACCGACAACAGCTCGTCCCGGGACAACGCGCTGACATGGCTGAAGTCAAACCGGAGGCGGTCGGGCGCCACCAGCGATCCCGCCTGCCGGACGTGGGCGCCGAGAGTTGACCGGAGCGCCGCGTGCAGGATGTGAGTGCCGCTGTGGTTCCGCGCCGCATCCATCCGCCGGGAAGGATCGACCTGGGCCGTCACTGAGTCTCCCAGCGCGATGTCCCCCTGTTCCACAACCCCCTGATGCACCACCATCCCGGCGACCGGGCTGTGGGTGTGTTCAACCCGCACCATCCCGTTCGGACCGGCAATCGTCCCCTGGTCCCCCACCTGTCCACCGCTTTCGGCGTAGAAGGGCGTGGACTGGAGCACCACTTCAACGGCTTGCCCCCGGGATGCGTGCCCGATTGCCTCCGCCGGCTCCTCGTCGTCCCTGGCCAGCAGCGCCGCCACCACCGACTCCTGCCGGAGCTGGTCATACCCCACGAAGCGGCTCCGCTCCACGCCCAGGTTTTCGTAGGCTGCATGAATCTCCATGCTGCCGGTGAACGCCGCGGCGGAGCGGGCCCGTTCCCGCTGCGCCTCCATCTCCCGCTCGAACCCTGCCATGTCCACCGACAGCCCATGCTCCCCGGCTATCTCCGCCGTCAGCTCGGGAGGGAACCCGTAGGTGTCGTAAAGAGTGAACGCTTCCTCTCCGGAGATTCGCTCTCTTTCATCGCCGATCATCCCTTCCAGGATACTGCTTCCCACGTCGAAGGCCTGCGCGAACCGTTCTTCCTCCAGCCCGATTACCCGGAGGATGAACGCTTCGTTCTCCCGCAGTTCCTGATAGACGTCCGAGAACCGGTCCAGGACTATTCGGCTGACGTCGCTCATGAAGGACTCGCCCAGCCCCAACCTGCGCCCGTAGCGGATGCCCCGGCGGATGACCCGCCGCAGCACGTAGCCCCTTCCCTCGTTGCCGGGCACCACACCGTCCCCGATGAGGAAGCAGGCCGCCCGCGAGTGTTCCGCCACCACCCGGATGGCGAAGTCGGTGTCCACCGCCTCCCCGTAACGCTGGCCCGTCAATTCGCAGACCTTGGCGACGATGGGAGCGAACAGGTCCGTCTCGTAGACGTTGGGCTTTCCCTGCAGGACGGCCGCCGCCCGCTCCAGACCCATCCCGGTATCTACGCTGGGCGCGGGGAGAGGCGTCCGGTTACGCTCCGGGTCCTGGTAGAACTGCATGAACACCAGGTTCCACAGCTCCACGAACCGCTCGCAGTCGCAGTTGGGATGGCAGCCTGGCGGATCGGTTGCTTCCGCTCCGTCCCGCTCCCGCAGGAACTGGGCGGTCAACCCATCGGGCGGCACCATTGGCGCGCAGCCCTTCTCCGCGCCGCCGTCGTAATGCAGCTCGGAACATGGGCCGGTCGGACCTTCCGTGCCCGCCGGTCCCCACCAGTTGTCCGAATCCCCGTAGCGGTAGATCCGCTCCGCCGGTACGCCGACCTCGTCCCGCCAGATGTGGAAGGCTTCGTCGTCATCCAGGTGGATCGTCACGAAGATGCGTTCCGGAGGCAGTTGAAAAAGCTCCGTCACCAGTTCCCAGGCGAAGGACACCGCGTCGTTCTTGAAATAGTCCCCGATGCTGAAATTCCCCAGCATTTCGAAGAAGGTAAGATGCTTGTGGTCTCCCACCTCGTCTATGTCGGTGGTGCGGAAGCTTTTCTGGTGGCTGGTCAGCCTCCGGGATGGAGGCGTCTGCTCTCCCATGAAGAAGGGCTTGAACGGGACCATGCCCGCGCTGGTGAACAGCAGTGTGGGGTCCCCGGCGGGGATCAGCGAAGCGCTGGGCATGTGCAGGTGCCCCTTGGCTTCGAAAAACCGGATGTAAGAGTCCCGAATCTGGTCTCCGTTCATAAGCAACCTGTGGGAAGCGTAATGTGGGGTTGGCTCTAACAGCCGCCCCATTCGGCCCCAACCTCAGCCTGCGTGGGGGCTGAAGGCTAGGCAACTTGCCTGATGGGACTGGGCGGCTCGGCCGGAAAATTGTATCCAGCCCGTTTCCCAGCGTCAACGCGGGGCTGTACGATGGCCGGGGCCTGGTGGTTGCATCCGCTTGACTCTATTGACGGGGACATTCACAATTAATTGCGGAAGCCGCGCGGGAAATCCGATTAGATCCTTGATGGATAGAGGACCTTCCCAGTAGGTTTTCCACCTTGCCCGGTGGTGTAGTGGTAGCACGTCAGCCTTTGGAGCTGTAAGCCCTGGTTCGAGCCCAGGCCGGGCAGCCATTTGTTACCTTGGGCGTAACCCCTAGGTGAAACTCCCGTTCTACGCACCCGGAACCGTCTCCGCCTGCCGCCTCGTTGAATCCCCGGGGACGTGGCTTTAGAATGGACGCGTTCGTTCAGCTTACGGGCCATATTTATCGTTCGAGGGGCTTATCGTGACGCAAGCCAGCCAGGCCGAAACCATCATTTACACGCACCCGGACTGCGCCTTTTCCGCGGCGGCGAAGATGGAGTACCGGCGCAACCGGACCCCCTACACCGAGGTTGACGTTTCCAAGGAGCCGGACAAGATTCCCGACCTGCTGGCGTTGACGAACGGTGAGAGGGTGACGCCGGTGATCGTGGAGAACGGAAAGGTGAGCATCGGGTTCAAGGGCGGAAATTGAGAATTCTAGCCGGAGACGGTCGTCTCCGTTCAGCCAAGAAATCACGACTCCCGGGGAGCGCTGGCCCGTGCCCCCAGAGGCCCGAAGCGTAGGGGTAGAGCGGTGGCTGGGTGCGGGGGACTGCTGGTTAAAAAGCACCACGAGGCCCGTATGCGAACCCAGGAATTTACTGACAGTTGCCTATTGTGAAGAACGAACGATTGTGCTAATGTTCGGGCAACTTAACGGGAGAGGGAAGGGAAACCATGCCAGCCGATAACAAGGACAAGCTCAACGCGCTGGAAACGGCCTTGGGCCGCATTGAAAAAGACCACGGCAAGGGCGCCGTCATGCGCCTGGGAGAGGTTGCCCAGCGGTTGGTAACCGATTCGATTCCCACGGGGTCCATAAGCCTGGATATTGCCCTGGGGGCGGGCGGCATTCCCCGGGGCCGCGTCACCGAGATATACGGGGGCGAATCGGCGGGAAAGTCCACGGTGGCAATCCATATCATGGCCGAGACCCAGCGGCTGGGGGGCATCGCGGCCTACGTGGACGCTGAACACGCGCTGGACCCCAACTACGCCGCCAACTGCGGACTACGTCTGGACGATCTGCTGATTTCGCAGCCGGACAGCGCCGAGCAGGCCTTGGATATCACCGAGCAACTGGTACGCAGCGGCGCAATTGACACCGTGGTGGTGGACAGCGTGGCGGCCCTCGTTCCCCAGGCCGAGATCGAAGGCGACATGGGGGATACCCACGTCGGGTTGCAGGCGCGGTTGATGTCGCAAGCCCTTCGCAAGCTCACCTCCACCATTCATCGCTCCCGGACGGCAGTGGTGTTCATCAATCAGCTTCGGGAAAAGGTTGGAGTGGTCTACGGGAGTCCGGAAGTGACCCCGGGAGGCCGGGCCCTGAAGTTCTACAGCTCCGTGCGGATTGACCTGCGACGCACCGAATCGCTGAAGCAGGGTTCGGAGATAGTGGGCAACCGGGTACGGGCACGCATCGTCAAAAACAAGGTTGCCGCGCCTTTCCGGGTGGCCGAGTTCGACATCATGTTCAACCGGGGCATCAGCAAGATGGGGGACATTCTGGATATCGGGGTGTCCCAGGGGCATATCCGCAAAGCGGGGGCGTTCTATTCCTACGGTGAAACCCGTCTGGGACAGGGTCGTGAAGCTTCCAAGCAGTTCCTGAACGAACACCCGGAGATTGCGGAGTCGGTGGAAGCAAGGATTCGTGGGAAAATGCCCGAGGCGGAGGAACCGTCGAGCAACGGGGCCCATCCGCCGGAAAAATCAGCGGAACTGCTGATGGCGGCGGGGGATTCATCCGAAGGGGCCCCGGATTAATACCGCCGGAAGAACGAAATCGATGGAACCACGGCAGACGGTAAAAGGCGGTGGGGCCCTTAAAGGCTCCACCGCCTTTTTCAGGGCCAAGGAGCAAGCGCTCCGTTTCCTGGCCTACAGGGCAAGGAGCGAGGCGGAGGTCCGGCGACGCCTGTCCCGCAAGTATTCCCGGGGGGTCGTGGAAGAAGTGCTCGAAGCCCTCGGCAATCAGAATCTTCTCGATGACCTGGAGTTCGCCATGCAGTGGCGGGCAAGCCGGGAACGGTTCAAGCCAAGGGCGGGGCGGTTAATCCGGCAGGAACTGCTGGGTTTCGGAGTCCCGGCAGAGGTCATCGAGGATTCCCTGGCGGGGTTTGATGATGAGGCCAATGCGGCACGAGCCGCCGGATCCTTTGCCCGCCGTCTGGCGCGTGGAGACGCGGACTGGAGTGAGTTCCGGGAGAAGCTGACGGCCCACCTGCGGCGTCGGGGATTTGCTTCGTGGCTCGTGGCCGAAACGGTGGGCAGAGCCTGGGAAGAGCTAAGGTCGGACCCGCTGTACCGCCAGGGCGACCCCGACGAACACGAGGAGCAAGTCCCATAGGCCGTAGACGGGCGGGCCGAAGATGAAAGTTATCAGGAAAGCGATAACAACCGCACTTCCGGCGCAGAGAGCCAGGAGTATGCTCCGCTTGCGGTTGATGGCGAGCCCCAGGAGCTCCGAGGTGGCGTAACCCAACCCCAGCCCCACCAAGCCGCTGACGAAGGGGAGAACGCCGAAGAAAGAGTTTAGAAACAGCCATGCCACGCCGCCGAAAATGGCGATGGCAATGCACACAGCCAACCCACGGACGTAGTTCAGGGGGCCGACGTCGTAGGTGGGCATACGGACCGGGCGTCCGCACTCCTTGCATCGGATGCCCACCGGTGCCTGGACCATGCAACTGGGACAAATCGAGCGTCCGCACCGGCTGCAGGACAACCCGGTCTCCAGTTCAGGATGCCAGAAACACCGGCCAGAGACCGCCGGATCGGGGTTGGAAGGTGTCTCGCGCATGGGGGTGGTCATGATTCGCTCAGGACGGGCGCGCGATGGACCCAGTCCTCGCGTTGATCAACGTCCCGGTCGTGGAAAAGGCGGTTGAACAGGACTTTGCGACGGACCCCGCGCTGCGGCCAAACCAGGGCGTTTCCCAAGAGACGCTTCAGGACGGTGACCGCCAGCAAGGCCGCAAAGAGGGCAAATTTGGAAGACGCCTGTCCTTCGCCGGGCACCCAAGCCGGATTTCCGAACAGCAAGGCCCAAAATGGGAGCGAGGCCAGGCAGGCCAGGACCCACAAAGCTGAACTGCCGGTGAATTTCTTGCCCGCACCGACAACGGCGAGGCATAACGCCAAGGCCAGCCAATCCACGGATAGCAGGGCACCGGCCACTACGGATATTCCGCGGCCGCCCTGGAATCGCATGAATGGAGACCAGTTGTGGCCGATTGCCGACAGGACCGGCGCGGCCATGAGCCAGAACGAGGCCCAATCCAAACCGGTTACGTAGACGCCGACTAGGATCGGGGTTGCTCCCTTGATCAATATGTCGAATATGAGGAGGAGGACGACCCAATGGCGTCCGGCGTGTTGGGCCAGGTTGGATCCCCCAACGTTGCCGCTGCCGTACTGCCGAATGTCAATGCCACTGGAGAAACGGGCCAGCAGGTAAGCAGTGGGCACCGCTCCTACCAGGTAGGAATAAACGTATAATCCGGCGATTTCCAGCATGGCAGGAGCGGGTCAGCCGACCTGCCGGGCGGCTTCGCGGTCAACTTTGGCGGCGGCTTCTTCCAGGCGTTCCACCGTTTCCATAGGAGGCCCCAGGAGCCCGGGGAGTTGTTCCCCGGTATTGCCCAGCCCGTGGTAGTCGCTGCCGCCGCAAGGGATAAGTCCGTGGCGGTTGGCCACGTCGAGGAGGCGGGCCACGGTGTCGGGGGTGTACATCTGGTAGTGGACTTCCATGCCCACGAGGCCGGCGGCCTTGAGTTCGGCGCATTTCTGGTCAAGGTCGGGGAGTTGGGCCGGATGGGCCAGGACCGCGACTCCTCCAACGCGGGACAGGAGCCGAACCCCCTCTTCGGGCGTCATCTTCTCCCGCTCGGCGTAGGCGAGGCCGTTCCGGCCCAAGTATTCCGCGAAAGCGTCCTTGGGCTCACGGAAATAGCCCTTCTCCACGAGGGCGAGGGCGACGTGAGGCCGGCCAACGGCTCCACCCTCCCCTGCAATCGCCTGCACACGCTCCCACTCAACGTGGAGACCGTATTCGGCCAGCTTTTCCACCATCATCTGGCCGCGCTCCAGGCGTCCCCGGCGGAAACGGGTGAGGACATTCTGGAACTCCGCGTCCTCCCGGTCGAAGAAGTACCCCAGCATGTGAATTTCATCGCCGGGGATGTCAGTGCTGAGTTCGATGCCCGGAATGATGCGCATGCCCGGGTGCTTGCTTGCTGCCAGGTAGGCTTCATCGAGACCCGAGGTCGTGTCGTGGTCGGAAACCGAAACGACTTTGAGGCCTTGGCTGGCGACCAGATCGATCAACTCGGTGGGCCGAAGCCGTCCGTCGGATGCGGTGGTGTGCAGGTGGAGGTCTACAGCAGCGCTCATGTTCAGTCAGCCGTCCTGTCGATTCTCTGGATGGAGGTTGCCTTTCCGGTTTCCGGATTAATGTCCATTAGTACCGAGTTCAGTACTGAAGGACCGGTGGCGACGTTGAGGCGTTGAGGCAGTCCGGTCAGGAACCGCTCGAGCACGTCCCCCACGTTACTGCCTATTACCGAGTTGACGGGCCCGGTCATACCTACGTCGCTCAGGTAGGCTGTGCCCTTGGGAAGTATCTTCGCATCAACTGTGCCCACGTGGGTATGCGTCCCGAGAACGGCACTGACGCGCCCGTCGAGGTACCAGCCCAAGCCCTGTTTTTCCGATGTCGCTTCGGCGTGAAAGTCGACGATTATCACCTTGGGGTTTTCCGACTCGGCCACTTCATCCAGGATGGCGTCGGCGGTGCGGAAGGGGCAGTCCAGGGCAGGCATGAACACCCGCCCCATCAAGTTCAGGACCATAACTCCTTCGTAGATCAGGTAACCCCGCCCGGGAGCATTGGGGTAATTCGCCGGGCGGATTAGGGGGAGACCTTCATCCATGTAGGGAATGATCTCCTTCTGGTCCCAGATGTGGTTGCCGGAGGTCAGCAGATCCACACCGTTGTCGAGAAGCTCGTAGGCCGTGTCGGCCGTGATGCCGAATCCGCCGGCGGTGTTTTCCCCGTTGGCGATGACGAAGTCGATGGCAAGTTCCTGGCGCAACCCCGGCAGGATAGCCTTGAGGGCCTGCCGACCGGGACGCCCTATGATGTCTCCAATCATCAATATTCGCAAGGCGATTCTTCCAAGTTACAGATAAATTAAAAGGAGGGCCCAACCCGGTTGTCTCCGGACCTGGACCCTCCTTCAGTTCAAACCGACGGTCTTTCGTTCTTTCTTGGGGTTGTGATGCGCCGATGAAATCCGGTGTTACCGGGCGAACTCGGTGCTCCGGGTCTCCCGTATGACGGTGACCTTGATCTGTCCCGGGAACACCAGGTCTGTTTCAACCTTCTTGGCGATGTCCCGCGCCAGGGTGGCGGACTCGACGTCGTTTACATCGCCGGGTCTTACCATGACCCGGACTTCGCGGCCTGCCTGAATTGCGAAGGCCCTTTCCACTCCGGCAAAGCTTATGGCGGCGTCCTCCAGTTCCCGCAAGCGCTGGACGTACTGCTCCAGGGACTCCTTGCGGGCTCCCGGCCGGGCCGCGCTGATGGCGTCGGCGGCGGCGACGAGGAAAGACTCGATGGACGAGTGTTCGTCGTCGTGGTGCTCCTTGATGCAGGCGCAGGTGGAATGGTTCACGCCATAGCGGGCCGATAACTCGGCGCCGATCTCGGCATGGGGTCCGGGCACTTCGTGGGTAAGCGCCTTTCCGATGTCATGAAGAAGGCCGCCGATCCGGGCCAACTGGACGTTGGCACCGACTTCCGACGCCATCATTCCGGCCAGGAGACCGACCTCTATGGAGTGCTTGAGCACGTTTTCGCCGTAGCTGTACCGGTATTTGAGCTGTCCCAGGTACCGGACCAACTCCGGATCCAACCCGCTGACCGCCAGATCGAAGGTTGCCTGCTCACCAGCCTTCCAGATGGTCTGTTCGATCTCGGTATGGGCACGGTTTACCATGTCCTCGATGCGGGCCGGCTGGATGCGGCCGTCGGTGATCAGCTTTTCCAGAGCCAGCTTGGCGATTTCCCGCCGGACCGGGTCGAAGCATGATACGGTGACGATTTCGGGAGTGTCGTCAATGACGATATCCACCCCGGTAAGGGCTTCCAACGCGCGAATATTCCGCCCTTCGCGGCCGATGAGACGTCCCTTCATCTCATCGTTAGGCAGGGATACCGTTGAGGTGGTAGTTTCGGAAACTACATCCGTGGCAAGACGGTTAATGGCGAGGGTGATTATCCTGCGGGCATTGTCGTCCGCTTTAGCCTTGAACTCTTTTTCCAGGTCATAATAGCGTCGGGACAAGTCGTGCTCGGCCTGTTCCTGACCGCGCAGAACGACCAACTCCCTGGCTTCAGCGACGCTGAGACCCGAAATTTCCTCCAGTACGGTGAGCTGTTGCTTTTTCACCTCGTCTACTTGTTCTAACGCGTTCTGGACTTCCCGCTCTTTGTCAGCGAGCGTGTCCCGTTGCTTGTCCAAGGCGTCGTTTTTTTGTTCCAGCTGCTCTTCTCGCTGAAGGTATCGCCGTTCTAGGCGGTTGAGCTCCTGCCGCTGGTCCTTGATCTCCTTTTCGCCGGAGGTGCGCATCTGGAGCACCTCTTCCTGTGCGCCCAGGAGAATCTTGCGCTTCTCCTCCTCAGCCTGGGTAATCAGATTGGTTGCTTGGCTGTTTGCGTCGTCTAACCGCTTGCCATTGAACCGGGACCTGACGATCAGCCACACTGCAACGCCAGATCCGGCTATCCCTGCGGCCGCCAGGACGGACAGGAAAATTACTAAACCGAGCATAATCCCTTCCTTTCCGTCAGTGTGAGCCGCTGCGGAGACTATATCTCCGAAGTAATCATTCTAGGAATTGCGGTCTTGACTGTCAACCCGATGTTTCGCTGCCGACGCGAGTCCGGGGCTGGCCCGATAAGCATTCCGAAGTCAACTAACGGGTTCCTCCAGCCTCCCGCAACACCCAGACAGCCGACTCGTTGCGTATTACTCTGGCCAGACCCAGGGGAGTGCTCTCGTCGTTGTTTCTGGCATTGACGTCCACGCCGGCCTCCAGGAGGGCATGAAGCGCCGAAGTATTTCGATGCCAGGCCGCTGCATGCAACGGAGTCCATCCGTCATTGTTCCTGGCCTCGATGTCGGCGCCGGCATCCAGCAACGCCTGCGTGACTGCCAGATTGTCGTTGTACTCGATGGCATTATGCAGCGGAGTCCTTCCGAAAACGTCCCTGGCCTCGGTGCCGGCGCCGGCGTCCAGCAGGGCCTGGGCGATTGCCGGATACTCGTTGAAATTGGCCGCCAAGTGCAGCGGAGTCCATCCCAGTTCGCCACTGACCTCGGTGTCGGCGCCGGCGTCCAGCAAAGCCTGAACGCCTGCCAGGCTGTCGCTGAACCCGACGGCTAGATGCAGCGGGGTGTTTCCGTCACTGTTCCTGGCCTCGGTGTTGGCGCCGGCGTCCAACAAAGCCTGAAGGATCGGCATGTCGCCCCAGTAGTTGAAGGCCGCCGCGTGCAGCGGGGCCCATTGGCGATCATCCCTGGCCTCAATATCGGCGCCTGCGTCCAGCAAGGCCAGTGGGACGGCCGGGTTTTGGCCGACATGAATCGCCTGGTGCAACGGAGTCCATCCGTGAAGGCCCCTGGCCTCGATATTGGCGCCGCAGGTCAAACCGGCTTCCACGTCCGGCACACCGGCATCAGACCAGAAATCCAGGCTCGCCCAATGGGATTCCTTAGTTAGCTCAGAACAAGCGGTCGGCGTGCCATCCGGCGTCGTATTGGCAGCCGACGCCGATGGGAGGTTTTGCGAGGTAGTACGCGAAGACACCGGCTCGAGGGTGAGGGTGGGTGCGGCAGTTGGCGCGGCCGTGGGTTCCGCGGTCGGCGTCAAGGTGGGGCCAGTTCTCGGCGTAGGTGATGGAGCCGGTATAGCGGCAGCGGTTGGGATCGATGGGGCAGAAGGACTCGATGTCGGTATGGGCGCGGGGGTTGTCGTTGGCAGACTCTCCGGTTCAACCGTCGACCGTGCTTCCACGGCAGCTGGAATTTCCGGTGGCGGCGGTGGGGTGGAGCAGGCGATAAGAAGGGCGAAAATGGACAAGCAGAGGAACAAGCGCACGAAGGAAACCACCTTGTGACGAGGGTGAGGCACTTGCTGCAGCTACCCAATTTAACGTCGAATCGACAAGGGGGGCGCGGAGGTTCATCCGCACCATGGGCTCGATGCGCGCGGGGGCAAAGTAGCTGCAACGGGTTATTTAACCGCCATGGCAGAGTCGGGTCAAACTCTTGATTGCCCTATCCCAATAATGCACTACCCCAGCAGGGAAATGCGTGTTGAGCGACGCTGGAGCCGTCCTCTATAATGTTCGAGAATATGTCCATATAAATTCTGCGAAGAAACGGCGGGTATCAATGCCACCAACCGATTATTACGAGGTGCTCGGAGTCGCGCGAGGGGACTCCGAGGAAGAAATCAAGAAGGCTTTCCGCAAGAAGGCCATGGAATACCACCCGGACCGGAACAAAAACCCGGACGCGGAGGAAAAATTCAAGGACATCAACGAGGCGTACCAGGTCCTGAGCGATTCCAAGAAACGGGCCCAGTACGACCGGTTCGGACACGCCGGGGTTTCGGGGAACGGGGGGTTTGACCAGCCATTTGACGGGTTCGACGTATTTGGCGGATTCGGGGATATTTTCGACTCCTTCTTCGGGGACAGTTCAGCCCGCCGGGCCCAGGAATCCCAGCGGGGGTCGGACATCCAGCAGAAAGTCACCCTGAGTTTTGAAGAAGCGGTCTTCGGAACCGAACGGGAGGTGGAAGTCAACCGGGTCGAGCTTTGCAGTCACTGTTCGGGACAGGGTAACGAACCGGGGACATCGATCAACACCTGCTCCACCTGCGCCGGCCACGGCCAGGTGCGGCGCACACAACGCAGCCTGTTCGGGCAATTTGCCCAGGTGACGGCCTGTCCTGCCTGCCGCGGGACCGGGCGCCTGATTGAAACCCCCTGCTCCCGCTGCCGGAGTGCCGGCCTGGAGCGACGCAAACGCAAGACTGCGGTGACTATTCCGGCGGGTGTCCAGGGGGGGATGCAGGTGCGCCTGACCGGCGAGGGAGACGTGGGCCGGAATGGGGGGCCTCCTGGCAACCTCTACGTCCAGGTCAATGTCCGGAATCACAAGGTGTTCCACCGTGACGAGTATGACCTTGTATACGAACTCCCGCTGGACATGGTGGAGGCTGCCCTGGGGGTGGAAAAGGAGATACCCACCCTGGATGGCGATCCGGAAGTGCTGAAAGTCCCGCAAGGCACACAGCCTGGCGCCGAGTTCCGTCTGCGTGGTCTGGGTGTTCCCCACATTCACAGCGACCGGCGGGGAGACCTGCGGATATACGTGGACTTGAGCGTCCCCAAGAGCCTCAACAGGAAGCAGAAAAGGCTGCTCGAAGAACTGGCCAAATCCATGGGTCACGAATTGGAGGATGAGCCGGAGGAAACGGAAGAACCCACCAAGTCCAAAGGACTGTTCAACCGCTTCAAGCAGGTTCCTGACAAGTAGGTCCCCGGCAATCAGGTTCCCAACAGGTCCTGCATAACTCGGCTCTTACGTTCCGGCAGCACAGGCTTCCTCGCGGGAAAGGGCGGCGGCCACGAAGATGGAATGGCACGAAATCAGCATTGAGACCCCGTTCGAATATGTCGAGCCCATCTCCTACCTGTTCGAACGGTATGGACATGGCATGTCTATGGAGATCAGGGACAACAACCGGGTCCTGTTGCGGACTTATCTGCCGTCAACATCCCGGCAGCGACTGGCGCACATAGAGGTCGGGGTGAAACTGACCAGCATCCTGGAGCCTCTTGGCGAACTCAAGGTCGAATCCCTGCCGCCCGATGAGGACTGGCAGAACTCCTGGAAATCCCATTTCACCCTCTTGAAACTGGGCCGAAACCTGGTGATAAAGCCGTCCTGGATCGACCATGATCCCGGGCCGAATGACGTTGTCATCGAACTGGACCCCGGGTTGGCCTTCGGCACCGGATACCATCCCACAACCTACACCTGCCTTGAGGCATTGGAAGACCTGGTCGAGCCCGGAATGTCAGTGCTCGACCTGGGGGTTGGTTCGGGCATCCTGACCATCGCTGCGGCCAAGCTGGGGGCAGGACACATTCTGGCACTGGATATTGACTCGGTGGCAGTGACGGCGGCGAGACAGAACTTCAGGCGCCTGGGAATCTTGCCTAAAGTTACTTTGGCCCAGGGAAGCTTGCCGAGTCCCCAAGCTCCCGCAGGGTCGTTCGACATTCTGGTGGCAAACATCTCATCCCGGGCGATCCGGGAACGCAGCGTCCACTTGATGCCACCGCTGAAGCAGCGGGGAGCGTTGATTGCGTCAGGAATCATTCAAGAGCAGGAGCGGGAAACGGAGGAGGCGCTGGAGGAAGCCGGGTTTGTCGTGCAGGCCACCTGGCCCAAGGAAGATTGGGTGACACTGGTCTGCCGTTCAAGGGACCACCTGGGATAGCCGGGGCAAACCTCGAAACGACAGCCTGTAAGGCTAGACCGGAAAGTCCAGGTACCGCTCACCGGTGTCCGGCAGGACTGTTACCACGGTGGCGCCCGTTCCGAGATCGGCTGCCAGGGACAAAGCGGCGAAGGCGTTGGCGCCGGATGAGATTCCCACCAGCAACCCCTCTTCACGGGCCAACCTGACCGCGGTGCGGTTGGCGTCCTCATCTCCGACCGGCAAAACCGAATCAAGAAGAGAACGGTCCAGGAGGGGAGGGACGAAGTCGGCGCCAATGCCGGGTATCAGGTGGCGCCCAGGGGGACCCCCACTAAGGATGGGGGAACCGGCGGGTTCCACCGCGACTACCCGAACACCGGGATTGGTTTCCTTGAGTCGCCGCCCGACTCCCGTGACCGTGCCTCCGGTCCCCACGGCGGCCACGAAGGCGTCGATGCTTGCCCCGGCGGAAGCGATGATCTCGGGACCGGTACCCGAGTAATGAGCTTCCACAACCGCGGGATTGTTGAAGAAATCCAGCAAGAGGCAGTCCTGGTTGTTCTGGACAGCGTTTCTGGCGGCCCGCAGGGCTCCGGTCATCCCGTAGCTGGGAGAGGTGAGCTCCACGGCGGCCCCGTACCGCTCGGCGAGGCGGCGCTGGTTAACAGGAGCGTTGCTGGGCATGTATATAGTGAGGGGATACTCCTTGGCAGCGGCTACCATAGCCAGTGCCGTCCCGCTGTTCCCGCTGGTGGCCCAAACGAGGCTCATCCCCTGCCTCAGATGTCCCTGATTCTCTTCGGATTCAATTACCGCCAGGGCGGCGCGGTCTTTCACGCTACCGCTGGGATTGCGGCATTCGAGCTTGGCCAGGACCCGGGCCATGCCAGGCTTCGCCAAACGGGACAACTCTACCAATGGAGTGTGCCCTATGGTCTCAAGCACGCCGGTCCTTAAGCCGGACAACCTTTAGGCCTCCCTTTGCCAGGATTGGCGCAGTGTGGCATACGGGTTTTTGGCGAGTCAAGGAAGGTGGCGTGGCCGCTGGTGCTATACTGATCGGCAGGTTGACAGAATTCGCTGGTGGAACGCAACGCATGGAAGAACTGGAACTTAGCCGTTTCGAGATAACCGGCCTGCTGGGAACTGGCGCCGACTACGAGGTACGCTCCGCCGTTGACCGGGAAACAGGGCAGCAGGTTGTTTTGAAACGTCCCGTGCCCCAGGCAATAAGCCGCCAGATGCATGGTCCCATCGAGGACCGTACAGACCGAACTCTCGCGTTTTACCGGGAGGTCGGCGTCGACGTACCGCATTTGTCACCGATTGTGGGGTATTCCGAAAGGCGAAATCACGACGACTTCTACGGGGATGAGACCCAGCACGAGTACCGGGTCCTGGCAGTGGCCCGGGCGGCCGGCATCCCGCTGGCCGGTGATGTGCGGGCGCGAATTCTTCGGGTGCCAATTGGCCTGGGGCAGAACCTGTTTGGTCTTTTCCCCCTGGCCTTTTCGGATGCGGAGTCTGCGTTCCCGATACAACAACAGTTGCTGGCTGTGCAGGAAAGACTGTATGAGGCGGGATACATACTGCTGGACCTGGGCCCCCAAAACATTTTCTACCAGCCGTCCTCCAATATCATAACTATTATTGACTCGGGCGATCTCGTGGTTGTGGGGGAGCCGTCCCTGTCCCGCTCCCGCCAGCCTCGCGACATTCACGATTTCTTCCTGGAGATGATCAAATACTACACCACTTCTGAATCGCCTCCGGAAGATGCCGACGGTTATCGTGACACTCGCGGAACCCGTCCCACGATTACGCTGGAACAGGAAATGGACGAGATTGGGCTGGGATATTCCCGAAATCCAGGTCCTGCCAGCGATGCTGCGCTGACAATGATCAACCGGGTCCGCGATCGCTCTTACGGAGACTTCGCGCAGTTCAGGAGTGACTTGACCGGGTTTTTGGAGGAAGTTAGAATCCGCAATCGCAGTTTGCCCGACCTGGAGCAGGTCCATCAGGCTTGGCGGGGCGCTCTGCAACTGCTGAACGCGGACTACTGGCGGCGGTTCGTGTTTGAGCCGGAAGCCGAGTTGGCTGCGTTCGATGATTTCTCGTAAACCGGACTGACCACTGACATTCTGAGAGATTAATCGAGGAACGCGACGATGATCCCCAGCACTTACGCAACCTTTCAGGACAACTCATCCCACGGGGAAGATTCCTTCCTCGTCAAGGATCTCGGCGGGGGCTCCTTTCTTGACGTCGTGCTTGATGGTGTCACCGGCCACGGCGGGGGAGAAGCCAGCCAGGGCGTGGCGGCGGCCCTTGAAGCTGCATCGATCAATTCGCTGGAAGACGTGGTAGCGATCCTGGAGGAAATGAACGAAGAGTTCTTCCAGGTGGGCGGTGGGCGCTTCCTGCTGACGACGGTTTCCGCCGCGTTGTACCAGGGCGAACAGGTGGTTACGGTCAACGCGGGCGACAGCCCCATCTACTACGTCGGACCCAACGAACACCAGCAAATGGGAGGGCGGGTCGGCGGACTGCTGCGCCCGGGCGGCACCAAGGTGATCGGCGGGGAAGAGAAGCTCACCCTCTACCGCTCTGAACTCTCCGTAGCTCCGGGAGACCGGCTCATCATCGCCACCGACGGGGTGAGCGACAACCTGCATATTGAAGAACTGGTAGATATTGTGCGGAACGCCGCCACTCCCGAAGAAGCCGGAGAGAAAGCCAAGACCCTGATCGACCTGCACCTGGAACAGGGCCTGGCGCCTGAGCTGATGGGGGCCCGCTACCGTCACGACGACCAGACGGCCGTTATTCGCTTCTTTGCCGACGCTTAAGGGGATGTTCCCGCTCGCCACCCCCCGGCTGAGCGGTTATAGCCGATTCAAAGGCGGATATACAACGGTTTCCAGCCCAATCATGGGGTGAAATCGGCAGATTCCGCACCGTTAGTACGGCCGACCGTCCTGAAGGAACGGCTGATTTCTTGTGGCACGTCCGCCAAGCTGATACAATGCTACGACCTGCCGTCCCAGGGGCGGCGCAGCATAAAGGAGCCTAATTTTGGCCAAAATCAAGGTGGCTATCATTGGCGTGGGAAACTGCGCCTCATCCCTGGTGCAGGGCATCCACAATTACGTTGAGTTGCCGGAGGACGAAGAAGTCCCCGGCGTGATGCACAACAAGATCGGGGACTACCGGATCGAAGATATCGAAGTCGTCGCTGCGTTTGACATCGACGAGAACAAGGTGGGGAAGGACCTTTCCGAGGCAATTTTCACGCAACCCAACAATACGCTCAAGTTCGCCGATGTCCCCCACACTGGCGTCAAGGTAGAACGGGGCATGACCCACGACGGAGTGGGCAAATACGTATCACACCTTGTGCGGAAATCGGCCCACTCCACGGACAATATTTCCGGGATTCTCAAGGAAAGAGAAGTTGACGTTGTCATCAACTATCTTCCGGTGGGCAGTGAAATGGCCACGAAGTGGTACGTGGAACAGGTCCTCGACGCCCGCTGCGGGTTCATCAACTGCATCCCGGTTTTCATCGCCAAGGAAGACTACTGGCGCACCCGCTTCGAAGAACGCGGACTGCCGATTATCGGGGACGACATCAAGTCCCAGGTCGGCGCCACCATCCTGCACCGCATCCTGACCCGCTTGTTCGAAGACCGGGGCGCAACTATTGACAACACCTACCAGCTCAACTTCGGCGGCAACACCGATTTCCTGAACATGCTGGAGCGGGAAAGGCTGGTTTCCAAGAAGATATCCAAGACGGGCGCGGTGACTTCCCAGATGGACCTCCCCGTCGAGCCCGACCATGTCCACATCGGGCCGAGCGACCATGTGCCCTGGCTGCAGGACCGCAAGTGGTGCTATATCCGAATGGAGGGCAAGCTCTTCGGGGGCGCGCCCGTGAACATCGAGACCAAGCTGGAGGTCTGGGACAGCCCCAACTCCGCCGGCGTGGTGGTGGACGCGATCCGGTGCGCCAAGCTGGCCCTGGACCGGGGCGAATCGGGAGCCATCTACGGACCCAGCGCGTATTTCATGAAGTCTCCGCCGGTGCAATACACGGACGACGTGGCCCGCAGCATGGTGGAAGAATTCATCGGCGAGAACGGCGCGGCGGAGGAAATGCACCTCTAGTCGCCACCGCCGCCGCATTGGTGTAACGGGAGCGGCTGCTTGGACCGTCTGAAAATAGCGATGGTCTCGCCCTACGACTTCACCTGGCCCGGTGGCGTGACTGCTCACGTGTCTCAACTGGGCACCGAATTAGGGCGGTTGGGGCACGAAGTCCAGATTCTCGCCCCGCATTCTCCCTCACGGCTCGAATCGGCAGATCCTGCTTTCATTCCCCTGGGGCGCTCCGTCCCCGTTCCCAGCGGGGGCTCAGTCGCGCGGGTGTCCTTTTCCTGGTGGCTGTGCCGGCGGATCCGGGCGCTGCTGGAACAGGAATCCTTTGACATCATCCACCTGCATGAACCTCTGGCCCCGGTCCTGCCCCTTTGTGTGCTGGAAGTTTCCAACGCTGTCAATATCGGTACCTTCCACGCCTACTATGACCGGCAGCATCTTTACCGGTTCAGCCAGCCGATAGTCAGGCGATGGCACTCCAGGCTGCACGGGAGCATCGCCGTGTCGCCGGTTGCCCGGCGGTACGTCAATAATTTCTTTCCGAGACACTACGAGGTTATCCCGAACGGCATTGATTTCGACCATTTCGCCCGGGACGTTCCTCCCTGGCCCCAGTACCGGGACGGGAAGCTCAACATCCTTTTCGTGGGGAGGCTGGAAAAGCGCAAGGGACTGCGGTACCTGCTCGAAGCGTACAGCCGCCTCAAGTGGGAGCTTCCCGAAACCCGCCTCATCGTCGTGGGGCCCGGGAACCTGGACAAGGAATCTCACCGCATTTTGAGCGCACGGAACCCCAGCGACGTCGTTATCGCCGGGCGGGTGTCCTACCAGAACTTGGCCCGCTACTACGCTACCGCCGATATCTGCTGCTTTCCGGCAACAGGGGCGGAGAGTTTCGGGATTGTGCTTCTGGAAGCCATGGCGGCCGGGAAGTGCGTGGTAGCCTCGGACATAGAGGGGTACCGGGGGGTCTTGACCCACGGGAAACAGGGGCTGCTCGTCCAGAAGTCGGATTCCCGGGAGTTGGCGGAAACCTTGGCCTATCTTGCCATTAATCCAGACCTGCGGCGCAGAATGGGGGAACAGGGAAGGCGCACCGCCGAACACTACCGTTGGGAGACCGTGGCGCGCCGGGTCGAAGACTATTACTACGAGGTTCGGGAATCCGTTCGACAGAGTTGGGAGCTAGGCGAGGGTGCTGGGAAGAGAGCAGTTTAGGGCGGCTTTGCTCAACTACCTGGAATTGCCCGGGGCCCGCCTGCTGCGGGCCCTGGGGTTCTCTCCCAACGCCGTTACTCTCCTGGGATTCGCGGTATGCGTCGCGGGCGCGGTCCTCGTGGCCTATGGCCACCTCCTGGCAGGTGGGATCGTGTTCCTGCTCGGGGGTGGGCTGGACCTCTTCGACGGAGGGCTGGCGCGGTTGACCGGCAAGGCCAGCCCCTTCGGCGCACTTCTGGACTCAGTGTTCGACCGCCTCGGGGAGGCCGGCCTGTTCGTGGGAATGGCGGTATACGCCCTTCTCGCCGGGTTTTCTGACAGGTTCCTGCTGTTCTTCGTCACCGTCCTGCTGCTGGCCCTTATCTTTTCCCAGGGAGTCAGCTATCTCCGAGCCCGGGGAGAGGGGCTCGGGGCGTTCACGCGGTCGGGACTGATGACCCGGACCGAACGGGTTATCATTCTTGGGGCAGGTCTCATCGCGGACGGATTGATCCCGGCGCCCATCATGGTCTGGGTCCTGCTGGCAATCGCCGTGGTGTCGTGCTTCACGCTTTTTCAACGGATGTTCACCATCCGGGGCCTGCTGGACGACGCTGGATAATCCCCGCCCTGCCGTGTAAACTGCCCTTGGCTTTCCCGTCCCTGCCAACCGGCTACCGGGAGTTTTCCCGAGGGCGGGCAAACCATGCCAGGAGAATATGCAGTGCCCAAAGAACTTCAGCCTGAAATGGACGGCAAGGGGCTCCGGGTTGCCTTAGTCGTTGCCCGCTTCAACGAGTTCGTAACCCGCCGGCTGCTGGAGGGAGCCGTCGAAACGTTGGGCCGTCACGGAGTCAGCGACGACGACATCGTGCTGTCCTGGGTGCCCGGTTCCTTTGAGTTGCCCGTCGTCGCAAAGACGCTGGGACAGACGGGGCAATATGATGCGGTCATCTGCCTGGGGGCCGTTATCCGAGGCGAGACCGACCACTACAACATGGTCGCCGGGCAGGCCGCTGCTGGAATCAGCGCCGTGGGACGCGAGACCGGCGTGCCCACCATCTTTGGCGTGTTGACCACGGAGAACATGGAGCAGGCCATCAACCGCGCAGGAGGAAAGTCGGGCAATCTTGGCAGCAACGCCGCCGCCGCCGCGATCGAGACTGCCCGCCTGGTGCAAGCCATAAAGACCGGGTAGCCTGGGCCGATTCAACTCCGACAATGGGGGTCCGATATGCAGTTCGGAATAACCATCCCCAACAACTGGGGCATCGAGGACCCGAAACAGGTGCTCGCCTTTGGCCCCCTGGCCGAGGAGCTGGGCTTCGACTCGGTCTGGGTAATGGATCACCTGTTCAACAACGGTTACATCCGGGAGAGGCTGGATGACAAGCCCTACTACCATCCTCTTGCCGTGCTGTCGCACCTGTCGGCCACTACGGAGAAGGTCATCCTGGGGACTTCCGTGCTGGTGCTGCCGTACCACAATCCGGTGGAACTGGCCAAGTACGCCGCTACGCTGGACCAGATGTCCGGCGGAAGAGTCACCCTTGGCGTCGGCGTTGGAGCGATGACCGAGGAGTTTGAGGCCCTTGGGCTATCGCTCCGGCAACGCGGCTCTCTCACCAACGAGAGCATCCGGGTCATGAAAGAGCTGTGGACCAACGAGGACCCGGTTTACCACAGCCGGCGCTGGAATTTCCAGGACCTGAAGTTTTCGCCGAAACCCGTGCAGGCCCCCCACATACCGCTCTGGATTGGAGGTTCCAGCCCCGGTGCGCTGCGCCGGGCCGCTGCGATGGGCGATGGATGGCATCCCTCGGGGGTTGATCCTGAAACGTACAGCACCGGGCGGCGGGAGATTCAAGACCTGGCCAGGGCTGCGGGACGCGAACCGGACGATCTCTCATGGTCGGCCCGCGTGGAAGTCGTGGCCCCCGGAGTCCCCGGCAATCCCCGCACCGCCGGGCGGGGCGGCGGCATCAGTGGAGACAGTCCAGGGGACATGGTTGCCGGGATACGGGCTTACCAGGATGCGGGAGTCGACCACGTCGTTCTCGCCCTGGGCACCGGGGATGCGGGGGTGATAACGCAGATGATGGAAACTATCGCCCGGAATGTGATTCCCGAGTTTCGCTAGTCTCCGGCGGACCCCCCTTGGCCGGCGCTGTTGGGCGGCGGGCCGTCGGCATCGTCAGACGGCTCCGGTTTTTCCATTTGGGAAGCGTGCTGCTGCAGGATGTCCCAATCTCTAAGAAGACCCCTCATGCCGCCTTCTCCGGTTTCCTGGGCTCCGTAGTAGTCGGCCTGGAATCCCTCCACTATATTCTTCACAGGCGGTTCGGGAAGGGTGGGGGTCACCTGCCGCTGGTGTTCTGTTGGAGTCTGTTCCCCGGACTTGGGCAAGCCAACCTGGCCCGACAGATCGAGGAAGCTGTGGTACACCTCCCGGGGATTGGCAGGCGGAGGGCGCTTGGACGAACTGCCGGTGGCTGACTTCACCAGGTTGTTCCACCAACCCCCAATCATGGATGCCAGGTCCTGATTGGCCCGTTCCCAGGTAAACAGCGATTCGCGTATCTCTTCCACGACCGGCCGGCTGCGGAAGAGCCGGCGAACCCGGAAGATCCGGAACAGGATCCAGCCGACAACTACCGATGCAACCAGGAATGCTGCCCACTTCAGGAGGGCCACCAACAAAGCCGGTGGTCCCTCCCGGCCGGTGTCCTCTAAACTTTCGTGGAATTCCTCCATCTGGCGTTGGGCCTCATCAAGGGCGGTGAGGTCACCTCCTCCGAAGACGCTGACCAGCCAGTTCAGCAATGCGGCCAGCCCTGCGGCGATGTAGCCCAGACCCAGGAGAATCGGTTTCAGGACCCATAAACCGATTTTGCCGACGGTGGCGAACACCCACCGCGTCACGTCGTCGAGGCCCCCCAGTCCGAGGAGACTCAACAGGAGGACCAGAGCCAGGACTCCGCCCACCGTCACGCCGATGGGGATCATCCAGTCCCTGGGCATGGCCTGACTGTCGCCGGCTTCCGACGCGAACCTGGCTAGGGACAACCCCGCCAGCCCCACCGCGAAGTACCCGAGCACGAGGAAACCGTTAATGATGTCATGGCCGGACACGGCGTCGATCAGGACAGCGCCGAAGAACACCGCCATGCCCCACTGGAATGTTCCCTTGATTACGTCCAGAGTAACGTCGTCCTGGGCAACCGTGGCCCCGCGCCACCAGAGCACGGTCAGGAACAGGAACCCAAACACGACAGCGGCCGCCGTGGCGAGATCTCGGGTTATGATGGCGCCCAGCGGTATCCATCCCGACCCGCTCATGATGTTGGAAAGTACTACCAACGATCCCAGGCTGGCGGCCAGGCCCGCGGCGCCTCGCAGGTTCAACGAAAACCGGATGGTCTGCAGGTACAACGACACTACATAAGCCCAGGCAAGGGTTATGAGTCCCAACCAGAAGGGGACGCGGGCGTCGGGAAGCTGGATCAGGGTGGTGACGACGCTGAAAATCGCGTAGAACAGACTGCACTCAAGGAACAGTGCCACGCCGACCAGGGACAGGTTGCGCCAGAACCTGGTCATAGGGATTCCACCGGGTCCAGGACGGGGCCCATCAGATGGACCGGGATGTCTCCCAACGGCGTCCTGGGACCGCCGTCTCCGGAAAAAAACACGATAACCTGGAACCCCCGGCCCCGCAGTTCGTGGATTTCTCCCACCAGGCCGGGAGTAACCAGGGCCGTGACCAGGGCTATGGTCGCGCCGGGCCGGAAAGATCCTCGTTCCGCCCGGATAACGTCAGCCAGGGAGGCAACAGAGTAGGAACCGGCGACGGCCAAGGCCTCAAGCACGATGGGGAGTTGGGACTCCGCCGACCCGGGAGCCACGTTGATCCACTTCCCGGAATACACCGCGACCGAGTTGCTCACCAGCCCGAAACTGTAGCCGCGGCCGGCGCAGTAACCCGCCACGGAGGCTGCGGTTGTCACCGACCGCTCGAACAGCCTGCGGTTGGTGCCCTGCCAGGCGTGTTCTCCCGTAGTCGCGTTCAGGGCGATGAGCACTTCCAGCGACACGACGGGTTCGAACACCTTGGTTTGGAGGGCAGACTTCCTGGCGGTGGCTTTCCAGTCGACGTGCTTCATTGGGTCCTGGGGCTGGTAGTCGCGAAGGCCAATAAACCTGGTCTGGTCGTGGAATATCGGCTGCCGGCCCTTCACTTCCCCCAAGGGGTTTTCCGCCGGGAGGATGAGGTCCTGCAGGTCCAGGACCCTCGGGTAAACAAGGATATGCTCTACGCCGGACAAATGCTGCTCGGCGGCAGTGAAGCCGAAGATGTCGCCGCTGCGGAGACGGGCGGGCCCGAGGCGGTAATAGCCGCGGGCGTTGCAGCGCATGGCGTACTTCCAGGACACTCTCTGGTAGGGAAGCAATGACGTGGTGATACGGTGTTCCCGCGTGTCCTCCGCCAGGGTGCCCCGGATGTGGGCGCCCGCCAACTCCAACCCGATCGGGAGGGCGTCTTGGATGTCCACCCAGATGAGGGGGACTATCTTTTCGTTGGAAAGGGTGACGGTGTACTCGACCTCATCCCCGATGAACGCCTTGGCCCGGGACAAGCTCCTCCCGTGGCTCACCTCTTCAAATGCGTAGCGGTTCCAGAACTTGG
Source organism: Dehalococcoidia bacterium (assembly GCA_965203675.1). Taxonomy (GTDB): domain Bacteria; phylum Chloroflexota; class Dehalococcoidia; order Lucifugimonadales; family UBA3495; genus CATOSK01. Next base: position 306,637 of record CBDBDE010000001.1, on the reverse strand, counting down.
TCAGCAGCCAGACGACGATGACCAGGGAACCAACGATGATAAGCAGTCCCTGGCTGGCCAGCAGACCGACGACGATCAGGATGGCACTGATCAGCAACCAAAGATCGTTGAGCATTCGGGACCCCTGGACTAAACGGGGACTTCAACCTGGTTGAGAATCTCTTCGATTATGGACTCGGCGGTGCGTTCCCGCAGACGGGCCTGGGCCTTCAGTATTACCCGGTGGGCCAGGGTGAATGGAGCCAGGAATTTGATCTCGTCGGGAGTGACGTACTCCCGGCCGCGGATCGCCGAGAGGGCCTGGCTGGAGCGGTATAAGCCGATGGTGGCCCGGGGACTGGCGCCCAGCTCCAGCTCGGCATGGTTCCGGGTGGCCTGGACGATCCTGACCAGGTAGGTTCGCAACACCGGATCGACGTAAATGTGCTGGACCACGTCCTGATAACCCACCACGTCCCGGGAATCAGTTACGGGCTGAAGAGAACCCAGAGGGTCGGCGTGGTCAAATCTGACCAGCATCTCCTCTTCTTCAGGCTCTGCCGGATAGCCCAGCCGGAGGCGGAGCAGGAAACGGTCCAACTGTGCCTCGGGCAGAGGGAATGTCCCTTCGAGCTCGATGGGGTTCTGCGTCGCGATAACCAGGAAGGGCGCGGGCAGGGGAAAAGTCTGCTCGTCGATGGTTACTTGGCGTTCCGCCATTGCCTCCAGCAGAGCGGACTGGGTCCTGGGAGTGGCCCGGTTGATTTCGTCGGCCAGCACGATCTGGGCAATGATGGGACCGGCCCGGAACTCGAACTCGCTGGTCTTCTGATTGTAGTAGTGGATGCCGGTGATGTCCGAAGGCATGAGGTCGGGGGTGCACTGGATCCGCTTGAAGGCGCAGTCCAATGAACCGGAAAGCGAACGGGCGAGGGTGGTCTTCCCGATCCCGGGGACATCCTCAATGAGGATGTGTCCCCCGCTGAGGACGGCCGTCAGGATGAGCTCGATGACGTCATCCTTGCCGACCAACACCTTCCCGATGTTGGCTTTAATCTGGGAGATGGCTCCAACCAGCTCGTTGACCGAGTCCGAAACCTGCACGTCTCAGGCCGCTGGGAACCGGGAGCGGGGAAGGCTGGCTGAACGGGATGGGGCGAGGGCTAAGGCATTCATCGATGTGAACCCAACACAAACTCTTCCGCTTCCCGCAAGTCCTTGAAGGAGTCCACGCTGCGCCAAAACTCCCGCGACTTCAAGGCAGAAATTTGTCCCGCGGAGGCAAGGTCCGGGAAGGTTTCCGTTTCATGGTCGCCCAGATCAGGCAGGAGGGGAGCTATGCCACGATTGAACACGTAGATTCCAGCGTTGATCCAGTAGGGCAACTCGGCTTTTTCGCGGAAACCCGACACCCGGCCATCGGCCTCGGTGTCAACCAAACCGTAGGGACTGACCATTGGGACAACCAGCAGAGTGGCCATGTGGGCGGGGTTGGTCTTCCGGTGTTGCCGGAAGTCATCCAGGACCTCTGCCGGGCCCTGGGCCGTTATGATGTCACCGTTCAGGACGATGACCGATTCCTCGTCTTCCGGCACCATGGAAAACCCCTGCTTGATCGCCCCGCCTCGCCCCAGGGGCGAATCTTCCACGCTGTAATGAGCGCGGATGCCGAAGGATTCGCCGGTCCCAAAGTAGTCCTGAATGTCCTGCCACCGATAGCCGGCTAGGAAAACAACGTCGGTTACCCCCGCCTCCTTCAACCACTCGACCTGGTGCCACAGGATGGGCCTGTCGCCTACCGGCACCATTGGCTTGGGCATGGAATCAGTAAGCGGGCGCAAACGCTCGCCCTTGCCGCCTGCCAGAATCAGCGCAAACACTAATCCGCCCCCTCCCCGATGCTTGGACGGTCCGGTGAAACCTGGAGGGTACTATAACCCGGCCCCACTAGGGGGTCAACGGCGGGTTGCCGTGGCGGCCGGGAGAGAAACCAACTGCATTGTGACCCTGCCCCATCGGGCCGACGGTTAGTCAGTGGGAATCGCCCATGTTATCCTATGACAGCCGCTGAGGCTGGACCCAACCCGAACCTGGAGGAAGGGGTGTTGGTATGGCGAGAGTCCCTTATGTAGCTCGAGAAGAACTGGATGCCGAAGGCCAGGCGATTTACGACCAGATACGCCAGGACCGCAACGCTGCCGAGGTTGGATTGCAGTTCAGGGCGCTGCTGCACAGCCCGAAAGCCGCCGGTCATTTGACATCCATGGGCGCCCAGCTCCGATTCCAGAGCTCCATGCCAGATTCATTGAAGGAACTGGCCATCATCCTGACGGCCCGGGAATGGAACAGCGGGATCGAATGGACCGGCCACGCCGTAGCCGCGGCCCGCGAGGGCATCAGCGACGATTCAATCGAGAGCATCCGCACGTGGAAAGCTCCGGAGGGCCTCAGTGCTGATGAAGCGACGGTTGCCCGGTTCGTACACGAGTCCCTGCGCGGCAAGGATGTCTCTGACGAGACCTTCTCGGCAGCCCAGGAACTGTTGGGCGTTGACGGCGTGGTGGACCTCACTCTGACGGTTTCCTATTACAGCGCCCTCGCCATTGCTCAGAACGCCCTGAAGCCTGAAATGGGCGCGGGCCGCGTTTCCACCCTGTAATGCCAGGTCGGGACACCGGGCAGAGTGCAGCGGCGCGGCTGGCTTATCTTCTGGCCGATTGCGGGATAGGAGACACTTACATAAGCCCGCCGCCCCGAGGCGGGAGCCTTACCGGGGTCAGCAAAGAGAGAGTCCTGGACCTGCTGGCGGAGGTGGGTCCAAGTCCTCTGGATGAGGCAAAGCTGGTCTTTGGGAACGCCTGCTTTGCCGTGGGACGCTACCCGGAGGCAGCGGAGGCGTTCCGCGCGCTGGTTGACAGCAGCCCCGGGAATCCCGTGTTCAACTTTAATCTTGGATTGTGCCGGATCAGGCTGCGAAAGCCGGATGAGGCCCTGCCCTGTTTCGACCGGGCGCTGAATGCGGTGGAGTACGGTGATCCGGCCCGCGCCCAAATCCATTACCAACGAGGCAACGCCCTGGATGACCTGGAAAAGGGGGAACAGGCGGTCGCGGAGTATTCGGCGGCGATTGAACTGGACCCCGGGTACCTGCGGGCGCATTACAACCGGGGAATCGTTCTGGGCAAGCTGGGGCGTCATTCCGAAGCCGTGGAACAGTTTGACCTGGTCGTTGAATTGAGGCCGGACCTGTCCAACGCTTTCCTGAACCGTGGGGCGTCCCTGGACGAGCTGGCGGAACATGACGCCGCGATCAACGATTACACGGAAGCCATCCTGCTGGACCCGGACAACGTCAACGCCTGGTTCAACCGCGCCCGGACTCGATATTACCTGGGCCAAGTCGAGGACGCCGCCGACGACTACTCCCACGTCATCGCATTGCGGCCGGATGATGCCGAAGCCTGGAACAACCGGGGCCTGGCCTACGACGCCATGGGCGACTACCAGCGGGCGCTGCGCGACTACAATGAGGCGACGGCCATCCGGCCGGATTTCGTCGAGGTTTACAGCAACCGGGGCGCGGCGTTGGAGGCGTTGGGGGACGATGAAGGCGCGATGCGGGAATACGCGGCGGCCATGGACGCGAGGAACGGGTTCGCGGTGGCCTACTTCAACGCGGCCAGGCTGTGTGCCAAATTAGGGCGGCTGGATGAGTCCCTGGAATACCTGGGGAGAGCCGAAGCGCTGGAACCGGGCTGGCGGGCCGAGGCGGAGCGGGACGAACACCTGGGATGGCTGCTCAATCTGGACGGGCTTCGCCGCAAGAGGGAAATGCGGGGTCAGCCGGACCCAGGGGACTAAGGGCGTTCCGGGACGGTGGAATCCAGGTCGGTGTCCTCGGTGAGGTCCATTTCCAGGTCGTCGAAATCATCCAGGGGGCCGATTCCCGAGGCGGCCAGCCTGCGGCGCCGGACGATGATGTTGTGGGCTAGAACGAGGATGGCGACGCCGGTCAAACCCACCGCCAGCTGCTGGTCCCGGTGGAGCAGGACCAGGCTGAGGACCAGCACCAAGGTAAAGCACATTGCGATTCCTATACCGGAACGGTAGGGTGACTTCCACGCCAGGGCTACGCTGACCACACCCACGAGTATCCCGGGCAATGCCAGGACCGGGACCAGGGTCACGGTGACTCCCAGCAATGTGGCCATCCCGTCCCCGCCGCGGAATCCCGTGAATACTGATTTCCAGTGCCCAAGGACGGCAGCCCCTCCGGTGACTACCAGGACGGGAGGCTCGGAATTCATGAGGTGGGCGATGGACACCGCGAGGGCGCCCTTGGCAACGTCCCCGGCGAAGACCAGAATGCCTATCCGCCGGCTGATGTTCCAGTAGACGTTGGCGGTGCCGGCCTGGGTGCTGCCGGTCTTGAAGATGTCCACGCCCTTCAACCGGGCCGCCAGGTGGGCAAAGGGCACGGACCCCAGGAGATAACCCAGCAGCAATGGCAAGGCGAGTTTTGCGAGGCTCAGGAACTCTTCAACACCCATGAATCACCAAACGGGGGGCTGCCGGGATTTGCGTTCAGCGCCGGCCCCTATGATACCAACCTGAGGGAGGATTATGTAGACGCCGGCCGCCCATCATCCGGGATGATTGGAAGTGCAGGCGGGAAAGTTGCTGACGGGGAACCAAGGGGGGCGGACGAGGCAATGTGCATTCTTCTTGGCGGGATGGGCTGTTTTGGTAGACTTGGTGGCACGTTTCTTGAAGGGAGCCCGCTATGACAATGCCCAGAGGACCGCTGGACGGGGTGGTGGCGCTGGACCTGACGCAGATAATGGCCGGTCCGGTGTGCACGATGATGCTGGCGGACATGGGGGCTAACGTGGTGAAGATCGAGCGTCCCAACGGGGGCGACGACACACGCCGGATGGGCCCGCCGTTCGTGAAGGGTCGGGCGGCCGGGTTCATGGCCCTGAACCGCAACAAGAGGAGCCTGGCCCTGAATCTGCAGGGCGAGGAGGGGCGGGCCGTCTTCCATCGGCTCCTGGCAGGGGCGGACATGGTGGTGGAGAACTTCCGGCCCGGTGTAATGGAGCGGTTGGGCCTGGGTTACGAGTCCCTGAAGGAGCGGAAGCCAAGCCTGGTGTACTGCACGATTTCGGGGTTCGGCAGCAGCGGGCCCTACCGGGACCGGGGCGGGTTTGACCTGGTGGCCCAGGGGATGAGCGGGCTGATGAGCATAACCGGGTTTCCCGACAGTCCGCCGGCCAAGGTTGGCGTGCCGATTACGGATATTTCGGCGGGGTTTCTGGCGGCCAACGGAATCCTGGCGGCGTATATCCACGCGCTGAAAACCGGGCAGGGTCAGATGGTGGATACGTCCCTGCTGGAGGCTGGCATCGCGTACACGATCTGGGAATCGTCGGGGTACTTCGCGGACGGCGAGGTACCGGGGCCGCTGGGCTCGGCGCACCGGGTTTCAGCGCCCTACCAGGCCCTCCGAACCAGGGATGGGTACATCAACCTCGGGGCGGCCACCCAGGCGACCTGGGAGCAGTTCTGCCGGGCGGTGGGGCTGGACGGGTTGATTGACGATCCCCGGTTCATGGAGCCGGCGGACCGGAAGGCGCGGGAAGGGGAGCTGGCCGAGCTGCTGGAGGAGACCCTTGGCCAGCAGGATACGGACTACTGGCTGGAGACCCTCGCCAGGGCCGGAGTGGTGGCCGGTCCGATATATAACATGAAACAGGTCTACGACGATCCCCATGTGCAGGCGCGGCAGATGGTGGTAGACCTTGAAGACTATGCGCTGGGGACGCTGAGGCATATTGGGGTGCCGGTGAAGCTCTCGGAAACTCCGGGAGCGGTGCGGTGCAGGGCTCCGGGCCTGGGAGAGCACAGCCGGGAGGTGCTTAGAGAGTTCGGGTTCGATGAGGAGAAGATAGACGGGCTGGTGGAGGCGGGAGTGGTGACGGAGTAATCAGGCGTCCAGCCGCCAGGGCGTGCCCTCGGTGGCTTCCAGGAATTTTTCCACGAGGCGGGGGCTGGAAGCGATGATGCTGGGGGTGAAGAGGTCGGAGGCAGCGCCGGTCTTGTCGACGACGGAGCCCCCGGCTTCCCGGACGAGGAGCAGGCCGGAGCACAGGTCCCAGGGGGACAGGTGGTGGTGGAAATAGACGTCGAGCCGCCCGGCCGCGGCGTAGGCCAACCCCAGGGCTGAGGAGCCCATGAGGCGCATTCCCTGGATGTTGGGCCACAGTCCCCGGACCATGTCTAGGGCCAGCCCCGCTTTTTCGTCGACGTAGCCGAGGTCGAAACCCAGGACGGCTTCGGGGATTTCCTGCCGGTCTGAGACGGCCAAGGTCTCGCCGTTGAGGAACGCTCCCTTGCCCTGTTCGGCGGTGAACATCTCATTCTTAGTGGGGTCATAGGTTACCCCGACCACGGTTTCCGGCCCGCGGGCCAGGGCAACCACCACGCAATAGTGGGGAATCCCCTCGGCGAAGTTGCGGGTGCCGTCGATGGGGTCAACCACCCAGGTGTAGTCGGAATCGTTGATCACCGGCTCGGACTCCTCGGAGAGTATGCTGAACCCCGGGAATTCGCTGGTCAGCGTTCCCAGAATCAACTTTTCGGACTGTAAGTCAACGTCAGTGACTATGTCGGCCCGGCCCTTGAAGCTGACGGACAGGTCGGTGAGGAAGCGGGAACTTACCAATTGGCCGGCTTCCCGGGCAACGGCGGTGCAAACGTCGAGGACAGTACGTCCCGAGACGGACAGGGGGAGGGTTTCGCTGGAGGGTTCGGTCATTGGCGGCGCCTTTGGGGACAGGTGAGATTCGGGCGGATGTTATCGGACGGTCAGGGCTAGGCGTCGACGTAGGAGCCGAGGCCCATCTTTTCGAAGACTTCGTCGAGGGTTTGCCGGGCGATGGAGCGGGCGCGCTTTCCACCTTCGTTCAGGACGTCCTTGACGTAATCGGGACGATGCTCGAACTCTCGGCGGCGCTCGCGCATGGGTTCGAGGAAGGTGTTGACGCTGGCGGCCAACTGGCGTTTGCAGTCCACGCAGCCGCGGGCCGCCGAGGTGCATTCCTCGTAGACTGTGCCGGTGTCGGCCGGGTCGGAAAAGGTGCCATGCAGGGAGTAGACGTTGCAGACCTCGGGCCGGCCGGGGATGTTGCGGGTGGTGCGCTGGGGGTCGGTGAAAGCGGTCAGCACCCGTTGAGTGGTCTCGTCGGGAGTTGAGGCCAGGTCGATGTGGTTGTCGAGGGACTTGCTCATCTTGGACTGGCCGTCGAGGCCGACGATGAGGGGCACCTCGGTCAGCTTGGCCTGGGGTTCGGGGAAGGTGTCGCCGAAGCGGTGGTTGAAGCGGCGGACGATCTCCCGGGCCAACTCCAGGTGGGGAAGCTGGTCCTGGCCGACGGGGACAGTGTCGGCCTTGTAGAGGATGATGTCGGCGGTCTGGAGCACGGGGTAGCCGACAAGGCCGTAGTTGACCGTTTCCTCGGTCTCGTCCATCTGGCGGACCTTGTCCTTGAAGGTGGGGACGCGGAGCAGCCATCCGAGGGGCGTGACCATGCTCAGGAGGGTGTGCAGGGACAGCACCTCGGGAACCTGGGACTGGACGAAGATGGTGCAGCGCTCCGGATCCACGCCGGCAGCGAGCCAGTCCATAACCATCTCGGAGATGTTGGGCTGGATGTCGGCGACGTCCTGGGGGGTCTCGACGGTGGTGAGGGCGTGAACGTCCACGACGGTGTAGATGCAGCGGTAGTCTTCCTGGAGGTCAACCCAGTTCTGGAGGGCGCCGAAGTAGTTCCCCAGGTGGAGGCGCCCGGTGGGGCGCATCCCGGAGAGGATTACACCCTTTTGTCCCGAGGACTGGCCAGTGGTGGCGGAAGCGGCGGGCGAAACCATGTCGTGTTCCTGAGATAGAAGATGGGGTGAGGGGGTTGGCGGCCTGAGAGAGCTTTCCTGAGTAAGCTTTACCAGCGGCAGTCTAGCACGGTGGTCGGAATGGCTTCAAGGCTGGGTAAAGGTCAAGGCCGCGCAGAAGCAATCGGTGTGCCAGAGGGAAAGTCACGGGAAGCTGGAAAGTGCGACAAAGCGGGACATCTTGGGATATTCAAGCGTGGAGACAGGGGTTGTTTTGCCGCTCAATGTCCCTCGGATGTCCACTTTTGTCGTGCAGCCGCCGTGTTTTGTCCGCGTTCTGTCGCGGTTTGTCGCAATGGCGGCGGGAGAGTCAAGGACGGAATAATCCTGCATATCCTAGCCGGCCGGGGCGTCCGGGAGCTGGTGGAACACCGGCGGGCTGCCGTCGGCGTGGGCGTGGCCTTGGAGGTAAGCCTGCGACTCCCGGTGATTGCGGTCCATGCGCTCAGTCAAGTCCCGGTAATTGCGGTCCATACGCTCCTCAAAGTGCCGGTAGTCACGGTCCATGCGCTCCGTCAACTCCCGGTGGTTGCGGTCCATGCGCTCCTCCAGGTTCCGGTGGTTGCTGTCCATGCGCTCCGTCAAATGCTGCGCGAAGGTGCGGATCAACCAGAAACTCCAAGCCCCGGACAATCCCAAAATGGCCGTCAAGGTCCCGGCAATTCCGGCTACGGTCTGCCACTCAGCCATTTCGTTTCCTCCTTGGATTTGGACCGGGCAACGGTGTCATACGATGCTTAGGCATTATTCTACCGGACGATGGCCGGATGCAGAAGGGGCAAAGTGTCAGCAGGGGAATCCGGGAAGGAAGGGGCAAGGGTGATATACTCGGCGGCATGAGCGATGAGCAGGGAAGGCCGCTGGTGGGGGTGGGCGTGGTGTTTGTGCGCGGTGGCAGGATATTCTTGGCGCGGCGGCAGGGTTCCCACGGGGAGTCGACCTGGGCCTCGGCCGGCGGTCACCTGGAGCTGGGGGAGTCGCTGGAGGAGTGCGCCCGCCGGGAGGCGAAGGAGGAGCTGGGGCTGGAGGTGGGCAACCTGATATTCCTGTGCGTTAGCAATATCATCTCCTACGGCAAGCATTATGTGGACGTGGAGTTCCTGGGAGACATAGGGGACCAGGAACCCCGGGTGGAGGAACCGGAGAGTTTTTCCGAGCAGGGCTGGTTCGAGCTTAACCATCCGCCGGAGCCACTATTCGATCCGGTTAAGTATGTGCTGGACAGCCTGATAACGGGCCGGTATTACTACCCGGGACCGGAGGGGTTGAGGAGAGGCAGAGCCTGAGGTCGAAGGGAGGCAATTGAGCACAAAACGAGCGGCAATTGCAAGCCGAAACGGGGCGTTTCGGGCCATTTTCTGCTATAATCAGTATATGTTAAGCAGGGGACAGAGAGGGCAGATACCTGCCCTCTTTTTATTTGTCCCCCGGTGTGGGGCGGGATTGCCGCCCCAGGGGTGAAGGGCACATGCAACAGGAACTCTGGATCGAAAACGACACCCAGTATACCTCCAAGGACATTCAGGTCCTGGAGGGTTTGGAAGCGGTGCGGGTGCGCCCGGGGATGTATATCGGGAGCACGGACCAGCGCGGCTTGCATCACCTCATATACGAGGTGCTGGACAACTCGGTGGACGAGGCGATGGCGGGGTACTGCACCAAGGTTGAGCTGTCCATCGACGAAACGGGCTTGATCACGGTGTCGGACAACGGTCGGGGGATTCCGGTGGACACGCACCCGTCGACGGGCAAGTCAGGCCTGGAAACCGTGATGACCACGCTGCACGCCGGAGGCAAGTTCGGCGGTGGGGCCTACAAAGTCACCGGGGGCCTGCACGGCGTGGGAGGCTCGGTGGTGAACGCCCTGTCCTCCTACCTGCGGGCGCAGGTCATGCGGGGAGGTTACACCTACACACAGGAATATGGACAGGGGGAGCCGACAACCGCGGTGGTCAAGTCGGACCGGACGGCGGACCATGGGACCACGATATTCTTCCGGCCGGACCCGGCCATCTTCCCCAACATCGAGTACGACTTCGAGACTCTGACCAACCATTTCAAAGAGATTGCCTTTCTGAACCGGGGGCTGGAAATCCAATTCACGAGCCCCTGGCATCTCCAAACCCGGAAGGGGGACATCGAACGGACCTACTTCTTCGACGGGGGCATCGCCAACCTGGTGCGGAACGTTAACCGCAACCGGAAGGTGATCCAGAAGGACCCGTTCTTCTACCAGAAGATTGTGGACGAAACCTCGGTGGAAGTGGCGGTGCAGTACAACGACAGCTTCACCGAGACGGTGTTTTCCTTTGCCAACTGCATCAACACGCAGGAGGGTGGCACGCACCTGACCGGGTTCCGTTCCGCGCTGACCCGGGTAATCAACGACTACTCGCGGAAGGGCGGGTTCGTCAAGGACGACCAGCCGAACCTCATCGGGGAGGACGTGCGGGAGGGCCTGGCGGCGGTGATCAGCGTCAAGCTGACGGACCCCCAGTTCGAGGGACAGACGAAAACCAAGCTGGGCAACGCCGAGGTGCGTAGCGTCGTCGAGTCGGTGGTGGCGGAAGGGCTGAGCCGCTACCTGGAGGAAAACCCGTCATCGGCCAAGCTGATGATTGAGAAATGCCTGACTTCCCAGCGGGCCCGGGAGGCGGCGAAGAAGGCCCGGGAGCTGGTCATCAGGAAGAACGCGCTGGACGGTTCGTCCCTTCCCGGAAAGCTGGCGGACTGCGCCGAGCGGGACCCGGCGAAGTCGGAGCTCTACATCGTTGAGGGAGAGTCGGCGGGCGGCTCGGCGAAGATGGGACGGGACCGGAGCTTCCAGGCCATCCTGCCGCTGAAGGGGAAGATCCTCAACGTGGAGCGGGTCCTGCAACAGCCGGACAAAATCCTGGGGCACGAGGAAATCCGCAGCATCATCGCGGCGGTGGGAGCCGGGGAAGGGGAGGAGTTCGATCCGTCGAAGGTGCGGTACCACAAGATAATCATCATGACGGATGCGGACGTGGACGGCTCACACATCCGAACGCTGGTGCTGACCTTCTTCTTCCGGCGGATGCAGGAACTGATCGACGCGGGATACCTGTACATCGCCCAGCCGCCGCTGTACCGGGTGCAGGCGGGGCGGCAGGTGGACTACGCTTACTCGGAAGAGCAGAAAGACGCGCTGCTGGAGCAGCACGAGGGCAGGCGGGGACTCCAGGTGCAGCGGTACAAGGGACTGGGCGAAATGAACCCGGACCAGCTCTGGGAAACCACGATGAATCCAGAGACTAGGCAGATGCTGCGAGTGGACATCGAGAACCTGGTGGAGGTTCAGGATGTCTTTTCGACGCTGATGAGCGAAGCGGTGGCTCCCCGCAAGAGTTTCATCCAGGCCCATGCCCGCAGCGTCAAGAACCTGGACGTGTAGGACTGGGCTGGCCCGATGGGGCCATTCCACAGCGGTTGGAATGGGCCCAGGATTGGGCTATAATAACCGACGCATTCTGAAAGAATAACAGGGAGGGACCATTGCCGGCGCGCAAGACCGCACGGAAACAAGTCAAGCGATACCAGAGGAACCACAGCCAGCGGCGAGCGACCCGCACGGCGGTTAGTGGAGCGAAACGGGCCATGGCCGGCGACGACGTGGAGGCGGCGGAAAGGGCGGTCCGGGCGGCATCCAGCACGCTGGACAAGGCGGTCCAGAAGGGCATTCTCCACAAGAACAACGCATCCCGCAGCAAGTCCCGGCTGGCCGCCCGGCTCAACGAGATGGCCGGGAGATGACCTGGAACGGGTAGCGGCCGCCGTCCCGGCGCTGTCCACACCAAGCAGAACCAGCAACCAAGGCGATCATCGTAAAAGCCTGCCCAATGGAGGCGGGCTTTTTCCATTTCAGGGCCATGGCGGGAAAGTGCAGAGACAATGACAGAGGGCGGTTGACAGGACGGAGCGGGGTTGGTAGCCTCGTTTACAGAACATAAGTTTGGGGTTGGGACATGACCAGCAGAAAGAAGATTTCAGCCAGGGGACAACGGATCCTTGAGTTCATCCAGGGGTTCATGCAGGAGAATGGGATCCCTCCGACTGTGCGGGACATACAGGCGGCCTGCGAGATCAGCTCGACATCGGTGGTGGACTACAACCTGAGGCTGCTGGACCGGGACGGGTACCTGAACCGGAGACCAGACGTAGCCCGGGGGATAGAGCTGCTGGACGAACAGGGCAACCCGGTCTCGAATACGCCGCGTGTGGCCATCCTGGGGCCCATCGCCGCCGGAATGCCGCTTCCGGTTTTCTCCACGGAGGGCGCGGCGTCAAACAGCGACTTCGACACCATCGAGGTATCGCAGGACCTGGCGCGGCGGCACCGGGGACTGTTCGCGCTGTCCGTAGAGGGGACTTCGATGATCGATGCCCTGGTGGACGACGGGGACTTGGTGGTAGTGGAGCCGTGCCAGCAGGCCGAAAACGGCGAGATGGTGGTGGCGTGGGTCAAGGATGCCGAGGAAGCGACGTTGAAGAAGTTCTACCTCGAGGGGGACCGGGTGCGGCTCCAGCCGGCCAACTCGACGATGGAGCCGATCTACTGCGACGCTGCGAACGTCGAGATCAAGGGGCGGGTGGTCAGCGTCATCCGGAAGTTCTGACCGGCCGGAGCCGGGAAAGGGCCGGACGCGGAACGGATGGCCCCTCTTATTGGCGGCTGTTTGTGAGGGCTCCGTAGGTGGCGACAATAAAGGGGACGCAGTAGGTGAGGGGGATTTTCCAGTAGAGGGCGGCGTCCCACCGGCCTGACAGCAGATTGTCCCCCTGGTTAAGGGCAGTGAGAATCGTTCCTACGACCACCGCGGCAGCCAGCGAACGCCGGAGCATGGGCCGGTGCAGCAGGGCGCACCGGAAGCACTTGGTGACGGGTAACGGGGCCGCGCCGGAGGCTGAGGCGGCGGGTTTGAAAGAGTAGGCGCCCCGGGGCGGCAAGTCCCTGGAGCACCGGGCGCAGGAAGGGTGTTGGGGTCGAGACGGCTCCCCGGGGCGTGCCGTCAAGTCGCGCGTCCAACCGGGGCGTAGGGTGACGGAGTATCAAGGTCGAATACCTTGATTGGCTTCCACACATTTGCGGGCAGGTCGCAGCGGGCCAGGGCCAGGAAGCTGCCGGCGGGACTGTACAGCCGGAACTGCTCGAAATAGGAAGCGTCGCGGGCGAAGTTGCCGATCCCAACAGGCTGTCCGTTCTTGAGCAGTTTTTCGGCAGCGGCCGAGACGGTGAAGCTGCGCAGGTCCCGGAGCACGGCGTCGACCGGGTGAAGGTGCCGGAGCCAGTCCGTCGGTCCCTCGGAAGCGCACGCTTCCAAATCTTCCAGGTTCACCGATTCTTCGATGGGGAACCCCCCGCTGTAAGACCTGACTAGGCCGGTAACGTAAGCGCCGCAGCCCAGGGCGGCCCCCAGGTCGTGGGCCAGGGAACGCATGTAGACGCCTCGGCCGCACTCGACTTCCAACGTCAGGTGGGGGAGGTCGAATCGGGCGAGCCGTATGTCGAAGATATCGACGTCGCGGGGTTGCCGCTCCACCTCAACACCGGAGCGGGCCAGCTTGTACAAGCGCTGGCCGTTGACCTTGACCGCGCTGTACATGGGCGGGGTCTGCTGGACCAGTCCGATGAACTGGGGGAAGGCCGCTTCCACCATATCCGCGGTGATTCCCGAAGGGTCGCCGGCAAAAACGGGTTCGGCCTCGGCGTCGTAGGTTGCGGTGGTCTCCCCGAGCCTCACATCCACCCGGTAGCGCTTCGTGCCGCTCAGGACGTGCTCCATAAGGCGGGTGGCCTGGCCGAAACAGATGGGGAGAACTCCCTCGGCCAGGGGGTCCATGGTGCCGGCGTGTCCCACCTTCCGGCGCTGGCCGGTGAGGGCCTTGATCCGCCGCAAAGCATCCATGGACGTTATGCCGACGGGCTTGTTGAAGTTGAGAAACCCGGTGTGGACCGGGGCGGACTTGCGTGAAGGCTGGGACATGATCCAGGTCAGGGACGCCGGATTGGCCGCGATGGGGAAGGTTCGGCGTCGTTGGGAGGATGCGGCGACTCATCGGATTCCGACTTCAACTGGTCCATTACCTGCAGCAATGCGGCGGCATCTTCCATGGACTCGTCGAGTTCAAATTTCATAAAGGGGACATAACGCAGGGAGAGGCGGTCCCGGAGCTCGTGCCGTAGGAAGGTGGCGGCGGACTCGATCCCGGCCAGAGCTTCCCGCTTGGCAGCGTCGTCGCCGAACACGCTGACGTAAACGCGGGCATTGCGGAGGTCCGGCGAAGTATTGACCTGGGTTATGGATATAACCCCGTTGATGCGCGGGTCCTTGGTCTGCCGGGCGAGGAGAAGGCTCAACTCCTGGCGCAACAGGCCATTTATTCGGTCTACTCTTCGGGACATGGGAAACCCCCGAAAGACAGGATTCCGGGACAGGGGCGGAACTAACCGCGTACCCTTTCCTCGCGGTGGGTTTCGATGATGTCTCCTTCCTCGTAGTCGTTGAAGCCCGGGACCACGATGCCGCATTCCGTACCGGCGTTCACGTCGTTGACCTCGTCGCGGAAATGCCGGAGGCTGCCGATGTTCCCTTGGGCGATGGTCTGGCCGTCGCGGAGAACCCGAACGGTGGCGTTGCGGGAAATCCGGCCGTCCAGGACGCGGCAACCCGCGATCCGGACTCCCCGGCGGGAGGGGAATATCTCGCGGACTTCGGCGCGGCCGAGGGTGACGTCGGTGTACTCCGGTTCCAACATTCCGTGGAGGGCTTTTTCAATATCTTCGATGAGCCGGTAGATGATGTTGTAGTGGCGCAGCTCCACGCCGGCGCGCTCGGCGGCGCGCTCGACCACCGCGTCGGAAGCCACGTTGAATCCAATGACGATGGCCGATGAAGCGCTGGCGAGCAGCACATCGGATTCGGTAACGGCGCCAACGCCGGAGTGGAGAATGCGGACCTTGGCATCATCGTCGGTCAATTGCTCCAGGGATTGGCGAACGGCTTCAGCACTGCCCTGGACGTCGGCCTTCAGGACCAGATTGAGTTCCTTGACGTCGCCGGCGTCAATCTGCTTGACGACTTCCTCGAGGGTCAGGGCTCGAGCCTGCGACTGGGCGGTGTTGGCCCGTTCACGCTCGGAGGAAGCGTTGCGGGCCTCGCGCTCGGTGGCAACAACGGTGAACAAGTCTCCCGCCGCTGGCAGGGTGCTGAACCCCAACACCTCGCCGGGCTGGGACGGGCCGATTTCCCTGACCTGTTCTCCGAAGTCGTTGTTGATGGCGCGAATGCGGCCCCAAACGCTGCCGGCCACGACATGGTCCCCGATCCGGAGGGTGCCGCTCTGCACGAGAAGGGTGGTGGTTGGTCCCCGCCGGCGGTCAAGCTTCGTCTCGATGATGACGCCGGAGGCGGGACGGTCGGGGTTGGCTTTCAGCTCGGAGACTTCGGCCAAAATCTGGATATTCTCTAGGAGGTCGTCAAGACCGTCGCCGGTGCGGGCGGAAACGTCCACGGAAATGATGTCGCCGCCCCAATCCTCCACGAGGAGGTTTTGCTCGCTGAGCTGACGCTTCACCCGCTCGGGGTCGGCGCCGGGCAGGTCCATCTTGTTGATCGCAACGATCATGGGGACCTGGGCGGCGTTGGCGTGGTTGATGGCCTCGACGGTCTGGGGCATGATGCCGTCGTCGGCGGCGACCACAAGCACGGCGATGTCGGTGACCCGGGCGCCCCGGGAGCGGATGCTGGTAAAGGCTTCGTGCCCCGGAGTGTCGAGGAAGGTAATCTTCTGACCGTCTTCCCGGTCTATCTGGTAGGCTCCGATGTGCTGGGTAATGCCGCCGGCTTCGCCCTCGGCGACGTGGGCCTGCCGTATGGCGTCGAGTAGGCTGGTCTTTCCGTGGTCGACATGGCCGAGGATGGTGACCACGGGCGGCCGAGTCAGCATACTGCTGTCTTCATCGAGGACGTTGGCGGAGAGGTGCTTGCCGGACTCGGATTGTTCAGCGACGCGGGTGCGGATGCCAAAAGCGGACGTAACGAGGGTGGCAACCTCGTGATCGATCACCTGGTTGGTGGCTGCCATGATGCCGTTGCGCATGAGCTGCTTGATTACGTCGATATGGCTCTGGTCAATGAGGTCAGCCAGCTGTTTGACGGTGAGGGTCTGGGGGAGGACAAGGACGCGGGATGGGCCGCGGCGTGCTTCCCGTGCTCCCCGGGTGGCGTTGGTCCGCGTTTCTGCGGGATTTCTGCGTAGGTCGGAAGTCATTTAATTCGCCTCCGGAGGTCCAGGGTGTTGAGTTGCCGTGGCCTGGCCGAACATGGCGGAGAAGTATTCAGCGAGGGATTTCTTGTCGGCGGCGGACACCGGCGACCGGAGGCTGCGTTCCAGGCCCCCGCGTTCCAGGCCGGCCTGCCAACAGGAAGCCGCCGCGCAAAGGTAAGTTCCCCTGCCACGAGCCCGGCCCGAGGGGTCGGGCTGCACGGAACCTTCCGGGGTCCTGACCAACCTAACCAGGCCGGTCTTGGGAAGCCTCCTGCCGCAGCCGGCGCAACGGCGTTCCGGCTGATGCTTTTGCCGAGGCACGGCGGTTTGCCCCTGCCACGTGATACCGGGGCCTAACGCCTGGGGCCCGGGCGGTTTCCGCCCCGGGCGCCTCCACCGCGCCTGCCTCTGCGGTCGCGGCGTCCACCGCCCCGGTGTTCCCCAACGATGTCCTCGGCGAAACGGATCTTGCCGGCGTCGGGAGTGAGGACGAGGGGTTCCGGCAAGAGTTCCCCGTCTTCCTCTTCGATGAACTCTTCCTCCTCCTCGTCGTCGTCAGCGATGCCGTCCAGGGTGAAAGCGTCCAATTCGTCGACGCTGAGGCCGATTTCCGGTCCGGCATCTTCCGGCGCGTGGGCCGATGCCTGTTCTTCCTCCTGGATCAGAGCTTCCAGAAGGGCGTCTTCATCCAGGACCTCGACGGGAACGGCATCAGCGTCCGAAGTTACCACCTCCGAAGCTACTGCCTCGACGGCGGCTTCGGGTGCCGCGACAATTTCAACCGGGGTTTCGACGGCGGAAACCGGGGCGGCGGGCTCGGCGGCCTCCCCTTCGATAATCGCCTCGGCGGCGGCGACGGCGGCCCTGGCCTCGGCAGCGCGGCGCTCCGATTCCTGCTGGGCGGCGAGGCGGTTCCGCTGTTCGCGCTCCTTCTGGCGGGCCTCCTTGATTTCGTCCCACTCGGCCATGCCCTTGATGTCCAGCCTCCAGCCGGCGAGGCGGGCGGCGAGGCGGGCGTTCTGGCCTTCCTTGCCGATGGCGAGGGACAGCTGGCGGTCCGGCACGACGACGGTGGCGGTCTGTTCCTCGGGAGCGAGATCGACGTGGACGACCTCCGACGGGCTGAGGGCCTTGGCGATGAATACCCGGGGGTCGGCATCCCAGGCGACGACGTCGATCTTCTCGCCCTGCAGCTCGTTGACGATGCTCTGGATGCGGTTGCCGCGAATGCCGATGCAGGAGCCGACGGGGTCGATGCCCTCCTGGGTGGAGTTGACGGCCACCTTGCTGCGGAAGCCGGCATCGCGGGCAATGGCCTTGATCTCCACGACGCCGTTATAGACCTCCGGGACCTCGATTTCGAAGAGCCGTTTCAGCAGGTTCTTGTTGCTGCGGGACACGAGGATTTCGGGCCCCTTGTTGCTGCTCCGGACGTCGAGGACGTAAACCTTGACCCGTTGTCCCTTGCGGTAACGCTCGGACGGGACCTGTTCGTCCCTGGGGATAATGGCCTGGGCCCGGCCCAGGTCGAGGGATACGACGTGACCGGGTTCGATCTGTTCCACCACGCCGGAGACAACGTCGTCCTTGTGCTGCATGAATTCCTGGAAGAGGAGGTCGCGTTCGGCTTCCCTCAGGCGCTGCAGGACCACCTGCTTGGCGGTCTGGGCGGCGATGCGGCTGGCGTTGTGGGGCAGTGGTTCGGGGGAGGCGACTTCGTCGCCCACCACGGCGGTGTGCATGATGGACTGGGCTTCCTGGAGGCCGATTTCGCGCTCATCGTCCTCGACGACATCCACGACGGTCTTCAGGGCAAATACGTTGACGTCCCCGGTGTTGGGGTTGAGTTTGACGGAGATGTTCTGCCCGGACGCCGGATTGTCCTTCTTGAACGCGGAGGCCAAGGCTACTTCAATGGCCTGGAGGACCTGTTCCTTGGGCAAGTGCCGTTCGGCTGCCAGCTGGGTTAACGCAATCAAGAAATCGCTTTTCATTCCGCATTCCCCCGTAACTGCAAGCGTCCCATTATGGGCAATGGCCCTTCAAGCAAGAAAGCGGGGTTAACCCGCTTTCGAGACCAAGCTGCCGATGCCAAGTATATCATCGCCCCAGGGCGGTTTCAAGTTGTGGCCTGGTGGCGGCAGGGTTATCGCATGAAGTCTGACTAGGTCCTTTCGCCGCTCTTCCCGTCATTCCCGCGCAGGCGGGAATCCAGACCCCCGTCGTATGTTCCCTACAATATCGTGTTGGCCGTTCACTGGAAATTTGAACAAACTCGCACTCATGCGATAGCCCTGTGGTGGCCGGGGTCGCCGCGTGCAAAAGATACCACCATGCAGATGCCGCAGTCCGGTACCTGTCTGCCCTGTTTTCAACTATTGCCTTGGGTAAGTTCCCGGCTGTCCACCCAATGTGTCACCACCAGATTTTGCCCTTGGATTCCGCCTCCAACTGCTCGTA
The DNA here is from genome assembly GCA_965203675.1 of Dehalococcoidia bacterium. GTDB lineage: Bacteria > Chloroflexota > Dehalococcoidia > Lucifugimonadales > UBA3495 > CATOSK01. The sequence goes on along the minus strand of CBDBDE010000001.1, from coordinate 287,962 downwards.
GTCCTTGGTCCAGAGGCTGGTGCTCAGATACTTCCATCCTCCGTCGGCGAGAAGGCAGACGATGTTGCCCTGTTCGAGACGTTCCGCTTGGCGCATGGCGGCGTACACGACGGAACCCGAAGAAATACCGGCGAAAATGCCCTCTTTTTCCAGCAGGTCCCGGGTGGTGCGGAAGGCATGGAAACTGCCCACCATCATCCGGGCGTCCAGAAGATTGAGGTCGAGGATGGGGGGGATGAACCCGTCCTCAAGGCGGCGAAGGCCGGATATGAAGTCATCGGGTTCGGGGGCGACGGCCACGATTTTGATGCCTGGGTTGTGCTCCTTGAGGCGGCGGGCCACCCCCATGAGGGTGCCGCCGGTTCCAAGCCCAGCAACGAACATGTCCACGTCGGGGAGCGCCTCCACGATTTCCCGGCCGGTCCCCTCATAATGGGCTTCCGGGTTTCCCTGGTTGCCGTACTGGTACATCATGAGATAGTCGTGCGGGTGCTTGGCGACGACATCATGGGCCACGTCAATGGAGCCGTTGGTGCCCAGGGCCCCGTCGGAATAGATGATGCTGGCGCCATAGGCTTCGAGGAGCTGGGTGCGCTCCTCGCTGACGTTCTCCGGCATGACCACGGTGACCTTATATCCCTTGATGCGTCCGATCATGGCCAGGGCGATGCCGGTGTTGCCACTGGTGGGTTCGAGGATGGTCCGGCTGGGAGAAATCTCTCCGTCCCGCTCGGCGAGCTCGATCATCTTCAGGGCGATGCGGTCCTTGACGCTGCCGGTGGGGTTTTGGCCCTCCAGCTTGGCGTAAATCCGCACCCCTTCCCTGGGGCTCATGTTCTGCAATTCCACCACCGGCGTGTTGCCGATGGTGGCCAGGATTCCCTTGTAGGCCAGGTTCGTCACCATAATCCTGTCTAAAGTCGCTTATGAGGTCTGGAGAGAAGTCCGCAGCCCAATCGTGGACGGCTAACCGTGGGCGGCTCCGACGCCCTCGGGCTCGGCGACACCGCAGAAGACTTCGTAGTCGATGAGCTCGGTCACCGTCGGGTTGTCCCCGCAAAGAGGGCATTTGGGGTTACGCTTGAGCTTGACCTCGCGGAAGTTCATGGAGAGGGCATCAATGAGGAGGAGCCTGGAACTGAGGGAGTCGCCAATGCCGAGGAAGTGCTTGAGGGCCTCGGTGGCCTGGATGCTTCCAACCAGTCCAGTTAACGCTCCCAGGACCCCCGCCTCGGCGCAGTTGGGCACCATTCCCGGAGGAGGGGGAGAGGGGAAGAGGCACCGGTAGCAGCCCTGGCCCGGAAGGAAGACTGTGGCCTGGCCGTCGAAGATGAGGATGCTGCCGTCAACCAGGGGTTTGTTAAGCAGATAGCAAGCGTCGTTTACCAGGTAACGGGTGGCGAAGTTGTCGGCTCCGTTCACGACGAGGTCATACTGGCTGATGATGTCCATGGCGTTGTCGGATTCCAGCCGGACCTCGTGCAGGACGACATTCACGTCGGGGTTGTAGGCGTGGATGTTGTCCTTGGCGGATTCCAGCTTGGGTCGGCCGACGTCGGGGGTGTGGTGGAGGATCTGGCGCTGGAGGTTGGACAATTCCACAACGTCGAAGTCCACCAATCCGACGGTGCCGACACCGGCCAACGACAGGTAAACCGCGGCCGGGGAGCCGAGTCCGCCAGCGCCAACGATCAAGGCCTTGGCCTGCATGAGCTTGCGCTGTCCCGCGCTGCCCACGTCGCCCATGATGATGTGGCGGCTGTACCGCTTCACCTGGTCCGGAGTCATGACCAAAGGTTGCTGCGTCATATTCGTCGACCTCCCCGGGGCCAATCAGCCCGTATGGTTTGATTCATTACAAGGGAAAAACCCGGCAAACAAAAAGCCTGCGATCCCCCCAAGAGGGGGCCCCATGTCCAATGGGCGCAGGCCAAACGATCCAGCTTTCAGCACCTGCTCCCTATGTCAGAGGACAGGTACACTCGAATATATAATTGTCCCGTTTCATCGGCGTTTCCGAGTCTACTTACGCAGTTCGGGGTTGTCAAGGCAGCGGTGGGAAAGGAAAGGGCCCGCTTCACCCGGCCAGCGTGATGGCTAAATCTGGTACATGCCCTGTCCGCTGAGATAACTCTGCCGCTGGGTGATGTGGGCCAGGGTAGTGTTGCTGAGGACGCTCTGGATGGAGTCCTCGACAGACTTCCAGACTTCTTGCTGGGCGCAGGAGTCAGCGAACACGCAATCGCTGGGGGAGGTGAAACAGTCCAGAGGAGAGGAATTTCCTTCGAGGGTGTTCATGACCATGCTCAAGGTGATTTCAGAAGGTTCCATTCCCAGGGAGTGCCCTCCCTGGGGCCCGCGCCGGCTGCGGACGAGGCCGTACTTGTTGAGGGTAGTCATGAGCTGTTCCAGGTAGGCTTCGGGGATGCCCTGCTTGTAGGCGATTTCAGCCGTCTGGACCTGGCCCTCCCCGAAGTGCATGGCCAACTCCACCAAGGCCCGGACGCCATAATCAACACGCATGGGGATTCGCATTGTCCCCACCTCCAACGGGTATGCCCTTGAGGGGATTATAGCACCGGGCGGATGGGGTTGCTAATGGGCGAAGCGGCCGGCGACCAGGCGACTGCGCTGGGACGCTGGCGGTGACGTTAGTGCGGCCAGTCTCAGAACTAGGCGAGAAGGACCTGCGACAACTCCTGGAAGTCGCCGACTTCCAGGTCGGGTTGGAAGAAGTGCTCCTCGGTGGGGAGGCGGTAGCGGTTCACGTAGGCTCCGCGGAACCCGCAGGCCCGCGCTCCGAGGATGTCAAAGGAATGGGCGGCCACCATCATTATCTCGCCGGGGGAGACTCCGATAACCTGGGTGGCCTTTCGGTAGACGGCGGGGTGAGGTTTGAAGGCGCCCACCGACTCGACGGAGATTATCTCGTTGAACTGGACCCGGATGTTGTTTTCGGACAGGTGGTGCAGGAACCACTCCTCCCCGTTGGACAGAGCTACGAGGGAGTACCGTTCTCCCAGTTGGCGAAGCCCGGCGACGGCGTCAGGGTAGGGTTGGAGGCCGCGGTAAACCCGCATGAAATCGTCCACGGCGCCGTCAGTGAACTCCACGCCGTGGAGCTTGAGGCAGTACACGAAGGAGCGGCGGCACGTTTCGAGGTAGCCGCTGTGGCCAAGGAGCAAAAGGTTGTCCTGGTATTGCTCGATGCGCTGGCGTCCCCGCCAATCCTGCCAGAACTCGGCCCCGGACAGGTCCGATCCGCATTGGCGGAGGAAGGACTCGGCGGGCGGGATGAGACTGCCGGCCAGGTCGATTACTGTGCCGAATATATCGAAGGCGAGGGTGTTGATGTTGTCCCGAAAGCCGGGTGCCGGGGTGGTTGATGCCAAACCATTGCTCCGCTGGGTTTATATTGCCCTGCCCCTGTCGGCGGGAGGGCGCCGCAATTATAATCCAAGAGAAGAGTTCCGGGAGACGGGTTCGGGGCGGGTCCATCGGGGAGAAATCATCCGCCGGGAGGCAGGATGCTGAAAGGGATATTGGTTGGCCTCGGCATCATGGTGGTCTGCTGGATGATCCCCATCGCGCATTTCGTGCTGGGGCCGCTGGGCCCGTTCGTAGCGGGGTACTTCGGGATCTCCTACGCTGACGCCCGGGACGATTCCGACGCGGCGCTGGCCCTGCGGTATGGGCTAACCCTAGCCCTGGCCAGCTTTGTTTCGGTTGGATTGGTCGTGGGGGGACTCGCTGCCGCTTCCCAAGTCTGGGGCTGGTTCGATTTCTCCGCCAGGGTCATTGCCCTGATTGGCATTGGGTCGGCGATCTTCGTTTTGTACACGGGAAGCATGGCCTGCCTGGGCGCGATGTTCGCCCGCCTGCGGCGTCGCAACCGGGAAACGCAGACATCATCCTCATAGGCGTGTATCTATAGGTGCGTATCGATGACTGGGCAGCGGGGAGCTTCACCTGGCCCCGGCCGGGGCGATTGACACCTTCCGGCTGCGCGATTACTTTAGGGCCGTCGGGGCAGCAGTCCGGACCGGGCGGCCGCCTGAATCCGGTGGCTCCGGAAGGAGGTTTGGTACATGGCGGTAGTTGATACCCATTGCCACGCATCGCCATACTGGTTCGAGCCGGTTGAGGTGCTGCTGGACGAGATGGCGCGCAACGGCGTTGACCACGCGGTACTGACGCAGTTCTTCGGGGTTTACGACAACTCTTACCTCGTGGAGTGTATGCGCCGGTTTCCGGGCCGGTTCTCGGTGATAGGCCTGGTGGACGTGGAAGACCCGGCGGCAACCGAGCAGTTGGCTGAGCTGAATTCCCAGGGAGTGGAAGGAGTCCGGTTCACTACAGCGATGCGCTCGCCGGGCGCCGATCCGCTGGCAGTATGGCGAAAAGCCGCCGACCTGGGGATGATCGCGAGCGTGATGGGCCCGGTGGAGGGGTATGCCTCTCCGGAGTTCGAGAACATTGTCAAGGAACTTCCCGGCCTGCAGGTGGTCATAGAGCACCTGGGAGGAGTTGGGGCTTTCTGGGGTCCGGGCCGGGCCGACCGGGAGATACCCTATGATGCCTACCGGAAGGTGCTGGAGCTGGCGCAGTACCCCAACGCGTTCATGAAGATTCCAGGACTGGGGGAGTTTTGCGCCCGGCCGATGCCTTTCCAGCAGCCCTATCCTTTCGCGGAGGTTCCGCCGCTCATAGAGATGGCCATAGATGCTTTCGGGGCAGAACGGCTGATGTGGGGAAGCGACTTCCCGCCGGTGGCCAACCGGGAAGGATATGCCAACGCTCTCCGGTTCGCCCGGGAAAGGGTTGAAGCCAGGGGCAAGGGTGAAGCTGGGTTGATATTCGGGGATGCGGCCACGGCCATGTGGAATCTCGGCCGGTAAGCGGGAAGGGCGATAAGTTAGGGGAAGCAACCAAGGAACCATCGCAGAACTTATCCAACCACCCCCCATCTAACCTTTCCCGGTCAATTGGGAAGGGACTGGTCCAGAGGTTGCCTAACTATTTTCCGACGAGGAGAGACGAAGGATGCCGAGAATCGCGCTGGATTTGAACAGTGACTCCGGCCGTGCCACAGCCGGCGCAGAGTGGCGGGTGGCCCCGGGCCTGGTCCCCGGGGAGGACAACGAGGGCCTGACCGCACGGCTGCTTTCCACGCCGGCGAGGCTGGCCGACTATGACGATTCGTCGTGGGACGTCTGTCCCAACGTCCGGCAGAGCCTGTCCGAAGGGTTCACCTTTGCATGGTACCGGACGGTGGTGACGATCCCGGGCCAGGTGGACGGCAACGATGTCGCGGGCTCCCGGGTATTCTTTGAGACCAACTTCGACAACTATGGAGAAATCTGGGTCAATGGGGAGATAGACCGCATTACGGGTTCCATAGCTGGTCTGAACGCGCAGCACCGGGTGGAGATAAGTGGAAGCGCCCAGCCCGGCGAAAGGTTCGTCATTGCTTGCCTGGCGCTCAACGGGCCGCTGGCCAACCCACGGGGCGGGATTTTCCTGCGGTACGCGACATTGGCCTTCGAGTCGACCGACAATTAACCCGGACCTGACACGCTTCCCGTAACTGCCAGCCGATAGCCGGAGAGGACGGTATCCCAGCGGTCCCTGGAGGAGACGACATGGCCACCAAATTCGGCATCAGCCTTTCCAACCGGTCGGTGCTCCTCAACCGTGCGACGATGGAAGATCTGATAAGAGCGTCGCGCCAGGCGGAGGACTCTGGACTGTTCGACAGCGTCTGGGTGGGGGACAACTTGCTGTCCAAGCCGCGAATTGAGTCGGTAGTAACCCTGTCGGCGATAGCCGCGCACACCCAGAGAGTAAAACTGGGGACCATCTGCATGGCCAGTTTTCCGCTGCGTCACCCGGTCTTGTTCGCCATCCAATGGGCCAGCCTGGATGTGCTGTCCGGCGGGCGGACGGTGCTGGCGGTCTGCAACGGCGGGTCGGAAACTTTTGGACCGCAGTTCGCGACAGAGCTGGAAGCGATGGGGGTTCGATCCCGGGAACGGGTGGGCCGGGTCGTGGAAGGGGTGCAGATACTGCGGAAGCTATGGTCGGAAGACAGGGTGTCCCACTCTGGGCGGTTCTACCAGTTCAACGACGTGGAGCTGCTGCCGAAACCGGTGCAGCAGCCGGTGCCGATCCTGATTGCCGCGAACCCGAAACCGGGGCAGGCCGACGAGGCCACGGTGGAACGTATCCTGCGGCGGGTGGCGCGCCACGCCGATGGCTGGCAGACGGATGCGACGCCGGTGGAAACTTTCAGGGAGCGTTTCGGAAGGATACGGGAATACGCAGCGGAGTTGGGAAGGGATCCGGAGGCACTGGACTCATGCCTCCATCTCTACGTGAATATCAACGAAGACGCTGACCGGGCGTTCCGGGAGTCAGTGGAGTTCCTGGCCGAATACTACGGCGCAGGGGCCATCACCGATGAACGGTCAAGGTTGTGGCTGGCGGTGGGTCCTCCTGCCGCAGTTGCGGAGAAGATACAGGCGTACATTGAAGCCGGCTGCAAGACGCCGGTGCTGCGGTTCGTCGGGCCGAGCCTGGAGGAGCAGTTGGCCCGGTGCATCGAGGAGGTGTTGCCGGCGTTCCAAGCCAAGGAAAGCCGGGTACCCGCAGGCTAGCAGGGTTACTCCAAACCTACCTGGCTGGCGAGATCAAGGAATTCCTGTCGGGTCTCGTCCGTAATTCCCGGACCGGGCCGACGCACCCGGGGGCACTGAATCAATCCCCGGTGCCAGAGGGCGTGCTTGCGGATGGCAACTCCGATTCCTTCCTGAAACTCAAACAGCAGGAGGGGCAGGGTGCAGTAAAACACTTCCTCGGCCCGGCCCCGGTCGCCCTCGGCCATGGCGCGGTAGATTTCGAGCAAGACTTCCGGGTAGGCGAAGCCGGTCATGGCCCCGGCGGAGCCCCGGGAGAGTTCGTCGAGAAGAAAGACGCCACCCAGGCCTCCAAAGATTGCCATCCGGTCCCCGATAAGGCTGCGGATTGCGGAAATCTTGGTGGGAGTTGGAGGGTCTTCCAGCTTCAAGTACCGCGCGGAGGGGATGTTTTCGGCAAGTTCGGCGATAAATGCCGGTGACATGTGGACCCCGGAGGTCTGGGGATAGTCCTGTACCACGATGGGCAGATCGACAGCCTCGGATATGCGGCGGTAGTGGTCCAGCAGGGCCACGGGGTTTGGCTTGCCCATGACGGGGGCGGAAATCATGACGGCGGAGGCGCCGAGCTCCTGAGCTTCCCGGCTGTACTCAATGGCGGCGCTGGTGCTGTTGGCGGTAGTGCCGACAGTGACGGGCAGGCCACCAGAGGCATTGATGACTTCCCGGGCGACGCAGGTCCGTTCCTTGTCGGTGAGGCGGGCGACTTCGCCGGTTACTCCCAGGGTGACGACGCCGTTGCAGCCCGTCTCGCGGGCCTTTTCCACCAGGCGAGCGGTCGATTCCAGGTCAACCTGTTCGTCCTCATCAAAGGGTGTGGCCAGCATCCAATGGACGCCGGTGAAGGTAGCGCTGTCGGCGTTGATCATGTTCAATCCTTGTCGGGGGTTGCTCTTGGATCTGGCCGCCCCTGGAGCTAGCCGCTGTTGATGCCGAGTTGTTCCAGAACCGGTCCGCTGCCTGCGGGCAACCGCAAGCCATCCCGCACGCTGACGGCGAACTTGCGGTTCAATTCGCGGAGCAGATGGGCGCGGGGCCTGTACCCCTGGTCGAGATGGCGAGCCAGGTCCTGGAGGGTGTTGAAAGCCTGGTCGACGTTCCAGTAGAAGGACAAGAGCCAGGCCAGCTCGCGTTCGTTGCAAGGGGCGGGTATGTCGTTCATGTCGAAGAGGGCGTCGGTGACCTTGGTGTACCGGAGGATGCCGGCCTTGTCACCGGCGTCCTTGCCGTAGTAGCGTCGGTGGCTGAGTTCCAGTACCCGGGCCTGGTAGTCAGCTTCGCCGTATATGTTGATGGGCAACCACTCGGAGCGAAGGTCCATGACCTCGCTGCCGTTGGAATCGACGATGGCCACGGCGATGTCGGACCCGAGGGTGACGTCGTATTCGAACTTGACCGCTTCCCGGAGGAGGGCTTCCTGAAGGACGAGGGTCAGTTCACGAGGAATTTTCCTGTATCTGGCGCCGCTGGCTTCCTCGTTGGTATCGGCCCCGACTCCGCCGGTGTTGAAGACGTAGTAGTGGTGGGGCAACCCGCCCCGTTCCATCTGCTGGAGGATGTAGTGGAGGAGGTTAGCGTTTTCGTCTTCCAATCCGATGATGAAAGGGTCGGAGAAATATTCCACGTAGGGGCGGCCAATGGCGCCGACCGCGGCGCCCATCTGTACTGCTTCTCCGTACATGAGCACCCTGACGTACTGCTCCAATGTCAGGCGGCGCAGGGGAGGAATTACGGTGTTCTGGCGCATTACGGCCTGCCAGAAGACCTGGTCGGTGTAGCGCATGGGGACGTGTACGGAGTCCTGAAGAGCGCCCCCGGTGATCTGGCCAACGAGATGCTTGGTCCCCTTGCGGGCGAGGAGGCGGGAACGAGAGAGGATCATGCGCATGTTGCGGACGGGATTTTCGAGATAGTTGGGGGTGAAGTCCTCGATGTTAACGGGAACGTTTTCGAGGGTCTCCTGGGGGTTGGGTTCTTCCGACGTGCCGCGAACCACATCGTAGGTTATGGGATCGTCGTCACGGGTCAAGCCGAAGGGCATTGCGTAGAAGTTGTTCTCGGTACCGTCTATTCCGTGAGTGATACGGAGGCGATGACCGTCCCGGATCGTTTCGACGGGTTCGTCGAGAGGCTGGATCAGAACGATGTCATCGTTCATGGGATAGACCCCTTCGTCGGGGTCCTGGGGAAGGTCGAGCAGTTTGGCCAGGTCACTGCCAGCTAACTCAATCATAATGGTCAGGGTGCTCTTCCCGTGGAGGGAGGGCCCAATGGTGACCATTCCGGTGTTCTTGAGCTTTCCGTCCAGAGTACGGGTGCGGGCCATGCTGAGAGCCGCCTGGACCGCCAAGCCGTTGTTTTGTTTGACCTGGAACATGGCGATGGACAGCGGGCCCATCTTGTGCTCACCCACGTAGTCGAAACCCAGATGGAGGGAAAGTCCCTTGGTGGGGGCCTTGAAGATAAGCTGGGTCAGCCCGGCCTGGATCAGTTCCTCCCTCAGTGCGGTGGGGAGGCCGAGTTCGTTGAGCCAGTCAGGGATGGAAACTTCGAGAATGTCAGGCGATTCCTGGTACCTTTCACCGGGCAGGTCGAAGGTCAACTGGCGCCACATGTAGGGGGCCTGGAGATAGCGGACGCCGAAGAGGAGCTGGCGGGCGTGGAACGAGCGCCCGGAAGCGTCCCCGATCTGCCGGTCGGTTTGTATGATCCCGGTGCCGGAGGCGAAACAATCCTGCATACGACGGGCGATCGCTTCGAAAACCGGGGTAAAGCGGGCTTGATCCTCCTCGGTGAAAGCATCGGCGTCGCGATTGCGTTCAAAGCCGTCAATGTAGTACCTGGTCAGGTCGGGACGCCGAACGACTCCCAACTGGCTGAAGAAATCCAACCCACCGTTATCCAGGCGGACAACGGTTTCGGGCCAGACCTTGGAGGCGGCCCGGCCAGCCGCGTTCAACTGATCGGCTTCTTGCCGGAGGGACTGGACTTCCTGGAAAATCTCGCTCTGCCGGTCCTCGGGGATGTCTTGGAGGACGGGCATCTGGGAAACGAGCCATTGCTGGGAGGGGTTGTAGAGGTCAGAATCGGTACGCTGTCCACCTCTGGCCAAGTCAACCAATTCATCTAGGGCTTGCCGGAATGCCGGGTCGGACGTTGGGCCGGCCAGATGCGAGCCCTTCCGGTTCCGGTCCTTGGGGTTGGAATCTTCTTCTGACACGCCAATACCCCTGAACTCATCCGGCAATGGCTATCCCGGGACGCCAATTGGCCGGGGCGAAATGTCGCATTATGCTACCTTGTTCCGGTGTTGGTGTCAAAGCAAATGGACAGCCGAAAGCGACCGGTAAACGGGGGTTAAGTCGCGGAATTCGACGCATTCCGCTGGGGGTTTCTTGACACTGTTTGGGCCTCTGTCTAACATTTCGCCACTGGCCAGCCTTAGTTATCCAGGTGCTCCCGAGCTATGGACGCGAACAATCTGCGGCGACAGTTGGATGAGCTGCAAGCGGGAAACCGGTCCGTCGAAGATGTACTGGAGTTCTTGAGGGACTACCCTTACGAGGACCTGGATTTCGCGAAAGTAGACCACCACCGCCCTTTGCGGACCGGGTTTCCAGAAGTAGTGTTGGGCAAGGGTAAGTCCCCGGCACAAGTTGCGGGAATAGTCAGGTCACTGGAGGGGCGCGGTCATCCAGTCCTGGTGACGAGGACCGACCGGGCAGCATTCGAGGCGGTCCGGGAGGCCATCCCGTCAGCGAATTTCAACGAGTTGGCGGCGGCTATCGTTGTTCCAGCCGGCAATTCAATCCCATCGAGGAGCGGGGCCGTGGTGTTGACGGCCGGAACTGCTGACCTGCCGGTGGCGGAAGAAGCGGCGCTTACCGCCGGGTTGATGGGCAGTCCCCCTCTGCGCGTCAACGATGTGGGTGTTGCCGGACTGCACCGACTGCTGGACGTCCGACCGACCCTGCTAACTGCTAGGGTGGTGGTGGTGGTTGCCGGAATGGAGGCGGCGATTACCAGCGTGGTAGCGGGGATGGTCCCGGCTCCGGTTGTCGCCGTTCCGACCAGCGTGGGATACGGAGCCAGCTTTGAAGGCATGGCTGCGCTGCTGGGCATGTTGAACAGCTGCGCACCGGGGGTGGCCGTCGTCAACATAGACAACGGTTTCGGAGCGGGGTACCTAGCGGCCCAGATCAACCGGATGGGGTTCGATAACCCTTCTGATGAAACGAAGCCGCGGCGTCCGGTTTGACGGCCCGTCAATTCCTGTTCGTCGGGTTGATAGCGGCGGCCCTCTTTGTCGCGTTGGCGGCTTACGGCGATTTCCGTGGCGTAACCCGCCGGTTGGCGGCGTTTCCCGCTCATTATTTCATGGCCGCGCTGGCGCTGACCGGCCTTAATTTTGCCCTTCGCTTCATCCGGTGGAACTATTACCTGGCACATCTGGGCCAACGCGTGAGCCCGGGGTTGAGCGTCACCGTGTTCCTGGGCGGGCTGGCGATGTCCGCAACTCCCGCGAAAGTGGGAGAGTTCGCCAAGAGCTACTACCTGCAGGCGAGAGCCGGGGTTCCCGCCACGGCTTCCATGCCTGCGATCTTCATGGAACGGGTTACCGATCTGGCCGCAGTTGCCTTCCTCGCGTTGTCGGGTTTCTGGCTGGTGCCGGGCGTGGTACGGTGGTTACTGGTGACGGTACTGGCTGCCGGCGGCATCGGGATGGCATTCCTGCTTTCCCGGCACAGCAATGTCCTCCTGGCCCTACCGGGGTTCCGAAGGTGGCGGCGGGAGCTGATAGAGTCCCGGGAGGAGCTGCATCGTCTTACGAGGGCGAGACCCTTGGCGGTGGCGCTGGTGCTGGCCGGGTTAGCGTGGGCGGCCGAAGGGGTAGGGTTCTGGGTAGTCCTGCTGGGGCTGGGATTCGATCCCGGCCCGTGGTGGAGCACCGCAGTTTACGCCGCTTCCACCATCGTGGGAGCGTTGACCACGTTGCCCGGAGGGATTGGCGTGACGGAGGGGACATTGACGGTGTTGACCGAGCAAGCCGGTGCGGAGCGCGATGCTGCGGTTGCCGCCACCCTGTTGATCCGCTGGGCAACTCTCTGGTTCGCGGTGGCGACAGGAGCAGCCTCTCTCATATTTCTGCACCTTTGGAAACACGGGAAGCTGTCGGGATAAAGTTGGAACAAGGCTTTTTGCTACGAACCGGTAGGACGCCGCATAAATGAACCTCTCGAACGCGGTCCTGGAAGCCCTGCGGCCGAAGCAGTGGATCAAGAACGGGCTGGTCTTCGTCCCTTTGCTGTTTGCGGTTGACCAGGTCTGGTCCCTGGAAGATCCGGCGCCGATTCCAGGGCTGGTGTTGAGGCTGGCGCTGCTGTTCGCGTCGTTTTGCCTGATGTCCAGCGCCGTTTACTTGGCGAACGATCTGTGGGACCGCAAGAGCGACGCGGTGCATCCAACAAAAAGGGCGCGTCCCATTGCTGCCGGTCGATTGCCGGCGGCCACAGCAGTTTTCCTCGCCTTGTTCCTGGGTGGGGGAGGATTCCTCCTGGCGGTGTGGCTGTCGTTCAATCTAGGGGCGGTTGGGGCGATTTACCTGGGGAGCAACCTGGTGTATTCCGCCGGTGGCAAGCGCATTCTACTAGTGGACGTGATGATCGTGGCCGGAGGGTACGTGCTGCGAGCGGGAGCGGGGGCATTGGCGGTGGGGGTCGCACCGTCCCCCTGGCTGTACGTCGTAACGGCAGCGGCGGCGCTCTTCCTGGTCCTGGGAAGGCGGTACGCGGAGTTACGGCTGGCGGAGGGCCGGGATGCGGCCCAACGCCCGGTGCTGGCCGGTTACGCCGGGCCGTTCATTGGACAGCTACTCACGATTGCGGCAACCACGGCACTGGTCAGTTATACTCTCTATGCGATTGAGGCTGAGAATCTGCCGGCCAATCACACGATGTTGTTGACCGTTCCGATTTTCGCCTTTGGCCTGTTCCGGTACCTGTACCTGTTGAATCACAGCGCCGAGGCGGAATATCCGGAGCAATTGGCAACACGGGACCCCCAATTAATTGCCGCGGCGTTGGGGTGGTTATTGGTGGCGGCGCTAGTCCTTTTGTTGAACCCGTGAATACCAAGCCTGAAGAATTCATTGAGAGGCGCCGATGACCAGCGGCACGGAGTCCCAAAATCTCTTATCGGCAACCGGGCCGCATCCTGCTCCCCTGGCAACGGACAACACGCGGACTGCTCCTTCTCCCGTGGTAGCGGTGGTCGCTACGGAACCCGACACGGTCCTCGATGACGTGGGGCGGGCGATGGCATTGGCCGGAGCGGACCAACATTTGAGCCCGGACCGGTCAACGCTGCTCAAGATCAACATTTCATGGCAGCACTGGTACCCCGGCTGCTCCACTACTCCCTGGCAGCTTGAAGGGGTTGTCCGGGCGCTGCAGAACCGGGGCCACCGAGAGCTGATTGCCGCTCACAACGGGACGGTGGTGGTTGACTCCTTTGAGGGAGAGGTGAACAACAAGCACAAGGTGGTGCAGGACCGGTACGACTTGCCCACCGTGCATCTCGATACACCGCCCAATATCTGGATTGACTACGAGCCAAAGGCCGAAATGCTGGTGCTGGACGACATTTTTCCGGAGGGCATCCAGATTCCCGAGATTTTTCCGGGCAAGGACATCATTCAGCTTCCGACGATGAAGACCCACGTCTTCACCACGATGACCGGGGCCATGAAGAACGCCTTCGGAGGGCTGCTGCACCGGAAGCGGCACTGGACCCACTCGGTTATCCACGAGACGCTGGTGGATCTGCTGGCAATCCAGCAGGAAATCCACCCCGGACTCTTCGCGGTGATGGACGGGACGTTTGCCGGGGACGGGCCCGGGCCGCGGGCGATGCGGTGGCACATCAAGGACCGCATCCTGGCAGGGGCAGACCAAGTGGCGATTGACGCAGTGGCGGCGCACATGATGGGGTTCGACCCGATGAGCATCCGTTTCATCCGGCTGGCCCACGAGCGGGGGCTGGGGTGCGGCGACCTGTCGAAAATCCAGGTGGTGGGGGAGGACATCAGCGGCGTCAACTGGGGCTTCAGCGGAGTGGAAAACACCTTCGCCAGCCGGGGGCAGAAGCTGATTTACTGGGGGCCGCTGAAGTTTTTGGAGAAGGTACTGCTGCGCAGCCCGCTGGCGGGGTGGTCCTTCCTGGCTTCCAACCTTTACCACAACGGGTACTGGCTGAACACCCACGGGCGGCGGCGGATCAACGCGGCGTTGCAGACGAAGTGGGGGCAGCTGTTTGAGGGGTATTGATTGGGTATACCCCTGGGTTGTTTAGGGAGATACGAAAATGCACCTAATTTGGATAGAGACCGGGGACCTACCTCAATTAGGGAATGATGCTTTTATTGAAGTCAACCTACATGAACGGGTGAACTTGTTCATTGGCCCAAACGCGTCCGGAAAGAGCACTATCCTGAGGGCGATACGAGACGCGGCCGAAGTTCAATTCCCGGCTAATGATATTGATGGAGGCAGGTGGTTTGGAGACACCATAGCTATCAATGCTAGCGACGATTGGGAGGACTCTGGTTGGCCGATAGATAGTGATGGCTGGCCAACGGACGAACTGGTAAGGATTTGCGAGATAGTGCCCATTCTTTACATACCGGCAACCAGATTCAGCTTGCCGGTTAAGGGCCTTTTTGGCCCAACTGTCGACGACGAAGATGACTGGCCTCTTACTCCAAATCAGAGCCGTTATGAATTTACTCACTACGGCGTCTTCTGGGGAGAATTCGTGAAAGACGCGATAGAGGCGCTGCGAGAGAACACCGGGTTGGATCGGGGACGGCAAGGACAACTCCGAAAAGCGTTGCAGGCTGGCTATTCCTGCGCCAAGATGATTTGCGCCGAAGTAATCCACGACGACGTTCCGCATACTCACATAGAAGTCGACGAGGACCATGAAATATCCGAAACAGGAAGGGTTGTTAGGTACGGGATGGGTATCGGCACTACTGACAACGTCGTCGGCGAGCCGCTATACGCTGGCGTCTTAAGCTCCGGCACCCAAGGGACGTTGCTGTGGATTTATGCCTTGGCTTTGAAGATTGCCCACCATTATGACTGGCAGGAAGGTTGGGAGAGGAAGTCCGCTATCCTGCTGATTGACGAGATTGAGAACCATCTGCATCCGACGTGGCAGCGGCGGGTGATTCCGGCACTGAAGAAGCACTTTCATGGGTTGCAGATTTTCGCAACGACCCATTCTCCCTTTGTGGTGGCCGGGTTGAAGGCCGGGCAGGTGCATCTGCTGAGCCGGGATGGGGATGGGGTGGTTACGGCCGAGACGAATCCACAGGACGTCATCGGGTGGACGATGGATGAGATTCTGCGGGCAATGATGGGGGTCACCGATCCGACGGACGAGGAAACGGCGGAGGCGGCACGGGAGTTAAGGGAGTTGCGGAACAGCGGTCCCGCTCTGACGGAAGGGGAGGAAGAAAAACGGCAGGAACGAATCCGGGAGCTGCGTGGGAGGGTTGACAGGGACTTGCTGGCCGGGGGGCCGGCGGCGGCGCAGCGGGAGATTTTCGAGGAGCAATTCGCCGCGGCTCTGGAGAAATACCGGCATTCTCGCGAACTGAACCAGGAGAATGGGTAGCAGTGCACTCAGTTCCCCGGTCTCCTGAGCCGGATTTCTTACCTCCGCTGCGCGCCGCCTACTCTCGATGGAATCATTTAAGCCTCACGCAACAAAGGCAGATTCGACGGGCTTTGGCTGAAGATTTTCAGTTTGTTTGCGGGTACTGTGAACGTGGATGCCAGGAGTTTGAAGCACGGATTGGGTCTGCGGATGAGGGCACAACCGACCATTTCCGCCCGCGGAGTCGATTCCAGGACCTGTCTTTGGACTGGCTTAACCTTGTGTACGCCTGTTACCGTTGCAACCAAATCAAGAGAGACCGTTGGCCGGGACGCGGTGATCAGTCCGTTAACGATGACTTGGCTGCCGAAGACATCCGGTACGTTCCGCCCAACGAGTACGTCAATCCCAGCGCCATCGAAGGTCAGAGAGAGGCCAGGGAGTATTTCGACTACGACACCGAAACCGGGCTGGTCAGCCCGTCGGAGCGGCTCGACGCCACCGATTGGTCCAGGGCCCGGCGGACGATTTTCGACATCGACCTCAATGACCAAGACTTGCCGGAAAACGACGAACGACACCTTTGGAACCGGCGTCTCCGCCAACGGGACTTGCTGCTACGGAACCTGAATGCCGTTGAAGACTTCGACGCCAGGGTCAACATATTCTTCGAGTTCATGGGGCCGGACAAGCCGTTTTCGAGCTTTATCTTTGCGTATTTCAGGAAGCGATTTCCCGCCTTTGGAGAACTGTTCGGGTAGGGAACGCTAGTTGTTATATGCCCTTGACTCATCCAACCGGAGCCACTTATGACCGTTCAGAGCATTAGCGCCGTTACGTTGGCCGTGCGGGATATGGCGGCGGCGGTGGAGTTTTACCGGGAGAAGGTGGGGCTGGAGATGCTATATGGGGGCGGGGATGCGGCTTTTACCAGCTTTCGGGTGGGCGGGGGGTATGTCAACCTGATTTTAGAGGAGGAGTACGGCGTTAACTGGTGGGGGAGGCTGATCCTTTACGTGGATGATGTGGACGCCATGTATCAAAAGCTGGTGGATGCCGGGCTGGAGCCGGATGACCTTCCGAAGGATGCGCCTTGGCGGGAGCGGTACTTCCACATTTTCGACCCGGACGGGCATGAGTTGAGCTTCGCCAAGCCGATTCCGTAGCAATTCCTCCTCAGAGTTGTTTGACGAAGAACTGCTCGGTCATGGACCCGTAGGGCTCCTGGCGGACCGGGTGATATCCGCAAGCGGTGTACATGTGAACTGCCGGCTCAAGGTGGATAACGGTCGAGAGAGCGACCCGGGAGTAACCATTCCCACGGCAGAAGGCCTCGACTGTTTGGAGTAACTGACGGCCAATTCCCTGGCGGCGAGAGGCGCTGGCGACACTCATTCTTCGCAGCTCCGCTTCTTCGGCGTTGACCCTTTGGACGCCGACCGTGCCCACTATTTCCCCACGGTGTTCTGCGACCCAGAAATGGCTGCCGGGTGGTCTCATGTAGTGGGCCGGGATGTCGGAGAGGTCGGCGGCGAGGGAACGCTGGACGTAGGCACGGGCCTCAACCTCTAGGGGCGTTCCTTCGGCGAAGTCCAGTTGGCCGCGGGTGAAAATCGCCCGGACGGCCGGGGCGTCGCCGGGCCGGAAAGAACGGATGGTTACCCCAGGAGTGGCTGCCGACATCGGATGAAGGCCACCATACCGGGTCAGACGTTTATCAGGAAGTGGATAACGTCGCCGTCCTGGACGGGGTAGGTCTTGCCCTCGGAGCGGAGGACGCCTTCCTTGCGGCCCTGGGCCATGCTGCCGCAGCGGGAGAGGTCGTCGTAGGGAATGACCTCGGCGCGGATGAACCCGCGGGTGAAGTCGGTATGGATGGTTCCGGCGGCTTCCTGGGCGGGGATCCCGTCCTTGACGCTCCACGCCCGCACTTCGTCCTCGCCGACGGTCAGGAAGGATACCAGCCCGACGGTGGCGTAGCTGACGCGGATTACGCGCGACAGGGCTGATTCGCCCAGGCCCAAGTCTTCCCGGAACTCTTCCGCTTCCTCGTCGGGCATAAGGGCCAGCTCCGCTTCCAGCTTGGCGGAGAGGGAGACTTCTCCGAGGCCAGTCAGAGCCTCGGAGGGCAAATGCAGTTCGGACAAGAACACGTCATCGGCGGACTCGCCGATGTTGAAGGCGACGACGATGGGCTTTCCGGTTAGAAGCTGATAGGCAACCATGAACGCGTTCTCGGACTCGGTGAGTTCCTGGCGGCGCAACGGAACACCGGACTCCAATCCCGCCTTGACCTTGTTGACCGCTTCAAGATGGCGAGTGACCCGGGGGCGTTCATCCGGCTTGGCCTTGTTGTAGCCGTCCTGCAACCTCTGAGCAGACCGGTCCAGTACTTCAATGTCGGCAAAGAAGAGCTCTTCCAGCATGGAAGCGAGATCACGGGCCGGGTCGACGATCCCAGAGGGATGAGGAACGGAGGGGTGGTCGAAGGCACGCACGACCAAGAGGAAAGCGTCGGTGGCCTGCAAGACGTTGCGATGGCGGCCGGTGATACCGCTTCGCTGACCTTCGGCAGCGGCTCCAGGTATGTCCCAATACTTGATTTCTGCCGGGACGACCTTGCGGGGGTTGTACATTCCGGCGAGGACGTCGAGGCGGGGGTCGGGGACCTTGACTACTCCGATGTGGACTTCCGAGCCGCCGCCCGCACTGGCAGATTCAGCGGCGCCCCGGGTGAGGGCGTTGAACACGGAGGTCTTGCCGCTCTGTGGCAGACCGATGATGGCTATGTCCATGGGAAGATTGTCCCGTTGGAAGTAAAGGATTGGGTAGACGTTGGAAAGTTAGCCAGCGGCCAATACAACGGTACCGGTGGAGGAAAGGGAGCCGCCGGTGCCGTTAACGATGGACACCTGGGGGTTCCCCCCACCTTTTCGGGTGACCTGCCGGTCGCCGGCTTCTCCCCGAAGCTGCCGGGCGGCTTCGACGAGGAGGAAGCTGCCGTACATGCCGGGGTGGGTGTAGGACAGTCCGCCGCCGCTGGTGTTGAGGGGGAAGTCCCCGCCGGGGGCGGTGCGCTGCCCGGCCACAAAGTCCGGGGCTTCGCCGGGGCCGCAGAAGCCGAGTCCTTCCAACGTCAGCATGACAGTGTAGGTGAAGGAATCGTAGATCATGGTGAGGTCGATGTCGCCGTGGGTGATCCCGGCGCGGGCCAGGGCTTTCGGGCCGGACTCGCGGGCGATCAACGAGGTGTAACTGGGCATGGTGCTGATGAGGTTGTGGTCATGGGCTTCGGCGGCACCCAATACCCACACGGGCTGCTTGCGGCAGGACGCGGCTTTCTCGGCAGTGGTAACGATTATCGCTGCGCCGGAGTCGGTGACGAGGCAGCAGTCAACGAGGTGGAAGGGCCAGGATACCCAGCGGGAGTCGTGGTAGTCATCGAAGGACATTGGAGTGTCGTGCATTACCGCCTTAGGGTTGAGGTTGGCCCACTTGCGGGTGGAGACGGCAATCTCGGCCATGCCCTGGCGTGTGTGGTCCTCGCCGTACTCGTGCATGTAGCGGGTGCAGGCCATCGAGTAGTTGATGGGCTGCCCAACCAAGCCATAGGGGGCCTCGTACTGGGCGACGGGAAGGTTGGGGTCGGCAGGGATACGGGCGCGGGTGGACCGGCCTGCCTGTCCGTGAGTGATGAGCACGGTGTCGCAGTATCCGGCGCGGATGGCGGCGGCGGCATGGGCAATGTGGATGACGAAAGAGGAGCCGCCGACGGAGGTATTGTCGGTGAAGCCCGGCTGGATGCCGAGGTATTCTGCGGTGGCCAGGGTGGAGAAACCGGCGGTGAGGAGGCCGTTGATGTCGCTCTTGGCCAGTCCGGCGTCGTCCAAGGCGTTCCAGGCGGCCTCGGCGTGGTGCTGAAGGGAGGACTTGTTGGGCACGGTGCCCATCTCGTCGGACTCGGCCACCCCGACGATGGCGATGTCCCGTTCCCGGTTGGTGCTGGAAGTCATTGAGTATTCCTTCTAACTAAGGGCCACCGCCCCCGCGCCCGGGGCAGGTAACTTGTCCAAGGGCGCTCAGCGGCTCTCCCCGCTGGTTGTGCTCAGGTTTGAGCCTTTGGGATGTTACAACAAAGGGGCGGGATGGACAACGGCGGGGTTATCCCTGCGGGCAGCAGTCCAGGCGATGAGGTCGGCCAGGAAAAAATTGTGCTACATTCTGCTACATTTTGCCGCATTTCCGAGGGTTTCCCCGAGGTGCGGACCTGTCTGACAACCGGATGATGGCTGGCTTCATGAACAATGATACGCCACAGAGAAGCGAAGGGGAAAGGGGCAAGTGTCAGCAAAAATCGGAGGCGGAACTGGCGGGAAACCGGGGCGGAAGAATGGCGGGCGGTTTAATTAAGAACCTGAGGTTGGTAGAATGGCCTTAAACCGGGGGGCCGCTGCTGTTGAGGCCGACGCTGGCCCGCCCCCGTTGTCCACCGAGGTAACCCATGCCCCGAAACTTCTGGATGGTAATCAGCAACGAAGAGAATTTCCAGATTACCCGAAACCTTGATTTCACAGTACAGGGACTAAAAGCGGAACACAGGCGAAAAGTCCAGAGAGTGGAAGCAGGAGACCGGATGCTCTACTACGTATCGGGCATCCGGCGGTTCGCCGCGACCGCCACGCTGACCTCGACTTACCGGGAAGAGACCACCGAAATCTGGAAGAAAGAAGGCAGCGCCGACTGGCTGTACCGGATCGACATCAAGCCCGAGGTTGTCCTGGAAGAGGAACAATACATCCAGGCGGGCCTGCTGGCGCACCGCCTGGACTATATCCGGCGGTGGCCGCCGGAGAATTGGTACATGGCTTTCCAGGGCAACTTGCACCTGCTTCCCAAGAACGACTTCTTCCTCATCGAGAGCGAGATGAAGAAGCTGAAGTTTGGGCCTGGCTTCGTTCCCGACGCAGAGCCGCCCCCGGAAAAGACCAAGGCCCGCTCGCGGCGGGGAAGGGGAGGGGCGGCCAGAGGAGGCCAAAGGGGCAATGCCGCCCCGGCCGCAGCCAACGGCGGCGTCAGGGACCGCAGTCTGCCGGCCCAGGATCTCGGGGACTAGGACCAGGCACGACAAGTCCGGCCAGCGCCGCTTCTATCTCCCCCAAAACTTGCAGGTCTTCCTCTGCTGCCGCAGCCCGGCGGAGGGCAGCTATCACCCTTGCCCCGCCGAGGCGTCCCAACGCCCATGCCGCATGGGCACGGACCAGCGGTTCTTCTTCCGACAAGGCACGGGTCAGGGCGGGCATGGTTCGGGGGTCGCGCAAGTTTCCCAGGGCGATGCAGGCGTTGCGCTTCATTCCGGCCAGCTTGGCCCGCATGATGGGTGTTCCGCGAAAGCGATCCAGGAACTGATCGGGGGTCAAGGCCAGCAGTTCGGCCAGGTCCAGAGCGGAAAGCTGCTGGCCCCGTTCGTCATGGTTGCGGACGGGTTGAGCCCTGCGGTTGACGGGGCAGACCTCCTGGCAGATGTCGCATCCGAACACCCAATCTCCCAGCAGCGGCCGGAGCTCCACAGGGACCGAGCCGCGGTTCTCGATGGTGAGGTAGGAGATGCAACGGGCGTTGTCGATGACGTAGGGGGCGGTGATGGCCCCGGTGGGGCAGGCGTCGATACAGCGGACGCAGCTTCCGCAGGACTTGGACAGAGGAGGGTCGGGTGCGAGCTCCAGGTCGGTGATTATCTGGCCGAGAAAGACCCATGACCCCAATCCAGGAGTGAGGATGTTGGTGTTCTTGCCGAACCAGCCCAGGCCGGACCGGCGGGCGGCGGCGCGGTCGAGCATTGGTCCGTCGTCCACGTACCACCGAGCGGCGACAGAGCGCTCCAGCCGTTGACCGAGGCCGGCGACGTAGTCCCGCATTTGTTTCTTGATGACACGGTGATAGTCCCGGCTACGGGCGTATCGGGCGACCTTGCCCACAGCGGCACCAGAAGGCCGAGCAGTTGCCGTGCCGTCCACGGGGTCACCGCGGTAGTAGTTGACTCCCAGGCAGATGATGGAACGGGCGCCGGGGAGGAGAGTCTTGGGTGAGGCGCCCCGGCGGACCCGGTCGGGGGTAAACCAGGAGAGGCCGTCCATCTGTCCCTCCCTGATTCGCTGGATGGCGGAGTCACGGTCAGTTGCGAACTCGCCGGCGGATGTGATTTGGACGAGGTCGAACCCGCACTCCAGGGCGTATTCCTTGACGATGGTTTCGAGCGGGGCAGGTTGGCCGGAGGAGGAGGCCATGACCGGGAACCTCAGCTTTCCGCAGGTAGGTTTTCGTTGAGGTAGGCGCCAGCGTACCCCTGATCAGTAGGAGTATCAAGAGGGAGGAAGACCAACTGGGCAACCCGCGCTCCCCGTTGCAAGCGGTATCCCGCTGGATGGTGCACGACGAGCAGGGCCTGGAAACGTCCCCGGTAACCGGCGTCTCCCACGCCGGTCCCCATGCTGACCCCGCTGCGGATGAGGCTGGACCGGGGGAGGCAGAGGGCCATCAACGACAGCGGCAACGAGACTTCCTCGGCGAAGGTGACGAGGTAGGGGCCGGGGATAAGGTCAAGCCAGCCGTCGGTCGGAAATTCCAGGATCTCCAACTCGGATACCGTGCGGTCGTTGGCATCACGGCCCATGTGGCCGGGCGTGACGAGGCGGTAGATTTCCCCGACGGTGAGGTCGAAACCGTTGGGCTGGAGCTGCTCCTCCATTGAGGAGTATCCGCGAAGCAGCGGACGGGAGTCCTGGACCAACCGAGCGATGGACTGTCGGCTTAACAACTGGCCTTCCTGAGGGTGAGACTTGTGGGCGACCTGGGTAACGATTAAGGCCCGTACCCGGGTTTGACTCCGCGGGTACGGGCCTCATTGACCTTCCTGGAGACCTTCTTAAGCGACCTGCCTGAGCAGGGCAAATTAGTCGTGCATGAAGTCCTGGATGTCGGCGGGCAGAGGCTCGTACTTGGGAATTTCCGAGACAACGGCTTCGGTGGTCAGCATCATTCCGGCTACGCTGCCGGCGTTCTGAAGGGCCGAGCGGGTCACCTTGGCCGGGTCGATGATGCCGCGCTGGATGAGGTCGGTGTAATCGCCCTGCTCGGCGTCGAATCCCCAGGCGCCGTCGCTCTCGCGGACATGTTCGAGGACAACTTGTCCGTGGAAGCCGGAGTTCTCGGAGATAAGGAGCAGGGGGGCAGCGAGGGACTCGCGAACGATGCGGGCGCCGATGGCTGCGTCCCCGGAGAGGCTGGAGACGACGCCGTCGACGACGGACTCGGCGCGGACCAGGGTCACACCACCGCCGGGGACGATCCCCTCTTCGACGGCGGCCCGAGTGGCGGCCAGGGCGTCCTCGGCCCGGGACTTGCGCTCGTTGAGTTCGGGTTCGGTGGCGGCTCCGACCTTGATGACGGCGACGCCGCCGGCCAGGGATGCCAGGCGCTCCTGGAGCTTTTCGCGGTCGTAGTCGGAGGTGGTGGTGTCAATCTGGACGCGAAGCTGCTCGATGCGGCCGTAGATTGCGGATTCCTCACCGGCGCCCTCGATGATGGTGGACTCATCCTTGAGGGCGACGAGGCGGCGGGCGGAGCCGAGGTGGGAGAGTTCCACGTTGTCGAGGCTCAGGCCGGTGTCGTTGCTGATGACGGTGCCGCCGGTCATGATGGCCATGTCTTCCAGCAGGGCCTTGCGGCGGTCGCCGAAACCGGGGGCCTTGACGGCCACGCCGCCGACGGTGCCGCGCATCTTGTTGACCACCATGGTCGCGAGGGCTTCTCCATCGACATCCTCGGCGATAACGACCAACGGGCGGCGGCCGGCCTGGGCGATGAGTTCGAGAGTGGGAACGATGTCTTGGGTGGAACTGACCTTCTGATCGGTGATGAGGAAGAGGGGCTGGTCCAGGACGACTTCCATGCGCTGGGCGTCGGTGACGAAGTGGGGGGAGAGATAGCCGCGGTCGAGGCGCATTCCTTCGACGACATCGAGGTCGTCTTCGAGGCTCTTGGACTCCTCGACGGTGATGACTCCCTCGCGGCCGACCCGGTCCATTGCCTCGGCGATGAGGTCGGCGATCCCCTCCTCGTGGGCGGACAGGGCGGCGACGCGGGCGACCTGGTCCCGGTTTTCCACGGGGACGGACATTTCGGCGATGTGGTCCACGACGGCGCTCACGGCCCGGTCAATGCCGGACTTGAGGCTCATGGCGGATGCACCGGCGGCCACATCCTTGAAGCCTTCCTGGACGATGGAGCGGGCCAGGACTACCGAGGTGGTGGTGCCGTCGCCGACGACGTCGTTGGTCTTGGCGGCGGCTTCCTTGACCAGCTGGGCCCCCATGTTCTCGTAGGGGTCGGGGAGCACGACTTCCTTGGCTACGGTGACGCCGTCGCTGCAAACGACGGGGAGGGCCCAGACACGAGCCAAGAGAACGTTGCGGCCGCTGGGGCCGAGGGTGAGGCCCACGACTCGGCCCAGCTCATCGACTCCCCGCATGAGGCTGGCCCGAGCTTCGTTGCTGAACGCTAGTTGTTTTTCCGGCATTACTTGATTCCTCCATGACGTCTCGCGATGCCGCGGTGGTTTGATTGAATTGAGGGGGAATTGGCAGGTGCGGGGCACTAGCCAGGCCCACGGGGGCACCCTTCTTTCCCAACCAACAAATATGGGTCAGGATGATATTGTTGTCAAGACTGAAGCGAAGCGTGAGAGGATGACTGCCTTTGAGTTCCTGCAGGGCCATTGACGGTCGCTATACAGCCGCCCACTGGATAAAGTTGTGACTGGATAGCCAAGAACTGACTCAAGGCAATAGTTGCCAATGTGGTATATGGGGTTCGAGTTGCGGCATCTGCATGGTGGTATCTTTCATCAAATGCGGTTGCCCGGCGAAGCGCGAGCGGGGCCGCTGCGCGGAGGCCCGACGGCTGCTAACCAAGGCGGAGGGGAGGGCCCCAGAGCTTGACCCCCTCCGGGCCTTCAACCTCCCGGAGCAGTTCGGATATGGTTTTTCCGGTTGAGGGGTGGATGGCGTCACCGGCGAGCTCGGCGAGGGGGACGAGGACGAAGGCCCGGTCCGGGAGACGGGCGTGGGGGACCTGGAGGTCGGGTTCGGAAGAGGAGATTACCTGCTGTCCGTAGAGGAGAATGTCCACGTCAATGAGGCGGGGCCCCCAGTGGAAGGTGGCTTGCCTGCCGACCGCACGCTCGACGCCCTGGGTGGCGGCGAGGAGGGAGAGGGGGTCAAGGATAGTATTGGCCTGTAAAACGCAGTTAAGGAAGCGCGGCTGGTCGACGTATCCCCAGGGATCGGTCTCGTACAGGGAAGAGCTTTGGAGGCCGGTAAGGGTCCCAGACCGGCCGAGGAGCGATACGGCGCGGGACAGGTTGGTCTCCCGCCGGCCGAGGTTGGAGCCAAGGCCGAGGTAAAGGGTTACGGGTTCCAACCTGCCGGCCTCCAGCCGCGTACGATGGCGTCGGTCATGCGGCAGACGCGGGTCATTTCGCGTACGTCGTGGACGCGTACGATGTCGGCGCCGTTGGCGATGGAAAGGGCGACGGTGGCGGCGGTGCCTTCCAGCCGGTCTTCGACGGGAAGGTCCAGGACGAGTCCGATGGTGGACTTGCGGGAGGTCCCGACGAGGACGGGAAAGCCGAGGGCACGGATTCCGGTGAGCCCACGGAGAACCTCGAGGTTGTGGTCCGGGGTCTTGCCGAAGCCGATGCCGGGGTCGAGGATGATGTTGCCGTTGGGGACACCGGCAGCCTGGGCGGCGGCTGCGCTGGATGCCAGGCTGGCGATGACATCTTCGAGGACACTCTGGTATTCCCTATTGTCCCGATTGTGCATGAGGATGATGCCGGCGCCGGCATCGGCGGCCAGTTGGGCGATGGCTGGGTCGGCCTTGAGTCCCCAGATGTCGTTGATTATGGAGGCCCCGGCATCCAAAGCCTGGCGGGCTACTTCGGACTTGTAGGTGTCCACGCTGATGGGGAGGGTTGCCCTCGAGGCGATGGCCTCCAGGGCTGGGATTAGGCGGCGGAGCTCTTCATCGGCTTCGATGGGCCGGTGCCCGGGGCGGGTGGACTCGGCACCAACGTCGAGGAAGTCTGCGCCTTCTTCCTGAAAGCGGAGGGCCTGGTCGACGATGGCGGGGATATCCGATCCGAGGCCGTCACCGGAGAAAGAGTCCGGGGTGACGTTGATGATCCCCATGACGTAGGTGCGGCGACCCCAGGCAAGGGGTTCACCACCGGAGACGGGAAGGTTCTCAAAAAATGATGGCGATGGGGGTTGAGTCATAGGTGTTCAACGCCGGTCTGGATACCTGCCTGCGCGGGTATGACGGGGAGGCGGCAGGATGGGGCAGGTGTTGAGGCATGGGCACCGAATGTGTGTCCCAGATGGGGTGGACGGGTGTTGGCTGGGGCGATTTTAGCGGAGACGGCGGTTCCTTGCACGGCGGTTCCGCGCTCTGCTAGCATGGGCCAGTCCCTGAGCACCACTACCAGAACACGACGCCCGGAAGGCGGTTATGGCCCTGGAAAAACGGCAGATTGACGAAAAAATCGAAGCCCTGGCCGCCATGCGGGAGCAGTCCCTCCTAGGCGGAGGGCAGCAGCGGATTGACCAGCAGCACCAGCGGGGGAAGCTGACGGCGAGGGAGCGGCTGGCAAAGCTGATGGACGAGGGGACCTTCCAGGAGATTGACTCGTTCGTCACCCATAGAGCTACGGAGTTCGGGCTGGGCAACCGGAGGTTCCTGGGGGACGCGGTTGTGACCGGGTACGGGTCGGTGGACGGTAGGAAGGTATTTGCCTACGCCCAGGACTTCACTGTCTTCGGCGGGTCGCTTTCCGAAGTGGTGGGGGAGAAAATCTGCAAGGTCATGGACCTGGCGGGCAAGTCCGGGTGGCCGGTGGTGGGGTTGAATGATTCCGGCGGGGCGCGGATCCAGGAAGGGGCGGACAGCCTGGCGGCGTACGGGGATATTTTCCTGCGGAACACGCGGTACTCGGGGGTGATTCCGCAGATTTCGGTGATCATGGGGCCGTCGGCCGGTGGAGCGGTCTACTCTCCGGCGATAACGGACTTCATCTTCATGGTGCAGGGCACCGGGCAGATGTACATAACCGGGCCGGACGTGGTGAAGGCGGTGACCGGAGCGGACGTGACCCACGAGGAACTGGGCGGGGCGGACTCCCACGCTTCCCGGAGCGGCGTGGCGCACTTTGTGTATCCGACGGAAGAGGAGTGCCTGAGCGAGGTAAGGCGGCTGCTGAGTTTTCTGCCGTCGAACAACGTGGGAGATCCGCCGGTATACGCCACGAGGGATCCGGCGAGGCGGGAGGAGCCGGAGCTGCGGTATATCGTTCCCGACGAGGCCAACCGTCCTTACGACGTGCGGGACATCGTGTACCGGTTGGTGGACGACGAGGAGTTCATGGAGGTCCAGCCGGACTACGCTCCGAACGTGGTGGTGGGGTTCGCCCGGTTCGATGGACGGCCAGTGGGGATTGTGGGCAACCAGCCTGCGTACCTGGCAGGGGTGCTGGATATCAACGGATCGGCGAAGGCGGCGCGGTTTGTCCGTTTCTGCGACTGCTTCAGCATCCCGCTGGTGACGCTGGTGGACGTTCCGGGGTTCATGCCGGGGGTGGACCAGGAGTACGGGGGGATTATCCGGCACGGGGCAAAACTGATCTACGCCTACGCGGAAGCAACGGTGCCGAAGATAAGCGTCATCACCCGCAAGGCATACGGGGGAGCGTACATCGTGATGAGCAGCAAGCATCTGAGCGCGGACATCAATCTGGCGTGGCCGTCGGCGGAGATCGCGGTGATGGGACCGGACGGGGCGGTGAACATCATCCATCGGGAGCAGATTGCCCAGTCGGAGAACCCGGAGCAGACCAGGCTGGAACTGGCGAAAGACTACCAGGAGAGGTTCACCAATCCCTACGTGGCGGCGAGCCGGGGATACCTGGATGACGTAATTGACCCGGCTCAAACCAGAGGGAGGATCGTTTCGTCGCTGGATGTTCTCCAGGGGAAACGGGACAGCCTGCCGCCACGGAAGCACGGGAACATCCCGCTGTAATAAAGGCTTGAAGGGCAAAGGATACGTGATGCAATTCGGACTGTTCGACCAGTTGCCCTGTGCCCCGACCCAGGATGTCGGTGCGCGATACAACGACATCATCGCCCAGGGGCAGTTGGCCGACAGGCTGGGCCTGGATGCGGTGTGGCTGGCGGAGTATCACTTCAATCCCCGGTTTTCCGTGTTGCCGGCTCCGTTGCTGGTGGCGTCAGCCATCGCTCGATGCACGGAGCGGGTCAAGGTGGCGACGGCGGTGAACCTGCTTCCCCTGCACCAGCCGGTGCGCCTGGCGGAGGAGTGGGCGACGCTGGACGTGCTGTCTGGGGGAAGGGCGGTGTTCGGCATCGGCCGAGGGTCCAATCCTGAGCACTACTCGGGAATGGGGATCGCGACAGAGGAAGGCAGGCCGAGGTTTCTGGAGGCACTGGATGTGGTCATCAAGTGCTGGACGGAGGAACGGCTGGACCATCACGGGGAGTTTTTCCAGGCTGACGACGTGGCGGTGGTGCCCAAGCCGGTGCAGAAGCCTCACCCGCCGGTGTATATCGCATCCAACAGCGAGGACACTTTTCCGATGGTGGGGGCGCTGGGGCATAACATCCTGGTGACACCGCTGATAATCACCCACGAGGGGGTGAAGAGGGGGTTGGCGTCCTACCGGGAACAACTGGTCAGGAACGGGCACGATCCGGCGGGGGCCAAGGTGCTGCCAACGCTGGCGGCGTGCGTGGCGGAGAGCCGGAAGAAGGCGGAGGCGGTGCTGAGGCCGACGATTGACAACTACCTGGGGGTGCTGCGGACTGGTCGGTCACGGGGGTCGGGCCGGGCGGCGACGGTTACCACAGACGAGTTTCTGAGGGATTACGCCATCGTAGGGGACCCCAGCGAGGTTACGGAGCAGATTCAGGCGATCCGGGAGATGTTCGACTGCCAGGGCATCATATTCTGGCACAACATCGGCGGGTTGGTGCCGCACGAGGAGATCGTCAGATCCCTGGAGCTGTTCACGGATAAGGTCCTGCCGAATTTCCGATAGGCCGCTGCCGCTGGAGGAAACCGAAGGGCTGGGGTAAGCTAAAGGTATGGAAACGATACCGCCACTGCCGGAGCCGGGAAACCAGAGTCCCGAAGACCGCCGGACTATCAGCCGCCGGTTCATCATGCAGGCCCGGAAAGAACTGGAGGAAGGACACCGCCTCCAGGCCGGGGAGAAGGCTTGGGCCGCCGTAGCGCAACATTTGAAGATCGTTGGAGAACAGAGAGGGTGGGGGCACGAATCTCACCGCCAACTGGAGAATATCGGACGGCAAATCGTAACCGAATTTGGGGAGGCCGAGCTTGCCAACGCCCTGGCACAGGCCTACAAGGGGCATCAAAACCTGTACGAAAACCAGCGGAGCATGACAGATATCCAGGAGGTGGTGGAAGCGGTGGAGGAAGTGATGCCACTGTTGGAATCCCTGAGCCGGCGGGACCCCCTCCCTTTCGTTATCGCTTCCAACCAGCAATTGAGGAGGCTTGCGGAGCTGACGGGCAACCGGAACTTGCAGCTCGGCGACGCCTCTCCTATAGGCTTTTCCCTCCGGCACTCCGGCCTATCCGGTGAAGATAGGCCGGAATAAATCTGCGGACGTCTGGGGGCTAGACTCGGACGGCCTGGGGCATTCCTTTGACGCTTTTCGAGCATGACCGGCGGCAGCGGGCGTTGTCCTTGGCGCCGCTGCCGGAGCGGATGCGTCCCCGCTCGTTTGACGAGTTCGTGGGGCAGGAGCATGTGCTGGGGCCGGACCGGGCGCTGCGGAGGGCCATCGACGCCGACCGGGCGCCGTCGTTCATACTGTGGGGACCGCCGGGGAGCGGCAAGACGACGCTGGCCCGGCTAGTGGCAGGGGTCACGGAAGCGCACTTCGAGCCAATCAGCGCGGTTACGTCGGGGGTGGCCGACCTGCGGCGGATCGTGGGGGAAGCCAAGGAACGGCAGGGCCTGTACCGGCAGCCCACGATCCTGTTCGTAGATGAGATCCACCGTTTCAACAAGGCTCAGCAGGACGTGATACTGCCCCACGTGGAGGACGGGACGTTCACGTTCATCGGGGCGACCACGGAGAACCCATCCTTCGAGGTCAACGCCCCGCTGCTGTCGCGGTGCCGGGTGGTGACGCTGTACAGCCTGGGACCGGAGCAGATGGCGCAGGTGATCGGCCGGGCGCTGTCGGACCCGGAACGGGGGCTGGGAAAGCTGGGAGTTGCCCTGTCCGATGAAGCGCTGGAGCACCTGATCAACATCGCCAATGGCGACGCGCGGGTGGCGCTGAACGCGCTGGAAACGGCGGCGGTGGCGTCCCGGCCGGGAGCGGGACCGGTCCGATCAATCGGGTTGGAGGAAATATCGGACGCGCTGCAGCGGCGGTCTCCGGTGTACGACAAGGCGGGGGACAGCCACTACGACACCATTTCGGCGTTTATCAAGTCGGTGCGGGGGTCCTCGCCGGACGGGGCGCTGTACTGGCTGGCGCGGATGATCGAGGCCGGGGAGGACCCGCTGTTCATTGCGCGGCGGCTGGTAATCCTGGCTGCTGAGGATATCGGGTTGGCCGACCCGCAGGCCCTTGGTGTTGCGGTGGCGGCGCAGCAGGCGGTCCACTTCATCGGGATGCCGGAGGGGAGGATTCCGCTGGCGGAGGCGACGGTCTACCTGGCATCCGCTCCGAAGAGCAATACGGCCTACATGGGCCTGGAGCGGGCGTTGGAGGATGTGAGGGGCCGGCCCAACGAGCCGGTGCCGCTGCACCTGCGGAACGCGGTCACGGGACTGACACGGGATATGGGTTACGGGAAGGACTACCGTTACTCCCACGACCACCCCGGGCACTTTGTCCGGCAGGAGTTTCTCCCGCCGGGGCTGGCGGGTAAGCGGTACTTTCTCCCTTCTACTGAGGGGGCGGAGCCGAAGATTGGGGAGCGGCTGAGGGATTGGTGGGGAGAGGAAGGGAAGCTTTCCCCGGGCGATTCGGGCTAGACGGCCAACGCCTTGATGACATCCTCGGACTGGACCACGTCGGCCTGGCGGGGGAAGATGCGCTGGGTGAGGAAGTCGTGGACTTCCGGGTCGGAGTCGGAGCAGCAGTCCTCAACGATATACAGGCGGTAGTCGGAGTCGGCGGCGTAGCGGGTGGTGGAGAGTACGACTCCGCTGGTCGCGTAGCCGAGCAGGACGATGGTCTCGATGTTGTTGGCGCGGAGGCTCATGTCGAGGTCGGTGCCGTAAAGAGCGTTGACCCGGTGCTTGCCGACGACGATCTCTCCCTCGATGGGCCGGACGCCTTCGTGAATGACCTGGATGGGGTCGCTAACAGCCGGGGCCCCGGAAGCCTTGCGCTGGCTGAAGGTCTTGTTCCGGTCGCTGATTTCGGGGTAGCCGGGTCGGAAGACGGTGGCAGAGTAGCAGACCAATAGTCCGGCGTCCCGGGCGGCCTGCTGGACGGCCCGGGTTTTGGCGACGACGCCCCGGTCCACGGCGTGGGGGAGGGAGGTCATCATGTCGGCGTAGAAGTCGGCGATGAGCAGGGCGGTGGTGGACTTGTCCAGGGTTATATCGGCCATTGCGTCCTCCCGAGGTGTTGGACTGTCAGGATTCCTTGGGTTCTCCGCCGGGGCGGGTGTTACGTCCCGGATGAGGACTTGAGGGCGCCGACGGCGTGAGCGGTGCGGGCAAGGGCGTCCTCGATGTCGGCTGAGTCGACCTCGCGGTGGGTGACCATGCGGATGGAGTGGGGGCCGGGGGAACTGACCAGGACATCCTCTTCCTTGAGGGCGTTGATGAGGTCGGAGGCCATTCCGACGGACTGGTCCACGTCGAAGATGACGATGTTGGTCTGTATGGAGTCCGGGTCCACGGTGAGGCTGTCGATATTGGCCAGTCCCTGGGCCAGGCGGCGGGCGTTGGCATGGTCGTCGGCGAGACGGTCGACCATGGTGTCCAGGGCTATGAGACCGGCGGCAGCTAGGATTCCGGCCTGGCGCATTCCCCCGCCGACCATCTTCCGCCAGCGGAGGGCTTCGTCGATGAAGTCCCGGTCGCCGCACAGGACGGAACCGACGGGACAACTGAGGGCCTTGGAAAGGCAGAAGGATACGTCGTCCACGTCCTTGACCAGCTCGGCGGCGGGGACTTCGAGGGCGACGGCGGCGTTGAAGACGCGGGCGCCGTCCAAGTGGACCTTGGCTCCGGCGGCGTGGGCCACGTCGGCAACGGCCTTGGTGTCCTGGGGAGTCAGGACGCCGCCGCTGCAACGGTTGTGGGTGTTTTCCAGACAGACGAGGGTGGTGGGAGGCATGTGGACGTTTCCCCGGGGACGGATGGCGGCCTGGAGATCGCCGGCGCTGATTTCTCCCTGGGGCCCGTTGGGGACGAGGCGGATCTGGGCTCCCGCCAGGGCAGAGGCGCCGGCGGACTCGTTCCAGAAGATGTGGGCCTGGTCTCCCATGACGACCTCGTCGCCGCGCTGGCAGTGGGACAGGACGGCGACCAGGTTGCTCATGGTGCCGCTGGCCATGAGGAGGCCAGCTTCCTTGCCGAGCATCTCGGCGGCGCGTTCCTGGAGGCGGTTGATGGAGGGGTCTTCGCCGTAGACATCGTCGCCGACCTCGGCGCCGGCCATGGCCCGCCGCATGGCTTCGGTGGGCTTGGTGATGGTGTCGCTGCGCAGGTCGATGATGCTCATGAACATTACCTCGTTGCGTGGATGGAGTGGGCGGAAAGCGGGCAGATTGCGCCGCTCAAGGGACGAAAATCCGCTGGTCATTCTAGCAGTATTCCTTGCCAAACACTACACGGATTCTCTAAGATTGCCGGAGCCTGGGAGCAAGGATTTGCGGAGGGCGAACCATGAGACAAAGCGCGGTGACCTTCAAGGCGAAGGGCCTGAACTTTGAAGGAGTCATGGCCACCCCGGATGACGAAGGCGGGAAGATTCCCGGGGTGGTCATCTGCCATCCCCACCCGCTTTTCGGGGGGAGCATGGACAACAACGTAGTGCTGTCGCTGGCGTTCGCGCTGGCGCGGGAGGGGATCGCCTGCCTGCGGTTCAATTTCCGAGGGGTGGGGAACAGCGACGGCGAACACACCAAGGGGGAGAAGGAGCACGAAGAGGCGCTGGCGGCGATTGACCTGCTGAAGGCGTGGCCCGGGGTGGACGACAAGCGGATCGGCCTGGCCGGGTATTCCTTCGGGACGCGGGTGGTGTGCGCCCATCCGGAGCTGCACAAGGTCCCGAAGGCGTTCGCTCTGGTTTCTCCGTCCTTTGAGGCGTTGGATACAGCGAAGTTGAAGAAAGCGAAGCAACCCAAGCTGGTCATCACCGGGGACCGGGACAAGCTGATCCAGGCGGAGAACCTGCAGCCGGTGATGGAGTCGTTCGAGAATCCGCCGGCGTTCAAGCTGGTGGAAGGCGTGGACCACTTCTGGTACGGGAAAGAGGACCTGATGACCGAAGAGGTCGTGCCTTTCTTCGTCAAGAACTTGGCCTGAGAGATGGTTGATGCCCCACCGTCCGGGGGGCCGGAGGCTCCGCGGCGAAAACCGATCTACCTGGATTCCACGCTGCTGCAGTCGGCGGCCCTGGTCTTCCTGCTTGACCAACTGACCAAGTACCTGGTTATCCAGACGCTGGCCCCCGGAATGTCGTTCCCGTTCCGGGGGTTCTTCAGGTTTACCCACGTCCACAACACGGGAAGCGCCTTCGGGATTTTCCAGGGGTTCAACACTCCGCTGATCTTCGTGTCGTTAATCGGGATAGTAATCCTGACGCTGATCTACCGAAGCCAGGAACGCCCGAGCAACCTGCTGCGGTTGAGCCTGGCGCTGCAATTGGGAGGCGCGTTCGGGAACCTGGTGGACCGGGTGCGGCTGGGGTTCGTCACCGACTTCATCGACATCGGGCCGTGGCCGGTGTTCAATATTGCGGATGCGGCGATCGTCTCCGGGCTTTTCATCCTGGGCTGGGTGTTTACCAGACCAATGCCTACGCAGGAGAAACCGGCCGTCCCCGAGGAGAGCCGGTCATATTTTGTTGGGGGGAAACGACCAGACCCGGTTGATGCGGGGACGGAACCGGGATGCCTTGCCCTATCCGAGGGGGAGGATGCCGGCGATGGGGAGAAGGAGGCAGTTGTGATCCCGGAAGATGACGCCGAATCCCCGGGGGTCGAAACGCTGAAACCGGAACGGACGGGAGCGGATTGACGGAGAAGGCGGTTACAGGCGATGTCAGGAACAGTTCTGAGACCCGTTCCTGGACACTGGTGGTCACCGGGGGGACGACGCGGCTGGACCGATACCTCGCAGGGCAATTGCATGACCTGACCCGCAGCCGTCTCCATGGCCTCATTGGAGACGGTTTCGTTCTGGTCAATGGGGAGGCTACGAAGCCGGCGCAACAGGTGCGTGCCGGGGATGTGGTTGACGTTACGGTGCCGAAGCCGCGGGAGGTCAGCATGGCGGCGGAGGACATTCCGGTGCCGCTGGTCTACCAGGACGACGACATTGTAGTGTTGGACAAGCCGGCGGGGCTGGCGGTCCATCCCGGGCCGGGGCATCTGAGCGGAACGCTGGTGAACGCGCTGCTGGCCCGGTGCCCGGGGATTGAGGGCGTGGGAGGCGAAATCCGCCCGGGGATTGTGCATCGACTGGACAAGGACACCTCGGGATTAATGGTGGTGGCCAAGAACGATGCGGCGCACCACCATTTGTCGGAGTTGCTGAAGGAACGGGACGTCAGGAAGGAATACCTGGCACTGGCGGAAGGGGCACTGGCGGAGGAGGAAGGGGTTATCGACCGTCCGATTGGCAGGCATCCCCGAAACCGCAAGAAGATGGCGGTGGTGGAGGACGGGAGGACGGCGAGGACCTGCTACCGGGTCTTGGAACGGTTTGAACGAGCGACGCTGGTGCGGCTTTCCCTGGAAACCGGTCGGACGCACCAGATAAGGGTCCACCTGGCATACTTGGGGCATCCGCTGGTGGGGGATGGGGTGTACGGGCGGGGTCCCGGCAACCTGGGGAGACAGTTTCTCCACGCGTGCCGCCTGGGATTCGAGCACCCCTCATCGGGGGAGTTCGTAGAGTTCAGTTCGAAGCTACCGGAGGACTTGAGGCGGGTCTTGGAGGAGATGCGTCGGGAAAGCGGTGTGCTAGAATAGCCGCCAACCGCCGCGAGGGTTAAATGAGCCGAAACCGACGTCCCGCCGGGCGGGAAATCCACTCCGCATTAGACCATCGGGATGCGTGACAATGACGTCTGGCGACCTCAACTTTTCAACTGATTTCATTCGAAGCAAGATCAACGAGGACGGGGAGACGGGGAAGTATGACGGCAGGGTCGTCACCCGGTTCCCACCCGAACCCAACGGATACCTGCACATCGGGCACGCCAAGTCCATCTGCCTGAACTTCGGGGTGGCGGAGGAGTATTCGGGCGTCTGCCACATGCGTTTCGACGACACCAATCCGACTACGGAAGAGACGGAGTACGTGGAGTCGATCCTGGAAGACGTGCACTGGCTGGGATTCGACTGGGGCGAGCACCTGTACTACGCCTCGGACTACTTCGACCAGCTGTACGAGTACGCGGTGGCGCTGATCCGGCAGGGTGACGCCTACGTGGACAGCCTGAGCGCGGAGGAGATACGGGAGCACCGGGGGACGCTGACCGAGCCAGGGAAGAACAGCCCCTACCGGGACCGACCTGTTGAGGAAAACCTGGACCTGTTCATGCGGATGAAGGACGGGGAGTTCGAGGAAGGGACCCATGTGCTGCGGGCGAAGATCGACATGGCCTCGCCCAACATCAATCTGCGGGACCCGACCCTGTACCGGATACGCAAGGCGGAGCATCACCGGACGGGCGGCAAGTGGGTCATCTACCCGATGTACGACTACGCTCACGCGCTGTCGGACTCCATAGAGCGGATAACCCATTCCCTCTGCACGCTGGAGTTCGAGGACCACCGGCCGCTGTACAACTGGTGCCTGGACGTTCTGGACGTTTACCACTCGGAACAGACGGAGTTTGCGCGGCTGAACCTGACGTACACGGTGATGAGCAAGCGGAAGCTGCGGGCGCTGGTGGAAGGGGGGCTGGTGAGCGGTTGGGACGATCCCCGGATGCCGACGATCTCCGGAATGCGCCGCCGGGGTTACACGCCGGAGGCTATCCGCAGCTTCTGCGAGGAAGTGGGGATAGCCAAGCGGGACACGGTGACGGAGCTGGCCCTGCTGGAACACCACCTGCGGGAGGACCTGAACCGGCACTCGCCGCGGGTGATGGCGGTGCTGAACCCGCTGAAGGTGGTGCTGACCAACTATCCAGAAGGACAGGTTGAGGAGTTCGCGGCAATCAACAACCCGGAAGACGCGGCGATGGGGACGCGGCAAGTCCCCTTCTCACGGGAACTTTACATCGAGCGGGACGACTTCATGGAAGACCCGCCGGGCCGATTCTTCCGGCTGGCGCCGGGGAGGGAAGTCCGGCTCCGCTACGCGTATTACATCACCTGTGAAGAGGTGGTGCGGGACAAGGATACCGGCGATATTGTCGAGCTGAAATGCAGCTATGATCCCGCTTCCAGGGGAGGATCGTCGCCGGACGGGCGGCGGGTAAGGGGGACGTTGCACTGGGTCTCGGCACAACACGCCATTCCCGCTGAAGTGCGGATGTACGACACTCTGTTCCGCAACGCATACCCGGATGAGGACTCGGGGCCGGTGGAAGAGACGCTGAACCCCAATTCGCTGACGGTGATTGGGGTCGCGCAGGTGGAGCCAAGCTTGTCGGAAGCCAGTCCCGGAGAGCGTTTCCAGTTCGAGCGGCAGGGCTATTTCTGCGCGGACCTGGACAGCGGGGGGGCGAACGGGCTGGTGTTCAACCGGACGGTGCCCTTGCGGGACTCGTGGGCGCGAATCCAGAACAACCAGGCCGGGTCGTGATGTACGGCCTGCCCAAGGCGTCGTGACCGTGAAGCTGCATCCTGAGGAACGCTGGGCCGACATCGGCAAGTTGCGGATGCGGTTCCTGGACTGGGGCGGCGGCGGAGAGCCCGTGCTGGCGCTGCACGGGCTGGCGTCCTCGGGGCACTGGTACGACCTGATCGCTCGCCGCCTGCACGACCGGTTCCGAATCATCGCTCCAGACCAGCGGGGCCACGGGCAGACCACCCAGGCCACCACGGGATACGACTGGCAATCCCTGGCGGGGGACGCCGCGGGCTTGCTGGAACACCTGGAGCTGGGGCCGGTCCCGGTGCTGGGGCATTCCTGGGGATGCAACGTGGGCATCAACCTGGCGGCCCGGTTTTCCGACCGGGTGAGCCGGCTAGTGATGATTGACGGCGGGACGGCGGGCGGGCGTTCCGATTCAGGGGAGACCTGGGAGCAGGTGCGGGCCCGCATCCGTCCGAGGGACGTTTCCGGAACGCGGGAGCAGTTCCTGGACAGACTCCGGCAGCAGCTATGGTTCTGCTGGAATGATGAGGTCGAGCGCATCGTGCAGACGATGGTTTACGAGGACGAGGAAGGCCAGATACAGGACATTCTGAAGCGGGAGAACCATCTCCAGGTGATGAAGGCGATGTTCGAGGAGCCCACTTCGACGGTGTGGCCGGAAGTGCGCTGTCCGGTGCTGCTGGCGCCGGCGGGGCCGAGACCGGAGAATGCCGGAACGGAGCGGGTGCGGGTGAAGGAGGAGCGGGTGGCGGCGACGGTGGCCGGCCTGTCCGATGCCAGAGCGCGTTGGATTCCTGAAACGGTCCACGACATTGGCTACGACAAGCCGGATGAGCTGGCGTTGGTTATCCGCGAGTTTCTATCCGGTTAGGAAACCACTGAAGTTCCGCCGGCCAGTCATCCGAGTACGGTCTGGCGGCAAACCCAATCCTGGGAAGATCTATGACGCAAAGCACTATTCCCGAAATTGTCCGGGTGCGGTACGCGCCCAGTCCAACCGGACTGCCCCATATCGGAAACGTCCGGACGGCGATGTTCAACTGGCTGTTCGCCAGGCGCCACGGCGGCAAGTTTGTGGTGCGGGTGGAAGACACGGATCAAGCCAGGCTGGTGCCCGGGGCGGTGGACAGCATCCTGGACGGGCTGGAATGGCTGGGGATCGACTGGGACGAAGGTCCGAGAGTGGGCGGTCGGCTGGGGCCTTACCTGCAATCCGAGCGGCTGGAGCTGTATCAGGACGCGGCGGAGAGGCTGATAGCCCAGGGCAACGCCTACCGATGCTACTGTACCCCGGAACGACTGGCTGAGGTCAGGGAGCGACAGCGGCAGGAAAAGCGGTCGATAGGGTACGACCGTCACTGCCGGGGGCTGTCCGGCGGCGAAATGGAGCGGCTGCTGGAAACCGGCGCGCCGCACGTGATCCGGTTCGCCATGCCCGTGTCGGGAACCAGCGAGGTTGACGACATTATCCGGGGGCACGTGGAATGGCAGAACGATCTGGTGGACGACTTTGTCCTGATCAAGTCAGACGGGTTTCCGACGTACCATCTGGCGGTGGTCGTGGACGACCATATGATGAACATCAGCCACGTTTTGAGGGCGGAGGAGTGGCTTTCCAGCACTCCGCGGCACCTGCAGCTCTACGCGGCCCTGGGACATGAACCGGCGCAGTACGGGCACCTACCGATGATCCTGGGGCCGGACCGGGCCAAGCTGTCCAAGCGGCACGGGGCGACGTCGGTGCTGGAATACCGGGACATGGGCTACCTCCCCGAGGCGCTGGAGAATTTCATGGTGCTGCTGGGGTGGTCGCTAGACGACCACTCGGACGTGATGACCCTGGACACCATCAAGCAGGAGTTTTCATTGGAGCGGGTGGGCAAACCGGCGGCAATCTTCGACATAACGCGGCTGGACTGGATCAACGGGGTGTACATCCGGCAGCTGGCGCCCGAGAGGTTGGCGGAGGAGATGGCGCCCTTCCTCGAGCGGGACCTTCCGCAAGAGGCGACCCCGGTGGACCGGGAGTACCTGCTGCGGATAGTCCCGTTGATCCAGGAGCGTCTGAAGGTGCTGGGGGAGTCGGCGGCGATGACTTCGTACTTCTTCGCCGAGACGCTGGACTACGGGGAGGCAAAACTGATTCAGCGGGCAATGGATGCGGAAGGCTGTGCGGCTGCCCTGGAAGGGGCGGCTGAGGCGCTGGCAGGGGTTGAATCGTTCCTGGCCGACGATCTCGAGGCGGCGTTGCGGGCAGCCGGGGAAGGACTGGGGCTGCGCCCGCGGGAGTTCTTCGGGCTGCTGCGGGAGGCGGTGACGGCGAGATCAGCCACTCCATCGCTGTTCGGGGTGATGGAGGTCCTGGGCCGGGAGCGGGTGGAGAAACGCATCGCCGCCGCGAAGGAGTATCTGGAAGGCACGTAGCCCGCCGCAGGACTATCCGATCAAGAGTTTTCCAAAGAGACCCCCGGCGATCCGCCGGGGGGTCTTGTTGTTGAGGGAGAGGCGAGGAGGGAAATCGCTGCCGCCGAGGGGTGTTGGCCGATCCGGGTTGCCAACATGGGGAGCCGCGAACAGGACCGGGCACGTACGCGCCTAACCCTGTTGGGTAACGGACGGAGGTTGGAGGGAATTCGGAATCTCAGGGGCCAAGGTTCCTGGGCCTGCATTACATAACGATGATTAGTATTCTTAAATTAGTCCCGGAATTGGACGAATTTTTGTTGATTCCGCCTTGACAACCCCCCGAATCCCGTACTTTATCCTTGGGTTGGGAGATTGTGATTTGCATCGCAATCGGGGACTTCACCCAGCCGGCTGGAGAGGTCCAGAGGCTCGGGTGAGCGCCAGCAAGTAACAGAAATGATGATAACAATACTTTTTTGAAAATTGGCGTAGATTCTGCGACAACTAGTTGCCAGTTTTCGAGAGGAGGTGCTCTGAATCCGAGTATTGTGGTCGCGGCCCCGCCGGCCAGTGGGGGTGTGGGCAAGTCCGCCCGGCGGCTCGACAGGGAGCAATGGGAAAGCCGGATGACAGCCCCTGGAACAAGCGGCCGCATGAAACAGGCTGGAGTATGGCACGGCGCCGAGGATGGTGGTTCAGGCGTCGTTCGTAATTCAACAACTCGCAAGTTTACGATGGGAGGTGTGTGCCAAGGGATGAATACTGGTGTGAGAGTAATCAGCGACGGTGTTGTGAAACTAGATGGAGGGTCGGTGTTCGGACAGGTGCCCAAGACGGATTGGGAGACCTCGGTGAGCACGGACCGCAAAAACCGGATGACCCTGGGTCTGAATTGCATGGTCCTGCAGGTCCAGGGGAAGAACGTTCTCGTCGACACCGGCGTCGGTTCCAAGGATAACGACCGGGATAAGGAAGCACTGGGCTTGGTCCCGAGTCGTTTAATGAAAGGATTGCGGGGTGTCGGGCTGACACCCAAGGACATCAACGCGGTAATCCTGACGCATCTGCACTTCGACCATTGCGGCGGATGCACCCGGCTGGACCGGGCGGGAGACCTGGTCCCAACCTTTCCCAAAGCGACCTACTACGTTCAACGGAAGTGCTGGGAGGATGCCAACAATCCCAATGAACGGTTCCTCAACTCCCACCGGGCCGACAACTTCCTGCCCATCGCGGAGCGGGGGCAACTGGAGTTGCTCGACGGCGACTCCGAGGTGTTTGCCGGGCTGCACGTGGCGGTGACGGACGGCCATGCGCAGGGTCACCAGATGGTGCTGTTCAACCACGGAGGGGAGAGGATTGCCTTCCTGGGGGATATTATCCCCACTCATCACCACCTGAACCTGCCGGTCATCTCCGCTTTTGACTACTCACCGGAGGGAACCCTCGAACAGAAGCGGGACATAATCGCGTCGGCGGAACGGGAAGGCTGGTTGCTGGTGTTCTCCCACGGGCACGACGTGAAGGCGGGGTACCTGGACCGCCGGGGCCAGAATACCTACCTGCGTCCCGTGGAGATGTAGCAAGGTCCAGGACTTGCCTGCCAGCATGGGCCCGCCATTGCCGGTGGAATATCCAGGGCGAATCTACGGCATACCGGCTGGGAGGACCTGGGCATCCACGGAATCTCCGGAGGGTCTGCCCAGGCGGGCCGGAGTGATGGTGTTCTCGAGATTCAGCGGCGAGGGCGCCGCGACGCGAATGTAGTTATCAGTGAGGCCGGACCACCCGGCTGAGCCGTGGTGGTCAATGGCCTTCTCCCAGAGGACCGGGCGGACCCGGCCACGCTGTCCGTGACGGAAGTGAAGGTAGTGCCGTTGGGACACGGACAGCATGGCGGCCACCCGGTCCTTTTTTTCGCTGGGCGAGACGTGGTCGGGGAGGTGGGCGGCCCCAGTTCCGGGGCGGACGGAATAGGGGAAAACGTGCATGTCGCTGAACTCCAGGGAGCCGGCGAAGGCGAGGCTTTCCTGAAACTCCGACTCTCCTTCCCCGGGGAAGCCTACTATTATGTCGGTGGTTACACCAGCGCCGGGGAGATAATGCCTGATACGCCTGACGGCCCGGGCGGCCTGGCGGGTATCGTAGCGGCGCCTCATAGCCTTCAGGATGGTATCGCATCCGTTCTGGAGCGGAACGTGGAAGTGCGGACAGAGGCGGGGGTTGTCCCAAAGGGACAGGACCCGCCCGGTGATTTCCTGGGGCTGCAAAGAGGAAACTCGTATCCGGGGGATATCAGTTTCCGACAAGACCTGCTCCAGCAGGCCGGCCAGGTTAATGCCGGGCAGGTCGAAGCCGTATGAGCCGAGCTGGGTCCCGGTCAGAACGACTTCCTGAGCACCTTCAGAGGCGCGCCGGTTGATTTCGCCTATGACGGAACCGGGGGGAATGCTGCGTTCCCGTCCGCGCACCCTGGGGACGATGCAGTAAGCGCAAACCTGGTTGCAACCCTCCTGGATCTTTACCATGGCGCGGAGACGGGAACCGGGCGGGTTCG
Organism: Dehalococcoidia bacterium; assembly: GCA_965203675.1. Classification (GTDB taxonomy): domain Bacteria; phylum Chloroflexota; class Dehalococcoidia; order Lucifugimonadales; family UBA3495; genus CATOSK01. The sequence continues at coordinate 246,510 of CBDBDE010000001.1, read as the reverse complement.
CCCACGGCAAGGGGATGGGTTGGAGCCGGGAGGGATGATCATCCGCTGCTGTCGGCGGGGCGTTACCGTCCAGGGTTTCGGTGACGAGGGACACCAGGGAGTCCTTGCCGGTGTTGCCGACGACCAGGGAAACGGCGTCCATTCCTTCGAGTTCTTCTGAATCCCGCTGGGGATAGCACCCGGTGGCGACGACGATGGCGTCCGGGTTGCGGCGGCGAGCAGACCGGAGGGCCTGCCGGGCCTTGGCATCGGCGACGGCGGTGACGGTGCAGGTGTTGAGAACATAGACGTCGGCCGGGGAGCCGTCGGGGACGACCTGATAACCCGCTTCCAGGAACTGACGGGCCAGGCGGGAACTGTCGGCCTGGTTCAGCTTGCAGCCGTGGGTATAGATGACAACGGTGGGGTTATGACGGTTGGATTGGGTCATTTCGCTAATGCCAGAGATTCAGGAACCCGCGAGTTCGGGGTCTCCACCGGGGTTGGGTGATTCCTGGGGGACGGAGGCCAGCTCCCAGAGGCGCTCGATGGCCGCGCTGATGTCGTCCAGCTGAATGAAGAGGAAGTCGAGCCGCATCCGGGAATCGCGGACCCGTTCCACGGTTTCCGAGAATCCGGTCAACTGGTTAAAGGCTTCCCTGATGCGGCGGTCGCGGAGTTCCTGTCCCAACCCGCGGGCGTATTCCCGGACAGCCTGGTCGTCCTGGAGTTCATCCCCCCGGCTGAGGGCGACGCCTTTCACGGCCAGGGTGAGGCTGCCCCAGACTAGCTCCTCGGTGCGGGACCAGCGGCCGTTGCGGAGTTCACTGAGCGCATTGTCCAGGAGACGGAGGCTCTGGCTACGGTAACGCAGGAAACGTCTGTCGCCGGTGGGACTGGTGGTCAAGCTAACGTCTCGCGGGAGCAGTTGGGGAATCGCAGGTTATGGCGGGAAATTCATGCCCGGACTCTGGGCCGGGGCCCTTCGGCGGCGTTGATCCAAAGAGTACAGCCTTCGCGCCCGGTCAAGGCAACTTGTCTAAGGGTGCTGGGCGGTGCAAGTATACAAGGCATCCTGCAATTCGGGCCAACTGTCATTCCCAGCGGTGTTGTCCCAATCGTCGAAGTGGACCAACTGCTCCAGGGGAAGGCGCTGCCGCCAACCTACGGTCTGAAGAAGAGGTTCCTCCGGGAAGTCCCGGGGATGGCCGAGACAGAGGTAGGCGACGGGAATTATGTGGTGGGGGATGCCCAGAACCTGGCGAAGCTGGGGGAGCTTGAGGATGCTGACCCAGCCGACGCCGATCCCCTCGCTGCGGGCAGCCAACCAGAGGTTCTGGACGGCGCAGCAGGTGGAGTAGACATCGGTTTCCGGCATCGAGTTGCGTCCCAGGACTACCTCGGCGCGGGTGGGGTCGCAGGTGACGCACAGGTTAACCGGGGATTCAAGGATGCCTTCCAGCTTGAGGGCCAGGTAGTCGGATCGCCGGGGTTCGTCATAGAAGCAAGCGGCGGCCTGGCGTTCCCTTTCAAAAAGCGCCTTGACCTGACGGCGGCGTTCCATGTCCCGCACCACGATGAAGTCCCATGGCTGCATGAATCCAACTGACGGGCCATGGTGGGCCGCCTGGATGAGACGGGCCAGGGTAGTCTCGTCGATGGGGTCGCCGCGGAACTCGCGAATATCGCGGCGCTGCCGGATGGCGCGGTAGACGCCGCTGCGTTCAGGCTCGGAGAATTGCCAAGCCGGAGCCGGAGTCTGGATACCTAGTGAGTCCAATGCCCGTACCCCCTTCTTGCGGCGGACCTACGGCGTGGTTGACCGGCCTGTCCGCCCAAATAACGAAAAAGCCCTCGCCTGGATAAGGCGGGGGCTGGTCGCAGTCGAAGGCTCCCGCTTGGTCCACGAAGCGGTTGGTGCGGCGCGGCAGGTCTCCTGGCTTTCGGGTTGACGCCCTTTCAATGCCTTCCCATCCTGGTGGGCCAGGACAGTGGCTGCCCGAGGGCTGTTAAGAAGGGCTACCCGATTACAGTGGCGGGCCCGTTCCGGAGTTGCACCGGATTCCCTATTCTCCCCTTGGGGGGCACCGCGCAATATTCTGTTTCCGAGGCCAAACTAACACGAGGGCAGGGCCCGGTCAATGGAGACGCCGGGGAATTGCCAAAGAAAGGGAGGGATGGCAACATATTGGGCGGTCGGCCGGGTTGCTTTGCCCGGCGAGACTCTTTCGAGGGTCGTCGCCAATTTGGGTAACTTGTTTAAGGCGGCTGGGCGGATGTGTTTGAAGGTCGCCGCTTTCGCCGTCAATTTGGGCAACTTGTCTAAGGCGGCTGGGCGGCTATTGGAGGCAACGGCGATGAAGTACGATTACGTGATAATCGGCGCCGGCTCGGCGGGATGTGTCCTGGCAAGCCGCCTGACGGAGGATCCGGAGAAGTCGGTGCTGCTGTTGGAGGCTGGGCGGGACTATCCGAGCTTCGAGCAGGTGCCGATTGACATAAAGGATGGATACAACGTCTGGCGGTCGGCCTATGGCCCGCACAACTGGGGGTACACGGCGACGGCCACGCCCCGCCAACCGGAAATGATCCAGATACCCCGGGGCCGGACGACGGGCGGGTCGAGCTCGATCAACGGGCAGGTCCTGTTCCGCGGGGTGCCGGAAGACTATGACAACTGGGCGGCCTGGGGCAACGACGAGTGGGCTTTCACCAGCGTCCTGCCCTATTTCCGCAAGCTGGAAAACGACCTGGACTTTCCGGGAGGAGATTTCCACGGGAACGAAGGGCCGATCCCGGTGCGTCGGTTCAAGCGGGAAGAATTGCTGCCGACGTCGCTGGCCTTCTATGAGGCCTGCGTGTCTCTGGGGTTTCCCCGGGACCCGGACCAGAACCACCCGGACTCCAATGGCATCGCCATGCGCCCGCTGAACAACATTGACGGCGTTCGGATGAGCACTGCGCTGACTTATCTCAGCTCAAGCCGCCACCGGATGAACCTGACGTGCCGGGGGGATGTGACGGTCCACCGGGTGCTGTTCGACGGAAGCCGTGCGGTGGGGGTCTCTGCCGAAAGCGGCGGGGAGTCGTTTACGGTGGAAGCGGAGCAGGTGCTGTTGAGCAGCGGAGCGATAGCTTCTCCCCAGGTGCTGATGCTGTCCGGCGTCGGTCCGGCCGGACACCTGGGAGAACTGGGGATTCCAGTGGTGCTGGACTCGCCGGGGGTTGGGGAGAACCTGCGGGACCACCCGGCGGTGTTCACGCTTTTCCGAGGATACGGCGATCCGCCGCCGGAGGATTCGCCGAGCATCCAGGTGGGGCTGCGGTACAGCGCGGCGGGGTCGCCGACGCGGGCTGATATTCAGCTGGCGCCGATTCTGATGACCAGCGAGCACCGCCCGGCCAGCGTTAACATCGAGTCGGACGACTTTCACTTCGGGTTCAGCGCGGCGCTGCAGAACGCCAGCACCGCCGGCCATCTGCGGCTGACTTCCACGGACCCGCACGTCCAACCGGCGCTGAATTACGACTATCTTTCGGACGCGGGGGACCGGGCGCGGATGCGGGAAGCGGTCAGGCTGGGGCTGAGGCTGGCGGACCATCCGCTGTTCAAGGGCATAATCGCGGAGCGGCTGAATCCGGCGGACGCGGACCTGGTATCGGACGACGCGCTGGACGACTGGCTGCTGCGGAACGCATACACCCAGCATCATTCCTCCGGCACTTGCAAGATGGGATCGGACAGCGACCCGATGGCCGTGGTAGACCAATACTGCCGGGTGCGGGGCCTGGAGAACATCCGGGTCGTGGACGCTTCGGTCATGCCCGACGTGATCCGCGCGAATACCAATGCGACGACGATAATGATCGCGGAGCGGGTGGCGGACTGGATAAGGGAAGAAGGCTGATTGAGGGGAGTAGCCTCCAGCGGGCGCTCCGCCAAAAGAGGGACTGAATCAAGGACGGTGTTTTAATGGCAACCAGCAACACGAGAATAGAACGCGACTCCATGGGGGAAATGGAAGTCCCGGCCGACGCTCTCTACGGGGCGTCAACGATGCGGGCGGTGCTGAATTTCCCCATCAGCGACCTGCGGTTCCCCCGGATCTTCATCCGGGCGCTGGGGTTGATTAAACAGGCGGCCGCACAGACGTACGTGGAAATGGGAGTCCTGGACGAGACGATAGGCAACGCCATTGTCGAGGCGGCCCAGCGGGTGATCGACGGGCAGTACGACGACCATTTCGTGCTGGACGTCTTCCAGACCGGGTCGGGCACGTCGACCAACACCAACGCAAACGAGGTCATTGCCAATGTCGCATCCCAGATATTGGGCGGAGACCTGGGATCCCGGATTGTGCATCCCAACGACCACGTGAACCTGGGGCAGTCGTCCAACGATGTCATTCCTACAGCGATTCAACTGGCGGCGCTGATCGCGATTCACGAAGACCTAATCCCGGGGCTGGAGAACCTGCAGCGGGAGCTAGAGAAGAAGTCGGACGAGTTCTGGCCGATCATCAAGACGGGGCGGACGCATTTGCAGGACGCTACGCCTATCCGACTGGGGCAGGAGTTCCTGGGGTTCGCGGGGCAGGCGGAATACAGCATCAAGCGGCTGCGGCGGGCCCAGGAAGCCCTGGCGGAAGTGGCGCTGGGCGGAACGGCGGTGGGGACCGGCGTCAATACTCACCCCGAGTTCTCCCAGCGGACGTGCGCCAGGCTGTCGGAAGTTACGGGGGTGGAGATCCGGGAAACGGAGAACCATTTCCAGGCGCAGTCCACCCTGGACGCCACGGTGGAGGCCAGCGGCGAGTTGAAGACCGTCGCCATCAGCCTGCACAAGATTGCCAACGACATCCGGTTCCTGGGGTGCGGGCCGCGGGCCGGGCTGGGGGAGATCATGCTTCCCGAGGTGCAGCCGGGAAGCTCCATCATGCCGGGGAAGATCAATCCGGTGATTGCCGAATCGGTGGTCCAAGTGGCGGCGCAGGTGGTGGGCAACGACGCGACGGTGGCGCTGGCCGGACAGGGCGGGTATTTCGAGCTGAACACCATGATGCCGGTGGCGGCGTACAACATCCTGCAGTCCATATCCCTGCTGGCGGCATCGGCGAATAACTTTGCGGAGCAGTGCGTGGCCGGAATAGAGGCGACGGACGTGGGGCCGGAGATGGTGGAGCGGGGATTGATGCTGGGGACGGCGTTGTCTCCTGCCATCGGATACGATGCGGCGGCGGGAATCGCAAAGCAGGCGTCGGCCACGGGGAGGACGATCCGGGAGGTGGCGAAGGAGGAAACGAGCCTTTCCGACGCGGAGCTGGACGAACTGCTGAATCCGGAAGATATGACCAAGCCCAGCCTGGAGGTGAGGGGCGGAGGGGGTTAGCCAGGACCGCTGCCGATCTTGCCCTGGAGAAGCACCCGGGGAGCCTTGGGGAGCGTCGGAGTGCGTCGTTGCCGGGCGGCGGCTGGCTCCGGGATTCAATCCCGGCGATTACCTTCGGAAACGGGGATCTGTGAGGCGCCGGATGCGGGTTTTGTGAAAAATCTCACGAATTACCATTGACAAAACCGATGGTATATATATAATTAGTGGTTACTGGTTTATGCCACTTCGACCAACCTCTCCATCTTCCGTGACCCTGTAACACCCTGCCCCCATTGCGCCCTGCTTGCAGTGGGGCGCAGTGTGTTTACCCCACTTTTCCTTAAGGAGAATGCAGTATGAGTATCTCTCCGGGGAGCACTGCCCTTCCCCCACGAACCTCGCGGTACAACAAGTCCTATGCCCGTATTCCCCAGGTTCTGGACGTTCCGAACCTAATCCAGAGCCAGATCCAATCTTATGACTGGTTCAAGGATGATGGGTTAAGGGAGGTCTTCCGCGAGATTTCGCCGATCTCGGACTACACCGAGCGAAAGTACGAGTTGCATTTCCACGACCATGAATTCCGAGCCCCCAAGTATCCCCCGGTGGAGTGCAAGGAGCGGGAGATTACCTTCTCACAGCCGCTTTACGTCAAGACGCGGCTGGTGATGAAGGAGACCGGAGAGATCAAGGAACAAGACATCTTCATGGGCGACATTCCCATGATGACCAACAACGGTACGTTCATTATAAACGGCGCGGAGCGCGTGGTCGTGAGCCAGTTGGTCCGCTCGCCAGGAGTGTACTTCGTCTACGAAAAGAATATCCCGACCAACCGGAGCCTGTGCTTTGCCAAGCTCATACCGTCCCGGGGAGCATGGCTGGAATTCGAGACCAGCACCAAGGACATCCTTTCGGTGAAGGTTGACCGGAAGCGGAAGGTGTCGGCGACGGCGTTCCTGCGGGCCCTGGGCATCGCCACGGACGAGGAGATGCTGGACCTGTTCAGGGACGTGGACACAGACCCGGACCATCCCTACATCCAGTCGACTCTGGAGCGGGACCCGGTCCCTGAGCCACGGGACCTGAACTTCCGGGAAGATGATCTGAAGACGATGTGGGACTCCCTGCCCAACTGGGGGCGGCGGGCAGACATGGACTATGACTCCGACCTGGCCCGGCGCATCGCGGCTTCCCAGATCGAGTTCTACCGCCGGCTGAGGCCGGGAGAGCCTCCCAGCCTGGAGAACGCCCGGACGCTGATGAAGACGCTGTTCTTCGATCCGCGCCGGTACGACCTGGGCCGGGTGGGGCGGTACAAGCTGAACCGCCGCCTCGGTCTTCCCCACCCGCCGCAGGAACATGTGCTGACCATGGACGACCTGGTAGAGGTCATCCGTACAATCATCAAGCTCAACCGGGGCGAGGACCATCCCGACGACATCGACCATCTGGGCAACCGCCGGGTCAGGGCGGTAGGTGAACTGGTGCAGAACCAGGTGCGCGTCGGCCTGTTGCGCATGGAGCGCATGGTCAAGGAAAAGATGACCCTGGTGGACCCGGAAATAGCCGCTCCCCAGGGGCTGGTGAACATCCGGCCGGTGGTTGCATCGGTGCGGGAGTTTTTCGGCGGGTCCCAGCTGTCCCAGTTCATGGACCAGACCAACCCCCTGGCGGAGCTGACCCACAAGCGGAGGCTTTCCGCACTGGGGCCGGGCGGATTGTCCCGGGAGCGGGCAGGGTTCGACGTCCGGGACGTCCACTTCTCCCACTACGGGCGGATCTGTCCCATCGAGACGCCGGAAGGCCCGAACATTGGGTTGCTGAGTTCGCTGGCGTCCTATGCCAGGACCAATCCCTACGGCTTCATCGAGTCCCCCTACCGGCCGGTGCTGAAGCAGCTGCCCTGCACCGCCCGGGACCTGGGCGGGCGGACGGTGACCGAGGCGGTGCTGGACGAAAGCGGCAAGACCATCGTGGCCAAGGGCAAGCGGATTCCCAAGAACCGGGTTGCGCGGATCAACCAGCTTCCCGAGGGAACAACTATCCAGGTCCGTCCCTTTGTGGCGGGTGGAGAGAACGACGTTCTCTACCTGTCGGCGGACCAGGAAGAGAATTATCACGTCGCCCAGGCCAACTCCCTGCTGGACGAACTGAACCAGTTCGTCAACGACCGGGTTGAGGTCAGGGTCGGCGAGAATTACATCGAAGAGTCGCCGGATGTGGTGGACATGATGGACGTGTCGCCGATGCAGATTATGAGCATTTCGGCGGCGCTGATCCCCTTCCTGGAGCACGACGACGCCAACCGGGCCCTGATGGGTTCCAACATGCAGCGGCAGGCCGTGCCCCTGCTCCGTCCCCAGGCTCCCCGGGTGGGCACCGGCATCGAGGACCGGGTGGCCAAGGACAGCGGACAGGTCCTGCTGGCCCGGGCCGGCGGTGTTGTCACTTCGGTAACGGGACGGGATGTCACGGTCACGGACATGGAAGGCGAGGAGCACGTCCACCAGTTGATCAAGTTCTCCCGCACCAACCAGGGAACCTGCTTCGACCAGCGTCCGACGGTCCGCAAGGGGGACTTCGTGGCAAGAGGGGACGCGCTGGCTGACAGTTCCTCCACCGACCAGGGGGAGCTGGCCCTGGGGCAGAACGTCTTGGTGGCCTTCATGTCCTGGGAGGGCTACAACTACGAGGATGCCATTATCCTGAGTGAACGCCTCGTCAAAGAGGATATGTTCACCTCGATCCACATCGAAAAGCACGAAATGGAAGCCAGGGAAACCAAGCTGGGCCCGGAGGAAATCACCCGGGACATCCCCAACGTGGGCGAGGCCAGCCTGAGAGACCTGGACGAATACGGAATCATCCGGGTGGGCGCGGACGTCGGTCCCGGAGATATCCTGGTAGGGAAGGTCACGCCCAAGGGCGAGACGGAGCTGACCGCGGAAGAGAAACTGCTGCGGGCCATCTTCGGAGAGAAGTCGCGGGACGTGAAGGATACGTCCCTGCGCGTGCCCCACGGTGAGCGGGGCAAGGTCATCGACGTGAAGGTGCTGAACCGGGCCAACCGGGACGACCTTTCCCCCGGCGTCAACGAGGCCGTCCGGGTCTGGATCGCCCAGACCAGGAAGATCTCGGTGGGGGACAAGATGGCCGGACGCCACGGCAACAAGGGCGTCGTGTCCAGGATCCTGGCTCAGGAGGATATGCCCTTCCTGGAAGACGGTACCCCGGTGGACATCATCCTGAACCCAATCGGTGTGCCCTCCCGGATGAACCTGGGACAGGTGCTGGAGACCCACCTGGGCTGGGCGGCCCGGGGACTGAACTACCACGCGCAGACGCCGGTGTTCGACGGCGCCAACGACGATTCCATCGAGGACGCGCTGGGCCGGTTGTGGTTTGCCGAGCAGGCCAACGCCATCGATTACAGTCCGGCGGCGGAAGAGTCTCCGGTCATCAACATCGAGCAGGTTGAACAGTGGCTCGGCGAGCGGGGCTATGACGCCCGGAGGCTGTTTGACGAAACCGTGAATGGAGAGGCGCGGGACGCTTGTCTCCGCCTGTGGCTGAAGGAGGTCGCGGGCGAGGAATCGGACGGACTGGAACTGGAAGACATGCACCAACTCGCTCTGAAGGTACACCGGGAGCAGGCCAAGGCCCCCCCAACCTTCGGCAAGTTCCAGCTTTATGACGGAAGGACGGGCGAGCCCTTCGACCAGGTGGTAACGGTGGGCAGCATCTACATGCTGAAGCTCATCCACCTGGTGGAGGACAAGATACACGCCCGCTCCACCGGCCCATACTCGATGATCACCCAGCAGCCGCTGGGCGGAAAGGCCCAATTCGGCGGGCAGCGGTTCGGAGAAATGGAAGTCTGGGCGCTGGAAGCGTACAGCGCGGCCCACAACCTGCAGGAGGTGCTGACGGTCAAGTCCGACGATGTGGCCGGGCGGGTGAAGACCTACGAGGCCATCGTCAAGGGAGAAGCCATCGGGCAGCCGGGCGTTCCCGAATCCTTCAACGTGCTGCTGAAGGAACTGCAGAGCCTGGGTTTGGCGGTTGAATTGCTGAACGAAGAGGACCGGAACTCGTTGGCCGCCGGTGTGCGGGACGAGTCCGAACTATATCAACCACTGGAGGCGGATTAATGGTTAGAATGGCCGACCGGGCCGACACAACGGCAACCAATTTCAACGCGATCAGGATATCCGTCGCCTCCCCGGAACAGATTCTGAACTGGTCCCACGGCGAGGTTACGAAGCCGGAGACCATCAACTACCGCACCCTGCGCCCGGAGAAGGACGGGCTGTTCTGCGAGCGGCTGTTCGGCCCCACCAAGGACTGGGAGTGCTTCTGCGGAAAATACAAGAAGATCCGGTACCGGGGAGTGGTATGCGACCGCTGCGGAGTGGAAGTCACCCGCGCCAAGGTCCGCCGGGAGCGGATGGGGCACATCCGCCTGGCCGCTCCGGTGGCCCACATCTGGTTCAGCAAGACCACGCCGAGCCGGCTGGGCCTTCTCCTGGACCTGTCCCCGAGGAACCTGGAAAGGGTCCTGTATTTCGCCCAGCACATCGTCATCTCGGTGGATGAAGAAGCCCGCCGCGAACAAATCGAACTGCGGCAGGAGACGTTCGACTTCGAGTGCGAACGCATGGAACAGGAAGCCGAGGAAAAGATCGCAGAGCTAAGGGCCAAGATGGAGGCCCTTCCCGCCGAGGGCGAGGACCCGGCGGCGGATGTTGAGCGGTTTGGTTTGCAGGTCGAGATCGACGGAATAACCGACGAGCTGGGCAAGGAGCAGGCCAAGGCTAAAGAAGAGTTCGATAACGTCAAGGATGAATTGGAAGCTCTGCGGGTCCACCAGTTGGTGGCCGAGTCCCGCTACCGGGAGTTGAAGGAACGGTACGGGGAAATCTTCGAGGCCGGCATGGGCGCGGAGGCGATTCTCGCCATCCTGAACCAGATCGACCTGGAAGCTCTGCGGCAGCAGTTGACCCAGGACATGCGGTCCACGTCCGGGCAGCGCATGAAGAAAGCCATCAAGCGCCTTCGGGTGGTGGAGTCCTTCCGGAAGAGCGGAAACCGAGTGTCGGACATGATTCTGAGCGTCCTGCCGGTGCTGCCGCCGGAACTGCGGCCGATGGTGCAGCTAGACGGCGGCCGGTTCGCCACCAGCGACCTGAACGACCTTTACCGTAGGGTGATCAACCGGAACAACCGCCTCAAGCGTTTGATGGACCTGGGAGCCCCGGAGATTATCATCCGCAACGAGAAGCGGATGCTCCAGGAGTCGGTGGACGCCCTCATCGACAACGGCCGGCGAGGACGCCCCATCCAGGGCAGCCACAACCACAAGCTCAAGTCCCTGTCCGATCTGCTGCGGGGCAAGCAGGGACGCTTCCGCCAGAACCTGCTGGGGAAGCGGGTGGACTACAGTGGCCGGTCCGTCATTGTTGTCGGCCCGGAGCTGAACATGAACGAGTGCGGGCTGCCCAAGCGGATGGCGCTGGAGCTGTTCAAACCCTTCGTCATGCACCGGCTGGTGATGCTGGGCATCGCTCCCAATATCAAAAGCGCCAAGCGCATGGTTGAGCGGGCCCGAACCGAGGTTTGGGACATCCTGGAGGACGTCATCAAGGACCGCCCGGTGATGCTGAACCGCGCCCCGACCCTGCACCGGCTGGGCATCCAGGCGTTCATGCCGACCCTAATCGAAGGCAACGCCATCCAGATTCACCCGCTGGTCTGCTCGGCTTTCAACGCCGACTTCGACGGCGACCAGATGGCAGTCCACGTTCCACTGTCCCGGATGGCGGTGAACGAAGCCCGGGTGGCCATGCTGAGCACCCACAATATGCTGTCGCCCGCGTCGGGGGACCCGCTGGTGGCGCCGACGCTGGACATTGTCATGGGCGTCTACTACCTGACCGAGGAGAAGGAGGGAGCGCTGGGGTCCGGCAGGCGTTTCTACGACGCGGAGGAGGCCCGGATGGCCTACGCCTCCAAGCTGATAGACCTGCGGGCGCCGATCCTGGTGCGCCACGTGGAGGGGGCGGACAACGAGGACTGGACTAGGACCACCCTGGGGCGGCTCATCCTCAACGAGATAATTCCGGACGCCATCGAGTTCAAGAACCAGCTGATGGACCGGAATGCCATGAGGGACCTGACGGCGGAACTTTACAATAACCTGACCAACGACGAAACGGCCCGGGTGCTGGACGCCATCAAGGAGCTGGGGTTCCAGTACGCCACTTCTTCGGGGATTACCATTGCCATCAACGACCTGCAGGTGCCTGTAGGCAAGGACGGGATACTGCGGGAGGCGGCCAGCCAGGTGGCGGAATACGAGGATCACTATCTCTCGGGACTGATGACGGAGGACCAGCGGTACGAGCAAACGGTGCAGGCGTGGACGAAAGCGCTGGACGACACGAGGGGCCTGGTCAACGCCGAAATGTCCAACTACGGCGGAGTGGCGGTGATGGCCCAGTCGGGGACCAAGGGCAATATCACGCAGATTACGCAGATGGCGGGTATGCGGGGGCTAATGAGCAAGCCAACGCAGAAGGGCATGGCGCAGAAGATCATCGAGCTGCCCGTCAAATCCAGCTTCCGAGAGGGTTTGACGGCCCTGGAATACTTCATCTCCACCCACGGGGCGCGGAAGGGCCTGACGGACACGGCGTTGAACACCGCCAACAGCGGGTATCTTACTCGCCGCCTCATTGACATCGCCCAGGAAGTCATCGCGACGGAACACGACTGCGGAACCTATGACGCTTTCTGGGTGCAGGCTAGGCCGTCCGACGGCGGGTCCGAAGACCGGCTCAGCCTGCTGGAACGTATCAAAGGCCGGATTGCGGCCACTGCCATCGCCGACCCGCAGACTGGGGAAATCATCCTGGACCGCAACGAGGAGATTAGCGAAGAAAAGGCCCGGGCGATGATTGAAGCGGGCATCCACGAGGCGCCGGTCCGGTCGCCGCTGACCTGCGAAGCCCGGCGGGGCGTGTGCCAGCTCTGCTACGGGGAGCTGCCGGCGACCGGCAAGCTCATCGAGGAAGGACAGGCGGCGGGCATCATCGCCGCCCAGAGCATTGGGGAGCCGGGCACCCAGCTGACCATGCGCACCTTCCACACCGGCGGCGTCGCCGGATCGGACATCACCAGCGGTCTGCCCCGGGTAGAGGAGCTGTTCGAGGCAAGGCATCCCAAAGGCACCGCAGTCCTCACCCAGATAGACGGGGTGGTGGAAGTATTGTCCGATGACGATATTCCGCGGGTCCGGGTGGTCAGCCGGGAGGAGTTCCGGGAAGACCACATTCTCCCCGAAGGCTCCGAACTGTTGGCCGAGGACGGGGAAGAGGTGGAACAGGATACTATTCTGGCGCTGATCCCCGGCGACGAACCCGTGGGAGAAGGGGAAGACGACGAGCCGCGGGGCGAGGCGATCGTCGCCGGAATCTCGGGCCGGGTGCAGATAACTTCCTCCGGCCTGTCGCTGGTGGAAGAAGAAGTGGAAACCCGGGAATATGCGATTCCCGCTTCTTCCTACCTGCTGGTGACGGACGGGATGGAAGTCCACGCCGGAGACCCGCTGACTGCGGGGCCGATAGACCCCCACGACATCCTGAACATCCTGGGTCGGGATGACCTGCAACGGTTCCTGGTGGACGAGGTGCAGAAGGTGTACCGCTCCCAGGGTGTCAACATACACGATAAGCACGTCGAAATCATCCTGCGCCAGATGCTGCGCCGGGTGCAGGTCGACTCCGCGGGCGACTCGGACTTCGTCCCCGGGCAGATGGCAGACAAGTTCGAGTTCCAGGACAAGAACGCCCGGGTCCTTGCGGAGGGAGGCGAGCCCGCCACGGCCAAGCCGATCCTGCTGGGAGTTACCCGCGCGTCGCTGCTGACCGACAGCTTCCTGGCGGCTGCGTCCTTCCAGGAAACCACTAGGGTCCTGACCCAGGCGGCGGTCAGCGGGTCCCACGACTGGCTGCTGGGCCTCAAGGAGAACGTAATCATCGGAAGGCTGATTCCGGCGCGGCTGGAGAGTCTCAGCGTCATCGCAGAACCGGAACCGCAGAATCCCTTCGAACTGGCCGGAGGATTGCCCCAGGACTGGCTGGAACTGGCCAGCGAAGCGTCTGCCGACTTCCCGTTCACCCCGCAGGGGCAGGATGGCCCGGTGGAGGCGGGTTTCTTCGTTGAGACGGCCGATGATGACGATGATGTCGACGACGATGACTTCTTCGACGAAGATGATGATGACGAGGAGACCCTCGTTGCATCCGGGACGGGCGACGGCGTCACCGGCGAGTCCCCGGACGATGGAGGAATCACCGGCGGCAACATCTTCTCCCCGGTGGACGACTAACCGGCCACCCACCATTCCGCACAGGGGCGCCAAGGGAGCGAACTGACCCATGGACCTTTCGGTTGACCTGGCGCCTCTACACCCTCTCCACCTGGGGCTGGCCAATCCGGTCATCATCGCCTCGGGAACCTTCGGTTACGATGGGTACGGGCGGGGCATCACCCCCGACATGCGCCTGGAACGCCTGGGCGCGGTCATACCCAAGACGGTGACCCGGTACGCGCGTCAGGGAAACCCGGAACCCCGGTGGTGGCCTAATTCGTTCCGTGAGGCTTGGGAGGCTGGAGAAGCCGTCTACCTGAACTCCATCGGGTTGACCAATCCCGGCATCGAAGGCGCGCTGAGGGATATGGCTCCCGAGTGGGACTCATGGGACGCAACGGTGTTACTGAGCATGTCCGCCGAGTCGGTGGACGAGTTCGGGGAAATGGCGGCGATGACTCGCGGGGTGGCGGGATTCTCCGCCGTGGAACTGAACCTGAGTTGCCCCAACGTGGAGAACGGGGCCCTGTTCAGCCATGATCCTGAAGACGCTGCGGCGGCAACGGATGCGGCCCGGGAACATGTAGAGACCCCTTTGCTGGTGAAGCTGGCTCCCAACGTTCCCGACATTGCTCCCATCGCACGGGCGGTAGTCGATGCCGGGGCCGACGCGCTGACGATCTCCAACACCCTTCCGGCCATGGCCATCGACGTGAAGACGGCCACCCCGGTGCTGGGCAACATCACCGGCGGGTTGTCCGGACCGGGTCTGCGGGCGGTGTCCCTGGCCCTGGTCTACCGGGCGGCGCAGGTGGTGGATGTGCCGATAGTGGGGGTTGGGGGGATATTCACCGCCGAGGATGCGCTCCAGTTCCTGATGGCCGGGGCGACCGCGGTGCAGGTCGGGAGCGCGAATCTGGCAAGCCTGTGGGCGCCCTTTGAAATCCTGGGCGGCATCAAGGCGTTCATGCGGGAGCGGGAAATCGCCGACATCCATGAGATTATCGGCGCTGCCCAGGGAAAATCACCCGCCTGAGCCGGGGAAATCGGTGAAGGACAGAAACGCCCGGCCCGCATGTCAATTGCGGGCCGGGCTTCTTTACAGCTGTGTTGCCATCCGTCCTGCGGCGGCGCGGGTGGGAGTCACACCGCCGCCGCCACGGAGACGGCCTTGGTCAGTTGCAGGCCGTCGATGCCGGAGTCGACCACCACGTGGTCTCCTTCCTGGAACTCGCCGGAGAGGATTCCCCGGGACAGGGGGTTTTCCAGTGATCTCTGGATGGCCCGGCGCAAGGGCCGGGCGCCGTAGACCGGGTCGAACCCCTCCCGGGCCAGCCACTCAGCGGCGGACGGGGTGAGCTCGAAGGTAATGCCCTTTTCCAGCAGCCGCTCCCCGACTTCGGCGGCCATCAGTCCTACCACCTGCACAATCTCGTCCTGGCTCAGCGGGCGGAAGATAATGGTTTCGTCGATTCGGTTGAGAAACTCCGGGCGGAAGGTCTGCTTCAGCGCCCGGTCCACCGAGCTGCGGAGCCGGCGGTCCCGTTCTTCGCCGTCAGACCCGGCGCGGAAGCCGTAGGGCCGGCCGCCTGAATCCCCCGTACCCAGGTTGCTGGTCATAATGACCACTGTGTTGCGGAAGTCCACGGTCCTGCCGTGGCCGTCGGTGAGTCGGCCATCCTCCAGGATTTGCAGCAGGATGTTGACTACGTCCGGGTGGGCCTTCTCGATTTCGTCGAAGAGGACGACCCGGTAGGGGCGCCGCCGCACGGCCTCGGTCAACTGGCCGCCCTCGTCGTACCCGACGTAACCCGGGGGAGCGCCGATAAGCCGGGACACGGAGTGCTTCTCCATGTACTCGGACATGTCGATACGGACCATGTTGCTCTCGTCGTCGAACAGGTACTCGGCCAGGGCCTTGCTCAGCTCCGTCTTGCCAACGCCGGTGGGGCCGAGGAAGATGAAGCTCCCGATGGGGCGCTTTGGGTCACTCAACCCGGACCGGGAGCGGCGGATGGCCTCGGACACGGCGGCGATTCCCTCCTCCTGACCGATTACGCGCCGGTGCAGGGCTTCCTCCATGTGGAGCAGCCGGTCCGCTTCCTGTTCCAGGAGGCGGCCGGTGGGGATGCCGGTCCAGCGGGAAACCAGCTCGGCGATGTCCAGTTCGTCGACGGCCAGGTCGGGTCCGGACGTGGTCCAGGCACTGCGCCTCTCCTCCTCGAACTGCCGCTCCAGGCGCAGGCGCTCGGTCTTGAACTGGGCTGCTTCCTCGTAGTCGGAATTTTGGGCCGCGGCTTCTTCCTGGCCGGCGAGCTGCCGGATGCGGCCCTCCAGGGCCTGGAGATTGCCGGGAAGGGTTTCGGCGTCGATGCGGAGCTTGCTGCCCGCCTCGTCGATGAAGTCGATGGCTTTGTCCGGGAGCTTGCGGTCGCTGATGTAGCGCTCGCTGAGGCGCACCGCGGCCAGCAATGCCGAGTCGGCGATGGTGACGCCGTGGTGGGACTCGTACCGGGGCCGCAGGGCACGCAGGATCTCCACCGTCTCCTCTTCGGAAGGTTCGTCCAGGTAAACGGGCTGGAAGCGGCGTTCCAGGGCGGTGTCCTTCTCGATGTACTTGCGGTACTCGTCCAGGGTAGTGGCGCCGATGCACTGGAGCTCGCCCCGGGCCAGGGCCGGCTTGAGCATATTGCTGGCGTCCAGCCCGCCCTCGGCTGCGCCGGCGCCGACCATGGTGTGGATCTCGTCGAGGAACAGGATGACCTCCCGTTCCGCCTGTTTCACTTCGTCAATCACTGACTTGAGGCGTTCCTCGAACTCTCCGCGAAACTTGGAGCCCGCCACTAGGGAACCCATGTCCAGGGCGAGGACGCGCCGTTGCTTCAGGGACTCGGGCACGATCCCGCCGACGATCTGCTGGGCCAGTCCCTCGACGACGGCGGTCTTGCCCACGCCGGCTTCGCCGATGATGACCGGGTTGTTCTTGCGGCGCCTGGTGAGAGTTTGCATGACCTGGCGGATTTCGTCGTCCCGCCCGATAACCGGGTCCAGCTTGCCGCCCTCCGCCAGTTTGGTCAGATCGACGCTGTATTTTTCCAGGGCCCGGTAGCGGCTCTCGGCCCGGGGATCGTCCACCCGGCTGCTGCCGCGCACCTTGAGCATGGCCTGGTAGACCAGGTCCCGGTTGATGCCGAACTCGTTGAGGATTCGGGCCGAGTCACCCTGGGGTTCCATTGCGGCGGCGACCATCAGGTGGTCCACGCTGATGAACTCGTCGTTGAGCCGCTTAGATTCCTCATGGGCGTTTTCCAGCAGCCGCTGCACTCGGGGGGTGGCGTAAATCTGGGATCGCCCGCCGACGACCTTGGGAGCGGCTTCCAGAGCCTGGTGCAGGCGGGTCTTCATCGCCTCGACCGAGACGCCCAGCTCCTCGAATATGCGGGTGGAGACGCCGTCTTCGGCGCCCACCAGGGCCAGCAGGACGTGCTCCACGTCCCACTGGGTGTGCTGATAGTTACGCACCAGTTCCTGCGAACGCTGCAGGACCTGCTGCGCCTGTTCGGTGAATTGTTCCGGTCTCATTACCATTATTGGGACCTCCTTGGTGGCGCTGCCCGCAGGCGGCGCCGGGGTTGGACTTGGCGTGGTTGCCGGGAGTCAGTTCTGCGGTTGGCGCGAAACGTTACCGCTTACGCGCCCGGGCTTCCTTGAGCTGGGTGGTCAGGGTGCTGACCTGGGTTTCTAGTTCTTCGATGCGGTCCACCAGCTTGATGGCGACTTCGGCTCCGGCCAGGTTCATGCCCATCTCCTCCGTGAAGGTCTTGATCCTGCGCAGGCGGTCAATGTCTGCCTGAGAATAAAGGCGCTGGCGTCCCTGGCTGCGGGAAGGCCAGACCAGTCCGACTCTTTCGTAGTATCGCAGCGTCTGAGCGTGCAAACCCACCATCCTGGCCGCGATGCTTATCACATAGCATGGTTCGTTCCTCGGTTGTTCTTCGTTGGTCATGGTTATCTCCCGGGTGAGCCCCGAAGACTCTTCAGTTCCTGGTAAAGCTCTTTCTGCCGTTCCGTCAGGTTGGATGGAAGCCTAACCTTGACGGTGGCGAACAAGTCCCCCCTGGAGTTAGGTTGGCCGAGGGTGGGCATTCCTTGTCCCGCCAGGCGGAACCGCTGCCCGTTCTGCGTTTCCTGGGGTATGGTCAACGCGACCCGGCCGGTGAGGGTGGGTACGTTGACCTCAGTTCCCAGTACGGCGTCCTCCACCGGCACCTCGATTTCCCGGTACAGGTTGCGGCCCTTCCGTTCGTACACTGCGTGAGGCTGTACCGAAACGGTCAGGTAAAAATTCCCGGCGTCATTGCCCCGTCCCGCCGGAACGTGGACCTTGGAACCGTTGTCGACTCCCGGGGGGATCTTTACTTCCAGCCGCCGGCCGTCGGAAGTGTCCATAAGGCGGGTGGTGCCCTGGAGAGCCTCGTGGAGGGTGACATCCACCGGGTACTCCGCAACACGGGACTGGCCGCCGCCAAAGTTACGGAATATCGAGTGGAACACGTCCCCGGCTTCGCTGCCAAAGTTTCCGAATCCGCCGGCGGATGGATCGTCTCCGGCGCTGGTGCGGTAGAACCTGCTCCCGTCGAAGCGGCTCCTCGCCTCCGCCGCGTCAAGCTGATCGGCCTGTTCCCACCGGTCGCCGTACTTGTCGTACTTCCGGCGCTTGTCCGGGTCGGACAGTACGCTGTGGGCTTCGTTGATCAGCTTGAACTTGTCCTCGGCGGACCGGTCCCCCGGGTTCACGTCCGGGTGGTACTGGCGGGCCTTTTTCCGGTAGGCTTGGCGGATGTCTTTTTCGTCTGCCGTTCTGGCCACTTCGAGAATGTCGTAATAGTTGGGCATCGACCGCCTCCAACGGCACGGTTTATCACTGGTATTATTGTATCCAAGCTAATGCAGCATTTCAATAAAAATGCCTCTACATTTATCCGTATTAATTATGGTTATTCAATATGAAAATTGACAGCATAACATCAAGTATGTATTATGGCGTCAGTCAGTTTGGCATCCTCTCGGGTAAGACTGGGAAGTGCTTGACAAGGTCTCGAAACGGCGGTCGGCGATCCCCGGTCCGGCGATGCCAGGAGGTAGTAACGCATGTTTATCAGGAGGTTCAAGCCCTTAGGCCGCTTCAGGCGGATGCCCAATCCGCGGACTTCCACAGCCCGGGGCCACAGGGATTATCCAGCGGGCAACCATCTGACCCGGGGTTGGCCCATCCCCCTGGACGTGGTTGAGGAGGACGGGCACTTCATGGTCCACGCCTCGGTTCCCGGGGT
Organism: Dehalococcoidia bacterium; assembly: GCA_965203675.1. GTDB lineage: Bacteria > Chloroflexota > Dehalococcoidia > Lucifugimonadales > UBA3495 > CATOSK01. The sequence continues at coordinate 227,453 of CBDBDE010000001.1, read as the reverse complement.
TGACCCGCAGGACCTGGAAGTCACCGTCGCCGACGGCATATTGACCATTGGAGGCTGCTACAACGTGGACGCAGAACACAAGGACGGAAAATATCTGGTCCGGGAGCGGCGCTTCGGTGAGTTCCGCCGGACGCTGCGGCTGCCGGAGAGTGCGGACGCGGATAAAGCGGAGCCCCGTTACTGCAACGGTGTCCTTTCCGTCGGCTTCCCCAAGCTGGCCGGCAGGGATGTCAAGCGGCTACAGGTAACCGTCGAGGAACCGGCAGGAGAATTGCCGAAGAAGTTGGCCTAGCCTCGAAGCCGAGCGGCCAATGCTCCTTGTCCGCGATGGAAGCAGGTGATAGAATCTTGAATTGCGGTGCGCCGCCAGGCGCGCCTTCTCCTTCCCCAGTAGCTCAGCGGTAGAGCGGGCGGCTGTTAACCGCTAGGTCGCAGGTTCGAATCCTGCCTGGGGAGCTTTTTACGCCTTCCGTTGGTTCCCTTTTCCGAGATCCCCGTTCCATTCGTCGGGGTTCGTCTTGATGAAATCTCCGAGGAGTTCCCTGGCCTCTGCCAGGTCCAGGTCTGTGACCTCCACACCGTGTCTCAACGTCAGGTCCAGGCCGTTTCCTTATGTCCCTACTCCCGGGGTCCGGCCATCGGCTGGGAGTTCCTCGCATCACCGCCGCCACTCGGCGATGTTCCATAGCTCGCTGTCCCAGCCATTGACCCGCACGCCCTTGAGAGTGTTCGCGTGGGCGGAAACGAAGCCCCGGTTCACGATGGGAATCTCCGCGTAGCCCTGGACCAGGGTGTCGTTCAGCCGTTTCACCAGGGCGTCCCGGTCCGGACCAATGGGGGTATGAGGAAGTTGTTCGGCCAGTTCATCAAACTCTGGATTGCAGGCCCGGGCCACGTTGCTGCCTCCCCAGTTGTTGTCCCGGTCCGGCACCTGTGCGCAGGTCAGCCCAACCAGGTATTGCTGGGGGTCGATGGCTGGCCCGTCGGCATACATCTGGACATCGGCGAAGAACCGGCCGTATACCTGGTCCCGGTCGGCCACGGGGTCACCTCCGAAGAAGACGGCGGCATCGTGATGGATGAGCTCCGTTTCAATGCCGATGTCGCTCCACCATTCCTGTACCAGGGCCTGGGTCTCCTGGCGGATGTCGTTGGTCGAGGTCTGGAATGTGACGCGCAGGGGTACCCCGTTGTATTCCCGGATGCCGTCCCCGTCAGTATCCAACACCCCGCTGTCGTCGAGGAGGGCGTTGGCGCCGCCGATATCCTGGGCCAAGCAGTTATCGTTGGCCGTGGAAACGTAGGGCGTCGGCCCGGTGATGAGGTTGCAGGCGGGTTGGCCCGCGAACCCATAGAGCTGCTCCGAGACGATGGTCCGGTCCAGGGCCATTGACATAGCGCGGGCGATGGGAGGAAAGGTAAGAAATGGGTGGGGGTTGGCTCCATCCAGGTACTCGGAGCGGTCCTCCCCAAGAGCAGGGTCAAGGTTGGTCTGGTTCAGGACGATTCGCTCCACCAGGCTGGAGAAGGCGGATACCACTGTGCCCCGTTCCGCCGCTTCCATCTCGGTTAGGGTCCCGGGGTCTATCTGGAGGTTCCAGGCGTAGTCCGCCGTGCCCGACTCCAGGACGGCCTGGGCCGCGGACAGGGCGTCCCCGCCTCCCCTCAGGACAACACGCTCGAAATAGGGAGTCTCGCCAAAGTAGTGGAGGTTGCGCTCGTAGACGGCTTCCCGGTTGGGGGTGAACTCGACGATGCGATAAGGTCCCGGCCCCAGCGGGGCGTGGTTCTCCTCCACGCACCCGGCGGCGGCTTCGCCGATGCAAACTCCGAACTGGGCCTGGCTGAGTACCGGGACGAAGGCTCCGACAAAGGCGGTGTAGGGGTAGGGAGTGGGGGCATGGAAGGTGACCCTCACCGTGGAGTCGTCCAGAGCATCTACGGAAGAAACGTCGTTGAAGGCGCTGCTGGCGGTACAGCCGGTGGCTTCGTTGGTGCAGTACCGCCAGGTGAAGACCACGTCCTGGGCGGTGAGCGGGATGCCGTCCGACCACCTGAGGTTGTCCCTGAGCTTCCAGGTGATGGAGGCCAGGTCCGGGGAGATGCCGCCGTTCTCGAGGGACGGTATTTCGGCGGCCAGGGCCGGGACGAGCATGCCCTCGGGGCTGTACTTGGCCAGGGGTTCCAGGGTGATTGAGGCGGCGTCCCGGTCCTTGTGGCCGCCGGATAGGTAGGGGTTCAGGGTGGTAGGAGCCTGCCAGTAGACCAGGGTCAGCACCCGGTCGTCCCCGTTCCCGGGCTGGGCTGAGATGGAAGGCAGGATCTGGTACCAACCCGAACCGAACAGAAGGCCATCGCGCCTTACCACCCAGGAGTGCTTGTATTCCTGGGTGCCGGTGGCCGGATTGAGGAACAGGTAGTCCACCCACAGGCCTTCGTCGGTGGCGCCCAGCATGACGTCCCCGAACCGGTAGCCGGCGCTGTCGACGCCCAGCTCTCCCTTCAGGTCCATGCCCAGCAGGTCCGGGTTGGCGTGGGCGATCATCCTGTCATCCTCGTCGAAGATGAAAACGTACCACTCACCCCGCACGCTCTCCGGGGAGTTATAGTATTCGAGCGTTGCCCCCAGTCCCTGCTCGTCGTAGAGCTCCAGTGCGTCCATGACCAGGTTGACGGTGAACTCTCCGCGGTCGACGAGGTGTATTTCTCTCTCGTCGGACCGTAACGCGGTTAGCAGGGCCACCACGGATATGACCAGGGCTGCAGTTGCCAGGATCACCGATAGCAGGATCCCAAAAATGGTGGAGTTGAAGTTGGTCTCTCTCATGCCTCGTCCATCGCGAACTGACGCGCGTTTCGCCCATTGTATCCGATGGATCCTTGGCAGTGTGGACAGCCATGGTGAAGCCCATTCCGCTCTCGCAGGGGTTGAAGCCCGTGTTAGAGTGTACCGGACCTGGAACGTCCTCCGGCCGTCTGGGAGGTAGATGTGCCTGGTGGTCAGCCCTGGGAGAACCGTGTCCGCCTCGACGTTCTCCCCCCATTGAATGAGAGAACTTCGCTCAGGGCGAAGATACTACGAGTGTGGCCCGTATGTTGTGGCGGTGGGCCTCCCTCGCTGATCAGGCGGGGATCCGCACGGTGACCTCGGTGTAGCTGCCCAACTCCGAGTCTACGGTGATCTCCCCGCCGTGCTCCCGCACGATGTCGTGCGTCAGGCTGAGGCCGAGTCCGGCGCCCCGGTTGCCGGACCTGGTTGTGAAGAAGGGGTTGAAGATGAGTGGCATCACCTCCGCCGGGATGCCAGTGCCGTTGTCCCTGAAGGCGATCTCCACGTGTCCCTCCGTCTTCCGGGTCCTGACCTCCAGGGTGGCCTGGTAACCGCTCCCGGGCCCCTCCGTTTCAGCCCTCTCCCCCATAGCCTCCAGTGCGTTTCCAGTGATCTGGGCCACAACCCGTCCCAGGTCCTCGGCCACCGCCTGTATCGAGCCGGCGTGGGGGTCAAGGTCTTCCATCACCTCCGGCGTCCCGGCCCCCTGGTATCTGTGCCGAGTGGTTTCCAGGGTGTTGCGCACATGAGCCTGGACCAGGGGGTTGATGTCCAGCCTCTCCAGAACGCTCTCCCTTTCTTGCCCCAGTCTCAGGGCATCCTGGACGACCCGGTTGGCCCGTCCGCAATTGTTTTCGATGCTCTGCATGTTCCCGCCCAGATCGGCAAGGATCTCCCTGGCTTTCTCCCCCTTCCCGATGCTCTCCTCCAGTTCTTCCATAAGTTCCCGGGATGAGCTAGCGAAGTTGGAGATGAGGTTGACCGGGTTGCTGAGCTCATGGGCGATGGCGCCCACGAGCTGACCAAGTTCCGTCAGCTTTTGCTGGCTGACCAACTGGTCCTGGGTCCGGCGGAGTTCGGCCAGAGTCTCCTCCAGTTCGTTGTTCTTCTGCTGGACCTCCTGGGAGAGTTGCGTCACCAGGTCGAGCTGCATTGCCTTGATGGAGCTCTGCCGGAGGGCTTCCAGGGCCATGCAGGCCTTGGAGACCTCGTCCCTACCCCATGGCTCGATGCGGTACTCCAGGTCCCCCATTCCCAGGCGGCGGATCCAGGCCTCCACGGCGATGGTGCGGATGCCGACCCAGAAGACAAGTACGGTCATGCCGGCCATGACAGCGGTCGTAGCCGCGGAGAGGCTGATTAGGAGGGGCTCCCGGTCGGCGACTGCCCACGTCAGGATGGCGACCCCCAGGATATTGGCGGCGATGAGGAGCATGAAGTGCTGGACTGAGTAGCGCCTGGGGCTGAACCGGGACATGCCGAAGGGGTCGTTGGCTGGCGTGGGTTGTTCCGGGACGTTCATGCTGTCCCTCCATCTACCGGGGTCATGGGGTTCTGCTTTGGGGGCGCGCTATACGGATCGTGCCTGCCCATGAGGGTGCAGCGGCAGAGATTGGTATGCTCGAGTCCATGACGGTGCAATGTGAACCCCAAGGCGCCGGCGAAATCCCGCCCTGCAGCGGCCTGCCGGAGCCACATCAGATCGGCGCCAACCACGGCTTCACGCCGCCCGTCCCTTGTGGCACTGGCTGGTTTTCCTCGAGCATAAACCCGGTACCAACCGACATGTCGGCGTAGTGGTGGAAGAGCCAGCCGGTCAGCCCTGTCTCGGGCCCGGCCGGGACGGTCGGTGACCGCTATGGAGAACTTCCCCTACCCGCGGCGGGGGATTGCCGTGGAGGCTATCCTCCTGGCGGGCGGTAGGTGACGATCTTGTTGACCGCGGCGTCGATTTCTTCCGGTGTGATCAACTGCACTGTGCTGAGGCTCAGGGCGCCGCCGGCTGTGATGGTCAGGGAAATCGCTGCCGCCGTGGTGGCGTCGGGCAGGTCGAAGACCATGTACAGGTCCGAACCGCCGAACGCATAGTAGAACGATTCCAGCGTCCCGCCCTGCTCTTTTGCTATGTCCTCAAAGACCCTCCGCCGGGAGGAGCCGCCTTCTTGCAGCAGTCCCTGCATTCCAGCTGAGGTGTAGTTTGCCTGATAGAGATACTTGGGCATGATGCGCTCTCCATATCATCCGCTTTTCTCCGGGTGCTTGGCATCGACGGGTGCGATGGCCTGACCCGGGCAACCGGAAAACATAGTATATCAACAAGGCCGTGCCAAACCCACCGGGTATTGGACGGCAGGGCAATCCCGTTCCGGGAGGTGTCGTTATGGGGAGTTTGCTCCAGAGTATCACTGCCCGGCGCTGGAAGATGGCCAGGTATGACGCCGTTCTCTAGGTATAGCGAGCAGCCGATTTCCCTGCGATTGGTCCTGGCGCGTTTCCGGGCGCGCGGAACTGGAGCCGGGTGAAGTTCCCGGTTCGGTTGGGGTCGGTCAGGCCGGGGCTGCGGAGGATTGCGGCTGGGGAATCTGCTGCTCCCTGGGGCGGACAACCAGCACCGGGTCGCCGGACCCGCGGATCAGGGTCTCGGCGACGCTGCCCATCATCCACCGGGTCAGACCGGAGCGGCCGTGGGTGGTCATCGCGATGAGGTTACGGGGCGTCTCACGGGCCAGATCCAGGAGGGCGGGTGCGGGCGCGCCCCTGAGGACCTGGCGCCGGACGTTCAGCCCTCTATTCCTGAGACCCATGGAGACTGCTTCCAAATACCTGGCGGCCTCCCCTACCAGGGCACTGGCGAAGTCGGGCATACGGCCTGCGAACTCCGAGTAGGAGAAGGAAGGATGCTCTGTCCTGGCCACCCGGACGAGGAGCACCTCCAGGGATAGGACGGTGGCCAACTCCTCGGCGTAGGGCAGGGCCAGCTCGGCGAGTTCAGACCCGTCAAGGGGCACGACCACCGTGTTCAAGGTTGTCCCCTCCTCCTGGTATATTTTCGCCTGGTCGGGGGTTATGGTCAGCACCGGCACGTTGGCCGAGTGGAGCACCCGGTCGGTGACGCTCCCCATGATGCTGCGGCCGATAAGGTTCCGGCCGTGGGTTGACATGGCGATCAGGCCGCACCCCTCGTCTTCCGAAACCCGCACGATTTCCTCCGCCGGGTTGCCCAGGGTGGCCCTGCCCTCCGCGCTGACTCCCCTGACCCTCAGCCATTCCACCTCCGCCTGCAGGGCGTTCTGGGCGTGGGTGCGCGAGTTATCCTCGACCTGGTTCCTGAACGTGCCCCAGTCCGGCTGGGTTGATGGCCCCGTCGGCGGGTAATCGATGCCGCTTGGGTCGACGGCGGTGAGCAGTATCAGGCGGGCATCTGCTTGGCCGGCGATGCGGGCCACCCAGGGCAGGATGCCCTCCGAGACTTCCGTACCGTCCATTGGCACCAGGATGGGGCCGGACAGGCATCCTGGCCCGGCTACCTGGCCTCCTTGATTCGGGTCCATGCTGTACCTCCCTTATGGGGAAACTTGCGCTTCGTTCCCGGAGCAGGGCAGCGGCTGTAAGACGGGCGGCCGCGTCCAAGGCGGCGGCTGGGCAGACCGGCCAGAGCATCTGGGTTGTCGGCATCTCACTCCGGCAACCTGGCCGGACCGGTATCTCTTCTCATTGAAGGGCGCCCAACCTAAATGGGAAGCACCGGCTCCGTCATGTTCTCGGGAAGGTCCAGCACCACCGAATTGGCGTTGAACGACAGCATCGCGTAGTACCCCATCAGGCCGACCAACTCCGCAAAACCCTGCCTCCCGAACTGCTCCAGCGCGGCGTCGAAGGTCTCCTGGGTCACCTTGTGGGTCTGGTAGAACTCGTTCCCCAGGTTGATCGCCGCCGACTCGTCAGCGGCCAGTTCCGGCAACGCCTGCTTATCCCTCAAAGCGTCCACCAGCCCGTCGCTCAGTCCCTCCCGCCGGCCGGACGCGGCATGGGCATTCCAGATGTACTGGCAGTCCATGTTGCGGGCCGCGATCAGCATCGCCAGTTCCTGTATCTTCTTGGGCAGGCTGGACTCGTTGCGCAGGTAGGCCGAGAGGTGCATCGCCCGTTTGGCCATTTCCGGGCTGTTCTTCATTATCGAGGTGGGACCGGACCCCACACCGTCCGGGGGAGCGGATATTTCATCGAAGGCCGATTGGTGTTGCTCCGCAACCAGGTCCCTGTTGATGGGTGACAGTCGTGCCATGTCAAGCCTCCTTTTTCCTTGGGATGCGATGATTTTATCCTGAGGGATGCGCCAGCAGCGCCGGGTGCCGCCAGGGTCGAGATTCCGGGTCAGCCGCCGCGTGTCATGACAAGCCGGACAGCGCAGGATGGCACGGGACCGGCTTGGCAGCCTACTTCAGGTGCTGATGGAAGAATTGGGTGACTTTCGCGGACATTTCCTGCTCCTGGCCCACCCAGAAGTGGTCCGCGCGGTCGATAACGTGGTAGTCAAAGGGATGGGCGAAGGAATCCAGGGTGGGCTGGCATTCCGGCGAAGGGGCCAGCCGGTCCATCTCCCCGGTAATCAGGAATTTGGGACGGGTGTCTTCCTTCATGCAGCTCCCCTGGAGGGCTTGGAGAGACGGAGAGATAAAGGCAAACACCGTTGGCAGCCGCTGCAGGTCGGGGCTCCTCAGGATGACACCGTTGCCGAACGAATAGCCGGCCAGTCCCAGCCGGTTCCCGTCCACGCCGGGCCACGCCTTCAGGAATTCCATGGCCGCGACAGCCTCCTGGTATTCCAGTTCCCCCCGGCTGTGTTCCCCATCGCTGTTGCCCACGCCCCGGAAGTTGAACCGCATGGTGACGAATCCCTGATCAGCCAGAGCGAAGGCCACCGCTGTCACGACGTTGTTGTCCATGTTGCCGCCGTTGAGCGGACCGGGATGGCAGATGAGCACCCCCGGGACCGGGCCGGCCGGATCGTCGGGTTCGGCCACCACCCCTTCGAAATTGAGCCCGTGGGTCTGGAACATGACGGCTTTTTGACGCATGAAACCCTCCTGACCAGAGTTGTCTGAGCCCCCGGGAAGCCTCCTGGATTCACGGACAATGACCCTAGCTGGCCGGGGCAAGGGAAACCGCACCACGATTGACAACAACCCGTTGCCGGCCGCTGCCTCCATGGTACAGGTCAACTCCGGTCAAGGCCAGACTGGGGCAAGCTCCCTGTCGCCGGAGTAGTCCCTCGCCCGGTCTCTGAGAGCCGGGCCATTCGGTCCGCTTGCCCCGTTGTCCGGTTCCAGGAAAGCGGAGCGAGCGGCGAATTGTCCCTAGAACGCCGCCCTCAGCACTTCCATGATGGGACCCGCATCGGTGACGGGCTTGGGGTTGGTGCTCAGGGCCCTGTCCTGCAGCGTCGCCGCGGCGATGAACTCCAGTCCGTCTTCGGGAACGTCGACCTCCCGCAGGGTCCGGGGCAGGCCCAGTTCCCGGCACAGGCCATCCACGGCGTCGGCCGCCGCCAGCCCGGCGTCCTCGTCGGTCATTCCGCTGTTCGACACCCCGATGGCCTCGGCGATGAGGCGTTGGCGGTCGGCGCAGGCATCCAGGTTGTAGCGCATGGTGTGGGGCAGCAGGATGGCGTTGGCCTCACCGTGCGGCACCCCGTACAGCCCTCCTACGTGGTGGCAGGTGGCCGTGTTGAGCCCGAGGCCGGCGAAGGAACCCAGGGAAGCCATGGCGCCGGCCGTCTTGGTGTTCAGAAGCGTGTCGATGTCCCCATCCTTGCAGCGGAGCAGGTTCTCGAACAGCAACCGGATAGCGTGGAGGGCCATCCCGTCGCCGATGGGGTTGTGGCCCGTCGAGTAAACCGTCTCGATGGCGATCCGCAGTTGCCCGATGGCCGTGGAGACCAGGATCCGCAGCGGCGTCGTGGCCAACGCCTGTCCGTCAATAATGACAGTGCGGTGGGTCACGCCATCGCCGGCAATGCTGAGCTTGCGGCCGAGCTGGTGGTCGGTGATACCGCCCCCGCCCCGGCTGAACTCGGCGCATCCCATGGTCGTCGGAACGCTCAGGATGGGGACCTTGGGCGAAGGGGTCGGCGGCACGATTATCCGGTCGGGCGGCTCGAAGATGATCGCGTAGTCGTGGATGTCGCCGCCCTCGGCCAGCAGGGTCGCCATGGCCTTGGTGGTGTCGTGCGTGCTGCCGCCCCCGACGCTGATGAACACGTCGGGCTGCACTTCCCGGGCCATCTCCACCCCAGCCTCCACGGTCTCCACCGGAGAGTGGGGCGCCACCCCCGAGTAGGTGCCCACGTAGCGTTCGCCCAGCGCCTCCTGGACTCTCGGCACCACGTTGCATGCTTTGAGAATGGTTGGCCCGCAGGTAATCATCGCCCGCCCGCAGCCCAGGTTGTCCACCGTGCGGGGCAGTTCGTCGATGGCAGTCTCAGCGCAGATGATGTCCTGGTGCAGCGGGTTGTACCGGTAGCTGGTTGGTTTGTCAGCCATTGTTCGCGGACCTCCTGCAATAGTCCCTCTTGCCCTTCCCCAAGGGTTAACGTTGGCGTCTTCGCGACTCTACGGCTGTGGAGCCGGAACTGGCAGGCCGGGTATCTTCAGCTGGATTCGGGCCAGGGTCTCGAAGGTGGTGATGAACAGCGTCGTCCAATCATCGCCGCCCCACGCCAGGTTGGTGGTGTGCTCGACCTCGGTCAGGATGGTGCCCAGGTGCCGGCCGGCGGCGTCCATGATCCACACCCCGCCGGGCCCGGTGCAATAGACGTTTCCCTCGACGTCTACCTTCATGCCGTCGGGGATTCCCGACCCTTCCCCGCGTAGTTCGCAGAAGATCCGCCGGTTGGAAAGCATCCCGTTGGGGCGCACGTCAAAGGCGTCGATATTCCCGATGCTGCGGAACATGTCCTTGTTGTCGACGAACAACCCCTGGGAATCGTTGACGTAGAGGACGCTTTCGTCCGGAGAAAAAGCCAGGCCGTTGGGCAGGACATAGTCCCGCGCGAGCAGGTTGATCTTGCTCAGGTCGGCGGAGATGCGATAGACCCCGGCGAAGTCCAGGTCGGTGTCCGGGGCCGGACCGCCCGGATCGGTGAAGTAGATGCTGCCGTCGGACTTCACCACCACGTCGTTGGGCCGGTTCAACGGTCTGCCGTGATAGCTGTCCGCTACTACGGTGACGCTTCCATCGTGTTCGGCTCGCGTCACCCGCCGCGCCCCGCCCTCGCACATCACCAGTCTTCCCTGGGAGTCCCGGGTCAGGCCGTTGGCGTTGTTGGTCGGTTCCTGGACCAGGGTGACGCCCTCGCCGGCGGACCACCTCCACCTGCGGTCGCCCCGGACCTCGCTGAAAAGCAGGGATTGGTCATCGCTCCACCACAGCGGGCCCTCGCCGACGGCGTACCCGGTGCCCAGCACCTCAACGTCCTGGTCTGGAAAAACGATGCGTTCCAACTCGGGTGAAATCTGCTCGAAGGGCATGACCACCTCCTTCACCAGCCGAAGCTGTTGTTTGGATTCTCGGACAACCGGATTGTAGACAACCAGATTGTAAAGGAGTACCCGAAACTCCGTCCTTCCGCCCGCTCCCGGGGGAGTGACGGGGGAAGGGGGCATCGATCAGGCCGGGGCAAGAGCTGGGATGATCTGCTCGCCGAAGGCCCGCACCTCTGCCTCCGGCGGGGCAAAGGTCAGGCAGGGCATCAGGTAGAGCTGCCGCACCCCGTGCTGCGCCATCTTATGGATGCGGTCAACGCAGTACTCGGGCGTTCCGACCAGGCCCATGGCGTCGCACAGCTGGCCGTTGACCTCGTCGCTGACGAACCGGGTCAGCTCGATGGCCTCCTCCCAGTTGGGCGCGTGCCCCAGGTCGGGATAGATGTCCCGCACGGCCTGGGGAATTTCGTACTGGGGTATTTCCAGGCCGGAATGGGGGAGCCAGTTGGGGCCGCCCCACATCAGTCCCCAGTGCACCGACACGGGGCGGGCCAGCCGTCGGGCTTCCTCAGTGGAGTCGGCGACGCAGGTCCGCACGGCGAACATGATGTCCAGGTCGTCCAGGGTGCGGCCGCTGCGCCTGGCCCCGGCTTCCAGGTGCTCCAGGGCCCTGCCTACTATCCCGGGGGTGTATCCCACCAGCACCAGGGCTCCGTCGGCGACCTCTCCCGCCAGCTCCAGGGAGCGGGGGCCGGAGGCGGCCATGAGGACGGGCACACCGCGACCGCCGTCGCTGCCGGCGAAGTCCAGGCGGTTGGTCATGCCGTTGTAGTCCACCGTCTCCCCGGCCAGGAGGGCTCGGACCTCGGTGATGCAGCGGCGCATCTGCCACAGGGTTGCGGGATGCCTTCCGATGGTGCTGGCTGAAGTGTAGCCCGTGCCGATGATGAACCTGGTCCGGCCCGGGGCAATCTCGGCCACCGTTTGGGCCGCTCCGGCCAGCACCGGCGGGATGCGCCCGAAAGGATTGGTCACCGCGGGGAAGAGCTTGAGGTTGGTGGTATTGGCGGCGGCAAGGCCCAGGGTCACGAAGGTGTCGCGGCAGATCATCTGGCTGTCCAGGATGCCTGCCCCGTCAAACCCGGCCGCCTCAATCCGGCGGATCATGTCGAGAATATCGGGCATGGGTGACGTGCCGGGGACGCGCATGGAGATGCTTATGGGTTCCGCCATGGGTGTTGCCTCCGTGGCTCCGGTGTCCGTAGCTCCGGTGAAAGTTGGTCAAGCCTTGCCGGGGAGTATAGCAGGGCGGGGATGGCCGTTCCTTGACTCCCCTGAATTAGTATTCTCCACCCCAGCGGTGGGGTGGGGTGGGTTGAGCTGGGGCCGGCTAGAGGGGCAGATAGACCGCCTGTCCGGTCATGGCGCTGCGGTGGACCGCCTCGGTCCATTCCATGTAGTGTACGCCGGTCTCGAAGGCGACCATGTCCACCTGCTCCGTGCCTCGTATGGCGTTGGTGAACTGCTCCTCGACCCGGTAGCGGGCCTGGGTTTCCGGCGGATTGGGGACCTCGGCCAGCTCCCCATCGCCCCGCCTCCCGGCCCAGACCCTGCGCTGGGAATCGACGTGGATGGTGCCGCCAGTGCCGAACATCCAGATGTGGCTGCCGCCGTTGAGGCCGGAGGTGGCGCTCATCTGCATGTGGACCTGGGCCCCGTTGGTCAGCTCGTAGAGGATGTCGACGTGGTCGGGAATCGTCACCGAGGCGAGGTGCCCCTGGTCATTCTCCCGGTAGGGGACATGAATCTTGGACATGGCCATGACTCGGTTGCCCCGTCCCAGCCAGCGCATCATGGACTCGTAGGACGCCCCGATGTTCAGGGTGTTGTATCCGCTGAGGGCCCGGTCGTGACGCCAGTGCAGCGGGCGGTCAAAATCGGCAAAGTTGTTCTGCAGGGATGTGAAGTCCACCGACAGCAGCTCGCCGAGAAACCCCTCGTCAATCAGGCCCTTGAGCGCGTTGTCTATGGTGTAGCTGGTGGAGGTGGGCGTGAGCTGGCACACCAGCTCGGGATGGGCGCGGGAAGCGTCGAGCATATCGTGGGCCTCTGCGGCGTCCGATGCCATGCGGGCCTCGGTGAGGACGTGCTTGCCCGCCTCCAGGGCGGCCAGGGTGATGGTGCGGTGCATGTAGGGCCAGGTGCCGATGCACACGGCATTGATGCTTTCGTCCTCCAGCAGCTCGCGCCAGTTGCCGTACACCGTGGGGATGTTGAACTGGTCCGCCACGGCCCTACCTGACTCGATGGTCCGGTTGGCCACCGCCACAATCTCGCAGTCCTCCACTCCCTGGAACCCGGGAATGTGACGTGCCCTGACATTTCCGCCCGCTCCGATGAGTCCCACGCGGATCGGCTCTTCTGCCATCGGTTTCCCTCCTGGGCCTGTGACTCTAGGTCCTGTGCTGCGACCCGCTGCGGCCCAGCACAGGGTACCACCCATTCCGGGGTTGTGCAGGCCCACGGTCTGCGGGGTGGACCGGAATGCCGCGTGGAGAAAGGTGTCGCGCTTTGGGGCGGTTGTAGCGGGATGGCGTTGCGGGGGTCCGGGTCTCTACCGGCACGGGTACCCCCGCAGCCGTTGAGCTGGACCACCTGAAACACAACGCTCTTTACTGTCAGCTGGGCCTTTCCAACCCCGTACTTCGTCCGGTACCATGAATCCAGGGAAGGTTTCCGGCCCGGCGTTCCCCGCAGAAATGCGTCAAAATGCATCAAAATGTAGCAGGAAAAATTCTTCAGGCCCGGCAACAACGTCTCAACACCCGGTTTCCACTGGTGACAAAACCGGACAAGACCATGACATCCGGCGGAAAAACGAGGACATTTGGAGGACATTTCGGGGACACAAGCCCCCGGCCCCGCGCTCAATTGTCCTGAAATGTCCGCTTTTGTCCGGTTTTGGGAAATCCGGCATGTCCCGGTTGATGCCGGGCAGTCGGCTTCTCCCGTTTGCCACAGCGTTGCAATTGCGGGGCTGCAATTCAGGCGGTTTCGTTCCCGGTCGGCCTCCTTGCCCATCCGCTATAATCCGGTCCACGTTAATGCTAGGGCCCGGCGTGAGCCGGACGGCGGGAGGTGACTGGAATGGACGTGCAGGGCGGAGTATTCATCGTGACCGGATCGGCAACCGGCCTGGGAGCTACGATCTCCCTGAAACTGGCGGCGAAGGGCGGGCGGGTGGTTATCAACTACACCCGGAGCTTGGCCGAAGCCGAAGCCACCGCCGCTGCTTGCCGGGAAGTGGGGTCGGAAGCGGTTCTGTGCCAGGCCGACGTGTCGGTGGACGAAGACTGCCGCCGCATGGCTTCCGAGGCCCTCGACCGTTGGGGCCGGATTGACGGCCTGGTCAACAATGCGGCCCAGTCCAAGATCGTTCCCCATGCGGACCTGGATGGACTGTCGGCTGAGGACTTCAACCGCATCTTTGCGGTCAACGTTGTCGGCGCCTTCCAGATGGTGCGGGCGGTGGCCCCGGCCATGAAGGAACAGGGAATGGGGGCCGTGGTCAACGTATCCTCGGGTTCCGCCTTTACCGGGACGGGCAGTTCCATCGCCTACGCAGCTTCCAAGGCGGCGTTGAACGTGATGACCCGTTCCTTGGCCCGTGCGTTGGCCCCGGAGATAAGGGTGAACGCCGTCTGCCCGGGCGTCATGCAGACCCGGTGGTGGCGGGAAGGGCTGGGCGAGGAGAACTACAACGCCTTCATTGACCGCTACGCCCAGTCGGCCCCGCTCAAGAAGGCAGGGACGACGGAGGCTGTAGCTGACCCCGTGCTCTGGCTGCTGGAGGGAGCGGAACACGTCACCGGCGAAACGATCCTCGTGGATGCGGGAAGCCACCTGGGACCCGCCCCGCAGCGGTAGGTTCCGACCCGGGTATGTCGCTCAACGTCCCTGCCCTCTGAAACGGGCAGGTGATTGGGAACTGACCCACGGGATTATTCCCTGGCCTCTGCTGATGCCGTCGGGCGCTGGATGCCTTTCTACCTGAGGAGAATCGCCGGTCCGTGGAGGCACCCCGGCTTCCGGTGGTACTGGTGCGGGTCCTCAATCCATGCTGTTTCCCAGGGGATGCAGTTCCTCGTGCTGGCGTGGCTGGTATTAGAGGTTACGGGTTCCAAGACCCAACTGGGTGTGGTCCTTTTCTTCTACGGGGTCCCCAACGTGAGCCTTCTGGTGGTCGGGGGGGTGATCGCCGACCGGTTCGAACGGAAGCGCCTCCTGATGGCCATCCAGACCACGGTCGGCGGCTTGATTTTGGCCCTGGCTGTCCTATACGACGTGGGCCTGGTCCAGATCTGGCACATCTACGCAGCAGGCGCGGCGTTGGGGGTCCTGCAGGCACTGAACCAACCCGCCCGGGTGACGCTGTTGTCCGACCTGGTGGAGGACAGCGCCCTGCTGGATGCCATAGCCAGTTTCAACCTGGCAGTGCACTTGGGAAGGATCGGCGGTCCTCCGGTGATGGGATTGGTGATCGACACCTTCGGCATAGCCGCCTCTCTTTACCTCAATGCATCTCTTTACGTCCTGAGCATCCTCTGCCTATCCCGGCTCCGGCCCATGAAGCGAGCCACACCGCGGGGTCGGGACCCCCTGCTTCGCAATCTGGTGGAAGGGTTTGTCGAGATCAGGAAGGCGCCGTTGTTGTTCACGGTCATAGTGCTGGCCTGTTCCTTCGGCGGGTTTGGCATGTCCCACCTCCAGGTTATTCCGGCCTTTGCCAGGGACCAACTGGGAAGCGGGGCATCGGAGGCGGGCCTTCTGCTGCTGGCTTCCGGTATCGGCTCGGTCATCGGCAACCTGTCCCTCAGCTTCATGGGACGGGACTGGCTGTACCGGTGGTTACTGGGCTGCCTGGTGTTGTTCTGCCTGACCCTGACCATGTTCGCATGGATGCCGTGGTACTGGGGTGCTTGGGGGATGTTCCTGATCGTCGGCGGGTTAAGCCTCGGCACGGTGTGGCCTCTGGCGACCACCATCTTGCAGATGAGCACCCCGGCAGAAGTCCGTGGAAGGGTAATGGGCGTGCTTCATTTCACGCCGGGCTTCCACTACCTGGGAGCTCTGCCTCTGGCAGCCGCCGCGGGATGGGCAGGCTGGCCGGCGGCAATCAGCATCGCGGCCGGGGCCTGTCTGCTGGTCACCCTTTGGTTCGGCCTGGGAACGAGGTCCGGCCGACGCCTCGCCGCAACGACCCTGGGCCAACCGGAGCCAGCCAAGACCGGGGAGGGATGACGAACGGGAAGAAGCCGGAAGGGGAAACTCCCGGGTTCACCACATCTTGCGGGACAGGACGTCCACCAATGACGAAAGCGCACCCTGGTAGGCCGCGTCATCTTCCCACCCCCGGAAGTCCAGCACGGTCCCGTTCCGCAGCGTGTCGCAGAGATGGTCCTGCCTCTGGTAGAACAGGTCGTCGGCAGCGACGGTGAGCATCACCTGTCCACCCTCAGGGCGCTGTACCCCGGTGAGGCGGGCGAAATACTGGCTGGCATCCGAGCTTTCCAGGGACTGGGCAGTGCAAAGCAGGATTAGCCGGTCGTAATAGGGAGTGTGCTCGAGGAGTACGCTGCCGGTGTGGACGGCCAGTTCATCGTCGGCCTCGATTGACCAACTGGGTATCTGGGCCGCCCGCAGGCCTGATACCAACCGGGAAGCCAGCTCCTTGTCCTGTTCCGACCCGACCAAGAGCACCGTTGGGTAGGCGCGGGTGACTCCCCGCATGGCGTCCTGGACGGCCAGCAGTGGAGCGGCCACTCCTGCGTTTTCCAGGAACGCGGCGGGGATCATACCGGAGGAGCGGGCGATGGTGTCCAGAGCTATGGTGCTCGGCCCGTAGTGGCGAGTCCAGTCAAGGCCGATTACCTGGCTGAGGTCGCAGTTGACGAACTTGGTCAGTCCCATCCGGGCGTTCATCAGGATAGAGCTTTCCAGGCCGGTGGCGGTGAAGTAGGCGCCCCGCAGGTCGGCGCCGGTCAGGTCGCACATGGTCAAGGTGGCAGCGTGGAGGTGGGCCCCCCTCAGGTTCGCGCCGTTGAGGTTGGCCCAGGAGAGGTCGGCCGATTCCAGGTTGGCGTTGGACAGGTTGGCGTCCTGCAGGTTCGCGTACTGAAGGTTGGCGTGGGAGAGGTCGGCCCCGGAAAGCGCGGCGACACGCAGCGTGCTGTTGGACAGGTCACTGCGGATGAGGGAACACCCGGTCAGATTGGCGCGGGTGAGGTCGGCCCGGGAAAGATTGGACCGGGATACATAGGCCGACTGAAGGTTGGTCCCGACCAGCTCGGCGCCCCGCATGTTGCAGCGGGTGAGGTCGGCGCCGCTGAGATCGTCGTGGGCCAAGTCGGCCCGGGGCAGGCGGACCCCGGTCAGGTACCCGCCAGAGAGGTCCAGCTTGGCCCGCCCGTGAATCCACTCCTTCTCGAAGGTCTCGCCAGCGGCCCGGTCGCCCAGGCTGTGGGTACGAAGCCCGTAGACGATCAGCTCGGTGTTGGGAATGAAGAAGTTCTGTTCCCGCCAGCGGGATATGGCGTTGGGGCCGGACTTGGCTACGGCGACATGTTCAGGATCTGCCAAATTGCCTCCCGTGCCGGGCACGTTTCCGAAATCGCCGCCCAAAGCCCCACCGCCGCTCGCCCTCGCCCTTTGGGCAGCTCCAGGGCGGGCGGGTCCCCCTGCAGAGACGATTGCGTTGATTCCCTATATCACACTGCGGCGGCGGGATGTCAAGGGAGAGCCGGCCACAGGCAGGGTTCCGTTTCGGGAAGACACCTCAAAGCGGACCCTATCACCCCCATCCTAACCCCCGCCTACGCGGGGGCAGGCTCTTCCCCGTCAAGGGGGAAGGGACTCTTACCACCGGACAAGGCAGGGATGGAATAGCTGCAGGACTCAACAATCGAGAATGGGATGTTCGGGTGCAAAGAATAGCACCAATTTGTGGGTGTCTTTTCGATGCGGCAGCACTGACCCGGCTGGGACAAGAGCCACCTTCCCGCAGCGGCCTCCCTGCGGCCTTACGACTCCTCTCCCTCAGCCAACTGGAACAGGATCCCGTGGGAACTCTCGGTGGAAATGTTCAATGTCTTGTAGCCGAAGGGACTGTTGCTGGGAGCGTCGCCCCGCAACTGGTTGCCCCTGGCCCGCAGGTCATTGAACACATCGTCGATTCCATCGACACCCCAGGCGACGTGAGCGACCCCGGGGCCGTTTTCCTTCAACTGCCGGGCGATGCCCGAGTCCTCGGTGGTGGGCTCGAAGAAGTCCATAATGGTCTCGCCGATATGGTAGAGAAGGAACTTGCGGTCGGCGTGTTCGCCTGTTCTTTCCGGTTCCAGCCCGAAGCTGTTCCTGAGGTATTCCGCCATCTGGTCGCAGCTCTCGACAACATAGGTAACGTGGTGCACTTTGGTGAACATGCCTGGCCTCCCGTTCTTCAGGTTTACCGGAATTCCAACACCTGGTGAGCCAATCCGCCGGAAAGTCTCCGCATTTTCCAGAATCCGGGTTTGAATCTCATAATACGCCGCAAGGGTTTGAGCTACAATCCTTGGCTCAATATTCCCCTTCCTCCGAATTCTGTTTACATTCTGGTCATCCCGCGGGACTCACCGCCGTGGCGGTGGCAGGGCCTTCCTGCTTGTCCGGCATCCACCGCCGGGGTATCATCCTTCCCAGCGTGGGGGCTTCCTTGACTACCCGGAAGAAAACCCCATGAGCAAGCATGAAAGGGGCAGCAGATGCCGCGCCGAAGCTTCTGGGCCTGGGGAATGGAGTCTGACGAGCCGACGGAGGCGCAACGGCGGGAGTTGGCTGCCAGCCTGTCAGCGAAGTACGGCGTTGCCGTCAATGTGCCGCCGGTCCCCTCCAGCAGCGACCTTGACCTGAGAAAACCCCGGATAGCCGTTCCGGGTCCACTGGCGGAAATCTGCTCCACCGATACCCACGACCGGGCGGTCCATACCTACGGACGCAACTTTCGCGACCGCATCCGTGCGTTCAACCTCCAGTTTCCCAACCCTCCCGACGTGGTGGCCTACCCCCGGGATGACGGGGACGTGGTTTCCCTGCTGGACTGGTGCTCCTCGCAGGGCTATTGCGCCATCCCCTTCGGGGGAGGGAGTTCGGTGGTTGGAGGCGTGGAGCCGCCGGAGGGGTACGACGGCATCGTGTCCATCGATCTGTCCCGGCTGGACCGGGTCCTGGAGATCGACGACGTGTCCCGGGCCGCGCGAATCCAGGCCGGGGTGTATGGTCCCGCGCTGGAGGAACAGCTGCGGCCCCACGGCTTCACCCTGCGCCACTTCCCCCAGAGCTTCGAGTTTTCCACCCTGGGCGGGTGGATCGCCACCCGGTCCGGCGGCCATTACGCCACCAACCAGACTCACATCGACGATTTTGTCGAGTCGGTCCGCATGATAACCCCCCAGGGCACCTGGGAGTCCCGCCGCCTTCCCGGCAGCGGCGCGGGGCCCAGTCCCGACCGGATGGTCCTGGGCAGCGAGGGGACCCTGGGCATCATCACCGAAGCCTGGATGCGAATCCAGGCCCGCCCCCGGTTCCGGGCCTCGGCCGCGGTGCGGTTCCCGTCCTTTGCCGCCGGGGGAGAGGCCGTCCGGCAGATAGTCCAGACCAAGCTCTGGCCGGCCAACTGCCGCCTGCTGGACCCGGGGGAGGCCCAGGACGCCCTGGGCTATGACGGGAGCCGGGCGATTCTGGTGCTGGGGTTCGAGTCCGCCGAGCTTCCCCAGGGGGAGCAGATGCGGCAGGTAATCGAGATCGCCCGCGACTGCGGAGGCTCGGTGGGCGAGGACGAAATCCGTATCATCGACGGCAGCGGCGAAGAAGCCCGCCGCCCGGAGGCCGTCGGAGCGTGGCGCAACGCCTTCATCGGCGCTCCCTACCAGCGGAACATCTCCATGGGCATGGGCGTGGTGGCCGAGACGCTGGAGACCTCGATCACATGGGACAGGTGGGCGGCGATGGA
This sequence comes from Dehalococcoidia bacterium, assembly GCA_965203675.1. Taxonomy (GTDB): domain Bacteria; phylum Chloroflexota; class Dehalococcoidia; order Lucifugimonadales; family UBA3495; genus CATOSK01. The sequence goes on along the minus strand of CBDBDE010000001.1, from coordinate 208,090 downwards.
TGAGGCCGTGCGGGGGGCCCTGCAGGACGCCCTGGACCGGATCTGCGGCGGCGGGCGAGTTACCTGCCGTTTCACCCACGTCTATCCCGACGGGCCGGCGCCCTACTTCACCTTCGAGGCGATGGGGCGTCCGGGCGCTGAGCTGGAGATGCACGAGGAGATAAAGCGGGCCGCATCGGACGCGGTGATGGCCGCGGGCGGGACTATCACCCATCATCACGCCGTGGGACGGGTACACCGTCCCTGGTACGACCAGCAGCGGCCGGAGCCCTTCGCTGCCGGGCTGCGGGCCGCCAAGTCCGCCGTTGATCCCAACTGGGTGCTGAACCCAGGGATATTGGTTGACCAGTAGAATCCCAAAATCTTGGCATTCTGGACTACCCAAATGTCCAGAGCATGTGAGGAACTGCCTCAAAGGACCTTTCTCCCCCGATGGAGGAAGGACAGGATGGGGGTGACAGGATTCAAGGAGGCAACAAAACAACCAGAGCCCGCGAACTCAGGAAAAACCCACGGACGCCGAGAGAAGGTTATGGAGGACTTTACGCTACCGCCAAGTGTTGGGCTGCAGGTTTCGCAGACAAGCGGAGATAGGACCGTACATAGTGGATTTCGTTTGCTTTGAGAAGAGACTGGTTATAGAAGTGGATGGTGGTCAGCATGCAGGACAAGAGGAATACGATGCTGGGCGGACGGCATGGTTGGAATCTCAAGGCTTTAGAGTAATCAGGTTCTGGAACAACCAGGTGCTGGAAGAGATTGATGGGGTGCAGGAAGTGATACTGCTGGAGATTGGGGGTCCTTCACCCCCATCCTAACCTTCCCCCATCAAGGGGGGAAGGGACTGGTTCAGAGGTTGGCTAACGTTCTTTATGGAGGGAGGCCTGATGCCAATATCCAAGGAGACCATGCGGGCGATTATCCGCGATTACCAGGGAATCGAACTTTCCGATGATGAGTTGGAGCTGGTGCGCCCGGAGGTGGACAGCTACATTGAAGCGATGGCGGAGATCGCGGGCCTGGAGCTTTCCGGTGTGATGTCCAGCCGGCTGCTGCGGGCCGCCGAAGGAGAAGACCGAGATGCCGAATGACGCCCTGCTGGACCTGACCATCAGCGAACTGGCGCCCCGAATCGAGTCCGGGGAGGTTTCTCCGGTCGAATTGACCGAGGCCGCCCTGGCCCGGGCGGAACGGCTCCAACCCAAGCTGAACTCCTGGATTACGCTGCTGCCGGAGCGGGCGCTGGAACAGGCCCGCCACCTGGAGTCGGAAGCTGCGGACGGCAATTACCGCGGGCCGCTTCATGGAATCCCCATCGGCATCAAGGACAACATCGCGACCGCCGGAATCCGCACCACCGTCGGCTCCCTGGTGCTGTCGGACAACGTTCCCGACGAGGACGCACGGGTGGTAACCCTCTGCGAAGAGGCCGGTGCCATCATGCTGGGGAAGGAGAACCTGGAAGAGTTCGCAGCCGGGGCCACCTCCAACAACCCCCACTACGGCGCGGTGCATAATCCCTGGGGCCTGGACCACATCCCCGGAGGCTCCAGCGGGGGAGGCGGGGCCAACGTGGCCGCCGGTGTGACCTTTGCTTCCCTGGGCACCGACCTGGGAGGGTCGGTGCGGCTGCCCGCCACCTTCTGTGGCGTGGTCGGACTGAAACAGACCTTCGGCCGGGTCAGCCAGCGGGGACTGCTGGTCACCAGCTTCAACGGAGACCACATCGGGCCGATGACCCGCTCGGTCTGGGACAGCGCCCTGGTGCTGCAGGCCCTGGCCGGATACGACCCCCTGGACCCCAGCACAGTCCCGGTCCCGGTCCCTGACTACCTGGAAGGGCTGGACAGCGATCTGTCGGGCCTGACCGCCGGAGTGCCTTCCAACTACTTCTTCGACGAGGTTGACGGCGAGGTGGAGACCGCCGTCCGCAATGCAATCGCGGCCCTGCAGGAACTGGGGGTCGAAGTGCGGGAGGTGAGCCTGCCGTCCATGGAATACGTGGGCGCGCTGCGGGCCGCGTCCCTGGCCGACGGCATTGTCACTCACGAGCCCATGCTCAGGAGCGACCGGGAGAAGTATGGCCCCAACGTCATATATCGGACGCTGGCGGGGCAGTTTGTCCTGGGCAGCGACTACTCCAGGGCTATGAAGGTGCAGCGGCTGATCAAGGAGGAGTACGCCCGGGTCCTCCAGGGTGTGGACTTCCTGGTGACCCCCACGGCGCCGGTGCCCGCGCCCCGCATTGACGCAGTGGACATCGACGTGAACGGCGAGACCCACCGGGTGCGCGGGCCCGGGTCCGGGTTCATCTCCCGCAACACCAGCCCGATGAACGGCAACGGGCTGCCGGCCATCTCCGTTCCCTGCGGCTTCAGCGGGGACGGGCTGCCCATCGGCGTGCAGTTCGTCGGACGGCCGTTTGAGGAAGGCCTGTTGTTCCGGGTGGCTGCGGGGTACGAGGACGTCTCCCCGACCAAGGGGATTCGCCCGGATGTGTAAAGGGCCGGACTCGATGGAATAAATCCGTCAGGAGGGGTTATGGCGACGTGGAATGTGGCCCCCGGCGTGGAGCTGCACTATTGGGACGACGATTTTACCGATCCCTGGCGGGAGCCGCCGGCCATTCTCCTCCAGCATGGTTTCTCCCGCAGCGGCAGGTTCTGGTACAACTGGGTGCCGCTGCTGTCCCGGGAGTTCCGGGTGCTCCGCCCGGACCTGCGGGGAATGGGGGAGTCCTCCATCGCCGAGGACGCCTACGAAGCGTCGCTGGACATATTCATGGCCGACCTCAACGCCATCCTGGATTCCAACGGGATTGACCGGGTAGTGTACGTGGGGGAGTCCTTCGGCGGTATCCTGGGACTGAGCTACGCTCGCTCGTTCCCCGACCGGGTAATCGCCCTGTGTCTGTGCAACACGCCCTGCCGCCTGCCCCGCCGGGGGCGCACCGATCCGGAAGGAGACTGGGACACCGCCATGCGGCAGAGCATCGGAAACTGGTCCACGGCAACGATAGACAACCGCCTGGACACCCGGTTCGCCCCTGAGGGCATGAAGGACTGGTATATTTCCGAAATGGACCGCACTTCGTCCAACATCGGCCGCAAGCTGCAAGCATACCTGGACACCCTGGACTTCCGACCTCACTTGAAGGAAGTGGCCACGCCGACACTGCTCCTCACCGGCGAGGAATCCCCGACCTCCACCCTGGAGCAGCAGCAGTTCATGGCGGACCAGCTGCCCAACTCCCGCCTGGTGGTGTATCCGGGCCTGGGCCACGGGATCAACGCAATCTACCCGGAGTGGTGCGTGGCCCAGCTTAGGGAGTTTCTCGGCGCGTGGGCGGAAGCGTGATCCGGCATCTTTGGCAAAAGCGATTCCCGGTGTGCCAACTCCCAATAGATTAAGGAGGGTGTGCGACAATTTGGTTTTCACCCCCATCCTAACCTTCCCCCGTCAAGGGGGAAGGGACTTTTGAGATAGTTTGTAAGGAGGAAACACAATGCCTCACTATGCGTACATTGCTATCCAGGAAGACGACAAGATTGCGACCTTTACCGTCAACCCGGAGGACGGTTCCCTGTCCCACGTCCGCGATTTGGAAGTGTCCGGCGGGCCCTTCACCATGGCCGTCAGCCCGGACGGGAACCACCTGTACGTTGGCTGCCGGGAGGACCCCCAGCTCATCAGCTATGACATAGACCAGTCCAGCGGGGAACTTTCCCGCACCGGAATGATCCCGCTGGGGTTCAATCCAACTTTCATTGGCACCGACCGGAAGGGGAAGTTCGTTCTTTCCGCTTACTACCAGGGCGCCCACATCGGCGTCCATCCCATCGGCGGCGACGGTTCCGTCGGCGACGAGCCGGTGGTGTGGATGGAGACGGCCACCGGCGCCCACGCCATGCAGACCGATTCCACCAACAGCTACGCCTTCGTGCCCCACATCGCCGGCAACGGCCCCAACCGCATCTACCAGTTCCGGTTCGATGAGAACACCGGACAGGTGCAGCCCAACGATCCGGCGCAGGTGGAGCCTGACGGGTTCCACGGGCCCCGCCACTTCTGCTTCCACCCTTCCCTGGACGTTCTGTACTTCTCCAACGAGCAGGGCAGCAGCGTCGGCGCGTACCGCCTGGACACGGCCCGGGGCACCCTTGCCCAGTTTCAGACCGTTCCGACCATACCCGCCGATTTCACCGAGCGGAACACCTGCTCCCAGATCAAGATCGACGGGTCGGGGCGGTTCCTGTATGCTCCCAACCGAGGCCATGAGAGCATCGCCTGCTTCACGGTCGATACCGCGTCCGGCGAACTCTCGGACAACGGGATCGTTCCCGCGGAACCCACACCCAACGCCACCGCCTTCGGGCCGGGAGACCGGTTCCTCTACTGCGCCGGGCAGGGCAGCGGGAACCTGGCGACCTTCAGCGTCGATTCCGACTCGGGAGCCCTGGACCGGGTGGCCACCATGCACTTGGGGAACCGCCCAGCCTGGATATCTATTGTCGAATTGGCAGGGTAACTTGGGGACGGGCAACCTGGGGAACCTCTGAATAAGTCATCGGTGCAGTAGCGACGGTCTTAATTCAGGAATGAAACGCCCGAGTTCGAGGTGTAAGGGGTTTGCCATCACCCCCATCCTAACCTTCCCCCGTCAAGGGGGAAGGGACTGGTACGGGGCCTGGAAGAAACGGAGCGCGTCCATGCCGGAAATAGAAAGCAAGCTCAACGAGATGGGCTACCGACTCACCGAATCCCGCCGGTCGGCGGTGGGCAACTTCGTTCCGGCGGTACGCACCGGGAACCTGGTCTACCTTTCCGGCAGCGGGCCGGGTCTGCCGGAAGGCGGTTTTCTCCATGTGGGGAAGCTGGGGGCGGACCTGACCATCGAGCAGGGATATGACTGCGCCCGGCTGACCATGCTCAACCTTCTCTCCCATCTGAAGGGGGAGATCGGCGACCTGGACAAGCTGAAGCGGGTGGTCAAGCTCCTCTGCATGGTCAACGCTGCCCCGGACTTCGAGCACACGCCCCGGGTGGCCAACGGCGCGTCGGACCTGCTGGTCAGCCTCTACGGGGAACGGGGCGAGCACGCCCGATCCGCCGTGGGCATGAGCACCCTTCCCGGCGGGATGCCGGTGGAGATAGAAATGATCGTGGAAGTCGAGGACTGACCAACCGATGACCGAAACCAACCGACAACCGGGGAATCCTGCGGGCCCGGGCTGGACTTCCCCAGAGGATGGCGAGGTGGGGGAGATTTCACCGGACTACGCCCGTATCCAGGCCGCGGTCGCCCGGGATGGAGTCTGGGAGGGCTCAGGGCTGGATGGCCGGCTCCGGCACTTTGCCGCCATCGCCGCCCAGTGTGTCGGCGGTTTCGACCCGTCCCTGCAAGACCACATCCGCGCCGGCATGGAGCATGGGATAACCCCGCAGCAGGTGAAGGGCATATTCATCCAACTGCTGTTCTACGCGGGTATCCCGGCCACCGTTCACGGGCTGCTCCAGTCCCAGCAGGTCATCAACGAGAGGGAGGAGTGGAAGGCGGACGATGTCCCGCTGGAACACGATTGGCTGAACACCCTGCAGGAGAAGCTGGAGCGGGCCGGGCGACTCCGCACCAGCCTTTGGGGAGAAGACGCCGACCGGGAGATAGAGGAGTCCTTCGCCCAGCGTCTCACCCCGGAGGCCTCCGACATCGTGGACGGGTACAACTTTGGCGAGGTCTGGACCCGTTCCGACCTGGAGCCCAGGGAACGGATGGTCTGCGTCCTCTCCGCCCTGATGTCCCGCAGCCATTGGAAGGAGCTGCGCCGCTACATCCGCTACGCCTTGAACATGGGGTTCTCCCAGGGGGAAATCTGCGAGGTCCTCGCCCACGCCGGCTGGTACCGGGGGTGGGCCCATGTCGAGGACGCCCTGGAAGAGGCCCGGGCGGTGTTCGATGGCGTGGCATCCTGATCTCCCAACCCCCTATTCTCGAGGTGTCCTGTTGACTACTGTCGCCGAACTGCAGGAAAAATCCGCCAGGCTGCGGGCTTTCTTCGACCAGCACCTGCCCTACGCACGTCCCACGCCGGTCCTGGCCGACTTCGTGCGAGTCCAGCATGAACTGATGTGGGGCGGAGTCTGGCTGGTTGACGGACTGGACCTGAAGCTGCGGAGCTTCGCCACCATCACGGCCCAGTGCTGCAACGGCTACGACTTCGGCGTGGAGCACCAGGTACGAACCGGGTTGACCGTCGGCATAACTCCCCAGCAGATCAAGGGCATCTTCATCGAGCTTATGTTCTATGCGGGGGTGCCGGCCACGGTTTTCGGCCTCCGGGTGGCGCAGGAAGTCATCGACGAGCGCGAAGAATGGCGCTCCGAGGATGTCACTCTTGACGGGGAATGGCTCGACTCCATCGAAGAAAGCCTGAAGCGGGAACGGACAAACCTGGAGCGTCAGGCGGGGAAGGCAGCGGCCCGGGAAATCGAAGACTCCCTGGCCAGGCAGCTTCTCCCGGGCGCCGCAGGAGCCGTGGACGCCTGGCATTATGGGCAGGTCTGGGGCCGGACCGATCTCGGCCACAGGGAGCGGATGGTCTGCATCCTGGCGGCGTTGATGTGCCGGGGCCACTGGAAGCAGCTCCGCCGCCACGTGGGATATGCCCTAGACGCCGGGCTCGATCCCAGGGAAATCTGCGAGGTCTTCGCCCAGGCCGGCTGGTACCGGGGCTGGCCCTGCGTCGAAGATGCCCTGGAGCAGGCCAGCGACGTGTTTCGGGAGAGGGGTGTAGTATGACCGCCGGATACCATCCGAGTTTTCACCTCCATCCTAACCCCTGCCTTCGCAGGGGCAGTCCCTTCCCCCGTCAAGGGGGAAGGGACTGGTTCGGAGGGTTCTTGGACCGCATGGAACGAGACTGCTTGAAACGCTTCCAGGAGAACCGGACATGACCACCGCCGACGAACTGGCCCGCAAGGCCCGCAACCTGCACGCTTTCATTGACCAGTACGTTCCGGCGGCCCGGCTGACCGGCGCCCTGCCCGATGTCAGCAAAGACTACGTGAAGCTCCAGGAAGAGGTGATGTGGGGCGGCGTCTGGCAGGTCCCCGGGCTGGACGTCACCCTCCGCAGCATCGCCACCATTGCCGCCCAGTGCTGCAACGGCTGGGGATTCGGCCTCCAGCACCAGATTCGCGTGGGGCTGTCCCTGGGAATGTCGCCGCAGAAGGTCAAGGGCATCTTCCTGCAGCTCATCTTCTACGCCGGCATTCCGGCCACCGTCTTCGCCCTCTCCCAGGCCCAGCGCACTATCAACGAGCAGAAAATCTGGCAGGAGGAGGACGCCGAACCTCTCCAGGCGGACTGGCTGGACTCGGTGGAAGCCAAGCTGGAGCGGGGCCGCCACATCCGGGCGGGGAACTGGGGACAGGATGCTGAAACGGCCCTGGAGAACCGCCTATCCCATGAACTTGCCCCCGAGGCCGCCGCGCTGGTGGACGCCTACAACTTCGGGGAGGTCTGGGCCCGGGGAGATTTGACTCCCACGGAAAGAACGGTCTGCATCCTGGTGGCCCTGATGTGCCGGGGCCACTGGAAACAGCTGCGGGAGCACATCGGTTACGCCCTGGACCTGGGGATGAGCCGCCGGGAAATCTGCGAGGTCTTTTCCCAGGCTGGCTGGTACCGGGGCTGGCCCTGTGTCGAGGAAGCGTTGGAGGAGGCCGATGCCGTCTTCCAGGAACGGGACCTCTGACCGCTGGATGCCACGCCAGTCGGAGCGGGGTATGACGTCACCCCCATCCTAACCCCCGCCTACGCGGGGGAAGTCTCTTCCCACGTCAAGGGGGAAGGGACTGAATTGGCGGAAATTCGGTGGTGGAGACTTGGTAAGGTGGATTTCTCACACACCTAGTCAGTCACCGCTCCACTCGAAGCCCAGGTTGGCGTAGCGCATGTGGATTGCGCCGAAGGGCTGGGCCAGGGGGCCGTTGATTGCCAGGACGGCAATGGTGTGCTTGTCTCCCGGCTGGGCCTCGCCACTGACCATCACGCGCTGGGGCGTGTTGAACCCCTGGATCGCTCCACGGTCCCGGTTCCATTCCCCGTCGATCCAGATTTCCGCGTAGTCGTCCACGCAGGTCTCGAACTGCACCCGCATCCCCCGGGTGGTAAGGCCATCCAGGGTTTCAGGGATGGTGATGGTGGTCCGGTACCACATGAAGCTGAAGCCTTCGGAAATCCGGTCGGGAAGGTTCTTCACCACGTCCCAGCCGGAATCGTCGTAGTCCGCCAGACGGGCCGGACTGCCCTCAGTCCGGGCCACCAATCCCTCGTTGTCCTCGCCGGGGACGTATCCCTCGGCGTAACGCCATGTTGCGCCCACCGCAGCCTGGCCTTGCGGATCGCCGATGTTGACCGTGATTCTGCCCATTTCCTTCCCCCTCTCGCCGTGATGCTTTCATTGGATGGTCCGGGGATGGTCCGGTGGAGGACCCAGCCGGAACGCTATATGGGAGGCCGCAGTTCGTGCCAGCCCGCCTGCTGCTGGTAGGTGTAGGCGGCCTGAATCACCCCCGGCTCGTCGAAGGGCTTGCCGGCGATCTGCATTCCGATGGGCAATCCGCTCTCGGTAAATCCGCACGGAATGGAAATTGCCGGAAGGCCCGTGACGTTGAAGGGGGCGGTGAAGCTCTTCCCCCGCACCGTCGAGGCCGGATCGTATCCCTCGAAAGCCGGCGCCGGCTGGGTCATCGTCGGCGTTACCAGGAAGTCCACCGTCTTCATCACCTCCGCGAACTCCCGGCGTGCCCAGGTCCGCACCCGTTGCGCCTGCAGGTAGTCCGACGCGTTCAGCATCCCACCGACCCGGAACCGGCTGCGGACGATCTCGCCGAACTCCTGGGGGCGGGTCTTCAGGTTGGGCTCGTGGTAGGCGAAAGCCTCGCTGACCATGATCACCGAGTTGGCCGCCCGCACGTAGTCCAGACTGGGCAGGGTCACGTCCTCGACCTCGGCGCCCAGCCCAGCCAGCGCCTCCACGGCCTGCTCCACTTTCGCCACGACCTCTTGGCTTACCCCGGGATCGTCGTCGAAGAAGTAGTGCCTGGGGAGACCGATCCTGACGCCCCGGATGTCCTCCCGCAGCGACCGGGAGTAGTCCGGCACCGGCGCCTTGCTGGAGGTGGGGTCCCTGGGATCATGCCCGGCGATGGCCTGGAGCATGTACGCCGTGTCCTCCACAGTCCGGGTCATTGGCCCGGCGTGGTCCTGGGACCAGCTCAGGGTCACGACGCCGAAGCGGCTGACGCGCCCGTAGGTGGGTTTGAGTCCGACGATGCCGCACAGGGATGCCGGGCCGCGGATGGACCCTCCCGTGCAGGAACCCAGGGCGCCCATGGCCTGTCCCGAGGCCACCGCCGAGCCGGAGCCGCTGCTGGAGCCGCCGGTGATGTGGGCGAGGTTCCACGGATTGCAGGCCGGTTCAAAAGGCGTCGTCCAGTCCGGGCCTCCCAGCGCGAACTCGTGCATAGCCAGCTTGCCCAGGAGGATGCCTCCGGCGTTCTTCAGTCCGGCGGTGGTGTGGGCGTCCTCGGCGGGGACCCGGTCGATGTCCACCTGGGAGCCTGAGGTGGTGCGGATGCCGGCGGTGTCGTAGAGGTCTTTCAGGGCGAAGGGTATGCCGTGCATCGGACCCCGGTACGCCCCCCGCAGGACCTCGGCTTCCGCGTTGCGGGCGTCAGCCAGAGCTTCATCCGCCAGCAGCAGGATGAAGGAATGGAGGCGGTCGTCGGTGGTCTCGATGCGGTCCAGGCAGGCCCGGGTCAGTTCCACCGGGGACAACTCCCCTTTCCTGATCAGTTCCCCGGCTTGCCGGATGCTCAGGTAGTGCAGTTGCGTGTCAGAAACGGACATAACGTTCTCCTGTTTTCGGACAGATTCTGCCGGGCCGGGTCAGCCGTCTCCGGTTATCCCTGCGGCCAGTCCGGGTGGAACTCGACCACCATCTCCTCCGCGCCGAAGCTGAGGGTGTGGAGCTGCCGAGCGTAGGCCACGTACATCTCGTAAATCGGTTTGAGGTCCTCCAGTTCTTCCTGGCTCATGCCCAGCCCGGCCCGGTCGGCCATCAACTTGAACTCTTCCATTGAAGTCTCCCTCGAAGTCTCGCCCGCTTCAGGCATTGCCCAACCTCCGGTTAACGCATAGTCGGCGTTGATTCTGGTTTTCGCGAGGACTGGGGCGATTATACAACCCGCCGGTGCATAAGAGCGTCCCGGGTTTGGCGGATGGGCCTATAATGGCCGAAGACGTGGAAATTGCCTGACCGGGAGGCCGCCTAATGACCAGGTACTTGTACATTTCCCTGCAGCAGGACGACCGCATTGACCAGTATTCCGTGGACCCGGAAACCGGAGCGTTGAACCAACAGTCGGAAACGACCCTGGCCGGGATGCCCGCGCCCCTGGCTGCCGACCCATCCCGCCGCTTCCTCTTTGCTGGAAGGCGCAAGGCCGGGGAGTTCGGCCTCTCGGCCTTCACCATTGAGCCGGGGACCGGGCGGCTCGCTCCGGTCAATCACATCCCCCTGGAGGGAGACCCGACCCATATATCCGTTGACCGCTCGGGCAGCTACCTGCTGTCCGCCTACTACTACCAGGCCCGGGTCGGAGTCCATTCCTTCGGGTCCGACGGCGCGCTGGATGCGAGTCCCATCGAGTGGCGGGAGACGGGCATCGGAGCCCACTACATCCAGACCGATCCCACCAACTCCTACGCCTTCACGCCCCACATTGCCGAGGGTTCCCGCTCCGGCGCGAACGCCATTTTCCAGTTCCGGTTCGATGAGTCCACCGGAAAACTGACTCCGAACACTCCCGACCGGTGCATCCCCAACGCCCCTGAAGGGCCCCGGCACTTCTGCTTCCACCCAACTCTCGACGTTCTCTATACCTCCAACGAGCAGGGGTGCGGGGTCACCGCCTACCGATTGGACCGGGACAAGGGCACCCTTGCGCCTTTCCAGACGGTATCGACTTTGCCGGAGGGGTTCGACGGGACCAATTCCTGCTCCCAGATCCAGGTCACCTCCTCCGGGAGATTCCTGTACGCTCCCAACCGGGGCCACAACAGTATCGCCGGATTCGCCCTGGACCCGTCGGATGGAACGCTGACCCCGCTGGGCCAGACGCCCACCGAGCCCGTTCCCCGGGCGTTCAGCCTAGACCCCTCGGGCTCGTATCTCTATGCCTCGGGACTGGAATCAGGGCGGCTGGCCTGCTACCGGATAAACCCGGACAGCGGCGCTCTCGAGCCCCGGGAGGTCTACGATGTGGGCAATGGTCCCATGTGGGTCCTGATTATCGACCTGTAACGTCGCGTGCCGCCGCGGGGCGGAAACGCGGTCCGAACCGTCGGGGGAAAGCCGCGGCGCCAGGGGGCCGGCGGTCAGGGACGCCAGTGGGGAGGCAGGGCTGCCCATCCAAGCCCCATTTCCCGGGCCAGCCATTCCTCGGCGAACACGCCGTCCCTGAAACCGGAAAACTGGGACTTGTAGACCTCGGTCTGTCCTGGTATGGCCCCGGTGAGCGGCTCTAACGCCGACGCGTCCAGAGCAGCCCCATCCGCGCCTGAAACTACCAGGGTGCGGGCGGACACCCGGGGAGCGAACCACCGCAGGTCGAAATGGGCCAGCGTTTCCCGGACCGATGCTTCCCGGCCAGGATGCAGCCGGAGGTAGTCGTTTATCTCTTCCAACGGGTACGCAGACGTCTTGGCGGCGGTGTCCACCGGGCGGAACAGGAGCGTTGGGGTACAAATCACATGGGTTGCTGCGGAACCAAGGGCCGCAGCGATAAGGGGCAGGTCGGTGCCCACCGCCGCGATGCGGCTGGCATCCACCTCGGGCCGGCTGCCGAGGTATTCGAGCCCCCGCAGGCAGTCGGCAACTGTCCCCCGGTAAACATAGGAGGCCGGATCGTCTACCCCGTCGGTCAGCATGCCCGGGAAAGCTGCCGAGTAGGGTTCATCCGCCCTCCGCTGTCCCCGGGCGCAGATGGAGAAGGTCACGTAGTCTCGCCGCTGGCCGTTGGACGTGCCCTGGGGCACCAGGTCGACCACGCTGCCGTAACGGGGCAGGAAATACCTGGCCGGAAACGGACCGTCCCCCCGGGGAATGCTCAGGTAGCCAAAGAGCCGGTAGGGTCCGATGGATGTCAGACGGATGCCGTAGGCGGTGGCAAAGTCCGTACTGCGCATCGGGATTTCCTCGATCTCGGGCGCGGCCGGAATTCGCTCCAGCTCATCCAGGACTGACTGCCAGTAGGAATCGAATCCCCGGGGTTTTTCATCCGTCATGGGTGCCATGGACAAGTTCCTAAGGCGCGAGATGCTCGGCCAGGAAGGCGTCGACTATCGCGTCGTGTTCGTGCTGGTTGGCATCGTGGCCGTGCCCGTCGTAGGGGTACAGCCTCTTGCTGGCGCTGCCGATGGCGTTGAACATGGCATATCCCGTCTCCGGCGGGCAGGTGCTGTCCTGCAGCCCCACGCTGACGACGATGGGACAACGGATGCGGGGCGCCAGGCTGATGCCGTCGAAATAGGCCAGAGTTTCCTCGACCTGTAGGCGGCTGCTTGGGTTCATGCGGAGATAGTCGGCGATCTCCTGGTACGGGTAGGAGTCGGTCAGGCCAATGGCGTCGATGAACCCGCAAAGGTAGGGCGCCCCGGCCGCGGCCACCCTGACAACTTCGGGCCTGAGGGCCGCAGTCGTCACGGTAAGTCCGCCGCCCTGGCTGTGTCCGGTGACGCCGATCCTGCTCCCGTCCACCTCGCCACGGCTCAACAGGAAGTCCAGACCCCGGCAGGCATCCATGTAGAAGCCCCGGTAGGAGTAGGTGTTGCGGTCCACGATGCCGTAGGTGAGCAGCCCGGGGTAGCCGGGGTTGAACTGGCGGTTGCTCCTGAGCTTTCCCCTGGGAGCGACGCTGAACGCGGCGTAACCCTTCCTGGCCCAGTTCTTCGGGACCGGCGGCTCCATCTGGTAACCAGGGACCTGGAGCAGCCCGGGAAGTCCGGTCCTGCCTCTGGGAACGGCGTACCACCCTGCGATTCTGACCCGGTCCAGGCTGGTGAAGAAGACCTCGTAGACTTCGATGTCCTCCGTAGACCTCAGGGGGTCCGGAAGCGCCTCTGCTTCCAGGGGGATTCGGGCTGTCTCCGACAGCACGTTCTCCCAAAAATCATCCAGGTCGGGAGGCACGGCGACCTGGGAAACGAATTGTTCCGGTGCGGTTCTGACCATGGGTTGACCCGTCCGCATAGATTGGGCGTTAGTTTAAGGCCGCTGGCGGGACCAATCAAGCGGCCCCCAAGTTCCCAAGGGACCTCCGAACAAGCCGTCATTGCAGTAGCGACGGTCTTGATCCAGGAATGAAAGGCCCGGGCTCAAGGCAAAGGGGATATGCCATCACCCCCATCCTGGCCTTCCCCCGTCGGTGGGGAAGGACTTGTTCAAAGGTTGCCTCAGGCTTGCTTTGTTTCATCTTGCCCAAGGTGAAGAACTTGTGACTTGCCGCGTGGAAAACACGACATTGTCTCAAAAACTCTCCTACTTGACATCAGGGTGTGGGTGCGTTCAGAATAATCGCATACATGGTTTTGAGGAGGCCACACAATGACAACCCACAGCGGAGACCATTGCCACCAGCACGAGGGCGAACACTGCCACGAACACGACGGCCAGCACTGCCATGAGCATGGGTCCGGTCACTGCCACGTCCACGGCGACGCTGCCTGCGCGGCCATCGGCGGGGCCGAGCAGCTGGACGAACACGGGGCGGAGCACTGCCACACGCACGGCGGGGAACACTGCGCCGCCGAAGCCGATCCCCACCACGTGGCCCACGCTGCCTAGCGGAGCATCGACACGGGTTGCTCATTAAGGCCCAACAAGAGGCCAATGGGATAATGCGGCGGCGCCCCGTCCCAGATGAGGCGCCGCTTTCGTTATTGGGGTAAGGATGCCGTTGTGACAACTCAACACGGCCACGACCACGACCACGAGGGGCATGATCACGGGGAGCACGCCCACGAGGCCCACGCTCACGAGGGGCATGATCGCGGGGAGCACGCCCACGAGGCCCACGCCCATGAGGGACATGATCACGGGGAGCACGGCCACGAGGCCCACGCTCACGAGGGGCATGATCACAGGGAGCACGGCCACGAGGCCCACGCTCACGAGGGGCATGACCACGGGGAGCATGGCCATGAGGCCCACGCTCACGAGGGACATGACCACGGGGAGCACGGCCACGATGATCATGGACATGATGACCACGGCCACGGCCATCATGGTCATGACCATCACGACCATGCCCACGACCTGCGGGGAGCCAGCAAGCGCAGCCTGATTATCGCGCTGGCCCTCATCGGGACCTTCATGTTTGTCGAGATCGTGGGAGGCATCCTCTCCGGGAGCTTGGCGCTGCTGGCCGACGCGGCCCACATGCTCACCGACGCCGCGGCCATCGTCCTGGCGTTGTTCGCGATGTGGCTTTCCAACCGTCCCGCCTCCGCCGGCTCCACCTTTGGCTTTCACCGGACGGAGGTGCTGGCGGCGCTGGTCAACACCCTGAGCCTGTGGCTGATTGCCGGCTGGATATTCTTGGAGGCCTACCACCGCTTCTCCGAGCCGCCACAAGTGGAAGGCCCCATGCTGTTCACCGTCGGCATCATTGGACTGCTGGTGAACATCGCCGCGGCCTGGGTGCTGCACCGGGCGGCCGGGGAGAGCCTGAACGTGGAAGGGGCCTTCCAGCACGTGATGGCCGACCTGTTCGGTTCCGTCGGCGTCATCCTGTCCGGGGCGCTCATCGTCTTCGGCCCCCGCTTCCTGCCGGACTTCAACTGGGTCATCGTCGACCCCATCCTGAGCGTCCTGATAGCCCTGCTCATCCTCAAGGTTTCCTGGGGACTGTTCATGGGCGTGTTCAAGGTGCTGCTGGAAGGCACGCCGGACAACGTGGACATCTTCGATCTCTGCAACGAGATGGAGGAAGTGCCGGGCGTCACGCTGGTGCACGACGTCCATGCCTGGACCATTACCTCGGGCTACAACGCCTTCACCGCCCATGTGCTCATCGACCCGACCTACAGCGGCGGCGAGGACGAGCTGCTGCTCAGGCTGCGGGCCATCGCCAAGCGGTTCGGCCTCACGCATCTGACCCTGCAACTGGAGCGTTCCGCCTCCGATTGCGACCAGGAAAACCACCACGTGGAGCACCTGTTCGCAGTCACCGCTGACGACTGACGGCAGAAACAGCTCCAGCCCGCGTCTGCCATCCCGCCGGCCGGCCCGCTGCTGTCCCCCGCCGCGCCAGGAACGGCTGCCCGGGGGCAGCAGAGGGCCTGTCCTGGTTGCCCGCTTTCCGGGGTCGGCGGGTTATAATCGCCCGGTGGGGCACAGGTCTGATGCGGCCCCGAAATGGAGGAGTGAGTCATGAAGTACGACTACATCGTGGTCGGCGGCGGCTCCGCCGGATGCACCATAGCCAGCCGGCTGTCGGAGGACCCGGACCGGTCGGTGCTGCTGCTGGAAGCCGGGCCGGACTACCCGGATTTCGAGCGCCTGCCCGACGACCTGAAGCTGGGGAACAATGTTTGGCTTTCCGCCTATGGCCCCCACAACTGGGGGTACACCGCCCAACTGACCCCGGAGCAGCCCGATCTGGTCATTCCCCGGGGAAAGGCCACCGGCGGCTCCAGCGCGGTCAATGGGCAGGTCCTCTTCCGGGGGATACCCGAGGACTACGACCGCTGGGCCGAGTGGGGCAACGACGAGTGGGGGTTTACCCAGGTGCTGCCCTACTTCAACAGGCTGGAGACGGACCTGGATTTTGGTGGCGACGACTTCCACGGCACCACCGGCCCGGTGCCGGTGCGCCGCTCGCCCCGCAGCGAGTGGATGCCGCATGCCCTGGCTTTCGAGCAGGCCTGCGTGTCCGAGGGCTTCCCGATCAGCGAGGACCAGAACCACCCGGAGTCCACCGGCGTCTCGCCCCGGGCCCGCAACACCATCGACGGCGTGCGGATGAGCATGTCCATCAACTACCTGGACATCGCCCGCCACCGCCTCAACCTGACTATCCGGGGGAACGTGACCGCCCGACGCATCCTGTTCCAAGGCGAGCGGGCCACAGGCGTGGAAGCGGAAAGCGGCGGCGAGGTGTTCACCGTCGAGGGGGACGAGATTATCGTCAGCAGCGGGGCAATCGCCTCGCCCCAGTTGCTCATGCTCTCCGGCATCGGCCCGGCGGAGCACCTCCGCAGCCTGGGAATCGAGGTGGTCGAGGACCTGCCGGGGGTGGGGCAAAACCTGCGCGACCATCCCTCGGCTGCGGTCATCTACCACGCCACCGGGGAGCGGCCCGACGTCCAGGCCCCGGTGATCCAGGTCGGCTTGCGGTACACGGTGGAAGGATCGGACCTGCGCAACGACATGCAGCTGAGTCCCATGCTGATGACCAGCGAACACCGTCCGGCCCAAGTGGTGGTGGACGAGGACGTGAACTACGTCGGAATGAGCGCCAGCCTGCAGCTGGCGCTGGGCCAAGGAGAGCTGACCCTCCAGTCGACCGACCCCCACGTGCAGCCCCGGCTGGACTACAACTACTACCAGGAAGAGGAGGACCTGCGCCGGATGCGGGAGGCCATCCGCCTCGGTGTCCGCATCGCCGAGCATTCTTCATTCTCGGACATCCTGCTGGAGCGGCTGATGCCGACCGACGAGGAACTGGAAGCGGACGAACTGCTGGATGACTGGCTGCGGCGCAACTCAGGCACGTCCCACCACGTTTCCGGCACCTGCAAGATGGGACCCGACTCGGACCCCATGGCCGTGGTGGACCAGTACCTGAAGGTGAGGGGAGTGCAAGGCCTCCGGGTCGCCGACGCCTCGGTGATGCCGGACTGCATCCGGGCCAACACCAACGCCACCACGATTATGATTGGGGAGAAACTCGCGGACTTCATCAAGGAAGGGCGCTGATGCCCGTTTCCCTGACTGAGTGAGGAGGGGGCCGCTCCTGTCGAAGCGGCCCTCTTGCTTTGCGGGTTGGGAAAGGCCCTACGCGAGGACCGGCCAGTCCCGGTCAGTCCAGTTCGAGGAGAATGTCCCGGGCCCGTTTCTTCGCGGCGTCCAGGTCCGCGACGAAATTGTCCCTGGCAAGGCGGTCCCACTCCCCGTGGTTGTTCATAGACTTTTCCACTTCCCCGGACAGGCCGCAGACAATCACCTGATGGGGCAGCCGGCGAGTGGCTAGGCCGACCAGCTCGCTGATGATTATGGCCGCCGAATCATCCACGTGCCGGGTTTCCGACAGGTCGAAAATCACCATCTGGTGCCCCCGGATGTCAGTACGCAGGATCCGGCTCACCTCCCTGGCCGACTCCACGGTAACCTCTTCGGGGAATTTCACCATGCCCGCTCGCGCGGCAAATTCGTCGGCGTCGGGGTCCAACTCGGACTCGTCCAGAATTACGCTGTCCAGAAGAGGGGTTGAGATGATGATCTCTCTTGGTTCCATTCCTTACCTTTCCCGGCGACCGAGCTGCGGGGCGGTGTCCGGCCCGCCTGGGCCAACCCCGAGAATCCATCAATGGCGACAGAGTGTGCCCATATAGCATATCAAAAAGTCAGGCGGGCGGTATTTTCGGGCGGGCCACGTTCCGCCTGCTCTCCGGCTGCGGCCGTCCCCGGCGCTGGGCAGGAAACCCCGGCGATGTTATAAATACGGGATGCTGCCGGAAGTCCGTTTCCGGGCTGCTGCCATGTTCGCCGACGGAGGGACCCATGCCCCAAGTAATGACCGGAAAACAGGCCCTGCTGGAGATGCTCAAAGCCGAGGGCGTCAGGTGCATATTCGGCAACCCCGGGACCAGCGAAGGTCCGATCATCGACCTGCTGGGAGACTACCCCGAGTTCCGCTACTACCTGGCCCTCCAGGAAAGCATCGCGGTCGGAATGGGCGAGTCCTACGCCCGCGCCACCGGCACGGCATCCTTCGTCAGCCTCCACGTCGACAGCGGGCTGGCCAACGGCATCTGCCTGATGCTGGACGCCCTGAACACCGGCACCCCGATGGTCGTCACCTCCGCTAACTACGACGTCAGGAAGATTTCCGAGAACAAGACCGACCTGGCTGAAATGGTGCGGCCGGTTACCAAGTGGGCGGTTGAGCTCACTTACCCGGACCAGATTCCCCAGGCCATCCGCCGCGCCTTCAACGAAGCCAACAGCCATCCCCGCGGGCCGGTGTATGTCGGATTCACCTCTAACGCACTGGAAGGCACGGCGCCGGTGGACATAATCCCCTCACGGCCCAGCTACGACGCCGTCCGCCCCAATGTGGAGGGCATCGAGAAGGCCGCTGAACTGCTCCTGGAGGCCAGCCGCCCCATGATGATGCTCGGCGACCGGGCCTCCGACGACGGCGCCAACGACCTGGCCGTGGAACTGGCGGAGCTGCTGGGGCTGCCGGTCTACCAGCACCGGGGGGCCGAGGCCGCCTTCCCGACCCGACATCCCCAGTTCATGGGGAACCACTCGCTTAGGGTGGCCCGGGACCGGGGCGTCCTGCAGGACGTGGACCTGGTGCTGGCGGTGGGTCTCGACGCCATCGAGGAGCTGTTCTACTGGGGCGATCCGGTGCTGAAGCCAGAAACGAAGCTGGTCCATATCGACCCCATTCCGGGCCGGGCCGGCAAGACAGAGCCTACGGACGTGGGGATCGTCGGTCATTGCGCCCTCGCCTTGTCCGATTTGATCGCGGCGGTGAGGGAGCGGTTGTCCCCGGGAGACCGGGAGGAAATCGACCGCCGCCGCCGGGCCGTCACCGAGGAGAAAAAAGCCAACCGGGAGGCTTTCGAGGCAGCCGCGGCGGAAAAGTGGGACCACACTCCCATGACGCCGGCCCGGATGATGCATGAACTGGCGGAAGCGGTCCCGGGCAACGCCATCGTGGTCGATGACACCATCAGTAACCGGGGCGCCATGCGGCATTACTTCCAGGCGGACCGGCGGGGGGACCTGCGTGGGGTCCGGGGGCAGGCCATCGGGGGAGGGATCGGGGCGACGATGGGCACGCAGGTCGCCAATCCCGACCGCCCCGTCTTTGGAATCATCGGTGACGGCAGCGCAATGATGACCGTGCAGGGGCTGTGGACCGCCGCCAACGACAACATTCCCTGCGTTTTCTGCATCTGCAACAACGGAATGTACCGGGTGTTGAAGGTCAACTTCAACATCTACCAGAAGGATGTATTGGAGCTGCCGGAGACCTCCGGCGGAAAGCTCCTCTACTCCGACTTCGGCACTCCCTTCGACATGGCTTCCATCGCGAACAGCATGGGAGTCCACGGGGAGCGCATCGCTCACCCGGAGGAGATAAAGCCCGCGGTGGAACGGGCTGTCGCCTCCGGGAAGCCGGCGCTGCTGGACATAGTGATAGACGGGGCGCTGTGACGGTGACGGTCCGTCCCACCAGCGGCTACGTAAACGCCAACGGCATCCTCCAGCACTTTCTGGAGTGGGGCCGGCCGGAGGCGCCGCCCGTGGTCATGCTGCACGGTATCGGCCTCTGCGCCGGTGTCTGGAGCTGCACAGCATCCCGGCTGGCCCGGGATTACCGTGTCCTGTCCTTTGACCTGCGTGGGCACGGGGAATCGGAGAAGCCCGGCGTTGGTTACACCTTCAAGGAACTCGGCCGCGACCTCGCGGCAGCGGTGCCGGCCTTGGGGCTCCGCCAACCCTTCGCCGTGGGCCATTCCGCCGGAGGGTCGGCCGCCATAATCGCCCAGGCGTTGGCTCCTGGCACCCTCGGCCCGACGGTGATTATCGACTCCCGTGTCGGCGGCAGCCGCCCCCTCGCCTCCCGGCCCGACCTGCGGGACCGTCCGGCCCGCACGCGGCGCAAGCGGGTGGTGTGGGCAAGCCGGGAGGCGATCTACTCGGCTTACCGGGAGCGGGGAGTGTTCCGCCGCTGGGACGAGCAGGTGTTCGCCGATTACATCGACGGCGGGACCTGGCAGTTAGCGGATGGCGGGGTGGAGTTGAAGTGCCCGCCGGAGGTTGAAGCCGTCTTCTACGAGCAGCGGGCCGTCCTCGATTCCTCTCCCTACGTTGTCGGGCTGCGTGGGGACTACCTCATCCTCCTTGGCAACTATCCCGGGGCCCAGACCCTGGACGATGCAGGAATCCAGGAGTTCATCCGGGAAACCGGCAGCACCGAGATAAAGGTCGCCCCGCGTGGTTCCCACTTCCTGCCGATGGAGGAACCCGATTGGGTAACGGATGAAGTCCTCGCGTTCCTCCAGAAGCATTCGGTCACAGCTGCGGAGGGCGGGCCATGACCACACCTCCACCTGTTCCGGTCACACCCACCATCACGGAGACCGGCGTTACCAACCGGCCCCTGTCGGAGATTCTTCCCCCTTATTCGGTCATCCTGCACAACGACGACCACAACGGGATGGACTACGTGGTGGCCGCCCTGGTCAAGAGCGTGCCGTCCCTGAAGGTTCCCGATGCCATCCACATCATGCTGGAAGCCCACAACGAGGGACGGGCCGTCGTGATAACCTGTCCCCTGGAACCGGCTGAGCTGTACCGGGACCGCCTCCGCAGCTTCGGCCTGGGCGCGACCATCGAAAAGGCTTGACGCGACCGAAAAGGCCTGACGCCACGTTTTCCGAAAATTGAATCCCGGAGGACTTATGAAGACCAACACCACCAAGGCCAAGCTGGCCGACGGACAGGTCGTATTCGGCGCCATCATTACCCGCTACGCGCCGGACATGGTGGAGATATTCGGCGCCCTCGGATACGACTTCGTGATGATTGACTGCGAGCACGGCCCGGCCGATTTGGACCAGGTGGAGCACATGGTCCGCGCCGCCGAGTCCTTCGGCATAACGCCCATCGCCCGCATCCCCAACCACCACGAGTCCACCATCCTGCGCTACCTGGACCGGGGCCTGCAGGGAATCATCATTCCCCACGTCAACACTGGGGAAGAGGCGGCCGCCGTCGCCCGGGCCTCCCGCTACCACCCGGACGGCTACCGGGGGATGGGAGGAGGACGGGCCCAAGACTACGGGATTGGCGTGAACCGGGACGAGGCCCTGGCTTGGGTAAACTCCAACGTCCTGGTCATCCCGATGGTCGAAGACATCGAGGCGGTGGGGAACTTGGACGACATCCTGGCCGTCCCCGGGGCCGACGTGCTCCACGTTGCCGCCAGCGACCTGGGACAGAGCTTGGGCAACCCCGGCGTCGCCGAGGTCCGCAAGGTGATGAGCGAGGTCATCCCCCGCGTCCGCGCCGGTGGCAAGAACGTTGGGGTCGGGGGCAACAATCCTGCCGATACCGCCGGAGTAGCGGAGTTCATCAAGCTGGGGGCTAACTTCGTTACCGTGTCCGGCTGGGGCCTGCTCCGCATCGGGGGAGAGGACTTCTTGCGCAAGGTGAAGGAGCAGCTGTGACCCCTTCCGGGAATTAGATTCCCCGGGTTGTTGATGATAAAGTAACCCGGCTCCGGCTTACCCTTGACGGGCCGAGTCGGCCGCGAAAAGAGGAGGACTACTGATGAATATTGACGTCGCCACCGGCATAGCCCGCATCCTCAAGCAGGAAGGCGTGGAGTGGGTCTCCACTTTCCCGGTCTGCCGGGTGAACAACGCCCTAGGAAGAGAGGGCGTGCCTATGGTGATGATGCGGGATGACCGATACGCGGTTGCCGTCGCTGACGCCTACTCCCGCATAACCGCCGGACAGCGCATCGGCGTCTGCACCTTCCAGGGCGGGGTCAACGCCGCCGGGATGCAGTACGCATACGCCGGCATGGCCCAGGCTTTCGAGGACGGTTCCCCGGTCCTGTGCATCACCGACGGGGTTCCGGCCGGAGGTTCCGGCAACAGCCAGTTCGACGTCTTCTCCAGCATGAAGACCGTGTCCAAGTGGTTTGGCTACATCGACCGGCCCGAGCGCGTCCCCGAGTTCATGCGCCGCGCCTTCACCATGCTCCGCAGCGGCAGTCCCGGCCCGGTCATCCTTGCCGTTCCCTATCCCACTGGCGAGTACGACGACGAGGCCGACCCCTATGTTCCGGTCAAGGGCTGGAAGGCCGCTCCCGACCCCGCCGACGTCTCCCTAGCGGTGGACCTCCTGCTCCAGGCGGAAAAACCCCTGCTGTATGCCGGAGAAGGCGTCATCTATGCTGGAGCTTCCGCCGAACTGAAGGCCCTTGCCGAGGCCGCCAACATCCCGGTGGTGACCACCCTGAAGGGGATGGGGGCCTTTCCCGGAAACCACCCCCTGTCGGTGGGGGTCCGCGGCGACCAGGTGACCAATTACCTGGTGAACAGCGACCTCATCCTGGCCGTCGGCACCAGCCTTTCCCCGGGGCGGTTCAGCCACGCCATCCCCAACGCGGCATCCAAGAAGATCGTCCACTGCACCGTCAACGAACTCCACATCAACAAGGTCTATCCCACGGCCCAGGCCGTCATTGGCGACGCCAAGTACACCCTGCAGGCCCTCGCGGACGAGGTGTCCAGCCGGGCCGCCGGCCCGAAACGCTCCGCCGAGGACGCGGCCCTGGAAGTCAAGGAAGAACGCGACGCCGCCATGGCCCAGTACCGGGAGGCGATGGCGTCCGGAGACCAGCTCATCAATCCCTACCGGGTCTACGCCGGGTTGATGGAAGCCCTGGACCCGATGAACTCCTTCGTCACCCATGAGTCGGGCAACACCCGGGACCAGCTCAGCACCGTCTACGAGACCGCGGTGCCCCGGGGCTTCCTGGGCTGGGGCAACGTTTCCACCCTGGGGTTCGGGTGGGCGGGCGGAGTCGCGGCGCGCCTGGACAAGCCGGACCGTCCGTCGGTGGTGGTCACCGGGGAAGCCGGACTGGGGTACATGCTGGGCAACCTGGAAGTCGCCCTGCGTAACAAGCTCGGAATCACCGTGGCCCACATCAGCAACGGCGGTTTCGCCGGCTACGGTCCCGGTTTCTGGGGCCCGGGACACGATCCTTTCACTCACGCCGTTCTCGGACCGGATGAAGTGGACATGTCCCGTGTCATCGGGGAACTGGGATTCCACACCGAGCGGGTCTCCGAACCCTCCGAGGTTGTCCCCGCCCTGAACCGGGCCCTGGCCGCCAACGAGAACAACCAGCCCGCCTACATCGAGTTCCTATGCAGCCAGTATCCCATCTACGGTGGGTGGGTCGGCCCCCACGCGTAGTGCAGGGCAGTTGCCGGTGGACAAATCCGGTGGGGACCGTCTCCGGGGAGGTGCAATAATGGCTAGTATCACCGTGCGCAATCTGGATGAAGGACTGAAGCAGCGTTTGAAGGTCCGGGCGGCCGAGAACGGCAGGTCCATGGAGCAGGAAGTTCGGGAAATCCTGAAGGAGGCCCTAGAAACAGGGGAAACCAAGCCAACGCCGCCCATGACCGGGAAGGAGTGGGTTGCCAGTATCCGCGCTCGATTTGAACCCTACGGCGGCGTGGAACTCGAAATTCCGCCCCGTGAACCCATGCGCCCCCCTCCGGCGTTTAACTGAGTTGACCCTCGATGGTAATCCTTGACACCAACGTGGTCTCAGAATTGATGATGTCCAGCCCCAACCCCGGCGTACTGGAATGGCTCGAAACCCGTCAACCGGCTGATCTGTTTATCTCGGCGATTAGCGAAGCTGAATTGAGGTTTGGTGCAGAGATATTGCCTCCCGGTCGCCGGCGTGAGTCTTTGCTTGCGGATATTGACCGGATGCTTGCGATAAATTTCCCCGGACGCGTCCTTCCCTTCGACCAGGACGCGGCCCGCGCCTACGCCTCCATCGCCGCCGACCGCCGGAGAATTGGACGGCCCATTGGCTATGCTGATTGCCAGATTGCGGCCATCGCCGTTTCCGTAGGAGCGCCCGTCGCGACTCGGGATGTGGGCGGTTTCCGGGATTGTGGTATCGAAGTTATTGATCCTTGGTTTGCCTAATCGAGAAAAGGAGTTTCCCATGACCACCGTTGGCTCAGGCGCCTTCACCTATGAGTATATCCAGGACTGGCCCAAGCTTCCGCCCGGGGAGGCCCTGGGAGTGGTCAGCACCGTCGCCACCGATTCCCAGGACCGGGTCTACGCCTTCCAGCGGCAGGACCCGCCGGTGATGGTCTTCGACCGGGACGGCAACTACCTCAACCGCTGGGGCATCGGCGCCATCTCCGACCCCCACGGCATGACCATCGTCGACGACATCGTGTACGTCACCGACCGTTCCGACCACGTTGCAGTCAAGTTCACCCTGGACGGCAAGCCTTTGCAAGTGATTGGAGAGCGGGGCGTCCACTCGGACACCGGCTGCGAAAACCCCGGCGACCTGTGCCCCCGGGCCGCCGGTCCATTCAACTACTGCACCGAGATGGCCCCCCATCCCTCCGGGGACATCTACGTCTCCGACGGCTACCGCAACGCCCGGGTGCACCGCTTCAGCGCCTCCGGCGACTTGATCCAGTCCTGGGGTGAGCCGGGCAAGACCGATCCCGGGCAGTTCCACCTGCCCCACAGCCTGCTGATTGACCCGGAAGGCAAAGTCTACGTCTGTGACCGGGCCAACCGGAGGGTGCAGATTTTCTCCCCCGAGGGGGAGTTCATTACCATGTGGACCGGCATGGGCGGGCCGGACAACCTGGTGCGGGACAGCGAGGGCTTCTTCTACATCGCCGAGCAGGCCGACGAGTCCGGACACTCTCACTGCAGTATCTGGGACGGCGACGGCAACGTGCTGGAACGCTGGCCCATCCGCCACGCCCACGGCCTCTGGGTGGACTCCCACGGGGACATCTACCTGGGGCTAACCATCGAGCAGAGCGTGGACAAGTACGTGCGCCAACGCTGACCGCCCTTACCTGATTCAGGAGACGACTACCCAATGGCAGCCACCGAAGTCACCGGACCCCTGGCCAAGTACATGGCTGGAGTGCATCAGTTGGAACCCCCTCCGGAGGTGCGTCAGGCCGCCCGCCACCGCATCCTGGACAGCCTGGGCGCCGTAGTATCCGGCGGGCGGCTCAAAGCAGGGGAAATGGCCATCAAGTACACCCTGATGCAGGGAGGCACCCCGGAATCCTCGGTGCTGACCACCGACATCAGGACCTCGGCGGTGAACGCGGCCCTGGCCAACGGGATGTTCGGCCACGCCGACGAGACCGACGATTTCGAGCCGGTCACCAAGTCCCATCCCGGCTGCTCTGTCATCCCGGCGGCCCTCGCCATGGCCGAGCGGGAAAACAGCTCAGGGATGGACTTCCTGCGGGCCGTGGTCCTCGGATACGACCTGTGCTGTCGTTTCCTGCTGGCGCTGGGACCGGACCTGGTCCGGGGCGGACACCGCAGCGCCGAGGGCACCAGCTCCACCATGGGCAGCGCGGCGGCCGCAGCAGCCCTGGCGGGACTGGATGAGACCGGGATGCGCTATGCCCTGTCCTACGCCTCACAGCAAGTCTCGGGAATCTGGAGCTGGCCCCGCGACGCCGAGCACGTCGAAAAGGCTTTCGATTTTTCCGGGATGGGAGCCCGCAACGGCGTCACCGCCGCCCTGATGGTGCAGGCCGGATTCTCCGGCGTGGCCGACGTTTTCGAGGGCCGGGACAATGTTCTGGACGCCCTTTCCCCCTCGCCGGACCCGGGGCAGATGATCGCCGGGCTGGGAACCCGCTTTTGCGTCACCGAGACGGCGATAAAGCCGTACCCGGTGGGCTACCCCATCCAGGCAGCTCTGGACGCCTTCTTCGTACTGCACAGGGCTCACGGGTTGACCGTGGACAACGTCGAGCGGATCATCGTCCGCCTTCCCACCGACGGCGCTGGCATCGTCAACGACCGGGCCATGCCCGACGTGAACTGCCAGCACATGGTCGCCATGGCGCTGGTGGATGGAGAGGTCACTTTTGAGGGCACCCACTCCTACCAGCGCATGTCTGACCCAGCGGTGCTGGCGGTCAAGCGAAACGTAGAACTGGTTCCTGACGAGTCCCTCATGGACCCGGACGCCCCCCGGGGTGCACGGGTGGAGATAGCCCTGAAAGATGGCCGGACCGTGGACCATCACGTTCCCCACGCCTACGGCACGATGCAGAACCCCATGGACACGGATACGGTCAACGCCAAGACCCGCGCCCTCCTGGTCCCGGTCCTGGGTTCCCAGCGGTCGGAGGCGGTGATCGCGGCGGTGAACGACCTGGAAAACCTGCCCAGCGTCCGGGACCTTATCCCGTCATTGGCCCTGGACTCGTCCGAAATGACCGGCCTGGTGTTCACCCACTAAGGCCGGTCCCGCGATTCGCTGCCGGTTAATTCTCCGGCAGCACGGAGTTGACGAACCACCGCTCAGTCTTGGCGATCCACTGGGCCGGGTCCGGCTCCAGCGCCGCCCGCTCCGGGGAGCCGTAGTAGGCGGCCTGCTTCTCGTCCCAGTCCTCGTCGCCGTCGTAGGTCACTTCCCACACGAACTCATTGCGCTCCGGGATGGTCCCGGCCCGCTCAATCCGGTATCCGTGTTCCAGGTGGAGAGGGTACACGCCCTCCAGCCACCCCTTCACGAAGTCGTCCAGGTGCCCCTTGTTGATGGTGTAGATGCGTAGCTGCCGGATCATTTCTTCTCCCTGTTTTGTCTTCCTGTTTTTGATGTGCCACCGACCGGATAATTCCGCCCCGTGCCAAGGGTCGCACCCTCCGTCGGCAAGTTAGGCAACTTGTCTAATGCTCCCCGGCCTTCGCTCGGGGCAAGCTCTTGGGCGCTCCGTCGCCTCCCTCGCTTTGCTCCTGTCCCTAACCGTCACCAAAGCAGATCCGGGCCCGCCGGCTAGATGAGGCTGCTCCCCTTGTTCCGCACCGCGTTCACATCCTGGGAAACGGGATAGGCCCGCATCAATGACGGATCGTAGGGCTGGAGCATCGCCAGCAGGTTCTCCGGGTCCCCTTCCTCCGGGTTCATCCACGCCGCGTAAAGGTCCGTCGGCAGGATGACCGGCATCCGGTCGTGGATCAGGCTGCAAAGCTCATTGGGTGAGGTGGTGACTATGGAACAGGACAGGACCTCTTCCCCGCCGGGCCGCGCCCGTTCCCAGATTCCGGCAAAGGCGAAGGGCTCCCCGTTCCACGACGTGAACCGCACCGGCCACCGGCTCCGGTTGGGACCCTTACGCCACTCGTAGAACCCGCTGGCCGGAATGAGGCACCGCTGGTTTTTGAAGGGACCGGTGTAGGCCCGCCGCTGCAAAATCTGATCGTCCCGGGCATTGATCATCGTGTGCTTGCCGTTGATTTCCTTGCTCCACCGCGGCACCAGTCCCCAGCGCATGAACCGGGGATAGTTGGTCTTCCCGTCCGAGATCACGGTCAGCACCCGGTCCGTGGGAGCGATGTTGTAGTTGGGAATCCGCTCCTGGTACTCCGGCACGCCGCTCAGATCGATATCAAAGTCGAGCTCCAGTTGGAGTTGGTCCAGGTCAAATCTTCCGCACATCGCTGTCCTCGAGAAAGGACGCCCGCCGGTCCTGGCGGATGCCAGTCCCTATACCGCCACCGGGCCAATCCTGACAGTCCGCCCGGTCCGCGCGGATCGCACCATCGCCAGCGTGACTTCCACCACCCGCAGCCCGTCCACCCCCGTGGCCGTAGGTTCCCCGTCCTCTTCGACAGCCCGCCGGAAGTCCTGGATCTCCGCTACGAAATTCCCCAGGTACTCGTCGGGAATCTCCATAGTCTCGTTGACCGTCTCGCTGACTATCTCCACGCTGCCCTGCCGCGCCTCCCACAGCGTGCCCCGGCTGTTGATGCGCCCGTCGCTGCCGTAGACGGTGAAGTCATTCCTGGAGTCGGGCAGCACCCGCCCGCAGCAGACCGTACCGATGGCCCCTCCTTCAAAACGCAGCGACATCGCCGCCAGTTGCTCCAGCGGTTGGGCCTCGGTCTGGCCGTCGGTTACTGCCGCGACCTCGGTGACCTCCCGTCCCAGCAGGAAGCGGAGCAGGTCCACTGCATGGACGCCGGTGCCCATCATCGTTGAGGCGTTACCGATCAGCTCCGGCTGGTCCCACCACTGGCGCAGACCGGTCCTGGGCGGCGGCGGCCCCTGGCCCCTTACGCCGAATCCCCACTGCCCCTGGGCCAGCGTCACCTTCCCCAACCCGCCGCTGTGGACCACTTCCCTGGCCCGGACGTGCCCGGGGTGCTGCCTTAGATGAAACCCTACTCCCAGCTTGACCCCGGCTCCCCGGCAGGCCCGCACCATCGCGACCGCGTCGGCCAGGGTGGTCGCCATCGGCTTCTCCGATAGAACGTGCTTTCCGGCGGCGGCGGCCCGCTGGGCCTGGGCCGAGTGCAGGGCGTTGGGAGAGCAGATGAACACCGCGTCCACCCGGGAATCGTTCAGGAGAGCGTCCAGATCATCGTATGCGGTGTCGGCTCCATGCTTCCCGGCAAAATCCTCCGCCCGTCCCCTGTCCCGGCTGTAAACCGCGACCAGGTTGTTGTCCTCCGCCGCAGCGATGGCCGGGGCGATTTTCAGGTCGGGATGATTTCCGGTGCTGACGATTCCCCAGCCGAGGGCCAAAGGTCCACCTCCGGGAGTCCGGCTGCCGCCTGGCTTCGGCGCCGGGACTAAAATATGAGAATCGCCAGGGCGTGTCAAACCGCGCTCGCGCTTTGTCGAAGGGCTTTCTTCTTCCTGTACCGTCGGCGCTCAATCCCGGGTCAAGGAATAAAGGAACATGTCGATTGTCTGCCCGTCCTTCGTGGCGCTCTTGCGCATGCGCCCTTCGTACTCGAAACCCGCCTTTTCGAGGACCCGGCAGGATGCCGGATTCCACTCGAACACCTCGGCGTATATTCGTGCCAGGTCGAATTCGGCGAACGCGTATTCCGTCAGAGCCTTCAAAGCCCTGGTCGCTATGCCCCGGCCCCAGAACGGTTCGCCCAACCAGTAACCCACTTCGGCCGAGCGGCGTTGGACATCCTGCTTCAGCTCCAGGCCTATGTTGCCAATGACTTCGGTCCCTGAAGCGATGGCGAAGATGGTCTCAGGCTCTTGCCCATTGGCTTCTTGTATCCAGTTTTCGGCATCCTGCAACGAATAGGGATGCGGAAACCTGTCCCATATGTTGATCCAGATCTTCCGGTTGTTAGCGTACTTCGCCAGGGAGGGAGCATCATCCGGGCGCAGGCTCCGCACCTGCCATTCGCCAATGTCAATTTGCATAACCGTAAACATCCGTCCTGAAGGAGTGTGCGGGTCAAAGGCCCGGCGAGTATATCCCGCGGGCTGCCCGTGGCGGTACGCCCGCGCTCCCGCGTCTGTGCTTGACAACCCTTTCAGACAGGATTAAAGTACCCGCCAGCGTATCCCACCTTAAAAACCTGCTACACACTCAAGGTACCACAAAGGTTCAAACGGGAAAGGCGGTGAAATTCCGCCGCGGTTGCGCCACTGTGAACGTTGCCCCTCCGGGTTTGCCTGCGGAGGGAGGCGTAAGTCAGGACACCGGCCTGGGTGATTGGGGCTCTACTCTGCGCCATACAGATGGGGGTTCCCGGGACTGGCTTCGCCGCCTTCCCGAGTAACTGAAATCACAGGTTCCCCCGACGTGCAGAGTCGGGGGATTTTAATTTAGGGACCACTGGTACCGGACAGCAGACCGTCTAATGACCAGCAACACCGACATAGCAATGACCATCATCGGCGTTGGGCCGGGAGACCCGCAGATGCTTACCCTGCGGGCACAAAAGGCCATCCGTGATGCCGACTTGGTGGTAGGATTCCGGACCGTCCTCAACGTCGTGGAGCAGTGGGCCGGTGACGCCGAATTGTGCCCCATGAGCTACCGGGACCAGGAACAGGTGCTGGACTACGCCCAGGAGCAGGTCCGTGCGGGCAAGAGCTGCGTGGTCTGTGCCTGGGGAGACCTCAACGTCTCCGCCCGGGAGTTGATTGAGCGGGTCCAGCGCAGGGCCGGAAGGGTCGAGCTCATCCCTGGGGTCAGCTCCATCCAGTTTGCCGCCGCCCGAACCGGCATCTACATGGAGGAGTCTATTTTTGTGACCCTTCACAAGCGGGCCGACACCGCCGGAGATTTGGACGAACTGCGGCATCACCTGAACGAAGGGCTCCGCAACATAATCCTCTTGCCCAGGCCCTTCGACCTGATGCCTCCCCTGATAGCGTCAAACCTGGTCGAGGCCGGGGTTTCCGGGGACCGGCCGGTTATCGTCTACCAGCGTCTTACCTTTGACGACGAACAGGCCTGGCAGGGCTCCCTGGACCAATGCGCCCAGCTGCCGGATGAGTTCAGCGACCTCTCTATCATGGTATTTCCCCGGCCGTCCCGGGATCCCGACTAGCAGAAAAACAGCGAGGATTGTGGCAGCTTGACCACTCCCACCCGCACCGGACAACAGAGCATCGTCTTCGTCACCACCGCGGACACGGATATCCTCACCGCGGAACGTTCGGTGGCGGACCTGGGCCTGTCCGGCTTCCCCACCATCGCGGCCTTCAACCCGGTCGCCCTGGTGGATGACGAGTCCCGGGAGGACCTGCTCAAAGCGGTGGAGGACGCCGGAGTGGTGGTGCTCCGCCTTCTCGGCGGCAAGCGCTCCATGCCCGAGGTATACGACGACCTCGTGTCCCGCTGCCATTCCCGCGGCGTCCCTCTTATCGCCTGCCCGGGCCACCAGGAGTGGGACGAGGACCTGGTGACCGCCTGCACGGTGTCGGTCGCGGAGCTGGAGACCACCTTTTCCTACCTGATGCGGGGCGGCGTCGCCAACTTCCAGAACCTGTTCCTGTTCCTCAGCGACACCTACCTGGGGAGCGAGTACGGCCATGAAGCCCCGGAACCGGTGCCTTGGGAAGGCGTCTACCACCCCGACGTTGACCGGGGATTGGACGTTGACGCCTACATATCCCAGCGGTTCCGGCCCGGTCTGCCATCCGTCGGCGTCCTCTTCTACCGCGCCCACTGGATGAGCGGCAACCTCCAGTTCATCGACGAACTGATTCGCGGTCTGGAAGCCCAGGAAGTCAACGTCCTGCCCGTCTTCTCCTTCAGCCTCAAGCACAATCCCGAGGAGGAGGGAGAACACAGCCGTACCCTGACGGAGTTCATGCTGGACAATTCGGGAGCGCCCCGGGTGGATTGCATCGTCAACACCATGGGCCTGGCCATGAGCGACATCAGCCAGGACGGTCCGACCATTGCCACCGGCTGGTCCGTCGATTTGCTGGACCGGATGGACGTGCCGGTAATCCAGGGCATCGTCTCCACCGGCACCCACGAGGAATGGGAGGAAAGCTCACTGGGGCTGGGACCCATCGACACCGCGATGAACATAGCCCTGCCCGAGTTTGACGGCCGAATCATATCCGTCCCCATATCCTTCAAGCAGGAAACCGCCACCGCCCGGAGCGGCAGCATGGTGACCAACCGACTGCAACGCTACGTGGCTCAGCCGGACCGAATCGACCTTGTTGCCCGGCTGGCCTCCAAGTGGGCCAGCCTGCGCCGCAAGGCCAATGCCGAAAAGCGCATCGCTATCATAATGAGTAACTATCCGACCAAGGACGCCCGCATCGGCAACGCGGTGGGGCTGGACACCCCGGCGTCGGTGGTGAACCTGCTGAACGCTCTGGACGGTGCCGGCTACCACGTCGATGACATTCCCTCGGATGGCGACGAGTTGGTCCACCGGATCATCGAGCGTTGCAGCAACGACCGGGACTCCCTCACCGAGGAGCAGCTTCGCCTCGCCGCAGGCCACGTATCCGCCCGCAAGTACGCCGCGTGGTACTCGGGCTTCCCCGAATCCGTCCGCCAGGAATTGCTGGATTCCTGGGGCCCGGCTCCCGGAAACGTCTACCGCACCGGGGACCAACTCGCCATCGCCGGCCTCCAGTTGGGCAACGTCTTTGTCGGATTGCAGCCTCCCCGTGGCTTCGGCGAACACCCCATCTCCATCTACCACAGCCCGGACCTGACGCCGACCCACCACTACATCGCCTACTACCGCTGGATCCGCGATGTCTTCCAGGCCGATGCTATGGTCCACGTAGGCAAGCACGGCACGCTGGAATGGCTTCCCGGAAAGGGCATCGGCCTCTCCGACGCCTGCTACCCGGAAGTTGCCCTGCAGGACCTGCCCCTGTTCTATCCTTTCATCATCAACAACCCCGGGGAGGGCACCCAGGCCAAGCGCCGTACCCACGCGACGATCATCGACCACCTCATACCGCCCATGACCACCGCCGACAGCTACGGCGACATCGCCAAGCTGGAACAGCTCATGGACGAGCACTACCAGTGCCAGACTCTCGATCCCGGCAAGCTGCCCATGCTGGAGTCCCAGATCTGGGAGATGGTCCAGCAGGCGGAGCTGCACCGGGACCTGGGTGTCGATGCCCAACCCGACGACTTCGGCGAGTTCATGCTGGAAATCGACGGCTACCTCTGCGAGATCAAGGACGCCCAGATCAAGGACGGCCTCCACACTCTCGGAGAACCGCCAACCGAGGAGCAGTTGGTTGGCCTCATGTCGGCCCTGACCCGCTTGGATATCGGGGGCATTGCCAGTCTGCGCCGGGCCATCGCCGAGGCCTTGGGACTGGACTACCGGCAGTTGCTGGACGAGCCGTCTACCCCGGTTAACGGGAACATGCCCGCCGTCCTGCGGGACCTGGACCCGGATACTCCCCTACGCAGCGCCGGCGATGTGCTGGAGCGGCTGGAAGTCCTCTGCCGCAGCTGCCTCTCCCAGATGCAGGACAATGGCTTTTCCCCGGAGCAGGTGGCTGACGTGGTTGCCCGTGTTGTCGGAAAAGCGGACGCCCACACTGAGGAGATGCTCCGGTTCGCCACCGAGTCCATCTATCCTGCCCTGATGCGGACCACCGACGAGATTGACAACCTGCTGCGGGGACTGGAAGGCCGCTTCGTTCCCCCCGGTCCCAGTGGCGCGCCCACCCGGGGCATGGCCAACGTCCTGCCCACCGGCCGCAACTTCTACTCAGTAGACCCCAAGACCCTGCCCTCCCCCGCCGCCTGGGAAGTGGGCAAGGCCCTTGGCGACGCCCTCCTGGAAAAGTACCTGGAGGAAGAGGGCGCCTACCCGGAAATGGTCGGCATCGTAGTCTGGGGTACCTCCGCCATGCGGACCCACGGCGACGATATCGCCCAGATAATGTACCTCTTGGGCGTCCGCCCTGTCTGGCAGCAGGAAAGCCGCCGGGTCTCCGGCATCGAGGTCATCCCGGTCTCCGAGCTGGGCCGCCCCCGCGTTGACGTGACCGTTCGGATCAGCGGCTTCTTCCGCGATGCTTTCCCCAACCTCATCTACCTGCTCGACCAGTCCATCGAACAGGTTGCCGCCCTGGACGAGTCCCCCGACGACAACTATGTCCGCAAACACCTTCTGGAAGACCGCCAGAAGCGCGAGGAAGAAGAAGCCACTCCCGCCGATTCTCCCCTTGCGCCTGCTCCCCCGATGTCCGGCTCCCTGTATCGCATCTTTGGGAGCAAGCCCGGGACCTATGGCGCCGGAATCCTCCCCGTCCTGGACGAGCGCAACTGGGAAACGGTGCAGGACCTGGCCGAGGTATATACCGCCTGGGGTGGCTACGCCTACACCCAGCAGGACTTCGGCGTCAATGCCCGGGAGCAGTTCCGCCTCCGCTTCAGCCAGATTGTCATCGCCGCCAAGAACCAGGACAACCGGGAGCACGATGTCTTCGACAGCGATGACTACATGCAGTATCATGGCGGCATGATCGCCACCGTCCGCGCATTGACCGGGCGCAACCCCCGCCAGTTCTTCGGGGACAGTTCCGACCCGTCCCGCTCCCGAGTCCGCGACCTGCAGGACGAGGCCCGCCGCGTGTTCCGCAGCCGGGTGGTCAACCCCAAGTGGATCGAGTCCATGAAGCGCCACGGCTACAAGGGCGCCTTCGAGCTGTCCGCCACCGTGGACTACATGTTCGGGTACGACGCCACCGCCCAGGTCGTCGAGGACTGGATGTATCAGGACGTCACCGAGGAGTACGTCCTCAATCCGGAGATGCAGCAGTTCTTCCAGGAGAGCAATCCCTGGGCCCTGCGCGGGATCGTCGAACGCCTGCTGGAAGCCGTGGAGCGCGGCCTCTGGGAAGACCCGCCACCGGAAATACTGGAGCAACTGCGCCAGCTTTACCTGGATTTGGAAGCCGACCTTGAAGCCCGCCAAGAGGGGCGGCCGGGTTAGTCCCGTCCCGCCGGCAAGGAGGCCGCAAGTGGAAATAACCCTGGAACTGCTGAACGAGTTGACCACCAATGAAGAAATGATGTGGGTCGTCGGCGCGGGCGAGGTTGTCAGCGAAAACCATGCCCACGGCATCAAAGAGCCCGAGATCCACAACGGCTGGGCAACCATCGAGGCCGACAACTGGCACTTCCACCTCAGGATGGAAAATGTCGACGGCATCCAGTTTGTCGAGGCCAACAGCCACGGCAACATGAAGTCCTACTACGTCCGCTTCTCCCGCAACTGGGAGGAAACCCTCGTCCGCTGTTACTTCCCCAACCCCATGCTGGACGAGAACGAAAAACGGACCGAGTTCCAGCCGGAGAAACTCCGGGCTTTCGAGGAAATGCGGGACCGGTACGTCGGCCGGGAGGGCATTATTTTCGTGGAGCGGTGACCGCCGTTTAAATGAAGGGTATTCTTGACCGAAACGGTCGGGTCTGGTAGGCTCTCCCGTTCGGGAATACTGAAGGGAAAGACAATCTGGCCAGGCAGGCCAAACAATAAAGGGAGGGATCCATGACTACTTTGATGAACGCTCTTCGCTCGCGGGAGACCCCGGTCTGGGCGCCCTGGTTCGTGTTGGGCGCCGGAGTACTGTACATGGTTGGGTACGTCGACGGCGCCGTCCACGGTGCGGCCATCGGCTCCCCCGCCATCTTGGGCGCGGTCCACGAGGTCTTCCACCACGCCCGCCACGTCGCTTTCATGTGCCACTAGGCATCGGCTAACGTATCCCCGGGGCGGCTCTAGCCGCCCCAAACCCCTTCGTAATGCAACTATGAACTGAGGAGGCATCGCCTCCTTTGGTTCAGCTTGCCCGGAAATATCAGTCTCGGAAAGGTGGTGCAGGCATGAAAAGCGTGCTTCCGGTTTCGCTGGTAATGGGTGTGGTGATGGGTTTGCTCGTCGGCGCCTATTTCAACGTCTTCAACGTTCCCGTCATGGAGTGGGCTATCACTCTCGAAGAAGCGGCCGCCGCTGCTGAAGCCCCAACCGGGGAGCCTGAGGAGGAAGGCATCGCCATCTCTCTCGGCGTCCAGCGCATCGGAATGGCCGCCGGCCTGGCTGTCTTGGGTGTCCTGTTTGGCGCCGTCTTCACCGGGCTCTACCACCTGGTCAGGCTCGCCTCTCCGGGCTGGAACATGTGGGCCTGGTCCTCCATCGCCGGTTTCCTGGGCTTCTGGGCCATATCCCTGTTTGCCCAGTTGAAATATCCGTTGAATCCCCCCGGCATTGGAGAAGGCACGTCCCTGCTGGCGCGCCAGGGCTTCCAGTTCCTGTTCATCGCTGTGTCCATCTTGGCCGTGGTCGCAGTCTGCATCGCCGTGCGCAAGGTGGTCCAGTCCCAGCCCCACGGGGCCGGCCGCTGGCTCGGCCTGGCTGGCATTGCCGCCGCCTACGCCATCGTCGCCATCGCCGCCTTCCTGCTGATTCCGGGGAACCCGGACGCCATCCCGGAGTGGGTGCCGGAGGGACTGGTCATAATGTTCCGCTCCTTCACCGTCATCGGCCACTTCCTGCTCTGGATGGGGATCGCCCTCGGAGTCACCGGGTACGTTCGCTACAAGGAAAAAGGGGTCTGTGCCAACCCGGCGTCCGCCGAGCGGGTCTCAGTCGGCTAGGAGTCGTTGTTGACCACCCAACCCGAGACCCAGAAGGAACCCTGGTTCCCTTTCACCGCCATCGTTGGGCAGGAGGCCATGAAACGGGCCCTCCTGCTCAACACCATCAACCCCAAGATCGGTGGCGTCCTGATCCGGGGCAAGAAAGGTACCGCCAAGTCCACCGCCGTCCGCTCCCTGGCCGCCCTCCTCCCTGAGGTCTCGGTGGTACAGGGTTGCCCGTACAGCTGTCTTCCGGAGCAGCGCCAGGGACTGTGCCAGCGTTGCGATCCGCCGCAGATGGCGGTCCAGCCGGTCAGCCACCAGGTCCGCATTGTGGACCTGCCCGTGGGCGCCACCGAGGACCGCCTGGTTGGTTCGTTGGACATCGAGTCCGCCATCAAGACCGGCGCCAAGAGTTTCGAGCCGGGACTCATCGCCGCCGCCCACCGCGGCATCCTTTACATTGACGAAGTCAACCTGCTCAACGACCACCTCGTTGACGTGCTCCTTGACGCTGCCGCCATGGGCCGGAACTACGTCGAGCGCGAGGGCATCTCGGTCAGCCACGCTGCTGAGTTCATCCTGGTCGGCACCATGAACCCGGAGGAGGGAGATCTGCGCCCCCAGCTTCTGGACCGCTTCGGCCTGGCCGTCGAGGTGGACGGGTCCCTGGAACCTGAAGACCGCCGCGAGGTCGTCCGCCGCCGCATCTCCTTCGAGGCCGAACCGCACGGGTTCATCGCCGGGTGGGATGAGGCTGAGGCCCAGGAACGGGAACGCCTGCTGCGGAGCCGG
This sequence comes from Dehalococcoidia bacterium, assembly GCA_965203675.1. Classification (GTDB taxonomy): domain Bacteria; phylum Chloroflexota; class Dehalococcoidia; order Lucifugimonadales; family UBA3495; genus CATOSK01. The sequence goes on along the minus strand of CBDBDE010000001.1, from coordinate 171,303 downwards.
GAACTCCTTCCCCGGGTCATCGTTGGCGATGACATCCTTGACCTGATAACCGACATCTGCGCCGAGTACCAGGTGGATGGCCTGCGCGGCGACATCGTGATGTACAAGACCGCCAGCACCATCGCCGCCTACGAGGGCCGCACCGAGGTCAATGTCGAGGATGTCCGCGAGGCTGCCCAGATGGCCCTGCTGCACCGCCAGCGTCGCCTGCCCTTCCAGCAGCCGCACCTGGTCACCGAGCAGCTCGACGCCATGATCGACGAGCACCAGAACCGGGACCGGGAACCCCAGGACCAGCCCCAGGACTCCAGCGACCGCAACGAGTCAGATTCCGACCCGTCTGACTTAGAACCCCGGGAAGAACCCCCCGCCGAGGAGCCGCCCGGCGATTCCGGCCCCGGCGACCAATGGTTCGAGACCGGCGATCCCTACTCCGTCGAGTCCCTGCAGCTTGAGCCAGCTGACCGCCGCGCCCGGCAGAGCACCGGGCGGCGCGCCGTCACCGTCAGCAGTTCCTCCGTTGGCCGCTATGTACGCTCTGCCGTACCCCAGGATGCGGCCTCCGACCTCGCTTTGGATGCCACACTGCGCGCCGCGGCTCCTCACCAGCAGCGCCGCCGCTCCGAAAGCGCCGGAGCCTCCCCGGATTCGGTGCTCATCGAACCTTGGGATGTACGCGAAAAGGTCCGCGAAACCCGCACCGGCAGCCTGATCCTGTTCGTCGTGGACGCCAGCGGCTCCATGGGTGCCCAACGCCGGATGGTTGCCGTCAAGGGCGCCATCCTGTCCCTGCTTCTGGACGCCTACCAGCGCCGCGACCGGGTCGCGCTGATCAGCTTCCGCGGCGTCCACGCCGACCTGCTCCTGCCTCCCACCAATAGCGTCGATCTGGCCCAGGCCTACCTCCAGGATATGCCCACCGGGGGCCGCACTCCCCTGTCCCGCGGACTCTATCTGGCCTTGGAAGTCCTGGAAACCGAGCGCCTCAAGGACCGGGAGGTGCTGCCCCTGGTGGTGGTGCTGTCCGACGGACGGGCCAACGTCTCCATGGACTACTCGTCCTCGGCCGCCTCTGCCGTGACCGAGGCCCAGGGCGTGGCCTCTCTGTTCGAGGACAAGAAGTTCCCCTCCGTGGTCGTGGATACCGAGCTGGGCTTCCTGAAGCTGGGAATGGCCCAGGGCTTGGCCGACGCAATGGGGGCCCGCTGCATCAAGCTGGACGACCTTCGCGCTGACCGCCTTGCCGATGCCGTCCGGCAGCAGCTTCCCGATGGGGAAGAACCCGACCTGGATCCTGCCGAAGTCCAGTCCATGGTCCGCCGCCTCGGCTTTTCCTGACCCGCCTCCGTCGCACTGACCTCTCCGATATCTGTGGACCTTTAATCCGGCGGCATAGCGCGCCGGAGACTGGATCACGAATGATCGTCCGCTCCGGCCCCCGCTGTTGGGGTGGAGCGGAGGGGTCGGGCTGATGTTGTTTGCTCGTCAAGGGGCAGGAGAATCGCCACGGTGACACCCTGCCCAGGTCCGCCGCTCTCAACCGTAATCGTGCCCCCGTGCGCTTCCACTATGGTCCGGGTGATTGCCAGGCCCAGGCCGGTGCCGCCTATCCCCAGGCTGCGGGACCGGTCGGTGCGGTAGAAGCGGTCGAAGACGTGGGGAAGGTCGGCGGCGGCGATGCCGATCCCGTCATCGGTGATTGAGATAGCCACCGTCCTATCGCCATTCAAGCCCGCCCCGATCGTGACCCTTCCTCCGGCCCCGGTGCAGTGAATGGCGTTGCCGATGACGTTTCCCAGGGCTTGGCTCATCCGCATCCGGTCCACGTCCAGGTCCGGCAGGCCGCCCGATGCTTCCAGCGACAATTCGACCTGCCGTGCCTGGGATTGCGGCTGCCACCGCTCCAGCTCTTCCGCGATGAGTTCGTAGAGCGGACTGGCCTCGAAGGACAGCCGGAACTCGCCGTGATCGGTCTCCGCCAGCCAGTTCAAGTCGGTCACCAGGCCGCGCAGCCGGGCCACTTCCTGGATGATGTGGGCCGACGCACTCTCGGGGGCCTGGAGACCGTCGCGCAGCCCGGCCGCCTCCAGTTGTATAACGCTGAGGGGCGTGTTCAGTTCGTGGGAAACGTCGTTGATCAGCCGCCTGCGGAGCTCCCGCTGGGTTTCCAGGGCGGTGGTCATTTCATTGAATGCCGCGCTCATCCGTCCCAGCTCGTCCGAAGACCTGACCGGCAGGCGGGCCGTGTCCCCCTGGGCGATTGCCTGCGTTGCCTCGGTCAACGCCGTAACCGGCGCTGTTATCCGCTTGGAAAACCAGGCGGCCAGCAGTATGGCGACGCCGGCCGTCAGCGCGCCCCCGGCCAGGGTGGTGTACAGGAGCGCGTTGAGGAATCCATGGGATTCCGTGGCGAGGAGCTCGTGGTTTACATCCACGTAGACGCGGCCCACGGGTTGGTTCGCGGCCAGGTCGAACACCGTCTCGCCATGCCCGCTCAGGTCCGCGGCGGAGGTTCCCGGGGGCAATTCGGAGAAGTTGTCCTGCACGACACGGCCGCCGGCGTCGACGATGACGACCCGCACCGGGTCGTGGTGGAAGCCCTCCAGGTGCTCTCTCTCGCCCTCCTCGGACCGCTCTCCCGGTGACCTGCCGCCGTAGATGTATCCGGCGTGGGACAGGGCCTGGTCCTGCGTTCCCCAACCACCGGCATTGGTGTACTCCAGGCTCAGGCTCCGGGCCAGCTGCGCCGCCTCGTCCCGGCCTATCCTTTCCACGAACACGCCCAGGCGGGCCTGGGTCGCATAGTAGCCCACGCCGATGCTGGTGAGGACGGTGAGAAGTACGACAACGATGGTGGCTCCCATGATTCGCCAGCGCAGCGACATTACTCCTCCTCTGCCACGAACCGGTAACCGGCGCCGTAGACGGTCTGAATGGGCTGACGGCCGTTCCGGTTGATCTGCCTTCGCAGGCGGGCGATCTGGCTGTCAATGGCCCGGTCCAGCCCGTCGAAGTCGTCGTTGAAGGCCAGGGAGATCAGCTGATCGCGGGTGAGCACCTGGTTGGGATGGCGCATGAGAGCGGACAGCAGGGTGATTTGCGCCTGGCTCAGGACGACGGGCTCTCCGTCAACCGTCACGTTCTGGGCGGTCTCATTCAGCGTGATGTTCCCCCGGGTCAAGACCTGCTGGACCCGGCCCTTGGCCCGGCGAAGCACGGCCCCGGCGCGGGCGATGACTTCTCCCGGGTCGAAGGGCTTGACGATGTAGTCGTCGGCCCCGCTGTCCAGTCCGATGATCCGGTCGGCGTGGGCCTCCCTTGCCGTCAGCATGATGATGGGGACCTCCGATTCCCGGCGCAGGATTCGGCATAGCTCCATGCCGTCGAGGCGGGGAAGCGTCAGGTCGAGGACAACTAGGTCCGGAGCCGTTTCCCGGGCCATTTCCAGGCCGGTCTCGCCGTCGTGAGCTATATCGGCGGCGAAACCGGCCCGCTCGAAGTAGACCTTGACCCAGTTGGCGATCCTGGCGTCGTCTTCGATTATCAATACTGTGCCGCTCATGTCCGGTCCCCTGAAGCCCATTGGTGACGCGACGCCCGATAGAGGCGCCGCGTCCGTATTCCAGATGGCCAGCAATCCGATTTTACTCCACCGAGTTCGGGGTAAGGTTACTCAGCAGGGCCGCCTGGCCTTAGCCGCCTCGCCTGCGCTCGCCGCGGCCGCCGTGCTCACCGCCGGAGCCGTGTTCACCGTCACCGGACTGGCTGCCACCGTGCTCTCCGCCGGCACCGTGCTCACCCCCGCCTTCACCGCCCCCGACCTCGGCGTGGGCTATCCAACCGGTGAAGGGTGTCTGAGTCGCAAGTAGGTTGACCGCCAGCACCTGGCCCGGAGCCATATTCGCCGGGGTCGTCGGCCCCAGCTCGGTGCCGTTGGAGAGATGCACTTCGATTCTGACCCGACTCAGGACGTTGCTGGTGGTGTTTTCCACCGTGCCCCGGAAGGAGTTGCTGGCAGCGTCGTAGTCCAGGATGAGGCGGGCGCCGCCCCGAACCGCGTCGAAGGTCTCATCCGGCGCCAACATGGCGCTGCTGCCCTCTTCGCCGCCGGAGCCACTGCTCTCGCCGCCGGACTCGCTGCCGCTCTCACCGCCCGGTCCGTGCCCCTCACCGCCGGGGCCCTCGCCGCTTCCGCCTTCGCCGCCGGTGTGAGGCTGCGGTCCCGGGCCGCCGCAGTCGAACACCTCCATGTGAACCACGTATCCGTCGAAGGGGACTCCGGCCAGGCTGGGCTCACTGCTGACCGACACGCTGGACGTTGCCTGCTGTCCGGGGGCCAGGTCTCCCAGAACGTCGGGGCCCAGCTCTCCCACCGTCTGCGTTCCCGACTTCAGGTGGGGTTCGGCCTGCACGTAGCAGAGCGTCTGCGAGGTGGCGTTCTCAACCGTTGAGTTAACCGTCTGGGTCGCCGAATCGTACCACGCGGAGATGGCCAGTCCGCCGAGGTTGCCGTTCCAGGTCTGGTCCAGGGGCGTGATGGGGCTGGACATGGCGGCTTCCCGCGCAGCCTCACCGCCGGCCCCGCCGCTCTCGGCGCCTTCGGGACCATCCGGCCCGCTCTCACCGCCTTCGCCGGCCGCCTGGCCGCCCTCGGCTCCGCTGCCCACCTCGGCGTGGGCTATCCAGCCGGCGAAGGACGCTTGGGTCGAGGGCAGTTTGACATCCATCGTCTGACCTGGCGCCAGGTCTACCGGGGTGGTCGGCCCAAGCTCCGTTCCGTTGGAGAGGTGAACCTCGATCCTCACCTGATCCAGGACGTTGCTGGTGGTGTTCTCCACGGTGCCCGTGAAGGAATTGCTGGCGGTGTCGTAGTTCAGGATGAGGCGGGCACCGCCGCGAACCATATCGAAGGTCTCATCGGGGGCGAGGTTGGCTCCGCTGGCTTCTTCGCTGCCGGATGCGCCGGCACCCTCTCCGCTGGGGCCATGTTCGCCTCCGGGCTCGCCGCCTCCCTGCTCGGAGATTTCTTGGGTTGCCGTGGCGTCGTTGGAATCGCGTCCTTCTGCCGACCCGGTGTCGACTGCGCAGCCAAGCAGCACCCCTGCTCCGAGCAGGGCCGCCAGGACCGGCCCTACCAGGTAGGTCTTCTTCATCAACTTCATGCGAATCATCATTCCACTCCTTTCGTGAAATACCTTTGACAAGCCTCACGATAAGGGTGAAATGTCGCAGAAATTTGTCAGCGGCGGAGTTGCCTGGAACCGGCAACGGGGATGAGTTAATCACCCTGTTCCATGTTCGGCACCCCAGTCCCGTAGGGATGCTGCCCCGGGGCAGGGGGAAGCCGCCCGACGGCTGGCCGAGGACCGGATCCAGCACCTGGGAACGGCCCAGCAGGAACTGAGGTGGACCCCGTAATTCGGGGCCGTCTCAGCTTCAGCCGGAGGAAATCTGCCGGGCTTGCAACCTTTCCTGGCAGTCCCGTTTTCCGGGGATGGAAACCAAGCCGATCGGACCGCAGCCCGGGAAATCCAAGGAAAGGGGTCAGGTCAATCCGGCTGCGGCTAAACTTCCTTGATTCCCGCCGTCGGAAGCTCCAATTGGGCCATCACCTCGGATATGTCGCTCACGGTATCCAACCGCTTCAGGACCCCGGCCAACTCCGTGGCTTTGGCATCTCCGGCCCTCAGCCCGACCAGGTAGGAGAACTTGGCGTCCAGCTCCGCCTCGGTCATCTGTCGGTCATTGCTTTCCCTGCTCAGGGTTCTGCCATCCTTGGTCACGACGGTTACCCCGGCGTAGAAGCGGTCTTCATATCCGGTCCAGTCATCCCGGTCGGAGATCTTGATGCGCTCTTGGATGGCGTTGACTTCGGGAGCGTCGTAGCAGTTTTCGTCGTAAGCTTCACGCAGACCCACGCCGCCATACGCCGCGGCCAGGGCAAGCACCCTCTCGCCGTAACCGGAATGATGGTGGATGCCCCGCCGGGGGACCAGTTCCGCCCTGATTTCCACAATATCAGAGCTGGTCAAACCGTTCTCGGTCATCAACTCGACGAGGACTAACCTGGCGACATGGTTGCCGCCCCCGGCGTTCTGCCGCTTGAAGATTATTCCGGTGATGCCGTATTCCTCGCCCAGGGTTTCCGCGAACTCGGGGCCGGGTTCCTGGATTCCCAGGCGGCTGCTGAAGAAACCCGGCTCTCCATCGAAAATGTCCGGTGGAGCGTCATAGCCCACCTTCGCCATCAGCGCGGCGGATACTCCGTTCCGGGCGCCCACTCCACCCCGGAGGAAAGAGGCGGTCATGTGCTCGGTTTCCCTGGTATACGCCGCGATGTTGCATGACATGTGGGCCGCCAGCCCCAGGGCCACTTCCAGCCGGTCCGGCGGCAGGCCCAGGGCGATGCCGGCGGCCGCGGTTGCCCCCATGGTGTTGCCCGCATCCACCGGGCCGAAGGACTTTCCAGCCTCTCTTTCCACCCGGTTGGCCACTCCGACTATCCTCTTGGACAGTTCATACCCCAGGATGACTGCCCGCAGGGCCTCCGGCCCGGTGGCTTTCACCAACTGCCCGCATGCCAGGGCTGAGGCCGTCGTGGCGGCCAAGATGTGCGTCCCTCGCCCATCTCCGTCGTGGGCGTCCATCTCGTCTCCGTGTCCCAGGGTGCCGTTGACCATTGCCGCGTTGACCGGGGAGGTACGCGTGGGGAATCCCATCATCGTGCAGTCCGGGGACCCGCCGGTCAGGTTGACGAAATCCACCATCCGGTGGGCGGTGGGCAGCAGGGAGCAAGCCAGATTGCACCCGATGACGTCGTAGAGGGCCAACGCGGCCATATTGCGGACATCCGTTGGGATGTCCTCGAAGGTGGTGGAGTACATCCAGTTGAGGAAGGATTTCGTCGAGCTGACCTTCGCCATGGCGCATCACCTCCTTGGGGTTAAAGGTTCCCGGTATTAGAAAACAAACCTCCAAGCATTGTCGCCTCGGGACACTGAAAGTGTACTACAGAGCCAGGCTGCTGGAATCGTTGGAGCGGGCCCTGGCCAGGGCTATCACGTATGAACACCAGGTGCCGTCACCCTCCCGGCTTCTGCCAAAAGCCTGTTGACAGGCCCGCGCTCAACGGTATAGCGTCCAGTAAAGCGGCAAGGAAAGCCGGGCGGCCCTTCCGCCCGCACCCTGTCGGAGTTTGCCGGCCATGCCCATGCCCAGCTTCAGCCCCGCCCCTCCCACTCCCGGCTCCGATGTGGGTCTCCAACAGCACAAAAATGACACAAAATGCTACAAACGTGACACAGTTTGCGACAAGAATCCCCCGGAATGGCACACCATAAACCGGCTGACACCCGGTTTTCGTGCTCAAAGTCAGCGAAATGGCACATTTGGCACAAGAACTAAAAAAAACCGGGTGTCCCACCCTTTCTCCGGGTGAAGTTGGCAAGGACCAACTGCGATAGTCCCGGGGGCAGGGGCGGATGCAAGACCCGTCTCCGAGGCACACGAGTTTACAAGCCTGAAGGTGGTTCGGCATCATGGGGAAGGGAGAGGTGATGGAAGAGGGCCGGACCAAGGGGACGGATCGCCGAAGAGGTTGTCCCGGCCTGCCCTTGGAACTACGCCAAGGTTCCAGCTGGCGTTGCCCGGTTTCCGCCCTTCTTTTCAACACTGTCCTTTTCTGAGATAGTCTCTTGGTAAAGACTCCAGGCGAGCCGACAGAGTTTGAAGATGTCGCGGAACGGAATGAGAGGAAGAGGAGCATAGGGTAGTCGAACAGTTCTTGGGAGGTGAGGAGACATGGTAAGCCAACGTGATTCCTGGCTGGCCCTGACGGCGGAAGAGCCGTTGGAACCCGGCCTGCCAATCTGCGACCCGCACCACCACTTTTGGGACCGGGAGGGGGACCGCTACCTGCTGGACCAGCTCACCCAGGACCTGGCCGGGGGCCACAACATCGCCCAGACGGTGTTCATCGAGTGCCACTCCATGTACCGTGCCAGGGGACCGGAGCAGATGCGCTCCGTGGGAGAGGTAGAGTTCGTCCAGGGCATAGCCGCCCAGAGCGCCAGCGGGCAGTACGGCTCCACGGACGTGGCCGCCGGAATTGTTGGCAACGCCGACCTCATGCTGGGTGCCGCGGTGGAGCCGGTGCTGGAAGCGCTCCTTGCGGCCAGCAGCAACCGCTTCCGGGGCATCCGCTTCTCCTGCGCCTGGGACGCCAGCCCCGAGGTCGGCTCTCCGGCATCCAACACCCCGGGAATGCTGCTGGACACACGTTTCCGTGAGGGGTTCGCCTGTCTGCGACGGCTGGGGCTGAGCTTCGACGCCCTGGTGTACCACACCCAGCTGGGCGATCTGGCTGACCTGGCTGCCGTCTTTCCCGACACCACCATCATCCTGAACCACGTCGGCCGTCCCCTGGGCGTCGGTCCCTACGCCGGCAAGCGGGACGAGGTGTTCGCCGACTGGCAGCAGGGCATCGCCGAAGTTGCCCAGCGGGAGAACGTGGTGGTCAAGCTGGGCGGGTTCGGCAACCTGATTAGCGGGCACGACTGGCACCAGCGTCCCGCACCGCCCACCTCGCGGGAGGTAGCCAACACAATCGGCCCGTGGCTGACCTACTGTATAGAGCAGTTCGGACCCCAGCGCTGCATGTTCGAGAGCAACTTCCCGGTGGACAAGGCATCCTACGCCTACACCACCGTCTGGAATGCCTTCAAGCGGGTCTCCCGGGACTTCTCCGAGACGGAAAGGGCCGCCATGTTCCAGGGAACCGCGGTGCGGGCCTACCGGCTGTAGGTCGAGTGCTTGGAGCGAATCACTAATGGCTAGGGACAGTCCCCGCCATTCCGTTATTCACCGGCGAGGAAGGAGAAGCCCTTCCATCCATCAACACCAGGGTATTGGCATACTGGAAATCAACCAAGACACGGGAGGAAATCATGGCACTGCAGTGGGAGCAAGTCGCGGGACCATTCAGCCGTTTGACCGAGGGCCCGGCCTGGGACGGCCGGCGGCTTCTGTTCACCTATATTCCGGCCAGCCGCATCATGGCCTACGACCCGGAGACCGGCGAGTGCAGCATATTCCGTGAGAACACCAACCACACCAACGGCCTGTCCTTCGACGCCGATGGCCGCCTCTACGGCTGCTGTTCCGGCGGCCGTTCCATCGTCCGCTTCGACCCTGATGGAGGGACCGCCACCATTGTTGACCGGCTGGACGGGCAGCGCTTGAACACCCCCAATGACCTGGCCATTGACCGGCGGGGGCGCATCTGGTTCAGCAACCCCTGGAACGAGGGGAACATCGACCCCAGCGAGCAGCAGGAGAACATGAACCGGGACATCCTGCGGGCCGACCCCCAGTCCGACGGCAGCTACACCTGCCAGCGGATGACCTACGACACCACCGGCACCAACGGGTTGCTGGTGTCCCCCGACGAGCGCAGCCTGTACATCATTCAGACCGACCCCTCACCCGAGGGGGTGCGGGAGCTGCGCTCCTACCCCATCAATGAGGACGGTTCCCTGGGCCAGTACATCGTGCTGCACCAGTTCGGCCGGGACCACCGGGGCCCCCAGCGCGGCATCGATGGCATGTGCCTGGACTCCGAGGGGAACATCGTGGGCACCGCCGGCAACAACCTCAGCGGCCCTGGCCCCATGATATACGTCTGGACGCCCCAGGGCCGGGTGCTGGAGACCTATCCCATGCCGGTTGGCGTCGACGGTCCCACCAACTGCTGCTTCGGCGACGCTGATCAGGGCAGCCTGTACGTCACCACTGGCCAGGGACACCTGCTGCGGCTGCGCAACACCGGCCGCCGCGGCTGGATTATGTGGCCCCCGGTGCGGTAATTCGACGGCCGACTGAGCAGCATAGCAGAGGGACTCCTGCCGCTCTTGAAGGAGTTAAACCGGGAGCCGACGGTACAGGGTCGGATAGAGTTAACAACCCTTGGATGTCAAGAGTTTTCTTGATAATTCTGGATGATACTGCCACAATGGCATTATCCGGATGACATCCGGTTGGATCCCACGGTACATCATAGGGAGACAAGAGCGATGGCTACGACACGAGCGAAGTTCTCCAGCCAGGCGTCCCCGGAGTTGCTGGCAGGAATGCGGGAGATTGCCCGCAAGGAAGGCCGGCACTTTCAAGCGGTGTTGGAAGAAGCCATGGCCCACTACATCGAAAGCAAGGCCCGTGAGAGGATCCGCCCCGAGGTCATGGCCCACTATCGGGCTAGCGTAGAGAGACATCGTCGCCTCTATGAGTTGCTGGCCCAATGATCAGCAATTTCCTGACCATAGAAGAGGTTATCGCCATCCATGACGACCAGATTGATCAGTTTGGCGGTTCCCACGGCTTGCGGGACATGGGGGCGTTGGAATCTGCCATCTTCCGCCCGCAGATGGGTTATTACGACGGCCTTATCGAGGAAGCCGCCGCGATGATGGAAAGCCTGGCCATGAACCATCCCTTCGTGGATGGCAACAAGCGGGTCGCTTTCGCCGCCACCGAAGTCTTCCTGGGCCTGAACGGCCACTTCATTGACTGCGACAGCCTCGAAGCCTATGACTACTTCATGCAGTTGTTCGACACCAACTCCTTCCGCTTTGCCGAGCTGAAGTGCTGGCTTGAGGAACACGTCAAGCCGCTTTCCACCGGCGGGCAATAGCCGGAGACGGCGATTAAAGCAAACGGCCGTTCTCCGAGGGGGGAAGATCAAAATAAGGTTGACGGGACTAGTTTGAGATAGTTTCCCAATCACTGCCGGGTTAGCCAGGCCGCCGATAACCGGCTGCGCCATCTTCCGGCCGGCCACTTCCGTATACCATTCCACCCCTTACCACTTCTGGATTTCCGGCAGGACCTCTTTGCCGAACAACCCGATGTTGGCCATGGTGGCTTCGTGGGACATGCGGGACTCCTGTCCGTAGAAGATTAGGTGCTCCATCCCCAGCCGGTCGGAGAGATACTTGATCTTCTCCAGCACCGTGTCCGGCGTTCCGGCAACGATGTGATAGTTCTCGTTCAGCTCCTCATAGCTCTGCTGGATCAAGGGGCGGACGGCGCGGCGGGCGGCGACCTGCTCTCCCGCCTGGGTGCGGTAGCCCACCGGGTTCATGTACTCCCGGGGGCCGCGGGTGGTGGTGCCCATCCGCCAGATGAAGTGGCGGGCTTCCTCGTCGGCCTTTTCCTGTGTCTCCGCCACGTAGCAGCACAGCAGGTAGCCGAAGTTGCCGCCGGTGGGTTCGTATCCCTTCTCGGCGGCGGTGTCGCGGTAAATCTGGAACAGGTCTTCGGTCACGTCCAGCGGCGTCAGGAAGGCGACGTAGGTGTAGCCGTGCTCCGCCGCCCACTGGGCGGTTTCCGGGCTGGCCGTCCCGGGCACCCACACCGGCGGATGGGGCTTCTGGACGGGCACCACCCAGGGGTTGACCACCCGGAAGTTGTAGTGCTTGCCCTCCCAGCGGAAGGGGCCGGGGGTGGACCAGGTCTTGATGACCAGGTCGTGACACTCCTCGAACCGCTCCCGGTTGTGGATGGGATTGCCGTTGGTGGCCAGGGTCTCGACCCCTGTCCCCCGGACCATTCCTGAAATGACCCGACCGCCGGATATAACGTCGATCATGGCGATTTCTTCGGCCAGGCGCACCGGGTTCTCGTGGATGGGCAGGATGTTGCCCAGCAGCAGAATCTTGGCATTCTTGGTTATCCGCGCCAGGACGGCGGCGGACAGGTTGCACGAGGCGTTCATGCAGGACGGGGTGTTGTGGTGCTCGTTGACCATTATCCCGTCGAACCCCATCTCGTCCACGTACACGCACTCGTCGAAGTACCGCTGGAACAGGTTGTTGGCAGTACCCGGGTCGAAGTAGGTATTGGGAAAGGTCAGCCGCAGGGAGGGATACTTTTCTCCCTCCTCATCCGGGTACTCATGGTATGGAAACTCGCTGAAGTAGTAGACTTTCATTTCTGAATCCTTTATGTCGTTTCACGATTACCCATTGTTAGATAGACCCAACGGCGCCTGTTAGCGGTTCGAAACGCAACCAACACAGTCATTGGAACCGTATTTGAACCGCTTCTGGGTTATCTGAAAAGTGGCCGAAAAGGAACCGGGCGTTGTTGATTAATCCAGCCCCAGTATTTGTCTTGGTGAGAAACAACCCATTTCCCAATTCATGCAAATGACCGAAATTACCTACCTTGTCAGGTTGCTTTTCTGCACGAACGAAGGCAGCCCTTTTGCCATCACCCAATGGGCAATGGCTGGCGATAAGTTTGTCGTGGATGACGAAATACTCGGCGACTTCCCTTAGTATATGCCACCATTCCTTTATGATTCTCGTTGACCCATCTGGCAGCCGGATCTCAGCGGGAGTACGACCTTTGGGATAACCTGTAATCTCATTGCCGCCTGTTTGGATCTCAGCAAGGGACACCCACCCTTCACTGGCTTTGGGGATAGTGGTGGATTTGTAGAATTGGCCAGGACTGGTGGTCTGCTCAGCTGTGGGCGTGATGGTTTCCTGTACAATTAGCAACGGCTCGCTTGCGGCCACGGGTTGCCCGGCCGCTAGGTTCGACCGCCAAAGCAACAGGAACTTCAAGGCGCACCGATGCGCTGGCTCGTAAGATATATTCGCTTCCAGAATAAGGCGGTCCGGTAAAGGCTTTTGGTCGAATACAGTGTAGATTTCCCATACGTTGCCATCAGTCAACCCCGCATATGGAACGCCGGACATATTTGCGTAGTTGATCATCTGCATCCGATGGAGAACTAGGGACTCGCCTAGCTTCTTTGCCTCAACGAAGGCAGCGGGATTAGCAGATGTGTTCAGCAAAGCGTAATCCGCCCTCTGCCCGCTCAAGTCGTACTCTGGCGTCACCAACCCCGGGTCCGCAACGTCCCAACCCAACGCCGTCAGCAGCGGGTCAATTAACGCCATGCGGGTACGGTACTCGTTCTGGCGAAGGGAATCGCCATGGTCACGGATGCGCTGTTGCAGGGTTTCGATTACGCTTACCAGATCGTCCAGCGGCATTTGCTTAACTCCGAAACTACTTGGAAATCTGTCCCTATCCCAACAACTCCTCCACCGCCAACCCCAAGGCAGGGAAAGCCTCCGGGGACACGGCTTTCCCCCTGCCCAACGTCGTGGTCTCTTGGTAGGCGCTTCCCTCCGGGTTACGGTACACCTCTACCACGCCGTCGGTCAGGTTTACAATCCATACTTCGGGGACGCGTGCGATGGCGTACAAGGGGAGCTTGACGGTTCGGTCGTAACGGAGGGTGGATTGGGACACTTCTATCAGCAGTAACGTGTCCTGCGGGGTGGGAAGGTTGGGGCGGTAAAAGTCATCCCTATGCCGGACTAGAGCCACGTCGGACTCGGGTTCAGTGTTGCCGGGGAAAGTTATCGGACATTGCACCCAAACCAGGGCTTCTCCTGCAGGAATTGATTGGCTCAGGAGTTGGTTGATGCGGCTTACTACCGAAGCGTGGGGACTGGACATTGGGGGCATTAGAACTATCTCTCCATCGATCAGCTCCACCCGGTCGTCTGGCGTCAGGATTCCGGTCTCTGCCATGACGTGATATTCCTCGACCGTGTACTTGCGGATGCAGTCGTCTTCCTCCCCCGGCAGCCCGATGTCCTGATTGATGAAGCGGGTCACGCCTCCCTTCACCAGGGGATGGCAACGGTTCCTGACCAGAGGGGAGCGGTCGTACACGACCCCCCGCATCAGCTGTTCGGAGCCTTCCCGGGGGAGGATGCCAACCTCCGTCATCTTGTAATACTGGTCTACGTTGAACTGGTAGCGGGTAACTTCGGTCTGCGCTTTCAAGTCAGCCATGCTCTTATCCATCCCGGTGAATCAGGCCGCCAGGTCTTCCACCACCAGCTTGCGGCCCAACAGTTCCAGGGCACGGGTAATCTGGCTCCAGGGGGAATGGCGGTCGGGTACGAGGAGCCTTTCCATGGCAACGTTGCTCAACCCAAGACGCTGGGCCAAGTTCGCCCTGCTGACGCCTTGCCGCCGCATAGCCGTATAGATGCACAACTTGGCAGCCGCCAGGGGTGGAACGGCTACCAGATCCTGGCCTTCCTCGACTGGGCTGGGAACAGGAAGTTCTCTATCTCGTTCAACGTAGTCTCCCAGCATAATGGTTAAAGCATCTTCGGCCATTTCCAGAGCTTCCCTACGGTCGTCTCCACAAGTCAAAGCGCCGGGAACGTCAGGAAATACCACGTAGAACCCACCCCCTTCTTCAGGGCAAAGGGCACAAGGATATGCGAACTTCATCGGCTAGAAATCCCCCCTCTCGATGTTCAGGTCCTTTAGCAGGGACGCAAGAAGCCCTGGCCGAATTTCCTTGTCCGGCACAATGGTGGAATAGTCTCCAATCGTCAGCTTTCCGTGACTTCCCCTGCCCCGCCTGGGTTCAAATCTGTATACCAACCCTTCTCCTCGAGCGTAACGGCGGATGCGGCGCAGGAATTGCTCCCGGTTCATTGACCGATTCTAGCCGCATGAAGGTACACGGCTAAAGTATGTGCCTTCACGATGGTGTCTGCCTCGTCTGCACGGACATCCTCTGTGCATCTGGACTCCCCTACTCCTCCAGCGTCGTAATGTCCCCGGGATCCAGCCCCAGCTCGTTGGCTTTCAGCAGGCGTCGCATTATCTTGCCGGAGCGCGTCTTGGGCAGGGCCGGGGTGAACTCGATTTCCGACGGGACGGCGATGGGGCCAAGCTCCTGCCGGACGTGCAACTGCAGATCGTTGATCATGCGGTCCGACGGGTCGTTGCCCACCCGCAGGGTGACGAACCCCTTGATGGACTCCCCCCGAAGCTCGTCCGGCTTGCCGATGACCGCCGCCTCCGCCACCGCCGGATGGGAAACCAGGGCGCTCTCCACCTCGGCCGACCCGATGCGGTGCCCCGCCACGTTCAGCACGTCGTCGGCTCGTCCCACCACCATGTAGTACCCGTCGGCGTCCCGCAGGGCCACGTCGCCGGTGAAATACACGCCGGGGATGGTGTTCCAGTTCTCGGCGTAGCGGTCCGGGTCTCCCCAGACGGTGCGAAAGAAGTGGGGGAAGGGACGCTTGATTACCAAAATTCCGCCCTTCTCCGGCTCCTCGATGGGCTGTCCTTCCCGGTCAACGATGTCCAGCTCCGCGCCGGGCAGGGGTTTCCCAACCCGGCCCGGCTTGGACATCATGTTGGCCAGGGTCCCCAGGCAGGGCCCTCCGGTCTCAGTCTGCCACCAGTTGTCCACCAGGTACGCCCACTCCCCGTTGCCGCAGATGTGCTCGTAGGCCCACTTCTGCGCCTCGGGATTCAGCGGCTCGCCGGCGCAGGTCAGGAAGCGGAGGGAGCGCAGGTTGTACTGCCCGGGCAGGTCGTCGCCGAAGCGCATCAGCATCCGTACCAGCGTCGGCGCCGTGAAGATGACGTTGACCCCGTACTTCTCCACAACCTCGTAGAAGATGTGGGGACCGGGAAAGTCCGGCGCGCCCTCCCGGAAGACGGTGGTCGCTCCGGCGATGAGCGGCGCGTAGACGATATAGCTGTGGCCCACCACCCAGCCGATGTCGGACATGCACCAGAAGACGTCGTTGTCCTTGACGTCCCAGAAGTTCTTGAAGTGGTAGTAGGTGCCCACCATGTAGCCGCCGTGGACGTGCTGCACTCCCTTGGGCTTGCCGGTGGTGCCGCTGGTGTAGAGAATGTAGAGAGGGTCCTCCGCCTCCATCACCTCGGCGGGACACTCGATGTCGCCCCCCGCCAACAGCGTGTCGAAGTCCACTTCCTTGTCCCCCAGCGGAGGCTTCTCGTCCTCCCGACGCCAGACGACGACGTGCTCCAGGAAATCCAGACCCTGCACCGCTCCGTCGGCGATGCCCTTGAGGTCAACCCGGTTGCCCCGCCGGTACCCCGCGTCCCCGGTAATCAGCACCTTGGCTTGGGCGTCCAGGATGCGGTCCCGCAGGGAGCCGATGCTGAACCCAGCGTAGACCACGCTGTGGATGGCGCCAATGCGAGCGCAGGCCAGCATGGCGATAGCTCCCTCGGGGGTCAACGGCATATAGATGACCACCCGGTCTCCCTTGCCCACCCCCAGGGACTTGAGACCGTTGGCGAAGCGGTTGACCAGCTGGGCCAGCCGTCCGTAGGTGAAGACCCGCTCCTCGCCGGTCTCGCTGAGCCAGATCAGCGCGGCCTTGTTCTTGGTGGGAGTGTCCAGGTGCCGGTCCAGGCAGTTGTAGGTGATGTTGCACTGGGCGCCCAGGAACCACTGGAAGTTGGGATAGTCCCACTGGAACACCTTGTCCCACGGCTTGAACCACTCCAGCTCCTGAGCCACGCCTTCCCAGAACCCCTCCGGGTCCTCCATGGAGCTGGCGTAGGTGCCTTCGTAGTCCTGCAGGGTCGCCTGCCGCGCCACGTGGGGCGGCGGCGGGACAGTGCCGGTTTCCTGGAGCAAGTGGTCAATCTGGCCTTGCTGTACCATGATGCACTCCTTTGAGGATACCCGTTGCTATGATCTTGGGCGACCAATAATTGGTACCGACAGTCCGCGACAGATCTGACGGGCCAGTACATTCTTTATCTCGACGTGCCTGGGTATGGCTTCCGTCTCTCCAGTCTGCGGGTTGGTCCAAATTGAATGAGAACGTCCTTCTCGAAAAGGTTCACATCCGTAACGTCGAAGGTAGCGCAACAAATCGTTGCGCTTCATACGACATAGTCAGGCCCGTCGGGAAGCGCATCGGGCAAGATGATGGTCTCCGGTTTGATTCCGTAAGGCACTCCACGCATAGCCCTCTCGCGGCGGTCCTGCAGAATGAGCGCAATAGCTTCGGCCAGATTCGTCTGGCATTCTTCCTTGGTCTTCCCCTGGCCGTTGGCCCCCGGGATTTCCAGGCAATACCCGATGTACCACCCATCGTCTTTCTCGTACACGGCGGTAAATTCGTTACGCACGATGGCGACCTCGCTATGAGGATTGGTGGTGAGAGGAGTTAGTACTCACGGCACCCTTGCCACTGCTTCCACTTCCACCAGGAACTCGGGACGCACCAGCCCGGCCACCACTACCGTAGAACTGGCCGGCGGATCGGTCGGGAAGGTTTCCGAGCGCACTTGGCTGAAGGCTGGGTAGTCGTCGATATTGACGATAAAGGTGGTAATCTTCACCACATCCTGCATCGTCGCTCCTGCCGCCTCGACGATGGTCTGGATTCGGGACATTATCTGGCGGGTCTGGGCCCCGGCGTCGCCGATCCCCACCGTGTTTCCCTCGCCGTCCTGGGCCACCTGGCCGGATACGTAGAGCAGGTCTCCCACTTGGACCCCCGGCGAAAAGGCGGGATTGGCGCTCAAACCTGGGGGGACTATTGGCTTGCGGTCGGGCATGATTTCCTCCAACAGCCACGAATTGAAACCGGCTCCGAGCCTGGTGTGGCCTTGGAGGAATACTAACGGCTGGCGGGGCAAATGGCTACTTTGCCCGGTAGAAACTCTTCGGGAAATAGCGGCTCCCGGGTTGGCCGTGCGCCGGAGAGAAAGGCTCCGCGAGCCGCCCCGGTCAGGTGCCCGAACGGACCCGGGACACCTCGGTGACGTTGCGGATGCCTTCCAGCTTGGGGAACAGCTTCCCCAGCTGGTCCAGGCCCGTGGTGTGCATCGTCAGTTCCATGTTGACGGTGCCGTCGTTGTTCTCCGACGTGAACACCGATGCGATGTTGACCTTTTCGGCGGACAGCGTGGTCGTAACGTCGCGCAGCAGTCCCACCCGGTCGTAGGCTTCGATGAGAATCCGCACCGGGTAGAGCTGGGGAGCGGAACCCCAGGAGACGTGGATGATTCGCTCCGGCTCGTCCCGGTTGCGCAGGTTGGGACAGTCCCGCTTGTGGCAGGAAACGCCCTTGGCCCGCGTGATGTACCCCAGGATGTCGTCGCCGGGGATGGGGTTGCAGCATCTGGCCATGCTGACCAGCATGCCCGCGACTCCCGCCACCTCCACCTTGGAACTGACGTCCGGCGACTTGTTCTTGGCCTTGTTGGGGAAGGGGTCTTCCCGCTCCTGCAATTGCCGCGCCTGGGCCAGTCGGTGGGAAAGCTGGGGCTCGGAGATGCCCCCTGAACCCAGGCTTTCCAGGAAGTTGTCCATGTTATCGTGGTGGACCAGGGATAGAATTTCAGGGTCGTCCAGCTTGAGGTTCAGCCGCCGCAGCTCCCGGCGCAGCAGTTCCTTCCCACGGACTATGTTGGACTCCCGGGCCTGGCGGCGGAACCACACCCGCACCTTGGCCCGGGCCCGCTCCGACCGCAGGAAGCCCCGGTCCGGGTTGAGCCAGTCCAGGCTGGGTCCCTCCCGCCCGGACTTGCTGGTGACGATCTCCACCGTGTCGCCGGTCTTCAATTGCGTGTTCAACGCCATCAGTCGCCCGTTGACCTTCCCCCCGGTGCACTTGTGGCCCAGTTCAGTGTGAATCTTGTAGGCGAAGTCCAGGGGAGTGGACCCTGCCGCCAACTGCACGATGTCCCCCTTGGGCGTGTAGACGAACACCTGGTCCGAGAAGAGGTCCTGCTTGACCCCCTCGATGAACTCCTCCGTTCCCGATGCTTCCCGCTGCCACTCCAATACCTGCCGCAGCCCGCTCATCTTCTCTTCGAATTGCCGGTCCTTCCGGTCGCCCCGGGACTTGCCCTCCTTGTAGCGCCAGTGGGCCGCAACCCCGTACTCGGCGACCTGGTGCATCTCGAGGGTCTTGATCTGGACTTCCAGCGGGTGGCCGCCCTCGCACATCACCGTGGTGTGCAGGGCCTCGTACCCGTTTTCCTTGGGATTGCCGATGTAGTCGTCGAACCCGCCCTGCATTGGGCTCCAGAGGTCGTGAACCGCCCCCAGCGCCTTGTAGCACTCCCCCTTCCGGGATGATTGCTCGTCAGACCCGGCGTCTATCAGCACCCTCAGGGCGTAAAGGTCGAATATCTCGTCCGGTTCCTTACCCTGCGCCGCGTATTTCTCCGTTTTCTGGTGGATGCTGTAAACACTCTTGGGGCGGCCGGTTACTTCGGCATTTATCTCGAACTTGCCCAACTGGTCCTGGAGCAGCCGGGAGACCTGGGCGATGTATTTCTCCCTCTCCCGCCGTCCCGACCGGAGCATCCGGTTAATCTCGCGGAACCGGGCAGGATTTATGTGCCGGAAGGAAAGGTCGTCCAGCCGCCACTTGAAATTCCAGATGCCCAGGCGGTGTGCCAGGGGAGAATATATCTCCAGCGTTTCTTGGGCGATGCGCTTCCGTTTTTCCCTGGGCAGTGCGCCCAAGGTCTGCATGTTATGGAGACGGTCCGCCAGTTTGACCAGCACCACCCGGATGTCTTCGGCCATGGCCACCAGCATCTTGCGCAGGCTCTCGGCGTTGAGAGCCGATGGGTCCGGATAGCGCAGGGCCTCCCCGTGGGATACGGCCTTTTCGGATTCCGCGGCGCCCTTGTGACCGTTGGAAACCGGCGTATCGGGAGTGAAGTCCATGCGGGTCAGCTTGGTGACCCCGTCCACCAACGTGGCAACCTCCCGCCCGAAACGGGACTCAATCTCGCCGAAAGTCACCCCGCAGTCCTCGATCACGTCGTGGAGCAGGGCCGCGATGATGGTGGGGGCGTCCAGGCGCAAGTCGGCCAGGGAATTGGCGGCCGAAAGGGGATGTACGATGTAGGGTTCGCCGGACTTCCGGGTCTGCCCCCGGTGGCTCTCTTCGGCGAACTCGTAGGCTGCTCGGACCTCGTCAATGAGGTCTTCAGGGAGGTACTGGGAAACCCGTTCTATCAGGGGTTGAACGTGCGGGGCCGTTACCCCATGTTTCGTACCCTCGCTTACGGATTTTGGCGATCTCAGGGTGATTACCTAAGATGATAATCGCACCCTCCGGCAAAGTCCATAATATCGGCATCAAATATCTTCACCACCGGCGGCAACGGCGGATATGCTATACGGTCCCGGCGTCCGGGCCCGGAGTTTGACACCCGCACGGGGCCACCTTAAAGTTTGGTGCCGGCAGCAGGCACGGGACGGGCGCTGTCCGGCCCCGCGCCGGAATGGAATATGTTTCGGCGAACCAGTATTAGCGAAGAGGTAAGGAATGGCTAACGAGTACGATGTGCTGGTGGTAGGGGCAGGGCTGGCCGGCTTGACCGCCGGTATGTACGCCGCCCGTTACGGTCTCCACACCGGCGTCGTCGAACAGATGATGGGCGGCGCACAGATTATCAACCTGGAGAAAATCGAGAATTTCCCAGGCTTCCCGGAGGGAATCTCCGGCGCCGAGCTCGGTCCCGCCACTCAGGAACAGGCCATGAACGCAGGAGCTGAGTTCGTCATGGCCGAGGCGGAGAGAATCTCGCTGGACGGCGACTATAAGGTGGTTTCCAGCGACGCCGGGGACATGCGGGCCAAGGCAGTCATTGTCGCCGCCGGTTCCACCCTCCGCAAGCTGGGCATCCCCGGGGAGGAGGAGTTCTACGGGCGGGGTGTTTCCCACTGCGCCACCTGCGACGGCCCCATGTACATGGGGTCCACCGTCGGAGTCGTCGGCGGGGGCGACTCGGCCGCTGACGAGGCCCTGACCCTCACCGACTACGCCAACCGGGTCCTGTTGTTCCACCGGCGGGACCGGCTACGGGCCCAGCCGACCCTAGAGGATCGCCTTCTGGGCAACCCCAAGATCGAAGTCATGTGGAACACCGCAGTCCAGGAAATCCTGGGAGAGGATACCGTCACCGGCGTCAAGTGCCTCAACCTCGAAACCAGCCAGGAGGAGGTGGTCAGCCTGTCCGGGGTATTCGTGTACGTTGGCCTCGAACCTAACTCCGCCATGGTGGGCGGCGTGGCCGGGATGGACAATTCCGGGCACATCGAAGTAGGGCTGTCCATGGAGACGTCGGTACCCGGGCTGTACGCCGTGGGCGACATCCGGCAGCGCTCGTCCTCCCAGCTTGTTTCCGCCGCCGGCGACGGCGCCACTGCTGCAATCGCCGCCTTTGGATACATCCGTAGCAGGGAATGGTAAGCAGGCCCAGCCCGGAGGACTTGAACCGCACTCAGTCCCGGCATCCTGGTCGTTCACCCCTCGGACATTCCTGGCGTCTCCGTGGGGAACAGCCCAATTGGACCATTGTCCGGGAACCGGATTTTGTTGGCCCCATACCCTCCACGTCTCCACGTAAATGCCGGGTCTGCTGACATTTCGCCGTTGACGCCGGCGGGTTCCTTACTGTAGCGTCAATATCCAACCGGACAGCTTTTTCCGCCCGGCCCGCCGCTTGGCTTGTCAGTCTGCCCTTGATGAGTTTCCTCTGCTCAGCCTCCCTCTTCCCGGCCCGCCGCCGGCCCTGACCGCGGAACACCGGGACAGTTTGAGCGCGACAGTTCGAGAATGTCTCATTCGTGTCCCAAAAATGTCTCGATCATGTCTCACATTGTCCCAATCGGTCCCGCAGTACGCCGCAAAAAGCCCCTGAACGGGACCAAAATCCCCGGGATTTCGGCGGTTTTAAGCACGAAACCGTTGCAATGTCCCACAAACAAGAAAATCTGGGTAACTCCCCCGCAAGATTGCCCTGGAGTCTCCCCGGTCTGCGTTGCGCCCCAGTGCTAAACCCGGTATCCTTGCCCGAATTCTTGATACATCGGAGGGTTCGATGTCATTACCCAGATCTTTCAGGTACTTTTTCCCGGCGATTCTCCTGTTGACCGCCTTGGCCATAGTGGCCTGCGGCGGGCCGGCGGCAACCCAGGCCCCAGCCCAGGCTCCGGCCGCATCCGCGCCGGAAGCCTCTGTCGGCTCTGCCGCGCCAGCTCCGGCAGCCGCGCCCGCCGCTTCCGGCTCCAACGCACCTGCCGCCGCTCCTACCCAGGTGCGGCCCACGGCTACCCCCGTCCCGGATGCCACCCCGACCCCGGCTCCCACGGCGACGCCTCTCCCCGAGGGAGTGACCTCGGCCCGGGACGATATCACCATTGTGCTGCCCGAGGAACCCATTCAGCTCAACTCCCGGCTTTCCATCGGGGCATCCCTGAACGCCACCGTCACCCGGGCCAACCTGCAGGACCCGCTGACCTGGCAGTCGGGCGATGACCTGCGGATCGTTCCCACCAGCGCCACCACCGGCTGGGAGCAAATTGACGCGGACACCTGGCGTTTTAATCTCCGCGAGGGCGTCAAGTTCCACAACGGCGAGGCATGGAACGCCGCCGCCGCCGTCGCCAGCCTCGACGACGTGGGAGACCCCACTTCGGAGGGCGGCAGCATCAACTACACCGGCCCGTACACCGCCGCCGCGGTGGACGACTTCACCATCGACATCAACTGCGAAAACGCCTGCCCCATCTTCCCCAACACCTCCTTCTTCGTGAACTTCGAGGCCCCGGACTGGTTCGCCTCCACCACCGAGGAAGAGCGGGCCGGCACCAGCGTCGGGCTGGGGCCCTACCAGATGGTCGAGTGGTCTCGTGGGGTACACATCAAACAGACCGCATACGAGGATTACACGCCAGTGGGCGACCACTTCGAGTTCCAGAAGCCGTTCATCAAGGACATCACCTGGGTTTGGCGGTCGGAACCCACGGTTATCTCGGCCATGGTCCAGGGAGGTGAAGCCGACCTGGGTTGGGACGTGGGAGTTGAATCCGTGGACAACCTGCCCGCGGAGATGCTCCGCTCCGGGACTTCGGCGGAAAGCTACTCCTTCACCACCAACACCATCTGGCATCCCGAGTTGAAGAAGAAGGCTGTTCGCGAAGCCATCGTCCACGCCATCGACTGCGATGCCATCGTGGAGAGCCTGTACGGCGGATTCACCTCCTGCCGGGGCAGCATAATCTGGCCGGGCATCATCGGCGCCAGCGAGGCCAATACGGCGCCGTACCCCTATGACCCGGCCAGGGCCCAGCAACTCCTGGCCGAGGCCAATTACAACCCGGACAACCAGATTACCATCACATCTCGAGGAGCCCGCATCGCCAAGCAGGTGGAAGTCAGCGAGGCCGTCCACGGCTACCTCACGGAGGTCGGCATCAACGTTGACTTCCAGGTCGTCGAACCCAGCATCCGTAGCGCCATGACCAAGTGCGGAGCCGGCAAGGCCCTGCAGGAGATCATGGAAGCCAACGGTCGAGACCTGGCGACCCAGACTCCGACCAGGGAAGAGTTGCAGGCGGTGATAGATTCTGGTGGAGCCAGTTGTCCCACCGGCCACCTCATCGGCAACCAGCCCTCCAACGAGACCCTGGACTTCGGGCGCCAGCTCCGCTACTACATGAGCTGCACCGGCATCCGTTCCCTGGTCTGCGATCCCTCCGAAGGCGGAATCCAGGACCAGATCACCCCGGCTCTGGAAGCATCCGGACAGGAACGGCAGGACCGATTGGAGGCTTTGGCGGACAAGTTCCGGGAGGACGTGCTGTTCATCCCCCTGTTCGACCTGCCCGTCTTCTACGCGGTGGATCCCAAGCTGAACTGGGAGCCCAGGCTTGACCCCAACGTCCGCGTCAGCGCCATGTGGTTCAGCGAGTAACGTCGCCTAGTTCCCCGGCTCCTACCAGACAGTCCCCGGACTTTCCGGGGACTGTCCCATTGGCGTCGTTGACGCTGGAAGGACCGCTCCCTATAATCTTCTTCGGCCCATCGGCCTCACCCAACCCGGACGCTCAGGTACGGAAAACATGGTCAAGACAGGTCAGCGGTTTGTGACTCCCGGCGGCGCCGAAATGGTGGTGACTAAGGGCGGCGACGGGATCATTACCTGCGGAGAAACCGAGCTTCAACCCAAGGGTTCCGAGGCCGCTTTTGCCGGGGCTGGTCCGGGCCCCAATGCCCAGGAAGTTGCCTTGGGGAAGCGGTTCACCGCCGCCAACGGTGGGGTGTCCGTGCTTATTACCAAGGCGGGCGTCTGCGACCTGCGGTACGACGGGGAACCTATGGAGCTCCAGGAGCCCCGCAAGCTCCCCTCCTCTGACTAGGCCCATTGACTAGGTCCTTCCACTGATCGGGCCCAACGGTTGATAACCACTGTAATCTTCGACTTTGACGGTGTCATTCTGGACACCGAAACTCCCGACTACGAGACATGGCAGGACGTTTTCCAGTCCTACGGAACGGACCTGGACCTGTCTTTCTGGATCCAGTACATCGGCTGGGGCACCTGGAACTTCGATGTCTGCGGTCACCTGGAACACCTGACTGGCCGGACCGTGGACCGGGATAACCTGGTCCCAGCCCGCCGGCAGCGGTATCTGGACGCCGTCAACGCCAACCCGGTCATGCCCGGGGTAATGGAGCGGTTGGACGAAGCCCGAGCGCTGGACCTGAAGTTGGGGGTCGCATCCAGTTCTTCCCGCCGCTGGGTCGGAGGCCACCTGGAAAGGTTGGGTATTCTGCCTGTTTTTGGCTCAGTAAAGACGTCGGACGACGTGACCAATGTCAAGCCTGATCCGGAACTCTACCTGTCAGTGACCAAGGCCCTGGGAGCGAGACCAGATGAAACCCTGGCCATCGAGGACTCGGCCCACGGGGTAACCGCCGCCAAGGCCGCCGGTCTCCACTGCGTCGCCGTCCCCAACCCCATCACCCGGCACCTTCCCCTGGACCACGCCGACTGGCGGATAGATTCGCTGGAAGAACTTTCCCTGTCGGATGTTATCGCCCTGCCTGGGGGTTAAGCCTGCTCCCACTCATCGGGTATCTCGATGATGTCCGGCCGGGGTGTGACCTCCTTCAGAATCTGAGGCCCCACCTTCTTCTCAGCCATCTTCAGGTCGTAGGAGACTTGCAGGTTCATCCAGAACCTGGCCGTCGTCCCAAAATAGTGGGACAAACGCAGGGCTATCTCAGGGGTAATGCCGCATCGCTCTTCGAGAAGGGCATGGGTGGTGCCACGGGGAACCGACAACACTTCGTCGAACTCCTCGGGAGACATTTCCAACGCTTCCAGATCATCGGCGAGGCTTTCTCCCGGGTGTATCGGAGGCATGCCATTCTTCACAGGTCCGCCATCGATTTCCATTTCACAACTCTTCATGAATGGTAGTCCACAATTTCAACATCCCACGCCATCCCGGACTCCCAGCGAAAGCAAATCCGCCATTGCCGGTTAATGCGGATGCTGTATTGGCCCTGCCGGTCGCCGGAGAGAGATTCCAACCGATTCCCCGGCTTCCGGGCTACATCGGACAATACGCGGGCCATCTGCAAGTCATTCAGCCGCCGTATAGCCGCCTCCGAAAAGGCTTGGAACTCTGGAACACGTTCCCCGCGGAAAAGCCTTTCAGTCGCTCGGTCACGAAAAGTCCTTATCAATATCTTACCACCCGCGCCGCCGGTGCAAACCCAGCCCTACGGCACCAGCATCGCCCTCGTTACCTCCGTCTGGCGCTGGTCCCACTCGGAGCGGACGAAGGCCTCGTTGACGTCGGCCAGGGGGTAGGTGTGGGACACTATCCTGTGGAAGGGGACCTTGTCCTGGTTCCTGACCAGGTAGTCGAGCAGGACCGGCAGCAGGGACGGCCGGTACATCCGCGACCCCAGGATGTTCTTGCCGGACAACAGCTTGGAAGGGTCGATGGACACTTCCCGCCCGCGGACGATGTCCCCGATTTCCACGAAGGTGCCGCCGTTGCTCAGCATGTCGATGCCCTCGGCCATCAGTTCGGCCCTTCCCACCAGCTCCATCACCACGTCGGCGCCCCGCCCGTTGGTCAATTCCCAGACCCGGCGGACCCGCGTTTCCGGCGTGTTGAACTCTTCGATGTTGATGGTGTGATCTGCGCCGAACTCCTCGGCCAGCTCTAATCGGTTCTCCAGCCGGTCCAGGACGATAATCCGGTCCGCGCCCATATCCTTGGCCATGGCCACCGCGTTCAGACCCAGGCCGCCGGCCCCCTGGATCACCACGTATTCCCCTTCGCCCAGCGATGCCCGCTGCAGGCCGGTGGTCACCGTCCCCATGGCGCAGTTGACCGGTCCCAGGATGTCATCCGGCAGCTCGTCGGGCACCCGGAAGAACGGGTGTCGCGGGGGCAGGTAGAGGAAGTCCGCGTAGGTGCCGGTGAAGTAAGGCCAGACGCCGGCGGTGGGATACTCCCGGTTGGCGCACCAGTTGGTGTCGCCCCGCAGGCACAGATGACAGCGGTAGCAGGGGAAGACGGCGGCGTAGATGACCCGGTCGCCTTCCTCGATGGGAGTTCCCAGGGTATCCGTGGCGACCCCGTCACCCAGAGCTTCCACTACCCCCGTTCCCTCGTGACCCATGACCCGTCCGGTGGGCGGCAAGGGCATGAATTCCTGGGTCTGGTCGCCGCGCCAGGTGTGCAGGTCGGACCCGCAGATTCCGGCCTGGGTCATCCGCAGGATTACCGCTCCCCGTTCCGGTTCGGGAACGTCGTATTCCTCGATTTCAAAAGGCTTGCCGTACTCCTTGACCACAACAATCCGGCCTCTCATGTCCCACCTCTGTCCGGTTATTGGGAATGCCCACCCCGCAAAAGTTGCCCCATCCTAGCACAAGGGCATCCCGGCGGACAGCAAACGGCCCGCGTCGAGTGTGGACACCAACCCGGATATGGCGTAGATTCACGGTACACGATTGGAACAGGAGGCCAATGTGCGAATCGCCATCGGGTCCGACCATGCCGGATTTGACTACAAGGAGAAGATTCGAGCCATACTCGCCAGGCTGGGCCATGAAGTAAAGGATATGGGCACTTACTCCGACGAGTCGGTGGACTACCCCCTGTGGATCCGGCCCGTGGCCGAAGCCGTGGCCCGGGGGGAATACGAGCGGGGAATCATCCTCGGCGGTTCAGGCAACGGCGAAGCCATCGTCGCCAATAAGGTGCCCGGCATCCGCTGCACCCTCTGCTGGAACGTGGAGTCCGCCGAGTTCGCCCGCCAGCACAACGACGCCAACGTCCTCAGCATGGGACAGCGCCTGGTGGACGAGGAAACGGCCCTGGAGGTGGTCCGGGTCTGGCTGAACACCGATTTCGACGGCGGCCGCCACGAACGCCGCATCCGGCAGATCGAGCCCGAAGTCCCGGCATGACCGTTCCTTTGGACAGTCCCCTGGCCACCCTGGAGCCCGGGGAGTACCTACGGCGTCCCCGCTTGGAGCGGTTGCTTTATAGGCTGTCTCCTCCCGAACACGCGGAGACGTCTTCCCTGTATCTGCGGGCCGGGGAGTTAGATTTCCTCCATCGGTCCCAGAGGGATGACCCCGTCGCCCGACAGTGGGCCGATGCCCTGAACGAGACCGGCCCTCCGGTGCTGGATTCGGATACAGGGTTGGTCGGACTGCAATCCGGCATGACCCGCCTGCTGATTGTTCCACCCTTTCCGGTCCTGGAATCACGACTTGCCACCCAATGGCACCCCACTCCGCTGCTGGATCTGGTGTCCGCCCGTTACAGCATCGGCGTCGTCCTGCTCCGCTTGGGACGGTTCTCGGTGGCGGTGTACCGGGGGGAAGCGCTCCAGTCTTCCAAGACGGATGCCCGCTACGTCAAGGGACGCCACCGCGCCGGCGGCTCCTCCGCCCGCCGGTTCGAGCGCATCCGGGAAGGGCAGATGCGCAAGATCTACGACAAGACCTGTGCAGCGGCACGCGCCCAGCTGGAACCTGTCCAGTCCGAGGTGGACTTCATAGTCCTGGGCGGAGAACGTCTCACCCTCAATGGGTTCCTCAACGTTTGTCCCCTGATGAAGCGGTTTGAAGGGAAAGTCCTTTCCCGCCGCCTCAACATCCGCGACCCCAAGCGTGATACTCTGGAGGACGTCGGGCAGATGCTGACCGAGAGCCGGGTCTACCCCTTCAGTTACTGACTCCTTGCTTTCACCAGCGCAGAACATTTGCGAGACTCTTGATCGATGACCACTCCGGCAACGGGCCAGGCGGGCCTTAACTCCGAACGGTTCTTCACCGCGACGCCCCGGACATTGGGTGGCTCCGAGCGGGCCATTCCCTTGCTGGAGTTCGACCAGATCCGGGAACGCCTGGCCGGATTCACCCGCACCGTCAGCGGTAGAGAACGGGCTATAGCATTGAGTCCTTCCGCCGACCTGCTGGAAATTGCCGTGCGCCAGCAGGAAACGGCCGAAGCCCGCCAGTTCCTCGACCTCGGCGGAATCCTGGAATTCGGCCCCGGGGAGGACCTCCGGGACCTGGTCCAGCGGGCCATGCTGGACGGGGTGCTCCGTGGCGAGGAACTGAACCTGGTGCGCGGTTTTGCCGGCGCCGCGGCCCACAACCGGCAGCGACTCTCCCGCCAACCCGACCTGCCCCTGCTCCAGGGGATCGCCCAGGTCCTCCCCGACTTGTCACCCATTGACCACGCCATTGCCCGGGCCGTCAGTCCGTCCGGTGAAGTCCTGGACAGCGCCAGCCCCGCCCTCCGCCAGCTTCGCAACGACGCCCGGGCGTTCTACAACCAGCTGAACGACACCCTGCAGCGGAGCCTCCGCCGCTTCCAGCGCCGGGGCGTGCTCCAGGAGCCCATCGTCACCCAGCGCAACGGGCGGATGGTGCTGCTGGTCAAGGCCGACTTCAAGTCCCAGACGCCAGGGATTGTCCACGACGTTTCCGACAGTGGAGCCACCGTCTTCCTCGAACCCATGCCCGCCATCGAGCTGGGCAACCGCTGGCGGGAGGCCCGCTTGGCCGAGGAGCGGGAAGAGGAGCGCATCCTGCGGGAGCTGTCGTCCATCATCGGGAACTCAGGGGATGACCTGCGCCTAGCGATGGACCAGATGGCCCGCCTTGACTTGGCCATTGCCAAGGGACGCTACTCCATCGTCTGCCGGGGAGTGGCCCCCGCCATCACCAGCCCCGCCGCCGGACCTGGCGCAGCAGAGACCCCTCCAGATGGTCCCGTTCTGCGCCTGACCGCCGCCCGTCATCCTCTCCTTTCGGAAGCGGTAGTGCCCATCAGCCTCGCCCTGGACCGGGACTCCCGGGTCTTGCTGATAACCGGCCCCAACGCCGGCGGCAAGACCGTCGCCCTCAAGACCGTCGGGCTGCTGGCTCTGATGGCCCACTCCGGGCTGCACGTCCCCGCCGACGAGGCCCAGTTCCCCCTGTTCGACGGCGTCTACGCCGACATAGGCGACCAGCAGAGCATCGAGCAGTCCCTCTCGACCTTCAGCTCCCACGTCCAGAACCTGTGCCGGATCATGGCAGAGGCTACCCCCCGCTCCCTGGCCCTCGTGGACGAGCTGGGCGCCAGCACCGACCCGGAGGAAGGCTCGGCCCTGGCCGCCGCCATCCTCGGCCGTCTCCACCGCCAGGGAGTGTTGACGGTGGCCACCACCCACCACCGCAACGTGGCCGCCTTCGTCCAGGAGCAGGAAGGTATGGTCAACGCCAGCGTCGACCTGGACCCGGAAACCCTGGAGCCGACCTACCGGGTGACCATGGGTCTGCCGGGCCGCAGCTACGCCATGACCATCGCCTCCCGCTGGGGGATGGCCGATGAGGTCGTTGCCCATGCCCTGTCCCTGATGTCTCCCTCCCAGCGGGCCTCGGAAGACCTGCTGCGGGAACTGCGCCAGCAGCGGGTCATCGTAGAACAGCTCCGGCTCCAGTCGGAAGAAGCTCTGGCCAATGCCCGCTCCCAGCAGGTCCAGGCGGAGGCCAGGCTGGCCGGCCTGGAAGCGTCCAAGGCCGAGATGCTGGAGGAGGCCCGCAGCCAGCTGCTGCAACGGGTGGACGAGGTGTCGGAAGGTCTGCAGCGGGCCGAACGGGCCCTGGCCCGTGCCCGCAGCGCCCCGGCTGAGGCCCCCTCCGTATCGGCCGAACTGCAAGCCAACCGGGCCGCAGTGGAAGAGGCCCGCCGACAGGTCGCATCGCGCCAGTGGCAGCCCATCCCCCTGCGCCGGAGCGAGGATGCGGCAGGCGAGTCCGAGGGAGTCTCCTGGCAGGAAACCCTGGACAGCGGCGACCGGGTCTTCATTCGGGGAATCCCCCGCCCGGTCGAGGTTATCACGCCGCCCGACGAGTCGGATCGGGTCGAGGTGCTGCTGGGGACCATGCGGGCCAAGATACCGGTCTACCAGTTGGAACGGCCGGCCGATCCGGGCCTGCTGGACGGAGAGCCTGTCCGCACCTCCAACCCCAGCGCCTTCCGTCAGGTGCCCGGGGGCGGTGTGTTCTACCGGCGTCCTGCCGCCAACCGTCCGGCCAACACCGAGATCAACCTCCACGGCTACCGTGTGGAACCGGCGCTGGACCTGGTGGAGGACTTCCTTAACGACGCAGCCCTAGACGGAGCGCGGGAGGTCCGCATCATCCACGGGAAGGGCACCGGGGCCCTCCGCCGGGCCGTCCGCGAGCACCTGACCGGCCACCCCCTGGTAGCCTGGCATGGTCCGGCCGAAGGTCCGGTCGGCGCGGCGGTTACGGTCGTGTCGCTGCAGTAGGAGAGGGCCAGGCAGTCCCATACAGCCCGGGGCTTGGCCCTTCCCTATCCCGAGCAACTCCACCGGCAGGTCCCGCAAGGACGCACAGGGGTGATGGTGCGGGAAGGCGGGAAATTACTATATTTGTGCCATCCGGGGTTTTTCATGCTTGAGCGGGCCGAAAAACAGGGATTTTGGTGGCAAAAACGGCGCGAGTTTGTAGCAGCTTTGTGCCGGTACTGTGTCATTTTGCGCCAAAGTGTGCCACGTTTGTCGCAAATTCTGCCGTCCCGGATAATGGGCAAGGAATCTCGGGCGATGGTCATAGGACATTCTACTATTGTACCGGCGGGCGACGGGGCCGGGAAAGGGGCAACTGTCAGCAGATCGTCGCCGGGGGGATCCCGTTGGATCCGGCAATTCCCTGCCGCCGTAATTCCATCTGAAGGAGAGCCTACCAACGGAAAACCCCCGCCGGAACTAACCGGCGGGGGTTGCTCTTGTCGGGTAGGACTTGGTTGTTATTGCGGCGGAAGGACTACCTAAGATCGCTGGAGCAGTCGTTTCGCATCGTGCCGCTGGCGCAGGTGGTGTCATCCCAGATGACGCCCGCTATGGACGCGCCGGAGAGGTCAGCGTCTTCCAGGTCGGCCCTGGTGAAGTCCACGAACCGCAGGACAGCGTCGTCAAAGTCGGCTTCCTGGAACCTGCCCCGGGACAGGTCTGCCATGGTGAGGTTGGCGTTTTGCAGGTCGGCATTGTCCAGCCGAGCCCGGTGCAGGGATGCCCAGGTCAGGTCGGCGTCCCGAAATTCCGGGGCCTGACCTCCGGTCCGGCTGAGATCGGCTTTGAACATGGTCGCGCCCGTGAAGTCGGCCCTTTCCAGCTCGGCGTTGGTCAGCTTGGCATTGCTCAGGTCCGCCCCGGCGAGGTTGGCGTTGGTCAGGTCGGCGTTGGTCAGATCGGCTCCAACCAGAATCGAATCGCGGAGATTGTGGCCTTCCAAGTCTTTGCCCGAGAGGTCGCACCCGGTCAGGTCCGACCCGACGCCGAGGTTGGCGCAGTTCGCTGACGTCGCAGTAGAAACGTCACCGCACCGGATGTTGCCGCTGCTGGTGAACCCGGTGACTACCTGAGACCCGGAGCACCGCTGCCCGGCAATGCTGCTCGCGCTGTCGCCGGCGGGACCCTGAGGGCCGACCGGCCCCATTTCTCCCTGAAGGCCGGGAGGGCCGACGGGCCCTTCAGGACCGCGGGGACCGGCGGGGCCTGCCTTGCCGGGGTCGCCCTTGGGGCCTTCGGGACCGGCGGGGCCTATCTTGCCCTGGGCCCCGCGAGGGCCGGCAGGACCAATTTCGACACTGGAGGTCCCGGTGGTCTGGGCAAAGTCGATGGGTGTTTCACCCTCTTCCGCCTGGTCCGGCGCGGCGCTGTTGCACGCCGCCATGACGATGGTGCCGATGACAACAATTCCCACGAGTAGTCCGATGATCAAGTACTTGTACACCTCTTCCTCCCATCCGTTCTAAGGGTCTCCGCTTTCGCCCCCAATTCAGGCAACTTGTCTGAGAGGGCTGGGCGGCTCCTCCGCGTACTCACCGGGTGGAGAACCCGCTGCTGTGGACGCCTCTGCAACCCGGGCGTCCGGGGAGACTCTGCCGCCTCCGGTTCGTCTGGTTTACATTTTATTGGGGATATGACAAGCTGTTCTACGCTGGCGGAAACGGATTTTCGCGGGTTTTCCGCTTTTGACGGCTTTCCCCAAGGAATATCCCTGGCCGGATGGGGGAGGAAGAGGCAGGGGCGGCGGAGAAGGAGCGGCCGGCCGGGGAAACCGGGTCAGTACCCCTGGAACCAGGGCTGTCGTTTAGCGGCGAAAGCGCGGATGCCTTCCTGGAAGTCCCGAGTCAGGGCAATGCCGCTAATGCCGGCTGTCTCCGCGTTCAGTTGCTGTTCCAACCCGTTGTCCCAGGACTGGTTGAACAACGCCTTGGCCCGGGCGTAGGCTGCGGTGGGACCCTGGGCCAACCTGGTAGCGGTCTCCAAGGCGTGCCGCTCGAAGCCTGCGTCGGGGATTACCTGGTTGACCAAACCCACTTCCCGGGCGTACTCGGCGCTCATCGGCTGGCTGGCGGTGTAAATCTCAAAGGCTTTTCCCAGCCCAACCATCCTGGGCAGCATGTAGGTGGAACTTCCGTCGGGGGTGCAGCCGATGTTGGCATAGGCCATGAGGAAGCGGGCGCTGGACGCTGCCAGGCGCAGGTCGCAAGCCAAGGCCAGGCTGAATCCGGCCCCCGCCGCCACGCCGTTGACTCCGGCCACCACCGGCTTCTCCAGCTGCCGGATGGCCAGGATGACCCGCCGGTGCAGGGTATCGGCCAGGGAGTCCAGGTGTTCCGAGAGACCTTCCGGTCCCTCCTTTTCCAGGGTGCCCGCGAAGTCCTTGACGTCGGCGCCGGAGCAGAACGCGCCGCCAGATCCCGTGATCAGCACCGCCCTTACGTCGCGACGGCCGCATTCCTCCAGCGCATCCCCCAGTTGGGTGATGGTCTCGGGGGCCAGGGCGTTGCGGGACTCGGGACGGTCCAAGGTGATGACCGCCAGCGAGTCCTTGCGGGTGAGGGTGACTTGTGGGGGCTCCTGGTTAGGCGGGTTTGCAGCCAAGGGATATTCCGCCTAGAGCCCCTGCCAGACTCGGCGTCCGCCCTGCCGGACGAACTTGCCGAAACCCGGGTCGGGGAAGTGTCCCGCCGATACCGTGATTCCCTCGGCTTCCAGGTGGTCCAGCACCGCGTGGCGGGTGCTCCGGGCGGTCTCCGGTTGGATGTCGAACACCGGGTTCCAATCGGTGTAGTGGGCCTGCGCCGGATTGTGGGCCACGTCCCCGAGAATGTATCCTCGCTCCCCGGCGGATGAGATTACCAGCGATATGTGACCCGGCGTGTGGCCCGGGGTGTTCACGGCGGTCAGTTCGCCGGTGATGTCGTAGTCCCCGTCGATCAGATCCATCAGGTCCATGCCCTCCAGGGGCACCACCTGTTCGATGACGTGGTCGGACTGGGACAAGACTTGGGGCTGCTTCCAGTACTCCCAGTCAGATCGAGGGACGAGGTAGCGGGCGTTGGGGAAGTTGGGCTTGCCGCCGGTGAGGTTCCAGCCGACGTGGTCCGGATGCAGGTGGGTCATGACAACGATGTCGATGGCGTAGCGGTCGATGCCCTTGTCGGCCAGGTCCTGCAGCAGCATCCCGTCCTCTCCCTGCAGGCCGGTGTCCACCAGGACCGTCTTTCCTCCGGTGCGGGCGACCACCGATCCATACCTGGGGTGAAGGTGGCCCGCGTCGTCCAGCAGATCAGAGAACTCCGATTGCCAGATCTCGTTGGTGCTGTCGGGAAAGACGAAAGTCGGTTCCCGGTCGCCGTTCCCATCGCTCAGGGATACCAGCTCCACGTTGCCGATGCGAATGACATGACCCGCCATAGTATTACTTCACTCCAACTGACTTCCGTTGATTTGGACGCGGGCGATGCGGGCGGAGGATGGAGGTCCGCCGGGGTCAGCGGCCGGCGATGAGCTTGAGGAAGTCGTGGCGGGTGATGACCCCGACCAACCGGCCATCCTCCGTCACCGGGAGCCGGTGGATACCCTGCCGGAGCATCAGCTCGACCACTTTCTCGATGGGAGTGTTTCCCTCGACGGCGAACACCCGCCTGGGCATCACGTCCCTGACCAGCTTGCTGCCCACCCGCTGGGACACGTCGGCAATGTGCCTTGGCGATACCGAGCTGCCCAACAGCGAGTAGACGTTGTCGGCGAGTGGGCGGAACCTGGGATGCAGGCCGAAGTCGGTGTGGGTCAGAATCCCCACCACCTTGTTGTCGCCGTCCACCACCGGCAGACAGCTCACGTTTTCATCGAGCATGCACCGGGCGGCATCAGCCACCGTCGCCTCCGGGCCGATGGTCACCGGAGGGGCACTCATCAACTCACTGGCGTTCATGGCTCCCCGCGCTCTCCGAAGGACGCCCGGTCCTTTAACCCGACTGCCATGCCTCTAATGCCCATCCTGCTGCCCGTGTTCCGAGTGCCACGCGCTGGCCACGGCATGGGCCACGGCGGGCACGACCTCCCGGTCCAGCGACCAGGGAATGATCTTTTCGGAAGTAGGCTCCGCCACCAGGCCGGCCAGGGCCTCGGCCCCGGCGATCTTCATCCGGGTGGTGATCCGGGGAGCCCTGGCGTCCAGAGCCCCGCGGAACACGCCAGGGAAGGCCAGGCTGTTGTTGATCTGGTTGGCGAAATCGCTGCGTCCCGTTCCCACCACCGCGGCCCCCGCCTCGGCGGCCAGGTGGGGCATGATTTCGGGGATGGGGTTTGCCGCAGCCAGCACCACTGCCCCGGGAGCCATCGACCGGACCATGTCCTGGGTGACGATGTCCCCCACCGACAGTCCTACGAACACGTCGGCCAATGCCATGGCATCGGCGAGGCCGCCGGAAACATTGTCCGGGTTGGTGATTTCCAGCATTTCCGTCTTCATCGCGTTCAGGTCCGTCCGGTCCTTCTGAACGATTCCCTGGCTATCCACCAGTATCATGTTCCGGGCGCCGTAGTCGTGCAGCAGCTTGGCCGACGCGATGCTTCCCGCGCCGGCGCCCGAGAACACCACCTTGGCCTCTCCGATGCGCTTGCCCACCACCAGCAGGGCGTTGATGATGGACGCGAGGACGACGATGGCCGTGCCGTGCTGGTCGTCATGGAATACCGGGATCCCCAGGTCCTGCAGCGCCTCCTCGATCTCGAAGCACCGCGGCGCTGCTATGTCCTCCAGGTTCACGCCTCCAAAGGAAGGGGCCACGGCCCGGACGGTCTGGATGATCACCTCGGTGTCCTGGCTGCTCAAGCAGAGGGGATAGGCGTCCACGTCGGCCAGGCCCTTGAAAAGGATGCACTTGCCCTCCATGACTGGCATTGCGGACTCCGGCCCAACGTTGCCCAGACCCAGCACCGCCGACCCGTCGGTCACCACGGCTACGGCGTTTCCCCGGTTGGTCAGCGCGTAGGACTCCGACCGGTCCGCATGGATCGCCATGCACACCGCCGCCACTCCCGGAGTGTAGGCGATGGATAAGTCGTCCATCGTCTCGACGGGCATTTTGGAAGCAATGCTTACCTTGCCCCTGGTGGCGCGATGGCGGGCGATGGCCTCGGTTCCGTAGTCCATTTCTTCTCCTCGGGCCCGTCGAAACGGTGCGGCGGGCGGATATCGGCTGACCATTCGCTGAAGGCCGGCCGCTCTGCCCGGTGTCCGTTTCCGGCTTGACGGCGGGGCGGTCGCGTTAGAACGACGCAAATTATAGTCCTGCTTGCCCGGCTATAACAAGGGAATTGGCGCGAAGTTGACGGATAACGCTATCCGGCTTTGTTCAGGGCGGGACGGGGATCTTCGCCAGGCGGCTTACCCCGTGCTTCGCCGAGCGGCCTCCCGCGCCACCCGCACGTTCCACCAGACGATCAACGGGGTCATGACAAGCGTCGGGAGTATCCAGGCCAACCACACCGGATTGGTAGCCACGTTGACCACCAGCACCGCCGTCACCGTAGCGATGGTTCCCGCCATCATGTTGGTGAGGTGGCGGGAAATCCGCCGGTGATACGGCGCCGGCCCGGACCGGCGGTGGAACAGCGCGTCGGCTCCGGCTAGCCCCAGGGCGATGAATCCGAAAAGAGTCAGGGTGACCCACTGGGAGTCTCCCCCCATCCCGATTACCGCTCCGTAGCCCCACATTCCCAGGCCGGTCAGCGCCATTATCGTTACAGCGGTCCAGTCCAGGGGCTGGGCAAGGCCCCGCCGGTTCCTGGCGAACCGCCATCCGGCGAACACCATGTAGAAGCTGAAGAAGGCGATGAAAAGGAGGAAGATATCCGCCCCCAGCAGGGCCAGCGGAACGGCGGTGACGAACACACCCGCCATTCCCAGGGCGTAGACCCGGCCGGACAGGATATGATTCTTGCGCCCTTTGGCAGTGGCCAGGGCCACCGCGGCCGCCAGCAAAGCCACCGATCCGCAGGCGATGTGTACCGCCAACAGCGCGATGCTGATCATTCCTGCCAGCGGGACCGGAGGCGGGGAATCCCTGAGCGCGAGGGTTCTCGGGCGCCTACCGCGTTACCGCGCCTTCCGAGGCGGAGGACACCAGCTTGGCGTACTTGGCGAACACCCCGGTGGTGTAGCGGGGCTCCAGGGCCTGCCATTTTTCCCGGCGGCCGGCCATTTCTTCCTCCGTCACGCTCACGTCCAGCCGCCGGTTGGGAATGTCCAGGGTGACGATGTCGCCTTCCTCCAGCAGGCCGATGGGGCCGCCCACAGCGGCTTCGGGAGCCACGTGACCCACCATGGGGCCGTGACTGGCGCCGGAGAAGCGCCCGTCTGTCACCAGCGCCACCGAGTCCCCCAGTCCCTGTCCTATCAGCGCCCCGGTGACTGCCAACATTTCCCGCATACCCGGGCCTCCCTTCGGGCCTTCGTAACGGATGATGACGATGTCTCCCTCGCTGATCTGGCCTTCCTGGATGGCCCGGAAGGCCCGCTCTTCCTGCTCGAACACCCGCGCGGGGCCCTGGTACACCTTCTCCTGGTGGCCAGCCACCTTGATGACGGCTCCGTCCGGCGCTAGGTTGCCGTAAAGGATGGCAAGACCGCCGGTGGGACTGCGGGGAGCATCCGGCTGGTAGATAATGTCCTGGTCTTCCACCGTGGGGATGGCATCCATGTTCTCCGCCAGCGTCCTGCCGGTGACCGTAATCGTGTCGCCCTGGAGCAGCCCGGCCCGCAGCAGCCGCTTGGCCATCAGCGCCACGCCGCCGTGCCGGTGCAGGTCCGCCATGACGTACCGGCCCCCGGGGCGCATGTCGGCGATGTAGGGGGTGTTCCGGCTGATCCGGTCGAAGTCGTCCAGGGACAGGTCGACATTGGCCTCCCGGGCCATCGCCATCAGGTGCAGCACCGCGTTAGTGGAGCCTCCCATGGCCACCACCGTCGTGATGGCGTTCTCGAAGGCGCGGCGGGTCATAATGTCCCGCGGGCGTATGTCCTCCTCCAGCAGCCGCATCACCGCGGTGCCGGCCCTCCGGGCCTCGTCCACCTTGGACGGGTCCACGGCGGGAATGGAGGCGTCGCCGGGCAGGGACATTCCCATTATTTCAATTGCGGTGGACATGGTGTTGGCGGTGAACAGCCCGGCGCAGGATCCCTCCCCGGGACAGGCGCGGCATTCCAGGTCCTTCAGGTCCTCCAGGGACATATTGCCCTTGGCATAGGCTCCCACCGCCTCGAACACATCCTGGATGTTGACGTCGTTCCCCTGGAACGACCCCGGCATAATCGTGCCGCCGTAGATGAAGATGGACGGAATGTTCAGCCGTGCAATCGCCATCATGCACCCGGGCATGTTCTTGTCGCAGGCTCCCACGGTTATCAGCCCGTCCATCCGCTCCCCGAAGGTGACCACTTCGATGGAGTCGGCGATGACCTCCCGGCTGACCAGCGACGCCTTCATCCCCTCGGTGCCCATGGAGATGCCGTCGCTGACGGTGATGGTCCCGAATTCAAAAGGAGTCCCCGCCGCTCCCCGGACGCCCTGCTTGGCCGCCTCGGCGAACCGGTCCAGGTGGACGTTGCACGGGGTCACGTCGCTGGCCAGGTTGGCTATGGCGACGAAGGGCTGGTCCAGGTCATCCTGGGAAAGCCCCATGGCCAGCAGCATGGCCCGAGCGGGAGCGCGCTCCGGCCCCTCGGTAATGTCCTTGCTGCGGTGCTTCATCCGCAGGTTCTGCGCCCGGTCCCGGGTTACGGTCGGCGTCGAAGTGGTGGTAGCCAACGGGGGCCTCCTGAAAGGGAGAGAATTTGACCGCCGGGGCGCGGCGGTCAGGAACAGGCCGAATTATATTCCCGCGCTGGTGGCCGGGCAACCGGCGGAGGCGTAACGGTTCAGAGGCGCAACGGTTTAGAGTCGAGACATCGGGTTGACGGGAAAAGCCCCTGTTGCTAGACTCAGATTCCCTCGGGCGGTTAGCTCAGTTGGTTAGAGTACTTGCTCGACACGCAAGAGGTCAGTGGTTCGAGTCCACTACCGCCCACCAACCGGCACGGTAGATAGCACCGAGCCATTTAGAGCCATATCCTCGGCGCTCATGCCGGCGGCGAGGCTATCCTCCGGCATGGGCACCGTGTAGCGCATCAGGGCGTTGTCGGGCGTGACGACGATCTCCTTGACGAAGGACTCGATGAAGGTCCGGCGCTCGGTCAGCCCGCTCTTCTTCAGAAACCTGCTCATGTCCTGGGCGTAGGCGGCGATGGTCTCCACCTGTTCCAGGACCTTTCTGCGCTGGCCGACGCTCGCTCTCGCCTCCGCCTCAGCCGCCTCAAGCCTCTCCTGGCGCTCCCTGTGGTCGCGGATTCGGGGCCTGAAGTCGTTGATGTCCATGTCGGTGGTCTCCACGAGGTCGTAGAGCCGGTCGAGCCTGCGTCGCACGTCGGCGAGCTCAGACTGGATGGTCTCCAGCCTCTTGCGCTGCTCGCTCGCCACACCGTCCATCTGCTCGTCCACGATCTTCACCAGGGCGCGGATGTTGGAGTCGGTGAGGACGTTGGATCGAATCTTCCGAACCACCATCTCCTCGAAACGCCGGGCGGCGAGCCTGGGGGTATTGCAGGCTTCCTTTCCCCGCCTCATAAGGGACTGGCAGACGTAGTAGGGGAACTGGCCGCTCTTGGAATACCCGCCGGTGAGCGCCCCATTGCACGTCTTGCACTTGACCATTCCGCTGAGCAGGAAGGAGCTTCCGACCCTTCGAGGGTGCCTGACCTTGGGGGCGCGGCGGCGCAGTTGTCTTCCGACGCTCTGGAACTGGGTCTTGGAGACGATGGCGGGAAACGCCTTCTCCACGCGCACCGGGTCGCCCCCGTCCTTGGCGTTCACGCCCCACAGGAGAGTCCCCGTGTAAGCCTCGTTGACGAGCACCTTGTGAACGCCGGTCTTGCCCCAGAGCTTCCCGCCGGGGCTGGCGATGCCGTCGTCGTTGAGGGCGCGGGTGATGTCCACCATCCCGCTACCGGCCTGGGACATGTCGAAGATGCGCTTGACGACGGGGGCCGTATCC
This sequence comes from Dehalococcoidia bacterium, assembly GCA_965203675.1. GTDB lineage: Bacteria > Chloroflexota > Dehalococcoidia > Lucifugimonadales > UBA3495 > CATOSK01. The sequence goes on along the minus strand of CBDBDE010000001.1, from coordinate 131,656 downwards.
GGGTTGAGCTCCAGTGTGGGGCGCTTCTTGGCCCCGTCCTGCACCATGAGCTTGCTGTAGCCGTAGGGCACCTTGCTGCCCACCCAGAAGCCGCGAGAGGCGGCCTCTCTCATTCCCCGCAAGACCTCCTGGGCCAAATTCTCGCTGTAGAACTCGTCCACGCTCTCGATGATGCCCTCAAGCAGCCTGCCGGTGGCCGTGTCCTCGGCCTGCTCGGTGATGGACACCACGCGGATGCCCTTGCGTCTGAGCATGGACTTGAAGGCGACGGCGTGCTCGCGCTTGCGGGTGAACCTCGAAAATTTCCAGACGAGGATTTCCTTGAAGGGGGCCTTGGGCTTGGCGGCCTCATCCAGCATCTTGCGAAACTCGGGGCGGTCCGCGACGCGACCGCTCTCGGCCTCGTCCACGTACTCCCCGACGACCATGTAGCCGTTCTTCTCGGCGTAGTTCCTGAGCGCCCTGAGCTGTGCGGCCACGGAGTTGTCCACGTCCTGCCGTTCGCTGGAGACCCTGGCGTAGAGGGCCACCGGGGTGTAGTCGTGTCGGTCGTTCATCTGTTGCTCCTCCCTGTATCTTCGTGTTCGGTCTGGCGTGAGCGCCGCATCTGCGTCCTGTCCTGCCTGCGCCACTCCCTGTCTTCCAGGTAGAGGCGGAACCCCTCGCGCAGAAGCTCGCTCACGGTGCGGCCGTCCTCCTCGGCCACCTGCCTCAGTTGCTTTTCCATAGCGGGCGGCAGGGAGAGGGTGACGGTCTTTCGCTTGTCCGGCATGTTTTTTGCTTCTCCATGTAACACAATGTCTTACACGTATCATGAACGATCTGGCCCCCGGTGTCAAGGGATGCAGCCCCTATTGCGGGCGCTCAAAGTGGGGTGGAAGAGGTTGCGAGGCGGAGGCTATTCCTATGGGACTTTCCATCGGCCGTTGCGCATGTCCGGCCAACAGGGGCGGGAGATCGAGGCGACGCCGGACGACGGCGTGTCGTCAACCATCGCGGTCCTCGGAGAGGGTGAGGCCCCCGCCGTGGGGGGTCTGTGCGCTCACTCCCCACATTGGCTCTCCCCTTCGCCGTCGACCTCGACCTCGGACCCGGCCTCCTCCTCCATGTAGGAGCGGATGGCGACGCGGGCCAGGATGCGCAGGCCCTTCAGAACCTTCTCCCGCTGCCTGGGGGTGTAGGACGACAGCAGAGCGTCCAGCGAGTCGTCGTGGCCGTCCTCGCCGGGCGTCTCCGGTCTCCTCTTGTCTTCGTTGTCTCTCATGGGTCACAGTCGCAGCGGCTTTTCTCTCCGGGCCGCTGGCCTCTCGTTTCGGGTGTGGGGTCTGGCCGCCGGTGCGGACGGGACGGGGCGAGCACCGGCGACGCTATGGGGTCAGTTCCTGAGGAAGGTCATCTGGTAGCCCTCCCCCATGAGGATCACCAGCCCTCCGTTCAGCCGACCGGCGAACTTGTAGAGCCGGTCCATCGCCGCTCCGCTGGGCTCGACGCCGTGCTTGCGCCACTTGTACATCTGGCGGTAGTCGACGCCGATGGCCCTGGCGAACCCGGCCCAGGTGAGGCCGGAGAGCTCCTTGAGCCGCGTCAGGCGTTCCGGGAAGTCCTTCGGCAGCCCGTTTCCGTAGGGCATGGGTTCCATGTCCGTGATGTGGTCCAGTTCCCCGCCTCGACGGGGTGTTCCGTTAGGTTGTGTCATCTCTATCCTCCAGTTCGAAAAGGTCTTCAAAGCTGTCCACTTCAAGGGCCTTCTGCATCCGCGCGCGGATGCGACCGGAGGGCGCTCGCCCCGTGTTGACCAGCATTGAGAGGTATCCGTGGCTGATGCCGACCTCTCGGGCGAGCCAGCTCTGGGAGCGATTCAGCAGTGCCAACCGCTGCCAGAGCGCCGCCGCGTTGAGCCGGACAACGGCCCGTCCTCCACGCCTCCGGTGTCCCTTCGCTTCGTTGGCGTCCTGCGAACTCATGGCTGTTCGGTCTCCTGTGTGAGTTGAATGGGGGAGCGGCCGTGCGGCTCACGCTCCCGCCGTCGTGTTCTCTGTTGATTGGGGCGTCGGGGACTGGGGCGACTCCCAATCGCCCGGGACGCGCCATGCGCGCCCCAGCGGTCCCAGGGCGTCTATCGCATCCCTGTGGGAGACCCACAGGGGGACCGACGCGCCCTCCGCCCGCATCTCCTCCCGCGCCACGCGCAGGAAGTGGGTCTGTGCGATCTCGTCGTCGAAGACGACCAGGACGGCGGGCCTGGCGCCGTGGTCGTCGGTGGGCCTGTGGGATGAGTAGTAGCGCAGATAGGGGGCGAGACGCTGGGACATGGTTGAGGGGCGCACGGCCCTTCTCTCCCACTCCAGGAAGAAGGCCCAGGTCGCCTCGCCCTTCTTCAGGACCCCGAAGCCGTCGGGGTTGATCGAGCGCATCCCGTCCTCGTGCCTGAAGTACCTCGACGCCCGCCTGGGCGGGTCGAGCTGGACGACCTCCCACCCAAGCAGGGGGGCCTGGGCCGTGAGAGCGCCCATGAAGGCGTGAACGGCGGCGGTGTGCTCCATGTTCCTGAGAAGCTGGCGGCTTCTGCCGCCGGAGACGTTCCGCCACTCCAGGGGCGCGTCGTCTTCCCGCAGGGAGACGCTCCACCGCTTCCGCGCCAGGCCGACGGAGGTGCGGTCCCTGCGTGCGAGCAGGGCCAGCCCCCGGTCGGCGACCACGAGGCGTCCGCCCGCGTCCCTGGGCCGCTCCACCAGGTCGAGTCCCTCCAGGGGGTTGACCATCTGCGAGGCCCGCTGGGGCGACACCCCCAGCACCCCGGCCAGGTCCGAGAGGGCGATCCAGGGCCAGTCGGCGATGGCGTCGAGGGCGCGCTTCTCTGCGGCCTTGAGCATGAAGGGCAGCATGGGGTCTGAGATGTCCCACCCCGGCCCCTCGATTTCGACGTCGGCGGGGAAGTCGGCCCTCTGCGGCTCCGCCTCTACCGGAAGCTCCCCGCCCGGAGCCAGCCGGTCTAGGACGTAGCGCAGGTCGAGGGACGCGCTGACGGCGGAGGGACTCCATATCCGGTGTGTGGGCTTGGAGAGGACCGCCTCGCGCTCGACGGCGAACAGGGCGGGTATCCGGGTGGTGGAGAGCAGCCTGCGGGCGTGCCTGAGCCGCACGTCGTCGGCCATGAGCATGAGCACGACACCGGGCATCGGCTCGTCGCGCATCCGCCAGATGCGCTTCGCGAAGCCCGACCTGTCGGCGGTGAGTCCCTGCCGGACGACGCCGACGGTCCTGCCGTCCGGCAGGGTCATGGCGGCGTCCAGGGGCGCGGACCGGTACCAGCGGAACTGGATGGGGTAGCTGACGTTTGAGATCACTGACGCCAGGCGATAGACGGAGGCCAGGGCGTCCACGCGCTCCATAAGGTTGCGCCGCCACTGGGCGGAGACGGGGTGGGAGCGCACCAGCTCGGCGGGGGATAGGCCCTCCTCGTCGGCGAGCCTGCGCAGCCCTGCGGCGGTAAGGTGGAACCTCCGCGCCGGGGGGATGACGTCGGTGGCGTGGAGGGCCGAGGCGCAGAAGCCTTCGGCTTCCAGCCTTGCGGCGGCCTCGTAGACCGCGCCCTTCGACCAGCCGGTGACGGCGACCATCTCCAGGCGGTCGAGGAAGGGCATGGCGGCCAGGGCGCGGAGCAGCTCCGCCTCGCATCCTTCGGTCCTCATAGCTCAGCCTCCTCTTCGTCGTCTTCGCCGGCGGGGTCGTCGGCGGCGTACTCGTCCTCGCTGTTGGCGTCCGACTCTTCCTGGCCCCGCTTGCTCTTCTGCGTTCTGCGGTCCGCCGCCTCCTCGGCCTGGGGCTCTCCCGTCCCTCCCTGTTCGAGGTCTTCGAGGCCCTCGCGGAAGTCGTCCACCTTCTTGTGGCCGTCCACGTCGGCGTAGACGGCCTCGCGGGCCGGGACGGTGTAGGCGGTGGTCGCCTCGCGGATGCGGTCGGCGGCAGCGGGGTCTCCCTCCTCGGGCTTTCTGACCATCATCGAGAAGGCGGGCATCCGCTCGGCGCCCACGGTGGCGCGGACGTAGCAGTTGTGGACGGGCAGCGACGTGATGTCGTCCTCGGTCACCCGCTCCTTGCCCAGCTCCCACACCAGGGTCCGGGCGTCCGATCCCGCCACCTGGAAGACGGCGAGGCAGCCCACGTTGGCGAGGAGGGTGTCCCGCATGGTGCGGGAGAGGTCGTCCAGCTTTGCGAGGCTCTGGGTGGCGAGAATGAACGACGCTCCGAACTTGCCCAGCTCGCTGAGCATCGACTCGTAATCGACGCCCGGCATGGACTGCATCTCGTCCACCACCACCAGCGCCCCCCTGCGCCTGCTCAGCGGCAGTTGCCCCTGCTCACGGATCACGGCGTCCACGAGGTTGAGGAGGGACGCGCCCACCAGGGCGGCCACGTCCCTGCCGACCGTTCCCTGTGACGTCGAGACCAGCAGGACGCCGCCGTCGTGGATGATTCGGCGCAGGTCGATGGTGGAGCGGCGCTGGCCGAGGATGGCCCGCGCCCGCTTGGAGGATGCGTAGTAGGAGAGGCGGGTCTGGACCGGGGCCAGGGAGTCGGCCTTGTAGTCGCGGCTCCAGCCGGCGAAGGTGTTGGCCCACCACTCCAGCAGATAGGGGTCGGAGACCTTCTTGAGCACCTCGTTGTTGCGGAAGGGCTCGTTGGACAGCAGCTTCAGGCCGTCGAGGATGGTGTACTGCCGCTCCGCCTCCATCTGCTCGTTGGCCTCGTGGAGCGTCTTCACCGTCTGTTCGAGGATGGACTGCATCCTCGGCCCCCACTGGTCCCAGAGGCCCTTGGCGACGCGCACCACCGAGTCGGCGGTGCGGTCCCGGTCTGAGAAGATGCGGGTGTCCAGCAGGTTGATGCCGGGGGCGCGGGTCTCGTCGGCCAGGTCGATGAGCTTCACCCGGTCCGCGAGGGAGCCGGGGACGTGTTCGAGGATTCCGGCCACGAGGTCGGTGTGGGGGTCTATCACGACGATGGCGTCGCCGTCCCTGCCCGCAGCCTTCTCCCGCAGCTTGTGGGTGACGACGTGGTGCATGAGGGTGGACTTGCCCATACGGGTTCGGGCGACGTAGAGGTGGTGGCGTCGGAGCAGGTCTTCGGGGAAGCGGATCTCCTTCCTCGCCCCCGCCGTTGTGTCTCCCACCAGCGCCCCGCCCTTCACGCCCTTTGCCAGCGGGCTGAGCGCCCTTGCGCCGGACCGCTCCACCAGGGGCGTCTCGTCGCCCGCTCCGGGCGGGTGCCACAGCGAGGCGATCTCGCGGACTCCCAGGACGCTGCGCCTTCCGAACAGGCCGGGGCTTGGCGGGTGCAGGGTGCCGGGGTCGGGGACGACGGGCCGGACCCTGCCGATCTTGAAGCGCGCCCCCGCGGGGTTGTCGTAGTGGCGGTAGGCGGCGGCGACGGGGCCGAGAAGCTCCCCGGCCCGCTGCGGCCCCGTGCGGGAGGGCACTATCGCCGTGACCTGGAGCTCGGCGTCGAAGGCGATGCGGCTGACCTTCTCCTGTATCAGGATGGGGTCCTCGATCCGGTTTCGCGCCCTCTTCCAGCGCCAGTACGCCCACGCGCCCGCCGCCAGTGCCAGGGCCGTCCCCGCTCCCAGAAGCGCCGCCTTCCATATCTCCCCGTCCTGCACCCACAGGTAGCCCTTGAGGGCGGCCAGCGCGCCGATGCCGAGTACGGCCATCGTCACGCCGTCCATCTGCAGGGGCTTGGTCTGGAAGGTGTAGGCGGGTTCCCTCGGCTCGTAGCCCGGCCTCCTGTGGGCCTTCTCCATGTGGTGCTGTGACCAGTCGGGGCCGAGGGAGCGCAGCAGAAGCCGGGCAACCACCCGCTCCCCCTCGTTGAGGGAGGACAGCGCGCCCATGAGGGCTATGAGGGGGTCGGAGCCGGGGTCGAGAAGGTCGTCGTCCCTGAAGGTGCGCAGGGGGACGTACTCGGGGGCGTCGGCCCGGAGCGTCATCGACCACGCCTGCTCGCGGTCTTCGAGGCGCAGGGGGTCGTCCTTCGGGTCAACCGTCTGGATGCGGGCCTGGGGGTAGTGGGCGGAGAGCTGGCCCCGCACCACCCGGTCGTCCAGGCAGCGGGCCATCAGCGTCACGCCGTCCATGTCCCCGGCCAGCTCCAGGGAGAAGGGCTCGGGGACGGCGATGGACTGGAGGAGGTTCTCCACTCCAAGGAGCGTGCGCTCGCCCGCCCTCGGCGGCGTCACCGCCAGCAGGACGCGACTCGTCTTGTCGTCTCCAATCAGGATGTCTCTGGGCTTCAGCTTCATTGGCGCTACTCCTTTCTCTAATGGCCTCCATCGACGGCTCTAGCGGTGTCCGGGCCGCCACTCGATGACCTCCGTCTCCTCCGGCGTGGCCTCGATGCGCACGGGGAAGCGGTTGCCCCTGGCGAGGAGCAGACCGTCTCCACGCGGGCACGAGAGGAGCCAGCGTTGGAGGTCTTCGGGGAGGTCGAAGGCGTCGCCCACGGTGCTGATGGCGGCGGCGTCCTGCTGGAGCAGGAGCTTGAACGCGGCGTTCTGGAGCAGGGCGCGACCGGAGTGGCCGGTGATGGTTCGCGAGGAGTCCTCGGAGAGGAGGTCCTGCACGTCCTGGGTGATGAACTGGAGTCCCAGCCGGTGCTTGCGGGCGCGCTTTGCCATGGACACCATGAAGGCGGCCCCTTCGGGGTGCTGCATGATCGACCACACCTCGTCCACCACCAGCAGGCGGGGCTTGGGGTCCTGGGCGGCCGCGGCCCACACCGTCTCGGTGCAGACCATCGCCGCTGCGGGGCGCAGCTCCGGTTCCAGCAGTCGAAGGTCGAAGACGGTGACCAGGGCCTCGTTGCCGAGCAGGTCGTCGCCCTCGTCGGAGAGAAGATGTCTGAGGCTGCCGGTGGCAAAGGGCCTGAGCAGCCGTGCGAGATCGGGGTCTCCCGCCTCGCTCTCTTGCAGATATGCGTAAAAATCCCTGAAGCCGGTGCGCTCCCGTGGCCGGGCGTAGTAGCCCGCCAGGGCGTGGTCGAGGGATGCCCTGCGCTCCGCGCCCAGGCTCTCCCCCACCATCACCTCGATGAGACGGCGAAGGCTGCCGATCCGCTGGAGCATCTCCTCGGAGTCGCCCTTGTCGATGACAAAGGGGTTCATGCCCTCGCCGGGGACTCCGGGGGACAGCACCCGCCCGCCCGCTGCGCGGGCCATGTCCGCGTACTCGCCCTCGGGGTCGATGACGTAGGCGGTCACGCCCCGGCACAGGCCCCTGAGAACTCCCAGCTTGGTTGCGAAGCTCTTGCCTGAGCCGGAGCGTGCGAGGACGGCGGTGTTGGCGTTGAGATGGGTGCCGTCCCAGGGGTCGTAGACCACCGGGGAGCAGGCCCGCATGTCGATGCCGTAGAGGGTGCCGCTCCGGGTGTCCAGGTCGGGCGGCGAGAAGGGGAAGAGGCGGGCGATGCTGGACGTGTCCAGGCTGCGCCACTCGGCCACGGCGTTCAGGGCCAGGGGCAGGGTCGAGAGCAGCCCCTCGCGCTGGCGGAAGGCCAGGTTGTCGAGCTTGCCCAGGGTGGCGGCGAAGTGGGCCTTCGCCCGCTGGGTCATGTCCTTCAGCGACGCCTCGTCCTTGGCGTGAAGGGTCACGGACAGGGACGTGTGGAAGAGCCTCTCCCTGCCGCGCTGCACCTCGTCCCTGAGCCGGGTGATGTCCTCAAGGGCGATCTCCGCCTCCGGCGACATCGTTCTGCCCCGCTTGAAGGAGAGGGACTGTGCCGACTCGAACCTGACCTTCTGCCACTCCAGCGTCCTGGCCGCCTGCTCAGCGGGTATGGGGCCGACGTGGACGGACAGGTCCATTGGCGCTCCCGCCGCCATCAGCCCTTGCAGGAAGCCGGGGGTCAGAGACCGGGGCCACTTGCCCAGGTGCAGGGAGCGGATGAGGCGGTCTCCGACGCGCATCTCCCGGCGTCTGACCTCAACCTCGACCGTCGCTTCCTCGTCGAACTCGGTTGGCGATCCTCCCAGGGCCGTTGACACGAGGAACATCCGAAGCTGCCTGCCTCTCAGGGGGTGGACGGACAGCCCGGCCCTCGCCAGCAGGCCGCGCAGGTCGTCGATGCGGGTGAACTCGCACACGGCGTAGAAGCGCCGGTCGAGGATGCCGTCCCTCGCCTCAAGGTCGGTCAGGAGGCGTCCGAGGGACTCGGCGGCTGCTCTGGTCTGCGGGGGCAGGTTCTCCGGCTGGGCCTCTTGCAGCTTTTCCCGCATCCCTCCCAGGCGCGGCGGGTGCTGCCTTATGAGCAGCTGCGCAGGGAAGTCCAGGGCGTTGAGCGCCCCGGCGAAGGCCCCCAGCTTCGGCTCGTCGATCTCCAGCCCCATCACCTCGCAGACTCCCAGCTTCACCCCGTCCAGGCGCACCGGGCCGTCCTCTTCAAGATGCGAGAGCATGAAGAACAGGGGCAGCTCGGGCGGGAGCTTGGGGACCGGGGTCTGTGCCTCGGCGACGGTTTCGGGGCCGGTCGCGGGGCTGGCTTCCGGCGTCTTGTAGGTGTCCTCGGTCTCCCCGGTCGGGGTCTCCGTTCTTCGTCCTGTGATTCGTTCAAGCAGCTTCTTCAATTCGACAGGTTCCTTATCTCTATGGGGTTGGGATGGATGGGAGGAGTCCGTGTTTCAGCAGGGCGGCGACGCCCTTGGCCGAAAGCACCAGGACCAGGCCGACCACGGCCAGGACGACGGCGGCCTTGGCCCTGCCGCCTCGCTCCTCGCTCCCCTCGGCCATCAGGACGAAACCCGCCCAGACGATGGCGAATACGGCGAGTCCGGCGGCGGCGTAGGCCATCGCCGTGAGCACGCGGTCGAAGGCGTCGAGCATGGCCTGCCCCTCCTCCGGGGCTGCGCCGACGTTTGCCAGCGCAGCCCCGGTCAGGATGGTTGCCGTGAGGAAGCGCCTCACCAGGGCCACTCCCATCCGAGCCGCTCGAACCATTCGCGCAGCCCGTTCGCGGGCGACTGCTCGGCGGGCGGGTCCTCGGGTTCCGGCTCCGGCAGGGACAGGACGGCGTAGGGGTCGTCGGACCCCACGCCGGGCGGCGCAAGGGCCAGGCTCTCCTCACGGGTGCGGGTGAGCGGCTCCCGCTCCACCGTCTCAGCTTTGACGTGCTCCTTGTGCAGCACGTCCACCGTCACCTCTCTGGAGACGGTGGCGCTGGGGACGTGGGCGTAGGCCGTCGCGGTGACGGTCTCCGTCGTGCCGCCCTCGCAGACGGCCGTCGCCGTCTGGGTGTCGGAGTCGCTGTCTCCCGGGCGGTGGAGCTGCACGGTCCTGGTGACCTGCTCCGTCCGCTCCGGGTGGTGGGTGAGCACGGTCAGAGGCGGAATGGGGATGCTCAGGGTTGCCTCAAGGCTGGCGTCCAACGTGACGTCGTGAATGGCCGCTCCCGTCGCGACGGGCAGCCGAAAGCTCGTCTCGCCGTCGGGGACGAAGGCGACACTCACCTGCGATGCGCCGATGGTTGCGGCGACCGTTCCGGTGATGGCCGTCACCCCGGCCTCCATGACCGCCGTCTGGGTGACGCTCTCGTGCCCGGCCACCGTCTGAAGCTCGACCGGGTGCTCGATGGTCGTCACGCACTCGGACTCGACGACGCCGCTCACCGCTCCGGGCTTCCAGCCCAGGGAGGTCATGCGAATGTCGCAGAGTTCCCCGTCGGTCTCTGGGAGCGGGTACGGGATCTGCTCGCTCTCGACGGTGATGGCTCCCGCCTGCCCAAGGGTGTCCTCCCAGGACACGGTGAAGGACGGGACGGGACCGTGGAGGGGCAGGGAGTAGTCGATGCGCTCCCCCTCGGCCAGGGACGCCGATCCCCAGAAGCGCAGGGACGAACCCTGGCTTCCGCCGAAGGCCCGTACCCGGATGTCTAGCTCCGTGGCGGCCCGGAGGGTGACGGCGGCGCGTTCGCCGGAGACGGTGAGCGCCTCGACGAATACCCGCCGTCCCTCCACCGGCTCGGTCAGCTCGAAGTCGATCTCGTCCCGCCAACGCTCGTCGTCAGGACTTTGGGCCAGGACCGCCTGGGGGACGGTGACGAACGCCGCCGCGAGAAGGGCGACGACGGCGACGGACAGAAACCCCTTGCGGGGTCTCCTCCGGCTGCTCTCCAGGGTCTCGGTCCTATGGTCGCGGCCCTTCGGATTGCCGCCGTCCTTCCCCCTGCGCTTGCCGAACCAGCGCATCCGCCCGTTGCGGCGCTCTTTCTGGTTGCGCCGCTTCCTGCCCTTGCGTAGCTTGCCCAATGCGCTACCGGCGCGCTTCGCCATCAGGCTCAGCGGGCCGGGGCCGCTCTTCTCGGGCTGCGGGGGAGCCGGGGCCTCGCTCCTCACCAGCTGGGAGACGGGGCCTGAGTAGACCCGCGCCCCCAGCCGGTACTTCAACAGGTCGGCGGCCACCAGCGGCAGCCGCCGACCGCCTATCTTCCCCACGACCATGGCGATGCCGACCAGCCCGAAGACGACGGCAATCGCCATGCGCACCTCGGACGGGCCGACGGGGGCGTAGCGGTATGCGCCATAGGACAGGGCGCACACCGCCACGACGGCCACGATCTGCGGGAAGGTGAACCCCAGCAGCACCCGGTCCTCGGCCTGGACGTGTGTCGGTACCTCGTGTTCTCTCATGTCTTCCTCCTCTTCCTACCCGCCGCCGTCGCTGGTATCGTCCGGCGCGGGTGTCGGCTCCGGCAGGTCTACGTCGACCACCGGGTCCACGACGGCGTTCATTACCAGCTCGACGACGCCGTAGGCCACCATCGCCAGGACGACGCCGGCCAGGGCGGTCATCATGGCGCTCTTGCCTCTTTCCATCTGGTGAGGCGCTCCGCTGGCCGTCAGGTACAGGTACGCGCCGTAGATGAAGAAGCCGACGCCCACCGCGCCCACGACGCCCAGCCCGATCCCCACCAGGTTCGATATGGTCTGCGTCAGTTGTTCCATTCCTCTCTCTCCTCTCTGATTTAGAGCCTTCCGCTCGTCTCTATGGGTTGCGCTTCGTAAGCCGGGTCAACTGCACATTGCTGTCCTCCGTCGTGTGTTGCGGCTACTCGCCGCTGCTCCTGGGCGCTCCGCTGCTTCCTCCCCCTGCGGAGGGGGTCGCCATCGAAGCCGCCGAGCTGATGCCGCCGGCGGCAGCCGAAAGGCCCGCGCTGGCCGCCATCGCTCCCACGGCAGCGCCTCCCGGCCCTCCCGCCGCGCCGCCCGCCATCAGGCCGAGGACCCTGGCCGAGCGCACGAAGGAGGCAGGCAGGTTCATGCCGAAATAGAGCATCGAGAGCCAGCTATCGAAGGTCCCGGCGTTCCCCAGGAGGCTCGGCACCCTGGTCGCCATGTAGATGAAGGCCAGGGACATCAGCAGCTTCCAGATCAGGTCTTGCACCGGCTCGAAGGCGGCGATGGCGGCCACCTCGTTGAGGAAAGCGAACCCCATTGCAAGGGCGATGAGCTGGATGGCCTGCTGGAAGGTCGTCGTCATAAAGAGGCGGAGCCAGTGGCGGCCCCAGCCCGCCGTGTGGGGCAGAATCCACAGCCCCAACGCGATGGGGGCCAGGGCGAGCAGGATGTCGATGAGGGCCAGCCTCAAGACCATCTGGACGATGACGTAGAGGACGAAGAATCCGTAGACGAGGTAGAGGACCGCCAGGAGCAGGGCCATGCCCACGCTCCCGGCTTGCACGGCGGTGAGCAATGTCTTCAGGGTGGAGCGGAGCATGTCGCCCGCCGTGACGTTCAATGAAGCGGCGACGAAGCCGGATACGGCGTCGGCAACGTCCAGGACCAGGGCGCACCACCAGAGGGACGACGCGGCGGCGACGAGGCCCAGGACGAGCCGGGGCACCATCTCTCGCCAGCCCGTCTGCTGGCGGCCCAGGTGCTCGGACATGACCAGCGTGAGGCCCATCCAGCCCAGGATGACGACGAGGGCGCCGGAGGTGACGGCCCAGACGACCATCCACGCCTGGCGCACGATGTCGTGGGCATAGGTCAGGTCGGGAGGGGTGCCGGTGAGGATGTCGCTCATCGGTTACCCGTCCCCGCAGTTGTCGGCGTCCTCGTTCGACGCCCGTTCAACCACGCCGCAGAGGGTCCCGTGGGTCCCCTCGATGAGCCAGCCCGCGAAGGCCCGAGCCCAGCGTCCGGGGTTGAGCGCGCTAAGGATCTTGTCCCAGATGCGCCCCGGCTGGTGGATGGGGACGACGGCGTAGAAGTCTCCCCGCTGCCCGTCCTCGGACTGGACCAGCATGACCAGCAGGTACGCCTTGTCGCGGTCGAGCTCGGGCTGCTCGTCCAGAGCCGGGTACTCCCACGAGTACTCCCAGCCGTCCGAGCGCTTCTTCTCACCGCCGGTGACCCGGTACACGGCGCTGATCCAGTCGCCGGTGTCGGCGTCGCGGACGGCGTAGTGGAGGACCGCGATCTTGCGGTCGAAAACGGGCCGGGCCACGAACTCGCCGCCGCCCTTGCGCTCCACGAACTCCCGGTCGGCGTTGACCAGGGTCAGCTCATCGCCGGGCGGGGCCTGGGCCAATGCGAGATTGCTTGCGGGTATCGCAAGCAGCGCTGCCAAAAGCAGCGCGGATGCCAGGGGAATCAGTCGCCTGGCCGACCGGAGTTTCGATTTCAGCGCCACGTTGTTCACCTCTCTGCGGTTTCGTGCGGCCCGTCGTTTCGGGGCCGCCGCAGGAGAGTGTGAACGAGCGAAAAACGGTTAGAAACTACCCGTAGAGTGCATCATTCGTGATGCACCTTACGAGGTCATTGGCAGACGCCTCCATCTATGCAGTAATGGGCCTGTACAGGAAATCGGGTTTCGGGGGAAAAAGAAAAGTGGGTCTTGGCAAAGCTGATTTGGCCGTAAATCACCCCCTACAGGACGTGAACAGGAACCAGTTTGTTGAAAGGGTGCGTTCAGGTGAACCGGCCCGAAACTTGCTCGACGTGGGGGGGCACGAAACGCTGGAAAACGGCGTCGGAGAAGAGAACCGGACGCAAAAGTCCTGCGACGTGGGGGTGCGTTACGTCCGTTGACCGCCGGACCCGGCGGCGGGCCAAGGCTGGGCCGTAGCTGGGGCGAAGTCGAAACGAGTTTCTGAGAAGGAGGAAATTGCCATGAAATCGACCGAACACGGCATCTCGGAGAGCAAGGCGGTGGAGAACATGTACCACATGCGGCTCATGGCGCTGCTTCAAGAGCTGGTGCGAAAGCGGGGTGCCAAGGGCGCGGCAAGGGTGCTGGAGATCGACCCCAAGACCGTGGGCGAGAGCATCAAGACCGGACGCCTCTCACGACGGACGAGGGACGCCCTGGAGCGTGCGTTGCAGGAGGGCGTCGGCTCGGCGGCGGAGCGCCAGCGTGAGCGCAACGAGAAGCTGGAGGCCCGTGTCGATGCGCTTGAGCAGGGACAGGACGACCTGGGCAAGGAGCTTCGCAGGCGGATGGCCTCCGTCGAGGGCGGGCTGGCGTCGCTGCAACGGGACGGACCCGAGGGGACCGGGGCCGGTCATGCCGGCGCCGGTCCCTCCCCCCAGGACGGCTCGCCGGGACGGGACAAGAAGCCGCCGACGAGACCTACGATGCGGCGGGAGTACCCCGACCTGGCGACGCTGGAGCCTGCCGATGACGACGAGGAGATATTCGGCGCGGCCTGGCCCCTCATCGTGCGGTGGCGGGAGCTGCTGGAGGCCCACCCCGAACAGGGCGAGGGCGTCGAGTGGCTGACCACCCAGGAGAAGCTCCTGGAGGTCGAGCTGGCCCTCCTCGAAGAGCACGGGATGACCCTGCCGCCCGAGAAGCGGCCGCTGCGGGACTTCGACCGGAGCGGGCAGATCACCTGGCGCAGGACAGCGCTCTCCGACACGCGGAGAGAGCTGAAGAGGGCCGAGGTCTTGAACCGGGTTACGTTCGGGCTTTGGCGGAAGTGATAGGCCGTGAGAATACCCTGGAGCGCCGCACGGGAACCATGTGAACTTTTGCGTAGGTTTTTGTGACGTATATGTGCACTGGATAAACGGGTTTGCTCCGTATCGCCTCCAGTGCATATACGGCACCGAAAAGGTCGGGCAATAATAGTGGCACTGTTTGGCTTTCTCCAAGGTTTCCGACCCTAGAAACCTGGGTGCATGATCCCTGTTGCACGGGCACTGCCCAAGAGGGAACGCTGTCACTGCGGAGTTTGACGTTGGTCCTCCGCAAGTCAGCACGGGCCGAATCGACGAGGTTTGACATAGGTCCCTCGTCCTCGGTCCAGTCCGGCGAGTGGAGCTGACCGCTTCGCACACCGGGCATCGGTCTGGCGGGTTGGAGTTGATCGCTCTGGCCTCTGGACACCGGGACGGAGCCCTGAGCCTCGTCCTCAAGTCATCGGTCGGAACGCGCTTTTCGCTCCGACCGATTCGACATGCCTGCGGTATGGCTGTCACGCAGCCGGGCCGCAGCTTCGACACGCGCCGGTCTGCGGTAGTAGCAGGCTGGCCGCTTCACGTCTCGCAGCTTTTCCCAAGTGACCCTGTTCACCCTGGGCGAGCTGCGTCTTCGGCAATCGGACACGGAATCAATCATAAGGAGGTGTCGCACATGGACGAAGCACGGATACAGACGGAGAGGTACACGGGACCGAGCGCAGCACGGATCGCCGACCTGCTGCCGCACCGGGTCAGCTTCGAGCGGGGCTGGTTCTGGACGACCACGGCGGTCTGTCACGGCGGGAAGTCGGACGGGCTGGCGTTTCGGCAGCGGCCCGACGGCAACGGCATCGACGTGCGGTGCCACACCCGTGGGTGCTCAGCCGGCGTGGTGATAACCGAGCTGGAAGAGCTCATCGGGCTGCCCATCTGGACGGCATACGAGCCGGTCAGCGACGCGGCGGCCAAGACCCCTGAGAAGCGGCCATGGTGGAAGCGGAAGCCGGTCGTGGTGGCCGGGGTCGTTGCCCTGGTCGTTGCGGCGCCGTTGCTGACGCTCGACCTGGAGATGTTCTTCCTGAACCTCGTCGGGCTTGGCATCGGCTGGCTGCTGCTCAGGCGGTTCATGCCCCGGCGCACGGTGCGGAGGTTCCGGCGCTGACGGCGCGGGCTTCGCCCCTCACAACCCATCCCAACACGCAAAGGGTCGTCTCCATCCGGGGGCGGCCCTTCTTCTTTGCCCGCAGGTCGGGCGCGGATCGACGGCAACACAAAGCAAGAGCACTTAGGAGGTGCGAAATGACGACGGCGACACTGGTAGCAGGCAATCGGACGATGGACACGGAGACGGGACGGCCCCGGCGCAGCCTGGAGGAGCTGGTGGACCAGCTCTTCGCGGCGATGGGGTTCAGGGACGACTCGTCGGAGACTGCGGAGCCTCAGACGGCGACGCGCTCCATCCACGAGGCCCGGCGGCTCAGGCAGGCGGGGGACGTCGACACCGCCCTGGCGGTGCTGGGAAGCATCGACACGGCGAAGGCTGAGCCGAGGCAGGTTCGCTGGGCCTTCTCCGAGTGGAAGGGGCTAGTCAGGCGGCGGTTCGGAGACCGGGGCGCGGTGCTCTACAGCCAGGGCGCGGGCCGGGCCTCGGCGCTGGTTCCCCAGGGCGACGGAACGCTGGAGGTCGCGGCGGTCCTGGGGATGCGCTGGCGGCCCGGCAAGGTCGTCTCGGAGCGCAGCCTCCGGGGGCTCAGGCCCCTCGCCGGAGGTGCGTGATGGTCACGGCCAACGTGGACATCCCCGCGCTGAAGGCGCGTCACCCCCTGGGCGACACGGTGGAGGCTGCGGGGGTGCGGCTCAGGGGAAGGGGCAGGGTCCGCCAGGGCGTCTGCCCCTTCCACGATGAGGCGGAGGGCTCGTTCACGGTGTACGAAGAGTCCCAACGCTTCTGGTGTTTCGGATGCGGAGCAGGCGGCGACGTCCTCGACTTCGTACAGAAGGCCGAGGGCCTCACGCTGCCCGAAGCCATCGCGCGGCTGGACGGCAGCCCGGGGCGCAAGCCCCGGTCTGCCAATCGTCCAGCCCGAACGCGGCGTCCTGCGTCCGCCGCGCTTGCTCCCCGCGACCCCGCCCTGCTCACGGCGGCGGCGCGCTTCTACGCCGGACGGCTCCGGCGTTCGACAGAAGCGCGGGAGTACCTGGTCTCCCGGGGCGTCAGCCCCGTCGCCGCAGCCCGCCTCAGTCTCGGCTACTCGCCGGGCGTCGGGCTGCGGCAGGCCCTTGAGTCCCTCGGCTTCTCCGAGAAGCGCATCCGGGACTCCGGGCTGTTCATGGAGCGGGGCGTCGAGCGGTTCGCCGGCATGGTGGTCGTCCCCGACCCCTCCGGCGGCCTCGTCCGCTGGCTGAAGGGCCGGGCTGTCAGCGAGAGCGTGAAGCCTCGCTTCCAGGCCCTTCCCGGCCCCAAGCCGGTGCTCGGACTCGGCAGGCTCGGCCCCGCGCCCTCATGGGTCATCGTGGCCGAGGGACTCTTCGACTGGCTCGCCCTTACCGGATGGGGCCTGCCCGCCTGCGCTGCCCTGGGCACCCAGGGGGTTGAGCGCATCGCCTCGGCCCTTCGGGGCTGCCCCCGCGTCTTCCTCGCCTTCGACAACGACGACGCTGGCCGGGAGGCGACGGAGAGGCTTCTGACCCTGCTCGGACGCAGGGCCGCCGCCGTCACCCTTCCCCAGGGCGTCGGCGACGTGGGCGAGCTTGCCCAGCACCCCCACGGGCGGAGCGTCTTCCTTCACCTGCTCTCGCAGGCCGCTCGCTCCGCCCGCTAGCGGCTCCCCGCCGCTCTCCTGCGGGTACCCCCCGCCCGCTCTTCACCCATCCCCACTCTCACCATCCAGGAGGTCCTATGCCCAATTCACGACGGGCCTTGCCCGCACACGGCTTCCCGTAGGGGCTGCCGCACCGCTCCACTCGCTACAGGAACGAACACCAAACAAGGAGGACCGAAATGGTCAACAACAACGGACACAACCCCAACGGGACCGGCAACGCCGCCGTCCACGTCAACGGCAACGGGCACAAGCCCGACGCCGCCATCCCCGCAGAGCACGAGCTGCTCTGGGACGGGCTTACGCCCGCCGTGACCGACAAGCTGGGACAGCCCCTCGACTCCGCGCTGGTCTCCCAGCGCAGGGGACGCGGCGGCAAGTCCTTCGACTACCTCGAAGGCCACGTCGTCATCGAGCAGGCCAACCGCATCTTCGGCTACGGAGGCTGGGGTTACGAGTTGGTGGGCGACGTGACGCTGCGCCAGGTCGAGACGGTCGATTCCGAGACCGGTGAGGTCAAGACCCTCTCTGGCTACAGCGCCCCAGTGCGGGTCACCGTGGCGGGCGCGCCGCCCCGCACCGACATCGGCGTCCACCCCGTCACCGAGGAGACCTTCGACGGCCACGACACGGCGATGAAGGGAGCAGTAACGGACGGCATGAAGCGGGCCTTCAGGAGCTTCGGCGTCCAGTTCGGCAACGGCTTCTACGGCGACCAGCAGCCCGCCAACGGCTCGGCCCAGCCCCAGCGGGCGCCCGCACAGGCCCGGAGCAACGGCAAGTCCGGCCAGCCCCCGGCGCAGGCCGGTGACGCCAAGCGGCAGGCTCAGCCCAGGGGAGGCGGCAACTCCCAGGCCGCGACGCTGCGCAAGCAGCTCTTCGAGATCGCCGCCGAGCAGGGCATCGACGAGGCCACAGTGCGGACCGCCGTGGAGAAGCGGAAGAACAAGGGCATCGACGACCTGACGGCCGACGAGCTCGGAGAGCTGGTGGAGGCCGCCGCCGACAAGCTCCAGAAGATGAAGCAGGCGCAGGCGCAACAGGCCGCCTAGCAGGACCGGGCAGACCGGCACAAGGGAACGGGGTCGTCTCCTTCGAGGGGGCGGCCCCGATTCCTCATCTACAGGAAGGGAGGAAAGTACCGATGACGACGATCACAACCACAACCTACACACCCTGGGGTTGGACCAAGGACGTTGAGGAGCTTGCCGAGGGAGTCTGGCGGGTCACCACTCCCAGCCACGGCGGGCTGAAGCTCAGCCGGGAGCGGTGGAACGAGCTTCCCGCCGCCGTGCGCGACACCATGCTCACGCCGACCTTCGCCGAGGAGGACTGCGAGGAGCCCATCGTGCGGCTGCTCCTGGACATCGGCGACGACCGGGACCGGGAGATGGCCCTCATCGTGGCGGACTACTTCGAG
Organism: Dehalococcoidia bacterium; assembly: GCA_965203675.1. GTDB lineage: Bacteria > Chloroflexota > Dehalococcoidia > Lucifugimonadales > UBA3495 > CATOSK01. Next base: position 113,460 of record CBDBDE010000001.1, on the reverse strand, counting down.
AGGTACGCCCCGGCGCTCCCCTTCATCCGCCACTACCCGCCGGGCCTCCACTACCACGTCTTCTTCTACTGGGGAGGCTACGGGTCTGACCCCTTCGAGCGGTTCGACACCCGTGTCGAGGCCGAGTCCTTCGCCAGCGACCCGGAGACGGTGAGGAAGTACGGGCGGATGGAGGCCATCGAGTGCACGCGGACGCGTCCCCTCTGCGTGGCGGGGGGAGGCAGGCCATGACCGCGACCACACGGGACAGGCCCCGCAGCCTGCCCAGCACCACGACCAAGCTCCAGACGGAGTTCGGCAACCTCTACGTCACCGTCTCGACGGACGAGGACGGCGAGCCCTTCGAGGTCTTCGGCTTCCTGGGCAAGGGCGGCAGCTTCCAGCACGGCGTTACCGAGCTTGCCTGCCGCCTCATCTCCCTGCACCTGCGCAGGGGAACCCCCTTGGAGGAGATCATCGGCCAGATGCAGGGGATTCAGGAGATGGCGCCCTTCTGGAACAACCTGGGCGACGGAAGGAGCGTGCCGATTCACGGCCTCGGCGACGGCATCGCCCACATCCTCAAGGCCCACCTGAAGGCCGGGGTGGAACGGGAGACGGCGGAGGTCAAGCAGGCCGCATGAGCGCCCCGGACGGCCTTCCATCTACAGGACAACAAGGAGGCACAGACGATGACAACAACGACCGATACGGACAGGGCGGAGGTCTTCTCCCGTCCTGCCGCACAGATCAACGGCGACGGCGAGCTGGTGGTCCGGGCCTCGTCAGCCCTGGGGTGCCGCCGCGCCCTCTGGTACTCGGCTACCGGATACGAGCCGACGAATCCCCCCGGCGAGGACTCGCTGACGGCGATGGAGGCGGGCAACGCCCTTGAGCCGGTGGTGGTCCGGGCGATGGAGCGAGCGGGCTGGAAGGTGGACGCCGCCGACCCCCAGGACCCGCAGCAGGTCGCCGTGCGAGTCGGCCCGAACCTGCTTGTGACGGGACACCCGGACGGCACGGCGCGGATGCCCCTCTCCGACGACGAAGCGGCGGCCCAGGCCCAGACGCTTCTGTTCGGAGACACAACCCCGGCCTACGGCGACCCGATGGTCGTCGAGGTCAAGACGCGGGGGCCGGATGCCTTCAAGCGCTGGCAGACGCTCGGTGCGGAACGCAGCCACCCGGCGGCGGTGGCCCAGGCCGCCTTCTACTCCCTCGGCGAGTTCGGCGAGATGCGAGACGCCGTGATCTCCACGATGGACACGGGCAACCGCACCTGGGACTGGGAGGTCGTCCCCGCTGAAAGGCTGGAGAAGGCCCTCCAAGACGCCTGCGCCTGGCTCGGCGAGCTGGCGGCCCACCACATCCAGAACGGGCCGGACCCCGATGTCCTGCCCGACCGGGACTTCTCCGCAGAGAGCTGGCAGTGCCGAAGCTGCCCGTTTCTGGCGGTCTGCCTGCCGGGGATGCAGGAGCCGGAGGACGACACCGAGGACGACGGAAAGGAGGTGAGCGACGAGGAGGCGCGGGACGCGGTGGCGGCCTACGTCGAGGCACAGGAGGCCATCAAGGAGCCTGAGAAGGCCAAGCGCGACGCCCTGGACACCCTGAAGGCGTGGATGCGCCGCCAGGACGACACGAGGGCGACCGTCAACGGAAGGAAGGTCAGCCTCGTGCGAACGACGCGGTACTCCGTGAACCACCGGAGGCTCAACGAGGTCCTCGACCCTGAGACCAGGGCCGGGATCGTCACTGAGGGCGAATCGGAGTACGTGCGGGTCAGCTAGGACGCTCCCCCCAGCGGGAGCGCGGGACGGGGCCGCTGCCCCGCTTCATATCGACGGACATGGGAGGGTTCTGATGAACGTCGAAACGATATTCCGGGGGCTGCAAGACAGCCTGCCGGACATCTTCGAGTGCTCCGAAAGGCCGAGCGGGTCGGTGCGCGTGCGAACGCGTCTGACCTACCCGGACGGCACTCTGATCGACCTGTTCCTCATGCGAGGGCACGGCGAGGCCGTTGTCGTCACCGACTTCGGCGACACGATCGGTTGGCTCCGAACGCAGTCCGCCAGGGGCCTCACCAGAGGCCAGAACAGGAAGATAGCCCGGGTGTGCCAGAGCTTGAACGTGGCGAGGGCGCAGAATCGGGTCACGGTGATAGCTCAGGACTGCCGAACGCTCGGCGATCCGGTCGCCAGAGTTGCACAGGCCGCGGTCCTGATCTCACACATCGGGTTCGGCTAGACGCTCCCTCAAACGGAAGCGCAAGGACGGGGCCGTTCTTCCCTATCTACAGGGGGACGGCCCCGCTCTCGTCTCAAACGGGCGCGGCGAACCGCGCCACATCATCCACACAGGAGGAAATCGAAATGTCGAGAAGCATCAACAAGGTCACGCTGCTGGGCCGGGTCGGAACCGACCCGGAGATGAAGTACACGCCGAAAGGCACCCCCGTCACGAACCTGCGGCTGGCGACGGACCGCCGCCGCCAGGACGGCGAGGACGCCACCGACTGGCACACGGTCATCGTGTGGGGAAAGACCGCCGAGGCGGTGAACAGCTACGTCCAGAAGGGCCAGCGCATCTGCCTGGTCGGACGCCTCGTCCAGAACACCTGGCAGACCGACGACGGCGACCACCGCTCCCGCACCGAGGTCCACACCCAGGAGGTCGTCTTCCTCGACGGCGGGAACGGCAACGGTAACGGCGGGGGGAGCGACTACGGCGACGAGGACTCTCCCTTCGACTAGGCCGCCAACTCCCCAACCGATGCCGACGCCCGCCTTCCAAGCCGGGCGCAACACGGGGCCGCTTCCTCTCGCAGGGGGCGGCCCCGCTCCTGTTCTACCCGTAATCCAAGGAGTCTGAAATGACCCGCAAGAAGAACGCCAAGCAGACCGACGCCGCGCTACAGGCCCGGCTCCCGCTCTCCTCCGAGTCCTTCGACTCGGAGTCCGCGTTGCTGGCGGCCCTGCGGAGCAACATGGACCTGCTGGGCGAGCTGGCGGTGCGCTACCAGGTCGGCATCCAACCGGAGCGCTCCACGAAAGACCTACCCAGCATCGGCTGCTCCCAGGACGTGCAGAGGCTGCTCGGACCGGAGATGGCGTCGCTGGCCCAGGAGCAGCTCAGGGTGCTGCTCCTGAACACCAAGAACATGGTGGTGGGCCAGCGCGTGGTCTACCAGGGAAACATCTCCTCGGCCATCGTGAGGGTCGCCGAGGTACTGCGCCCCGCCGTCATGGAGGCCGTCCCCAGCATCATCATCGCCCACAATCACCCCTCGTCGGACCCGACGCCGAGCCCGGAGGACGTGGCGATCACGCGGAAGCTGAAGCAGGCGGCGGACCTCCTGGACGTCGAGCTGCTCGACCACATCGTCCTCGGCGGCGACCGGCACGTCAGCCTCAAGGACCGGGGCCTCATGCCCGCCTAGAGGCCCCTCGAAGACCGGCGGCCCAGGCCGTCCGGCTCCCACGCGGGGCGACGCCCCGCGCACCGATTCCAAAACACCCGACAAGGAGGTTCGCAATGCTCGCTACCCACACCATAGACCCCGAAGACCTGTTCACCATCTCGGCAGGGGGCTTCTCGGCCACGGTGGACGCCTTCGCCCGGGACGACCAGACGGATGGCCTCTGGTTCGTCTCGATGGTCGGCTCCCAGACCGCGCTCAAGGCGATCTGGGCCTCGCTCCTGAAGCAGCCGCCCGACACCGCCCACATCATCAGGGGCGCGGACGGGATGGCCCTTCACGGCGGCTACCAGCGCTGCATCATCCCCTACGAGACCATAGGAAGCTGGACCACCAAGATCGCCCGGCTGCACGCCACCGGTGGATGGCACGCGCTGGTCTACACGAAGCAGGCCGAGTTCGGCTTCGAGAAGGACTCCTTCCTCCTGCTGGCGCAGTCGGCTGAGGAGGCCCCGGCCCTCCACCACCGCTTCCTCGACAAGCGCAGCCCGCTGCCGCTCCACGACTCCTGGGCCGGTTGGCTCTGGGAGCGGGGCATCGAGGAGGGGGAGATAGTGCCCCTCCAGTCCGTCGGCGTCTTCGGCTACCGGTGCTCCCCCAAGGCCGACAAGCTCCGGGAAGACCTGTCCGACGCCGTTGCATCGGGCGGGCTCACGCTGCCCAGGGAGGAGGCCGCGGCGGTAGGGGCGGCGTCATGATCGGCTACCGCTACGACGACGGCGGGCGGGCAGACGCCGGATACCGGGGCAAGACGGGGGACTGTGTCGTCCGCGCCATCGCCATCTGCGCCCGCGAGGACTACCGCGCCGTCTACGCGACGATGGCCGAGCACATGAAGAGCAACGGCTACGCCGCCAGCGGCAACGCCTACGCCACACGGGAGCGCAGCCGCAAAGCGCCCCGCAGCAGAGGTCAGCTCACCGCCCGGCGCGTCCAGGACCGCGTCCTCGAAGCCTACGGCTTCAGGAAGGTGCGCCTGCCGGCGGGAGCGCGGCCCACGTTCACGGAGGCGCACCACCGGTTCGGCGATTGCGTCGTCGGCACCACCAAGCACGTGGCGGCCATCGTGGACGGCGCCCTACGGGACATATTCGACGGACGCACCTACGAGTGGGACTTCGAGACGCGGGAGCGCAAGGCCCAGTCCGTCTGGGTGCTGCGCCCGACGACGGAAGAGTGAGCAAGAGAAAGGAGATACGACATGAGACTGGCTGCACAGGCGAAGGGCGGCTTTTACCCCACGCCCGACCGCGTGGTGGACCTGATCGCCGACCTGATTCGCGTCCCCAACGGCTACTATCACCGGAACACGGAGACGGTGCGCATCCTCGACCCCTGCTGCGGGGCCGGGGAGGCGCTCTACCGGCTTGCCGAGGGCCTCAACCGGCCCAACTCGATGACCATCGAGACCTACGGCGTGGAGCTGCACCGGGACAGGGCGGAGGAGGCCGAGAAGGCGCTCAACCGCACGCTGGCCTCGGACCTGTTCCAGACCTCCATCGCAAACGGCGCCTTCGGCCTGCTGCTCTTGAACCCACCGTATGATTACGACTCGGAGGACAAGCGCACCGAGCACGCCTTTTTGACCCAGACGACACGCTACCTGGCGGACGACGGCCTGCTGGTCTTCATCGTCCCGCGGCAGCGCCTCGCGGTCTCGGCCCGCTACCTGTCCACCCACTACGGGCGGATACAGTGCTGGGCCTTCCCCGACCCGGAGCGGGAGGACTTCGACCAAGTGGTGCTCTTTGGCTACCGGAAGACGGACCCCGTTCCCGACGCCTACGCCGAGGGGATGGTGACGGAGTGGTCGCTGGGACAGCCGGAGCCGCTGCGACCGGCCCGCTACACGGAGTTCACCCCGGCCACGTCGCCCAGCGGCGACATTCTGTTCACCACCCGCACCGTCGATCCCGTCGCTGCGGCGACCGAGGCGAGGCGGTCGGGGCTGTGGACGAACACGGAGATAACCGACACCCTCTGGCCCGCCGGGGACAGCCGCACCCGCCCGCTGATGCCCCTCAGAAGGGGCCACATAGCGATGCTGGTGGCGGCGGGCTTCCTCAACAACCTCGTCCTCGAAGCCGAAGGCCGGCGCATCCTGGTCAAGGGGCGCACCGGCAAGGAGATGGAGCTGGTGGAGGACTCCCCGCAGAAGGAGGTCCACCGCGAGCGGCTCGTCACCACCGTGGTGGCCCTTGACCTCGACGGCGGCCACATCGAGGAGATCGCCGCCTAGACGACTCGCTCAGGGCCGCATCCCCACGAGGCTCAGCCCTTCCCTACAGGAACGGCGTGGCCTCGCGTCGTCTCGGACACAACCCACACACAAGAAAGGAGAAGAAGATGCAGACGCAGACCGTCATGGTGCTCGAACCCTGCTCGCGCTGCGGGCAGCCCATCGCCCCCGGCGAACCGGCCATGCAGACCGCTTCGGTGGGCCTGGACGAGTACGGCAGGGCCGTCTCCTCGCCGGTGAAGTCCTACCACCTGAGCGGCCACTGCTACGAGGCGCACAGGCGCAGGGAGCGGGCCGAGATCGACGCGCTCAGGGCCTCCCTGAAGGCCGCATAGACGGCTCGCACCGAGCCGCCACTCACGAGGTCCGCCAACTGCGCGGTTCTCGCACATCCAAGCAACCGCCTGGGGACGTTCCGGGAACCCGAAGCTCAGCGTCCCCACCGGGGGCGTGCTGTGCGTCTTCGGTCCCGGCGTCGTCCTCCGGCCCACAACGCATAGGAGGACGACACGCAATGAACCTCGGAGGATTCATAGACACCTTCAAGGACGCCATCGCCCGGCGGGTGGTGGAGTTCTACCCGCCGCTCTACCGGCCCTCGGAGAACGGCGGAACGCTCCCCAGGCTGCTCCGAAAGCCCCTGGGGGCGCAGGCCGACGCCATCAAGGGCGCGGCCCTCTCCCTCAAGGCCCACCGGGGCACGACGGTCGTGGGGGAGATGGGGACCGGCAAGACCTTCATCGGGGCCGCCGCCGCGCACATGGCGGGCTTCCGGCGGGTGCTCATCATCTGCCCGCCGCACCTGGTGCGGAAGTGGAAGCGGGAGGTGGAGATGACGGTGCCCGGCGCACGGGCCGCCATCGTCACCTCCATCACCGACCTGGAGAAGCTCAGGTTCTCCATCGGCCCCGGCCCCCTGTTCGCGGTGATGAGCAGGGAGCGGGCGAAGCTGTCCTACCGCTGGACCGCCGCCGTCATCTACCGGTGGGCCACGTCCGGGGGAAGGCTCATCCGGGAGGAGGAGACGAAGGAGCCGTTCCGGGTTCCCTGCTGCCCCGACTGCACGGCGCAGGTCGAGGACAAGGACGGGGTTCCCCTCACGGACGCCGACCTCAACCGCCGCAAGCACACCTGCGAGGTGTGCGGCTCACCCCTGTGGCAGGCCGACCGCTCGGGCCCGGCCCGCTACCCGCTGGCCGACTACGTGAAGCACCAGATGCCGGGCTTCTTCGACCTGCTCATCGGGGACGAAGTGCATGAGTTCAAAGCGCGTGGCTCGGCCCAGGGCATCGCAGCCGGAGTCCTCGCCGACGCCTGCGGCAAGTCCCTCAGCCTGACCGGGACCCTTCTCGGCGGGTACGCCTCGACCATCTTCCACCTGCTCTACAGGTTCTCGCCCGAAATCAGGACGGAGTTCGGACGCTCGGACGAGGGCCGGTGGATCAAGCGGTACGGCTTCGAGGAGCACTCCATCGGCAAGGACGACGACGATGCCCTGGAGGACGGGCGCAACAGCCGCCGCCGCAAGTTCCGCAAGGTGGTCAGGGAGAGGCCGGGGCTGGTGCCCGGCGCCCTCTTCCACATCATCCCCAACACGGTGTTCCTGCGCCTCTCCGACGTGGCGTCGGGCCTGCCCGACTACGACGAGCAGATACTCCTGTCCTCGCTGGACTCGGAGGAGGACGGGACGGGCTACTCCCAGCGCAGCGCCTACAACCGGGTGTTCAGCAACCTCAAGGAGGCCCTCTCCAAGGCGCTGAAGTCCGGCTCCAAGCGGCTGCTCGCCACGTACCTGCAGACGCTTCTGGCCTACCCGGACGGATGCACCAGGGGGGAGACGGTATTCGACCCCAGGAGCGGCGAGATCATCGTCTCGGTCCCGCCCCTGTCGGAGGAGAAGGTCTACCCCAAGGAGCAGGCGCTCATCGACCTGGTGGCCGCCGAGCGGCTGGCCGGGCGCAGGGTGCTGGTCTACGTCACCCACACGGGCACGCGGGACATCACCGGGCGGATGGACGACATCCTCACCCGCCACGGGTTCCGGGTGGCGGTGATGAAGGCGGACGCCGTGGCCCCCGACCGCAGGGAGGCGTGGGTGGCCGACCGGGTGGAGAAGGGGCTGGACGTGCTCATCTGCCACCCCCGGCTGGTGCAGACGGGTCTCGACCTGGTGGACTTCCCCAGCATCGTCTGGTTCGAGACCGATTACTCGGTATACGTCATGCGGCAGGCTTCCCGCCGGTCGTGGCGCATCGGGCAGACGCGGCCCGTCAAGGTCGTGTTCATGTCCTACCGGAACACCCTCCAGGCCGACGCCCTGAAGCTGGTGGCGAAGAAACTCCAGTCGTCTCTGGCCGTCGAGGGTGAGCTGCCGGAGGACGGCCTCGCCGCCTACGGCGACGACGGGGACGACCTGATGATGGCCCTGGCCCGCAGGGTCGTGAGCGGCGACGAGGAGGACGCCGACGACGAGACGGTGGAGGAGGTGTTCGCCCAGGCGAGGGACGCCGAGGCCGCCGCAGAGGAGTACCTGGTGGACGACGGCTGGAAGGCCGTCGAGATCGAGCCGGAGACCATCGCGGTCAACGGCAACGGGAATGGCAACGGTCACGGGTCCGACATCTTCGGGCCGACGGTCGAGCTTGTCCCGGCCAGCGGCCACAACCCCAACGGGAACGGACACCACGACGAGGCCGAAGCCGAGGAGCCGCAGCAGTCGCTCTTCTCCTGGGCGGAGTTCATGGCCGAGGAGCCCACGAAGCCGAAGCGCCGCAACGGGAAGCCCCAGCCCGCCAGCATCTCCATGTTCGAGTGGGCGATGGAGCTGGAGCGCGAGAAGCAGGAAGAGGCGGTCGGCGCGGGACGCTAGACCGCAGTTCACGGGGAGGGGCTGCCGCTCCTTTGGCGACGGCCCCTCCCCGCACGTTTCAGGACACCAAGCACCGAAAGGAGACAGACCAATGGCAAGGATTTTCGTGTACGACGACAGAGAGTTCCCCGACCCGGACCCCGAGATGACCGTCGAGCAGGTGAAGGCGACGCTTGCCGACTTCTACGGCGAGATCGCCAACGCCTCCGTCAAGGAGACCAAGCGCGGAGAGGACACCATCTACGAGTTCCAGCGGCGGGTGGGCACCAAGGGGGCCTTCACCCGGTAAGGAGGCGCCCGATGGACACCCGCACATTTGCAGGTCTGCTGGCGGCCTCGCCGCCGGTGGACCTGCGCATCATCGAGCTCACGGCGGAGCTCACACGGCTCGACGGCTCCCTCGACCTGGAAGCCGCGGCCGCACGGCAGAAGGACATCGAGATGGCCTGCGCACAGGCGCAGGACTACGCCTCGTCCACGGGGAGGCTCAGGGAGGCGCTGCGGTGGCGACTGCGGCCCCGGCGCTCCTGAGCGGCCTCCCCCAGTTGCTCCTGCGGCGTCCGCCGTCGCTGCGGGAGCTTGTCACCATCGTCGGCTACGCAGACGACTACGCATGGTTCACGGGCCTGGTGCGCCGCCTCTTCCCCGGTGAGGGGGAGGCGGCGCTCTCGACCCCCGACGTGCGCACCAGGGTGGCGCGCTTCGCCAACCTGTTCGCAGAGAAGCACTTCCCCCTGTACATGCCGGTGATCGAGTACTGGATGGAATGGGAGGGGGAGGAACCTCCCTGGAGCTGGATGCGGAGGGGCATCCCCTTCGACCTGATGGGCTTCGGCTACGAGGGCCTCCACGAGCTGTGGAACGGCTACCGGGACGGCATCTCGACCCTGCTCCTGCTGGTCAACCCCCCGGACTCCTTCTACGGGGAGTCCGACGAGATACGGACGGCCTGGCTGGAGTCGGCCGCCGAGCGCATCCCGCAAGAGACCCTGGAGAGGATTCCCCAGGGCGGCATACCGGTCGAGGCCCTGACGGAGGCGGTGAAGGGTACCCGGTTCGAAGGGGCGGCCAAGGCCGCCTCCTGGGTCTTCGCCGAGACCGGCAACTTCTTCCTCGACAACTGCTACGAGGACGGCAGTTTCGACGGGTTCTGCGATCCCTGGGAGGACGAGATCATCGCCGAGGGCACGGAGGAGTGGCGGAAGGCCAGCGCCCTCATGGACTCGGTGTGCAAGCTCAGCGACTGGCTGGAGGAGGACCTGCCGGCGCGCTTCGCCGAGATGCTGGACGCGATCCTGCCGCGAGTGCCCGAACAGGAGCAAGGAAAGGAGGACGACGACCATGACGACCGACGTGAAGAAGACCGAGTGGTCTCTGCCGGGACCGGCTGACATGCCCAGGGACAGGCTGAACCTCCAACTGGAGGTGTACGACGAGACGCTCCTGCTGCGGGGCTTCGAGGGTGAGTCCGTCTGGGTGAGGACAGTCTCGGCGGACGAGATCGCCAACGTCTTCATCCAGCACCTGGGGTTCTCCTCGGGGCTGCTGCCCAAGGACGCCCTCTGGTGGAACCAGGGCGAGACCGGGCAGGTGGTGGCCCTGTGGCGGCCGCCGCAGGTCTGGCCCATCGCCCTGCAACGGGAGGCGTTCAAGCCCCCCGCCCGGCTCCGGCTCCCCATGCCGGGGCTGGTCTTCGTCTGCTCGCCGGGCCGTGCGCCCTGGGTCTACGCAGCCCGCGAAAGGCCGACCGACCCCGACGACATGCTCTACAAGATGCCCGCCTTCAACGTCTTCAGGGACGGGCGGGTCTGCCCCGGAAGCCACAAGTTCCCCGACCGGGCGGAGGAGATACCGGAGTCCTTCTTCCAGTCCTACTTCTCGGGCACCGGGGACTCACTGGAGCGGTCGAGGAAGCACCCCGACAACCTGCACGCGCTATGGGAGGAGTTGGATGGAAAGACTGAGTACCCGGTTGAGGACCTTGTTCCCCAGTGCACGGTGGCCCAGGCCATCGCGGCCACCCAGGGGAGACGGGGCTATGGCTACCGCTAGCAAGACGCCGGCGCCGGTCGGCTACCTCGTCAATCACAAGGACGGGCTGACCGGCGCCCACGGCATCGGCTTCGACTACGTTCTCGGCGCGGGCGGCCTCTACGTCCAGTCCGAGAGCGCCCACCTGACGGCCCGGGTCAGCGTCGCTCCCTGCACGGTGCGGGGCCTCGCTCCCGTGACCGAGAAGGTGGAGCTGGCTCACGGCCCCATCCCGGCAGGTCTCTTCGAGGTGGGACTGCGCTGGTTCCAGGACGACCCGTCCACCGAGCGGTTCTTCGCCGTGCGGTGGGACGGGCGCTCCTACCGGCTCGTAGTTCCCGAACAGGAGGGGACGGCCACCCGCCTCACCTACACGCCGCCCGCAGGGGTGGTGGCCGAGTTCCACTCCCACGGGACCTCACGGGCCTTCTTCTCGAAGACCGACGACGGCGACGAGCAGGGATTTCGGGTGTACGGGGTCGTGGGACGCCTCGACACCGACCGGCCCGAGATGAGCCTCCGGGTCGGCATCTACGGCCACTTCGCCCCGGTGGAGTGGCCGCAGGTGTTCGACAGGCCGGAGCCGTGCGTCCGGTTCATCAGCGAAGACATTGATCTCACAGACAAGGAGGTAAGCGAAGAATGCCCTACCACCTGGACAACGCTTTTCTGCTCGACAACCCCTGGATAACCGTGGTCGGCTGCGGCGGGACCGGCGGCTTCGTCGCCGAGGGCCTCTGCCGCCTCTTCCAGGGGCGGGAGGCCAACATCGTCCTGGTCGACCACGACCGGGTGGAGCCCCACAACCTGCTGCGCCAGAACTTCTACGCTGGGGACGTGGGACGCTTCAAGAGCGAGGCCCTGGCCGACCGGCTGACCAAAGCCTACCGGCGTCCCATCGGCTACTCGGTCTACCCATTCCGGGAATACGACGAGGACTCCCGCACCACCAGGCACGGATACCCCGGCCTCATCGACTACGGCGAGAGCCTCATCATCGGCTGCGCCGACAACGCCCTCGCACGGAGGGCGATGGCCGAGTGCCTGCCGGGACACCCGGCCCGCTGGCTCATCGACGCGGGCAACGACACCAACTGGGGACAGGTCCTCGTCGGAAACGTCTCAGGCCGGGTGGACTGGGAGGAGCCGCCCTTCGAGGGCGAGACCTGCTACCTGGCCCCGGCGCCCACGCTCCAGCGGCCCGACCTGCTGACGGCGGTGTCGACCAGGCCGCCGGACGTGGACTGCGCCGCCGCCCTCGACCTCACAGACCAGGACCCGACCATCAACCAGATGATGGCGTCGCTGGTGCTACAGGTGGTCCGCCGCATGGTGGCGGGCACCTGCCCATTCATGGCCCTGTACCTGGACATGGACCTGGGAACGGTCACACCCACCTACGTTACGCCGAAAGCGGTGGAGCGGCTGGTCGGGGAATACGTCGAGTGATCGGCGCACGTGAACGCAATCAGAGAACGAACAACGAAGGAGAAGAACATGGCTGACAAGAACGGAACCACGACCATCTGGCAGGACAACCACAGCGCATTGCGCAGGCACAAGCTGATGACCAAGGAGCTCGCCGAGACCATCCCGCCCCTGTACGCCAATGACGGAGCGGACGACCCCGATGCCGTCGTTGCCAGGGTGAAGCTGTTCAGTCCCTACGCCAACTGGACCTGGTACGTCATGGAGTGGGACGCCGAGACGGGAGAGTGCTTCGGCCTCGTCGAGGGGTTCGAGACGGAGCTGGGGTACTTCTCGCTCGACGAGCTGGCCGAGGCGACGGTGCTCGGCGGAGTCCCCGCCGTGGAGCGCGACCTCTACTGGAAGCCGACGACCCTCGGCGAGATAAAGAGGCAGGCGTCGGGGGTAGCAGCCTAGCCAACTGCGCCCGCAAGCGCAGCACGGAACCCAAGAAGGAAAGGAGAAGACCATGCCCGACGAAGTTGTAACGGAAGCGACCCGCTCGGACGCGCCGAGCGTTGACGACGCCCTCTTCGGCGAGGCGGCGGACGACAAGCCCGCCGCTGCCGTCGAAGAGGAGGACTCCACGGACCAGACCGAACAGGACGAACAGGGTTCGGACGACGCCGGGGAGCAGGACGCCAAGACGGAGGCCGCAGAGGACGAGAAGGCTGCCGATGACGCCGGGGAAGAGACCGATTCCTCGGACGACCTGAAGATCGTCGTCTCCATCAAGGGAGGCAGGGCCACCATCGGCGTGCAACGGCCCTCGGCGGACCCGCACATCGAGACCTTCGACGACCACGACCTGACCGCGCTGGCCCAAGAGGTGCCGGCGGTGACGGAGAGGGCCAGGGCCCGGTGGGAGGAGACGCCGAAGCATCCTACCTACGAGCGGCCCGCTCCCCCGGCCAAGCGTCGCAACAGGCGTCAGCAGGGGACGGCGCAGGATGCCAATGCCGAGGGAGCGGCAGAGCAGGAGCCGCAACAGGAGCTGCGGTTGTTCTAGGCCGAGCCGCAAGAGCGCAAACACACGGGGGAGGATGCCGCATGGCGGTGTCCTCCCCCGCCGACCCGTGTATGCGGCTTTTTTGCGTTTCAGGCCGATTGCGCGTCCGTGTATGGGGTCTCTCTGCATTTCGGGGACAGTTGGGCAACATAGAAGGGAGAGTAGGACATGAGAACCAATGGAGATGGATCATTGACGTGGGCAGTGGAAACCAATAGGAGGTACGAGGTGAACGAGCAGCACCTGTTTGACGAGAACGCACGCAGTGAAAGGGCCTTCTGCGGGGCCGACAGTTCAACCGAAGACCGGGTGAGCGTGGGCTACTACATGGGGCAACGGAAGAATGGCCTTGAAGTCGGGAGCGTCTGCGAGTCGTGCAAGGCGTTCGCGCCGCCATTCGCCCTGCGCCTCAGCCGCGACCTGGAGGCCGAGGGTATGCTGGATGAAGCGGAGGAGTTTCGGCGGCTCGCCGAGACGCTCCTGAAGGAGACCGGCCAAGACCGGAGAGGCCGCTAGGAAACAACGCCTGACACATCCATATGTGGGCGCTTTTTGCGTTTGCGGAGTGTATGGCCGGGGGGAGACGGCCATGTATGCAGCCCTTGTTGCGTTTCAATAAAAGGGCGACGCGACCTCCGGGTCCCCGCGCCAGGTGGCGTCCAGCACGTCGGGGATGTGTGCGTTGGTCAACTCGCCTTTCCAGTAGGCGGCGCGCTCGGTCCTGGCGAGGCTGGCCGGCTGAATCTCCCATCCGGGGTTGGACTCCCGGATCGCACGGGCGATGTCCGCAAACGTCGCGCCCCGCGTGCAGAAGTCGTCGACGACGATCACCAAGCCAGGCTCGCCCCCGATGGCGGAAGCCAGGTACACCCCGTCCACGGCGGCGTCCCGCTTGCCCGCGGAGGCGATGCCGGTGAGGCTGGGATGCCGATCCTTGGTGACGTGGTGGGGAAGCCACTCCCAGCCACGGGATTGTGCAAGCGCGGACGCCAGTGTCGACGCCGGCGTGTCGGATTGCACAATGTTTTGCCCTGAGGAGACCGAGGAGACGACGACGACGCGCGGGTTCCCGGCAGGGCGGAAGTCCTCGAACGCCGCGCAGAACGTGCGGGTGGCCGCCTTCGCGGCGGTAGGTTCGCCGTACTTGAACTGGTTGAAGCGCCGGGTCCACTTCTCGCCGGGCCGGTCCGTGATGCGGAACCCGACCGTGAGCAGCCCCAGATCGCCGACCGGGAGGCGGTAGATGCGGATCAACCGGCCAGCTACGACGTATTTGCCCGGGGGCTCCTCGCCGAAGATGAGATCCGCGGCGGCGGACGGCGATAGCTTTGCCGGTCTCGTTTTCTTGTCCATGCGTTCCGCTCCTGTACGGTCCCGTATGCGACCCCAGTTGCAATGCGGTCAGCGGTCCCCCGCCGTCCATGTATGCGGCCTTTTTGCGTTTCAGGCCCCTGCGCCGCCTCAGTCGGTGAAGATGTGGCGGAGGCCCAGGTCTTCGGCCAGGTCGAGCAGGGCCATCATGTGCTCCATGTTAGGACGGCTCAGGCCCTCCTTCCAGCGCCGTACCGTGTGGCGGTATGTGCCGATGCGCCGGGCGATCTCCGACCATGACAGGCCGGACTCCACCTGAAAACGCTTCAGGCGGTCCGGGAAGTCGTCGGGAAACCCATAGGTCTGTATGTTGTAGTCAATTCGCTGTCTCGGCATCGCGCCGGTCCGTTGCCAGGATTCATCGGCGGCTACCTCCCAACCCGCTCGAAGACCAGCGCCTGCCCGCCCTCGCTATGTAGGGTGAGTCGTTCCCCGGAGACCTCGAACCGCTGTACCGTCGCCAGCGAGTCCTGCATGCGCTGTTCCTGTTGGAACAGCGCATCGGACGGGCAGCCCGCTTCCGTCCACGTCAGGTCGTCGAGGCGCAGCTCCGACTCCCTCGCGCTGTATCTCGCCGAGTAAGAATTGCAGCCCGTCCACCCCGTCATGTCCCCGGCGACGGTGAATTCGGCGGTTGGGTTGCCTCCCACCACCGCGGCGGGAGCGGCGGCGTCGCCCAGGGCGACCAGCCGCCACTCCGTGTCGGCCAACGGGTTCCCCTCGCCGCCGCAGGCCGCCAGGAGAAGCACGAGGCCGAGTAGCAGCCCACGCATCATTGTTCGCTACTCAGCCCTGGGCGTGGTGTGCTCTCCCTTCACCCGCACCCATTTGCTTGACTGATCGCTGCGCTCCGAGTGGCTGCTGCCGGTGAAGGAGCGCACGAAGACGCCGGTGGCGACGCCGTTCTGAAGCCCGGTGATCGTGTAGCTCGCCACCCCGCCCTCCACGGAGATGCCGTCCTCGGGGCCTCCCCCGTAGGGGTCCCTGGGATTGGCCCACACCCCGGAGACCTGGCTCCAGCGCAGGGCGTGCTTGATCTCATCGTCCTCCACCCCGTCCCTGGAGGTGACGGTCCAGGACACGGTGAGGGCGCCGTCCCCCGCCACGATCCGTATGTTGGTCGGCTGGGTCGACCCCTCCTCCCGCTTCACCACCTGCACGTCGAGGGCGTCGCTGACCGTGTTGCCGTCGGCGTCCTGGGCCGTGACGGTGATGGCCGCCTCGCCCCCGGCGACTCCCGTCACCGTCAGCGTGGACTGGTCGGCTGCCACGGACACCGCGGCAACGGCGTCGTCGGAGGATGCGGCGGTGATGGTCAGGTCGTCGCCGTCGGCGTCCTCGAAGACGCCGGAGAGGGACACCTCCCACTCGCCGCCCACGGCGATGATGGTCACGCCCGCCAGGGACGCGGCCACCGTGGGCGCTTGGTTGGCCGTCTGCGGGTCGGGCTCCGGCTCCGGGGCCTCGACCACCTCCACGTCGAAGGTGTCGCTGACGGAGTTGCCGTCGGCGTCCTGCGCCGTGACGGTGATGGTCGCCGACCCGGCTGAGATCGCCGTTACGGTCAGCGTGCCCTGGAATGCCCAGGCATTGGCTACGGCGTCGTCCGAGGAGTTGGTCGTGACGGTCAGGGCGTCGCCGTCGGCGTCGCTGAAGACGCCGGACAGGGAGACGTCCCGCGTAGAGCCGACCTCCATGCCGCTCACGTCGGCCAGGGCCGAGGCCACGGTGGGCGCGGCCTTGACCGTGACGGTGAAGCTGTCGGACGCCGTTCCGCCGTTGCCGTCGTCGGCCGTCACCGTGACGGTGGCCGTGCCCCGGGACCTGGCGGATACCGTCAGCGTGGAGTGGTCGGAGGATACCGACGCCGTTGCCACGGCTGTGTCCGAGGATGCGGCGGTGACGGTCAGGGCGTCGTTGTCGGCGTCGGCGAAGACGCCGGACAGGGAGACGGTCTGGGTGCCGCTCTCGTTGACGATGGTGGCGTCGCCGATGGCGGCGGACACCGTGGGCGCGCTGTTCGGCGGGTCCTGTTGCTGCTGCGACTGCGAGGCCCTGGGCGTTGTGTGGTCGCCCTTGGTGCGGACCCACTGGCTGGAGTGCTGGCTGCGCTCCGAGCGGCTGGCGCCGGTGAAGGAGCGCACGAACACCCCGGTCGCCACGTCGTTCGTCAGGCCGGTGATGACGTAGCTGGTCACCCCGCCCTCGACGAAGATGCCGTCCTCGGGGCCTCCCCCGAAGCCGCCCGGCGGGTTGGCCCACACGCCGGAGACCTGGCTCCAGCGCAGGGCGTGCCTGATCTCATTGTCGGCGAACCCCTCCCTGGGGGTGACGGTCCAGGTGACGGTGAGGGTGCCGTCGCCGGGCGTGACCTGCACGTCGGCCGGCTCGGGGCCTGCGTCGTCCGCGCCCTGCTGCCCCGACGCGGTGGCGTCGGACACCTGGACCCGCACCGTGTTGACGATGATCCCGTTGTAGCCGGCGTCGGCGCCGGTTGCCCGGTGGCTGACGGTCACCGTCTCGTCGTCCGAGTCGGCGTCGGCAACGCCGCTGACCGTGAAGGCCCTGGGCGTGTTCCAGCCCGAGGGCGTGAAGGTGACGGAGGCCGGGGAGACGGAGACCTTGCTCCCGTCGGCGCTGGCGGCGGTGATGGTCACGTCCGCCGTGGGCTCGCTGTCCAAGACCACGGTGTAGGTCGCCGTTCCGCCCTCGCTGACGTTCAGCGGGTTGGGGGCGCTCACCGTCACCCCGGCGGTGTCGTCGTCGGTGATGGTGAGGGTGACCTGGTCTTCCAGAAGGGCCGTGCCCGTGTCGAACAGCGCCGACAGCACCACCGTTTCGTCGGCCTCGTCCAGGTCGTCGCCGGTGATGGTGATGGTGGCCGTGCCGGACCGCTGTCCGCCCGGAATGAAGATTTCGAACGGCATGGTGAAGTCGACGTCGGCGGACGCCGTGCCGTCCTCACCCGCCAATAGGAGACCGCCGATGCCGCCGTCCGGGGCCGGGGCGTCCAGGGTGGCCGTCAGGGTGACCGACCCGGCGCTCTCGCCCACCGTCGTCCGCCCCAAGGCCAGCTCCACGGCGGTGGGCAGGCCCGCGCCCTCCGGCGGGGCGTTGCCGCTGCTGCCGCTCTGCCCGTCCGGCTCGTCGTTGTCGATGATGGTCAGCGTTACGGTGTACTCCAGGGGCGGACCGGAGGTCGTGCCCGCCACCCGGCCGGTGATGACGATGGTCTCGTCGGGATCGGCCACGTCGTCGTCCACCACCCGCACCTTCAGCTCGGCGACGTCCTCGCCCGCCGCAATGGTTGCGGTGGCGGCGCTGAGGGTCCAGTCGCCGTTGGCGCCGTAGGTCGCCGTGCCCCCGGTGGTGAAGGTGACGGTCAGGTCGGCCAGGGCCGGCCTGTTCAGCCTGACGTACAGCGTCGACTCTCCGACGGGAACGTCGGACGGCACCGAGATACTCCGCCCCTCACGCGGAACGGGCGCCACTCCCAGCCCCAATGAGGATGGGGCGTCGGCGTGGTACGTGCTGACACTCGCCGTCGTCCAGAGGCCGTCGCCGATGTCGTTCACGCCGCGCACCCGCACGTCGTAGGCCGTGCCGGACTCCAGGTGGTAGATGGCCCTGGTACGGTCTCGGCTGGGACCCGCAAAGGTGTTCTCCCACTCGGTGTCGGTGGATTTCCTGTACTGCACAAAGTATTGAACGACCTCGCCGGCGGCGGGCCGGTCCCAGGTCACCGTCACCTGTCCGAAGCCGGGAGCGGCGACCAGGTTGCGAACGGCGCCGGGGCGCGCCATCGGCCTGCCCTGCACCGCGTTCGACCACTCCCCGGCGCCATGGGCGTTGGAGGCCCGCACCCGCACGTCGTAGGTTGTGCCGTTGGTGAGGGAGCTGATGATGAAGGTCCTGAGCGGCTGGCCCGCGCCGTCCATGGCGGCATTCCCGGCCGCCGTCCAGCCGGCGGTCCCATGCTCCCTGTACTGAACCTCATAGCCGGTGGGGTCTCCGGTGGGGTTGCCGGTGCGGTCCAACGAGGAGTCTCCGGGCTTTACGGTGGGGAGCTGCCAGGTCACCGTCAGGCGGGCGTTGCCCGGTTTCACGCTGGCGACAACCTTGTTGGGGACGTCGACGGGGGCTCCTTCCGTAACCACCACCGTCACCCTGGAGGGGCTGCCCACCCGGACCCCGGCCGGCAGCAGGTTTTGGTCCAGGGACACTCCGAAGGTCTCGGCCACCGTGTCGGTGTCGGCGGTGGTGGTGATGACGCCGGTCCCGGTGGTCGAGCCGGCGCTGATGTCGATGCCGGCGAGGGCGCCGACGTCGTCCCGCTCGGCGCTGCCGCGGCTGACCGTCACGGGGATGGTCACGTCGACGCCCAGCGCCCGGGAGAGGGTGGCCGTGATCGTCACCGGGGAGCCCTCCCGAACCGGGTTGGGCGAGGCCGAGATCGACACCCTGGGCTTCTCGTCCCTGGGGGCCTCCGGCGTGGCGCCCTGGGCCGCGGCCCAGGGGCCCTGCTGCGTGGCGGCCGCGGAGTTCACGGCGCGCACGCGGACGTCGTAGAGGACGCCGTCGTCCAGCCCGGCGATGACCCGGAGGGGGACGACGCCGGTGTGCCCGGCGTCGCTCCAGCCGGTGGCGGTCTCCGCCTTGTACTGCACGTCGTAGCCGGTGGCGGTCTCCGGCGGGCCGATCCAGGTCAGGGTGAGCTGATCGTGGCTCTCGGCGGAGACGGCCAGGCCGGTGGGGGCGGTGGGCGTGGTGGCCGTGGCCGCGCCGATGATGACCAGGGCCGGGTCGGGGCCGATCTGCACCCGCTGGTCGGCGGCAAGGCCGCCGGGCAGGGTGAGGGTCACCAGCAGGCGCTCGCCGTCGTCGCTGACGCTGTCGGCGATGATGCGTACGCCCACGGCGGGGGCGGGCGTCTGGATGGAGACGCCGGCCGGGAAGGTGGTGGCCGCCGCGTCCAGCACGTAGTCGGTGGTCTCGGTGGCGTCGAGGGTGGCGGTGTCGGCGTCGGCGCCGCCGGCGAGGGTCACGGTGACGGGGAAGCCGGCGCCCCGGTCGCTCACCACGGCCAGGGCGGCGCTGCCGCCCTCGGCGGCGCGGAAGACGGGCATGTCGTCGATGATCTCCGCGGAGTGGAAGGAGATGGTCATGGTGTCCTCGTCCGGGATGGTGATGACCGCCCGGGTCTCGCCCGTCGTGTAGGGGGCGTCGTCGACGGCCCGCAGCCCGATGACCATCTTCACGTCCTGCTCCGCGCCGTTGTCGTCGAGGATGTTCGTCTCGTAGTCGACGGAGGCTTTCCCGGCGGGGAGGGTCACGCTGGGCATGGCGTCCCAGACGGCGTGGTCGGTCTCCTCCCTGCGGACGGTGTGCTCCGGGTCGTCGGCGAGCAGGACGAGGGTGGCGCTGCTGTCCGCCAGGAGCAGCGGGGAGACGCTGAGGGTGAGGGTCGCCACATTTGTTGTGCCGCCCGACACCGACAGCGAGTACGCGGTGGGGGAGAAGCCCACCACGGGGGTTCCTCCCGCCGCGCCCTGGGCCGTGGCCCAGCCGCTCTCGCCGGCGGCGTTCAGCGCCCGCACCCGCACCTCGTAGGTGGTCCCCTCAGTCAGGCCGGGGATGGGCACGTCGGGGTCCGCGCCGTCGTGCCCGGCGTCCACCCAGCCGGTGGCGGGGTCGCCGCGCATGAGGCGCACCTGCACCGGCTCGCCGACGCTCCACGCCAGGTTGGCGTTGATGAATGATACCCCGTTGTTCCCCGAACGAGAGGCGTCCGCGAGTCTGAGCGCCGTGCCGTCGACGTGGAGGGTCGCGCTGGACCGGATGTCCGCGGGGATGTCCTTGTTGAAACGAAATGTCAGTTCACTCCCGCCATCGAAGTATCCCAGTTCGGTGATCTGATAGTCCACGCCGTCATGGGTGAAGCCGTCCTCGGAGAGGACGCCGGTCAGGGCGCACTCGGAGCCGCTGACCAGATCGGAGACGCAGCCCAGGTAGACCGCGTTGTTCGGGGTGAGGGTGGCCTCCCAGATGGTGGCCGCCGCCTCGGGGGCGGAGGCCTCCCGGTACTGCACGTCGTAGCCGGCGGCCTGGTCCTGGGCGGTCCAGGCGGGCCAGAGGCCGTGGTGGGCGGGCCGGGCCTCGAGGCCCGCGGGGGTCTCCGGGGCGACCAGGCCGAGCACCTCGAGGGAGAGCTCCACGGACTGCTCGGCGGTCCAGCCGGGAGTCCGCCCCCACGCCAGGCCGAGGGCACCGTCCACGTCACTCTCGCGGAGGGGGTAGGGGGCGCCGTCGACGACCAGGATGGCCTTCTCCTTCAACTCCGCCGTATGGACCGGGTCGAAGGTGATCGTCAACAAACTTGCGTCGTGGGCGATCTCGAAGAAGGCGTAGTCCGCCCCCGCGTAGCGAAAGTCGGGGTCGGTGAGGACGGAGGAGTCGCTGCACTCCTTGCCGGAGTCGTCGTTGTCGCAGCCGACCTCGCCGCCCAGGTCCTTGGCGGTGAGGGTGGCCGTCCAGACGGCGGTGGTGCGCTCCGGCGTGCCCTGGGCCGTTGCCCAGGCGCCGGGTCCGGGGGCGCCCGCCACCCGCAAGCGCGCCCGCAGGTCGTAGGCAGCGCCGTTGGTCAGGCCGGTGATGGTGATATTCTCATCGTCGATGCCGCCGTCGTGGCCGGCGTCCACCCAGCCCTGGGAGGGGTCGGCGCGCAGCAGGCGCAGCTTGACCATGTCGTCCGCCGTCCACTCCGCCGGGAAGCTGTCGGAAGACCAGGCGAAGGCTTCCGCCAGGGACCCGCCGGGGTGCGTGGCGTCCGCCAGGGAGAGGGGCTCCGCAAAGCCCTCGATGTCCAGAAGCAGCCCGTCCAGTTCGGTTATCGAGTCAAGGTCTCCGAGATACGCCGTAAGAGTAGTCCCGATATGCGCTATTCGAGATATCTCGTATGACCTGCCGCCATAGGTGAACGTCCCGTCCGACAGGACCTCCGGATTGGAGCATTCCTTGCCCGTCTGGCCGCCGTAGCAGCCGCTACCTACCGATGTAGTCTGCACGGTGAGGGTGGCCTCCCAGACGGCGGGGGGCAGGTCGGGGGCGTCGGCCTGCTTGTACTCGACGTCGTAGCCGGCGAAGTCGTCGCCCTCGAAGGTGTAGTCGGTCCACCACCATACGGCGGTCAGGGCCTCGCTGGCGGGGTAGGCGTAGAAGGCGTCCGGCGCGGGGGGCGGGTCGGGCCTGGGGGTGGTGCGCTTGGGGTCGGAGAGGCCCACCAGCACCACGCCGCTCTCGGGCAGGGTGTGGGCGGCGGTGGTCCAGTCCAGGTTGACCTGGGTCGAGACGGTTGCGTCGGCCCCCCGGAGCACGGTGTCGCCGAGGCGCAGGTCCAGGGCGTTCACCGCGTCGGTGACGTCCGTGCCAAGGCTCACCTGGAATGACGACGCGGCGGACACCAGGCTCGTGACCTCGTACTCCTGCCCGGCGACGGTGAACTTGTCGTCGGTGAGCCCGCTCGACGGGGTGCACTCGGCGTTGACGCAGCCCCGAAGGTTGGCAGTGGTCTGCACGGTCAGGGCGGCCTCCCAGAGGTTGGGGTAGGCCCAGGGGCTGTTGCCGTCGTCGTTGTCGGCGCGCACGCGCACGTCGTAGGGGGTGTTGTTGGTGAGGCCGGTTATGGCGCGGCTGCGGTCGTCGCCGGTGTCGGTGTGGTCGGTCCAGGAGGAGGCGTCGGCGGTCTTGTACTGCACGGTGTAGCCGGTGGCGTCCGAGACCTCGAACCAGGCCACGGTGATGCTCTTGTCGCCCGGGGTGGCCGTGACGCCGTAGGGGGCGTGGGGAGCGTCGTCGTTGTCCAGCAGGTAGATGACCAGCGGGTCGGAGGTGTGGCCGCCGCCGGAGGCCTGGAGGACGATGTACTCGATGGGCTCGTCGTCGGAGTCGTCCCGGGCCGTGACGGTGAAGTGCGCCGTCGTCAGCCCGGTCTCGATGTCGGGGACGGCGCTGAGGCTGAAGTCGGCCGGGGTGTCCTGGGTGCTCAGGACGGCGGTGGAGCTGTCCAGGACGCTCAGGGTGATCTCGGTGTCCTGGGCCGCCGGACTCCCCAGGAACATGTTCACCTGGACGGAGCCGCCCTCGGTCACGGCGAGAAACCCGGCCCGTCCAAGGTCGTAGTGCAGGCCGGGTTCGCGGGAGTCGTCAAAAATGGCGACATCCAACGACGAGTACAGGTTGCCGGGTGAGCTTCTTCCCGGGAAGGTGTACGGCGCGCCGGTGGGGGCCTCCAGCCCCAGGATCGCCGACTCCTCGCCGCCATCGGTGGTCATGTCCGCGACGGCGTCGATGCGCAGGGGGGCCCGGGTGCGCCCGGCGGGGAAGCTGAAGGTGGAGGCGGACAGGGTGTAGTCGTCCGGGTGCGCGGCGGAGCCGCCGGTCTGGGTCACCGTCACCGAGGTGTCGGTGGCCAGGGCCGCCGAAAGCCCCACGAGGACGTCGATTGATTTCCCCTCTGCCGCGGCGAGTGTATGCTCGTCGACGAACCCCATGAGCACGGAGTCCGCGGCGGCCAGGCGGGTGACGGTGACGGTGTAGTCCTTGGTGGTCGCGCCGTCGGCGGCGGTGGCGCGCACGATGATCTCGTTGTCGCCCTCGTCCAGGGCGACGGCCGCGGAGGCGGCGCCGCTGGCCACGGCGGCGAGGCTGCCGGCCTTGCCGACCTGCAGCGTGGTCCTGGCGTCGTTGACGATGGGGGTCAGCTTCACGTGGCTGATGGCGTTCTCCACGGAGACGGCGTAGGCGGCGGCGGCGCTGCTGAAGGCGCCGCCGTCGGCGTCGAAGAAGTCCAGGGGCCTGAAGGCGCCGGATGCGCTCCGGCCCCAGGAGGCGGCCAGGTGGGAGAGGCCGGGGGCCGGGTTCTCAAAGCCCTTGACGGCCATGCGGAGGGTGAAGGCGAGGCCCTGAAGAGTGGTGTGCCAGGTTCCCGAAACGCTGTTGGCATTGACAATCGAATTACTCGTGTCGGCTACGCTCCAGCCGGTGGCGGCCCCGCTGTCCTGGCCGTCCGAATTCGTGGAATGAATCCTCCCTGCGCCGTTGGTGCCCGTGGAGTAGATGACGAAGTGATAGGTGGCGCTGGCGGCGAGGGTGACGCCCGGCGGAGCGGTGAAGGTTATCGTGTTGGTGCCGCGGGACAGGGACGACGGCTTGGCCAGGTCCGCCAGCTTGCTGTCGGGTTCGCCGCCGTCGTCCGACCACAGCTCCGCCCTCATGTTCTGGAGCTCGGTGGCGATGATGGAGTCGGTGGTGCCGGTCGTAGGAATCCGGATGACCAGGTCGATGCCGGAGAGGGTGTACCCGCCGGAGTGGGTGCCCGTGGTGAACGCCTGGGCATGGACGCTGTAGAGACTCTTTCTAGCGCCATCGTTGGTCGGGTGGTCCGTCTGCCCGGTGGTGCTGACGAAGGTGGTGGCGGTGGCGGTGGCCGCCACGGCGCTGCCCTTGACGGCGATGCGGATCTCCTCCGACTGGGAGGAGGTGGTCCAGGTCGGGTTGGCGCCGGGGGTGGCGGCGTTGATGAAGCGGAACCTGTTGTCGATGCTGAAGCCGGGGGCGGCGCCGGTGTCCTCGGCGTTGGTATCCGTCTGTCCGATTCCCATGTTGTAAGCGCCGGTGGTGTAGATGACGAGGTAGTACCTTGCGCCGGGGGCGAGGAGGGCGCCCTCGGGGGCGGCGAAGTCGACGATGCCGGTCGTGACGCTTGCGGGGACGGCCAGGTCGTAGAGCTTGGCGCCGGGCGCGCCGCCGCTGCTGCCGTCGTCGGACCAGACCTCGGCCCGGATGGAGTCGCGGTCGGACTGCCCGGAGGGGCCGTTGGCCAGGGAGGCGCCGACGCTGGTGAGCGCGTAGCCGGCGGCGTTGCTTCCCGTGGTGAAGCCCTGGGCCAGGACCGTGTTTGTCGTGACCGAGGCGGCGGGGTCGGCGGTCTGCCCGGTGTTGGAAACGAGGGTGACGGTCGGCTGGGGCGGAGCGGTGAGGCTCAGCTCAACGGTGTCGCCGATGCTCCAGGTCGGGGGGAGGGGATCGCTTTCAAAGGTCCAGGTCCATGCGGTGTTTCCCGGTGTGGTGGGTTCGTCGCTCAGGGGATACGCCACGCCGTCCACGAAGAGTGTGGCGACCTGCTCGAAACTCGCTGGGATCGCCTTGTCGAAGTCAAGAATAAATTCGTTTCTGGCGGCCGAGGCGATTCTATTTATCGTATACGTCACTCCATTGTAGGTGATGTCATCGTCGGTGAGCACGCTCGTCGAGCTGCACATTGCCGAAGGGATGGTATTCCAGCATCCCAAGTAGATCCCAGCACCCACATCTCCCGGCGTGAGGGTGGCCGACCAGACGGTGGTGCGGTGGCCGGCCTGGGCTGGGGGAACGCCGTCGCCGACGAGGAAGACAGCCAGGGCGGCCAGGACGGCGGCGAGGAGAAGGAGGCTCCGGCGGGGCGCGACGCGCGTCATCATGCCGTGCCCCGTCGTGGACGCAGGGAGGCGTCTAGAACGAAGGGTCGGGGGGGGGGGGGGGGGGGGAGTAGCGGGCATGACCGCCCTCAGCAGGCGGCGCGGAGAGAGCATCGAGAAGGCGTTGGCTATGTTCATGTCGTCATTCCCCCTGTGTCACGTTGTACGGGCTGCGGCGGGGGCGTTCTCCCCGCCGTCTGCCGTTGTTTCGTCTCTTTCATCGTCTGCCGTTCTTGAACCGGTACGGCCCCGTCGAAGACGGCCGGCGCCTTCCATGCGCAGGGCAGCGGAGACCGCATCGGGCCGTTCACGCTACTCATCGCGGCTCCAGCCTGAGCCGAAGAGGTAGCCGTCGGCGCCCGCCACGAATACCCGCAGGGAGTCGGACCTGACCCAGACGCCGTCCCCGGTGGCGTCGAACGTCTCATCGCCGAACAGGTCCTGGACGTCGCCGCCGATCATCGAGAGGTCGGAGTGGCCGACGATCGTCCCGTCGGGGCCGCCGATGAAGGCGAACCAGTGGCCGTCGACGGTCTCGGCGGCGTTGTAGTAGTCGATGGCGGCTTCCAGGCCCGCCAGGGCGCTGCCCGGACTGGCGAAGTAGGCCATGGTCCCGGCCAGCCCCACGTCGCGGTACTTGTCCACGGCGACGGAGACCAGCTGCTCGGTGAACGCATCGGCGTCGATGTACCAGCCGGAGCCGAACAGCAGCCCGTCGTGCCTCATCACCCAGGCGTTCTTGAGCTCGAACTCGCCGGAGCCGATGCCGCCGCCGGCCGGGTTGCGGTAGACGTAGGAGACCCACTTGCCGTCCTCCGTGGCGGCGAGCATGTCGGGGCCGAACTCGTAGCCGTTGGCGTCGGTGCCCACCCAGCCCTTGACGTCGAGGCCGAGGCGGTCGGGGTCGGGGTGCCCGATGACGAGGTCGTCCTGGTCGATGATGAAGACGTACCACTGGCCGTCGACGCTCCGGGGGCTGTTGTAGTGGGCGAGGGTGGCGTCGAGGCCCTGGGCCTGGTAGTGGGCGAGGGTGGCGTCGAGGCCCTGGGCCTGGTAGCGGGCGATGGCGCTGTCGACGAAGTACCGGGTGTAGTCGGCGGGGGCGGCCTTCGACGGGATGGAGGCGATGGCGGCCCGGACTATCGCCTCGACCTCGGCGCGGGTCAGGGCCTGTTCGGGCGTCTTCGGCATGGCCTTGTCGATGGCCTCGTTGACGATCCCCTCCACGTCGGCGGGAGTATTGCCGGGGGAGGCCGCGCCCTGGGACTGGGCGGCCATCTCGTCCCTGACGATCTCCTCGACCTCGGCGCGGGACAGGCCGTCGCCGCCGCCACAGGCGGCGAGCATCATGGAGAGGACGAGCAACAGCCCCGCAGCCAGGGCCATGCGGCGCATCCCCGCGCCAGGCCCCGTCCCCGACAACGGTCGGGGAACGGGGCCAGCTCTGCCGGTCGTCTTGAGATTCATCTACAGTCCTCCCGGTCCCTGATCGCCGGACTGATTGCCGGAGTCGTCTTCCGAGGCGTCCTGCTCTTCTTCGGCGGTCACCGGGACCTGGACGACGGTGACCGTGTACGTCTTGGTAGTGACGCCGTCCTCGGCCGTGACCACCACGGGGATGGCCCTGTCCTCGCCCTGGACCAGGGAGAT
This sequence comes from Dehalococcoidia bacterium, assembly GCA_965203675.1. Taxonomy (GTDB): domain Bacteria; phylum Chloroflexota; class Dehalococcoidia; order Lucifugimonadales; family UBA3495; genus CATOSK01. The sequence continues at coordinate 86,850 of CBDBDE010000001.1, read as the reverse complement.
CCGGGTCCCCGCAGGGCCGGGCCGCGCGCCGTCCACGGTGACGGTTGCGCGGTTGTCGCTGGGGGAAGCGCCGACCGTCACGCCGGTCACGCTCCGGAGCACGTTCACGGTGTACTCGGTGGTGTCCGCGTCGAAGTCGAGCTCGCCCGGCGAAATGGACAGATACCGCAGGCGGGCGTCGCTGGACTTCACGCCCCCGACGGTGACCGTCGACACCGGCGACCAGGGGCTGACCCCCTTGTCGTAGGTGAGGCCGCGGGTCTTGACCCGGTAGGTGGAGCCGCTGACCGCCTGGTGCGTGTTCACGACGGGGCTCACGGAGTACGTCGCGGACTCGGGGACGGCCCACCTGGTGTTCGCCCTGTACTCCCACGGGCCGTCGTCCCTCTTGATGGCGGTGTCGTAGCCGACGATGGGCGCGCTCCCGCAGGAGGCGGCCGACGGGCTGATCGTGATGTAGCGGCGCTCAACGTCGACGTTGAGCGCCGGGGCGGCCGAGCCGGTGCACGCGGAGCTCTCGCCCACTATGTCCAGCGTGAAGGCGGGGGTCAGGCCGCCGTAGCCGGAGTCGTCGCTGCCGACGGCGTGGGTGACGCTGCCCGCGCTTTCGTCGTCGGCGGACCCCGGGGAGGTGAAGACCTGCACCGACTGCACCACGGCCCAGTTCCCGGGAGTGAAGGTCAGCGGCCCGTCATGGCCGGTATTGACCCATATCGCGGACGATGGGCTTGCGGGGGCGACGGTCACGTTCGCGCCGGGCCGGGTCGCCAGCTTCACGAAGTAGGTGACCGACAGTCCCTCCGAGATGGTGAGGCCGGTCGCGCCGACAAGGCTCCCGCCGCTGCCGTCGCTTCGAACGCCCTGCAAGATATAGAACTCCACGCCCGCCTGCTGCTGGGCTGCAACGGGCGAGACCAGCGGATTGGATGAGAGGACGGCCAGCAGCGCCAGGGTCAACAACCCAAGAAGGGCCAACCCCCGAATCCGCCCGCTATTCCCGACGCTGCCTGCAATCATCACGCTAATCCCCTCGGTTGCGATTTCGTTTCCAACCACTGCGGTACAACGCCCATTCGCTACAGCCCGCCGACCTGCCGCGTCACCGTGACCGTGTAGTCCTTGTAGGTCTTGTAGTCACCGGCCCGCACCCGCACGATGATGACGTTGTCGCCCACGTCCAGGGGGATGGTCTTGCTGGTGGGCGCTCCGAGGGTGTGCGAAAACCCCATCCGGTCCGCGTCGGCGCTCCTGGCCACGCCCACGCTTGCATCGCGGCGGGTCACCTGGACGTTCAGCTTGACGTGGTTCCTGGAGTTCGCCACCGATGCCGTGTAGCCGGTGGTGTTGGAGTCGAAGGCCGGGGACAGGGTCAGGGCGGTGTATGTGCCGCCTCTGCTCTCGCTGCTGGCGGCCGTCAGGGCGCGCAGGGTCGCGTCGGAGGCTGCACTTTGCGGCGTGGCGGCGCCCGACGACCAGTCGCCGCCCACGTCGGGGCTGCCGCCGCCCACGTTGGTCACCGAGCGCACCCGCACCCGGTAGGCCGTGCCGTTGGTCAGGCCGGTGATGGAGTGTTCGGTCTGCAACACGTCGCCGGAGTGGCCGGCGTCCACCCATTCCGTGGCCACGTCGCTGCCGAGTTCGGCGTCACCGGCCACCGTCCTGGAGGAGGTGTAATGCACGTCGTAGCCGGTCACGGTATCCCGATCAAAACTAGGCGCATTCCACTCCGCGTGCAGCGCCCCGTCGCCCGACCACACGCCGAGAATCGAGGTCAGGGAGGGGTAGCGGTCCGCCGTGATGCTGTAATACCTGGTGGTCCTGCCGTCCTCCGCCGTCACCCGAACGATGATGTCGTTCAGGAAGAGGCCCAGGGAGATGGCCTCGCTGGCCTCGCCGCTGGTCACCGTCGTCAGGACCGTCGCATTCCCATTCGGGCCTTCCTCCCGGCCCACCTGCACCGTGGCCTTGCCCGTGTCGGCCACCGTGGGCGTCACCTTCACGCGGTCGACGTAGACGGGCACGTGGTACGACCACGAGGGCCGCCCCAAATCCGCGACATAGAACCTGGTGTTGCGGTCGAAGGCCGGGGTCAGGGGCAGGTCGGTAAACGTGCTGGAGCCGACGTTGGCCATGCTGACCGTAAGGCCGCTCAGGTTGGCGTTGTTGGACGCCGCGCGCGTGATGGTGACGGTGTAGTCCCTGGTGGTGGTCGTGTCTTCGGCGGTGACCTGCACGATGAGCTCGTTGGCTCCCACGTCCAGGGCGATGGCGTCGCTGGCCGAGCCGCTGGTCACCGTGGCCAGGCTGCCGCTCTTGCCCACCTGCACCGCGGCCTTGCCGGTGTCCTCCACCGTGGGCGTCAGCTTGGCGTGGGTGATGCCGTTGGCGACGGAGCCGGTGTACGCCGTGGTGGCCTTGTCGAAGGCCGGCGACAGGGTGAGGGGCGTGAACGTTCCCCCGGCACTGTCGCTGGCGCTGGCCGTCAGCGCGCTCAGGTTGGCGTTGGTGGAGAGTGGCGGCGGATTCTGCGCCTGGGCGGGCGGAACGCCGTCGCCGACGAGGAAGACGGCCAGGGCCGCCAGCACGGCGGCAAGGAACAGGAATCGGGGGAGGGGCAAGGCATGCGTCATGCCGGGCCTTCTCCCCGCCGTCTTGCGTTCATTCATGGTCTGCCCTCGTTATCTTCCATTCGAACTGCTCCGTCGCATTCGGACTGCTCGTTCCGTGCGCGTGGCAATGGGTCGCGCTCCGCCGGTCATGCCCGCTTCCCCCTATATTCCGCCGACGGGGTTGGGCCTGGCGAAGCGCTGCGTCCAGTCGCTCTCGCCGTTGGCGTTCACCGCCCGCACGCGCACCCAGACGAGCTGGCCGTTGGTCAGCCCCGTTATCGTTTGGGACGTCTCCGTGCCGCTGCGGGTCAGCGGCGTCCAGGCCCCGTCCGGCTTGAGGGTGTAGTGCACGTCGTAGCCGGTGGGAAGGGCCGGGGCGTCCGCCCTGGGGCCGGGCTTCCAGATCACGTCCAGCCTGCCGTCGCCCTCCTCGAACCTCAGGTCCGTGGGCGCGGCGGGCGGCCCGTCGGTCCGGTCGTCGTCGGTGATGGTGATCAGCACGGAGGCCGCGCTGCCCGCCACCACGCCCTCCGGCCAGTCCGGGTGCTCCGTGTCCAGAAGCACCGTGAAGGTGTCGTCGTTGGAGTCGCCGTCCTGGGCCGCCGGTATCGAGTAGAAGCCCACGGTGCGTTGGTGGGAGCCGCTGCCGATGTGGATGCTCCCCGGCAGCCACCAGGAGTTGTAGGTCCTGCCGCTGCCGTCGGTGGTCTCCCTGAGGATGGCCAGGCTGTGGGCGAGGTCGTCGAACTCGGCGCTGCCGTAGTTCACGGCGCTGCCGTCCCTGAACTCCGTGCCCATCTTGATGAGGAGCGGGATGCGAAGGTCCCTGCTCTCGCCCGCGGGCAGCTGCGCCAGCCTGGCCGTGACGCCCACGCTCTGGCCCTCCAAGACCGGGTTGGGGGAGGCGGAGAGGGACACCTCGACGTCGGTGACGGGCGGGGCGATGCTCAGCGAGACCTGCTGGCCCACCGTCCAGGTCAGGCCGGTGTTGGTCCACGTCAGCCTGTCGTTGGTTATAGCGAACGTATCCCGAGTAGAGTCCGCAAGGGGGAACTGCGTGTCGCCGACATACAGAGCTAGGTCCGCATTCTTGAGGCTGTCCGGGACTGCCACGGCGAAATTCAACTGGAGTGTGCCGGACTCTAAGTAAATTGTTCTGATTCGGTAGCTTGTGCCGCCATGCGTGAATTCGTCCTCCGTGAGCACACTGGTAACTGAGCAGGCTGCAGAACCAAGGTGAGGGCATCCTGATATAGCGCCAATGTCCTGCACCGTCAGCGTGGCGGACCAGACGGGGTTCTGCTGGGCCTGGGCGGGCCGGGAGTCGTGGGCGAAGAGGACGCTAACCATCGCCAGCGCCACGGCCAGGACAAGGATGGGGGAGAGGCGGAGGGCTAGACCAGAACGAAGGTTCGGGGGGGGGGGGGGGGGTAGGCATGGCCGCTCGAAGCAGGCGGCGCACTCTGCTGCTGTTGCTCCCGGTGTCGAACATTGCTATCGTCCCTCCTGCCTATCGCCAACGGTCTGCTTCATTCGGTCCGGATGAACCCGCCAACCCCGGCGGCGGAGCGGTCGATTCCAAGTCTCCGGCCAGTCCAGGCGGCGGCCAGCGCCCTCCGTGCGAGCGGAGGCGCACAGTCCCAGCAAAACCATACCAGCCTACCCATCGCCTCCACGTGGTTTTTACCCCTTCTTTTATGGATGTTGTTGTGGATGATGGTGTACAATTCCGTGGAGACTTCCAGTGCATCCGGGGCCGGAAACGGCCCCGTCATCCCCAACCCAGGAGGTACGATTCGGTGAGTTCAGACGAGCTGCGCCGGGAGAACAAGGCGCTGCGGGAGCGCCTGTCGCGCCTGAGCGAGGCCAGCCGGCGCATCAACGAGAGCCTGGACTTCGACCAGGTGCTCCAGGGGGCGCTGGACTCGGCCCGCTCCCTGACCGGCGCCCGCCACGGGGTGATGACCCTCCTCGACGACGACGGCGCGCCGCGGGAGTTCCTCTCGTCGGGGCTGAGCGGCGAGGAGTCGGAGCAGGTCTGGCTCATGCCGGAGGGGTTGCGCATCTTCCAGACCCTGACCGGCATCTCCGAGCCGCTGCGCATTCCCGATCTGGCGGCGCACGTCCAGGGCCTGGGGTTCGCCGATTTCACCCCTCCCCCGGCGGTGGGGCCGGTCTACCGCTTCATGGCGGCGCCCATGTTCCACCGGGGCGTCCGGGTGGGCCACGTCTTCGTGGGCGACCGGGAGGACGGGGAGGAGTTCACGAAGGAGGACGAGGAGACCCTGGTGATGTTCGCCTCCCAGGCGGCGCTGGTCATCGCCAACGCCCGCACCCACCGGGAGGAGCGGCAGGCCAGGGCGGACCTGGAGACGCTGGTGAACACCTCGCCGGTGGGCGTCGTGGTCCTCGACGCCCGGGCGGGAGCGCCGGTGTCCTTCAACCGGGAGGCCGCCCGCCTGGTGGAGGGCCTGCTGGACGAGGGCCAGGGGCCGGAGGACATCCTCCACGAGGTGACCTGCGTGCGCTCCGACGGCCGGGAGGTCTCCCTGCTGGAGTTCCCCCTGGCGGAGGTGCTCAGGACCGGGGACACGGTGCGGGCCGAGGAGATCGCGCTCAGGGTCCCCGACGGGCGCAGCGTCAACCTCCTGATCAACGCCTCCCCCATCCACGCCGAGGACGGGCAGGTGGCGTCCTTCGTCATCACCCTGCAGGACATGACGCCCCTGGAGGAGCAGGAGCGGCTGCGGGCGGAGTTCCTGGCCATGGTGAGCCACGAGCTGCGCACGCCCCTGGCCACGGTCAAGGGCTCCACCACCTCCCTGCTCAGCGGCCCCGACATGGACCCCGCCGTGGCCGCCCAGTTCCACCGCATCATGGACCAGCAGGTCGACCACATGCAGTACCTCATCGGCGACCTGCTGGACGTGGCCCGCATCGAGACGGGCGCCCTCCCCGTGGACCCGGAGCCCGCCGACCTGCGCCTGATGGTGGAGGAGGCCGGGGGCCGGTTCGTCACCGGAAGCGGGAGGAACCCCCTGGACGTGGAGCTGGCGGCGGACCTGCCGATGGCGCTGGCCGACAGGCGGCGCATCGTCCAGGTGCTGGGCAACCTGCTCTCCAACGCCGCCGGGTACTCCGCCGAGGGGTCGCCCATCACGGTGAGCGCGGTGCGGGACGGGGTCCACGTCGCGGTCTCCGTCGCCGACCGGGGCAGGGGCATACCGGCGGAGCTTCTGCCGGAGCTGTTCCGCAAGTTCTCGCGGGCGCCCGGCGTGGCGACGGCATCCGGCGTCGAAGGGTCGGGCCTTGGCCTCGCCATCTGCAAGGGCATCGTCGAAGCCCACGGGGGACGCATCTGGGCCGAGAGCGACGGGCCGGGCCTGGGGGCGCGGTTCACGTTCACCCTCCCGGCAGTCGAACAGTCCGCGACTACGGCTCCCGATTCCGCCTCCACCGGCTCGCGGCGCACGTCCAGAATCCGCGTCCTGGCCGTAGACGACAACCCCCAGGACCTGCGGTACGTCCGGGACGTTCTCACCAGGGCGGGCTACGCGCCCATCGCGACGGGCGACCCCGCCGACGTGCCCCGACTCGTATCAGAGGAGAAGCCCCACCTGGTATTGCTGGACCTGGTGCTGCCGGGGAGCGACGGCGTCGAGCTGATGAACGACATACGGAAGACCGCGGACGTGCCGGTCATCTTCCTGTCGGTGTACGGCCAGGACGAGACCGTCGCCCGCGCCCTCGACATGGGGGCGGTGGACTACGTGGTCAAGCCCTTCTCGCCGACGGAGCTGGCGGCGAGGATCAGGGCGGCGCTCAGGTAGCGTCTGGAGCCCTTCCAGGGCGAGCCGTCAGGACCCTACGCAGTCGGAGGGCTGGGCATCGACTACGCCCAGCGCCGGGTGAGGGTGGACGGGGAGCCGGTGGAGCTGACGGCCACGGAGTACGCGCTGCTCTACGAGCTTTCGGTCCACGCCCCCCGCACGCTGACCCACGCCGTGCTGCTCCAGCGAATCTGGGGTCTGGAGAAGGTCGGCGAGCCCTGGCTGGTGCGGGACATGGTGAGGAGGCTCCGCGGCAAGCTGGGCGACGATGGCGCCGACCCCAGGTACATATTCACCGAACCCCGCGTCGGCTATCGGATGAGCGAGGGGGAGACGGCGGCCGTCTAAGAAAGCCTCCAACTCCTCGACGCTGCCGCCCTTCGCTACATGACGCTTTCGTGACTTTCGTAGAGCAGTTGGTTGAGACTGCGTGCTCCACCGGGAAAGGCGTTGATCAGAGGTTCGTCCAGTAGATCAATCAAGGGACCACAGCCCTTGCTACACAACAGAGTAGGAGTCCGCTCACGTGGGTACGTTCCCTTCACGAGTTCTGCCCCGCACTTGGCGCACTCGTCCAGCTTGATGCTGACGGTCTGCTCCTGCCCCCTGTGGTCTGGAAGTTTGTTGAGTGCCGCCTCAATGCCCTTGTAGTTCGTGACGTCGGCAATCGCCGTAAGCCCGGGAGCAAGGCCGATGAGCTTGTTCTCCGTGTCGCGGAAGTTCTCATTAGGGAAGTAGTTGGTGACGACTCCTATGATGCGGGGACCGTCGGAAGTAACGCAGAATGCCGGACCGCCACTGCATCCGTGAACATTGGTTCCGTCAAGAAGATACCGGCCGTGCGGGTCGATCATGCTGATCCTGCCCGAGAAGAAGCAGAGCCCATTGACAGTCCTAAGAGCCGGGAAACCCAGCCATCCCACCTCAGTGCCAACCTTGATGTGGCCTAGTTCAGCAGGACTCGCAGGATCCAAGATGGGAACGGTCGGCTGAGGTAGTTCGTTCGCAACGAAAGCCAGGATGGCCGAGTCCACTCCCTCGGTCGTCTTGTGAACGAACCTACGGTTCAGGCCGCTGCTTCCCAGGGTCAAAACCTGCTGACCGTGCCCAACGTGGATTGGAGACTCGTTGCTGATGGCGGACTCCACAACGTGCTGAGCAGTCGCAATGATCCGCGTTCCCCGCTGGCGGCCATAGCTGACGAAGCCGGTTCCCCGCGTGTCACCACTAGAGATGCGCACCACCTGCTGCGACACGCTTTCGATCGCTCTAGTCCACATGGACATCTGGTCCTCCCATGGCCCCCCTGGACGCTGGCGTAGCTTGTCCTCTGCTGCTGGCAGGCCATTGCTTAGATCAGAACCTCCCAGCGAAAGATTGGCAATTCAGTGCGCCTTGGCCCACTACCGATTCGGCAGATTCCTCAATCTTCTAGAGGTGGCTCGGCAGCCTATCGAGGCATCTGGGACCGTGAACTTGCTACGCCTTCGCCCGTATAACGACCCGCCCGCCGTCCTCTACGTCGATGTTCAGGTTGTGCCTGTCGAGCAACAACATACCCACCAGCGGGGTGGTATCCGCTTCGTCGATCAGTACGACTCTCGGCACGCCTTCCCAGAGCACCGTGGCGTCGTAGGCGTCAAACGACACTCCGCTTCCGTCTGCCAGAGTCCCCTCGCTGGTGCCCTTGAAGACCAATCCCAACTCAGCCACAAGCGAAGGCGGCAGCGTCAGGAATCCGGTGAAGCCGGTGTCTATCACTGCCTCGACCTGCTGCGCCTGACCCGCCGGGCCTTGCAGAGAAAGGGGTATGACGGCTTCGTAGGCGGAGTTCACGACTCCTTCAATCACTCTGCTCTCCGCCAGGGCCTGCCCCCAAAGTGATGCAACGCCCGGTACCCGACCCGAAGCAGGTAGACGTCAACTGCGTCGGGGCGCTGCGTCCACAGACGCTCCGCCGCAGCGAGCACGTCATCGGACATGGCCCAGCCCCCGGTCTCGACATCGACGGCGATGTACTCTCCATGGTGGTCGGCTTCCACCTGCGCCTTGATGTCCCGCTCGTATATTTCCCTGCCGAGCCGGGTAGTTTCCTCCTTGGGCCTACGCTGGCTGGCCGGGGTTTTTGCGTTAGTCATTCTTCCCCCTAAAGGAGTTCTTCTACAGGATCATTTTACGACAACTGGCGATTTCGGGACAATGGCGAAGGCCCCGCGTATGGGGCCTCGAACAGAGGAACGTTGGGAGGACCGCAGACCGGGGATCCCGGTGGTGCGTCGGCTAGACCGGCTCCTCGGCTTGCGCTCCTCCGCCCTGTTGAGCCATACTACCTGAGACCGGGGGCCTATTAGGCTGCGAGCTTTCCCAGCCACATCTCGAAGACGGTGCCATCTACCGTCCCCTCAGGCCCACCAAACTGGATAAAATCAAGAACTTTTCGCATCCGGTTCCCAGTGGCGGTGTAATCGGTCGTCCTTCCGACTACACCCGAACGAAGGAGTTGCCAAGCCCCTGCTGACAAGGCGGGGGCTTTTCCTTTGAGTGTCTCAGCACTTTTCAGAGGGGACATCTAGGTTACAGTCTTGAGCAGCGTTCATTCAACCCCGGACTGCTGGCTGTCCCCCTCCCCCGCCGCCATCCGGTATCCCACTCTCGGCTCGGTGACAATGTACCTGGGGTCGGCGGCGTCATCCCCAGCTTGCGGCGCAGCCGCATCAGGTGGGTGCGCAGCACCCGCATGTTGAGGTGGAACCCACTATTTGGACAGGACTAGGGCAGAGTTAAGTGAGAGCAATGTTATGCCCGTATCCGGGCCGTGCAGAGGCGACTAACCGGCCAGCCCCGCAAATGGTGTAGGCTCCCGGTGAGGCCCGTCGCCCGGATTGAGGCCCTGTGATGAACCAAGTTAGTACTACAGCCGCACATAAACTGACTCGGTAATTTCGACCTTGGTAAATGGGCGATGTCGTTACAGGAAGAGACGTAGCCCGTAGCTGGACGCTGCGGCAATCAGGGCTGACCCATGCCACAGGAAACCAACTGCGGCTGTAGTATTAGTGGGGAATCCCGGCCGAATCAACCTGAAAAATGACACTCTACTTCTTGTCAGCGTGGTACCTGGTTGCCGCCATTACCTGGAGTCACTGGTTGTTGATTAGCCCTAGACAAATATCAACAGGGCTGAGACAGCCGCCATAGCAATAACGAATGCAGCGCCAGCTATGGCAGCCCTGGTTTTGGAAAAGGGCATATCCAAGGCGACGTACTTCAAGCCGTTGCTGGAAGTTATCCGGTTTAACCAGAACTCTGCACCCTCGTAGGAGTAGCGGTGCGAAAGCACGTCATAGGAATGGAGTGTTTGCCGCTGCAAAACTAAATCTCTGCTGGCGGGGGTCTGTAATTCCTCTCGCACCAGGTCGCCGGTTATGGACTCGAAGTGTCTGGCGGCCAGCCCGTTCTTGAACTCATTGGTGGCCAGCCCGGATAACCGGTACGTCAGATCCGTTGAGCAAGAAAATTTCCTGGTGATGATATCCCCCTTCACCAGTTCGCCTGCCCCATCGCACGTGCGGCAGATCACGCTGCCGCTCCCGTTGCACCGGTTACAGGTCAGAATACCGCTTCTGTTGCAGCGGTCACAACCAACTCTGCCCCTCCCGCCGCACCGGTCGCAAGTCACTTTGCCTCCGCTGCAACGGCTGCAATTCCTGGTGATTTTACCCCCGCTGCAACTGCCGCAATCCCTGCTATGTTTGCCGCTCCCGCCGCAAGAGTAGCATGGCCCGGCGCCGCTGCCGCCGCGACCGGTAACGCCGCCGCCGCCGCAAGTCCCGCATTTATTCTCGTGTTTGCCTCTGCCGCCGCAGGACCCGCAATTCTCCTGGCGTTTGCCGCTTCCCCCGCAGGATCCGCAATTCTTTGTGGTATCGCAGTTGACCTCACCCCTCCCGGAACACTTGCCGCAGGTGACTTTCCCATCTCCGGAACAGTTCCCGCAGGTACTCCTACCTCCCCCAGAGCACCTGCGGCAAGTGACTTCCGCAGCGTTGGTAATGATCTTGAGCGTCTCGTCCTTGAATTCCTGCGGGCGGTAATCCAGGTCGGTTGAGTGCCTGCGGGATTCGGAAACTTTGACGGTCTTTGTCTCAACCTGGTCGATCATAGACAGATATTCCATAGTGGTCTTATGACAAACCATGTTTTCTGCCCCGTCCATGCTGACCTGCTCCAGGAAATCCCCAGGCAGGAACAACCGCTTGACCCACGCTTGCTTGTGCCACTCGCTGAGCAGTTTGTCCTGGTCTGTAGCGCCGCTCTGGACCTTCATGTCGATTCCTCCAGTCGATCGAAAGGATGATGCCTTTATACTGAGAAGCGTTTCCCATCTACACTGCGGCTTTGGTCTTTGGACTGACCGTGATCCTACAAGGTCATCGCATTACGGAACCTCTAAACAATTAGAAGACGTGAGTTCTCGCCTGGAACCGGATGCCGGCCCATCGTCACTCTCCTGTATCCGTGAGTATCTCAATCAGGGGGAGGCCTCCGCCTCTTACTCGACCTTTGAATGGCTGAGTGGCCCTTGAAGGGGGTAATTTCAGTCGGAGGACCGGCCGGTGACCCCGCGAGCCAATAGACCCCAGCACGCCAGCGACCCGTCAACCCTCACCCCGCAGGTGAATTGGTCTTCTCCGGCGCTCACCGACTCGAATTTCCCCTCCGGTGGCGTGGCTTGACCCTCATCATCTTTACCCCAGCATTCCACCGACCCGTCAACCCTCACTCCGCAGGTGTGATTTCGTCCCGCGTTCACTGACGAGAACTCTCCTTCCGGCGGCATGGATTGGCCGTATTTGTCATTGCCCCAGCATTCCACCGACCCGTCAACCTTCACCCCGCAGGAGTAGTCGTACCCCGCGCTCACCGAGGCGAACTTCCCTTCCGGCGGCGTGGCCTGACCCCCACCGTCGTCGCCCCAGCACTTCACTAATCCACCAACCTCCACCCCGCAGGAGTGGCCGTACCCCGCGCTCACCGAGGCGAACTCCCCTTCCGGCGGCGTGGTTCGGCCGTCCCTGTTATCGCCCCAGCATTCCAACAACCCGTCAACCCTCAACCCGCAGGTGTAGTTCACCCCCGCGCTCACCGAGGCAAACTCCCCCTCCGGCGGCGTGGCCTCACCATCGTAATCACTCCCCCAGCACTCCACCGTCCCGTCCACCCGGACTCCGCAGCTGTGCGACTGCCCCCCGGCATTCACCGACACGAACTCCCCTTCCGGAGGCGTGCCCTGGCCGTGATCGTCACTCCCCCAGCACTTCACCGACCCGTCCGCTTTCACCATGCACAGGTGAGTTTCGCCGATACTTACCGACGCGAACTTCTCCTCCGGTGACGTGGCTTGACCCCCATCATCTTTGCCCCAGCACTCTACCTGCCCCCCAACCTTCACCCCGCACGTGTGGTAGACCCCCGCGCTCACCGACGCGAATTTCCCTTCCGGCGGGTTGGCTTGGCCGTGATCGTCTGTCCCCCAGCACTGCACTGACCCGTCAACCCTCACCCCGCAGGTGGAGATCGTCCCCACGCTCACCGACGCGAACTGCCCGTCCGGCGGAGTGGCTCGGCCCTCCTCGTTATCGCCCCAGCACTCCACCGGCCCGCCAACCCTCACCCCGCAGGTGAATGGCGCTTCTCCGGCGCTCACCGACGCGAATTGCCCTGCAGGCGGCGTGGCTTGGCCGAGGCCGTTGGATCCCCAGCACTTGACCGACCCGTCCACCCTCACCCCGCACGCGTGGTTACCCCCAGCGCTCACCGACGCGAACTTCCCGTCCGGCGGGGTGTCCTGGGGCCTGCTGTTACCGCCCCAGCATTCCAGCGACCCGCCAACCCTCACCCCGCAGGTGGAGATAGACCCCGCGCTCACCGACGCGAACTTCCCGTCCGGCGGAGCGGCTCGGCCGTCCTCGTTATCGCCCCAGCACTCCACCGGCCCGCCAACCCTCACCCCGCACGTGTGGCGGTCTCCGGCGTCCACCGACGCGAACTCCCCCTCAGGGGGTCTGCCCTGGCCGGAAAAGTTGGAGCCCCAGCACTCCATCGTCCCGTCAACCTTCAAGCCGCACGTGTGGCCGCCTCCCGCGCTCACCAACGCGAACCCCCCCTCGGCTGCGCCCGGCTCATCTGCTAGTTTCGGGCCATCGGCCTGGTTATTCTCCGTCGTCTCACCGTCGCTCACTCCCTCGGCACTTCCGGTCGGCCTTGGGCTGGCGCCACTCCCCGTGGCGCTGGTGCTCCCTTCATCCCCGCCACCAGTCCCGTCACCGCCGCCACAACCCGCCGAAGCAACTACTAGCAACATCGTCAGCCCCGCCAGCCAAACCCTCGCCGAAATCTCCCGCCCGCCATACCGGTTCCAGCCCCTCCACGTCTTCATCATGACTCCTCCTCATGTCAATTACCCGCCCCAGGCGGCAAGAACACAAGGCCAGTAAGTGGGTTGTGCAACACACTATTCAGCCAGTACCCCCGCTGTCAAACACTTACAACACAACCGCAGCCTCCCACTCATGCCCCCGCGATTCCCTTGCCCACTCCCGTAAATGCCCTGCAGAGCCTGCCCTGGACTCGATCCAGACCGAGAATCCACGGCCGATGCTCCATTGTAAGTCTTACTCCCCCATCTCTCCATCTCCAGCAAAGCGGCCCACCCAACCCCTTCCTACTCCCATTCGTACTTGTACCTCAAGCACGGGAGTCGCAAGTCGATTCGTCCTCGGTCCTGTAAGGCCGTCGCCCAGCAAGGCCGCCATTCCCACCCCGCTCCAGGCTCGAACACTTGATGGTGCCTAGGACGGGTTGGATTTGCGTCATCAGTGGCGGGTTGGAATGGAGGCACCTCGTTGATGTAGTGCCATTGTGTCAGCACGGGTAGTTTCCGCACGCCCCCTCGGGAGGATCGGACAGACACTGTTGTGACAGGAAGAGTCCCACCTGTTGTTTTCCCCTGTGCCGGAGGCTCTCCCTCGGATGTTCAGCACGTGGCTATGGTGCAGCATCCGGTCCAGGATGGCCGAATCGATGACGGTATGGGCGCGCAACTCTCCCCACACTCCGAACCGTTTGTTGGGATGGGTATCATGCTGCCGGGCTCGTACCTAGCGGACACCAGGGCGAAGGAGGCAGTAGCCGCTTCATGGTCATAGAGCCAGATCCGGAACACGTCAACGACCAGCACCTTGGCAGAAAGATATACCCGCATACTCGGGTCCGGGTTGTGCTCAAGGCGGGCTCTCATCAGGCCCTCCGTCGCACGTAGGCGCGGACGAAGTAGGCTCCCTGGCCATGCTCGTTGGTCCTGAGGGCCAAGGCCACGGCCGGATGGGTCTTGCCCACGCCGAACGGACCCAGCAGCAGAATGTCGGTGTCCTCGGCCACCAAGGTCAGGCTGGCCAACTCCTTGACCTGCTTTTATCGATGGGGGGCTGGAGGGAGAAGACGAACCGCTCCACCAAGCTGCACAGAGTCAAGAGCCTTTCATATCAGCTTCGCAGTGGCTCGGTAACCGCCGCGCTGCTCAGCGGCAAAGAGCGCCTGAAAGGAGTCCCAATCGACGGGGTTAAGGATGAGAAGGTTCCTGCTGGGAAGCGGGGGATTTTCTTCTCTGTTGAACCCTCCCTGCAAGAGGCCGCAGCAACAGGCCGGGACACGCCCAAGGGCTATACCCTTCGGGTATCGGCGTATCCTTTTCCTTTGCCGGCATGTCGTGTTAGTTGTGTGCGCCAACGGGGTCACCTTGGGTTCGGTGCTGCAGGGCCGATCAAGCTATCCCGTGGAATGTCACCGCACCGACATTCCAGAAGCACGGAAGTACGGGGTCCCAGGAAGGCTTGACTCCTACTGGCCAGACGAGGACAACCCTCTTGAATTCGGGACTTTGTCGTCCATCCTGGGTGAGATTTCTCCCTTCACGTGATTGCCGCCTGCCGGCAGTGGAACCATCGGGCCAACCACCATTTTCCATCCGGTGCCGGGAAAGTCGGCAAGAGGATACGCCTGTTCATCTTCGGTGTCCCCAATGCTATGTCCGCCCACAGGGATGCTAGACCCAGTCGTGGCCCGAGTGCTCCTGCGTTGGCGGGTTTCTCCCTACCAGGGCCAGGAGCTTGCCGTAAAACAGGGATGCTGCAATCAGGAGCAAACCAGCCGCAATGACGATTGCCGTAGCCGGCATGAACCCCGTGGTGGCCTGGCGAACGAGGGACTCCAGCAGGTCCCCGGCCAGGTCGACCGCCGGGACCGGCACTTCTGCGGAGAACGATACTGGGCCCATCACCCTCTCCCTGACCAAGCCCGGCACGACGGAGTGCACGACAAATCCCGCGACCAGGCAGACGACTCCGCCGACCAGCAGCGTGATTCCCGGCCAGCGCAGCATCGCCGCCGGACGGGGCAGGTGGACCAGCGCCGACAGCAGGCTCCCCAGGACCACCATCGCCAAGGCGATGGTGTTTCCGAGGCCGTTCGCCGTTCCCAGCGCCTCTTTCAGAAACGCGGTCCGGGCATCAATGTCCGCCCTGACTGGGCCTCCCGGCTGGGATGCCAGCCATTCCAAAAGGTCGAGCTTGTCGCCGGGCTGCAGGTCCCGCCGAATGTCGGCAACGGCCTCCTCAACCAGCGGCTGTACCAGAGGGTCAGCCGCGGCCTTGAGGAATTCCCGGGTGTCGCCGTCAATGAATATCCTTCGCAGCTCCTCCCTTCTGCCTTCGAGAATCCGGGCTGTCGGCGCACTGATGGAAGGGTCTTCCAAGACAAGACCGAACCAGTGGTCGAACTCCCGCTCTCGGCACTCCCGGGACAGGATCTTCAGCGAAGGCGCGGACTGCGGCAGTCCGCCCTGGGAGAGCTGCGAGTACGGTTCCGCAGAGGAGGTGGCTAGGCGCCGCACAGCGGTTCCCCCGCACCCCGATGACGGCGGGTCCGAAATCTCCAGCTCATCGACCAATTCATGCACCTTGCCTAGCATTGCCGGTTCCACGCGCTCCAGCGGTTCCTTCAGGACCAGGTAGATCTCCAGTTCGTCCTCGTCGTGGCGCAGATAGCGGGTCAAGCGCTTGATGTTGGCCTGAGTCTGTCCCTGCAGGTAGGCAGGCGGAATGACCTCACGAAGAACGTCTATCGCCTCATCGTGGAACGCAATGCCTGTGTCTCCCAGCAGCCTGGCTGTCCGCTCCTTCAGGGCCTCGTCCACCAATACCTCGTTATGGATGCGTCCGTACGCGCCAGTGTCGCTGACAGCGGCATTGTAAACCCCGGGGTCTTCCAGCCGCTGGGTGAAGTGGAATACGACGAGAACCAAGACCAACCCGGTGATAACCACCATCCCCAAACCCAGAGCTGCCAGCGCCCGCAGGAACGGAACCATCTTACCCTCTCACCTTATCGTCCTTCTCTCTAGCATGAAGTACCGACATCTTTCCTGAACCAAGTTTCAGGGGTTGGGTCCCGGTGGCCCTCCACGGTTCAAATCCAACCCGAAGGGAAGGGCCGCGTCCGCTGCTGGCGCGGAGATCAGGAACCTTTGCCACGGCCCCCGGGAAACCACGACCCATTCAAGCCGGTCCCGGTCAAGTATAACCGTCTCCGGAGAACAGGGACCCATGCCGCTTGGCGGGACCGCGCGATTGCACGTCAACATTGACGAGAAGCGGCGATTCCCTCCACTGTTGCGAATTGAAACGCGATTGCCCTGATTGGAGCACGCTATTGTGAAAGGCCGAGAAGTCTGTGGTATGTTTCTGTTTGTAAATGTGGGAAAGGCGATGGCGGTTAGTCTCCATCTCACCAAACAGCCGGGAGGACGGTGCCCCGGACCGCCCAACGTCAGCAGGAAGGGAAGCTATGAATGACAGTGGCCGCCGGCCGGTCAACAGAAGAACGAGGCGCGTCGGCCCGTTGATTGCCGTGGTTGGGGTCACCCTGTCCGCTGTCGTCGCAGCCGTTTTTCTGCTCGTTAATTTCGCTCCCTTTGCCGCCGACCCGGGGATACGGTCCACCACCCAGGAAGACCCGGCCTCCACCCGGGAGAACCAGCCCGTCACCCCGGAAGCCCCAGCCTCCGCCCGTCAAGAAGTTCAAGCCCTCCCTCCGGAAGGCGGGTTCATCACACAGGAAGTCCAGTTGGTGGGTGTCCTGCCGTCGCCCCGGATTGTCAAGTTCGACACCCCCGGCGATTCGCAGCAGATATCTGTGGAGGGCTACTACTCCGACGATAGCCTGGGCGAACTCGAAGACGGCCGGGATGGGACGCTTTCCTACGCGTCATCTGACCCGGCAGTAGCCCAGGTGGATTCCGGTGGCCTGGTGACCGCCATGAAGAAGGGCGGGGCCGACATCGTGGTGAGCTACGCCGGCTTCGAATCCACCGTAACCGTCATGGTCTGGGGTCCGGTGAAGAGCATTCCCGCCATAGACCCCAACCGGCTGCTGGAAATCGCCAGTGACGGAACGGCGCTGGTGCTGCACCGGCTGATGGTCGAGTTGCAGCCGGGCTACGGTCCCACGGATGCCGGGCAGCTGGCCTCCGGCATCGGCGGCGAAGTCGTGCTCGAATACAGCACTTTCCCGGGGTACCTCATCGACTTCGATGGCCGCACCAGCGATGACCTGGAGGGCGCCCTGGCTGCCCTCCGGGCTGACCCCCGGGTCGCCTGGGCGCATCCCGACCTGCTCGTTCCCGCCAGCGGTGGCGGCACCAAGGACATAGAAACGCTGACAAATAAATCCAGTGGGTACCTGGATGCCGGCATGGAGGACGCCTGGGCGATAATGAACCGGATTGACAGCAGCGATTTGGAACCCGTTGTCATCGCCATTATCGACAACGGTTTTCCCGCAACCCTCGAATACAAGCCGCCCTTCGGGCCGGTCAACGAGGCAACCTTGGGTAGCAATATCAAAAGGGTGATAGCAAGGGAGTTTGACTATGAGAAAATCAAAGTGATGGACATGGTTGACGGGCCGGAGCAAGACTTCCACGGGGTTGCGGTAGCCAGTGTGATCGCAGCGGAAAACAACACTCCGTCCCTGATCGAGCCTGACTCCCACAAGGAGATGAGTTTCAGCGGGGTGGTCACCAGTGTCGGGTCCCTTGAGTACGACCTGGTGATATTCGAGGTAGGCACACCAATAGGGACAATAAAATATCCTGAATTTACAAATAGCTTATCTGCAATCCAAAAAGGCTTGGAGGACATTTTTCCTTACGGTAAACAGGTAGATGTGGTCAACCTGAGTATTGGTATGCGTTGCATACAGGCAAAGGACAATATTTGTGAGGATGGATGGCGTGAGAAGTTCAAGGAGAACCTTGAAGGTCTGCTAGCAGACATGCAAGACATCACTTTTGTGGTTGCTGCAGGCAATGAAGAAGAAGACGTAGGTGCTTTGGGCTATATGCCCGCTGAATTTTCGACGTTGGACAACGTCATTACGGTAGGTGGCGTTGAAGATGATCGGCGTGCTGGGTACAATTCTGACGAGGGGTCGAGTTTTGGTGATGCCATCACCCTGGGGGCGCCCTTCCACGTGTGGCTGGTAGACATTGACAATGATGAGGGCTACGGCACCAAAGGCGGCGGCACTTCCTACGCCGCGCCACTTGTGACCGGGACGGTGGCGCTGCTCCGGGCGCTGAACCCGGATCTCAGTCCAAGGGAAATCAAGGATATCCTTAGGGAGACAGGTACAACCATTCATGTGTGTAATGAAGATATTTTAAGGGTTCGTGAGTGCCCCGATGAAAGCAAGGACACATGGGAGAAGCTGGATGCAGGGGCGGCGGTAAGAAAGGTGCTTTCTGATTTTACCGCCGAAATCGATGGACCGGACGACGACCCCATCACGGCGCTGCCACGGACCAATGTTCCCTTGGAGATTACCGTCAAGAACACCGGACCCCGCCCGTGGACTTTCCATGCGGAAGCTGTTGTCATCTCTCCTGACGGCCAGGAGCATAACAAACCGCCACCGCTTCACACCGGCAAGACGTATGACTACTATAGACCGGTATCGCTTCACATCCCGAAGGGAGGCTCCGATTCTTTCACTCTCGACCTTGGTGGGTTGAACGAACCCGGTTTCTGGACGGTTGAGGTGATGATATATCGGTTCAGCGAAGAGGCAGATCCTGGAAGGATTCCCGCAGCCGTGAGGGAGTTTAATATCCAGGTTGGTCCTCCCCAGTCCGTGTCTCGTCCCACTGCCACGAGCATGTGGTCCGTCTTCCCGAGGGACTACGACTCCGCCCTGTTCCTGGACCTGGCTGAATTCAGGGAACGTGGAGACCTCGGGCGCACCGGTTTGCTGGAAGCGCAGCAATTCCTGGATGCACTGCTGCCGGGAGGAGGACTGCTGTTTGAATCCTTTGACTACGCAGCGGTGGCCGTTGGTGGCGAAACTCCCGAGATTCTCATGTACCTACAGGGTCAGGGTGCCAGGGGCCTGCTGGAACTGTACAGTTTGGGCGCTCAGGAGGCACGGCGGGAGGAGTACAGGGATCATTCAACAATCCTGTTGGGTGTAGCGGGCAAGGAGCTGGCCGGGGCGGCGCTGGGGGAGTCCCTTCTGCTGATCGCCGTCGGCTCCCGGGATGCCCCGGGGGCGGCGTTGCGTACGCTCAAGACCGGGCTGGACACTCATGGTGATAGCCACCTCCCCCGGATGCCCGATGACCCGCATGTCGCCGCGCTGTTGAAGTCGTTGCCGCCGGGGCCAATGGCGGGGATTACTTCCGAGTGCCTCGTCAAGACTGTGGATGGGTCCACGCCTCCGGGTTGCGATGGGACGGCTTTCAGGCTCCGCCTGATCGGTCCCGGCGGCCCAACTATCGGCGGAGTAGCCGCCTTCCCGGATGTGTCCGCGGCGACCGGCGCCTTGCAGAGGTTGCGAGCCGGTCTTATTGTCGGGGGGAAGGAGCTCGTGAATCCGGACGTAAGGCAGGAAGGGGGTGTCTTGGTCTTTTCCTTTCCCGTGGATGACGCCGAGTTGCCCGCGGTATTGAAGCAACTCGGGCGGGCGGCTATTGGGGCTGGCAGGAACTCAGGGAGCGTAGCCAACCCCTGATTAGCGGTCTGCCGTCGCCTGCTGGGTACGGAACTTTGACGGGGAAGCGGCGCCGCCGGAGGGGGAGTTCACCTCGGTCAGTGCGGGGCGTGACCACACCTGCGGTGTGATGAGAGACGGCATCGCTGCTTGCCTGGGCAATGACCGAAACGGACAGGCCACACCCCTGGCAAGCGGCCAAACGCTAGCCTGCTGGGGACGGTCCGGCGATGGGCGTGAGGGAGATAGACCGGTTCCTCGATCAATGGCATACGGGCAACGGGGATTTGCGCCGACGGACGATTGTGGCGCCCCACGCCCCGGAACGGGGGCGCTGGCAGGCCATCTGGTTGCTGATCCAAAGGGATGGACAGCCTCGGCTGCGGTCATGATTCATCCAGCTATGGTGAGGTAGGACTCGAATGCAAAGACTCACTCTGTCTCTGTTCGCAATACTCATGGTTTTCCTGATACCGCTTCTTGCCTGCGACGCCCAGGGCACGCCGCAGGTTACGATCCCCCCGGAGCAGGTACAGGACCTCGCCACCATTGCGGCCCAGGCAGGCGCGGAGGTGCCTGGCCCGGCCACCGTGACCGGGCAGACGCCGGGGCCAACCTTCACACCCGCCGGCAGGGCTGGTACGCCGCCCACTCCGGTTTCTGAGGCATCATCCGCACCGGAAGCGGCCCGTGCCTTGCCCCCTACTCCCTTGCCCGCCCATCAAACCTCAGCCGAAACGGACCGAGCCGCTTTGGAAGCGGTCTACGAGGCGCTGGGCGGGGGGAACTGGAACAGGAATGACAACTGGCTCAGCGACGAACCACTAAGCCGGTGGTTTGGAGTCTTTACCGAGGACGGACGCGTCGTCGCACTGCGCCTGAGCGATAGAAACAACCTGACGGGGACGCTGCCCGACGCGTTGTGGGAACTGAGCCGCCTGAAATTGCTGGACCTGCGGGGCAACCCAGGGCTGACCGGCGGGCTGCCTGCCGGTGTAGGGAGGCTGACCGAACTGGAATACCTGGACCTGCGCGGTACCGGCCTGAGCGGGGAGTTGCCGCCGGAGATCGGGAGCCTGAGGCGGGCCGGTCTGGAACGGATTGGAATCCTCTGGACCGGGTTGTGCGTGCCGCCACAACTGGAGGAAACCGTTCTTTCCATACTATCACATCGCTCGGCGCGAGATAGTACAGGCGGATGGCTGTGCGAGGAACGGGCCAAGCTGGAGGCGGTGTACGAGGCGCTGGACGGAGAGAACTGGTTCAGGCAGGACAACTGGCTGAGCAACAAGCCGCTGAGTGACTGGATTGGAGTCGAAACCGAGGACGGACGCGTCGTCGCACTGTGGCTGGAAAAGAGAAACCTGACAGGGACGCTGCCCGACGCGTTGTGGGAGCTGACCCGCCTGAAGCGGCTGGACCTGTGGGGCAACCCCGGGCTGACCGGCGCGCTGCCTGCCGGGATTGGGAGGCTGACGGACCTGGAATACCTGGACCTGCGCGATACCGGCCTGAGCGGGGAGCTGCCGCCGGAAGTCGAGAGTCTGAGACAGAAAGGTCTGGAACGGATTGGAATCCTCCGGACCGGGTTGTGCGTGCCGCCACAACTGGAGGAAACCGTTCTTTCCATACTATCACATCGCTCGGCGCGAGATAGTACAGGCGGGTGGCTGTGCGAGGAACGGGCCAAGCTGGAGGCGATCTACGAGGCGCTGGACGGAGAGAACTGGTTCAGGCAGGACAACTGGCTGAGCAACAAGCCGCTGAGTGAGTGGATTGGAGTCGAAACCGAGGACGGACGCGTCGTCGCACTGTGGCTGGAAAAGAGAAACCTGACAGGGACGCTGCCCGACGCGTTGTGGGAGCTGACCCGCCTGAAGCGGCTGCACTTGGTGGGCAACCCCGGGCTGACCGGCGGGCTGCCGGAGGGGATAGGGAGGCTGACCGAGCTGGAATACCTGGACCTGCGCGGTACCAGCATAACCGGCTGTGTGCCGGGGGCGCTGCGTGCGAACCTGAACTCCCAGTCCTTCGGCGACGACTGGTGCGCTGAGGCCGAATCGGTGCAGGTTGGATCGGGCGGCAGCGAGGGCGGCGTCCAAGGGACGCCGACGCCAACCCCGCCGCGGATTACGCCGACACCGACACCGACGCGCCCTGCGGGGACCCTCACACCGCCCCGCAGGGGTCCCACCCCGGAGCCCAGCCCTTGCGATGGAATTGGCGGCCGCTATGACTGGACCGAGAAAGAATGTGCCGTTGCGCTGGGCATAATCCGGGACCGCAACGGGTTGTCAGCCATTCATGCGGCCACTGATACGCATACCGATTGGAAAGCGATTGTCGCCAAGTTCAACGGCGGAAGGTCTCCTGACGATGCGGGGTATTGCTATTTCCCGGCAGATTACTCCCTGCCGCTCGACAAGTGGTGCGGCGTTACCACCGACCACAATGGCCGGGTCTGGTCCCTGGACCTCGGCGGCATGGGCGCGGTGGATGGAAAGGGGTGGGGAATTGGACTGAACGGGACGATACCGTCCGCACTGGCAGGTTTGGACGCGCTGTGGAAGCTGGATCTGTCGGATGGCAAGGTGTGCGGGCGTTTTGGATGCCGCGGCGGGCTCACCGGGAGGATTCCCCATGAGCTGGGCCTGCTCCCCAAGCTCGAATCTCTCAACCTGTCCGGCAACGAGCTGGAGGGAAGCATTTACGGGATGAGCTGCCTGCCCAAGTTGGAATTTCTGGATTTGTCCAATAACCGGTTCAGATACGGCGCCACCAAATTCCTGGGCAACCCGTGCAACGTGGAGAATCCTGACCTAAGGACGGAGATTCGGCTGGGCAGGAACACCTGGAGCGGAGAGCCAAAGGAAGTCAGAGAAACCATAAGCGACGATGATGAGGTGATCATCATCCAGCGAGGATTCATCGATCTGACGAAATCCATTGCGGGCCAGCTGGGAGTCCCCACCGACGTCGAGAATTGGGCCAAAGAATTCCTGAAGGGTCAAGCCGCCGATCTCATCGCCTACGGCAGGCACGTGAATTTCCGGAACCGGGGCGCAGCGTTTGTTGTCGGGTTTGCCGGCGAACTTGCAAGGGCCTATCCCAAGGTGGTGCCCGTCGTCGGCTGGGTGTCTTTCGGGACGGATACGGCGTTTACTCTTTACAACATGACGAGGGCCACGGTGGAGCTGTTGCAAGGAGTGCGAGAGGCCAGGGAAGTACAGTCGGAGAAGTTCACGGGGATCTACGCACTGTGCGAGTTGAAATGGGGCTGGGCCACCGGGCAGCGGCCCCCTTACGCCGATGAGGTACTAAGGGACCGCTGCGATTGACGATGGGCCGGCCTCCGGCGCCAGGCGCGAACTCACGGCGCCCCTATCATCGCGGGAGTTAAGAGATGTGGTTTATCAGACGGCAATCGCCGTTGAGCCTTCTGTTTTTGGCCGGTTGCATCCTGATACTCCCATCGTTTTCCGCCTGCGCCGGCGGGGGAGGGGCCGGCCAGCCAATTCAACACCGAGAGATCACCGGAACTTATCCAGGCAGCGACTACTTCCTGGAACTCGTGTCGCCCCAGGCCCGGAGTGTCATTCAGGTTGAGGTGGAGGAACTTCATTGGGGCCTGTGCCGCGCTACTGTTGACGGAAACTATAGTAGGGATGCCAATTGTTCTTATGAACAGTTGTTGCAGGCATTCGGGTTGAAGAAAACTGGACCCCTTGCCAGGGTGGAAGAGAACTCCGCGACGTCGGTGTATCAGCACAGAGTCACCATTATTGACGAGCCCGACGAGTTGCTCTTCCTGAGCGTTGACAGGCCCGACCGGGGCCCTTGGGAGGATGTACTTGAAGAAGAGGGATACAGGCGCAGCGAAGTGCGGGATGTCGTGCTGTGGGTTGGCCCCCCGCCCTGGGAAGCCTTTGCCTTTATAGGCCATGGTCTCATCGTCTCAGACACCGAAACAAGAATGACCGAACTCCTGGAGAGGCGAGACTCACGCGGCCCCTCCTTTTACGATGCGGCGGGAGATTTTTCGGAGTTCCTCCATGGCGGTGCTGGACCCTTTCCTGTGTGGTCTGTGGAGCGGACTCTGGAAGGCGTCATGAGGGAATTTTACTGGGGTCCCCATCACCAGGGCGATGAAGTTGTAGTGCACATGTCAGCGTACTATATGAACCCGCAGCAGGCAGAAATCGACAGTCAGGAGTGGCTATCGGAATGGAGGAGCACATTACCGCAGGGGTGCCGCGAGTTGGTCGCCAACCTTGAAGGGTTGCTGTACGAGTTTCAGGCAGAATGCCAGAAAGACGTGGTGTTGAATGAGTTCCTTGACCGGTGATTGCGGAGGGTCGACAGCAGCTTCACCTGCTGTGGCAATGGTGAACACGGCCACTCCACGACCCCCTAGCGAGCGGTCAAGTGCCAGCCTGCTGACGTAGGTTGGCCCGGGGCCTGACGGGCGATGTCTCTAGCCTGGGGATTATGCGTCTGACCCGCTGAGAACAATCGAAACAACCGGGACCTCCCAAGCGCAGGAATGAGAGGAATGAATGGTATGAATGGAATTCTAAGCGGCGTCGGAAGGATTTTCGAGGCCCCGGTCCTTCTGCTGGCGGCACTGCTTTTGCTGGGCCTGCTGGCTGCCTGCGGCGGTGAGAGCACTCCGGGCGACGGCCCGGACCCGGGAACCGAACAGCGGGAAGGGTCGGAGTCCGGGTCCCGGATGGATGAGCAGAACAATGACGGAGAACCGGAACCCACGCGCCAGGACACGCAGGGTAGGGAAGGCTCCGCATCGGCCGCCATTGCTACCTTCGGGGCCGAAGGCCAGTTCGATTCCGTAAGCGCCGGAGGCGGCCACTCCTGCGGGGTGAAGACCAATGGTGCCGTCGCCTGCTGGGGCCATAACGAGTACCGCAAGGCCACGCCGCCGGAGGGGGAGTTCGTCTCGGTCAGCACGGGGGGATATCACACCTGCGGGGTGAAGCAGGATAGCTCCGTGGCCTGCTGGGGCTATGACCGATACGGAATAGACACGCCGCCGGAGGGGGAATTCGCCTCGGTCAGCGCGGGGGTTGACCACGTCTGCGGGGTGAGAACCGACGGCGCCATCGCCTGCTGGGGCAATAACGACGATGGTGCATCCACGTCGCCGGAGGGGGAATTCGCCTCGGTCAGCGCGGGGAATAAGCACACTTGCGGGGTGAAGCGGGACGGCTCCCTGGCCTGCTGGGGCAGAGGCCCATTCGGTGCGGACATGCCTCCGGAAGGGGAGTTCAACTCCGTCAGCACGGGGTATGGCCACACCTGCGGGGTGAAGCGGGATAGCTCAGTGGCCTGCTGGGGCGACGACGGACTCGGTGAGTCCACACCGCCGGAGGGAGAGTTCACCTCGGTCAGGGCGGGAAATGAACACACCTGCGGGGTGAAGCGGGACGGATCCTTGGCCTGCTGGGGCGAAGACTTGCACCGCAAGGCCACGCCGCCGGAGGGCGAGTTCGCCTCCGTCAGCGCGGGATTAGGCCACAATTGCGGGGTGAGGACCAATGGCACCGTCGCCTGCTGGAAGCGACTAAGGCAGTAAGACCACGGCGCGGGAGGGCAAGTTCGCCTCCGTTAGCGCGGGATTAGGCGACAACTGCGGGTGAGAACCGACGGCTCCGTATACTTCTATGGCTTTCTGCCTGCGCGAGCGGGGAGGAGCCAGCCCTTCACTCAAGATTGGAGGTGGACAAAATGCGGCTTATGACCAGGTGGATAGCGATGCTTGTCTTCCTACCGGCGCTTGCTCTAACTCTCACGGTATGCGGCGGGGATGATCCGTCCGCACCGCCCACAGCCGGGGGAGTTTCGTCCGCGCCTGCAGCGGATAGGGCCTCAGCCACTCCCAATGCGACAACCGCCGCGCCCGAACCTGCGACTGCAGCGACACCAAAATCCATGCCCACTCCCAACCGGGCCTCCGCCGAAACGGACAGGGAGGCGCTGGTTGCCCTTTACAACGCCACAGACGGCGATAACTGGACAAACAACGGCAACTGGCTGAGCGGCAAACCTCCGGGCGAATGGCACGGGGTAAAGATTGGCTTAGAGGGACGCGTAAGCGGCCTTGATCTTTCCGAGAACAATTTGAGCGGGGAGCTACCTGCTGAGGTGGGCAACCTCACCGATCTGAGAGTACTGAATCTCCGCATCAACCAACTGAGCGGAGAGATTCCAGACGAACTGGGCCAACTTTCCAACCTGGAAAGGCTGGTCCTCTATGTTAACCAACTGAGGGGAGAGATACCGCCGGAGTTGGGCAACCTCACCAACCTCGGAGCACTCCACCTCCGTAACAACCAACTGGGCGGAGAGATACCGCCGGAGTTGGGCAACCTCACCAACCTGAGAGGACTCGATCTCAGTAACAACCAACTGAGGGGAGAGATACCGCCGGAGTTGGGCAACCTCACCAACCTGGGAGGACTGTTTCTCAGCAACAACCAACTGAGCGGATGCGTGCCCGATGAGTTATTGGGCGTGGTGTCTCAGGCACGATATCACGACGCAGAAGATTGGGGCCTGCCGGTATGCTGAGGTCGGCCTTGGCGTCGGTGCTCTCCTGGAATTCCCGTCAGCACTCGGGGAGACCTGAACAATGGGGTCGAGGTGGTGTAGCAGGCCGTATTACTGGTGTCCCCGGACAGACTCATCAGGCCCGGCTCCACCCCACCGAACCCGGGGAATGTGGGTCTGACCTGCTGACCACGAGGCAAGGATTTCAACATCGCCGGCCGGCCTGGCACTAACCGCCTGGCGGCAGGCCCACCCCACTCAGAGGAGGTAAAAGCATGAGCACGGAAGAAGACCGGGAACTCTCCATCCAGGAGGCTGATTCCGTCGTGGACGAGATAGCCGTCGAAGAACGCCACACCCATCCAGTCCGGGTGTTTGCGGGATTCCTGGCGATACCCTGTCTGGTCTTAAGCTTCATCATGGCCATATTCCTCTTCCTGCTTCCCCCCGTGGGGGATTTCGTGTTCGGGGTCCTGGCGGCGCTGGGAGTTATCCTGGTCGTCTTCAGGTTCATGCCCTGGGCGCTTAAGGGTCTACTCGGCGTGGCGGGTCTGGTCACGGTGGTCGCTGGGCTGGCGATGTACGCCTTGAGTTGGTCTTACGGAGAGTCGTTCTACCAGGCGGGCGTGGAAGTGTTGAACACCTACACCGACCCGGTGGAGAGAGCAATCTGGCCCGACCACGAAAGGTCCAAGGCGGCCCAGAGCTCGTTTGCCACCGAGACGGAAGCCGAAATGGGCCGCGATATTCTCCAATTCTTCGGCGTCATCGTTGTGCTGTTCGGGTTTTTCCTTCTGGCGACGAATGTGCTGGTGGGATTTGTCACCGGGGCGGCCAGAGGAAGGGCAGGGATGAACCTGCCGGAAAGGGTGGGGGCGAACATCGCGGCATTGGGTTTCATCCTGCTTTTCCTCGGGGCGGTCTCCGAGGTGATTATCGCCGAACTCCTGCTGTTCCGGCAGGAATCGTGGCGGGTGGTCGCCGACGCCCTCATGTCCGGCTCCTTCTCATTCCTGTTCGGACTGCCGGCCGAGAGGTTCCTGATGGCCGTGCTGGCAGCGGCCGGGAGCCTGGGGGTACTCGTGCTCTGGCTCGGGGTTACCATGCTCATCCTGGGAGGCTCCCGGCGCAGGAAGATCGTGCTGACTGCGGTGGCCGCCGGCATAGCATTGTTCGTGTTGAGCGTCGTAATGCTGCTGGCCATTCTCATGTTGACGGCGGTGGCCGTGTCCCTTGTGAGTGGACTCTTCCTTGAGGGTCGGGGGCGATCCGCTACTACCGGCACCGGGCGCAGCAGCGGGGGAGGCCAGGAGATGGTTCAGACCCGCTATGGACCGCAGCCGCGAAGGCGGGGCGGGATTATCTAACGGCGGTCCGGGCAATCCCTGCCGTTCCAACCGGACCGTCATTTCGCCTCTCGCTGAGTTCACGCACGGGAGTTTCCAGGGAGACGGACCCGCCGGCCAGCCCATTCTGGTCACATTGTGAGGAACAGCATGAAACCCATTCCGATAGCGATTGGAGCCGTAGCAGCAGTGGTTGTAGTGGCCGCCATCGCGTCCTTCCTGCTGCTTGGCGGAGAAGACGGTACCACGGAAACGGCTATCACACCTTCCGCAAGGCAACCGGCCGGCCTGGGGACGGAAACAACACTCCAGGTCGGTGATCAGGCCGGCGGCGCCATAGCTGAGGAACCTTCCGGTTTGCCCCAGCAACGGCAGGAGCAGGAGGGCTTGCCGACCCTGCCGTGGCAGGCTGACGACCTGACCGACCTGGAGCAGGGCGCAGCGGAATCCCTGGCAGCCATCGAAGACGCTGCGCCGCGGGCGGCCTGGGTCCTGGTGGACGCGGACTGGCTGGCTGACGAGATGGCGCTGACGGACAGCCTGGCCGTCACCCTTATCCGGGAACTGGCCGAGACGGAGCCGGACCTGGCCGGGCAGGTAGCGGGTCTCCACTGGCTGGCCGACGACCTCGCCGAGGAGGAAGTCCTGGCCCTGGCAACCATAGGCAACCTGGCCGGGGCCGGGCCGGAGACGCTGGCGGCAGCCCTGGAGACCCAGTGGTTGAGGGACGGGATAGCAGAGGAAGACCTATTCACGTTGGCCATACTGGAGGACATCGCCGGGGAGGACCCGGCCCTGGCGCGGCGCATGGCCGAGTCGCCGGAACTGGCTGACGGCATCAGCGGGGCGGAACTGGCCGCCTTCACCGGCAGCGACAACTACTACCTGGAGCGCATTGAACGGGACCACCCGGACCTGGCGGAGATAGTCAAGGGCTATGCCTGGCTATCGGACAGCGCCAGCCTGAACATCGGGTCTCGTGGGCCGGACCTGCTGGCGTCGCCCCTGCTGGATGATGGCCTGACGGATTATGAGAGATCGGCGCTTTCTGACCTGGCCTATATTGCTGGGCAGGACGAAGCGCTGGCCCAGCGGGTTGCCGGTTGGCCCTGGCTGGTCGACGGTGTAACGCAGATTGAGGCGGTTGCTGTTTTTGACTTGTCTTTTATTGTTCATAGAGAAGTCTCAATGGCAAGGGGCTTGGCTGAATTGCCCTGGCTCGCCGACGCCCAGCTCACCGACACCGAGTCACGCTTTCTGGTTGAAATCTATCATTTGCTGGAGGTCCAGCGGGGCATGGTGGGCCTTCTGCTTGATCAGCCCTGGTTTCAGGACTCCATAAGTAATGGAGAAGGGGCTGCCCTGATTGTAATGTCCACCGGGTGCAGTTACCAAAGTCACTGTCGTCAACTCATTGAGAATCCCCAAATCAAGAGCCAAACCCTGGACCTGCCCTTCGGGGAAGTGAACCTTCATTTAATCAGCCGCAATCCCCTTGGCGCGGACGCCGATACCATTTTCCAGGAGAGCCACAAGGCTATGACCATCCTGGAGGAATTCATGGAACGGGCCTGGGGAGTGGCCGATTTCCCGATCTACGTAGAGCCCGAGTGGCAGTACGTTTCCGATGTTGGAGGCTTCTACGCAAGCTCCTCCTCGTTAAGCGGCTTCCACTTGAGTCGCTATGTGATGATAGCCGACGCAGGACTATTCACCTTGCGCCACGAGTTGGCCCACAATTACTCCAATAAAGGGGCCCGATGGCTGAGGGAGGGAGGGGCGAACTTTCTTGGACAATATATAGATATTGGAGAGTATTACAGCACAATACCGGAAACCCAGATCCCGGGTTATGCCGACGAGGAGTGGGAGTGTTGGGGGTCGAAGAATATACACGAACGGAACCTGAGCACCAGTTGGATGCCGGTTTCAGTGTGGCTCCCCATCAGGGACTGCGATTACACCCTGGGAGAAAGGTTCCTGTCTGCCCTGTACATCAACCTGGGCCGCGAAATGGTGGCGGGTTCTCTCCAGGAACTGTTTCTGGATACGGACTTCCCGGGCGTCAGCGTCACTGACGACGCCTTTTCAGTTATCCAATCAACACCAAAAACTGCGGTACTCTTGGGCAGTGGACCTTGACTCGGTGGGAGGGGATAATCCTTGACGGTGCCGCGTTCGAATCTCTTGATGCGGGCCGCTAGTGCTTTTTTGAATCACTTTTGACTATTTTGATACAACTGGCTGTTTTGACGCAAAGCCAGCCCTCCCCATTGGGGGGAGGAAGTCTTGAGATGGGCTCTTGGTACCGTGTCCGTACAGTGCCGAATTCCTCGCTTCCAGGGCAGCCGTGGTCTGCGACTGTGATACTGGGGTGATGGCATAGTTACGCATACTCTGCTACCTGACCATCCAACCCCAGCAAACCAGGGAGGTATCGGGTCTGATTCCGCAGGTAAAGTCATTTCCCGCCGCAATGTTTGTGAAGGTCCCGCCCGGTGGGTCCGCCTGCCCGAGGTCATGCTCGGCCAGGGATCCCCAGGCCCAGCACTCAGCAGCTCCGCTTGGCCTTAGCCCACAGGCATGGTTCACGCCCACGCTAACCGCATCGAATGCTCCTTCGGGCAGTGCTGCGCTTGCCCGCCCTGAGTCCCCTCCCCAGCAGACCAGAGAATGGTCCTCGGACTTAAGGGCACAGGTCAAATGACTGCCGACGCTGACCGCACTAAAGGACCCACTGGGCGGTAGTCTGCCCTGGGAATCCTGCCTGCCCCAGCAGGTTATTGAACCGCCGCCCAAGCCGCATACGTGGAAGGCTCCGACGCTGAGGCTGGTGAAGGGACCGCTGGGCACTTTCTTGATCACATCTGCATCTTCCGCGAACCCGGCCGCGCCCCAGCAGACAGCCGCTCCGCCGGTCGCCAGCCCGCACGCGAAGGGCGCACCAAACAGGGATCCCACCCCCACCGAAGTAAACGAACCAGCAGGTATCTCCCATTCGTAGGACTCGTTGGGCTCGCCGTAAACATTTAGGCCGTTCTCGCAGACAACCGCGCCGCCCGCGATCCCGCACACCGGCGCGGCACCGTCCGCGACGGAATGGCTGCTTACGTGGCTATAAGAGCCCTCCGGCAGTTCAAGCTTGCTCGCGTCAAGATTGCGGTTGTGGGTGCGGGGCTCGCCGATGCAGTAAGCGCCTCCGCCCGCCCGAAGGCCGCACAGCATGGTGTCACCGGCATCAACCGACGCGAAGGAGCCGCCGGGCGCAGTGGCCACACCGTAGGTGTCGTTGCCGAAGCAGACCGGCGCACCGTCCGACCGCAAGCCACAGGCATGGTAAGCCTGGGCGTTGACGCTGAGGCTGGAGAAGGATCCGGGCGGCACGTCGAGGTTTGTTACGCCCCAACAGCTGATGTTACCGCTTTCCTCCAACCCGCAGGTGAAATTCGCGCCTGCCTCAACAGCAGCGAAAGCCGAGCCTTCGGGCGGAGTAGTGAGCAGTTCCTCCTCCACGTCCGCTCTGCCGCTCCAGGTCCAGCACAGAGGAATACCGTCTGCCCTGAGAGCACAGGCGTGCTCGTCACCAACGGTTACGGACAAGAACTCGATGCCAAAAGCCTCTTCCGGCGGGTGGCTACTGGGTCCCCAGCAGTTCAGGTAGCCGCCCTCGGCCTCCACCCCGCAAGCGAAACCCTCAAGCGCTTGTCCTTTATAGCTGCGTCCCCGGATTGCCGGTACCTCGCGAAATCGGACTTCGGGCACCTCTACGCTTACTGCTGCGTCGTCAGTCCCTATGTCCTGGCACATCACCGTGCCGTCCATCCTGAGGGCGCAGAAGGTGCCGAAGGGGTACACGTCCGCGATCCGCACGGATTTGAAGGGGCCGGAGAGTGTAAAGTTCCCGCCCCAGGTATTACAGTACAGGGAGTCGTCGGGCCTGATGCCACAGCTGATCACCACAGAAAGAGCCATGGACTTGAAAGAGCCCGGCGGAGGCGCAACTAACACGTTCCTGAAGCCCTCCGCCCCCCCAACGGTGCCCACGTTGCGGCCCCAGCAATACACCGACCCATCTGGCCGGATGCCGCAGTTGCTATGGAAGCCAACAGCAACAGTCGTGAAGGTGGGCGAAACGCCCGCATCGCTTCTGTGTGCCAGGCTGGGCGGTCCTTCCGTTAGCACGGGCGAAGCGGTATTCACCAGGGTGGGAGTAGGAACGGTCGAGGCGGCGGGTGTTGGTTGGTCGGGGGTCGCTGTTGCTCGCGGCTCGGGCGTCGCCTCGTCTTTTGTATTGGCTGCTTGGGGGCCAGGCGCCGAATCCTCTTGGCTTGCGGGTCTTGGGGTTGGGTTGTCTTCTCGGGCGGGTACCGCCCCGTCGCAAGCCAAGATCCCCGACAATAGTAATGCCGCCAGGAGCGGCAGAACAGGAAAAGGTCTTGCCCTCCAGGTGTCCTTGATGGTTCCCTTCATGCCCGCTACTCCTATGGTGGACTCTGTGTTATGTGCGTTACACAACCTTGCAGTCGGGTGCGCAGTGGGGCTTCCCGTTTACCCTCACGCTGTATCCCCCTGATCTGGAGCCATTTCTAGTGCCAACTGGGATTCTTCATCCTTCTTTGGGATTTTGCTGTCTTGTGAAATGATAGGGTGTGGTGGCTGCTTCTAGGCCGGCAGTGGTTGCGGTTATGGACACAGATGTGGCCACACCTCTGCCTATTCGAGCGTTCCAAAGAAGAAGGCTGTCCCGGTCCGCTAGGTGATGAACATACTTGAAAGAAGTTTGTATTCCTTTCCGAACCAGAAGATAGATTCATGGCTGCCGGACTGCAATTTCCCGGTCTCCCCCAATGCCCAAGTCGGCATACTTTGCCGCCAATGTTCATATCGCTGCCCCAAGATCTCTCTTGGGTGGACTACGTCTCGGGGATTGATCGAGCTGGATAAGCTGCCAACAGCTTAACGCTACTGCGGACCACCGCCGGGCGTTTCTAGCCCGGTGGCCCGCTACTCCAATCAGAAAATCCCCATCCTACATTGGAGTTATAGTCAAGCCGTTTAACAGCCCACACATACTTCCGGCCCTCGCTGTTGTACGACACTAGCTGGGCGCGGTATACCTCACCCTCTCTTAGGAAAAGCATTGCGGTAGAAGGTAGTCCGTTGATGAATTCAGAGGCTATACCCCAATCATCCTCTGTAGGTCCCTCAACAATAACCGCTGAACTTTCAATAATTCCCTGAAAACCAACCTCAGGTGAAGAGGCTTGAAATTCAATCCGATAGCCCAAGGGCTCCAGGAAATACGCGTCATTGTCTCTTTCAAGTTGTTCTTCTACCCGACGTTGGAGATCCTCCTCATCCACGCGATCAATCTTCATCCAATCCCCCATAGTTAGCCGGTCGAGTGGATTAGATGTTCGCTGATATTCCAGATATCTCCTTGGGTCCAAAACCGCCATATCGCCCCGGTACCCTCCGCAAAAATGCAGATGGTGGTCCAACTCACCCCGGCAACGGAAGCAATAGGATACCATTCGCCACCTCAATTTCCATGTCTATAGCCCCTCTACTATCCCATTTTAATCCAACAGCCAACATTGGGGTACTGATATGCTCCCTGAAAACTGGTCCGAAATGAGTGTTAAGATTCGGGGTGTCAATGGCGGGGGGAAAGTGTCCTGCTTCCGCCACCGGTAGAAACGGCTGGCCACCGTGGCCCAGGTGCCAAAGCGCTCGGGCAGATCCCGCCATGGGGCGCCGGTGCGCAAAATCCACAAGATCCCGTTGATGACCGTGCGATGGTCCCTCCCCGGTCGTCCGGTCCTCGGCTTCTGGGCCAGCAGCAATGGTCTCAGTCGTCGCCACTGATCATCCGTCGAATCCCCGCGTCCCAATCACCTCACCTCTCACTTCAACCTGTCTCATTCAGTTTAGGCCCCACTATTGGGTTTGCAAACATGCCCTAGTCCCGAATCCTGAGTCCCGCTGCTCCTGCCTTTATGACATGAGTCATCCCGAATTTAGGATGGGTGGATGAGATAGCCAAAGGGAGGAAAGGGCGGCTCTGAGTCTGGAGAGAGGTATCGCAGCTTGGCGGTACCTCTCTCCTGTTCTGTGGCACCAGTTCCTGAGCAGGTCTCGTACCAGTGCCGCCAGCTCAGGGGTCAGCAATGAGAGGAGGAAGGCATAGACCAGGCTGACCATCAGCAGCAGCTTGAGGCGGTTTTCCCAGAACCAGAGTCGGGGGCTCTCCATGGCCAGGTCCGTCTTGCAGGCCCGGTAGCACATCTCCACCTGCCAGCGGCGGGCGTAGGCCAGCACCACCCGCCAGGCGTCATCGGTGGTCTCGATGGCTTCATTGGTCAGCAGGTACCAGGGTTTGCGGCCCTTGCCGGGGCGGGAGACCACCAGCCACAACTCGTCGTCCATTCGGGGATGGCGCACTGGGGCGGCGATGATGCCGGTCTTGCGGTACTGGCGGCGGCTTGAGTCCCAGATCTGGCGGTGGTCCTGGGAGCGTTTGCCCCGGGTGATCTGCCAGGCAGGACGCTCGCCCCGGTCATCGGACAGGTGGTAGCGGGTGGGCCAGCGCATGATGAAACGCGCCTGGTGTCCCAACAGTTCCTGGAGCCAGGGGGCGCCGGCATATCCCCGGTCAAAGACGTGGACCACTCGCCTTTGCCACCACTGGGCGCATTGAGAGAGCAGGGATGAGGTCTGCTCACGGCGATGGCTGGCCAACTGGTCCCGGCTGGTCCACCAGCGCATGGCGGCCAGGGCGGGAGGCCCCTGCATCCCAGCCACCATCACGGTGAGCCACTGCAGTCCGGGCACGAACACCGGTGGCCCTCCCGGTGGATTGTAGTAGCCGGGCTTGATGCGCTTGAGCCGGGCCGCCTTGCTGGAGCGGACCGGGCACAACCCTTCCAGAGCAATGCTTTCCGGCTTCTCCAGCACGCTCTCGTCCCAGATGGCCAGGCCCAACTCGTCCCGCTGCTCCAGGTGGGAAAGGGACTGTTCCGCCCGGTCCCGGAGGAACTCCTCCAAGAGGGTATGGGACCATTTGGGAGAACGCAGCAGGTTGCTGAGACGCTTGGTTCCTGCCGGTGCCCGGGCCGGGGACAGAATGTGGGCGCCCAACTCGCTGAGCAGCAGTCCTGAGCGGGAATTACGCAGACGCACGATGGCCGCCAGGGCCAGAAAGAAAGTACGCACCAAACGCCGGTCTATCCGGCGGTCCAGCCACTGTTCCAAAGGGCCAAGGAAGGATTGCAGCAGATTGACAACCTCCTGGCCTTGCTTCCGCCCCGCCTCATGCCCCACCATAATCAACGACCCCTCCCGGTGAATGGTGTTTCGACAGTCCCATTTCACCCGAAGGGGTCTTCCTTTGTGCCTGTTTTCCTATACCGCTTTTGCCGCTTTTCCCTCTCTACCAAAATTCGGGATGACTCATGTTTGGGCTGGTTCGGTCCAAATCACAGCCTTAGTTGTTCCAGAATCCCAATCTCACCGCCCAATAGGTCACAACCGCTCCTACGGCAGCCGTCGCAGATGATTGAAGGATGAATGCGTTGAAGTTGTCGAAGTCGGTCGATTCGCTGAGAACGCCGCATCCCATCACGGACGCTATCGCCGTCAAGACCCCGCAGAGTGCGCCCCGTAATGCACCGCTCGCATTGCTGGTGCGGAGGAACCCAGCGATGACGCACGAGCCGATTGGGAGAATGACGTAGAAGAAAAGGCCGTAAACAAGAAACGGGGTCAGGTTGATGTACTGTGCCGCAACTGCTCCCATGCGGTCTTGCTCCTAGCTTTGGTTGCCGCGCCTGTTGCGCAGCCAGCATACGGCAGCCGTCAACGCGACGGTCAACATGGGCCAGACCGCCGATGGCAGGAACTCCCGCCCCGGAAACGACAGAAAGGCGACAAGCGGGGCAACCAGGGCAGCGGCCACAAGACCCCAGGGTAACCCGCGCCTGATTGTAAGGTTCCTCATGTAACGTCCGCACAGGCCGCCGGTGGCAAGTCCAAAGATGACCTGCCCTGCAAATGCGGACGCGAACCCCAGAGCGACCAGGGACACCGATGCGTCAGCCAGGTCGACCGTGGGACCTCGCCCTCGTAGGCGTCGGACCGTCTCCCGGTCTTCGTCGCAAACCGTTTCGGCTTCCCGCAGGAGGGGCTGGAGCTTGCCCACAAGCTCGGTAAGCTGGCGTTCCCTCACCGCCAAATCGTCCGAGTCGCCGGAATCCTCGTCCAGCCGCCAGGCTTCCTCCTGGTATCGTTCTCCCGCAGACTCCGGCCAGCACCACCGTGTTACTTCATTGATTTCGTCCTCGATGTCTCGGACGACGCCCCGCAGCCGTTTGATTTCGGCCAAGGCGCGGGCATCCTCGGGGGTGAGCGTCGGCTCGAAGTCGGGCGGCGGCGGGGCAACCTCGGGTGTGGGAGCGGGTCCGAGCGTTGGCGTGGGTTCTGGCGGCGCGCAACCCAACGTCAACGCCAGCAACGCCACGGCCAGACAGACCTTCAACATTCCCTGATTATCGGGCCAAGGGGCCGCGCGTCTCTAGGGGTGGACGCGCGGGTTTCGGAGATTCTGCGGACCTGAGATGGTGCCGTCAAAACGGACGGGCTAGGTATTCCGCAGGGACCAGCCTTTCACCATTGGGGTCGATTACCAGTCCGAAGAGTTCCAACGTAGTTGCACCCATGAGGTAGTGGTCATCGGGGCCGAAGAAAACCGGGCACTCCCATTCCTTTCCTTCATGGACCACGCGCATTTTGCCGATGGGCCGCTTTGAACTCTGCCCATTCGCAAATCCGACGGGGCGTTCATCGTAAGGCTCGATGCCTAGCTCGCTCAATACGGACCCGGGAATCATTGAATGAGTTGCCCCCGTGTCAACAAGCGCATCCACTTCGAGCAAGTTGGTTCCATTCGGATTGCCAATCCCCGCATTGCCTCACCGGACCATGTTACCGAAACTCTAGCACTTGGGAGCCCCTCCGAGCGGTTGATGACCTGAGCCGGGCCATTGCCATCAACCCTCGTCTTCCCGAGGCTCACCACAACCGGGGCACGGCCTATCGTGCCCTCGGGAAGCTGGACCGGGCCATCGAGGACTTCGACGCGGTCCTGGACCTGGACCCCGACAACGCGGAGGCTCTCCGTGACAGGGGGATCGCCCTGGGCAGCCTGGGCCGTGATGAGGAGGCGGTCACGGCCTTCGACATGTCCCTGGACCTGGACCCCGGCAACCCCGGGACCCTCACCGCCAGGGCCCTGGCCCGTGCCGCCCTGGGACGATTCGACGAGGCGATCGAAGATTACACCAGGGTCATCGAGACCAACCCCGGAGACGCCAAGGCCCTGTATGAAAGGGGGACCGCTCACCTGTTCATGGACCGAAAGGGAGAGGCCATCGAGGACTTCAGCGCCGTGCTGAGGATCAAGCCTGACGACGTCGGCGCCATCTACGCGAGGGGAATGACCCTCATGTCTTGGGGGAAGGACGAAGAGGCGCTGGAAGACTTCAACAGGTTCATCGAGCTCGCCCCGGACGAAACCGAAGCGTACTAGCTGAGAGGGTGCGCCCACGTCAAGCTGGGGGAGACGCGCCGGGCCGCCGAGGACTTCGACAGGTCCGTCGACCTTGATCCGAACAACGTCAGCTCCCTGCAAAACGCATCGGTGTCCCACCTGGAGTTGGGAGAGCCGGAGAGGGCCT
Organism: Dehalococcoidia bacterium; assembly: GCA_965203675.1. Lineage (GTDB taxonomy): Bacteria > Chloroflexota > Dehalococcoidia > Lucifugimonadales > UBA3495 > CATOSK01. The sequence goes on along the minus strand of CBDBDE010000001.1, from coordinate 49,663 downwards.
TGCCGCACCTCGACAGGCTCGTCGAGCTCGTCCCGGACGACACCGATTTGTACGACCAGAGAGGGTGCGCCAACGCCGTGGGAAACGCAGGGGTGGCCTACCTGGAGTTGGGAGATCCTGAAAGGGCCATGCCGCACCTGGACAGGATCGTCAGTCTCAAACCCGAAGACGCCGACCTCCGCCACGACAGGGGGTGCGCTCTGAGCGACCTCGGCAGGCACCGTGCTGCCGTCGAGGACTTCAGCGGGGCAATAGAGCTTGACCCGGGCGACGCCGAGTCCTACTACCGGAGGGGCATGTCCCGGGGCGAACTCGGAGAGCACCGCAGGGCAATCGAGGACTTCGACGAGGCTCTCAGGCTGGAGCCGGACCACCCATCCGCCGCCCAGGACAGGGAAACCTCCGTCAGATTGGCGGAGAGCAACGACTCGGGAGGGAACGTGGGACAGGAGTGACCGCTGCGCGGTCCGGTTGCGCCAACAGCCGGAATCCCGGCCTCGCGGCCACTCATACGTTCGCACCCCTCGCCGTGGAGTTCCCGCAGCCGCGAGGGGAATCGCCCGCGCCTCCCCGGAGCGATACGATCTGCCGGTGGAGGACTTGGAGCGTGGCATCGCCATAGACCCCGTCCAACATCAAGGCCCTCCGCAACAGGACCGTCCTGTACCTCAACATAGATGAGCCGGAGCGGGCGGTGCGGGAATACGACGAGATCATCCGTCTGGAACCGGAGTAGCCGCCGGCCCGCCAGCGGAGGCAGGCCGCCCTGCAGCAGGGGGAAACCGGAGTGGGTTCCGGAGTGAGTTGAGGAGGGCAACGGGGAAGGGCCGCGCACCTGGACACAAGAGGAGGCCGTCGCATCGATGGCCTCCTCCTTTGGGTTGCGGTCTGGCCTGGCCCTGTTCGCGAATCCCTACGCGCTGCCATTCCGCTGCTTCAACATGGCACCGTAGCCCCGCTCGTCCACCAGGTGGGTCACCGATACCTGCCCCCGGCTGTCGTACCCGGCGCGGTAGGCGTACTCAACCTCGGCCCCCTCGGGCACCCGGCCGCCGGTCCGAATCGTGCCGCTGCCCGGCCCGCCGGCGCCCTGCACCACCACGCCGTTGCGTTTGCCCTTCTTCCAGGCCAGCACCTTCACCTCGGCGGGAACCACCAGCTCCGCCGCCGTGGGCCGGAACAGGACCTCGTGCAGCCTGCGCAGCACGTCCCCCGACGGGGTGCGCTGGCCGTTCATGATCAGGGAGAGATGGCCGGTGCTGATGCCCGCCAGCCGGGCGACCTGGTTCTGGGAGTAACCGTGGGCCTCCATCCGGTCCCACAGTGCCCTCGGGTTAACGGTTGGGCATTGCGCCGCCTCCACCTTGGCAGGTGATTCCAGCACCGCCTCCAGCCTGGCCTGGACCCCTGGGCTGAAGTGGCGTTTTCCCCGCGACGCCATCGACATGTAGCTGCGGGACACCCCCACCAGGTCGGCCAGCGCTCCCATGCTCAGGCCGACCTCCCTGGCCCGCTCCCGGATGCAGGTGCTCTCACCTTGGACCACGCCGCCCTGGCGGTAGACCACGCCCTGCCCGGGGATCTCTCCCAGGACCGCCATGGCCCGTTCCCGCAGCATGGGAGACCAGGGCCTGCTGCCGCTGCTGACCTGTGAGAGGTAGCCGTAGTTTACGCCCATCTTGTCCGCCAACTCTTTCAGGGTGAGGCCCTTGCGCCGGGCGGCGGCGCGGAGTTCGCTCTCGGTCTTGCCCCTGCCCTGTCCGCTCTTCCCAATGTTCGCGGGGTTGTCCTTGCCGGTGTTCCTGGCCTTGTTCTCGATGCTGTTATTCGCCTTCATGTCGCTTCCTCCGAAACGCAGAAAGCGGGGGCCGGTTCCCTATCGAAAGGGACCGGCCCCCGCTTTGCCGTAAGCTGTGTGTCTTTTAGGTTTTCAGTGGCGGTTTGCCTTGGCCGCCTTGTGACTCCACCGCCCCATTCACGAGTGAGACGGCCTGGGGTTATCGCCGGTTCAGCCCTTCCTCCAACCTTCCGGTGGCGATGGGAGAAACCGGGTCGGTGTTCGTGAAGTTCACCTCCTGATCGTCGTTGTCGTCGCTGTCCTGATCGTCGATTTGCCGCCCGTTGATGTTGTTGCCGTGGCCCAGGTAGCCGCCGCCGGCGCCGGGACTCCTCGTTGTCGCCCCGTACCGGACGCACCACTCCCTGGGCCGGGCAACGCCACGGAGAACGCCGGTTGTGGGCTGACGCAGGGCGCAGTTGGCCCAGGGTCGGGCTGAGCGGCGCAATCCAACGCCCGGCGCGAGACGCACTGCGCCCAGGGCCGGGCAGCGCAACCGGGAAGGCCGGATGGGGAGTTGGCGCCGGGCGCAGTCCGCCCAGGGTGTCATTTGGGTTCTGCCGCTACGTGGGGGAAATGGGAGGAACGCAGCCGGGGCGGCGGCTACGTGGTAAGCCGCCCGGCCAAGGGGGATTGGGCTGCAACGTCGAGCGTCCGGCCTGCCGCCGTTGCCGACGGAATGCCGGAGCATGTGGAACCTGCGGCGCCGCTGCTGATGTTCACCAGCCTTGCCGCAGCCGTGGGGGGCAGCCAGGGCCATGTTGCCGGCTCCGGCCGCTGGGTGAAGGTTGCGAAGCAGGTTGGACCGCTCCGCCAGGTGGACCCGATGGGTGAGGAAATCCGGGTTGCCGTGCTGTTTCTCTAGTCTGCCTCCTGACAATTGGGATGTGCCCGGGATTGGAGTTCCGCGCCGTGGGTTGGGATGCCGTTGGTTCCGGTTATCACCTCCTGACGATTGGGATGCGCCTTGAATAGGGGTTCCGCGCCTTGGGTTGGGTTCCTGGTGAAGCGCACCGGCGCTTCGATGGGCTGGGCAACCGGCTGGAGCGGAAGCGTCGACGACACCAACGCCGCAGCGATGTCCCTCGGGGACGCCCATCGGGAGAGCAACGCTCAATCCCTCCGGTCAATCCTACGCGGGCGGCCGTTCGGAGAGCAGCGCTCAATCCTGGGCGGCCGGTCCCGGGTCCAGGGACGGGACCCTCCAGGTTTCTAGGGCGGGAAACGCTGGAAAAAGCCTGACAACGCAATCAAGTATCCGGCCTTGATTGACCCGCTGGCAATGCTTTCACCCCCCCGGCGCCCCAAGTGTTGCCTTTTGTTGACCCGAACTCTAAGCGCAGGCCCACAAAGCAGTTCACCCCCCGCCGCTCCCTACCGCCACCGGCCCAGGGTCAACACCCGCCGCGCCCCGTGCAGCAGTTCCAGCCTGGCCCGCCGCCGCCGGACCCGCGCCAGTTCCCGCTCCCGCCAGGACCACTGCTCCCGCCGGTCCAGGCCTGTCATGGGCGCCGTCTCCGGCGGCAGGGTCAGCCCGTGGTCGTACAGCATGGCGATCTCCAGCTCCAGGATCCGCTCCCGCCGCGCCGTCCAGGCCAGCCCCCGGCCCTGGGGCGGGTGCCGCGCCCACAGCTCCCGCCACTCCTCCACCAGGGGCCACGCCGCGCCGTAGACCTGCTCGTCGTCATCGGCAGGCTCCCGGGCAACCACGTCGGCATGGCGCCGCTGGGACCCGGCCCGCGAGGTTTGGTGAACGCCGCCGGGGGCATTGCCTGCGCCCTGCGCCGGTGACGGCCTGCCCAGCCGCCGCTCCAGCCGCTGAAGCTCCTGGGCGAACTCCCGCCGCAGCGCATCGGCCACAGCATTGTCCACCTTGGCGCCGTTGCTGACGCCGTCGTTCACCGCCGCCAGCACTGCCGCCAACTGCCCCTCCAGATCACCAACCCGCTCCTCCAGCGCCTCGACCCTTTTCCCCTCCTCCTCCATCGCCGCCACCGCCCGCTCCAGCAGCATCCGCTCCAGGGCGTCGGCCAGCCGGGGCGGCAACTCGGCGGCCCGTTGCCACCGCCACAGTGTCTTGCGGTCAACGCCGAACTGCTCCGCCAACTTCCCGGGCCCCAGGTCCTTCACCAGGTCGTTGAGCAAGGCCCGCAGGCGCAGCTCCCGCAGGTTTTCGATGCTGGGGGTGCCATCCCCCGGCCAGCCAAGCGCCGTCATTCCAGCCACCTCCGCGCTCATGTTCCAAAATGCCCCAGGTCCTGTAGGGGCGTGCCCCAACACCCGTCAACTCCCCCTGTTCCAAAATGCCCCACTCCCTGCCTGGCCCTGCCCCATGCCCCTGGAACCCGCCCTTCCCGGAAAGTGTTGCCCGATTCCCCCCGCAAACCCCTGATTTTCCCCGTATTCAGCTACGAACCGGACCACCCGAGTCCCTGTCCCCAAACTCCAGTCCCTGTACACGTCTATGACACCACAGGGGGGAGGTCCGGCGTCAGGTCTTATAGGGGGTGTCACGGATGAGCCATGGTTCATGGGTGAATCCCCCTATAGGGGGTTACCTCCGGTGCTGGCGCTCATCACACTGGACGGCAGAGAACGTTCCGGCGCCAACCGGTCGCCGGTCGCCGGAGGAGGGATACGATGCGAAAGAACCACCGCAACGACCAGCGGAAGAGCCGCGCGGGCATCAACGCCGGTGCAGTGCCGCCGGCCTGCTCGGCGGAACACCGGAAGACCATGCGCGACGGGCTGCGCATCCTGGCCAGGATCATCGCCCGTACCCACCTGGAGCGGCAGGCTCCCTCGGATGAGCCCGGACCCGAACCGTACACGGCAGACCGGCAATCAACGCCCGGCAGCGGTCATGTATAATCGGCTCAACCCTCAACGGACTCCCGCCTTTTCGTTGCCTCTGCTCAACGGGTATCACGCAATGGCCGAGACCATAGCCCAAGCGGTTGAACACATCAGGAACACCGTATTCGGGACCAACCCGGATGAGTCCGCCACCAAGCAGGGCGTGGTTCTCCGGCTGCTCAACCTGTGCGGGTGGGACCTCTTTGACCTCTCGCAGGTGGCGCCTGAATACACGGTGGGGAACCGCCGCGTCGACTACGCCCTCCTGCCGGGTTCAACCAACGCCGCGTTCATAGAGGTGAAACGGCTGGGCGAGAACCTGGCCAACCACCAGCAGCAGTTGCTGGAGTATTGCTTTCAGGAAGGGGTGAAGCTGGCCGCGCTGACCAATGGCCAGACCTGGCATCTCTACCTGCCCCTGCAACCGGGAAACTGGGAAGAGAGGCGGTTCTTGACCATCGACCTGGCATCCCAGGAACCCGCTGCCGTTGAAGAGCGTTTTACGGAGTACCTTTCCCGGGAGAACGTTGGCAACGGCAGGGCGGTCAGTCACGCCGAGGACCTGGTTCAGTCGCAACGGCGAGGCGAGATTGCCAACAGGGCCATCTTTGAGGCGTGGCAACAGATCATCGAGACCCCCGACGAACTCCTGGTTGAGCTGGTCTCGGAGGCCACCGAGCGCATCTGCGGCTTTGCGCCGACCCGGAGTTGGTCAGGCGATTCCTGTCCCAGCGCGTTCCGGCCGTAGGGGGTGCGCCCGCAGTGAGTCCCCTGCCGATTTCATCGCCAGAAAGGCGACGCTCCTCCAGCCAGCAGCCAGCCGTTGATGGGCGGGGAGGTACCCTTCCGATCACCCTTGACCCGCCCAACAGCCAGGACTTCCTGGAGGCCCTGCTACTCGCCAGAGAAGCGTGGATTGAAGAGTTCTACACCGATGGCCGGAGGGAAGTTCACCGCTGGGACGCCCCACGCATGAGCCGGGCGTCGAATGTTCTCGGCAACCTGAGAAGCAGGCCGCGATACCGGCAGGGCAACTGGCAGGAAATGGGAATTGCCAGCCTGCGGGTGAGCCTTACCCGTCCGAGCGGCTAAAGCGCGAGCCGTTGACGGCGGAGACGCGTTGTCCTCGCGCATATGACTCCCGCTGGCGTGTGTTTCCTCAATGCCCCGCTCACCCCAGCGTTCCGCGCCCACCAAGTCCGGCCTTGCCCTGCAACCCGGGGTGTCCCTGCCCACGGGAACAACTCCTGCCGCCCCCCATACACCGGACGGACACCGGACGGCACTGACACTTGCCTGGTGACCGGCGGGCCTTCCGTCTGCTGCGCTCGATACATGAGCGTCTCAGAGCAGGAACTGCTGCACCATCTGGGCCGGATGCCCTTCATCGACACGGCAGAACTGGCGATGATCACGGGCGAGGCCCACGTGACCATCCACCGCTGGTTGAGCGACCTGCTGGCCGAGGGCGTGGTAGGGTGCGCCAGCCACGTCACTCCCCACATGCCGTAGATAAGAAAATGCCGGAAGCATTCCCTCGGCATGACAGTCACTCGAGCACCCTTCTGTGCAGCCTTGGTCCCCGCTAGCCAAAGAGTATCTTCCATCCAGGACCACGCCGACCGCCTTCGCCCATCGTGTGAACTTCCTGCGTTAGGTAGGTTATACAGCCTGTGCTACCATAATTCCGATTCTGACCGTATAGGACTGGATTCTGTCATTGGCGAACACGAGCGTCCTGCTTTTTTGAGTGGGCTGAGGCTCGGCGATTGAATAGTGGACCGCAGGTTAGTTAGCAAATCCTGAGAGATTTGACCAGACCCGGTTTCCATCTCGTCTTTGAATAGCCGTTTCCGGGTCTCACCCAAGGCCGGTTACCCGACCACCGTGCGGACGCAGCGGGGAATGGGGATTGAAAATTACAGTAATAGGCCTGGGCCTAGTCGGCACGGTCGCCGCCGTCTGTCTTGCCGATTCGGGTCACCAGGTGTTGGCCACGGACATCGATCCGCTCAAAGTCGAAGCCCTCAGTGCCGGAGAATACAAGGGGTACGAACCTGGGCTTGCCGTCCGTCTGAAGTCTGCCCTTGCGGGAGGCAATCTCCAGTTCCGGCACAGCGGGGGAGTGGACGAGGACCTTGGGCGGGTCGCTCTCGTCGCGGTGGGAACCCCCTCGGGAGAACATCACGCCCCTGATCTGGGCCAAGTGCGCTCCGCCATTCAGTGGATTAAGAGAAGAACCGACCGCAACCTGGTGGTGGCAATGAAGAGCACGGTGCCACCGGGCACCGGCCTGCAGATTGTCCAGCGAGACCTGACCGGGACCGGCATCGGCTATTCCGCCAATCCCGAGTTTCTGAGGGCGGGACAGGCGATGGCCGACTGGGATTGCCCGGACCGAATCGTCATCGGCACAGTATCCTGTGACCCGCAATCCGGCACCGTGGTCAAGGAACTTTACCGTCGCATTGACGCGCCAGTCTTGGCCACCGACGTCACCACTGCCGAGATGATCAAGTACGCCAGCAACGCCTTCCTTGCCACACGAATATCCTTCATCAACGAGATGGCGGCGATTTGCGACCACGTTGGTGCGTCCATCGACGATGTGAGTCGCGGCTTGGCCCTGGACTCCAGGACCGGGGCAAGGATTTTCCCGGGAGTGGGCTACGGCGGGCCATGCCTGCCCAAGGATACAGGCGCACTCGAACACGTCGCCCGGCAAACGGGCGAGGACTTTCAATTGCTTCGTGCCGTCATCAACGTCAACGAACTACAGTGGCGGTTGCCACTCAGGGCCCTTCGTAACAGGTTTGCCGGGGACATGGAGGGAACCAGGGTCGGCATTCTCGGCCTGGCCTTCAAACCCGGAACCGACGATCTCACCCAGGCCCCGGCGTTGAAGCTGGCATCCGCCCTCGCGGCGGAGGGAGTTCAACTGACGGTCTTCGACCCGACCATGGGGAATGACGTGGATGCGGGTCCGATTCTGAACGCGCAGATTGTTCCAAGTGTCGTGGCGGCGAGCGCGGGGGCGCAGGCCGTGGTGGTCATGACTGAATGGAGAGAAATAGTGGAGGCCGATTGGGAAGCCGTCAGCCGGAGCATGGCTGCCCCCAGGTTCGTATTCGACGGCAGGAACGCCCTTGATTCCACGGCAATCGCTGCTGCGGGACTGGAGTACCAGGGAGTGGGCAGGAACGTGGACCTCGATCCTCATCGTGGGGCACGGCTCGGTGAAGAACGGTTCCATGGCTGAAAGCAGGGTGCTCATCACGGGCGTGGCCGGGTTTGCCGGGTCCAACCTTGCAAAAGCCCTGCTCGCCTCGGGCTACCAGGTTACCGGGCTGGATGTCGTTGCACCGAGTCACGCCGCCCTGTTGCGGGATCATATTTCCCATCCCGACTTCCACTACGTCTGGAAAAGCGTCCAGGACATCCAGCCCGCGGACGTCAAGGGGCATACGGTTGTGGCCCACCTGGCGGCGCAGCCCGACACCCCGATGGCCTTCGATTCGCCTCGCTACACGGTGATGCAGAACGTAGGCGGGACGGTGGACCTGCTCGAAGCGGTGAGGCGCGCTAGCGGGGTGGACAGAGTGCTGTTCGCTGCTTCCGGGAACGAGCTGGGCCGGCCCCTGTATCTCCCCATGGACGAGGACCACCCTCTCACGCCCCACAACCCCTACGGTTTCTCCAAGGCCGCCGCAGAACTGGCGATGTGGGCGTGGCATCGGGCCTATGACGTTCCCACGGTCGTGCTGTCCACCGGCGTGGTGGTAGGACCCCACATGCGCCGCGAGGTGTTCGTATTCAAGTGGCTGTGGAACGCTCTGCACGGCAGGCCCATCGTCGTCGAGGGAGGCAGGCAGACGCGTGACCTCACATTTATTGACGACGTGGTGCGGGCCTGGACCCTGGCGATTGAGGCTCCTGTAAAGGATGTGGTCGGGCAGAAATTCTACGTCGGTTGCGGGGAGGAGCACACCATCGAGGAAATAGCCGCGATGTGCCAGGACATCACCGGGTCGGACGTACCCGTAGAATACGTCGGCTACCGTCCTGGGGAGGAGGGGCAGCGGGAGGCGTTCAGCGCCGAAAAGGCCCGGGAGGTATTGGGTTACATCCCGAAGTACCCCCCGATGCAGGCCATTTCACTAACCTCGGACTGGGTGAGAAGCCTGCTGGGACCCCAGCCATAGAGGGGGCTGACTTCAGGGTATTCCTATTGGTCGATTCTACTAAGTTGCACGTATGCTGACCTTCCCATTATAGTGATACCAGCCGTTCGTAACTTTGGCGTTGGGCCAATTTGGGCCCGACTGACTGCGTGATGTGGTCCGGGCGGCAGAACACTATATTAGGAGGCTGCTTATGCCTAAGAGAAGCAGGGACCAGCAGGACAACCGGTCGAACCAACTGAACCCCAACAACAACCTGCACACCGGCAACAGGAGCAATCAGAGCAACCCCAACAACGATGCCTACTGGCAGGCCAGGGGTTTTGACAGGCGCCCCGAGGATTGGAAGGAGAGGGCCAAGCGTTAGATTCAAGTCGGTACCACAGGGCGTCCATTGGCGCCGCCCGGAAGGTAACGGAAAGAGGCGAATCGCTATGATTCGCCTCTTAGTTTTGCTTAGCCGGACTTCCGTCCGAATAGGTAGAAGCCTGCTGGAGCCCCCTCCAGTTGAAGTGAAGCCTTTTATCCCACTGCCATAGCAAAAGCCCATCAAGGAATCCGGGCCAGCCTATCTCGTCCAGGCTTTTTTCGTATAGAGTGGCTATGAAGAGCGTGAGGATGACGTCGTGAGTCACGTACACACACAGCCGCCCGTTTCTGTCCAGGTTGGCGGTCAGGAGATCGAGGAGGATACCCACTCCATCTTCCGTCCGGCGCATGCCGGGTGGAGGCGCCGGTTCTTCCAACTGGCGCCGGGCAATCTCGTGAACAGGGACTTCGAGAAACAGGGGCCCCGCGACCTCCGGGACCGCGACGAACGGCCCGGGGTCTCCGAGACGGCGGTCGGTCGCAACCCCAGCGCAGGATCCCGACCCGCGCAGCAGTGCTTCCGCAGTCTGGACGCACCGATGCACCGGGCTGGACACCGCAGACACGGCCCTGACTTTCGATAGGGCCGCGCCCAACCGTTCCGATGACCGTATGCCTTGTTCGGTCAGACCAACGTCCCATCCGAAGGCGCCGGACGGAATTGCCTCCCGTTCGGCGTGCCTGATAATCAGGGCAACGCCCGCGCTCTCGGGGATAGCGGCCAGCCTCTCCAGGATGGAAGCTGCTGGCCGGGGTGAGGTCAAACCGCCCTCGCCTGGATGACCGAGCTCACCGAACCGGTGGGAAGAGCCTTGACCGGCTCGAAGCCGGCGCTATTCAGGAGTCTCTCGAACTGTTCCAGAGTTCGTTCAGCTCCCCCGGCCACGACCAGCATATTCAGGTCCAACAGGCCGCCGGCCCCGGTGGCGCCATCGAGCAGCATCTCCAGCACGTAGAGCGTTCCCCCGACCGGCATGGCCTCTCTCGCCCGTTCAAGAATCCGCCGCGCATCGTCATCGGGCCAGTCGTGCAACACCCTGGCCAGGACCACCGCATCGGCACGGACCGGCCATTCACCGAAGAGGTCTCCGGAAACAAACCGGCAACGGCCCTCCAGTTCGCCGGGAGCCTGAGCCAGGCCGATGACCTCGGGCACGTCCATGACCGTGGCAACGAGGCCGGGAAAGGCTTGAAGCAGGACAAACGCCAATTCGCCGGTTCCGCCGCCTGCGTCCAGGATATGGCCGTGAATGCCGAAGTCGCAGGCGGCGGCCAATGTCCGGTAGTCGTGGCGCGCGTAGCTGGCGAATGCCCCGTGGGAGGACCGCAACCGCTCAGGCCGTTCCTTCAGGAACTCGAACGAGTTTCTCCCATACAGCTTCCTGAAGGCGGAATGTCCGGTGCGGAGGGAGTACTTTGCCCCAGCCCAGGCTGCATAGGTCTCGGCGCCCCATAGCGAGGCGGCGTCTGCCAGCGAAAGCGGGTGGGAGCGTTGCAGAAGCCTACCCTTTCCGGTCGCTTGATAAACTCCCTCGCCATCCCGCCGGACAAGCTCCAACTCCATGAGGGCCCGCATCAGCCTTGTTCCAACGGCCTCCGCCAGCTCCAGGGACCTTTCGACATCCTGGGCCGATGCGGGCAATGCCTCGAATACACCCAGTTCGACGGCGGCCCTGATGGCCTGAGTCTTCCACATGCCCACCAGGTCGCCGGAGAGTTCCTCCAGCGGGGTGCGCAAGGGACCCCGAAGATTAACCAGGGTCTCCCCGGACTCCCCGATGACAAGAAGAGACCCATCCAACCCTTCCACCCTGGCCTGGCCGTTGTAGAAGGGTTCCACATTCCGGTAGCGTTCCCGATACAGCGGCTGTCCTCCGATGTCCACGTGGTGCCAGCCACCCTCGTCCCTGGCGCGTGCAAAGGACTTGTGGTACACGTCAAGGTCCAGCAGCCAGGCCCCGTGGAGCAGTTCGCCGGATGGGCCGACGTGGCTATGCCTTCCGTCGTCGCGCTGCACGACGGCGTAACCGTCCTTGAAGTCTCCGGCGTAGCGGTGGCGCTCCGAGTAGGCCGGAGTGCCGCTTTCCGTCAGGTGGAGGTAACGCCCGTCAGCAAACCGAACAGCACAACGGCCCTCCTGGAAGTTGCCGCACCAGGCGTACCGCTCCGTATAGAGCGGACTCCCGTCCGGCAGGATATGGAACCACCCGTCAGCGGAATGCACGGCTGCCCGACCCTCGTAGAACCCGAAGGTTCGGATGTGGCGGCGGCCGTAGGCCGGCAAACCGTCGGGCGTGATGTGATATGCGCCGGATTTGTCAAACACCGGAGCAAGCCCCGGCGCGTGGAACTTCAGCACGTCCAGGAACCGGAATTCGTAGACGGGCTGACCGCCGCAAACATGATGGGTGCCGTCCGCTGATATGCGGTATTCCCGCCAGTTGCCGCTCACGGGCCTACCGGTCTCCTCATGTTGCATCCCCGGCACAGGGATTTCTCCTTGTAGCCGGACTGGAGGTCCCTGTAGGCTGCGCTCTGCCAGATGTCGTACAGGCTCGTGACATTCACATTGCCAAAATCGCCCAGCGAGCGGCGCAGGACATCCGGGGCGCAGCAGGGGTTGAATCTGCCATCGGAAGCCACCCATGCCTCCTGCCCCAGGAAGGGGCACTCCGCCCCCGCCGCTATCTCCGCTTCGCCGGTTGCATCCAGCCTGAAGATGTTCTCCAGCAGAACCTTGCTCCCACCGGGCAGCCGGTGCCTTTCCGCGGCCTCATGGGCCGCGTCCACGGTGGCGTTCCACCTTTCGATGGCCTCGATACTTCGCCGCATGGACTGGTTCCTGATCTGGGGGAAGTGGGCCCACAGGTGGTGTCCCTTCACCCGGTCAACCCCCACCCGGGCAGCCAGCCTCACCACTTCGGGCAGTTCGGAGAAGTTGACTTCCATGAAGGTGAGCTGGAAGGTGACCCGGCAGCGATTTCCTCCCCGGGAGGCGTGGCCGTCCCTGACGGCGATGAAGGCGCGGACGTTCTCCACAACCGTCTCCCACCTGGCGCCGAGCATCACCCTTTCCTGGGTCTCCTTGGTCGAGCCGTTCCAAGACACCTTGACGTCGGAGGCGACCGGAACAATACGCTCCGCCCATGCCCTGGCGCCGCGCCTGGGGAATGTCCCGTTGGTGGTGAGGTTCAGTTTGACTCCGTACTGAGCGCAGAGACTCAGTATCTCATCGAAATCCCGGTACAGCAGCGGTTCTCCCATGGTGGAGGGAATGATTTCCCGAAGGGGCGTTCCCGTCGACTCGGCCAGGACGCCCCGTATCATTTCGATGTCCATACGGCGCCTGGGGAGTCCAGCGCCGCGCCGGTCAGCCTGCGTCGTGCTGTAGGGGGAATGGTCCTCGCACATGATGCAGTGCAGGTTGCAGTCGTCCGGGTTGGTGTCGAAGGTGATGCGCCAGGGTCCCGGCCTAGCCGTTGGAGATGACCCGGCGACTGCCGTTGAATTTCCGTGAGCGGTCATCACCCCCTCCTATTCCCGAGCAGTTTCTCGTAAATCGCCTCCACAGCGCGAGCGTGGTCCCGCATATCGGGCACATTGCCGTCGCCGGATTGCAGATACCCTCGACCGCCGAGCCGGCGCGCCAGGCCGGGGGAATCGGCCAGTCGCTGCATCTGACGGGCCAGTGATTCCGGGTCCCTGTGCGTGAAGAGCAGTCCGTTCTCCTCGTGACGGACGTACTCGGCCATCCCGCCATAGTCGGCGGTGATCACCGGGACTCCCGACTGCTGGGCCTCGTGAATTACCAGGGGTGAATTCTCGGCCCATATGGAAGGCACCACGATGGCGTCGCAGCGGTTGAACACGTCGGGCACGATGTCCTCGTTGCGGTATTCGCCCATCCACTCGACGCGCTCTCCGGCGGTCCCCGGCAGTCCCCGGGCCAGTGTCTTGAGGCCTTGGGTTTCGACGCCCCGGTCCCGTCCCCAGATGCGCAGTCTGCATTCTCCGGCCAGCTTCCCGAAGGCCTGTACCAGATGGTCTACGCCCTTGGCAGGTATGTGGGTGCCGATGTACCCGAAGGTGAAGGGCTCTCCCCCGGCGCGCTCCCGGCCTCCCATCCGCTCCAGGTGAAAGCCGTAGTCCAGGTAGACCAGCTTTTCTGCGCGAATTCCGAACTCGTCCCTGAAGCGTTGCAGCAGGTACATTGCCGGAGCTATGAACACGTCGACTGCATGGCACACCTCTCGAACATGCGCCATGCGCCTGTTCACCCACTGCGTCCAGTAGGCGGCGTCCAGTTCGTACTCCCCAGCGCCCCCGGAGAAGTAGCGAGAATAGCAGCGCACTGCGCACTTCCGGTCGTCCTGACCGTCGCAGACGGCCCAGGGGTCCGAGGGATTCTCGGGGTACATCTGGATGAACTGTCCCCGCGGGCACATCAGCCAGTAGTCGTGCAGGGTGAACACCACCGGCACCCGGCGGTCCCGGGCGGCGAATACCATCGAAGTTGAGAGGTGGTTCAGGTGTCCTACGTGCACCACTTCCGGCCGTACGCTCTCAAGGACAGCGGCGAAGGCGTCGTCCACGGCTCGGTGGCGGTAGCCGTCGCGGGCCCGGGCCATGTTGACCACGTGAAGCGTGATTCCGGGTTCCGAAGGGTCCGAGTCCTCCTGCACCGAGTATTCGGGCAGGAAGGCGTTCTCCTGCCTGGCAAAGACGTGCACCTCATGCCGTTCCGCGAGGGCCTGCGACAGCCCCTGGGTGTAGACCTCGGAACCGGCGTTGTAGCGCATCGGATAGCCGTGAATCACTTGAAGGACTTTCACCGGGTGTTCAACTCCTCTGCGCTCTCAGCAGTCCCGTCAGCCGTGCCAGTCCCTTCACGCTTGAATTGACGGGCAATGAATGCTGTCTTGGTCGCTTCTTCCCCCGACGGGCTGCATATCTCCGGCGCACCGCCAGCTATCCGGCCGATAACTCCGGTCCGACCAACAACTCCCCGGTGTCCCTTCAAGGTGCGTGGAACTCCAGCCGGAGCTATGTGTTGGCTCCAGCCGCAGGGTGAAAATTGCGAAGCTGGTCGTACCGCTCCGCCAGTTGGACCCGATGGGTGAGGGAATCCGGGACGCCGTGCTGTTTCTCTAGACTATCTCGCTGACACTTGTGATGCGCCGTTGGATAAGAGTTCCGCGCCGTGGAATGGGATGCCTGGTGAAGCGCACCGCAGGCTCCGGTTGAGTTGTGGTTCCGGCTTTGGCGCCGCGAGCAAGACCCACGAACCCCTCAGCCTGGGTTAGAACGAGGCGCCGCTAAACGCTCCGTCCCCGACGCCCGGCAGAGGAGGCGATCAACCTCCACCTGGCGGAAGCCCGATGAAAGGAGTAGTCAGCTCCCATCACTGAACGGGTGCCCAGCAGCCGGAGGGATCAGCTCCGAGCCGCTGGACGATGCCCGGCGGAAGAAGGACTTGAACACTCCAGCCGCCGGACTGGCCGGGAACGAGGGACTTGAACACCCCGTCAATCCGGCCCGTGCTGCTTGCGAGGGACTTGAACACCCCGCAGCGGCAGCATTCCCTCTTGGGCCGACCCTTCCAGAGAGCGAATCATCCGTAAGGTCATGCCCGGGCTGAGGGAGGGACCCCCAGATTTCTAGGGCGGGAAACCTGGAAAAGCCTGACAACGATGTAATTATCGCCCCTGCCAGCCCTCCTGGGTACCCCCTGCGCGCCCCACCGGCAAATTGTTAACAGGGGAACCGGACCTTACGCGCCGCTACCTGAAACAGCGTCCTCCGGTCAGCATCCGCAGCGGCCAGCGGAGCCGTTCCAGCCGCTTCCGGGCCCGCCGGGCGTCCTCCAGGGCCGTCCGGCGCCACCTGGTCTGGCCGCCCCGGTCCAGGCCCCTGAGCGGGTAGGTCTGCGGGGGCAGGGTCAGCCCGTGGTCGTCCAGCAAGGCCAGTTCCACCGACATGAGCCGCTCCTCATCGCGCAGCCACTCCAGCCCCTTGCCCTTGTCGGGGTGGGTGTTCCTGAGTTCCCGCCACTCCTGGATCAACGGCCAGGCGCCGCCGAACACGTCCTCGTCGTCAGCGGCGGGCTCCAGGGTCGCCAGCTCGGGGAAGTCCCGCCGGGGCCGTGAACGGGTTGTTCTTGAAGGCTTACCCGGCGCCGACGGAGTTGGCCCGCCGGAACCGCTGTTACCGCTCTCACCCCCTTCCACCTGCGACAGCCGGGAATCGACCCGCTGCAGGTCCCGGGCGTGGTCGTTCCTCAGCGCCTCAATCTCCCTGTGGACGGCGGGCAGGCCCTGGCCGAACTCTTCCACCTGACCCTCGACTATTTCCAGCCGCCCGGCCAGCTCATCGTTGCGCTGCCGCTGCTCCCGGGCCGGAGACCCGACCCCAGCCAGCAATGCCTGGTTCAGGGCCAACCGCATCCGCCGGGACAGCCGGCCGCTCGCCAGGCTGGCGGTGAGGGTCCGGTGGTCCACGTCCAGGTCCGCCGCCGCCCGCCGCGGCCCCTTGTCCCGCACCAACTCGTCCAATAGGGCCATCAGCCGCAGGTGGTGCAGGTCTTCGATGATCTCGCTGCGGTCGATGCCCGGACCCATGCCCGGCTGCTTGGTCGCCATGCTTCCGCCTCCGCGTACAAAAATGTTCATTCCAGACAGGGCCCTTGCACGTCAGCCCTGGTTTCCCGCCGTACAAAAATGCACGTTTCAGGCAGGGCTCTTGCACACCGACGTTGGAACGGGGACTTACGAAAAGTGTTAACCGGAAATCTCCGTTAGAGGGCCGATTTCCCCTGATTTCACGTTCAAACCCGCCCATTTCTCCACCCTCGGCAGAACGCCAACTCCTGTACACCCCAATGACATCACAGAAGGGGCCGCCGGCGTAAGGCCATGCGCGCCCCCGCACTATTGCGGCCCCCTGGGCGACCCCGCAGGAATGCGGGTGCCTGCGGGAGGTTATGCGGAGGGGTTTCTTTGTTCACACTTTCCGGCGGCCCCGGCGAAGACGCCGGTGACCCAATCCCATCCGAGGTGAACGAAATGATGGTGGTACCGACCGCGCAGCCAGACCCGGAGGCCCAATCACAGACCCCAGACGAGAGGACATGCGAAACGACACCCGAAGAAACAAACCGGAGCGTGCTTCTGGGAGCAGCCGGAAATCGAGCAACCGGAGAACCGGGACGGCCGGCAGGAAGACCCGAAGGGATACATACCCGCAGCACACGGACGCGGAGCGGGAGAAAATGCGGACGGGGCTGCGCATCCTGGCCAGGATCATCGCCCGCGCCCACCTGGAGCCGGAGGCTGGCAGGTGAACAACCGGCGGAACCGGCGCCGCGTTGTCTCAGGACAGCGGCAATCGCGGCCCGCCCATACCACAAGACTGCCCGAAATGTAATGCCTCGGGAGGCATTATGAGCAAGCACTTTCTCGTGGAAAATGGAGTGTTGGGCCACCGCCGCGGGAGGGAACAGATTGACAACCACAGAGTACGATGCGCAAATTCTGGTGGAGGACGAACCGCCCAGCGACAACCTGGACTCCGCCATCCGCGACTACGTGAGCACCTACGCCTTGCTGCGTGGCCGCCGGAAGAAAATGGAACGGTTCGGCGTCTCCCGCCACACCCTCTGGCGATTCCTGGACAAAGGCCACCTGGGCCGCGCCCTGCCCAGGGCCGTCCTGGAAGCGTGGGCGACAGCATCGAGGCCCTGGACGCGGCCACCTGGGCCATTGAAGCCTCGGAGCGCATCACCGCCAGCGTCAACCGTGCCGCGAGAAACCGGCGCCTGGTAGGTCCCAAGCTGCGCCGGGGGCAGGAGGACGCCCTGCTGCAACTGTGCGCCGCGCCCCTGGCCACCGTGAGCGAGCTGGCCCGCTTCAACCGGGAGTCTCCGACCACCCTGCGGGGCAGGCTGGACCGGCTGGCGGAACTGGGACTGGCAGATTCCGTCTCCCACAGCCTGGGCGCTCTCGGCCCCAAACCCCAGCGCCGCTACTTCCCCACTTCAGAGGGCATACAGACCGCGGCAGCCTTTGAGTGGGGCACGAAGCGTTTCCTGGCCGACCACCCGGTGTCCCGCCAGTGGTTCCGCCAGCTTGACGAGCGCCTGGACGCCGTGGCCGTGCTCTACCACGTGGCCGCCATGATCGCCAACGCCGACCCTGAGCTGAAGCCCGTACGGGTGGACCGCCGCCGGGGACCCTGCGACCTGCTGAGCACCCCCGTATCAAGTACGGGGGAGGCTCTGACCAGTGGGCGTTCTCTGGGCATCGTGCGCCAGGGACCCATGCTGTCCTCGGCCAACCTGCGCTACCGGCTGCGCACCCTGGAGCAACTGCGCACCCGTCAAAGGCCCACTGACCTGCCCCCTGTAGTTGTGCCACCCTCTATGTTAGTGCCACCAGTTCCGGGACAATATCTGGAGGCTGGATAGTCTCCGGTGCTGGAGGCCTGTAGCCCAGGAAACTGTGCGGCCTGATGCGATTGTAAGTCTGCCGGTCTTGCTCGGTCAGCACCTTCACCTCCAGCAAAGTGTAGAACACCTCCTGGTCCAGCAGTTCATCCCTCAGCTCGCCGTTGAAGCCCTCCACGTATCCCTTCTCCCACGGAGAACCGGGCTCAATGTACCGGGCCCTGGCCCCCACTCTCCCGATCCACTCCCGGACCGCCCAGGCGATGAATCGGGCCCATAGTACCTTCGAAACAGCACTCAGGGTAGAAAAGCCATCATTAGCACAGCATTGTCCGAGCGGATGTGGGCGGGTACACCTCGGGTCAGCGTTAACTCAGCCAGGGTCTCGATCACCTGCGAGACAGGATGCAGCCTTGGCCCGGATGGCCAGGTACTCCCGGGTGCATTCGTCGATGACGCTCAACACCCGCACTGCTCGGCTGTCCAGGGTCCTGACCTCAACGGAGTCATAGGCCCACACGTCGTTCGTGCCCTGGGCTCTCAGCCTCACATAGGACCCGTCGTTCAGCCACAGCTGTCCTATCCTGGAAGGAGATCGCCCCACCCTGGGGGCCGGCGAATTCGACCAATATCAGGTCCCGGATTCCTGGCCAAGCACGTCCTATGGCATGCAGCAAGGCCGGAGGTGGGGAAGTCCTTTCCCTGTAGCCGAAGCCTTCGATGACGATCCGATAGCTGGCGTTCATACGCCTCTAGCTTCGCCGTATGGGAGTTATCAATAGGGCCACCGCCTTTCGGCGGTGGAAAGGACTGGGCTATGCCTAAGCTAATAGACGCTGCTAATTCTTCAATGTGGCCACAGCAACTCTGTGGAAATCCTCTCGCAAACGAGTTGACTTGTAGGAAGAATGTGGCTACCCTTCATTAGCAGCGTACAGGAGCCAACCCGACACGAGGTAACCAACGATGAGATATTCATCCCGACCTCCCAGCGACGCGCAGATTGACCGGTTGATTTTGGAAGTAGCTGTTTCAGGTCGGATCTCCCACACTGATCTGGAAACGCTTGCCGCCCACATTCGCATTCTGCGGGCGCAGGCCATATGTTCCGGCGATTATACCACCCCGACCGCCCGGTGCTGTGACCGGCACTGAGGTGGCAGGAAGGCAAAACCAACCATGAGGAGGACTGACAACATGGATACCCTTGACCTGGACAATATCAAGGAAGCTCTGTCTGGCAACGCTGCCGCGTTTCGGTCCGTCACGGAATACCACCCGGCAGGGGGTCCCGGGGACAAGATATTCCCACCCACTTACGAAGGGGGGCGCTATGCTACGGAATCCCGGCGTATCAACGGAGAGGACATCAACTGCGTTCTCCTGGACTCAGTGCAGTCCCAAGCCAATCGCATGGAGTTGGCCTTGCTGGAAGAATGGGAGTCTGGGAGAGCATCCGTACCCGTGATTTCCGTTGATTTCAACGGTCCTGGCTTGCCCAAGCCTTTCAGGGTCACCAGTCTGGAAGCGCCTCACCGGATTGCCGACGCCCTATTGCGCGACAGCGAACTGGATGGCGTGATGTTTCGCCAATCGGATACTGGCAAGCGGTTGGATACCCTGGATGCCCGCAACTCCACCGTCTTGTTCGAGCTTTGCCCCACTGCCCTAGTTTTTGGTATGTGGGACTCCACCGGCCCGCGAGGAGGCCTCGGGGTCAAATTCCAGCGCGCGCTGGTGTCAGAAGTGATCGGCCTGCACGCCCAACAAGGTGTCCGCACCACCAGCCGCATAGACCCAGCGCAAATTCTGAGGAACGCCGGACCTGTGTATCGTACCAGAGACGGTGGTTGGACCCTGGAGCAGTCTGAGACCGGAGAAAGAACCAACAGAGGCGTACGGCCTTCCGAAGTCAACCATGGCAACATCCCGCCGTCAATCGCCGATGGTGGCTTCACCATCAGCGAAGCTGTGCAGACCACTGTGCTTTCGTTACCTGCATTGCGTCGCTTGCGCTTCCCCGTCGGCGAGGGCAGCCTGGACCCAGGGATAGACCTAGCCGCCCGCACTGCTCTGGCCGCCCTCGCCCTCTTTGCGGCCAGTCTAGTGAGGGAACAAGGGGCCGACCTCCGCTCCCGGTGCCTGCTGTATGCTACCGGCCCGGTGGTATGGGAGTTGATGGACGGCCCCGGCAATGAGACCCGAAAGTTCGACTTCCCCACAGAGCAAGCCCGGTCGGTCTATCAACAGGCTCTGGACGAGGCCAGAAGTGCCGGGCTTCCCTGGCTGGAGCAGGAGTTGGTCTTGAAGCCGTCGCGTCAACTTCTGGACTTGGTGCGCCAGAGCCAGTTACTCGCTGCCGAGGTAACTGCGGACGGCGGGGAGGAGTGATTATGGTCGCTATCGGGATACGATACCTCATGGGATGGTCAATGGCTACCAACTCCGCTGACCGGGAGCGCCCAGAATGGCCCCCGCACCCCGACCGTGTTTTCATGGCTCTTGCCGCCGCTTACCATGAGACCGCCGGCGGCGACGGCGAACTGGAAGCCTTGCTCTGGCTAGAGCAGCTAGGCGCGCCGAGTATGTGGGCTGCCGAGGCAAACGAGCGGAATGTAATGACCACCTACGTTCCGGTCAACGACTCTACTACCCCCCGGGTAAGACCGGGAAGAACCCCATCCCCCCAGCAAGTGAACGCTGGGCTGCAACTTCTCCCGGAAAACCGCTCCCGGCAACCCCGCCAGTTCCCTGTAGTCATCCCACATGACCCCACGGTGTACCTAGTCTGGCCGGATACCCCCTCCTCGGAGGTGCGAGACGGGCTAGAGTCCTTGTGCGGCAAGGTTATCAGGGTGGGGCATTCGGCATCCCTGGTGCAGGCCTGGGTTGAGGATACACCCCAGGAACCCAACCTCGTCCCCACTGACGGAGTGCCCCAACATTCAATGCGGGTCCCCGGCCCCGGGCGGCTGGAGCATCTGGCCGCCCAATATCGGAGTGGCCGAAGGCCAGAACGTTCCAGATGGGCCGCCTATGCCCGGCCTCAACCGGAAGGCCAGCCGGGAACCCCCCATAGCCTATTCCAGGACCGCCTCTTGGCTCTGCGGCGGGTGGACGGCAGGCGGATGGGGCTGGAGAGCACTCTTCAACTCACCGGAAAGCTCCGCAACGCAGTGGTCAAGTGCTGTCCTGAGCCGGTCCCGGAATGGGTAAGCGGCCACAACCATGACGGTGGTCCTTCGCAGGAGCCGCATCTGGCCTTCTTGCCCCTGCCCTTTGCCGGAAGTGAACACGCTGACGGACACCTTCTGGGCCTTGCTCTGGCCATTCCCAATAGCATCAGCCCGGCGGAGGTGGGTAGGTGTCTCAGCCCGTTGCTGGGCACCGACGAAGACGGATCCTTGCGGCGGGTGCGCCTTTACGATGGGGCCAACTTTGAATGGCTGCTGGAAATGGAAGACATGGACTCCCCTCCGGTCGCTTTGAGATCCGAAACTTGGACCCAGCCCGACCGCCACTGGGCGACGGTCACTCCCATAGTCTTCGACCGTCATCCCAAGGGCCAGGACAGAGAGATTCAGGCGGAGCAGATGGTTGCCGAAGCCTGCCAACGCATCGGGTTGCCCCGTCCCGTGGATGTGGTTCTCAGCCAGGTAAGCCTGCACTTGGGAGTTCCCCACAGCCGGACATTTCCCGCCATGCATCGGAAATCCGGCGAGGGACGCCGCCAGCACTCGCACGCCATATTAACCTTCGCCGAGCCGGTGGGTGGTCCAGTTATCCTGGGTGCAGGCCGTTACCGGGGATACGGTATGTGCAGGCCAGCCAGGTGGGAAGGAGGCAATCTGGAATGAACGAATTGACTCCGGACCGGTTCGAGGACTTCTTTCAATCCCTGTACGGTTATGAGCCGTTCCCATGGCAGGCGAAATTGGCCCGCCAGGTTGCGGGCGCCCAACCGGGAGATTCCAGTTGGCCCCAGGCCCTCACCCTGCCCACCGCTGCGGGTAAGACCGCCTGCATCGACATGGCAATTTTCGCTCTGGCCTGCCAGGCTGGCCGTTGCTCAGAAGAACGCACTGCTCCCCGCCGGATTTTCTTCGTCGTGGACCGCCGCGTGATCGTGGACGCAACATTCGAGCGGTCCAGGGAGTTGGCGGCCAAACTTCATGAGGCCAAAGATGATGGCGGCATCGTCAGGCTGGTAGCTGACAAACTGCGGCTTATTTCTGGAGAAGACGACCCTGACCAGCCGCCGCTGGCCTGCTTTCAACTCCGGGGCGGGATGTACCGGGATGACGCCTGGGCCCGGTCGCCGCTCCAACCCACCGTGGTGGTCACCACCGTTGACCAGTTCGGTTCCCGCCTCCTGTTCCGGGGCTACGGCTCCAGCGCGGGTATGCGCCCAATCCATGCCGGTCTTGCCGCCAACGACTGCCTGGTGCTGCTGGACGAGGCGCACTGCGCCAATCCCTTCCGGCAAACGGTTACAGCGGTGCAACGCTACCGCCAGTGGGCTGCGGAGCCGGGTGGCATTGGCGCAACACCGTTCCATTTCACTCTAATATCGGCTACGCCCCCAGAGGAATGTGAGGCATCCTTCACCGATGGAGAAGAGGACCGTAAGCATCAACACCTGGGCAGGCGCCTCAACGCACCAAAACCGGCGAAGTTGGCGGTTGCCAGAAATGCGCGGGGAGACGATGCGCTGAAGGGATTGGCCCGGCAGGTTGGCGATGAAGCGATAAAACTGGTCAGCGACGAGCTCAACGCGATTGGGATAATAGTCAATCGTGTTGCTACGGCGAAGTTGGTATACGGAGAGTTGCGCAAAGATGGCAGGGACGCCACCCTGCTTACCGGACGGATGCGGGCCATCGACCGGGACGATGTTGTCCGGGACCTGGAATCGCTGAAAACCGGAGCCGATAGGGAGAAACGGACGCGCTTCATCGTCGCCACTCAAACCCTGGAGGTAGGAGCCGACCTGGACTTCGACGGACTGGTGACCGAGTGCGCCAGTCTTGACGCCCTGCGCCAGCGCTTCGGGCGCCTGAACCGGGACGGGCGGCCAGACATAGAAGCGAGGGCGGCCGTCGTCATAAGGTCTGACCAGGCAAATCCTGCCAGCAAAACGGCTGAAGATCCGGTATATGGCGCGGCGTTGTCCGAGACTTGGCAGTGGCTCAATGCGAAGTCAGTTGGTGGCGAGGTTGATTTCGGCTACGCGGCAATGGAAGGCATCATCCCCGACGGGGATGAGCTTCGCAAGCTGAGCCAACAGAGAGCGGACGCCCCGGTCATGCTGCCGGCTCACGTGGACGCTTGGGCACAGACATCACCTGTTCCGGTTCCGGACCCTGGCGTCGCCATTTTCCTGCATGGCCCACAACGAGGCGCGCCGGAGGTTCAGGTTTGCTGGCGGGCCGATTTGTCCGAAGCCGATTTGTCAGAGGGCGGACAACGGGCAATCGACATTGTAAGCCTCTGCCCCCCCGCGTCGTCCGAGTGTATTTCAGTGCCTATTCACAGGTTGCGCCGCTGGCTTGAAGGCAACGACGAAGCTGCCGGATGCGAAGATAGTGACGTTGAAGGGGCATCCGTTCCCGATGAATCCCCGCCGCAGCGGCAACGCCAATTCCGGCACAGCGTCCTCTGCTGGCGTGGCCCGGAGGACAGCCGACCGATTGCTGCCACCGCAGACCTCCACCCCGGCGATACGGTGGTGATTCCTGCTGAATCGAGGGGGTGGGACAGCTTTGGACATATACCCCCTGACTCCCCTGTGGACCTGGGAGACCGGGCATACCTCCAGTCCCGGGCGAAAGCCATCTTCCGTATTCATCCAGACCTGGTGAAGTGCTGGCCCGACGCGGCCCGTGCCCTGTTTACGAAATTCGCAGAACAGACGGAAGAGCCCGATGACGCTGACGAAGATGAGAACGAACTCCGGCAGGCTCTGGCGGGTCTCGATGAATTGGCAGATGCCGACCTTACGCCCCAATGGACATGGTTGAAAGATGCTGCCTACGCATTGTCTGGAGACCGTCGTTGGAAGAAGCTGGCGCATCCCGGCGGCGGGTGGGTCCTCCAAGGATCCCACAGAATCCAAGGGTACACTAATTCTGCCGGAACTCTCACCAGCGAGGACGACTCCTATTCGGCAACGGTACGGGTCACCTTGGACAAACACCTGAAGGGCGTGGAAAGCTGGGCCAAGCGCATCGGCGACGGTGCCGGCCTGCCGGAACTGATGGCGGCAGACCTGGCCTTGGCCGCCCGCCTGCACGATGTGGGCAAGGCCGACCCCAGGTTTCAATTGTGGATGCACGGCGGCAACCCGTGGGCGGTTGGCCTGCCACTCCTTGCCAAGTCGGATAGGACACGCACACGCAGTTCGGGCTGCCGGCACGAACTGCTTTCAGTGCGCATGATTGAGAACTCCGACTTGTTGGAATCCGCCCATGACAAAGACCTGGTGCTGCATCTGGTCGCCAGCCACCACGGCCATTGCCGCCCCTTCGCCCCTTTGGTGGGCAACAGCAATCCGATCCAGGTGGAAGAGACAATTCTCGGGCTCCCAATGTCGGCCTGCACCGATACCCAAATGGAGCGTCTGGATAGTGGCGTGCCTGAACGATTCTGGCGACTGGCGCGACGCTACGGATGGTGGGGCCTGGCGTGGCTGGAAGCCTTGCTGCGCGTGGCCGACCACCGTTGTAGCGAAGACGAACAAAAATGATGGGGAATGCAATGACCAGTCAAGAACAGTCGAGCGACGGCCTGCTGCTATCCGGCCTGGACGGGAGCAACCCGCTGGCGTTCCTGGCCGCTTTGGGTACACTGCGGGGTCTGACCATCTCTTGGCGTGGGCGCTGCGTCCGTCTCTCTTGGATGTTGCGGGACACCTGGCGCCCCTGCCTGCATGTGGGAGATGGCGTGCTGGATGAAGAGGAAGTGCTTGACGGGCTGGGGCGTTTCATGGAAATGCGTCCGGGGCATGAAGCACTGGAAATCGGCGACAATCTCACCATCCCCGCTGACAAGTTCCGCGTTTATGCCCAGGACGCGGCGGAAGCTGCCTCCGCTCCCTTCTCAGGAAGAGCTGGGGCGGACTTCATCGCGGCCTTTGGCTGCGACGCCGTTGCCCGCCGGGAGGGTCAGTATAAGGGCCAAGTCCAAGATACGGCACTGCGTACCATGAGCGGAACCGGCCATCAGCATTTCCTAAGAACCATGCGCGACTTGGCGAAGAAAGTGGGGCGGGACAAGCTCCAACAGTGTCTGTTTAGCCAATGGGAGAGACAAGACCCTCAATTGTCCCTGCGCTGGGACCCCGAAGACGACCGAAGATACGCGTTGCGGTGGAGGAATCCCAGCGACGATAAAGTCTCTGCCAAGGGTGAGAAGAGTGGTGCGCCAACCGATTGGGGGGCCAATCGCCTGGCCTACGAAGCGCTACCTCTCTTCCCCGTTATGCCGGTAGGCCGGTCAGTGCAGACCACCGGGTTTTCCGGCAGCAGCAGCCGAGATACGTTGTGGGCGTGGCCTATCTGGGAAGTCTCCGTTGGTCTGGATACCGTGCGGTCCCTGTTGGCATTGAGAGAATTGCAGGAATCCAACCCGGACCTCCGAGAACTGGCCGCTATGGGTATCAAGCAGGTGTTCAAGTCCCGGCGTATTACCATCGGCCAGTACCGCAACTTCACCCGATCCACCCCGGCATAACCCGCCTAAATCGAACAGGGGGAGGGAGGCAGATGAAGGCGAAGGAGACCTTGGAAGCCCCGCAGATTCCCGTCAATCCTGTGCCCGCAACACCCGAGGTCGATATTCCCGAATTGGTCCCCGCGCGGATGCTCAACGAGTACGCCTACTGCCCTCGGCTGGCCTACCTGGAATGGGTGCAGGGAGAATTCGAGGACAGCGTCGATACTGTCGAGGGCCGTTACCAGCACCGCCGGGTGGACCGGCCTTCCGGGGTGCTTCCTGTTAGGTCTGCCAGCGATGCTGCCGACTTGCCGGACGAAGACGGCGATGAACATGAGACAATTCACGCCCGTTCCGTGATGCTTTCCGACAATGCCCTCGGCGCCGTCGCCCGCATCGACTTGATAGAAGGCCGGGGCAACGTGGTCACTCCAGTGGACTACAAGCATGGCAAAGCCCCTGATGTTCCCGAGGGGGCCTGGGAGCCGGAACGGGTCCAGGTCTGCATCCAGGGCCTGTTGCTCCGCGCCAACGGATACACCTGCAACGAGGGAATGCTCTACTTCGTCGACTCCCGTCAGCGGGTAACGGTGCCCTTTGACGACGCCCTTGTCTCCCGGACTATGGAACTGCTGTCGGGGATCAGGGACATGGCGGCATCCGGGCAAATCCCTGAACCGCTGACGGACAGCCCCAAGTGTCCCAGGTGCTCCCTGGTGGGAATTTGCCTCCCCGACGAAGTGAACTTCATCTCTGTCAATGGGCCGACCGTCAAGCAGGAAGATGTCCGGCGCATGGCCCCTGCCAGGGATGACACCCTGCCCGTCTACGTCCAGACCCAGGGAGCGGTCGTAGGGAAGTCCGGCGACCAGTTGGAGGTGAGGAAGAAGGGGCAAACGCTGCAAAAGGTCCGCCTGATGGAAGTCTCCCACCTTTCCGTTTTCGGCAACGTCCAGGTAACCGCCCAGGCACTCCGGGAACTCTGTGACCGGAACATTCCCGTGTGCCACTTCACCTATGGCGGATGGTTCAGCGGAATCACCACCGGAATGAGCCACAAGAACGTGGAACTGCGCTGCCGACAATACATGGGAGCTACGTCGTCCGAGACCTCCCTGCCCATCGCCCGCCGGATGGTCTTCGGGAAGATAAAGAACTGCCGCACCCTGATGCGGCGGAACCACCGTCAGCCGCCCGCCGCCGTTCTGTCGGAACTGGACCGGTTGGCGGACCGGGCGGAGACGGCCTCATCTCTGGAGAATCTGCTGGGCATCGAGGGGGCGGCGGCTCGGACCTACTTCTCGGAATTCCCAGGCATGATCAAGACCGGTTCCCTGGAGTTTGACTTCCACGGGCGCAACCGGCGCCCTCCTAGGGACCCGGTGAACGCCATTCTCTCTTTTCTCTACGCCATGCTGATCAAGCAGGCTACGGTTACGGCTCTGACTGTGGGATTTGACCCCTACTTGGGATTCTATCACCAGCCCAAATACGGCAAGCCGGCCCTCGCTCTTGACCTGGTGGAAGAATTCCGGCCCCTGATTGCCGATTCGGTGTGCCTGACCCTGGTCAACAACGGGGAGTTGGGACCGGAGCACTTCGTTGTCCGGGGAGACGCGACGGCACTCACCCAAAACGGCCGCCGGAAGGTCATTGAAGCCTGGGAACGACGGATGGATGCCCTGGTTACACACCCCCTCTTTGGCTATGCCGTCAGCTACCGCCGCATCCTGGAAGTGCAGGCCAGGCTGCTGTCCCGGCACCTTCTGGGCGAACTGCCAGCATATCCGGTATTCAGAACGAGGTAACTATGCGCAACCGGTTTCTCGTGTGCTACGATGTTTCCGACCCGAAGCGGCTGGCCCGAACTTACAAGAAAATGAACGGGTTTGGCGAGCCGGCGCAATACTCGGTGTTCATCTGCGACCTTTCGCCCAAGGAGAGAGTGTTGCTGGAGGCCGCCCTGACGGAAATGTTGAACCTGAAGGAGGACCGGGCCTTGATAGTGGACATGGGTCCGTCCGAAGGGAGGGGCAGCGAGAGTTACACCGTTTTGGGAAAGGCCGGCGAACTACACCGCAGGACGGCCGTGATAGTGTGAGGTGCGAAAAGAGCAGCGGCTCCTTGCGAGAGGTCCGGTGGTGAAGCCCTTCACTTGCACCTCTCGCAGTTCCGCACGAACAAGACCTTACGAGGCGAGGCTGCCGACATGAAGAGGTTGCGGATTGCGAAAATCTGAGTAGTGAAAGCCGCGATAAATCAACGGCTTATCTCCGACCGCATGCATAGGTAGCTATATCCATCACCGAAAGGCGGTGGCCCCATTGAAGCACTTTCATCAGCAGGTGGCAGTTCGCCAAGGCGCCAATATCCATCACCGAAAGGCGGTGGCCCCATTGAAGCGTATCCCATACCGCCGGAACATCGGAATCATCCCACATATCCATCACCGAAAGGCGGTGGCCCCATTGAAGCTCCAGCTCGTCCAGGTTCTTCACTGCCATGGTTCCATATATCCATCACCGAAAGGCGGTGGCCCCATTGAAGCTCCAGCACCCTAACCTTCGTCACCCCCTCCACTTCATATATCCATCACCGAAAGGCGGTGGCCCCATTGAAGCATGGCCATAGGGAACCTCCCCTACCAGGGTCACCTTATATCCATCACCGAAAGGCGGTGGCCCCATTGAAGCGCGGTGCTCCTGTCACCCCGGTTCCTCTGGCAGCCCGGATATCCATCACCGAAAGGCGGTGGCCCCATTGAAGCTTTATTTTTCCCCGTGATCATAATGAATAATCTAAATATCCATCACCGAAAGGCGGTGGCCCCATTGAAGCACGTTGACGCCAGGCATGATCATCGACCCCCACAACGAATATCCATCACCGAAAGGCGGTGGCCCCATTGAAGCTGGTAGTCCCGGAGGTCGAGGTCGATGGTGGTTGTCACTATATCCATCACCGAAAGGCGGTGGCCCCATTGAAGCCTGGTACATCCTGAGAGCGTCAAGGGATTCCTGATAATATCCATCACCGAAAGGCGGTGGCCCCATTGAAGCTCATTAAGGCAGAACAATCGGTGCCTACTCCCCCGATATCCATCACCGAAAGGCGGTGGCCCCATTGAAGCAGAATCCGGTAGGCGGCAGAGGCGTGGTGGGTGCGGATATCCATCACCGAAAGGCGGTGGCCCCATTGAAGCCCGCTTGTCTGAGTAGCGCCAGACCCTGTAAGCCATATATCCATCACCGAAAGGCGGTGGCCCCATTGAAGCATGGAGATCGGGACGACCGTGGTGGCGGTCATCGCGATATCCATCACCGAAAGGCGGTGGCCCCATTGAAGCAAGCGGTTGCCCTCATTGTCCTGGGCCGCGTCGTTGAAATATCCATCACCGAAAGGCGGTGGCCCCATTGAAGCTCCGGGTAGTCCCTGGTCCCGTAGCCAGGCCGGTAATATCCATCACCGAAAGGCGGTGGCCCCATTGAAGCCTTCCAGTTTCCCCAGTCTTCCAAGCGGATTATCTGATATCCATCACCGAAAGGCGGTGGCCCCATTGAAGCATGCCCGTGACGGCGGTACTGGGTTACATGTACGGCCGGATATCCATCACCGAAAGGCGGTGGCCCCATTGAAGCGCAGGAGAAGCATGGCATGGCGCGAATTGTCCGCCGATATCCATCACCGAAAGGCGGTGGCCCCATTGAAGCATGCCCGTGACGGCGGTACTGGGTTACATGTACGGCCGGATATCCATCACCGAAAGGCGGTGGCCCCATTGAAGCAAGTCCCCGACAACCCCACAACCCTAAATTACGGCGGATATCCATCACCGAAAGGCGGTGGCCCCATTGAAGCGCCCCCTCCCGGGTCATCCAGTGTCCGGGTCCTCGCTATATCCATCACCGAAAGGCGGTGGCCCCATTGAAGCGTGGCAATGGTAGATGCCGGCGGCGTCCACAACGCCAATATCCATCACCGAAAGGCGGTGGCCCCATTGAAGCTCTGACACCATTGAAGGCCCTATCTTCATCAACCAATATCCATCACCGAAAGGCGGTGGCCCCATTGAAGCTCGTCAATCAGCCGGACGTCGAAGAGCACCCGGGTCATATCCATCACCGAAAGGCGGTGGCCCCATTGAAGCACGGGAGACGACCGGCTGGACGCCTCCGCCATCAAGATATCCATCACCGAAAGGCGGTGGCCCCATTGAAGCACCCGGACAATGCCCCTTTCATCCACGACAGGGAAGAATATCCATCACCGAAAGGCGGTGGCCCCATTGAAGCCGGAGCCGGCCTGCGGGTGGATTCCCTCGTTTCTGATGATATCCATCACCGAAAGGCGGTGGCCCCATTGAAGCTGGAACGCCGACGCCGCCTACAACCTCTCCAAGCTGGCATATCCATCACCGAAAGGCGGTGGCCCCATTGAAGCCGGCGCTATCCGCCAGACGGTGCCCAGGCCGTTGGCCATATCCATCACCGAAAGGCGGTGGCCCCATTGAAGCCAGAGAGTGTAGGGGCACTGGATGAAGGTCTTGCCGATATCCATCACCGAAAGGCGGTGGCCCCATTGAGGCAAGATCGTGTTGGCCTGGGAAGCCGTATCGTCGGATAGTTACCATCGTCGAAAGGCGGTGGTCCCTTTGAAGCTACGAGGTGAAGGAAGCTGAGGGATGGTGACCATGGTTGGCGTGGCACCTCGGATTATCCCCGCCACAGTCCCATCGTCAGCCTTCGCCGCATCCGCCTGGCCCGCTCCGCCATGGCCAACTCCCTGCGGGCCTCCGCCAAGGCTCTCCGCCGCCGGCGAACATGG
Source organism: Dehalococcoidia bacterium (assembly GCA_965203675.1). Lineage (GTDB taxonomy): Bacteria > Chloroflexota > Dehalococcoidia > Lucifugimonadales > UBA3495 > CATOSK01. The sequence continues at coordinate 19,443 of CBDBDE010000001.1, read as the reverse complement.
TCCGCCCTTCTCTCGTCGTCCAGGGGATGCGTCTCCGGCGGCAGGGTCAGGTGGTACTCCCCCACCATCTCGGCTTCCAGCTCCCACCGGCGCACCGCCGCCAAGGCCCGGTCCACCCGGCTGCCGGCCGACCCTTCTCTCATCCCCGCCTCGACCCTTCGCCACTCGGCCACCAGGGGCGCCGCCGGACCGAAGGCGTGTTCTTCGTCGGGCTGCTCCTCCACTGTGACCACGCCGGCGTCGGGCATTCCCGGACCGCGCTGGGGCGGCCGCCAGTCCTTCCCCGGGTCGCTATGACCATCATCGGCAACGTCAACCGCTTCGGCAAGGCCGCCCTGTTCCCCTGTCCCTTCCAGCTCCCCCACCCGGTTCGTCAACTCCTCCAGCTGGCGACCCTGGCCTTCAACCAGTTCCCTCAACTCGCGATTCTCATCTGCCTGGGCAGCCACCCGCTGCTCCAGGGATTCACCCTGACCCTCGGCCACGCCCTCGCCGCCGTCAACCCGCACCTCCCCCTCTTCGTCACTGCCGGTTTCATCGTCAACGGCAGCCTCCCTGAAGTCCTCCAGCACCTGCCGCATCCGGTGGGACACCCTCCGGGAGTCGTAGCAGTTCATCATGGTGCGGTAGTTCACCCCCAGGGCCCGGGCGGCGGCGGTCCGCCCCCGTTCCCCGACCAGGGAGTCCAGCAGGTCCAATAGGGGGGCGTCATCGCCGTCATTCACCGGACTCACATCACTCGCCATCAGGTCCTCCTCGTGTCAGCGTTACAATTCCGGCAATGCAAACCCTACAATACTCTGAATATAGACCCGCAGTAAAATCCCCGGTCCCCGCACCCGCCCAACCCCCGGGATTTCCCTTCGTTTACCCACGAATTCCCCCCGGTTTGCATACTGCAATGACTTCCTTTTCCTCTTACAGCCCGGACACTGCGGGAAACTATCCGGGGCGATTGCAGTCGGGCTCCCCGGCTCCGTCAGGCCGGCCCTGGCGGCGCGGTCCCAGGACTGTTCCTGAAAGCGTCGGCCGGGGTCCTGCAATCGCCGATCCGGACCACCTCGTATTCTCCGGCCCGAGCCGGAGGAACTGTATCCCAGCGGCCTGCGAACATTGATGCCCCTGCCAGCGGAGCAGGTGAAAAGCTCCCTGGCCGTCAAACTCACCCGCTCCGAGAAGCACCCCCTGGACCTGCTGCCCGCCTGGCCACGATTCGACACCGAGCAACTCATGGGGCGGATGGGCGGAGTAACCCGCCGCCGCTCCAACCAGGTGCTCCAGGCGCTGACCGACCTGGCATTGATCCGCACCGAAGGTCAACAGCATGTGCTCACCGACGAGGGGCTGACGTGGCTGGACCGCCGAACCCAGCGTCAGCAACCCGCAGATCTACACCGGCACCACCCTGCGCTCCATGGCGTCCCAACCCGACCATCACGCCGCCCTGACCACCCTGGCCGCCTCTCTCACCACCGAAGGCGCCAAATCTCAGGACTACGGCGTCCTGTGTCGTTAATCACGAACTTTGACCGTATAAACCGGGTGATTTTCACGGTCATTGACCAAGATTTTCAGGGTCTTTGACCCCCCTGGAAGCCAAATCGGCGACCATTGCCGCACTTCAGACCCGAGGTACAGGCATGGCCTACCGGGAGGTTTCCAGAATGGACATAGTAGAAATCATCCGCCGTTGGCAGGCGGGAGCGGGGCAGCAGCGGATCGCGTCGGGCACCGGTCTGTCTCGGAACACAGTCCGCAAGTACGTGGCGGCGGCCAAGGCGGTGGGAATCGCCAGGAATGGTCCGCCGCCTGAAGAGGAGCAGCTGACCCAGCTGGCCAGAGTCAGCCAGCCTGGGCCGCAACGGGTGGAAACGCCCAGTCAGGACCTGTTGGAGCCCTGGGCGGACCGGATCTACCAGTGGCTCACCGGCGTTCGTCACCGGCTGCAGATGACCCGCATCCACGAACTGCTGGCAGCCCGGGGCTGTTCGGTGTCCTACCCGTCTTTGCGCCGGTTCGTCATCAAACGTAATTGGCGTCAGGTCGGCAGGACCACGGTACGGATGGAGGACACCCCTCCTGGGGAAGTCGCCGAGGCTGACTTCGGCCGCCTGGGCCTGATCATCGATCCCGGAACGGGACGCCGCAAGCTGGTGTGGGCTCTGGTCATCGTGCTGGGCCACTCCCGTCACTGCTTTGTCTGGCCCATGCACCTGCAGAAGCTGGAGGACGTCATCGCCGGCCTGGAGGCGGCCTGGGCCTTCTTCGGGGGCATCCCACGCTACCTGGTGATCGACAACTTTCCCGCCGCGGTGGCGGGGCCCGATCCCCTGAATCCGGTCCTGACCCGGGGATTCCTGGAATACGCTCAGCACCGAAGCTTCATCGCCGATCCCGCTCGCGTGCGTCACCCTCAGGACAAGCCCAAGGTGGAGCGAGGCGTGCCCTACGTGCGGGAACGCTTCTTCAAGGGGGCCGAATTCGACAGCCTGGCCCACATGCGGGTTGAGGCCGCGCGGTGGTCTCTCCATGTGGCCGGCAGGCGAATCCACGGCACGACCCGGCGCCAGCCCCTGGTGGTCTTCCAGGACGACGAGCGTGATGCCCTGCTCCCCTGGAATGGAGAGCCCTACGACATCGCTGACTGGCGCAACGCCAAGGTGCACCCCGATCACCACGTGCAGTGCAGGCAGGCCCTCTACTCGGTCCCAGCGGCCGTCTGCCCGCCCGGCCAGAAGGTGGAGGTCAGGGTGGACAGCAAGCTGGTGCGCATCTACCACCGGGGCAAGCTGATCAAGGTCCATGAGCGTCAGCCCCGGGGCGGACGGTCCACCGACCCCAACGACTATCCCACCCAGCTTTCGGCCTACACCACCAGGACACCGGACCACATCAAGAGCGAGGCGGCCAAGCTGGGACCGGCGGTGTCCGAATTCGCCCAGAGTCTCTTTGAAGGCAAGGTGCCCTGGTCCCGGATACGGCAGGGACACAAGCTGCTCCGCTTGGGGGAGCGCTACACGCCCCAGCGACTGGATGCCGCCTGCCGGAGGGCCCTGGACGTCGACCTCATCGATGTCCGCCGGCTGGAACGCATTCTGGTGCAGGCCCTGGAGGAGGAGACCTTGCCCCAGCTGCCTCTGCCTGCGCCCGCCGGACGTTTCGCCCGTCCCGGTTCCGTCTTCGCCCATGCTGATACCCACTCTAATGAAGGAGGTCAGTCATGACCCGCTCCACCGACCTCACGCCCCTGCTCAAGCGGCTCCGCCTGGGCACCATGGCCGCCACCCTGCCCGAGCGCATCGCCCTGGCCCGAAGGGAACAGCTGGACTACAACTCCTTCCTGGAGATCATCCTCAGCGACGAGGTGACCCGGCGGGAGAACCGCCGCATCGAGCTGCGCCTCCAAAGCGCCGGCTTCGAGGAGACCTGCCGCCTGGAGGACTTCGACTGGTCGGCGTCCATCACCGTGGACCGCCGCCTGCTGGACGCCGTCTTCTCCCTTGAGTTCCTCGACAAGCACGAGCATGTCCTGCTGGTGGGACCTGCCGGCGTAGGGAAGAGCTTCCTGGCCCAGGCCCTGGGCTACTCCGCCGTCCGCGCCGGTCACACCGTCCGCTTCATCCATGCCGACGGCTTCTTCCGGGCCATGGCCCAGTCTCGGGTGGACAACTCCCTGGACCGCACCTTCCGGTCCTTCCTGACCCCCGACCTGGTCATCCTGGACGACCTGGGCCTCCACCGGCTCACCGCCCAGCAGTCCGCCGACCTCTACGAGCTCATCCTCAACCGGCACCGGGCTTCCAGCCTCGTCATCACCAGCAACCGGGCGGTGGACGAGTGGCTGAGCATCTTCGACGATCCCATTCTGGGAAACAGTGCCCTCGACCGCCTCGCCAACGCCAGCTACCAGATCGTCATCGAGGGAAGCAGCTACCGGGAACGACTCTCACCGCACCGAGCTCTGCTCAGTCCAAGGCAGGAAGGAGGTGATTGACCGGCCAACCACAACCTGATATTAGTCAAGGCACTGCGCTTCCAGGGGGGGCAATGACCGTGAACATCTCGGTCAAAGACTCTGAAAATTGACATCCTGGACCTGCTGCCCACCTCCCACTCCGCCGTGGGGTACTGGCACGACGACACCAGCTACGTGGTCCACCCGGACATCTCCTTCACCCTTGTATGGTAGGAGAAGGTGCGGTAGACCGATCTACCCTGGGTTGAAGAAACCGTGGTCCAGCTTGGTCGCCGCACCCCAAAGTGACAGAGCCCGAACAGTTGCCTGGGCCATTGGAGCCCGCATCGTGCAAGGACGGGCCGACGCTCACACAGGAGGTATTTATGGCAGGAGAACCAACATACGTAGGCATCGATGTCTCCAAGGCGCAGGTGGACGTTGCCGTCCGGCCTACGGGACAGAGATGGGACGTGTCCTACGACGCCGTCGTCGTCGAGGAACTGGTTGCCCAGATGGTCAACCTGGGTCCCGCCATGGTGTTGCTGGAGGCTACCGGTGGCCTGGAACTGCCGTTGGTGGCCGCCCTGGCTGCTGCGGCGCTGCCGGTGGTGGTGGTCAACCCGCGCCAGGTTCGAGAATTCGCCAGGGCCACCGGGACGCTGGCCAAGACCGACGCTCTCGACGCGGCGGTCCTGGCCCACTTCGCCGACGCCGTTCGTCCCTCCGTGCGCCCGCTCAAAGACCCAGAGACCCAGGTCCTCAATTCTCTGCTGGCCCGCCGGCACCAGGTGATGACCATGCTGGTCTCGGAGAAGAACCGCCTCGGCACCGCCATCGGCGCCGTCCGTCCCCGCATCGAGGCCCACATCGCCTGGCTGGAGCAGGAGTTGAGCGACTCGGACAAAGGGTTACGGGAGACTCTCCGTCAGAGTCCCGTGTGGCGGGAAAAGGATGACCTGCTGCGCACGGTTCCCGGTGTGGGAGAGCAGCTCTCCCTGACGCTCCTGGCCCACCTGCCGGAGTTGGGAACGCTGAACCGCCGGGAGATCGCTGCCCTGGTGGGAGTCGCTCCCTTCAACCGGGACAGCGGGACTCTGAGGGGCAAACGCACCGTATGGGGCGGACGTTCCCGAGTGCGAGGCGCCCTCTACATGGGAACGCTGAGCGCGACCCGCTGCAACCCGGTGATCCGGGACTTCTACCAGAGGCTGCTGGCGTCCGGCAAGCCGAAGAAGCTGGCCCTGGTCGCGTGTATGCGCAAGATGCTCGTGATCCTCAACGCTATGGTGAAATCCGGCCAGGCCTGGCATTCACCGGTCGTAACCCCTTGACATACATCACAGTTGCTGGACCTGCCGGAGGAATACCGCCACTGCTTCATGGAATACGAGCGCCGGGCCACCACGCCCCGGCGGGTGCGGGCCAGGCTGGAGAACTACCGCCGCTACTTCCAGAGCGGCTACGCCCGCCGGGACCACGGCGGGGCGCTGCCCCTGGTGCTGTTCGTGTTCGAGACCCCCGACGACGAGGACGCCTTCATGGACGCCGCCAGCTACGTCGATCACGCCCCCTTCGCCAGTTCTAACCTGGAAACCATCGCCCAACACGGCATCCTGGCTGACACATGGCTGCCGCCCGCCCCGGAACCCTGGGAAAGGCTGCAATTGGAGCGACTGGTCAAGGTGCCACACTTTCGCTAAAGCGGTTCCCGGGGTTTCCTGTAGGGAGGCCACCAACAAACCGGAATTACAGGGGTTTTCGACTGTCTTAACCCTGGCTGACCCCAAAAGCCCTCCGGGCTCCATTTTGTTGCAGAAACCGGGACTTTCGAGGGAGAGGCACCGACCCCACGTCCGACAGAAAAAAACCGCTGACACGTATGACACATAAGGAATAACCCGTAAATGAAACGTAATGACACAATTGGAGGTGCGGACATGAGACTGCTGACCAAGGCGGAAGCCTGCCGGGAGCTGAGGCTGTCCCTGTCCACGCTGAACCGGCGCATCGCCGCCGGAGAGGTGGCGGTAAAGACAGAGCCGCGCGGACGGCGGCACCGGGTGTACGTGATGCTGGACGACGACCCGCCGGAGAGCAGCAATGTGGCTGACTCGGAGTTGGTCGAGGCCTAGGAACGGATACGCAGCCTGGAGGTGCAGACGGCCTTGCTGCAAGAGCAGCTTGACCAGGAGCGGCAGCGCAACTCCGGGTTAGTCAACGAGTTGAAGGCGGCGAGCGAGCGGGGAGGCTCCTGGTGGCGGTTCTGGCGGCACACGGGGGGTAGGTAATTGGCGGTCTCCACCATCCCTCATGCTCTTCATCTGTTCGAGTGCTCCACAGGCGGTCCAGCCTCCCCTGACGGACGACCCTTCAATCCACCAACGAATGGCAAATTGATTATGCACCGCCGGGTGGCTATGTCGCGGTCATCTGGCGCACGGTCTCGATCAATTCGGCCACCAATTCCTCACCAAAGTCGGCGGCCCCAAACCCGTGGACTACGGCATTCCTGTACTTGTGCATTCGGGTTAGCTGGCCGTACTCCTCCCTGGATACAATCCCGAGGGACACCGCTTGGTCGAGGATGAAAGCCGAAGTAGTGATGCCCGCATTGTAAATCCCCTGTTCTGCAATCGATTCCCTGATGGCTGCCTCCAATGCCGACCACGCCAGGACGAAGGCGGCTTCCGGGATGCCAGATTCCAGGGTGCGCTCTGCATCGCTTAACCGCCGAAGAATGCCGTCATGGTCGAAGGAGTGGGCTTCATCGGGCGAATCCAGCATCTCCGGTTCTCCCACCAGAATCAACTCGAAACTCCACCCCGGCTTTGAATCAACGATTTGGGCCAATTCCATGATCCTGGGATCCGCTGCCAGCGAAGACCGTCGCCTTATCTCTATGACTTTGGTTTCGCCGCCTTTTCGAACCACCAAGTCGGCCAGGAAGCCCGGCAGGAAATCCAGCGGAGTCTCCTGTAAGACTTCGTATCCCTTGCTGCGGTATTCCTCCGCCGTTTTGCGAGAGACGAGATACTCGGAATTAGTTATGCCCTCTATCAATTCGCCACCTCCCCGTTCAGAGCATGATCCACGAATACGTGGACGAATGGACCTGGTTGGCCCAAGCGGTCCAGCAATTTCTGCGAGGGACTTGGAATGGGCACGTCATAATTGCGGTCCCTCTTGCGGCAAACCAGATCGGAGACCTGCGAGTCATCATCATAGACCACACCCTTCAGGGCATCCAAGATAGGCTTGGCCATATTGTCGAGGTCAGGCGCCCCTCCGTAGAAGAAGTTTGTAATCTCGACCCTCACGGCTTCCGCGAAGGGGGAATTGAGTCCCCAATACTGGCTGGCGGTGTTCCTCACATCCCGGGTCCATCTTTCTCTTGAACGGCTGCTGCTTTGCCGGGACACGGGAGGGCCATCTATGACGAATTCAAATGGTAGTGGCATTCTCGGCTTCAGGCTTTGCGGCGTCCCGGCCCCGGACTTTCTTCAAGGCTTGGCCTCTGTTCTGATTCTCGCTCATCATTATAGCAAGCCCAGAGTCCGCCGGGCCGAGCTACTGCGTGCGGGACTATCCGTCCCACTGCGCTGCCGAGACTACCCGCTCAATAAGGATTGGCTCAATCGGTCGGCCAACGCGCCGGTCATGGGCCAGGCCCTGCGGTCGCGGGGCTATTGAATCTCTGACAGTTACCCCTTGCATAGAGGGTATCCAGTGGGATAACATAGTGGGGTATGGGTCAAATTCACGACGGCGGGGAACAGCGATGGGCAGCACAGAACCACGGGTCGAGCACCCGGCCACGTCCGACGAGATGACGGCTGCCCTGAACGCCGCCCTGGCAGCGGGAGACCTGCACCGCATCATGGCCGTCATGGGCGAGATGGCCCGCGCCCACCGGATGCGGCGGGTGGCCCGGGAGACGGGCCTGGGCGAGAAGAGCCTGTACAAGTCCATGCGGGCCGGGGCCAGCCCCGAGTTCAACACCGTGCTCCGGGTGCTGCGTTCCCTGGGCTTCCGGCTCCAGGCTATTCCCATACACGAAGCCCCAGACTAGGGAGCACTTAAATTCAGCGAGGACGAATATGACCGCGATCATTGGTGTTGATTTCAGCGGTGCCGCTCAAGACCGCGACACATGGTTTGCCCAAGGGAACCTTGACGATGGCATTCTTCTGCTGGAAAGAGTGCAACCGATTCGCAGGGAAGACCTGTATCAACTGATGCTTGAGGTGCCTGTCCCGGCGGTTGCTGCGATGGACTTCCCCTTCGGGCTGCCTGAAGAATTCCTGCCACACATCGGAATAGGGGCAGATTACCAGACAATTGCCGAGATTTGGCCTGTACTGGCCTACACGGAGTTCCAGGACTTGAGAGATATTGCCCGCGAGTTCGTGGATGATTACGGTGAGCCTAGGCGCATTGTTGAACGTCTCTATCCGGAGTGCAAATCGACGCTCCACCGGGTCCGCCCCGATTAGTTGACTATGACCTACCGGGGCGCCCACCTGATGACCCGCTGGTGGGACCACAACAACCGTCCCCCATGGCATGTTATGCCTCTTGGTCCTCCTCTTAATCCTCAAGAGGAGGTCGTGACGGTTATGGAGACGATGCCGGGGGCCTTCCTCAGAGCGGTCGGCTTGCCCTATCGGCACTACAAGGGGGCAGGGAACATTGCCCTGCAAAACCGCGACATCATCTTGCATGGGTTAGCTCCCGCGACTGGCATAGAACTACCCAACCTGATTGAGTGGAGTTACGCCTGCCGCGCCAACGACGACTGCTTGGACGCGGTGATAGCAGCGGTGTGTGCAGCAACTTGGAGTCACGGTGCCGTGGTTTTTCGAATCCCCAATGGTCGTGAAGAGGCTGCTGCCCAGCGTGAGGGCTGGCTCTACGCTCTCGTCCCGCAGGGCGGATGATCGGACACTTTCCAAGACATGTAGAGTCCCGAGTTGCACAGGACATGGTGAACCCGCAGTAGGGAAGCTTCATCGCGCCAAACAGCCAAACAAGGAGGAAACCAGCATGAATCAGCTAGCAGTTCCCACCCCGGCGGCCCTCTACGCCCGGGTCTCCAGCGACCGCCAGGACGTGGACCTTTCCGTCGCCGCCCAGATGCGGGCATTGCGGGACTACGCCAAGGCCAACGGCTACTCCGTGGCCCGCGAGTACGTGGACGAGGCCGAGAGCGGCAGGATCGCCGACCGGCCCCAGTTCAGGAAGATGATCGACGAGGGCGGCAAGACCACGGCGCCGTTTGAGGTCATCCTTGTCTGGAAATTCTCAAGGTTCACCCGCAAGCGGGAGCACGCCGTGGCCTTCAAGTCCATGCTGAGAAGGAAGGGAATCCGGGTGGTCTCAATCACCGAGCACGCCGACGACTCCCCCACCGGCAAGCTGATGGAGGCCATCATAGAGTCGGTGGACGAGTTCTACTCAGAAAATTTAGCCACCGAGGTCGTGCGGGGAATGCGGGAAGCCGCGTCCCGGGGTTTCTTCCTGGGGTCCAAGGCTCCCTTCGGCTACACCCGCATCAAGGTCAGCGACGGGCTGAAGGACCGTCCCACCCTGGAGATTGACCCGGTGGCGGCTCCGATAGTGACGGAGATCTTCGAGAGTTCCCGCAGGGGCTACGGGCTGATGGAAATCTGCAAGGAGCTGAACGGGCGGGGCATCACCCACAAGGGAAAGCGCTGGCAGAAGAACGTGGTCCACTACCTGCTGACCAACGAGGCATATACGGGAACAGCGGTGTGGGGAGTGAAAAGCAAGGACGAGAAGGCGGGCGACCCGGTGCGGGTCGACAACGCCTGGCCCGCCCTGGTGTCCAGGGAGACCTTCGACGCTGTGCAGCAGGGGTTGCACGAGCGGGCGCCGAAGGTGGCGCGGCCCGGGCGGGTGGGCAGCCAGTACCTGCTGAGCGGCTTGCTACGGTGCGGAGTGTGCGGCAAGCCCTACTCGGCCCAGGGAGCCAAGAGCGGCCAGTTCGCCTACTACGTCTGCTCCAGCCTGTTCCGTGAGGGAGCGGGGGCGTGCAGCAACGGGCGCTACCTGAACGCCACGAAGGTCGAGGACCTGGTGATCGAGAAGGTGCGGGAGCGGATTCTCACCGAGGAGACCATCACCGAGCTGGTGACCCTGGTGGCCGAGGAGATCGACAACATCGCCGGTGAGGTCAACGGCAGATTGACGGCCATCAGCGCCGAGCTATCCGACGTGGAGACCCGGTTGGAGAACCTCTACCAGGCTCTTGAGACCAGGCAGTTGCCCCTGGAAGTCCTGTCGCCTCGCATCCTGGCCCTGAAGAGCCGCCAGGACCAGCTGACGGCGGCGCGGGAGGAAGCCGAGGGCCAGTTGGAGCAGCGGCGGGCGGAGTTGCCCACGTCGAAGGAGATCAAGGGGTACGTGGCGGACTTCCGGGAGCTTTTCCAGGAAGGGACGTTCCCCGAGCGGAAGGCACTCATCCGCAACTTCGTGCAGGGCATCGAGATTGTGGAGGACGAGGCGGTTCTGACGTACACCATCCCCATGCCCCAGGACGGGATTACGCGGGAATCGGCCCCGGTTCTTGATTTCGTCCAGTCCGGCCCACCAACCGGCACGGTAGATAGCACCGAGCCATTTAGAGCCATATCCTCGGCGCTCATGCCGGCGGCGAGGCTATCCTCCGGCATGGGCACCGTGTAGCGCATCAGGGCGTTGTCGGGCGTGACGACGATCTCCTTGACGAAGGACTCGATGAAGGTCCGGCGCTCGGTCAGCCCGCTCTTCTTCAGAAACCTGCTCATGTCCTGGGCGTAGGCGGCGATGGTCTCCACCTGTTCCAGGACCTTTCTGCGCTGGCCGACGCTCGCTCTCGCCTCCGCCTCAGCCGCCTCAAGCCTCTCCTGGCGCTCCCTGTGGTCGCGGATTCGGGGCCTGAAGTCGTTGATGTCCATGTCGGTGGTCTCCACGAGGTCGTAGAGCCGGTCGAGCCTGCGTCGCACGTCGGCGAGCTCAGACTGGATGGTCTCCAGCCTCTTGCGCTGCTCGCTCGCCACACCGTCCATCTGCTCGTCCACGATCTTCACCAGGGCGCGGATGTTGGAGTCGGTGAGGACGTTGGATCGAATCTTCCGAACCACCATCTCCTCGAAACGCCGGGCGGCGAGCCTGGGGGTATTGCAGGCTTCCTTTCCCCGCCTCATAAGGGACTGGCAGACGTAGTAGGGGAACTGGCCGCTCTTGGAATACCCGCCGGTGAGCGCCCCATTGCACGTCTTGCACTTGACCATTCCGCTGAGCAGGAAGGAGCTTCCGACCCTTCGAGGGTGCCTGACCTTGGGGGCGCGGCGGCGCAGTTGTCTTCCGACGCTCTGGAACTGGGTCTTGGAGACGATGGCGGGAAACGCCTTCTCCACGCGCACCGGGTCGCCCCCGTCCTTGGCGTTCACGCCCCACAGGAGAGTCCCCGTGTAAGCCTCGTTGACGAGCACCTTGTGAACGCCGGTCTTGCCCCAGAGCTTCCCGCCGGGGCTGGCGATGCCGTCGTCGTTGAGGGCGCGGGTGATGTCCACCATCCCGCTACCGGCCTGGGACATGTCGAAGATGCGCTTGACGACGGGGGCCGTATCCGGGTTGAGCTCCAGTGTGGGGCGCTTCTTGGCCCCGTCCTGCACCATGAGCTTGCTGTAGCCGTAGGGCACCTTGCTGCCCACCCAGAAGCCGCGAGAGGCGGCCTCTCTCATTCCCCGCAAGACCTCCTGGGCCAAATTCTCGCTGTAGAACTCGTCCACGCTCTCGATGATGCCCTCAAGCAGCCTGCCGGTGGCCGTGTCCTCGGCCTGCTCGGTGATGGACACCACGCGGATGCCCTTGCGTCTGAGCATGGACTTGAAGGCGACGGCGTGCTCGCGCTTGCGGGTGAACCTCGAAAATTTCCAGACGAGGATTTCCTTGAAGGGGGCCTTGGGCTTGGCGGCCTCATCCAGCATCTTGCGAAACTCGGGGCGGTCCGCGACGCGACCGCTCTCGGCCTCGTCCACGTACTCCCCGACGACCATGTAGCCGTTCTTCTCGGCGTAGTTCCTGAGCGCCCTGAGCTGTGCGGCCACGGAGTTGTCCACGTCCTGCCGTTCGCTGGAGACCCTGGCGTAGAGGGCCACCGGGGTGTAGTCGTGTCGGTCGTTCATCTGTTGCTCCTCCCTGTATCTTCGTGTTCGGTCTGGCGTGAGCGCCGCATCTGCGTCCTGTCCTGCCTGCGCCACTCCCTGTCTTCCAGGTAGAGGCGGAACCCCTCGCGCAGAAGCTCGCTCACGGTGCGGCCGTCCTCCTCGGCCACCTGCCTCAGTTGCTTTTCCATAGCGGGCGGCAGGGAGAGGGTGACGGTCTTTCGCTTGTCCGGCATGTTTTTTGCTTCTCCATGTAACACAATGTCTTACACGTATCATGAACGATCTGGCCCCCGGTGTCAAGGGATGCAGCCCCTATTGCGGGCGCTCAAAGTGGGGTGGAAGAGGTTGCGAGGCGGAGGCTATTCCTATGGGACTTTCCATCGGCCGTTGCGCATGTCCGGCCAACAGGGGCGGGAGATCGAGGCGACGCCGGACGACGGCGTGTCGTCAACCATCGCGGTCCTCGGAGAGGGTGAGGCCCCCGCCGTGGGGGGTCTGTGCGCTCACTCCCCACATTGGCTCTCCCCTTCGCCGTCGACCTCGACCTCGGACCCGGCCTCCTCCTCCATGTAGGAGCGGATGGCGACGCGGGCCAGGATGCGCAGGCCCTTCAGAACCTTCTCCCGCTGCCTGGGGGTGTAGGACGACAGCAGAGCGTCCAGCGAGTCGTCGTGGCCGTCCTCGCCGGGCGTCTCCGGTCTCCTCTTGTCTTCGTTGTCTCTCATGGGTCACAGTCGCAGCGGCTTTTCTCTCCGGGCCGCTGGCCTCTCGTTTCGGGTGTGGGGTCTGGCCGCCGGTGCGGACGGGACGGGGCGAGCACCGGCGACGCTATGGGGTCAGTTCCTGAGGAAGGTCATCTGGTAGCCCTCCCCCATGAGGATCACCAGCCCTCCGTTCAGCCGACCGGCGAACTTGTAGAGCCGGTCCATCGCCGCTCCGCTGGGCTCGACGCCGTGCTTGCGCCACTTGTACATCTGGCGGTAGTCGACGCCGATGGCCCTGGCGAACCCGGCCCAGGTGAGGCCGGAGAGCTCCTTGAGCCGCGTCAGGCGTTCCGGGAAGTCCTTCGGCAGCCCGTTTCCGTAGGGCATGGGTTCCATGTCCGTGATGTGGTCCAGTTCCCCGCCTCGACGGGGTGTTCCGTTAGGTTGTGTCATCTCTATCCTCCAGTTCGAAAAGGTCTTCAAAGCTGTCCACTTCAAGGGCCTTCTGCATCCGCGCGCGGATGCGACCGGAGGGCGCTCGCCCCGTGTTGACCAGCATTGAGAGGTATCCGTGGCTGATGCCGACCTCTCGGGCGAGCCAGCTCTGGGAGCGATTCAGCAGTGCCAACCGCTGCCAGAGCGCCGCCGCGTTGAGCCGGACAACGGCCCGTCCTCCACGCCTCCGGTGTCCCTTCGCTTCGTTGGCGTCCTGCGAACTCATGGCTGTTCGGTCTCCTGTGTGAGTTGAATGGGGGAGCGGCCGTGCGGCTCACGCTCCCGCCGTCGTGTTCTCTGTTGATTGGGGCGTCGGGGACTGGGGCGACTCCCAATCGCCCGGGACGCGCCATGCGCGCCCCAGCGGTCCCAGGGCGTCTATCGCATCCCTGTGGGAGACCCACAGGGGGACCGACGCGCCCTCCGCCCGCATCTCCTCCCGCGCCACGCGCAGGAAGTGGGTCTGTGCGATCTCGTCGTCGAAGACGACCAGGACGGCGGGCCTGGCGCCGTGGTCGTCGGTGGGCCTGTGGGATGAGTAGTAGCGCAGATAGGGGGCGAGACGCTGGGACATGGTTGAGGGGCGCACGGCCCTTCTCTCCCACTCCAGGAAGAAGGCCCAGGTCGCCTCGCCCTTCTTCAGGACCCCGAAGCCGTCGGGGTTGATCGAGCGCATCCCGTCCTCGTGCCTGAAGTACCTCGACGCCCGCCTGGGCGGGTCGAGCTGGACGACCTCCCACCCAAGCAGGGGGGCCTGGGCCGTGAGAGCGCCCATGAAGGCGTGAACGGCGGCGGTGTGCTCCATGTTCCTGAGAAGCTGGCGGCTTCTGCCGCCGGAGACGTTCCGCCACTCCAGGGGCGCGTCGTCTTCCCGCAGGGAGACGCTCCACCGCTTCCGCGCCAGGCCGACGGAGGTGCGGTCCCTGCGTGCGAGCAGGGCCAGCCCCCGGTCGGCGACCACGAGGCGTCCGCCCGCGTCCCTGGGCCGCTCCACCAGGTCGAGTCCCTCCAGGGGGTTGACCATCTGCGAGGCCCGCTGGGGCGACACCCCCAGCACCCCGGCCAGGTCCGAGAGGGCGATCCAGGGCCAGTCGGCGATGGCGTCGAGGGCGCGCTTCTCTGCGGCCTTGAGCATGAAGGGCAGCATGGGGTCTGAGATGTCCCACCCCGGCCCCTCGATTTCGACGTCGGCGGGGAAGTCGGCCCTCTGCGGCTCCGCCTCTACCGGAAGCTCCCCGCCCGGAGCCAGCCGGTCTAGGACGTAGCGCAGGTCGAGGGACGCGCTGACGGCGGAGGGACTCCATATCCGGTGTGTGGGCTTGGAGAGGACCGCCTCGCGCTCGACGGCGAACAGGGCGGGTATCCGGGTGGTGGAGAGCAGCCTGCGGGCGTGCCTGAGCCGCACGTCGTCGGCCATGAGCATGAGCACGACACCGGGCATCGGCTCGTCGCGCATCCGCCAGATGCGCTTCGCGAAGCCCGACCTGTCGGCGGTGAGTCCCTGCCGGACGACGCCGACGGTCCTGCCGTCCGGCAGGGTCATGGCGGCGTCCAGGGGCGCGGACCGGTACCAGCGGAACTGGATGGGGTAGCTGACGTTTGAGATCACTGACGCCAGGCGATAGACGGAGGCCAGGGCGTCCACGCGCTCCATAAGGTTGCGCCGCCACTGGGCGGAGACGGGGTGGGAGCGCACCAGCTCGGCGGGGGATAGGCCCTCCTCGTCGGCGAGCCTGCGCAGCCCTGCGGCGGTAAGGTGGAACCTCCGCGCCGGGGGGATGACGTCGGTGGCGTGGAGGGCCGAGGCGCAGAAGCCTTCGGCTTCCAGCCTTGCGGCGGCCTCGTAGACCGCGCCCTTCGACCAGCCGGTGACGGCGACCATCTCCAGGCGGTCGAGGAAGGGCATGGCGGCCAGGGCGCGGAGCAGCTCCGCCTCGCATCCTTCGGTCCTCATAGCTCAGCCTCCTCTTCGTCGTCTTCGCCGGCGGGGTCGTCGGCGGCGTACTCGTCCTCGCTGTTGGCGTCCGACTCTTCCTGGCCCCGCTTGCTCTTCTGCGTTCTGCGGTCCGCCGCCTCCTCGGCCTGGGGCTCTCCCGTCCCTCCCTGTTCGAGGTCTTCGAGGCCCTCGCGGAAGTCGTCCACCTTCTTGTGGCCGTCCACGTCGGCGTAGACGGCCTCGCGGGCCGGGACGGTGTAGGCGGTGGTCGCCTCGCGGATGCGGTCGGCGGCAGCGGGGTCTCCCTCCTCGGGCTTTCTGACCATCATCGAGAAGGCGGGCATCCGCTCGGCGCCCACGGTGGCGCGGACGTAGCAGTTGTGGACGGGCAGCGACGTGATGTCGTCCTCGGTCACCCGCTCCTTGCCCAGCTCCCACACCAGGGTCCGGGCGTCCGATCCCGCCACCTGGAAGACGGCGAGGCAGCCCACGTTGGCGAGGAGGGTGTCCCGCATGGTGCGGGAGAGGTCGTCCAGCTTTGCGAGGCTCTGGGTGGCGAGAATGAACGACGCTCCGAACTTGCCCAGCTCGCTGAGCATCGACTCGTAATCGACGCCCGGCATGGACTGCATCTCGTCCACCACCACCAGCGCCCCCCTGCGCCTGCTCAGCGGCAGTTGCCCCTGCTCACGGATCACGGCGTCCACGAGGTTGAGGAGGGACGCGCCCACCAGGGCGGCCACGTCCCTGCCGACCGTTCCCTGTGACGTCGAGACCAGCAGGACGCCGCCGTCGTGGATGATTCGGCGCAGGTCGATGGTGGAGCGGCGCTGGCCGAGGATGGCCCGCGCCCGCTTGGAGGATGCGTAGTAGGAGAGGCGGGTCTGGACCGGGGCCAGGGAGTCGGCCTTGTAGTCGCGGCTCCAGCCGGCGAAGGTGTTGGCCCACCACTCCAGCAGATAGGGGTCGGAGACCTTCTTGAGCACCTCGTTGTTGCGGAAGGGCTCGTTGGACAGCAGCTTCAGGCCGTCGAGGATGGTGTACTGCCGCTCCGCCTCCATCTGCTCGTTGGCCTCGTGGAGCGTCTTCACCGTCTGTTCGAGGATGGACTGCATCCTCGGCCCCCACTGGTCCCAGAGGCCCTTGGCGACGCGCACCACCGAGTCGGCGGTGCGGTCCCGGTCTGAGAAGATGCGGGTGTCCAGCAGGTTGATGCCGGGGGCGCGGGTCTCGTCGGCCAGGTCGATGAGCTTCACCCGGTCCGCGAGGGAGCCGGGGACGTGTTCGAGGATTCCGGCCACGAGGTCGGTGTGGGGGTCTATCACGACGATGGCGTCGCCGTCCCTGCCCGCAGCCTTCTCCCGCAGCTTGTGGGTGACGACGTGGTGCATGAGGGTGGACTTGCCCATACGGGTTCGGGCGACGTAGAGGTGGTGGCGTCGGAGCAGGTCTTCGGGGAAGCGGATCTCCTTCCTCGCCCCCGCCGTTGTGTCTCCCACCAGCGCCCCGCCCTTCACGCCCTTTGCCAGCGGGCTGAGCGCCCTTGCGCCGGACCGCTCCACCAGGGGCGTCTCGTCGCCCGCTCCGGGCGGGTGCCACAGCGAGGCGATCTCGCGGACTCCCAGGACGCTGCGCCTTCCGAACAGGCCGGGGCTTGGCGGGTGCAGGGTGCCGGGGTCGGGGACGACGGGCCGGACCCTGCCGATCTTGAAGCGCGCCCCCGCGGGGTTGTCGTAGTGGCGGTAGGCGGCGGCGACGGGGCCGAGAAGCTCCCCGGCCCGCTGCGGCCCCGTGCGGGAGGGCACTATCGCCGTGACCTGGAGCTCGGCGTCGAAGGCGATGCGGCTGACCTTCTCCTGTATCAGGATGGGGTCCTCGATCCGGTTTCGCGCCCTCTTCCAGCGCCAGTACGCCCACGCGCCCGCCGCCAGTGCCAGGGCCGTCCCCGCTCCCAGAAGCGCCGCCTTCCATATCTCCCCGTCCTGCACCCACAGGTAGCCCTTGAGGGCGGCCAGCGCGCCGATGCCGAGTACGGCCATCGTCACGCCGTCCATCTGCAGGGGCTTGGTCTGGAAGGTGTAGGCGGGTTCCCTCGGCTCGTAGCCCGGCCTCCTGTGGGCCTTCTCCATGTGGTGCTGTGACCAGTCGGGGCCGAGGGAGCGCAGCAGAAGCCGGGCAACCACCCGCTCCCCCTCGTTGAGGGAGGACAGCGCGCCCATGAGGGCTATGAGGGGGTCGGAGCCGGGGTCGAGAAGGTCGTCGTCCCTGAAGGTGCGCAGGGGGACGTACTCGGGGGCGTCGGCCCGGAGCGTCATCGACCACGCCTGCTCGCGGTCTTCGAGGCGCAGGGGGTCGTCCTTCGGGTCAACCGTCTGGATGCGGGCCTGGGGGTAGTGGGCGGAGAGCTGGCCCCGCACCACCCGGTCGTCCAGGCAGCGGGCCATCAGCGTCACGCCGTCCATGTCCCCGGCCAGCTCCAGGGAGAAGGGCTCGGGGACGGCGATGGACTGGAGGAGGTTCTCCACTCCAAGGAGCGTGCGCTCGCCCGCCCTCGGCGGCGTCACCGCCAGCAGGACGCGACTCGTCTTGTCGTCTCCAATCAGGATGTCTCTGGGCTTCAGCTTCATTGGCGCTACTCCTTTCTCTAATGGCCTCCATCGACGGCTCTAGCGGTGTCCGGGCCGCCACTCGATGACCTCCGTCTCCTCCGGCGTGGCCTCGATGCGCACGGGGAAGCGGTTGCCCCTGGCGAGGAGCAGACCGTCTCCACGCGGGCACGAGAGGAGCCAGCGTTGGAGGTCTTCGGGGAGGTCGAAGGCGTCGCCCACGGTGCTGATGGCGGCGGCGTCCTGCTGGAGCAGGAGCTTGAACGCGGCGTTCTGGAGCAGGGCGCGACCGGAGTGGCCGGTGATGGTTCGCGAGGAGTCCTCGGAGAGGAGGTCCTGCACGTCCTGGGTGATGAACTGGAGTCCCAGCCGGTGCTTGCGGGCGCGCTTTGCCATGGACACCATGAAGGCGGCCCCTTCGGGGTGCTGCATGATCGACCACACCTCGTCCACCACCAGCAGGCGGGGCTTGGGGTCCTGGGCGGCCGCGGCCCACACCGTCTCGGTGCAGACCATCGCCGCTGCGGGGCGCAGCTCCGGTTCCAGCAGTCGAAGGTCGAAGACGGTGACCAGGGCCTCGTTGCCGAGCAGGTCGTCGCCCTCGTCGGAGAGAAGATGTCTGAGGCTGCCGGTGGCAAAGGGCCTGAGCAGCCGTGCGAGATCGGGGTCTCCCGCCTCGCTCTCTTGCAGATATGCGTAAAAATCCCTGAAGCCGGTGCGCTCCCGTGGCCGGGCGTAGTAGCCCGCCAGGGCGTGGTCGAGGGATGCCCTGCGCTCCGCGCCCAGGCTCTCCCCCACCATCACCTCGATGAGACGGCGAAGGCTGCCGATCCGCTGGAGCATCTCCTCGGAGTCGCCCTTGTCGATGACAAAGGGGTTCATGCCCTCGCCGGGGACTCCGGGGGACAGCACCCGCCCGCCCGCTGCGCGGGCCATGTCCGCGTACTCGCCCTCGGGGTCGATGACGTAGGCGGTCACGCCCCGGCACAGGCCCCTGAGAACTCCCAGCTTGGTTGCGAAGCTCTTGCCTGAGCCGGAGCGTGCGAGGACGGCGGTGTTGGCGTTGAGATGGGTGCCGTCCCAGGGGTCGTAGACCACCGGGGAGCAGGCCCGCATGTCGATGCCGTAGAGGGTGCCGCTCCGGGTGTCCAGGTCGGGCGGCGAGAAGGGGAAGAGGCGGGCGATGCTGGACGTGTCCAGGCTGCGCCACTCGGCCACGGCGTTCAGGGCCAGGGGCAGGGTCGAGAGCAGCCCCTCGCGCTGGCGGAAGGCCAGGTTGTCGAGCTTGCCCAGGGTGGCGGCGAAGTGGGCCTTCGCCCGCTGGGTCATGTCCTTCAGCGACGCCTCGTCCTTGGCGTGAAGGGTCACGGACAGGGACGTGTGGAAGAGCCTCTCCCTGCCGCGCTGCACCTCGTCCCTGAGCCGGGTGATGTCCTCAAGGGCGATCTCCGCCTCCGGCGACATCGTTCTGCCCCGCTTGAAGGAGAGGGACTGTGCCGACTCGAACCTGACCTTCTGCCACTCCAGCGTCCTGGCCGCCTGCTCAGCGGGTATGGGGCCGACGTGGACGGAC